>NZ_LMJF01000011.1:292-415160 GCF_001429785.1 Lysobacter sp. Root916 | reverse complement strand
GGGGGGGCAGCCTAAGAAGCCACCATGCGTCAAGCCTGAGCCGAAGCATTCACTCGTGGGACGCGCCCTGTTCTACGACCGACGCATCATGACTCGAGGAGCCATCGTCGATTAAGCCATTCAAAAAGAACTTGACGAAAGCCCTGACATCTTCTCGCTCGTGCAAAGAATGACGCAAGCCTGGCAAGTGATCGTCACTCTCGTTGCTCAATACGACAATTGAGCAGTTGTAGTGATTCAGAGGCGCGGCTTCGACATCAATGTTTCTTGCCCACCAGAGCCACGGACGCCAGTGCCCGACGGAGAGGGCAGACAATACTTCGGCCAAGACAAGGATTGCCGCAGGAATCCCCGCCGCGAGCGGGAACGTCAACATGCTGGCGGCTTCCGATGGAAATTCGGCCCAACTCATAAGCAACCATCTGACACCTCTTTGTAGAAAAATGGCAGTAACAGCACCAGCCACCAACAAAAAAAATGACCCCGAAATCGCAGGCAGATCCACTATCGAATAGATTGCTCGCGCAGCCTTCCGAAGCGTCTGGACGAACGACAAAACCAAAGAGGCTTCATCTTGCGGCGCGCGTAGCACCATGACGTGAAAATCATCAGGCAATCGCTTCCCCGCCGCGTAGTCTGAGGCGTCACCTCCCATCAGCGCATGCATCACCGGATGTAAAAGCGTCACAACGACAGCAGCGAAGGGTAGAGGCAGGATTAGCAGGCGATTCGAAATCAACCATTCTGGCCCCATCCAAATTCCAGCGAGCGCTATCAGCGCGGCAAAAAAAGCGCCCACTGCTGCGGCAAAAACCCATCCCTGAATGGTTCCAGCTGGAGAGCTACTCGCGAACGGGGTGGCGAGTGTGATCAAACCAGCAATTCGGCCTGTAACGGGATCTCCTGAAATCATGGACACCGCGTCAGCTGCGATTGTCCCTCCGTGGCTGTGCGCGACAATCGCGTACACCGTGTCAGGCGGGTCTTCTTCACTCTTTTGAACGATGATGCCAGCGAGCCTCTGAGCTGCTGCGCTTCTTGCGCCGAAGCGGTTTTGTCCGCTCCAAATCAGGCGGCGGATCTGGGTTCCCTTCGGTAGCGGCTCCAGCACCGAATCGTAAAATCCACCGCCCTGCTCAAACCACATTGGGTGCCCCGGCTTAGACTTCCGGCGAAAGAATCCGTATTGCCAGGTGCCAGGAACGATATACACGACGAGATTCGACATTGCCGCTTTCCTTTGCAGCAGGGCTATCCCCAGGTGAGGCAATGCTAACAGCGGCCAACTTCGCCGCCACAACAGTTGGGCAGATTTCCCATGCCGAACCCATTTGGGCATATTCTCTATATCTTTTATGTCTATCACTGGCACATATTTCTGGGCAGATTTTTGCTGACAAAGCACGGGCTCACGAACCGGAATACGGGGCCAACGCCATCATGAGCCGTAACTTACTGCGGAAGCCTTAAGCGGGGCTGCTCCTGCTCGTGAGCCAACTCGCGCGCGCGACAGATCCGCAGATGAATCGTCTGGATGCGAAGGGCGCTGAACAAGCCGACGCCGACGCCTGTGTTACCGCGCGCGGCGAAGCCTTGAGTCGCAGCGCAGCGGAGGAGGCCCCCATGAAAAGTGCCTAAAGTCGCGCTCGCGGCGACGCCGGCTCTGGCCCAGGAAACCGCCAAACCCAAAGCGATGAGTTCGGCCGAGAAGATCACAGAGATCGACAGCAACCGCGACGGCATCGTTACCGCCGAGGAGCATGCCGCAGGCGCGCGGCGATGTTCGAGCAGATGGATGCCGACCACGACGGCAAGGTCAGCGCCGCCGAGATGGATGCCGCGCATCGCGCGATGAGTCAGCAGCAGCCACCCAAGGCCAACGCCGACGATCCGCCGCAGAACTAGCGGCCGATGGACAACAAGAAGAAGGAGTGATCGCGTGCCCGACCCGCGCCGGCCTTACTCCGGCGGATGCCAGACCATATAGACGTCGGCGCGGACGTAGTGCGAACCGGGGCGCGGCGCCGGGTAATGACGGAAGCCGACGCTCTCGTACAACTTCAACGCCGGCGTCAGCTTGGTGTTGCATTCCAGGAACAGTTCGCGACCGTCCATCGCCCGGAAGCGTTCCAGCGCGCCCAGTATCAGCAGGCGCCCGAGGCCGCCGCCGCGCAGGCGGCTGTCGACGGCCATCTTGGTGAGCTCGTAGACGCCATCGCCCTCGTGCTTGAGCGCGACCGTGCCCAGCGCGCGCTGCGCGCCGTCCACGGCGAACAGCACGCGTCCGCCGTCGGCGAGCAAGTGGGTCTCGGGGTCTTCCAGCACCGTGCGGTCGATGGGTTCGACCACGAACCAGCGTTCCAGCCATTCGATATTGAGGCGGGCGAAATCGGCGCGCCATTGCGGCGCGAAATCGACGATGCGGATGTCCGCGGCAGGGGCGCGTTCGCTCATGCGGCCATCATAAAGCCGCCCAGCCCAGCCGTGCGGGCGCGCCTATTGCTTGCCCTGTGCCTTGCGCGGCGCGGGGCCTTTGGCCTTGTCGGCGCTCTTGCCCTTGCCGGCCTCGCGCGCGGCCTGCGACGGCTGCGCACGCTTGCTCTTCACGCTGGGCCGGTTCGGGAAATCGCGGCGCAGTTCGGCATCGATCGCGATCGGCCGGCCCCAGCGGTCGTAGGTCGGCACGAAGCCGCGCTTGAGGCGGTGGAACTCGGGCGAGCCGGGCTTGATGCCCAGGCGCTGCGCGACCGCGCCCCAGCCTTCGCCGTGGCTGCGTTCCCATTCGTCGACCACGTAGCGGCAGGGACGGCCCAAGACCTGGGCCAGCGCGCAGGCGTAGTAGACGTCGCCCGCGGCCCAGCGGCGCGCGCCCAGCAGTTCAGACACCAGTTCGCGCGGCGCGCCGTAGTTGCGCACCATCTCGTCGACGAAGGGCTCGCGGTAGCGCGCGCCGTAGCGGTTCACGTCGCCCAGCCAAGTGTCGACCCAGGCGTCGCCGCTGCGCGGATCCCAGCCGAAGGCGTAGTCCTGCGCCCAGCTCTGGCCGATCCCGAGCACCGCCGCGATCGAGGCCATCAGCGCCAGCAGGCGCACCCGCAGGCGCCGACGCGGCGGCTTGGGCGACGGTGCGACGCCGCGGTCCATGCTCAACGCGAAATCACGAACTTGCCGAAGGCCACGCCCAGGTCCCAGCCCTGGCCCTTGCCGGCCAGGGCCAGCGAGACTTCGCCCTTGGTCATGACCTGGGCCTTGCTGGACTTGACCGCGCCGGCATGGGCCTCGGCGGTGGCGTAGGTGCCCAGGATCTCGGAGATGTCGTGCACGCCGGAGAATTCGCCGACGCCGTTCTCGATCTTGGACTTGCCCACGGTCAGGCCGCCGCCCTTGGCGCTGATCTTGACCGCCATGCTCTGGCCGTTGCCGCAGGTGACCGTGCCGCTGCCCGAGGAGGTCTTGTAGAACACCGACCAGCCCGCGAGGTTGAAGCGCAGCTTGCAGTCGACGTGGCCGGCGGCCTGCGCCGCGGGGGCCCAGGCGGAACCCAGGCCGGCGACGGCCAGGCTGGCGCACAGCAATAGCGATTTCATGGCGGGACGACTCCTTGCGGGCAGGGCCGCAGGCTAGCACCGAACGCGGTGCGCGACAGCAGGGCGGACGACGGCACCGCGCCATGCGGTGCCGTCGGGGCGGCGCTTAGTCGTCGTAGCGCCGGCGGTCGTAGCGGCTGTCGTAGCGGTTGTCGTAGTAGCGACCGTTGTAATACCGGTTGTCGTAGCGATTGTCGTAACGACGATCGTGGCGACGGTCGTAGCGGGCGTCGTAGTACTCGGTGCGGCATTTGCCGTACTGGTTGCAGTTGCCGGTGCTATAGCCCGGACGGTTGTACTGATTGCGATAGCCGTAGGCGTTGCCGTACGGCGGCTGCGCGTAGCCGTGGCGCGGCACATTGCGGTAGTAGGTCGGACGACCGTAGCGATCGCGCACCACGATCAGGCGATCGTCGTAGCCGTAGTTGCCGTAGCGGTAGTACGGGGTGTTGCCGCGGATGATCACATCGGCCACGTTGACGATCACGCGGGCGAGGTCGTCGCTCTGCGCCATTGCCGGGGCCGGCGCCATCGCGACCACGCCGAAACCGGCGGCCACGACCACCGGGGCGAGCCATCGGGACAGTGCGGTCATGTCGTTCTCCTCAAGCCTGCACCATTGCAGGCATGGGGCGACGATGCGACCGCGACGGTGAACGATTTCGTAATTTCGCCGGCCTGGCGCGGAACCGCTCAGCCGGCGTTGGGCTGGCGTCGTCGCCCGTTCAGGCGACCGCCGCGCGCGCCAGTTCGCGCACCGCATCCGGCAGCGCGGCGGCGCCGTCGACGCGGCGCAGGCGCGGCGCATCGGCGGCGACCTCGGCCTCGTTCTCGTGCGCCCAGGTCACGTGGTAGGGCATGTGGATGCCCCAGCCGCCCAACTCCAGCACCGGCGCGATGTCCGAGCGCAGGGAGTTGCCGATCATCACGAACTGCCCGGCGCTCAGGCCGAACTCATCGAACAGGCGCGCATAGGTGGCGGTGTCCTTCTCGCTGACGATCTCGATGCGGCGGAACAGGTCGGCCAGGCCGCACTGGCGCACCTTGGCTTCCTGGTGGAACAGGTCGCCCTTGGTGATCAGGACCACGTCGTACTCGCCGGCGATCGCGCGCACCGCCTCGGGGATGCCCGGCAGCAGCTCAACCGGGTGCCGCAGCAGGTCCTTGCCCAGGCCGACGATGCGGTGCAGGTCGGCGGCGCTGATGCGCTCGCCGGTGATCTCGACCGCGGCCTCGATCATCGACAGCACCATGCCCTTCACGCCGTAGCCGAACAGCGCGATGTTGCGCTTCTCGACTTCGTACAAGTGCTGGTGCACGCCGGCATCGTGCAGGTCGACATAGGCGCCGACGATGCGCTCGAAATCGAGCTGGGCCTGGTCGAAATAGTCCTGACTGCGCCAGAGCGTGTCGTCGGCGTCGAAGCCGACCAGCCGGATGGCGGCCGCGTGCGTGCGATTCATGCGCGCATTATGCCGCGCGCGCGGCCCGGCGAAAAACCGGGCCTGCAAACAGGAAGGGCGGCCCTAGCCGCCCTTCCTCCGCAGGGGAGTCCACACCCCTCGGGTTTTACCGAGCTAGGTCGGCGCGGATCAACCGCCGTGCTTGGCCGGCTTGCTGCTCTGCGCCTTGGCCACATAGGCCTTGTACTCGTCGGCGGTCAGCGAGCCGTCGGCGTTGCTGTCGGCCTTGTCGAAGACCTGGCCCAGGGCCGGCACGCTCGAGGCCTCGGTCTTGCTCAGGTTGCCGTCCTTGTCGACGTCGACATCGCTCCAGCTCTTCTTCTGCGGCGCGGCGGCGGTCGCCGCCGGCTCGCTGGTCTGGGCGGCGGTCGCATCGGTCGCGGCGGCGGCCGCGGCGTCGGTGGTCTGCGCCTGCTCGGCCGGCGGAGCCTGCTCGGCCTGCTGCGCGAACGCGAGCGGAGCCGACAGGCTGGCGACGAGGGCGAAAGCACCGATCAGCGACTTGCGGGACAGGGTATTCATGCGATCTCTCCTGGAGGTGATGTGTTGCGCGGATGTCTGAAAGCTTGGGGGTCACCGCACGACTGCACCTTGCCGGCGCGCGTCTGAACCGATCGCGCGCGCGAAGCGTTAAAGCTACGTTCGCTTAACCACATCGCTTAGGAATGACGTTAGGCGAGTCCGTCGAAACGCGTCAAAACGTGACCTAAGGCGGCATTGCGCCGGGTCGCGCTGTGCCTGGATTGGCTGAACGCAACACAACCTTTACGAAATCGCGCGTGCTCCGGTCATGCGCGCATGCGTTCGCGGGCGACGCGCTCAGGCGCGCACGCGCATCGGCGCCAAACCGATCGCGGATTCGACGTGATCCGGGCACCGCGAGTTCGCCTAGGCGGCTTGGAAGCTCACCGCGTGCGCGAGCGTCGGTGCGAACGCGCTCAAGCAACGCTGCGCCAGCTCATCCAAGGCGGCGCGCTGCGGCTTGGTCAGCGACGCGAACGGGACGATCGCGATCGTCGCGGTGTCCTTGGTGCGCTCCAGGCTCCAGGTGCCGGCAACGAAGCCGTCGATCAGCACGGTGGCGCGCACGATCCCATTGCGGGTGAACACCGACCACTTGCGCCGCTCGTCGAAGATGCGGCTGCGGTCGGCGTGGGCAAGCAGCAGATTGTCGAAGTCGGCGAGCAGGCGCGGCGGCGCGGGCGAATCCGGATCGGGCGCTGGCGCGTCGAGCGGATCGAACAAGGTCGTGCCGGCCGCGTCGCGATACGTGCGCAGGCGCGGACGCAGGCGCTCGACGATCGCGCGCACGCCCTGCAGGCCCGACCAGGCGGCGATGTCCTGCACCGTCGCCGGGCCGAACGCGGCCAGATAGCGCAGCACGATCGCGTCGCTGGCGTCGTCCGCGCTCAAGGGCTGGCCCAGCCAGTCCGCCGCCGGCGCGAAGCCGGCCGCGCGATGCGAGTCCCAGACCCCGGCCGGCGGTACGTGCACCAGCGGCTCGACGCCGCGCACCCAGCGCGCCATCGCCGCGGCGTCGCGTTGCGGCCACTGCGGCTGCAACGCCGCGCCCAGGTCGGTGGCGTTCAAGCACTGGCGCGCCAGCAGCGCCAGCCCGGCCGCGCCCAGCGCGTCCAGATCCATGCCCTGCACCGCGCGGCCCTGATCGCTTTGCAGGAACAGGCGCCGCAGCATCGGCTGCAGGGTCGCGCGCCAGTCCAGGTAGTCGCGTGCGCTGACCAGATGCAGGGTGCCGCGCATCATGGTCGCGCGTACCACCTGACGCGCCTGCATCAGTTCGGTCAGTTGCTGGGGGCGGAACTCGGACAAGCGCGACCACAAGCCCAGATACGGCGGGTTCGGCGCCTGCGCCTGCAGACCGCCCAGGCGCTCGATCATCGCCAGCGGCGATGCCGACGACGGCTGCAGCAGCGACTGCCGCTGCAGCAAGGCGCGATTGAGCGCGCGCGTATCCAGCGTGTCGCCGGCCGGGCCGCGCGCGGCGGCGGATTTGCTTGCGGGCATGGTCGCGGTTTGAGGGGACTGATGCGAACGATAGCCGGATCGGCGGCGATGCGTCGCGCTCGCTCTCATCGTGTCTGCGCCGAACCGGCGCGCGCGGAGCTGCGGTATCAGCCGTCCTTCGGGCACTTCGGCGGCCAGGCTTCGTCGCCCTTGTCGCGCAACAGGAACAACTCGCCCGACCTCTCGCCCTTGGTGTCGCGCGCGAACAGCATCGAATGCCCGCTAGGCGACAGCAGCGCGCCGATCTCGCTGCCGTTGACGTTGATCTGTGGACCCAGCTTGGCGCGTGGCGCCCACCGGCCGTGCTTGCGATGGCTTTCGTAGAGGCCGTCACCGGCCATGAACACGATGCGCTGTCCGCCCGGCGCGATCAGCGGTTCGTACTCGTCCTCGGCGGTGTTGAGTTGGGGGCCGAGGTTTTCGACCTTCCAGGCGCCCTGCGCGTCCTGGCGCGCGCGCCACAGGTCGGTCTTGCCGTAACCGCCGGGGCGGTTGGTGGAACCGAAGTACAGCCAGCCATCCGCGGCGGGACGCGGGAACCATTCGGCGCCGGGCGAATTTACCGGCTCGGGCAGCCGCTGGGGTGGGCCCCACTGCCCGCTGGCGTCGCGATCCACCCGCCAGATATCCAGGTCCTTGCGCGGCACGCCGTCGACCGAGCGCGAGGAAATGAAGTACAGGCTGCGTCCGTCGGGCGTGAACCAGGGATCGGCCTCGACGCCGTCGCCCGCGAATGGCGGCGATGCGGGTTCCGACCAGCCGTCGGCGCCGCAATGGCTGGTGTAGAGGCGCCAGCCGCTGAAATCGGGGCGGCTGCGCACGAAGTACAGATCGCCGTTGCGCGGGTCGAAGGCCGGATGCGATTCGAATTGCGCGCTGGAGATGCGCGCCGGCTGCCACGGCAGCACCTCGGCGGCGTGGGCGGAGGCCGCGAGCATCCAGCCCCACAACAGACACCAGGCCGCGGTGCGGCCGCCCACGCTTGCGCTCATGCCTCGTCCTCTGCGCTGACGCCGACTTGCGGCTCGCCCTCCTCGTCGATGGCGACGGAGACGACGATGGGACGGCAGCACACTTGGCAGTCCTCGATGTAAGTCTGATCGCCCGCGGAGACGTCCAGCAATAGGCCGATGGTCTCCCCGCAATACGGGCAGCTCACGTCGATGAAGGGTTGCATGGACATGGTCAAACGCCGGGCCTGCGGACCCGTCCGGTCCGCAGGCCCAGAACGCTGCGCGCGAACACCCGCGCCGCGCGGCGGCTTGCGCCCTCGCTCGTCGCGGCCGCGCTCATATCGACGTGTTCGCCTGCGCGGTCGGCAGGGTCTGGTCCGCCGCGGGCACCAGCAGCACTTCCACCGGCTCGCCGGGGTTGTGGCTGCGGATGCGGAACTCGCCGGCGTCCAGCTTGAGGATGTCGGTCGGATAGACCTGGCCTTCCTCGATGATGGTCAGCTGACCGCCATCGAACTTCCATTGCGCCTGCAGCGGGGTGCCGCCGGGGCCGTCGATCACCAGATGGCCGTCGGCGAGGAAGGCGTAGGTGGTGCCCTTCTCGACCGTGGCCGACTCCTTGACCTCCCAGACCTTGCCGGCGAACTGCGACGGTGCGTCCGCGCTGGCGGCGGCCGGCGTGGCCGCCGGTGCGGCCGCGTCCGGCGGTGCCGCCGGCTTGCAGGCGGCCAAGCTCAGCGCGAAGAGGGCGGCGAGTACGTAAGCGGAACCGGGATGACGGCGCATGCGGAGCTCCATGAATGCGGTGACGAACGAAGCGCACATTAGCACCGCGACGTTAACGCCAAGCGCAGACGCGCCGCCCTCACGTCGCGGTAACCCGGCCGCGCCCAAGCTCGCCGCGACGGCCGGGCGACAACGCTGCGGCTTGCGCGCCCACGCCGCCATCCACGCGCTGCGCATCGCGATCGAACGTATCGCAACGCTCTCCAGGACGAAGCTTCGTCAGGAGGAAGCATGAAGATCCGACACGTATTCAGCACGCCCGATCTAGCCAGCGCCCAGGCCGCGATGAACGCCGCCCTGGAAGCCGGTGTGCACGACGACGACATCCTGTTGATCGCGCGCTCGGACATCGAGCTCGCGTCGATCCCCAACGAACGCAAGGAAGCCGACACCGACCTGATGCCGGCCGCGTTGCGCGGCGCCGGCATCGGCGGCGCGGCAGGATTGGCGGCGGGCCTGGCGGTGGTCGCGGCCACGCCGATCGCGCTGACCCTGGCCGGCGCCGCGGCGGCGACCATGGCCGGTGCGATGGTCGGCTGCTGGGCCTCGGCGCTGGTGGGCTCGTCCCTGCCCGATCCGATCCGGCGCAAGTTCCACGACGAGATCGAGGCCGGCCGCATCCTGGTGGTGGTCGACGGCAGCAAGGAACTGCTGACCGCGGCTGAGCCGCGCATCGTCGCCCAGAGCGGCGCGACGCCGCTGCCGTTCGAGGCGCACAAGGCCGCGCTGGCCTGAGGCTAGCGAACCGCGCCGCCGCTTCGCGCTCGCGTCAGCGCTTCTTGCCCGCGCGCTTGGGCTTGGGCGCGAGCGCGGCGCGGTAGTTCTCGTGCAGGGCCTGGACCTTGGCGATGTAGGCCTGGGTCTCGCGGTAGGGCGGTACGCCGCCGTAGCGTGCGACCACGCCGATGCCGGCGTTGTAGGCCGCCGCGACCAGGGTCAGATCGCCCTTGTAGCGACGGATCAGTTGCTTGAGGTGGCGCGCGCCGCCGTTGATCGAGTCCTCGGCCGAGAACGGATCGACCACGCCGTATTCCCTCGCCGTGGCCGGCATCAGCTGCATCACGCCCTGCGCGCCCTTGGGGGAGACCGCGGCGGCGTTGAAGCCGCTTTCGGCATGGGCGATCGCGCGCAACCAGGCGTCGTCGACGCCGGTGGCCTTGGCGGCGGAACGGAACTGCGCCGCGTACTTGTCCAACTGCGGCTTGCCGACCCGGCCCAAGCCGACGTGCGCGGGTTCGCCCGGCGGCGTTTCCACCATGAACGACAGCACCTTGGTCGAGCCGGGCAGATTGCGCGTGCTGTAGACGGTCTGGCCGTCCTGCTGGCGTTCGTAGAGGGTGCCGTTGATGACGCCCATCGAGCCCCACAGATTGGGCACCTTGGCGACGTTGTCGTCGAACTCGCGCACCTCGCAGCGCGAGCCCGGCTCGGGCGCGGTCGCCAGGCTGACCGAGCCGTCGCGGCCGACGCAGCGGTAGACCTTGCGTGCGTGCGCGCTGCCGGCCGCCCCCAAGGCCAGCACGGCGCCCAGCACGATCGCCAGCGGCAGGGGCGGACGCCTGTTAATGAGCGGCCGCCGGTTCGCCGGACTGCAGCGCGACCACGCGCACATCCACGCGCTTGCAGTCCTTGTCCTGGCAGATGCCGTTGATCCAGGCCTCGCCGTTGCCGAACATCACGCCCTTGCCGCTGACGGCCAGCTCGGCGTACTTCTGCTCGGTCACGACCTTGGCGATCGCCGGCGTCACGATGCGGTCGTAGGCGGCGACGAAGGCGGCCGCGTCCTGGATCTTGGTCGGCTTGCCGGCAAGGGTCGCGTTGAACGGATAGTCGGCCATCCGGGCCACCGCCGCGGCGTCGTGCGCGGCCACCGCTTTCTGGAAGGCGAGGATCGCCGGCTCGTACAGCGCCGGATCGCCCAGCACTTCCTCGATCGACTGGTTGACCTGGGCCCGGCCCGCGTCGTTCGTGGGCGGCGTAGGCGCGGGATCGGCGGCAGGCGCTTCCGGACTTGCGACCGCGGGCGGAACGGCGGGCGGGTCCACCACGGGCGCGGCAGGCGCGGCGGGCGCGTCGGGCGCGGCAGGCGCCGGAAGCTCGCTGGGCGGCACGGGCTTGCAGGCGGCCAGCAGGGCGACAGTGGCGGCGGTCAGGATCAGCGCTCTCATCGGGTCGATCTCCTTGAGGATCGGCGGCCAGCGGCGGCCGAGGCGTGCGGATAGTAGCGCCGTAGCCGTGATTCCCGGCCTAACGGGCGCCCAACCGGTGGCGGCGGTCGCGATACGGCGCGCCCGCGCTGGATTCGCGGGCGCCCACTCGGGCACTCTGGCCCTCACGCTCCCGCCCGGTGATGCCTTGGAACCGTCCTCGTCCGATCGCACCGGCGCGCGCTCCGCCGACACCGCCCCCGCGACCCTGCGCGCGGTCAGCCGCTGGCAGCTGCTGGGCCTGTCGATCAACGACGTGGTCGGCAGCGGCATCTACCTGCTACCCGCGACCGCGGCCGCCTTGCTGGGCCCGTCCAGTTTGTGGGCCGTGCTGCTGGCCGGCTTCGCGGTCGGCCTGCTGGTGCTGTGCTATGCCCAGGCCGCAAGCTATTTCGACCAGCCGGGCGGCGGCTATCTGTATGCGCGCGAGGCCTTCGGTTCGTTCATCGGCTTCGAGGTCGGCTGGATGCTGCTGCTCACGCGCATCGCCACCGCCGCCGCGCTCAGCAACGGCCTGGCCGAGGCGGTCGCGCACTTCTGGCCGGGCGCGGCCAGCGGCGTGGGACGCATCGCGGTGGTGGTGGGCTCGCTGGCGTTGCTGGTCGCGATCAACCTGGTCGGCGTACGCGCCGCCGCGCGCGCCGGCGTGCTGCTGGCGGTCGCCAAGCTGCTGCCGTTGTTCCTGTTCGTGCTGCTCGGCGCCAGCCACTTCGATGCCACGGTGGCCGACAGCGCCGGCGCCCTGCCCGGCGACGCGATTCCGCTGCGCAACCTGGGCGAGGCGGCCTTGCTGCTGCTGTTCGCCTACGCCGGTTTCGAGAACCTGCCGGCCGCGGCGGGCGAATACCGCAATCCGCGTCGCGATGTGCCCTTCGCGCTGCTGACCATGATCGCCTCGGTCACCGCGATCTATTTCGCGGTGCAATGGGTGGCGCTGGGCACCTTGCCCGGCCTGGCCGAATCGAAGGCGCCGCTGGCCGAGGCCGCCGCGCGTTTCGGCGGCTGGTGGTTGGCGCTGATCCTGACCGTGGGCGCCAGCGTCTCGATCCTGGGGACCAACAACAACACGGTGATGATGGCGCCGCGCTATCTGCTGGCGCTGGCCGCCGACGGCTACGGGCCGCGCGCGCTGGCGACGATCCATCCGCGCTTCCGCACGCCCGCGGTGGCGATCCTCAGCATCGGCGCGATCTCGCTGGCGCTGGCGCTGTCGGGTTCGTTCGTGCAGTTGGCCTTGTTGTCGGTGGTCTCGCGCCTGTGCACCTATCTGGGCACCGCGGTATCGGTGCTGGTGTTGCGGCGCCGCCACGGCGACCGCCCCGAAGCGCTGCAACTGCCGGGCGGGCCGCTGATCCCGATCCTGGCGACCTTGCTGTCGTTGGGCCTGCTGGCCAGCGCCAGCCTGAAGAATCTGGTCGCCGCGGCGATCGCACTGGCGGTCGGCGCCGTCGTTTATCTGCTGCGCCGCAAGCCCGACATCGCGCCCACCGCTTAAGCCGGACGCGGCCGCTGCCTGGGGAGCCCAGGCGGCGGGCGCGGCACAACGCAAGCATCCGAAATCCGTCTTATCGGGGCAGACGCACCTCAAACGTGCGCGATCCGTAGGGATTTCTCCCGATTGACCCTCCTTCTCGGCGCCCGGCACTGTCGGGGCAGGGTGCGACCGCGCCCTCGCCTGCCGCCGTCCGGCCACGCCAATGCCGGGCAGCATCCGATTCCGCTCAAGGGAGAGCCCCATGCGATCGCAGCATCCGAAACTCCGCCACGCCGCACTCGCCGTCGCCTTGTCCGCCGCCTGTCTGTCCGCGCCGGCCTGGTCGGCCGAACGCGTGAATCTCGGCGCGCTGGAGCTCAACGGCCCCGTCGACGGCTTCATCGTGCGCTATCGCCCGGGCAGCGCCAGCCGCAGCGATGCCGGCGTATTGCAGCGCAGCCTCAACAACGCCGCGACCGTGTTCGGGCGCGCCAAGCCGCTGAGTCTGCAGCGCGAACGCACCCTCGGCATCGGCGCCGAACTGGTGCGCGCCAGCACCCTGCTCGACAGCGTCGAGGCCGCGACGGTGATGCGCCAGATCGCGACCAATCCGGACGTGGAATACATCGAACCCAACATCCGCCTGTACGCGGTGGCGACCCCGAACGATCCGCAGTTCTCCACCCAGTACGGTTTCGGGACCGGCGCCGGCGGCAGCAATGCCACCACCGCCTGGGACAGCGGCCATCTCGGCCAGGGCAAGATCGTGGCGGTGGTCGACACCGGCATCACCTCGCACCCGGACCTCAACGCCAACGTGATCGCGGGCGGCTACGACTTCATCAGCAGCGCCAGCACCGCCGGCGACGGCAACGGCCGCGACGCCGATCCCTCCGATCCGGGCGACTACACCACCTTCCTGCAGTGCGGTATCGCCAATCCGCTGCCGACCAACTCCAGCTGGCACGGCACCCACGTCGCCGGTACCGTCGCGGCGGTGACCAACAACGCCACCGGCGTCGCCGGCATGGCCTATCAAGCCAAGATCCTGCCGGTGCGCGTGCTCGGCCGTTGCGGCGGCACCATCGCCGACATCATCGACGGCATCGTCTGGTCCTCGGGCGGCACGGTCGCGGGCGCACCCGCGGTGGGCGCCAACAAGGCCGACGTGATCAACATGAGCCTGGGCGGCAGCGGCGCCTGCAGCGCGGCGATGCAGTCGGCCATCGACGGCGCGGTCTCGCGCGGCACCACCGTGGTCGTGGCCGCCGGCAACAGCAATGCCGACGTCTCCGGCGCCACCCCGGCCAGCTGCAACAACACGGTCGTGGTCGGCGCCACCGACTCGGCCGGCGCCAAGGCCAGCTTCTCCAGCTACGGCACCGGCGTGGACGTGTCCGGCCCAGGCGTGGACATCCTGTCCACGATCAACCTCGGCACCAAGGGCCCGACCACCGCCGGCTATGCCTCCTACAGCGGCACCTCGATGGCGACGCCGCACGTGGCCGGCCTGATCGCGATGATGCTGTCCAAGCCCGGCACCGATCCCACCCCGGCCCAGGTCGAGGCCCTGTTGAAGGCCAACACCAAGCCCTTCGGCGCCACCCCGGCGCAAGCGATCGGCACCGGCATCATCGACGCCAAGAAGACCCTGGACGCGACGCCGTAACGGCAGCGCCGCATGAACGAAGAACCCCGGCGCGAGCCGGGGTTTTTCGTTGCGGCCGCGTGCTCAGGGCGCGCCGCCGCAGGTGGCGTTGGCGCAGACGTTGCGCCGCTCCAGCGCGCGATCGATCGATCGCTTGTCGGCACGGTCGCGATCGGCCCGCCGTTGGGCGACTGTCCTGCATACACGCTCGACGCGGTTGCTGCCCATCGACTTCACCCGTTCGCAGACCACGCGCTCCTCGGCCGACTGCTTGGGCGCGGCTTCGATCCAGGCCAGGTCGTCGCTGACCTGGGCACGCTGGCTCTCGTCCAACTGTTCGTAGCTGCGTCCTTCCAGCAACTGGAACAGCGCGTCCTGGCGCTTTACGACTTCGCGCCGCAGATCCGCCGGAAGGCGGCCGTAGGCGCCGCTGCCGGCGTCGATGTCGCTGCGGATCTGGCGTTGCTGCACCAGCACCGTGGCGGCGTCGAACGACTTCGCCTCCTGGGCGACGGCGATAGGTGCGGCGCACAAGGCCGCGATCAGAATCAAACTCAAACGAAATGCGCGCATGGTTCCCTTGCCTGCAAAGAGGCCGGACGACCGGTCGCGCCCGTCTCGTGTCTGTGCGGGCGCGCGCGTCCCCGGTCGCCCGCGCCGGCACGCGTGTGCGTACCGGCACGCTCGATGCTAAGTGAGCGTGCCAGCGAGCAGAGGCCGCGCAGCGATTCCGCCAAATTCGGACAAGTCGTTCAAGCCGGGCAGTCCGCGACCGCCGCGCTGGCGCGCGCCTGCGCCGACATCAGCCACAGCGACAGGGCGATCGCGACCGCGACGATCGCCGCCGCCGCGTAGCCCAGGGCGCCCACGCCGATCGCCTCGATCACGCGGCCGCCGACCAACGCGCCCACGCCGATGCCCAGGTTGGCGCCGGAGATGTTCAGCGAGGCCGCGAACGCGGATGCGCCCGGCGCGGCCTTCATCACCCGCACGTGGCTGACGATGAACAAGGCGGCCTGGGTCACGCCCCAGACCGTCAGCGCCAGGGTCAGTCCCCAGGCCGAACCGATCGCCGGCACCACCGCCAGCAGGCCCAGCGCCATCGGCGCGCTGAACAGCAAGGACGCGCCGATCGGATTGCGATCGACCAGGCGCCCGCCGATGCTGTTGCCAATCAAGCCGACCGCGCCGAAGGCCATCAGGGTCCAGCCGATCCAGCTGCCGTCGAAACCGGCCAGGCGTTCCAGCAGATCGGCCAGATAGGTGTAGGCGGTGAACATGCCCGTGAACAGCAGGGTCGACAGCAATACGTGGCCGATCAGCAGCGGATCGCGCAGCACCCGGAACTGTTCGGCCAGCGGCGCGTGCGCGCGTTCCAGCCGGGTCGACGGCAGGAAGAAATACAACAGCGCCGCCTTGCCGAACGCGACCGCCGCCAACGCGCCGAAGGCCACGCGCCAACCGTAGGCGTCGGACACCAGGGTGCCGATGGGAACGCCGAGCACGGTGGCGCAGATCACGCCGAAGGAGATGATCGAGATCGCGCGTCCGGCGCGTTCCTGTCCGACCAGGTCCACCGCGGTCTCGCTGGCCAGCGCCCAGAACACCGGCACGCCCAGCGCCGGGATCAGGCGCGCGAGCGCCATCACGCCGATGTTCGGCGCCAGCGCCGCGGCCAGATTGGACAGACCGAACAGCACCAGCACGATCACGAACAAGCGCTTGCGCTCGAAGCGCGAGAAGTAGGCGGTCAGGAACGGGCCGCTGGCGGCCACCGCGAACGCGAACAAGGTCACCAGCAGACCGGCCTGGGGAATGCTGACGCCCAGATCGCGCGCCAGCGGCGGCAACAGGCCGACCAGGATGAACTCGGTGGTCAGCACGGTGAAACCCGCGGCCGACAGCAGCATGATGGGCAAGAGCAGCACGTGGGGCTCCGTAGCTTGCGAATAAGGCGCGACCGCCAGCGCCGGCGACGAAGGCGGCGGAACCGGGCGGTGGCGAGGGCGGTAGCGGATCGCGCCGCGATCCGCGCCGCGGGCCTTGCAATCTAGACGGCGCGATCGCGGCGATAAACGCGAACGGCGCCGCGTCTGCGTTCCAGCAACGGATCAATCCGCGCAAGCCCGCGCCGCGCATGGCTTTGGCGGGAATTCGATGTTGTGGGAATCACTATCCCAATTCGCGCCGCGTCATTCGACACAGCGCGCGGGCCACGGCTGCGGCAGCGACCGTACGAACGCGAGCTTGCGGTACAGGGCGATGATGCGGTTCGTCTTCGGCTCACCGCATCCTACGGTGTCGCCTCAGACCGAGGCGGCGATCTGGTCGCGCAGCCAGCGATGGGCGGGATCGCGATGCGAGCGCTCGTGCCAGAGCATGGACAATTCGAAGCCCGGCAGTTCCAAGGGTGGCTCGACCACGCGCAGCACGGGCGCGTCGCGCACCAGCCGCTCGGGCAGCAGCGCGACAAGGTCAGTGCTGGCCACGACCGATGTCACGAACAGGAAGTGCGGCACCGACAGCACGACCCGGCGCGACAGGCCCAACGGCGCCAGCGCTTCGTCGGTGACGCCGTGGAAGCCGCCGCCGTCCGGCGACACGATCACGTGCTCGAGCGCGCAGAACTGCGCCAGGGTCGGGCGTCGCTTCAAACGCGGATGATCGGCGCGCCCCACCAACACGTAGCGCTCACTGAACAAGGCGCGCCGACGCAAGCCCTCGGGCGCGCCCTGGGTGGTGTGCAGGGCCAGATCGATCTCGCCCTGTTCGGCCTGCCTGGCCACACGCGCAGGCTGCATCTGCAGCACCGCCAGACGACAGGCCGGCGCCAGCGCACGCAGGCCGGCCAGCGCCGGCAGCAGCACCGCCGATTCGCCGTAGTCGGCCGAGGCCACGCGCCAGGTCTGCCGCGCCCGCGCCGGATCGAAAGGCCCTTGCGGCGACACTGCGCGTTCGACCGCCTCCAGCGCCTGCCGCAAAGGTTCGCGCAAGGCCTCGGCGCGCGCGGTCGGGCGCATGCCGCGCGGTCCCGGCAACAGCAACGGGTCGCCGAACAGGTCGCGCAGCTTGGCCAGATGCACGCTGACCGAGGGCTGCGAGAAATTCAGACGTTGCGCCGCGCGGGTCACATTGTGCTCGGCCAGCAGGGCGTCCAGGGTGACCAGCAGGTTGAGGTCCAGCCGCCGGAGATTATCCATTGCTATACCTGGAATATTGAGAATTCATTTCCAATATACCTGGAGGGGTTCTAGCCTGCGCGCACCCTCTCTCCGAGCCTTCGCATGAACGTCCTGCTCGTCTACGCCCATCCCGAGCCTCAATCCTTGAACGGCGCGCTCAGGGACTACACCGTCGAACGCCTGCGCGCGGCCGGTCACGAGGTCCAGGTCTCGGACCTGTACGCGATGGACTGGAAAGCCGTGTTGGACGGCGACGATCACCTGGACCGCCCGGCCGACGCGCCCTTCCATCCGGTGCTGGACTCCAAGCGCGCCTACGACAGCGGCCGTCAGAGCCCCGACATCGCCGCCGAGCAGGACAAGCTGCGTTGGGCCGACGCGGTGATCCTGCAGTTCCCGCTGTGGTGGTTCACGATGCCGGCGATCCTCAAAGGCTGGGTCGATCGCGTCTATGCCTACGGCTTCGGTTACGGCGTGGGCGAGCACTCCGAAGCGCGTTGGGGCGACCGCTACGGCGAAGGCACCCTGGCGGGCAAGCGCGCGATGCTGGTCGTCACCACCGGCGGCTGGGAATCCCACTATGGTCCACGCGGCGTCAACGGCCCGATCGACGACCTGCTGTTTCCGATCCAGCACGGCGTGCTGCACTACCCAGGCTTCGAGGTGCTGCCGCCCTACGTGGTCTATCGCACCAGCCGCATGGACGGTGAGCGCTACGCGGCCGTGCGCGACGGTCTAGGCGAACGCCTGGACGCGCTGTGGACGACCGCGCCGATTCGGTTCCGCCGCCAAAACGGCGGCGAGTACGAAATACCCGCGCTGACCCTGAAGCCGGAAGTCGCACCCGATCGGGTCGGATTCGGCGCGCATATCGAGTAGACGAATCTCTAGGCGGTGCGCGCCCGCAGTTGCTGTCTCCCCCTTTGAAAAAGGGGGATTAAGGGGGATTTGCTGTTGCCCCACCCACCGGCATCGCCATCAACTGCCGCTGCAGATCGAACAGGATCTCGTCGTCGCCTTCCAACCAGCCCTCGCTGTCCTGGCCGCGATAGTGGCGATGAAAGGCGCGCTGCGCCGCGGCGGGATCGCGCAGGTCGTAGCCGATGGTGCGCAGCGCAGCCCAGCGGTCGAAACCCGCGGGCGCGGCGGTGCGCGCGGCGCGCGGCCACAGGCCGAAGCCGGCCTCGGCCAGGCGCGACCAGGGGAACAGCGCGCTGGGATCGTGCTTGCGCGTGGGCGCGATATCGCCGTGGCCGACGATCAGTTGCGGCGGGATCGACAGGCGCTGGGTGATGTCGCGTAGCAAACGCAACAAGGTCTGGATCTGGGCCTCGGCGAAGGGCGCGCTGCCGTCGTTGTCCAGTTCGATGCCGATCGAGGCCGAGTTGAGGTCCTCGATGCCGCCCCAGTGGGCGGCGCCGGCATGCCAGGCGCGGTCCTGTTCCGAGACCAGTTGGTACAGGCGTCCATCGGCGCCGATCAGGTAGTGCGCGCTGACCCGGCGCTCGGGATCGCCCGCGCTGAGCACGCGCAGGGCGCCCTCGGCGCTGTCCATTTCGGTGTGGTGCAGCACGATCAGCTGGGCCCGGCGCGGGCCGTGGTTGGGCGAGCCGTGCCACTGTGCGAGCGGGTTGCGCGCGGGCGCGCTCGCGCAGGCGCCGAGCACGGCGATCAACAACGCCGCGATGCACAGACGCAATGCGTTCACAGGCCGAACGCGTACGGCGTTTTCAGAGTCGAGCTCTTCGGAAACGAGCTTGCTGGAACCGGATTTATTGAAAGCGGCTACCGACTGCACCATCGCGCTCCGTTCGCATCGCAGCCGGATCGTCGCACGACGCCCGCTCGCAAGCGAACCAGCGTATCGCGATCACGACCATGGCGGCCTTCGGCGCCAGCCTGCAGCGGCCTACGGCCAGGACGCGGCGGGCCGCGGTGCCGGAGGCCGCCACCCTCGCCTATTCGATGGCCGACGCGGCCGCGTCGGCCGCGGGGCGCCGGATCTGGCGGCGCAAGCCGATGCCGTACACCAGGTAATAGCCGACCAGGGTCGCCGCGATCGCCATCGTCAACGGGCTGGCCTGCGACGTCGGCATCCCGCTGGAGAACGCGCCGCCGGCCCAACGCCAGGCCAGGCGCCCGATCAGCAGCAGCGACAGCGCGCCGCCGATCCAGGGATTGGGCGTGTAGTACGCGTCCTTCATGCACGGCTCGACATGGGTATGGCGCAAGGCGAACACGCCGATCGCGGCGCCGATCAGGCTGCCCGCGAGCACGCCCGGCCATACGTGCGGCAGCATGACCGCACCGAAGATCAGGGCCAGCATCGCCACGCTCAGGATCGTCAGGCGCACCAGCGCGCGTCGCGGCCGGTAGGCCTGGCGGCCGAACTGGCTGCGGATGCGGCGGTAGTAGATCCAGCCGATGCCCGCGGTGGCGAGAATCGGCGTCATGGCGGGCAGGCTCAGTTGCATGGTCGCGCTCCAAGGTTCAGGCGCACTTTGCGCCGGCCGCGCGGCGCAGGCTAGGTGCCGGAGGTAACTTTCCGCGCTAGCCGGCCTTGACCTTGTGGCCGCCGAACTCGTTGCGCATCGCCGCCAGCAGCTTGTCGGCGAAGGAATCGCTTTCGCGCGAACGCAGGCGCTCCAGCAGCGAGGCGGTGATCACCGGCGCCGCCACGTCCAGGTCGATCGCCTCGGCCACGGTCCAGCGGCCCTCGCCGGAGTCCTCCACGTAGGGTGCGATGCCGTCCAAGGCCGGATTCTTGCCCAGCGCGTCCGCGCCCAGGTCCAGCAGCCAGGAGCGCACCACGCTGCCGTGGCGCCAGATCTGGGCGATCTGGTGCAGGTCCAGGTCGAAGCCGGGTTTGCGCTGCATGATCGCGAACCCCTCGGCATAGGCCTGCATCAGGCCGTACTCGATGCCGTTGTGGACCATCTTGGTGAAATGCCCGGCGCCGCTGGGCCCGACCCGGCCCCAACCGCGGTCCGGTGCCGGCGCCAGGGTCTCGAACAGCGGGCGCAGGCGCTCCACCGCGTCCTCGTCGCCGCCGATCATCAGGCTGTAACCCTCGGCCAGGCCCCAGATGCCGCCGCTGGTGCCGGAGTCCACAAAGTGCAGGCCGCGTTCGGCCAGCTCCGCCGCGCGCCGCATCGTGTCCTTGTAGTTCGAATTGCCGCCGTCGATCACGCTGTCGCCGGGGGCCAGCAACGGCAGCAACTGGGCCAGGGTTTCGTCGACGATGCGGCCGGCCGGCACCATCAGCCACAGCACGCGCGGCGCCGGTAGGGCCGTCACCAGTTCCGCCAGCGAGGCCGCGCTGCCGATGCCGCGCGCGGCCGCCTGTTCGCGCACCGCCGCGCCGGGGTCGTAGCCCGTCACGCGGTGCCCGCCGCGCACCAGGCGCTCGGCCATGTTCGCGCCCATTCGGCCCAGCCCGACCATACCCAGTTCCATCGCCCGCTCCCGCTGTAAGGTTGTGGCAGTGTATGGGGCCGGCCGGGCGGGCCCGCAACACGCTCCTCACGCAGCACTGCGTTGCACGGACGCTGCTGACAGGAACTGACACGCGCCCGGGCGATCATGGACCACAACCCAGCGAGGACCCGCTCATGCCCCTGCAAGGCAGTTGCCACTGCGGCAAGACCCGTTTCGAAGTGACCGAAGCCCCGACCGAAGTGACCCGTTGCACCTGTTCGATCTGCAGCAAGCGCGGCGGCCTTTGGGCTTACTACACCCCCGCCCAGTTCCGCCTGCTGACGCCGCTGGAAGACGTGGCCACCTACCGCTGGAACACCGGCATGGTCGCCCACCACTTCTGCGCCACCTGCGGCTGCACCACCTACGGCGAAAGCCCCAGCTGGGTCGATTTCAAGCCGGATTTCGACAACCCCAAGATCAGCATCAACGCGCGCCTGCTCGACGAGTTCGACCTGGACGCGGTGCCGGTGACGGTGATCGACGGCAAGAACCTGTGGTGAACGCGGCGGCGCGGCCCTAGAGGCCGTGCCCGCCCACCGGGTGGGTGGTGGTGCCGGCATCGAAGCCGGCGATCATCGGCATCGCGCGCGCGATCGCCGCGCGCACGGCCGGCAGCTTGAGCGAGGCGGCGTGGCTGTCCTGGCCGTCCCAGACCTCGGTGATCCAGATCGCGTCGGCATCGCCGGCGTCGTGGGCGACGATATAGCTCAGGCAGCCGGGCATGTCGTGCACGCCCTCGAGCAGGATCGCGACCAGTTCGTCGCGCTTGCCCGCATGGGCGGTCATCTTTCCGATCAATCCGTACATCGTCTGCGCTCCTGCGGGGCTCGCGCGCACCGGCGCGAAGGCGGCGCCGGTCGTGAGCACGAACTCGCGTCGCTTGCGGTCCATGGCGCGCATCTTAGCGCCGCCGCGGTCGATCGCGACCTCAGTCGGCCTTGACCATGCCCGCCGCGTCGGGATCGAAGCCCGGCGGGAACCGGGTAGTCGCGTCGTACTCCGCGCCCGACAGCCGACAACCGCCCAATGTCGCTTCACGCAGGTCGGCACCTTGCAGCCGCACGGGACCACCCAGCGCATCCAGTCCCATATCGGCATCGCGCAGGCACGCGGCGTACAGCCTCGCACCCTTGAGGTTCGCGCCTCTGAGATCGGCCCCTTCGAAATCGCAGCTCGACAGGTCGGTCTCTTGCAGCAGTGCCGCGTATAGGCTGGCACCGGTACAGTTGCGGCCGCGTAGCGTGGAAATGCCGCTGGCGAGCAAGCCGTCGAGGTCGGCGCCCTCCAGATCCGAGGATTCCGCGGACACGTAGCAGGCCATCAGGTGGCGGCCATCGTCATCGACGATGGTGACTCGACGCTTCGACATGACGCCTCCTACACAGCGCCCGATTATGATCCAGGCGCGCGGGTTCGCACGAGCGCGCGCTCTCCACCCGCCGAGGTGCCCATGCCCTGGACCCGCGACCGACTCGATGCCGAACTGGCCGCGCTGGAGACCCAGCTGCCGGCGGTGGAACACGATGTCGACCGCCACGACGTGCTCGCGCGTTTCGCGGTGTTGGCCAATCCCATACTCGAAGCCGCCGCCGCGGACGACTACGCGCATGCGCTGGACCGCATCCAGGCCATGCTGGCCGCGCGCGGGCTGGTGCTGGAGGACGACGGCGTCGCCGGCTAGGCCGCGCTGGCGTCGAACAGTTCGGGGCCGTAGGCGGTCAGGCGTTCCAGCACGCTGGCGCGGTCCGGGCATTCGAAGATACGCACGCGGCGCTCGACGAAGGCCTGCGAGGCTTCCTGCATCAGGAACGGCAGGTCCTGGTCGTCGCCGACGATGTAGATGGACGGCTTGCCCAGGATCAGGGCCCAACCGGCTTCGTAGAGCACGCTGGATACGATCCTCTTCGGATAGAACAGGATGAAATGACGGCTCTCGCGCAGCGCGGCCATGTCCTTGCGCAGCGCGAGTTCCTCCGGATCGAAGTCCTCCATCGTCGGCATCGTGGCGCCGGCGTAGAACACCGAGGCATAGCCGCAACGCTGCTTGAGCACCTCGATCATCGCCAGCACGGTGGCGCGGTTGTCGGCGTACTCGGCGTCGCCGCTGTGTCCGGCCATGGCCGCGGCCACGAACACGTCGTACTTGAAGCGGTCCAGGGCGATGCCGATGCGTTCCCTGACCCAGGCGTAGACGTCGCTGTCGCGGTCGTCGGGTTTGACGATGGAGGTATGCGAGCCGCGCACCACCTTGATCCGCGACGAGGTCAGGCCGATGCCCGCGCTCAGCGAGTCCACCCAGCGGTCGTAGACGGCCTCCACCGCCCAGGTCGGGATCGTGGTCCGGCGCAAGGTGCTGACGCGCTCGTCCAGGGCGATGTGGTTTTCGAAGCTCAGGTTGATCTTGCGCACCAGCTCGCCGTGCGGCCGCAACGCGCGCGCGTCGAGAGAGAACGCGCCCAGCCAGCCCGGCACCCTCAGCGATCCCAGCTGCGGCGTCGCCATCAGCAGCAGGCCGGCGATGCGGTTGAGCGCGTCGTGTTCGCCGGTTTCCAGCAGACGGTGGATCGTGGCCTTGCACAGCAGTCCGCCCATGCTGTGGCCGATCAGGACGATGCGCTTGTAGGCCTTGAGCTGGTCGCGGATCAGATCGGCCAGCACGCGCGCTTCGTCCTCCAGCGCGATCGATCGCGTCCAGGCCCAACGCCCGGCCGCGGTGCGGTACTGATACATGCCGACGTCGACCTCGGGCAGGTCGTCGTACAGGAAAGCGGGAAAGCGGCCCCAGGTCGCGCCCGGCCCGTAGCGGCTGCCGCCCAGACCGTGCACGAACACCAGCAGACTGTCGTTGGCGCTGACCGGGCTGCGCTGGTGCACGACCAGCGCCTCCTCGCCCAAGCGCGCGTAATCGGCCGGATCGGCGTAGGCGGCCTGCGACTCGCGTTTCATCGTCGTCCTCTCCATGAACGCCACGATGTCCTGACATCCAACGGCGCCGAGGCCGCCGACGGGCCAGCGCGCGGGCCGCGCGCGACTAGGCGGCCAGGGCCGCGATCGCCTCCACCTCGAACAGCATGCCGTCCAGGGCCAGGCGCGGCACCGGGATCAGGGTGCACGCAGGCTTGGCGGCATCGCCGAACGCGGCCTGCAACTCGGCCCCGAACACATGCAGGCGTTCCTCGCTGTGATCGACGATCAAGACGGTCAGTTTGGCGACATCGGCGGTGCCGGCCCCGGCCGAGGCCAGTGCGGTCTTGAGATTGGCCAGCGCCTGGCGCACCTGATCGCGGAAGTCGGGCGACAGGCGTCCATCGGCGGTTTCGCCGCCCTGGCCGGCGACCAGCAGCCAGCGCGTCGCGCCGCTCACGCTGGCCAGATGGGAATAGCCGTTGGGCGCGGGGTCGCAGAGGCCTGCGGGGTTGGAAAGGCTCAGCACCGGGGTCGGATGAAAGGTGGTCATGGTCGTCCTGTTGGGGAATGAATGCCGTCGGAGATGGCGACCGCGACGGCGCGATCAAGCGCGCGCCGCACGGCCGTCATGGGCTGGCGGACACCGGGACGACGATTCAGCGCGGATCCGCGTGACACCGCCACCCGCCCTGCCGCCGTCGGTCCGGGCGCAAACCTCACAACCGCGGCCCCGCCGCGTTGATAACGACAGGCGGACCCGTGCGCGCGTCCGCCGTCCTTATCACGCGCGCATGGAGACGCGACATGAGCCTTGCAACACACAAGTTCGCCCATGCACTGCTGGGCGCGGCGTTCTGGCTGGCCGTGCTGGGTTGGAGCGGCGCGGCCGCGGCCGCCTGTCCGGGCGCCAGCCCCTGCGAAACCATCCACGTTTACCGGATCCAGTCCTGGCCGACGATCCAGGTCGACGCCGCCGGTCGGCCGCTGATCTCGATCCAGGAAGCCAACGGCGCGGACGAAAAAGCCTTCGCCCTGGCGGTGGCCGGCCAAGTCGCCTCGAAGGCGCTGGCGATCCGCTACAACGTCACCCGCATCGAAGACCCGCCCAACGACTACTGCGAGTGCAATCTGGAGAACAAGAACAAGGGCTGCCCCTCCAACCTGGCACCGGAGCTGCTGCACCAGTGCGCGCGCGTCTGCCGGCGCGGCGCCTTGGACTCCTGCACCGGCACCGGCTTCAACGTCAAACAGGACAGCGGCGGCAAGTGGTACGCGTTTCCGGCCGCCACTCAATGCGGCGGCGCGCGCAACGTCTGGAAGAAGCACGCCTTCGGCGCGGTGAAGCCCACGTCCTGCGACTGGCTGGAGAACTCGCGCGTGATCAAGCAGGTCAGCTGCATCGCGACCGCGCTCGCCGCCGATCCCTTGGTCGGTCTGGACGCACTGTTCAACAACGGCGCGCCCTGCCCCGCGATCGCCGAAGCGACGCTGGAGTACCTGCCCTAAGCCGGGCTGCGATCGGCAATGCGCGCCCGCCTTATCAGGTGGGCGCGCGGCGCCGGCTCGGGCTGGGCGGCGTTTACAGGCCCAGCTCGCTCAAGCTCGGGTGATCGAGCGGACGCGGGCCCGAGGAATCCCAATGGAACTTGCGTTCGCCGGCCTCGATCGCCAGGTCGTTGATCGATGCGTGACGCTGGCGCATCAGGCCGTCGGCGTCGAATTCCCAGTTCTCGTTGCCGTAAGCGCGGAACCACTGGCCCGCCTCGTCGCGCCACTCATAGGCGAAGCGCACCGCGATGCGGTCCTCGCCGTAGGCCCATAGCTCCTTGATGAGCCGATAGTCGAGCTCCTTCGCCCACTTGCGGGTCAGAAAGTCGACGATCGCGGGTCGGCCGCTGAAGAACTCGGCGCGATTGCGCCAGGCGCTGTCCTGGCTGTAGGCGAGCGCGATGCGTTGCGGATCGCGGCTGTTCCAGGCGTCTTCGGCCGCGCGCACCTTGGCGATCGCGGTTTCGAGGGTGAAGGGCGGCAGCGGTGGGCGGGATGGGTTTGCGTTCATGGCTGTCTCTGGATCGGAAGAGAGCGGAACAGCGCTCCGGCGTGCCGGAGCGCTGCGGGCGGTTCATTGCTTGGCGAGGAAGTCGCGGATCAGCTGCGCGATCCGCGCGCCCTGGGTTTCCAGGGCGAAATGGCCGGCATCCAGCAAATGCACCTCGGCCTTGGGATTGTCGCGACGGTAGGGCTCGGCGCCCGCGGCCAGGAAGATCTGATCGTTCTTGCCCCAGATCACCAGGGTCGGCGGCTGATGCTTGCGGAAGTAGGCCTGCCATTGCGGGTACTTGGGCAGATTCTTGCGGTAGTCGTAGATCATCGCCAGTTGGATGTCGGTGTTGCCGGGCCGGTCCAGATAGGCCTGGTCCAGCGTGTAGGCGTCCGGGCTCACCAGCGACGGATCCGGCTCGCCGTGCAGGTACTGCCAACGCGTGCCTTCCAAGGTCATCGCGGCCTGGCGCAGGTGCTCGCCGTTGGCGGCGCTGTGGTCGTTCCAGTAGGCCTTGATCGGGTCCCAGAACTTGCCGATGCCTTCGAGATAGGCGTTGCCGTTCTGCACGATCAGCGCATCGACGCGCTCGGGATGCGCGCTGGCCAGGCGGAAGCCCACCGGCGCGCCGTAGTCCATGAGATACAGCGCGTAACGCGGCAGCTTGAGCTGGCGGGTGAACCCGTCCATCAGCACGGCGTAGTGGTCGAAGCTGTACTCGAACTCGTTCGGCGCCGGCGTCGCGCTGCGGCCGAAGCCCGGATAGTCGGGCGCGATCACCCGATAGCGATCGGCCAGGCGCGGGATCAGGTCGCGGTACATCTGGCTGGAAGTCGGAAAGCCGTGCAGCAGCAACAGCACCGGCGCATCGCGCGGGCCGGCCTCGCGATAGAAGATCTCCACGCCGTCGACCTTGACGGTGCGGTAGTGGACGGCGCTGGGATCCTGGCGTTCGATGCCGGCGGAGGGCGTCTGGGCCAGCGCCAGCGGTGCGGCGAACACGCTGGCGGTCGCCAGCAACAGGGCTGCGGCGGTGCGCAGGCTGGGCGAGGACTTGCGTGCGGTCGGGACGGACATGAGAGGGCTCCTTGGGGTTGGCTTGCGTTTTTGTACCGAACGATCGGTACAATAGATTCGGGCACCCCGCCCGTCAACGCCGGCAATGCGGACGCAGCGTTGCAGCGGTGGCCACATTGACCGCGCCGCGCACTGCAACCATATTGGACCGATCGTTCCATCCGACCGACCGCCATGCCCGCCCCTCTGCTCTCCCGCGATGCCGTCGTCGACCGCTTGCTGGGCGCGTTCCGCCGCCACGGCTACGACGCCGCGTCGCTGGGCCAGTTGTCCGAAGCCACCGGCCTGGGCCGCTCCAGCCTGTACCACTACTTCCCCGGCGGTAAGGAAGACATGGCGCGCGCCGTGTTCGATCGCGTCGATGCCTGGATGCAGGACGAGGTGCTGGCGCCGATGCAGGGCAGCGGCACGCCCGAGCGGCGCCTGGCCAAGGTGATCGCCAAGCTCGACCACTTCTACGGCGGCGGCGCCGAGGCCTGTCTGTTCGGCAACCTGGTCGTCGGCGATGCGCGCACGCTGTTCCAGGATCGGCTCAACGCGTCCTTGCGCGGCCTGATCGACGGATTCGCGCGACTGGCGCGCGAGAAGGACGGCGTGTCCGCGCGCGAGGCGCAGCGCCGCGCCGAGGACGCGGTGGTGCGCATCCAGGGCTCGCTGATCGTCTCCCGCGCGATCGCGGAATCCGAGCCGTTCCGTCGCGTGCTCAACAGCCTGCCGCAGCAACTGCTGGGCTGAGCGCGAGCTTCCGTCGCAACCGCATAGGAGATTGAACGCGCCGCCCGCGACCGTTCGTCGCCGGCCTGGCCGATTCCGCGTTGCCGATTCGTTCGTTGAGAGTGGCGCCTGGGCTTAGGGCGCGGAACGGATTCCAGGCACGACAAGGAGGTTGGCCATGCCGAACAGCGCGGACATGCTGTGGTTCAAGACCCGTTTCGCCGCGCGCGTCGTACCGGCGCTGGCGGGCACCCCGCTCACCCTGGACCTGATCACCGCCCTGGCCTGCCAGGAAACCGGCGAGGTCTGGCCGCTGCTGCGGCGCACATCCATGAGCGAGGAACGCATCCTGGCCCTGTGCGTGGGCGACACCCTGGACGCGAACGCCGGCCGCAGCGCGTTTCCGCAAACCAAGACCGCGCTGCTGAGCGTTGCGCGCGGCGACGAGATGTTCGCGATCGCGCGCCAGGCCCTGGTCGACATGGCCGCGCACGTCGAGGCCTACCAGGGCGCCGCGTCGCGGCCGAACAAGTTCTGCCATGGCTTCGGCATGTTCCAGCGCGATCTGCAGTTCTTCCGCGACGATCCGGACTATTTCCTCGAACGCCGTTACGAGCAGTTCGAGCAGACACTGGAGATGTGCGTGGCCGAGCTCAAGCGCGGCCTGCGCAAACTGCGCCTGCAGGACCGTCCGGCATTGACGACGATGGAGTTGGCCTCGGTGGCGATCGTCTACAACACCGGCGGCTTCAAGCCCGAACGCGGGCTGCGCCAGGGCCACTTCGACGGCCAGCGCTTCTACGGTCAGGCCATCTTCGATTTCATCCGCCAGGCCCAGACCGTGCCGACGCCGGACGCACCGGCGCCGCTGCCCACTCCGCGCCCAGGCGAGGCGGCCGTGCCTCCGCCCGCCCCGGTCACCGCCACCGGACCCTTCTTCCGCGTCGACACCCGCGTCTCGACCCTGCGCCTGCGCAGCGAACCGCGCGTCAGCCGTCCGCCCACCGCCAACGTCAAAGGCGAACTGCCGGACGGGCATCCGGTGCGCGCAATCACCGGCCGCGCCGTCAACGGCTTCATGGAAGTCGAAACCAGCCTGTTCGGCGCGCTGCTGCGCGGCTTCTGTTCGACCGAGTTCCTGGTCCGCGACGGCGGCATCGGCGAAATTCCAGTAGTCGAACCCGCACGCGACCCGCCGCGCACCGGCGTGGTCGCGGTGTTCATGCCGCGCCGGCCGGGCACGGTCACGCGGCGTCGCGACGCCGCTGGCGCGCATTCGCTCAACGAGGACGGCCAGCCCGAACGTTCCGGCGCCACGGCGCCGGAACTGCGCGAGCACCTGGCCCGAATCATCGACTGGCTCGCGGTCGACAAACCCGGCCACAAGCGCTACCAGCCGCATTCGGGCCTGACTTTCTGCAACATCTACGCCCACGACTACTGCCATCTCGCCGGCGTGTATCTGCCGCGCGTGTGGTGGAGCTCGCCGGCGATCGAAAAGCTGCGCCGCGGCCAGACCGTCGAGCCGCTGATCGGCAACACTATCTTCGAGGTGCGCGCCAACGACCTGTTCCGCTGGCTGCGCGATTTCGGTCCCGAATTCGGCTGGCGCCAGGTCGCTTCGCCGACGCGGCTGCAGGAAGAAGCCAACCAGGGCGCGGTGGCGCTGATCGTGGCGCGGCGCAAGATCGAGGGGAAATCCGGGCATATCCTGCCGGTGGTGCCCGAGACCGAAACCGAACGCGCGCACCGCACCGCCTCCGGCGAGGTCGACAAGCCGCTGCAAAGCCAGGCCGGCGTCAGCAACTTCCGCTACGGCACCAGCACCGCCAACTGGTGGAAGGACGAGCGTTTCGCCGAAAGCGCGTTCTGGGTCCACGCCTGAGCTGTTCGGCCGGCGCGGCGCGGTCGGGGGACCGCGATGCGCGGGAGGCGGCGCGCCCCAGGTCCACACGGACGACGTGGGGCGCGCCGGCTAAACCCTGACGCCGCTGCGGGCATCGCATCGAGGAGGCGCGACGACGAGGGTCGCACCCGTATCATGGCCCTGGCAATGCGTGGAGCGGCGAATGAAGGCTTTGTGGTTGGCGGCGGCCTTGTGCGTCGCAGGTAGCGTACCCGTGGGCGCGGCCGAGCCGGCGGCTGCAAAGCCCGATCGCGGCGTCTGGGTGATCCGGGATGTGACGGTAATCCCCGCCGATACCGATGAAGTGCTCGCGCACCGCAGTGTGGTGATCCGTGAGGGTCGCATCGCGGGTATCCAGGCACCTGGCGCCCTGCTCCATCCGTCGGGGGCACGCTACATCGACGGCCGCGGCAAATTCCTGATTCCCGGCCTGGTCGACGCGCACGTCCATATCGCCACCGAAGGCGCGCTGCGCGACAGCAAGAATCCGCTGCTGGCCGATCTCGATACCGGTGCCGACCACGTCTATGACCGCCACGTGCTGCTGAGCTTCCTCAAGGCCGGCGTGACCGGCGCGGCCAACCTGGGCGGCGGCGCGCACAGCGACGAGGACCTGCTGTGGCTGCGCGACGAGATCGCCGCCGGCCGCATCCTCGGGCCGCGCCTGTACGTGGCCAAGCGCATCAACGGGCCGCGCGCGGAAGTCGCTTCGCCGCGTCCGGCCGAAGTGCCGGCTTCCAAGCCCGGCGCGCCGACCACCGCCGCCGACGGCATCGCCGCCGTGCGCGCCGCGCGCGAGCGCGGCTACGACTTCATCAAGCCCTATCAGTTCCTCAATCGCGAGACCTACCAGGCCGTGGTCGAGGAAACCCGGCGCCAGGGCATGGTCAGCTCCGGCCACCTGCCGGAACTGGGCTGCGGCGTCTGCGCCGACCGCGCCTTCGCGTTCGCGCATCCGCTGGACAACATCGCCCACAGCGAGGAGCTGGGCCGCTACGGCCGCGAATCCGACTTGGCGCCGCGCGATATCGACGCGCTCGCCGAGCGCGTCGCGCGCGGGAAGATCGGCGTCACGCCGACCCTGATCACGCTCAAGCAGATCCTGCACATGTACGTGCAGCGCGAAGTCCCGCCCGTGCCCGGCGACTGGCTGGCGCTGGTCGATCCGGTCACCCGCCTGGACTGGGCGCCCGCGAACAACCCCTATCTCAGCGCGAAGTTCCGCAACCAGGACGGCGCCGACACCTTCTCGGCCGGCTACGATTTCTCGCGCCTGCTCACGCGCGAACTGTGGAAACGCGGCGTGCCGCTGACCATCGGCACCGACGCCCCCCTGCCGGGTCTGGCCTTCGGCGTTTCGGTGCACCAGGAAATGATCGAACTGCGCGAAGTGGGCCTGTCGCCGCTGGAGGTGCTGCGCGCTGCGACCGTCAACGCCCACCGCCTGTTCGACCGCCAGGGCGGTAGCGGCGCGGTACGCGTCGGCGAGCGCGCCGATCTGGTCCTGCTGGACGCCGACCCGCTGGCCGACCTCCGCAACGTCGCCCGCATCGACGGCGTGTTCGTGCAGGGCCGCTGGCTGCCGGCGGCCAGGATAGAAGCGATGCTGAAGGAGTCGGATCAGGCGATGCGCGAGCTCTCGCAACGCATCCAGGCCCGCCAGGCGGCAGCGGAGCGATCCAAGCCAGCGCCCTGACGGGTGGATCGCGGGCCTACGCCCCGGCGCCCCCGGGCGACAGGCCAACGCCACCGCGCGACCCGAACCGCCGGACCTATAGGCCGCGCCCGGACCGACGCCGCATCGAAGCCAGCACGGTCGACGCCTTGGCGCGATCCGAAGCATGCGGCAGCAATTTCGCCCGGCCCAGATCCACGTCTCGGCTCAGCGTGCTGACGCAGCGATTGGCGTAGCGGGTGCTGGCGTCGTACCTCGCATAGGCCGCGCGTGCTTCGTCGGGACGGCCCGCCTGCGACAGCGCGAGCGCCAGGGCCCCGTCGACGACATGCAGGTTCCAGCGCGCCTCCATGCCGGGCTGCGCCGCCAGCCGCCGCGTCGCGCGGTAATAGGCGATCGCCTTGTCGAACTCGCGCGTTCGCAGATACCACTCGCCGAGCGCACGGTAGACCCACACTTGCGACCCGGGGTCATCGGCCAGCCTCTGCAGTTGCTCGATCTCGGCGACGACCGGTCGCGCGCGCTCGATCTCGCCGCTGCGCAGCAAGGCGACGGCGTACACGGCTTGGGTGCCGATGCTCCAGGTATGCCGCGGACCGAACGCGATTTTGCGAGCGTGCAGACTGCGCGCCGCCCATGCCTCGGCAGGCACAGGGTCGTTGCCGCACAGATAGAGCACCGCTAGGTGATCCATGTAGGCGGCGGTGACGCCGTGCTGCTCCCCCAGCAGATCGATGAGGGTCTCCACCTCGCGCTGGAAGCGCCGGGTGGATTCGCGATGCCGGCCTAGCTCGCCCAGGGCCACGGCAATGCGAATGCGCGCGATGACGGCATTGCCGCTACGCGGGCCGCTGACGGCGCTGGCCAGGCCTGCGGCCCGCTCGCCGCTGAGCAGGGCCTGCGCGGGGTATCCGGCCGCCGTCTGGCAGACGCTGAGACTGCTGTAGGCATCGCCGAGCTCGCTCCCGCCTACGGCGCCCGGACGCTCCAGGATGCCGGTATAGGTAGCGATGCATTCGGCATAGCGATTGCGCAGCATCGCATTCCATCCGCGCGCCGCTTGAATGCGCCATTCCATCGAGGATGGCGCATCGACTCGGTAGGGGAACGCGGTCTGCAGTTCATCCAGGCGCGCTTGCGCACGATCCGGATAGCCGCGGTGCATGTCCACGGTCGCGCGCAGCAGACGCGCATCCGCGACCGCCCTCGGGCTCGCCCTATCCGCTCCGCCCAACAGCACGATGGCGCGATCGGCGGCGCGCTCGGCCGCAGCGTAACGCCCCCGCGAGATCAGCCCCTTGCCGAGCGCGACGAGGATGCGGCCCGCGGTACCGGGGTGCTCGCGAAAACGCGATTCGGCCGCTGCGATGCCCTCCTCCAACGTATCGGCGATGGACTTGTCGTGGTCGCGCCCTTCGAAGGGATCGCTGGCGGCCAGGATGTTCTCGCTCAGGAAATCGTTGACCGCGACGGTTTCGTCGCGCGCCAGCCGTAGCCGCGACCGCTCCTGCGCCGCATAGACCACGAACCCCGTCACCAGCGCGGTCGCGGCCAAGGTCGCCAGGGCGATGCCGATCGTACCGAGGGGATGGCGGCGGACCGTCCGGCCCAGGCGGTACAGGTAGCCGGCTTGTCGGGCCGCGACCGGCTTGAGTTCCAGGTATCGGATCAAGTCGTACTTCAACGCGGTCACGGTGGGGTAGCGCCGCGCGGGATCGTCCTGGGTGGCCATGCCGATCACGGCCAGCAGGTCCTGGCCCGGTTCGCGCAGGTTGCCCGCCCGCAGTACCGCGTCCAGCAGACGACCGAGCTGCCAGACGTCGGACGGCGTGCCGACGTGTTGCATGGCGCGCTGCTCGGGGCTGGCGTAGCCCGGTGTGAACGCGGCGGCCTGCTCCTCGTCCTGAGCCAGGCCGGCGATCCCGAAGTCCAGCAACTTGGCCTGCCCCTGCGGGTCGACCAGGACGTTGCCGGGTTTGATGTCGCGGTGGATCACCAGCCGACTGTGGGCGAACTCGAGCGCCCGCAGCACCGGCAGCAACAAGGCCACGCGCGCGCGCTCGCTCAGCGCGTTGGCCTGCGCATGCCGATCGATGGGCAGCCCTTCCACGTATTCCATCGCGAACCACGGATGTCCGTCGTCGGTGTGCCCGCCATCGACGAGGCGGGCGATGTTGGGATGCGACAGCCCGGCGAGCACCTGGCGCTCGCGCCGGAACAAGGCTTCGCCGGTCGGCGACTGGGCCGCGTCCGGCAACCATTTCAGCGCGACCGTCTGTTCGAAGTCGCCTTCGCAGCGCTCGGCCAGATAGACCTGCCCCATGCCGCCGCGCCCCAACTCGCGCACGATCCGCCAGGCGCCCACGCGCGCGCCCGCCATCAGCGCACGGTCGGCGAGCCGGGTGCGCAGCAGGTCCTGGAACAGCGCGCCGCGCAGGATCCCTTGCGGTTCGAGCAGGCGGTCGCGCAGCGCCATGCGGGGACGCTCAGCCCGTCTCGTCGGCCAGATCGCGCAGGCGCGCACGCGCGCGCTGCCATAGCCGCTGCGCGGACCGCAGCGGCAGATCCATTGCCGTCGCGGTCTCCTCCTCGCTCAGCCCGCCGAACAGCCGGCATTCCACCACCCGCACCAGTCGGGCATCGGTTTCGCCCAATCGCTTGAGCGCGGCGTCGATCGCCAGCAGTTCTTCGGCCTCGGAGTAGACCGCTTGCGCGATATCCAGATCGGCCTTGCCCAGGGTGGTGTGGGCCTGATCGCCTCCGCGCTTCTGGGTGAGGTGATCGCGTGCATGGTTGATCAACAGCTGACGCATGACCATCGAGGCCAGCGACAGGAAGTGGGCGCGGCTCTCGATATGGTCGGCGCCCGAACGGTTCAGGCGCAGGTAGCAGTCGTGCACCAGCGCGGTCACCTCCTGCGCGGCGGCCCCGGCGCTGGCGCGCCGCGCCAGGCGTTTCAGATCCGCATACAGCAGGTGCACCACGCGATCCCAGGCGGCATCGTCGCCGCCGCGCGCGCGCCCCAGCAGCACGGTGATTTCGCCTATACCCGCAAGCGTCGGCTCGGTCCGTTCAGGTCGCTCGATCACGGCGGCTCCAGGTGCGGCGGTTGCCGCGGCGCGCACGTCGTCCATCGCGTGCGACTCACGCTATATCACCGGCCGCGTTTTCGAGCTCCGAATTCGCGAGCCGCAAGCGCTCAAAACACAGGCAGCGATCACGAATTCGCGTGATGCGTTGCGGAAATCGGCGATGGCTGGCGGATCGCGCGTCGCTATCGGGTAGCTCCATACGATGGCATCGACAGGACGCCCGCTTATCCCCGCGATTACGCCTGAACAATTCCATCGCATATGCGCACATCAACGACACCATTTTGGAGATTCATTGATGAAAACCAGGCACATCAGAAACGCAGTCATCTCGCGCGCGATCGCCCTAGGCTTGATCGCGGCCGCCGCCACCTTCTCTGCCGCGGCGCAGTCGCCGGCCGCCGAGGGCAGGATCGCGTTGCGCGATCAATCGAATACGACGCTGCGCGTAGCGGCCGAACAGGGTCTGCGCACGATGATGTCGGAGTTGGCGCGCGGGCAGGCGGCCAATGCGCGCGTTCCGGCGGACTTTCCGATCGCGGTGGCGACCTTCGGCGAGCTTCGCAAGGTGTCGCTGGGTGCCGGCTTCGAGGTGAGCACGATCGACCCGGCGCCGCTGATGTTCGCCAAGCAGACGGCCGATCTGAGCCGCATGACGCGCGGCACGGATACCTGGAAGTTCATGCTGCTATCCGATGGCCGGCCGGTGGGCCTGCTGGACATGAACAAGGTCCAGGGCCGTTGGCAAGCGATCGGCGCGGGCTCATCGAAGCTGGCCGAGGATCTCGCCGCATCCGCGCCGGCGACCGGGGCCGGCGCGTTCCGCTTCGTGCGCATCTATCAGGCCACCTCCGACCTGATCGAAGTGCGCGGCGCCAACAACACCGCGCATTACGTGCCGCTGCGGTCGGCGCGGCGCTCGCTGTCGCTCTCCGACGCGACGGCGAAAAGCGCGACCTTGACCAGCGAGGAACTGCTGCCCTCGTTGCAATCCGCCGTGCAGGGCAACCTGCAGCGCGGCAGGCAGTGACCCACTACTTTCGGAGAAAGCCATGAACCTCAAGAACAAACTCTCCACTGCCCTGCTGCTGGCGCTGAGCGCCGTCGGTACCGCATCGGCCGGCGTGCTCAATGTTCCTCTGCACATGCAGGAACACAGCAACTGGTGCTGGGCCGCCTCGGCCACGATGATCCTGCAGTATCACGGCAGGCCTTTGGCGCAGTGCACCTTCGTCAACAAGGCGTTCAACATCAACTACGCCTGCGGCAACAGCACCTTCTACTGGAACAGCCCCGCCAATCAGGGCAACTGGAACTACTACGTCGACGACCACATGAACTACTACTGGGGCGGGATGCGCTTCTATCAGCAGAACGGCTACCTGAGCCAGGCCGATCTGCAGTACCGCATCAATGCCAACAAGCCCTTCATCATGTCCTGGCGCTGGAGCAACGGCGGCGGCCACGACGTGGTGGTGAAGGGGTATTCGGGCAGCTACGTGTACTTCAACGACCCCTGGGACGGCAGCTACACCCGCACCTACGCCTCGACCGTATCGGCGCCCGATCGGCATTGGGAAGACGTGCTGGTGCAGTACTGAGGCCGCTGCGCGCCCGCTCCACGGCGAGCGGGCGCGTGATGAGCGCAAGCGCACTCGCACCACGGCCCACCAGCGTCGCTGGGGTCCTCTCTGGCGGCGTTACCCGCGCATCCGCCGCGCGATCTCGCTGATCGCGGCGATACCCAGGGTCAGCGCGATCGTCGACAGCAGCTGCATGCGCGGGCCCTCGGTGAGCAGGGCCAGCGCGATCACCCCGCCCAGCATCGCCAGGCCCAGCCAGGTCAGGTAGGGAAAGGCGTTCATGCGGAACGGCAGCGGCGTGCCCAGGCGGTCGGCGCGACGGCGCAGGATCAGCTGCGAGACCAGCGACATGCCCCAGACCAGCAGGCAGGTCGAGCCGACCACGTTCAGTAGCGCCGGCAGCACGCGCTCGGGATACCAAAGTTCCAGCAGGGCGGCGAAGAACCCGAACGCGACGCTGGCCAGCACCGCGGCCACCGGTACCTGGCGACGGTCGACGGCGGCCAGGAAGCGCGGCGCTTCGCGGCGTTCGGCCAGCGAATAGATCATGCGCGAGGCGCCGTAGAGGTTGGCGTTGAGCGCCGACAGCAGCGCGATCACGGCGACCAGGGTGATCGCGGCGGCCGCGCCCGGGATGTTGGCGACCTGCAGCACCGCCGCGAACGGCGACTTCAGCGACTCGCTGGTCCAGGGCACCACCGCGATGATGACGCTGACCGAGCCGATGTAGAACACCAGGATGCGCCAGGCCACGGTGCGGATCGCGCGGGTGATGCTGCGCACCGGGTCCTGGGTCTCGGCGGCCGCGACCGCGACGATCTCGGTGCCGCCGAAGGCGAAGATCACCACCAGCAGCGCCGCGCCCACGCCGGCCCAGCCCTTGGGCGCGAAGCCGCCGTGGTCGACGAAGTTCGACAGCCCGGGCGACTTCACCTCCGGCAACCAGCCCAGCAGCAGCGCCGCGCCGACCGCGATGAAGGCCAGGATGGCGGCGACCTTGAGGATCGCGAACCAGAATTCGAAAGCGCCGAAATTCTTGACGCCCAGCAGGTTGATGCCGGTGAACACCACCATGAACAACAGCGACATCATCGCCACCGGCAGCCCCGGCCAGACCGTCGCGAGCAGACCCGCCGCGCCCACCGACTCGGCCGCGATCACGATCACCAGCTGCGCCCACCACAACCAGCCCAGGGTGGCGCCGGCGGTGGCGCCCATGGCGTCGGCGGCGTAGACCGAGAAGGCGCCGCTGGCCGGCTTGGCCGCGGCCATCTCGCCCAACGCGCGCATCACGATGATCACCAGCACGCCGGCGATCAGGTAGGACAGCAGCACCGCCGGACCGGCCGCCTGGATACCCACGCCCGACCCCAGGAACAGCCCGGCGCCGATCGCGCTGCCCAGGCCCATCATCACCAACTGACGCGGTTTCATCGCGTAGCCCAGCTGCGGTTCGGCGGGGCGGGCGGTCGTGGATTCGGGCGTCATTCGGCCATCTGCGATCGGAGCGGTGAAGGCGGAACGATACAGCAGCGGGGGCCGGGACGCGGGCCGTCGGCGCCACCGGAAGCCGGTCCCGCTAGGACCGCCCGCTTTGAATGTCCCGCCAAAGCTCCGGCGTAGGCGTCCAATCGCCCTCGCCAAGGATGGCCAGCGCCAGATTTTCGACCGGGTAGCCCAGTTCCGCGATCGCCGCTGCGGCGCCGCCGTCGTCCAGATGCGCAGACAGCGCGAAGCGGATGAAGGGGTCGTGATCGCGAGCGATCAGCAGGGTCATTTTCTTGGCCAGATCGTAGGACAAGCTATTGCCGTCGTCGCTGCGCAGGAACGAGGTACCGGCCCAGAATTCCTGGATGCGCTCACGATCCCAGAACACTCGGTGCTTGTGCGCGATCTCCTCCAGCGAGTAACCCGATGCGCGCGGATCGGCCAGGCTCGGAAACAATGCATGCTCCGTGTTGACCGCCATGCCCTCGTTGAGCCAGGCCGGTATCGGCAGATGCGACAGCAAAGCGTGAGTCAGTTCGTGCGCGATGACCGGCCGCATCGCGTCCATATCGAAGGCCGACAGCGCGAAGTGCCCGTAGCCCGCCTGGATGAATACTCCTGAAGACATGGCGTACACGCCACCGTCGTCGGGGTAATAGTGATCGATGTAGTCGTAATACGCGTCCTGATCGGCGAACACCAGGCAGACATGCTTCCCGCCACCCACCGGATGGGCCAGCGTCCCCAGATTGCCCATGATCCGACGCCGTGCGTGCTCGCAAAACGACAGAAACTTTCGCGCGTTGCCGTCCGGCAACCCCGCCAGCAGCAGGAATCGCTCAGACGTATGCACGCGGTAAACGTCGGGGCCCAGCGCTGCCGCAAGCTCGCGCAACCAGTTATCCGCCGCCGCGGTCCAGAAGGCGTCGCGTTCGGACTCCGACCAGAGGCCGTCCTCCGCTACCGCGATACGCTCCCAATCCGGCACCGGCTGGCGTGTGTCGGCCAGCCAATGCATGGTCACCTGCGGGTGCGCGGACGCGGCGGGCGGCGCGTGCGCCGCGGACTCGGGCGCAGCGCGAAACCAAGCTTTCAGTCGATCCAGCATGGGGCCTCCGGCAGAACGGTCAGGGTAACCCGCCCGGGCGAGGCGAGCCCAGAGGCCCCAGTCGGAGCAAACTGCAAGACTCAGTGCGCAGCTTCGACCTGCTCCGCCCAGCTTTTGACATCCTTGGTGCCATCCAGGAACGGCAGCACCGTGGTCGCCAGGCGCGGCGAGGCGAAGATGTCGTAGTGGGTCAGGTCCGGCAGGATCGCGAGACGGTTCTGGGACAAGGTCTCGCGGCCCCAACCGGCATCCTGCAGGCCGCCGCCCAGCAGTTGGTAGAACTTGACCATGTACTCCGGGCGGTACATGTCGCCGTCGCCGTAGACCAGCATCACCGGCAGCTTCAGCTGCTTTACCTCGGCCGACCAGTCGAAGTGGGCGCGCATGAAGTCGCCCAGGGTGTCGAGCAGGCGCGGGAACTCGTCGACGTTCGGCGCGACCGCGGCGTAACTTTGGTACATCGGCGTGTCCTTCATCATCGGTGCGGCCGCCGCGGTCAGGCCGTTCTGCTGCGCGCGGATGCCGGGATAGAAACCCTCGTCGGAGTACGCCGCCGACACCAGGGCCAGACGTCGCACGCTGGCCGGCTTCTGGATCGCCATGCGCAGCGCCACGCAGCCGCCCAGCGAATAGCCCAACACATCGACCTGCGGGTGACCGAGCTTGGCGACCAGCGCGGTCATGTCGTCGGCGTTGGCCTGACAACTGAAGGGCCGATCGCCCAGCGGCGTGCGGCCATGGCCCTGATAGTCGACCGCGATCACCTGACGGTGCGCGGCCAGCTGCGGCAGCACGGCGCCGAACATATCGGTCGAGCCCAGGCCGCCGTGCAACAGCAGCAAGGGCTCGCCCTTGCCGTGAATCTCGTAGTAGTAATCGATGCCATCGATCTTCTGACGGCCCTTGGTGACGGCGGCGCTGATCTTGGCCGCGGGACGGGTTTCGGCCGCGGATACGGCGGCGGGCAGCGCCACGGCGATGGCGGTACAGGCCCACAGGGCCAGGTCGAGCAGTTTCATGGTCGGTCTCCGGTGAGGTCCGGCGCCGGAATGGCGCCGAGTCTTAGCTCTCACTGGAACGACGAACCACGGTGGCCCGAATCGACACGCCCCGCTAAATTTTTTCGACGCCGCTCAATCCTCGGCGACCAGCCCGGTCTCCAGCGCGCGCTCGCGGTTGAGGAAAATCGCCATCGCCGTGCGCATGCGCAGGAAGCCGAGCTTGCGATAGAAGCCTTCCTTGCCCGGGTTGGCGTAGAGGATGATCTTGCGATGGCCGGCCGACAGCGTCTTCAGGCGCTCGATGATCGCCTTGCCCAGGCCGCCGCCCTGATAGTCCGGATGCACGGCGATGTCGCACAGATAGGAGCAGTCCAGACCGTCGGCGAGGGCGCGACCGGCGCCGACCAGGCGCTCGCCGTCGTAGACGAAGCACACATAGCGGCTGTTGCCGAACACCACGGCCAGATCGGCCGCGGGCTTATCGCCCAGCGGCGCGATCCGGTAGAGCTCGGACAGCCGTTCCCAATCGATACCTTCGAGGTCCAGTCGCCATTCCATCGTCGTCGTCATCTCATACGCTCGCAGGGCGCCTGTCGCGGCGCGGTGGTCGGGGGCGCGGGCGCTGGGTGGCCTGCACCGACCCAGCTTAGGCTGGCACTGGTTCCTTCTACGATCCAGTCTTGGTGAGCTCAGTGGAACGAGGTTTCGAGTTCCGGATCGACCTGGACGGCAGCGGCGGACGCCTGGGCCAATTGCACCAGCGATTGCGCGCGGCGATCCTCGACCGGCGCCTGCGCCCGTCCGATCGACTTCGAGGCTTTCTAAAGCGTTCGCGCGCGACCAGGCGCCGAACTCGCGACGCGCTCGCCGATTCTCAAGCCGGTCGCGGAGCATCTCGCACGCGCACTGAGTGATTCCCCTCACGAGGCGCGCGTCACGACGGCGTGACGTTGTTGCAGTACACAACGAATCCACAATCGACTTCACAGTTCCAATTTCACGGTGATGGCAACCTGAGCTTGAGTTCGGACTTGAACTCATCACCGACACGTCTGGACGACACCATCGCACCGGAGGCGGCAGGCAGCCGCGGCCACTCCGGCGATGCGCACAAGGAGCAGTGCGATGAACGATGCGCGTGCAGTCTCGTTGCCGCTGTCCGTGGCCCAGCTCGGATTGTGGTTCAGCCAGAAAATCGCCGGGCCTGGCGCCAATTTCAATCTCGCCGAGGCGATCGAAATCCACGGCTGGATCGATCCCGGCCTGTTCCTGCGCGCCTTGCGCCAGGTCTCGTCGGAAGCCGAGGCGGTGCGCCTGCGTCTGATCGACGTCGATGGCGTACCGCGTCAATGCGTGGTCGGCACGCGCATCGATGCGTTTCCGTACTTCGATTATTCCGAACTGAGCGATCCCGACACCGCGACCGCGGCGGCCGAGGCCTGGATGGCGCACGAGCTGAGCACGCAAACCGAGGTGGACGATCGTCCCTTGTGGGTGTGCGCCTTGTTCAAGCTCGCCCACGACCGCCACGTCTGGTACCACCGCGCGCACCACATCGTGCTGGACGGCTACGCGGGCGGCCTGATCGCGCGCCGCGTGGCCGAGGTCTACTCCGCCTACGCGCTCAATCGCGAACCGGACGCCAGCGGCTTCCATTCGCTGGCCTCGCTGCTGGAATCGGAGGAGAGCTACCGCGCATCCGACCGTTGCCGCCGAGACCGCGAGTACTGGCACGAGCAGTTGGCCGATCTGCCGGAACCGGTGACGCTGTCGCGACGGCAGGTGCGCGGCGACGGCGGCCTGCGGCGCAGCACCGGTTTCCTCGACAGCGAGCGCACCCGGCGTTTGCGCGCGCTCGGCAAACAACACGCGGCAAGCCTGCCGCAGGTGTTGATCGCCCTGATCGCCGCCTACTACTTTCGCGCCACCGGCGCCGCCGATCTGGTGCTGGGCATGCCGGTCAGCGGCCGGGTCAACCATCAGCTGCGGCATACCCCGGGCATGCTCGCCAATGCGGTGCTGCTGCGCCTGCGCATGCGGCCGCGACAGAGCATAGGCGAGCTGATCGCGCAGGTCGCGCGCGTGGTCGCGCAGGCGCTGCGCCATCAGCGCTATCGCTACGAAGACCTGCGCCGCGAGCTGGGCCTGGTCGGCCAGGGCCAGCGCGTGGCCTGGCTGGGCGTGAACATCGAACCCTTCGACTACGCGCTGGATTTCGGCGGCGCCACCGGCGTGCCGCGCAATCTTTCCAACGGCTCGGCCGAGGACCTCACCGTCTTCGTCTACGACCGCGGCGACGATGGCGGCCTGCGCTTCGACTTCGACGCCAATCCCTCGCTGTACGGCGACGCCGAACTGGACCAACACCGCCGTCGCCTGCAGCGCCTGATCGACGCCGCCCTGAGCGATCCCGCCGCCGCGTTGTGCGCGATCGATGTGATCGGCGAGGAAGAACGCGAGCGTCTGCTGCTGCACTGGAACGACACCGCCGCGCCCTTGCCCACCGCGACCCTGCCGGCCCTGTTCGCCGAGCAGGCTTGGCGCAGCCCGGAGGCGGTGGCCGTGTGCCACGGCGAGCGGCGCCTGAGCTATCGCGAACTGCACGTGCGCAGCCTGCACGAGGCCAACCGCCTGATCGAGCGCGGCGTCGCGCCCGGCCAGATCGTGGCGATGGCGCTGCCGCGCGACGAGAACCTGTTGGTGGCCATGCTCGCGATCGGCTTCGCCGGCGCGGCCTATCTGCCGCTGGACCCGGAAGCGCCGGAGGAACGTCTGGCGAACATGCTGGACGATGCGCGGCCGGTGTTGTTGCTGACCTCGGCGGAACTGGCGCCGCGGCTGGCGCGGCTGTCCACGCCGCTGGCGACGTTGGCGCCGGCCGAACTCGCGTCGTCGCTCGCGACCCCACGTGCGTTCGACCTGTCCACGCTGCGGTCGCGCGCCTACGTGCTCTACACCTCCGGCTCCACCGGCCGGCCCAAGGGCGTGGAGGTCAGTCACGCCAATCTGAGCAATCTGCTGGAGGCCATGCGCCGCCGCCTCGCGCCCTTGGCCGCCGATCGCTTCCTCGCGGTCAGTACCGTGATCTTCGACGTCGCCGCGCTGGAACTGTTCCTGCCCCTGATCGTGGGCGCGCGCACCGTGATCGCCGGCGCCGACATCGTGCGCGATCCCGCGCGCCTGGCCGGCCTGATCCGCGAGCACGGCATCGGCTATATGCAGGCCACGCCCTCGCTGTGGCGCATGCTGCTGTCCAGCGGCGACACCGACCTGAGCGGCGTGCATGCGCTGGCCGCCGGCGAAGCGCTGTCGGCCGAACTGGCGCAGCGGTTGGCGGCGTTGGCGGATCGGGTCAGCAATCTCTACGGTCCGACCGAGACCAGCGTCTACTCCACCGCGATCGAATTGTCGGCCGCCGACCTGGCCGCGCCGCCGATCGGCCGCCCGATCCGCAACACCCGCGTGTACGTGCTCGACGACAGCGGCGGACTGGCGCCCAGCGGTTGTCCGGGCGAGCTGTACATCGGCGGCGCCGGCGTCGCCCTGGGGTACCTCAATCGGCCCGAGTTGACCGCTCAGCGATTCCTGCCCGACCCCTTCGACCCCGACGGCGGGCGCATGTACCGCAGCGGCGACCGCGTGCGCTGGCGCGAGGACGGCGTGCTGGAGTACCTGGGCCGCAGCGATCAGCAGGTCAAGATTCGCGGGATCCGGGTCGAGCCGGGCGAAATCGAAAGCCAGCTGATGCGGCATGCCACGGTCGGCGAGGCCGCGGTGATCGCCGAGCCCGCCGGCAGCGAAGGCGGCCTGCGTCTGACCGCGTATCTGGTGCCGGCCGCGGGCGAGACCATCCGCATCGATGCGCTGCGCCGGCATCTGGCCGAGCGACTGCCCGACTACATGATCCCCAGCGCACTCGTGAGCCTGCCGGCGTTGCCGCTGACCCCCAGCGGCAAACTCGACCGCAAGGCCCTGCCCGCGCCGGAACGCGGCGAACGCAACGGATTCGTAGCGCCGCGCACGCCGGTGGAGCGCAAGCTCGCGGCGATCTGGAAGGAGCTGCTGGGCCTGACGCGCGTCGGCGTCCACGACAACTTCTTCGAACTCGGCGGCGACTCGCTGATCGCCGCGCAACTGATCGCGCGCCTGCCCGAGCGCTTCGGCAAGCGTCTGCCTGTCGCCAGTTTGTTCGAAGCCTCGACCATCGCCGGCTTGGCCGCGCTGCTGGAACACACCGACCACGAGCACGGCGACCCGCTGGGCGTGGTGCTGTCGCTGCGCCGCGCGACCACGCCCGGCACGGCCCCGCGCCCGCTGTTCTGCATCCATCCCATCGCCGGCCTCAGCCTGGGCTACTCCGGCCTGCTGCGGCATCTGGACCCGGCGATGCCGGTGTACGGCCTGCAGGCGCGCGGCTTGCGCGGCATGGATCGCCTGCCGGACAGCATCGACGAGATCGCCGCCGACTACCTCGCCCAGATCCGCCGCATCCAACCCGAGGGACCGTATCGCCTGCTCGGCCGCTCGCTGGGCGGTCTGATCGGCCACGCCATCGCCGCGCAGATGAGCGAACAGAGCGAGCGCGTGGAACTGCTGGCGATGATCGACAGCTATATGTTCACCGCCGGCGCGCCCGGGCAGGCGCGCGAGCCCAGCGACGAAGTGCGCGCGGCGCTGGACTTCCTGGGCATCGCGCCCGGGCCCGGGCCGGCGCCGCGCACGCTGGACGAACTGGCGCCGGCCCTGCTCGCCTACAACGCCCGTTCGATGCCGCTGCTGCGCGAGATCGCGCGCGATCATCCGCGCTTCGTCGAGCATGCCTTCGCGGTGATGCGCAACAACTTGGCGCTGGCGCGCCGGCATGCGCCGCGTCGCCTGGACCTGGACCTGGTCTACTTCCACGCCACCCAGCGCCTGAGCGACCCCTCCGCGCTGATCGAACACGATCCCGAGACCTGGCGGCCCTACATCGGCGGCCGCTTCGAACTGCACGCCTTGGACTGCCACCACGAGAGCGTGCTCGACACCCTGCCCGCCGCGCGCATCGGCCATGTCCTGAGCCGACACCTGGAACGGCTGCAACCGCGCAGCGCGGCCTGCGCGAAGGCAGGCGACGACGGCCTGCAACCGCGCACGGTGGCGCATGCCTGAGCCGACCATGAGCGCCATCCGACCGATCGCGATCTTCACCATCGGCACGCTAGGCGACGTGCTGCCCTGCGTCGCCCTGGGCCAGGGATTGCAGCGCGCCGGCTATCCCGTGCGCATCGTCACCAGCGCCAACTTCGCCCCGCTGGTGCGCGAAGCGGGCCTGGATCACTACCCGCTGACCGCCGACTTCGAGGCCATGTTGGCCGCCGACCGCAGCATCGCCGACCGCGGACTCAACCTGTACGCGATGGCGCGCACCTTCCGCGAGCGCTATGCGCATTGGGCCCGCCACTGGACCGCCGAAGGCCTGGCGGCCAGCGAGGGCGCCGGCCTGTTGATCGGCGTCAGCAATGCCATCCAGTTGGCCAAGGCGATGTCCGAAGCGCGCGGCCTGCCGTTCGCGGTCGCGCGCCTGCAGCCGCTGACGCCGTCGCGCCTGCTGCCGCCGATGGTGATGGCCGGCGGCCGCGACCGCCTGCCCGGCGCGCTCAGCCTCGGGCTGTACCGCCTGATCCACCTGCTGGTCTGGTACGTGATGAAGCCGGCGATCAACGACATCGTGCGGCCGCAACTGGGCCTGCCGCGCTATCCCTGGCACGGCCCGCATCTGGGCCGCAACGCCCAGCGCGAGAAGACGCTTAACGGCTACAGCCCCAGTCTGCTGCCGCGCCCGGCGGACTGGCCCGAGAGCTCGCAGGTCACCGGCTATTGGTTCGCGCAGAACACCGCCTGGCGGCCCGACGACGCCTTGCAAGCCTTCCTCGACGCCGGCGACAAGCCGATCTACGTCGGCTTCGGCAGCATGGTCAACGCCGACGCGGTCGCGTTCACCCGCACCGTGCTGGACGCGGTCGAGCGCAGCGGATTGCGCGCCGTGCTCGCGACCGGCTGGGGTGGCCTGGACGGCGCCGATGGCGCGCGCGACGGGCGCTGCTATTTCCTGCGCCAGGCCCCGCACGACGCCTTGTTCCCGCACATGTGCGCGGCCGTGCACCACGGCGGCGCCGGCACCACCGCGGCGGCGGTGCGCGCCGGCATTCCCTCGGTGGTCGTGCCCTTCTACGGCGACCAGCCGTTCTGGGCGCGCTGCCTGCACGCGCGCGGCGTCGCGCCGCCGGCGGTGCAGCGCAAAGGCCTGGATGCGGCGCGACTGGCCGCCGCCATCGCCGCCACACAGGCGCCATCGATGCGGCAGGCGGCCGCGCGGCTGGGCGACACGGTGCGCGCCGAAGACGGCATCGGCAATGCGCTGGCGCAGCTGCGCGCCTGGGGCCTGGTCGAGCCGCTCGCCGATCCCGTCCTACCCCACCGGCGGCACCTGCGGAGCGTGGCATGAACGCGTCGCCGGGCCGTCCGCTGAGCTTGTTCGAACGCGCCTTGTACGGCGACGGCACCCTGCCGGGCAACGTCGTCGTCACCGCCTGCATCGAAGGCCGGATCGAGCCGGCCGCGCTGCTGCGCGCGCTCGGCCACGCGCAGGCGCGGCATCCCCTGCTGCGCTGCCTGATCGTGGAACGCGAGGGCCGGCCTTGGTTCGAGCTGCGGCGCACGCCGCCGCAGATCCCGCTGCGCATCATCGATCGCCGCAGCGACGAGGACTGGGTGACCTGGTCGGACCGCGAGCTGCAACGCTGCTTCGACGGCAGGCGCGAGCCGCTGGCGCGCCTGTTGTGGTTGCGCGGCGAGCACCGCAGCGAGCTGGTGCTGATCTGCCATCACGCGATCTGCGACGGTCGTGCGCTGACCCACCTGCTGGGCGAACTCCTGCGCGATTGCGACGGACAGGAGCGCGCGGTCGAGACCCGCGACGCGCTGCCCGGCTTCGCCGATCTCTTGCCCGCCGCGGTGCGCGCCGATCGCGGCCTGCAGCGCAGCATCCGCTGGCGCGCGGCCGCCCTGGCGCTGGCCTTGCGCCTGTTGGTACGCGATCGCCCGGCGCAACGCTACGGCGCGATCTACCGCGAGCTGTGGACGCTGGACGAAGCCGCCAGCCGGCGCCTGTCCGAGCAATGCCGCGTGCAGCGCGTAAGCGCCTATGTCGCCATCAGCCTGGCCTTCGTGCTGGCCTTCCGCGCGGTCTGCGGCGCGCGGCGCATCCAGCGCTTCGTCGCCCCGGTGGACATGCGCAGCCTGCTGCCGAACATAGGCGACGACGATCTGTTCGGGATCGCGCCCACGGTCGAGCTGCGCCCCGGCAAGACCGGCGCCGGCACCGCCGCGCCGGAGGAATTCTGGACGCGCGCACGCGCCCTGCAGGCCGACCTGCAGCGCAAGATCGAAGTCCTGCCGGCCAAGGTCTATCGCAACTTCCTCGGCCTGGAACGCCTGCACGGGGTATTCGAGCGCATGGCCGTGTACGGCCGCTCGCGCCGCGCGGGCCGCCAGCTCACCCTCAGCAACCTCGGCCGCCTGTCGCTGGCGCAGGACTACCGCGGCTTCCACTTGCGCGCGGTGCGCGCCATCTCCGGCGTGGTCGGCGCGACGCCCGCGCATCAGCTGGTGATCTCGCGCTACGCCGGCCGCTACGACTTCGCGCTGTCCTCTGATCAGGAGTCGCTGCCGCGCGCGCAGGCGCTGGAGATCCGCGAACGCGCGACGGCCCTGCTGCTGGCGCTGACCGCGCCGCAAACGCAGCCCCGCGCCGAACCCGCCCCCGCCTCCGCCGAACCGGTGCGCGCCGCATGAACCGCTATGGCCTGATCTTCGTGCTCTACCAGCCCGACGCGGAGTTCGTCGACAACCTGCGCCACGCGCGCGAGATCTGCGCGGATCTGGTCGCGGTGGACAATACGCCCGAACCCGACGCGGCCCTGCACGAGGCCCTGCATCGGGAACGCATCGATGTCCTGGTCAACCGCAATCGCGGCGGCCTGGCGGGGGCCTACAACCGTGGCGCCGAGGTGCTGCTGGCGCGCGGCTGCGAGGTGATCTTCCTGCTCGATCAGGATTCCAAGATCGAGGCCTCGTTCTTCACCGCGATGATGCGGGCCAGCGCCGAGGTCGGCGGCGACAGTTTCGTGCTTGGGCCGCGCGTGTACGAGATCAACCTGCGCAAGTGCATGCCGACCTTTCCACCCGGCCGGCGCTTCCCCAGGCCGGTGCGCATGACCGAACGCGAGCACGGCCTGTTCCCGACCCTGTTCGTGATCTCGTCGGGCTCGGCGATCTCGGCGGCGGCCTATCGCAAGCTCGGCGCCTTCCGCGAGGACTACTTCATCGAGTACATCGATATCGAGTACGGCCTGCGCGCATCCAGCCAGGGGGTGCCGGTGTACGTGAACGCCGATGTGACCATGCAGCAGACCACCGGCCATATCCGCCGCCACGGCAAGCTCTACACCACCCACCACGTCGCCTGGCGCCGCTACTACGGCGCGCGCAACGCGGTGCACTGCCTGCGCCTGTACAAGGCGCATTGGGGCCTGCACTGGCTGAGCGGCGCGCTGGCCCTGCACCAGGGCCTGTGCGTGGCCCTGTTCGAGCCGGACAAGCTGCGCAAGCTCACCGCCATCGCCTGCGGTTACCTGGACGGCCGACGCGGGCGGCTGGGCACTTTCGAACGCCTGCATCCGCGCATCCACGCCTATTGCACCCGCGCCAGCCGCGATGCGCATCCGGCGGAGCACGCCAAGCCCGCATCCGCACCGGGAGACGCCGGGTGAGCCACCCGCTGTCCACGATCGAGCAGTTGATCGACGGCTGCATCGTCTACGCGCTGCGGATCGAGGGCGAGATCGACGAGACCGACCTGCGCAAGGCGATCGCGCGCGTGCAGGCCAAGCACCCGGCCTTGCGCGCGACCCTGCGCACGCAAGGCGCGGCGGTGCGCTACGTCGACGACGGTGCGGGCCCGATCCCGCTGCGCGCGCTGGCGCTTCGCGGCGGCGGCGACGCCCGCCGCGAGATCGACCTCGAGCTGCAGACGCCGTTCGCCGATGGCCAGCCGCAGCTGCGCCTGGTCTGGCTGCGCGGCGCCGGCCGCAGCGAGCTGCTGTTCGCGGCCTCGCACCGCATCTGCGACGGCATGAGCCTGCTGATCGTGGCCAGAGAGACCTTGCGCGCCTTGCACGACGACGCCCCGCTGCTGCCATACCCGCCGCTCACCGCCGCCGATATCGTCGGCGACTACAGGCCCGAGCATCCGCGACGGCGGCGCTGCGTCGCCGGCCTGATCGGCCTGGCCCTGCGACTGCTGCCGCCGATGGCCCCGCCGCGCAACCGCGAGCATCACCTGGAATGGAGCGCGGGCGCGGTGCTGTCCAGCGCGCTGCGCCAGCGTTGCAAGCGCGAGGACGTGTCGGTGCACGCCGCCCTGCTGGTTGCCCTGGACGAAGCCTTGCTCACCGCCCTGGGCCGCGAACAGGTGCCGGCCTGGATCGAAAGCCCCATGGACGGCCGGCGCGGGCGCGTGCCGGCGCTGGCCGACGATCGCCTGTTCTACGGCGGCGGCGGCCTGAAGTTCCGCACCGGCCAGGACAACGGCACCGGCTTCTGGGAACGCGCGCGCGACGCGCATCGCTCGATGCAGGCGCAGATCGAACGCGAGAGCCGTGAGATTCCCAGCCGCTACCACTTCTGCGAGCTGATCCGGCCGCCCGCGCCGGCGCGCTTGAACGCGCTGATCCGCTTCGGCAACGCGCTGGGTCTGAAGGGCAGTTGGAACCGCATCACCCTGTCCAACCTGGGCCAACTCGATCTGGTCGAAGACCACGCACCGTTCCGCCTCGAGGACTTCCGCCTCTACGTGCACTCGCATTCGGTGCGCGCACTGGGCCTGATGGTGTATTCCCTGCACGGACAGATCCGCTTCTATTGCATGGGCGACGAGCACTGCATCGACCTCGACCGCGCCCAGGCCCTGCGCGAAGCCCTGATGGCGGTGTTGGAAACCCAGGTCGCGCGCGCGCCGACCGCGGCGGCTCCGCCCGCGCGCGTCGAAGACGCGGCCCTGGCCGGCTGAGCCGCCCTGACTTTGGGCACGGCTGCGTCGCGGCCGCCATGGGGCTAACCTGAAGACCGCCCCCGATCGAGGAAGCCGCGATGGCGCTCGTGCTGTACCAGCATCCCCTGGCCTCGTTCTGCCACAAGGTCCTGATCGCGCTGTACGAGAACGGCACCGCGTTCGAGCCGCGTTTGATCGAACGCGCGGCCGCAGACGAGCACGCCCGCTTCCTCGACCTGTGGCCGGTCGGCAAGATGCCGGTGCTGCGCGACGAAGCGCGCGACGCGACGGTACCCGAGACCAGCATCATCATCGAGTACCTGGACCGGCATTACCCGGGTCCGCAACCGTTGTTGCCCGTCGATCCGGCCGCCAACCTGGACGCGCGCCTGTGGGACCGATTCTTCGATCTGTACGTGAGCGTGCCGATGCAGAAGATCGTGCTGGATCGGCTGCGCGGCGACGGCGAACGCGATCCGTGCGGCGTGGCCGACGCCCACGCCAGTCTCGCCATCGCCTACGGCATGGTCGAGCGCCGCATGGCCGGCAGGGTCTGGGCCGCCGGCGACAGCTTCGGCCTGGCCGACTGCGCGGCCGCGCCGGCCTTGTTCTATGCCGGCATCGTGAGCCCGTTCGGCGAGGCCTATCCGCAGCTCGGCGCCTACTTCGAACGCCTGCTGCAGCGCCCCTCCTACGCGCGCGTGCTGAGCGAGGCGCGGCCCTACTTCACCCTGTTCCCCTACTACGAGCGCATACCGGCGCGGTTCCTGGCCGAGGACTAGATGCGCGCGGGCGCCGACGCGCCATGACCTCGCAGGTCATGGCCGGCGCGACCTGCCCTGTCTATCATCGGCATGAAAGCCCGAACCTGGCCGCAGCAACGCGATGTCGGATTTCGCAGTCGCCCGATTGTTCGACAGCGGCACCCTGGCGGTGCGCGATGTGCTGTGCGGCGGCCAGTGCCGCCACCGCAGCCAGGAAGAGTGCGCCTCCTCGACCCATCTGGTGTTTCCCTATCGCGGCCTGTACTTGCGCCACGTCGGCCAGGACCAGTCGGTGGCCGACGCCAACCACGCCCTGTTGTTCAACGCCGGCGAGGGCTACCAGGTCAGCCACCCCGTCGCCGGCGGCGACGCCAGCCTGGTGATCGCCCTGTCCGAACCGCTGCTGCGCGAACTGGCGCCGGCCGAACTGCTGCAAAAGCGCGACCAGCTCGGTTTCCGTCTGCAATCGCTGCGTATCGACGCACGCGCGCAGGCGCTGGTCGCCCTGCTCCGGCATAACCTGCAGCTGGGCCGCATCGAAACGCTGGAAGCCGAGAGCCTGGCCCTGACCCTGGTCTGCCGCAGCCTGGGGCCGCGTACCACCCATATCACCGCGGCGACGCATGCGCGGCGCCGTTTGGTGGATCGGGTCAAGGTGCTGCTGGCCGCCGACCTGACCCGGCGCTGGACGCTGGAAGAGATCGCGGCCGAGATCGGTGGGTCGGCGGTCTATCTGACTCAGGCCTTCCAGCAGGTCGAAGGCCTGCCGCTGTACCGCTATCACCTGCGCCTGCGCCTGGCGCGCGCGCTGGATCGGATCCCGCACAGCCAGGATATGTCGGCGCTGGCTCTGGACCTCGGTTTCTCCAGCCACAGCCACTTCACCGCCGCGTTCAAGCAGGCCTACGGCCGCACGCCCTCGGCGTTCCAGCGTTCGGCGCTGGCCAAGAGCGCCTGAGGGCGCGCCGCGCAAACAGCTAAAGAATCCGACAGCGACGCCGCCGCCGCGATGGTCTCCTGAGCGTGCCCGAACCGGGCCCTATCGGAGAACCCCATGAACGAGAACACCTGCGCCGCTTGCGACAGCGAGCTGGACGAACACGCGATCCAGGTCACGATCGGCGGCCGTGCCGTCGAAGTGTGCTGCGAAGAATGCGCGCACAAGCTGCGCGAAGCGGAGCTGCGGCCATGAGCGGCGGTCAGCGCTATTTCGCCGACCGCCGTACGGTCGACACCGCCTCGGGCCGGATCAGCTACGTCGAACAGGGCCAAGGCCCGGTGGCGCTGTTCGTGCACGGCGTGCTGCTCAACGGCTACCTGTGGCGGCATCAGCTCGCCGAGCTCGGCGATAGCCGGCGCTGCATCGCGCCGGACTTGCTCGGCCACGGCTACACCGAGGCCGGTACGGGACAGGACGCGTCGGTTACCGCCAACGCCCACATGCTGGCGCAGTTCCTCGATGCGCTGGGCATCGACCGCGTCGACCTGGTCGGCAACGACAGCGGCGGCGGCATCTGCCAGATCTTCGCCGCGCTCTACCCGCAGCGCATTCGCAGCCTGGCGCTGAGCAACTGCGATGCCCACGACAACTGGCCGCCGGAGGCGTTCAAGCCTTTCGTGGCGATGGTCGCCGCGGGCGGGCTGGGCGACACGCTGCAGGCCATGCTGGCCGACAAATCGGTGTTCCGCAGCGCGCTGGCGCCGGCGTACGAGCGCCCGGAACAGGTCAGCGACGCCACCATCGATACCTATCTGCGGCCGCTGTTGGAACCGGCGCGCCTGGGCGAGCTGGAACGCTTCGTCAACGCCTTCGACTGCCGCCACACCCTGGCGATCGAGGACGGCCTGCGCCGCTTGCAGGCGCCGACCCTGATCGCGTGGGGCACCGACGACGTCTATTTCCCGCTGCAGTGGTCGTTCTGGTTGCAGCAGACCATCCCCGGCACGGTGCGGCGGGTGGAGTTCGAGGGCGCGCGCATCTTCTTCCCCGAGGAGCGCTGGCAGGACTTCAACCGCGAACTGCGCGCGCATTGGCAGGCGCATTCGGTCGAGCCGGTGCGCGCGCAGGCCGCCACGGCATGAATCGCCACGGCGCGCATCCGCTCTCTCACGCCAGGTCACGGAGTTTCAACTGATGCACACCATCGCTGTCTACGGTGCTTACGGCCACACCGGCCGCTTCGTGATCGCCGAACTGCTCCGGCGCGGCCTGGTGCCGCGCCTGGGCGGACGCGACGCCGCCAAGTTGGCGGCGCTCGCCCAGGCCCATCCGGACCTGCAATGCCGTCAGGCGTCCATCGAGGCGCCGGCCGAGCTGGATAGACTGTTGGAAGGCGCCGCCGCGGTGATCAACTGCGCCGGCCCCTTTCTGGACACCGCCGCGCCGGTGCTGGAGGCGGCACTGCGTGCGCGAGTGCCGTATCTGGACCTGTGCGCCGAGCAAGGCGCCGTGCTCGACTTGGTCGAACACCACGACGAGCGCGCCCGCGTCGCCGGCATCGTCGCGATACCGGCGATGGCCTTCTTCGGCGGTCTGGCCGATCTGCTGGCCACCGCCGCGCTGGGCGATTGGCCCGAGGCGGACGCGATCGAAATAGCGGTCGCGCTGGATAGCTGGCACCCGACCGCGGGCACGCGCATCACCGGCCAGCGCAATCAGCGCGCGCGGCTGGTGATCGCCGATGGCGGACTGTCGCCGCTGGCGCAGCCGCCGGCGACGCGCGACTGGACCTTCCCGGCGCCTTTCGGCGTCCAGTCCACCGTCGCGTTGCCGTTCTCGGAGATCGCCACCCTGTCGCGCCATGTGCGCAGTACGCGGGTGGATTCGTACATGAACCTGACCGCGATCCAGGACGTGCGCGATCCGCACACGCCGCCGCCGACGGCCGCGGATGCGAGCGGACATTCGGCGCAGCGCTATGCGGTCGATGTGCGCGTGCATCGCCAAGGCCGCAGCCATCGCGCGTTCGCGCAAGGGCGCGACATCTATGCGGTCAGCGCGCCGCTGATCGTCGAGGCCTTGGTACGGATCCTCGACGGTCGCGCGCACGCGGTGGGTGTGGTCGCACCGGGTCAGACCTTCGACGCGGCGGCGTTCCTGAGCGCGTTGCCGGCGCTGCAATGGACGCTGGAGGTCGAGGCCTGAGCGCTAGGGCCGGCGGACCCGCAGGCTCCGCCGTCCCACACTCAGTAGAACGCGATGCCCGGACGCAGGATCAGATGGAAGATCAGCGTCAAGGCGATCAAGGCCAGCAACGGCACCGCGATCGAACGCACCGGCGCGGTTTCGCCGGCGCGCGCGGGAATCGCGAACCAGGCCGCGGCCTGCATCCACCACAGGCCGATCACGTACTCGGCCACCGGCACGATCGCAACCTGGTCCAGGCTGCCCGGCACCCGCATCGCGATGATCAAGGGCAAGGCCAGCAAGCCCGGCAGGGTCGCGACGCGAAACACGAAGCCCGCGCGCCGGCCCGGCGTGGCGACCTCATCGGCTTGCGCGGCCAGGCTGAGCAGCGGGCGCAGCAGGCGCACCGCGATCCACACGATCAAGGCCATCGCCAGTAAGGCGGCGACGGTCTTGGTCGCCGCGCTCCACTGCAGGTACTCCATCGCCATGCCGACGTCGTTGCCGGGAAAGATCGCGCCGACCACGAACTGCGGCAGGGCCTGATAGCAGCCGTGGAAGACCATCCACAGCGCGAACATCCGCCACAGCGCCGAACGCGGCGGGCAGCGCTTGAGCCAGTAGGCGCAGAGCGCGGCCAGGATCAGGGTCGCCAGCGCGCCCGTGCCCTGGAACAGCTTGGCCAGCGTGTTGTCGCCGTCCCAGTTGTGATTGTTGTGGAACAGGGTCGGCCGCAAGCCCGGCGTGAACGCCTTGGGCAGGACCAGGAACAGTTCCTGCACGAAGAAGATCAGGCTGAAGCTCAAGGCGTACAGCAGCATCGAGGCCAGGATCAGCTTCCAGTCCCAGGCCGGCGACGGCGAGGCCGCGCGCGCTTGTCCGCGACTGCGCAAGACGCCCCACAGACCCAGCAACACGGGGCCGCCCAGGGCGAAGGACGGAGCGAAGACGGACAAGAAACCGGTAGAGGTCATTGCGAGCGAGCGTGGCGGGGATCAGGCGCGAGTGTAGGGCCTTCGCGGCCGCGCGAACGGCTCAGCGCCGAAATTCGTAGAGCACGTCTTCGCGCAGACCTTCCAGCAGCTCCTCGCTCAACATCGGCAAGGGCAGGCTTTCGCGCGCGGACAGCACGATGTCGGCGTCGAGGGCGCCGCTGTAGTGATGCATCAGCAGTCCCATCTGCGTGTTCTTGGTCTGGGTCAGCATGTCGCGGATGAAGGCCAGCCACGGCTCCGTGGATTCGACGACGCGCTGCGCGCGCTTGTCCTGCTGCTGGGCGAGCGCGCGCTCGATCTTGGCCCCGCTCCAACCTTTGCGGCGCAGGCGCTGGATCGCCTCGTCCATATCCTTGGCGCGCTCGCGCAGGCGCCGGCCGATCGGCACGTCGCAGTCGCAATGCCCGGGCGTGGTCAGGTAATGACGCAGGCCGGGACCGATCTGGCGGTCGATGCTGGGGTTGGATATCGGCAGCAGACGGCGCCCATGCCGTTGCGCGATCGCCGCCAAGGCGGCGTGGTCGGCGTCGGTGGGCAGGGTGGCGGTGATGAAGCGGCACATGCCCGCAGTTTAGGCGAAGCCGAACCTGGCGTTCGGCGACCATCCCAGCCATCGCCGCGGGTGGGATCAGGGCCTTCCGGCACAAGACCGCGCGGGCCGCGGGGCCTATAAACAGCGCAGACGTCACCGATGCCGACAGGAGTCCCGCATGCCGCCGTCCAGCTCCGCTCCCCAACCGCGCCTGGCCGCCTGGGTCGAACGCGGCGCGCAGCCGGCGATCCTGGCCGGCGCCTTGCTGCTGTGGTGGAGCCTGCTGCCCAGCGAGGCGGCGAGCCTGATCGTGCTGATCGCAGCGCTGTTGGCGGCCAGCGCCTTGGAGGCCTGGATGCCGGCGATGCCCGAGTGGCGACAAAGCCTGGGCACGCGCCTGCGCCTGATCGGGGTGTACGCGCTCGCGTTGGCGCTGTCGGTGCTGCTGTTGGGCGCCTACGAGGCGGTACTGGGGCCGGCGCTGAGCGGAGTCCGCGCCGGCATCGGCGCCGCACTGTGGCCCGAGACCTGGCCCCTGCCGCTGCAGGCGGCGCTGCTGTTCTTCGCCTCCGACCTGATCTATTACTGGATTCACCGCGCCATCCACCGCTGGCCGCTGCTGTGGCGCCTGAGCGGGCACGGCTTCCACCACGGCTTCCACAACCTGCACGCGCTCAATGTCGGCACCAACCATCCCTTCGAGGTGGTGTTCCTGATCCTGCCGCTGGTGCTGCTGGCCGCCGCCACCGGCGCACCGGAACGGGCGGTGGAGGCCGCGGGCATCGTGCTGATGGTCAACGCGGTGCTGGCGCACGCCAACCTGCGCATGCACACGCCGGGCCTGTCCTGGCTGATCACCAGCGCCGACCATCACCGCCGCCACCACTCGCTGGTGTTCGAGCAGAGCAACAGCAACTACGCCTGCAACGCGATCGTCTGGGACCGCCTGTTCGGTACCTACAGCCAGGGCCCGGTCGCGCAGACCGGGATCGGTCCCAACGAGCCGGGCCTGTGGCGCATGTACCTGCTGCCGTTCCGCGAACCGGTCGATGCCGACACGGTGTCGTCGCGCCGACACGCGCCGCCCGACTGAGGTCGACGGGCGCCGCGCAAGCGTCGCAAAGCCCGTCGCAGCGCGGTTTCATAATTCTTCACTCGCCGATCAGGCACTTCAGACGGTTTCCCGCTGTGATCGCGGCTCCTTCCGCCGATGAGAGCCGATCATGTCCCTGCACCGCCTGCTGCTGTTGCTCGCCCTGGCCAGTCCCGCCGCGTACGCCGCCGACGACGGCTGGCCCGACGCGCGCCCCAGCGAGAGCGCGTTCGACCCGGTGCCGCTGAAGGCGCTGGACGCCCGCCTGAGCGACGGCCGCCTCAAGCAGCTGACCAGCGTGATGGCGGTCCAGCGCGGCCAGCCCGTGTATGAGCGCTACTTCAACGGCGCCGACGCCCAGACCCTGCACGACGTGCGCTCGGCGACCAAGAGCGTGACCGCGCTGCTGGCCGGCGCGGCCATCGATCGCGGCCTGCTGCCCGGCGTGCAGGACCGCGTCTACGACCGCTTCCCGGAGTTCACCGCCGCCCATCGCGTCGACCCGCGCCTGCGCGCGACCACCCTGGCCGATCTGCTGACCATGAGCTCGCTGTGGGAATGCGACGACGAGAACCCGTTCTCCAGCGGCAACGAGGAGCGCATGTACGTGACCGAGCGCTGGCTGGACTTCGCCCTGGCGCTGCCGGTGAAGGGCTACGCGCCGTGGATGCGCAAGCCGGCCGACAGCCCGCACGGGCGCGCCTTCGCCTACTGCACCGCCGGTTCCTTCGTGGCCGGCGCGGTGATCGAACGCGCGACCGGCCAGCCGCTGTCCGAGTTCGCCGCGCAGGCCCTGGAGCGGCCGCTGGGCATCGAACGCAGCCAATGGAACCGCTCGCCCGAGGGCATCGGCATGGGCGGCGGCGGTACCCGCTACCGCACCCGCGACCTGGCCAAGTTCGGTCAGCTGGTAGTCGACCAAGGGCGCTGGCAGGGCAAGCAGGTGATCTCGGCCGGCTACATCGCCGCCATGACCAGCGTGCAAGCCCAGGCCAACGACGAATCCGAGTACGGCTACCAGTGGTGGCGCATGCACTTCCAGGTCGGCGGCCGCGACGTCGCCGCCTGGGCCATGTCCGGCAACGGCGGCAACTATGTGTTCGTGGTGCCGGAGCGGCAGTTGGTGGTAACCATCACCAGCAGCGCCTACAACCAGCGCGACGGCCACACCCAATCGCGCGAGATCTTCCGCGAGCTGTTGGCCGCGTTGCGCTGACTCAGGGGAGGTCGGCCGGCTTCCAGTCGGCCGACGCCACCCGCGCGCGCTGGGCCGCGAGGTCGGCATCGATGCGCGCCAGCACGCGTGCGTAGCCGGGATCGCCGTGCAAGGCGCGGAACAAGGGCGAGGCCTGCAGGTAGGCGCGGTCGCGATAGCCCGCGCCGACCGCCTCGTCCAGCGCGGCCACGGCCGCGGCCGGCTGCCGCCGCCCCAGTTCCAGCAAGGCCAGCTCCAGGTACAGGCTGGGCCAGGGCGCCGGTTGCGCCGACTTCGGACGCAGCTCGGCGATGCGCTGCGCGATCCATTGCGGGCTCGGCGCGGGTTCGGCGTAGAGCCCGTCGACGGTGATCCCCAGCGATCCCTGCGGGCGCAGGCGCCGCGCCTGCGCGAACGCGAGGCGCGCGGCCGCGCGATCGCTGCGTTGCAGGGCCAGCTCGCCTTGCAGCAGATACAGCTCAGGATGCGGCGTGCCGCGCGTCAGCGCTTCGTTCAAGGCGCTGGCCGCTTCATCGTAGCGGCCGGCGCCGAACAGGCTGCGCGGCCAGGCGATATTGGAGAACACATTGTCGGGGAACAGGCGGAAATTGGCCTGGTGGCGGCGGCGCGCGGCTTCGGCGAAACCCAGCAGCTCCAGTTCGCGCGCGACCTGGACGTCGCGGAAACGCACCCGCGCCGGATCGCCGCGCAGTTGCATGTTGCCGCGCAGGGCGTCGGCGATCTTGCCCTGCTCCTGATACAGATAGGCCAGCGAGGCGCGGGTGTGGTCGTCGTCCGGGTCCAGGCGCAACGCGCGCTCGTAGCCGGCCACGGCCTGGCCGATATCGCCCAGGCAATCGTGCGCATAGCCCAAGGCGCTCCAGGCCGCCGCGCTGCCGGCATCGCGGCGCAGCAACTGCCGGGCCAGGCGCAGCCCGCGCTCGGCATCGTCGCGGCTGCCGTTGTAGAGGCAGGTGCGCGCGCTGGACAGACGGCTCAGCCCCAGCAACGCCGTGGCATCGTCCGGATCGGCGGCCAAGGCTTGTTGGTACAGCGCGATCGCGCGTTCGTTGTTGTCGGCCTGGCCGATGCCGGCGTAGTAGGCCGCTCGCGCCAGCAACGGCGAGCGCGGCCGCTCGTGGTTCGCCCGCCACCACAGCGCCGCGCCCACACCGATCAATGCCAATGCCGCGAGCCCGGCCCACAGCCAGCGCCGCGTTCGCCGCGTCGGCGCCTGCGGCGCGGTCTCGGCCTCCGCCAGCGGCCGCGGCGGCGCGCACAGCTGATAGCCCTGCCCGCGCACCGAACGGATGTAGCGCGGCGCCCGGCTGTCGTCGCCCAGGGCCTGGCGCAGCAACTTGATGCGCTGGGTGATGGTTTCCTCGCTGACCACCGCCGGCGCCCAGACCTCGCTGGCCAGTTGATCGAAACCCAGCACGCGGTCGCCGTGCGAGAGCAGGCAGGCGAACAGGCGGAAGCTGAGCCCGGACACGTCCAAGGCCACGCCCTCGCGCTCCACGCGTTGGCGTTGCAGATCGATGCTCAGGTCCAGCAGTTGCAGTCGGGACACGGCGATACGAGGCAGCGGAGGGAACGCGCACCAGGGCGCGGCGTCCGCGATGCTACACGGCGCGCGACCGCGTAGTCGCGTCGACCGTGCTTTCGCCCGCGCCGGCGCGCTAGCCCGGCGGCCGCACGCGGAACACCACGCTGATGCGCGGCCCCTGCGCGCGCCGGGTCTTGGGGATGCCGTGCTCGTGGCTGAGCTGGGAGGCGTGGCTCATGCTGAGCAGGCTGCCCGGGGCCAGGTCCACGGCGATGGTCTCGCGCGCGCCGCGCTGGGCGCGGATCAGCATGCGCCGCGGCGCGCCCAGCGAGACCAGGGTGATGGGATGGCCGCGCAACAGGGTGTGCAGCTTGTCGTGGTGCATGGCCACGCTGTCGTGGCCGTCGCGGTACAGGTTCATGCCGATGCGGTTGTACGGCGCCGGCACGCGGGCGCGCACCTGCTGCAACATTCGCGCCAGCGGCAATGCGTCGGGCAGCTCGTCGGTGGCGTAGTGGGCGAGCAGGCGCGGCACGTCGACGATGCGGTCGTACATGGGGCGCTGCAGATGCGTCCAGGCCGCGCGCGCATGCAGCGCCTCGAACCAGACCCGCGCGGTCGCGGCATCGACGAAGCCGGGCCAATAGCGCACCCCGCCTTCGGCGTCGTCCACCAGGGTCTGGCAGTCGGGCGCGAACAGGTCGTCGGCGTAGTCGCACAGGGCTTTCATGGCCGACCTCAATGGAAATCGCGCGAGCTGGTCTGCAGCTCGCCGAGCAGATGGCTCAGGTCCTGCAGCTCGCGCGCGATCAGATGGCGCACGCCGTCGACCTGCTCCCAGCGCCCGCGCACCGCCAGCAGACGCGCGCCCAGCAGGGCCTTGCGCGACCGCAGCGCCACGTCCTGCCACACCACCACGTTGACCGAGCCGTGCTCGTCCTCGAGGGTGACGAAGATGGTGCCGCCGGCCGTGGCCGGGCGCTGGCGCTGGGTGACGATGCCGGCCGCATGTACGCCGCGCCCGTGCCGCTGCGCGCTCAGCTGCTGCGAGTCCATCACCCGCAGCTGTTGCAGGCGCTGGCGCAGCAAGGCCAGCGGATGCGCGCGCAGGCTCAGGCCGACCGCGCGGTAATCGGAGGCCACGTCCTCGCCCTGGGTCGGCGCAGGCAGTTCGATGAGGTCCTCGTCCGGGCTGTCGGGCAGCAGCGGACGTTGACGCTCGATCCCCGCCACCGCCCAGCGCGCGGCATGGCGATGCCCGGCCAGGCTCTGCAAGGCGCCGGCCTCGGCCAGGGCGTGGCGCGCTTTCTCGTCGAGGCCGGCGCGCAGGCACAGGTCGCGCACATCCGCGAACGGCGCCTGCGCGCGCGCGGCGACCAGCGCGCGCGCCATCGTCTCCGACAGCCCGCTCACCTGACGCAGGCCCAGGCGCAGTGCCGCCTGCCCGTCGTCGTTCTCGCCGATGCGCAGGCCGCCGCCCTCCAGCGTGTTGTCCCAATCGCTGCGGCTCACGTCGACCGGGCGCACTTCCACGCCGACGCGGCCGCCGCGCCCACGGCGCGCGTCCTGCACGATTTCGCTGGGCGAGTAGAAGCCCATCGGCTGCGCGTTGAGCAAAGCGCAGACGAAGGCCGCCGGCTCGTGTCGCTTCATCCAGCAGCTGATGTAGACCAGCTTGGCGAACGAGGCCGCATGGCTCTGCGGGAAACCGTAGGAACCGAAGCCCTTGATCTGCTCGAAGATCTGCTCGATGAAGGCGGAGGAATAACCCTTGCCCTCCATCAGCTCGCGGATGCGCTCGCGATGCGGTTCCATGTCGCCGCCGCGGCCCCAGGCCGCCATCGAACGGCGCAGACCATCGGCCTCTTCAGGGGTATAGCCGGCGTGGATCACCAGCTCCATCACCTGCTCCTGGAACAGCGGAATGCCCAGGGTCGGGCCAAGGATGTCCTCGATCCCGGCCGAGGGATACTCCACTTTCTCCTTGCCCTGCCGCCGCCGCAGATAGGGATGCACCATGCCGCCCTGGATCGGACCGGGCCGCACGATCGCGACCTCCACCACCAGGTCGTAGAAGTTTTTGGGCTTCAGGCGCGGCAGCATGCTCATCTGCGCGCGCGATTCGATCTGGAACACGCCGACCGTGTCGGCGGCCTGGATCAGTTCGTAAGTCGGACCGTCGCCGGCCGGCAGACGCGCGATGTCCAGGCGATAGCCGCGATGGCGTTCGATCAGGTCCACGGCCTTGCGGATGCAGGTCAGCATGCCCAGCGCCAGGCAGTCGACCTTGAGCAGCTTCATGGTCTCCAGGTCGTCCTTGTCCCACTGGATGATGGTGCGCTCGTCCATGGCCGCGTTCTCCACCGGCACCACCGTGCTCAGGGCCGCATCGCTGATGACGAAGCCGCCGACGTGCTGCGAGAGATGACGGGGATGCCCGCGCAGTTGCGCGGTCACCGCCAGCACGCGCCGGATCAGCGGATTGTCCGGATCGAAACCGGCCTCGCCCAGGCGCTGCTCCATCGGCGTCTCGCCGTTGCCCCAGCCGTAGCATTCGGCGAGCAGCGCGATCTGGTCCGGCGGCAAGCCGAAGGCCTTGGCCACGTCGCGCACCGCGCTCTTGCCGCGGTAGCGGATCACGGTGGCGGCCAGCGCCGCGCGCTCGCGGCCGTACTTGGCGTACACGTACTGCAGCACTTCCTCGCGCCGCTCGTGCTCGAAGTCGACGTCGATGTCGGGCGGCTCGCCGCGCTCCTCGGACAGGAAACGCGCCATCAGCAAACGGCTCTCGGCCGGATTCACCGCGGTGATGCCCAGCGCGTAGCACACCGCCGAATTGGCCGATGACCCGCGCCCCTGGCACAGGATGTTGAGCGAGCGCGCGTAGCGCACGATGTCCTCCACGGTCAGGAAGAAGGCCTCGTACTTGAGCTTGGCTATCAGTTCCAGCTCGCCGTCGATCTGCGCGACGACGGCCTCCGGCGTGCCGTCCGGCCAGCGCTGGCGCATGCCGGCCTCGGTCAGAGCGCGCAGCCAGGTGGTGGGCGTATACCCGTCCGGCACCAGTTCGGCCGGATAGTCGTAGCGCACCTGATCCATGCGGAAGCGGCAGCGACGCGCGAGCCCGACGGCAGCGGCCAGCAACTGCGGCGGATAAATGTTGCCCAGCGCGCGGCGCGTGCGCAGGTGGCGCTCGCCGTTGCGGAACAGCTGCGCGCCGCAATCGGCCAGCGGCGTGTTGTGGCGGATCGCGGTCATGGTGTCCTGCAGCACGCGCTGGCGACGCAGGTCCATGTGCACGTCGCCGCTGGCCAGCGCCACCAGCCGCAGCTGCGCCGCCAGCGCCAGCAAGATCTGCAGGCGCGCGACATCGTCCTCCTCGCGGCGCAGTTCCACCGCCAGAAACGCGCGCTCGCCGAGCAGGGCGCGCAGCCAGCCTCCCTGCTCGGCGTCCGGCGCCGACGCCGGCAGCCACAGCGCGAACACGCCCGCCTCGGTATCGCCCAGCACTTGCTGCAGGTCCTGCCGGGTCAGGCGGTAGGCGCCTTTGGGCGCGGCGCGCCGCGCGATGGTGATCAGCCGGCACAGTTGGGTGTAGCCGTCCTGGGTTTCCACCAGCAGCACCAGCTTCAGCCCGCACTCCAGCGTGAACTCGCTGCCCACCACCAGATCCAGGCTGGTCGCGCGCGAGGCCTCGTAGGCGCGCACGATCCCGGCCAGCGAGCATTCGTCGGTGATCGCCAACGCCTGGTAGCCGCAGTGCAGCGCTCGCGCGAACAGGTCCTCGGCGCTGGACGCGCCGCGCAGGAAGGAGAAGTCCGACAGGCAATGCAGCTCGGCGTAGGCGGGCAGATCGTCGGCGCTGTCGGTGTCGTCGTTGGCGGCCTGCAGGCGCAGCCGCTGCGCGACTTCCCAGGCGCGCGGCGGACGCCCGCCCGGTGTGTCGCGGTCGACGCCGTTCACGGCATCGTCCCAGCTCATGCGAACCACCCGTGCAGCATCCAACCCTCGCGCTCGCCCGGCGCCGCATAGGCCCAGGCGCGTTGGCCCTGGCCGGTCTCCAGCACGTAGTAATCGCGCCGCGCGTCGGCGCCGTCCCACCAGCCGCTTTCCAGGCGTTCGGGACCGGACAGGATGCGCGGCTGCGGATCGCGCAGCGGCACGGGCTGCGGCAGCAGCCACAGCGGGCGAGGCGGACGCGCGGGCGCCGCGCCGATGCGGGTCTCGTCGCCGTCCACGCGTCGCCAGGCCCGCTCCGGGCGCGGATCGCCGGCCGGCGTCACCCGATACACCGCCTCGTCGCCCAGGCGCGCGCGCATGCGTTCGCGCAGTTGCGGCCAGGGCTGGCTCTGTTGCGCGCGCAGATCGAACAGATCGCGCGAGGCCGGCACGAACGGCGGCAGTTCGCGCGCGAGCAAACGCAGCGCCACCACCGGCTGCGCGATCTGGACCCGCTCCAGACGATTGCGGGTGAGCTCGAACAGCATCGCCGGCTCGCGCTCCGACGCCAGCAGGCCGACCTCGACGTCGGTGTGCGCGCCTTCGTGCTCCAGGCGCAGCACGAAGCGCTGCACGCCGCCGTCGCGGATCGACAGATAGGTGCACAGATCGCCGAGCAGACGACGCAGCGGAAACAGCAGCGCCATGTGGCTTTCCACTTCGTAGCCCAACTCCACCCGCGCATCGAAATGGTCCGGCGGCGCGTAGTAGCTCAACGGGTCGTCGGCCTGCCCGTACAAGCGATCCAGATGCTCCAGCAGCGGCAGACCGAAGCGACGGCGCAGGCTGTCGCGCGGCAGCGCGCGCAAGGCGCGCAGGTCACGCACGCCCATGCGCTGCAGGCGCTCGCCGTCGCCCTCGGGCAGGCGCGCGCGCCGCACCGGCACGCGGTCCAGGTAGTCCGTCATCGCGCCGGGATGCGGCAGGGCCAGACCGTCGCTGAGACCGGCCAGCACGTGCGCCGCGCGCGCGGTCGGCGCCAGGGCGATGCGATGGCTGAAGCCCAACGCGGCAAGTTCTTCGCGCAGCCGCGCCTCGATGCGCGGCCACGGCCCCAGCAAGCGGAAACTGGCGCGCACCTCCAGCACGATGCAGCCCGGCCATTGCGCGCTGACCAGCGAACTGTGGCGGTAGGCCCAGGCGGCCAGGAAACGCTGCCAGCGCGCCTCGGCCTGCGGCTCGTATTCCACCATCGCGAAATCCGGCAGCAAGGCATGCGCGGCGGTCAGGCGCATGCCCGCGCGCAGGCCGGCCTCGGCGGCGCGAGTGTTGACCGCATGCAGGCTGCGCAGCTGCGCCGGCCCGGTCACCAGGGCCAGCGGCGGGTCGGGATCAGGCAGACGCCGGAGGACGGCGTCCAGCGCCAGCTGCGGCAGCAGTATGCAGGCCCACAACATGCGTGCGTCTCACGCCGTGCCCGGTGCGTAGGTCTGCGCGGGCGCGGGACCGCCGCGGCATTTGCGCACCTGCCAGGCCCCCTGGCCGCGGGCGTCGCGCGCGTATTCCACGCGCAGCGCGGCCGGCGAGGGATTGGCCGCGTGCTTGCGATCGCGCAATGCGAAACCCAGGCAGTCGCCGCTGTCGGCGGCCACCTGCAAACGCCGCAACGCCTGCGTATCGGCCTGCAGCGGCCAGCCGATCACCGCCGCGCAGGCGCCGCTGCGCAGGCATTGCTCGAACGCCCACAAGGCATCGCGCGGACCGGCATCGACGATCTGCAGCGCGGCCAGGTCCACACCGGCGGCCTGCCACGCCGGCGCATACGGCAGATACGGCGGCGCGATCAGCGCCACCGTGCCGCCGGCCCGGGTCGTGCGCACCAGGGTCGGCATCAACAACGACAACTCGCCCACCCCGTCGGCGGGCAACAGCAACTCGGTCAGCGCGCGTCGCGGCCAGCCGCGCTGCGGCAACAGCGCGTCCAGCGCCGCATGCCCGGTAGGCTCGCCCTCGGCGGCGATGCCGGCGCTGCGCCCGGCGTGCCACAGCGTCTGCGCGGCCAGCAGGGTTTCGATGGCGACCACGCCGCCCATCTCAGCCCAGCCGCACCAGGCCGCAGTAGACGCCTTCGATGGCGAAATCCTGATCCGCTTCCACCACGATCGGCGCGTGCGCGGGATTGCGCGGCAGCAGGCGGATCTGCCGGCGCGTGCGTTGCAGGCGCTTGATGGTCAGTTCGCCGTCGATGCGCGCGACCACGGTCTGGCCGTCGCGGGCGTCGGCGGTGCGGTGCACGCCGACCAGGTCGCCGTCGAGGATGCCGTCGTCGATCATCGAATCGCCCTGCACCTTCAACAGGTAATCCGGCGCCGGCGAGAACAGGCGACGGTCCAGCCACAGTTGTTGGTCCAGGCCGATGTCGGCCCCGATCGGCGCGCCCGCCGCGACCCGGCCCAGCACCGCCAGCGGCAGCACGTCGGCGCCGCCGCCGGGCAGGCGCAAGCCGCGCTTGCGGCCTGGGACCAGGGCCAGCAGGCCGTCGGCGACCAGGGCCTGTACGTGCTTCTGGGCGGCATTGCGCGAGGCGAAACCGAAGGCGGCGGCGATCTCGGCCAGGCTGGGCGCGCGCCCGGCCGCCAGCTCCCGGCGCAGGAAGGCCAGCACGGCGGCGCGTTGCGGCGGCAGGGAGTCGATCGGGTCCATAGGTGTACATTTGTACACCCATTGGTCGCCCGAGGCGAGACCCCGGCTGCGCGCCGTTCGTGATCCGCGCCCAGGCCACCTCGATGGTCTGGAACGGCAGCGAAGACGAGGCCTATCGCTCGCTGTCCGATGCCATAGGCGACGCCCACCTGCAGCTGGTCCACTCCCTCAACAAAGACGGCAGGCGAACAAAGCGGGCTGATCGCCCGACGGTTCGTTCGATCTCGACCGGGGCGGCGCCCCGCCCTGACCCGCCCACGCGGCGATCGTGCCGCAGGCGGGCGCTAACCCGAAGCGCGAGGCCGGCCGCCTGTATCCTTGGCGGCACGCAGTTGGATGCGCAGTCCAGCTGCAGGAAGCCTGCGCGACGCAGGCATCGCGCCGCACACGCCGCCGGGGACACATGCTTCGAATTCTTCTGCTGCTCGCCGTCTGCCTGCTGGCCGGCTGCGGCGTCACCCCGGGCATCGTCGAGCGCGACGTGCTCACCCTCTATCCGGGCTGCACGCTGGACAAGCTCAACGAGACCCGCAAGCTGGGCCGCGACGACAAGCTGGTGCTGGCCAAGTTCACCTACACCTGCAAAGACGAAACGCACCTGCGTTACGGCAACCTGGTCTACACCAAGACCATGGACACCGGCGTCACCATCTATTGCTGCGCGCGCGAAGCGACGCCGGAAGAGCTCTAACCGGCGCGGCCGAGCTCGACGACGCTCAATCGTGCTGCGCGGCCGTATCGCTCAAGCTGTAGACGTAGGCCTGCACGCGGCTGCCGTCGGCCAGCGTCGCCGTGGTCGGGACGCGCCGGTAGCCCTCGCCTTCGAACTCGTCCAGACGCGCCCAGTGCTCGGCCAAATGATCCGAGCTGAACACCAGACCGGACACCTCGGCGCCGTCCTCGTCCAGCACGAGGCCCGGAAAACCCGCCGCCGCGCCCCAGCCTTCCTGCAGCAAGGTGCCGACCACGCTCGCGGGCTCCCATCGCCCCGGAATGTCGGCCATAACGTGCGCATTGACGCGGCCCGGGGCCAGCGTTCCGTATACGAACAGTCGCTCGGTCATCGCCATCTCATGGGTTCGGAAACATCTGATTCATTGTAAATGGTCGTCGCCCTGATTCGATCCGGAGTGGCGCGAAGGAAGCGGCATGAGCCTGGAGGCGACCATCCCGACCATGGCGGCGATCCACGCGCGCGGTTCGGACATCCTCGCAAGCGCCGGCCCTCAAGGCGTCGACGCTTCCGAATGCGACATATCGCCGCGCGTCAAAGGCAGGCGCGCGATCAACTCGTTATCCACGGATTCGAAACGCAGACGCAGCCCGAACCGTCCGCACAGGCGATGCACGATGGTCAGCCCCAGGCCGAAGCCGTCGCTGCCGTCGCCCTTGCGAAACAACGCGACGCCTTCCTCGCTCACGGGAAACGCGTCCTCGCGCGCGGGGTTGCGGATGAGCAGAGCGTCGCCTTCGACACCTATGCGTATCGTGCCGGCATCGGTATGGGCGAAGGCGTTGCCGACCAGGTTGGTCAGGACGATGCGCAGCACGGCCGCCGGCGCACGCACCCGCGCGCTGTCCGGCACGTCGAAGCGCAGCTGCACCGGCTTGCCGTCGAGGCGGCAGGATTGCTCCAGCACGATCTGTTCCAGCAGCGGCAGCAGGCGCAACTCGACCGCCGGGGCATCGGCGTGCTCCTCGCGCGCCAGGGTCAACAAGGTATCGACGGTTTGCTCCAGATGCATCGTGGATTCGCGGATCAGGCGCGCATGGCCGCGCGCCGCCGGGCCCAACTCGGGCTGCAGGTCCAGTTGCTCGCCGGCTGCCCGAATAACGGCCAGCGGCGTGCGCAATTCGTGGCTGGCGTCGCGGGTGAAACCGCGTTCGCGCTCGATGAACTGGCGCAGGCGCGCGGTCATGTCCTCCAGGCCTTGAGCGACCGCGCCCACTTCGTCGTCGCCGTCCGCGGACGACCAGCTCGACGGCAGACGGGCCGGGTCCAGATGGTCGACCTCGTCGGCCAGACGCGATAGGCGCCGGGTGATGCGCAGCGACACCAGGTAACCCGCGACCAGGGCCAGCGCGACGGCGATCAGCGAGGTCCACGCGAGCAGCCACAGGATGGAATCGCGCATCGGCTTCACCACCAGGCCGCGACTGACGTCGTACAGCAACCAGGCGACCTCCCTGTCCGCGCGTAAGGCTCGGACGTGATAATGGCGGCCGTCGCGCCCCGAGGCCTCCAGGCGTTGCGGTTCGCGACGCATCAGCTGCGCTACCTCCGGAGGTAGCGTGGCGAGGCTGCGATGAAGCTGGATGCGTGGGTCTCGGGTGGGGCCCCAATAACCGGTTTCGGCTCGGCGCGCCTTCTGATACGCGGCCTCGTCCGCGACCTGCGCGTTCAGAAACGCGTCCTCGACTTCATAGGTGAAAACCACGGCATACAGCGAGAACACGGCCGCCACGGCCAGCGTGACGCCGGCCAGCACCAGCAGAATGCGCCGCTGCAGGCGGCGGTTCGGATTCACAGGTCCGTCTCCAGACGGTAGCCGACGCCATGCACGTTGCGCAGCATCGGCGACACGCCCGGCGGGTCGAGCTCGCGCCGCAGCAGATACAGATGCGTGCGCAGCGGATCGGACGGCGGCGACTCGTCGCCCCACAGCTGGCGCACCAGCTCCGAACGCGTGAGCGAACGCGGATAGGCCTCGGCCAGGGCGCGCAATAGGTGCAAGCCGCTCTGGTTGAGCGCCAACATCCTGTCTCCGCGCCGGACGGCGCCGCTACGTCGATCGATCACCAGGCTGCCGATCCTCAGATCGTTCGCTTCACCGACGCGGTGGCGACGCGACAGGGCGACGCAGCGTGCGAGCAACTCGGCGCCCGAGAAGGGCTTGACCAGATAGTCGTCGGCGCCGGCATCGAAGCCCTGCAGTTTGTCGGCGACCGCATCGCGCGCCGTCAACATCAGCACCGGCACGTGGCGGTCCGCGCGCGCGCGCAACTCCCGGCACACGCGCAGGCCGTCCAAACCGGGCAGGCCCAAATCCAGCACCAGGACGTCGGGCGGCTGGTCCAGCGCGAGTTGCAAGCCGCGACGACCATCGGCGGCGAAGTCGGCGCGATGGCCGTGGGACTCGAACAAGGTCGCCAGCGTCGCCTGCAGTGCGAGGCTGTCCTCCACCACCAACACCCTGAGACCGGAACGCGTCATCTCACTCGTCCAATCGCCGCATCAAGGCCTGAGCTTCGGGCAACTGCGGGTGGGTCGCAAGCACGCGGTCCAGCAGGCTGCGCGCCTGGTCGCGCCGCCCCAGGCGCCGGTGCGCTTCAGCGCGGCTGAGGCTCAACTCCGGGGCGGTCATGTACGGCGCGGCCAAGTCCATCGCGACCAGCGCCGCGCGCACCGCTGCGTCGTCCTGGGCAAGCTGCAGTTGGTAGTGGCCGATGATGCCGATCAGTTCGGGGTGGAAGCGCGCGGGCGCGTCGGCGAGTTCGGTGACCGCGGTGGCGCTGCCGGCGAGGGCGCGTTGAAGCAGCGCAAGGCTGGCCTCGTCCCGGTCCGGTACGCGCGGCTGCGGCGTCATGCCCAGGCCACGGACCAGCGCCTCGGCGACGGCATGCGTGGAGTACGGGTTCTGGCCGGTGATCAAACGCTCGTCGACCGCCAGCATGGGCATCATCAGCGGCGCCTCCACCCAGCGCGCGCCGCGCGCGCGCAGGCCGTCCTCGAGTACGAACGGAAACGCCTGGGACCACTTCTTGCCGAACACGCTTTCCTCTTCGGCGCTGAAGCCGGTGACCCGCCTGCCCTCGATCAGCCGGCGGCCGTCGGCCAGGCGCACTTCGGCCAGGGCGGCGCTGCCATGGCAGACGGCGGCGACCAGACCGCCGCGGTCGTAGACGCGCCCCAACAAGGCCGCCAGCCCCGGATGCTCGGCCAGGTCCAACATCGCGCCCTTTCCGCCCACCACGTAGACCGCGTCGTAGGCCGCCGGATCCAGTTCGTCGATACGCGCCGTGGCTTCCAATTGCGCCATGACGCCCGCATGCGCGAGCAGGCGCGCGTTGGCGGCATCGCGCGCGTTGTAGGCGTCGGCTTCGACCTTGCCGCCAGCCGGGCTCGCCAATTTCACCTGCAGGCCGTTGTCCACGAAGATGCCCCAAGCCTGCGCCAACTCGTCCATCTCGAAGCCCGGCCGGGTCTTGCCGCCGTCGCGGCCCGCCGAACTGAGCACGATCAGCACCGAGGGCGATGCCTTCGAGGTATCCGGTGCCGCCGGCGTCAGCGCGAGCGCGCTGCTGGGCGAGGCCGCCGCGAGGAGTAAGCAAATCCAGAGGGTGCGTCGTAGCGACATGAGGCGATCCCGCAGTGAACTAGGTAGCCCTCATTGTTCAGGCGCAGTATCAAAAATTCGGCAAACGCTCGTGCCCGGGCGGCCGAGGCGTCGCCCGACGCGTATCGCCCTCTGGCTGTCCGCCGCGCTCCGACTGGCGCCTAACGCACGCGAACGAAGCGATCGTCGTCCCAACGCAAGGAATCGACGTCATCGGCGTAGCGGAAAACCTCGGGTGCGTCGAGCGCGGACTTGCTGGCGCCGAACAAGCCGGGGCTCGCCGGCGTCAAATTCAGACGCATCTCACCCAGCCGGACCTCCAAGCCGTGCGCGCCCTGCACCACCTCCAAGCTGCCCAGACGCTCGCTGCGGAACACCCCCAGATATCGGCGCGTCTCGGCTTGCGACGGCATCCATGCCCAGTCGCCCCAGATGCCGTCGGCGCGGGCTTTTTGCACACTCTCACGCCGTGCCGAGACGACACGCGCCAGGCGCGAGGGATAGTCCGCCACCGCCTTGCGCAGGCGCTCGCTTTCGCCGCCCTTGTCGGTGGATAAGCCGATAAAGGCCTTCATCAGCTCCAGTGCCAGCCCCTCGATCGCGCTATCGCTGTTCACCACCAAGGAAAAACCGGCGTCCCTCGCCGGCAGCAGGACGGTGGCCGACACCACACCGGTGTAGCTACCGGGGTGCATCAACACGCGCTCATCCTTGTAGACGCACGAGTACCAGCCGAGACTGTATCCGTCGCACACGAACTCGCCATCCGACAGCTTCGCCTGCGCTATCGGGCGCTGGGCGCGCTCGAAGCCACGGGCCGACGGGGTTCCGGTCGGAGAATGCCGGCGCAGGTTGGCCCGCATCCAGGTCGCCATGTCGTCCGTGGAGGCGAGCAAGCCGCCTGCCGCGTGCATCAACTCGTCCGGTTTGGGTGGATACGCGATCCACGCGCTGCCGTCCCAGCGATGGTTCCACACCATCCGATGCGTGGGCACTTGCGATGAGCGGCTATGGACCTGTTCCAGCCGCAGCGGCCGCAGCACTTCCTGCCGCAACCAGTCTTTCCAATCCCGGCCGGTCCGCGTTTCCAGCGCGGCGCCGTAAATCAGGTCGCCGATGTTGGCGTAGCGGAACCCCTCTTCGCGCGCTTCGGTGTAGCGCGCGAGCATGGCCGGGTAGTCGCTCGCGGGCACGGCGCGCACGTAGGCGGTCAGGAAGTTCAAGGTATCCGTCTTCAATCGTTCCTGATGCGACAGCAGATCCGCCATCGTGATCTTGGCCGGATCCGCGGGCGCCGGCAGCACCAGTCGTGGCCAGATCTCCGCCAAACTGGTATCCAGCGGCAGCACGCCGGTCTCGTCGAGGTGGGCGGCCAACAAGGCGATGAACGATTTGGTTTGCGAAGCGATATAGAACCGCGATCCGCGATCGACCGTTCCAGGATGCCCCGCGCGCGCGACGCCCTGGACGAATCGCAGAGGAGTGGCGTCGCCGTGCACGATCAGCGCCGACACCGCGGGAAAAGAGCCCGGCGTCTTTTGGATATCCGCCAGCGCCGCGCGGATTTCATGAGCCGCCGCCCGCACGCCGGATGCGCCGTCGTCGGGTTCGCTCGCGGCCGCCACGGAGGTCGTGGCCATGGCCCACACGACACCGAAGCAAGCCCGACGCAACGCGGCTGCCCTTCCAATCCTGAACAGTCCGATATGCATGCCGCTCTCCATAGGCGTAGGGACCGACCTCCGCACAAGGCACCTCGGCTGTCGCGAACCCTGGATACGCCGGCCGCGAGATCGGTTGCAGGGCCCGAGCTTTCGCTTCAGTCGGAAAACGAACGCTGCGGCAGGGACCACGCCCCGCGCGCAGGCGGGGTCATGCACGTCGTCTTGTCGCCACCGGTGTTAGCGTCGGCCTTCCCCCAAGCCGGAGCGCAGCATGGAAACGCAACGGATTCATCGCGGTCGCTTGATCGACCACGTTCAATTGGTGGTGAAGGACCTCAAGGCCAGTCAGGGCTTCTACGAAGCCGTATTCAAGACGCTGGACATCCCCATCGGCGGTGCCGGCGACGATTTCTTCTGGGCCGACGAGCTATGCGTGTCCACCGCCGACAGCCCGATGGCGGACGGCAAGCTGACCGGTCGCCACCATCTGGCGTTTCAGGCCAGGGATCGCGCCAGCGTGGACGAGTTCCACAAGCAGGCGCTGGCCCATGGCGGCAGCGACAACGGCGCGCCCGGCGAACGCACCTACCACCCGGGCTATTACGCGGCCTTCGTGCTCGATCCGGACGGCAACAACATCGAAGCCGTGTACCACGGCGAAGGCCGACGCAGCGCCGCTTCGATCACGGTCGACTTCGAGGCTTAGGCAGCGTCCGAATCGCGATGCTGACGCGGCGCCCGGCTCAGCTCTTGTAGTTCATCGCCCGGTTGATGCCCAGCGCGGCGAGCGTGCCGATCGCGCCCGACAACAGGTAGGCGCCCAGCCAGGCCAAGCCGAACTGCGAGCACAGGCCCAGCGCGACCAGCGGTGCGAAGGCCGCGCCGATCAGCCAGGCGAGGTCGGAGGTGAGCGCGGCGCCGGTGTAGCGGTAGCGGCGGCCGAAGTTGGCGGTGACCGCGCCCGCGGCCTGGCCGTAGGACAGGCCCAGCAGCGCGAAGCCGATCAGGATGAAGGCGTCCTGGCCCAGCGAACCGGCGCCCATCAAGGTGGGCGCGAAGCCGCTGAACATCGCGATCACGATGGCCAGGCCGCCCAGGGTGCGGGCGCGGCCGACGCGGTCGGCGATCAGGCCCGACACGACGATGCCGCCGGCGGCGATGAAGCCGCCCAGGATCTGCACCATCAGGAAGCCGACGATGGACTGATCCGAGTACAGCTTGATCCACGACAGCGGAAAGATCGTGACGATGTGGAACAGGGCGTAGCTGGCGAGCGCGGCGAACGCGCCGACCACCACGTGCTGGCCCTTGGCGCTGAACAATTCGCGGATGGGGGTGGGCTCCAGTTCGAGCTCGCCCATCTTGTCCTGATATTCCTCGGCCACGACCAGGCGCAGGCGCGCGAACAGCGCCACCACGTTGATCGCGAACGCGACGAAGAACGGATAACGCCAGCCCCAGCTCAACAGATCCTGTTCGCCCAAACTCGCGTACAGGAAGGCGAACACGCCGGAGGCGACGATGAAGCCGACCGGCGCGCCCAGCTGCCCCAGCATCGCGTACCAGCCGCGACGTTCCTTGGGGGTATTGAGCGCCAGCAGCGACGGCAGCCCGTCCCAGGAACCGCCCAGGGCGATGCCCTGCAGCACGCGGAAGAACGCCAGCAGCGCGATCGAAACCCAGCCCAGCGTGGCGTAACCCGGCAGGAACGCGATGCCGGCGGTGGCGGTGCCGAGCAGGAACAGGGCCACGGTCAATTTGACGCCGCGGCTCCAGCGCGTCTGGATAGCCATGAACAGCATCGTGCCCAACGGGCGCGCCAGGAACGCGAGCGCGAAGATCGCGAAGGCGTACAGCGTGCCCTGCAAGCGATCCATGAACGGGAAGAACACCGACGGGAACACCAGCGCCGAAGCGATGCCGTAGACGAAAAAGTCGAAGTATTCCGAGGCGCGCCCCACCACGACGCCGACGGCGATTTCGCCCGGGGCGACGTCGGCATGCGCCTTGACGCCGTGGTCGTGCGTGGATGCGGTGGGGCCGTGAGCGGTAGCCATCTGGAGTGCGGGAGTCGACGTCGGGCAGGGAGTGTTCGAGCCTAGGCTGACAGAGCCGGGGGCCGGACGCGATAGGACAAAACGTCCAATACTCGGCGCGCGGCGTGGGGACTAAATTGTCGCCCATCATTTAGGACTCCGCCCTCCCCCATGTCCAACGTGCGCAGACTCCTGCGAACCGCCGCGCTGCTGGCCGCCCTCGGCCTGCTCTCCGGCTGCAACCTGGTGGTGCTAGACCCCGCCGGCGACATCGCCGCCCGCCAGGGCCAGCTGATCCTGGTGGCCACGGCGCTGATGCTGCTGGTGATCGTGCCGGTGATCGCGCTGACCTTCTGGTTCGCCTGGAAGTACCGCGCCTCCAACCGCAGCGCCAAGTACACCCCGGATTGGGATCACTCCACCCAGCTGGAGCTGGTGATCTGGGGCGTGCCGCTGCTGATCATCATCGCGCTGGGCGCGATCACCTGGATCAGCACCCATCTGCTCGATCCCTACCGCCCGCTGGACCGCATCGCGGCCGGTCGTCCGGTGCCGGCGCAGATGGAGCCGCTGGATATCCAGGTCGTCGCGCTGGATTGGAAGTGGCTGTTCCTGTATCCGAAGGAAGGCGTGGCCTCGGTCAACGAAGTCGCGGTGCCGGTGGATCGTCCGGTGCGCTTCCACATCACCGCCTCCTCGGTGATGAATACCTTCTATGTGCCCAATCTGGCCGGAATGATCTACGGCATGCCCGGCATGGAGACCAAGCTCAACGCCGTGATCAATGCGCCGGGCGAGTACGAGGGCTTCTCCGCCAACTACAGCGGCGCCGGCTTCTCGCACATGCGCTTCAAGTTCCACGGCATGTCCAACGCCGACTACGACCGCTGGATCGCGGGGCTGCGCGGCAGCAAGGACTCGCTCACGCGCGCGGCCTATCTGGAGCTGGAAAAGCCCAGCGAGCGCGAGCCGGTGCGCCACTACGCCAACGTCGACGCCACCCTGTACAACGCCATCCTCAACCGCTGCGTCGATTCCGAGCGCCTGTGCATGGATCAGATGATGGCGCTGGACGCCGCCGGCGGCCTCGGCCTGGAAGGCCTGAACTCGCTGGCGATGCCGCGCCGCGGCGATCCGCGCCTGGGCGCCTACGTGTCCGCGGACGTGTGCACCGTCGATCAACCGCCGCTGTCGCCGATGCTGGCCGGCATGAAGTCGCCCTGACGCGCGCAAGCGACGACCCGAATAGTTTCTGGAAGTTCTCCGATGTCTCTCGAAAGCGGCACCATCCCGACCTCCCCGATCTTCGGTCGCATGACCTGGGACGCCGTGCCCATGCTGCACGAGCCCATCGTCGCGGCCACCTTCATCGGCACGGTCGTCCTGGGTCTCGCCCTGGTCGCGGCGATCACCAAGTACCGGCTGTGGGGCTACCTGTGGAAGGAGTGGTTCACCAGCATCGACCACAAGAAGATCGGCATCATGTACATCGTGCTGGGCCTGGTGATGCTGCTGCGCGGCTTCGCCGATGCCCTGATGATGCGCTTGCAGCAGGCGATGGCCTTCGGCGACAACCTGGGCTATCTGCCGCCGCACCACTACGACCAGATCTTCACCGCCCACGGCGTGATCATGATCTTCTTCGTGGCCATGCCGCTGGTCACCGGCCTGATGAACTACCTGGTGCCGCTGCAGATCGGCGCGCGCGACGTCGCTTTCCCCTTCCTAAATAACTTCAGCTTCTGGATGACCGTCAGCGGCGCCGTGCTGGTGATGATGTCGCTGTTCTTCGGCGAGTTCGCCGCCACCGGCTGGCTGGCTTATCCGCCGCTGTCGGGGGTGGCCTTCAGCCCCGGGGTAGGCGTCGACTACTACATATGGGCGCTGCAGATAGCCGGCGTGGGCACCCTGCTGTCCGGCGTGAACCTGCTGGTGACCATCATCAAGATGCGCGCCCCGGGCATGAGCCTGATGAAGATGCCGGTGTTCACCTGGACCTCGCTGTGCACCAACGTGCTGATCGTGGTGTCGTTCCCGGTGCTGACCGCGGTGCTGGCGCTGCTGGGCCTGGACCGCTACGCGGGCACCAACTTCTTCACCAGCGACCTGGGCGGCAACGCCATGATGTTCGTGAACCTGATCTGGATCTGGGGCCATCCGGAGGTCTACATCCTGATCCTGCCGCTGTTCGGCGTGTTCTCGGAGATCGTGTCCACCTATTCGGGCAAGCGCCTGTTCGGCTACTCGTCGATGGTCTACGCGACCGTCTGCATCACCGTGCTCTCCTACCTGGTGTGGTTGCACCACTTCTTCACCATGGGCTCGGGCGCCAGCGTCAACTCGTTCTTCGGCATCACCACGATGATCATCTCGATCCCGACGGGCGCGAAGATCTTCAACTGGTTGTTCACCATGTATCGCGGCCGCATCCGCTTCGAGGTGCCGATGCTGTGGACCATGGGCTTCATGGTCACCTTCGTCGTCGGCGGCATGACCGGCGTGCTGCTGGCGGTGCCGCCGGCCGACTTCGTGCTGCACAACAGCCTGTTCCTGGTCGCGCACTTCCATAACGTGATCATCGGCGGCGTGGTGTTCGGCCTGTTCGCGGCGATGACGCATTGGTTCCCCAAGGCCTTCGGCTTCAAGCTCGACGACTTCTGGGGCAAGGTCTCGTTCTGGTTCTGGCTGGCCGGCTACTGGTTCGCGTTCACGCCGCTGTACGTGCTGGGCCTGATGGGCGTGACCCGCCGCATGAGCCACTTCGACGATCCCTCGCTGCAGATCTGGTTCCAGATCGCCGCGTTCGGCGCGGTCCTGGTCGCCATCGGCATCGCCGCCTTCCTGATCTGCATCTACGTCAGCTTCCGCAAGCGCGCGCAGTTGCGCGACCTCAGCGGCGATCCCTGGAACGGCCGCACCCTGGAGTGGTCGACCTCGTCGCCGCCGCCGGACTACAACTTCGCCTTCACCCCGGTGGTGCACGACAACGACGCCTGGTGGGACATGAAGCAGCGCGGCTTCCAGCGCCCGACCTCCGGTTTCCTGGCGGTGCACATGCCCAAGAACACCCCGGCCGGCCTGGTCCTGGCGGCGGTGAGCACGGCTTGCGGCTTCGCCCTGATCTGGCACGTGTGGTGGCTGGCGATCGCCTCGTTGCTGGGCATCGTCGCCTACGCGATCTACCACAGCTTCAACTACGACCGCGATTTCCACATCCCCGCCGCCACGGTCGCCGCGACCGAGCAGGCGCGCAGCGAACAGCTGAAGGCCGCCCATGTCTGAGCCCATCGCCATGACCCGCCAGGACGGCTCGCCCGTGTTCCTGGACACCGCCGGGCATCACCATCCGCAGAACGGCACGCTGTTCGGTTTCTGGCTGTACCTGCTCAGCGATCTGATGATCTTCGCCTGCCTGTTCGCCACCTACGGCGTGCTGGGCCGCAGCTACGCCGCCGGCCCGTCCGGCGCCGACCTGTTCGACCTGTGGCTGGTGGCGCTGAACACCGCGATCCTGCTGCTGTCGTCGATCACCTACGGCTTCGCGATGATCGCGATGCAGCGCCGCGACAAGCGCGCCATGCTGCGCTGGCTCGCCCTGACCGGCGTGCTCGGCCTGTCCTTCCTGGCGGTGGAAATCTACGAGTTCGCGCACTTGATCCATCTGGGCGCGGGCCCGCAGCGCAGCGCCTTCCTGTCCTCGTTCTTCGCCCTGGTCGGCACCCACGGCCTGCACGTGCTGTTCGGCGTGATCTGGCTGGTGGTGCTGTGCGTGCAGGTGCAGCGCCACGGCCTGACCCGCGCCAACACCCGCCGCGTGGCCTGCCTGTCGATGTTCTGGCACTTCCTCGACGTCGTCTGGATCGGCGTCTTCACCTTCGTTTACCTGATGGGAGTGCTGCCATGAGCCAGCACGACACGCACGAGCACGACGACCACCTCGAAGACGGCATCCCGCACGTCTCGGCGCGCGAGTACCTCACCGGCTTCATGCTGTCGGTGGTGCTGACCGCGATTCCGTTCGGCCTGGTGATGGGCAAGGTGATCCCGAGCTCGGGCCTGGTCGCGATCGTGCTGCTGGCCTTCGCCGCGGTGCAGGTGGTCGTGCACATGATCTACTTCCTGCACATGAACACCCGCTCGGAAGGCGGCTGGAACGTGCTGGCCCTGATCTTCACCGTGGTGCTGGTGGTGATCGTGCTGATCGGTTCGCTGTGGGTGATGCACCACATGAACGCGAACATGATGCCCGGCGCGCACGACATGCAGGAAATGCTCAAGAACGCGCCATGAGCGATGAGCGCCACACAGCGGCCGTAGCACCGGCGCACGGCCGCCGTCCGCTGTTGTTGGCCGTGTTCGCCGCGTCGTTGGCGGTGGCCTTGATCGGCTTCCTCGCGCTGGGCGTGTGGCAAGTGCAGCGCATGGGCTGGAAGCACGCGCTGATCGCGCGCGTCGAGGCCCGCCTCAAGGCCGCGCCGGTGGCGCCCCCCTCCCGCGCGCAGTGGGCGCAAGTCAGCGAAGCAAGCGACGGTTACCGGCGCGTGCGCCTGTCCGGGCAGTTCCTGCCCGACAAGCAAGCGCGCAGCCAGGCCGTGACGGCGCTGGGCGCGGGCGCCTGGGTGCTGGTGCCGCTGCGCACCGACGCGGGCGACTACGTGCTGGTCAATCGCGGCTTCGTGCCCGCGCAGGCGCAGGCCGCGCCCGTACCCGCGGGACGCGTCGAGGTCGAAGGACTGCTGCGCATCAGCGAGCCCAAGGGCGGCTTCCTGCGCAGCAACGATCCGGCCCACGGGCACTGGTACTCGCGCGACGTCGCCGCGATCCTGCGTGCGCAGGGCTTGCCCGCCGATGCCAGCGCGCCCTACTTCATCGATGCCGCCCGGGACCCGTCCAGCGACGCCTGGCCGCGCGGCGGCATGACCGTGGTGGCGTTCCGCGATCATCATCTGTCCTATGCCCTGACCTGGTTCGGCCTGGCCGCGCTGACCCTGGTCGCGGGCTACTACCTGTTCGCATCGGAGCGTCGTTTGCGGCAAGATCGTGCGCAGCGAGGAGGCCCCCCCGGTCATGCAAGCCCGATCCAGCGCTCCTGAGGCCGCCGCGGACGTCGTAACCCGCCAATTGGGCGTGAGCGGTTCGCAGGACCGCACCGGGCTGCGCAACATGCAGCAGCTGATCCAGTTGCGCTGGATCGCGGTGGTCGGGCAGATCGTCACCATCCTGGTCGTCCACTACGGCATCGGCATCGCCCTGCCGTTGGGACCGATGGGCGCCGTCCTGGCCGGACTGGTCGCGTTCAATCTCGGCAGCCAGCTGTGGTGGAAACGGCGCGCGCAGGTGTCCAACCGGGCCATGCTGATCGGGCTGCTGGTGGACGTGGTCTCGCTGAGCCTGCAGCTCTACTACAGCGGCGGCATCACCAACCCCTTCGTCTTCCTCTACCTGCTGCAGGTAGTGCTGGGCACCGTGCTGCTGCGCTCGCCCGCCAACTGGATCATCGCCGCCGCCGCGGGTTTGTGCTTCACCGCCCTGGCGGTGTCGCCGACGCCGCTGCGGATCGCGGTCGAACCCGGCAAGGGCCTGGCCGATCACTACGTGCAGGGCCTGCTGATCTGCTTCCTGCTGGTGGCGGCCTTGCTGGTGGTGTTCATCACCCGCATCGGGCGCATCCTGCGCGAACGCGATGTGCGCCTGGCCCAATTGCGCCAGCGCGCCGCCGAGGAGGAACACATCGTGCGCATGGGCCTGCTCGCCTCCGGCGCCGCGCACGAACTGGGCACGCCGCTGTCGACGCTGTCGGTGATCCTCGGCGACTGGCAGCACCTGCCCACGATCGCCTCGGAAACCGAGCTGCACCACGATGTCGCCGAGATGCTGGCGCAGGTCGCGCGCTGCAAGTCCATCGTCACCAATATCCTGCTGTCGGCCGGCGAAACCCGCGGCGAATCGCCGGTCGAAACCACCTTGCACGAGCTGCTCGACGATCTGGCCCAGGAGTGGCGCACCGCGCGCGCGCCGGAATCGTTCCGCTACCAGCGCCATTGCCAGGACGATCCCAGCATCGTTTCCGACGACGGCCTGCGGCAGATGGTGTTCAACGTGCTCGACAACGCCCTGGAGGCCTCGCCGGCCTGGGTAGCGCTGGACGCCGACTGCCGCGACGGCCAGCTCGTGATCGAGGTCAGCGACGTCGGCCCCGGTTTCGCCGCCGACGTCCTCGAGCGCCTGGGCACGCCCTACAACAGCAGCAAGGGCCGCCCCGGCGGCGGACTGGGCTTGTTCCTTTCGGTCAACGTCGCCCGTACGCTGGGCGGCAGGCTCACGGCACGCAACCGGCCGCAGGGCGGCGCGGTGGTCACCCTGACCCTGCCGCTGTCGGCCATTGCCATCGAGGAGCACGGCGATGACGAATGAACGCAGGTTGCTGATCGTCGAAGACGACACCACGTTCGCGCGCACTCTGGTGCGTTCGTTCGAACGCCGCGGTTACAGCGTGCGCCACCTGCCCGGCGAAGCCGGCTTGCCGGCGCTGCTGGAAGAATTCGCGCCCACGCACGCCGTGGTCGATCTCAAGCTCGCCGCCAACGCCTCCGGCCTGTCCTGCGTGAAGCACCTGCACGCCTTCGACCCGGACATGCTGATCGTGGTGCTGACCGGCTACGCCAGCATCGCCACCGCGGTGGAGGCGATCAAGCTGGGCGCGCGCCACTATCTGGCCAAACCCTCCAACACCGACGACATCGAAGCCGCGTTCCAGCGCGCCACCGGCGACGCCGAGGTCGAGCTCACCGGCCGCACCACTTCGATCAAGACGCTGGAGTGGGAACACATCCACGAAGTGCTGGCCGAGAGCGACTTCAACATCTCCGAGGCCGCGCGCCGGCTGGGTCTGCACCGGCGCACCCTGGCGCGCAAGCTGGAGAAGCGACGCATCAAGTAGGCGCGGCGCTTCGCCAGCCCGCTTGCCTCGTCCTGCGGTGTCCTCGACCGCCCTGGGCGGCGCAATGCCTTTGCCCTGCGCAGCGCCCGCTTGACGGCCATGGACCGTCCCCACAACGATGGCGGACCCAAGGAGACAGCGCCATGCCAGGTACGGCCCCGGACTCGCACACCCTGATCCAACGCTGGCGCGACGGCGACGCTGGCGCGCTGGAATCGCTGCTGCCGTTGATCTACGCCGACCTGCGCGCGATCGCGGCGCGCGAGCTGCGCGAGCACCGCGGGCACGACACGCTGCAACCGACCGCGCTGGTCAACGACGTGTTCGTACGCTTGCTGGGCCAGCAGAGCGTCGCGTTCGAGAACCCGGCGCATCTGTTCAATACGGCGGCGCGGATCATGCGCCAGATCCTCGTCGACCGAGCCCGCAAGGCGGCCAGCGAAAAGCACGGCGGCGCCTGGCGACGCGACGACTTCACCGAAGTCTTGCAACTGCCTATTCCGCAAGAGACCCATCTACCCGAGCTCGACGCCGCGCTGGCGGCCCTGGAACAGCTCGATGCGCGCATGGCCCAGGTCGTGGAACTGCGCTACTTCGTCGGTTTGAGCGTGCCGGAGGTGGCTCGCGTCCTCGAACTGGACGAGCGCACCGTGTATCGCGACTGGGCCGCGGCCCGAGCCTGGCTGCGCGATCGCCTGCAGGCCTAGTGTCAGGAAACGGGACCGGATCCCGTACTCCCGCTGTGTGTTCCGATTCTCTGATCGAACGATCCCCGCCATGAATACTCTCGACCGTGCGGCGCTGCCTTTGCTGCGCCAGCTGCTGGACGCCTCTCCCGAGCAACGCGACACCCTGTTGCGGGACGCCTGCGCGACGCAGCCCGAGCTCGCCCAGCGCGTGCGCGCCCTGCTGTCGCATCTGGACGAAGGCGACACCGGCGCGGAGCCCGCCGTCGAAGAAGCGAGCGGCGCCATGGTCGGCCCCTACCGCCTGTTGCGGCGCATCGGCCAGGGCGGCATGGGCGAGGTGTTCCTCGCCGAGCGCGCCGACGGCGCGTGGCAACGCCAGGTCGCGCTGAAGCGGATCTGGGGCGGGTTCTCGCCGCTGACCGAACGCTTCCTGCGCGAACGCAAAGTGCTGGCGCGCCTGCAGCATCCGCACATCGCCCAGCTCCTGGACGGCGGCCTGGCGACGGATGGCCAACCGTGGTTCGCGATGGAGCATGTCCCCGGCGAATCCATCACCCAGTGGTGCGACCGCCGCAAGGCCACGCTCGAACAGCGCATCGCTCTGTTCCGCCAGGTCTGCGAGGCCGTGCAGTTCGCCCACGGCAACTTGGTCGTGCATCGCGACATCAAACCCGCCAACGTCCTGGTCGACCCGGCCGGCCAGGTCAAACTGCTGGATTTCGGCATCGCCAAACTACTGGACGAAGCCGACCCGACCCAAACCCAGACCCGCTCGATGACGCCCGCCTGGGCCGCCCCGGAGCAACGCCGCGGCGAACCGGTCACCACCGCCACCGACGTCTATCAACTGGGTCTGCTGCTACAGGCCTTGCTGCTGGTTTCGCCCGCACAGAGCGGGGAGTCGCCGCCGCGGCTAAGCGCGCGCTGGACCGCCCTGCTGCGCGAGCATCCGGCGGCGGCCGCGGACATCGCCGCCACCCGCGCCATGAAGCCCTCGCGCCTGGCCGCGCGTTTGCGGGGCGACCTGGAGTGCATCGTCGCCCATGCCACCGCCACCGACCCGCGCGAACGCTACCCCAGCGCCGAGGCCCTGGCCGACGACCTGCTGCGCTGGTCGCAACACCTGCCGATCCGCGCGCGCCGCCACGAACGCGGTTACCGCCTGCGCCGCACGCTGCGCCGTCGCTGGCCCGTCTTCGCCACCGTCGCCGTCGGCGTCGCGTTCGCCGCGTTTCATATCTACAGCCTGGACCGCCAGCTCGAACGTACCGAACGCGAGCGCGAGAAGGCGCTCGCCGTGGCCGACTACTTCGTCAGCCTGTTCCGCGCCAGCACGCCGAAGGCGACCGCCAGCGGCGAAGTCACCGCCCGCGAGCTGCTGGAGCGCGGGATGAAGCAGCTGCAGGACCAGCAGGGCCGCAGCCACTCCCCGCAGGCCCTGGCCGCCTTGCTGCACGCCCTGGGCCAGGTCCACACCGACCTGGGCATGCCCACGCAGGCGCGCGACGCCTACGCGCGCGCGGTCGCGGCCTTGCGCGATCAGGACGACCCGCTCGCTCTAGCCGACGCGCTGCGCGGCTTGGCGACCGCGCATTACGGGCTGGGCCAGCCGCGGCAGTTTCTGCGCTACAGCTCGCAGGCCGCCGAGGTGCTGGAGCGCGCCGGCGCAACCCAGGACCCGCTGTACCCGCGTCTGCTCGGCAACGTCGGCCTCGGCCACTTCGCGCTAGGCGACCAGGCCAAGGGATGGACTTATTTGGATCGCAGCCTCGCGCTGCTCAAAGCCGGCGGCCCCGATACCCGCAAGGACTACGTCCGTGCGCTGGTGAACAGCGCAGGCATCGCGCTGACCGATGGCGACGCGGCCAAGGCCTATCCGCTGCTGCGCGAGGCGGACGCGCTGGTGCGCCAGCTGGTGCCGCGCAATCCGGACGAAGAGCTGCTGATCGGCCGCAACCTCGGCTTCGCCGCGCTGAAAACCCAACGCCTGGACGAGGCACTGCGGCAGTACGACCGCATGGTGGAGCGCTCACTGGAGTTCCACGGCGAAGAGCATCCGGCTGCGGTCTCGGCCTTGCTGGGGCGTGGCGAGACGCGGCTGGCGCGCGGCGAATGGGCCTTGGCCGAACGGGACCTGGAGCGGGCACGGCGCCTGTCGGCGCGGCGCAACGCGGAAGGCCATGGTCAACTGCTGGACATCGACGGCTTGCGCGCCGTGGCCGGGCTGCAACGTGGCCGGATGGCGGCCGCGGCCGCGATGCTGGAAGCCAATGCGGCCCGCCGTACCGGCGAAGTCGTCGTCGAATCGCAACCGCGCTTCGAACAGGTCGCGCTGGAGCGCGCGCGCTGCGAGGGCGCCGACCGTCGCCGCGAACTCGCCGCGGCGCTGCGGCAACTGGAGGCGATGCCCAACGCGTCCTCCTGGCAGCGCCAGCTCGGCCAGCGTTGGATGGCCGAATGCCAGCCCCGAGAAAAAATCCATAACTGAATGTCAGGGTTCCGCACCCTCTCTCGTACGGGAATAGGCACGGACGCTACAGGACGTGCGTGCGCCCCATACCACTAAGGAAGGATAGAGAACCCATGAATGCCACTCACACCGGCGCGGCGCTGGCCGTATCGCTGTGCGCGATGCTCGCACCCGCCATCGGCCACGCCGCCGAGCCGCAGACCAACCCGATACCGGCCGCCATGCGCCAGGCCTTGCAACGCGACCTCGGCCTGAAGCCCTCGCAACTTCAGGCCTATCTGGCCACCGAACATCGTGCGATGCGCTTGCAGGCCGAAGCACGGGCCGGGCTGGGCGCGCACTATGCCGGCAGCTGGCTGGAGCGCGACGCGGCCGGCGACTATCGATTGATCCTGGGCGTGACGGATCGCAAGGCCGTCAGCCGCATGCGCCAGAGCGGCGACGAAGTGCGCGTGTTCAAGCACAGCGCGGCCGAGCTGGACGCCGCCCAATCGCAGCTGGATCAGGCCCATCGCGGACTGACTGCCGGCCTCATGCGCAAGGACGGCCCCCGCGTGCAGGCCTGGAACGTCGATCTGCCCAACAACCGCATCATCCTGACCATCGACCCCGGCGCGCAGGAAGCGGCGATCGAGCTGATCGCGCGCAGCGGCATCGATGCCAGGATGGTGCAGATCGTGACCTCCGCGCAGCGCCCCAAACCCCAGCACGACCTGCGCGGCGGCGATCGCTACCTGACGCCCGATAGCTGGTGCTCGATGGGGTTCTCGGCTTTTCGCGGCAACACGCCCGGCTTCGTGACGGCGGGCCATTGCGGAACGGTCAACATGGCGGTGCGCGGCACTAACCAATCCCCTATCGGCCATTTCGCGTACTCCACCTTTCCCAACGCCGACCATGCCTGGGTGCAGAACACGCAACCGAACCTCTGGCACGTCCTGCCCTGGGTCTACAACTACGCCGGCGTCGACATAGACGTGCGCGGCGGCCTGGAGGCGCCGATCGGCGCGGCGGTGTGCCGGTCGGGGAACAAGACGGGTTACCACTGCGGCACCGTGCAGGCCAAGCAGGTGACGGTCGACTACGGCCCGCAGTACGGCGTCGTCAAAGGCCTGACCCAATCCAACGCCTGCGCCGGCTTCGGCGATTCGGGCGGTGCGGTGATCACCCCCGGCGCCGAGGCGCAGGGCGTGTACTCCGGCGGCCATTTCTCCGAAGGCCGGGACGACAACTGCGGCGATCCGGCGCCGCAGGGCTATTTCCAGCCGTTGCAACCCATCCTCAACGCCTACGACCTGGTGCTGCGCACGGTACCGACCTGCGGCCGCCTGAATCCGCGCGATTGGCGCGAGACCAACGGCACCCTGACCTCCTGCGACCAGCGATTCACGCTGGCGATCCAGGGCGACGGCAACCTGGTGCTGTACAAACAGAACGTAGGCGCGATCTGGGCCAACCACGTCTACGGCAGCGGCCACACCCTGCACATGCAGACCGACGGCAACCTGACCGTGCGCGACGGCGCGGGACAGACCCGATGGGCGAGCAACACCGGCGGCAAGCGCGGCGCGGTGCTGTTCGTGCAGAACGACGGCAACGTGGTGGTGTACGACCACGAACGCAAGCCGCTTTGGCAAACCAATACCGCCGGCCGCTGACGGCGGCGCGGGCGGCGCTGGAAGGCGCCGCCCGTATTGAGCGGTGATCTATGTCGAAGCTCGGCAGGTCCAGAGGCGGGTATGTCGCGACACAGCGCCGATCAAGCGGGCTTTCCCGCCAGATAGACAACGCTGCGCTCGTATGCGGCATCGGCGTCGATGCGAGTGATCTCGGCGAGGCTGAGCCACAGCCTGCTCCGATCCCGACTGGAATAGGTTCCGAAGGTTTCCAGAAGCAAGGATTCCGCATCCAGCTCCGCGATTTCGCCGATGAACGTGACCGAATCGTCCATGCGCTCCGTGAGCACATTGACGTAGCCGAAGGTCGCCGATACCGAATCCAGCACCGACTGCAGGGAGTCGAGGGACAGCGCAGGCGCGGTCGGCTTGGCTCCCGTGGCCTCAATCATCTGCGACAAGGCTTGACGCTCGTTGCCTTCCCAACGGATCCGGGTGATGTCGCTGCGGAAGCAGACCGCGATGCCGTTGGCCTGGCCTGCTTCGGTGAAGAGGCTGAGGTATACGAAGTCCTCGGAGTAGTCGGTGACTACACCGGACAGCGACTCGCTGGAAAGATGGTCCCGATACAGGTCTACCAGCGCCTGACGTTGCTTCAGTATTTGTAGCGTCTTCTGCATGACTCTCATGGGCATCTCGATCGGTATCGGCTCACCTATCTTGCACCGATAGCCAAGCCTTGCGGATAGCCCCGATCCCTGATGCCGATCCTCCCGGCCTGGGCACTGAATCGGATTGATCAGCGAGGCATCATTCGGCCACTGGGACGGTCCGTGCGACCGCCCCGGCTGGTGCCAGTGCCGGCGCGGGCTTAAGGTCTGCCTCGGCGGCATCAATGCCGCAAGCCTTCAGGAACGCCATGACCGTCGCGACCGTCCGCGCCAGCACCCAGCCCACGCCCTACGTGGTGACCTTCATCGACGACGTCGGCCATACCTGGCAGGCCGACGAACCGGCCGACCTGGGCGGCGGTGACACCGGCCCCACGCCCGAGCACCTGCTGCTGTCCAGCCTGGGCGCCTGCACCGCGATCACCGTGCGCATGTACGCCGCGCGCAAGCAATGGCCGCTGGCCGGCGTCGAAGTCGCGCTGCGCTTCAACCCGGACGGCAAGCCGGCGGCGGGCACCGACATCGAGCGCAAGATCGCGCTGCAAGGCGAGCTGAGCGACGAACAGCGCGAGCGCCTGCTGCAGATCGCGAACGCCTGCCCGATCCACAAGGTACTAACGGGCGAAGTACGGATCGCGACGACGTTGCAGGCCTAAGCCGCGCGACGCCCGTGCACGCAACGCCAGCGGTTGCGCCGCATCAGCCCCAGCACGGTGCGCCCCATGTCGAGAGCGTGTTTCGCAAGCTGGAGGCTGGCACGCGGGCGGCAGCTACGTTGAACGCGACTCAACTGGGGCTTATCTAGCTGGAGTCGCGCAAGCGACCGAGACGAGGACCGTCATCGGCCGCATCTCGCCTAGATGCTGTTACCGGCTCGAATCACAGGCGTCTCCGCTGTCGTGAGCCGCTCCGCGCGCATGCGACGCAAACGACGCGCGGTAAGCGTCAAGCCATCCACCGCGCCCGACGCCGAGCGCGTGAAGGTCACCGTCCATGCGCCGCTGACGAAGCGATCGCCGCCGACGGCTTCAAGCACGAGATCGGTCTGGCGAGGCCATCGCATGGTCAGCTTTCCGTCCGCCATGAGCACCGTATAAGTCATATCGACCTCGTCGATGCGGTACCGCCCCGCGAACGATGCCAGCGCCGAGGCCGAGGGCACCGATGCGTTGACGCGGGTAAAAATTCTTGGCGTAGGCCAGGCATCCCAGATCCGCAGCTCGGGCGCTTTCAGCGCATTGCCTGCGGAGCCGTCGAATTGCCATCTCGTCGTCTCGCCCAAGCGGAATAGCCCGTTCCCGAGCGGTTCTAGCGGCGTCGATGCGCCAGTGGGGCGCAATGCACCGTCCTTCACCTCCACTCGTACCACTTCATCCGTCAGCGAACTCCAATAGACGCCGGCCAGCGCCGACAACGCCGGTTCCGGCACTTTCACCGCGGGCGCCACGGGCGTCATGCGATCACCCAGATACACGGCCGCGATTTTCTGCGTGAGCTCCGGCGGAGCAATCGTGGCGCCGTTGCACAAGGTCACGATCGCCAGCCGCTGATCGGGGAAGCTAACCGCGTCCGCACGATACCCGGCATGCACGCCGTCGTGCCCTACCGTGCGCAGGCCCCGGTAATTGCGGACGAATACACCGCCACCGTAGCCGCTCGCCACGCCGGTGTCCGATAGGGCCGATGTCTGCATGGACGCCACCAGCGCTTGTCCACCGACACGCGCGTGGATGAAGTTGTCCTGCCACTTCAGCAGGTCGCCCACCGTGGTGAACAGGCCGGTCGGTCCGTAGTAGTCGGACGCGGGGATGCTGATGCGCCATCCGCCGTCCCGGTGCGCCTGATATCCCGCGGTTCGGCGCCGCACGATCTCGGTGTGGTCGTCCTGGAAATGCGTGTCGGTCATGCCCAGCGGCTGGAATATCCTTTCCTGGGCGAAGACCGTCAGAGGCTTGCCGGATACGCGCTTCACGATGACCGCCAGCATGGTATAGCCGAGGTTGTTGTAGAGCGTCTCGGTCCCTGGCGCGAAATTCAGCCCTCGCTGCTTCGCAGCGACCGCCAGCATATCGGCCTCGGTCATCATGTCGTCGCCGCGCCATCCGGCCAGATACAGCAGCTGCCCCTGCTCGCGCAGGCCACTGCTGTGATGGATCAGGTGCGCGATGGTGATCGTCTTACCGAAGTCCGGCATCTCCGGCAGGTACTTGCGGATGTCGTCGTCCAGCGACAATTTTCCGTCCTGCGCCAGCAGTGCGATCGAGAAGGCGGTGAACTGCTTGGAGACGGAACCGACCTGGAAGATCGATTCCGGGGTGATGGCGATGTCGTACTCGAGATTCGACATCCCGTAGCCGCGCGTGTAATCCAGCACGCCGTCGCGGGAAATTCCCACCGCGCAGCCTGGCGTATTGGTGCCGCTCCACGGCGCGAAGATCGCGTCCACTTGCTTGTGGCGTTCGGCGGCCGACGCACTCGCCGACTGCGCTCGCACGACGAAGGGCTGCGTGGCCCAGGCGGCGGCGATGATCGTTATCAAGAAAACGGATCGATTGACACTCACAAGGGCCTCTGGTTTTTTTGCACACGGCAGCGTGGGCCCGCGCAAGCTAACACCGTCCCCTTACGAACGGATATAGGCCAGAAGTGCTCTCCGGGGACGGCGACTCATCCGCCCATCGAAGGAGCATTTCCAGCACCCACCAGCCCACTGGCGCCAACCCTCCCATTTTTTTTGCGCTAAGTTTGCCTCGCAGGCCGCGGCCCTCTCCGCTGACAGGCTGCGTTGAAGACCACGCAGTGGGACTGACCCACAAGCGCATCGCGCAAACCTGTCGAAAAAATGGCTTGTGCGCATACGGTGGATCGCGGAAATGCGCGCCCGCGCTCAGGCATTGCATCAGCGAAACAAGGATCAGAATGGGTTCTCTAGAATGTCGACTCTGACCCCTGTTTCCGTTCGCGTAGCCGGGGCCGCCCTTCGCGAATCGCTGCGACACATGACGGAAGGCCGTCGGCGGCTTCGGGAATACGGCCAGGACTTACGCGAAGCCGGCGCCGGCCTTCGCGAATCACTGCGGCGCCTTCCGCAAGGCCGCCGGCGGGTTCGGTCACGCCGCAACGCCTTACGCGAAGCCGGCGACGCCCTTCGCGAAGGGGCGCGCACCCTTCCGATCAGGCCGCCGATGATTAGCGTCAGATCAACGCGCCTTCCGTACCCCGCCCCGCTTACTTCCGCCGCCCTCGTCGTCCGGGCCGTAGCCCAACTTGGCCTTCATGTCGCGCAGGGCCTGTCGCCGCTCCGGCTCGCTCAGCAGACCGAAGGCCAGGATCGCCTCGGCCAGCAGGTCGTTGTCGGCGTAGAAGTAGGCGACGGAGACGCGGAGATCGTGGGAGCAGGTGCGCGCGAAGGCCAAACCGGCATCGTCCAGGTACGGTCCGTAACGATGAAGCGGGATGGAGAAGGACGTGTCTTGTGTGGCGTTGGGCATACCCGGTTCCCTCTGAGTTCAAGGATCTGGCGCCGCAACTTGCAGGCGCTGTTGCCGACCGTGCCGTCGCCGCCCAAAGCCGGAGCAACTGGGAAAGCGAAGGCTTCCATGCGATTGCTCAGCTGGCCAACCGCACAACATCCTTATAGCCCATTTTGGGATAATTTCAACCCATTTTGGGGTAAGCCAATCGGCACCTGATTGGCCCCTCAAGTTAGGGCAGTCAGCTCAATGGAGGAGGACGGAGCTAGGAGACTACTTACGGGACTTAGCGATCTGCCGCAGCAGATCGGCCGGGTCGACACCCAGGCTCGCGCAGACGTGCATGAAGTCGATCACGTCCAGGCGTCGCTCGCCCAGTTCGTACTTCGAGACGAACGACTGGGCCTTTTGCAGCTTCTGCGCCACCTGCACCTGAGTTAGGCCGGCCCGCTCACGCGCTTCGACCAGCAATTGGCGCAAACGTACGTACTCGGGCTTGTGCAAGGCAGCAGGCATATACAAAGCCTAATGCCCAACTCGAAATAACCCATTTTGGGGTTAGGCATGGCTTTCGCAGTACTCCATAACTGCTCGCCTCAACCATATGATCATTTAGTTCGTCAGACTGGTGGTGAGGTGCGCAGGCAGACTGCCCACCACGACGAACTCATTCTCTTCATCCCAGAAAAAATAGATCCGGTACGTTCGTTTCGGATCATAACTGCCCCGCTCCGAAGTGCCGGGCGCAGGGGACAAATGCAGATCAATTTCTGAATAGCCAGACTTATAAGGCGTTCGAAACTGATCTCTATATTTTCTATTATCCAGCGCAGCTCCAACGGGTGTAACTTCTACTCGAAGATGGGAACAGGCATCCTGATACTTCATCTGAGCGCCAGGCTCGCCACGCCTATAGTCGACGTACTCGTCGGCCAGCAGCATCAAACACTGGTAGATGTGAGCAACATCGTCATAAACCGATTTCTTTGCAGCACGAGCTGCTTTGGGCAAAACCACCAAGCGGTCTGGGTAGTAGGTTTCCGCCCAACCTGCGAGCTCGTTGAAAGAGCTGGGGATGGGAACCGCTTGAACAGTGGCGTCGCCTCGCTCCAATAGCTTGCCTTCCAGAGCTCGCACTTTCGCGCCTAGCCCATAGAGCTGTCCTTGCAAGCGCTCAATTTCAGCGGTGTACTCCTCATTGGCGTCATAAGCCATGTCACGATCTTGAACAACCTCCCTAGAGCGTTCTTTTACAGCCTGCAACTCCCCCTTAAGGCTGGAAACTTCCACGTGCAGAGTATCTAGTTGCTCCTGCTGAGCCGCCCACTTCTCCTGCATCGTGCTCGCAGCCTCCGCTTTCGCTTGGGCCTCCTCGGAAGCGCGAGCTGCGGCCAGCAATTGCGCTTCGCGGAGCATCGCATCAACTGCGCCGAAGCTAGGAGCGAGATCATCGATATCTGTACGATTTACCGACATCGCCAGAAGCCGGTAAATTAGTCGCTGCTCGAATCTTCGTATATCCGAGGACTCGCGCGGCATTGACGCCAATGACCAGAACGGGTGCGCACGAAATTGAGACTCGGAGAAATCAACACCCGGATAATAAATTCGAATTCCACCAGGAAACACAGCCCACCTTCCCCCAACCTCTCGGATAAAGGCTCGCGCTGTCACTGATGGAACTCTCACAACATGCGCAAACCCAATCGCTCCGTTCTTCAGCCGATCTACATTCACAGTGACGCGACCAGCATCGTCTTCTGCCACAAGAATGACTGGCCGCCGCTCGGGTTGCTCGAGAAGCTGAACCAACAATTCCAAGTCGGCACCGTAATTTTCTAGATCGGTAACACCATCAAAAACCAAACCCTGCTCACTAGCCAATGTGCGCAGCAATTTGGGCGCGGTCCTACCAAATGGGACGCCTGGAGTGGTTGTAACAACAGACAGACGCAGGGACAAATGAGCCATTGGCTCTCTAGCGATTCGAGCTAAAACGACTTCAGTCCGCCACCTACGCTCAATGCCGTCTTCTTTCAGTTTTTCATCGGCGGTATCAAACCGCAACGCCCAGATGCCCTGCCCGGACACCGCTGCTCCATTACCCAGAGCGAGGGAAAAAGATCGACCGTCGTAGGCGACGGAGGGCAATATCTCGCTGGTCCTTTCTGCAACCCACGCCAGTATTCGTTGACGTGCAGCCGAAACAGACGAAGTGGCATCGCCGGCCAACTGCGCCCAAGTCACACTTACAAGTCGACTTTCGGCTTCGGAACTATTTCGCCTTTGGACCATATAATTCCCGTTCTCCATTGTAATGGCGCCACTTCAAACGATTAGCACAGATGCGCAGGAAAAGAACAGAAGACATTTGCCCGCAAAGCTTAGCGAATCTGTTTCCCACACCCACCTTAGATATCGCTCGAACAGTAACACTTCCGGCTAATCGCAGCCGCCATTGGATCATCGCTTGCACGCCTCCCGCCCCACATAATCCGCCACCGACTGCGGAGCCACCGGTACCATGTCCGCCTCGGGCTTCGACAAGGCCATTTTGGACAGCGTTCCGCCGGTGCCGAGGAACTTCACGGTGTGGTTGAGGCAGTCGTAGAAGCGCTTGGAGTAGTTCGTGCTGCCGGCCGCCGTGCGGCGGGTGATGAGGGTGCGGCCGGGCCACTTGCCACCGATTTCCAGGATGTAGTTCTGGGCCTTGGCGTCAGTGGGGATGCCTAGCGGCCACTCGTACGCGTACGTTGCGGCCGAGCACATCAGCAGTGCAGCACCGAGGGTAAGACATCGCATCGATCGCTCCTTTGGCGCTAAGGCCACAAATCCGGAACATCCACCATTTTCCAAAACAGGCTCCGCTCCTTTCCGCAAAGCGCTGCTCTGTCTTCCACCCTTCGCCTACTGGTGCCCCTTCCTGGTGGGCGTCAGTAACGACGGCGTCGTCTGCGTCCCCATCGGATTAAGCCCGGCCTGTTCCTGCTGAGTGACCATCATCGATCCCGGGTCACGACCGGCTTGCGCGCCTTCCTCGCCCAGGGTGATGGGGTACAGCATGGCCGTGTTGACGAAGGCGCCCAAGGCACTGGTCCGCAGGGCAATGCGGTCGGCGTCCACAGGCTTGCCCGGGTGAGGCAGGACAGGCAGGTCGAGGCCCAGCATGAGCGCGTTCTCGAAACCGCGCCGGTAGCGCAGGGTTTCGGCTAGAGGACCGTGGCTGGTGCGCCGGGGGCCGCCGCACGCGGGCAGCCTCTCCCGGCTGTAATCGTTGTCGGCCAAGGCGCTGGCTTGCCGCGGCTGCGGTGCGCCGGGCGCGGGCGCTTGCGCCGGCGGCGGATCGCGAAAGAAGTCCACGAATCGCTTGAGCATTCCACTTCCTCCCTGAAGGGGGTGGATCGGCGTTTCATGCGTACTGCGCCTGCCGGCGGACTCCGCTTGCCCCCGGGTCCGTTCGCAGTGGGCCAGGCCATCATACGCCCGGTTTCGGGGCCGGGTCAGGCGGTGGGCGGGGATGCGATTTCAGCGGGGATTTCGGTCGCCCCGGTGCCCCAGCGCCTGCTTCGCCGCGCAGCGACTTCGGCTTGAACGGCCGGTCAGGCGCGAAGGCTCGCCAGCGCGAACGCGAATGCCACGACACCCCCGCCCAGCACGCTGTACGTCAGCCATAGCGGAGTGTCCTGAGCCCAGGCGAATGCGACGTAGGCTTCCTTGACATTGCGGCCGGTGACGAGGGGGATCAGACCCAAGGCCAACAACGGCAGCACGCTCGCCAAGCCGAATCCCCACAGCACCGGGACGGGATCGGAATCTTCATAGCCGCCGAGCGGGTACAGCGCCACGCCAAAAAAGATCCCTGCGATGAACAGCGCATTGGCCACCCAGGTCGACAGGCGATGCTGCCTGAGCAGGGCATCCCGGGATTTGGCGTTGTAGGTTCTTGGCAGCGTGCGCGCCCAGCGCGAGGTCAGCCAGACGGCAATCGCGCCGCCGATGAGGCCGCTTGAAACGGGGCCTAAAGAGTCGAACTCCATTGGGTACCTGACTCTGCCCCACGTGGGGAGTCGCGCGAATTCTGGGTTTGGCCCAGGATGCCGTCAATCGGGTCTTCCGACATAGGGCCTGCAGCCGCCCCTTCAGCGCAAACGCCCGGACACCACCGACCTGTCGGCGATGCCCGGGCGCGTCCGCGTTCGCGGCGCTGTTTCATCCGGCGCCCCATGGCGACCGGCTGGTTTCATCCCTGCTTACTTGGACAGACGCAGATAGATCGGGTCGGCCAGCGGGTTGCTGACACGCTTGGCTTCGCGACCGTAGTCCAGCGCGCCGCTGGTGCTGGGCAGGAACTCGCTGTCCTTGGCCGGCACGTACTCGGCGATCACGCTTAGGCCCTTGATGGCGCTTTCCGACACGGTCCAGTTGGCGCGGCCGGTCTTGTCCAGCCCGGCGGGCTCGGCGATGTCCTTGCCGTCGACCAGCAGGCGGGCGGCGCCGGTGGGCACTTCCTGGCCGCGCGCGAAACGCGCGACGGTGGCGGTCAGGATCAGGCTGTCGCCCTTGGCGTTGGCGCCCAGCGAGGTCTTGGTGCCGCCGCGCTGCACGTCCTGGCTGACCTTCGCGCTTTCGGCGAAGATCTCGTCGCCGGTGGTGCCGACGTCGAACTCGCAGTCGCCGCGGATCTTGCGGTCCTTCAGCGGTTCGCAGACGCGGCGCGCCAGCTCGACGTTCTCGGGCTTCATCGGCGGGATCTTGTCCTCCGGGAAGGGATCCTTGCGGTAGTTGCCGGTCGAGTCTTCCTTGGCGTAATCGAACAGCGAGGTCTTGTCGGTCACGCGCCAGGAGTCGACGAAGCCCGGACGGGTCCATTCGTTGGCCGTCAGCACGCCCATGATGCCCTCGGTGGCGGGCGTGTGGTACGCGCGCACGTTGATGTACCACTGGCTCTGGTTCGACCACCAGTTCGAGGTCGCGATCAGCGTGGTGCCGTCGGGGAAGTCGATCTGGATGCCGTTGCTGCCGTACTTGCTGACGCGGCCGCCGACACCGAGGGCGATGCCGCCCGGACCGGGGCTGACGAGCGTACCGTTCACGCGCAACTGCAGCCCGCTGGGATCCGGCACGCCGCTCAGGTTGGGCACCCAGGTGACGCGATAGCTGCCCACGCGCGCGGCGATGGCGGTGTTGACGCTGACCCACGGTGCGCTGGGAACGACCGTCTGGCGGGTCTGGATCTCCATGCCCATACCGCCGAGCAGGGCCACGAACTCACCGCCCGGCTGGAAGTCGTAGTACAGACCATTGACGGTGGTGATATGTGGGTCGCCGTCGTTGAAGCCGTCGTTGAGCGAGCCGTAGTGCAGTTGCTCGTTCGGCGAACCCACACCGCGATTGATGACGCCGGGCCAGCCCGGAGTCGCCGCGGTGTTGTCGGCGTTGTGGATCGCCGCCCAGACCGCCGCCGGCGTCGATGCCGGGTGGATCTGCAGATAGCGCGCGGCCACGCCGGCCACGTGCGGGGCCGCCATCGAGGTGCCCGACATCACCGCCGTCGAGGCATCGTTGGCGATACCGGCCGACAGGGTGCTCACGCCAGGTGCGAACAGATCGACGCAGGTGCCCCAGTTGGAGAAGCTGGCACGGGTGTCATTGTTCGGATTGATCGCGCCCACCGTGATCGCCGTCGGCGCACGCGCCGGCGAGATGTTGCAGGCGTCGCCGTTGTTGTTGCCCGCGGCGACCGAGTAGGTGACGCCGGACGCCACCGAGTTCGCGATCGCCGTGTCCAGGGTAGGACTGGGCGAGAAGCCGGAACTGAGGTTGGCGACCGCGGGCAGCACGCGGTTGGCCGTGACCCAATCCACTGCCGCGATCACCGGCGCCAGGTAGGTGTTGGCGCAATCACCCGCACGCACCGGATGCAGCAGCGCCTGTTTGGCGATGCCAAAGGTGGTGCCGCCGATCGTACCCGCGACATGAGTACCGTGACCGTGGCAATCGCCGGTGCCGGCGGCCAGGTTCATGGTGTTGGTGCCGCCCGACACGCGCCCGACCATTTCGTTATGGGTGGCGCGGATGCCGGTGTCGATCACGTACACATGCACGTTGTTGCCGGTTTCGCTGTAGGTGTAGCGCAGATCCAACGGCAGCAGGCGCTCGCTGGTGCGGTCCAGGCCCGCGGGCGGGTTGTTCTGGACGACGTTGAGATCGCCGACCTGGTCGACCTCGATGTAGGCGACGTCCGGGTTCTGGCGCAGGCTGCGCACGGCGTTGTCCGGCAAGGTCGCGCTGAAACCGCGCAGCGCGCTGGTGTAGACGTAACCGATCTTGCCGCCTAGCGCGCGCACGCGCTCCTGCGAGGTCTGCAGCGACTTGCTGGCCACGCCCTGCTTGTAGACCACGATGTACTGGCCCGGGATACGCTTGGGCGCGTTCTCGTTGATCAGCGGCGCCATCGGCGTCTGGGCCATGCTCGTGCCCAGCGGCAGCATCGCGGCGATCAAGCCGGAGGCCACCCATACCGCGGCCCGCACGCCGCGTCGCTGCGGCGGCGTTCCTATCCGCCCTAGATTGTCGTTCGTCCTTTCCATGATCTCGTACTCTCCATGATGGTTCGGGTTTGCCTGGTGACAGGCGTCCATCGTCGGTACACGACGATTCGGCAGCGGGACGGCATGGCTTCGCCCATCCGGGCTTGAAGCCGGTCTCGGATGCATAGCGGGGGTTCGGTCTGACGACCCGATGCGTACTGCGGACGACACCGTCGGCGAACGACGATGGCACTACGATAGGCGCGGTTACGTTGCGCTAGCCTCCATGGCTGATGCACGGTCCCTGTGTAACGTATTCAACGCGTAAGCCCGCAGCGACAGGTCATCGCGGCGTTACGCGTGCGTGGAGCGCACGGAAAACGGTTGCCACATGAATTCGTTCGGCTTTGCGCGACTAGGACATTCTTGTCTCACCGTCGCCGGCCATGCGGCACAGCGTAGGCTGCGCGCCGGAATAGCCGAGACGGTGCCCGAGTTCGCGTCGAACGAACGCGAACACGGCGGGCCCGTCATCGCCCTATCCCTCATCCTGCGACTTTTCTACCAGATCCCGAACATAGGTCTTGAGCGTGGTCTTGCCTCGCAGTGGGTCGTCCGACACATCGAAGCCGCTATCGACGGCGGCCGCGGTCATCCGCGCGTAGGAGTCGGCCGCGGCATCGGAGAATCCCAGCCCGAGGAAGGCCTGCTTCCATGCTTCGCGCGGTGTGACCACCACCTCCACCGGTCGCCCCAGGGCTTGCGAGAACGCGTGCGCGACGTCGTTGGACGAGTACAGACGCGGACCCTCTACATAGCGCACGCCCGTGTCGTCCAGCGACGACAACAGCCTGGTAGCGGCCGCCCAACCCAGATCGCGCGGCGCGACCATGGGAAGCGCCAGATCGGCGGGAAACAAGGTTTGCAGCTTGCCCGTGGCGCGGACGGCATCGAGTTGCCCGTCCCAGTTGCTCATGTAGTAGGCCGCCCGGTTTATGGCCGCCGGGATGGTTTGTCCGCGCAGGCCTTCCTCCAGCTCCCACAACACGTTGAGATCGCCGATGCGATCGCCTGGCTGCGCGCCCCCGGTCGATTCCGCGACCACCTTCTCCAGACCCGAGCCTTCGAGCGCGGCCAGAATCTTGGCGACGGTGCGCCTTTCGACCGCGTCGGTATCCGTGCTGGTATCGGCGGGCGGATTGAGCAGGAGAGCACGGTGTCCGCGCCGCAAGGCCGCATGCAGCGACGCCGCGTCCTCCACATCCGCCTCGACGATATCCGCGCCCTTCGCACGCCACTCGCTGGCGCGCTCGGCGGAGCGGGTAACGATAGCGACCGCCTCTGCGCGCGCGAGCAGCGCCTCAGCGGTGGCCGACCCCACATGCCCCGTACCGCCCATGATCACGTACATGCGCCGTCCTCTCCTTTGCCGCGTTGGCCTTGGTTCGACAACTAGGGGCAGATTAGTTCTCTGCGGGAAATCTCCGGTGAAAGGCAGGTTTTCATGAGTTAACGTTTTGCGGTAGCCACGCCTTCACCCGGCGAATACGAAGTCACATCGACTTCATGGCGCGCAGCGGACACTGAAGCGCGTAGGCAGATTGCGTTTCGGCTGCGCTGCCCCATCAGGAGGCCGCCATGCTCCGCATCACCCCGCTCGCACGCGCGACCGCGTATGCGCTGACGCTGTCGGTCGTCGTCGGTTGCGGCGGCTCCGCCCGCCTTGCCGCCAAGGCCGATACCGGGCCGAATCCGACGCTGCCTGAGCCCGCCTCTACGCTGATCCCCACCGTTAAAGTGGCCAAGGCCGTCGGCTGGCCGACGGGCGCGAAGCCGACGCCGGCGGCGGGACTGGCGGTGAACGCGTTCGCGGCCGGATTGGAGCATCCACGTTGGCTGTATGTGCTGCCCAACGGCGACGTGCTGGTCGCGGAGAGCAATCGTCCGCCGACGCCGGACCCCGCGTCGAATCCGATCCGCGGCATGTTCATGAAATCGGCTTTCGCAAAGGCCGGCGCCGCGGCGCCCAGCGCCAACCGCATCACCCTGCTGCGCGATGCCGACGGCGATGGCGTGGCGGAAGTCCGCACGGTCTTTCTGCAGAACCTGATGTCGCCGTTCGGCATGGCGCTGATCGGCGACGAGTTCTACGTCGCCAACGCCGACGCGATCGTGCACGTGCCGTACCGTCTTGGCGATCTGCGCATCGACGCCGTGCCGACGAAGTTGGCGGACCTCCCCGGCGCGCCGCGCAATCATCATTGGACCAAGAGCCTGCTGGCCAGTCGCGACGGCGGCCAGCTGTACGTGGGCGTCGGTTCGAACAGCAATATCGGCGAGAACGGCATGGACATCGAAGCCGGCCGCGCCGCGATCCATGAGATCGACGTCAAGACCGGCCAGGGCCGCGTTTATGCCAGCGGCCTGCGTAACCCGGTGGGTCTGGCCTGGCAACCGCAAAGCGGCGCCCTGTGGACGGTGGCGAACGAGCGCGACGAGCTTGGCAGCGACCTGGTGCCCGACTACCTCACCTCGGTGCGCGACGGCGCGTTCTACGGATGGCCGTACAGCTACTACGGCGCGCATGTCGATACGCGCGTGCAACCGCAGGACCCCGCGATGGTGGCCAAGGCGATCGCACCCGACTACGCGCTGGGCGCTCACGTCGCCGCCCTGGGGCTGGCGTTCTATGAGGGCAAGCTGCTTCCTGCGCGCTACGCCAACGGCGCCTTCATCGGCCTGCACGGTTCGTGGAACCGCAAGCCGCCTAGCGGCTACAAGCTCGTTTTCGTGCCGTTCGCGAACGGACGGCCCACCGGCCCGATCGAAGACGTGCTCACCGGCTTCCTGGACGAGCGTGGGCAGGCGCGCGGGCGGCCGGTGGGCGTGGCGATCGACGGCCGCGGCGCGGTGCTGGTAGCCGACGATGTCGGCAATGTCGTCTGGCGCGTGACGCCGGCGCGCTAGCGCCTGATCTCAGTACCGCCCAGCCGAGCGCGGCTGGTCTGCCCATCGAACCGAGGATTACGACCATGCTGCAGACCGCGACCATCCTGTTGGCGATCACCGCGTTGGGCGGTCTGCTCATGGCGATCATCCGCTTCTCGCGCAAGCGCAATCCACCCGCCTGGCTGGCCATGCTGCACGGCTTGCTGGCCGCGTCGGGTTTGACGCTGCTGGCTTATGCCGTTTGCACGCTGACTGTGCCGTCCTCGGCGGTGTTGGCGCTGGCGCTGTTCCTGCTGGCCGCCGCCGGCGGTGCGGTCATGAGCCTGGCCTACAAATGGCGCCAGCGCCTGCTTCCGGCGTGGCTGGTCGTCGGCCATGCGACCGCCGCCGTTACCGCACTCGCCCTGCTGTTCCTGGCGGCGTTCGGCCCGGCCTGAGCGCGGCGCATACGCTCAGGCACCTCGCCTGGACGGCTCGCTTTGGTGTAGGAACTTGGTGTACAGATCGCGCGGCGCATCGATCGAGATGGACTTGAGCATCTCGCCGACATTGCCGCGGTGATAGCCGCCATGCGTGACGATGTGCAGCAGCATCTCCTCGCGGGACATGCGGCCGCGGTCGCCGTCGGTGAACCGGAAATCCAGGACTTCGGCCAGGACCGGTTCGGCGAGCGTGGAGACGTAGTCCAGATACCAGGCATCCGTGGCCCTCACGTCGGCCCGCAGCTGCTGCAGGCCAGGCGTGTCCTGCGTATTCGTCGCATCGAACGGCCGCGGCTCGCCGCTCAGGTGCGCGCGGAAGATGCGGTCGGCGACGTAGACGTGGTTGAGCATGCGGATGCAGGAGTGCAGCGGACCGGCGTGCTCGGCGGGCACGGACTCCAGCAGCGCGAACAGCTCGGCGTTGGCCCAGGCCTTGTAGCCGAACAGCGATTGGATGGTGGCGACGGTCATGGCCTGCCTCCCGTAGGTTGGTCGCATGAATCGTCAGAAGCCGCGCATACAGTGACCGGCGCTCCGAAGACTCCCGTGCTCGATACCGGCACCACCTCGAACTTCCAGCGCACATGGCCGTCTGAGTCCGGCGTGATTCCGGTCCATGCCCAACTGATGACGGGAGCTTTGCTGAGAATCCTGGGCGCCAATGCTAACGGGTAGTCGGGGAAGAGGTTCTTGCCGTTCACGCCGGAGATGGGCCGCACCAAGAATCCATAGTGCTTGAGCTTGCGAGCCGACCCGCCAGCGAGCGCCACCTCAACCGAAATGAAGCCAACGCCATTACAGCTGTCGCCGACGTCGCCCACCGATGGAACGAGGTTGACTTTGCGGACCTCCAGCGTCGGCGGCGCAGCGGTCACCCGCCCCGCGCTTTCGATCTTAAAGGGTGGCGACGTGACCAAACTGCAGGCGACACCGGTTCCTGGCAGGAATGCCGCCAGCGCGAAGGCTACGGTGAACTTTGTCATGGGGCGAAGCTCGATTGAGCCGAATCGCGACCTGCGTTCGACTCGGCTGGGGATTGGGTTGGGTACTCGCTTTATCTTCGTGCTCGATTTTTGAAGCTAGCGCTTGCACGCCTCCCGCCCCACATAGTCCGCCACCGATCGCGGCGCCACCGGCGCCATGTCCTGGTCCGGTTTCGAGCGCGCCATGTCGTCCAGCGTAGCGCCGTTGCCGAGGTACTTCACCGAGCCGTTGAGGCAGTCGTAGAAGCGCTTCGAATAGTTCGTGCCATCGGCGCCCGTACGCTTGGTGATGACGGTGCGTCCGGGCCACTTGCCGCCGATTTCAAGGATGAAGTACTGGGACTTGGCGTCGCTGGGGATGCCCAAGGGCCATTCGTAGGCATAGGTCGCGGCCGAGAACATGAGCAGTACCGCGGCAAGAGCGAGAAGTCGCATTGCAGCCTCCGGTGAACGCTGACGCGTGAGGGACCATGGCTAAGCGGACAGCCGTTGCTCGCACGATTGTAGGCCCGGCGGCGCCTGGCTGCTGATGCGCCGCAGCAAGGCGCCGCGACTATCGGGCGAGCAAGTCGCGGCTGAGGCGAAGGCGCCCCCTGCGTCGGGGGACTCGCGACCGGTACCCGCCCGAAATAGCCTCTGGGCCGATGGCAAGCGCCCGCCGGCGCGCTGCGCTCGGGCCGCGTGGCGCGAACGCAAGATGGCCCGCCTGGCCGGGCGTCGGGAGAGGCGCTGGCCCAGGCGAACGCGCCGGCCGGTCGGACCGTACAGAAGGAGACGGTCGAAGCCGGGCGCTGCGCATAGGCGCAAGAGCCGCCGGTTCGCCTGGACCAGCGCCGATTGAGCCGGCCCGCCTCCAGCGCGCCGCGCGGAACTGTATAGTTTCGGCGTGCAAGGCGGGCACGGTGCCCGGCCAAGAAACGTGGGGAAGGTCATGGGTCTGGTGCAGGCGGTGGCGGGTGCGGTCGGTGGCGTGCTCGCCGACCAGTGGAAGGACTTCTATACGGTTCCCGATGGCCTGCCGCCGACCGCGGCGCTGTTCGCCGCGGTGCCGCGCGGTACCAATGCCGGTCGCGGTTCGAATACCAGCGGTTCCTCGAACATCATCAGCAACGGTTCGAAGATCGTGGTTCCCGAGGGCTACGGGCTGCTGCTGTTCCAGGACGGCGCGATCACCGGATTCGTCGCCGAGCCCGGCGGCTACGAATGGCGGTCGGACGACCTCAACTCCCAATCCATTTTCGCCGGCGACGGCCTGGTCAGCTCGCTGATCAAGCAAAGCTGGGAGCGTTTCAAGTTCGGCGGCCAGCCGGGCGCGCAGCAGGCCGCGTTCTTCGTCTCCCTGAAGGAACTGCCGGACAATCGCTTCGGCACGCAGTCCGAGATCTACTGGAACGATGGCTTCCTCAACACGCAGGTCGGCGCGCTGACGCGCGGCTCCTACACGCTGAAGATCGTCGATCCGATCCTGTTCGTGAAGAACTTCGTGCCGGCCACCTACCTGCGGCCCGGCCAGGTCTTCGATTTCACCGACGTCGACAACGCCGCCGCCAGCCAGCTCTTCAACGAAGTCGTCGGCTCGCTCGCGCCGGCCTTCAGTCTGTATACGAACGACGCGGACAAGGGCAACCGCATCACCAAGATCCAGCAGGACTCCCTCGGTTTCGCCAAGAGCCTGTCCGACGCGGTGGAAGCGGCCTATCAGTGGAAGTCCGACCGCGGCCTGGCCATCGTCAAGACCGCCATCGTCTCCATCGAGTACGACGCGACCACCCGGGAACTGCTCAAGACCGTGCAGCGCGCCGACGCGCTGTCGGGTGCGCGCGGCAATTCCAACCTGCAAGCCAGCGTCGCGGCGGGCATCCAGTCGGCCGGCGAGAACGGCGGCGCGGCGGGCCTGATGGGCGTCGGCATGGCCACGGGCATGGTCGGCGCGGGCATCGGCGGCCTGCAGCAGCCGGTGGCGCCGGCCGCGGCCGCCGCCGACGATCCGATCGCCAAGTTGAAGAAGGCCAAGGAGATGCTGGACCTGGGCCTGATCACGCAGGCCGACTACGACGCGCTCAAGACCAAGACGCTGGGTCTGTAAACCGGAGCCGCATAGCCGCCATGTCGAACCCCACCCGTTCGTCGCCACCGCCGCTGCCGCCGTATACCGGCCCGGGGTCGCCGCAGGACGTACCGCCTTTGCCCGGCAGCTCGCCGCTGGATCCGGCCACCTTGCCCGAACCGATCCGCGACGAGTTGCTGGCGCCCGATCCGGTCGCCATCGACACGTCCTCGGACGAGCTTAAGGACGGCCTCAACCGCTGCCCGAAATGCGGTGCGTCCGACATTCGCCACAAGCCGGGCAGCGACTTGCTGATCTGTCTGTATTGCCGCAACGAGTGGCAAGGCGCGCGGGTGGAGGAGGAGTTCGGACTCGGCGAGGGCCTCGACCAGCTCAAAGGCACCATCATCGCCTCGGGGGCGCGCGACATCGCGGCCGACGCCGCCAGCCTGATGACCTTCAAGTGCACCGGTTGCGGCGCCGAGGTGACGGTCAACACCGACGCCGGGATGACCGCGCGTTGTCACTGGTGCCGGCACGTCTTCGGCGTCAACGAGCAGGTGGCCAACGGCGCGGTGCCCGACGCGGTGCTGCCGTTTCACATCCGCAAGGACGATGCCGTCGCCCGTATCCGTCAGTTCGTGGACAAGCGCCGCTTTTTCGCGTTGAAGGCCTTCAAGGAACAGTTCACCCCGGAGAACGTCGTCGGCGTCTATTTGCCGTACATGATCGTCGACGGCAAAGCCAGCGCCGACATCGCCGGCCAGGGCGAAATCCAGACGCGCCGCTACACCAGGGGCAGCGGCGACGACAAGAAGACTTACTACGACGCGGACGTCTATCGGGTGGAGCGGCACGTCGACTTCACCGTCGACGACCTGCCGCTGGAATCGTCCACCGAACGCGGCAATCTGGATATCCGGGTCAACACCAACAACATCATCAATACCATCCTGCCGTTCGACACCAAGAACGCGGTGAAGTGGAACGCGTCCTATCTGTCGGGCTTCAGTTCGGAGAAGCGCAACACCGACGTGCAGCACCTGCGCCCGCGCCTGGAAGACCAACTTCTGTCGATCGCCCGCGCGCAGGTCGAGGAGTCGGTCGAGCGCTACGGTCGCGGCGTGCGCTGGGAGCAGGAACGGCTCGACGTCCACGGCACTCGCTGGGTGTCGATGTACCTGCCGGTGTGGCTGTATTCCTATCATCAGCCGGGCAGCAACGGCGGCATGCTGCATTACATCGCCGTGAACGGCCGCACCGGCGAGACGATGGGCAGCGTGCCTGTGCAGCAGTGGAAGCTGCTCTTGACCGCCATCACCGTCGGCACCTTCCTCGAAGGCATCGCACTCTGGATCGTGGGGAACTCTTAATGAGCGACGACAGCGGACTATGGCTGCTCCTGCTCGGCCCGGCCGGCGCCACCGGCCTGTATTGGGGCCTGTATCGGTACTACCGCAACACCGACAAGTCGCACGCGTTCGAGCGCGAAACGACCGTCGAGGCGCAGCCGGTGACCGGCTCGGACCAGAAGATCGGCGAGGTAACGGGAACGCGGGAGACGGAGATCGACGGCAACAACGTGCAGGCCTACCGCAAGCGCGTGAAACGCATCGAGGGCGACACGGGCTGAGTTCGGCCACGCGCTGTCGGCGGTCCCGAGGAAGGCCACTCGGGGCCTTCCTATCCAAGCCGGCGCGTCACGGCGTTTTTTGGATTTCGGTGTTTCGGCCCGACAGCTTCGCGGGCGCCGCGATCGTGTTCTCGATCCAGCCGCGGTAGTGCTCCACCCGCACGCCGTAATTCATCTGTCCGTACTTGCCCGGCCAGGTTTCCATCGGATTGCCCTGTACGCGCTTCCATGCGGTGATTCCGGCCACCTGCCATTCGTCGCCCACTGCGACGAGCATGGGGCTGCCGCTATCCCCGTTGCCCAACGACGCCTCCAGCGGTAGTGCCGCCGGCGGCGGATCGAAGGTGTATCCGATCCATCGGCCCTCCGAGAGGCTGATCTCGTTGTAGCCCTGGCGCAGATCGGTCCGGTTCGGGCCGTGCGGATGGTGCCCCCGCGTACCCGTCCCGGTGGCGCCCCGCCCCATGATCCGCACCACCTTCCCCAGCGCCGATTCGCTGTAGATGCGCACGGGAGCCACGTCGCGCACCGGCTCGACCAACTCGATCAGGGCGATGTCGTCGGAAGCGGCCATGAACGCCAGGAAGGCGGCCCAATCGCCCGACTTGATCGCCGCGTCGACCATGTCCTGAGGCGGCTTCTTGTAATCCGGGTGAACTACGACACGGCTTACGGCGTAGGGAGTGCCGCCGACGACGACCACCTCCACCCCTTGCTGCCAGCTGACCACGTGGGCGGCGGTCAGCACCCACCGCGGTGCGATCAGGACGCCATGGCCCTCGCCCGACACGTCGGCCAATGCCGGGAATTCGGATATGGCCATCCGATAGCGCATGTCGGGGACGTCGTCCCGAATGACGACCGCGCCGGCGCCGAACGATGCCAGCAGAAAAAACGAAAGGACCGCACGACGCATCGGGCACCTGGAAAGCGATGTTTCGGGAAAGGAAGGGACTCGCAAGAGCCCCATTCGAGTATCGGCAATTCGTCGGCGCCGAGCCAGCGGCTCTGAGCCGATGCGCCCCCCTCGCCCATCCGTCGCATGCGCCGGCGGTCACGCCCCTCTTGCGAGCAACGCGTCCAACTGCGCGAACTGCTCCGGCAGACCCTCCGCCGAACCGGCAAGGGCTTCGTCGAGGGCCGCTTGCGTGGGGTAGAGTTCGTGCAAGGTGACCAGCGTGCTGCCGGCGTTTTCTTCGAACGTCACTGTGGTCACGGCGCCCTGATCGCTTTCTTCGTTCGTCCACACGATGCGCTGGTTCGGCGTCACCTCCGTGTAGGTGCCGAAGAATGCTATCGGTTGATCGGTGGCGGGGTGGCGGAACACGAGGCGATACCTACCGCCGGTGCGAACCTCCATCTCGCACGAGAGCAGCGACAGGCCGGCCGACTCCGGAACCCACCACTGCTTGAACAAATCGGGCCTGCTCCACGCTTCGAAGACGATATGCGCGGGCGCGTTGAACCGTCGCGTCGCGACGAATTCGCGGTCGGACTTGCGCTCCACGACGGTGCGATTGATGGCGTCGGGGCTAGCTTCGTTTCCTTTTGGCATCTGCCTTCTCCTCGCGTTTCAATTGTTCGACCAGCTGGTCGAGCGCGTCGAAGCGCGCACTCCAGAGTTGGCGGTGTCGTTCGATCCAGGCGGCCTCTTCCTCCAGCCGGCGCTGTCCGAGCTTGCAGGTGCGTACGCGCCCCACCTTCTGCGTGGTCACCAGCCCCGCCTGCTCCAATACGCTGACGTGCTTCTTCATGCCCGTGAGGGTCATGTCGAACTTTTGGGCAAGGTCGGTGATGGAAGCCTCCGAACCGCCCAGGTGTTCGAGCACGCCGCGCCGGGTGACGTCGGAGAGCGCGGCGAAGGTTGCGTCGAGGCGGGCTTGATACTGAACCATATGGTTCACTGTAAAGCGCGCACGGGCGATTTGCAAGCGGATGGCCGCAGGCGCGCGAATCGGGGCCGGCTCCCGTCTCGCGTTATGTGGCCCTGCTGCTTGAGGGCCGCCGCTCATTGCGCGCTTACTTCGCCTTCGGGCTGTCCTTCCGGGCACGGACTCGGTAAAAGAACCGGCACCCGCAGACGAAGCCGAGAACCCATGATCGACCGCGAACAACTTCATCGGGACGGCTATGCCCTGCTCCGCGGCGAAATTCCGGCGGAGTGGCTGGACGATCTGCGCCGCGCCTTCGATACGGGCGTGCAGCCGTCGGAGCGCTGGCCCGTGCCGCGCGGCGCGGACTGGCGCCATTCGCAGCTGGACCTCGACCCGACCGTGCAGGCCGTCTGTCGGCTGCCACGCGTCCTGGCCGCGGCTGGCGCGCTGATCGGCGAGCGGTTCTTCCTGTCGCAGGTGGAGGGGCGCGAACCCTTGCCCGGGCAAGGCCATCAGGGGCTGCACCGCGACCTGTCGGCGCAGCGGCCCGGCGATACCGTGAACGCGCTGGCGTTCCTGGACGACTATGGCCCGCACAACGGCGCGACCCGCCTGGTGCCCGGCAGCCATCGCCCTAGGCCGGACGCAGCGCCCCCCGGAGAGGACGACGAGTCCCGCAGCACGCAACTAACAGGCGCCGCGGGCGACATCCTGGTATTCGACGCCGACCTCGTCCACGCGGGCAGCCTGAATCCGGGCAACCTGCGCCGCCGCTCTCTGCTGATGGGCTACTTCGCCGAATCCAACTACGCACAGCACCTGAAAACGATGCGACTGCGCGGCGTCCGAATGGACACCAGCGGGCGGTTCGAACCGTAGGGTAAGTTGCGGGCGCCACGCTTCTTTCCCGATCGCGGCGGTGTCGGCGCGGAAGCGCACATGGCGCCTTCGGCCGAGAACGGTCGCCGGGCGCCGGAGCTGTGCCGAACCGAAGCACTAAACCGCGCCGCTCCGCTCGGCGGCCCGCTGGGCGAGAGCTCGAGTCGTTAGCCTGCATGGGCGCAAGTGGCCAGCGCACCCGCCACTCGTCGGCCCCCAAACTTTCAATCTGCCCCTACGGCGGAACCGCCTCCTGAAAACTGCAACCGCTGTGATAAATCAGGCACTCCACGCCGGATGCCTCGTCGCACAGTTTCGTCGCCTCGCGAATCGCGGCCTTCTCGTTGACCGCGGACGCCGCCACGCCGTGCCCTCCGCCCCAGGCGTATGCGGCGCATTGGTTGTAGAACGACAGTTGCACCGAGCATTTACTCGGCTCTTTCGCCACCTGCCTGCAGTCGAGTACCGCATCTTTCTCGGCGGCCGCTTTCGACGCTCGACCGTTCGCCACGCCCAGTCCGCTGGCCCCTTTTTCCGTGGCATACGCGCCCCATCGGTCGGCCCAGACCATCTGGATGGTCTCTTGCTGTTCTTCCTCGCCTCCCTCGCCATAGCCCGGAATCGGCGCGCAGGCGATGAAGTCCCGGGATCCGGTTTCGAACATGCCGGCAGGACACCGGCCTTCCGCGAAGCCGCTCAGCGGGAGCCCTAGCAAGACGAGCCCCGCCAGACCAACGATCGCGGCTGGGCGGGCGTTACCCATTGCCGGCTTTCTCATTTCGCTTCCTTTTCGGGTCCGGCGGTGCAGGTGCGGGGCACCGCAGTGTCGGCCAGGTGGCTCATGGGCTCAAGGACCAGTTTACGGCGACAGTCCTCGGGCTTATGACTCCAGAAAATCCCGCCTCGCGCCCCAGCGTGGGACGAACGACCCTGTGGCGTATGTCAACGGCACCGACCGCAGCAGGGCCCGCCCTCATCCCGGCAGCAAGCCCTGCCCTCAGGCCGGCGATTCGAACCGCAGCTTATTGATACCGGGCAACCACGAAGGTCACTGGCGAGTTGCCATAGCCCGCCACGACGATTTTGCCGTCGCTCTGTATGGCGAGCCCTTGAACAGCGGCATTCGCGCTGCCGACGGCGGTGGCGACAGGCCCGAAGCTGTAGTCCTGGTTGCCGTACGGGTCGTAGCGGTTCAAGGTCAACTGGCGGTAGCTGCCCGCACTGGAGTAGCCGCCGACAATGATGCCGCCGGTGGCATCGATGGCGACATCGCTGCCGATCGCATTGCCGCTACCGATGGCGGTAAGGACCTTGCCGGTGCCGGATCCGAAATAGCTGTCCAGCGCGCCGGCGCTGGTGTAACGAACGGCAGCCATTCGATAGTAGCCGCCACTCGCGCTGTTTGCGTAGCCAGCGGCGACGATGTTGCCATCGCTTTGAATCGCCAGCGAAGTGGCGACGGCGGAGTTGCCGGTGAAAGTGCCACCCACATTGGTCAGAACCTTACCGCCGGTACCGAACGTGGTGTCCAGCGCGCCTGTCGTGGTGTAGCGCGTCAACGCGAATACGGTGCCGCCGCTCGATGCGTAGCCGGCCAGCACGGGCTTGCCATCCGCCTGGATGGCCAGGCTGTTGGCGAGGGCCGAGCTGGTGCCGACCGTCGAAGTGACGGTGCCGGTACCGCTGCCGAAGCTGTAATCCAAGGTACCGCTGCCGGTAAGGCGCGCCAGCGCAAAGCCGGAGCCGGCATAGCCCGCAACCCAGATCGAGCCGCCCTGGATCGCAACGGCGTAGGCTTCCGACGCCCCCGCGTAGAAATTGACGGTCGCCTTGCCCGAGCTGCCGAAGCTGGTGTCCAGCGAACCGTCCGCGTTGTAGCGAACAATGGTGAAGTTGCGGGTCGCGGTGAAGTTCGGGCACGAGGTGCCTGCAACGACGATCTTGCCATCCGCTTGCAAGGCGAGTGCGCGCGCTTGTCCCGAGCAACTGCCGGACAGCGTGGTGGTGACCATGCCGGTGCCATTGAAGCTCGTGTCCAGCGCACCGCTGGTCGTATAACGGGCCAGTGCGAAGTCGCCGAGTGCGTTCTGGCCGGCGCTGACAATCCGTCCGTCCGGCTGGATAACCACCCGGGCGGCGGCACCGTAGCCGCCGAATGCGGTGGAGGTGGTGCCCGCCGAACCAAATGTGGGGTCCAGCGCCGCGGCTCCTGCCGGCGTTGCCACTACGCCGATGGCACCGATGGCCATGCCCAACGAAACCTTCATCGTATTGCTGATCATTGCTTGCTCTCCTTGAGCGTGGTTGAGTCCATTTGGCTTTCCATTCAACTCACCGTCGCTGCGCAGCGACGGTGTTCTGAATACGCAAGGCTTGAAGGCAGCTGTGAGGTGCGTCGCTTGCCCAAGGTATCCGTGCTTGATTACAGGTATCACGCAAGTAACGTGCAGCATGGCTTGAGTCGCAATGACGGTCCGCTCGCGGCGATACGCCTGCCGACCTCTTCGAGTACCTGCTTGAGGCCATGCGACGCTGCGGGCGAAGCCGGCGACATCGCGAGATGCTCTTCAGGCATTTCTGGTTCCTCAAGCTTACGAGTGCGGTCTGTCAGCGAGTCGGCAGTAACCTGTCGTTCCGAATAAGATTTGATGCTCGAAAGGCAACGCCGCAATTCCATCTGCGACACAGATCCAATCGATGGCCCGCGACAGGCCATCCACGTCAGCCGAGCGCTGTCTTGTTCGATGCCCTGCTCGCCAGATGAAGAAGCGAAGCTCCAGGAACTATGTATTCCAGTCGAATACGTCCTCGATGTCCGTCCCGTAGTTGCCCCCTGCCCTAGACCAGGGCCACCCACGGCCCTGCTTCTCGGCCCAGAACATGCCTATGTGTGCAATGGCGAGCAGCCCCCCGGTTCTGCGCCGACATTCAGCCCCTCTTTTGCTAAGTGTGCACTAGGCGAATCTCCGTCGTTGAGACGCTCCGGAGACAGAGGCTACGCAGCGCTCGAGAGCACCGAACCCAACCATTCCTAGCCAGCGCGGCAGGCTTGGGGCGGTAGTAGTTCGTCAAAACAAAATGGGGCTCCGGAGAGCCCCATTTGGGTAGCAGCAGCGTCCAGATGCCCGTACTGGCAACCCGGGCGCCCAACTAGCGGCTTCAAGGTGCGCGCGCACCTTTCGTCATTCAACGTTGGCGCGTACCGGCGCTCAACCGCACTTGCTGTAACCGCAGTTCAAGCAGGTGGCGCAGCCGTCCATGATGACCAAGGCCTTGGTGCTGCACTTGTGGCACAGGGTGGCCGAGGGCGGGAAGGACACGCCTTCGCCGGTGACTTCGATGTCTTCGGCGTGGCCGCTGCCTTCGGTCTGGACGGGCGCGGAGATGGCTACGTCAGAGTTTTTTTTTGAGCGCTGCTCGTAAGCGGAGCGCTTCTCGGCGATCAGGGCGCGCTGGGCGTCGCTCATGTCGGGGTCGTGCATCATGCCGATCGACTTGAGGTGGTCCTCGACGATGGCGCCCATCTCGGCGACCAGCGAGGGCATGTAGACGCCGCCGGGTTTGAAGTAGCCGCCGCGCGGGTCGAACACGGCCTTCATTTCGTCGACCAGGAAGGTGACGTCGCCGCCTTTGCGGAACACGGCGGACATGATGCGGGTCAGGGCCACGATCCACTGGAAGTGGTCCATGTTCTTCGAGTTGATGAAGATCTCGAAGGGACGGCGCAGTTCGTGCTCGGTGCCGGCGTTGAGGACGATGTCGTTGATCGTCACGTACAGCGCGTGCTCGAACAGCGGCGACTTGATCTTGTAGGTGGAGCCGATCAGGATCTCGGGGCGCTCGATGCGTTCGTGCATCTGGATGACGTCGGCGGTCGGCAACTCGTCGACGGCCTTGCGCGCGGCGGCCTCGGACCTGGCGCTTTCTTTGGCCTTGTCTTCCGGGGTGACGACGCTGTAACCCTTGATTTTCTTTTCGATCTTGACGGCCATGGGCCAGGCTCCTGTTGCGGTGGCGCTTTTCTAGTTTTGGTCTGGATGCGCGGGTAAGGCGCGGCCCTCACCCCAGCCCTCTCCCGCACGCGGGAGAGGGAGGGCTTGAAGGCTTACTTCTTCTTCGCGGCCTTCTTGGCGGCCTTCTTGGCCGGCTGGCGCGGAACCTTCTTGGCGGCCTTGGCGGCCTTCTTCTTGGCCGGCTGCTTGACGACCTTCTTGGCCGCCTTCTTCACGGCTTTCTTGACGGCCTTCTTGGCTGCCGGCTTCTTGGCCACCTTCTTCGCGGCCTTCTTGGCGGCCGGCTTCTTGGCGACCTTCTTCGCCGCCTTCTTGGCGGCGGGCTTCTTGGCGACCTTCTTCGCGGCCTTCTTGGCCGGCTTCTTGCCGGTGGCCTTGGCCTTCAGCGCGGACGCTTCCTTCTTGGCCTTGGCGCTGGCCGAAGCGAGCTTCTTCTTGGCGGTGCCGACGGCCTTCTTGGCGGCCTTGCGCGCCTTGGTGGCGGTCTTCTTGACCGACTTCACCGCGTCTTCGGCGCGGGTGGCGATGGCGCTACCGATGTTGGACGCGGTTTCTTTCACGTTCTCGGCGGCCTGGGTCAGGGTCGCCGTCACTCCATTTCCGTTGCTCATATGCCCTCCTCGTGGGCGCTTTCGTCGGCGTTACGTATTGGCTATGTGTAATCGGGGTGTTACCGGAGCGATCCTATACCCGGTGTGCGCGCAACACACTGAACCGCGTCGCGCGCGTCGGCCTGGCTGTGGTGCGCGGTGCCCGGCCGGGGCGCCGCGTGAGGCGTTTGAACGGTCGCCTCCGCCGGGAATTGGGGTTCTAGCGGCTCGGGTTTCGGCGTAAGCGAGTTCCGCGCAAATCCCACCCTAGCCCCCCTCTGCAAAGGGGGGAAGGAGCAAAGGCCGGCTTAGAACTTGCCGTAGTAGCCTTCCTTGAGCGCGTCGAACAGGTTGGCGGCGGTGTGCATCTCGCCGTCGTACTCGATCTGCTCGTTGCCCTTGACCTCCAGCACGCTGCCGTCTTCGAGCTCGAAGCGGTAGGTGGTGTTCTCCAGGTCGGCTTCCTTGACCAGCACGCCCTGGAAGGCGGCCGGGTTGAAGCGGAAGGTGGTGCAGCCCTTCAGACCCTGCTCGTGGGCGTAGCGGTAGATGTCCTTGAAGTCCTCGTACGGGTAATCCGTGGGGACGTTGGCGGTCTTGGAGATCGAGCTGTCGACCCACTTCTGGGCGGCGGCCTGGACGTCGACGTGCTCCTTGGGGGTGATGTCGTCGGCGGAGATGAAGTAGTCGGGCAGCTGGGTGCCTACCTCGTCGCTGAACGGCATGGCCTTGGCGTTGATGAGTTCGCGGTAGGCCAGCAGCTCGAACGAGTAGACGTCGACCTTTTCCTTGGACTTCTTGCCTTCGCGGATCACGTTGCGGCTGTAGTGATGGGCGAAGGAGGGCTCGATGCCGTTGGAGGCGTTGTTGGCCAGCGACAGCGAGATGGTGCCGGTGGGCGCGATCGAGCTGTGGTGGGTGAAGCGGGCGCCGGTTTCGGCCAGCTCGTCGACCAGCTCGGGCGCCACTTCGGCCACGCGCTGCATGTAGCGCGAGTAGCGCGCGTGCAGGAGCTTGCCGGGGATCTCCTGGCCGACCTTCCAGCCGTCCTTCTTCATCTCCGGGCGCTTGCGCAGCATCTCGGCGGTGACGGCGAAGCGCTCTTCCATGATCGGAGCGGCGCCCTTTTCCTTGGACAGCGACAGGCCCATTTCCCAGCCGGCCACGGCCATCTCGCGCGCGATGCGCTCGGTGAACTCGCAGGACTCGGCCGAGCCGTACTTCATCTTCAGCATGGTCACGGTGCTGCCCAGGCCGAGGAAGCCCATGCCGTGACGGCGCTTGCGCATGATCTCGGCGCGCTGCTGTTCCAGCGGCAGGCCGTTGACCTCGACCACGTTGTCGAGCATGCGGGTGAACACGCGCACGACTTCCTTGTATTCCTCCCAGTCGAATTCGGCCTGGTCGGTAAAGGCGTTGCGCACGAACTTGGTCAGGTTGACCGAACCCAGCAGGCAGGCGCCGTAGGGCGGCAGCGGCTGTTCGCCGCAGGGGTTGGTCGCGCGGATGGTCTCGCACCACCAGTTGTTGTTCATCTCGTTGACGCGGTCGATCAGGATGAAGCCCGGCTCGGCGTAGTCGTACGTCGAGACCATGATCATGTCCCACAAGTGCCGCGCGCGGATGTGGCCGTAGATCTTGCAGGCGACCAGGCCGTCTTCGCGGGAGATGTAGTTCTTGTGGGTCGGCCACTCGCGCCAGACGACCTTGTCGGCGTCGTTGAGGTCGAGGTCGCCGCGCTCCTTGATGTTGACCGGGAACACCAGCGGCCAGTCGGCGTCGGTCTTGACCGCGTCCATGAAGCCGTCGGTGATCAGCAGCGACAGGTTGAACTGGCGCAGGCGGCCGTCTTCGCGCTTGGCGCGGATGAAGTCCTTCACGTCCGGGTGGCTGACGTCGAAGGTGCCCATCTGGGCGCCGCGGCGGCCGCCGGCCGAGGACACGGTGAAACACATCTTGTCGTAGATATCCATGAAGGACATCGGACCGGAGGTGTAGGCGCCGGCGCCGGCGACGAAGGCGCCGCGCGGACGCAGGGTGCTGAATTCGTAGCCGATGCCGCAGCCCGCCTTGAGGGTCAGGCCGGCTTCGTGAACCTTCTCGAGGATGCCGTCCATCGAGTCTTCGATGGTGCCCGAGACGGTGCAGTTGATCGTGGACGTGGCGGGCTTGTGCTCCAGCGCGCCGGCGTTGGAGGTGATGCGGCCAGCCGGGATCGCGCCGCGGCGCAGGGCCCAGACGAAACGCTCGTACCAGTACTGCTGCTTCTCGGACGTGGGCTCGGCGTCGGCCAGGGCCTTGGCGACGCGCTGGTAGGTGGAGTCGATGTCGGCGTCCACCGCCTCTCCGGTCTTGGTCTTCAGCCGGTACTTCTTGTCCCAGATGTCCTGGGATGCGGGCTGCAGCGGGATGTCCTTGTCAACCGCTTCCGTCTTGACCGCCTCGAGGCGAACCGTACTCATGCCTGTCCTGTCTCCTTAACTGGGGCGGGCCGTTCGGTTGCGCCCGCCGCCGGGTGAGTCTTGTTGTGATTGCTGGTAACCGGGGTGTTGTCTGGATGTGTTGCCTGGATCGGGGTCTTGCTTACCGCACCTCTACCGCACTTGCTGCCGCGAACCGCGGTGGTGGCTGGCCACCGACGGCGACGCGCGCGATCGCGCTGTTACGCGCCGCGTGCGAGATTGTGTTGGTGGCATCGGGCCGAGCCTGCTCCTGTCATGCGCCGCCCCCCGTTGGCGCCTAACCGACCCAAGCCGAACCCCTAAGCTTGGGCTCCCGTCGCAAAGACAACCACTACATGTAGTGTCGAAGCGAGGACTCAAGCTACGCCCGGCCCTGGGCGGTGTCAACGGTTTTTTTGATGGCAGTCACGTGTCGGGATGGGGTCAAACGTCACACGCGCGCCTTACGTAAACGCTTTGGGAATGCGGCCACAATTTGTGTGTACGCCGTGCATGCAAACCCTCAGGCGGGACACTTCATCGCATATTTAGCGCGGTTGACCGACACTTCGTTCAGCTGCGCGCCCGTCGCCGGCGCCGGGCCCCTGGCCGGGCCGCCGCGACGTCCGCCCTCCCCCCACACGACTCTTATCGGAACGGTTCCACGATGCGTCCTCGTCCCCTGCCGACCCTGTTCGCCCTGACCCTGGCCGCCGCCTTCGGCGGTTTCGCTGCCACCGCGATCCGCGACGGCCTGGAAGCGCCGGCCCAGGCCTCGCCGGCCGCGGCCGCGCTGCCGGCGGTGTCGGCGCTGCCGACCGCGGTGGGCGGCCAGCCGGTGCCCTCGCTGGCGCCGATGCTGGCGCGGGTGACGCCGGCGGTGGTCAGCGTGCACACCAAGCAGACCATCCGCATCCGCAACCCCTTCGCCAACGATCCGATGTTCCGGCGCATGTTCCCGAACATCCCACAGGAGCGCATCAACGAGTCGCTGGGCTCGGGCGTGATCATCGACGCCAAGAACGGCTACGTGCTGACCAACCACCACGTGATCGAGGGCGCCGACGAAGTCTCGGTGACGCTCAGCGACGGGCGCACGCTCAAGGCCGAGTTCACCGGCTCCGATCCGGACACCGACATCGCGGTGATGAAGATCCCGGCCGAGAACCTGAGCTCGCTGACCCTGGCCGACTCCGACGCGCTCAAGGTCGGCGACTTCGTGGTCGCGGTGGGCAACCCGTTCGGCATCGGCCAGACCGTGACCTCGGGCATCGTCTCGGCGGTGGGCCGCAGCGGCCTGCGCGGGCTGGGCTATCAGAACTTCATCCAGACCGATGCCTCGATCAATCCGGGCAATTCCGGCGGCGCGCTGGTCAATCTCAACGGCGAGCTGGTCGGCATCAACACCGCCAGCTTCAACCCGCAGGGCAGCATGGCCGGCAACATCGGCCTGGGCTTCGCGATCCCGGCCAACCTGGCGCGCAACATCAAGGACCAGCTGATCGCCAACGACGGCGTGGTACGGCGCGGTTCGCTGGGCCTGGAATCGCAGGACGTGGACGCGCGCCTGGCGCAGGCGCTGAAGCTGGACGAGCCACGCGGCGCGGTGGTCACGCGGGTGTTCGCCGGCAGCGCGGCGGCGGCGGCGGGCCTGAAGGCCGGCGACGTGATCCTGGCCGCGAACGGCCAGCGCATCGACAGCCGCGACGCCTTGCGCAACTTCGAGGGCCTGCAGGCGATCGGCGGGCGCGTCTCGCTGGAGGTGCGCCGCGAAGGCAAGCCGCTGCAACTGGCGGCGACCCTGCGCGAGCAGCCCAAGGCCTATGCGGGCAAGGACCTGGACGAACGACTGGGCGGCGCCAGCTTCGCCGAGCTGCCCGAGCGCCTGCGCCAGTCCGGCGCCTCGGGTGTGCTGATCGAGTCGGTGGCGCGCGGCAGCCGCGCCGAGCGCAACGGTTTGCGCTCGGGCGACGTGGTGGTGGCCGCCAATGCCGGCGATTTCGAGGATTTGCCTGGCTTCCGCGCGAGCTTCACACGGCCTCCGGCACAGTTGGTCCTGCGCGTGATGCGCGGCAACGCGATCGCCAACCTGTTGATGCAGTAATGCGGACCCGGGGATGAGCGATCATCGCGGGACGCGCAGCGCAGACGAGTTCCGCCCTTTTCCCAGGAGAATGCAATGAGCCCTACCTCGACCGACGCCATGAAGGCCAACCTCGGTGAAGCCGGATCGCACCTCAAACAAGCCGCGGCCGACGCCGGCGTGGCGATCCGCGGCGCCGCCGGCGCGGCGGGCGACGAACTGAAGATCGGCAAGGCCAACGTCAAGGCCGACCTGGCCGACGGCGCGCTGGCCGGCATCGCCGCGGCCGAGCATGCGGGCGGCGCCGCGCGCGAGCAGGTCGATGTGCTGATGGACAAGGGCCGCGATCTGATCGAAAGCGCGGCCGAGCTGGTGCGCGAGCGTCCGCTGGCCTCGTTCGGCGTGGCCTTCGCGGCCGGCTTCATCATCGCCAAGCTCGCCCGCGGCAGCGACAAGTAAGCCCAGGCATGCAGGCCATGGGGGACGAGCGCCCGCCGCAGCCGCCTGGCGGCGGCGACGCGGGCGCGGGCGAGGAGGACGCCGCGGCCCAGGCCGCGCCGGATCTGCTGGAATCGCTGCGCCAGCTCGGCGACACCGGTCGCGCCGGATTGGGCGCGGCCGGCGATACCGCCAAGGCCTTGCGCAGTCTGGTCGCGGCGGATATCTCGCTGGCGCGCAGCGCGCTGGGACGGGCGCTGGCGCTGATGGGCGTGGCGATCGCGTTCGGCGGTTCGGCCTGGTTGCTGCTGATGGCGACCTTGATCGTGTTCCTGAGCCGCACCCTGGGCGTGCCGTGGTCGCTGGCGCTGCTGTTGACCGCACTGCTGAGTCTGGCGGTGACGGCCTGGGCGGGGTGGCAGGCGGTGCGCTATTTCGAGCACACCCGCATGCAGGCCACGCGCCGGCAGCTGGCGCGGCTGGGCATCGGCGAGTTAGCCGACGTCACGCCCACGCCGGGCTCGCCGGAATCGGCGCGCGAAGCCGCGCGGCGCTGGCCGCCGGAAGGCCCCGGCGCAGGCAAGGACGAACGCGGCGTCGACCTGACGCCGCCTTGATCGCACTTAGGTTTTCCGACCCATCGCATTGCGAGGCCCGACGCCCGTGAGTTTCGAACAGCTGATCGCCAAGGTGCACCAGGCCGAAGACGTGGTCGAAGCGCAGGAACGCCGATTGGTGGCGAACCTGCGCCAGGTCCAGCATTCCTGGCGCGAAGCCTGGACACCCGGACGCATCGTGATCGCCGGCCTGGTCAGCGGCTTCGCGGTCGGTCGCGCCGAACCGCTGCGGGTGGCGGCCAAGAGCGGCGGCATGATGCAGATGGTGTCGATGCTGTCCAGCCTGTTCGCCGGCGGCAGCGCCGGCGTCGCCGCGAGTCAGGCCGAGCGCGCGGCCGACAACACCCAGACCGTCGCGGCGGCGATCGAGGAAGGCGAGGACGCGGTCGTGGCGCGCGCCGAGGCGACCGTGCAAGCTGTGCGTTCCGCCGCCGATCCCATCGACTTTTGAACGCGTCCGCCGAGCACGAATCCACCGCCTCACCCGACGCGCCCGCGCCGGCCGACGACGAAGCGCAAACCCCGACGCCGCCGCGCCCACGCGCGCCCGTGTCGGTGGTGGTGCTGGCGGCGCTGGCGGTGGGCGCGACCCTGTGGGCGGCGCAGGCGCTGATCCTGCCGGTGCTGTTGGCGGCCTTCTTCGCCCTGATCGGCAACCCCATCATCCGCGGGCTGCGCAAGCTGTGGCTGCCGCGCTTCGCCGCGGCCCTGCTGGTGCTGATCGGCGGGCTGGCGGCGGCCGGGCTGCTGGCCAACCAGTTGATCGAACCGGCCGGCGAATGGGTGCGGCAGGTGCCGCGCGAGATGAAGCAGCTCGCGCCCAAGCTGCGCGAGATGACCAAGCCGATGCAGGAAGCCAACCGCGCCGCGCAGAACATCGCGCGTGCCGCCGGCGGCGAGAGCACGGCCAAGCCGGTGCAGGTGGTCAAGACCGAGCTCAACGACCCCTACAAATCGCTGACCTCCACGCCCAAGTACGTGGCCTCGGTGCTGGCGGTGGTGCTGCTGACGTTCTTCTTCATGGTCTACGGCGAAAGCCTGCAACGCAACGCGATCGGCCTGCTGCCCGGCCTGCGCGAACGCAAGATCACCGTCGACATCCTGCAATCGATCGAGCGCGAGATTTCGCGCTACGTGCTCACCATCAGCGTGATCAACACCGCGCTGGGCCTGGCCCTGGCCGGCACGCTGTTCTGGCTGGGCGTGCCGCTGCCGGAGGCGCTGCTGTGGGGCACGATGGCCGCGATCCTCAACTTCGCGCCCTATGTGGGCCCGCTGATCGGCATGGTGACCATGCTGCTGATGGGCTTCGTCGCCTTCGACGAGGCCTGGCGCGCGCTGCTGCCGGCCGGCCTCTACCTGCTGCTGCACACCATCGAGGGCCAGATCGTGACCCCGATCGTGCTGGGCCGGCGCATGCGGCTGTCGCCGCTGATCCTGATCCTGGCGCTGATGTTCTTCGGCTGGCTGTGGGGCATCGTCGGCCTGCTGCTGGCCGTGCCGATGCTGGTCTGCGTGAAGTTGGTGCTGGCGCGGATCGAGGGTTTGGAGAAGTGGTCCAAGCTGCTGGAGTGAGGCCCCGACGCCTGAGTGAAAACCCCTAGGCGTTTCGCGCGGGAATGCCGCGGTAGCGTGGGCTTTACGCGCTAAAATAGTGCGATGACTTTCCCCGTCCGCGCCATCACCCTCGACCTAGACGACACCCTCTGGCCGATCGCTCCGGTCATGATCCGCGCCGAACGCGCGCTGGGCGAATGGCTGCGCGAGCATGCGCCGCGCACCGCGCAGCGTTGGCCGGCCGAGGCCATGCGCCGCCTGCGCGACCAGATCGCCGCCGAGCATCCGCACCTGGCGCACGACTTCACCCATCAGCGCAAACTGACCCTGGAACGCATGCTGCGCGATTCCGGCGACGACCTGGGCCTGGTCGCGCCCGCGTTCGAGGTGTTCTTCAACGCGCGCTGCGAGGTGGAGCATTACGACGATTCGGTGGACGCGCTGGAACGCCTGGCCGCGCGCGTGCCGCTGGCCGCGCTCAGCAACGGCAATGCCGACCTGCAGCGGATCGGCCTGATGCATCTGTTCCGCTTCCAGCTGGGCGCACGCGAACACGGCGAAGCCAAGCCGGCGGCGAGCATCTTCCACGCCGCCTGCGCGCGCCTGGATTGCGAACCGCAGGCCGTGCTGCACGTGGGCGACGACATCGAAATGGACGTGGTCGGCGCGCATCGCGCCGGACTGCGCAGTTGCTGGATCAACCGCGTCGACGACGCCGGACAACGGCGCGAGTGGCCTCACGCCGGCCTGCGCCCCGACCTCGAATTCGACACCCTCGCCGCGCTCGCCGATTGGCTGGACGCGGCCCAGACTCCGGATACCGCCGCCGCATGAACCTGCCCCTGGGTTTTACCGATTCCGCCGCCGATGCGCTGCCGCTGCATCTGGTGACGCGCGCCGACTTCGCCGCCTGGCGCGCGACCCTGCTGGCGGGCAGCGCGGCCTGGGTGACGGCGCAGGGCTACGAAGCCGCGGCCGGCACCTTGCTCGTCCTGCCGGGCGCCGACGGTGGCCTGGGCGGCGCGGTGCTGGGCATCGGCGATGCGCTGGATCCGTATTCCTACGGCCACGCGCCGTTCGGCTTGCCGGCGCAGGCTTGGCGCATCGCCGGCGCGCACGACGCCGCCACCCTGGCCGCGCTGCGCCTGGGCTGGGGCTTGGGCAGCTACCGCTTCAGCCGCTACAAGCAGCCGCCGCGCGCGCCGGCGCAGTTGCTGGTCGAGCAGGCCGACGGCGAGACCGACGCTGTGATCGCCGCCTGCCTGCGCGTGCGCGATCTGATCAACACCCCGACCGAGCACATGGGCCCGGAGCAGTTGGAAGCGATCGCGCGCGAGATCGCGCAGCGCCACGGCGCCAAGATCGACGCAGTGGTCGGCGACGAGCTGCTCAGCCAGAACTTCCCCGCGATCCACGCGGTCGGCCGCGCTTCGCACCGCGCGCCTCGCCTGATCCGCTTGAGCTGGGGCGACGCGGCGCATCCGCACATCGCCCTGGTCGGCAAGGGCGTGTGCTTCGACACCGGCGGTCTCGACCTCAAGCCGGCCGACGGCATGCGCAACATGAAGAAGGACATGGGCGGCGCCGCGCACGCGATCGCCCTGGCCGAGCTGGTGATGGCGCGCAAGCTGCCGCTGCGCATCACCCTGTTGGTGCCGGCGGTGGAGAACGCGATCGGCCCGGACGCGTTCCGCCCGGGCGAAGTCATCGCCACCCGCCAGGGCATCAGCGTGGAGATCGACAACACCGACGCCGAAGGCCGCGTGGTGCTGTGCGACGCGCTGACCCACGCCGGCGAACTGTCGCCTGCGCTGGTGCTGGACTTCGCCACCCTGACCGGCGCGGCGCGGATCGCGCTGGGCCCGGACCTGCCCGCGCTCTACAGCAACAACGACGCCCTGGCCCAGCGCTGGCTCGACGCCGCCCAACAGCAGCGCGACCCGCTGTGGCGCATGCCGCTGTGGCGCCCCTACCTGCGCTACCTCACCAGCGCGATCGCCGACATCGCCAACGGCGGGCCCTCGAAGATGGCCGGCTCGGTCACCGCGGCGCTGTATCTGGAGCGCTTCGTGCCGGCCGCCCTGCCCTGGGCGCACCTGGACGTATACAGCTGGAACGACGCCGATCGCGCCGGCCGGCCCGCCGGCGGCGAGGCGCAGGGTTTGCGCGCGGCCTATGCACTGCTCAAGAGCTACGCCCAACCTGGCACATAACTGGCACACTTAAAACGCTTTCAGGCACACAAAATACCCGTTACAGTGCGAACCTGAACGGGCCGTGTGACTTGCGTCACTAAGCGCTGAGCCAGCTTATCCGCCCGTAGAGGCGCCTAAGGGTCCGTCCGCATCCATCGGGGACCCTCTTGAACGCGATACGCCTGGCTACCACGCTGGCGCTGGCCTGCGCCGCGCTGCTCCCGCATTACGCCCACGCCCAGTTCGCCAGCGGCGGCAGCGGCCTGCACCGCTCGCGCATCTTCTGGGTCGACTGGGGCAACAACGGCCAGGACGTCTACAACGGCGCCACCATCACCCGCGGCTTCAACATCGGCTCGCCGGCGACCGCGGCCAACCGGCTCGACATCACCTGCACCCTGTCCAACGCGACCACGACCGCCGGCACCCCGGGCCTGTTCGTGTACACGCCCGGCAGCTGGCAGGGCGACGGCCTGGACGAGCTGTACAACATCGGCGGCAACCAGCCCGGCACCGGCGCCAATCCCAACACCTTGTCGGTGGGCCTGCGCGTCAACAACAGCGCCACGGTCGAGTTCAACTTCAACTGTTCGGCGACCCTGGGCGGCGCCCCCTTCGCGCTGACCGGCCTGGTGTTCGCCGACGCCGAAGCCAGCGGCGGCAACGAGTACGTAGCCGCGCGCCTGACCAACGGCGGCACCCTGCGCGTGATCGACCAGATCTCACAATGCGGCAGCGCCAGCACGGTCAACGTGATCGCCGGCACCCCGCAGGAAGTGCGCTTCAACGGCCCGACCGCGCCGCAGGCCAGTTGCGAAAGCAACGCCACCGCCAGCCTGCGCGGCGGCCCGTCGCTGGTCGGCTTCGTCGACGGCGCCACCGGCGCGCGCGTGATCGCGCGCGGCGGCGGCATCTCGGCGGTCGCGGTGGGCGCGGTGCTGGAACTGGAATTCTCCGAGGCGATCCCGGCCAGCTACGGCATCGCCGCGCACGTGCTCAATTCGGCCTGGACCGGCGGCGTCGCCAGCAACGGCGTCAACTTCAACAACCCGGCCAACCTGGCGACCCTGATCTACAGCGCGCGCCTGGGCGCGACCGTGCAGCCCGACGCCGACGCCACCGGCGCGATCGGCGGCAGCGACGTCGATGCCCTGCCCAAGACCACCGGCCCGCTGGGCGCGGGCTACGCCAACGTGGCCGCGCCCAATGCCTTGCCGGGCGGCACCTACAGCATCGCCAACGTCGCCTGCGTCGGCCCGGCGCGCGTGCGCGGCTGGATCGACTTCAACGGCAACGGCAGCTTCGACGCCGGCGAAGCCTCCAATGCCGCGACCTGCGCGGCCGGCAGCAACACGGTCGCCTTGACCTGGACCCTGCCCAGCGGCTACGTCGCCCAGACCACCAGCTATCTGCGCCTGCGCCTGGCACCGACCCTGGCCGCGGTCGCCGACCCCACCGGCGTGTCGACCGACGGCGAAGTCGAGGACTACCGCATCGTCCTGCCGGCGCTGATCCCCACCGTGCGCGTGGGCAAAATCAGTCAGACCCGCACGGGCACCTTCAACTTCACCGCGACCAACCTGGGCAGCGCGGCGTTCTCGGTGACCACCACCGCGTCGGCGACGCTAGCGACCTCGGCCACCGCCAACGTCAGCTCGACCGCGAGCGCGGTCACCATCACCGAGACCGTGCCGGCCGGCTGGCTGCTGACCGGCGCCAGCTGCAGCGACGCCAATGCCGCGGTCACCGGCAACCCGGCCAGCTTCGGCAGCCTCGCCGGCGCGGTGCTGACCGTGCCGAGCAGCGCGTTGCGCGCGCGCGCCGACATCACCTGCACCTACAACAACCGCCCGATCGTCACCGACCTGGCGATCAGCAAGTCCGAAGTCGGCGGCGCCACCGCGTTCACCCCGGGCGCCAGCAGCACCTACACCCTGCAGGCCTGCAACAACGCGGGCCCGGACGCCGCCAGCGGCGCCAGCATCAGCGATCCGCTGCCCAGCGGCGTGCGCCTGACCGGGCCCTGGAGCTGCAGCGGCAGCGGCGGCGGGGCCTGTCCGGCCGGCGGCGGCGCGGTCAACGACAGCGCGGTGAACGTGGCCGGGGTCAACCTGCCGGTCGGCGCCTGCGTGACGGTCAGCGTGCCGGTCCGTTTCAGCCCGAATGCGAGCGAGTACTGAGCACCCAGACACGGTTTACATGCGATCCACCACTCCCCTTGAACAAGAAATGCGTAAATTGCGTTGAGGCAGTACGCTACGGAACGGCGGCCGTGGATGGCCGTGCCGTGGCCGCAGCCGCGTAATCCCCGAGAGCGCCCCGCGCACCGGAGCTGACGACGGCCGCTGCAGATTCGCATCGCCGGCACCAGCGCCCTGGCGCCGGGTTCAAGGAGGAAGGGGAATGCTGGATCACGCAACGCGCCGGCTCGGCGCATTGGGCTTGGCCGTGGCCGCGGCGGCGTTCGCACCCGACGCCAGCGCGCAGGTCCAGCGCACCTTCGTCAATCTGGGGTTCGAGCAGCCGGCGCTGACCGGCAGCAACTGCTTCCTGATCCTGCCGGTCGGCCTGGTTCCGGGCTGGGCCACCGACCACCCCAGCAATCTCGCCACCGGCAGTTGCTCCCTGGCCGGCGTCACCAACGGCGCCAGCATCAACGGCCCGGTCGAGATCTGGCGCGGCCCCGCCTTCAGCAGCGTGCCGCCGCGCGCCGGCGACCAGCACGCCGAGCTCAACGCCTACACCCCCTCGCGCCTGTCGCAGACCATCTGCCTCACCAATGGCGAGCGCGTGGATTGGCGGCTCAGCCACCGCGGCCGCAACAGCAACATCACGCCCGACGTCATGAACTTCAACATCGACAGCACGGCCAACACGGTCGCGGTGCTGTCGAGCACGACCGTGGCCGGCGGCATTCCGGTCTGCGTGGACAGCGGCAACGTCGACAACATCAGCTGCACCGTGGCCGCCGGCGGCAACGGCTGGGCCGACTACTCGGGCAGCTTCAACTGGAACGGCACCAGTGGTAACCACAACTTCGGCTTCCAGGCCGTCGGCGGCGGCGCCGCGGGCAACTTCCTCGACGACATCCAGGTCACCCTGCGCCCGTATCTGGAATTCGATCCGGTCAGCTACACCACCCGCGAAGCCCAGGCCGTGCCCTCGCTGCCGACCATCCGCATCACCGGCACCGTGCCGGCCGGCGGCATCACCGTGCTGGTCAACGTCACCGGCGGCACCGCAACCGCAGGCGGCGATTACCTCATCAACGGCGGCAACGTGAACGTGACGATTCCCGCCGGCACCTACGACGACAACCGCTTCCCGATCCCGATCACCATCATCGACGACGGCGTGATCGAGAACAACGAGACCGTGCTGGTGCAGGTGCTGCCCAACGCCGCCGCCTACACCCTGGCCTCGACCACCTCCTGCGGCAGCGCCACGGTGCAGAACACCGCCACGCTCACCATCCTCGACAACGACGTCGACCTGCGCACCACCAAGACCAACAGCGGCAACGCCACCCCGCCCGCGGGCGGCACCACCCAATTCACCGTCGCTTACACCAACAACACCGCCAAGCCCACGGTCGGCGATACCACCGCGCACGATGCGATCGCGACGATCACCGATGCCGTGCCGGCGGGCCTGACCTTCACCAGTTGGACCTGCGCGGGCAGCAACGGCGGCGTGTGTTCGGCCGCCAGCGGCAGCGGCGCGATCTCCGGCAGCGCGACCCTGCCGGCCGGCACCGGCGGCGTCGCGGGCGGCACGGTTACCTACACCATCAACGCGACCCTGGGCGCGGCCCAATGCGCCGTGATCACCAACAACGCCTCGATCGCGACCAATGCGCCGCTGGGCGAAGGCGTGGCGGCACAGGCAGGTTTCACCACTCCCGTGCCGGGCGGCAGCGCCAACAACAGCGCCAGCGCCACGGTCGATCCGATGTGCGCCGATCTCACCATCACCAAGACCCAGCCCGGCAACGTCACCACCTACACGCCCGGCGATATCGCCACGTACACGATCCAGGCCTGCAACCCGACCGGGCCCGACGGCGCCAACGGCGCCACCATCAGCGATCCGCTGCCCAGCGGCGTGACCCTGACCGGGCCGTGGGCCTGCGTGGGCTCGGGCGGCGGCAGCTGCCCGGCCACCGGCGGCAACCTGGGCGACACCTCGGTGGCGATCGCGGGAGTGAACCTGCCGGTCAACGCCTGCGTGGACGTGACCGTCAACGTGCGTTTCAGTCCGAACGCGAACGCCTACTGATACTGAGCCCGCATTCGGGCCTGCGCCGACGCTCCGCTCCAGCGGCGTTGGCCTTGGTTGCTTTACTCTGAATTTCAGAGTACTTTGTAATTACCCGCCCACTGGCCCCACCGCCATGACCCAAGACGAGCTGCAGAGCAACCTGGACTACGTCGCCCGCGCCGTGCGCCACCACGAGCGTCCGCCCGGCGTGCCGGCGATCTATTTCCTGTGGGCGCTGCTGGTGCTGATCGGCTTCTGCCTGCCGGACTGGGCGCCGCGGATCGCCGCGCCCTACTGGTTCTTCGCCGGTATCGGCGGCGGCCTGCTCAGCGTCTGGCTAGGGATGCGCCACGGCCGCCGCAACGGCGTGATCGACAAGGAAAGCGGGAGGCGCTACGGCTATCACTGGCTGGTGGCCGGCGTGGCGTTTCTGCTGACCGGGCTGCCGATCGCCCTGGGCCGCGTCGAGATCCATGCCGGCGTCGCCAACTTCCTGCTGATCGGCGGCACCGCCTATGCGCTGGCGGGCGTGCATCTGGATCGTCCGATCCTGTGGAGCGGATTGATCATGTACGTCGCCTACGCCGCGATGATGCTGTTCTCGCCGCCCTATGCCTGGACTTTCGCCGGCGTCGCCACCGCGGCGGCGCTGACCTGGGCCGGTCTGTCGGCGATGCGGCGCGGGAGCGGAGCGCCGCGATGAAGGCGCTCGCGGCTCTCGATCCCGAATTCGAGCACCGCGTGCGCTTGGCGATCGCGGTATTGCTGATGCGCCACGACGAGATCAGCTTCGCCGCCTTCAAGCAGCAGCTGCAGCTCACCGACGGCAACCTCGGCGCGCAGCTGCGGCGCCTGGAGGAGGCCGGCTATCTCGCCTTGCGCCGCGACTTCGTCGAACGCAAACCCGTGACCTGGTACCGCATGACCGCGGCCGGCCGCGCCGCGCTGGAACGTCACCTGGGGGCGCTGCAGTCGATGATCGCCGCCGCCGGCAGCACCGCGACCTAGCGCCGCGGCGCCCGTCTGCTGACAGATTCTGACTTCCGGCAGGTTGGCGCTCGAACAGCCTAGGGTCACACTAGGCAAACTTTTTCGTCTGGTTGGGATATGTCGACCTCTGCCGATCTGCTCAAGGAACTCCGCATCGACCGCAGCGCTCCGCCGCCGCCGTCCGGCTCAGGACGCGGGCTGTGGCTCGCGCTGGGCGCGGTCGGCCTGATCGCGGTGCTGGGCGTCGCCGGCTGGGCGGTGTTCGGCCGCGGCAACGCGCCGGAAGTCAAAACCGCCACCGCGGTGGCGATCGGCAACGGCGGCGGCAGCACCTCGGTGCTGGACGCCACCGGCTACGTGGTCGCGCGCCGCATGGCCACGGTCTCGGCCAAGATCACCGGCAAGGTGCGCGAGGTGATGATCGAGGAAGGCCAGCGCGTCGAAGCCGGCCAGATCATGGCCACGCTGGACCCGATCGACGCCGACGCCGAACGCTCGCTGGCCGATGCGCAACTCGGCGCCGCGCAGAGCGACACCGTGCGCGTGCAGGCCCAGCTCAAGGAAGCCGAGATCAACGCCACCCGCCTGTCCACCCTGGTCAAGCAGCAGTTGGTGTCGCGCTCGCAATACGATCAGGCCGTGGCGCAGCGCGATTCGCTGCGCGCGCAACTGATGACCGCGCAGCGCAACGCCAAGGTCGCCGGCGGCCGCCTGCGCATCGCCGACCTGGGCGTGGACAACACCGTGGTGCGCGCGCCGTTCGCCGGCGTGGTCACCGCCAAGGCGGCGCAGCCGGGCGAGATCGTGTCGCCGCTGTCGGCCGGCGGCGGTTTCACCCGCACCGGCATCGGCACCATCGTCGACATGGACTCGCTGGAAGTCGAAGTCGACGTCGGCGAGGCCTTCATCGGCCGCGTGCAGCCGAAGATGCCGGTCGAGGCCACGCTCAACGCTTATCAGGACTGGAAGATCCCGGCCGAGGTGATCGCGATCATTCCGGCCGCCGACCGCGGCAAGGCCACGGTCAAGGTGCGCATCGCGCTGAAGACCAAGGACCCGCGCATCGTGCCCGACATGGGCGTGCGCGTGAGCTTCCTGGAAGCGGCCAAGCCGGTCGCGGCCAATCAGCCCAAGCCCGGCGTGCTGGTGCCGAGCGCCGCGATCGTGCAGCGCGACGGCGGCGACGTCGCCTTCGTGGTCGAAGAAGACAAGGTCCGGCAGCGCGCGCTCAAGCTCGGCCGCAGCCTGGGCGACGACCGCGAGGTCACCCAGGGCGTGGCCGGCGGCGAGACCGTGGTGCTGAGCCCGCCGGACGATTTGAAAGACGGCGCGCGCGTGCGTGTGGCCGTGGAATCGGCCGGTGACGATTCCGCCTCAAGCAGCGAATAAGGTTTAAAGCGGGGATTCGAGATTCGGGGTTCGGGATGGGTTGAAGCCGATGCCGCCTTTGCGAATCCCCAATCCCGACTCCCGAATCCCGGTTTCACAATTGCGAGGAAGTCCAAGATGGATACGCTGGTTTCGATCCGCAACCTCAAGAAGACCTATCAACGCGGCCCCGAAAAGGTCGAAGTACTGCATGGCATCAACCTCGACATTCCCAAGGGCGACTTCGTCGCGCTGATGGGCCCGTCGGGTTCGGGCAAGACCACCCTGCTCAATCTGATCGGCGGCCTGGACAACCCCAGCGACGGCGAGATCGAAATTGACAACCAGCGCATCGACCGCATGAGCGCCGGCCAGCTCTCGCAGTGGCGCAGCAACAACGTCGGCTTCGTGTTCCAGTTCTACAACCTGATGCCGACCCTGACCGCGCAGAAGAACGTCGAGCTGCCCTTGCTGCTGACCAAGCTCAACGCCGCCCAGCGCAAGCGCAACGCCGAAATCGCACTGCAGCTGGTCGGCCTGGCCGAACGCGGCAAGCACCGCCCGAACGAATTGTCCGGCGGCCAGCAGCAGCGCGTGGCGATCGCGCGCGCGATCGTGTCCGACCCGACCCTGCTGATCTGCGACGAACCCACCGGCGACCTCGACCGTCAGGCGGCCGAGGAGATCCTGGCCCTGCTGCAATCGCTCAATCGCGACCACGGCAAGACCATCGTCATGGTCACCCACGATCCCAAGGCCGCCGATCACGCGCGCCGCACGATCCATCTCGACAAGGGCACCCTCGCGGCCGACGGCGGCGCGCATTGAGATCCGCGCGCCCTCTCCGTTCGAGAGGGACAGGTCGACGGCCGGCGCGCAGCGCGGCCCGCGCCTCGCACCGGGTCTCATCCGCTCCTTGAGCCACTTCTCCCGCGCGGAGAAGGAAACACCTAAAGGAAAGCAGACATGAAATACCTGCACCTGATCTGGGCCGCATTGTTCCGCAGCAAGACCCGCACCCTGCTGACCCTGTTGTCGGTGGTGGCCGCGTTCCTGCTGTTCGGCATGCTCGACTCGGTCCGCGTCGCCTTCAACTCCGGCGGCAGCGTCGCCGGCGCCGACCGCCTGGTCGTGGCCTCGCGCCTGTCGATCACGCAGATGCTGCCCTACAACCTGCTCACCCAGATCGAGTCCCAGCCGGGGGTGAAGAAAGTCGCCTACGCGGCCTGGTTCGGCGGCATCTATCAGGACCCGAAGAACTTCTTCCCGAACTTCTCGGTCAGCCCCGACTACCTCGACCTGTATCCGGAATACGTGGTGTCCGCCGACCAGGTCAAAGCCTGGAAGGCCGATCGCCAAGGCGCGATCGTCGGCGCCTCGCTGGCCAAGCGCCACGGCTGGAAGGTCGGCGACACCATCCCGCTGCAGGCCACGATCTTCCCGACCAAGGGCAGCAACGACTGGCCGCTCAAGCTGCGCGCGATCTTCGAGATCAAGGACAGCAAGCGCAAGGGCGAAGAGAACCAGCTGCTGTTCCACTGGAAATACTTCGACGAGTCCAACGACTACGTCAAAAGCCGGGTCGGCTGGTACATGGTCAAGCTCAGCGATGTGAATCAGGCCACCCGCGTGGCCAAGGGCATCGACGCGCTGTCGGAGAACTCCGACCACGAGACCAAGACCCAGACCGAACAGGCCTTCAACCAGTCCTTCGCCAAGCAGTTCGCCGACATCGGCCTGATCGTGACCGCGATCATGGGCGCGGTGTTCTTCACCCTGCTGCTGCTGACCGGCAACACCATGGCCCAGGCGGTGCGCGAGCGTATTCCGGAGCTGGCGGTGCTCAAGACCATCGGCTTCAGCGACCGCAGCGTGCTGGCGCTGGTGCTGACCGAATCGATCCTGCTGATCGTGATCGGCGGCACCCTCGGCCTGGGCATCGCCGCCCTGCTGATGCCGGGCGTGAGCGCGGCCAGCGGCGGCATCATCCAGCTGCCGACCGTGCTGCCGCAGACCTGGTTGGTCGGACTGGGGCTCATGATCGTGATCGGCGTGGCGGTCGGCTTGATGCCGGCGCTGCGCGGTATGCGCTTGAAGATCGTCGATGCATTGGCCGGCCGCTAAGGAGAAATCACGATGATTAAGTTCCTGATCAATGTCGGAATCGTGGTTCTGCTGCTCGCCGCGCTCGGCGTGTGGGTGTTCCTGCCCTGGTACGCCGTGCTCGCCATCGTCGCGGCACTGCTGCTGTGGCTGTTCCTGAGCAAGCGCGGCCAACAGACGCTGGCCGTGGCGGGCGTGGGCATCTCCAGCCTGCCGCAGCGCTGGGGTGCGTCCTCGGTGATCGTGATCGGCATCGCCGGCGTGGTCGGCGTGCTGGTGGCGATGCTGGCGATGGGCGAAGGCTTTCAGAACACGCTCAAGCAGACCGGCAGCGACGACACCGCGATCATCCTGCGCGGCGGTTCGCAGGCCGAGACCAACTCGGTCATCACCCGCGACCAGGTCCCGCTGATCTCGGCCCTGGCCGGCATCGCCAAGGACGGCAACGGCCGCGCCCAGGTCTCGCCGGAGCTGTCGCAAGTGATCAACCTGCCCACCGTCAGCGACGGCAGCGACGCCAATGCGCAGCTGCGCGGCGTCGGCAGCGAAGCCTGGTCGCTGCGGCCCAACGTCAAGATGGTGAAGGGCCGCAAGTTCGGCGCGGGCTTGCGCGAACTGATCGCGGGCCAGGGCGCGGCCAAGCAGTTCCGCGGGCTGGAAGTCGGCAAACAGATCGAGCTGGCCAACCAGAACTGGACCGTGGTCGGCATCTTCGCCGCCGGCGATTCGCACGACTCCGAACTGTGGGCGGACGGCGAAGTGCTGGCTTCGACCTACCAACGCACCGCGTTCCAATCGGTGACCGTAAAGTTGGCCGGCAAGGACGGCTTCAAGCAGCTCAAGGCCGCACTGGCCGCCGATCCGCGCCTGAAGCTGGACGTGCAGACCACCCACGATTACTACGCCAAGCAATCCGAGGGCCTGACCAAGCTGATCAAGATCCTGGGCACGGTGATCGGCACCATCATGGCGATCGGCGCGGTGTTCGGCGCGCTCAACACCATGTACGCCGCCGTCGCCGGACGCGCGCGCGAGATCGCGACCCTGCGCGCGCTGGGCTTCCGCGGCGTTCCGGTGGTGATCGCGGTGATGCTGGAAACCATGCTGCTGGCGCTGCTGGGCGGCCTGCTAGGCGCGGCCCTGGCCTGGCTGATCTTCAATGGCTATCAGGTGTCCACCCTGGGCGCGAACTTCAGCCAGGTGGTGTTCCAGTTCAAAGTCTCGCCGGAGCTGCTGTGGAGCGGCCTGAAGTGGGCGCTGGGCATCGGCCTGGTCGGCGGCCTGTTCCCGGCCCTGCGCGCGGCGCGACTGCCGGTGACCACGGCCTTGCGCGCGGCCTGAGCGCGCCGCCAACGGGTGACACGACGAGGCGCCGTTCGCGGCGCCTCGTTCGTTTTTGTGGGTCAGGTTCGCCGTTCCGCAGGCGCTTGCGCCGGGCCGGTATCGGCGGCGGCGGGAGGATCGGCTAGGCTGGCGCCACTCGATACACCCCGGGACCGCCGCGCATGGAAGCCGATCGCGACCTCACCCACGCGCTGCGCGTCCGACAGCTGCGCGGCCGGTTTCGACGCGGACCGTTTCTGGTCGGCACGATTCTTATCCTGGCCATGCTGGTCTTGTTCGTACCCGAACTGCTGAAAGGCCATTGGCGCACCGGCTGGCCGGCTCTGGTGTTCGCGTCGATCGGACTGTCGTTCCTGCCCCTGCTGCGTGCCAGCCTGCGACCCAGCCCCCATCTGACACTGGACGAACACGGCCTGAGCACGGTGTTCACCGGCGCGATCGTCTGGTCCGACATCGTCGGCCTGCACTTGTACACCTGCTACTCGCGGGCGAACTTCACGCTGAGGCCGCGCCACCACCTGCAGCTGTGCCTGCGCCGCCCCGAGCGCTATCGCGCCCCGTTCTGGATGAGACCGCCGATGCGCTCCACGCGCTCCGACTACGGCCTGATCTGGGTGCCGTTGAGCCTGTTCGACGTGGAGGCGCGAACGCTCTACACGCTGGCGGTGACCTTGCGCCGCGCCGATCCGGCGCCCTTCGTGGAAGGCTGGAACCCCGACATGCCGCTGGACGAGGTCGCCGCGCATCTGCGCGATCGCGGTCTCGCGCCTGTCGCGCTCAGCGGCGCAGCGCCCAGCGACGCGCCGCAACCCGCTGGACAGGACGCGGCCGCCTACGCGCAACGATTGCGCGAGTCGCAGGACTCGGGCGAACGCCGCGCCGCCTCCTACGAGCGCCAACATGTTCAAGGCCTACGCCGTGAGCGGGCCTGGCGCGCGGACGACATCGCGCGCCGGCGATCGCTAACCCGGGCCATGGTCGTCGCCTATCTGCTGCTGATCGTGGCCGGTTACTTCCTGATCGACTACATCGAATGACCCAACATGCCAGCCGCGGGATCGGCTAGGCTGGCGCCGATCGGGCAGCGGGGAGCGCCGCGCGTGCAAGAGCAAGCCGAACTCACGCAGATCCCATGCACGCAACGGCTGGATGCGCAGATGCACCGGACCAGCGCGCTGCTGGCCGCAGCCGTCCTGGGCATGCTGTCCACCTCGTTGCCGGGCGCGATGTTGGAAGGCAGATGGGGCGTGGTGCTGGTGCTGCTGCCGGTGTTGGCCGGGGCCTGGGCCCTGCTGCTGCCCTGGCTGATCGCGGTGCTGCACTCGGGGCCGCACCTGAGCCTGGACGAGCGCGGTTTACGCACAGTCCTGATCGGCGACATCCCATGGTCGGACGTGGTCGGCCTGAATTTGCGCACGGAACGCTCCACCGACGACGATGGCCCGCGCGTCCGCCACTACCTGGACCTGTGTCTGCGCCATCCGCAGCGCTATTCCGTCCCGTTCTGGATGCGGCAGTCCACGCCTGCGCCACACACCGACTACGGCCTGTACGCGCTGCCGCTGCATATGTTCGAGACCGATCCGCAAGCGGTCCTCGCGCTGGCGCTGCGGCTGCGCCGCGCCGATCCGGCGCCGTTCGTCGCGGACTGGTGTCGGGACCTGCCCTTGGACGAGGTCGCACGCGACCTGGACGAGGGGCGCGAGCGCGCCGAAGCGCGCGCTGCCGCGCACACCGTTCCGACCATCAGTGACGATCCCGCCATCGACTACGCGCAGCGCCTGCGCCTATTGCAGGACGCCGGCGAGCGCGAAGCCGAATCCGGTGCGCGCCGACGCGAGCGCGCGATGCAACGCGAACAAGCGCGTCGCAAAACCGCGGCGGCGCGACAACGCAGGGACTTTTGGATCGGCGGCACGATCGCGTTGGCGGCGATCGCGATCTGGTACTGGATGAAGGCCTGACCCCTCGCCCTCAGGCCACCTGCGCCGCCTGCCGCCGCGAGCGCCACGCGCCCTCGCCGGCGAAGATCAGCAAACCGATCCAGATGAACACGAAGCCGATCAGGCGCGAGCGGTCGAAAGGCTCGTGCAGTACCAGCACGCCGATCAGGAACTGCAGGGTCGGCGCGATGTACTGCATCAGGCCGACCACCGACAGCGGCACCCGCCGCACCGCATAGGCGAAGCCGATCAGCGGCAGCGCGGTGAGCGCGCCGGCCAGCACCAGCATCAAGCCGATGCCCAGGCCCCAGCCGTCGAGGAAACCGCCTTGGCCATGGCTTTCGCCCCACAGCAACACCGCCAACGCGGGCAGGAACAGATAGACGCTTTCGATGCCAAGGCCGGTCACCGCTTCCACCGCGACCAGTTTGCGGATCAATCCGTAGGCGGCGAACGAAAGCGCCAATCCGATCGCGATCCACGGCGCCTGTCCGTACTGCCAGGTCAACCAGCCCACGCCAGCCGCGGCCATCGCCACCGACAGCCACTGCACGCGGTTCATGCGCTCATGCAGCAGGGCCACGCCCAGCACCACGTTGACCAAGGGATTGATGAAATAGCCCAGGCTGGTTTCGATCACGTGGCCGGCGTTGACCGCCCAGATGTACAGGCCCCAGTTGAATGCGATCAGCACGCCGCTGAGCGCCAGCATCGCGGCTTTGCGCGGTTGCGCGAGCACATCGCGCAGCCAGGCGCCGCCCTGCTTCCACGACAGCCAGGCCGCGACCATGACCGCTCTCCAGACGATGCGGTGGCCGACGATTTGCAGCGAGGGCACCGCCTTGAGCAGGTGCCAGTACAGCGGCATCAGCCCCCACAGCACGAACGAGGCGGCCGCGATCCACAGCCCGCGCCGCCCTTCCGCCTGCGCGGCGTTCATGCCGGCGGCTCGTTCGGCGTCGGCGCGACCGGCGTGCGCGCGGCGCGCGCCTTGGCCAGGGTGATGATGACCACGCCGACCAGGATCACCGCCATCGCGCCCAGATCGTGCGAGCTGAAACGCTCGCCCGCGAGCAGCACGCCGAACAGCACCGCGATCGGCGGATTGACGTAGGCGTAGCTGGTGGCCAGCGCCGGACGCACGTGGTGCAGCAGCCAGATGTAGGCGGTGAAGCCGAAGATCGAACCGGCCACCACCAGGTACAGCAGGGCCCCGGTCGCGCCGGCGCTGGGCATCGCGCTCATGCGTTCGCCGGTGACCGCGGCCGCGCCCAGCATCCACACGCTGCCGGTCAGCATCTGCGCGCTGGCGGCCATGAACGGCGACGGCAGGTCCTGGTCGCGGCTCCAGATCGAGCCCCAGGCCCAGGCGATCGGCGCGACGATCAGGCAGACCAGCCCCAGGGTGGAACCCGACAGCGCGCTGCCGGCGTTGAGCCAGATCACGCCGAGGAAACCGATCACCAGGCCGATCCATTCGATCTTGGACGGATGCCGGCCGCGCAGCATCGCGAACACGCCCGCGAACAGCGGCATCGACGCCACCGCGATCGCGGCCAGGCCGGAACCGACCTCGGTCTCGGCCAGGTTCACCAGGCCGTTGGACAGCAGCACCATCCAGATCGACAGCACCCATAGCGTGCGCCATTGCTTGCGCGTGGGCGGGGTCGCGCCGCGCCAACGCAGCACGGCGTACATCAGCGCGCCGGCGATGAACATGCGCAGCGCGCCGAGGATGAAGGGCGGGTAGCTCTCCAAGGCGAAACGAATGGCGAGATAAGTCGAGCCCCACAGGATGTAGACCGAGGCCAGGGCCAGCGCGACCGCTATCGCGCCCGGGGCCAGTCTTGCTGCGGTGGGTGATGCGACGCTCATGCGGTGGTGATTCCGAGGGGAGGAAGGGAGAGGGGCGTATCGGTGGCGGGCGAGAAGCGGCGTCAGTCGGATCGGTGCACGCAGACCGCGGTGCGGCAGCTGCCGACGTTGCGGCGCACGGGGTCGTGGAAGGTATCGACGACGACGAAGCCGGCCTTGCGCATCATGCCAGCCGACCCCGCGTTCTCTTCGTGTCGTTCGGCATAGCACTCGCGCAGACCGCGCGCGCGCAACTGCGCCATCGCCTCGCGCAGCAGGCGCGCGCCGAGGCCGGCGCCGCGATGGTCGCGATGCACGACCGCCTCGCCGATGCAGCCGTGGCGCGCGCGTTCGCGGCCGGCGCTTTGGTAGCAGGCGAAGTCGTCGCTGTCGGCGTAGGTGATCGCCGCCACCAGCGCCCCGTCCAGACGGGCCAGCACCGCATCCACGCCGTCGCCGATCGCGCGCAGGTGCTGGGACAGCGCCGGCTCGGCGAGGTAGTTCCACGGATTGGGACCGTGCTCGCGGATCAGGGCATGGATGGCGGCGATATCCGCGCGCGCGGCCACGCTTACGGCGTAGCGCGCGAGGCCGGCGCGGACTGGGGGCAAGTGGGGGGCGAGGCGCTGCATGCGGCTCTTCGGGTGGTTCGACCCATTCAGACTAGCCGCGGGCGCAGACAGGCGATTGAAAATTCGCCCGCTTGAACGCAAAATTTTTGCATGGCCCGCGCCCCCCTCGCGCTCGACGAACTCGACCACAAATTGCTGGGGCTGTTGCAGCGCGACGCCTCGGCCACCCTGACCGCGCTCGGCGACGAGATCGGCCTGTCGCCCAGCGCGGTGCAGCGCCGCCTCACCCGCTATCGCAAACACGGTCTGTTGCGCCAGGTCGCGCTGCTGGACCCGATCGCCCTGGGCAGCACCCTGGCCGCGGTGTGGGTGACGATGGAGCGCGAATCGGCGAGCCGCCACGCCGCGTTCTACGCGCGCATGCGCGCCGCCCCCGAAGTGCAGCAGTGCTACGTGCTGGCCGGGCAGTGGGACTATCTGGTGATCCTGGCCACCACCGGCGTCGCCCATTGCCGCCAGGTCGCCGACCGGCTGTTCCTGGACGAGGGCAATATCCGGCGTTACGAAACCCATCTGGTGTTCGATGTGGTCAAGCATGGTCTGGAGCTGCCGACGCGCGATGCGCCGAAGGCGACGCGTCGGCGCAAGTAGGCTGGGGATGCGCAGGACGCGGTAGCCGGGTGGCTGCCAGTTGCGGTGTCTGCGGCGGCGAGTGGGTGACGCGATCGCGGCTCACGCCGCTCCCACAGAAGGCCCAAGCTGGGTTAGACGCGTCGTACTTGCTCCCTGTGGGAGCGGCGTGAGCCGCGATCGCCCTGCCCGCGCCAGTCCGGCTACGCCGCGCGTTCGCGCTGCAACAGCTTTTCCTTGAGCGGCAGACCCCAGCGGTAGCCGCCCAGCGAGCCGTCGCCGCGCACCACCCGATGGCAGGGCACCACCACCGCGACACGGTTGCCGGCACAGGCGCGCGCCACCGCGCGCGCGCTGCCGGGCGCGCCGATCGCCTCGGCGACCTGCGCGTAACTGCGGGTCTGCCCGGCCGGGATCTTCATCAGCGCGTCCCACACCTTCTTCTGGAAGGCCGTGCCCAGCAGGTCCACCGACACCGCATGGGCCTGACCGCCGAGGGTGTCGGCGACCGCGCGCAGGCGCGGCGCCAGGAACTCGTCGCGGCCGGCATCGACACGCTCGAGTTGGGCCTGCGGGAACTCGGCGCGCAGCTTGGTTTCCAGCGCCGCCGCATCGTCGCCCAGCTCCACCATGCACACGCCGCGTTCGGTGGTCGCCACCAGGGCCGTGCCCAGCGCGGTGCGCGCCAGGCTCCAGCGGATTTGCTCGCCGGCGCCGCCGGCGCGGTAACGCGCGGGGGTCATGCCCAGGCGCGCCGCGCCGCCCTCGTACACGCGCGAGGGCGAGCCGTAGCCGGCGTCGTAGAGCGCGGCGCTGACGTCGCTGCCTTCGCGCAACGCCGACTTCAGCGTGCCCAGCTTGCGTTGGGCCAGGTACTCGGCCGGGCTGATGCCGAAGCGCGCGCTGAAGCGGCGCTGCAGGTGCGAGGCGCTGATGCCGACGGCGCTGGCCAGATCGGCCAGGGTCGGCTCGCCGGCGTCGAGCAAGGCGCGGGCCTGGTCCAGCTTGTCCAGGGGCGTGAGATCGCGGATCGGGGTCATGGCGTTCATGGCCTGCAGGTTAGGGCCGCCGGCACGGGCGCGATATCCGATTCTTGCACCCCGCCCGCATCCGCGTCAGCGCGGGTTTCTGGGCCGTTCACCGACCCCGAAACGACGAAGGCGCGCCCTTGCGGGGCGCGCCTTCGCGATGCATCGCCGTCGCGGCGGGCTCAGTCGGCCCAGTGCCCCGGCTTGTTCGCGGTCGGCAGCACCTGCGCCGACAGCTGACGGTCGTCGTTGAGCAGACGCACCGCGTCGGCCAGGATCGTCGCGGACTCGCGCAGCAGCGGGTCAGGACGCTTCTCGGCGGCCTTCTCGCGCGCCACTTCCTGGGCCAGGTTGCGCTCGCTCGACTGCAGGCCGTCGTCGCCGTTGTCGTCGGCCAGCGGATCCAGGTCCAGGCCCATGGTCTTGCGCTCGGCCTGACGCTGCCGGCGCTTGGCGTCGTCGCGATCGCGCTCGGCGCGGCGCTCGGCCTCGTTGAGCGTGATCGACTTCTTGGCGCGCTCGGTGCGGAACTCGGTCACGTCCTGCGACCACCACTGGAATTCCTTGTCGGCGGCGACGCGGCTGTCGTGCAGCGCCGACAGCTTGGGCAGCAGCGGCGCGAAGTTGCCGTAGCGCACGTGCGGCACCGGCGCGATCTTGGTCCAGGGCAGCGCGTTGTCGTAGGTGCTCTCGCCGTACTCGCTGGCGTCGACCGAGGCCGGGAAGGCCAGGTCGGGCACCACGCCCTTGTTCTGGGTCGAGCCGCCGCTGACGCGGAAGAACTGGGCGATGGTCAGCTTGACCTGACCGAAACGCGGGCCTTCGTTGGCCGGCCAACGGTCCAGGTCCAGCATGTTCTGCACGGTGCCCTTGCCGAAGGTGGTCTCGCCGATGACCAGGCCGCGACCGTAATCCTGGATAGCGCCGGCGAAGATTTCCGAAGCCGAGGCCGAGCCGCGGTTGATCAGCACCGCCAGCGGACCTTCCCAGGCGATGCCGGAATCGTCGTCGCCGTTGACCTCGATGCGGCCGCCCGACTGGCGCACCTGCACCACCGGGCCGCGGTCGATGAACAGACCGGTGAGCTCGATCGCTTCGTCCAGCGAACCGCCGCCGTTGTAGCGCAGGTCCAGGACCACGCCGTCGACCTTGTCGGCGCGCAGCTTGGTCAGCAGCTTGCTGACGTCGCGCGTGGCCGAGGCGTAGTCGGCGTTGTTCTTGCGACGGCCTTCGAAATCCTGATAGAAGCCCGGCAGCTTGATCACGCCGATGCGCTTGGCCGGAGCGTCGCCCGCGGCCGGAATGGTGATGATCTCGGACTTGGCGGCCTGGTCTTCCAGACGCACCTTGTCGCGCACCAGCACCAGACGGTTGGGCTTGCTGTCCAGGCCGGCCTCGGCCGGGATCACGTCCAGGCGCACCTTGGTGCCCTTGGCGCCGCGGATCTTGGCGACCACGTCGTCGATGCGCCAGCCGATCACGTCTTCCATCGCGCCGCTGTCGCCCTGGCCGACCGCGACCACGCGGTCGCCGGCCTTGATCTTGCCGGAATTGCCGGCCGGACCGCCGGGCACGATCTCGCGGATCGCGACCACGTCGTCCTGCTTCTGCAGCACCGCACCGATGCCTTCGAGCGACAACGACATGGTCATGTTGAAGTTGTCGGCCGACTTCGGAGTGAAGTAGTCGGTATGCGGATCGATCGCGTTGGCGTAGCTGTTGACGAAGGTCTGGAACACGTCCTCGCTCTTGAGCTCGGAGAAGCCCTTGGCGAGATTCTGGTAACGCTTGTCCAGGGTCTTGCGGATGTCCTCGGGCTTCTTGCCGGCCAGCTTCAGGCGCAGCCAGTCGTTGCGCACCGACTGCCGCCACAGCGTGTCCAGCGCGGCGGTGTCGGCGGCCCAGGGCGCCTTCTCGCGGTCGTATTCGAAGCGGTCGCTGCCGTCGAAGCTGAAGATGTCCTGCTTGAGCAGCGCGCGTGCGTAGTTCACGCGTTCGTCGACGCGCTGCTTGAAGGTGGCGAAGATCGCGTACGCCGGGCTCAGGTCGCCGCCGCGGATGGCGTCGTCCAGCTTGGTCTTGTAGGCGTCGAACTTGGCGATGTCCTGGGCGGTGAAGTACTGCTTGCCCGCGTCCAGCGATTCCAGATAGCGCTTGTGCATGTCCGCCGACAGCGCGTCGTCGAGCGCGCGCGGACGGTAGGCGTAGCGACTGTCGGACAACACGCCGTAGACCAGCTTGGCGGCGGTGGCCTGGTCGGCGGTCGGCGCGTTGGTCAGGGCGTTCGGGGCGCCGCCCGCATCGGCACGCGCGAGCAGCGCGAGCGGGGCGGTCAGCATGAAGGCGAACAAAGTGGTCTTGGCGGTCATCGCGGGTGTCTTCATGGCCGAGCTTGGCCTAGGCGTCGAGGATGTAGCGGAATTGGACAAGCCCACAGTGCCGAAAGTTGCCGTGCCTGTCACGCGCGGCGGTAACGGTTTCGGGCATCCGGGGGCGGATGGCGTTCAGGTTCGCGAGCACAAGCGTTAGACGACCGTTACGAAGCCGCGCCGGCGCTCATCGAAATGAACGCAGGACGGGCCGGAATGGGGCTGACGGTCAGGGCGCGGCAGCGTCGTCGGCCAGCACCGCGGCCGCCTCGGCCAGCTCGGCATCGGCCTGCGGCGGCGGCCCCAGGCGCGCCAGTTCGGCGCGGCGCGCGGCCAGGTTCAGCGACACCGGACCGCGCGCGTGCGCGGCCAGGGCCTGCTGACGCTGCTGCCAATGTCGGAAGTCGCCGCCGGCTGCGGCACGCGTTTGGTGCGCCGACAGCAGGTTTTGGCGCGAAGCCGCGAGCGCCGGCCGGTAGCCGGGTATGGCGACGCCCTATCGTCGCCGGCGATCATACCCGGCGCGCCGAGCGCCGGACCGCGCGATCAGGCGGCGGCGAAGCCGGCTTCGATGGCCTGACGGTCGGCGTGGTAGGACGAGCGCACCAGCGGGCCGGAGGCGACATGGGTGAAGCCCAGCGCCATGCCGTAGAGCTCGAGTTCCTTGAACTCTTCCGGGGTCCAGTAACGCAGCACCGGGTGGTGGTGCGGAGTCGGCTGCAGGTACTGGCCGATGGTGATCATGTCGACGTCGTGCGCGCGCAGGTCGCGCAGCGTGGCCTGGACCTGCTCCATGGTCTCGCCCAGGCCCAGCATGATGCCGGACTTGGTCGCGACCTCGGGATGCTGGGCCTTGAACTTCTGCAGCAGGGTCAGCGACCACTGGTAGTCGGCGCCCGGACGCACGTTGCCGTACAGGTCCGGCACGGTCTCGACGTTGTGGTTGAACACGTCCGGCGGATTGCTGTTGAGGATCTCCAGCGCGCGCTCCATGCGGCCCTTGCCGCGGAAGTCGGGCGTGAGGATCTCGATCTTGGTGCGCGGGCTTTCGCTGCGCACCGCTTTGATGCAGTCGACGAAGTGCTGGGCGCCGCCGTCGCGCAGGTCGTCGCGGTCGACGCTGGTGATGACCACGTACTTCAGGCCCATGTCGGCGACGGTGCGGGCCAGGTTGGCCGGCTCGCTTGCGTCCGGCGGCTTGGGGCGGCCGTGGGCGACGTCGCAGAACGAGCAACGCCGCGTGCAGACCTCGCCCAGGATCATGAAGGTCGCGGTGCCGTGGCTGAAGCACTCGTGGATGTTCGGGCAGCTGGCCTCTTCGCAGACCGTGACCAGGCGGTTCTCGCGCAGCTTGGCCTTGAGCTGGGCGACCGAATTGCCGGAGGGAATGCGCACCCGGATCCAGGACGGCTTGCGCAGCACCGGCGCGTCGACGAACTGCACCGGCGAGCGCTGGATCTTGTCGCCGCCCAACTGCTTGGCGCCCGGGGTCATGGTGGTGGACTGCAGCACCGCCGGCGCGTCGGGCGCGCCACCGCTGACGACCGTGAGCGGGATGGTCTTGGAGGCGGGATCGGTCATGGCGCTGCGTGAACTCTTGTCGTTTGGCCCCCTCTTCCTGGGGCGGAAGAGGGCTGAGGTGAGGGCAGGCACCGCGACGATCGCGGCGGCTGGCGGATTCGCGCGCCCTCATCCGCCCTTCGGGCACCTTCTCCCGCATGCGGGAGAAGGGAAATCAAGCATTGGTTCCACTAGCGGAACTAATGACGTAAAGCGTGCTCCCGCGAACGGAAGCAGGGAAATCAGAAGCTCAACGGCTCGGCGGTTTCCACCGTCAGGCCGAATTGCCGGGCCAGCTGGTCCACCAGCACCGGCTTGACCGCGTCCAGCCCGGACGGGCCACCCAAGTCTACCACCGAGGTCACCTGCAACCCCTGGTAACCGCAGGGATTGATGCGCTGATAGGGCGACAGGTCCATGGCGATATTGAAGGCCAGGCCGTGGAAAGTGCAGCCGCGCCGGACCCGGATGCCCAGGGCCATGACCTTGGCCCCGGCCACGTAGACACCCGGCGCGCCGTCCTTGCGGGCGCCCTCGATGTTCCACTCGGCCAGGGTGTCGATCACCGCCTGCTCGATCCGGTCCACGTACTCGCGCACCCCGACCTTGAGCCGGCGCAGGTCCAGCAGCGGGTACAGCACGATCTGGCCGGGGCCGTGGTAGGTCACCTGGCCGCCGCGGTCGACGTGGATCACCGGGATATCGCCCGGCATCAGCACGTGCTCGTCCTTGCCGGCCTGACCCAGGGTGAACACCGGGTCGTGCTCGACCAGCCACAGCTCGTCGGGGGTGTCGGCATCGCGGGCGTCGGTGAAGGCCTGCATCGCGCGCCAGACCGGCTCGTAGGGCTGACGGCCCAGGTCGCGCAGCTGCGCCACCGGCGGGCCACGATCGCCGCCCAACACCGCCGCCACCGCGTCGATTACAGGGTCCACTTCACTTCCGGATGGTCGCGCAGCACCTGGTGGGCCAGGTCGTATTGGGCGCGGTCGGCGGCGCGGAAGCTGATCCGCACCGACACGTACTTGCCGCTGCTGGAATGCTTCCACTGGATGGTTTCGGCCTCGACCTCGATGCCGGCGTCCATCAGCAGACGCGGCAGTTCGCGCTCCAGCCCGGCCTCGGCCGTGCCCATGGCGCTGAGCTCGAAGGTGCCGGGGAACTGGAAGCCGTGATCGGGATTGTCGGAATGAATGTCCATGCGCGAATTATGGGTCCGTAGGGGGCCGAACCCAAGCAGGCGTAGGATGCCCTTTGAGGCCGGTTCCGGGAGGCTCGTCGGATGAATACAGCGTCGCTGTGGTGGGGCTTGCTGTTCGGCTCGATAGGCCTGGGCTATTTCATGTACGGCAAGCGCCAGGGCGCCCCGGTGCCGCTGCTGTGCGGGCTGGGCCTGATGGCCTTTCCGTACTTCGTCTCCAACAACTGGGCGATGGTGCTGATCGGGGCGGTACTGGCGGCGATTCCGTATTTCCTGCGGTTCTGACGATCGGGCCAAGCGCCGCATCGCGCACTCGGATACCCAGATTCCCAGCGGCATGGTCATTGCGCTCGCGCCGGCTGGCCGGCCGCCGCGCTCCTGTGCTCGCGGCAAGCACGCATGAGGCTTGTTAGGCTGGCGCCGACCCTTCTGGACCTGCGCATGGACCCGATCGAACAAGCTTATGCCGCCCCACGCAGCGCCATCGTCGTACCGGGCGCGCTGCAGCGGCCCAGCACCGCGTGGTGGCTGCTCTTCGCGCTGGTGGCGCTGACGGCGCTGGTGCTGGGATCGCTGGCGCTGCGGCTGGTGCTGTCGGGTTCGACCACCTCGCCTTATCGGCTGGTCGCGTTCACGTTTCCGTTGCTGCTGGGCTTGGGCGCGGTGGGCATGTACGGCTATATCCGCGTGCGGCGCATCGGGCCACGCTGGCTATGGATCAGCCATCTGGCGGTGTCATGGCCCCTGATGCTGATCACGGCCGGCTTGCAATTAACGATCCTGGTGGGCCAGGTCAGGGTGGGGGCCGTCTCCGGACTCTGGTCGGCCCTACCTCAACTGGTTTGGATCGTCGGCACGCTATCGCTCGGGTTGCCCTTGTTGCTCGCACTCGGCCGCTACATCTCGCGTTTCCCGCATCTGTGGGCACGCCGACCGATCGATTGACCGTTTCAGCATCGTTGCGGCGCCGGAGGGCCGACCGGCTGGGTAGCGCGCGCGCCGCGGTTTGCTAGGCTCGCCTGAACCGCCTGATACGTCGCCCATCGCGGGCGGCTCCTCAATGACGCCTGCCCATCTGCTCGTGTTGGACCTCGACGAAACGCTGCTCCACGCCAGCGCGACCGAGCTCGATCGCACGGCCGATTTTCGCGCCTGCGGCTATCACATCTACCGTCGCCCGCATCTGGCGGAGTTCATCGCCTATGCCCTGGCCCGCTTCGAGGTGGGTGTGTGGACCTCGTCCGGGCGCCGCTACGCCGATGCGATCGTGGCCGAACTGTTCCCGGCCCAGTCGCTGAGCTTCGTCTGGGCCCGCGAACGTTGCTCGATCACGCGCGACTGGACCACCGGCGAATACCTCAGCCGCAAACGCCTGAAGAAGCTCAAGCGCCGCGGCTATCGTCTGGAACGCATCATCGCGGTGGACGACACGCCGTCCAAGCATGCCTACAACTACGGCAATCTGATCCGCGTCGAGGAGTACCTGGGTCGCAACGACGGCGACGACGAGTTGCTGTGGCTGATGCGCTACCTAGATCGGCTGTCCCTGGAGCCGAATGTGCGCCGGATCGAGAAGCGACGTTGGCGGGAGCGGCTGCGGCAGGAAATGCCGGGCGGCGACGACTCCGGTCCGCAGCCGCATCGCGACGCTGGGATCGCGATCGCGGCTCACGCCGCTCCTGCAGAAAGCGGCTGAGCGCATCAACGCACATGCCGCGGTGCGGTCGCTTACTCCGAGTTCCGCCCTATCCTGAGATGTTGATTTCATACGCACGCAAAGTGCCATCAGATCCGCAGCTGAGACTGGCGCGCTACAACCCGTTAAAATGATCCGCGCGTATTTCAGAGTTCAGGGGAAATTTCATGTTTCGTCCGGTCGCGACGGGTGCCGTCGGTGCGCTCGCGCTTTGCTTGTCGTTCGCAACCATCGCCGCCGAAGGAGATACGTGGTCGGAGGTCAATATCGGCGCGGTTACTCAATCGAATCCTGACGAGTACGCGGTGACGATTCTGGCGATCGACGGCAGTCAGAACTTCAAGTCCAAACGCTCGTACAAAGTGGCGCCCGGTTTTCACTTGCTCCACATCGCCAGCACCAAGGCCGGACGGCGTGGCGATGTCACTTATCAGCCCTTCGCCATCGAAATGGCACCGTGCATCCGCTACGAATTGGTGGCTCTGCATGACAGCCAGATGAGCAACCGGCGCTGGCAGGTGGTGGTCAAGAACGAAAAGCCCATCGCCTCGTGCCGCCACGCAGAGGCAGCGCAGGCAGACGCCACGCCGCAGGAACGCTGACCCCACCCTTGCCGCATCCCACACAACAAAGCCGGCTGACGCCGGCTTCGTTGTTGATGCGTTAGAGCCGGATCACTCCGACTCCCACCACATCCAGAATTCGTCCCACAGGCGCTTGAAGAAGCCGCCCTCTTCGACCGCGCTGAGCGCGACCAGCGGGCGCTGAGCGATGACCTTGCCGTCCAGCACGACCTTGACGGTGCCCACGGCCTGACCCTGCTTGATCGGGGCGACCAGGGTCTTGTTGACGTCCATGCTGGGCTTGAGCTGGGCGTACTTGCCGCGCGGCACGGTCACCAGCAGCGGCTCGGCGACGCCGAGCTGGGCTTCGTCGGCGGTGCCCTTCCAGACCTTCTGCTTGGCGATGGACTTGCCGGCGTCGTAGAGGCGGTGGGTTTCGTAGAAGCGGAAGCCCCAGTTCAGCAGCGCCTGGCTATCGACGGTGCGCTGGTCGTCGGAGGTCGAACCCATCACCACCGAGATCAGGCGCTGGTCGCCGCGCAGGGCCGAGCCCATCAGGCAGTAGCCGGCGCCGGAATGGTGGCCGGTCTTGATGCCGTCGACCGACGGGTCGCGCCACAGCAGGCGGTTGCGGTTGGACTGCAGGATCGGACCGACCTTGAGTTCCTTGATCTTGTTGTACGAGTACGCGACCGGGAAATCGTGGATCAGCGCGCGCCCGAGCAGGGCCAGGTCGCGCGCGCTGGAGTAGTGGTTTTCCTGCGACAGGCCGTGCGGATTCATGAAGTGCGAGTTCTTCATGCCGATGCGCGCGGCGTACTGGTTCATCAGCGCGGCGAAGGCGTCCTCGCTGCCGGCGACGTGCTCGGCCAGGGCGATCGCGGCATCGTTGCCGGACTGCACCACCATGCCCTTTTCCATGTCCACCAGGGGCGCGGTCTTGTTGACCTCGAAGCCGGAGTAGCTGCCGTCGGTGGCCGCGCCGCCCTTGCGCCAGGCGTTCTCGGTCATCATCACCTGGTCGCTGTCCTTGATCTTGCCGCCCTTGAGCTCGGCGGCGATCACGTAGCTGGTCATGACCTTGGTGATGCTGGCCGGCTCGACGCGGGTGTCGATGTTCTCGCCGGCCAGCACGTTGCCGCTGGCCGCGTCCATCAGCACCCAGGCGCTGGCCTTGATCGCCGGCGGCGGCGGCACGGGCAGCGAATCGCTGGCCGGCGGCAGGGCCGCGGCGGGCTTCGGGACGGGCGACTGCGCGAAGACCAGGCCGGCGGTCGTGGTGACCAGGCAGGCCGCGGCGAACGCGGCAAGCGCGGCGGCGCGAGGGGTGAAGCGGGCTTTCATCGTTCAACTACTCCGGGGAGCCGGTCTCGTGCCGGCTTGGGCTGGGAATTCTAGGCTGGAGCCGCGCGTCCGGGGCGCTCCAGTTCGGCGGGGCCGGGCCTGCGCCCTCCCCGTGCGTTCGATGCGGCCGTCCCGGGCCGCGATCGACGGCGGGACGTCCTGCCCCGCGCCGCTCCGGACCAGTCCGGAGCGAGGTGTAGCTCCTGACGCGCTCAGTCGCGCACGCGCTGCGGCTGTCCGAAACCCAGACCGACGATGCGCGCGGCAAGTTCCGGCGCGGCGGCGGCCTGCAGCGGACCCACGCGCAAGCGCCAGACCTTCTGGCCGTTGGCGTTGCCGTCGAGCAGACGGGCCTCGTCGATGCCGGCGCTCTTGAGCATGCCCAGCGCGCGGTCGGCGTTGCTGCGCGCGCTGAAACTGGCGACCTGCAAGGTCACGTCTTGGCCGCGCGGCACCTCGTTGCGCTCGATCGCGGCGGCGACCACGGTCGCGGCCTTGTCCGGGCTCGGCGGCGGTGGCGCCTTAGGCGGCGCCGGCAACGCGGCGGCGGCGACCGCCTCGGCCTTCTGGCGCTTTTCCAATGCGCGCCGCTCGGCGCGGCTGAGCTTGCGCGGCGGCGCGTTCTCAATGCGCACCGCCTTGCCGGTGGCGACCCGGACCTGACGCGACTTCATCCAGACCTCGAACTCGTCGGCGGTCATGGTCTTGCCGTTTTGCAGCATGTCGAAGCGGTAGTCGCCGCCCGGCGCGGGCTTGCCCGCGGCCGCGGCCGGCTTGGCGGCCACCGGCGCCGGCTTGCCGGTGGCGATGCGCGTACCCGGCGGCAGTTCGCCGGCGCTGGCGCTGGCGACCGGGATCGCCGACACCAGACGGTCCATCGCGCTGGGCGCGGGCGGTTTGGCGGCGGCGAGCGGCGGCGGATTGTTGGCCGCGCTGGCGTACACCGGCGGCGGCGCTTCGCCCGGATGCAGCGCGCGCACCTCGACCCGGCCGGTGCCGCGCTGGGTGATGCCCAGCTTGACCGCGGCGGCGTAGCTGAGATCGATCACGCGACCGTCGTGGAACGGGCCGCGGTCGTTCACCCGCACCGTCACCGACTTGCCGTTGTCCAGGTTGGTCACGCGCGCGAAGCTGGGCAGCGGCAGCGACTTGTGGGCGGCGGTGAAGGCGTACATGTCGTACACCTCCAGGTTGGAGGTGCGGCGGCCGTGGAATTTCTGGCCGTAGTAGGAGGCGGTGCCGGTCTCGACGTAGTCGTCGTGGTTGTCGAGCACGCGGTAGGTCTTGCCCAGCACGCTGTAGGGCGAGCGGTTGCCGAAGCGCGAGCGCGGCTCGGCCACGATCTCCGGTTCCGGGATCGAATCGACGTCGGGCACGTGGTCCGGCGTGCTGTCGCTTACGCCCGGCGCGTACAGGCCGCCAGCGGTGTAGTTGCCGCGCGTGCGCGGATCTTCCTGTGCCGGGGCGTAAGGCGATTTCTTGCGTCCGCCCGCCGACGGCAGGCCGGCGCGGTGGACGCCGTCGCGGTCGGGCAAGGCGACCGACTGGGAAGCGGGTTTCCTGGGGGCGCTAGCGCAGGCCACCAGGGCCAGGGGCAGGATCGCGGCGATCAGCCGCTTCATGCCGGAGGCTGTCCGTTGCTGTTCGCGGCCAAGGGGTTCTCCCGTCCGGCGATCGCCTCGGACAACTGGTACACCGCCATCGCGTAGTGGGCGGAGATGTTGTAGCGGGTGATCGCATAGAAGTTGCGGAAGCCGAGCCAATACTCCGGCCCGGCGACGCCTTCCAGGTTCAACAGCGTCGCCGTTTCGGTCGGCGCGACCGTGCCCAGCGGACGGTAGCCGCGCACGGCCAGGTCGCTGAGCGGAATGATCGGATCCAGATTCCCGGGCTTGAAGTCCAACGCGTTGGCGTCGCGGTTGGCGCGCACCACGATCGGGCCGCCGCGCACCCAGCCGCCCTTCTTGACGAAGTAGTTGGCGACCGAGGCGAACACGTCGTCGAGATCGGTGAACAGATCCTTCTTGCCGTCGCCGTCGCCGTCGACGGCGTACTGGCGATAGCTGGACGGCATGAACTGGCCCCAGCCCATCGCGCCGGCGTAGCTGCCGGTCAGGGTGGCCACGTCCATCCCGTTTTCCTTGCCCATCGCGAACAACTGGCCCAGCTCGTCGCGGAAGAAGGCCTCGCGGCGGTTCTCGCGTTCGGCCTTGGCCGGATCGCCGGTGCGCGGATACGCGAATGCCAAGGTGTACAGGGCGTCGATCACCGGATAGCTGCCGGTGTTGCCGCCGAAGCTGGTCTCGACGCCGAGGATGGAGACGATGATCTCCGCCGGCACGCCGGTCTGGGCCTCGACCCGCGCCAACTGCTCGCGGTGCTCGGCCAGAAAGGCGCGGCCGCCGTCGATGCGTTTTTGGGTGATGAAGATCGGGCGGTAATCGCGCCAGGGCTTGGCCTCGGCCGGCCGCGACATCGCCGCGACGATGCCGTCGCGGATCTGCGCCTTGGCCAGCACCGACTCGATGTAGGCCGGGTCGATCGAATACTTGGCGGCGGTATCGCGCACGAACGCGGCTCGGGCCTGCTCGATCGGCATCGGCACCACCGGCGGCGGCAGGTGCGCGAGCGGATCGGGCTTGGCCGCCGGCGGGGCCGGGGCTGGCGCGGGCACCGAGGGCTGGGCGGCGGTCGGGGGCGGCGCCTGGGTGGCGCAGGCCGCCAGAGCGAGCGTGAGCGCGCAAATCGCGGCGCGGCGTACGGTGTTGGGGCGTCGAGTCATCGCCGCGAGGTTAGCACGCGAAAACAGCGGCCAAAACCGTGAATACGTGAAGATCGCGGCCGATAGTCAGGTTTTGTTGCTTAATCGGCGCGAGGACACGATGGCGTTGCTGTCCCTGCTCCCGCGTGCGGCGACCGAAGGGAGTGCAAGGCTGAGAAGGCGCCCGCAGGGCGGATGAGGGCGGCTCTGCCGGCGCTAGCGCCCGCCATGCACCGGGCGATGCGCGCGCACCGCCATCACCACGCCCAGGCCCGCCAGCAGCGAGACCGCCGAGGTGCCGCCGTAGCTCAGCAGCGGCATCGGCACGCCCACCACCGGCAACAGGCCGGCGATCATGCCGCCGTTGACGATCACGTAGACGAAGAAGGCCAGCCCCAGCGCGCCCGCGATCAGGCGCGAATAGCCGTCGCGCGCGTCCGCCGCGATCCACAGGCAGCGCCCGACCACGAACAGGTACAGGCTCAGCACCACCGCCACGCCCAGCCAACCGAACTCTTCGCTGAGCACGGCGAAGATGAAGTCGGTGGTGTGCTCGGGCAGGTAGTTCAGATGCGACTGCGAACCCTGCAGCCAGCCCTTGCCGGTCATGCCGCCGGCGCCGATCGCGATCTTGGACTGGATGATGTTCCAGCCCGTGCCCAATGGATCGGACTCGGGGTTGAGGAAGGTCAGGATGCGGTCCTTCTGGTACGGACGCAGCAGCCAGAACCAGGCCACCGGCGCGATCGCGGCGATGCCGCCGAAGGCCGCGCCGAACCACCACCAGGGCAGCCCCGCCAGATACAGCGCGAACGCGCCGCTGATGCCGACCAGCATCGCGGTGCCGAAGTCGGGTTGGAGCAGGATCAGCAGGGTCGGCACCGCGATCGTCACGCCCGCCACCAGCACCGACATGAACTTCGGCGGCAGCGCCTGGCGGTTGAGGTACCAGGCCACCATCATCGGCAGGCTCAGCTTGAGCAGCTCGGCCGGCTGGAAATAGAAGACCTTGAGGTCGATCCAATGGCGGCCGTGCTTGCCGGTGCCGATCGCCAGCACCAGCAACAAAGGCAGCAGCGAAGCGCCGTAGATCAGCGGCGTCCAGTTGCGCAGCTGCGAGGTCGGCATGCGCGACAACGCCCACATCGCGACCAGGCCGGCGCCGAAGCGCGAACCCTGCGCCAGCACCATGCGCATGGAATGGTCGCCCGCGCTGTACAGCACCGCCAGGCCGATCGCCATCAGCGCCAACAGGGCGCCCAGCAGCGGCAGATCGACCGTGCGCAGCGCGCGCGCGATCAGATCGAACAGCCAACGCAGAATCACCCTCACCGGCGCGGCTCCGGCGGCGTAGCGCCGTTGCGACCCGGCGGCGTCGCGCCGTTGCGATTCGGTTGGGTCGCACCGTTCTGACGCGACGGCGGCGCGGCGCCATTGGCGGGCACGGCGGCGGCCTGCGCGGCACGCGGCGGCGAGCCCGCGGATGCCGCAGGCGCCGGCGTGAGGGCCGCCCTGCCCCGCTGCGCGCTCACCGTAGGCGCATTCGCATGCCCCTTGGCCGCTTCGGCGGCCAAGGCCTGCGGGCTCAACTCACCCACCGCGAACGCGGGCGATACCGGCGCCGGCGTATTGGCGACCACGCCCTCTTCCGCAGCGGCTGCGGCCAACACAGCCTGCGCGGCCTGCGCGGGGCTCACCGCGACCGGCGCGCTCAGCGGCGCAATCGCGTTGTGCTCGGCGGGCTCCGGTTCCGGCATCTTGCCCAGCAGCCAGGCGTCGAAAATCTTGCGCGCGATCGGGCCGGCCGAACTGGCGCCGTAGCCGCCGTGCTCCACCACCACCGCGACCGCGATGGTCGGGTTCTGCGCCGGCGCATAGCCCACGAACAGCGCCTGATGGCGCAGGTGGTAGGGCAGCGAATGCGGGTTCATGCTGACGTTGCCGCGCCGGCTGATCTTCTGCGCGGTGCCGGTCTTGCCCGCGCTCTGATACGGCGCGCCGCGCACCAGGCTGGCGCCGGTGCCGCCGGGCAGCATGGTCCCGACCATGCCTTCCTGGACCGCGCGCAAATGCGCGGGGTTGTCGGTGATGCGGCTGGGCGCCGGCTGTTCCACCGCCGTCCACGGCGATTCGTAACCGTCGCGGCGCTCGCGCACCAGGTGCAGACGGCGCAGGTCGCCGCCGTTGGCGATCGCCGCGGTGCCGCGTACCAGTTGCAAAGCAGTCGCGATCCAATAGCCCTGGCCGATGCCTGCGATCACGGTCTCGCCCGGGTACCAGCCTTCCTTGCTGCGCTTGGCCTTCCACGCCGCCGACGGCACCACGCCGCTGTTCTCGCCGGCCAGGTCGATGCCGGTCGGCCCGCCGAAACCGTACTTGCGCATGTACTGCTCGAAACGGGCGATGCCCATCTCGTAGGCGAGCTTGTAGTAGTAGTAGTTCACCGACTGCGAGATCGACTTGCGCAGATCGGTCCAGCCGGCGCCGCCGTGAGCGTCGCGGTAACCGCGCTTCTGGCCCGGGATGTGGAACTCGCCGGTCGAGAACACCTTGTCGTCGGCGGTGCGCAGGCCGCTGTCCAGGCCGGCCAGGCCGATCAGGGGCTTCACCGTCGAGCCCGGCGGACCGCCGCCGAGCACGTTGCGGTTGAACATCGGCCGCGAGGGGTTGTCCATCAGCGCGCGGTAGTCGGCGCTGGAGATGCCGTTGACGAACAAATTGGTGTCGTAGCCCGGCAGGCTGACCATGGCCAGGACTTCGCCGGTGCGCGGATCCACCGCCACCGCCGAACCGTCGAAATCGCCGAACGCGGCCACCATCGCGCGCTGCAGGTCCAGGTCGATGCTCAGGCGCAGGTCCGCGCCCGGTTGCGCCGGCACGTGCCCGACCTGGCCCATCGGGCGGCCGTCGACGTTGGTCTCGATCTTTTCGTAGCCGACCTTGCCGCGCAGCGCCTCCTCGTAATAGCGCTCCAGGCCGGTCTTGCCGACGTGGGTGAGAGCGGCGTTGCCCTCAGCCATCGTTTCCAGGTCCTTGGTGTCGATGCGGCCGACGTAGCCGATCACATGCGACAGCACCTCGCCGTAGGGATAGCGCCGGTTGAGGTAGGACACCAGCTCCACGCCGGGGTAGCGCCAGCGGTCGACCGAGAAGCGCGCCGCCTCCTCGTCGCTCACGCGCAGCTTGAGCGTGATCGGCTTGAAGCCGCGGGTAGCCTTGCGCTCGTTCTCGAAGCGCTGGATGTCATCCGGCGACAGCGCGATCAGCTTGGCCAGCGACGGCATCCAGGTCTCGGTCTTGCCGGCCTCGCTGGGCGTCACGTCGATGCGGAACGCCGGCACGTTGTCGGCCAGGATCCGGCCCTTGCGGTCGTAGATCAGCCCGCGCCCCGGCACCACCGGCCGCAGCTTGATGCGGTTGGCATCGGAACGGGTGACGTAGTCGGCGTGCTGCAGCACCTGCAGGCGGTAGTACCAGAAGCCCAGGCCGATCACGCCCAGCAGCACGAACGCGAACGCGACCGCAGCGCGGCGGCGGAACTGGTCCGCCTCGGCCGCGGCGTTCTTCAAGGTCCGCTTCTTCAGCGGGTGCGGGCCGAACCAGCGGCGGCGCGGGCCCACGGCTCAGCGCCTCCGCCAGGTGCCCAGGCGCAGCGCGTCGAGCAGCAGGAAGATCAGCGGCCACAACAGCAGGCCCGACAGCGGCGCCAGCCAGAACGTGGCCGGCAGGGTCGGTTCGCCCAGGGCGACATGGATCGCGGCGGTCACGATGCGGTCGTTGAGCATCAGCCCGCCCACCCACAAGGCCTGCTGCCACAGCGGGAAGAAGCGCAGGCGCGCGCGGAAGCGCTGCAGGATGAAGGTCATCACCACCAGGCGCAGCGCCTGCTCGCCGAACAGGCCGCCATAGACCAGATCGCCGAGCAGGCCGATCGCGAAGGCGAAGCCCAGGCCGGCGCGGTCGGGATCCTCGATCACCCAGTAGGCCAGCACCAGCGCCAGCCAGTACGGGCGCAGCGGCTGCAGCGCCAGCGGCAAGGGCAGCAACCCCAGCAGCAGCGCGACGATCAGGCTGACCGGCAGCACCCAGTGTTGGCGGGTGCGGGTCATCGGCGCGGCTCGCTGGGCGGGGTGGAGGCAGGCGTGCGATTCGCGGGCGCGGTGGTAGCCGGTGCGCGATTCGGGCCGGCGGGCGCCGACGATGCCGGCGCGGTCGTGGCGGGCGCGGCGGTAGCGGGCGGGCTCCCAACCGGCGCGGCATTGGCCGGCGCCGAAGCGCCAGCGCCCGTCGTCGTGCCTGCAGCGGTCGTACCCGTCGCCGCGGGCGCAGTATCCGGCGCGGCCGCGCTGTCGAATTCCTCCGCGTTCACCGGCGGCGGCATCGACAGCAGCACCAGCACTTCGCGGCCGCGGTCCAGCTTGGCCGCCGGCTTGACGTCGCCGATCAGGAAGGCGCGGCTGTCGTCGGGGCGCAGCGCGGCGATGGTGCCGACCGGGAAGCCCGGCGGGAAACGCCCGCCCAGGCCCGAGGTCACCAGTTGGTCGCCGACCTTGACGTCGCTGGACAGCGGCACGCTGGCCAGGCGCAGGATGTCGCTGCGGCCGTCGCCGTACACCACCAGGCGCACGCCGTTGCGCGCCACCGCCACCGGCACCGCATGCGAGGGGTCGGTGATCAGCAGCACGTTGGCGTGCATGGGATTGACGCCGATGATCTGGCCGAGCAAACCGCCGGCGTCGATCACGCTCTGGCCGGTGCGCACGCGGTCGCGGCTGCCGGCGTCCAGCACCAGGCGCTGGCGGGTGGGGTCCAGGTCGATGTCGAGGATCGGCGCCAGCACCACGTCCAGGTTGCCGCGCTCGGCCGCTTCCAGCAGGCCGCGCAGGCGGGTGTTGTCGGCCACCAGGGTCTGCAGCCGCGCCATGCGCGCCTGGTTCACCAGCAGCTCGTTGCGCAGGCGGCGGTTGTCTTCGGTGAGTTGGCTCAGGGTGCCGGCATCGTCGTGGATGCGTTCGGCCACGCGCCCGGGCCAGCCGGCCACGGCCCACAGCGGCGCCACCATCACCCCGGCCTGGCGGCGCGCCTGGGTCAACCAGCCGCCGCGGTGGTCCAGCACGATCAGCACCACGGCCAGCGCCAGATAGGCGAGCAGGCGCAAGGTCCCTGCGACATCACCAATGCGGGCGGTGGTGGGAGGACCGGCGTAAGAGGGCATTGAGGCCGGGAATCGGGAATAGGGAATAGGGGATCGGAAAAGCGCGACGGAGCGATCTGGCGCCGTCGCCATCGTCCAAAGGGCTACTCAACCATCGAGCCGTCGATCGAGAACCGAGCCGACGGGAGCCGCTGTGCGATTCCCGAGTCCCGATTCCCGATTCCCGGCCTTACTCGGGAGCGAAGAACTCGTTGCCGTGCATGTCGACCAGCTCCAGCGCGCGGCCGCCGCCACGGGCGACGCAGGTCAGCGGATCGTCGGCCACCTGCACGTGCAGGCCGGTTTCCTCGCTGATCAGGCGGTCCAGGTCGCGCAGCAGGGCGCCGCCGCCGGTGAGCACGATGCCGCGCTCGGCGACGTCGGCGCACAGTTCCGGCGGGGTCTGCTCCAGCGCCAGCTTGATCGCCGAGACGATCCCGGCCAGCGGCTCGCGCAGCGCTTCCAGCACTTCGTTGGAATTGATCAGGATCATCTTCGGCACGCCCTCGGCGAGGTTACGGCCGGAGACTTCGATCGTGGCCGCCTTCTGCTGCGGGTAGGCGCAACCGATCTCGAGCTTGATGCGCTCGGCGGTGGCTTCGCCGATCAGGGTGCCGTAGGTGCGGCGCACGTAATTGATGATGGACTCGTCGAAACGGTCGCCGCCGATCCGCACCGAGGCCGAATAGACGATGCCGTTGAGCGCGATCACCGCGACTTCGGTGGTGCCGCCGCCGACGTCGACCACCATTGAGCCGCGCGCCTCGGTCACCGGCATGCCGGCGCCGATCGCCGCGGCCATCGGTTCCTCGATCAGGTAGACCTCGCGCGCACCGGCCTCTTCGGCCGATTCCTTGATCGCGCGGCGCTCGACCTGGGTCGAGCCGCAGGGCACGCACACCAGCACGCGCGGGCTCGGACGCAGGAAGCGCGACTTGTGCACCTTGCGGATGAAGTGCTTGAGCATCTCTTCGGTGTAGGTGAAGTCGGCGATCACGCCGTCCTTCATCGGACGGATCGTGGTGATGTGGCCCGGGGTACGGCCCAGCATCTGCTTGGCCTCGCCGCCGACCGCCGCCACCGTACGGTTGCCGCCGATCAGACGGTCCTGGCGCACCGCGACCACCGAAGGCTCGTTCAGGACTATCCCTTGTCCACGCACATAAATGAGGGTGTTGGCCGTGCCCAGGTCGATGGACAGGTCATTGGAGAACATGCCGCGAAACTTCTTGAACATCGGGGGATAGGCCGTCAAAAGGGAGGCAAGAAGAGGTTCGCTAGCCTAACGCCCGCCCCCCCTGCGAGCAAGGAAAAACAACGCTTTCCGACGCTTTTCGCCGTTAAGGGTCATCTACCGGGGCGGTCCCGGTGCGGGGTCGGTCCGAGCCTGAATAGGGGTCCCTCGCCGGGACCGGGCCGAATCCTGATTGCCGTCACAAACTGGCCGGACGGCCCCGCAGCGGCTACCCTACGCCGCCGGGCGGCAAAGGGCCGCCGTTTTTATGGCCGCTCCGCGCCCACCGGCGCTGCACCGAGCGGCTCTCAACATTGGGGTTTCAGCGATGTCTGCACTGATCTGCGGTTCTCTGGCTTACGACACCATCATGGTGTTTCCCGACCAGTTCAAGAACCACATCCTGCCGGACAAGGTCCACATCTTGAATGTGTCCTTCCTGGTTCCGCGCATGCGTCGCGAGTTCGGCGGCTGCGCCGGCAACATCGCCTACAACCTCAAGCTGCTCGGCGGCGATCCGATTCCGATGGCCACCGTCGGCCAGGATTTCGGCCCGTACCGCGAGTGGTTCGAAGAGCAGAACATCCGCCTCGACCAGGTCAAGGTGATCGACGAGTTGTTCACGCCGCAGGCCTTCATCACCACCGACCACGACAACAACCAGATCACCGCTTTCCATCCGGGCGCGATGATGCGTTCGTACGAGAACCACGTGCGCGACGTCGCCGGCGTCAGCTTCGGCATCGTCAGCCCCGACGGCCGCGAAGGCATGCTGCAGAACGCGACCGAGTTCGCCGAGGCCAACATCCCCTTCATCTTCGATCCGGGCCAGGCCATGCCGCTGTTCAACGGCGAAGAGCTGCGCCACTTCATCGAACAGGCCGACTACGTCACCGTCAACGATTACGAATCCAACCTGCTGCAGGAACGCACCGGCTGGAGCGAGAAGCAGATCGTCGAACGCGTGAAAGCCTACATCACCACGCGCGGCCCGCACGGCTCGCTGATCCACACCGCCGAGAAGACCTACGACATCCCGCCGGCGCACGAGCGCCGCGTGACCGATCCCACCGGCTGCGGCGACGCCTTCCGCGCCGGCCTGATCTTCGGCATCGAGAAGGGTTACGACTGGCTGACCATCGGCCGCATGGGCAACCTGATGGGCGCGCTCAAGGTCGAGCACCCGGGCACCCAGAACCAGCGTTTCGACTACGACGAATTCGCCGAGCAGTTCCGCCAGCAGTTCGGCTACGCGCTGTAACACCGCGCGACATCGCGCGCACGACGCGCGCACCAAGGCCCGCATCGCCTCCGCAACAGCGGGGAGCGCTGCGGGCCTTTTCGTTTGTGCACGCGCAAAGCCGCATCGGCACGCAGCTAGCGCCCGATACGAGCCGTAGAGCACGACGCCCGCACAAATCAGCGCGGACGCTGTCCTGTCTCCGCATCGAAATTCGATTTCCAAACCGATGCGCGGCACATGCCCATAGCGGTGCGCTGCATCCAAAGTCGTATTGCGATCCGCTACTGCGGATGCGCACTTACCAACCCGGCAGGGACCGCCATCACTTCTAGAGCAGCAGGTCGCGGGGGCGGGATGAGTTCCACTTACAACGGGCGCGTTACGCAAGCGCCGTGGTGGCGCGCAGCGCGCGGCAATGCTTTCGTCCAATGGCGACTGCGGCAATGCCGGCGGCGGACATGGTCCAGCCTGCTCGCCGTGCTGCTGCTCGGCAGCGCGGCCGCGCTTCCGGTATCGGCGCAGCAACGCGTGATCCTCAACCGCAACTTCATCCAGTTGAAGAACGGCGTCGATGGAGCGTTCGAGAGGGATTACACCACCAGCACCGCCACCTTCTCGCAGAACTTCTGCACGTCCACGAATTCATGCCTGAAGTACTTCAACGACGCACGCTGCGTGACCCCGCCCGACCCGCAACCCTCCTTGGGCTCGCAGCTGTGCGTGATCGCCTGGGAAACCACGGGCGGCCTGGTCACCCAAACCACCCCACCGGACGTGGTCGTACCGCCCGTGGGAAATGTCGGCCCGGCCGCGGGCGTAACCAACGGCAATATTTCGCACCCCATCCAGTTGGGCATCACCAACGGCTTGGCCAACCTCGAAGGTGCGCTGGTTCCCACGGGCAGCGCCGAACTCAACGCGCACGTGCCGGGCCGCATCTACCAAAACATCTGCCTGGCACCCGGCGAATCGATTCCGTTCACCTTCGAGCTGGCCGATCCGACTTCGACCGATGCCAATCTGGGCCCCAACACGGCCAGCCAGGCACGTATCGGCATCTGGCCCGCCAACAGCGGCTTTCCCGCCACGCCGATCAGCCAGTTCACCTCCCTGCCGACCAACACGGCAGGACCGCCCGCGCTTGCGACCTTCATCGCCGTCGGCGTGGGCCAAAGCCTGCCGGGGCCGACCACGGGCGGCATCTACCAGATCGGCCTGGAATCGGTGCTGCCTGCCACCAGCGCGTTCGGCAACTACATCCGCAACGTCAACATCACCCTGCAGCCCCTGGTCGACCTGGGCGGCGGCAGCGACCCCGCCTCCGATTCGCGCACCACCGAACCCGCGACCGGCGCCGCCACGGCACCCAAGCTATCGTTCCGCATCAACGGCCGCGTCCCGGCGCCTGGCATCACCATACCGATCAACCTGGCCACCGGCTCCACTGCCACGCCCGATACCGACTTCAACCTCAGCGCGCCGACCGGCCCGAACGGCGCGCCAACGTTGAGCCACACCGCGGGCAGCAACACCTGGTCGCTGCTCGTGCCCGCCGGCGACTATGCCGGCGGTCTGCATGGCCAGGCCACGGTCGACGTGACGGTGAACATCTTGGCCGATGGCGTCGCAGGCGAGGGCGCCGAGCAGTTCGGCCTGATCATCAACGGCGGCGGAGGCACCAGCGGCTGGCTCAGTGCGGACCCACTCTGCGACAACACGCGGCGGGAATCGTCGCGGACCTTCTTCATCGATCAGGCACCTCAGGTGGTGCTGAACAAAAGCACCCCGGCCACGACCGGCGGCCCGTTTACCTTCACCCTGACCAACACCACGCAGACCACCGGCACGGCCACCACCACCAGCACCGCCACGCCTACCCAGGTCGACGGCAACACCGCGCTCGCCGGCACCCAGGCCTACACCGTAGCGACGCCCGGCAATCCCGTGACCATCAACGAAAGCGCCCTCCCGGCCGGTTGGACCCTGGGCACGGTCGAATGCCGCAACGCCGCCAACACCGTCGTCGGCAGTCTGGCCACCAGCACCTACACCATTCCGGGCAGCGAAACCGCGCTCAACGCCACCCTCACCTGCAACTTCAGCAACAAGCGCAACGCCAACCTGTCCATCACCAAGACCAATACGCCGGGCGTCAACGGCGAGGTGGATCAGGCCAACGACGCCGTCGTTGCGGGCACGGCTACGGCCTATACCCTGCGCGTCACTAACAGCGGCCCCGGCTCGGTGACCGGCGCGGTGATCACGGACGCGCCAGGAGTCGGCATCGCCTGCCCTAGCGGCAACGCGGTGACGATCACCGGCAACGGCGCACCGGTGGGAACCTTCACGATCGCCGACCTGACCGGGACCGGCATCACCCTAGACACCCTGGCTAGCGGGCAAACCGCGGTGCTGAGCTTCAGCTGCAACGTGCAATAGGCGACTGCATACGATGCCCGAACCGGAGGGAGATCGTCCGCATCGCTGGTAGGGCGCAGTGACTACCGCGCCATCGCCAGGATTGGGAGCTGCGCAACGGCATGGCTCTCGTTCGCTCATCGCACCCTACGACGCACGAGTACAAGGCTCGTATAGCTACGGAATTCATGCAGAGCGCTTTGAGGCTCTTGTTGCTGGCGCGCGCCCAGCGATACGGACACTTAAAGCATGATCTAAAGGCATGGAATCTATGCGAAACCGATCCGCATTAGTGACTAAGCCGTGTCGTAATGTGTCCTATTCCACTGCGGTTGCGCGAGCTACTCTGTGAAGCTTGCATGCGCGTTAGAAGCACAGACCCTCGGAGCGCGCCGCGCTTCGGACCAGCCCGGAACGGCTGGCTGAAAGGAATACCTTCTGCCTCCATGGTCTGGTCACGTTGGGCCGACGAATCGCGCGGCGATCCGTGAGCGCCGAATCGGGCAGGCAGACAAGGCAGGGCAAACGCGCGTTCGGCGAGTTGAGTGGCCATCAGGGGGCATCATGTTCGGCAATGGTTTCTGGAATCTCGTGTTCAAAGGGCCTTACGCGATGGCCGCCGGCGCGCGCGAACGCGGAACGGCTCGCTCGCCGAGTGACATCCACGCGCAAGCTGCGACCGGCCGTATCGCCGACGACTGCCTGGATCGGCCTGTGCGCGATACATCGCGGCGCTGCGCCGTTCGCAAACATGTCTGGTTGCTCTGCCTGTGCTCGGCCGGCCTGCTACTGTCCGGCCAAACCAGCGCGCAAACCTGCAGTGCCTTGACGCCGGTAATCGCTCCCACCCTGCCCAGCGGCGTGGCGGCGCCCTGGAGCGAGACCATCGTGGCCGGAACGGGCTGGGGAAATGCCGGCGGCGGCGGCGTGACCCACACCGAGAATTTCGGCGGCAACGCCGGCAGCCTGAATGTGTTCAATTCCATGCAGCAAACGGTGGCCGGCGGCGTGACCGGTGGCAGCGATATCGTTTTTTCGGTGTCCTGGGCCAACGCCAGCGGCTCCAACGGGGTCAATGGAAATCAGGCCCGATTGGAAGTGCGCTACAACAACGTGGTCTATGCGACCTTCAACACATCGACGTATCGAGCGGCGGGCCCCCTCGCCCCGCCTGCGCCGTTCGCGAGCAACGGCGCCGTGCTGACCCTCGTTTCCGGCGACTGGAACGTTTCGGGCTTGCCCAGCATGAAGGTCTACCGGATCACCCTTCCCGCAGGCGTTGCGTCCGGCGCGGTATTGCAATTCCGCACCAGCCGCACGCAAAACGGCACCTCCGACGGCGCCACCGACGACTTCACCGTTCGCCTGGCCAATATCGAGACGCCCACGGTATGCCTGGTCAAGCAGACCAACCGCCAGGAGAGCGCCAAAGGATTCGTCTACACCACGGTAAATCTCGACGCCGACCTGATAACCGCAGGTATACAGGGCAATCCAACCGTCGTTACCTTGGCAGCCAATACGCCATCGACTTTCGACTCATGGGCCGACAATGGAACGGTCACGGCTTCGCTCGGTATACAACCGATGGTGGTGGCCAATCGGTTCCTGGACACCGGAATCACCGAAAGCGCATTCGGCGTGTACAGGGTCACCGCCATCAATTGCACCGGCTGGGCTATTGCGCCGACATATGACGTGGCAACGGGTGCCGTGCTCCTGCCGGCCAACAGCGTCATACCAGCCAGCCCGGTGACCTGCACCTACACCAACAGCCGGCCGCGCGTTCGACTGCAAAAGCAATTGCCGAACGGACGTATTGCCGCCGCCGACCAATTCTCGCTCAGCATCGCGGGAACGGAGACCGCGATCGCGGCGACCAGAACGGCCAACACCACAGGCAGCGGCAGCACGGCCAACGGCACCGCCGATTTCGCCAATGCCGATACGGCTGCCAACTACACCTTGTCCGAAACCATGGCGGCGGGCAGCGCCAGCGCGATCGGCGCCTACACCACCAGTTACAGCTGCACCAATGCCACCGCCGGCACTGCCACCGTTATGCCCAGCGGCAGTGGCAGCAGTTTCAGCCTGTTGGACCTGGCCGCGCTGGACGACATCACCTGCGTCTTCAGCAACCAGACCAGCTCTGCCGATCTGAGCATCACCAAGACCAACACGCCGGGCGTGAATGGTGAAGTGGATCAGGCTACCGACACGGTCGCTGCGGGCGGGACGACCGGCTATACCCTGCGTGTTACCAATAGCGGCCCTACGTCTATCACCGGCGCGGTGGTCCGGGATACGCCCGGAACCGGCATCACTTGCCCCGGCGGCAACGCGGTCACGATTACCGGCGACGGCGTGCCCTTGGGCACCTTCACCATCGCCAATCTGACCGGTGCCGGCATTACCCTCGGCACGCTCACGACCGGGCAAACCGCAGTGCTGAGCTTCAGCTGTAACGTGCAATAGGCTATCGCTACGGACAAGACTGAGGGGGCGCAGGCGACTGCGCCCTCTGCGTTTGCGGCCACCATCCAGAGGGGGCCCTTGGCGCCGTTTCTCTGAAACTCGTCAGTAGCTGGCCGGTCGCGGCACCGCCTATGGCTCGTCGCCCGTGTCGCTCAGGGGCAGCGGTGATCACCGCGCGCTCGCGAGGTCAGAAGCTGCCCATGGCGCATCCCACCTGTCGATGATGAGGCCGCGCTCCGAGCCCGCGCCAGATGGCGACCTCGGCATGTCCTGTCTCCCTACCGTTGCACGAATTTCGCAGTGGAGCCGCTAACCCCGCGATCTCGAACAGCCGCTGCACGACGGATGCCGGTCCGGTTCGCGTCTCCGTTCAAGCGCCCGCACCAACAATCCCTTCAAGAATCCCTTACGGAGCCGCATGGATACGAATCGCGTCGCGCGTGAAACACGTACATCGCCCCGGCACGTACGCGCAATCGCCATCCGCAGTCGATCGCCGCAGCGGTCACGTAGACGGGCATCCCTCTGGGCGCTCCCGCTGATGGCGGTCTGCATCCTGCTGGCGGCGCCCACGCACGCGCAAACCCTCGTCTATGAAGAAACGTTCGACAGCGGCAATGGGGCGATGGCGACGCCGCGGCTGGTCAATACCTATGTCGGGCCCGCGCCCAACAGTGTCGCCTACACGGCCGACCTTTCTTGGCTGACCGCTTGCAACGGCTGGGTGGCTGGATGGAATTCGCCCGTGGCGGCGGCAGTGCCGATCAGCGCGCCGCATTGCCAAAACCAGACCAACTGGAACTATGGCATGTCCATAGCGCAGGCGCTGGGCATGTACCGGGGGCAGACCGCAGCGGTCGCCCGCAACAATTTGGCGGTAACCGCCTATACGGCCGCTAATCCAATCAACGGCAGCGTGATCCTGCGCAATACGGTGGGGATTCCATTCCCGGCTATTCCGGCCGGCGGCAGCGGTCGTTTTGCCACGCTGCGCCTAACCGGTGCAGCCGTCAATTGCTTCGCCAACGCCCCGATCATGCAATTCCAGTATGTCAACGGCCTCAGCGAAACCGCGCTAGGCGCCTTCAACCTGTGCACCGACGGACAAAATCCGCAGACGATCATCACCGAAGCGCGGGGTGTGGCGCCGGCTCAATCCGCTCGTGTGGCGGACTATCTCCCCAATGGGGCCGGCGCCAACATATTGATCACCGGCACCACCATGACCTTCAGTGTCCGCAACTTGCAGCCGTCAGGCGCGGGCAACGACTGGGCGTTCGACAATTTCACCGTTCTCGATGTCAGCCCGACATTGAGCAAGTCGGTGCCCGGTGTTCGCTATGTCGGCGCGGCGATGCCGCTGACCTTCACCATCACCAATACCGCCGGTGACAATCAGGCCAAGATCGGCTGGGGCTTTACCGACAGCCTGCCTGCGGGTGTGGTCGTTGCGCCGACGCCCGGCGTAACGAATACCTGCGCCGGAACAGTGACTGCCACCGCGGGCGCGGGGACGATCTCAATCGCCAATGGCACGCTTGCTGCAGGAACAGTGGGCGGCACCGCCACCACTTGTACGCTCACCGTCAATGTGGTCAGCAACACAGTGGGCGTCTACAACAATGTGGTCAACAATGGCGATTCCACGGCGGACAACATCTCCAGCTCGACCGGCCTCAACCTGGCGCTGCAGACCGTTGCGATGGAATGGGTGGTCAACCGGCTGACGATTACCAAAATTTCTGTTGGCAACACCGCCAGTTTCGATTTCAGCGGCAACAACGGCATCGCCAACCACTCGATCACGACGACGGCCGCAGGCGCGCCAGGGACGGCGGGGGCGCAGCAGACGCTGACCGTCGCCAGCACGACGGCGAACACCACGATTACCGAAACCCTGCCGGCCGGGTGGGCGCTGACCGGCGCCGACTGCACCGGGCTGGCGGCTGGGCAGAGTGCTTCGTCGGCGGGTGCCGTTGTCACTATTCCCTTTGCCGGTCTGGCGCTGCAATCCGGCGGCCGCACTGTGCAATGCACGATCACCAATACCCAGCTGCAGGCCGACCTGAGCATCACCAAGACCAACACGCCGGGCGTGAATGGAGAAGTCGATCAATCGGCCGATACGCTGGCCTCGGGCGCCAGCACCACCTATACGCTGCGAGTCACCAACAACGGGCCCACCACCATCACCGGTGCGGTGGTCCGCGACACACCCGGTGCGGGCATTGCCTGCCCGGCCGGCAATGCGGTGACGATCACCGGCGCTGGCACGCCGGCAGGTGGGCCGTTCACCATCGCCAATCTGACCGGGGCGGGCATCACGCTGACTGCGTTGGCAAGCGGCCAGACCGCCATCCTCAGCTTCGCTTGCAACGTGCAGTAGGCGACCGATCGAGACCAGGCCCGCATCGCCGCCGGAATTTCCGGTGGGCGTTGCGGGCCGTTTCGTTTGTGGCGTGCGCGGAGCGATACAGGCCTGTGGACCAAGACTGACGGGCATCTATTTCTCAACGATTACGCAAGCTACCTTTGAAGCCTGCGTGCGCGCCGCTCGGATCGGTCGAGACCACGCTCGACGCGCTTCGGACCCGCCAGAATCTGCGGCCAGAGGTCTCCCGGCCTCCTGCGCCATCGCGCGAACGAATTGCGGAGCGATCCGCGAGCGAGGAAACGGACATCACCGTCCCGAGAGTCCGGAGCAGCACAACGGTGCGGTTCGCGTTCGCTCGCCACTCCCCACGGCTATATGACTGTTGAAGGGCCTGCCCCCCGGATTCCGCTTCTGCTGGGCCGTCGCAGTGCTATCGGCGATGCGCCCTATCGCACAGCGGCGGCTGCCCACATCACTCGTAGGGTGCGGTGATAACCGCACCGTCGCGAGGGTCTGGAGCTGCACTCATTCGGATCGCCCGATGAGGCCGGTACGAGGGCCGTGCGCCCGGTCCGGCTAATCCACGCCAAGCGCTCGCCGGCAAGTCGGGGCGCCATGCGCCGCTAAGACGGATCGCCGCAGGCAGCCCAAGGCGATGGCCGAGCTTAAGTCTCGCCTGGCCCCCATAACCCGCCCGGCCAGCCTGGGCGTGTCCTCGCGCAGCCCCTCCGCTGGCGCTCGGTCGAGAGCCATAGATCAGGTCGCTGCGGGTGCGTACTTGCGTGCACTAGGCAGACGTCTGGCTCGCGGAATCGGCGGCCTAGCCGACATCGGCGGCCCTCCCGGACACGACCTAAGCCTCCCTAGTGGAAAGTCACCACAGCAAGAGCGCTCAATTAGAGCCTAAATGGTGTCCTAATCCACAAAAGAGATGCGATTTACTCATGTGACCGGGCGGACTGAGTCCGCCCCCGCCCATGGAACCCGTTAGGCCAGAACATGAGCCCTCTAGCCGTCAGCCGTCGACCCGCACCCGATTACCCAGGCCATGCCGGTCGAGTCACCGGGTGTCCGGAGGCATGCGCTCCGTCAAGACAAGGAACCGGGCCGCGCACGCGGCATCCCGGTGCGGGCCCAGGAGCCGACGCGATGCGTAACCGTGGCGCAGGCCTTATGCGCGTCTGTTCGTGGCTGTTGCTGGCCTTGCTAGGCATATCCGGACTGGCGCAAGCGGAAACGCCGCTGGCCTGGACCGTCATCAATCCGGATTTGGGCTCAGCAACGGTCAACGGGACGACGATCGCCATTGGTGGCGACCAGGGCACCACGCCCTATGCGCTCGGCGCCATGACGGCCACCGGCGTTTACGGCAACCCGTATGGCGAAGTCATCGCCGGCAGGGGATCCGTGCGACTGGACATCGCGCCTCAAGGCACCACTCGCTTCATCGCTGTGACATTCAGCCGGCCGATCAACAATCCGATCCTGCATATCGAGGACTTGGGCATTTGGCGCGCCACCTGCACGGGGGTGAATTGCACCGCGAGGAGTTCGACGTCCATATGGCAGTTGACGTCCGCCACGGCAACCGGGGGCAGCGTCAACGCGCTGGCCGTGTCCGGCAACGCCGCTTTCTTCGTGGCTGGAAACACGGTCGGCGGCCCTTCCAACGGCACCGTCAACTTCAATTCCAACTCGCCGCCGACGGGCGGCTGTTCCGGCACCTTATTGGTCGGCTGCGGCTCGGTGATGTTCGTCGGAATCGGCATCACCCAGCTCTTCTTCACGATCACCTGGGCGGGCCCGGCACAAACCGCGTTCGCTGAAGGCATAAACATGACGGTCTCCATCCCCAGCGTTCCGCAAATGCAGGTGGTGAAGCGAGCGCTCGGCGGCACCGGTAGCTTCAGCTTTACCGGCAACAACGGATATCCGGGCGACACCGTCGCGGCTGCTACCGCGGGAGCCTTCGTGGACGGCACCAGCTTCCGGCTCGGTGCCGCAGGTGTCGATACCACCATCAGCGAGACCGCCGTCGCCGGCTGGGTCACCGGCGCGAACCCCACCTTCCTGTGTTACGACGGCGCGCGCGCGCCGCCACTGTCCAACCAGCTTGTATCGGCCACGTTCGATCCTGCCACTCGTACCTACACCATTCCTGGCAGTCAGATGGCGGTCAACAGCCTGATCCGCTGCCATTTCGACAACACCCGCACGGGCACGGTGACGGTCACTAAAATCTCCAATGGCGACGTCGGCAGCTTCAATTTCAGCGGCAGCAACGGCATCGCCAGCCATGCGATCACCACCGCGACCGCCGGTACCGGCGTGCAGGGCGCGGTGCAGACCTTGGCCGCCACGGGCACTCAGACCACCATCACCGAGGCGGCGCCCCCGGCCGGCTTCGTACTCACGGGCGTGACTTGCACGGGGCTCACCAACGGTGCGACGGCCACGTTCGACGCGCCCACCCGCACGGTCACGATCCCGTCCACCGGCACCGCGGCGGGCGCGAGCATCAGTTGCACCTTTACCAACTCGCGCCAGAGCGCCGACCTGAGCATCACCAAGACCAACACGCCGGGCGTGAACGGCAACGTCGACCAGGCTAGCGACACCGTCACCTCCGGCTCGCCGACCACCTATGAGCTGCGCGTCACCAACAACGGGCCCGATTCGGTGACCGGCGCCGTGGTGCGGGATACACCGGGCGCCGGCATCGCCTGCCCTGGCGGCAATACGGTGACGATCACCGGCGATGGCGTGCCTGTGGGCAGCTTCACCATCGCCAACCTGACCGGCGCCGGCATTACCCTCGGCACGCTTACGACCGGGCAAACCACGGTGTTGAGTTTCAGCTGCAACGTGCAATAGCGGCTAGCGAACGCCGCGATCGCTTGCGGCGACGCACCTTATACGCAGGGCGGCCGATGCCAGGCATCGCCGCCCTCCTCGCTAGAGGGTGGCCGAGGCCGCCCGGCGGACGGCACCGACCCATTAGCGATCGCGCTGCCGCGCCGTTACAGCGACCGCGGCGCGATCGCCTGCTGCTGCGGATCGGCCACGGGCGCGGCGGGCGTGCGCGATTCCTGCTCGCGCTTTTCGCCCAATGCGGCAGCCGCTTCGACCGACAAGCCGCGGCGCGCGTCGCTGGCGCCGACGCTGATCAGTTCGGCGCCGGGCTGACGATCGCGTGCGCTGGCTTCGGCCCCCAGGAACAGGCGGCGCTCGCCGTCGGCACCGGGACTGCCTAGCTCGACGTAGCCGATACGCGGCAGCCCGCGCAGTTCCGCGATGCCGGCCAGGCTTTGCGCGGTCTCGTTCACGGGCAGGCGCGCGTTCTCGGGCAAGCCTTCGTTGATGCGGCGGATGTGCGCTTCGGCTTGCGTGCGCAGGGTGGGATCGACCGCGATCGACTGTGTATTCCCAGCGGAGCGGCTGGCCACGCCGACGGACGGCGTTTCCTGCGACCCGTTCGCTACCTGGTTAGCCTCGCGGGACGCCTCCGCTTCGGCAAGCAGAGCCACATTCCTCTCCGCCGTTCGATCGCGCGACGCCGGTCGTGGGACCGATGGACCGTCGTACGCGAACGAAAGCGCCGCCCCCACCGCCCATTCGTCGCCATTGATCAAACCAAACCCACGCACGCCGATATCGCCGTTTTGGTATAGCGCGTCGACTCGATAGCGATCGCCTTGGCCTTCGGTACTGCTATACGTTCCCGACAAGCGGGCCGATTCCCTTGGGTTGAACTTGTGATCGAGGTTGGCACTGACCTGGAAGGTATCGCGACCAACACCGAGCCCAGCACCGATTTCGGTCCGCGATGTAAGCCCAGTCGCCACAACTGTGCTCCCGCCCAATTCCACTATCTCCCCATTTCGGACACCCGCATTCAACCTGAAGTTTTCGGCAGGGTTCACGTAAGTAGCGGATACCGCGTTGCTGCCGTCGGCCGTGTTGTTGCTGAAAGATACCGTGCCGGAAGCGTTCGCCGGCAATGGAAATCCCGCAGTCACTGCCTGCCTGCTGCCATCGGGGATCGCGGCGTAGCTGCCGCTCAACGAATAATCCTCGCTCCGCACCGCGACAAAAGCGCCATAGGTATCGGCTTCGGTGTTGACCGCAATGCCGCCAGACAAGGCCCTGGTGTCGTTGCCGGTACCCACACCGACGACCGTGGCGAAGTCCTGACCGCGACGACTGGTCGCGGCGCTCAAGATATCGGCGCCGACACTATTGCCGACGTAGACGTCCCGGATGCCCGTCTGGGGATTGCCGACAGTTGCACCCATCGAAACCGCGCCGGTGTCGGGATCAGTCTCGCGTATCTGGCCGCTGTAAATGGATTGACCGCTAGCGTTGAAGGTGTATCCGCCGGCGGATGCGTTGGCGGAACCCGGTAGGGGAATGCCAGGCCGGGTCATGCCCGCCAGCGGAAGACCGGGATTCAATATGTCGAGCGGTTGTGCCGCCGACCTGGGCCGTGGTGGCGTCGGTATCGCTGACTCGTCCGGGCGCTGCGCAGAGGACTGCGGCGCCGGTGGGCCGTAAACCTCGCTTGGGTTGCGCGCCGCCGTGCCTGTTTGCGCGATCGCGGGTTGTGGGGCCGCCGGATCCTGTCCCACACGCTCGTCGTCTTTGTCGTCAGCCATGGCACATCCCTGCCGTTACGATTCGAGACCATTTAGCTATCACGGATCAAATACCAACATCTAGACAGCAAGAGTCCACACTATTGCGGCCCAGATATCGCTAGATGCCTCGGAGAATTGCCCTTTGGACGTACTGTTTCCGCAGTTGACTCGCTCTAGCGCGGCCGAATGATGGCTAACAGGCCCTTGGGATCGGCTAGTAACTGGCATTAAAACTGTGCCAACGAGACCAGTGGCTGTGCAATTGGATTTGCGCAGGGGTTCGCTTTTTCGCGATCGCGGCTGACGCCGCTCCCACAGGAAGCGGGGGGGGAGGCGCGAGGATGTGTTGCAGAACCGCTCGATTGGGGTGGCGTCGTGAGTCGTGGGGGCGCGGTCGCGGCTTACGCCGCTCCTACCCCAAGGCGGTTCGCGGGAGGATGCGGGGTGCGTTTCGGCCCGTCATTGCCATCTGCATGAGCACACCGATGCCGTCAGCGTGAGCGCGGCGAGTCGATACCGCTTTTTCTCATCGCTCCCGCGTAGCGCGCTAGCGCGCGAACGCCGCGGCGTCGGTGTCGAATACGTTCAAGTCCACCGGTCCGTCGATGCCGCGCACGCGGCCGCGGTTGTGGTATTGCCACACCACCCAGTCGGCGCTGGCATCGGGCTTGCGCACGATCGCGCGCCGCCACAGCGCGCGCGGCGGCAAGTCGCGCTGATGCGCGGCAAGGAATTCCGGTGTGACGTAGAGCAAAGCCGGCTGGCCGTACGCGGCCTCGACCTGGCTCAGATAAGCGTCGAGCTCGCGTCGCAGTTGCACGCCGTCTGGATTGCGCCCGCAATTGCCGCCGAACTCCAGATCCAGCGCAGGCGGCAGATCGTGCGCGGACGGCGCGGCGGCGGCGAGGAAGTTGCGCGCCTGCTCGGCGCCCGGCTTGCACCAGGTGAAGAAGTGGTAAGCGCCGACCGCGAGCCCGGCCGCGCGCGCGTCGCGGCGGTTCTGGTCGAAACGGCGATCGCGGTGATCGCCGCCTTCGCTGGCCTTGAGATAAGCGAAGGCGACATCGTCTGCGGCGACCGCGCGCCAGTCGATCGCGCCCTGATGGTGGGACACGTCGATGCCGCGCAGCGGGTAACGAGCGCGATCGGGTTGCCAATGCAGGAACCATTGCCAGGCCAGTACCGCGCCCAGCAGCGCGATCGCGGCCAGGCCGGTCAGCGCGGCGGCGATGCGCCAGCCGCGTTCCTTCATTTCCAGCCCGGCATCTGGCTGGCGTCCAGGCCGCCGACTTCGAACACCGCGGTGCGGGTGCCGCCGGCCTTGACCGGGAACTCGATCGCGATCGTCTTGGCGCCGCGCACGGTGCGCCACAGCATGCGCTCGTCCTCGATGAACATCGCGGTGGCCTCGTCGGTCTTGGGACGGCTCGCGGCCACCGGCTTGGGCGCGGCGTCGTCGACCTTGAGCTTGACCTTGCAGCCGCCGTAGCAATCGAAATCGCCGGCCTGCAACACCAGATAGCTGCTGCGGCCCCACTCCGGATGATCGCGGAAGATCAGCCGCACTTCGCGCGGACCGCCGCCGTCGGTGTCGATGTGGTCCTTGGCGTAGAGCGCGGCCGAACGTTGCTCGCCGCCCGACAGCACCGGCTGGGTCTGGTACGACCACAGCGCGGCCAGGCGGCGCGTCTCCAACGCCTTGACCGCTTCGACCTTGGCCACTTCGTACTGCGCCTTGATGCGCGCGGCGGCCTGGCTGTTCGGGTACTGCGCGGTCAGAACGTCGCCGTGCGCGCGCGCCACGTCCCACTTGTTCAAGGCCACGGCGGCCTCGAAGGACTTGGCCATGTCCTCGGCCGCCTTCTCGTCGGTCGCGGCCTTGGCCGCGGCGGCGGCCTTGGGGTCTTCGGCCGGCTTGCAGGCGGCGAACGCGAGCGTGGCGGCGAGCAGCAGCATCGGAGTCCTGGCGTTCATCGGCGTGTCCCGTGTCGGTTCTTCGGATTCGTAGGGATGGCGGCTCAGTGCGGCCCGGCCAGCTGCGCGACCGCTTGCGCGACCGCGTCGGGCCGCTCCACCGGCGACATGTGGCCGCAGCCGTCCAGCAGCACCTGTCGCGCCTGTGGCATGCGCGCGGCGTACAGCGCCATCGCGCTGGCGTCGATCACCGCGTCCTGGCGGCACCATAGCAGCAGCGTCGGCTGGCGGATCCTGGCGGCTTCTTCGCCGGGCAGGAAGCGTTCCGGGCCGCGGCCGATGCGGTTGAGCACCGTCTGCTCGAACGCGGCATCGCGCTTGCGGCGCGCGATGTAGATCTCGTCGGCCGGCCACGGGATCGTCGGCTTGGCGGCGGCGTCGTAGAACACGGTGTCGAGGTAGCGTTGCAGGCCGGCGCCGTCGGCGACCGCGAAGGGATTGTGGCCGGCCAGCACCTCGACGCCGAAGCGGTTGTCGCGAAAGCGCACGCCGGCCGCGTCGAACAGACCCAGGCGATCGACCGCGCGCGGATAGCGCGCCGCGGTCAGGGCCGCGATGCCGCCGCCCATGGAATGGCCCAGCAGCACCACCTCGTTGCCGCGCGGGCGCGCCACTTGTTCGATGAAACGCGCCAGGCGCGCGCTTTGGGCGACGAAGCCGTAGTCGCCGCCGTCGCGGCGCTGGCTTTCGCCCCAGCCGGGAAGATCGGGAATCAGCAAGCGGTAGCGGCCGCGCAGCCGCTGTGCCAACGGGTACCAGTTTTCCTTGCTGCCGGTGAAACCGTGGACCATCACCACGACAGGCGCGCCGGCCGGCGCCTCGTCGTTGTAGGCGTAGACCCAGCGATGGTCGTCGAGCTTGAGGCTGTCGCGCGACAGGCCGGCGACGATGCGCTGGCGGTTGTAGTCGGCCAGCACCACGCGATAGGGATCGCGCCACAGCAGCGCGGTAACGGTCGCAAACAACGCGGCCGCCACGAGGGCGGCCGCGAGTCTGGCGCGACGCCAACGCATGGCGTCGCTTACTTGGCCGCCTGCGGCGCGGCCTTGGCCTTGGCGATCACCGCTTCGACCGATTCGGTCGTGATCGGGTGATAGCCGGGCTTGGCCTTGGCGAAGGTGTCCTCGGCCAGTTTCAGGCCGGCGGGCGTTTTCACCAGTTCGCTGTAGGTCGGCATGATCAGCTTGCGGCGGCCGATGCGCTGCAGGAACGCGGCGATGGCGGCGTCGGCCTGGGTGTAGCCGCTACGCACGGTCAGCGGATACCAGCGTTGCGCGATCTCGCCGTTGGGCGTACCGGTGAGCTTGTAGGCGGCGTCCAGGGCCTTGAGCTGATCGACGCTGAGCGTGTCGGGCATGCCTTCGACGAAGTGCACCCATTCCTGGGTCGACCACTTGGCGGTCGCGGCCTTGTCCGGCAAGGTGCCGGCGTCCAGCCAGGCCTTGCGCGCGGCGTCGATGGCGTCGAAGCGCGCCGACGGCGTCTGCGGCGCGTTGCTCGGGATGCCCGGCTCGTACAACCAGGCGTCGAACTCGGCCTGAGTGACCTTGCCCGGGTACTTGTCGAGCAGATTGGCCTTGGCGTAGTCGACGAACTGCTGGGTCGAGATGCTCTGGAACGCGAAGTGGTCGAAGTAGCCGCGCAGGAAGGCGTCGAAGTTGTCGCGGCCGAAACGCTGTTCCAGGAACTGCAGGAACCAGGCGCCCTTGGTGTAGACGGTGCCGGTGAGGTTGTTGTCCGGGTCGTCCAGCGCGCCGGGCTTGATCGCCAGCGCCTGCAGCGGCTTGTTGGCGTCGGTGAACTCGCTGCGCAGTTCGTTGCGCGAGATCAGGCTCTCCATGTCGGCGCGCTCCTTGCCGTAGAGCACTTCGACGATGCGGTTCTCGACGTAGCTGGTGAAGCCCTCGTTGAGCCAGGCGTCGTTGGAGGTGGAGAAGGTCACCAGGTTGCCGGACCAGCTGTGCGCGAGCTCGTGCGCGATCAGCGACACCAGCGACTTGTCGCCGACGATCGCGGTCGGAGTGGCGAAGGTCAGGCGCGGGTTCTCCATGCCGCCGTACGGGAACGAAGGCGGCAGCACCAGGATGTCGTAACGGTCCCAGCGGTAGGGGCCGTACAGCTTCTCGGCGGTCTCCATCATCTTCTCGGTGTCGGAGAACTCGGCCACCGCCTTGGGCGCCATCGCCGGCTCGGCCCACACGCCGCTGCGCTGCGAGATCGGCTGGAACACCAGGTCGCCGGCCGCGATCGCGAGCAGGTAGGACGGGATCTTCTGCGGCATCTTGAATTCGTAGTCGCCGTCGCGCGCCGCCTTGGGATCGTTGTCGGCGCTCATCAGCACCATCGCGTCCTTGGGCGCGGTCACGTGCGCGGTGTAGGTGAAGCGCACGCTGGGCGTATCCTGCAGCGGCACCCACGAACGCGCGTGGATCTGCTGCGACTGGCTGAACATGAAGGGCGTCTTCTTGCCCTCGGTCATCGCCGGGGTCAGCCACTGCAGGCCCGACGCGTCCGGCGAGGTCTTGTAGGTCACGCGCACGCGCGCGTTGCGCTCCGGCGTTTCGATGGTCAGCTTGCTGCCGAACAACTTGTCGGCCGGCGCCAGCGCGAACTTGAGATCGTCCCACTTGCCGTCGCTGCGCTCGCCGACGATCTTCTCGATGTTCAGGCCGCGCGTGTCCAGCACCAGTTGGGTCGCGGCCTTGTCCACCCAGTTCAGGGTGTAGGTGGCCGAGCCGCTGAGCTGCTTGTGCTCGAAGTCGACCGCCAGCTGCAGGGCGAGGTCGTCGATCCGGACCTTGTCCGGCTGGGCGTAGGAATGCGCGTCGACCACGGCAGGACTGGTCACGGCGGTCTCCGTCTTGGCGGCGGCGGGAGGGGCGGCGCCGTCGGCGGGCGTCGCGGCCTCGCGCGAACAACCCAGGGCGAGCGCGGCGGCGAGGCAAACGGTAAGGATCGAATAACGCATGGAAGGCCCACGGCAAGGGATCGAGCGTTCGAGTTTAGCGCCTAGTCCGCGCCGGGGGCACCGCACAGCATGGCGGTTCGCCCGGGCCCGGTCAGCGCCGGCCCCGCAACGCTGCTTTCCGCCGTGAGCCGCTGCAACAGTCAGTCCCGCGCGCCCGGCTGCGCGGGCGCGCGCAGGCGCCTAGCATCGGCGGCCTCCCTCCTACGGAACAAGACGATGACCCCTCTGGCAGGCAAAGTGGCGCTGGTGACCGGCGGCAGCCGCGGTATCGGCGCGGCCACCGCGCAGCGCCTGGCGCGCGACGGCGCCGACGTGGTGCTGACCTACGCCGCCTCGCAGGAGCGGGCGCTGGCCGTGGTCGCGGCGATCGAAGCCGGCGGCCGGCGCGCGCTCGCGATCCGCGCCGACAGCGCCGATCCCGACGCGGTGGTCGCCGCGGTCGAGCGCACCGTGGCCGAGTTCGGCCGCATCGACATCCTGGTCAACAACGCCGGCATCTTCATGTACGGCCCGTTCGAGGACGAGTCGCGCGAGAGCTTCGAGCGCGCGATCGCGATCAACGTGCAGGCGCCGTTCGCGGCCGCCCAGGCCGCGTCCAAGCACATGGGCGAAGGCGGCCGCATCATCACCATCGGCAGCTGCCTGGGCGAACGCGTGGGCGCGCCGGGCATGACCCTGTACTCGCTGACCAAGTTCGCCACCGTCGGCCTGAGCAAGGGCCTGGCCCAGGATCTGGGCGCGCGCGGCATCACCGCCAACGTGGTCCAGCCCGGTCCGATCGACACCGAGATGAATCCTGCCGACGGCGAAGGCGCCGAGCACCAGCGCGCCGGCCTGCCGCTGGGCCGTTACGGCGAAGCCGAGGACGTGGCCGACACGGTCGCGCACCTGGCCGGTCCGGGCGGACGTTTCATCACCGGCGCCGCGATCTCGGTCGACGGCGGCTTCTCGGCCTGAGCCGGCGATGACGCGCGCGGCGATGCTGGCCTGGGCGCTGCTGGTCGGCGCCGGGCTGCTAGAGATCGTGTGGGCGATCGCGCTCAAGCAAAGCGAGGGCTTCGCGCGTCTGTGGCCCAGCGTGATCGGGCTGACGTCCGCGGTCGCGAGCTTCGCGATGCTGGCACTGGCCCTGAAGTGGCTGCCGGTGGGCACCGCCTACGCGGTCTGGGTCGGCATCGGCACGGTCGGCGTGGCGATCGCGGGGATCGTCGCGTTCGGCGAACCCGCGACCGCGGCGCGGCTGCTGTGCTTGAGTCTGATCGTGGGCGGCGTGATCGGCTTGAAGCTGGTGCACTGAGCGCGCTGCGCCTGGGCGCGCTCGCGCGCTCAGGCTGGGCCGCTGCGCTTGAGGTAATAACCCGAGGCGGCAAAGGCTTCGTTGCCGGCGAGCTTGCCTTCCAACGTGCGCTGCACGTCGAATCCCTCCGAGCGGTACAGCGCTAACGCGGCTTCGTTGCCCACCAGCACTTCGGTGTAGAGGTCGCCCGCGCAGGCGGCCACGGCATGGCGCAGCAGCGCGCGGCCGATGCCCTGTCGATACGCGGGCGGGTCGCAGTACAGCCAGGTCAGCTCTTCATCCGAGTACGCGGCGAAACCCAGCACACGGCCGTCGACCTCGGCGACGACCACACGGGCGTCGAACAGGCCCTCGTTGTCGGCGGTCTGCTCCAGGCTCAGGTACGCGTCCATCAGGCCGCTGGCGCCCAGTTCGTCGCGACGCGCGGCGTCGTGGATCTCGCACAGTCGCGGCCAGTCGCTGTCGCGGTAGTCGCGGAGGTTCATGTCGGCGTTCCTGTCCTACGCGGCGACGCGGCGCGTTACCAAAAGATCACCCATAGCACGAAGGCGATCGCCAGCGAGGCGATAAACACCAGCGCGCCGATCAGGTTGAAACCGCCGGCGCAATCGCTGCAGTACTTTCCGCGCGACGGCGACGGTATCCACAGCCAAATCAAGGGCAGGAACAGCCACCACTGCACCGCCGATGCGGGGTCGGCGGGTTGTTCGTCGCACCACTTGCACAGGGCCATCGTCCCGCCTCCGGCGCCGGATTCAGACCTTGTAGCCGGTGTGGATCGCGACGATGCCGGCCGACAGGTTCTTGTAGTCGCAGCGCGCGAAACCGGCCTCGCCCATCATGCGCTTGAGCTCGTCCTGCGGCGGGTGCTTGCGGATGCTCTCGGCCAGGTACTGGTAGCTGTCGCTGTCGTTGGCGAACAGCTTGCCCAGCTTGGGCAGGATGTTGAACGAGTGGAAGTCGTAGATCGGCTTGAACCACTCGGCCTTCACTTCCGAGAACTCCAGCACGCGCGCCTGGCCGCCGACCTTGAGCACGCGCTGCATCTCGCGCAGGGCGGCGTCCTTGTCGGTGACGTTGCGCAGGCCGAAGGCGATGGTGACCAGGTCGAAGCTGGCGTCCGGGAACGGCAGCTTCTCGGCGTTCATCTGCACGTACTCGAAGCCGCCGACCTTGCCCATGTCGGTCATGCGGTCGCGGCCCACGCGCAGCATGGCGCCGTTGATGTCGCCCAGCACGATGCTGCCGCTGTCGCCGACGCGGTCGCGCAGCAGCAGGGCGATGTCGCCGGTGCCGCCGGCCAGGTCGAGCACGCGGTCGCCGCGCTTGACCTGCGCGGTGGACACGAAATAGCGCTTCCAGACCCGATGCACGCCCAGGCTCATCAGGTCGTTCATCAGGTCGTACTTGCCGGCGACCGAGGAGAACACCTCGCCGACCAGCTTCTGCTTCTCGCCCTTGGGCACGTCGCGGAAACCGAAATGGGTGGTGTCGTCGGGTTTTTGGGTCTGTTCGCTCATGGGCGGGATTATCGCATGGCGGTCGTGGGGCTTCCGGAAATGACGGCCCCGGCCACAACCGCACCAGCCCTCTCCCGTGCACGGGGGCAGCGCTTGCGAGCCACTGGCTCGCGCCGCACCGGGCGCCCGACCGCCATGCGGGCGGGCCGGGGCGTGGCTGGAATGAGGCAGCGCAAGCCCGCCTGCTGCGGCATCATCCTTCCATGAGCCATCCCCCTACCCTGCACTGGCAAGCCAAGCCCTACGCCGAACTCGAACGCGACGAGCTCTACGAGCTGCTGCGCCTGCGCGCGGAAGTGTTCGTGATCGAGCAGAACTGCGTGTATCTGGACCCGGACGGCAAGGACCGCCACCCCGAGGCCCTGCACCTGCTCGGCCGCGCGCCCGACGGTGCGCTCGCGGCCTATCTGCGGATCCTGCCGGCCGGGCTCAGCTACCCACAGGTCAGTTTCGGACGCGTGCTGACCGCGCCGGCGTTCCGCGGCCAGGGGCTGGGCGATCCCATGATCGAGGCCGCGCTGGCGGCGATCGCCGCGCGCTGGCCCGGCGCCGACATCCAGATCGGCGCCCAGGCCCATCTGCAGGGCTACTACGGCCGCCACGGCTTCGCGCCTTCGTCCGAGCCCTACGTCGAAGACGGCATCCCGCACATCGACCTGCTGCGCCCCGGCCGCGCCTGAGCCCGGGCACAGGCGGCCGATTCCGCCGTTCAGGACGTACGAATCCGCCGGTTCGGACGACCCGCGAGGCCGCCACGGCCACCCTGCAGCCTCCTGAATCCTGTGGAGGTGGCTTATGTCGGCTGGGACGGTCTGGTTGCGCCGGGGAGCGGCGCTGGTCTTCGGCCTGGGCTGCCTGGCGGTGGCGCTGTACGCGTTCACCTTCTTCTCCCGCGACAGCAACATCGGCAATCCGTTCGATGCGCGCTTCGCGGTCTCCGGCTGGGACGTGCCCGGGCATATCTTCGGCGCCGGGCTGGCCCTGCTGCTGGTGCCGTTGCAGCTGCTGGGTGGGATCCGCCGGCGCTGGCCGCGTTTGCACCGGCTCGGCGGCGGTCTCTATGCGGGCGCGATCCTGATCGCCGCGATCTCGGCGCTGTCGCTGGCGCGCCACTCCCAAGGCGGCGCGGCCAGCGGCTCGGGCTTCGCGCTGCTGGCGCTGGTGTGGGTGGCCTGCACCGCGGTCGGCATCCGCTACGCCCTCGTCCGCGACTTCGAACGCCACCGTCGCTGGATGTACCGCAGCGCCGCCCTGACCGCGTCGGCGGTGACCCTGCGGATCATGCTGGGGGTCGGCGCGGGCGCGATGCAGTGGCCGTTCCTGCCGGTCTACATCGCCGCGGCCTGGGGCTGCTGGACGTTCAACCTGGCGCTGTGCGAACTGCTGCTGCGCTGGCCGGCGATACGCGCGCGACTGGGCGCGCGCCGCGGCTACTCAAGCGGGGCCGCTCGCGGCTGAGCCCGCGTGGCGTTGGCGATAGGCGCTGGGCGTCTGGCCGAGCTGGCGCTTGAAGGCGGCGTTGAAGGTGGACTTGGAGGTGTAGCCGCAGGCGTAGGCGATGTCGAGGATGGTGCGCGCTTCGTCCGGATCGGCCAGACAGGCGCGCGCGGCTTCGACGCGCTGGCGGTTGATGTAGTCCCAGAAGTGGCCCTCGAAGCGGCGGTTGATCACCGCCGACACCAGGTATTCGGGGTAGCCGCTGCGCTTGGCCAGATGGCCGATGGTCAAGGCCGGCTCGCGGTACAGCTGTTCCTGCGCCATCAGCTGGGCCAGCCGCGCCTCGACCGCGGGGAAGCGCGGATCGTCGGCCGCGGGCTCTTCCGCCCTCGCCTCCTCGACGGACGCGGGCGCGGGCTCGGCCGCCACCGCGACCTGGCGCAGGCTCAGATAGCCGACCACGAACACCCAGCCCACCACCGCGCCGTAGATCAGCGGGTAGTCGATCCAGGGAATGCGCGCGAGCCACTGCACCACCGCGATGCACCAGATCACGATCTGCGAGACCGCCATCGCGTCGATCCAATGCAGCGACATGCGGTCGGCATCCGAACGCCGTTGCAGCAGGCCGCGCCGATAGCGGCGCACGCGCACCAGACCGGCGATCACATAGCTCAGGCTGTAGACGAACAGGCCGATGTCCAGCCAGGGCCGGCCTGGCCAGTAGCCGCCCTGACGCAGGTGCTCGAAGAACGCGCGCTGCTGCGCCGCGTCCTGCAGGAACACGCCGATGTTGGGCAGCAGCGACACCACGAAGCCGGCCAGGTGCACGAGGTCGCGGCGGTCCAGGCCGCGCGCCTCGGTCAGCGCGCGCACGTACAGATAGAACAGGCTGCCGTACAGGAACGGGAACAGGCCGACCAGGCGGTAGGCCTTTAGCAACTCCGGCGCCGGGCCGTGGAAGTACGCGGCCTTCACCGCCAGATCGACGCCGATCAGCGCCACCCAGCCCGCCAGCACCCGATTGGCCTGCGCGTTCACCGGCCGCCGCCATAGGGCGAGCGCCAGCAGCGCGGCCTGGCCGGCGCCGATCGCGAACACAAGGCTCCAGAAGATCATGCGGCGCGGAGGGTCGGCGTGGCGGCGGAGGCGTCGATTATGCCCGCGCCGCGGCTCTCGACCGCGTCGCGTGCGCGCGCCAGACTGCGCCTCTGTCTTCAGGAGCTCCGCATGATCGCCACCCCCGACTACCGCGCCCTGCTCGCCACCGCCGTCGCCGAGGCCCGCCAGGGCCTGGCCGAGGGCGGCATCCCGATCGGCGCGGCGCTGTACCACAACGACGGCCGCCTGCTCGGCTGCGGCCACAACCGCCGCATCCAGGAAGGCGACCCGTCCGTGCACGGCGAGACCGACGCCTTCCGCAAGGCCGGCCGGCAGCGCCGTTACCGCGACACCATCATGGTCACCACGCTGGCGCCGTGCTGGTACTGCAGCGGCCTGGTGCGCCAGTTCAACATCGGCACGGTGGTGGTCGGCGAATCGGTCAACTTCCAGGGCGGCGTCGACTGGCTGCGCGAAAGCGGCGTGGAAGTGATCGACCTCAACGATGGCGAATGCATCGACCTGCTCGGCGGTTACATCGCCGCGCATCCGGAGGTCTGGAACGAAGACATCGGCGAAGACTGAACGCGCTGCGCGAGCGCGACGCCCGTACGCGTCGCGCTTGCGTATCGAACTGGCTTGAGACCGCGATCCACCGTCATGCGACGGTGCTACCCTTGGCCGTGCAGGGGTGATCAATGGAATGGTGCGTCCATCCATGCAGCGGTACTCAAGGAGATTGAATGAACGTAATGCGTAAGCGCGCGCTGATCTTCGGCGCCATCGCCGCCGCCGGTCTGTGCGCGGCCCCGGCCTGGGCCGGCAGTTATCAGTGCGACAACGACCGCTCCGCCGGCCAATACCCCAATTGCAGCAACATGGGCGGCCACAACTACGTCTACCGCAGCGGCCAGGCCGGCGACTGGAACGGCGACGATCGGCTTAATTTCACCAACAGCGGCTGGTACGGCTACTTCTTCCCCGGCACCGACCGCTATTACAGCTTCTACGCCTGGCTCAACAACGCCGCCTTCACCGACGCCTACGCGCGCTACAACGTGATCAACACCGCCAACGGTTCGCAGCAGACCGCGGCCATCAACCAGAACACCGCGCCCGGTGGCTGGAATTACGTCGGCTACGGTTACGGCTATTTGTTCACCGTCACCCCTAGCGGCAACGGCCGCAACGGCGCCGACATCGTGCAGCTGTATTTCAACGGCCTGGCCGCGGCCGACGCCGCTCCACGCGTGACCGAAGCCGATCGCGATCTGAGCGGCCGCTGCGCCGCGGTGGCGCCGCAGGACGCGCGCGTCGCCGCCTTGCAGCAGCGCATGCTCGACGCCGTCGACCGCTACCGCGACGCGGCCGGCTCGGTGGACGTGCACTTCGGCAACAACGGCCAGGACGAAGCGATCGATTTCGAGGTCTCGCAATCCGCGCGCACCAGCTTCGTGCGCATCGCGCGCGACCGCGGCCGCGTCGAAGAGCATGTGAGCCGCGCCGGCACCACCCTCAGCCTGTATCCGCAGACCGCGTCCTATAGCGAAACCCGCACCCTGGACGCGCCCGCGCCCAGCGGCGCGCGCCAGTACCGCAACGCGCGCTGCGAGCCGGTGTTCGTGCACCGTCCCGATCCGGCCGGCGCGGTCGGCGCCGACGCGGTGCTGTCGCCGCAGAACTACGCGTTCTGGCTGTCCACCGAAGACGTGCGCATCGCCGGCCACCAACGCCTGCTCGGTCGCGACGCGACCGTGGTCGCCGGCAAGCACGGCGACTACCTGGGCCGCAAACTCGGTGCCGAGCGCTTCCGCATGTGGGTCGACAGCGATACCGGCGTACTGCTGAAGCTGGTCGGCAGCGACCGCCAGGGCAAGGCGGCGTATTCGATCGTGGTGCGCGACCTGCGCCTGGACAGCGGCCTCAAGCTCACGCCCTCGCTGGCCGCGCCGCAAGGCTGGACCCGGGTCGGCGAAAACTGATCGCCAGGCGGCACGCGAGCGCTTGCCCGCGTGCCGCTACACCGGCTTGAGCACCATCAGCCAGAAGATCGCGAGCACGCTGAGGAAGGCCGGCCAACCCAACCAGAACCACCAGCGCATGGTGCGGTGGTAGGCCGGCGGCAAGGGCGTGCCGTCGCGCGCCGCCGCCCGCGCCAAGTCGCGCGCGCGCAACTGCAGCCACAGCACCGGCAGCCAGCAGGCGCCGATCACGAAGAACAGCAGCAGCGCCGTCTTCAACCAGAACAACTCGAACGGCAGGCCCAGGGCATGCGCCAGCCACAGGCCGCTGAAGAACTGCACGACCACCGCCGGCGCGGTGAAACAGGCGTCTGCGATCACCACGGTGCGCGCGGTCTCGGCGATCACGCGCGCGTCGCCGCGCCGATGCGCGAGCCAGAAGAAGAACGCGATGCCCAGGCCGGTGCCGAACAATAGCGTCGAGGACAGGATGTGCAGCCACTTCACCCACAGATAGGCCATGCTCATCTCCGCTCCGCCAGCACCCAGGCCACCGCCAGCGCCGGCAGCACCAGCAGATTCTTGGCCAGTCCGCCCAGCGGATCCAGCCACAGCCCCGGTAAGGCCAAGCCGAACGCCAGGGTGTAGGCGGCCACGCTGAGCCCCATCAGGCCCAGGGCCCAACGCGGTCGCCAGCCGCTCGCAAGCCATACGGCCAGCACCAGGTCCAGCGTCGCGGTGATGCGCGCAAGCGCGACCGGCGCCAGATGCTGCAAGACCGAGCCCGATGCGAGCACGTCGATATCCGCCGCCGGCGCGGCCCATCCGGCCCAGGCCGACAGCAACCACAGCGCGACGATGGCCACGCGTAAGGTCGGCGCGAGGAAATACAGCTGCGCCTGCCAACGGTCCTGCACCTGGCTGGGATGCGCGGCCAGCACCTCGGCCAGCGCCCGCGGCGCGAAGCCGAAGGTCGCGCGCAGCCGCGCGTGCGCCTGCGGCGCGGTCACGTTGCCGCGCCGGAGCATGCGCCACATGGTCTGGCCGACCGGACCGTGTCCCAGCCATTCGCCGACCCGAACCTGCAGCGACACCAGGGCCTGCGGCACCTGCCAGACGCGCTGGCCATCGATACGCAGCCAGCGCCGCCACTGACGCTGGTAGTCGCGCAAGCTGATCGGCTGCGGACCGCCGACCTCATAGAGGCCGCGCGCGCCTTGGTCGAGCGCACGCGCGACCAACTCGCCCAGGTCCTCGGCCGCGAGCGGCTGGATCGGCCAATGCCCGTCGCCCGGCAGCAGCTGCGCGCCGGGGAACGCGGCCAAAGCGCGCAGCAGCGAAGTACCGCCGTACGAACCCGAGGTGGCGTAGACCACCGACGGGCGCAGCACGATCGCGTCCAGGGGCAAGGCCAGCAGCGCCTCGTCGAAACGGTGTTTGGAGGCGATGAATTCGCCATCCTCGGGGCGGCCCAGCGCCGACACCTGCACGTAGCGCGCGACGCCGGCGCTCGCGCAGGCGCGTGCCAGCGCGAGCGGCGCGTCGACGTGGATGCAGTCGAAACGCTGGCGGCCGACTTCGCGCAGGATGCCCGACGCATTGACCACCGCGTCGACGCCGGTCAGCAGCGGCTGCCAGTCCTGCTCGCGGGTCAAACGGGTGAGGTCGCAATAGCGCTCGTCCTCACCCAGGACACCGCCGCGACGCACGCCGCGCAGCACGCACCAGCCCGTGCGCCGCAACGCGGCGAGGATGTAACCGGCAAGGAAACCGTCGGCACCGATCACCAGGACGGTGCGCGCGGTCGCTGCGGAGTGGATGGCTGCGGACATGCGCCACAGGCTAACCGAGCGCGGCCAGGTGCGCGCAAGCGGCCACCGCGTCGCCGTCCGCGACGCGGTGGAGCGGTTAGGCGCCGCCGTCGTTCAACTGCGCCTGCAGTTCCCGCAGATAGGCCAGGCGGCTGCGCGCGGCGCGGTGCTTGAACCAGGACGTGGCCGCCGAGACCAGCACGCCGAGGCCGCCGCCGATCGCGCCGCCGATCATGCCGCCGGTGTGCATCGGGTTGGCGTGGTTCAGGCCGGCCAATGCGACGGCATAGACGCCCAGCAACAGCAGTACGCCGTACCAGGTGCCGTGGCGCCAGTAGCGCAGACCGCTGTGCACCCGGCCGATCTCCAACTCCAGCATGGCCGCGGCGTCCAGGCCGTCGTCGCGCAACTGGCGACGGCGCAGCCATAGCGACCACAGTTGGAAACCGATCGAGGTCGGAATCAGCAGGGCGAACACCAGCATCATCGGATCGGAAGCGTCGGTCTTGAGCATCAGCCAGACCAGCGTGGCCAGGCACGCCAGCGTGAGCGCCACTTCAGCGAGCAGAGCCCGGCGCAGGGCGCGGCCGCGCTTGCGGACCTCGGCGCGCAGGCGATCGACGTCGACCCCCGCGCTGGGCTGCGCGCGCCACTCGTCGCCCAGACTGCCCCAGTCGAAATTCGGGTCGCTCATGCCGATGCTCCCAGGCTGTCGCGCAGGTCCCGGCGCGCGCGGCTGAGCCGTTGCGCGACGGTGTTTTCTTCCAAGCCCAGCGAGTCGCCGATCTCGCGCAGGGAAAAACCTTCCAGGGCCAGCACGACCACCTGGCGCTGGCCCAGCGGCAGCTGCCGCACGGCCTCCAGCAGGTTGCGACGACGCTGTTGCGTCTCGGCGTGGCGCAAGGGGTCGTCGCCCGGATCGGGATGGCTTTCGTCGAGCTCGTCCTCGACCCGGCGGTGGCGGGCGAGGTAATCGATGGCACGGTTGTGGGCGACCCGGGCGATGAAGGTGCGCAGCGAAGCTTCGCCGCGCCAGCCCGGCAGGGCACGCCACAGCGCCAGGCTGATTTCCTGCAGCAGGTCCTCGCGGCGGCCGGGCTCGGACTGGTAGCTGCCGGCGATGCGGCTGAGCATGGGCCCGTGTTCGCGCAGCACGCCGTCGAAATCCGGCGCCACGGCCGCGCCGACGCGCGTGTGCGTGTCGGCGTCGCTGCCCTGCCTCGTTACCGCTTCCGCGGTGTTGTCCATACCGGTCTTCCTGGGTCCCCTGCCTGCATAGTCTGCCCGGGGCCGGAAAACCTGACACGGCGGCCGCAAGTCGCGGCCGCCGCGGTTCGGATCAGAGGATGTAGCGGCTCAGATCCGGGTCCTGGACCAGCTCGCCCAGGTGGGCGTCGACGTAGGCGCGGTCGATCGCCACGGCTTGACCACCGCGGTCGGGCGCCTCGTAGCTGAGGGTATCGAGCAGGCGTTCGAGCACGGTGTGCAGGCGGCGCGCGCCGATGTTCTCCTGGCGCTCGTTGACCTGGGCGGCGATCTCGGCCAGGCGATCGACGGCGTCGGCGCTGAAGGACAGCGTCACGCCCTCGGTGCGCAGCAGTTCGACGTACTGGGTGGTCAGCGCGGCCTTGGGCTCGGTCAGGATGCGCACGAAGTCGTCCTTGCTCAGCGCGCTCAGCTCGACCCGGATCGGGAAGCGGCCCTGCAACTCGGGGATCAGGTCGCTGGGCTTGGCCAGATGGAAGGCGCCGGAGGCGATGAACAGGATGTGGTCGGTCTTGACCGCGCCGTACTTGGTGCTGACGGTCGAACCCTCGACCAGCGGCAACAGGTCGCGCTGCACGCCCTCGCGGCTGACGTCGCCGCCGCCCACGTTCTCGGAACGCTTGGCGACCTTGTCGATCTCGTCGATGAAGACGATGCCGTGCTGTTCGCAGGCTTCGATCGCGGCCTCGCGCACTTCGTCCTCGTTGACCAGTTTGCCGGCCTCTTCCTCGATCAGCTGCGGGCGCGCGGCCTTGATCGTGAGCTGGCGCTTGTGGGTCTTGCCGCCCGACACCTGCGAGAACATCTGGCGCAGCTGCTGGCCCATCTCTTCCATGCCCGGAGGGGCCATGATGTCGACGCCGAGATTGACCGCGGTTTCGATTTCGATCTCGCGTTCGTCGAGCTCGCCGGCACGCAGCTGCTTGCGCAGCTTGGCGCGGGTGTCGTTGTCGGGGGCCTGATGGTCCTGCGCCGGGGTGTCGGCGCCGAAGCCGAAGCCGCCGGGAATGCGCTTGGGCAGCAGGGCGTCGAGGATGCGGTCTTCGGCGCGCTCCTCGGCCTGGGTGCGCACGCGCTGCTTGGCCTGCTCGCGGTACAGCTTGACCGCGGTGTCGGCCAGGTCGCGCACGATCTGCTCCACGTCCTTGCCAACGTAGCCGACCTCGGTGAAGCGGGTGGCTTCGACCTTGACGAAGGGCGCGTTGGCCAGCGTCGCCAGGCGGCGCGCGATCTCGGTCTTGCCGACGCCGGTCGGGCCGATCATCAGGATGTTCTTGGGCATCACCTCGTTGCGCAGATCCGGCGCGAGCTGCATGCGCCGCCAGCGGTTGCGCAGCGCGATCGCGACCGCGCGCTTGGCCGCTTGCTGGCCGATGATGTGACGGTCCAACTCCTGCACGATTTCGCGCGGAGTCATGGTGGCGTGGCTGTTGTCGGGTTTCATAAGGCGAGTAGTGAGTCCAGAGAAGTGAGTAGCGAGCGAAGGCCTGGGCGGGCGGAACAACGATGAGGACGCAGCGTTAGCTCACTCCTCACTCCTGTCCGCTCACTCCTAGCTCCTCCACCACCACGTTCCGATTGGTGTAGATGCAGACGTCGCCGGCGATGCCGATCGCCTCGGTGGCGATGGTGCGGGCGTCGAGTTGGGTGTGCGCCATCAGCGCGCGAGCGGCCGACAAGGCGTACATGCCGCCGGACCCGATCGCGATGATGCCGTCCTCGGGTTCGATCACGTCGCCGGTGCCGCTGATGATCAGCGAAGTTTCCCTGTCGGCGACCGCGAGCAAGGCCTCGAGCTTGCCCAGGCGGCGCTCGGTGCGCCAATCCTTGGCCAGTTCGACCGCGGCGCGGGTGAGCTGGCCGTGCTTCTCGAGCTTGGCTTCGAACAATTCGAACAGGGTGAAGGCATCGGCGGCGGCGCCGGCGAAGCCGGCCAGCACCTGGCCGTCGCGACCGAGGCGGCGCACCTTGCGCGCGTTGGACTTCATTACGGTATGCCCCAAGGTCACCTGTCCATCGCCGGCTACGGCCACGCGACCGTTGCGGCGCACCGAGACGATCGTGGTGGCGTGGAAGGTGTTGGGGTTCTGGCTGGGGTCCATACGGCCTCCGGGATACGAATTCCCTTGATGGGGCCGGCCGGCGCCGGCGCAAGGGGCTCAGGCGGCCACGGTCGCGTGCGCTTCGGTGCCCGGACGGCGCGCGGACTGCCGCTACTATGGGCCGCACGCCCACGATGCAAGCCCTCCCCGCCAGGACCTTCGCATGCGCTTCAGCACCCGTTTTTGTTCGACAACCGCGTCCCGCTCGCGCGGCGTCGGCGCTTGTTTCTTGCTCGCCGCGCTGGGCCTGTTCGCGGCGCAAGCCGCGAGCGCCGAGCGCGCCTTGGCGCCGGTCGAGGTGCGCAATCCCTGGGCGCCCGCGCCGGTGGTCGGCGGCGATGGCCGCACGCATCTGGCCTACGAACTGCATGTGACGAATTTCTACCGCGATACCGGCGTGCTGCGCTTGCGCCGCATCGAGGTGTTCGCCGACGGCGACACCCGGCCCTTGGCGAGCTACGAGGGTCAGGCGTTGGTCCAGATCGTGCAGCCCCGCCCCGCCGACGACGCCGCGGCGAGCGACAGCGTGCCGGTCGCCGCAGGCATGCGCGCGATCGCGTTCCTATGGCTGACCCTGCCGACCGATCGACCGGCGCCGCGCGTGTTGCGCCATCGCCTCGAATTCGTCGACGCCAAGGGCGCCCTCAACCTGGTCGACGGCGCGCGCGTCGTGGTCGACACCAAGCCGCCGGTGAAGCTGGGGCCGCCGCTACGCGCAGGACTGTGGCTGGCCGGCGAAGGCCCGGGCAATTCGCGCTCGCACCATTGGGGCAGCCTGGTCGCGGCCAACGGCCAGGTCACCATTCCGCAGCGCTATGCCTTGGATGTGTTCGGCCTGGACGGCAATGGCCACGTGCTGCGCAATGGCGCCATGGATCTGACCAAGAGCAAACGCGAGGACTGGATCGGCTACGGCACCGAGGTGCTCGCGGTCGCCGACGGCGTGGTGCGCGATGTCCGCGACGGCACGCCCGATCACGCGCCGCTGGAAGCGCAGCCCGAACCCGACTCGCTGACCGCGCACGGCCTGTACGGCAACTACGTGGTGCTGCAGATCGCCCCGGACGTGTTCGTGCATTACGCGCATCTGCAGCCCGGCAGCGTGGCGGTGAAGGCGGGACAGAAGCTGCACCGCGGCCAGGTATTGGGACGGCTCGGACAATCGGGCAACACCAACGGTCCGCACCTGCATATCCACGTGTCCAACGCCGCGACCTTCGAGGGCTCGGAAGGCCTGCCGTTCGTGTTCGATGCCTATGCATCGCCGGGTACCTGGACGCTGACCAACGCGATCGATCCAGACGCGAAGTTCAGCCCCGAGCGCGTCGAGCATCGCAAGCAGATGCCGCTGGACGGCGAGGTACTCGGGTTCTAGAGCGCCATCGCGCCCGCCGCTGAGTCTGCGGGCGCTGGCGGCCCGGCGATACAGGCGCGCCAAGCCTCGGCTTGCAGACGGTCGGCGATCACGCCCGGATCGTCTTTCGGTCTGCCGGTTCGGCGGGTCCGGATTTGCCCGGGACCCGTAGCGCTTACGCGCCTTCTTTGTCGGCCTTGCGCTTGGCGCGCGGATGCGCGGCGTCGTAGACCTTGGCCAGGTGCTGGAAATCCAGATGGGTGTAGATCTGGGTGGTGGCGATGTCGGCGTGGCCCAGCAGTTCCTGCACGCCGCGCAGGTCGCCGGAGGATTCGAGGATGTGGCTGGCGAAGGAATGCCGCAGCAAATGCGGATGCACGCGCTTGAACAGGCCCTGGCGCTGGGCGAGCTGACGCAGGCGCAGTTGCACCGCGCGCGGGGTGATCGGCGTGCCGCCGCGCCCCGGAAACACCGGCGCCTCGTTGACCGCGCCGGTGGACGCGTGCCATTCGCCCAGCGCCGTGCGCGCGTGCGAACCCAGCGGCACGCTGCGTTGTTTGTTGCCCTTGCCGAGCACGCTGACCAGGCCATCGGACAGATCCAGGTCGCGCCAACGCAGGCCGCATAGTTCGCTCAATCGCAGGCCGGAGGAATAGAACAATTCCAGCAGGGCGCGGTCGCGCAAACCCAGCGGCACGTCGGTCGGCACTTCGACCAGGGCCTTGGCTTCATCGGGATCCAAGACCTGCGGCAGTTTGCGCGGCGCCTTGGGCGCGCGGATCGCGGCGGCCGGGCTGGTGTCGATGCGGCCTTGCTTGAGCAGCCATCCGTAGAAACTGCGGCAGGCGGAGAGACGACGTTGCAGGCTCTTGGGCGTAAGGCCGCGTCGGTGTTCGGCTGCGATGAACGCGCGCAGCTGTTCGGTGTGCAGGGCCAGCGGATCGGCACCCTGGGTCTGCGACCAGTCGGCGAGCGTAGTCAGATCGCGGCGGTACGCGTCGAGCGTATGCGCGGACATGCGCCGCTCGACTTGCAGATGGGCGAGGAAATCTTCGATCGGTCCTGGGGACACGGGACACGGGCTCCGGGGTTCCGACGTGTGCATCGGAATCGTGGGCATCTTGCGATGCGGGGTGGAGGATGTCGAGGGAGGCGTGCGAGCGCGGTCGGGCGAGCCAGTCGAACCACGAAGTGCAGCCCCGCACGGCTGCCGGCTCTTTGGACGGGACGCGATCAAGCGTCGCTTGGCGCTTAAGTCACTGGATCCCCGCTTTCGCGGGGATGACGAGCTAAAAGCACCCAGGAGCGGGAGGAGCAAATCCCCCTCGCCCCCCTTTTCCAAAGGGGGAGGAAGAGCGGTGTTGCGGCGACGCGCTTAGTAGCGTTTCAAGGCCACCGTCAGCGACTCGCCCATCATGCGCAGGAACAGCGTGCCCATGCCGGGGAAGAAGCGGTTGGGGTCGCGGCTGCCGACCGCGACCAGGCCGATGCCGGGCAGCGGCAGCAAGGCGGTCGATTGGACTTCGTCGGCCTGCGCGCCGTACAGCAGGGCATGCTTTTCCGGTTGCAGGCGGCCGCACAGCGGTTCGCCGTCGGCCAGGCAGTCGCGGAACGGCTGCAGACGCACGTCGTCGGCGGCGATCACCTGCAACCACTCGGGCGCGTCCAGGCCCTCGACCGGCTGGAACATCACCAGGCGCACGCGGTCGCCGTTGAAATCCTCGGCCAGGGTCGCGGCCATCGCGCGCAGGGTGTCGCCGGCGCTGTTCTGGCGCATCAGGGCCAGGGTGAGCTGGTGCGTGCGCACCGACAGACGCTCGTTCTCCTGAGCGTTGCCGAACAGCTCCTGCAGACGCCGCGAGAGTTCGCGGTTCTTGTCGCGCAGCACTTCCAGCTGATAGCTCGCCAGCGAGGCGGCCGAGCCTTCCTCGCGCGGCACGATCAGGCTCAGGGCCAGATCGGGGAACTGCTGCAGGAAGCGCGGGTGACGACGCAGCCAGGCCGCGACCTCGTGCGCGCCCAGCTTGTCCAGGGTTTCGTTCATTGCGCCCATTCCCCCTCGTAGACGAAAGCGGCCGGTCCCGACATCGACAGCGGAGCGTCGTCGGACGGCCATACGATGCGCAGTTCGCCGCCGGGCAGGACCACGGCGACGTCGCGATCGACGCGGCCGCGCCGCATCAACACCGCGGCCGCGGCGCAGGCGCCGCTGCCGCAGGCCAGGGTTTCGCCGGCGCCGCGCTCGTACACGCGCAGGCGGATGCGCCCGCGCGACTCGACCTGGGCGAAACCCACGTTGACCGATTCGGGAAACGCCTCATGCGATTGCAGCAGCGAGGCGATGCTGTCCACTGGCGCGGCATCGACGTCGTCGACCTCGATCACCGCATGCGGATTGCCCATCGACACCGCGCCGAAACCGATCACGGTGTCGTGGATGTCGAGCACGTATTGGTCGCGCGCGCCCGGAAAGCCGCGCAGCGGGATCGCGTCGGGGTCGAAGCGCGGCTCGCCCATGCCGATGCGGTAATGCTGCTCGGACAGGCGTTCGACCTGGTGGGTGTCGAGCGGGCTGTCCAAGGCGAAGTTGCCCTCGCCCGCGGCGCCGTCGCGGACCAGCCAGGCGGCGATGCAGCGCGCGCCGTTGCCGCACTGTTGCGAAGAGGAGCCGTCGGAATTCCAGATCCGGTAGCTGGCGACCGAGCCCGATTCGCGCGGGTCCTCGACGGTGAGGATCTGGTCGCAGCCGGCGCCGAAATGGCGGTCGGCGAGCAGGCGGCAGTGCGCGGCGGCGGGCGGCGCCAGGCCGCCGCGCAGGTCGAGCACGACGAAGTCGTTGCCCGCGCCATGCATCTTGCTGAAACGCCGCATCTTCCGCTCCGCGCCGGGGCTCATCGGCCGCCGTCGGCCGGCGGGGTCGGATCGTCCTTGCCGTCGTCGGTCGAGCCGTCCGTGGGCGTGTCGGTGGCGGGTTCGGCGGCCGGCGGCTCGGCCGCCTTTTGCGGCTGCGACGGCGGCGTGGCCTCGGGGGCCATCTGCACCGGCACCTCGCCCGCGGGCTGGGCCGGGGCGGTCACCGGAACCGGCTTGGTGGGCAGGACCAGGGGGCCCTTGTTGCCGCAGGCCGAGACGGCCAGCGACAGCGCGATCAGACTCAGGACGATGCGTGCATTCATGGCCGCAGTGTAGCCCGCGAGCGCGACCGAACGAAGCTCAGCGCGACGGCGGTTCAGGTCGCGCCCACAGCCAGATTGCGACCACGGTCATGAAGCCGGTGCCGGTGGCCGCCATCCACCATTTCGGGGCGGTCAGGAACATGATCGCGGCGCAGGCCGACATCATGCTCACCGCCAGCCATTTGGCGCGCCGGCTGACCGCGCCGTGCGCCTGCCAGTCGCGGATCATCGGCCCGAACTGGCGGTGCGCGAGCAGCCAGGCGTGCAGGCGCTGGGAGCCGCGCGCGGCCGCGAACGCCGACAGCAATACGAAGGGAACGGTGGGCAGGCCGGGCACGACGATGCCGACGATGCCCAGGCCCAGGCTGGCGTAGGCCAGCAGCCACCAGGCCCAGCGGAAGCGGCTGGGACGGACCGGCGTGGGCTCCTCGGGCGGGGGCGGGATCGACATGCCGCCAGTATGCGACCGCGGCGCGTGCCGCGGCCGCACCGGCGATGCGTCAGTGCGTTGCGGTGGCGGCACCGCCGCCGGCCAGACCGAGCTGGCCGAGCATGAAGGCGAACATCTCGGAACGCTCGCGATACTGCTGGAAGCGGCCGGACTTGCCGCCGTGACCGGCTTCCATATTGGTGCGGAACAGCAGTGGGTAGGCGCCGGTGTTCAGATCGCGCAGGCGCGCCACGTACTTGGCCGGCTCGAAATACTGCACCTGCGAATCCCACAGGCCGGTGCCGACGAACATCGCCGGGTAGGCCTGCTTGGACAGGTTGTCGTAGGGCGAGTACGAAAGCATGTAGTCGTAGTACTTCTTCTGCTCCGGGTTGCCCCACTCGTCGTATTCGTTGGTGGTCAGCGGGATGCTGGCGTCCAGCATGGTGGTGACCACGTCGACGAAGGGCACCTGCGACAGGATCACGCGGTACTTGTCCGGCGCCATGTTGGAGATCGCGCCCATCAGCAGGCCGCCGGCGCTGCCGCCGTAGGCCGCGACGCGGTCGGGCGCGGCGTAGCCGGCCTTGACCAGGTAATCGGTGACGTCGATGAAGTCGGTGAAGGTGTTCTTCTTCTTCAGCAGCTTGCCGTCCTCGTACCACTTGCGGCCCATTTCCTCGCCACCGCGGATGTGCGCGATCGCATAGACCATGCCGCGGTCGAGCAGGCTGACGTTGACGACGCTGAAGCTGGGATCCATCGAGGCGCCGTAGCTGCCGTAGCCGTACTGCAGCAGGGCGGCCTTGCCGTTCTTCTCGAAGCCGCGCTTGTAGACCAGCGAGACCGGGATGCGGGCGCCGTCGCGCGCCGGCACCCAGACGCGCTCGGTCACGTACTGCGCGGCGTCGAAGCCGCCCAGCACGGGCTGGCGCTTGAGCAGGCGGCGCTCGCCGGTGTCCACGTTCAATTCGTAGACCGTGGCCGGCGTGGTCAGCGAGGTGTAGCTGTAGCGCAGCCACGGGGTATCGGCTTCGGGGTTGGACGACAGGCCCATCGAATACGCCGGCTCATCGGCCTTCACGAATTCCGATTCGCCGTTGGCCTTGAGGATGCGTACGCGCTCCAGCGCGTCGGAGCGCTCGGCCACGGCGGTGTAGCCCTGGAACAGTTCGATGCCCTCGATGTAGACGTCGTCGCGGTGCGCGATCCAGTCCTTCCAGTCCTTGCGCGAGGTCGAGCCGCTGGGCGCGGTGACGACCTTGAAATTGGTGGCGCCGTCGGCGTTGGTGCGGATCACCCAGCGGTCGCCGAAGTGGTCGGCGTCGTACTCGACGTCGCGCGCGCGCGGCGCCAGCACGGCGAACGCGCTGGGGTCGGCGGCGGGGGCGTAGCGCAGTTCGTCGGATACGGTGCTGCTGACGCCGATCACGATGTAGCGGTCGTCGCGGGTGCGGTCGATGCCCATGTAGAAGCTGTCGTCCTTCTCCTCGTAGACCACCGCGTCCTGCGCGACCGGGGTGCCGAGCACGTGCTTCTTGACGCGCTTGGTCAGCAGCGTCTCGGGATCGTTCTCGACGTAGAACAGGGTCTTGTTGTCGTCGGCCCAGACCAGGTTGGCGGACACGCCCTTGATCTCGTCGGCATAGGTCTCGCCGGTGCTCAGGTTCTTGAAGCGCACCGTGTACTGGCGGCGGCCGTTGGTGTCGTCGGCATAGGCCAGCAGCTGGTTGTCCTGGCTGATCTCGTAATCGCCGACCTGGTAGTACTTCTGGTCCTTAGCCATGGCATTGACGTTCAGCAGCACGGTTTCACCGGCAAAATCGCCGTCGGCGTTGGCCTTCTGGATCGAGGCGGCGTCCACGCCGGGGCCGTCCTTGCGGCGGGCGTAGATCGGGTAGTCCTGGCCGGTCTCGAAGCGGCTGTAGTACCAGTAACCGCGATCGCGGCTGGGCACCGAGCTGTCGTCCTGCTTGATGCGGGCGACGATCTCGTCGTACAGCGTGTTCTCCAGCGGCTTCAGCGCCGCCATCTGCGCGGTGGCGTAGGCGTTCTCGGCCTCCAGATAGGCCAACATCTCCTTGTTCTCGCGCTTGTCGTCGCGCAGCCAGTAGTACTCGTCGTTGCGCTGGGCGCCGTGCGGCGCCTTGACCACATGCGGCTTCTTGGCCACGTCGGGAGGCAACGGGGCGTCGGCGGCGGAGGCGTTGGGGGTCGTGGTCATCAGTAGCGTTGCGGCCAGCAGGAGGGAGGTCGGTTTCATAGATAAGGTCCGTTTGCGGAGAGCGCAATGGCCGGCGGGCCGCGAGCCGCCGCGGGGCATGCCTGGCTGGGGAGGACGGGCGCCGTGCGGCGCCCGTCGCTAAGGGCTTACTTGGACAGCTTGTCCCACAGGAAGGTGTAGGCCAGCGCGCTCATGTGCGCGGCCTGGGCGTTGTTGGCCGAGCCGCCGTGGCCGCCCTCGATGTTCTCGTAGTAGCGCACGTCCTTACCGGCTTCCATCATCTTGGCCATCATCTTGCGCGCGTGGCCCGGGTGGACGCGGTCGTCGCGGGTCGAGGTGGTGAACAGGGTCGGCGGATAGTCGCGCTTGGCGTCGAACAGGTGGTAGGGCGAGAAGGTCTTGATGAAGTCCCAGTCGGCGGTGTCCGGATCGCCGTACTCGGCCATCCAGGAGGCGCCGGCCAGCAGGTGGCTGTAGCGCTTCATGTCCAGCAGCGGCACTTGCACGACCACGGCACCGAACAGCTCCGGGTACTGGGTGAGCATGTTGCCGGTGAGCAGGCCGCCGTTGCTGCCGCCCTGCACGCCCAGGTGCTTGGGCGAGGTGACCTTGCGCGCGATCAAGTCCTGCGCGACCGCGGCGAAGTCCTCGTAGGCCTTGTGACGGTTGGCCTTCAGCGCGGCCTGGTGCCAGCGCGGACCGTACTCGCCGCCGCCGCGGATGTTGGCGACCACGTACACGCCGCCCTTCTCCAGCCAGCCCTTGCCGACGCCGCCGGAGTAGCCCGGGGTCATCGAGACTTCGAAGCCGCCGTAGCCGTACAACAGGGTCGGGGTGCTGCCGTCGAGCTTGAGGTTCTTCGGACGGACCATGAAGTAAGGCACCTTGGTGCCGTCCTTGCTGGTCGCGAAGTGCTGCTCGATCACGTTGTTCGACCCGTCGAAGAAGGTCGGCATGGTCTTCAGCGTTTCCGGCTGCTGGCCGAGCTTGGCCAGCGACAGCGTGGTCGGGGTCAGGTAGTCGGTGGCGGTCAGCCAGACGTCGTCGCTCTCGTCGTCGTCCACCGCCGACACGCCGATGCTGCCGAAGGCCGGCGCGCCGACGAACTCGCTGCGCTGCCAGCTGCCCGGAGTGAGCACGCTGAGCTTGTACTTCACGTCCTCCATGACGTTGAGCACCAGCTTGTTGCGGGTCCAGGTGGTGCCGGCCAGCGAGCTGCGCTCGGTCGGCTCGAACAGCACGGCGAAATCGCGCTTGCCGGCCATGAAGTCGTCGAAGCGGGTGACGATCAGGCTGCCCGGCTTATAGGTCTTGCCGCCGGCGCTGTAGGGCTCGCGCAGCTCCAGGGTCAGCCACTCGCGATGCACGCCCTTCTCGGCCGAGTTCGGCGCGTCGATCTTGGTCAGCTTGCCGTCGGCGCCGCGCAGGTAGAGCTCGTTGTTGTAGAAGGCGATGGTGCGCGAGACGAAGTCGCGCTCGAACCCTTCGGTGGGGTCATGGCCGGCGGAGATGTACATGTCCTCCGCGGTGCCTTCGTACACCACGGTGGCGGCGCTGAGCGGGGTGCCGCGCTTCCACTGCTTGACGATGCGCGGGTAGCCCGACGAGGTCATGCTGCCCTTGCCGAAATCGGTGAACACGTAGACGTTGTCGCGGTCGATCCACTGCAGGCCGCCCTTGGCCTCGGGACGGAAGTAGCCGTCCTTGACCCAGGTCTGGGTGCTCAGGTCGAACTCGCGGGTCACGTCGGCGTCGGCGCCGCCGCGCGAGAGCGCGATCAGGCAGCGCTGGTACTGCGGCTTGAGGCAGTCGGCGCCGTGCCAGACCCAGTTCTCGCCTTCGGCCTTGTTGAGCGCGTCCAGGTCGATCACGGTTTCCCAGGCCGGCTTGTCCTTGCGGTACTCGGCCAGGGTGGTGCGGCGCCACAGGCCGCGCTGGTGGTTCGCGTCCTTCCAGAAGTTGTAGTAGTGGTCGCCGATCTTCATCACGCCGGGAATCTTGGCGTCGGAGTCGAGGATGGCGCGGATGTCGGCTTCCAGCGTCTTGAAGGCGGGCGTGGCGGCCAGTTCGGCCTCGGCCTGGGCGTTGCGCTCGCGCACCCAGGCCAGCGGGCGCTCGCCCTGCACGTCTTCCAGCCAGGCATAGGGATCGGACCCGTCGGTCATTTTGGCGGCCTCCTCGGCGGCAACGGCGGTGGCGACCGGGGCCACCAGACCGGCGATGCCGATGGAGATCATTCCTACCGAAACGAGCAACGGCTTGCAGGCCTTGGACAGCGTGGACATCGGCGCTCCGCGAATACAGGGAAAGGCCGAACGCTAGCACAGGGCCCGACGGGCCCCGCCGTGCCCGAAGTCATGTGGGGAGGGTGTGCCGCGCTCGCGTTATGGCGGTTTCCGCGGCGTTTTCGGCGCAAATCCCATCCCCCTCGCGCGCGCCGGGGCGCGACTTTGCGCGTTGCGGCGCTTCGCGCCGGAGCGCTTCAGGCCGCGCGCGCGGCAGCGGCGCGCGCGAGCGGGCGGGCGCGGCGCCGGGCCTGGGCACCCGGCCGGCGGCGGCGCACGGGGACCGCGGCGGCCTGGTCCTGCGCGCGCCACGGCAGGCGGAAACGGTGCAGCGCCCACCAGGCGGTCAGCGGCATCGCCAGCAGCCACAGCGGTAGCCAGCCGATCTGGGCGCTGCTGGCGCGCGCGGCCGGCAGCAGCAACACCAGGACCGCGCCGATGGCGACGATGTAGCGCAGGGCCTGTTCGACGCGCGGGTCGATCGGGTCGACGGCGGAACGGGAGGAATCGAGACGGGCGACGGACTGGCGCATGGCGAGGGCTCCGGGTGGCGGGACCGGGCCTGGCGACCCGATGGAGCCACCTTGGGACGGGGCCGTCTCAGAGGCTGCGACCCTCGATTCGATCGGGTGCGAGGGGGTTGAGGCGGCGTTCGCGGCGCTGGGGCCGGCGCCGGCGCGCGGATGGCGCGGCGATGCGGTTCGCCTGTGGCTCACCGCATCCTACGGCCGCGCTTGACGCGGCTTTGGGGTAGGAGCGGCGTAAGCCGCGACCCGGAACTACGGCGCTGGTTGCAAGTTCGCCGCAGGTGGAAATCGCGGCCGCGGCTTACGCCGCTCTGACCCCACGGCCAAGGCCGGGGTTTCGCTAGTAGCCGGCCGCGTCCAGGGCTTTGTCGGCTTCCGCGCGGCCCAGTGCGATCAGTTCGCGCGCGCGCCAGAACTCGTAAAACTGGCAGGCGTCGCGCGGAATGCGGATCACCAGCTCGGGCGGGTCCAGGGCCAGGTGCACGCGCGCGATCTGGGCCTGCATGGTGTCCAACGAGCGCGCCATCAGTTCGCTGAAACCCAGCTCATGGCCGGCCGCGTCCGCGACCGGCGCCGAGGCCGCGTTCTCGCGGCGCCAGCGCTGGCCGAACCAGCGCCACAGGCGCGCGCTGCGGGTGTGCACGGCCTGGGCCTCGGCCTCATCGGCCTGGCGGGCGCTGTCGTCGCCGCCGTCGCGCCGCGCCGGCGTGCCGGGCGGACGCTGCGGCCAGCCGTGCATGTCCACCGCGATCAGGCGATGGGCGTCGGACAGCCGCGTCGCGGCGATCGGCAGCGGCGCCAGCAGGCCGCCATCGACCAGCTCGCGGCCATGCACTTCGTGAGGGGTGAACACGCCGGGGATCGCGATCGAGGCGCGCACCGCGTCCCACAGATCGCCCTCGCGCAGCCAGACTTCGCGTTGGCGCATCAGGTCCACCGCGACCGCGGTGAACGCGATCGGCAGATCCTCGATGCGCGGCTCGCCGGCCAGTTCGCGCAATGCCTGCATCAGGCGCTCGCCGCGGAACAGCGAGGCCTGGCCCAGCGCGGGGTCCAGCAGGCGCAGCATGTCGGTGCGGCTGAGGCCGTACAGCCAGTCGCGATAGGCGTCGAGCTTGCCGGCCGCGTACAGGCCGCCGACCAGGGCGCCACTGGAGGAGCCGGCGACCGCGACGATGTCGATCGAGCGCGCCTGCAGCGCCTCGATCACGCCGATCTGGGCCAGGCCGCGCGCGCCGCCCGCGCCCAGCACCAGCGCGACCTGCTCGTCGCTGCGGATGCGCGGAGCGTCGGCGCCTGCCATCAGCGGTCGTAGTTGGCCAGCGCCAGCGACAGCATGCTCTTGGCTTGTTCGCGCAGCACCGTCGGCTCGACGATTTCGGCTTCGCTGCCGTAATGCATCACATCCATCAGCAGCTCGCGGCCGGCGCTGTAGGGCAGCTTGAGTTCGTAGCGGCCGTCGGGCAGGAAGCGGCCCTGCTGCTGCGAATGCCAGTGCTCGTCGGCGACCCAGCGCGCGGCCTTGGCGCTGAACACGATGGTCGCCCAGCCCTTGGGGGTGCCGGAGAAGATGCCGTAGCTGGAGGCGAGGTGGCGGTCGAGCTCCTCGTCGGGCACGTCGCGCGCCTCGTTTTCGCCGATCCGCGCGCCGCTGATGCGGTCGACCGAGAAGCTGCGCAGCGCGTCGCGTTCGTGGTCCCAGGCGTCCAGGTACCAGTTTTCGCGGTAATGGGTCAGGCGCTGCGGCGACACGTTGCGGCGGGTGCGCTCGTCGGTGGAGCGCGCGCGGTATTCGAAGCTCAGCACCTTGCGGTCCAGCACCGCGGTGGCGACGTTGCGGAACGCGGTCTCGTCCAGGCGGCGGGTGCGGTGCGGAATCACCCGCACGCGCTCCACCGGCACCCGGCGGCCACCGGCGTGTTCGTCCAGCAGCTTCTCGATGCGGTGCTGCAGGGGCGCGAGCGCGTTCGACAGCACGCCGCCGCCGCTGCGCAGCAACAGCTGCTGCGCGGCCAGCAGCGAGTGCAGCTCCTCCGAACTCAGCCACAGGCCCGGCAGTTCGAAGCGGTCGCCTTCGCTGCTGTCGTAGCGGAAGCCGGCCTCGCCGTTGCCGACTACCGGCGCCATCAGGTAGTCGCGCAGATAGGCCAGGTCGCGATAGACCGTGGCGCGCGAGCATTCCAGGTCCTCCTGCAGGCGCTGCACGGTCACCGGATAGCGAGCGGCGGTCAGGATGCGGTGCAGGGCGTGGATGCGTTCGATGCGTTCCATGGCGATTCGGCGGCCGTGTCTGGCTGGTCGGGGGCGATTCCCGCGTTAAGCATGGCATCGGCCGATGCACGGCCGCTACTGCCGGATGGGCCATGAACGTGATCGGGTGCGCAAGAAGCTTGCTGTGCTTGGCTGTAACGCTGTCGCCGGCGGCGGTCTGGGCCGGCCCGCGCGAGGAGGTGACGGCCTCGATCGACAAATTTCTGGCCGCGCGCAGCTTCCACGCCAGCATGAGTTCGACCGGCGAGCGCCCGATGAGCAACGACATCGACTACGTCGCACCCGGCCGCTATCGCATGCGCATGGCCGGCATGGGCGAGCAGACCATCGTCGGCGACACCATGTACCTGAACGTGGGCGGCCGCAGCATGAAGGTGCCGCTGCCCAAGGGCACGCTCTCGCAATGGCGCGATCCGGCGCGCCTGGCCGAGAACGCCAAGACCATGAGCGTGACCGCGCTGGGCAGCGAAAGCCTGGGCGGGGTGGCGACGCGCAAGTATCGCGTCGACCATACCCAGCCGCAGGCGAGCAGCATGACCCTGTGGGTGGCCGGCAACGGCTATCCGCTGCAGATCGTGACCAGCGCGCAGCTGCGCGGCAAGCCGGTGGTCACCACCATTCGCTATTCGCGTTTCGACGATCCCGGCATCAAGGTCGAGGTTCCGAAATAGACGCAGCGGGCGCGGCATCGCGGCTAACGAGCGTTTAACCGGCGCGCACGCAAGATGCGTCGCCCCGGAACGGAAGCCGACGATGCGGACACGGACGTGGTGGGTCGAGCAGATCTGGATCGGCTCGATCGTGATCGCGGCGCATCTGCTGATGGCCCTGGCGCTCAACCGCTTCCTGCGTCTCGATGCGCCCGCCGCGAGCGCGCGCGAGGACGAGGCCTTGCAGGTGGTGTTCGTGAGCCCGCCGCGCGATACCCGCGCGCGGCCCCCTGCTGCGTCCAGCGCGCGCGTCGCACCCACGGCCGCACCCACGTCCACGGCCGCGCCCGCACCGCGACCGACACGCGCCCGGCCTGCGCCCGCGGCGACGCCGACGGTGGTCGCCACGCCGGAACCTTTGGCCGGCCGCCCGCTGTCGGCCGTCTATGTACAACAGGCGGGCCGCCTGCGCGAGCGCACGCCGCCTGGGCTGGAACCGCAGGCCGACGCATTCGCCAGCCGCAGCCCGCGCCTGCCCGGCGCTGGCGCGACCCTGGGCGTGCCGATGCGCGAGCCGATCAGCGCCGCGTCGGTGATCGAGAAGGTCGGCAGCCTGTTCGGCGGACGCAGTTCGCCGTGCCCGGACAACCGCAAGGACATCGCCGCGCTCGCGGTCGGCGGCGATCGCGCCGCCCTGGAGCGCGCGGTCGACTACGAGCGCCGCTACTGCCGCCCCTGAGCGCGCGCTCGCCGGAATCGGCGCGCGCAGGCACAATGCGCGCATGCCCGCGCCCGCTCCCAAAGAGCCAGTTCTGAACCTGTCGCCGTCGCCTGGCGACGAGGTCAAGACCACGACCTGCTACATGTGCGCCTGCCGTTGCGGCATCAAGGTGTGGTTGGCCGACGGCAAGATCCGCTACATCCAGGGCAATCCCGAACATCCGGTCAACCAGGGCGTGCTCTGCGCCAAGGGCTCGGCCGGGATCATGCAGCACTACTCGCCGGCACGGCTGGACAAGCCCTTGTTGCGCGTGGGCGAGCGCGGACGCGGCGAGTTCAAGGAAATCGAGTGGGACGAGGCGCTGCGGATCGCGACCGACTGGTTGGCGCCGATCCGCGAGCGCAACCCCGACGAGTTGGCTTTCTTCACCGGCCGCGATCAGTCGCAGGCGCTGACCGGCTGGTGGGCGCAGCAGTTCGGCACGGTCAACTACGCCGCTCACGGCGGTTTCTGCTCGGTCAACATGGCCGCTGGCGGCTTGTACACCCTGGGCGGTTCGTTCTGGGAATTCGGCGAACCCGACTGGGAGCATTCGCGCTATCTGATGCTGTGGGGCGTGGCCGAAGACCACGACTCCAATCCGATCAAGCTGGGCCTGGGCAAGTTGAAGGCGCACGGGGCCAAGATCGTCGCGGTCAATCCGGTGCGCAGCGGCTACGGCGCGATCGCCGACGAGTGGATCGGGATCCGCCCCGGCACCGACGGCCTGTTCGCGTTCGCGCTGATCCACGAACTGCTCAAGGCCGACCGCATCGATCTGGACTACCTGGTGCGTTATGCGAATGCGCATTGGCTGGTGATCGATAATCCGGGCGGCGCGGACGACGGTTTGTTCGCGCGCGACGGCGAAGGGCATCCCTTGTGCTGGGTGCGCGACCCTCACCCCGGCCCTCTCCCGCAAGCGGGAGAGGGAGCCGATACGCCGCACACGGCCGCCACGCGCGCGGCCGAAGCCGGCATTGTTCACGGCGCAACGCATACCGCCGAAGGATCCCCTCTCCCGCCTGCGGGAGAGGGACAGGGTGAGGGCCGCGCGCTGCGCGCCGACGCCATCGGCATCTCGCCCGCCGTCGTCGGCGAATACACCCTGCCCGACGGCCGCCGCGCGCGTCCGGTGTTCCATCTGATCGCCGAGCGCTATCTCGACCCGCAATACGCGCCCGATGCGGTCAGCGAACGCTGCGGCATTCCGGCCGATACCATCCGCCGCATCGCGCGCGAGCTCGCCGAAGCCGCGTTCGATCACCCGCTGACCCTGCCGATCGCCTGGACCGACGCCCACGGCCGCGAGCACAGCGAAATGGTCGGGCGCCCGGTCAGCATGCACGCCATGCGCGGCATCAGCGCGCACAGCAACGGCTTCCACACCTGCCGCGCCCTGCACCTGCTGCAGATGCTGCTGGGCGCGGTGGATACGCCGGGCTCGTTCCGCTACCAGCCGCCGTTCCCGAAGCCGATCGCGCCGCCGAACCGGCCCGGCAAGCTGCGCCAGGCCAACGGCGTGCTCGATGCCGCGCCGCTGGGTTTCGTGCATGCGCCCGAGGACCTGGTGGTCGACGAACACGGCCAACCGCGCCGCATCGACCACGCGTTCTCCTGGGCCTACCCGCTGTCCGCGCACGGCATGATGCACAGCGTGATCCGCAACGCCTGGGCCGGCGATCCCTACAAGATCGACACCCTGATGATGTTCATGGCCAACATGAGCTGGAACTCGGCGATGAACACCTCCGAGACCATAGGCTGGCTCACCGACAAGGACGACAGCGGCGAGTACCGCATCCCGCACATCATCTACGCCGATGCCTACGCCTCGGAAATGGTCGCCTACGCCGACCTGGTGTTGCCGGACACGACCTATCTGGAGCGGTTCGACGCGATCAGCATGCTCGATCGCCCGATCTCCGACGCCGACAGCGCGATCGACGCGATCCGTCATCCGGTGGTCGATGCCAAGGAACAGCGCGAGGGCCGCGACGTGCGCGGCTTCCAGTCGGTGCTGATCGATCTGGGCGCGCGCCTGGGCCTGCCCGGGCTGGTGCACGAGGACGGCAGCCCGCGCTATCGCGACTACGCCGATTACATCGTGCGCCACGAGCGCGCGCCTGGCGTCGGCCTGCTCGCGGGCTGGCGCGGCGAGCACGGCGATCTCGAAGCCAAGGGTCCGCCGAATTCGCAGCAGCTGGACCGCTACATCGAGCACGGCGGTTTCTGGCGCAGCCCGATTCCGGAGCACGCGCGCTATTTCAAAATGGCCAACCGCGGTTATCTGGACTGGGCGCAGAAGATGGGCTTCATCGGCCATGCCGACCCGATCGTGCTGCAGCTTTACTCCGAGACCCTGCAGAAGTTCCGCCTGGCCGCGCAGGGCCACGGCGAACGCCAGCCGCCCGAGCAGCACCGCGAGCGCGTGGCGACCTACTTCGACCCGCTGCCGATCTGGTACGAGCCCTTCGAGGGCGCGCAGGTCGCCGATTCGGCCAGCCGCTATCCGCTCAGCGCGGTCACCCAGCGGCCGATGTTCATGTACCACGCCTGGGGTTCGCAGAACGCCTGGTTGCGCCAGATCACCGCGCGCAATTATCTCTACCTGCATCCGGACACCGGCGCGCGCCACGGCATCGCCGACGAGGACTGGATCGCGGTGGAGTCGCACCACGGGCGGATCACGGTGCAGGCGAAGTTCGCCGGCAACGTGCAGCCCGACACGGTCTGGACCTGGAACGCGATCGGCAAGCGCAAGGGTGCCTGGCGCCTGGCCAAGGACGCGCCCGAAGGCCGCAAGGGTTTCCTGCTCAACCATCTGATTTCCGACATCACCCCGCGCGGCGACTACGCCAACGCCGACCCGGTCACCGGCCAGGCGGCGTGGTTCGACCTGCGCGTGCGCATCGAACGCGTCGAGCCCGTCGGCGAGAGCGCGCCGCAATTCCAGCCGCTGGCGCTGGGCGAGGCCGACAACCGACCGCTGCGCTACGGCGCGGAATTCCGCAACAAGGCGTCCCGATGAAACGATCCTTCCGCATGCTGGTCGGCTGGTGCTGCGTGGCGCTGAGCTTCGCGCTGGTGGTCCTGATCGGCGCCGGCATCTTCGACCCGGTCGGCAGCGTCGCCGGCCACGATTCGCTGACGCCGGTGCTGATGGGCCTGCTGCCCAGCGTGAGCTTCGGCATCGCGCTGTTCGCGTTGGGCGTGTGGCTGATCAGCACGGGGCGCAAGCGGTGACCGCCCTGCCGCCGCCGGGCAAGAAGAAGATGGGTCTGGTGATCGACCTGGACACCTGCGTGGGCTGCCATGCCTGCGCGGTGAGCTGCAAGGAATGGAACGCGGGCGGCTTCGCCGGCCCGCTGACCGACGAGCAGCCCTACGGCAAGGACCCCACCGGGGTGTGGTTCAACCGCGTGCACAGTTACGAGGTGGCGGCGGAGCCGGCATCGGGCGGCTGTGGTGGCGGCGCCGAGGCGGTGGCCCCGCAGCCGGCGATGACCCTGCACTTCCCACGCTCCTGCCTGCACTGCGAAACCCCGGCCTGCGTGACCGTGTGCCCGACCGGCGCCAGCTACAAGCGCGCCGAGGACGGCATCGTGCTGGTCGACGAGGACAAGTGCATCGGCTGCAAGCTGTGCTCCTGGGCCTGCCCCTACGGCGCGCGCGAGTACAGCCCGGTCGAAGGCGTGATGAAGAAATGCACGCTGTGCATCGACCGCATCTACAACGAACACCTGGAAGAAGCCGAGCGCCAACCGGCCTGCGTGCAGGCCTGCCCGACCCGCGCGCGCCACTTCGGCGACCTCGGCGATCCGGACTCCAAGGTCTCGCAATTGGTCGCCGCGCGCGGCGGCGTCGACCTGATGCCGGAACTGGGCTACAAGCCGACCAACCAGTATCTGCCGCCGCGGCCACGGCGCGCGGGCGAAACCGCCGCCATGCCGACAGCGCCCGAGGAAACACTCGACGCCGCCGCGCTGCCGCCGATGCTGCGTTGGCTGGACAGAGTGTTGTCTCGATGAGGCCGATGCCCCGCCGCGCGCTCGTCGGTACGAACGGTCGCGCGCGCCCGTCGCCGGCCTTACTTCCCACCCAATCGTTCCGCCGAACGCCGGTCCACTGATGCATCCCGCCTTCTCGGTCATCCTGTTCACCACCTTGTCCGGCGCGGGCTATGGGCTGCTCGCCTGGCTGGGCGCCCTGATCGCGAGCTCGCGCCTGCAGGCGCTGTCCTATGGCGAAGCCGGCGCCGGTTCGATCACGACGCTGGCGCTGCTGACGCTGGCGCTGGGTTTGCTGCTCAGCGTAATCGGCCTGCTCGCGTCCACCTTCCACCTGGGCAAGCCGCTGCGCGCCTGGCGCGCGTTCTCGCAGTGGCGCACGTCATGGCTGTCGCGCGAAGGCGTGCTGTCGCTGGCGACCTTCCTGCCCGCGCTGGCGTTGGCGGCGCTGGTGTGGAACGCCGCGGGCGGCGATGCCGACGCGCTCGCGCGGTTGGCGAGCTGGGGACGTGTGGCCGGCGCGGCGCTGGCCCTGCTGGCGCTGCTGACCGTGGTCTGCACGGCGATGATCTACGCCTCGCTGCCGCCGATTCCGGCCTGGCGCCATCGCCTAGTGGTGCCGGTCTATCTCGGCTTCGCCCTGCTCACCGGCTGGGCCCTGCTCGCGAGCCTGGCCGTCGCCACCACTCGCTACGGCCTGCCCGCGCCGACCCTGCGCTATCTCGCGCTGGCCCTGGGCGTGCTGGCGCTGACGACGGCCGCGATGAAGCTGCGCTACTGGCGCGCGATCGACACCACCCCGCTCACCGTCACTCGCGCCGATGCGGTCGGCCTGCCCGGCCGCGAGCTCAGCGTGTTCGAGCGTCCGCATACCGAAGACAACTATCTGACCCGCGAAATGGGCTACGTGCTCGCGCGCAAGCACGCGCGCAAGCTGCGCCTGATCGCGGTGCTCGCGTTCGCGGCCGTGCCGCTGCTGCTGGCGCTGCTGGTGTGGCTGTGGCCGGGCGCGGCCTGGCTCGCGTTCCCGCTGGCGGCGGCCGCCGCGCTGCTGGGCGCGCTGGTCGAACGCTGGCTGTTCTTCGCCCAGGCCCGGCACCTGGTCACGCTGTATTACTGAGGCTGCGACCGCGTTCCGACGCGGTCGCGACGGCGGTTCAGCCGGGGTCTTGGGACTGTAATCGTTTCCATGGCATCATCTTGGCACCTATTTGGCCCTGTTCACGACGATGTCCGGCTTGTTCGGGCTCGCCCTGTTGGGCGGCCCCCTCCTCACATTGCCGACCCTGCCGGTCTCCGGCGACCCCACGCTGATGGCGCTCGCGAGCGATCCGGCGCAGATGCGGCTGTACTGCTTTTCGACACGCTGCGGCGACGAGGAATGGCGGCTGGCGTTGGCGCCACCGCCGTCGCAGGCGCGCGATCTCGCCGCGCCCGCGACCCCATCGCGCCGACCGCTGCGCCTGCCGGGTTCGCAGCGCTACATCGGCCTGAGCGCACCGGCCGCCGCGCGCGAAAGCCGCGGCGCTTATTCCAACGATTTCCGCATCGGCACCCGGTATGGCCTGCAGGTGCTGCGCGACGGTCCGACCCAGCTCGGCCTGCAGTTCGGCGCCGGCTATCGGCTGGCGCCGCTGTACGACGACGGCATCAACCGCCCGGGCGCGGTGATGCGCGGCGAACTCAACTTCGGGCAGAAGATCGGCGATCGCGCGCGTTGGACCCAGCGCGTGTTCGTCGAGAGCGGACGCGGCGACACCTTCGTCAAGCAGTCGGTGCGGCTGGACGTGGCGTTGTGGCCGGATTGGACGCTGGAGACCGATTTCGCGATACGCCACGATTCCAACGGCGGCGGCGGCAGCGAATCGGCGGAAAGTTCGATCGAGCTGCGGCGGCGGTTTTGAGGCCGGGATTCGGCATTGGAGATTGGAGATTCGGTAATAAGCCCAATCCACCCGCTCTACGAATCCCGAATCCCTAATCCCGAATCACCGCTTTTATGAAATCGCCGGCGCCTTGCGCGAGCAGGGCTTGCGCGACTTCCAGACCCAGGCATTCGGGGGCGTCGCCGCGGCCTTCGCCGTGAGCGCGCACCTGCCGGCCGTCGGCGGCGCCGACCAGGCCGTCCAGGCGCAGGTGCTCGCCGTCCAGGCGCGCGTGCGCCGCCACCGGCACGTGGCAGCTGCCGTGCAGGGCGCGGTTCATGGCACGCTCGGCCTCGACGCAGGTGCGGGTGTCGGCATGATCCAGCGCGGCGCACAAGGCGCGCGTGGCCAGATGGTCGCTGTGGCATTCGATCGCGATCGCGCCCTGCGCCGGCGCCGGCAGCCACTGCGGCGCCTGCAGGCGTTCGCGCACGCGCGCGCCCAAGCCCAGGCGTTCCAGGCCGGCGACCGCGAGCACGATCGCGTCGTACTCGCCGGCGTCCAGCTTGGCCAGGCGGGTATTGACGTTGCCGCGCAGGTCCAGCAGTTGCAAATCCGGGCGCAGCGCGCGCAGCTGGGTCTGGCGGCGCAGCGAGGACGTGCCCACGCGCGCGCCCTGCGGCAGGGCGCCGATATGCGGGTAATGCGGGCTGACGAAGGCGTCGGCGTAGTCGGCGCGCTCCAGGATCGCGGGCAGGGCGAAACCCGGCTCCAGTTCCATCGGCACGTCCTTGAGCGAATGCACGGCGCAATCGGCTTCGCCCCGTTGCATCGCCACTTCCAGCTCCTTCAGGAACAGGCCCTTGCCGCCGATCGCGGCCAGCGAGCGGTCCAGCACCTCGTCGCCGCGGGTGCTCATCGGCACCAGCACCACCTCCAGTCCGGGGTGGGCGGCGCGCAGGCGGGCGGCGACGTGCTCGGTCTGCCACAGGGCGAGCGGGCTTTTACGGGTGGCGATGCGGAGACGGGTCATGGGGGAATTTTAGAAGCAAATCCCCCCCTAGCCCCCCTTTTTCAAAGGGGGGAACCGCAAAAGCAGGGAGAAGGCGGCGCCATCCACCATCAACGTATGCGCCTCCCCCTTTGAAAAAGGGGGATTGAGGGGGATTTGCTTTGCAACGGCGCAGGCCCGCCGCTCATGGTTCTCCGGGCTCACCACGAACAGCACTCGAAGCAGCCCTGCTTGACCTCCCCCTTTGAAAAAGGGGGATTAAGGGGGATTTGCTTTGCAGCAGCGCAGACCCGCCGCTCATGGCTCGACGGGCTCACCACGAACGGCTGCCGGAGCCACGGGCGGCGTTTGAGTCGCGAATTCCCGCGACCCTCATCGGAGCGCCCGCTACACACCCAGGCGCCGCCCCTTACAGATGCTTCAACGTCTCCCGCAGCGCCGACACGCAGCGCCGGCTGACTTCCAGCGGCTGCTTGCCGTGGCGCAGCACCGCCTGGACGTGGCCGTCGGGGCAGCGCTTGAGTTCGACGATCTCGTGGCGGGCGACCAGGCAGTTGCGGTGGATGCGCACGAAGCGCTCGCCGAACTCGTCTTCCAGCGACTTCAGCGATTCCTCGATCAGGTCCTCGCCGCGCGCGTGGTGGACGATCACGTACTTCTCTTCGGCATGCAGGTAGTGCACGTCCTCGATCGGGATCAGGCGCAGGCTGCCGCGCAGGCGTGCGCACAGGTGGGTGCGGCGCTGGCCCGGCGCGACCTCGCCGCCGCGCTCGCGGCCGGCGGCGAAGGTGCGCACGCGCTCCAGTGCGGCGCTCAGGCGTTCGGCGCGCACCGGCTTGACCAGGTAGTCGATCGCCTCGGCCTCGAAGGCCGACAGCGCGTGCGCGTCGTAGGCGGTGCAGAACACCACCGCCGGGCGCGGCTCGAACGCGGCCAGATGGCGCGCCGCCTCCAGGCCGTCGATGCCGGGCATGGCGATGTCCAGCAGCACCAGATCCGGCTGATGTTCGGCGCAGGCGTGCAGGGCGTGCTGGCCGTCGGCCGCTTCGGCCACGACCTCGACGCCGTGTTGCTCGGCCAGCAGCGCGCGCAGGCGCTCGCGCGCCAGCGGCTCGTCGTCGGCAATGACTATCCTCATTGCGCCCTTCATCGGTACAGCGCCTCCACCCCAGTCGGCACGTGCAGTTCGCACAGATAGTAGTCCTCGGCCCAGCCCGCGGTCATCCGTGCCTGCGGGCCATAGGCGTAGCGCAGGCGCTGGCCGATGCTGCGCTGGGCGTGGCGGGTGCCGTTGCCGGGGCCTTCGGTCGGCGCCGGGGCCGGATTGCGCACCCGCAGGGCCAGCATCGGCCCGCTGACGGCCAGCTCGATTTCCAGGGTGCCGCCGCCGGACAGGCGCGAGATGCCGTGCAGGACCGCGTTCTCGACCAGCGGCTGCAGGACCAGGCGCGGCATCGGCAGGGTCCAGGGCAGCGGCTCGTGCTTGCGCCACTCCACCCGCAGCCGGTCGCCCAGGCGCAGTTGCTCGATCGCCAGGTAGCGCTCGGCCAGCTCGACCTCCTCGGCCAGGCTGGAGTCGGACTCGCCGGCGCCGAGCGCGGCGCGGAACAGGTCCGACAGGTCCAGCACCGCGCGCTCGGCCACCACCGGGTCGCTGCGCACCAGGCCGGCGATGGTGTTCATGCTGTTGAAGAGGAAATGCGGCTTGATCCGCGCCTGCAGCGCGTCGACCTCGGCGCGCGCGCTGGCGCGCACCTGCGCCTTCCAGCCGTCGTTGACGTAGAGATAGCGCAGCACCACGCCGACCGCGAGCATGGTCACCGCCGCGGTGCCCAGGCTGAAACGCGCCAGCGTCACCCCGGGCGGCACTAGGCTGGCGCCGACGGCGTGGTCGATCGAATGGGTGATCGCGGCGAAGGTGGCGCCCAGCAGCGCCGCCGCCGCGGTCGCGATCACGCCGCCCAGGCTGGCCGGCAGACGCAGCAGGCGTTCGCGCGACACGCACAGCAGCACCGACACGGTCAGCGCCAGCCACAACGCGAAGGTGCTGCCGGAGACGAAGCGCTGCCAATCCCAGGGCGCGCCGCCGTCGGGCGCCAGCGCCAGCACGACCACGATCAGCTCGGCCATGCTCAGCATCACCACCAGCCGCGGCAGGCGGCACAGGTCCGGCAGCCAGGGTTCGCGCTCGCTGCCGGAGGCGCTCATGTTCAGGCCGCGAAGCGCCGCGACATCCAGTCGCCGAGGTCGCGGATTTCCTCCAGGCAGACCTGGTGGGCCATCGGATAGGCGTGCCAGTCCGGGCTCAGGCCGAGCGTACGCAGGCGCGCGGCGCTGACTTCGCCGGCGGCGAAGGGCACCACCGGGTCGTAGCTGCCGTGGGCCATGAACAGCGGCTGCGAACGCGCCGCGTCCTGGGTCTCGCGCGCCAGGCGATCGGGCATCGGCAGATAGGTCGACAGCGCGATCAGACCGGCCAGCGGCTGCACGCGGCGCAGGCCCGCGGCCAGGGCCACCGCGCCGCCTTGCGAGAAGCCGGCCAGCAGCACCCGCGACGCCGGCACGCCGCGCTCGGCCTCGCGCGCGATCAGGGCCTCGATCTGGGCCACCGATTCGTCGACGCCGGTTTCGTCGGCGCGGTGGTTGAGATCGCTGAAATCGCGGATGTCGTACCAGGCGCGCATGCGCACGCCGTTGTTGATGGTGACCGCGCGCACCGGCGCGTGCGGGAACACGAAGCGCAGCGCCGGCCAGTCGGGGCGCAGCAGCTCGGGCACGATGGGTGCGAAATCGTTGCCGTCGGCGCCCAGCCCGTGCAACCACAGCACGGTCCAGGCCGGCGCCGGGCCGGTTTCGTGTTCGACGGTGTCCAGCAGGGGGGCGGTGGCGGTAGTCATCGCCGCATTGTGCGCTGCCGCCCCGGCGAGCCGCCAGCACCGGCGTCACGGCGCCGGCTCAGCCCTTGGGCAGGCGGAAGCTCAGGGTGCGGCTGGTCGGTACGCGCTCGCCGCCGGCCTCGAAGCGCCAGCGCGAAACCGCGGCCAACGCGGCTTCGTCGAACACGCCCGGCGGCGTCGACGACAGCAGGCGCACCGCGGTCACGCTGCCGTCGGGCTGGATCACGAAGGCGATCTGCACGCTGCCCTCGATGCGTCGATTGAGCGCGCTGAGCGGATAGCGCGGCGCGGAATCGCTGATCAGGCGCGGCAACGGGCGCGTGGCGGGCGCGGCATTGCGCGCAGCGGGCGGCGTCAGCGGCGCGATGGCGATCGGTTCGGCGGCGGCGATCTGCGCTGCGGCCGCGCTCGGCGTCGCCACGGGCGGCGGCGCAACGGGCGCGGGTGCAGGCGTGGATGCGGACGCGGACGGCGGCGGTTTGACCGGGTTCGCCGATACGAGCGCGCGCTGTTGCGCCAGCCGCAGTTGCTCGGCCTGCTGCGCGTCCATGCGCTGGATCTGTTCGACTTGCGCGGCGCGCGCCGCCAGCAGGCTCTCGCGCAGGCGCGGCAGCGCGGGCGCCTGCGCGTCCACGCGTGCCAGCAGATCCAGCATGCGTTGCGCTTCGTTCAGCTCGCCGCCGGCCAGGGCTTGCTCGCCGGCGATCAGCACGTAGGGCTGCAGCTCCTGCAAGGCGCTGGCGACGGCGGCCTCGCCGGGCTGTTTGTCGCGCAAGGCCAGGTAGTACTCGACCGCGTTGTCGCCGGCCGGCGCGTACATGCGCTGGCTGCGCAGGGCCTGCGCGGCCAGCGTGCGCAAACGCTGCGCATCCAGGCTGGCCAGGGCCGGGCGCGCCGGCGCCACCTCCAGCGACGAGGAGGCCTGCAGGCTCTGCGGTGGCCGTTCGCCGCCGCATGCGGCCAGGCACGCCAGCGCGGCGACGACCGCACAGCTCCGAACCCACTTCATGGCACGCCCCCTGTAGACGAGGCGCGCAGTCTGGCCAGCGCATGTGACGGCCGTGCGGCACGCACTGTGCCGGGTCGGCGCAATTGTGTATCGCCGCACCGGGCCCGTACCCTAGCGCTCATGTCCGGCCTGCCGCCCCTGTCCTCGATCCTGCGCTGCCTGGTCTTCGGCCTGCTCATGACGATGGCCGTGGTCCGGCCCGCGCTGGCCTTCGCCGAGGAAGCGCGCGAGATCGCGGCGCTCGACGCCCAGAGCGAATCCAACCTGGGCGAGCACGGCCACGACCATCCGCCGGGCAAGCCCGGCGCCGGCGACGACAACGACAACCGCTGGCACTTGAGCCACTGCTGCGGCCAACAGGCCGCGATGCTGCCGCGCTACGAATTGCGCATGCTCGCGCCCGACGCGCGCGCGCCGATGCCGCCGCGCGCGTTCGCCTTCGTACCGGCACCGCAGCCGGTACCGTTCCGTCCCCCGATCGCGGGCTGAGGTTTACGCCGGCTGTGCCGGCCGCACCTTCCTGTCCCGATTCGGAGTACGTCCCCATGTGGTTGCGTCCAGCGGCTTCGGCCGTCCTGGCGGCTGCGCTGTGCTTTCCGGCACAAGCGCAATCGTCGCCCCCTGCTTCAGTCGCCGCACCTGCCGCCGCACCCGCCGGCGCGGCGGCGTTCACCCTCGACGATGCGCTCGCGCGCATCGACGCCACCCACCCCGACCTGCGCCTGTTCGGCGGCCGCCGCGACGCGCTCGCGGCCGAACTCGACCGCGCCGGCCAACGCCCGGCGCTGACCGCCGGCGCGACGCTGGAGAACGCGTTCGGCAGCGGCGAGCTCAGCGGCCTGCGCGGCGCCGAGTTGTCGCTGACCCTGGCCTCGGTGTTCGAACGCGGCGGCAAGCTCGACGCGCGACGCACGCTCGCGCAAAGCCGCATCGACGCGCTCGCCGTCGAACGCGAAAGCCGGCGCCTGGATCTGTTGGCCGAAGCGGCGCGCCGCTACCTGAATATCGTCGCCGCGCAGCGCCAACACGCGATCGCCGAACTCGACATCGGCCAGCGCCAACGGACCGTCGCCGCGGCGCGCCAGCGCCTGCAGGCCGGCGCCTCGCCGGAATCGGTGGTGCTGACCGCGCAGGCGGCGCTGGCGCGCGCCGAACTCGAGCGCGAACGCGCCTCGCAGCGTCGGCTCGCCGCGCGCCGGCACCTGGCGGCGCTGTGGGGCGAGCGCGATCCGGGCTTCGCTGCCGCCGCCGGCGATCCTCTGACGCTGCCGGCGATCCAGGACTTCGACGCGCTCGCCGAGCTGCTGCAGCGCAGCCCGGAGATCGCGCGCTTCGCCGACGAGGGCCGCATCCGCGAGGCGCGGCTGCAGCTCGCGCGCACCCAGGCGACGCCGGATCTGGAGTGGCAGTTCGGCCTGCGTCGCCTGCAGGAGACCGGCGACCAGGCGCTGCTGGGCAGCGTGGCCCTGCCCCTGGGGGCGTCGCGTCGCGCCGCTCCCGATATCCGCGCCGCCGAAGCCGAGCTGGCGATGCTGGGGATCGAACGCGAAGCCCAGGGCATGTCGCTGTATTCGACCCTGGCCGATGCGCACGGCCGCTACCAGGTCGCCGCGCTCGAGGTGCGACGCCTCAACGACGACGTGCTGCCCAAGCTCGCGCGCGCCGAAGCCGCGGCCGAACGCGCTTACCGCGCAGGCGCCATCAGCTACCTCGAATGGGCGCAGCTGCAGTCCGAGCGCACCAATGGGCGCAAGCAGCAATTGGAGGCCGCGCTCGAAGCGCAGCGCGCCCTGATCGAAATCCAGAGGCTCACCGGCGAGGCCTTCGTCGCCGCTCCGGCCGCCTCCACCGCACAAGGAACCGCCCCGTGAAGATCTCTCACTTCAGCGCCGCATTGGCCTTGACCCTGCTGCTGGCCGCCTGCGGCGGCGATCCGTCCGCGCAAGCCGAGCACGCCCACGAGGAAGGCGACGCGCATGCCGAGGCCGAAGCGCCGCGCAAGGGCGAGCACGGCGGCCGCGTGCTGGAAAGCAACGGCTATGCCGTGGAGTTGGCGATCGCCGAGGACGGCACGCCGCCGAAGTACCAGGCCTGGCTATACCGCGACGGCAAGCCGCTGTCGGCGTCCGCCGGCAGCGTCGAGGTCCGGCTCAAGCGTCTGGGCGGCGTCGCCGAGACTCATGCCTTGAAGCCCCAGGCGGACGGCAGCCTGATGGCCGCCAGCGTCGTCGGCGAACCGCATTCGTTCGACGTCGAAGTGACGGCCCGCATCGCCGGCACGGCCTTGCGTTGGGCCTATCCCAGTTACGAGGGGCGGACCCAGATCGCGGCCAAGGTCGCGCACGACGCCGGCATCCGCGTCGCGCCGGCCGCGGCCGGGGTGATCGCCGATGAGCACGAAGTCCAAGGCCTGCTCACTCCGGTCGAAGGGCGGGTCGCCAAGGTGGCGGCGCGCTTCCCCGGCCCGGTGCGGCGCTTGAACGCGAACGTCGGCGACCAGGTACGCGCCGGCCAGCCGCTGGCCAGCATCGAAAGCAACCTGAGCCTGACCACCTACACCGTCGCCTCGCCGATCGCCGGCGTGGTGCTCGCGCGCAACGCCGCGGTCGGCTCGGTGGCCGGCGAAGGCGCGGCGCTGTTCGAAGTCGCCGACCTGTCTTCGCTGTGGGTCGACCTGCACGTGTTCGGCGCCGATGCCCAACACATCCAGGCCGGCGTGCCGGTTACCGTGACCCGCATGAGCGACGGCGTCACCGCCGACACCACGCTGGAACGCGTGCTGCCCGGCACCGCCACCGCCAGCCAGAGCACCGTGGCGCGCGCGACCATCGCCAACGCCGACGGCCTGTGGCGGCCGGGTTCGGCGGTCAAGGCGCGCATCACGGTGGAGCGCCAGCCGGCCCAGCTGGTGGTGCCGCTGGCGGCGCTGCAGACCTTCCGCGATTGGGATGCGGTGTTCATCCGCCACGGCGACGTCTACGAAGTGCGGCCGGTCGAACTGGGCAAGCGCGACGCGCAACGGGTGGAGGTGCTTTCGGGGCTGAAAGCCGGCGATCAGGTGGTGGTCGAGCAGAGCTACGTGGTGAAGGCGGACATCGAGAAGTCCGGCGCTTCCCACGACCACTGAGGGCGCAACGGTCCGCCAGGCCTGTCGGCCAGCGGTCCGGCGCACGCCGCCGCGTCGTTCGCGATGCGCGGCCCACCCGAATACCGAGGAAACACTCATGCTCGAGAAAATCATTCGCTTCGCCATCGCGCACCGATGGCTGATGATCGCGCTGACGTCGGCGCTGATCGGCGTGGGCGTCTGGAGCTTCACCAAGCTGCCGATCGACGCCACGCCCGACATCACCAACGTCCAGGTGCAGATCAACACCGAGACACCCGGTTACTCGCCGCTGGAATCCGAACAGCGGGTGACCTTCCCCATCGAAACCACGCTGGCCGGACTGCCGGGCCTGGACTACACGCGCTCGATTTCCCGCTACGGCCTGTCGCAGGTCACGGTGGTGTTCAAGGACGGCACCGACCTGTTCTTCGCACGCCAACAGGTCGCCGAGCGCATCCAGCAGGTGAAATCGCAGCTGCCGGCCGAACTGGAGCCGCAGATGGGCCCCGTCGCCACCGGCATGGGCGAGATCTTCATGTACACGGTCGATGCCAAGCCCGATGCGCGCAAGAAGGACGGCACGCCCTGGACCGCGACCGACCTGCGCACCTTGCAGGACTGGGTGGTGCGGCCGCAGTTGCGCAATACGCCCGGCGTGACCGAGGTCAACACCATCGGCGGCTACGCCCGCCAGATCCACATCACGCCCGACCCGGCGCGGCTGGTGGCGCTGGGATTCACCCTGCACGACGTGGTCGCGGCCGTCGCGGCCAACAATCAGAACGTCGGCGCCGGCTACATCGAACGCAACGGCCAACAGTTCCTGGTGCGCGCGCCGGGCCAGGTCGCCGATCTCGATGCGATCCGCGACATCGTGCTGGACCGTCGCGACGGCGTGCCGATCCGCGTGCGCGACGTGGCCGAGGTCGGCGAAGGCCCGGAGCTGCGCAACGGCGCGGCGACCCAGAACGGCCGCGAGGTGGTGCTGGGCACGGCGTTCATGCTGATCGGCGCCAACAGCCGCGAAGTGGCGCAGGCCGCCGCCGAAAAACTGGCCGTGGCCAACAAAAGCCTGCCGGCCGGCGTGTCGGCCGCGCCGGTGTACGACCGCACCGCGCTGGTCGATCGCACCATCAAGACGGTGGCCAAGAACCTGATCGAAGGCGCCTTGCTGGTGATCGTGGTGTTGTTCCTGTTGCTGGGCAATTTCCGCGCGGCCTTGATCACCGCCGCGGTCATCCCCTTGGCGATGCTGTTCACGATGACCGGCATGGTCCGCGGCGGCGTGTCGGGCAATCTGATGAGCCTGGGCGCGCTCGACTTCGGCCTGATCGTGGATGGCGCGGTCATCATCATCGAGAACTGCCTGCGCCGCTTCGGCGAACTGCAGCATGCGCTGCAACGCCCGCTCAGCGACGAGGAACGGCTGGATACGACCGCGTCGGCGACCGCCGAGGTGATCCGTCCCAGCCTGTTCGGCCTGGGCATCATCACCGCGGTGTATTTGCCGATCTTCGCTCTCACCGGCGTCGAGGGGAAAATGTTCCACCCGATGGCCATCACCGTGGTGCTGGCGCTGACCGGCGCGATGCTGCTGTGCCTGACCTTCGTGCCCGCGTCCATCGCCCTGTTCCTGCGCGGCCGCGTCGAGGAAAAGGAAACCCGGCTGATGCGCTGGTCGCGCCAGGCCTACGAACCCGCACTGGCCTGGGCCTTGCGTCGCCGCGCCTGGGTGATCGGCGGCGCGCTGGCCGGCATCGCCTTGTGCGGCTTGCTGGCGACGCGATTGGGCTCGGAGTTCATTCCCAGCCTGGACGAGGGCGACATCGCCATGCATGCGATGCGCATTCCGGGCACCAGCCTGGAGCAGGCGATCAAGATGCAGGCCACCCTGGAAGCGCGCATCAAGCAGTTCCCGGAGGTGGAGCGCGTGTTCGGAAAACTCGGCACCGCCGAGGTCGCGACCGACCCGATGCCGCCCTCGGTCGCCGACACCTTCCTGATGCTCAAGCCGCGCGAGCAATGGCCGAACCCGCGCAAATCCAAGGCGCAGCTGGTCGCCGAGATCGAAGCGGCGGTCAAGCAATTGCCGGGCAACAACTACGAGTTCACCCAGCCGATCCAGATGCGCATGAACGAGCTGATCTCGGGCGTGCGCGCCGACGTGGCGATCAAACTCTACGGCGACGACCTGGATCGCTTGGTCGAAGTCGGCCGGCGCATCGAGGAGGTAGCCAAAGCGGTGCCCGGCGCCGCCGACGTCAAGCTGGAACAGGCGACCGGCTTGCCCTTGCTGACGATCGTGCCGGACCGGCAGGCGCTGGTGCGTTACGGCCTCAATCCCGGCGCGGTGCAGGACACGGTGGCGACGGCGGTGGGCGGCGAAGTGGCCGGCCAGCTGTTCGAAGGCGATCGCCGCTTCGACATCGTGGTTCGCCTGCCCGAGCGTCTGCGCCAGGATCCGGCGGCTCTGCAGGACCTGCCCATCCCGTTGGCCGGCAACGACAACGTCGACGAGTCCAGCCGCGCCGCCGCGTGGATGTCCGGCGCGCCGCAGACGGTGCCGCTGCGCGAGGTGGCGAAGATCGAGACCACCCTGGGGCCGAACCAGATCAATCGCGAAAACGGCAAGCGCCGCGTGGTGATCACCGCCAACGTGCGCGGCCGCGACCTGGGCGGCTTCGTCGGCGACCTGCGCCAACGCGTGGCGACCCAGGTCGAGCTGCCGACCGGCTACTGGATCGACTACGGCGGCACCTTCGAGCAGTTGATATCGGCCAGCCAGCGCCTGGCGATCGTGGTGCCGGTGACGCTGGCGATCATTTTCGCCCTGCTGTTCTGGGCCTTCGGCTCGGCCAAGGACGCGGCCATCGTGTTCAGCGGCGTGCCGTTGGCGCTGACCGGCGGCGTGATCGCGTTGGCGCTGCGCGGGATACCGCTGTCGATCTCCGCCGGCGTGGGCTTCATCGCGCTATCGGGCGTGGCGGTGCTCAACGGCCTGGTGATGATCGCCTTCATCCGCAAGCTGCGCGAGCAGGGCGACCGCCTCGACGACGCCATCGTCGACGGCGCCTTGGGACGCTTGCGTCCGGTGCTGATGACGGCACTGGTGGCCTCGCTGGGTTTCCTGCCGATGGCCTTCAACGTCGGCGCCGGTTCGGAAGTGCAGCGGCCGCTGGCGACGGTGGTGATCGGCGGCATCGTGTCTTCGACGCTGCTGACCTTGCTGGTGTTGCCGGTGTTGTATCGGTGGTTGCATCGGGATGAGGAGGCGGTTCAGAAGGCGACGCCTGCGCGCTGATACGGCGAGGCCCGCGTCGTGAGACGCGGGCCTCATTTGCAGTTCAGTCCGATAGTCGCTGCGATTGCGTCGCCGCGTTGCTTCCATCGCGGCTTACGCCGCTCCCACAGGGAGCAAAGGTGCTCCCGCAGCCGGTTCGCTACGCCGCCGGACAGGGACCGCCCGCATCGGCCCAGAGTTTGAACTGGGCGACGAACTCGTCGTGCGGCACCGGCACCGGCAGGCGGTTGCCGCCGGGCTCCCAGCCCCATAGCACCAGCTTGTCCTCGCTGACGTGCTTGAGCAAAGCGGCGAAGTCGCGGCCGCCGTTGCGCTTCTGGTCCTGGATCATTTCGCACAGCTGCTTGGGCGGCAGGCCGATCCAGGCCATCTTGCGATCCGGCGGCGGCAGCTGCCAATGCGGCGCGCCCGGCGGCGCGTTGGGGCCGTAGCTGGCGGGCAGGTTCTTCTCGCCGTGACAGGTCGCGCAGGGCAGGCCGACCGCGCCCTTGCCCTCGGGGCCGCGCACCACGCCCATCGCGTGCGGTTGGCCGTTGTCGAACTGCAGCGGCTGATCGCCGGGGATGTGGCAGTTCTGGCAACGCGGGTGCTGGAACACCTTCTGCACGGTGGCGAACGCGACCAGCGCTTTTTCGCGTTGCTCGGGGCTGGGGCGCGGACCGCAGGCGGCGAGCGCGAGGACCACACCGCAGATCAGCAGGATGCGCATGTCGTCGTCCTCCTCAGGCCTTGAGCCGCAGCGGCAGTTCGCGCAGGCGCTGCCCGGTCAGGGCGAACACCGCGTTGGCGACCGCCGGCGCGATCGGCGCCGTGCCCGGTTCGCCGGCGCCGCCCATGCGTTCGGTGCTGGGCACGATGTGAACCTCGACCTGCGGCATCTCGTTGAGGCGCAGCACCTGGTAGTCGTGATAGTTGGACTGCTGCACGCGCCCGTCCTGGAAACTCAGCGCGCTGTGCAGCGCCGCGCCCAGGCCGAAGGCGATGCCCGATTCCATCTGCGCGCGCACGCCTTCCGGGTTCACCGCCAGGCCGCAGTCGATCGCGCACACCACCCGGTGCACGCGGATCGCGCCGTTCTCCACCGAGACCTCGGCGATCTGGGCCAGGAAACTGCCGAAGGATTCGTGCACGGCGACGCCGCGCCCGCGCCCTTGCGCGGCCGGCGTGCTCCAGCCGGCCTTCTCAGCGGCCAGGTTCAGCGCGGCCAGATGACGCGGATGCGACTTGAGCAGCGCGCGCCGGTATTCGACCGGATCCTTTTTCGCCGCATGCGCGAGCTCGTCGATCAGGCTTTCCATCACGAAGGCGTTGTAGCTATGCCCGACCGAACGCCACCACAGCACCGGGATGCCGGTCTTGGGCGAATGCAGTTCGACGCGGTGGTCGGGGATGTCCTTCAGGTACGGCGAATCGGACACGCCCTCCACCGAGGTCGCGTCCACGCCGTTCTTGACCATCAGCGCCTCGAACGGCGTGCCGCCGATGATGGACTGGCCGACCAGGCGATGCTGCCAGGCCACCGGATAGCCCTGCGCGTCGACCGCGATGCGAGCCTGCTGCAGGTACATCGGCCGGTAGTAGCCGCCGCGCACATCGTCCTCGCGCGACCACACCGTCTTGACCGGCTTGCCCGCGGCCTTGGCGACCTGCACCGCTTCGGACACGAAATCCGAGTTGGTGGTGGCGCGCCGGCCGAAGCCGCCGCCCAGGAACATGGTGTGGATCTGCACCTGTTCGGGCTTGAGGCCGAGGATGCCGGCGGCGGCATGCTGGTCGCCGGTCTGGAACTGGGTGCCGGTCCAGATCTCGCAGCCGTCGCCGTCGATCTTGACCGTGCAGTTCAGGGGCTCCATCGGCGCGTGCGCGAGATAGGGCGTGTGGTACTCGGCGTCCAGGGTCTTGCCGGCCTTGGCCAGCGCGGCGGCGGCATCGCCGGCCTGCGCGGCGACGGCGCCCGGGGTGGCGGCGAGCTTGCGGAACTCCTCGCGCAGCTTGACCGTGTCCAGGCCCGCGTTCGGGCCCAGGTCCCAGTCCACTTTCAGCGCATCGCGGCCCTGCTTGGCGGCCCAGTAATGATCGGCGACCACGGCCACGCCGCTGGGCACCTGAACCACGTCGCGCACGCCCGGCACGGCCTTGGCCGCGGCGGCGTCGAAGGATTTGACGGTGCCGCCGAACACCGGCGCGCGCGCGACCACCGCGGTCAGCAGGCCGTCGAACTGCACGTCCATGCCGAACTTCGCGCGCCCGGTGATCTTCTCCGGCGAATCCAGGCGCTTGGTCGGCTTGCCGATGATCTTCCAGTCCTTGGCGTCCTTGAGCACCGGCGCGGCCTTCGGCGCCGGCAGTTTCGCGGCATCGGCGGCGAGCTCGCCGTAGCGCGCGCGTTGCGTGCCGGCCACGACCACGCCGTTCTCGGTGCGGATGTCCGCCTCGGCCACGCCGAAGCGCTGCGCGGCCGCCGCCACCAGCAGCTGGCGCGCGGTCGCGCCGGCCTGGCGGTAGCGGTCGAATTCGGACCAGGTGCTGGTGGAACCGCCGGTCATCTGCTGGCCGAACGCGGTGTGCGCGTAGGCCGGCGCGGCCGGCGCGTGTTCGACGCGGATCTTGGACCAGTCCGCATCCAGTTCCTCGGCGACCAGCATGGCCAGGCCGGTCCACACGCCCTGGCCCATCTCCGAATGCGCGATCAGCACGGTCACGCTGTCGTCTTCGCCGATGCGCAGGAAGGCATTGGGCACGAACGGCGCGGCGGCGCTGGCGGCGGCCGGCGCGGCCAGCGCGTAGCGGCGCGCGCCGGGGACCACGAAGCCGATCACCAGCCCGCCGCCGAGGACGGCACCGGCCTTGAGGAATCGACGTCGGGAAGGCTGAGGCACAGCGTTCACGGCACACCTCCGTTGCGAATGACGAAGCTCGCGGCGGCCGCGCGGCCGCGCGCGCGACTCAGGCCTTGCCGAGCCCCGCCGCGCGCTTCACCGCCGCGCGGATGCGCGGGTAGGTGCCGCAGCGACAGATGTTGCCGGACAAGGCCTGATCGATATCGGTGTCGGTGGGCGCGGGCACCTTGGCCAGCAAGGCCGCCGCCGACATGATCTGACCGGACTGGCAGTAGCCGCACTGGACCACGTCCAGCTCGGCCCAGGCGCGCTGCACCGGATGGCTGCCGTCGGCCGACAGACCTTCGATGGTGAGGATCTGTTTGCCTTCCACGGTCGATACCGGGGTCACGCAGGCGCGGCGCGGGGCGCCGTCGACGTGCACGGTGCAGGCGCCGCATTGGGCGATGCCGCAACCGAACTTGGTGCCGGTGAGTTGCATCAGGTCGCGCAGGACCCAGAGCAGGGGCATGTCGGGTGGGGCGTCCACCTCGTGCTCGCTGCCGTTGACATGCAGTTTCATGGATCCCTCGCGGCGGCTGGGGAAAGCCGAACATACGCCTGCGGCCGTGTTTACGCCATCCATGGCCGGCGCCCTGCAAGAAGCGCGCCTGTCCTGCGGCCGCCCGCATTGCAGGCGTCATGGCCAGACCGCATGATCGGGCGGTCGTCCGCGCTCAGGGATTCGCCGTGCCAGACGCTCCGCCCGTTGCGCCCGCCCTGCCCGCCGCCGGCGGCGTGCGCGGCACCCTGGAAGCCGCGGTGCGCGCGCAGGAACGCGGCGACCCGGCCAGCCTGGCCGTGGTCCTGGAAAGCGAGGGCTCGACCTACGTGCACCCCGGCGCGGCGGCCCTGTTCGGCGCGCGCGAGGGCCAGGTCGGCTGGCTCAGCGGCGGCTGCATCGAGCCCGAGATCGAGGAGCTGGCCGCGACCGCGGCGCGCTACGGCCGGGTCGAGTGGATGGACATCGACACCCGCAGCGACGAGGACCTGTTCGACGGTTCGGCGATCGGCTGCCGCGGCCGCCTGCGCCTGGCCCTGCTGCCGCTGGCCGCACTGCGCGAACTGCCGGCGCTGGTCGACGAGTGGCGGCGCGGTCACGGCGACCTGCGCCTGGACATCAACCTCAACGGCGCCATGCGCGTGCGCGTCGGCGGCGAGCACCAGCCCTGGACCCTGCCGGTGGCGACGCCCTCGTGGCTGGGCCGCGGCGCGACCGCCTGGCTGCTGGAGATCGCGCGGCCGCCGTCGGTGCTGGTGTTCGGCGCCGGTCCGGAATCGGCCTCGCTGCTGCCGCTGCTGCGCTCGCTGGGCTGGATCACCAGCGTGGTCGAGCGCCGCCCGCGCTGGACCGCCCAGGCCGCGCACGCCGACTACGCGATCGCGCGTGCCCCCGCGCAGGCGTTGGCGAGCGCGCGTCCGCACGACGCCGCGCTGGTCATGCATCATCATTTCGAACTCGACCGCGAAGCGCTGGAAGCCTTGGCCACGAGCGAGATCGGATTCGTCGGCCTGCTCGGGCCCCACCAGCGTCGCGACGACCTGTTCCGGGTGCTGCCCGAAGCCGCGCGCGCCGCGCTCGCGCCGCGCCTGCACGCGCCGATCGGGCTCAAGCTCGGCGGCGACGGCCCGGAAGCGATCGCGCTCAGCGTCGCCGCGCAGCTGCAGTCGCTGCGCCACGCACCGGCATGACGCATGCGGCGCTGGTGCTGGCCGCGGGCGGCAGCCGCCGGCTCGGTCGCGCCAAGCAACTGTTGACGCGCGACGGCGAACGCCTGATCCATCGCGCCGTGCGCCTGGCCGCGCAGACGGGACCGCAGCGCCTGTTGGTGGTGCTGGGAGCGCAGGCCGACGCCCTGCAAGCCGCGATCGCCGACCTGCCCGCCGAGGTCTGCCTCAATCCAAATTGGGAGCTCGGCTTGGCGAGTAGCTTGCACTGCGGCGCGACGGCCTTGGCTACACACGCCGGGCCCGTGCTGATCCTGGGCTGCGATCAACCGGCCTTGGAGTTGGAACATCTGCAAGCGCTGCTCGCAGGCGCGACGCGCGCGCGCTCGCAGTGCGCGGCGACCCGCCACGGCGATGCGCCGGGCATTCCGGCGGTGGTCTCAGGCGAACTGATGGCGCAGGCGCGTGGCCTGCACGGCGACCGCGGCTTCGGTGCGCTGCTCGCGCGCCTGCCGCCGGATGAACTGACCTGGCTCGAAGCCCCCGCCTTGCATTGGGACATCGACGTGGAAGCCGACGTCGCGCGCGCGGCCGCGGCCGGCTTGCTGGATCGTGGCGTATTGGATCGCGGCGCGAACGCCTGAGAGGCGCCCGCGCCGCCCGGAGCGCTCGTCCAACGTTCCGGGCGGCACGGGCTTCACGCGGGCCTAGGGGACCAGCGTGCCGAACACAGCCTGCGAGCGCGCGTCGTAGATGCGCAGCCACAGTCCATTGCGCGATTGCTCCGCGTAGCGCTGCGCCAGCGGCAGCACCGCTTCCAGTGCGGCTTCGGGGCTGAGGTAATCCTGCGCCAGTTCCGCGATCGCGGTGGTCAGGGCCTTGCCTCCGTTGCCGTTCCGCAGCTTCAGTTCGACGCGAAACATGGCGCTTCCTTGCTCTGAATAAGGCGTCCCCGGCCCAGCTCCGACAGTTCCTGTCTCGGCGTCCGTCTCCGTGGCGCGGCGTCCTGCCGGTGCCTAAGGCCGTGCTGTCGGGGACGAGCTCAATGTGCGCTTTTCGTGACTCAGATAACGTCATCCGAGCGCTCGATCGTTTGTAGGATTTTTCCTACCCCTCGCGCGCGGGCAATCCGTCCAGACGCGGCTGCAATTCCGCGAAGCCCGTGCGCATGGCGTCCAGGAATACCTTGACCCGCGCGCTGCGGCGCAGATCCGGATGGGTCAGCAGCCACAGGTCCGAGCGCAGCTCCGGTATCGGATCGCCGACCCGCACCAGTCGCTTATCGCCGTCGCACAGATGGCAGGGCAATACCGCCATGCCGATCCCGGCCGCGGCCGCGTCGCGCAGCGCGAGCAGGCTGTTGCTGCGTAGCACCGCGGTCTCGTGATAGCCGCGCTTGATCCCCCACTGCGCCATCGCGATATGCGACAGGCTGTCGTCCGGCACCACCCAATCCTGCTCGCCCAGGTCGGCGCCCGCGCGCAGTTTGAATTTGCGCGGCCGGTACACCGCCGCCGCGATCGTCGCGATCTTGCGCCCGATCAGACTGTCCGGCGGTTGTCCGCCGGGGCGCAGCGCCACGTCGGCTTCGCGGCGGCTGAGGTCGCGGGTGGCGTTGTCGGCGGTCAGTTCCAGCACGATGCGCGGATAGGCCTGGCGGAACCGCGCCAGCAACGGCGGCATCAGGCCGCTCAGCAGGGCCTCGGCCGTGGTCACGCGCAAGCTGCCGGCCGGGCGCGCGTCCAGGCCCGAGAGCCGGCGCTCGGTGGCCTCGATACGCTGCTCGATCTCGGCCGCCACCGCGATCACTTCCTCGCCGGTTACGGTCGCCGCATAGCCGTCGCGCGCGCGCTCGAACAGGCGCGCGCCGAGCTTACGCTCGATCTCGTTGATGCGCCGGAACACCGTGGGGTGGCTCACGCCCAGCCGCTTGGACGCACCGTTGAGCGAACCGGCGCGGCCGACGGCGAGGATGAAACGGTAGTCGTCCCAGGACAGGCGTTGTTCATTCATGCAATCACCGCTTGCATTCTTGTCGGAATGTATTTCACTGATGAACATCCTAACCTGCTCCGCAGACGCCCGGCACGGGCGCCGCCTTCCCCTAATGGAGCACGCACATGTCGCAACGCCTCGACACCAATACCCTGCTACCCAGCGGCCTCCAGGCCCTGGGCGCCCTGCACAGCGCGGTCGAACGCAGCGGCCTGGAAACCGCGCTGATCGACCTGATCAACGTGCGCGCCTCGCAGATCAACGGCTGCGCCTACTGCCTGTGGCTGCACACGCGCGAGGCCATGGCCCACGGCGAAACCGCCGAACGCCTGCAGTTGCTGCGGGTGTGGGACGAAGGTCCCTTCAGCGAACGCGAACGCGCCGCCCTGGCCTGGACCGAAGCGGTCACGCGCGTGGCCGACGCGCCGGTCGCCGACGCGGTCTATGCGCGCGCGCTGGCCGCGTTCGGCGAACAGGACCTGGGCGCGCTCAATTACGCGGTGATCGCGATCAACGCCTGGAACCGTCTGGCGATTCCGTTCCGCAAGACACCGCCGGCCACCCGCGCCGCCAACGCGGCATGAGGTTGAGGGGGCGAGTAACGACGGTTGGCGCGCCTCAGAATCGGTAGCGCGCCAGCCGCCCCAGCCGGCGCAGCCAGCTCCAGCGGTCGTAGGCGCGGTAGACCCAGCGTTGGCGCGCGGGCAGACCCAGCACGTCGGGGCGTTCGCTCAAGCGCGGCTCGTCGACGAAGGTCAGGCGCGGATGCCAGTCCTCCATCTCGCGCGGATCGTCGACGCCCCAATCGCCGAAGCGCGCGCCGGTGCTGCGGCCGACCCAGGAGCGCCGCAGCAGGCGCAGGGCGAAGCGGCTATAGATGTCGCACAACCATTCGCCGCGCGGGAAGCGGTCGATCACGCGCTTCACCAAGTCGCGCGCGTCGGCCTCCTCCAGATACGGGAACAGGCCTTCGCTGATCACCAGCGCCGGGCGGCCGCCGGCGATCGGCGCCAGCCAGTCCGGATCGGACGCGTCCACCGCCAGCATGCGGTAGCTGCCGTAACGCTCGGGCAGCAACTCGCGACGCAGTTGGATCACCTGCGGATAGTCGATATCGATCCAGTCCAGATCGGCGGGCGGATTGATCCGGAACACGCGCGTGTCCAGGCCGCAGCCCAGGTGCAGCACGATGGTGTCGGGATGCTGCGCCAGCCATTCGCGCGCCCACTCGTCCAGCACCTTGGCGCGCAGGGCGATGCCGGCGATCTGGCCGGTATTGAGCGGGAAGCGGCCGAAGTCGTAGTCGATCCGGCGCACGATCTCGTCGGCCAGTTCGTCGTGCAGCAGCGGCTGCGCCGAACGGTTGTCCAGGGCCTTGGCGTAGAGCGTGATCAACAGCGTCTGCTGGGCGCCTTGCAATTGCACGTGCTTCCTCCCGCCTAGCGACGGGGCCGCCGCCGCGCGTCCGTTCGCGTCGGCATTCGCCCCATACGCGATCTTGCGACGGCGCATGTGAGGATCAGGCGTAGACGCGGCAGCGGCATCCCGGACGGGTCGCGAGCGAACCACGCGACCGCATTGTCGGCTTCGCGCGATCGGCGTAGCATGATCGACAAGCCCAGGGACAGACCCGGGGCTACTCACCGTGAGGGAGCCTCATGGACTACGACTACCTGGTTTTCATCGGGCGTTTCGAACCGTTCCACAACGGTCATGCTGCCGTCGCCCGCCTCGCCCTGAGCAAGGCCCGCAAGGTCATCTTCCTGGTCGGCTCGGCCGATACCCCGCGCACCACCAAGAACCCGTTCACCGTGGCCGAACGCGCGGTGATGATCCAATCCGCCTTGGGCGACGCCGCCGAACGCTTGATCGTGCGTCCGCTGCGCGACCGTCTCTACAACGAAAGCCGCTGGATCGCCGGCGTGCAGCGCGCGGTCGCCGAGGCGATCGCCCAGGACGGCGGAGACGCGCAGGCGCGGGTGGGCCTGATCGGTCAGGACAAGGACACCTCCAGCTACTACCTGCGCGAGTTCCCGCAGTGGCAACTGGTCGACGTGCAGCACACCGCCACCCTGTCGGCCACCGAGCTGCGCCGCTATCTGTACGAGGCCAATCAGCTCGACAGCCACGGCGGCCTGATGCTGATCCGCGCCAACGTGCCCGGCCCGGTGTTCGACATGCTCGAGGCCTTCCGCAAGAACTCGCCGGCGTTCAAGCAACTGGTCGCCGAGCACCAGTTCATCGACACCTACCGCGCGGCCTGGGCCGACGCGCCTTACCCGCCCACCTTCGTCACCACCGACGCGGTGGTGGTGCATTCCGGCCACGTGCTGCTGGTGCGGCGCCGCGCCGAGCCCGGCAAGGGCCTGTGGGCGCTGCCCGGCGGCTTCGTCGGCCAGGACGAAAGCCTGCTCGACGCCTGCCTGCGCGAGCTGCGCGAAGAGACCCGGCTGAAGATTCCGCTGCCGGTGCTGAAGGGATCGATCCGCCACCAGCACGTGTTCGACCACCCCGAACGCAGCCAGCGCGGGCGCACCATCACCCACGCCTTCCATTTCGACTTCCCCAGCGGCGAGCTGCCCGACGTGCGCGGCGGCGACGACGCCGACAAGGCGCGCTGGATTCCGGTCAGCGTGGCGCTGGAGATGGGCCCGCAGCTGTTCGAAGACCACCTGCACATACTCGAGTTCTTCCTCGGCCGCGGTTGAACCGCCGGCCGCCCCCGCCGGCGGACAGACCGCCGGTCATCCCGACGCGAAGGAGCTTCCCGTCATGCAATGCCTGAACAACCTGCTGCTCAACACCGACAGCTACAAGGCCAGTCACTGGCTGCAGTATCCGCCCGGCACCGACGCCACGTTCTTCTACGTCGAATCGCGCGGCGGGGTCTACGATCGCACCGTATTCTTCGGCTTGCAGGCCATCCTCAAGGAATACCTGGGCAAGCCGATCAGCCACGCCGATATCGACGAGGCGCGCGATCTCTACGCCGCGCACGGCGAGCCCTTCAACGAAGCCGGTTGGCGCTACATCGTCGATCACCACGGCGGCCTGCTGCCGCTGCGCATCCGCGCGGTGCCCGAAGGCACGGTGGTGCCGACCCATCAGGCCCTGGTCACGATCGAATCCACCGACCCGCAGGCGTATTGGGTGCCGTCCTACGTCGAGACCCTGCTGCTGCGCCTGTGGTACCCGGTGACGGTGGCCACGATCAGCTGGCACGCCAAGCAGACCATCCGCCAGTTCCTGGAACGCACCAGCGACGATCCCGAAGGCCAACTGCCGTTCAAGCTGCACGACTTCGGCGCGCGCGGCGTATCCAGCGCCGAATCGGCCGCGCTGGGCGGCGTCGCCCACCTGGTCAACTTCATGGGCACCGACACCGTCGCCGGCCTGCTCGCGGCGCGCGCCTACTATCACGAGGCCATGGCCGGCTATTCGATCCCGGCCGCCGAGCACAGCACCATCACCAGCTGGGGCCGCGAGCACGAGGTCGACGCCTACCGCAACATGCTGCGCCAGTTCGCCAAGCCCGGCGCGATCGTGGCCGTGGTTTCGGACAGCTACGACATCTTCCACGCGATCCGCGAGCACTGGGGCAAGACCCTGCGCGAGGAAGTGATCGCCTCGGGCGCGACCGTGGTGATCCGCCCCGACTCCGGCGACCCGGTCGACGTGGTCCACCAGTGCCTGAGCCTGCTCGACGAAGCCTTCGGCCATACCGTCAACGGCAAGGGCTACAAGGTGCTCAACCACGTGCGCGTGATCCAGGGCGACGGCATCAACCCGACCAGCATCCGCGCGATCCTGGAACGCGCGACCAGCTACGGCTACGCCACCGACAACCTCGCCTTCGGCATGGGCGGCGCGCTGCTGCAACGCTTGGACCGCGATACCCAGAAGTTCGCGCTCAAGTGCTCGGCCGCGCGCGTGAACGGCGAATGGATCGACGTCTACAAGGACCCGGTCACCGACAAGGGCAAGGCCAGCAAACGCGGTCGCATGACCCTGCTGCGCCATCGCGAGTACGGCCACTTCAAGACCGTGCCGGTGCCGGCCGAGGCCGCGACGCTGGAAGATCTGACTCGGCCGGCCGGTTACGACGACGCCATGGTCACGGTGTGGGAGAACGGCCGCCTGCTGCGCGACTGGCGTTTCGACGAGGTGCGCGCCCTGGCCAACGCCGCGCGGCTGTAAGCGCGGGCGCCACGGGCCCGTTGGCGCGGCGTGCCAGCCGCGCAACGCTGCTTCTTCCCGGCGCCGATTGCGCGGCGCCGGGGCTGCGCGGACACTGCCGCTCTGGCCCGCGTGGCCTGCCGCCCGAGAGCCCGATGGACATGCTGCTGCACCTGATCGAAAGCTACGGCCTGCTTGTGGTCTTCGTCGCCGTGCTGCTGGATCAGGGCGGGCTGCCGGTGCCGGCCTACCCGCCGATCATCGTCACCGCCGCGATCGCGGTCGACCGCGGCGAGAGCCTGCTGGCGATCGTGCTGGTCGCCTCGGCCGCCGCGGTGGTCGCCGACTGGCTGTGGTTCCTGGGCGGGCGCCGGTTCGGCAATGCGCTGCTGAAGCTGATGTGCCGACTGTCGCTGTCGCCGGATTCCTGCGTGCTGATGACGCGCGGCGTGTACGCGCGCTGGGGCGCGCCCTCGCTGATCCTGGCCAAGTTCGTGCCCGGCTTCGCCGCGGTCGCGACCACCCTGGCCGGCGACACCGGCACCAGCACGCGCCGCTTCCTGCTGTTCGACGCGATCGGCGCGCTGCTATGGGCCAGCGTGGCGGTGGCGGTGGGCGCGGTGTTCCATCGCGCGGTCAACGACGTGCTCGAGCGCCTGGAAGCGCTGGGCCACTACGCGCTGCCTGTGTTGCTGGCGCTGATCGCGGCCTTCGTGGCTTACAAGTGGGTGCGCCGGCAGTGGTTCCTGCGCCAGTTGCGCATGGCCCGGATCACGGTCGGCGAGCTCTACCGCATGATCGAGGACGGCAGCGGCCCGACCATCCTGGACGTCCGCCGCGCCGAGAGCCGCGCCGAATCGGGCTGGATCCCGGGCGCGATCTTCGTCGCCACCCTGTCGGACGCGCCGTTGATACCGGCCGACGAAGTGATCGTCTATTGCGACTGTCCCAGCGAGGCCTCAGCAGCGGTGCTGGCGCAGGAACTCAAGCGCCGCGGCTACAAGCGCGTGCGCCCGCTCGCGGGCGGCTTCGCGGCCTGGGCGGCCGAAGGCCACGCGATCGCGCGCGACTGAAGACGCGCGCTCAGTCGGGCGCGCGCTCGTACAACTCCAGCGGCAGTTCGTCGGGGTCGGCGAAGAAGGTGTAGCGCCGGCCGGTGTATTCGTCCACCCGCACCGGCTCCACGCTCACGCCATGGCCCTGCAGGGTGCTCACCGCGGCCTCAATGTCGACCACCTCGAACGCCAGGTGGCGCAGGCCGCGCGCCTCTGGGTAGGACGGGCGCGGCGGCGGATCGGGAAACGAGAACAGCTCCAGCTGGCTGCCGTCGGGCAGGGCCAGGTCGAGCTTGTAGGAGTCGCGCGCCGCCCGGTAGGCCTCGGCGATCACCCGCAGCCCCAGCACCTGGGTGTAGAAGTGCTTGGAGCGCGGGTAGTCGGAGCAGATCAGGGCAACGTGATGGAGGGCGGAAATCCGCATGACGGTGGTCGCAATCGGGCGAGCCCCATTCTAGGGCGGGCATCGCCAGCTCGGTGCGGCCCCGCCTTCACGCCACGATCGGCATGCCGGTTCGACCGTGCCTGCGGGGCCGCGGCGCGGCCGCGTCGACATCGCCTGCACGACGATCTGAGACAATTCGGGCAGGACGAGCCGCATCCCCCACGACATCGCCCGACCCTGGTTCGAGACACTGGTCCAAACCACAGGCTGTCGCAATGCCGTCCACCCAACTCGCCGCCGACCTGACGCAGTCGCACCTGCGTTTCATCCGCCGCATCCGTCGCATGCGCAGCATCGGCCTGGGCTTGGGCATGCTGTGCGTGGGCTCGGGCCTGTACGCCACCGACGCGCCGGCGGCGGTGTGGGCGCTGCTGGCGTTCAACGGCCTGGTCTGGCCGCACCTGGCCTATTGGCTGTCGCGCCGCAATGCCCACCCCGACCGCTCCGAGTTCCGCAACCTGACCGTGGACTCGGCCATGGGCGGGGTCTGGATCGCGCTGATGCAGTTCAACCTGCTGCCCTCGGTGCTGTTGGCGGTGATGCTGACCATGGACAAGCTCAGCGTCGGCGGCCCGCGCTTCGCCTCGCGCGCGCTGCTGTGGATGATGGCCGCCTGCCTGATCGTGGCGGCCTTGAACGGTTTCGCGTTCGCGCCGCACAGCGGGCAGATGGAGATCCTGGGCTCGCTGCCGCTGCTGATCGCTTACCCGCTCACCATCGGCATCGCGACCTGGGAGCTGGGCCACAAGGTGCGCCTGCAGAACAAACTGCTGCGCGAGGTCGCGGTGGTGGATTTCGCCTCCGGCCTGGCCAATCGCCGGCATTGGCTGGAAGTGGTGCGCGGCGAGCTCGCGCGCCACCAGCGCACCCAGCGGCCGGCGACCTTGATGATGATCGACATCGACCACTTCAAGCAGATCAACGACAGCCAGGGCCACACCGTCGGCGACCAGGTCATCGAGGAATTCGCCGCGCTGCTGCAGCATTGCCTGCGCGAGACCGACACCGCCGGCCGCTACGGCGGCGACGAGTTCGCGGTGGTGCTGCCGGGCTCCGACCTCAACGAGGCCCAACACGTGGCCGAACGCGCCCTGGAGCGCGTGCGCGAGCGCCTGTTCGCGCAGGGCCTGCGCTGCTCGATCAGCATCGGCGCGGCCGAAGCCGGGCCGAGCACGCCCGACGCCGGGTCCTGGATCCGCAAGGCCGACAAGGCCCTGTACCGGGCCAAGGCCGCCGGCCGCGATCGCGTCGAACTGGCGCAATGATGCCGCCGCCTGGCGGATACTGGTCCCCTTCCCCACCGGATCGCGCATGACCGTCTACGTCGACGATGCCGTCTGGCCCTGGCGCGGCGCGCGCTGGGCCCACCTGATGGCCGATACCCTGGACGAATTGCACGCCTTCGCGCAGCGGCTAGGGATTCCGCGGCGCGCGTTCCAGAACAAGACCAGCGGCGCCCACTACGACGTCGACACCGCGATGCGCGAACGCGCGATCGCCCTGGGCGCGGTCGCGATCTCGCGCCATCGCGATCGCGAGCTGGTGCATGCGGTGATCGCCAACGCCAAGGCGCAAGGCCGCGGCGAGCGGCCTTGATCGGACGCGTCGCCGCGGCGAGCGGCCTTGCGCGCGCCTAGGACTTGAGCTTGTAGCCGGTGCGGAAGATCAGCCAGATCGCCAGCAGGCACAGCAGCAGGAAGGCCGCGGTCATGCCCACGCTGACCGCGATGCTGACGTCGGACACGCCGTAGAAGCTCCAGCGAAAGCCGCTGACCAGGTACACCACCGGATTGAACAGCGACAGCTTCTGCCACAGCGGCGGCAGCATGTGGATGGAATAGAAACTGCCGCCCAGGAAGGCCAGCGGAGTGACGATCATCATCGGCACGATCTGCAGCTTCTCGAAGCCGTCCGCCCAGACCCCGATGATGAAGCCGAACAAGCTGAAGCTGACCGCGGTCAGGACCAGGAAACCGACCATCCAGAACGGATGCGCGATCTCGAACGGCACGAACAGGCGCGCCGTGGCCAGCATGATCGCGCCCAGGATCACCGACTTGGTCGCGGCCGCGCCGACGTAGCCCAGCACCACCTCGACGAAGGAGATCGGCGCCGACAGGATCTCGAAGATGGTGCCGGTGAACTTGGGCATGTAGATGCCGAAGGAGGCGTTGGAGATGCTCTCGGTCAGCAGCGCCAGCATGATCAGGCCCGGCACGATGTAGGCGCCGTAGCTGATGCCGTCGATGGCGACCATGCGCGAGCCGATCGCCGAGCCGAACACGATGAAGTACAGCGAGGTCGACAGCACCGGCGAGGCGATGCTCTGCATCAGGGTGCGCCAGGTGCGGTGCATCTCGAAGTAGTAGATGGCGCGGATCGCGTAGACGTTCATGGCGTCGCTCCGCGCGCGCTGGAGCGCACCAGGCTGACGAAGATCTCCTCCAGCGAGCTCTGCGTGGTCTGCAGGTCCTTGAAGTCGATGCCGTGCTCGCCCAAGCAGCGCAGCAGCGCGGCGATGCCGGTCTCCTCGGCCTGGGCATCGAAGGTGTAGACCAGTTCCTGACCGTCGGCCGACAGCTCCAGCGGCAGCCCGGTCAGCGGTTCGGGCAGCCGTTGCAGCGGCGTCTGCAAGTGCAGGGTCAGCTGCTTCTTGCCGAGCTTGCGCATCAGCGCCGCCTTGTCCTCGACCAGCACGATCTCGCCGTGGTTGATCACGCCGATGCGGTCGGCCATTTCCTCGGCCTCCTCGATGTAATGCGTGGTCAGGATCACGGTCACGCCGCTGGCGCGCAGCGCCGACACCATGTTCCACATGTCGCGGCGCAGCTCGACGTCGACCCCGGCGGTGGGCTCGTCCAGGAACAGCACCTTGGGCTCGTGCGCCAGCGCCTTGGCGATCAGCACCCGGCGCTTCATGCCGCCGGACAGGGCCATGATCTTGGCGTCCTTCTTGTCCCACAGCGACAGGTCGCGCAGCACCTTTTCCAGATGCTGCGGATTGGGCGGCTTGCCGAACAGGCCGCGGCTGAACTTGACCGTATCCCACACGCTTTCGAAGGCGTCGGTGGACAACTCCTGCGGCACCAGGCCGATCTTGGCGCGCGCGGCGCGGAAGTCGCGCAGGATGTCGTGGCCGTCGACGCGCACCGTACCCGAAGTGGGATTGACGATGCCGCAGACGATGCTGATCAGGGTGGTCTTGCCGGCGCCGTTCGGCCCCAACAGGGCGAAGATCTCGCCCTGGCGTATCGCCAGATCCACGCCTTTGAGGGCCTGGAAACCGCCGGCGTAGGCCTTGGTCAGGCCGACGATGGAGACGATGGCTTCGCTGGACGCGCGGTCGGGCGCTGGCGCGGTCGAGGGCATGGCAACTCCGTCAGGATCGGTGCGACGACAGCGGGGCGGCGCCGGCGGCGCGGGATCCGCCGACCAGGTCGAGCGTCGCCACTCTACCCGACCCGGCGCGCACGCACTGTGCAGCGGACGGCGTCGCGCTCAGGCCGCGATCGCGAGTTCCTCGCCATGCCGCTGCGCGGCATGGTCCTGCAGCACGCGATCGAGCAGCTTGCGCTCCAACAGGGCCAGTTCGAACGGCAACTGCTCGGGCGTAGGCGTCGCTCGCGCGACCACGGGCGCGGGTTGCGGCAGCGGCGCCGTCCGCAGGCAGCCCATGCCATACAAGGTCTCGCGCACGGCGGTGTCCAGGTCGGTGCGCGGCTCCTCGCCGAGGAAGCCGAGCAGACGACGGTTGTCCAGCCGCACCGGCTCCATCCACAGCCGGCGCTGTTCGGCGATGTCGCGGAACATCGGCAGCAGCGGCGAACTCATGCGCAGCAGGGCCCAGGGGAAGCGCTTCACGCGCAGGCCGGCGCGCCCGAGCGCGCGCGCGATCGCCGCGGTCATGGCGCTGCCGTCGGCGTCCCAATGTCCGCCGACATGGAAACGCTCGTAGGCGTCCAGGCGCTCCTCCTGTTCGACCAGGCGCAGCATGGTTTCGGCCAGATCCGGCAGATAGCACCACTGGTGACCGATGCCGACGCGGCCGGGGTAGCGCACGCCGCTCACCGCGCGGCCGGGTTCGACCATGGCCTGGGCGAACCAACTGTGGCCGGCGTGCGGCCCGAAGTGGTCGCCGCTGCGCACGATCAGGGCGCGCGCGCCCTGCTCCACCGCGTCGCGCAGGCGCCGCTCCATCTCCACCCGCAACGCGCCGCGCCGCGTCTGCGGCTGCTGCGGCGCGTCCTCCGCCACCGACGCCGAGGGCGCGTAGTTGCTGGCGCTGCCCGGCAACAGCAGACGCGCGCGGCCGGCGATGGCGGCGTCCAGGCTGTGCTGCAGCATGCTCAGCGACTGCGTATCGCCGTCCTGGAACACGGACGGGTTCACCGCATGCACGATCAGCGACGCGCCCTTGGCGGCCTGCATCACGTCGTCGCGCTGCATCGCGTCGCCGCGCCACCAATAGATGCCGTTGCCGCGGCGCCCGGCCATGCGGCTGCGGTGCTGCAGCGCGTGCACTTCCCAGCCACGCTGGACCAGGCGCACCGCGACTTCTCCGCCGATGCCGCCGCTGGCGCCCAGGACCAGGGCGCGTCTGTTCGAGTTCATCCTGCCCTCCGTTGCCTGCGCCGGTCGCGACACGACCGGCCTGTGGCATACCTTGGCATCGCGGCCATGGCGGCGTAACTGACGAATGTCATCCGCTGCGTACGCAGGTCGCATGCATCGTGTGCGCGCCGTCGCGAGAACGATCGCTGCCGCACAGCACGCCCCGCGGACAGGCCGCACGCTCGCGCTAGGGCCGCATGCGCGAAGCGAGGCCGGGATCGGCTTGACGTTGGTTGGCGCCAGCGAGCGCGCTGGACCGGCCGCCGGAGTTTCCGTCGCCTGGTCTTGAGCGCCGGCCACCGGCACTACGCTTCCGGGCCGGGCGGCGGGCCGCATGAGCACGAGCCTGACGATGTCGCATCGCCGCGGCTTGCTGCCGGGTGTGTGCGCGACCGGCGCGTTTCTCGCCGACCGCCTGCGCGCGCCGGAGCCCGGCGCCCGATCGACGCGTCCCGATCAGCGGCGCGCGCCGCGCTCGATCAGATAGCGGCGTACGTCGTCTGTGCGCGCCTGATTCAGCGGCGAGCGCCACACCGGCGCCGCGCCCGCATGCGCACGCACCGCTACGCCCAGGTTGACGTCCGCGCCGCGTTCGACCAGGTAGGCGACCGCACGCGCATCGCCGCTGCGCGCGGCGTTGATCAGCGCGGTCTCGTCGTCTTCGACGATGGCGTCTATGTCCGCGCCGGCTTCGACCAGGCGGCGAACCACCGCTAGGTTGTCGCGCTGCGCGGCGGCCGCGATCAGGGCGTTGCCGTCGCCGCGCACGCGCAGGTCGACCTGGGCGCCCAGGCGCAGCAGCTCGGCGACCAGGGCCGGATCGCGCCGGCGCGCGGCCTCGATCAGGGCGGTGCCGTCGCCGGGCACGGCCGCGTCGACGTCGGCGCCGCGCGCGACCATGTGACGCAGCGCGGCGATGCGACCGGCCCTGACCGCGTCGATCAAGGCCGCGCCGTCCTCGGCGGCGGCGCTGGCCGGTTTCAGCAGCATCGAGGCCAACAGGCCCAGCACCAGCGCCGCATAGAGCGCGGCGCGAATCGGATAGCGGATACGCATGCGGGCAGCTCCGGAACTGTTGCGCTCAGCGGCGCGGGCGATTGGGGTCGTAGCCGGCGTCGATCAGCACGCGTTGCACCGCGCGTTGTTCGTCGGCCGTGGCGGCCTGGTGATACAGCTTCATCACCACGCCTTCGTTGGATGCGACCAGCAGGCTCTTCAGCACTTCCTGGCGCAGCAGCGGCGCGCTGCGCACGTTCGGATACAGGGCCAGCAGATCGCGGGTGGCGTTGGCGGTGCCCAGGGCCTGGATCGCGGCGATCCGGGTGCCCGAATCGGTGGAACTGTTGGCGACCTCGGCCAGCACCTCGCTTTGCCCGGCCACGCCCAGCGCCTGCAGCGCGCCGCGGCGCAGGCTCGCGTTCGAACTGCGGCGCGCGACCTCGGCCAGATCCTGGTAGCTGCCCGCCACGCCCATCGCCTTGAGCACCAGCAGCTTGCGATCGGCCTGCGGCACCGCGGCGTAGACCTGGCGCAGCTCGTCGCCGGCGTTGGCCACCGCCAGCATGCGCACCGCACGCTCGGACAGCAGCGGATCGTTGCCGCGCGCGACCACCGCCACCTGCGCCAGCGCGCCGGCGTCGTCCATCTGACTGAGCAGGAACAGCGCGCGTTGCTTCAGGCGCGGCGCACCGTTGCCGTTGAGCAGGGCCACCAGTTTCGGGATCGCCTGCGCGGGCGGCTGCCGCAGCAGCGCGGTCAGCGAGTCGTCGCCATCGACCACCGGCGCCTGGTTCCTGCCGTGCAGCAGCTGCGCGGCGTCGCGGTTCCAGCGGCTGCGCGGGAACTCGCCACGCAGGCGCTTGACCAGCGCGGTCGCCTCGTCGTCGCGGCCGGCGCGCATGAGCGCGTAAGCCTGCCAATAGATGGCCGCGTCGACCGCATCGGGCTCGCTCTGGCGCAGGCGCCGTTCGAGATCGGCGAAACGCAGTTGCGCGCCCCTCCAGTCGCCCGAGCCCAGGGCGCTGTGGCCCTGCCAATACAGGGCGTTCATCTCGCCGCCCGGATCCAGCGGCGCCGCCGCCAGGGGCGCGGCGAACAGCAGCGTGGCCAGGGTCAGCGCCGTCAGGCGCGGACGCAGTGGGATGTGGCGGATCATGTCGTCGCTCCTTCCTGCGCGGCGGCGCTGCCGCTGCGCTGTTGCAAACGCGCTTCGACCGCGCGCACCTGGAACACCAGATCGCTGCCGTCGACATAGTCGCGCAGCGCGTTTTCTTGTTCGACGCCCGCGGCGGGCGTTCGGTTAGCCAGTTCGATCAGGGTCGGCTCCAGCGAATGCAGGAAGCCGGCCAGCGCGCGGTCGCCGCGCTCGGCCGCGGCGGCGGCATAGAGACGGTTGTCGTCGACCAGATCGCGCACATAGGCCGGATCCATCGGCGCCAGCGCCCCGCCCTCGTTGTTGACCACGCTCAGCAACAGGCCTTCGGTGCTGCGCAGATGTCCGGCCACGTAGGCGTCGAGCACGCGGTCGGCGCGGTCGTTGCCGGCGCCCTCCGGCGCGCGCGCGGGCACGGGCGCGGCGGGCTGGGCCGCGACCGGCTCGGCCGGCGGCATCGGGTCGCGGCCTGCGAACGGCAGATAGATCGCCAGCGCCAGCGCCGCGGTCGCGGCCAGGCCGGCGCCCCAGGCGCGCAGACGGCGGCGTGGCCGCGCATGCGCGCGCGCGGTCGCGCGCGGCGCCGACGCGGTGGCCGCCGCCGGCGCCTCGGCCAGACGCGGCTGCAGGCGCTGCCACAGCCGCGCTTCCAGGTCCGGATCGTAGGGCGGCAGCGCGTCGGCGTCGGCCGCGGCCAACAGCTGGCGCAGGCGCTGATAGCGCGCGGCGAGCTCGGGCGAGGCGGCCAGCGCGGACGCGATCTCGCGCAGACGCTCCGGCGCCAGGCCGTCGCGGTAGTGGTACAGGATCAGGTCGTCGTCGCGGATGGACATGGCTTACCTCAAGGTTTCCAGTGCGTCGCGCAATTTGCGCACCGCGCGGAAGATGGCCTGCTTGCACTGGCCGGTATTCATACCCAGGGTTTCGGCGATCCGCTCCAGCGGTTCGCCTTCCCAATGACGCAGGACGAAAGCGGCGCGCTCGGACGGACTCAGGCGCTGCATCTGGCGGTCGATGCGCAGGCCGATCTGCACGCCGGAGGCGCGCGCCTCCGGATCCGGCGCGTCGTCGGGCAGCGCGGCCAGGAAATCCGCCCCTTCCTCGTCCTCCGGATGGGCGGCGGGGCCGTCCTGGCGATGGCGGGCGTCGCGGCGCAGTTGCTCCAGCGCCGCGTTCACCGCGATCCGGTGCAGCCAGGTCGAGAACGCGGCGCGGCCGTCGTAGCCGGCCAGGCCGCGCCAGGCCTTGTAGAACGCCTCCTGCACCGCGTCCTCGGCCAACGCGGCGTCGCGGGTGATGCGGAAGCACAACTGGAACAGCGGCCGCGCGTGCGCGTCCACCAGCCCGCGGAACGCGCGCTCGTCGCCGGCGCGTGCGCGTGCCACCGCCGATTGCGCTGCGCTGTCCAAGGGTGGGTCGCCGCCGTCCATCCCCTTAGGATGCACCCACCCCGCGATCGGTTAGCCCGGATGTGCGGGCGCCGTCCCCCGGCCTAGAACCGGTAGCGGATCTTGGCCAGCAGCTGGTCGGCGTCGCGCAGCCCCAGGGCGTCGTCGAACAGGGCGCCGCCGCCGATCCAGTCGCGCTCCTGACGCCGGTAGCCGCCGCGCGAATAGGCCAGGAACACGTCCGACTGCGGCCCCAGCAGATAGCGGTAGCGCAGCTGCAGGCCGAAGTTGTTGACGTCGAAGTCCGGCAGCGCCTGGCCGCTGGCGGCCATCCGGCCCGAAGGCTGCAGCCGGTAGCGTTGGCCGCGGCTGCCGCGCACCGCCACCCACTCCGACTTCAGGCGCAGCTCGTGGCGCTGGCCCGGGAACCAGCTCAGACCGAGGCTGGCGAAGTCGCCACGGCGCGCGTAGCGGCCGAAATTGCGCCCGCCTTCCCAGATCAGCCAGTCCTCGCCGCGGTCCGGGCCGAACTCGAACGAGGCGTTGAAGGCGTCGCTGGGATACCAGTTGGCGCTGAGCACCACTTCCTGGGTCGGGCGCGCGCTCAGCCCGCGCGGCGACAGTTCGATCGAGGCGCCCAGCGACCAGTCGCCGTAGCGGCGGCTGCTGTAGCCGACCTCGGCGTCGTAGCGGCCCGAGCGCCGCCACAGTCCGTTGCCGCGCGAGATCAGGTCGTCCGCGCCGTCGCTGATCAGGCTGGCCTCAAGGTAAATCAGGTCGCCGTTGCGGAAGTTGAGGTTGCCGCCCAGCAGCAGATAGGTCGGCAGACGGTCGCCGCGGTCGTTGCTGCGCGCCTGCAGTTCGGCCGACCAGCGCGCGCTGCCGAGTTTCGAGGCCGCATCCTCGATCCGGTGCAGATACACCGCGGTCGCCTCCATTTCGTTGAGGCTGGCGCGGCGCTGGAAACCGAGGTCGTTGAAGTCGAGCCGGTCGCCGAAGTGGGTGAGCTCCAACTCGTAGCGCCAGCGGTTCGACGGCGTCCAATTGATGCGCAGCCAGGCGCCGCTGTCGTCGCTGCTGCGTCCGGCCTGGTCGATGAAACTGGCCAGGGCCTGGGCGTTGACGATCAATCGGTCGTTCGGTTTCCAGCTCAGATCCAGCGCCTGCACCTGCGCCTCGCGATCGCGATGGGGCCGTTGCACCAGGCTGCCCAACCAACCCAGGTTCAGCCCCGGGCGCAGCGGGTACTGCAAGCGCGCCGCATAGAAATCGCGACCGGCCTCGCCGTCCTCGCTGGCCGCGAGCAGGCCGTAGCCCAGCGCGCCGACCGAACCGTTGAGCTTGAGCGCGGCGTCGATGTCGCTGGCGCCGGAGCCGTCGTCGGCGTCGCCGCCGATGCGGCGGGTGTGGATCAGGCGTCCCGCGTCGGGCGTGGTCAGATCGAAGATGCTCTGGTTCTCGGTGAAGAACGGGCGGCGGTCGCTGTAGAAGGTCTCGACCGCGTCGAAGTTGATCACCAGATCGTCGGACTCGACCTGGCCGAAATCCGGATTGACGGTGGCGCTGAGCTGGAAGATCGGCGAAGGCTTCCAGAACACATCGACGCCGGCGTTGTAGCGGGTGCGGCCGTCGATCAGGTCGTGGTGGGCGGTCAGGTAAGGCCAGAAGTGCAGCAAAGGCTTGCGGTACTGGGCGATTTCGATCGGCTCGAAGCCGGACACGAAACGCCCGCGCGAGGTCGCCACCGCCGGCGTGGCCTGGCGCTCGCCGTTGCTGCCCAGGGTGCGGCTGAAGTAGACGTTGATCTTGCGCGTGGCGGCGTCGGCGCCGCGCATGGTCGCCACCGACCACGGGATCAGCAATTCGGCCTGCCAGCCGGTGGCGGTCTCGCTCACCGCCCAGGACCAGTCGGTGTCCCAGTCCAGGTTCAGTACGTTCTCGTTGACGACCACGCCGTCCTGCACCGAGCCGGCGCGGTCGACGCTGAAGCTGTAGGCGGTGCGACCGTCGCCGTCGAAATCGATGCTGACGTTGACGCGATCGGCGGCGCGGTCCTGGTCGCGTTCCAGCCGCGGTTTGACCCGCGCGAACGCGCTGGACTGCTCCAGCTCGAACGCCACCGCGATGCCCTCCGGCGTGGACAGCAGGCGCGCCGTGGTGCCCGCGCCGGCGGGCGGCGCTTCCAAGCGGTAGGGCTCGGTGACCTTGAAGTCCTGATACGCGCGCGCCTGCTGCCACTGCGCCTCGTCGACCTTGCCGTCGATCGCGATGGCCGCCTGCGCGCCGCCGGCGAACATCATCGGCAATACCCATCCACCGCATGCCCAGGCATGCGTGCTGCGCTTACTCGTTGTCATCTCAATCCCGGTGCGTTGCGTCTACAGGATTGGATGGGATGCGGCGGCGGTGGTTAGCCGGGTTTCGCCCCGGCGCAACAGGCCTGCGCCGAGCCGTGAACGGCCAGGCGCAGGCGACGACGCGGATTACTGGACCAAGCCGCGGTTCTGTTGCTGGCCCTGCTGCCAACCCTGCTGGGTCGGCGTGGCCACATTCGCGATCTCCTGGCTGTTCTGCTGCAGGGTGCGGTTGAGCAGGTTCTGCTCGGGATGGAGCACCACGTCGCGCGCGCCGCTGAAGCCATGATCGCGCACCGCATACAGATTGCCTTCGTGACTCACCACCCGCGAGATGTCGGGCATGTGATTCTGCTTGGCGAACAAGGCCACCGACGAGGCCAGCACTTCCTGCTGCTGCGGCGCAAGCGCCTTGTACTCGGCTTGCACGCATTTGAGCGCGTTGTTGAACAGCGGATGATCCGGATGGCGCTGGTCGTTGAGCAGGATCGCCTGCGGCTGCTGCGGCGCGCCCAACGGCAGGCCGCCGAAGCCGCCTTCCTGCAGGCTGCCGATGCCGCCGTAGGTCTGGCGCATGGTGCTGCGGATCTGATCGCGCATGCTGGGGGACAGCGTCAGCTGATCCTCACGGTAGTCGCCGGGCATGGGCTTGATCTCGACCTTGTCGCGGTACTGGCCGTGCCGATCCAGTTCCCACTCGTGACCGCTGTTGGCGCTGCGGCCGACCAATCGCAGATTGCTGGTTTCGTTGTAGGCGTCCGCCGCATGGGCCTTGGTGATGCCGCCGTCCGGCGCGTACTTCATCATCTCCTTGGACAGGATCTCGAACGGCACCCGATGGTCGATGTCGAGGGCGTCGCGGGTCAGCAGCTGGCCGGAAGCGTCGCATTTGAACAGGTGCACGTCGCTGATCTTGCCGGTGGTCGGGCTCTTGATCTGCACCGTGGTCGCATAGGCCTGTTCCAGCTGCGCCTCGTACCACTTGCCGGCGACGCGGGCATCGAAGCTCAGACCCTTGCGCCCCTCATCGGCCGACCACGGCGTTTCCATGGTGGTCTTGTGGCGTCGCGCCAGATCGCGGTCTTCGTCGAACGCGGGATGGTTGACGTTGGTGTCGAAACCCAGGCGCTCGTCGACCCACTTCTGCCATTGCGGCGAGTTCGGCCCGTGGGTGGCGTAGATCAGGTCCGCGCTGTCGCGGGCGCGGTTCACCACCGCCGGCAGCATGCGCAGGTTGCCGACGTCGTTGTAGGCGTAGTGGGCATCGGCCTGATTATCGACGCCCTTGTTGACGCAGTGCTGCTTCCACGGCGTGACGTGATCGATGTCCAACGCGTCGATGCTGTGCCAGGTATCGGTGGTGGCGTTGTGGAACAGCGCGACCCGGCCCTGGTCGGTTTCGACCGGCTGCGCATACATGTTCTTGAACGCCCAGTCGTTGCGCATGTACTCGACGGTGGAGTCGTAGAAGGCCAGCGATTCGCGCGTGTCCTGACTGGTCCAGGGCGTGGTCTGCAGGCGACCGCCGTGCTGGGTCGGCTTCAGGTCCTCCCAGCTGACCAGGGTGACGTGTTGTCCGCTTTGCAGGGTGACGTCTTCGAAAGGCATGGTTGGGCTCCTTGGCGGTGACGCATCGGCGTCCTTGGCGGGCGGGCGGCGGGCGGACCCGTCAGTAAGTCATCGGTTGCTGCTGGCCCTGCCCTGGCGCGGGCGCCTTGGCCGGCGTGGGCAGCTTGTCGATAACGGAAGTGTTCTGCTCCACGGTGCGGCTGGCGGCCAGGTCGGCCCCCGCCGACGCGATCAGACGCCCGGGCGAATTGGGGTTCTGCACCACGAACAACTTGCCCTCGCTATAGGCCACCTGATCGATCGCGGTCATCTGGTTGGCCTTGGCCACCCAGGCCAGCGACGAGGCCGCGTTCTCCTGCTGGGTCGGGCCGAGCTTCGCGCCCGGCCCCGCCTGCAGGCACTTCAGCGCCTGCGCGAACAGCGGATGATCGGGATGGCGCGGGTCGTTCATCAGCGGCGCGGCCGCGACGGCCGCCGCGAACGCGGACACCGGGGGCTGCGTCTGCGCGCTGGGCTGCGGCGCGCCGAACGGCGCGCCGCCGAGGCCCGTCGCCGCTGCGGCCACCGTCGGCGACGCGGCGAACGAGGGCGTGGACGACAAGGGATTGAACACCGGCGTCGAGGGCGTGGACGACAAGGGGTTGAACGCGGGCGTCGAGAGCGACGGGCTCGCGGCCGCGGCCGACGCGGCCAGCGGCGGCGCCGCGTTCGAACGCGATTCGCTGCCCAGCCGCATCGGCGCGACTTCGTCGTCGATGAAATCGTCGAACTCGCCGGACAACTCCGGGTCTTCGTCGTCGCGGTAGTTGCCGAACTGGTCCAGCTCCCACTCGTGCGAACTGTTGGCGCTGCGCGAGACCAGGCGCAGGTTGCTGGTCTCGTTGAACGCGTCCAGCGCGTTGGCCTTGGTCGCCACGCCGCCCTCGGCGTACTTCACCATCTCCTTGGCCAGGATCTCGAACGGCACCTCATGGTCGATGTCGAGGGCGTCGCGCGTGCATAGCTGGCCGGACGCCGCGCAATGGAACAACGGCACCGCGGTGACCTTGCCGGTGGTCGGGCTGGTCATCTCGACGCTGCCGGCGTAGCTCTCCTTGAGTTGGTGGTCGAACCATTTGTCGAGCACGCGGGTGTCGAAGCTGAGGCCTTTGCGGCCCTCGCTGGAATCCCAATCCCGGCCGGTGGTGGCGACGGTGCGCCGCGCCAGGTCGCTCTCGGCGTCGTAGGCCGGATGGGCCGCGTCGGGGTCGAAGGCGAAATGCTTCTTGACCCAGGCCTTGGTCTGCGGGGAGTCGTTGCCGTGCTCCTCCAGCATGGTCTCGAAACTTTCGCGCGCGCGATTGACCGGCGACGGCAGCAGGCGCAGGTTGCCGACGTCGTTGTAGGCGCGGTTGGCGTCGGCGTAGTTGTCGACCTTGAGCGCGGTGAGATGCTCCTTCCACTTGCGCGCGTGATCGATGTCCAGCGCGTCGGCCGAATGCCAGGTATCGGTGGCGGCGTTGTGAAACAGCAGCAGATGCTTGCCGTCCTTCGACGCTTTGGTGGGCGACATGTGCTCGATCGCCCAGTCGTTGCGCATGTAGTCGATGGTCGACTCGTAGAAGCCCACGCCCTTGCGCGGATGGCTGGGGTTCCAGGCCTTGGCCTGCAGATCGTCGCCGTGCTGGGTCGGCGCCTCGTCTTCCCACTTCACCAAGGTGACCCGGCCGCCGCCGTGCAACTGGGTCGGAATGAACTCGTGCGCCATGCTGCCTCTCCCTGTCGATGAAACCGACTTCCGTGATGACTGGCGGATCGACGACCGGCGCTCGTCCCCAGGCGCCGGCCTTGCCCCGGCCGGATCGAGCTCACGGCGGGCACGGCGGCGAGGATACCGCTACTCGCCACCTCCATGACACTTTTAATCCACACATACCGTGGACATAAACGACGAGCGGTCGTGCCGGAACGCGGCCCGGTCGGCAGCGCCGAACCGCAGCCATGGCCCAGCCACGCTCGGCGGGTAAACGGCCCCAGCGGCGACGGCCGGCCAGAGCGGGCGGCGGCGCGGGCGCCCGCCGCCGGCCTTGTCCCTTGCTTAGCTTGCCCCTTGCTTAGAAGGAGTCGGCGGGCACGCGCACCCAGCCTTCCATCAGCACGCGCGCGCTGCGGCTCATCGAGGCCTTGGTCACGGCCCACTCGCCGTCGACCTGACGCGCTTCCACGCCCACGCGCAGGGTCCCGGAAGGATGGCCGAAGCGCACCGCGGCGCGGTCGTTGCCGCCGCCCGCGGCCAGGTTCACCACGGTGCCGGGCACCGAGGCGGCGGTGGCGATCGCGACCGCGGCCGTGCCCATCATCGCGTGGTGCAGCTTGCCCATCGACAGCGCGCGCGCGAGCAGGTCGATGTCGGCGGCGGCGATACGCTTACCGCCGGACGAGGTGTAGTCCTGCGGCGGCGCGACGAACGCGACCTTGGGCGTGTGCTGGCGCTGCACCGCGCCGGAGATGTCCGCAATCAGGCCCATGCGCACCGCGCCGTGGGCGCGGATGGTTTCGAACTTGGCCAGCGCGGCGGAATCGCCGTTGATCGCGTCCTGCAGTTCGGCGCCGGTGTAGCCCAGGTCGGTGGCGTTGAGGAAGATGGTCGGCACGCCGGCATTGATCATGGTCGCGCGCAGCGTGCCCACGCCCGGCACCTCCAGTTCGTCGACGATGTTGCCGGTGGGGAACATCGCGCCACCGCCCTCGCCTTCGTCGGCCGGATCCAGGAACTCCAGCTGGATCTCGGCGGCCGGGAAGGTCACGCCATCGAGTTCGAAGTCGCCGGTCTCCTGGACCTGGCCGTTGCTGACCGGCACGTGCGCGATGATGGTCTTGCCGATGTTGGCCTGCCAGATGCGCACGATCGCGATGCCGTCGTGCGGCACGCGCGCGGGATCGATCAGACCGGCGGCGATCGCGAACGGGCCCACCGCGGAACTGAGGTTGCCGCAGTTGCCGCTCCAGTCGACGAAGGACTGCGAGATGCCGACCTGGCCGTAGAGATAATCGACGTCGTGCTCGGGCACCGCCGACTTGGCCAGGATCACGCACTTGCTGGTGCTGGACGTCGCGCCGCCCATGCCGTCGGTGTGCTTGCCGTAGGGATCGGGCGAACCGATCACGCGCAGCAGCAGGGCATCGCGCGCCGCCCCCGGCACCTGGGCCGCGGCGGGCAGATCCTCCAGACGGAAGAACACGCCCTTGCTGGTGCCGCCGCGCATGTAGGTGGCGGGGATGCGGAGCTGGGGGAGGTGCGACATGGGCGATGGCTTCCGTGGATCGGGGGAATGGTTGCGTAAGGATCGCGACCTCGACCGCCGCGGCGGCGAGGTCGGCGATACCGGCCTCAAGCCGCCTGCGCGGACTCGAGGAAATCGTTGGCGAAACGCTGCAACACGCCGCCGGCCTCGTAGATCGAGACTTCCTCGGCGGTGTCCAGGCGGCAGGTCACCGGCACGTCCACGCGCTCGCCGTTGCGACGGTGGATCACCAGGGTCAGGGTCGCGCGCGGGGTGCGCTCGCCGATCACATCAAAGGTCTCGGTGCCGTCGATGCCCAGCGTGTTGCGGTCGGTGCCGGGCAGGAATTCCAGCGGCAGCACGCCCATGCCGATCAGGTTGGTGCGGTGGATGCGCTCGAAGCCCTCGGCGGCGATCGCTTCCACGCCCGCCAGGCGCACGCCCTTGGCCGCCCAGTCGCGCGAGGAGCCCTGACCGTAGTCGGCGCCGGCGACGATGATCAACGGCTGGCGGCGCTCCATATAGGTCTCGATCGCCTCCCACATGCGCGTGACCTCGCCTTCCGGCTCGATCCGCGCCAGCGACCCCTGACGCACCTTGCCGGCCTCGTCGCGCACCATTTCGTTGAGCAGCTTGGGATTGGCGAAGGTCGCGCGCTGCGCGGTGAGGTGGTCCCCGCGATGGGTCGCGTAGGAATTGAAGTCCTCTTCCGGCACGCCCATCTTGGCCAGGTATTCGCCGGCCGCGCTGTCGAGCATGATCGCGTTGGACGGCGAGAGATGGTCGGTGGTGATGTTGTCGCCCAGCACCGCCAGCGGGCGCATGCCGCTGAGCGTGCGTTCGCCGGCCAGCGCGCCTTCCCAATACGGCGGGCGGCGGATGTAGGTGCTCTGCGGGCGCCAGGCGTACAGCGGGTCGATGCTGCCGCCGACGGCGCCGTCGGAGCGGAACATGGGCTCGTAGACCTGGCGGAACTGCTCCGGCTTCACGCTGCTGGCGACGATCGCGTCGATCTCCTCGTCGCTGGGCCAGATGTCCTTGAGCGTGATCGGCTGGCCGTCGGGGTCGTAGCCCAGCGCGTCCTTCTCGATGTCGAAACGCACCGTGCCGGCGATCGCGTAGGCGACCACCAGCGGCGGCGAGGCCAGGAAGGCCTGCTTGGCGTAGGGATGGATGCGGCCGTCGAAATTGCGGTTGCCCGACAGCACCGCGGTCGCGTACAGATCGCGTTCGATCACTTCCTTCTGGATCGCCGGGTCCAGCGCGCCGCTCATGCCGTTGCAGGTGGTGCAGGCGAAGGCGACGATGCCGAAGCCCAACCGCTCCAGTTCGCTCAGCAGGCCGGCCTCTTCCAGGTACAGCTGCACCGCCTTGGAACCGGGCGCGAGCGAGCTTTTCACCCACGGCCGGCGCACCAGGCCGCGCGCGTTGGCGTTGCGCGCGATCAGGCCGGCGGCGATCACGTTGCGTGGGTTGCTGGTGTTGGTGCAGCTGGTGATGGCGGCGATGATCACCGCGCCATCGGGCATCTGGCCCGGCACGTCCTGCCATTGCCCGGCGATGCCGCGTGCGGCCAGCTCGGAGGTCGGCAGCCGCTTGTGCGGGTTGGACGGGCCGGCCATGTTGCGCACCACGGTCGACAGGTCGAACTCGAGCACACGCTCGTATTGCGCGCCGACCAGGGCGTCGGCCCACAGGCCGGTCTGTTTGGCGTAGGTTTCGACCAGCTTGACCTGGGCGTCCTCGCGGCCGGTCAGGCGCAGGTAGTCGATGGTCTTGTCGTCGATGAAGAACATCGCCGCGGTGGCGCCGTACTCGGGCGCCATGTTGGAAATGGTGGCGCGGTCGCCCAGGGTCAGCGCGGACGCGCCTGTACCGTAGAACTCCAGGTAGGCGCCGACCACCTTGGACTGGCGCAGGAACTCGGTCAGCGCCAGCACGATGTCGGTGGCGGTGATGCCGGGCTGCGGTTTGCCGCTCAGGTGCACGCCGACGATCTCGGGCAGGCGCATCCACGACGCGCGGCCCAGCATCACGCTCTCGGCTTCCAGGCCGCCGACGCCGATCGCGATCACGCCCAGCGCGTCCACGTGCGGGGTGTGGCTGTCGGTGCCGACCAGGGTGTCGGGGAAGGCCACGCCGTCGCGCGCATGCACCACCGGCGACATCCGCTCCAGATTGATCTGATGCATGATCCCGTTGCCCGGCGGAATCACATCGACGTTGCGGAACGCGCGCTTGGTCCAGTTGATGAAATGGAAGCGGTCCTCGTTGCGGCGGTCCTCGACGGCGCGGTTCTTGGCGAACGCGTCCTTGTCGAAACCGCCGTGCTCCACCGCCAGCGAGTGGTCGACGATCAGCTGGGTCGGCACCACCGGATTGATCTGCGAGGGGTCGCCGCCGCGCTCGGCGATGGCGTCGCGCAGGCCGGCCAGGTCGACCAGCGCGGTCTGGCCGAGGATGTCGTGGCAGACCACGCGCGCCGGGAACCAGGGGAAGTCCAGGTCGCTGCGGCGCTCGATCAACTGGGTCAGGTAGGCCGCCAGCATCGCCGGCTCGGCGCGCCGCACCAGGTTCTCGGCGTGCACGCGCGTGGTATAGGGCAGGCGATCGTAGGCGCCGGGCGCGATCGCCTCGACCGCGGCGCGTGCGTCGAAATAGTCGAGCGTGGTGCCCGGTAGCGGCTTGCGGTATTCAGTGTTCATGGCTGGCGGCTGGCTTCAATGCGAAAGGGCGGTCTTGCATGTGCCGGCATCGCCATGGCGACGGCGCCACGCACGAACCCAGGCCCGCCACATGCGCGCATGCGGTAACCAGGAAGACGGCGATGCCGAGGCCGGGAGTCGCCGGCAGGGGCGATTATCCCGCAATTGCCGCCGCGCCGGGGCCAGGCGGCGGCAAAGCCGAGCGTTCCGGGCCACGTAAGCGCCGTCGCAAGCCGGGCGAACGCGCGCGCGGCGGCCGATCCGACCGCGCCGATGCCCGTCACCCAAGGCGATCGCGGTTACCACTGGTTTGACCGTCCCCGTCGAAACGGGCAATCCTCGCCCCTCCCTGGCATCGGCCCTGAGATCGATGAATCGCATGTTCCCGGGCACGCGCGCGCTGCGGACCTTCGAGGCGGCGGCCCGGCATCTGAACTTCACCCGCGCCGCCGAGGAAGTGGGCCTCACCCCGGCCGCGGTCAGCCACCAGATCAAGGAACTGGAGGACCAGCTGGACCTGGTGCTGTTCGCGCGCGGCGGCCGCAACCTGCAGCTCACGCCGGCCGGCATGACGCTGTTCGAAGCCGCGGCCTCGGCCCTGGAATCGCTGCAACGCGCGGTCGGTCTCGCACGCGGCATGGCGCGCGGCGCCACCCAGCTGCGTATCTCCCTGAGCGCGCGCTTCGCGACCAACTGGCTGCTGCCGCGCCTGCCGCAGTTCCAGGCCGCGCAGCCGGAGCTGGAACTGAGCTTCGACATCAGCGACACCCTGCGCGATTTCGATGCCGACGACATCGACCTGGCCATCCGCTTCGGTACCGGCCGCGCCGCCGACACCTGCGCCGATCGCCTGTTCGACACCGTGATCGCCCCGGTGTGCAGCCCACGCCTGATCGCCGACGGCGCCAAACTCGAACACCCCAACGACCTGCTGCGGCACACCCTGTACTACGTCGATTGGAAAACCGACGCCATGGTCTGGCCGGACTGGCGGATGTGGATGGCCGCGGCCGGCATCGAGGATTTCGACGACCGCCGCTGCGTCGGCTTCTCCGATTCCAGCCACGTCGTGCAGGCGGTGATCGACGGCGGCGGCATCGGCCTGGCCGACCTGGACATGATCGCCAACGACCTCGCCCAGGGCCGCCTGCAGCGGCTGTTCGACACGGTCGTGCCGGTGGCGCCGGACTACGCCTATCACCTGGTCTACCCGCAGCGCAGTCGCGAAGACCCGCGCATCCGCGCGTTTCGGAGCTGGCTGCTGGAACAGGCGGGCGTGTCGATCTGAGCGCGCCGCCGACGGCCGTGGCCGCCGGCGGTCGTCGACCTCAGTACTTGGCGTCGAACGCGAAGATCGGCTTGCGCGACTTCCACAGGCCCTGAGTGAAGTCCGGGAAGTCCAGAGTCTGATAGCCCTGCGCGATGGACTGCTCCGACAGCGGCGTGATCGCGCTCCAGGCCACCGCGTCGTAGATGTCGATCGGCATCGGCGCTTGGGCCTTGACGGCCTCGACGAAGGCGTGGATCACGAAGTAGTCCATGCCGCCGTGTCCGGCGCCCTCGGCGTCCTTGGCGTACTTGCGCCACAGCGGGTGGTCGTACTGGTCCTGGTAGGTCTTGAACTCTTCCCACTTGTGCGGCGGGCTGCGACCTTCGATGTGGATGGACTGGTTGAGGTCCATCCACAGGCCCTTGGTGCCTTGCACGCGGAAGCCCAGCGAGTACGGGCGCGGCAGCGAGGTGTCGTGCTGCAGCAGGATGGTCTCGCCGTTCTCGCAGGCCAGGGTGGTGGTGACCACGTCGCCGAGCTTGAAACTGGCCTGGGTGCTGGGATGGGTGGTGCCGCCGCTCTTGGCCACGGTGTATTCGTGCAGGCCGCGCGCCTTGGTGGCGAAGCTGTTGATGCGGGTGAAGCGGTTGCCGCGATTGATGCCGGTGTACATCGCGCAGGGGCCGATGCCGTGGCTGGGATAGAGCTCGCCGTTGCGGCGCACCGAATGCTCGGTGCGCCAGCGCGCCTCGGACCAGCCCTTGGGACCGAACTCCACGCCGCTGCCGTAGGGCTGGTCGGGGTCGCCGGAGTTGAACTTCACCGCGCGCAGGTCGTGCTGGTAGCCGCCCTGCAGATGCACCAGCTCGCCGAACAGACCCGCGCGCACCATCTGCAGCGCGGCCATCACGTCGCGGCGGTAGCACACGTTCTCCAACAGCATGTAGGGCGTGCCGGTGCGCAGCTGGGTGCGCAACACCTGCCAGTGATCGTCCAGGGTGACGCCGGCCACGACCTCGCAGCCCACCGCGACCTTGGCCTCCATGGCGTCGATCGCCATCGGCGCATGCCATTCCCAGGGCGTGGCGATGATCACCGCGTCCAGGCCGCGCTGCGCCAGCAGGCGCTTGTAGGCATGCACGTCGCCGTCCTGGCCGTAGGCCTTGGGCGCGGGCTTGCCGGCCTTGGCGGCCATGTCCAGCGCGCGCTGCAGCATGATCGGTTCGATGTCGCACAGCGCCGCCACTTCGACGTCGTCGCGCCGCAGCAGTTCCTTCAGCAGCACCTGACCGCGCATGCCGGTGCCGATCAGGCCCAGGCGGATGCGCCGGTTCGCGGCCCAGGTCGGCGTGTTCGGCAGCAGGGTGCTGGCGCCGATCGCGGCGCTGGCGATGATGAAATCTCTACGGTTCATGCTGTGCTCCTGTGCATCCGCGGCCGGCTCTGCCATCAGCTTGCCACGCGTGGTTCGAATGAAAGCGGGCGGACGGCGCGAAACCGTCCGATCCGCCGAAATAGGTCAAGGTTTCAGGCGCCAACGTTGATAGCCGTTGGCCAGGCAGGTGTATGTGCGCAGGTACGCGCCGCGCACCGCGCCGTTCATGGGGTCCAGGCACTGCCGCGCGCCGACGTTGTAGACCTCGTTGGAGCCGGGGATCGGCAGCCAGCGCTGGCGCGAACCGTTGCCGCAATCGGCCAGCCGCACCTTGCCGTCGGCATCGGCCTGCAGGCACTTGCTGCGCGAACGCATCAGCAGGCGGAAGCCGTCGTCGCGCTCGATCTGCTGGTTGGCGTTGGCGGCGCAATCCCACAATCCGGCCTGAACGCCGCCGGACAAGGTGTCCAGGCAGTAGCCGCTGTGTTCGTTGAGCAGGCGTTGCGGACTGCCCAGGGTGCCGTAGACGTTGGCCGCGGCGGTGCAGTCCTGCTCGGCCGTGCAGGCGGCGCGGGCGATGGTGGCGCAGATGCCATAGGTGGTGGCGGTGCTGGTCACCGGCGCCACGCTGCCCTGCTCCGCGCTGGGCGCATGCAGCACCGCGCTGCTGGCCGGCACGGCCGCGCAGCTCGCGCGCTCCTGGCTGCCTTGCGCGTAGTCCTCAAGAAAGGTGTTGGTGCGGTTGGTCAGCCCGCCCCAGGCTGCGGGCACGTGGATGGTCGCGACCTTGCGCTGGCCGCCGCTGCCGGTGTCGACGATGTAGGCCGCCCAGCGCGCGGGCGCCTCGGCGACGATGCGGATGTCGTAGGTCGCGCGCTGCCGCCAGTCGTAGGTGACCCAGCACTGCACGCCGCTGCCCTCGTGATCGAAGTAGGCGCATTGGGTGCCGGGTTCGGCGGTCCAGCCGGTGGCTTTCCAGATCGAGAAGTTCAAGGCCTTGTTGTGGCCGTCGCGCTGTTGCAGGCCGACGTAGCCGCCGTCGCCGCCCTTGAACCAGAACTGGTGCGCCCAGTAGGTGTAACCGTCCTTGCCGGGCTCGTCGGTGACGGTGGTGGGGAAGTTCATGTCCAGGTAGCCCACATCGGTGGCGGGCCATTGGCGGTCGATGGCAACCATGCCGCCGGCGACCAGGGCGTAGGCGTTGGACGACAGCGAAAGACACAGCAACAGCACGGCATGGCATGGCGGATGGTGCGCATGGAACCCTCCTGGTAAAGACGTGTCGTCGTGGCGTGGTCGCGCACGGCGGCCGCCCCGGTCAGGAGCGGCCGCCGTGCGCTGCGATCAGAACTTGTAGCCCACCGAGAAACTGAAGACCCGACCGAAGTTGTTGGCGTAGCCCGGGAAGGTCATCCAGTCGTTGGGGTCGTAGAACGGATGGCGGTCGAACAGGTTCTTGACGGTGGCACCGACGGTGAGCTTGTCGGTCGGCTTCCAGGTCACGCCCAGGTTGGCCGTCCACCAGGCCGGCGCGCCATCGCACTTGCTCGGCTGCACCGACACGTAGCTGCCGGTGCAGGTCTCTTCGTTGTTGTCCTGCGCGTCGATGCGGTCGTAGGCCCACTTGGTCTTGCCGACGTAGTTGACGTAGAAGCTGGTGTTCCAGTCGCCATAGTTCCAGTCGACGTTGAAGGTCGCGCGCAGACGCGGGTTGTTGTAGTAGCCCACGGTGTTGCCGTACAGCCAGCCCGAATCGTCGCCGGCGTGGTACATGTTGCGGCGCGCGATGGTCGCGGCCACGCCGACGTTCAAACGGCCCCAGTCGCCCAGGTCGAAGCGGCTGCGTGCGTCGATGTCGAAGCCATCGACCAGGGTGCGGCCGCGGTTGCGGTACTGGCCGATGACGCTGGAGATGTTGCCGATGCTGTAGCCCGGCAGCGTGCCCGGACAGGTCACGCCGCTGGCCGGATCGGCGCACATCGCCGCCAGCGCGGCCAGGTTGGCGCGGTCGGCGTCGGTGATGCCGAAGCGCGTCATCGCCAGGATGTCCTCGGGCTTGCTGTAGTCCGGCGCGACGATCTCGTTGCGGCGGTAGATGAACCAGTAGTCGGCCGACACCGACAGCCAGTTGGTCGGCTCGTACACGAAGCCCAGTGTGGCGATCTTGGCCTTCTCCGGCTCCAGGCCCTGGTTGGGCTGGGTCAGACGCGCGACGTTGCGGCTGCAGTCGGAGTTACGCAGCGTGCGGCCCAAGTCCACGTCGCCGGGACGCGCGGACTGCAGCAACAGGTTGGCGATGGCGTTGGTCTCGTTGCAGCGCACCTCGTCGCGGTAACCGCCGATTTGGGCGAACACGCCGCCTTCGCCGGCTTCGGCCAGGCTGGGCGCGCGGAAACCTTCCGAATAGGTGCCGCGCAGCATCAGCTGCTCAAACGCTTGGTACTTCAGGCCGATCTTGGGCGCGAAGTTGGCGTTGAAGTTCGGGTACTTGTCCACGCGCGCGGCCAGTTCCAGCTCCAGCTTGTCGGTGATCGGCGCCACCGCCTCACCGAACACGGCGTAGGTGGTGCGCTTGCCGTCGAACCAGGATCCGCCCTGCTGGGTGATCAGGCCATTGGCCGCGTCGGGGTTGCCAGGCGTGAAGAAGGTCTCGCGGCTGAGGTTGAAGCCGAATGCGGCGCGCACTTCGCCCGCGGGCAGCGCGAACAGCGGCCCCTCGATCTTGCCGTCGAGGGTGTGCAGGCGGGTCCAGGATTCGATGTCGAAGGTCGGGTAGGCCTCGCGCAGCAGCTTGGCGTTGGCCTCGCTGATCTCGCCGAACCTGTAGGCCGGGTTGTCGGAGATGATCACGCGGCCCGTGGCCGGGTCGACGGTGAACGGACCGAAGGCGCGCTCGAAGCCTTCCAGGTTGACGTTGGTGGTCTGATAGGTGACCGAATGCGATCCGGCGGTGGTGAAGGCGCTTTCCCAGTTCCAGTCGCCCAGCGCGCCGCGCAGGCCGAACATGCCGCGGTAGCTCTTGTCGGTGTTGCGCTGGCCGAAGTGGTTGTCGCCCACGTCCTGCAGCAGGTACTGCAGGCCGACCACGCCGCCGTTGATCGCGCGCAGCGCGGGGCTGGCCTTGTTGTAGACGTTGTTGGGGCCGAGGTAGGGATAGAAGAACTGGTTGACGGTGTTGCCGGTGTTGCGCGAGAACCAGCTGGTCGGGTTGCCGGTGGTGGTGCCGAACGCGCGCGGCGTGCCGCCGTTGGCGCGCAGGTCGATGTCGGTGTACGTGGCTTCGGCGAAGGCTTCGGTGGTGTCGCCGATCAGGAAGCGCGCGCTGACATAGGCGGTGGCGCGCTCGGACTGGGCGCCGCCGTCGATCTCGTTGTTCAGCCAGGTCTGCCAGATGCAGCGCGGTCCGGCCGCTTCGACGACGACGTTCTGGCAGCCCGGGGCCGCCTCCTGCGTGCGCCGGCCGGTGACGGGATTGATCGCGAAGTAGCTGCCGGGATTGAACACGCCCGGCGCGCTGCCGCTGCCCAGGCGCAGATTGTTGATGTAGTTCGGGTTGTTGACGTAGAACTGCTCGGGCTTCTTGTCGTACCACTCCGACAGCGGGATCGGGTCGCGCCGGTACAGATTGACCGAGCCGTAGACGTTGTAGCGGTCCTCGTCCAGATCGCCGAAACCGCCGGTGAAGCTGAGCTGGTGCTCGCCGTAGGAATCGAAGCGCGGCGCGAAGTCGGTGGTGAGGTTGATCTCCGCGCCCTGGTACTCGCGGCGGGTGATCACGTTGATCACGCCGGCGACCGCATCGGTGCCGTACACGGCCGAGGCGCCGTCGGTCAGCACTTCCATGCGCTCGATCGCGGCAGCCGGGATCGAGTCGATGTTGACGAACTGGGTCTGGAAGCCCGCCGGCGCACCGTAGTAGGACAGGCGGCGACCGTTCAACAGCACCAGCGTGCCCTGCGCGCCGAGGCCGCGCAGGTTGGCCTGCGAGGCGCCGTCCGAGCCGGTGAACAGCGACTTGGAATCGACCTGTGCCGGGCGCGCCGCGGGCAGGTTGTCGAGCACCTGCAGCAGGGTGCGCGCGCCCATGTTCTCGATGTCCTGCTTGCTGATGACCTGCACCGGCGAGGCGGTTTCGACATCGGTGCGCTTGATGTTGGAGCCGGTGACCTGGATCCGTTCCAGTTCGGTGGCCTTTTCCTTGGCCTCGGCGTCCGGCGCGGCGGTGTCGGCGGTCTGCGCGTAGACCGGGCCGGCGAGCGCGGCGGCCAGAGCGATGGACAGCGCGGTGACGGGGATGCGGCGGTGGCGACAGCGTTGGCTTGAATGCAACATCTTCGGCTCCATTTCGATCGGCGGCGCTGGGCGCTGCGCGGGCGGGTTGGCTTGCGTGAGGCAACAAAGCTCCGGTGCCGCGGCCCACGGGCCGCAGTCGGAAGGCGAGTGCTAGGAATGACGCTGGCTTAGGGCGTGGCGATGGCGGCGGTATCGCCCTCCTGTCCGATCAACACGGCATTGGCCCAGTTGGCGCAGACCTGCGCCGGATGCGCGCCCTGCGCGCCAAGGGTGCGCAGGCTCAGACGCTTCAGACCCCGGATATCCAGTTCGGGCTTGACCACGCCCGGCGCGCGCACCAGACCGCTGTCGAACAACAGGCGCTCGTCGCCCCAGACCTGGAATTGCAGACCGCCCGCATCGCGGCAGCGGTCGTCGATGCCCAGATCGGCGCGCAGCAAGCGCCAGTCGCCCTGCAACTGCAGGTCGAGACGGCTGTTCGCGCCCACGCCCAGGCCGCGCCGGAACTGCAGGCCGTTCATGCGCATCTCGCTGGCGCCGCCGTACGCGCGGTCGCGCGCGATGTCGGCGGGCGCGGTCAGTTCGGACAGATAGAAGTGTTGCGCCGGACGCTCCGGCGCGCGGTGTTCGAGCACGCGGAAGGTCGACAGCGCGATCGGGCCGACGTCGCGCGGGCGCTGCGCATCGACCGCGCGCGCGCCGCCGCCCTGCGCGGCCGACACCATGGGATCGCTGCCGCTGGCGGCGTCGCCGTCCGGGTTCTGGGTGCTGAGCACGCGGAAGCGCAACAGGCGGCCGGCGCGCGGCGCGAAATCGATACGCTGCGGCTCCTGTTGCAGCTTGAGCTGGCCGCGCGCGATCGGCTCGCCCCATTCGCCGTTGCTGTCGGCCAGATAGATCTCGTAATCGCGGACCTGGCCGTGCTTCCAGTGCTGATCGTTGCGCGGCGCGATCTCGATGCCGTCGACCAGGGCGCGTTCGCCGAAGCCTATCGTCCACTCGTGCGCGCCGGTGCGCACCGCCTGGTTGCGCACGCTGCGGAACCAGGTCGCCGGGTCGTCGTCGAAGGCGTTCTCCAGCGGATGGCCGGGCTCCTCAGCCGGGCGATTGACCACCTGCAGGCTGTCGGGCGGCAGCGCGCGGCCCTGCGCGGGCGCGGCCGGGAAGTCGTCATCGGCCGCGGCGGGCGCGGTCGGCAGATCGATGCGGAACGCGAGCGCGCTGCGGATGTCCATGGGCGCGGTGCGCACAAGCACGGTGCCGCGCCGATCGGCCGGATCGTAGGTCCAGCCTTCGCTGGCGGCCTGCAGCGCGGCGCGGTCGGCCAGCGCCGGCAGCGCGCGCCCGTCCAGTTCGACCGCGCGCGGGCGCTCGCGGCTGAGCAGACGCAAGGCGTAGCGGCGCTGCGGCAACTGGCCGGCGTACTCGCCGCGCTGGCCCTCGATGCGCACGCGCACTTCGCCGCTGCCCTGCGCCGGCGCCTGCATCGCGATGGCCTGCTCGCTGAACTCGCCCTTCTGGTAACGGCGCGTGTTGCCGTCGTCTTCGTACAAGACGTAGCGCGACTCGCCCTGCGGATACAGGTCCAGGGTCAGCTCGTCCAGCGGCTTCTCGCCGTCGTAGAGCATGGCCGGATACATCGGCAGGATCGCGCCGGCGCGCACGAACACCGGCAGGGTGGCCAGATCGATCTGGCGATCGAGCTGGCGGCCCTGCGCGCCGGCCTGCAGCTGGCGGCCGTCCCAATAGTCGATCCAGCGGCCCGGCGGCAGATGGATGTCGCGGCGCCAGCCGCGGCTGGCGGCCTGGCTGCGGTACACCGGCGCCACCAGCAGCTCCCGACCGAGCAGGAACTGGTACTTGTGCGCCTCGGTATAGGCCTGCGGATCCTGCGGGTAGTCCCACATCAGCGCGCGCAGCGGCGGCGCGCCGGTCAGCTCGGCTTCGCGGGTGAGGCCGTACATATACGGCGTCAGACGCATCTTGAGCTTGAGGTAGTCGCGATTGATGCTGCGATAGGGCTCGTCGTACCACCACGGATGCTTGCGCCCGGCCGAGGACCAACCCGACATGCCCATCAGCACCGGCGTGAAACTCTTCCACTGCAGATCGCGGGTGTAGGTCTCGGCGCTGCCGCCGAAGATGCCGTCGACGTCGCCGGTGGCGTAGGCCAGGCCCGACAGCCCCGAGCCGATCAGGGTCGGGATATGCCAGCGGATGTAGTCCCAGCTGCCGCTCTGGTCGCCGGTCCAGGCCACCGCGTAGCGCTGGATACCGGCCCAGCCCATCACCGTCCACAGGAACGGGCGCGAATCCGAATTCTTCAAGATGCCGTCGTAGGCGGCGTGATTGGCGTCCATCGCGAACTGGTAGCCCTTGCCGGTCCAGGCCACGTCCAGCTTCTGCACGCGGCTGCCGGCGGTGCCGACTTCCCAGGCGATCTTGTCGACGCCGTCCTCGGTCCACAGGCCGGTGCGGAAGCCATAGCGCGCCAGGCCCTGCACCACCTTGGGCAGCTCCTTGTAGCCGCAGCCGTAGCCGTCGTTGGGCAGAATCCAGCCGCCGGGCATGTCGTGCTCGCGGTACTTGCGCGCGACGCTGTCGACCACGTCCGGGGTGCTGCCGCTGGGGCCGTCGCTCCAGCCTTCGGGTACGGTGCCGGGCTTCTTCTTGTTATCGCCGTCGTTGTAGCAATCGGCGTCGCCGTAGGAGAGCGCCCAGCGCGGCAACAGACCGGCGCGGCCGGTGAGCGCGGTGTAACGGTCCAGCAACTGCGGCAGGCCGGCGCCGACGAAGTAATAGACGTCGAACCGATCCTCGCGATGCAGCAGGGTGGCCTGGTCGGGCTGGCGCAGGTCGTAGCTGCCGTCGCTCCAGGTGTTGCGCAACATGCCCCAGCCGCGCGAGCTCAACAGCATCGGCGCCGGGCTCGGGCGATCGCCCTCTTCCCAGCCGCCGGAGTAGGAGATCTCCAACTCGCGGCCCTTGAACTCGTAGCGACCGTTCTGCTGGCCGCCGCCGTAATAGTGTTCGCCCGCGTCGCTGGACAGCACCTGCACGCTTTGCTCGGCGGCCAGATCCAACGGCTGCAGTTCGCGCCACAACGCGATCGCGCGACCGCCTTCGATGCGTTCCAGCGACAGCCGCAATGGCTGGCGCTGGATATGCAGCAGCAGCGCTTCGGTGCGGATGCGCACTTCGTTCGCGTCTTCTTCGTAGGTGTGCTCGACCTTATTGACGGGCTGCGCGGGCACGATAGGCGTGGCCTTGTCGCCGTTGGCGCTGAGCTTGCCGCCGCGGCCGGCCTGCACGCGCAGCAGATCGGCGCGCAGCAGTTCGATGCGCAGGCGCGCGCCGCTGGCGGTGGTCAGCTCCCAACTCGGGGTCGCCTCGCGCGCCGGGCCGGGTGCGATCGCACGCAGGTCGCCGACCGGCTCGGCCAGCGCCGGCACCGCCGAAAGCAGCAGCCAGGACATCGCTGCGATGAGCAGGCGGCCATGGCCTCGTGCGCTGGTGTCCACCTTGCCCCCAAGCCCGCCTAACGCGGGGATCCGAAACGCTTGCGACCGACTCTAGGGCAGCCTGTCGAAATATGTCAACAAATTGCAAAGGAAAAAGAAGGATATTTTCCTCATATCGAAAGATTGTGCAAAGCACCACTTTCGTATCGAGGCACGGAATGATCGAAACTTGCGCAAGAACCGCGGAATTGCTGCTTAGCAGCACGATCCGCCCTACGGACACCGTAAACCCAAGTGCGGCGCCAAAATCTTTCAATTAGCTTTCGATGTTTGACATTTCGAAAGAAAACACTGATCGTGAGCGCGCCCAACAGGAACCATGAATGGACGCTCCCCTGCTTCCCGATTTGTCCGCCTGGCAGCGCCTGGGCGGAGCCCATACCGCCCGAGAAATCGCCCAGCAACCCGAGCTGTGGGAGCAGTTGGCGCAGGTGCTGGAGCAGAACCGCGCGCGCATCGATGCCTTTCTCGGCGACTGGCTGCGCCAGCCCGGACATCGGGTGATCTTCACCGGCGCCGGCAGTTCGGGCTTCATCGCCGAGATGGTCGCCGACCAGATCAATGCGCAATGGCCGGCCGAGGTGCGCGCCTTACACACCACGACCCTGCTCACGCATCCCTCGCTGTACCTGCAGCGCGATCGCCCGACCCTGCTGGTGTCGTTCGCGCGCAGCGGCTCCAGCCCGGAAAGCACGGCGGCGGTGGATCTGGTGCGCGAACGCGTCGCCGATGCGCGCTTCCTCGACATCACCTGCAACGGCGAGGGCGAACTCGCGCGGCGCGGACGCGATCGCGCCGACACGCTGACCCTGCTGATGCCGCCGCTGAGCTGCGACCGCGCCTTCGCCATGACCAGCAGCCTGAGCTGCATGCAGCTGGCGGCGCTGGCGGCGTTCGACACGGCGCCGTGGCCGCAACGCTTTCAGCGCCTGCACGACTTGGCCGCGCACCTGCACGAGGCGCTAGACGATTGGGCGGCGCCGGTCGCGGCGCTGGCGCAGTCGCCGTACACGCGCGTGATCTATCTGGGCAGCGGACCGCTGGAGTCGCTGGCGCGCGAAGCCGCGCTCAAGCTGCTGGAACTCACGGCCGGGCGCGTACTGGCGCTGGCCAACACGCCGCTGGGCTTCCGCCACGGCCCCAAGTCCACGCTCGACGGCGACACCCTGGTGGTGGTGCTGCGCAGCGCCGAAGCGGTGGCGCGCCGCTACGAACAGGACCTGCTGGACGAGCTGCGTCGCGACGGCATCGCCGGCCGCGTGCTCTCGGTGGGCCCCGCGCGCGGCGACGATGCCGAAGGCGATTTCAGCCTGGAGGCGCCGGCCCTGCCCGATCCCTGGTTGGCGCCGCTGTGGCTGAGCATGGCCCAGCGCTACGCCCTGCTGCGTTCGGCCGCGCTCGGCCTGACGCCCGACAATCCCTTTCCCGACGGCACCGTCAATCGTGTCGTCCAGGGCGTGATCGTCCATCGCCATGACTGATGCCGGCGCCAGCGCGCGGACCTACTACGGCCTGGACATCGGCGGGACCAAGATCGAATTGGTCGCCTGCGACGAGGCCATGCAGGTGCGCTATCGCCGCCGCGTCGCCACGCCCACGCAGGACTACGAGGCGTTTCAGCAGGCGGTGATCGAGCTGGTGCGCGGCGCTGACGCGGAACTCGGCGACAGCGGCCTCGCGGTGGGCCTGGGCGTGCCCGGCGTGGTCGACCGCGACAGCGGACGCCAGCTCAGCTCCAACGTGCCGGCGCTGACCGGCCAGCGCGTCGAACAGGACCTGCGCGCACAGTTGCAACGTCCACTGTATCTGGGCAACGACTGCCAATGCTTCGCCTTGTCGGAAGCGCAGGGTGGCGCGGCCGCCGACTATCCCAGCATGTTCGGCGCCATCCTCGGCACCGGCGCCGGCGGCGGCTATTGCCTGCAAGGCCGCCTGATCGCCGGCTACAACGGCATCGCCGGCGAATGGGGCCACTGGAGCGTGCCGGCCGCGCTGCTGCAGCGCCACGACCTGCCGCTGCTGGACTGCGCCTGCGGCCTGCGCGGCTGCATGGAGCGCTACGTGTCCGGCAGCGGCCTCGCCCTGATCCACCAACAGCTCGGCGGCGACGCCGTCGACGCCAGCGCGATCGCACAGCGCGCCGAACAAGGCGACGCACAGGCGCGCCAGGCGTTGGCGATCCATCGCGACCTGCTCGGCTACGGCCTGGCCGGCCTGGTGCTGACGCTGGACCCGCACGTGATCGTGCTCGGCGGCGGCCTGTCCAAGCTCGACGCCCTGTATCGCGATCTGCCCGCCGCGGTGGCCGCGCATCTGTTCGGCGGCCCGCGCGTGCCGCCGATCCTGCCGCCGATGTTCGGCGATGCCGGCGGCGCACGCGGCGCCGCCGTGCTCGCACGTCAACGCCATCGCACCGTTTGATCTTCGAGACCCGTCCATGTCCGCCGTCCAAAGCCTGATCGCCGCCCACCGCCAAGGCGAAGCCGTCGGCCTGTACAGCGTGTGCTGCAGCAACGAACAGGTGCTGCTGGCCGCGATGCAGGTCGCGCGCGACTACGGCACCGTGCTGTTGATCGAGGCCACCTCCAACCAGGTCGATCAGTTCGGCGGCTACACCGGCATGACCCCGGCGCAGTACCGCGACTACGTGCTGGCGCTCGCGCAGGCCCAGGACTTCCCCGGCGAACGCCTGATCCTGGGCGGCGACCATCTGGGCCCGAACGCCTGGCAGCAGCGTCCGGCCGCCGAGGCCATGGCGCATGCGCGCGAGCTGATCGCCGCCTACGTCGGCGCCGGCTTCCACAAGATCCATCTCGACTGCAGCATGTCCTGCGCCGACGATCCCACGCCGCTGCCCGACGAGATCGTGGCCGCACGCTCGGCGGACCTGGCACGCGTCGCCGAACGCACCGCCGCGCAGGCGGGCCTGGCGCCGCCGGTCTACGTGATCGGCACCGAAGTGCCGGTGCCCGGCGGCGAAGCCTCGCTCGCGGGCGGCGTCGCGGTCACCGCACCCGACGCGGCCGCACGCACGCTGGAGATCCATCGCCAGGCCTTCCTCGCGCCGGACCTCGCGCCGGCCTGGGAGCGCGTGATCGCGATGGTGGTGCAGCCCGGCGTCGACTTCGACCACAGCCACGTGCAGCATTACGACCCGCAGGCCGCGCAGGCGCTGTCGGCCTTCGTCGAAAGCCAGCCGCGCATCGTCTACGAAGCGCATTCCACCGACTACCAAACCGAAGCCTCCCTGCACGCGCTGGTTCGCGATCACTACGCCGTGCTCAAGGTCGGCCCGGCCGCGACCTACGCCTACCGCGAGGCGGTGTTCGCGCTGGCCGCGATCGAACGCGAGCTGCTGCCGCCGGCGCAGTGCTCCGACCTGGTCGAGGTGCTGGACCGCTGCATGCGCGAGCAGCCCGCGCACTGGCGCAAGCATTACCACGGCGACGAGCGCCAATTGCGCCTGCTGCGCACCTACGCGCTCAGCGACCGCAGCCGCTACTACTGGGGCGAGCCGGAGGTGCGGGCCGCGCTGCGCACGCTGATCGACAACCTGCGCCAGACCCCGCCGCCGGCGATCCTGCTCAGCCAGTTCATGCCCGAGCAGCAGCGCGCGGTCGAGGCCGGCCGCCTGGCCGCCGAGCCGCTGGCGCTGATCCGCCACAAGATCCACGGCCGCCTGGCCGAGTACGCGCGCGCCTGCGCCCGCAACGGGGCCGGCGCCGGGACCGGAAACGAAACCTCCGCAGCCAACACGCTTTCGTAAGGCTAAGCTTTCGCTTCCGTTCCGAACCTCCAGGGCCCGTCATGCGAAACACCCGCCAACGCCGGCAACAGATCCTGCAGCTGCTGGTCCAGCACGGCAACGTGCAGGTCGCGGATCTGGTGGAACGCTACGGCGTGTCCTCGGTGACGATCCGCGCCGACCTCAGCCACATCGAATCGCAGGGGTTGGCCACGCGCAACCACGGCGGCGCCACCCTGGTGCGCACGCCGCCGCAGGAACAGGACATTCACGAGAAGGACGCGCTCAACCTGCCGCTGAAGGAATCCATCGGCGCGCATGCGGCGCGGCTGGTCAAGCCCGGCGACAACATCATCATCGATTCGGGCTCGACCACGATGACCCTGGCGCGCCACCTGCGTCAGCATCGCGACGTCACCGTGATGACCAACGGCCTCAACATCGCCTGGGAGCTGGCCAACGCGCCCGGCGTGGAGCTGCTGCTCACCGGCGGTTTGTTGCGCAAGCAATCGCTGTCGCTGCAGGGCAGCCAGGCCGAGGCCAGCCTCAATCCCTACAGCTTCGACGCCGTGTACCTGGGCGTGGACGGCCTGGACCTGCAGTTCGGGTTGACCACCCACCACGAGGCCGAAGCCAGCCTCAACCACCGCATGGTCGAGCACGCGCGCCGGGTCGTGGTGCTGACCGACGCCTCCAAGTTCGGTCGCGTGAGCCTGCACCGGATCGCGCGCCTGGATCAGATCCACACCGTCATCACCGACGACGGCATCAGCAGCGAGTACCGCGAAGGACTGCAGCGGCTGGGCATCGAGGTGATCATCGCCGAGTCGCCACCTTGACCACGCCACGCGTATTGCACGGCCGCATCCTCACCGCAACGGGATGGGTGCGCGGAAGCATCGAATTCGACCAACGCGTGCGCCGCATCCGCGCCGCGCACACGGACCAGGGCAGCGACGACGACGCGCTGATCCTGCCCGGCTTCATCGATCTGCACGTACACGGCGCCGCCGGCGTCGACCTGATGCAAGGCGGCGACGCCGCACGCACGATCGCGCGCACCCATGCGCGCCACGGCACCACCGCCCTGCTGGGCACCACCATGACCGCGCACGAGGACGACATCGTCCACGCCCTGCGCGGGCTCGCCGCGGCGATGGCAGCACCCGAAGCGGGCATGGCGCGGGTGCTGGGCGTGCATCTGGAAGGCCCTTACATCAGCCTGGAACGTCTGGGCGCGCAGCCGCCGCTGGTGGTCGAGGCGACCATGGAGCAGGTGCGGCGCCTGCACGCGCTAGCGCCGATCCGCGTGCTCACTCTGGCGCCCGAGATCGGCGAACATCGCCAGCTGATCCCGCAACTCGCGGCGCTCGGCATCCGCGTCCAGCTCGGCCACAGCGCCGGCAGCTACGAGGACGGCGTGGCCGCGCTGGAAGCGGGCGCGGCCGGCTTCACCCATCTGTTCAACGGCATGACCGGGCTGGACCACTACCGCCCCGGCATCGCCGCCGCCGCGCTCGCGCATGCGCAGTACGCGGAGCTGATCCCGGACCTGCAGCACGTGCACCCCGGCGCGATCCGCGCCGCCCTGCGCGCGATCCCCCGCCTGTACTGCGTGACCGACGCCACCGCCGCCACCGACATGCCCGATGGCGAGTACGCGCTGGGCTCGCAGCGCGTGCACAAATGCCTGGGCTGCGTACGCCTGTCCACCGGCTCGCTGGCCGGCAGCGCGCTGACCATGGACCAGGCCCTGCGCAACCTGGTTTCGCTGGGCCTGGACCTGGCCGACGCCTCCCACCGCCTGTCGCTGTATCCGGCCGATTACCTCGGCCTGCACGAGCGCGGCCGCCTGCAGGCCGAGGCCTGGGCCGATCTGGTGGTGCTGGATCCGCAACTGCAACTGCGCCAGGTCTTCGTCGAAGGCGACGAGGTCGCCCTGAGTTAAGCGGCACCCGCTCGAGTCGCAACCACCCGCACCGCCATCGCCCGTTCGGCGCGCACGCGCACCGCACGCCGGCTCACCCGCACACAGGATCGGCCCGATGAACGACGCTACCGCCGCCATGTCCCCGCCCGCCGCCGCCGACACGCCGCGCTGGAGCATCCGCTACCTGTTGTTCATCGCCGGCATGGGCGGGCTGCTCTACGGCATCGACATCGGCATCATCGCCGGCGCCCTGCCGTATCTGGAGGCGACCGCGACCGCGAGCTGGCACCTGAGCAGCCAGCAACTGGGCTTCGTGGTGGCGGCGGTGCTGCTGGGCAGCGTGCTGTCCTCGCTGTTCGCCGGCGCCATCGCCGATCTGATCGGCCGGCGCGGCGCTATGCTGCTGGCCGGCGTGCTGTTCACCCTCAGCATTCCGGTGATGGCGCTGGCCTCGGGCTATCTGCCGCTGCTGCTGGGCCGCTTGCTGCAAGGCATCAGCGGCGGCCTGATCGGTGTGGTCGTGCCCTTGTACCTGGCCGAGGTGCTGAGCCCGGAACGCCGCGGCCGCGGTGCGGCGATGTTCCAGCTGCTGCTCACCGTCGGCCTGGTGTTGGCCGCGGCGATCGGCCTGTATCACGCGCACGCGGTCGATGCCGCGGCGGCCTCGGTGCAGTCGCTGGCCGCGGCCGAACAGCAACGCGTGCTGTTCGCGGTCAAGGATCATGCCTGGCGCACCATCTTCTGGAGCTGCCTGCTGCCGGGCTTGATCTTCAGCGCCGGCGTGCTGCTGCTGAGCGAATCGCCGCGCTGGCTGGTCCGACGCGGCCGCGTCGAACGCGCACGCGCGGCCCTGCAGCGCACCGTGCCCGCCGCCCAAGTCGAGGCCACCCTGCAGCAGATGCAGGCGCCCGCGACCGCCGCGACCGGCAGCGCACCCGAACGCGACCGTCTGCTCAGCCGCCGCTACGTCTGGCCGTTCCTGCTGGCCTGCGCGATCCTCGCTTTCACCCAGGCCACCGGCATCAACTCGGTGCTGGCCTATGCGGTCAACATCCTCAACCAGGCCGGCCTGCCCGGCGCGGCGGCCAACTGGGCCGACGTCTCGATCAAGCTGCTCAACGCGGTGATGACCGTGGTCGCGCTGGTGCTGGTCGATCGCAAGGGCCGCAAGTTCCTGCTGATGCTGGGCAGCGGCGGCATCGCGCTGTCCCTGCTCGCGGCGGCGCTGTTGTTCGTGCAGGCCGAACGCGGCTCGCAGGACGTGCGCCCGCCCTTGCAGCAAGCGATCGCCGGCGACGCCCTGTCGCTGCGTTTCGATACGGCGCAGTGGCAACGCCTGGGCGTGGACCCGACGGCGCAGCCGCAGCAGCTCACCGTGGCCTATGCCTATGCCGGCTTCAGCAACGTGCGCTCGCTGCGCAGCGACGCGCTGGGCGATACCGAGCTGACGATCCGGCGCCAGGACAGCGTCCAGGCCGACAGCGTGATCGGCGCCTTCTTCCGCCGCATCCATCTCAACCCCTTCCCCGATCCCGCCGCGGCCGCGCAGGCGCCGCTGCGGATCGAACGCGCCAGCCTGGGCCCGGTGCCGCCGCCCGCGCACGGTTGGGCGGTCGCGGCCTGCATCCTGGTGTTCGTGGCGTTCTTCGCGGTCGGCCCCGGCGTATGCGTGTGGCTGGCGCTATCGGAACTGATGCCCACCCGGATCCGCTCCAACGGCATGAGCATCGCCCTGCTCATCAACCAGTTCGTGTCCACCGTGATCGCCGCGATCTTCCTGCCCACGGTCGGCCACTACGGCTACGCCAGCATGTTCTTCTTCTGGGCCGGCTGCACCGTGGTGTATTTCCTGGTTGCCGCGTTCTTCCTGCCGGAGACCAAGGGCAAGTCGCTGGAACAGATCGAGGCGCACTTCCGCTGAGGATCGCGGCGCGCGGCGCGCGCCCGGCGGCGCTTCAGCCGATGGGCAGGTGCAGGCGCAGTTTGCGCAGCAGCCGCGCCAACTCGGCGCTTTCGGTCTTGCTGAGTCCGGCGACGGCCTGCTCGGCCTGGGCGAAACGCGCCTGGATGGCGCGGTCGATCAGCTTGCGACCCTTGGGCGTCAGCGCCGCGGCCAGCGCGCGGCGGTCGTGGTCTTCGTGGCTGCGCACGATCAGCTCGCGCGCCTCCAGCCGGTTCAGGCAGGCCGTCATCGCGCCGGAGGTCAGCAGGACCGAACGCCGCAGCAAGGTCGGCGTGAGCCGATACGGCGCGCCCGAGCGTCGCAGCGTGGCCAGCACGTCCAGCTCGGTGTAGCTGAGCTCGGTCTCGCGCAGGCTCTCGCTGGCACCGGTCTCCAGCAAGCGCCCCAAATGCAGGATGCGGCCGACCACCGCCATCGCCGACGCATCCAGGTCGGGCCGCTCGCGCCGCCAATCGCGCAGCAATTGATCGACGACGTCTTCGTCGGGCTTGGGGATCTGCGATTTTGCGGACTGGGGCATACGCCGATCCTATCCAGGCGAAGTATCTCCACATGAAGATACTACGCCCGGAGGATCGCTACCGGCTCACTTCAGCACCTGCTCCGCATCGACGATCTCCACGCCCTGCATCTGCCCGAGCAGGCTGTCGAACCAGGGCTTGTGCGAACTGCCGACGATGGACAGCACGCGCGCGCCCGGTCGTTCGCGGAAAGTCTCGCGGATATTGGCGACCATGCGCAGGTTGCGGGTTTCCCAGCCGGCCACGTAGAGCTGGCCGTAGCGCTGCGGCGAGGGGTCCTTCAGGGCCGCGCCGAAATCGGCCGCGATCGCGATGCGCATCGCTTCGGGGCGGTTGATGTAGCGATACAAGCCCAGCATGTCGCCGGCCTTGCTCAGCGCATCTTCGCCGTCGCGCATGGCCTGCGCCGCGGGTGCCCCGGCGGCCCAGGCCTGCTGGACCGCCTTGCCGAACGCCTCGACATCGCTCGCGTCGACGTTGTCGCCGGTATGGTCGTCGACCGCGTGCACGCGCTGCAGACCCAGTCGCGCCGCCAGCCGCGCCGCGATCGACGCGTTCTCGTTATTGCTCAGCGCGGCCTTCTCCAGCATCGCCACCAGCGCATCGTCCAAACCGTCGCCGACACATCGCTCCGACTCCGGCAACTGCCACCACTGGACCAGGGCCGAGTTGCGGTCGTCGGCGGCCAGAAACAGCGACGCAAGGCGGCGACGCTGCGCGGGGGTGGGCGCCGCCGGCCATTGCTTCAGGGTCTTGTGGACCTCGCCGATCGCCGTCGGCACGTCCAGCCCCGTCGCCGCCTTGATCGCATCCAGCTTGCGGCAATACCCGCCCGGACCGTCCGGCCCGCCGTAGATCGCCGGATGCCGGGCCACCAGATCGCATTGCTCGCCGGACAAAGCCTCAATGGTGATGATGTCCGGCTTGAACGCGGCCAGCCGCTCCAGCACCGGCGCCAGCGACGCGCGCTCGAAACCCTCCGGCATCTGGCTCAGATGCACCGAGCCCAACACCAGCACCTGCGTGCGCGGCCCCTGCATGCCCTGGTCGAGGGTGGACAAGTCCACCTGCGCGCAGGCCGGGCCCGGACCGATCAATCCCAAGAACAGACCCCAGATCGCCCATGTTCTAGCCAATGTCGTACTCCTTGTGACGCGGCCGTCGAGGCCGGCGCTATCGTTGATGTCGGGTGGCGTGCTGCACCAGTACGCGCATGCGCCTGACCACCCGCCCGATCTCGCGATCCGGCCCGCGCGGCGCATCCGCCTCCGCTGCGATGCAGCCGGCATGCAAAAGGATTAAAGCGGCAATGGCGAATGCAATCGGGCCTGCGCCGTGCAAGTATCCGGCGAAGGCCGACGCGACCCTTGCGCGCGGCGCTACCCGGATTGGCGCGAATGAAACTGCTGCTGGTGGGTTCGACCGGGCTGGTGGGCCGTCACGTGCTCGCACTGGCCTTGGCGCACCCCGATATCGAACACGTGGTCGCACCGGTGCGCCGAGCGTCCATCGCCCAGCCCAAGCTGCTGGCGCCGGTCGTGGACTTCGATGCGCTGCCCGCGGAGGCCGCGTGGTGGCGCGCCGATGCGGTGATCTGCACGCTGGGGACCACCCTGCGCATCGCCGGCTCGCGCGAGGCCTTCCGCCGGGTCGATCACGACTACCCGCTCGCGGTGGCCAAGCTCGCCCGCCGTCATGGGGTTGCGAGCTATGCCCTGAACTCCGCCGTCGGCGCGGATCCGGATTCGCGCTTCTTCTACAACCGGGTGAAGGGCGAACTGGAGCGCGACCTAAGCGAGCTGGGCTTCCGCTCGCTGACCCTGGTGCGCCCCGGCCTGATCGGCGGCCAGCGCGACGAGCATCGCGGCGGGGAGCGCGCCGCGCTGCTGGCCCTGGGCCTGCTGGGACCGGTGCTGCCGCGCGCCTGGCGGATCAACCCCGCCGAGCGCATCGCCCAGGCGCTGCTGGAAGCGGCGTTGTCGCCGGCGCCGGGCACCCGCATCGTCGGTTCCGACCGACTGATCTAAGGCGTCGTCCAGCGCGGGCGATGCGGCCATCGCCGCCGCTGATGCCCGATCGGCTCAGCGTGCGCGGGTGCGTAGCGCGGGCTCATAGATTTCGGCGATCTCGGGAATGAAGCGCTCCGGATTCGCGCCGACCAGGTTGGTCAACACGACCACCGCCAAGCCATCGTCGGGATAGACCACGAACGCAGCGCGGGCGCCGCCGATGCCGGCCAACTGCCGATGCGGAGACGATGCCAGCACCGGCCAACCGGCCGCCCAGGCGCCGTCGGCGCCGTCGTTGAGCTTTTCCGGAATCCACATGCGCCGCACCGCGTCGGCACCGATCAGCTTCCCGTCCGACAACGCGATCAGCCACTGCGCCAACTCGCTGGCCGTGGTCTGGATGCCGCCGCCCGACCACAGGCTGGGCGGCATCTCGTAGTACCAGTGCGACAAGCGATCGCCATCGTCCGCGGCCATCGTGCCGCGCGGGGAATAGCTGTACATGGTCGCGGCATTGGCGATCAGGTCGTAGCTGCCGCCGAACGTGGTCCGAGGCATGCCCACCACCGCGAACTGGCGTTCGGCCATATAGCGTTCGTAGGGCCGCTGGCTCTGCTTCGCGATGATCCTTGCGAGCAGGCCGTAGTTGGTCTGGTTGTAGCGGTAGCGCGCGCCGATCGGCGCCTGCATGGGCCGCAGCTTCACCGCCTTCCAGGCCTCGGCCTCGGGCAGGCCGTCGATCATCCCGTCGGGGCCGACGACATCCGGCAGACCGGAGGTATGCGCGAGCAGTTGCCGCACACGAATCGGGCGCCAGGCTTCGGGCAAATCGTCCAGGTAGCGCGAGACGGGCGCATCCAGGTCCACTTGCCCGGCTTCGGCCAGCTGCATCATGGCCACGCCGGTGAAGGATTTCGTCGCCGAATTGATCGGGAACCGCGTCGTGTCGGTGACCGCCACCTGGTTCTCGACATTGGCCAGACCATAGCTTTCCGACAGTACGAGTTGGTTGTCGCGGATAACCGCGACCTGCAGGCCGGGGATGCGTTGCTCCCGCATCGTCTGCAGCACATAGCGCCTGGCTCGCTCGTTGGCGTCGCCCAAGGCGCTCGCACCTGCACCGAAGCCGGGCCACAACAAGGCAATGGCGACGACCGCCATCATGAAACGCGGCTTTCCGAACAGCATGAAACTCCCTCGGGCGGATCCGCCCATGATGCGATGGTCGATGGCCGCGGCGCGCATCGCACGCACCCGACACCCAGCACAGGGATGCGCGCATAGCCTTGCGGGTTTAAGCGCTCCCGCGCAGGCCGCCGCCAGGCCAGCCGCGGGTCGGGGCGGCGTCGCCCCCGCGCATCTGTGCGAAAACCGCACAGTTGGTGTTCGCCCAGGCCTCTAACACCGGCGCGCGCGGGCTCGCATCATGGCGCCCTCCCCACTCAAGGCCTGCTCGCATGCATATCGCCGCTCTGCTCGGAATCGCCACGCTCGGAATCGCCGGACTCGGCGGCGTCGATGCGCAAGCCGCCACCCGCGCGTCCCATCCCACCATCCGCAGCATGGCCGGCGCCGCGCCGATCGCCGAACTGCAAGCCGACAAGACCGTGTTGCTGGTGATCGATTTCCAGAACGAATACTTCCGCGGCGGCCGCATGCCGATTCCCGACGGCGAGGCCGCCTTGCGCCAGACCCGCCGCCTGATCGACTACGCCGACCGTCGCCGCATCCGCGTGATCCATGTCCAGCATGTGCTGCCGGCGGGCGCGCCCTTGTTCGCCGAGGGCGGCGACACCGTCGGCTTTCATGCGGACATGCAACCGCGCAAGGGCGAGCGCGTGGTGCGCAAGGACGCGGTGAGCGTGTTCGCGGGCCGCTCCGCGGGCGAGATCGAGCAGGTTCTGAAGGAAGCCGGCGCCGACACCTTGATCATCGCCGGCCTGCAGACCCATGCCTGCGTCGCCGGCGCCGCGCGCGACGCGGCCGCCAAGGGCTACCGGGTCGTGGTGTCCTCCGACGCGACCGCCACGCGCGACCTCGATCTGCGCGATGGCGGCCGCATCGGCCACCAGCAGTTGCACGCCTCGGCCCTGGCCGAAATCGAGGATACCTTCGGCGATGTGATGAGCAGCGAGCGGATACTCGCGCTTCCGGTGCGCTGATACCCTGCGCGCACGCGGCATCCGTACGTCGCGGGTGCCGTCCGCCGGAGTGGGATGATGGATCAGCTGTCCGCCATGCGCGCCTACCGCAGCATCATCGAGTCGGGTAGCTTCACCCAGGCCGCCGAGCGCCTGGGCACCAGCCATACCTCGGTGTCGCGCCTGCTGCGGCAATTGGAAACCCACCTGGGCGTGCGTCTGCTCAATCGCAACAGCCGCAACTTCACCACCACCGAGGCCGGCGCGCGGTACTACCGCGACTGCGTCGATATCCTCGACCGGATGGACGCCGCGCAGCAGCGCCTGAGCGCGGACCCCGAGCAACCCTCCGGCCTGTTGCGGCTGAGCCTGCCGCACGCGGTGGGCGCGCTGGAACTCGCGCAATGGCTGCCGGCATTCATGCAGCGCCATCCGCGCATCGACCTGGACCTGTCCTGCGACGACCGCATCGTCGATCTGGTCAAGGGCGGTTTCGATCTGGCCATTCGCATCGCCGGCCCGCTGCGGGACAGCGCCCTGGTCGCGCGCGAGCTGGCGGTGTCCGAGCGCGTGCTGGTGGCCGCCCCGCGCTACGTCGCCCAGCGCGGCCTGCCGCGCGGCGTCGACGATCTGTCGGGGCACGCGCTGATGGCCTATGCCGGCGATGGCCCTAGCCTGCGGCTGACTTCGCCTGGCGGCGCCGAAACCACGGTCGAATGCGGCGAGCGCCTGCGCCTGGACTCGATCCTGGCCCTGCATGCGGCCGCGATCGCCGGACTGGGCATCGCCGCGTTCACCCGCCTGACCGTACGCGAGGACCTGGCGGCCGGCCGCCTGCTGCGGATCCTGCCGCAGCTGCATGCCGGCCAGCGCCATTACTACGCAATCTATCCACATGCCAGGCAGCTGGCGCCGAAGGTGCGGGCCTACACCGAGTTCATGCGCGCCCATTACGCCGCCGCCCAGGCCAGCTGAACGGCCGTTTAGACCGGCAGGCAGGCCCCGCCCGCATGCCCGGGCCGGCCCGGGCGCGGCCCAGCGTCGGCGCCCGGCATCCCCCCGCACCCTGTAAACTGGTCGTTTTTTGGCCAATCGATCTTTGGAAGCTCTACAACGGACACTGGTCCGTGGCCCGACGTTCATTCGCCTGCTCGCTCGCCTCACGGACGTCGACGTACCCCCTCCTCCCGCATCGCTGTCGGACCGATTGAGCGACTGGATCGACTGGACCCGCGCGGTCGCGTTGTCGCGGGTGCTGGATGCCGCCACACCAATGGCGGGCACGGGCGGGCCCGCGTTCGACGCGGTCGAAGAGGCCGCCTACGCCGCCACGCGCGCCTCGCTGACCAGCGCGATCGCCGGCTGCCTGCAGCTGTGCGCAACCGGACCGCAGGCCGCGGACACGCCCGAGGCCGAGCCCGACTACGCGGTGTTCCGCCAGCACTACCTGTCCACGCAGCGGGCGATGCTGACCGCGACCGGGCGTTGGCGCGGGCGCCTGCGCGACCTGCTCGGCGCGCGCTCGGCGCAACTGAGCCGGCTCGCCGACCTGGACGCGCTGATGGAAGCGGTGCTGAGCCCGCGCGAACAGGCCTTGCTGGCCGCGGTGCCCGGCCTGCTCGGCGAGCACTTCGAGCGTTCGCGCCTGGCCGCGCAACAGGCCCGGATCGAGGCGCCGATGGCGGCGTCCGATGCTTGGCTGGATGGTTTTCGCAGGGACATGCAGGGCGTGCTGCTGGCCGAACTGGATGTCCGTTTTCTCCCGCTGGAAGGCCTGCTTGCAGCGCTTCGCCCCCACCCCCAGGGACGTCATGTACAGACATTCGCTTGATTTCGTTGTGTTCTCGCTCGGCCTGGTGGCGGTGTGCTGGATCGGCGCCGGTTATCTGGGTTCGAACCCGCTGGGGCTGGCGGTCACCGCGTTGATCGCCGCCGGCTACCTCGCCGGCGCGCTGGAACTGCTGCGCTACCGGCAGGCCACGGCCACGCTGGAACGCAGCCTGGGCGAGCTGTCCACGCCACCTTCCAGCCTGGACAGCTGGCTCGGCCAGTTGGATCCATCGCTGCGCAATGCGGTGCGTCAGCGCGTCGAAGGCCAGCGCCTGCCGCTGCCGGGCCCGGCGCTCACGCCTTATCTGGTCGGCTTGCTGGTGCTGCTGGGCATGCTGGGTACCTTGCTGGGCATGATGGCGATGCTGCGCGGCACCGGCATGGCGCTGGAAACCGCGACCGACCTGCAGGCGATCCGCGACTCGCTGGCCGCGCCCGTGCAGGGGCTGGGCTTCGCCTTCGGCACCTCGATCGCGGGCGTGGCGACCTCGGCGATGCTGGGTCTGCTGTCGGCGCTGCGCCGGCGCGAACGCCTGCGCGCGGTGCAAACGCTGGACGCGAAGATCGCCACCGACCTGCATGCGTACTCGCAGGCGCATCGGCGCGAGGAGAGCCTGCGTCTGCTGCAGCGTCAGACCGATCTGATGCCGACCCTGATCGATCGCCTGCAGACCATGATGGCGACCATCGAGCAGCACAGCCTGAGCGCGAACGAACGCCAGCTCGCCCAACAGCAAGCCTTCCACGCCCAGACCCAGGCGGTGTTCACGCAACTGGCGGCCTCGGTCGAGCAGTCCCTGCAGCACAGCGTCTCCGACAGCGTGCGCGTGGCCAGCGAGGCCTTGCAGCCGGTGATGCAGACCACGATGGCGGCGATGGCGCGCGAGACCGCCGCGCTGCGCGACAGCGTCGGCCTCGCCGTGGAGCGGCAGCTGCAGGGTTGGTCCAGCGGCCTGGAAACCACCACCGGCAACATCGCCGAGATCTGGAACCGATCGCTGGCTCAGCAGCAGCAGACCCACGAAGCCCTCACCGGCGATCTGCGCGGCGCGCTGGATCAATTCGGCGCCGGCTTCGAGCAGCGCTCGCTCGCGTTGGTGGACGGCGTGTCCACGCGTTTGGACGCGACCGCCGATCAGGTCGCACAGGCCTGGACCCAGGCGCTGTCGCAGCAACAGGACCTCAACGCCGGCCTGGCGACGCAGAACCAGGACGCGCTGAGCGCGGCGGCCGCCACCTTCGAACAGCACTCGGCCGCGCTGCTGCGCGCGGTGGATGCATCGCACGGCGAGCTGAAGACCGCGCTGGCGGCGCAGGACCAGCAACGCCTGAGCGCCTGGACCGAATCGCTGGCGTCGATGAGCGCCGCCTTGCGCGAGGATTGGGCACAGGCCAGCGCCGACACCGCGCAACGCCAGCGCGAGATCTGCGACACCCTGGCCCGCACCGCCGACGAGATCGGCACACGCGGCCAGGCGCACGCCAGCCAGACCATCGCCGAGATTTCGCGACTGGTGGATACCGCCTCGGAAGCGCCCAAGGCCGCCGCCGAAGTGATCGGCGAACTGCGCCAGAACCTGTCCGAGAGCATGGCCCGCGATACCGCGGTGCTGGAAGAACGCACCCAGCTGATGGCGACGCTGGACACCCTGCTGGCGGCCGTGAACCACGCGTCCACCGAACAGCGCGCCGCCATCGACGCGCTGGTCTCGACCTCGGCGGACCTGTTGGACCGGGTCGGCACGCGCTTCATGGGCCATATCGAATCCGAGACCGGCAAGCTCGGCGCGGTCGCCGACCAGGTCAGCGTAGGCGCAGTCGAAGTGGCCAGCCTGGGCGAAGCCTTCGGCGCCGCCGCGCGCGTCTTCGGCGAGGCCAACGGCCAGCTCAGCGAGCGCCTGCAAGGCATCGAAGACGCGCTGCAGCGCTCGCTCGCGCGCAGCGACGAACAGCTGGCCTACTACGTCGCCCAGGCGCGCGAAGTCGTCGACCTGAGCCTGCTGGCACAGAAGCAGATCGTCGAGGACATGCAGCAGCTGTCCGACCGACGCGCGGCCAACGGCGCCGCGGCGGCATGAGCGCGGATTTCAGCAGCGAGGTCGATGGCGACGCCGACGCCTCGGTGCCGGTGTGGGCCGCGTTCGGCGACCTGATGTCGATCCTGCTCGGCGCCTTCGTGCTGATCCTGGTCGGCGTGATCGCCGTGCAGCTGCAGCTGGAGGTCAAGCTCAACCAGGAAATCGCGCAACGCAAGCTGGAAACCCAGCGCCGCCAGACCCTGGAGCGCGCCTTGGCCGTGCCCCTGGCGGCGGGCCGGATCACCCTGGCCGACGGGCGCATCGGCATCCGCGGCAGCGTGCTGTTCGCCCTGAACTCGGACCAGTTGCAGCCCGAGGGACGCGAGCTGCTCAAGAGCATCGCGCGCCCGCTCGCCGCCTACCTGCGCGAGCGCGACGAAGCCCTGATGGTGAGCGGCTACACCGACGACCGCCAGGTCAGCGACGCCAATCCCGAGTTCGCCGACAATTGGGAACTGTCGGCGCAGCGCGCGCTTACCGTGACCCGCGCCCTGATCGCCGAAGGCGTGCCCTCGTCCGCGGTCTTCGCTGCCGCCTTCGGCGCCGAGCAGCCGGTCAGCGCCAACACCAGCGCGGCCGGCCGCGCCAACAACCGGCGCGTGGAAATGGCGCCGGTGCCGCGTCTGCAGCGCACGCGCGCGTCCTCCGATGCGAAGTAAACCCTCGCCCTACCCCGCCATCCTCGACGCCTGGCGCGAGCGGGGCGCCGATCGCGTCGATCCCCTCGCCTTCCACTACATGACCGCGCTGCGCCGGCGCGCGTCCGACTACGACGGCGAGGCGCGACGCGTGCTGGATAGCAAACTCGCCGACCTGATCGACGCCTACGCACGCCGGCTCGCGCGCAGCGAATCCGCCAGCGCCGACCTGGAGCGCGAGCGCGGGCCGCTAGGCGCCTTGGCCGACGAACTCGCCCGTCGCGGCGACTCCCGCAATGGCGGCGCGGCGGAAGAACGCGCGGCCCAGGGCACCCCGCTGCCGGAACTCGCCCTGCTCGGCGACTTCCGCACGCTGTGGGCGAATGTGCGCACCGACAGCCAGGTGCGGCGCTCGCTGGAACAATCCTCCAGCCATGCCGGCCCGCTCAACTCCAGCCGCCTGGTGCATCGCTCGCTCAGCCTGATGCGCGAACTCTCGCCCGGCTACCTGCAGCAGTTCCTGGCCTACGCCGACGCCTTGTCGTGGCTGGAGCAGATGAACGGCAGCGGCGTGCTGGCAGCGCAGGATCCGCCGCCGCGCGAAAGCGGCAAGCCGCGCACGCGCAGCAAACCGCGCAAGCGCCGCGAGTAGCATCAGAGCGCACGGCGGCGGACAGCATCGTGCCTGTTGCCGACGCAAGCGCACCTGCGCGAAGATCGACCGCAACCCGTCGCTGCATCGCGCCGGGAGCCGCCGGCGCGACTGCGACGCCTGCGTTGCAAGGACCCCTGTGCGCGATCGCGCCGGGCCACGAAACAGACTTCGAGGCGACACGTGAATACCCCTACGTTTTCGGCCGACATCCACAAAGGCAAGGTCCTGATCTCCTCGCTGTTCCTGTTCGCGCTGGGCCTGGCGGCTGCCTACATGGCCTACCGCGGACCCGACCCGAACAGCCTGAAGGCGATGCTGCGAAATCCCGCCATCTTCTATCCCATGACGGTGCTGGGCGCCCTGCTGTTCCTGGGCCTGGGCTTGCTCGGCATGGCGAAGCTGCGCGGCGGCAGCCCTTTGAGGGCCGGTCCGGAAGGGCTGGACCTGAGCGGCGATATCAAGATCCGCTGGAACGACATCGCCGGTATCGAGCGCTATACCGACTTCACCACGCCGTCCTTGAACGGCTACAAGGTGCTGCTGAAGGATGCGGATCGTTTCCTGGCCGCGCACCGCGATCACCGGCTCTACCAGCGCATGCTGTCCACGCACTCCACGGTGTCCACCCCGGTGGTCGTGTACACCAACAGCCTGCAGATGGACCACGACCGGTTCCAGCGCGTGGTCGCGCACTATCTCGCCACCGGCGCCGGCTGAAGCGTGCGCGGCGCAGGGCGCCTACCTGCGGCCGCGCCGCAGGTAGTCCGCCAGCTGTGCGATCTGTTCCGCGCTGAGGCCCGCCGCTTGCGGGCGCATCGCGCCTTCGCTCAGGGCATGGACGATGCGCTCGCGCGGATGACGGGCGATTACATCGCGCGGCGGGATGTTGCCCACGGCGTGGTCGTGACAGGCCGCGCAGCGTTGGCGGTAGATTTCGTCGACGGCCGCACCCGCCAACGCGTTCGAGGGCGCGGGCGGCACCACGGTCGCGACCGTGGGCGGCACGGGTGGCGGCCGACTTATGCGGCGCCCACCCAAACCGAAGGCCTGGATGCGGTCGGTGCCGACGAACACCTGGCCGCCGCCGAACGCCGGCTCGTTGTATTTGCCGCTGGTGTACAGCTCGCCCGGCGCGCTGCGCCATAGCAGGCGCAGGCTATCGGCCTCCAAGGCATACAGCACCGGGCGCGGCGCGTCGGCGCCGCTCAGCAAGGCCGAGCGCGGCGCATTCTCGTCCAGCACCCAGACGATCGCGTGCTGCGGCCCCCGGCTGGTGACCACGGGCGAGCCCGGGTTGCCCAGCACCAGCGAGGTCTGGCGTCGGTCTACTTCCAGGAACGGGGCCAGGCCCTTGCGACGCACCACCCGCAGACGCACCAGCGAAGGCGGCACACTGTCGGCCGAACCCGGCGCGCGCTTGCTGTTGCCGGTGACGAACAGATAGTCCGTGCCGTGCGGATCGCGGAAGCTCGCCGGCAGCGAACGCGAACGCGCCAGGTCCAGGGCGGCGTCGCGTTCCGAATAGGGACCGAACACGTTCAAGGGCCCGCGCGCGCCGAACTGCGGTTGGCGCTGCGGCGGCAACAGGGACGCGTCGCTGGAGGCATCGTCCGAACAAGGCGGGCGCCGGTCCAGGCGACCCGGCATGCGATCGCGATCGAGCAGATAGACATTGCCCTGCTTGCCGCCCACCGCGAGCAGGCGCCGTCGATCGCCGGAGCTCGCTTCCGGCAGCAGGATGGCGCCGCCGGAGCCTAGGTCGATATCCATCTTCGCGCTTTGGCAGTAATTGAACGGCGTATACGTACCGCTGAGCGCGAACCCGTGCTTCTCTCCCGGCGGCGTCAGCTGCAGCACCGACTGGGTCCAGTCGTGGGCACTGTCCTGATAGCCCTCGAAGCCGCTGCCGGTGACCACGTACACCCGACCTTCGAGATCCACCGCGGGCCCGCCCGCGCCCCAGATGCCGCCGCTGCCGCGGTGCGGCATCGCCACCGCCGCGAACGCGCTGCTGACTTCGGCGCGTCGCGTATCCACCGCCACCAGCCAACCGGTCTCGCTCTCGCCGAACGCCACGTACAGCTGCCCGCCATCGGGCGACAGGTTCAAGGCGCCGCGCTGCACGCGGAAATCGTGGCGACGCCTCGGCGGCAGGCGCCGCGGACCGGCATTCGCGTTCACGGCGTTGAAGCGTTCTTCGTCCAGTCGCACCGGCCAGCCGGGTTGCACCGCGCCGCTGCCGATATCCAGCGCATACGCCTGCCAGCGCGCGGCGGGATCGCAATGGGTTACGTACAAGCGCCCGCGCTTTGCGTCGATCACCGGCGTGCTCAGGATGCCGGTGGCGACGCCGTCCAGCGGCGCCGGCTGCAGATGGCAGGGCGCGCCCAGACGCGTGCGCCACAGAATCCGGCCGGCGGCGATATCGCCGCGTTGGGCCGCGGCGATGGCGTAGACGTAACCGCTATTGCTGGCCGCGATCACCACCGGGAAGACCTCTCCGCGCAGCGGCCCCTGGGTCAGGATGAGGCGGTCCAGATACAACGGCGAGGCGTACAGGCGCGCGGGCTGGCCGTCCACGCCGTCCAGCGGCAGCGATTGCCAGACTTCGCCGAATCGCGTTTCGTCGACGTTCTGAGGCGTCAGCACGGCTTCGTCGCTGCGCCAGCCGGAGCGCGCCGCGTCGACATGGAACGTCGCACGCTGCGGACTCGCGGCGGCGACCGCCTCGGGCGGCTTATCGTCGGCCGGCAAGCCGGCCGCCCGCAGCCCATCGCGCGGGATCTGCGCGCCGGCCGACCACGCGATCGCATTGAGCAACAGCGTCGCCAGCTGCGGCCGATCCAGTGCGCTGAGGTAATGCGCGCCGCTGTAGACGAAACCGCGACCGCCGCCGTCGCGCTCGAACGCCCAGGCCACGGTCACGTCCTCGGCGCGATCGGCGATCACAGGGCGCCCCGCACGAAACTGCGGATGCAGCGTGGTCTTGAGCACCGGCAGGCGCTTGCCGCCGGCCGCCGCGAACCGGAACGTGGGATAGAACTCGTCGCGATAAGCGAACGCGGCCACGCCGCGGCTCAGCGACGCGCCTGCATCGGCCGGCAGCAACTGCGCCCACTCGGTGCTGCGGTCGAACATGCCCTCGCGGGCTCCGCCCAACCAACGCGCCAGGCCCAGGTCCTCGCCCACCGGCACCGTCGAGGACTGGTGCAAGGCGACCAGGCCGACGCCGCGTTGCATCAGCGCCTGGAAGCGGCGGCGCCGTTGCGGATGGCGCAACGGATGACGATCCAAACCGTCGAAGTACCAGACCACGGTGTCGGCGCCGTCCAGCGCATGCGGGTCCTGCGGCCAACCGTCCGGATAGGCGACCACGCGCAGCGCGGCGCGCGCGTCCGGCGAGGCCTCGATCAGCGCCTGCAGCTTGCGTACGCCTTGCGGATAATCGTGCTTGCCCGGCCCTTCGCTGGCCGCCCCGCCGATGATGACCACCGTGCGCGGCGGCTCGGCGCAGGCCGACAGCAGGACGCAGACCGACAGCGCCGCTGCGTGCCTCCAACCGCGCCAACGCGCGGCGGGGCGGGCCTTGCGCACGCTCATCGACGCCTCTCCCAAGGACCGGCCGCACTCGGGCCTGAGCGCATCCTAGTCCCGTCGCTCTGCGGCAAGCGGCGGGCCGATCTATGTTCAATCGACAGTTTTTGTTTGCGATGCGGCGCGACGATGCCGCGATCGATCGCGCAGCCGGCACCACGACTAATTACATAGTTGACAAGCCATTCAGGGCGACCTAGGCTGGCAACAACTAAGGAATTAGTGGCGATACCCATGGCCCGACCCACGGCGCAATCGGTGACCGAAGCAGAGCAAGCGATCCTGGAGGTGCTGTGGGAACTCGGCGAAGCCTCGGTGCGCGAAGTCGCCAATGCCCTGGCCCGGCAAAAGCCCGTCGCCTACACCACCGTGCTGACCATGCTCGGCATCCTGCATAAGAAGGAGCTGGTGACGTTCCGGCAGGAAGGACGCGCCTTCATCTACCGCCCCGCCCTGACCAAGGCCGACGTACGCGAACGCGCGCTCAGCCATCTGATGACGCAGCTGTTCGACGGCTCGCCGGAAGCGCTGGCCCTGCACCTGATCGAGAATCACGACGTCGACCCCGGCAAGATCGCGGCGCTGCGCGACAAGGTTCGTGCGGCGCGGAAGCAGGAGAAGGCGCGATGACCCAGCTGCTGTTCTGGTTGCTGAACTACGCGGTCGAGCACCTGCTGCTCTGCCTGATCGTCGCGCCGCTGCTGTATCTCGCGATCCGGACCGGCGCGGTCGCCCCCGGCAAACGCGCCGCGCTATTGCTGTTGGCCTTCGCCTTGACCGTGATAGGCCCCGCGATTCCCTTGCCGACGACACAGCTGGGCCACTCGATCGTTCCGGCTTCGTCTTCGAGCCAACCGCGCGCAGCCGAACCCGCCGCGGCCGATCCTGGCGCGGCACTCATGACTGCCCGGCAGCGCGACGCCATGACGATCGCTCCGGAGCTGGCCGCGCTGCTGATCTCGCTGTGGCTGGCAGGCGCCGCCTGGGGCCTGGCGCGCCTGTTGTCGGCGCAGGCCGGCGCGCGGCGCGTCCTGGCCGCATCGCAGCGCTCGCACGAACTCGAACAGAGGTACCGACATGCGATCCCCGCAGGCACGCAGATCCATGTCTCGCCCTCGTTCGGGCCGGCGGCGCTAGGCATCGCGGCAGCGAAGATCGTCCTGCCTCGCGAACTGGCCACCTCGTTGCCGGACGACGCACTGCGCGCGGTGCTGCTGCACGAGGCCTCGCACATCCGGCGCAAGGACCTGCCGATACTGCTGATGCAGCGTCTGGCGCTAGCGCTGTTCTGGTGGAACCCGATTCTGCGACTGATGAGCGCGGCCATCGACTCCGCGCGCGAGATCGCCTGCGATCTGCGCGCGTCGCGGGCCTACGGCGCGTCCGTCGACTATGCCGAAGCCCTGCTGCTGTCGATCGAGCACCTCGCTCCGGCGCAACCGCGACGCGATGCGCGGGTGCTGTGCGCCGCCGCGTCCCTGGCAACACTGGATGAGCGTATCGATGCGATCATCGAGGCGCCGAAGACGCCGACGTGGGCCGCCACGGCTACCCTGTTGTCCGTGAGCGTTGCACTGATCGTCCTGTGGGTCGCGGCCGACATCGCGGCACCGCGCATCGCCTTGAAGCATCCCGTGGCCGGCAGCACCGAATCGGTCCGAACGTCGGCGCAAGCGCCCTCGCGCCATCGCACCGCCACGCCGACGACAGCGACGGATCCCGATGCCGTCATCGCCCTGCACGACGAATACTCTCAGTTCCTTTACGCCAGCCACGACGACTATACCCAGACCCTGACTAAGCTCATGGACGCTTACGGCCAGGAGCTTGCTGCGCTGGAGCGTACGGCGCCGCAAGCAGACCGCGATGCGCGCCTCGACCGCTTGAATCGGGACTACAGCCGCCTGCATGCGGCCGCCGAGTCGCGCTACCGCATCGCGACCGCGCAGGCCGAAGCCAAATTCCTGGCCGGACAGCATTCGCTGGGCTATCCCTGACACCTTGACCCCGCGGCCCAATCGCCGCTTCCCGCAGCCGCCGTACGTCCCGCGCACAGAACGACTAGGGGTTCCAACATGAAACGACGCCATTGGTGGCCCTGGGCCGCCCTGGGATGTCTATTGCTTCAAGCCAGCTGCGTTGGCGCGTTCGCGGGCATCGACACCGCCCGTCCGGTGCCGACCGAAGTGTTGAGCGAAGACGCTTGGAACCGAACCGTATCGGGCGTGCGCTATATCACGCCCGCCGGCTGGACCGGGCAAACGCATGGCGCCTTGACCGTGATGCGCACGCCGGCGGAGGACGCCAGAATCGCGATCGTGGACGTCGCCGCCCAGTCCGCGGACGAAGCCATCGCATCGGCATGGAAGCACTATCGGCCCACCGCCGCGCCTAGCCTGCCTGACGCGCGCGACCGTCCGCCGCGCAATGGCTGGTCGTCCGTGCGCAGTTACGACTACGCAAACGCAGCACAACCGAATCGCGTGCTGCGCGCCCAACTCCTGCACGAGGGCGATACCTGGATCGTCGTGATCCTGGACCTGCCGTCCGAGGCCATGAGCCGACGCGAAGCCCAAGTCACGCGCGTGCTTTCCAGCCTGCGCGCCAGGAACTACGTGCCCGATACCCTGGCGGGCAAGCCAGCGCACGCGCTGGACGCGGACCGGATCGCGGCCCTGCTGCGCTTCCTGGAGGACGCGCGCACCCGCCTCGGGATCCCGGGCGTCGCCTTGGGCGTCGTCCAAAACGGCGAGGTGAAGTACGCCGGCGGCCTCGGCATCCGCAAGCTCGGCAGCGACGAAAAGGTCGACGCCTCCACGCGCTTCCTGACCGCCTCGGTCACCAAGCCCATGACCTCGCTGATGCTGGCCAAACTCGTCGACAGGGGCGAACTGGATTGGAACGCACCCGCCGCGCGCCTGCTGCCTTCGTTCCAGGTCGGCGACCCGGCACTGACGAAACGAATCCGCGTGCGCAACCTGCTGTGCGCCTGCACCGGCATACCCGCGCAAGACATGGAATGGGCGCTGTCCGGCGACGAGTTGAAGCCGCAAGACGTATTGGGCCTGTTGGCGCGCATCCGGCCCACGGCCGAAATCGGCGAGCTGTACCAGTATTCCAATCTGATGGCCGTCGCGGCCGGCTACCTCGGCGCCCACGTCGCGCACCCCGAGCTGCCCTTGGGCGAGGCCTACGACCGCAGCATGCAGGAGTTGGTGTTCGACCCGCTGGGCATGCGCTCGACGACCTTCGATTTCGAGCTCGCGCAACGCGGCAACTTCGCCTCGCCGCACGGCCTCACCATCGACGGCGACCTCGCCGTGGCCGCGATGGGCTACAACCGGATGTCGATCCCGATGCGGCCCGACGGCGGCGCCTGGAGCAACATCGACGACCTCAACCGATACCTGCGCATGGAACTGGCCTCCGGGCGACTGCCGCAAGGCGGCCGTTACATCGGCGAACAAGCGCTGCATGAACGTCTGAAGCCTCAGGTCGCGCGCGGCGGTGTGGACCAGTGGTACGGCATGGGCCTGAAAACCGATCGCCGCGCCGGCATCCTGCAAGTGACCCACGGCGGCAGCATGGCCGGCTACCAGGCCGAGATCTTCTGGCTGCCTGAGATCGACGCCGGCTACGTGCTACTGATGAACGCCGATGCTGGCGCGCAGCTGCGTGGATTCTTCGCCGATCGCTTTCTGGAGCTGCTGTTCGACGTGGACCGTGGCGCCGCCGCGACCTTGGACGCACTGCCCGCCCGCCTGAAACGCGAGCGCGAGGCGCATCGCGCCCAGCTCGCGCCGCTGGACGCCGAGACCCTGCAGCGACTGGCGCCGGTGTACTCCCACCCCACGCTGGGCTCGATCCGCATCGTCACCGAAGGCGCCAAGACCTGGTTCGATTTCGGCGGCTGGCGCACCGAGGTGCTAATGACGCAGGACGACGCGGACACCGTGATCGAATCGATCTCGCCCAGCGTCGCCGGATTCCGGTTCACCGCGACGCAGCGCGACGGTGCGCGCGCCCTGGTGCTGGACGACGAGCAAAGGACCTACACCTTCCTGGAGGGCGATCGCCCCTTGTCGCTCGCCGCCCCGCCCGACGCCACCACCGGAAACGACCGGCCCGAGCGTTCGCCCTAGGCGAGCGCTCGCCGGCGGAGCACCGCAAACTGCGCTCAAGCGGCCATCGCACCGCGACCTCGCCGCGGGGCTCGGCCGGCGCCGGCACGTCGACCTCGCCCAGCGTGGGCCGGGCCGATCGCGATCTCTCCGCACCGTTGCCGGATCGGCCTCTCCTCGCGGCAGCGGACCGCACAGCAACCAGGCCGTTCCGCCCGCCGCATTCGCGACAATCCTGTTACTCCCCGCCGCGCCGATCGCTGGGTACATTGCTCCCACGGCGCCACCGTTGGCGCCATCGGACATCGGGATCAGGCGCCGCACCGGCAGCACGGCCGACCGAGCATCGGCGGACGTCGCCGAAACCCCGCCCCGCGGACCGCCCGAGCGTCGGGTCCGCGCCGCGCCCGCAAGCGCTCCGCCTTCCTCCGGCCAACGGATCGGAGACGGGCGCGCCTTGCCCGCACGCCGCCGATTCCGTGCCCGCTCACCACCACCGCCCCCCGGGTCCAGGAGCACCGCATGAACGCCGCACTTGCCGAAACCCACCTCGCCGATCATCCCGTCGTGTCCAAGGAATCCTGGCTGGCCGCACGCAAGGCGTTGCTGGCGCAGGAGAAGGAACTCACCCGCCTGCAGGACCGGATCGCGCGCGAACGCCGTGCGCTGCCGTGGCTGCGCGTCGACAAGGACTACCGGTTCGACACCCCCGACGGCCCGCGCCGCCTCGCCGATCTGTTCGAGGGCCGCCGTCAGTTGCTGGTGCAGCACTTCATGTTCGCGCGGGGCTGGGAGCAAGGCTGCAAGAGCTGCTCCTACATGGCCGACCACAACGACGGCGCCAACCTCCACCTCGCCCAGCGCGACGTGACGTTGCTGGTCGTATCGCGTGCGCCGCTGCCGGATATCCAGCGCTTTCGCGAACGCATGGGCTGGCGGTTCAATTGGGTGTCCTCGTACGGAACCGACTTCAATCGCGACTTCGGCGTCAATTTCAGCGCGGACGAAGTCGCCGACGGCAACGCCGACTACAACTACACGATTCAGCGCTTCCCGCACGAGGAAGCGCCCGGCATCAGCGTGTTCTATCGCGACGATGCGGGCCAGGTGTTCCATACCTACTCGCGCTACGGCCGCGGCGTGGAAGCGATGATGCACACCTACGCCCTGCTGGACCTGACACCCAAGGGGCGCGACGAAGACGGCCTGGACTATCCGATGGCCTGGGTACGCCATCACGATCGCTACGCATCCGAGGCGCCAGCAAAGGCGCCGACGGCGGCCGCGTGTTGCGCGTCTCAATCCTGACCGGTCGCAGGCGCGCATCGTGAGCGGCTTATGGCCATGGCTGGCGGTCGCCGGACTGGGCGCGCTGCACGGGCTGAGTCCGACCAGCGGCTGGATGTTCGCCGCCGCCTCGGGCCTGGGCTCGCGCGACAGCGCCCGGGCACGCCTTGCCCTGCTGCCCATCGCGATCGGACACGCCGCCTCGGTGGCGATCGTGGTGCTCGCGGTCGCGCAAGGCGTGCTGGTCGACCGTGGCCGGGTGCAGGCATTCGCGGGCGCCCTGCTCGTCGCCCTGGCGTGCTACCACTGGCTGCATCGCGCCGTGCCGCGCGAAGAGCGGCGCGGCGGCACCGCTGTCCGCATCCATGCGCATGCCGGTCACGCCGGCATGGCGCTGTGGTCCTGCCTGATGGCCACGGCGCACGGCGCCGGACTGATGCTGGTTCCGGCGCTGGTGCCGCTGTGCATGTCGGACACGCCCGCGCGCGAAATCACGGCCACCGGTTCGCTGACCCTGGCTCTGGCCGCGGTCGCGCTGCACATGACCGCCATGCTGATCACCACCGGCACCATCGCCGTCGGCGTTTGCCGCGGAGCCGCCAGGTTCCCGACCCTGCTGAGTGCGAGCGCGCGGCGCCCGCTCTGGATCGCCACACTGGCGGCCGCAGGCACGCTGTTGATGGTGCTGCGTTAGCGCAGGCGCCGACGCCGGCTCCGATCAGGCGTGAAGCGCGTGCAGCACCTGTGGATCACGCGTCGACGCGGACGGCTGCCCCGGCCGCGATAACGAACGCGCGTCGCTCAAGCAGGGTCCGCGCGACCGGCGGACGACGACATTTCGGGCTCGCTGGCCAACACCACCACGTGATCGATGCCATGGCGCAACATCTTGGCGTAGGGGCAGACGCGCTCGGTGTTGCGCACCAGTTCGGCGGCCAGCGCGCGCTCCACGCCGGGCAGGCTCACGCGGATGTCGGCCGACAGCAGGAACAGGCCATCCATGGGGTCGCGCGCGAAGGTCACCGCCGCCTCCACGGCCACGTCCCTCACCGCCACGCCCGCGCGAGTGGCCAGCAGCAGGAGCGCGCCGTGGAAGCAGGCCGCATAGCCCGCCGCCAGCAGCTGTTCGGGATTGCTGCCGCCGCCGGGCCCGCCCAGTTCGACCGGCAGGCGCAGATGCGCATCGAGTGCGCCGTCGTCCGAGCGCACCACGCCGGACGCGCGCCCGTGCGCGGCCTCGCCGCCGGTCACGCGCACGCGTCCGGTGTACAGCGCCAGGGTTTCGTCGCCGTGGTACTTGTCCAGCAAGCTCGGCGAGGGCGGCTGCAAAGGGCTCATGCGCGACGGGTGTCCGTGTCGGGTTCGACCGATACCTTGCAGCCGCGGGGCGTGCGCGCGACGCGTCGCGCGCACGCGGGTTGCGATGGCCGATGGATGCGCGGGCTGCGCTTGCGCGCTCAGGCGCGCGGGACGTAGCGCGCGTACTCGGACTGTTCCAGCCAATGCTCGAAGTTCAGCGCGCCCTGCCAGGCCGGCCCGGCAGGCACCAGGGTGTCGTTCTGCAATTCGGCGCCGAAGTAGCGCGCATGCGCGTCGCCGACCACCTCGCGCGGGTCCTGGACGATGTTCATGAAACGCTGCGCCAGATCGGACAAAGGCTCGCGCACCGGGCCGGCGATCTCGACGATGCCGTTGGCCGGCGCCTGCAAGGCCAGCCGCGCGACCGCCGCGGCCACGTCTTCCGACGCGATCGGCTGGATCAGCGCCGTCGGCAGGCGCACGGTGCCGCCCTCGCTGCCGGACTGGATGATGCCGGGCAGGAACTCGAAGAACTGGGTGGAGTGGACGATGGTGTAAGGCAGGCCGGACGCGCGGATCAATTCCTCCTGCGCGCTCTTGGCGCGGAAGTAGCCGCTGGCGGACAGCTTTTCGGTACCCACCACCGACAAGGCCAGATGATGGCCCACACCCGCGCGCGCTTCGGCCGCCAGTACATTGCGGCCTGCGGTCTGGAAGAAGTCCATGACCGCGGCATCCTCGAACGAGGGCGAATTGGCCAAGTCCACCACCGCATCGGCGCCCGCCATCGCGGTGTCCAGGCCCTCGCCGGTCAGGATGTTGACGCCGGTCGACGGCGCCGCCGCGACCGCCTCATGGCCCTGCTCGCGCAGGCGCGAGACCACCTTGCTGCCGATCAGTCCGGTGCCACCGATGACGACGAATTTCATGTTCCACCTCTTGAGGTCCTGACGGGGGAGCCGGTGTCCGTAGGCGTCACCGGCGACTGCGCAACGATGCTAGGCGCCGCGCGCGGCCCGCAGTAGCCACGCAACCGGCTGCATGGTGTTTCCCGGCGCGCACCAATCAGGCGGCTTCGTCCTCGACCGCGCGCGCCCACATCGCCTCCGCACGCGCCGCCGGCTGCGCCGGCAGACGGCTCAAGTGCTCGACGCAATCCAGATTCAGCGCGCGCACCTGGCCGGTGACGAAGTCGATGAAGGCGCGGATGCGCTTGGGCAGCTGGCGCCGGCTCAGGTAGCACAGGTAATGCCCGCGATCGTCGGGCGCGTACTGATTCAGTGCGAACCGCAGCGCGCCCTGGCGCAGGGCATCGCAGACCTGGAAGCCCGGCATCTGCGCCAAGCCCTGCCCGTCCAGCACCGCCTGCAGGATCAGATCGTCGTCGTTGAACACCAGATCGCTGGTCGGCAGCAGGCTGTGAGCGCGGCCTTCAAGCTTGAAGTCCCAACTGCGCAGACGTCCGTTTGGCAAGCGGCGATTGATGCAGGCATGCGCGTCCAGATCGGCGACGGACGTGGGCAGACCGTGGCGACGCGCGTACTCCGGCGAGGCGCAGACGAACATCTGCATGGGCACCAACTGCTTGGCGATCACCTGGCTGTCGTCCAGGCGGCCGTCGCGGAAGGCCACATCGACGCGGTCCGTGGCCAGATCGGCCTCGCGTTCGTCCAGGATCAGCTCGATGGCGATGCCCGGGTAGCGCAGGCGGAACTCGCGCATCAGCGGCGCCAGCACCTTGCGCCCGAAACCGTGCGTCGCCGCGATCCGCAGCTGTCCGCGCGGCGGGCCTTCGCGCAGATCGCGCATGTCCTCCAGCGCTTGCTCGATGCGCTCCACGCCGGGGCGGCAGTTCTCGAAAAACAGCTCGCCCTCGCTGGTCAGTGAGGTGGACCGGGTGGTGCGCGAGAACAAGCGCGCGCCCAACTGGCCTTCCAGCTTCTGCACGCTGCGGCTCACCGCCGAACGGCCCACGCCCAGGCGGTCGGCCGCGCGCGCGAAGCTGCCCTCGGTGGCCACCGCGATGAAGGCCATCACGCCGGCATAGCTGGCGGAGAAGCTGGATTCCAACCGGACCTGGCGTTCGTGGGTGTCTGGCAGGGTGGCGCTCATCGCGACGTGACCTTCGCTTTCGGACTCAACGGTGGCATGCGGGTGCGCGCATGCGCTCGCGCGTACTCCACATGGCTGCGGCAGACCTGCGCCGGCTGGCCGATCAGCCGGGCGATGTCGTCGTAGCCGGCCTCGAACACCTCATGCAGCAGGAACGCGGCCCGCACCTCCGGCGCCAACAGATTCAACGCTGCTCTGAATTCGGACCAGACGCGGTCCACATTCGAGGCTGTCGCTGGCGCTTCGAGATCGTCCTGGGGGTGGCTCATACGACAAGGACGCAGCCGCGGGCCGTTTTGTTACAGCGCCTTCGCATTGGTGCGCCGCGCTCAACACCGCGCGTCCGCGCGGCGACCTACCGGCGCGGTCCGGTCCTGCCTAGATTGGCCGCCAACCGGTCGGGCCCGCGCCTGCCGGCGCCCCTCACCCACTGGAGCTTTCGCCATGAGCCAACGCGTCGATTACCAGCAGCAGTCGCCCGAGCTGTTCAAGAAGCTCGTCGAATTCAGCCTGCTCACCCACAAGTCGTCGATCGAGCAGTCGATCCGCGACCTGGTCAACATCCGCGCATCGCAGCTGAACGGCTGCGCCTTCTGCCTCGACATGCACATCAAGGAAGCCACCATCCACGGCGAGCGCCCGCTGCGTCTGCACCACATCGCGTCGTGGCGCGAATCGCAGCTGTTCGTCCCGCGCGAACGTGCGGCGCTGGCCTGGACCGAGGCGCTCACCCAGTTGTCCCCGCTGGGCGTGCCGGATGAGGTCTACGATCGCGTGCGCACGCAGTTGTCCGAGAAAGAGATCTCCGACCTGAGCTTCGACGTCATGGCGATCAATGCCTGGAACCGCGTCAACGTCGGCTTCCGCACCGTGCCCGGCAGCGCCGACCAAGCCTTCGGCCTGGACAAGGCGCAACTGTCCTGAAAGCGGGCGCCACGCGCCCGGCCCATCCCACACCGCCCCGCGGCGGTCACACAGGAGTCCCCCGCATGCGCATTCCCCTTTCCCTGAGTCTGCTCGCCCTGCTGTGGACGGGCGCGGGCGCGGCGCATGGCCAGACCGGCAGCGACGCCCCGCATCCCACGGTCGCGCCAGTCATGACCCAGGCCCTGCCCGATTACCCGGGCAAAGAAGCGCTGATGCTCACCGTCGAGTACCCGCCCGGCGGCGCCGACCCGGTCCACCGCCACGACGCGCACGCCTTCGTCTATGTGCTCGAAGGCTCGATCGTGATGGGCGTGGCCGGCGGCAAGGAGGTCACGCTGACGCCTGGGCAGAGCTTCTACGAAGGCCCCGGCGACCTGCACACCGTCGGCCGCAACGCCAGCCGCGACAAGCCGGCCAAGTTCGTCGTGGTGCTGCTCAAGGACATCGACAAGCCCGCATTGATCCTGTCGCCCTGAGCCGGCGACGAAGCGTCGGGCCGGCTCCACGCCGGCCCGACGTTTCATCCGTCACAATCGGGCTTCCTCGTGCGACCTTGGTTTTATGGAAGGCGCGACTCACACCTTTACCCAGCTCCAGCCCCGCCTGCTAGGCGTGGCCTACCGCATGCTCGGCTCCCTGGCCGAGGCCGAGGACGTGGTCCAGGACGTCTGGCTGAGCTGGAACGAAGCCGCCTCCGAGCAGGTCGCCGATCCCGAGGCCTGGCTGGTGATCGCCACCACCCGCCGCTCCATCGACCGCCTGCGCCGCGTGCAAAGCCGGCGCGAGCACTACGTCGGCATCTGGCTGCCCGAGCCCATCCTCACCGAAAGCCCGGCCACGCCCGAGGAGCTGCAGGAAGCTTCAAGCGACTTGTCCATCGCCTTCCTGACCGTGCTCGAACGCCTCGCCCCCGAAGCCCGCGCCGCGTTTCTGTTGCGCGAGGTCTTCGACGCCGACTACACCGACATCGCCAGCACCCTGGACAAGAGCGAAGCCGCCTGCCGCCAGATCGTGCACCGCGCCAAGAGCCAGCTGCGCGAGGAACGCCCGCGCTACGTGGTGTCCGCAGAAGCCCACCGCCGGCTGATGCGCCGCTTCACCGAGGCCTGGACCAACGCCGACTTCCGCGCCATGAAGGACTTGATGGCCGAGTCCGCGGTCCTGGTCGGCGACGGCGGCGGCATCGTCACCGCCCTGCCCAAGCCCATGATCGGCGGCGACCGCATCGCCCAGCTGCTGTTCGCCTGCACCCTGCGTCGCAAACACGAACTGCGCCTGCAGCTGGCGACCATCAACGGCCGCATGGGCGTGCTGCGCTACTTCGGCGACCAACTGGAGTCCGCGCAGTCCTACGACACCGACGGCGAACGGATCCTGCGGGTCTATGTGCAGCGCAATCCCGAGAAGTTGCGGCGGATCGCGGCGGCGAGCACGCCCATACATTGATCGCGACGCGGCACCAGTCGCGCCTTCGCACACTGGGGACGCCGCAAGCTGGACTCCGCAAAAATCCGCGCTCGCCGACGGGCGCAGTACGGAATCGTGACGCTGAACTTTCAAAGAAGTTAAAAACGTTGCTTGCGGTAAACACGCCGATGCGCCTCAGACGCGATCTACGCGATGCCGGGTGATCGACTCCGCTCATGTTTGAGCATTTGTGAGTCGCATCACGACGGACACATTCTTTAGAGCGTAATTAAGTCGCGCAAGAAATGGACTTTCTCACCACGCACGCGCGGTTGATGCAGTAGCGATCAGCCGTCCGGACATGGAGGTCGCTATGCGCATCAACGCAGGCGCAGGCCCGATAGTCTTCGCGGCCGCCCGTTTCACGCGGGGTCTTGTCGTCTACGAGCTCAGGCCGCCTCCCAGGCGCGCCCTGGCCGCGCGCGCCTGATCGAACCGATCACGCTCGACGCCCCGCAGCGACGACCGCAGCCGCGACGTTCGGCACGCAGCGAGCGAGCGCGGGTGCCCGTCCGCATGCGGCTTCAGACACCGGTATCGGCGGCGCGTCGCCAGATGCGCTGTCCGCGCGGCCATGGACGGCCGCATAGGCGAAACGGACAGCCCCGCGTCCGTTCCGTCGGAGCCGGTCCGGGCTTGCGCTCGAATCGCTCAGGTCGAGGGTGCAGGACGCGCTTGCTCGACCACCCGTTAAAGGACTACCCCACCACAAACGGAGCTTGTTATGAAAACGCTAGTCGCGCTGAGTTTGGTGCTGTTGATTTCGGTCCCGGCGATGGAGACGGCGCAAGCCAAGGAGCCTTCATTCCGGAAGTTGAACGAAAAAGCCCGGTTCATCCATGGCGGCAATCTGGTGACGCGCGCGTTGCCGGAAATGGGCATCGTCACCGACGCCCGCCAGCAGACGCCCGGCCAGAAGGCGGCCGGTCTGAGCACCATCATGGTCACCCGCAATGGCGACCAGTACGAATCGCGCATGGATCCGGAAGATGTCGCGATCTTCGAGCAGGCCATCAGCGACCTGGAAATGATCGGCCGCACCTCCACCAGCATGAACACCCCGCCCAAGCTGCCGCTGCGCTTCGGCAGCAACATGGTCGGGCCCACCGTCGTGATCGGCCCGGACAACCGCGTGCAAGTGACCAATACGGTCGCCTCGCCGTACTGGCATATCGGCCGCATCGCGATCGGCTGCACCGGCACCCTGATCACGCCGAAGCACGTGCTCACCGCCGGGCATTGCGTGTCCAACGGCGCCGGCACCTGGTACTCCGACCTGAATTTCACCACCGCCCAGAACGGCAGCTACCAGCCCTGGGGCACGACCAGCTGGGCCCGCGCCGTCACCACGACGGCCTGGCACAACAGCGCCGACAGCAACTACGACTACGCGCTGATCGTGCTCAGCTCGGCCCCGCACGGCGGCAACTCCGGCTGGGGCGTGTACTCGGGCGGCACCCACACCATCAGCGGCTATCCGGGCGACAAACCCCTGGGCACGATGTGGACGCACTCCGGCACGGTCTCGACCAGCGGTTCCTACCGGTTGTGCTACACCATCGACACCTTCGGCGGTAACAGCGGCAGCGGCATCGCCAGCGACGGCGGCGTCAACGTGCGCGGCATCCACACCACGGGCTCGTCCACGCAGAACTGCGGAACGCGGTTGACCAGCACCGTCTACAACCAGCTGCAGAACTGGATTGCCACCTATCCCTGACCCGGCGACGGCTATCGAAGTACCGCAACAGCTACGTGGCGCGCCGCGGTACGGCGTGCCACGTTCCAGCCCGCAAGTCCAACACGCAAGGCGGCAAGCATGAGAATCGCATTCATCCTGGCGTTGATGTTGTCGGCCAGCTGCAACCCTGGCGACAAGCAAGCGGCTACCGATCAGGAACCGTACGAGAGCGCGCTGATCGTCGGCAGCGCCCAATCCCCGGACCCCGTATTGGCGCGGGTGATGGAGCTGGAGAAGAGCGGCGTGGTGAAAGACGTCGTCGTCCAGGAATCCTTCCCGGTGCAGATCCGCCTGCGCGCGCCCAGGAAGGTGATCGAAGAACTCCAGCGGATGCCTCGAACCGGCGAATTGCGTTAGCCGGACCGGGTCATAAGCCGGACCGAACGCTGGCGCTAGAACAGCGCGCGATACACCAGCGACCTGACTTCCCTTAAAAGGCCCTCAGACGCATCCTCCCGGACGTAGGTCATGTACTCGTCGAACATGTGGTCGTAGTGGAGGCAAATAGGCAGCAGATCGCCCCCCGTGTTCAACAGCTCCGCCTGCGCATACCTATCGGCCGGATCCAGCAGGCGCAGACCGCGCGAGCGATGCTCCTTGCCGTTGATCCGAAAGAAATCGTCCTTAAAGTCCTGCCATCTGTCGGCAGGAACGACCGCGCTCGATACGCCAGCCTTCCTGGCGGCCTTGCAGAGCAGGTGCGAATGAAGATTCGCCAGCTGAATGCATTGCTTGACGAAACCGCCAAGGGAAACGTGGGCCTTCGAGATCGCCTCCTCCTTGCCGAACGGCGGGTTCAAGGGCATCCGATACGAGTAGTACTCGCGTAGGAAGCGAAGATCCTCCACCAGCTCTTTCGAGTTCAATCGGATGATCGGCGTATTTCCCTGCGAGTAACCCGCATAGAAGGCGTTAGCCATCTTCGAGTGGGTGATATCGGTGATCTTATCGACCGACTCGTGGGGATGCAGGTACATGACCGCCCACATGGCATGCATGGAGGCGTAGTAGGCCATGTAGTAGCTGGCCGCCAGCGAGCCCTGCTCGCGGGTTTGATTGGCGACCAAGGCGAAGTAGGTGGCGCTGAAGCACAGCTTCAACGATTGCCTGACCCGAACGCACCAGATGACGGTGTCGTAATCGGTCCAGGTGGCCATGGCGGCGCCGTAAACCCGCATCCATCTTTCATGGTACTGGCCGCATTCGCTTTCCGAACGCAGGTTGATCTCGAGATGGACGAAATTCGATACGAAATCGAAGTACTTGGAGAATCCCTTTTCCTGCTGCACTTTCGCTCCCCGCCGGATCGATCGTAGCGAGTTTATCGGGCCGACTGAGGCACGCGCCTCAGCCGACGCAGGAAGTGCACGCCCTCGCTATCTCCTTCGATCGTCAGCACATCCCCCTCGACCCGGAACGGCCGCGGCTGATCGGTGCCGGTATAGCTGGGCATCAGGCTGCCTTCCACCCGATGCACGACGATGCCCCGCTTGGCGTCCACTTCATAGGTCCCGAAATAGGCCACGAAGCCATCGTAGGCGGCGCGCACTTCGGCATCGCTGCCCTTGGCGTCGTCGCCCGAGGCGAACGGCGGCGTGGCGGGCGTGCGCATGAGCTGCACGCTCAGATGGCCGGTGGGGTCGTAGACGATGTAGCCCTTGGGGTGCTCGCCATAGGGATGGACGACCTTGCCGGTCTTGATGTCGGTATCGGTGATGCGCTCGACGCGCCAGGTGCCGACCAGCGAGGCGGCCTTGTCGGCCGCGTGCGAAGGCAGGCTGACCGATAGCGCCAGCAGGGCGGCGCAAGCGGCGGGGAAAGCTCGGGCGATGTTCATGCGGTTATCGCGTGGCGGCGTCGGGGCCTACACCCTACCAGCGTCGCGCCGCCCGTTCCTGGAACGCTGTGAGCGACGGATCGGCACGAAGCGCCCGCGGTTGGCCGCGACGCCCGGATACGCTCCGGGCGCCGCGGCCGCATTGCGGATCGGAAGCCCGCCCCTTACGGAATGGTGAACTCCGCCGTGCTGGTCGCGTTGTAGGTGTTCACGCCGTTGGTGGCGTTGTGGACGCAGACCACGGTGATCTTACGGTAGGCGCCGTAGATCCAGTTCGACGGGAAATGCACGTCGACCAGAGCGCCATCGCTCTCTTCGTCGTACTCGGTCGTGTAACCGCCCAGGGCATCGTAGGCGTTGCAACGCACGCTGATGAAGTCCGCATCGACGCGGTTGTTGTTGACGTCGGCGAAGCGCGAGTAGCCGCGAATCTTGACCCGCTTGCCGCCCGCCGGGCCGCTCTCGTAGCCCTCGTTCTGGATCACGCCCTGCAGCACGTAGGTCGGACCCGCTCCGCCACCGCCGCTGCTGCCGCCGCCTTCGCCATCGCCGCCGCATTCGGTGCCGATGGGGCAGTTCTCCTCGAAGGACGGGGCCAAGGGCGCCGCTTTCGCCGCCGGCACCGCGCCGACCAAACCCGCCACCAGTACCGCTGCCATTGCCGTACGCACGATCATGAGTCACCTCCTGTGTGAATTCCTTGATTGCCATGTCGGGGACGAAGCAGGGCCCGCCGCTTGCGCAACGTCGCGATCGACCGGCACCTCTCCCCTATGCGTCGCGGCATCGCTCGCCCTCCTGGGCTCGCGAGCCGCCGCAATAAGAAGAACGCGGGCACCGCGCAGCCTCCCTACCCATTGGGCAGCGCTCGGGAATGCAATATCGAAGTGCATCGCTGTCGCCGGCGCGCGGTTGCATGACCGGAAGCCGGCGCCGCGCATGCAGCCGAACGCAGGCGCGCCGCTTACGCGCAAGGCGTCGGCGCGTCGGCAGGGAACGCAGGAAAGGCGTAGGAGCAGAGATCGAGAACGGCCGGGGACCGTCTCAGGCCACCGGAGCGCACCGCGGCTGGAGTGCGCCGCGATGCCGTCCCGCCAGGGCTCGCCCCTGGCAGCGAAGGACTAAGCGCCCTTCGCGAGACGGGGCGGCGTAACACCACCGCCCCTTTCGCACATGCGACGTCCGCCGCTTACAGACCGATCGCGGTTTCCGCGCTCACGTAAGGCAGGCCGTGCGCCTCGGCGACCGGCTCGCAGGTCACGTGGCCTTCGGAGACGTTGAGGCCGTTGCGCAGGTGGACGTCGCGCGCCAGCGCTTCCTTCCAGCCGTGGTTGGCCAACGCCAGGGTGAACGGCAGGGTCACGCTGTTGAGCGCGAAGGTCGAGGTGCGCGCGACCGCGCCGGGCATGTTGGCCACGCAGTAGTGGACGACGCCGTCGACCACGTAGGTGGGCGCGGCATGGGTGGTGGCGTGCGAGGTCTCGACGCAACCGCCCTGATCGATGGCGACGTCGACGATGACCGAACCCGGCTTCATGGTGCGGACCATGTCGTGCGTGACCAGCTTGGGCGCGGCGGCGCCCGGCACCAGCACGGTACCGATCAGCAGGTCGGCGCGGCGCACCAACTCTTCGATGGCCGAGCGGGTCGAGAACACGGTCGAGATCGAGGTGCCGAACTGGGTGGCCAGACGCTTGAGCGCATCAGCGGAACGATCCACCACGGTGACCTGAGCGCCCATACCCACGGCGATGGTTGCCGCGTGGGTGCCGGACACGCCGCCGCCGAGGATCACGACCTCGGCCGCCGGCACGCCGGGCACGCCGCCCAACAGCACGCCACGACCGCCCTGCGCCTTCTCCAGCGCGTGCGCGCCGACCTGCGGCGCCAGGCGACCGGCGACTTCCGACATCGGGGTCAGCAGCGGCAGCGAGCCATTCGCGGCGGTCACGGTTTCGTACGCGATGCAGATCGCGCCCGAGGCGATCAAGTCCTTGGTCTGCGCCGCATCGGGCGCCAGGTGCAGATAGGTGAAGAGGATCTGGCCCGGGCGCAGCTTGGCGCGCTCCTCGGCCAGCGGCTCCTTCACCTTCACGATCATTTCGGCCTCGGCGAAGATCTGGTCGGCGCCGTCCACGATCACGGCGCCGGCGGCGACGTAGTCGGCATCGGACAGACCGGCGCCCAGACCGGCGCCCGCCTGCACCATCACCTGATGGCCGTGGTGCACCAGCTCTTGTACGGACGAGGGCACGAGACCTACGCGGTACTCGTGGTTCTTGATTTCCTTCGGGACACCAATGCGCATGGTCTGCTCTCGCCGTTGATCTGGCCCCGGCTCGTCCGGCGCCTTGTGGGGAGGCAGTATGGACGAGCAAACATGCACTTATTCGCCAATTTCGTTGCCCCCAGACCTGCAATGCCGCACTATTCGCCAGTATTCCGGCCATTCATCGAATAATATGCGAATGAAATTGGACTCCCGCGATCGCGCCATCCTGCGCCTGCTCCAGGAGGACGGCCGCCTGACCAATGCCGACGTGGCCCAGCAGATCAACCTGTCGCCCTCGGCCTGCCTGCGGCGGGTCAAATTGCTGGAGGAGCGCGGCCTGATCGCGCGCTACGTGATGCTGCTGGACGAGAAAGTGGTGGGCCTGCCCGGCACCGCCTTCGTGCTGGTGTCGCTGGACCAACAGGGGCGCGCCTCGCTGGACGCGTTCGAGGCGGCGATCCAACACCACCCCGAAGTCACCGAGTGCTGCCTGCTCGCCGGCACCGCGGACTACATGGTGCGCGTGGCCTACGCCGACTCCGCCGACTTCGAACGCATCCACACCGAAATCCTGACCCAACTGCCCGGTGTGGTGCGCGTGCAATCGACGCTGGCGCTGCGCACGGTCAAGAAGACGACTGCGCTGCCGGTGTGAGATCGCCGGCGGCCGTCGACGCACCTCGCGCCCCACTCATCCAGTCCTCAATCGAAACAATCGGTCGCCGGCGCCCGCAGGCACCGACGACCGCACTGCAAACACTCAGCTCATCGCGATCGCCAGCGTCAGCACCGCCAAACGGTTGACGTAGGCCGACATCAGATCGGCCTTGTCGAAGCCCTGCGGAGTGAACGCGTCGCACTGGCCGACCGGGGATGCCGTGCCGAAGTTCGGATTCACCAGCGCGTTGGCCGCGGCGATGATCGTCGGCTTATACGCGCTCAGCAGCGCCGGCTCGGCCTGATAGGCCTGCAGCAGATAGCGCATATAGGCGCCCACGCCGGTCTGGTAATCGCCGTAGTCGCTGCCCGGCGGCGTCGCGTTGTACGGGTCCGCGGCGCCTACCTCCAGCCACGGCAAGGGGAAACTGCCGCTGACCGAGCCGTAAGTGCGCGGCCGGAAGTAGTTGGCGAACGTGCCCTTGATCAGATCCGGATACAGGCCGCACACCGGCGGCGGCGAGGCTTTGTAGATCGCGTTCGCCTCGCGCAGGGCGCCGATCAGCAGCCCCTGGTCGCCGCTCCAGGTCATGTCCTTGTTGTACGAGGAATCCCAGTAGATCTCGTTGTTCACCGCATGGAAACTGGACACGCGTTCGCGCACCAAGGACCCGCCCTGCGAGCCCTGCTGCCCGGTCAACAACAACGACTGCAGCGGGTCCGCCGTCTTCAGCATCCACAACTGCCACCAGGCGATCTGATTCTCCCAAGCCTGATTGCAGGCCGCGAGATTGAAGCCCACACCGCTGAAGTACGGCGCGAAATCCGGCCGCTTCGCGGCCTGCGACAAGCGCAGGCTCAGCAGCGCATAGACCGCGTTGGTGACGGTGTTCTGAATCGGATTGAGGACGTCGCCACCGCCGCTGTTGTACTCGGCCGACGGAAGGGGATGCTCGGTGGCGGTGAACGGCGAGTTCCAGATGCCGCCGGGCGAATAGCGCGGACGCAGCTTGGCCTGCATGTCCGGCGTCACGCCCGGCCAAGTCTGGTCGATGTAGACCCAGCAATTGGGCGCGCCCGTGTTTTTGGTGTGGGTACTGGCGAAGCTCGCCCAACCCGGCGGATCGAGGTAGGGATAGACCCCTTGCGGACCCGACGCCGTCGACCAGCCCGCGCCGTACATGTAGCACCAGGAGTTGATCGCGATCTTGAGGAAGTCGTAACGGTGCTGAGCCGCGAAGCCCAACTCGGCCGCCCGCAAGGCGGCGATGCCGATCCAACCGAAATCGTCCCACCAATTGCCTTTCTTGGTCGGATCCAATGCGGTCAACGCGTCATCGGCATAGTTCGTGCTGTCGGTGCCGCTGACCACGAAGTAATCGAGCAGGCTGTCGAACGCGCAGGCGGTGCGCCAGACATTGCCGGCCGAATCCCATAACGGCAGGATCTGTTTGAACAGTGCGGTCGCTTCGGCCAGATAGGCCGCTTTGTCGGCGGGCACGCCTTGCTGCGTGGCCCCGCCATCCTGAGTGTCGTTCATGGCTTCATCCTTGAGCTGGGTGATAGGGAGCTGCGGTCTGTGCTGCTCGTGGTGCGTGGGCAGCATAGCCCCGCCCAGGGCCGCCACCCTGACGCCCCATCCGTTTTCCATGACGCGCGGCTACGTTCATCGGCCTGGGCGGCACGAAGGCGCGCCCCTCCCCCCGCGCCCCCAGCCTGTCGGAACCCCGGCCCGGGCTCGAGCGGATATCGATCCTAGCGATACGCCCCAAGTGGCGGGAACGAGGCCGCCAGCGTTGCGAATCGCTCCGATTCGCAATCAGGGGCGGCGCAACCGCAGGGGTGGTCGGCCCCATCGCGCGAGGTATCGCGCGCATGGCGGACGCGTTGAACGAGAAGCTAATGCGCGCCTTACATCTGCCTAACAATGTGCTAATGGTGACTTAATCGGGGAGCGGAATGATGCCGCTCCATGCGCACTCATCCCCACAAAAATACCGACCTCGATCTGCGGCCATCCGGCCTGGAGGTGGATTCCGACGATGCCGTCCGCCCCGAAGTCGAGTCCTTCATCGCTCAGGTGTACCAGTTGCGATACGGCGCGCGCCTACGCAATTTCCTGCCGCGACTGATCGCATTCCGGGACCAGACCAATGCACTGCACGCCGCGGTGGGATTGCGTGGCGGCGCCGACGGCCGACTGTTCGTCGAACAGTACCTCGACGAGCCCGCCGAGCGCGCCATCGGCGATTTCGTCGGGCGGCCGGTGAATCGCAACGAGCTGGTCGAGGTCGGAAACTTCGCGGCCGTGTCGGCAGGGCAAAGCCGCGAGGTCATCGTCGACCTGACGTCGCGCCTGCATCGCAGCGGCTATCGCTGGGTGCTGTTCGTGGCCACCCGGCAGTTGCGCAACGCCTTCGATCGCCTGCACCTGGCCACGGTGGAGATCGCCGACGCCTCGCCCGCGCGCGTGTCAGGCGATTCCAGCGACTGGGGCCGCTACTACGAGACCCAGCCCAAGCTGATGTTCGGCGATCTCGCGGCCGGGTACGCCTACCTGACGGAGGCCAAGCGGTCGACGGTGGCCGCCGACGCGCAGTCCGAGAAGACGCTCGCGGGTGCGCGGTCATGAGCATCGGGCGACTGATAGAAGAACGCGTCGGACCTGCGCTGCGCGTGACCTGGAACGGCGGCGATCTCAGCGACGATGACTTGCGGGCACGGGTTTCCCGAGTGGCCGAACAGCTCGCGGCGCCGGAGTTGCGCTGCGTCGCCAGCCGCCTGGACAACGGCCCCGACTGGCTGATCCTGGATCTCGCACTGCGCCGCCAGGGCATCGCCCATGTACCGGTGCCGACCTTCTTCAGCCCCGCGCAGATGGCCCATGCCCTGTCCGACAGCGGTGCCCAGGCCTTGGTGCTGTCCGACCAATCAGCGCCCCCCGGCGACGCGGACATCGCCGTCTCGCAGGAACTGGCGCCGGGCCTGCGGCTATGGCCGCTGAGCGCGGCCGCGGTGGCGCTGCCGAATGGCACCGCCTGCGTCACCTACACCTCGGGCACCACCGGCGCCCCGAAGGGCGTGTGCCTGGACGAAGCGGCCCTGTACCAAGTGGCGCAATCCCTCGCCCAAGCCGCACAACCCTTGGCGCCGCGCCGCCATCTGTGCCTGCTGCCGCTGTCGACCTTGCTGGAGAATGTCGCCGGCGTGTACGCCGCGCTGATCGCCGGCGCTGAAATCGCGGTGCCCCACCTCGCCGAGATCGGCTACACCGGCGCCGCCGGACTCGACGTGCCCACCCTGTTGGCGTGTCTGCACCGCTACCGCCCCGAAAGCGCGATCGTCGTGCCGCAGTTGCTGCTGGCGCTGGTGATGGCGGCCGAACATGGCGCCGCCTTGCCGGACTCGCTGCGCTTTCTCGCCGTCGGCGGCGGGCGCGTCGGGCCCGCCCTGCTGGCGCGCGCGCAAGCCGTCGGCCTGCCGGTCTACGAGGGCTATGGCCTGACCGAATGCGGCTCGGTCGTCTGCCTCAATCGCCCGGGCGCCATCCGGCCCGGCAGCGTGGGCCAGCCCTTGCCGCATGCGCGCGTGACGGTCGTCGACGATGAACTGTGGGTCGAAGGCGTGCGTTGCCTGGGCTATCTGGGCGCCGACACACCCGCTCCCGGCGCGATCGCCACCGGCGATCTGGGACGAATCGACGAGGACGGCTACGTCTACATCACCGGCCGCCGCAAGAACGTCTTCATCACCGCCTTCGGCCGCAACGTCTCGCCCGAATGGATCGAGAGCGAACTGCTGCAGCACCCGATGTTCGCTCAAGCCGTGGTGCATGGCGAGGCCCGCGAATTCAACGTCGCCGTGGTCTGGCCGCGGAACCCCGCGCTCACCGACGCGCAACTGCGCTCGGCGCTGGACCAGGTCAACGCGCAGCTGCCCGATTACGCGCAAGTGCGCGACATCGTGCGTGCCGATGCGGCCTTCAGCGCCCTCGACGGCTTGATGACCAGCAATGGCCGGCCGCGACGCGACGCGATCTTCGCGCGTTACGCCGATGCGATCGAGCAGCGCTATCCGTCTTCCTCTCCCCCTATCGAGACAGGAGTACCCGCATGACGTTCCACGAGCGCCTCTTGGCGCAGACCCAGCGCGAGCGCGAAGCGCTGATCGCGATTCCCATCATCCAGACCGCCTTGGCCGGGAAAATCGAAAGGCAGGACTACATCGCGTTTCTGACCCAGGCCTTTCATCATGTGCGGCACACGGTGCCGCTGCTGATGGCCTGCGGCGGGCGGCTCCCGGCCCGCCTGGAATGGCTGCGCACCGCGATCGGCGAATACATCGAAGAAGAAATGGGCCACCACGAATGGGTGCTGGACGATCTGGCGGCCTGCGGCTGCGATCGGGCGGAGAAGGCGAACTCGGCCCCGTCGCAAGCCACCGAACTGATGGTGGCTTATGCCTACGACACCATCGCGCGCGGCAACCCGGTCGGATTTTTCGGCATGGTGCTGGTGCTGGAGGGCACCAGCGTGGCGCTGGCCACGCGCGCCGCCGAGACCATCGAGACCTCGCTCGGACTGCCGCGCAACGCGTTCACCTATTTGCGATCCCACGGCGATCTGGATGTCGAGCATACCGGCTTCTACGAGCAGCTGATGAACCGCCTGGAGGAGGAAGAAGACCGCCAGGCGGTGGTGCATGCCGCCCGACGCTTCTACAAGCTCTACGGCGACATCTTCCGCACGCTGCGCGAAGAGTCCGACGAACTGGCCGCCGCCGCATGATCGCGCTGCGCGACAAGACGGTGTTGCTGACCGGCGCCAGCGGCGGAATCGGCTCCGCGCTGTGCGACGCGCTGGTGGCGACGGGAGCCCGCGTGATCGCGGTCGGCCGCAACGAGCCGGCCCTGGCCGCCTTGGCGCAGCGCCACGAAGCGGGACGCGTGACGCCGCTGGCCGCCGACTTGTCGAGCGCGGAGGGGCGCGCGCGCGTGATCGATCTCGCGCGCCGTCTGTCGCCATCGCCGTCCGTCGTCATCCTCGCCCACGCCCAGAGCGCCTTCGGCTTGTTCGAGGATCAATCGCCCGCACGGCTCGAACAGTTGTTCGACACCAACCTGGTGGCGCCGGCGCTACTGATCCACGACCTGCTTCCGATACTGAAGCAGCACGAACGCGCGACGGTGGCCGCGATCGGCTCCACCTTCGGCAGCCTGGCGTTTCCGGGGTTCTCCGCCTACAGCGCCAGCAAGTTCGGCCTGCGCGGGCTGATGGAAGGCCTGTCGCGCGAGTACGCCGACACCAACCTGCGATTCCAATACCTCGCGCCTCGCGCGACGCGAACGGCCTTCAACTCCGAGGCGGTGAACAGCTTGAACCGGGCGATGAAAGTCGCCCAGGACGAGCCCGCCGCGGTCGCCGCGCAAATCATAGTGGCGATCGAACAAGAACGACCGCGCATGCAGCTGGGCTGGCCGGAAAAGCTGTTCGCGCGTTTGAACGGCGCGTTCCCCAGCCTGATCGATCGAAACCTGAAAGCGCAGCTGCCCCTGATCCGGCGCCACGCGCGCCCCTGATCGCCGCCCCCATTACCGAGGAACCAGCCATGTTCGATTTCCGCATTCGTCGCGCGTCCCTGCTCGCCGGCCTGCTGCTCGGCGTCGCCGCCCTGCCGTGCCTGGCCGCGCAGGCCGTTCTGCCCGCGCAAGTCGCGACCGTGCAAGACCGCTGGGCGCAGATCAACTACAACACGCCCAAGAAGCAGCGCGAATCCGGGTTCGAGGCCTTGGCCAAGCAGGCCGCCACCGTTCGCGCCGCGCAGCCCGGCAACGCATCGGCGTTGATTTGGGAAGGCATCGTCCTGTCCAGCTTCGCCGGCGAGCGCGGCGGCCTGGGCGCCTTGAGCCTAGTGAAACAGGCCAAAAAGGACTTCGAACAAGCCCTGGCCATCGACCCCAAGGCATTGGACGGCGCGGCCTACACCAGCTTGGGCGCGTTGTACTACCAGGTACCCGGCTGGCCGATCGGCTTCGGCGACGATGCCAAGGCGCGCGAACTGCTGAAGGCCGGTCTTCAGGTGGACCCCGACGGCATCGACGCCAACTATTTCTATGGCGACTATCTCCAGGACCAGGGCGATTGGAAAGCCGCCGCCGCGTCGCTAGAGAAGGCCCTGGCCGCGCCGGCCCGCCCTGGCCGCGAACTGGCCGACCAGGGCCGTCGCAAGGACATCCAGGCCTTGCTCACCAAGGTCCGTTCGCACCTTGCCAGCCGGTGATCCAGCGAAGACACTGCCCGCATGCGCATCCTGCTCGTCGAAGACGATTTGTCGCTAGGCGAAGGCATCCGAACGGCATTGCGCCGGGCCACCTATTCGGTGGACTGGCTGCAGGACGGCGTGAGCGCGCTGGCCGCGATCAAGGACGGCGGCATCGACTTGGTCGTGTTGGACCTGGGCCTGCCGCACATGGACGGCCTGGAAGTGATCCGCCAGGCCAGGCGCACGGGAGACGGCCTGCCCATCCTCGTTCTGAGCGCGCGCGAACGCGCCAGCGACCGCGCGCTCGGGCTGGACACCGGTGCCGACGACTACCTGGGCAAACCTTTCGACACCAATGAGTTGTTGGCGAGGGTGCGGGCCCTGATTCGCCGCACGCAGGGGCGCGCCGATCCGATAGTGCGCCTGGGCAACCTGGTGCTCGATCCGGCGACGCTGCTGGTGACGTGGAGGGGCAAGCGCTTCGATCTGCCACGTCGGGAGTTCGCCTTGCTGCATCTTTTGATGGAGAACAAGGGCCGGCCCATCAGCCGCGAGTCCGCGCAGCAGCGCTTGTATGGCTGGGATGAGGATGTCGCCAGCAACGCGGTGGACGTGCACGTGCACGCCCTGCGCAAGAAGCTTCACCCCGAGTTGATCCGAACGCTGAGGGGCGTGGGCTACGCTATCGACGACAAGATCGCTCACGCCGACGGATAGAGCGAACACTCATGGGATCCATCCGCAACAGACTATTGGGATCCCTGCTGGGAGGGACCACGGCCGTGCTGTTGGTGGCCGCGTTCTTCAGCTACCGCGCCGGCCTGCAGGAGGCCGGCGAGATGTTCGACGCCAAGCTCGCGCATTCCGCGCGGGTGCTGATGAGCCTCGTGGACGAGCCGCTGGCCGACCTGGCCGAGCACCCCGGAAACCCGATCGAAGTGAAGGTGTGGCACGGCAACGCCAGCGGCGTCGGCGACGCCCTGGCGTTCTCCACGGGTCATGCCTACGAGACCAAGCTGGCGTTCCAGGTGCGCGACGCCACCGGCAAGATACTGCTGCTTTCTGATAGCGGCCCCCGTACCGGCCTCGCGCCGCTGGTGCCCGGCTACGGCAACGCGGTATTCGACGGCGAGCAGTGGCGGACCTTCACTCTGAAGACGCCGGCGGGGCGTTGGTATCAATCGGCCGAGCAATCCGCGATCCGCAGCGAGCTGGCCGAGGACATCGCCTTCGGCACCATGCTGCCGCTGTTGCTGGCCTTGCCCGTGCTTGCGCTACTGGTGTGGCTGGCGGTGAGCTGGGTCACCCGCACCATCCAGGACGTGTCGGACGCGGTCGCTCTGAAGGATCCCAGACAGCTCGAGCCCATCGTTCTAGCGAAAGTACCGACCGAAGTGCATGGCATCGTGCAGGCGATCAACGGATTGCTGTCGCGACTGAACGATGCGCTGCTGCGCGAACGTCGCTTCACCGCCGATGTCGCGCACGAGCTTCGAACGCCCTTGGCCGCTTTGAAGGTTCATGCATTCAACGTCCGCCAGGCGCCCACGCAGGACGAGAGAGCCCAGTCGCAGGGCTATCTCGACGACAGCATCGAGCGCATGGAGCGACTGGTCAGCCAAATGCTGATGCTCAGCCGACTCGAATCGCGCGAGCGCAAGCCGCAGATGGACAGAATCGACCTGTCAGTCGTGGGCAACCGGCACTTCCGCGACTACAGCGCCCTGGCCGCGGCCCAAGGCAAGACCCTGACCATGTCGGCGGCGTCGGTGAGCATATTCGGAGAAGAGCTCGCGATCGACGCCCTGATGCGCAACCTGCTCGACAACGCATTGCGCTACAGCCCCGCACCCGGGGCGATAGCCCTGCGGGTATCCCGCGACGGCGACTCGGCGGTGCTGGTGGTCGAGGATTCCGGGCCGGGGATCGCGGAAGACGCCCGCGCCAGAGTGTTCGAACGCTTCTACCGCGAACTGGGCACCGGCGTGGAGGGCAGCGGCCTGGGCCTGTCCATCGTCGCCGAAGCCGTGTCCCTGCATCGCGCGCAGATCGCGATGGACCGCTCGCCCGAGCTGGGCGGCTTGCGCGTCACGGTAACCTTCGCCGCCGTTTGATCTATACGGCGGGTCGCTTTCGAAAAGCGCCAGCGTCCGCACTGCTCGACGTGGCGCCGGTCCGTGCGCAGGTAGAGCTGCCGAAGATGGAGCCGGAATGGACTTTCGCCACTACCGCCAGCGAAAGCCTCCAAAGACGAACTCCGACGCCGGGCTTTAATCCCGAATTTCGGCGCCAGTCACCAAACCAGATCGTCGGGCACCTTGAACTGCGCGTAGTACGCATCGTCTTCGGCCGTCGTCGCGGCAGCACCGGTGTCGGAAGCCAGCCCATGATCCAGCACGATCATGCTGGCATCGCGCTCGCGGACCTTATCCCCCGCCGCGCGCGGCAACAGTTCGTAGCGTTCGCCCAGGCAGGCGATCACGAGCTCGCCAGAGGACAACTTCTTGCGCAGATCCTCGTTGACCAACAAGGTGCGGATGACCCCGCCCGCGGTGAAGCGGTACTCGCTCTCGCCCGAGCGCGGCACCTTCCTGTCCTCGATGATCTGCCGCGCCTGCGCGCGCAGTTCGGCGACCCGCGCCTGTGCCTTTCGCTCCGCCGCCAGCGCGCGGTCCCGCTCGGCCTTTTCGGCCCGCGCCCGCTCCGCCTCCAGCTGGGCCTCGCTGGGCCCAGACGGCCCCTTTGCATGCCGCGCTTTGTTCTGCTCGCGCGCGACCTCGGCCACCTTGGACTTTTTGACCAGGCCGGCCTTGAGCAACTGTTCCTGAAGGGGGTTTGCCTTTGCCATGGCGCGGGTTCTTGCTGGGGGTTTCTGGGCATCATACCCCCACCCCCGCCGCTCTTCCCCTGGGATGGAGGAGACGTTATAGCGGGGATCTGCGCTTGCCTTGCAAGGGGGTCGGATATGGGAGCAGGCAGCTCTTTATGACCTCCGGCCAGCGCGTCTCGTGAAGTGCACACTCACCCCACCGCTGGCCCGGAGGTTAGCGTCAACCGACATCCATCGGAGTGTCGACTCCCCGGCCTTCCGGTGAGCTAGCATTGCTCTGACGTCGCACGGATGAGCAACATGGAACGCAGTATCGAGGCTCTGCAGGAGGCCATGCGGGAGTTCGCCCTGGCCCGGGAATGGGACCAGTTCCACACCCCGAAGAATCTGGCCACCGCCTTGTCGGTGGAAGCCGCGGAACTGCTCGAACATTTCCAATGGCTCACCGACGCTCAAAGCCAGGCCCTGGACGAGTCCAAGCGAGCGGCCGTCGCCGAGGAGATCGCCGACGTCCTGCTGTACCTGATCCGCTTCGCGGACAAGCTCGGCATAGATCCGATCGAGGCAGCCTGGAAGAAGCTGGAGGTCAATGCGTCCAAGTACCCGGTCGATCTGGCCAGGGGCAATAGCAAGAAGTACACCGAGCTATGAGCGACGGCCACAAGGAGGGCGGCCATTGATTGTCTACCAGTCGACGAAGTCGAAGTTTCTCGATGACCACGACAACCTCGATATCGAAGAGGTCATCGCGCATGGATACCTGCAGCGGACCGGCCGCTATGCGCCAGACGCCGAAATGCGCTCGTGGAAGGCCTCTTTATCCGAGATGGCGAAGGTCCTACGGGACGGGGACATCGCCGAGGACGTCGGCGTCGGCATCGAATTCGGCATACCGCAATCGGCGAAACGGATCGACTTCATCCTGTCGGGCCAGGCGGAATCCGGATCGCCTAATCTGATCATCGTCGAACTCAAGCAATGGTCGCAGGCCGCACTCACCGATAAGGACGGCATCATCCTGGCGCGTCGAGGCGGCTCCGCCCCACCGACCGAAGGCACCCACCCCAGCTATCAGGCCTGGTCCTATGCCACCTTGCTGGAAGGTTTCAATGAGGCGGTCTACGACCACGGCGTCGCCCTCAGCCCCTGCGCGTACCTGCATAACTACGTACGCGACGACATTATCGACAATGCCAGATACGACGCTTACACGCAGAAGGCGCCCCTGTTCCTGAAGGGCGAAGAGGAGCGTCGCCGCCTGCGCGAGTTCATCAAAAAGCATGTCCGACGCGGCGACAATGGCGAACTCATCTACCAGATCGAGAACGGCCGTATTCGGCCGTCCAAAGCATTGGTGGATAGCCTTGCCGGCATGCTGAAAGGCAACCGTGAGTTCGTGCTTATCGACGACCAAAAGGTCGCTTTCGAAACGGCCGTATCGGCCGGAAAGCGCGCCTCCGAAGATCGAAAGCAAGCGGTCATCGTTCAGGGCGGGCCGGGCACCGGAAAATCCGTCATCGCCATCAACCTGCTCAACCATCTTTCCAAGCTTGGCCTGGTCTGCCAGTACGTATCGAAGAACGCAGCGCCCCGAGCCGTGTTCAAAGCTAAGCTCACCGGCAGCTTCAAGACCAACGCGATCGACAACCTCTTCAGGGGATCGGGTGCATTCACCACGACTGAGCCCAACGCGTTCGATGCCCTGATCGTCGACGAAGCGCATCGTCTGAACGAGAAGTCGGGCCTGTACGGAAATCTCGGCGAGAACCAGATCAAGGAGATCATTCAAAGCGCCAAGTGCGCGATCTTCTTCGTCGATGACGACCAACTGGTCACGCTGAGCGACATTGGCCACTCCCGAGAGCTGGAGCGCTGGGCGTCGCAACTGGGCGCCGAAGTGACCCGCCTGCAACTCGCCTCCCAGTTCCGATGCAACGGGTCGGATGGCTATATCGCCTGGCTCAACAACATGCTGGGCATCGGCGAGGTCGCGGATGAGCTGGTCAGCGACTTCGATTTCGACTTCCGTGTAGTCGACTCCCCGAACGAGCTACATCGCCTCATCGAGGATAAGAATGCCGCGAATAACCGCTCGCGCGTGGTCGCCGGCTATTGCTGGGACTGGATAAGCAAGAAGCATCCGGAGCGGAACGACATCGTCATCCCGGAACATGGCTATGCTCGCAAATGGAACCTCAGCCAAGACAGCAGCCTCTGGATCGTCGCCCCGAACTCGATCAATGAAGTTGGGTGCATCCACACCTGCCAAGGGCTCGAACTCGACTATGTGGGCGTCATCATCGGGCCTGACTTGGTAGCGCGATCCGGTCAGATGACCGTCAATCCCGAAGCGCGCTCCAGCAACGACCGCTCTATTCGAGGCTGGCGCAGTTCAATGCGCAGAGACCCGGACGCGACACGTGAACGCCTGGATCAGGTCATTCGAAACACCTACAAGACGCTAATGACGCGCGGCATGAGGGGTTGTTATGTCTATTGCGTCGATCCTGAAACTCAGAGCCACTTCAAGCGCCGACTAGAGCAGCCGTAGCCGCTGGACAATCTGATCGCTTGACATAGAGATAGGGGCCGACTTGATTCTCATGAGCTCGACCTAGCGCGCGTCTCCGGAAAATGCACTCTGGCCCATTATTTCTGAGGTTGGGATACGTGGGCCAGGAGTGGGCGCATGTTGACCTTAAGAGTCTCTAGTACCCGCCTCTAAGATAGATGGGTGGCATTCACTTTCTGCGGCCACATCGAAAAGGCAAAGCCGAAAGTGCACACTGACCCCGGATTTCACTCAGTTTAAGCAGCGCGCCTTTTCTTCGGCTTCTTTTCATCCGTCACTTCCTTCGCCGCCTCCTTCTCAAGCGCTTCCTCATCCCGCCTGATTGCATCCTCCAAGTCCAGCAACGGTAGGACAATGCCACTGATCCGGTCGCTCGGGTACCAGTAGTCGAAGCCGTCTCCGGCACCTTCGATGTTGATCATCGTTGAATCCAAGCCAGCATCGACGTCCATGTAAAGATTCACCAAATTCCGCTCGTCTGCCCAATAGGCGCTTGAAGATCCGTTGGTGAAATAAATCGACGTGTACCTGATTTTCTGGAAGTACGCATCGTCGTCGATCAGTTCTTCTTCTATGAATGCTTCCGCGACCGTACCGAGAAACGCATCGGAGGCTTCTCCATCAAACAGAGGGCGGAGCGAAGCGATGAATTGGTCCCACGCTTTCTCATCGCCACCCGCCATGCGGCCCTTTTCGTCAGGCTTTGGAAGCGCAGCAATAGCTGCATCCCAGTCGAGATCCATGCCATGCAGCTCATCAAATGCGCGATAGATTTCGGCCGGATATCCCTGATACGGCAGATCGACTTCCCAATCGCCTTCCACTTCGTCGCAGTTGTCATCAAGGATCGTGACCTTCTCGACGGTTGCCGGGCGGAAAATGATCATCTTGTTGGCAAGACTCGGAAACGTCACCCACTCGAATTCCTTGTCCAGCCGCCTGAGGTCTCCCGAGAGCCGTTCGACCGTTCCCAGAGTCACGGGAAACCATTTCGAGTATGGCTGCCCCGGAAACTTCACTCCGACATGGCCCCAGAACCCGTCATGGGCTTTGCCCACGAAGGCGTGATACCTCGGGGTCGGTAGGCGACGCGGGTTATCGGGATCGAAATTCAACAGGTCATCGACACTGGTCCCGAATAGCAGGGCTAGATCACGCAGGGCGGTCAGGTTCGGCTCGGCCTTGCCCGTTTCCCACCGCCCAATGGTCTGCTGGGTTGTTTTCAGGCGTTCAGCCAGTTCCTTCTGCGAGTAACCGGCAGATTCCCGGAGAGCTTTCAAACGCTTCATTGCGATCCCCCATAGACAGATCCGCACAATAACACCTAAATCGTGTTTAAACACGATTTAGGTGTTTTGGATGAAGCCTGCCGGTCTGGAACGGGCTGACAGGCCGCTTGGGGCGCTCCGCGATTTCAAGGGGTCAGCAAAATGGGGGCCAGCAAAATGGGGTCGGAATGCACTTTCACTACAACCACCAGCGAAAAGCACTCCAAAAGTGCACGCTGCCTCCAAACCCCATTGATTGGGCGAGGCCTAAAATGCGCCAATGCCGGCGCCCCTTTTCAAGAGTGTTGTTGACTGATTCTCTGAACGAAACCTGGGCCACACGTGCTACATACGACTTGCGACAACTCCAAAGAAAAGGCCGGCACCAGGCCGGCCTTAGTCAATGGCTCACCGAACTTCGTTCTGCGGCCAACGACATTCGAAGTTAACGCTGATGATGGTTCCAGGCCGAAGTGCTTCATTGCCATCTTTGAAAGGCGACATGGATGTAAGCGCCACCGGCGGCTTCAGGCATGTGGCCTGCATAGCCTGCAGAAGATAGCCGAAGCTCATTCCTAGCGAGTCATCAACAATTTCGGCAGTGACCATACCTTTTCCGGTCTTCGCGTCGAACGATACCTGTGCATTTTTCACCGGCACCGGAGCAGCAATACGCGTCAAGGAGCCGTAGAACCGGCCTATCGCGAGCCCCACAACCAGCCCAACTACTGCTGCAAACACCCACCTCAAGCGCTGAGGCTTACTGCTTGATCCAGTGTCCATATCCGCTCCCGAGGATGAGGTCAGAGTAAGGTGCACTTTCACAATAACCACCAGCGAAAGGCATCTAAGAGTGCACTCTGCCTCCAAACTGGTTGGGCGAGGCCAGAAATGCGCCGATGCTAGCGCCCTTTTCAAGAGTATTGTCGACTGACTCTCTGAACGAACCTTAAGGCCGCGCCGGAGTAATTTTGGGGCCGGAAATCATGCCCTTAGCCGTGCGAGCTATGTACGACTTGCGACGACCACAAAGAAAAGACCGACACAAGGCCGCCTTTAGTCAGTGGCCTACTGAACTTCGTTTTCCGGTCGACATTTCAACGCGACGACTGCGGCGCACTAGAGAGCCAACCCCTGTCAAGTTTCAGCCTTCTATAGCTATTTCCAGCTTTTGTAAGAATAGCGCGCTTGAAGTACTGCTCGCGAAATCGGAATGGCGCGTCGGCCAATATAACCTCAAGCCTGGCGCGGTCGATCGGTGAGTCCCAGGCGAACGGAAAAGCGAACGTCGGCTGGAGGAAAATGCCATCCCGATCAAAGATGATGCCCAGATGCGAGCCAGCGCAGATACCATCATCGATTCGCCATTTGAAGTCATAGCACACGTCGAACCGGATATGTGTTCCGTCTTGGCGGGGAAAGCCTGGGGCGCGGAAGTAGATATCCGTCAGCTGCGGAATGGTCGTATCGTCCAAGCACCATGCTTGGAATTGGCTGTAAGTCGCTGCTTCCTGGAAACCTGTCGGCTTCCCAAATGCGCTCTCAAGTTCGTCAAGCGTGGATTTGTCTGAGCCATAGCAATGCAGTCGAATTCTCTCCGTGGAACGGAATCCGCCTAATGTGTGTTTCTCCAGGAAGGATTGGGTCTGCTGCCAGGCATTCTTGGTGTTCCTGACGCGTGATCTGTGACCGAAGCCTGCGGATTTGGGTGGGCCATACAGCAGGTGCTCCGTCATACCCACCTCACGTGGTTCGCAGTTGAAAAGAACGTGCTTTGGCGAGGCGCGAGAGGTGGAGACGTGAGTTTGAACGTCGGGGGTTGGTGGGCCCACCAGGATTCGAACCTGGAACCAAAGGATTATGAGTCCTCTGCTCTAACCGTTGAGCTATAGGCCCGCGCGTCGGGGAATTCTACGGGAGCGGGCCGCGCGGCATAAGCCGGGCTGGGCGTGCCGGCCAGGTACGCCGGAGGTGGTCGCGCCACTGGGCGCGGTGCGGCCGCTGCGGGCTCAGGGCTGGGAGGACATCGAGTACGGCCGCCGCTTCGGATCCGTCGCCCAGGCCTTGTCGGGCTGCGCCTGCATGGTGAAGCGCAGCTCACCACCGGCCAGGATTTCGTCGTGGCGCAGGTAGGCGCGGTCCAGCGGTTGGCCGTTGAGGGTGGCGCGGCCGATGTAGGTGTGGGCCTCGTCCAGGCCGTCGGCGATCACGCTGAAGCGCTTGCCGTTGGGCAGCTTGAGGGTGGCGCGCGGGACGAAGGGGCGGCCGATCACGTACTCGTTGCTGGCCGGGGCCACCGGGTAGAAGCCCAGGGCGGTGAATACGTACCAGGCGGACATCTGGCCGAGGTCGTCGTTGCCGGCCAGGCCGTCGGGGCGCGGGGCGTACTGGGTGGCCATGATCTGCTTGAGGCGTTCCTGGGTACGCCAGGGTTGGCCGGCGTAGGCGTACAGATAGGCTACGTGGTGGCTGGGTTCGTTGCCGTGCGCGTACCAGCCGATCAGGCCGGTGATGTCTTCCATGTGTTCGAAGATCTTGGGGTCGACCTTGGCGTCGAAGACCTGGTCGAGTTTGTCGACCAGTTTGGCGTCGCCGCCGAGCGCGACGGTCAGACCGGCCACGTCCTGCGGGACGTACCAGGAGTACTGCCAGGCGTTGCCTTCGGTGTAGTCGCTGCCGTAGCCGCTGACGGTGGGGTCGAAGGGTTCGCGAAAGGCGCCGTCGCGCTTGCGCGCGCGCATGAAGCCGGTCTTGGCGTCGAAGGCGTGTTTCCAGTTGCCGGCGCGCTTGTTGAAGTTCGCGGCGATGTCCTTGCGGCCCATGGCCTGGGCCATGCGCGCGATGGTCCAGTCGTCGTAGGCGTATTCCAGGGTCTTGGACGCGGCTTCGCCTTCTTCGTCGATCGGCACGTAGCCCAGTTGCATGTATTGGGCGATGCCGTCGTAGGGGCCGTAGCTGGCGCTGGCGACCATGGCCTGCAGGGCTTCGTCGGCGTCGTAGCCGCGAATGCCTTTCATGTAGGCGTCGGCGATCACCGGCACGGCGTGGTAGCCGATCATGCACCAGGTCTCCTGGCCGTGGAACGCCCACACCGGCAGCACGCCGTAGGGGCTTTCGCGGCGCGAGGCCAGCAGCGAATTGACGAAGTCGCTGTTGCGTTGCTCGGGCTGCACCAGGGTCAGCAGCGGGTGCAGCGCGCGGTAGGTGTCCCACAGCGAGAAGGTGGAATGGTGGCGATAGCCCTTGGCCTGATGCACGGCGTTGTCGGGGCCGCGATAGCGGCCGTCGCTGTCCATGAACAGGCTGGGGCCCATCAGCGTGTGATAGAGCGCGGTGTAGAAGCTCTTGCGCATCGGCTCGGGCGCGTCGAGATCGACCGCCGATAGCGCCTGCGTCCAGCTGGCGCGCGCCTGCGCGCGCACGCCGTCGAAATCCCAGCCGGGGACTTCGGCATCGAGATTGGCGATGGCGCTGTCCTCGCTGACCGGCGAGATCGCGACCTTGACCACCAGCGACTGCCCCGCGGCGTCGGCGAAGTCGAAGGCGCCGACCAGCTGGCGGCCTTCGATCTGCGCGCGCAACGCGGGCGTCTTCTCGGCCGGCGGCGGGAAGCCCTTGTAGATCACGTCCTGTTCGGTGTCGTGGAACTGGTGGCCGCTGAGCGGGCGCGAGAAGCGCATCGCGAAATAGAGCTGGCGGCCGGGCGCCCAGCCGCGGGTTTCGCGGAAGCCGGTGACGGTGCCGTCGGGACGCAGGCGCAGGCGCGACCACAGCACCTTGCCGGGGTAGTCGTACATGCTGGTGCGCAGGTCGATCAGCACGTGCGCGGGCTTGCCCTTGGGGAAGCGGTAGCGATGCACGCCGACGCGTTCGGTGGCGGTGAGTTCGGCACGCACCTGGTAATCGTCCAGGGTGACGGCGTAGTAGCCGGGCTGGGCGACTTCGTCGTCGTGGCGGAAGCGCGAGCGGTAGCCGCTGCCGGGCTTGCCGTCTTCGCCGCGCTCCAGGCGCACCTCGCCCGCGATCGGCATCAGCAGCACGTCGCCCAGGTCGGAGTGGCCGGTGCCGGAGAAATGGGTGTGCGAGAAGCCGACGATGCTGGTGTCGTCGTAGCGGTAGCCCGCGGCCCAGCCGTAGGCCTCCTTGCGCGGCTTGATCTGGGTGTCGGGACTGAGCTGGACCATGCCGAACGGCACCACCGCGCCGGGAAAGGTGTGGCCTTCGCCGCCGGTGCCGATGAAGGGATCGACCGCTGCGTAGGCGCGGCGACCGGCGTCGTCGGTCGCGGGCGGTGGGGCCGCGGCGGCGAGGCCGCTCATGGCCCAGGCCAACAGCAGCGGCCAACGCAAGCGGCGCTTCGGCGTGGGTCGCGGGGACGAGGTATCGGCAGGCATGGACGGCTCCGGCTGGGCGCGCCGGGACGGGCCCGGTCGGGGCGCTGACAGTGAGTTTAGATCGTTCTAAACCTCGTAAACGCTAGCATGTGGCCAATACGCCCGCATGCTGCACCGCAGAATGCAAGGCGCTGCACCGGGGCGCAGCATGCGATGCAATTAGACCGATCCAACGCATGCGCCCCTGCCTTGCTCGACGCCATGGCCGCACCCCGTCGGCGCCGACCCGCGCCCGCCTTGGCCGAGCGACTTTGGGCGGCACCGCCCACGATCCGCGCCCCGCCACGTCGCGCCTTCGAACGGCTGCGGCCCATCGGCTGATCGGCACCTGCCAACGCACGCACATCCAAGCCGCACAAATCATGCCGCGTCCGCACGATTGCGATGCGATATCCGCGCGTACTATCGGGTGGATGCGCCCACCTATTCGCGCCGGCTACGACACCGCTTCCGCCCCGCGCGGAGGCAGCGCATGAACGATCGCACCTTGTCCTACCGCGCGGCCACCGCCGTCGTCAGCCTGATCTTTTTCACCTGGGGCGGGCTGACCAGCCTCAACGACGTGCTGATTCCGCATCTGAAGTCCGTCTTCGACATGAACTACGCGCGGTCGATGCTGATCCAGTCCAGCTTCTTCGGCGCCTACTTCCTGATGTCGCTGCCGGCGGGACGGGTGCTGGCCACGTTGGGTTATCAGCGCGCGATCGTGGTCGGCTTGCTGGTGGCCGCGGCCGGCGCGGCGATGTTCTTCCCGGCCGCGCGGCTGCCTTCCTATCCGCTGTTCCTGGGCGCGCTGTTCGTCTTGGCCAGCGGCATCACGCTGCTGCAGGTGGCGGCCAACCCCTACATCAGTCTGCTGGGCGACCCGGCCGGCGCGCCCAGCCGGCTCAACCTGGCGCAGGCGCTGAACTCGCTGGGCACCACCCTGTTTCCGTATCTGATCGGTCCGCTGATCCTGTCCGGCGCGGTGCTGGGCGCGACCGAACTGGCGGCGCTGTCGCCGAGCCAGTTGGCGGCCTACCGCGCCGACGAAGCCGCATCCGTGCAACTGCCTTACATGATCATCGCCGGCGGCCTGCTGGCGATGGCGGCGTTCGTGGCGCTGATGCGGATCCCGCCGCTGACCGAGGCCACCGAGCGCGCCGACGACGCGCGCCACAGCTACGGCGAGGTCTTGGGCCACCGCCACCTGCGCTGGGGCGTGTTGGCGATCTTCGTCTACGTCGGCGCCGAGGTTTCGATCGGCAGCTTCATGATCAACTACCTCAGCGAGCCCGGCATCGGCGGATTGGACGGCGACGCCGCCACCCGGCACCTGGCCTACTACTGGGGCGGCGCCATGGTCGGCCGCTTCATCGGCGCCGCGCTGCTGCGGCGTTACGACGCGCGCCGCCTGCTGGCGCTGGCCGCGGTGATCGCGATCGCCCTGCTGCTGGCCACCATGTCGCTGCACGGCAAGCCGGCGATGTGGGCGGTGCTCGCGATCGGCCTATTCAACTCGGTGATGTTCCCGACCATCTTCACCATCGCCATCGAGCGGCTGGGGCCGATGACCAGCAAGGCGTCCAGTCTGCTGGTGATGGCTATCGTCGGCGGCGCGATCGTGCCCTGGCTGCAAGGCGCGCTGGCCGACCGCATCGGGCTGCAACCCTCCTACGCGATCCCGCTGCTGTGCTACGCCTTCGTCGTCTGGTACGGCTGGCGCGGCTCGCGCCTGGCGCCGTCGCTGCTGGGCGATGCGTCCGCATCGGCGCCGCCAGTCCGGGCGATGCACTGATGGCCCGCGATGCGCGCCAGGCCATCGTCTGCTTCGGCGAAGCGTTGATCGATTTCCTCGCGCGCCCGCCGCAGCGCCCGGGCGAGCCGCGCCACTTCGTCGAATACGCGGGCGGCGCGCCGGCCAACGTGGCCACCGCGATCGCGCGCCTGGGCGGGCAGGCGCGCTTCGTCGGCATGCTGGGCGAGGACATGTTCGGCGACTTCCTCTACGACCAGCTGCGCGACATCGGCGTGGACGTGCGCTATACGGTGCGCACCGCCGGCGCCAAGACCGCGCTGGCGTTCGTGTCGCTGGACGGGCACGGCGAGCGCAGTTTCAGTTTCTACCGCCCGCCCGCGGCCGATCTGCTGTTCCGCGCCGAGCACTACCAGGCGCGCTGCTTCGAGGATGCGCTGGCCTTCCACGTCTGCTCCAACAGCCTGACCGAGGCCGGCATCGCCAACGCCACCCTGTCGGGCATGCAGCGCGCGCGCCAGGCCGGCGCGCTGGTCAGCATGGACCTCAACCTGCGCCCGGCGCTGTGGGCCGACGCCTTCGACCCGCTGCCGACGGTGTGGCGGGCCTTGCTGGAGGCGGACACGATCAAGCTCAGCCGCTCCGAGCTTGCGTTCCTGGCCGCGCCGCTGGGCAGCGAGACCGCGGCCCTGCAACGCTTGTGGCACGGCTATGCAACCTGCGTGCTGGTCACCGACGGCGCCGCGCCGATCCGCTGGTACACGCGCACGCGCCAGGGCGAGCTGGGCACCTTCGAGGTGCTGCCGGCCGACACCACCGCCGCCGGCGACGCCTTCGTCGGCGGCTGGCTGCACCGGCTGGCGACGCTGGACGTGCAAGCCCCTGACTTTCCGGCCTTCCTCGAACGCCGCGAGCTGTTCGAAGATGCGCTGCGCTACGCCGCCGCGACCGGCGCGCTGGCGACCACGCGCCACGGCGCGTTCGCGGCGATGCCGCCGCGTTCGGAAGTGGAGCTATTGATGGAAGAGCAGCCGTGATGGAAGGACCGCTATGAGCCGCTACAACGCCACCCTGCACGACGGCACGCCGCCGGATTTCCGCGACCCCGCGTTCCTGCGCGCGCACATCGCCGACACCATGGCGTTCTACCACCCGCGCGCGATCGACCCGGCCGGTGGTTTCTTCCACTACTTCCGCGACGACGGCAGCATCTACGACCGCTCGCACCGGCACCTGGTCAGCAGCACGCGCTTCGTCTTCAACTACGCCATGGCCGCGCGCGAGTTCGACCTGGACGAATACCGCGAGGCCGCGCGCCACGGCCTGCGCTATCTGCGCCAGGCCCATCGCGACCCGGTCGGCGGCGGCTACGCCTGGACCCTGCGCGACGGCGTGCCCGAGGACCGCAGCAACCATGCCTACGGCGTCGCCTTCGTGATGCTGGCCTACGCCAGCGCGATCAAGGCCGGCATCGACGAGGCCGCGCCCTGGCTGGAGGAAACCTGGCAGCTGTTGGAGACCTGGTTTTGGGACGAGGACGCCGGGCTCTACCGCGACGAGGCCGATGCCGGCTGGCGCTTCAGCGACTACCGCGGCCAGAACGCCAACATGCACCTGTGCGAGGCCCTGATCGCGGCTTACGAGGCCAGCGGCGACGCGCGCTATTACTACCGCGCGCGCACCCTGGCCAGTCAGATCACGCGCCGGCAAGCGGCGCTGGCCGGTGGGCTGGTGTGGGAGCACTACGACCGCGACTGGAACATCGACTGGGATTACCACCGCGACGACCCCAAGCATTTGTTCCGGCCTTGGGGTTTCCAGCCCGGGCACCAGACCGAATGGGCCAAGCTGCTGTTGATCCTGGATCACCATGCGCAGGAGCGCGGCGCGCCGGTGGACTGGCTGCTGCCGACCGCGCAGCAATTGTTCGACACCGCGGTCGCGCACGCCTGGGACGAGGCTTATGGCGGATTGAGCTACGGCTTCGATCCGGACGGCGCGGTCTGCGACGACGACAAATACTTCTGGGTGCAGGCCGAAACGCTGGCCGCGGCCGCGCGTCTGGCGCAGCGCACCGGCGATGCGCGCTATTGGGATTGGTACCAGCGCCTGTGGGCGTACAGCTGGGACCATTTCATCGATCATCAGCACGGCGCCTGGTTCCGCATCCTGGATCGCGAGAACCGCAAGTACAGCGACGAGAAGAGCCCGGCCGGCAAGACCGACTATCACACCATGGGCGCGTGCTACGACGCGTTGGAATTGCTGCGGCCGCGTTGATTCGCGCGGACCGATCGGCCGTTCGCGTTCCGCGCGCCGCCGCCTTTCGAAGCCACCGGGTCGGCGGGCGGCTGCGCAGCGGCAGGCGCTGCCGCGCATTCAGCCCGGCAGCGAATCGGCCAGCAGCAGGGCCAGCACCACCATGACCGCGACCAGGCCCAGCAGCACGAGCAGGGCGATCCCGGCCGCGCGCCAGTTCGAGTGCATCGTCGCGCCCTGTGCTTCGTGAGCGCGGATCGTCGGCCCCTGCAGCAGGTGCGCCAGCGACAGCACGATCGCCAATTGCACGCACAGGAAGGCGATAGCGGGCACTTCTTCCGGCAGCACCATGGACAGCGCAATCAACGCCACGGTCCCGACAAAGGCCCCGATCAGCGCCATGCGCATCTGGCTGGGCCGGCCCAGCGCGCGGTAGTTGAGCGCCATCAGCAGACCGCCGGCGAAGACGCTGCCCAGGAAGGTGGCCAGGCCGATGCTGCGCAGGCTGTACAGGCGCGCCTTGGCATCGACCGCAAGCGCGTCGTGCACGGAGACGGTGGGCGGTTGGTACGGATTGTCGTGCGACATGCGCGGCTCTCGGCGGGTCAGAGCGCACGATGCCGCAGCCGCCTAGGCCCCGCAAGCCGGATGCGCCCGGGCGCTCACCCCTGACAACACGCTGTCAGCAGGCCGGGCGTAGTCTTTGGCTCCCACCCAAGGAGTTCCCCGCATGAATACCGAGCAGATCGCGCAACGCCTGGTCGAGCTGTGCCGCAAGGGCGAATACGACCGGGCCCAGGTCGAGCTGTACGCCGACGACGCCGTGAGCATCGAACCCGAGGGCCTGCCGCCGGAAGCGCTGGGCAACGCGCACGGGATGGAAGCGATCCGCGAGAAGGGCCGCAAGTTCAACGAGAGCATCGAAGCCATGCACGGCAGCAGCGTCAGCGACCCGGTGATCGCGGGCAACTGGTTCAGCGTGTCCATGCGCCTGGACGTGACCATGAAGGGCATGGGCCGCATCGACATGTCGGAGATCTGCGTCTACCGCGTGCGTGACGGCAAGATCGTGCACGAGCAGTTTTTCTACGACGTGGGTTGAGTCGGCAGCCCGAGCCTTCGGCGTCGTTTCGTTTTCGTGGTCGCGGCTTGCGCCGCTCCTACAGGGAGCAGCGGCGGTGCTGCTTTGGGGTAGGAGCGGCGTGAGCCGTGATGCGATTCGGGACGAACCCGATGCACCCAGTGGTTGCTACGCCGATGCAGGCACAGCCGCCGCGCTTTGAGGCTGTGTCGGCGATCCGAGCTTTCGGCGTCGTTTCATTTACGCGGTCGCCGCTTACGCCGCGCCTACAGGGAGCAATAGCGCCGCTGCTTTTGGGCGGGGCGGCGCCTGGATTTTTTAAACTATTAATACATTAAAAATTCACTTTTTTTATTTGATTGGAATGCAATTCACCACCTAAATTCCGCAGCAACCTCATCCGCAAACATTGGCTTCACATCTCCTGCGTAGGCTCGCGTTGCCGACTAGGCGAAAGGAAGCAGGGGAGAAGGAACATGAACATGAAAATGATCTGCGCAAGCCTGTTGTTGTTGGCCGGTCTATCCGCATCCGGGGTCGCTGCCGCACAGACATGTCCCGGTAAGCTCGTTGCGATGAAGGTAATCCGCCAAGGTTATCCAGACGGCCCCAAGCTGGGCGAGCTGCAGCTTTATTGGGACGCCGCCTCGGGCAAGAACTGCGCGCGCACCATGCATTCCGCACGGACTTGGGGGAAATCGCACTGGACGCAGGCGATGATAAGCACCTGCACACGCAGCAACTTCGACCCCCGCTACGGAACCTGCGCTTCGGACTCACCGTTTAAGTTCGATAGCAAGGTTTACAAGTACCAGGCCGGTCCACTCAGCCTGCCGGGCAAGGGCCGTTGCGTAATGGTCCAGGGCGGCATAGACGCGGTTGCCAACAGGCCCGGCGGTGTCCACGCCTATAGCACTGGCATTTCCGGACACTGCCGCTAACATCCGGAAAGACCGTCCGCTCCATACGCGGAACAGCGCATCAGCGATACTCGCCACTCGATGGATAGATCTCTCGACGCGCCCATTCGCATCTCTGGGCTCCCGGTCCGCTGCGCCGCGGTCGCATTGATCGCGGCAGTAGCTTTCGCGTGCGGCTGGTTCGCTTCCGTCCGGTTCGCGGGACGGAACGGAGACGACGAGGTCCGCTCCGCTGTGGTGGCGAATGCTGCAGCCTCCGCGGCACGCCCCCCGGCAGCGCATCCACTGTCTCAAGACCAGATTGCAAGCGGCGACGCTGCGCATGCGCAGCACGAGGGCCGAATCGGCGGCGTCCCGACCCACGACTACTTGAGCCGTGCCGCCCTGCTCGCGACGCTGAATTGCTCGGAAAGCGCGCGAAGAGCGGTATCGCAAAACTGTCTAGGAGAACTCGCCAGGTTCTCGCTCTCCGACCCGCAGATCCGCGACACGTTCCTTGCATACCTCGCGACAACGCGCGATCCCTCGCGCAGGGAAGAGGTCATCTCGGCGATGACACCAACCCCGCTCCCGACCGACCAGCTCGCGCCACTGCTCGCGCAGATCCAGTCGCTGCGCGAAGCCGACGATCCGCGCATCCGCGCCGCCGGCCTAGTGCATCTCGCGCAATGGGACCGCGGTGCGGCGATCGAGCGGCCACTGCGCGAAGGTCTGGACGACGCCGATCCGGAAGTGGTGCGTTCGGCGATCACCGCGGTGTCCCTGTCCAACGCGCGCACCGACGAGCTCAAGCAGACCTTGCTACTGCTGGCCAGCGACAGTCCACCGGGGTCCGAACTGCGCGATGCCGCAGTCACCGCGCTGCGCGACTTCAGCCTCGACGCGCGCGAATTCGCGATCTATCAGAACGCCTCCGGCTCATCCCGCTCGCCCTGATCGCCGCACAAACGAAACAGGCCCCGCGAGCGGGGCCTGTTTCCACGCACTTCGCAGCCTCGATCAGTCGATATCGAGGAAGCTGCGCAGCTGTTCCGAGCGGCTCGGGTGACGCAGCTTGCGCAGCGCCTTGGCTTCGATCTGACGGATGCGCTCGCGGGTGACATCGAACTGCTTGCCGACTTCCTCGAGGGTGTGGTCGGTGTTCATGTCGATGCCGAAGCGCATGCGCAGCACCTTGGCCTCCCTCGGGGTCAGGCCGGCGAGCACGTCGCGGACCGTCTCGGAGAGGTTGATGTTGGTGGTGGCTTCGACCGGGGACTCCACGTTGGTGTCCTCGATGAAGTCGCCCAGGTGCGAGTCCTCGTCGTCGCCGATCGGAGTCTCCATCGAGATGGGCTCCTTGGCGATCTTCATGACCTTGCGGATCTTGTCCTCGGGCATGTCCATTTCTTTCGCCAGCTCTTCCGGCGTGGCCTCGCGGCCGTACTGCTGGAGCATCTGGCGCGAGATGCGGTTGAGCTTGTTGATCGTTTCGATCATGTGCACCGGGATACGGATGGTGCGGGCCTGATCGGCGATCGAACGGGTGATGGCCTGACGGATCCACCACGTGGCGTAGGTCGAAAACTTGAAGCCGCGACGGAACTCGAACTTGTCCACGGCCTTCATCAGGCCGATGTTGCCTTCCTGGATCAGGTCGAGGAACTGCAGGCCGCGGTTGGTGTACTTCTTGGCGATGGAGATCACCAGGCGCAGGTTGGCCTCGACCATCTCCTTCTTGGCCTTGCGCGCCTTGGCTTCGCCATAGGCCATCGCACGGCTGATTTCCTTGATGTCGGCCAGGGTCAGGAACGAGGCCTGCTCGATCGCGATCGTGGCTTCCTGCTCGGCGATGACCTGGTCCTTGACGTCGCGCAGGCCCGACGACCACTTCTGCTTGCGCTTGAGCAGCTCGTCCACCCATTCCAGATTGGTCTGGTTGCCTTCCCAGGCGCGGATGAAGTCCTTACGCGGCATCTTGGCCACGCGCGTGGACAGGTCGAGGATCTTGCGTTCGTGGTCCTTGATCTTGCCGACCACGTCGCGCAGGTTGCGGACCAGCGAATCGGTCAGCGCCAGCGGCAGCTTGAGGGTGACGAACACCGCCGCCATGTCCTCGCGCGCCTTGAGCACGGTCTTGTGGCTGGGACCGTTCTTGGCGTACGCCTTCTGGAACTTGGCGTAGTTGTCCGCCATCGACTCCATGCGGTTGGCGACCTCGACCGGATCCGGACCGCTGACGGTCTCTTCGGCTTCCTCGTCGGCGGCGGCTTCGACTTCTTCGTCGTCGCCCACTTCGACCTCGGCCACCACCACCGGTGCCGGCGGCTCGGGCTCTTCGTCGAGGTGGTCGTTGAAGCCGACCACGATCTCGGCCAGGCGCTTCTTGCCGGCCTTGTGCAGTTCGTAGTCTTCCAGGATCAGCTGGATCGTCGCCGGGAACGAAGCGAGCGAGGCCTGGACCTGGTTCAGGCCCTCCTCGATGCGCTTGGCGATGGCGATTTCGCCTTCGCGGGTCAGCAGCTCGACCGTACCCATCTCGCGCATGTACATGCGCACGGGGTCGGTGGTGCGGCCGCCTTCGCCGTCCAGCGCGGTCAGCGCGGCCGCGGCTTCTTCGGCCGCGGTGTCGTCGACTTCGCGGTTACCGGTGTTGCCGTCGGCAAGCAGCAAGGTTTCGGCGTCGGGCGCAACTTCGTGCACCTCGATGCCCATGCCGTTGATCATGCCGATGATGTCTTCGATCTGCTCGGCGTCGACCAGGTCGTCCGGCAGGTGATCGTTGACCTCGGCATAGGTCAGATAGCCCTGCTCCAAACCCTTGCTGATCAGGAGCTTGATATCGGACGGAGGGGGCTGTCGTTCGTTGGCCATGGGCTGCGCCACCCGCGCTTGTAGGTCTAGGGAACGTTCCAGTATAGCAGGCCGGGCCGGCTGGGGCCCGATCTAGGACCGGAGGAGGAAGGTGACCGGGCCATCGTTGACCAGGCTGATCACCATATGGGCACCGAAGCGCCCGGTTTCCACCCCCCCGGCGTGAGCGGCCCGGCAGGTCTGGACCAGCCGGTTGAATATCGGTTCAGCCAGCTCCGGGGCGGCCGCGGTGCTGAAGCCCGGGCGCATGCCGCTGCGGGTGTCGGCGGCCAGGGTGAACTGGCTGACCAGCAGCAGGCCGCCGCCGGTGTCGGCCAGGCCTCGGTTCATGCGCCCGGCCTCGTCGGCGAACACCCGGTAGCCGAGCAGGCGCTCGGCCATGCGCAAAACCTGTGCCTCGCCGTCGCCGGGCTCGACCCCGACCAGGGCCAGCAGGCCGGGCCCGATCGCCCCGACGGTCTCGCCGTCGACGGTCACGGCCGCCTGGGTCACGCGCTGGATCAGGCTGAGCACGGCGGCGGGTCCTGCGGAACGGGCCGCACAGTGTCGCCCGGCCCGGCGCATCCGGCCAGCCTGCGCACCGGGCCGGCCGCCCGCGCCGGCTAGACTGACGCGATGACCCGCTTCGTCGCCCGCCTGCTCTATCTGCTCGCCTCCGCGCTCGCGCGCCTGCCCTGGTCCTGGCTGCTGGGCCTGGGCGACCTGGTCGCCGCCGCCTGGCGCTGGCGCGACGGCCGCGAAAGCCGGGTGACCCGGGTCAATCTGGAGCTGGCCTACCCCGAGCTGCTGCCGGCCCAGCGCGAGCAGTGGCACCGGGCGATCCTGCGCACCACCGGGCGCCAGATCCTGGAGACCCTGCGCCTGTGGACCCGGCCGCACCAGGAGAACCTGACCCTGCTGCGCGAGACCCACGGCACCGAGCTGTTCGACGCGGCGATCGCGGCCGGGCGCGGGGTGATCGTGGCCGCGCCGCATTACGGCAACTGGGAGCTGCTGAACCAGTGGCTGGCCGCGCGCACGCCGCTGGCGATCCTGTACCGGCCGCCGGAGTCGAAGATCGGCGAAGCCTTCCTCAACCTGGTGCGCGCCGACGCCCCCGACCGGGTCACCCAGATCCGCGCCGAGGGCCCGGCGGTACGCCAGCTGTGGAAGCTGCTCAACGCCGGCGGCGTGACCGGCATCCTGCCCGACCAGCAGCCCAAGGCCGGCGACGGCGAGTTCGCGCCGTTCTTCGGCGTGCCCGCGCTGACCATGACCCTGCTCGGCCGCCTCGCTGGCCGCACCGGCGCGACGGTGCTGTTCGCCTATTGCGAACGCATCGACACCCACGACGGCGCGCCCGGCTTCGCGCTGCACATCGAACCCGCGCCCGCGGACATCGGCGACGAGGATCTGACGATCGCGACGACCGCGCTAAACGCCGCGGTCGAACGCATCGCGCGCCGCGATCCCGCTCAATACCAGTGGACCTACAAACGCTATACGCTGCGACCGCCGGGTTCGGGCGAGGAAAACCCGTACTGGAATCGCTGAGCGGACGACGCTGGCGGAGCACGATCGCGCGACTCCATGGCGCGCGAGCGAATCACTCAAGGGGATGATGGATGCGTTGTTGGATGTTGTGTTTCGCGCTGCTCGCCGCACCGGCGATGGCGGCCGACGATCTGGCCGAGATGAACGCCGTCAGCCAGGCCTGGGACCGCTACGCGCAGCTCAGCAGCCGCGACGATCCCGCCAGCGCCGCCCTGCTCGCGCCGTCCAGCCTGGACTACTACCTGTTCCTGCGCGACGCGGCGCGTGCGGCCTCCTCCGACCAGGTGCGGCGCATCCCGATCAGCGACCGCCTGATCGTGTACGCACTGCGCGCCAGCCGCAGCGACGCCCAGTTGGCCGAGCTTGACGGCACCGGCGTAGCCAAACTGTGCCAAAGCCGCGATTGGTGCGGCGTGGCGGCGCCGGAAGAGGGCGAGTCGCTGCCGGCGCTGAGCCACGTGACCCTGATCGGCAGCGATCGCGCGGTCGGCGAGTTCGGGCCGCCGACCGGCACCAATTTCCAGTTCGGCCCGGAACTCGTGCGTACCCAAGACGGCTGGAAGGTGGTGGCCGAATCGCTGGTCAACGACGAATCGGTCCAGATCGCGCGGCACGCGCAACAGACGGGCACGAGCGAAGCCGACCTGGCGCAGTTCGTCCTCGGCGAAATGCTCGGCGACGAGACCGAGACGCCGGCGGTCGCGAGCCTGGAGCAGCCGACGCGGGACGACGCCGCCCTGCGCGCCAGCCTCAACGATCGCTGGCCGGCATACCTGGCGACTTACAAGACCCGCATGGCGGCTATTCAACGCAAGGCCGAGGACGGCGATCCGCTCGCGCAGGTCACGTTCGGCACGATGCTGTACACGGGCAAGCTGTCGGACTGGGTGCCCCAGGACAAAGTCCGCGGCATGACACTGCTGGTACAGGCCAGCGAGGGCGGAAACGTCGCCGCGGCCACCTTGGTCGCCGGTGAACTGATCGCGGGCGACGACCTGCCCAAGGGCCAGCCGATTCCGCCCGAGCGCCTGGCAAGGGCGCTGCCGCATCTGCGCCGTTCCGCCGAGGGCGGCCATGCGATGGCGATGTCCGAGCTCTCCCTGCTCTATTTCAACGGCGCTGCGGGCCTGAAGCGCGACTGCCGCCAGGCTGACGAATGGATCGCGCGCGCCGAAGACGCGGGCTACGAGGATGCGCGCAACAATCGCGTCTGGAACCTGGCCGTCTGCCCGATTCCGGAGCAACGCGACCCTGCGCGCGCATTGGCGCTGGCCCAGCGCATGATCGAGGAACAGGATCGTTTGGGCGCCGCCGAACTGGACACGCTGGCCGCCGTTTACGCCGCCAACGGCCGGTTCGACGAAGCGGTCGCGCTGCAGAAGCGCGCCCTGATCAAGTTCGAAGACCCGGCCGAAACGCAAACGCCCAAGCGCGCCCGCGAGCGCCTCAAGGCCTATAGCGCCCGTCGCGACTGGGTACAGGACTACAGCGTCTTCGAGACTCAACCGAAATGACCTCCGCATCGGAAGACAGCGCGCTCGACACCGCGCCTGACCTGACTCCGGCCGCCGAAGTCGAATGGCAGGCGCTGCCAGCGCGCGCGCGGCCGCTGTTCCTGCTGGATACCTCGATCTCGCTGGGCGTGCTGTTCGGCGTGGCCGGGGTGGTGTCGGGCACGCTGGGCCTGGGCATGGCCGCGGGCATCGCCGCCGGCGCCACCGGGGCCCTGCTCGGCATCGCCACCGGGATCTGGATCGGCACCAAGCAGTTCAATCATTGCTACTGGCGCCTGGACGAGCACGGCCTGGCGGTGCGGCGCGGGCGCTTGTGGCAGCGCGAAACGCGGGTGCCGATCACCCGCGTGCAGCACCTGGACATCAAGCACGGCCCCTGGCAGCGCCGACGCAAGCTGGCGACGCTGGTGGTGCACACCGCCGGCACCCGCCACAGCTCGGTCAACGTGCCCCACCTGGACGCCGACGACGCGCAGCGCCTGCGCGATCGCCTGGGCCGGCAGATCGATCTCGATGACGACGCCTGATCCGATCGCGGGCGAGCCCGCGGGCGAGCGTGCGCCACCGACCGCGGTCGAGGCCGCGAGCGCCGAACGCCGCCTGCACCCGATGTCGTGGCTGTTCGTGCTGCTGGCGCAGCTGCGCCAGTTCGTGGTTCCGCTGATCGTGCTGCTGGTGCTCGGGCGCGGCGACCGCAACGAGCTATGGTCGCTGATCGCGGTCGGCGTGCTGGTGGTGCTGTCGCTGTGGCAGTACTTCACCTATCGCTACGGCGCCACCGGCGACAGCCTGGTGGTGCGCAGCGGCCTGTTCGAACGCAGCCTGCGGGTGATCCCGTTCGCGCGCATCCACAACGTCGCGCTGCGCCAGTCGGCGCTGCACCGGGTATTCGGCGTGGCCGAGGTGCGCCTGGAATCGGCCGGCGGCAACAAGCCCGAAGCCGAGATGCGCGTGCTCAAGCTGTCCGACGCGCTGGCGCTGGAAGCGCTGGTGCGCCGGCGCGGCGCGGCCGCGGGCGCGGCCCTGGCCGCCGACGACAGCGCCGCGCCGCCGCTGCTGGCCATGTCCTTGGGCGAGGTGCTGCGCCTGGGCGTGGTCAACAACCGCGGCATGTTCGTGGTCGGCGCCGGCATCGCCGGCTTCATGCCCTACAGCCGCGATCTGCTACCGGAAGGCATGGGCGGCCAGATCCGGCAACTGGTGCTGTCCCTGTTCGGCTGGACCAACGAGCATCACTTCGGCGCGCCGCAGTACCTGCTGGCGGCGCTGGTGCTGATGGGGCTGTTCGTCGGCCTGGTGCGGCTGCTGTCGATGGCGCTGGCGCTGCTGCAGTACTACGGTTTCCGCCTGAGCGAGCACGGGCGCCGCCTGACCGTCGAACGCGGCCTGCTGGCGCGCTGGCGCACCAGCGCGTCGCGCCGCCGGATCCAGGCCTGGACGCTGCGCGAAGGTCCCGTGCACCGTTTGTTGCGCCGGCGCACCCTGGAAATCGAAACCGCGGTCGGCAACGAGCAGGAGCAGGAGCGCGCCTTGCGAGAGCTGGCGCCGATCGCCACGCCGGCGGTCTGCGAATCGCTGATCGAGCATCTGCTGCCGAAGGCCGGATGGTCGCGCCTGGATTGGCGCGCGCTGCCGCTGGTGAGCTGGTGGCGGTTGTTCCTGTCCGGCATGCCCTGGCTGGCGGCGATCACCGCCTTGCTGTGCGTGCGCTTCGGCGCCTGGGGCCTGCTGGCGCTGCTGTGGCTGCCGTGGGCGGTGTTCAAGGCGCGCCAGCGCGCGCGGCGCATGGGCTACGCGCTGGGCGCCGAAGTCGTGGCCGTGCGCGAGGGCTGGTGGAAGCGTTATTGGCGCTTCGCCGAGATCGACAAGCTGCAGGCGCTGCAGCTGGTCCGCAACCCGATCGACCGCCGCTGCGGCACCGCGACGCTGTGGCTGGACACCGCCGGCGCCGGAGCCATGGCGCCGCCGCTGCGAATCCGTTTTCTGCCGGTGGCCGAGGCTGAGGCCTTGTATCGCGAGCTGTCGGCGACCCTGGCGGTGCGCAAGCTGCATTGGTAGGCGGAGGGCGGCGGCGCACGTGCGGTGCGGCGATGATGCGGTTCGCCTTTGGCTCACCGCATCCTACGAAGGCGGGACTCGCGGCGGGCTGTCTTACGCAGCCGCGCCGGCCGTAGGGTGCGGTGGTAACCGCACCCTACGGCCGGCGCGGACTTGCGGGCCCTCGCGATGATGCGGTTCGCCTGCGGCTCACCGCATCCTACGGAGGCCAAAGGCAGGTGGCTGCCGCGCCTACGTCCGGCTCAGCCGCGGCCCCAATAGCCCAGTTCGCGGCGGATCTGCAGCGCGCGCAGGCGCGCCGAGAACGGCTTGGCGCTCAGGCGGCCCAGACGGCCGGCGAGCAGGTCCTCGGTGGCCGCGATCACCCGCTCGGACGAGCGTCCGTCGCGGTAGGGATGGATGGCATCGGCGTAGGCGTCCAGCGAGGCTTGCAACTCCGGCGTCGGCGTGAACGCGTGCTCCAGCATCGCCGGCAGCTCGGCCGGCTCGTGGAAATCGATCATGTGCGCCTTCGGCGCGCGGTTGCGGAAGGTCACGACCGGCTTGCGCTGGACCACGAACTCCGAGACCACCGACGTGGTATCGGCCACCAGCACGTCGGCGGCGCGTTGGGCCGCGATCAGTTGCTCGGTCTCGACGAAATCGGCGTTCGGGCCGGCCAGCTTGCGGTAGCGTTCGAACAGCGCCGGCGGGCACTTGGGGTGCAGGGTCAGCAGCCAGAAACGATCGCCGCGCCGAACCTCCTGGGCGATCGCGTCGTACAGGTGCGGCGCCGCGCTCAGACGCTCGGTGAAGGTCGAGGCGAACAACACCACCGGGCGCCGGCCGGCGCGCCGGCGCAGGCGCGCGGCGCTGCCGTCGTCGTCGCGGAACAGCGGGTCGAGCTTGGGCCAGCCGGTTTCGACCACGGCGAAATGGCCGGCCTCGGCGGCCAGGGTGCGGAACGGCGCGGTGGTCGCCGGGCCCTGGGTGCAGTACAGGTCGAACAGGCCGCGCACGCGGAAATGGCCGCGCGCGTCCTCGCGTTTTTCGACGTTGAAGCCGTGGAACAGCTGGACCTTGGCCCCGCCGACGAAGGGCGGCACCCAGTTGGCGGCGCTGAACACGGCGCGCGGTTTCAGCGCCACCGCCTCGTGCAGGCCGACGTTGCGCACCGGTGCGGCCAGGCTGGCGCCGGCCGCGCCGTCGACGAACCAGGCATGTACCGAGTGTCCCTGCGCTTGCAGCGCATCGGCCAGCGGTTGCAGGATGGGCAGCGCATAACGCTCGCTCGCGAACAACAGGTAATCCGCCATCAACGCATCCCGGACTGAATCGAACGTGGCCGCCGCGGGCGCGCAAGCGCGCGCGGCGCAGGCATCTTGCCAGCTTTCGGCCTGCATCATCGCGTTCAACGAGGCCGATCGCATCGGCGACTGCCTGGCCTCGCTGGCATTCTGCGACGAGGTGGTGGTGGTGGACTCATATTCCAACGACGCCACGGTCGAGATCGCGCGCGCGGCCGGCGCGCGCGTGCTGCAGCGCCCGTTCGACGGTTTCCGCAGCCAGAAGCAGTTCGCGATCGAGCAGGCCGCGCACGACTGGGTGCTGTGCCTGGACGCCGACGAGCGCGTCGACGAGGCCCTGCGCGCGGCGATCCAGGCCGAACAGGCGACGGGCTTCGCCGCCGCGGCCGGCTACCGCTTCGCGCGGCTGTCGGAGTATTTCGGCAAGTTCCTGCGCCACGGCAACGCCTACCCCGACCGGGTGCTGCGCCTGTTCGACCGCCGCCGCGGCGGCTGGCGCGGCCAGCGCGAGGTGCACGAGGCCGCCAGCGTCGACGGCACGGTGCGGACCCTGCCGGGCGATCTGATCCACTACCCCTACCGCTCGCTGGAACAGCAGCTGGCCAAGACCCAGCGCTACGCGCGGATGATGGCCGAACACGACTACGCGCGCGGCAAGCGCGCCACCCTGGGCAAGCTGGTGCTGGCGCCGGCCTGGCGCTTCTGGCGCGGCTATGTGCTGCGCCTGGGCTTCCTGGACGGCTGGCACGGCCTGGTCTACGCCTACGTGCGCGCCAACTACGTGCGCCAGAAAACCATCATGCTGTGGATGTTGCAGAACGGTCAGCCCGTCACCACCTCCGAGCCATGAACGCATCCACCGCCCCGCGCGCGAGCGTGGTCATCACCACTTACAACTGGCCCGAAGCGCTGGGGCTGGCCTTGGGCGCGCTCGCGCGCCAGCGCCACCTGCCCTACGAGGTGGTGGTGGCCGACGACGGCTCGCGCGATGAAACCCGCGCGCTGATCGCCGCGACCGCGCGCGACTACCCGGTGCCGCTGCGCCACAGCTGGCAGGAGGACCGCGGCTTCCGCGTCGCCCTGGCCCGCAATCGCGCGATCGCGGCCACCTCCGGCGACTACGTGCTGTTGTTGGACGGCGACATGCTCGCGCACCCGCAATTCGTCGCCGATCATCTGCGCGCGGCGCAGGCGGGCAGCTTCGTGCAGGGCCAGCGCGTGCTCACCGACGAACTCGGCCGCGACCGCCTGCTGTCGGGCGAGACCCGGGCATTGGGTTTCTTCGATCGCGGGCTGACCCGGCGCCGCCATACCCTGCGCATCCCACCGCTGGCGGCGCTCTCGCTGCGCGGCACGCGCGGCCAGAGCACCGCCGCGATCAAGACCTGCAACCAGGGCTGGTGGCGCGCGGATCTGGTCGCGCTCAACGGCTTCGACGAGCGCTACGAAGGCTGGGGCCGCGAGGACAAGGACCTGGCCGTGCGCGCGTTCCACGCCGGCCTGGAACGACGCTCGCTGCGCTTCGCCGGCCTGGCCACGCATCTGTACCACCGCGAACGCCACGACGACGGCGACAGCCCCAACGATGCGCTGCTGGCAGAAGCCAGGGCCAGCGGGCGGGTGCGCGCGCCGGTGGGGCTGGATCGGCATCTGGCGGAGTTCGCGGCGGCGCCGTTGGTGGATTTGCGTAAGCAGTAGCGCGAACGTAGGCCAGCACCGTTCTTGCCGGCGCCGACAACAGCGCGCGACGATGGCCATGGCGGCGCGGGTATTCGGTTCGGCGCGACGATGCGGTTCACCTCCGGCTCACCGCATCCTACGGCCAGCTTTCTGTGGGAGCGGCGTGAGCCGCGATGCCGCCGCAGGCGGCGAATTTGTCCCAAGCGCGAGACCATGCTGGACCCGTTTCGCGAAACGGATTCGCGACTATCGTCGTTACCACAGCTCATCGCGGCTTACGCCGCTCCCACAAGGGCAGGTCGTTGTGGAGGGCGGAAATCCGCGCCTCTCATTCGCGATCGATAGCGCAAGCGTGGATCGGCGCGACGATGCGGCCGGCTCTCTGTGGGAGCGGCGTGAGCCGCGATGCCACCGCAGGCGGCGCTTTCGCCCCGAGAGAGCCCGGCCCGAACGGCGTTTCACAAGACGGGCTCGAGGCTGGCGTCATAGCCGCCGTTCATCGCGGCTCACGCCGCTCCCACCGGGTCACGCAACGCGCCAGGGCGAGAACCCCGCCCCTTATTTGCGATCAATGGCGCAGGCGTGGATGGCCGCGCCGGGCACCAGGGTCCAGCCGCGGCGGTTGGCGTTGCCCATGTGGGTGGTCTTGGTTTCGTCCACGCAGGCATCCAAGGCCACGTCCTGCACCAGCAGCCAGCGCGAGTCCGGGCGCTGCGCCTGCCAGGCCAGGCCACGGCGCATCTGCTCCTTGAAGTCGAGCTTGAAGCCGAAGGTGGTGGCCGGGCGGTCGGCCATCAGCAGGTTCTGTTCGCGCCAGGCGACCAGGGCCAGCTCCGCGTTCGGTCCGATCTTCTGACCGACCTCGGTCATCAGGCCGCGCGCGGACGAGGAGTCGTTGAGCAGCGGCGCCATCAGCAGGCCGAAGCCGACCCACAGGCCGGTCAGCAGCGACACCATCGCCGCCAGCGGATGCTTGGGACCGAACCACAGTAGGCTGGCCAAGCCCCACACGCCGACCGCCATCAGGCTGGCCGCCATCGCATGCGCGCCCTCGGCGATGCCGCGCTCGGCGACCAGCTTGCGTTCGAGACCGGGGTTGCCGAACCACATCGCCGCGCCCAGGCCCAACAGGCCCAGCGCGAACAGCCAGCTGAAACCGGCGGCGATGCGGCGCGGCCACAGCTTGCGCACGATGCCCGGCAGCAGCGGCGCCAGCGCCAGGCACACCATCGGCAGCGCCGGCAGGATGTACATGTCGCGCTTGCCGTTGGGCAGGGTGAAGAACACCAGCACCAACAGCCACCAGGCCAGCGGCAGCAGGTAACGCGGATCGCGCCGGCGCAGGCGGCGCCACCACGCCGGCAGCGCCCAGGGCAGCGCCAGCATGGTCGGCAGCCACATGGTCAGCACGACCTCCAGGAAGTACCACGGCGGCTGGCCGTGGTCCCAGGACGCGCCGTAACGCTTGGCGGTCTGGCGCAGCAGGATGTCGTCCATATAGGCGCGGTATTCGGGCGAACCGTTGGTGGTCGCGGCGATCACCATCGGCACCAGCCACACGCAAGCCGCGGCCACGAACGCCAGCGGGCCCAACCAGAACCGCCAGTTGCCGGCCTGCACGCGCACGCGCCAGCCGCGCAGCGAGGCGATGCCGGCCGGTATCAGCATCAGCAGCGCGATCGCGCCCACGCCCTTGCTGATCGTGCCCAGGCCGGCGGCAGCCCAGGCCAGTGTCCACATCCGCCAGTCGCCGCCGCCGTCCTTGCGCCAGGACAGCAGGTGCCGCAGCAGGCCGTAGTTGGCCAGGGTGATCCAGAACACCACCAGCGGATCGATCTGGGCCTTCTTGGATTGCCAGGTGAATTGGAACGCGAACAACAGCGCCCAGCCCGCGTACAGCCCGACCTTGCGCGTCCACAGGCGCCGGCCGAGATCGACCACGCACCACAAGGTACCCAGCGCGGCCAGCAGCGACGGCAGCAGGAAGGCTACCCGCCAATCGCGAAACACGGTGTAGGCCGCGGCCTGCAACCACATGAACAAGGGCGGCTTATCCGAGTACAACTCGACGCCGCGATGCGGGAACAGCCAGTCCCCGCTTTCGACCATCTGCTTGGCCACCAGGGTGAACCGCGGCTCATCGGCCGGCCAGGGATCGCGCAAGCCCAGCCCGGCGCCCAGCACCAGCAGGGCGATGATCCAGAACAACCAAGTGTCGCGGGAGCGGGTCGAATTCGGCATGCGCGGGATGATAGCCGCGAAGCCGCGGGCGGATGTCGGAGAAACGTTCAGGACCCGGCGGACTCGGCGGGCGGACGCGGGGCCCGCGCGCTGTCTCAGCCATTGCCAGACGCCCCAAGAACCCAGCCCCGCGAGCGCGAGCGCGACCGCACCCCACCGTCACTCCTGCACTTACTCTCGTGGCTGTGGCTCTGTACCTGTACCTGTACCTGTACCTGTACCTGTACCTGTACCTGTGCCTGCCGTTGCCGTGGCCGTGGCATTGAAGTCCAAAAGCAGCGCACTCACCCGACCAACCGTAGACCCGAAGGGCGGCGCGCAGGACGCGCGCCGTTTTTCGAATGGACAGGGACGTCCATTCGAAAAATCCCGGCGAACGCTCCGCGCTCGCAAGGGAGGGTTGGTCACGCCAGCCCTTCTCTTTGGTTACTTTCTCTTGGGCTAGCAAGAGAAAGTGACCCGCATGCGCAGCAGGCGGAAGCCGTTGACCTTCGGTCAGAAGAAGCGACAGCAAAGCAAAAGCAAATCCTCCCCAACCCTCCTTTTCCAAAGGAGGGAGCTAAGAGCTAAAGAGCTAGGAGCTAAGAGCAAGTGGTTGGCGTTCAGTCGCGCACGAACCTGCGGTTCGTAAGCCGCACGGCTTCACCCTTTGATAAAGAAGGGAGCTAGGAGCAAGAGAAAGTGACCCGCACGCGCAGCAGGCGGAAGCCCTTGATCCAAAGCTGAAGTCCGATGCCAGCGGATCTCAACAAAACCCCAGCCAGCGCTGTAGCCGGAGTTAGCCATCGCGGCTTACGCCGCTCCCACAGAAGGCCGGTCCAATCCGGAACGAGCAACGCGACCGGAGTTCGCGGTCGCGGCTTACGCCGCTACCACAAAAGGCCGGTCCAACCCGGAACGAGCAACGTGGCCGGAGTTCGCGGTCGCGGCTTGCGCCGCTTCTACGGAGAGCGCCCCTGAGAGGAGGTGTCGATATGCGACGCCGTTTGCCTGTGGGCGCTGCATCCTACGGAACGGGATCCACGCCTAGGCAAGAATGATGGCGCGGGATGGCTACAACTTCGGGACAGCGGTAGCGGGCAGCGACGCCCGCCGCTACCGCGCGGCCTTCCTCAAGCGCGAATAGAAGAAGCCGTCGTAGCCCAACTCCCCAGGTAGCCGTTGCCGACCGACTTCGCAATCGCGCCCGTAGCTCGCATCCAAGGCCTCGGCCTGCGCATCGTCCGTCCGCGCCAGGAACGCGCGCACCTGATCCTCGTTCTCTTGCTTCAGGATCGAGCAGGTCGCGTAAAGCAGCACGCCGCCAGGCGCCACAGTCCGCCACAGCGCATCGAGCAGACGCGCCTGCACCGCCGTCACCGCCGCGATGTCGGTTTCGCGCCGGTGCATCAGCACATCGGGCTGGCGCCGCACGATACCGGTGGCGGAACACGGCGCGTCCAACAGCACCGCATCGAACGGCGTCCCGTCCCACCAGGCGGCCAGATCCGACGCGTCGGCCGCGAGCAGACGCGCATCCGCGCCCAGGCGCAAGCGCGCCAAGCCGCTGCGCACCGTGTTCAAACGCGCCGCGTCCACGTCCAGCGCGGTGAGGCGCAGCGTGGGATCGCGTTCGAGCAGATGCGCGGCCTTGCCGCCGGGCGCGGCGCAGGCGTCGAGCACGCGCGCGCCGGCGGGCGGCGCGAGCGCGTCGGCGACCCGTTGCGCGGCGCCGTCCTGCACCGAGACCGCGCCGTCGGCGAATCCAGGCAGCGAGGCGATCGCGACCGCCTCATCCAGCCGCAGCGCATCGGCCAAGGCTTCGTCGACGCCCGCGACCAGGCCGGCTTCGTCCAGACGCGCGCGATAGCCGTCGCGCCCGCCCTGCTGGCGATTGACGCGCAGCCACAGCGGCGGCGCGCTGGTGCTGGCGTCCAGGATCGCGGCCTCGTCCTCGGGCCAATCGTGGCGCAGGCGCGCGCGCAGCCAGGCCGGCCAATGCGCATGCGCCTCGACCGTGGGCAGGCCGTCGCGTTGCGCGCGCCGCAGCAGCGCGTTGACCAGGCCGGCCTGATGGCTGCGGCCGATCGCGCGTGCGGCGTCGACCGTGGCCGCGACCGCGGCGTGCGCAGGCAGGGCCAGATCGAGTTGGGCGAAACCGACGAACAGCAGCGCGCGCAGGTCGCTGTCGCGCTTGCCCAGCGGGCGCGGCATCCAGGCCTTGAGCGCGGCCTCGTAGCGCGCCGGACGGCGCAGCACGGCGAAGCAGATCGCCTCGACCAGGGCGCGGTCGCGCGGGTCCTTCAGTGCGGGCAGCGCGTTGGCGAGTTCGGGCTTGAGCGAGCGGCCGCGGTGCAGCACCGCATCGAGCACGCGCGCGGCGACCGCGCGGCTTTCGGCGCCGCTGGCGGCGTTCACGCGCCGACCGCCAGGTCGCGGCGACCGTTGAGGTAGTCGGCGGCGGTGATGGCCTTGCCGCCGTCGCGCTGCAGCACGCGGATGCGCAGCGCGCCTTCGCCGCAGGCGACGTCGATGCCGTCGCGGCCGGCCTGCAGCACCGTGCCCGGATCGGCGCCGTGGTCCAGCGCCAGCGCGACCGCGCCGTGCAGGCGCACGCGCTCGCCGGCCAGCACCGCCTCGGCCATCGGCCAGGGATTGAAGGCGCGCACCTTGGCCGCCAGCGCGATCGCGGGCTGGCTCCAATCCAGTCGCGCTTCGGCCTTGTCCAGCTTGTGGGCGTAGGTCACGCCCTCCTCGGGCTGCGCCCAGGGACGCGGGTACAGGTCCGCGCGCAGCAGGCCCAGACCGTCGCGGATCGCTTGCGCGCCGAGTTCGGCCAGGCGGTCGTGCAACTGGCCGCCGGTTTCCTGCTCGCCGATTTCGGTGGTCTGCGCCAGCAGCACCGGGCCGGAATCCAGGCCCTTTTCCATCTGCATCAGGCACACGCCGGTCTCGCGGTCGCCGGCCTCGATCGCGCGCTGGATCGGCGCGGCGCCGCGCCACCGCGGCAGCAGCGAGGCATGCACGTTCCAGCAGCCGCGGACGGGAATGTCGAGCACCGACTGCGGCAGGATCAGGCCGTAGGCGACCACGATCATCAGATCGGGCTCCAGCGCGCGCAGCGCCTTGCGCGAGATCGCGGCCTTGAAGTTCTCCGGTTGCAGCACCGGGATGCCGCGCAACAGCGCCTCGCGCTTGACCGGCGAGGGCGTGAGCTCGCGCCCGCGCCCGGCCGGGCGATCGGGCTGGGTGTACACGGCCACGACTTCGTTGCGCTGCGCGGCGGCGCGCAGGCTGGGCACGGCGAAATCGGGCGTACCGGCGAAGACGATCCTCAGGGACATGCGCAAACTCCGGAAGCGGGATTACGGACGCGTCCGTGCGGCGGAGGTCCGGGGACTAGCATGCCGTTTGCGGCGGGCGCGTTGCGCGCCGCGCGCAGAGCGAATGCGGGAAACGCGACAGGCCGCCCACGCTGCGGGCGACATGCGGCATCGTGTTAGCGCCGTCGGCAGGCGATCGGCGCGGCGCGCGGCGGGTTCGCCGCGCGAGCGGCCTTTACGCCGCGTCGCCGGCGAGCTTGCGCTGCTTGGCCAGCTTCTTGCGCACCATCTCGCGCTTCAGCGGCGAGAGGTAGTCGACGAACAGCTTGCCGTCGAGGTGGTCCATCTCGTGCTGGATGCAGACCGCGAGCAAGCCGTCGATCTGCAGCTCGAAGGGCTGGCCGTCGCGGCCGATCGCGCGCACCGTGATCTCGTTGGCGCGGGTCACGTCGGCGAAGATGCCGGGCACCGACAGGCAGCCTTCCTGGTAGACCTGCTCGCCGGCCTTGGCCACGATTTCGGGGTTGATGAAGACCAACGGCCGGTCGTGCTCCTCGGACACGTCTATCACCATGAAGCGCTGGTGCACGTCGACCTGGCTGGCCGCCAGACCGATGCCCGGGGCCTCGTACATGGTCTCGAACATGTCGTCGAGCAGCGTCTGGAACGCCGGCTCGGTGACACGGGCGGGGTCGACGGGCACGGCTTTGGTGCGCAGCCGCGGGTCGGGAAATTCAAGGATCGGCAACAGAGACATAGCGTCGAAAAAAATGGGGGCGTTGGTCACATACACAAGCAAGAAGGGGATTGTAACCCCGTTTTGGGCCTCGAAAGCTTGCAAGCACGGGGTTCTTCTGGGCTATAGTTCCGAGGCCCGCAAAGGGCAAACCTGCAAGGGGAATCAGGTAGATGGCCGCCATGTTTAAACCATTCCGCGCGGTTGCAACCGCCGCGTTGCTGACGATCGCCACCTACGCCCTCGCGGCGGAGATGCAGGGCGGTCACCCCGACACCTACGTAGTCAAGCGGGGCGATACCCTGTGGGACATCGCCGGTCGTTTCCTTAAGCGTCCGTGGCTGTGGCCGGAAATCTGGCAGGCCAACCCGCAGATCAAGAATCCGCATCTGATCTACCCGGGCGACGTGATCTCGCTGGCCTACCTGGACCGCCTGGGCGTGCAGCCCGGTCCGCGCCAGGAAGCCCCGGTCACCGGCATCCCGCTGGATCAGGTCGAGCCGTTCCTGAAGAACCTGCGCGTGGTCGACAGCTTCGAACAGCTGCCCTATGTGGTCAGCCTGGAAGAGGACCGCCTGCGCGGCTCCCAAGGCCAGGTCGCCTACATCAAGGGCTTGGCAGGCGCTGAGGCCGGGCAGCGTTACGCCGTGGTCCGCCCGACCCAGCGCTACACCCGCCTCACCAAGGAAAAGTGCTGCGACGTGAACGGTCGCGTCACCACCCTGCGCAGCCACGAGTTGGACTTCAACGGCCGCAACCCGCCCGGGTTTCAGGCCCTGTGGACCGACTCCACCCTGCCCCAGGGCCGCGGCGATCTGCTCGGTTACGAGCTGATGCAGCTGACCACGGGCACCGTGAGCCGCGGCGAAGTCGGCGGCGTCGGCGCCAGCACGCTGGTGATCGACGATGCCGGCCGCGAAGTCCGGGTCGGCGACCGTCTGATCCCGGTCGAAGCTCAGCCTTACGACCTGCAGTTCTTCCCGCACCCGCCGAAGCAGGAGCTCCAGTACGGTCACGCCCGCGTCCTGGCGGTGGCCGACCAGCTCACCAGCGGCGGCGCGCGCGACGTGGTCGCCCTGTCGGTGGGCCGTCTGGACGGCATCGATAACGGCACCGTGCTGTCGACCTGGCGTGTCGGCCGCAACGTGGTCGACCGGGTCAAGGTCGGCGCGGAGCGCTCCGAGGACACCGTCGGCCGCGCCAACAAGGTGCGCGTGCCCGACGAGTACGCCGGCCACGTGATGATCTTCCGCACCTTCGACAAGGTCAGCTATGGCCTGGTCATGGAAGGCGTGCGCCCGACCCGGGTCGGCTACGAGCTCAAGCATCCGGACGCCCCGTACTGATCGGGGCGCCCCGCAGGCCGGGGCGTTTTCCTACAGCAAGCAGCGACGGCGCCCTAGGGCGCCGTCGTCGTTTCCGGGCCAGGCTGTGCGCATGCCCGAAACCGCCGCCGACCGCCACGCCCTGATCGCCCTCGTCGCTGCCGACGGCCCCTGCGCGCCGCGCCGGACCCTGCTGGAGGGCCATGCCAGCCCCGCCGCCGCGCTCGCGGCTGGCCCCGCGGCCTGGCGCCAGGCCGGGCTGGACCCGGCCCAGATCGCGGCCCTGCAGGCCCCGGACGCGGCCGTGTCGGCGCGCGCCCAGGCCTGGCTGGACCGGCCCGGCCACCACCTGCTCGGCTGGCGGCATCCGGACTACCCCGCGCTGTTGCGGCGCGCGCCGAATCCGCCGCTGGCCCTGTTCGTGGCCGGCGATCCGGTCCGCCTGTGGCACCCGGCCGTGGCCGTGGTCGGCAGCCGCGCACCCACCCCGGGCGGGCGCGACAACGCCGCGGACTTCGCGCGCGCGTTCGCCGGCGCCGGCCTGGGCGTGACCAGCGGGCTCGCGGCCGGCATCGACGCCGCCGCGCACCAGGCCGCGCTGGACGCGGGCGGGCTGACCGTGGCCGTGCTCGGCACCGGGCCCGACCTGACCTATCCGCGCGCCAATACCGCCCTGCACGCGCGCATCGCCGAGGTCGGGGCGGTGGTCAGCGAACACCTGCCGGGCACCCAGGGCCGGCCTTCGCACTTCCCCTCGCGCAATCGCATCATCGCCGGCCTCAGCCTGGGCACGCTGGTGGTCGAGGCGGCCGAACGCTCCGGCGCGCTGATCACCGCGCGTCTGGCCGCCGAGGCCGGGCGCGAGGTGTTCGCCTTGCCCGGCTCCATCCACAACCCGCTCGCGCGCGGCTGCCATCGCCTGATCCGCGACGGCGCCGCCCTGGTCGAAAGCGCGGCGGAACTGACCGTCGCCCTGGCGCCGCTGGCCCAGGAGCTGGCCGCCGACTTGCGGCTGCGTCTGAACGCCCCCATACAGTGCGGCCACACGCTCGTCACGAGGCCCGTTCAGGATGAACGCCTCGATGATCGCGACTACCAGTCCTTGTGGAACGCGCTCGGCCACGACCCCACCGGTATGGATCGCCTGGTCGAGCGGACCGGATTGACGCCTGCCGTACTGTCCTCCATGCTGCTGCTCATGGAGCTTGAGGGTCGCGTAGCGGCGCAACACGGCCGTTACTTCCGCAACCGCTGAGCCACTCTCTGTGCAGGGGCCCAGCGGTCGTCAGCCACTCCGGACCCACCGCGCCGCATGCGGCGCAGGCCGAGGGAAATGAAAGAGAGCATCCTGGACGTCCTGCTGTACCTGTTCGAGCATTACTTCACCGACGATGCGGACCTGGTCCGCGACCGCGATTCGCTCCGCAGCGGCCCCCTGTTCGACGAATTGGGCCAGGCCGGTTTCAGTCCCGCCGAAATCAACAAAGCCTTCGAGTGGCTCGATGCGCTGGCCCAACAGCGGCCGGGCGTCAGCGCGCCGCGCGCGAACGGCCCGACCCGCATCTACTTCGGCCCCGAGCTGGACAAGCTCGATGTCGAATGCCGCGGTTTCCTGATGTTCCTGGAACAGCACGGCATCCTCGACGCCGACCAGCGCGAACTGGTGCTGGACCGCGCGATGGCGCTGGATCAGGACGAGCTCGATCTGGACGACCTCAAATGGGTCGTGCTGATGGTGCTGTTCAACCAGCCCGGGTCGGAAGCGGCCTACGCCTGGATGGAGACCCAGATGTTCGAGGACGAGCCCGAACCGGTACATTAAGCGCGCACGAATCAAGCGCGCGGCGCCTGGGGAGGCGCCGCGCGGCGTCGACTCCGTGGCGGCGCCTCATCAAGGACGACTCCAGGGGGAGCGAAGATGGCGGATTGGTATTACCACGATGCGGCGCAAGGCCGTGTCGGACCTTTGAGCGCGGAAGACCTGCAGGCGCGCTATCGCGAACGCCGCATCCAGCGCGACACCCTGGTATGGCGCGAAGGCCTGCGCGAATGGCAGCCGCTGGACCGTCTGTCCGAGGAGCTCGGCCTGGACGGCATCCAGCAAGACACCGCCAAGCCGCCGCCGCTGCCGCCGGGCGGCCCGATCGGCGTCAGCGCCAGCACCGCCTATGCCAGCCCCGCCGCCGGCGCGGGCAGCGGCAGCGTGCGCACCGACGTGCGCTATTCGGCGCCGCCCAAGCGCGGCATGTCCGGCTGCCTGATCGCCGTGATCGTGCTGGCGGTACTGGCGGTGCCGATGGTCGGGATCCTGGCCGCGATCGCGCTGCCGGCGTACCAGGACTACACCCTGCGCACCAAGACCGCGCAGAGCTTCAACGAAGCCAATGCGGTCAAGCTGGCGGTGGCCGAGCATATGGCCGCCAACGGGCGCTGCCCCAGCAACGGCGACGACGGCTTCGGCGAGGCCACCGACTACGCCAGCGCCACCACCGCGCAGATCAAGATCGGCACCATGCGCAACGGCCACTGCGCGCTCGAAATCGAGCTGCGCGGCATCGGCCCGAAGGTCGACGGCAAGACCATCTGGTTCGAAGCCATCCCCACGGGCGACCGCGTGGACTGGGATTGCAGCGGCGGCGATCTGCCCGCCATCTACCGACCGGGCACCTGCCGCCCGGGCACCTCCATCAGTAACGGCTGAACCGACATGACCGATTGGTACTACAGCGACAGCGACCGCAACCGCCACGGCCCGGTACGCGCCGAAGACCTGGAGCAGCTGCACAGCCACGGCCAGCTCTCGCCTGAGACCCTGGTCTGGCGCGAAGGCATGGAAACCTGGCGCCCCTGGCGCGAAATGATCGGCGAAGTCATCCCCGGCGCCGGTCGTCCCGCGCCGGCCGCGGCCACCTTCGCGACCGCCTCGGCAGACGCCGCACCGGACGCCGACGCCAATCCCTACGCGATCGCCGAACCGGCCTCACCCTACGCCCCGCCGCGCGCGGCGCTGGCCGAGACCGCGCAAGTCGTGCACGGCGGCGAAGTCGTCTATGCCGGCTTCTGGAAGCGCGTCGCCGCCAGCATGATCGACGGCTTCGTGGTCGGCATCGTAGGCGGCATCCTGCAGATGATCCTGATGATGGTGTTCTTCGGCATCGGCGCCGGCCTCAGCGGCAATCCCGAGACCATGTTCGAAAGCGGCGGCGCGATCGCCCTGCTGGTCCTGGTCTACCTGCTGCCACTGGCGATGCAGGCGCTGTACTTCGGCATGTTCCATTCCTCGGCCAAGCAGGCCACGCTGGGCAAGATGGCGATCGGCATCAAGGTGGTCGACGACAACGGCGGCCGGATCAGCCTGGCGCGCGGCATCGGCCGCTTCTTCGCTTATCTGCTGAGCAGCCTGACCCTGGGCATCGGCGTGCTGATGGTGGCCTTCACCGACCGCAAGCGCGGCCTGCACGACATGATGGCCAGCACCCTGGTGGTGGACCAGTGGGCCTTCACCGCCCACCCGGAGCGCCAGCGCCACGAGCTGGGCACGGTCGCGACGGTGATCCTGGTGATCTTCGGCGTCCTGATCGCCCTGTACGTGGTGTTCGCGCTGTTCATGCTGGCCGCGGTGGGCCTGGCCAGCCGCTGAACCTGAACGGCTGAAGCTGAATGGGAGCCCGGTCCTAAGCGGCTCCCGGTCGCACTCGCAACGCCCCGCGCTTGACAGCCGGGGCCGCCGCATGGTCCCAATAAAAAAGGAAACCCTGAACGCCCGCGTCTTCATTGCCGCGGGCGTAGCCTTCTTTGCGTTAGTCAGTTGCAGTGCGCCGGCAATGGCCCCTGCGGAGCTCCAATGGCCAAGAACCTCCTCATCGTCGAGTCGCCCGCCAAGGCCAAGACGATCAATAAGTACCTCGGCAAGGACTTCACCGTCCTGGCCTCCTACGGCCACGTCCGCGATCTGGTGCCCAAGGAAGGCGCGGTCGATCCGGACAATCACTTCGCGATGGACTACGCCGTCATCGAGAAGAACGAAAAGCACGTCGATGCGATCGCCAAGGCCGCCAAGAGCGCCGACAACCTGTTTCTGGCGACCGACCCGGACCGCGAAGGCGAGGCGATCAGCTGGCACATCGGCGAGATCCTGCGCGAGCGCGGCCTGCTCGAAGGCAAGCCGCTGCAGCGCGTGGTGTTCACCGAAATCACGCCGCGCGCGATCAAGGAGGCGATGAACCACCCGCGCGCGATCGCCGGCGACCTGGTCGATGCCCAGCAGGCGCGCCGCGCCCTGGACTACCTGGTCGGCTTCAATCTCTCGCCGGTGCTGTGGCGCAAGGTCCAGCGCGGCCTGTCCGCCGGCCGCGTGCAGTCGCCCGCGCTGCGCATGATCGTCGAGCGCGAGGAGGAAATCGAAGCCTTCGTCGCGCGCGAGTACTGGACCATCGAGGCCGAGTGCGCGCACCCCAGCCAGACCTTCACCGCCAAGCTGGCCAAGCTGGACGGCAAGAAGTTCGAGCAGTTCACCATCACCCAGGGCGACACCGCCGAGGACGCGCGCAAGCGCATCGTCGCGGCCGCCAACGGCGCCCTGCACGTCACCGATGTGGCCAGCAAGGAACGCAAGCGCCGTCCGGCGCCGCCGTTCACCACCTCGACCCTGCAGCAGGAGGCCGCGCGCAAGCTCGGCTTCACCACCAAGCGCACCATGCAGGTCGCGCAGAAGCTGTACGAGGGCGTGGCGATCGGCGACGAAGGCACGGTCGGCCTGATCAGCTATATGCGTACCGACTCGGTCGCGCTGTCCGCCGATGCCCTGGTCGAACTGCGCGACGTGATCGCGCGCGACTACGGTACCCGCGCCCTGCCCGACCAGCCCAACGTCTACAAGACCAAGTCCAAGAACGCCCAGGAAGCGCACGAAGCGGTGCGCCCGACCTCGGCGCTGCGCACGCCCTCGCAGGTGTCGCGCTTCCTCGACGACGACGCGCGCCGCCTGTACGAACTGATCTGGAAGCGCACCGTCGCCTCGCAGATGGTGCCGGCCACGCTCAACACCGTCTCGGTCGATCTGGCCGCGGGCAGCGAGCACAGCTTCCGCGCCAGCGGCACCACCGTGATCGATCCGGGCTTCCTGGCCGTGTACGAGGAAGGCAAGGACAGCAAGGCCGCCGAGGACGAGGACGAAGGCCGCAAGCTGCCGTCGATGAAGACCGGCGACCGCATCCCGCTGGACCGCATCCACACCGACCAGCACTTCACCCAGCCGCCGGCGCGCTACACCGAAGCGGCGCTGGTCAAGGCGCTGGAGGAATACGGCATCGGCCGCCCCTCCACCTACGCCTCGATCATCCAGACCCTGCTGTTCCGCAAGTACGTGGAACTGGAAAGCCGCAGCTTCCGTCCCAGCGACGTCGGCCGCGCGGTGTCCAAGTTCCTGTCCGGCCACTTCACCCAGTACGTCGACTACGACTTCACCGCCAAGCTCGAGGACGAGCTCGACGCGGTCTCGCGCGGCGAAGAGGATTGGGTGCCGCTGATGGAGCGGTTCTGGGAACCGTTCAAGAAGCTGGTCGAGGAGAAGAAGGAATCGGTCGATCGCAGCGAGGCCACCGGCGCGCGCGAGCTCGGCACCGATCCCAAGAGCGGCAAGCCGGTCAGCGTGCGTCTGGGCCGTTACGGGCCGTACGCGCAGATCGGCACCGCCGAGGACGAGGACAAGCCGACCTTCGCCTCGCTGCGCCCGGGCCAGAGCATGCACACCATCGGCCTGGACGACGCGCTGGAGCTGTTCAAGCTGCCGCGCAAGCTGGGCCAGGACAAGGACGAGGAAGTCAGCGTCGGCATCGGCCGCTTCGGCCCCTTCGCCAAGCGCGGCAGCACCTATGCCTCGCTGAAGAAGGAAGACGATCCGTACACGATCGACCTGGCGCGCGCGGTGTTCCTGATCGAAGAGAAGGAAGAGATCGCGCGCAATCGCATCATCAAGGAATTCGAAGGCAGCGAGATCCAGGTCCTCAACGGCCGCTTCGGCCCCTACATCAGCGACGGCAAGCTCAACGGCCGTATTCCCAAGGACCGCGAGCCGGCGTCGCTGACGCTGGAGGAAGTGGTCAAGCTGATGGAAGAGACCGGCAAGCCGATGCGCGGGCGTTTCGGCAAGAAGACCGCGGCCAAGAAGGACGCGCCGGCCAAGAAGGCGGCGGTCAAGAAGACCGCGGAAAAGAAGCCGGCGGCGAAGAAGGCGGTCAAGAAAGCCGCCAAGAAGACCGCGAAGAAAGCGACCAAGAAGACCGCGGCCAAGACAGCGCCGGTGAAGGCGGTCGAGACCGTGGCGCCGCCCAAGAAGCCGATCAGCACCGCCAAGAAGCTGGTCAAGAAAGCCTCCTGATCGCGCGCTCATCGCTGCGGACGAAACGAAAACCCCGGCCTGTCCGGGGTTTTTCGTATGCGCGCGACGCATGCGCGCAACATGCGCGGCGGTATGGCGCGCGGACGCACGCGCGATGCCGCGCGCAGTCGCATCGAGGCGTTTCGATGCGGGCGGACGTGACCGCATAGCGAACTGCGCCACAGATTCGCGCGTTCGCGCGCCCTACTATCGAACGCTAGAACAGATCGCGGCCATGTCCCGCGACGCGCGCGACGCAGGACTTCCTGACCGAGGGGGCACCACCCACCCTTCCACTCTTGTCGGGAGTCGACATGACCATCCTCAACACGCGAACGCAGGCCGCTTGCGCCGCCGCGCTCGCCCTGGCCGCCTTGTGGCCGCACGGCGCGGCGCAAGCGCACGGCACCATGATCCATCCCTACAGCCGCGTGTACTACTGCGCGCAGGGCAACATCGAGAATCCCACCGATCCCGCCTGTCGCGCCGCCACCCAGGTCGGCGGCACCCAGGCGTTCTACGACTGGATGAGCATCAATCAGGCCAACGCCAACGACAATCACCGCGCGGTGGTGCCCGACGGCAAGCTGTGCAGCGGCAACAACGCGACCTTCCGCGGCCTGGACCTGGCGCGCGACGACTGGCAGGCCACCGACATCGCGGCCGGCAGCTACGAGTTCCAGTTCCGCGGCACCGCGCCGCACGCCACGCGCGAATGGGCGTTCTACATCACCCGCGAAGGCTGGGATCCGAACACGCCGCTGCGCTGGAACGACCTGGAGCACTTCTGCAGCGTCGGCAACACGCCCGTGGTCGGCGGCATCTACCGCCTGCAGTGCACGGTCCCGCAGCGCACGGGCCGCCACGTGATCTACAACACCTGGCAGCGTTCGGATTCGACCGAGGCCTTCTACACCTGCATGGACGTGAAGTTCGCCGGCGGCGGCAATCCGCCTCCGCCGCCGCAATGGCGCGACGCCGGCCCGCTGACCGCGCAGAACGATCACCCGATCGGCACCACCGTCAGCGTGCGCGTGTTCAACGCCAACGGCAGCGATGCCGAACGCATCGACACCGTGCTGATGGCCGGCCAGACCAGCGCCGCGGCCTGGCCGCTGCGGGTCGCGCAGAACGTCAACGCCCAGGCCAGCACCGTGCGCATCGGCGTACTCCAGAACGGCGCGATCACGCCCGTGCCCGCTGCCACCGGCAACCGCGTCTACCTCAACGGCACGGGACGCACCCACCAAATCGACGTGCGTCTACCCGATCCGCCGCAGCCGCCGGAACCGCCGGGCCCCACGCCGGATTACGACTACGTCTATCCGGCCGGCATCGGCCAGTACGTCCCCGGACAGACCGTGGTCAAGGCCGGCGACGGCAAGCTCTACGCCTGCAAGCCCTTCCCCGAAGGCGCCTGGTGCAACATCGACGCCGAGGCCTACCGCCCCGGCACCGGCTGGGCCTGGCGCGACGCCTGGATCGCCTACTGAGCCGCGCGCGACGCAGGGGTTTCGCCCCTGCGTCGCTTGCCGGCGCCGCCTGGCTTTGGGGTAGGAGCGGCGTGAGCCGCGACCGCGCCACTCGGCCGCCATCGCGAATCACGAATCCTGCTTGGACCCCGGCGGCCGACTGTCCTCGCTTCGGGATCGCGGCTCACGCCGCTCCTACTCCACAGCAAGCGGCCTCCGATGCATTCCGGCCCCGACCTCCGAATGCGACACTGCGCGCATGAACACCTCCGCGCCTTTGACCCTCGAAGCCGCCGCCGCCGCGCTGCGCCGTGGCGGCGTGATCGCCTACCCGACCGAGGCCGTCTGGGGCCTGGGCTGCGACCCCTTCGACGAGGCCGCCCTGCTGCGCCTGCTGGCGATCAAGCAGCGCCCGGTCGACAAGGGCGTGATCCTGATCGCCGGCGAGCTGAGCCAGTTCGACGGCCTGCTCGACTGGGACGCGCTGGCGCCGGAACGCCGCGCCGCCGTGCACGCGACCTGGCCCGGCCCGCATACCTGGATCGTGCCCACCACCGCGCGCGTGCCGCGCTGGATCACCGGTGCCCACGACGGCGTCGCCGTGCGGGTCAGCGCGCACCCCAGCGTGATCGCGCTGTGCGCCGCGTTCGGCGGCGCCCTGGTCTCGACCAGCGCCAACCTCGCCGGCGCGCCGCCCGCGCCCACGCGCGCCGCCCTGGACCCGGCCGTGCTGGGCCTGGTCGACGGCGTCAGCATCGGCGAGACCGAAGGCTACGACCGCCCAACCACCATCCGCTCGGCGATCACAGGAGAAGTTCTGCGGATGTAAGAATCCCAGGAGCTGACCAGTAACGCAGCCTCGTGCTTCACGTCTGGGCACTAGAATTGCGGAGCAACCCTTGCGGATAGATCGAGCTCAGGGACTGTCTTTGAGCAACGCACATTTTTCACACAGATATTGGGCATTGACCGCAAGAACAAATACTCAAATAACGTCAGATGCCAATTGGCGCCTGTCAATAAAGGAGTATTGAAGATGTCGCTGCGATCACTTGCTTTGTCGTCGCTCGTCATGAGCATTGGATTGAGCTACTGCACAACTGCGCTCGCTACCAACGGCCCAGGCGACAACTGGACTCATGAAAACCCCGAAGGGCCCGAGATCTACTATTCGACCACCCAAGCCGCGCCTGGCTCAGTGAGCGTGAGTGGCGACGGAACCGAGATGGTATTCACCGCTGTGGATGCCGAAGGCCAAACGTTCACCGCTCATGTGAATGGCGCAACGCGCGAAATCACGGCCACGAATGGCTCTTCTCTGATCTCGAATCAGCTCACTCCTCAGCAGTGGCAGCTGGCTTCGCAGAAGTACGGTCAAGCGCAGACAGCAGGCGCCGCCATCTACATCGTCCCCGTCGTTGTCGGTGCAGGGCTTTGCTACATCAACGACAACATAACAAAACATAGAATGATCAAGCACTGCGAGCGCCAAGGCGGCACCGTAGTTATGGAAGACAGCGGTTTCTGCGGCATGGGTGCTAGCTATCACTGCGAACACATTCCGCCTCCGGAACCGCGCACGCCGCCCAAGCCAACTCCAGGACCGGTTCCGGGACCTGGTTCCAATGGCTTCTGGATGTCGGACGGCATGGGTTCGCTCATCGGGGTGACCGCATCCACCAACCTGTCTGTTTGGACCTACGATAGCGATTGGTTTGGCGCCCCCTAGGAGCGCCGTGCACTCGGCAAGGTGCGCTGCAAACACGGCGCGCCCTGTCGCCTCCGCCGGTGTCGGACCACTTTCTCTCGACAAGGAGTCGTAAATGAGCGATGAGCAGACGCCGCCATCGGCACGATCGGTAGTCAAGGCGATCGGCGCGCTGCTCATCGCTGAGCTTTTCGTATCGGCGGCTCTACTTGTCCAAGCGGCGCCAGCCTACTTCTCGGATTCGTGGAACATGGAAGCGACGTTTCAGATCCTGGAAGAGTCCAAACCCGTTCGATATCCGGTTAGCGCGACGTTCGAAACCGGAGCCTTGAGCTCGATTCAATGCGACAAGATACCGGCGTCGAACGGCAAGCCGGGCATTCCACTGAAATGCAGCTTCGTCGGCGAAGGCCTGTTCGACGCCGAGGAGTACTTGAGCAGTATCGGAATCAGGACGGGAAACTCCTACTCCGAGGTCAGCTCCTGGCCTCGCTGGGGCGCTCAGTCGAACATCGTCTGGCAACTGGTCCTGGCTGTGATCCTAACGTGGGGATGGCTTAGATGGGCTGCCGCCTCGCTTCGCGATGACCTGACGAAATCGATCGTCTTCGTTCGGACCCAGCCGCAGTTTCTGCTTTTGCCCTACGCGGCAAGCGTAGTCGCTATGTCCTTGGCTTTGGTTGCCGTCCCGTACGACGCAGGGGCAACCAGCGCCCAGCGGGGACTGTTCGGCTCCGATTTGGCCCTGACCACTGTCCTGGCGGCGATCCTGGTCGCTCCGCTGCTGGAGGAGGCTGTGTTTCGCGGCGTGATCTACGATTTGCTCAACAAGTACATGCCTTGGAGCATTGCCAGCCTGCTCGGCTCGTTGAGCTTCATGGCCATGCACTCCCTGCAATTGGCGGGTTCGCCTAATGGAGTACCGCAGTCGTTCGGCATTCTTGCTGCCGGCTTGGGCCTGTGTTGGCTCCGAAGACGCGGCTCGAGCCTGTCGGTCTGCATCTTGGCTCACGCCATCGCCAACGCGATCATGCTGGCGACCCATTACCGGCAATCTCTGGGCTGACCAGAGCGCTTTAGGCCCACAGTCCGGGGCCGCCGATCGCCTGAACGGCGGTCAACAGCCTCCCCGATCGACGGTGCCCCCCGACTTCCGCAGGGCGAACGGCGAGCGCAAGATGCGCGCATGCACCCGCGTCTGCGCCCCTGCCTGCTGTTCGCGCTGCTGGCCCTGGCCGGCGGCGCGCAGGCGGCCGAGGTTACGATCTACCGCTGCACCGACGCCCAGGGCCGCTCCAGCCTGCGCGATACGCCCTGCGCGCGCGGCGAGCAGCAGCAGACCCGATCGATGACGGTGCCGCGCGATCCGCCGCCGCGTCCGACCGATGCGGTCGCGCGCGCCGAGCCGGCGCCGGCCGCGGCGCCCGCGCCGCGTCCGCAGGTGATCGTGGTCAACACGCCGCGCCCGATGTACGAGTGCGTGACGCCCGACGGCGACCGTTACACCAGCGAAACCGCCGAGGGCAATCCGCGCTGGGTGCCGCTGTGGACGCTGATGCCGGTGATCGCCACCCGCAATCCGCTGGGCGACCACGTCGGCGCGCGCCGGCCGCCGCCCAGCGAGTTCCGTCCCGGTCCGCCGCGTCCGCTGCCGCCGGGGGTGGGATTCGCGTACCCTGCGGGCACCTGGGTACGCGACGAATGCCACGCTCTGCCGCAACGCGAAGTCTGCGCGCGCTTGAGCGACCGCCGCTACGAGCTCGACCGCCGCTACAACAGCGCGCTGCAGAGCGAGCGCGTGCGCATCCAGAGCGAACAGCGCGGCATCGATGCGCGCTTGGCCGACGATTGCGGAGCGTACTGATGCGGTTGCTGTGGAGTTTGGCTTTGCTGGCCCTGACCGGCGCCGCGCAGGCGCAGCAGGTCACGATCTATCGCTGCACCGACGCCAGCGGCGCGCTGACGGTGCAGAACGACGTGCCCTGTCCGAAGGGCAGCAAGCAGGACAAGCGCGTGATCGGCTCGGCGCCGACCACGTCCACGCCGCCCGCGTTCGTCACCCCGATCGGGGCGGCGCCCGCGCCGCCACCGAACGCGGCGCCGAAATCGCCGCCCGCCACGCCGATGCCGGCGAGCACCGCGCCGGCCGTGCCGCCCGCCAGCACGGCGCAAAGGGACGACAGCGCCGTCAGCGACCGTTTGCCGCCGCCGACCCTGTTCGAGTGCCGCACCTTCGACAACGACCGCTACCTCAGCGACAAGGGCGACCAACCCGAGCGCTGCGCGCCGCTGCAGACCTACGGCGTCAACGGCGGCCCCAGCGCGGGCGCCGCCTGCCAGATGGTCACCGACCAGTGCCAGCGCGTCGCCGATGGTGCGTTGTGCGAAAGCTGGCGGCAGCGCCTGCGGCAGGCCGAGTCGCAGTTGCGCTTCGGCCCCGTCGATCAGCGCGCGGGCGCACAGGCGGACGTCGAGCGCATGGGGCGGATCGTGCGCGAGAGCACTTGCGGGCAATAGGCTGGGTTGTCGTGCGTCGCGGCGATGCGCGTGCTGGCAAGAGCAAATCCCCCTCAATCCCCCTTTTCAAAGGGGGAGGCAGAGCGGTGGGCTCGCCTGGCTTTAAAAGCAAATCCCCCTCAATCCCCCTTTTTCAAAGGGGGAGGCGGCGCGGTGGGCTCGCGTGGCTCTAAAAGCAAATTCCCCTCAATCCTTCTTTTTCAAAGGGGGAGGCGGAGCGGCGGGCTCGCGTGGCTCTATGCGCGTCGCGCCACGCCCGCTTCAGAATCCGTAGCGCAGGAAGCCGCCGTCCACCGCGATGCATTCGCCGGTGATGTAGCCGGCCGCGGGCAGGCATAGGAACGCGACCGCGGCGGCGACTTCTTCGGCTTCGCCGATGCGGCCCAGCGGCGTGCGCAGCAGCACTTCGTCCAGGTAATCCGGATCGGCGAGCTTGTCGGAGGTGCGGCGGGTGCGGATGTACCAGGGCGCGACCGCGTTCACGCGCACGCCGTCCTCGGCCCATTCGACCGCGAGGTTGCGGGTCATCTGGTGCATCGCGGCCTTGCTCATGCCGTAGGGCGCGCCGGTGCGCACATGGGTGACGCCGGACACGCTGCCGACGTTGACGATGCTGGACGCCGCGTGTCGGGTCAGCAGCGGATGCGCGTAGCGCGACAGTTCGAAGGCCGAGAACAGGTTGATTTCGAACACCTGCCGCCATTCGTCCTCGGTGTAGTCGGTGGCCGACTTCACCAGGTTGCCGCCGGCGTTGTTGACCAGGATGTGCAGGCCCTCGCCGAAGTCCTCGACCCAGTCCAGCAGTTCGCGGCGCTGTTCGTCGTCGGCGACGTCGGCGACGAAGGCCTGGACCTCGCGCTCGGGGAAATCCTCCAGCAGTTCGGCGCGCGCGGCGTCCAGCGCGGCGATGTCGCGCGCGGCCAGCAGTACGTCGGCGCCGAAGCCCAGCAGTTCGCGCGCGATCGCGCGGCCGATGCCCGCGCTGCCGCCGGTCACCAGGGCCAACTGTCCGTCCAGCCGCCAACGTTTGGGGTCCATGCCTGCCTCCGCCTCCGAATGTGCGGCCGATCGCCGCCGCGTCGCCGTTTTGCGGCGGCCTGCGCTTGTCGCGCGCGGCCGCCGGCGTAGCATAGCCGCGTCACCGACGAGGATGCCGCGATGCGCTCACCGATATCCCGCACCACCCCGCTCCGCCTAGCGCCACTGGGCGCGGCCACGCTGGCGCTGCTGCTGGCGGCCGGCTGCTCCAAGCCGCAGCCGCCGGAGAAGGAACGCCCGGTCGATCCCAAGGCCACCCAGCTGCGCGACAGCATCCAGCAACCGATCCAGAAGGCGCAGGCGGTGGAGGCGGATGTGCTGGAGGCGGCGGATAAGCAGCGCGGCGCGATCGAAGCGCAGGCGAATTGAGGCAGGAGTGAGCGCGGAGAAGCGAGAAGTGAGAAGCGAGCGGCAGCTTCTGCCCTCACTCACTTCTCGCTTCTCCGCGCTGACTTCCAGCAACAAAAAACCCCGCCGAAGCGGGGTTTTTTGTTGCGCCGCAGTACTCAGAGCCCGCAGAAGCAATAGGCCAGCGACTTCACCGGCACGCCGCGGGTGGGCTGCACCGAGCTTTGCAGGAAGCGCAGGTCGGCCGCGGCCTGCGGCATGGCCTTGCCGATCAGGCTGCGCGCCAGATCGGAGTCGTTGCGCAGCCAGGCCGCGCCGATGCGGCTTTCGGCGAAGCCGGTGAAGAAGCGTTCGAACGGGGTCGCGCTCTTCTCGATGTAACGCAGCTGATACTCGTCCTTGCCCAGCTTGGCGCGCTTGGCCACGTCCTCGATCGCCACCTGCAGGCCGCCGAAGTCGTCGACCAGGCCACGCTCCTTGGCCTGCGCGCCGCTCCAGACGCGGCCGCGGGCGATGCCGTCGATCTCTTCCACCGGACGCTTACGCGCGGTGGCGACCTTGCCGGTGAAGTCGCGATAACCCTTGTCGATCACCGACTGGATCACCTGGCCGACTTCCGGCGCCAGCGGGCGGGTGATGTCGAATGCGCCGGCGAAGCGGGTGGTGCCGACGCCGTCGGCGCGCACGCCGATCTTCTCCAGGGTGCGCGGGATGGTCGGGATCATGCCGAAGATGCCGATCGAACCGGTGATGGTCGAGGGATCGGCGTAGATCTTGTCGGCGTTCATCGAGATCCAGTAGCCGCCCGAAGCGGCCAGGTCGCCCATCGAGACCACGACCGGCTTGCCGGCGGCCTTGAGCGCGACGATCTCGCGGCGGATCTGCTCGGAGGCGAACACTTCGCCACCGGGCGAATCCACGCGCAGCACCAGCGCCTTGACGTTTTCGTCGTCGCGGGCCTCGCGCAGCAGCGCGGCGGTCGACACGCCGCCGACCGTGCCCGGCGGCTGCTCGCCGCCGCTGATCTCGCCCTCGGCGACCACCACCGCGATCTGCGGGCCGGTGACGGCCGCGGCCGACAGCGCCGCGCTGTTGAGGTGGGCGAGGTAACCGTCCAGCGAAATCTGCTGGAAACCGCCTTCGGCGTCTTCGTCGGCCACGCCGCGCTCGATCAGCAGGTCGTCGACCTGTTCGCGCGTCTTCAGGCCGTCGACCAGCTTCTGCTGCACGGCGTACTTGGCCAGATCGCCCTGCGCGGCCTCGATCTGGGCCGGCATCTGGTCGATGTCGGCGGCGATCTTGGCGGCGTCGAGCTTGCGCGCCTTGGCGATGTCCGCCAGGTAGCGCTGCCACACGTCGTTCATCCAGTACAGGTCGGCTTCCTTGGCTTCCGGCGAGGCCGCATCGAGCACGTAGGGCTCGGCTGCGGACTTGTACTCGCCGACCTTGAACAGGTGCACGTCGACGCCGAGCTTTTCCTGCAGGCCCTGGCGGTAGTACAGGCGATAGCGGCCCAGGCCCTCGAGCATCAGGCCGCCCATCGGATCCAGATAGACCTCGTTGGCCTGCGCGGCCAGCAGGTACTGCTTCTGGTCCATGGCTTCGCTGAAGGCGATCACCTGCTTGCCTGACGCGCGCACGCGCGCGATCGCGGCGGCGACGTCGCGCATCGAGGCCATGCCGCTGCCCTGGAGCTGGTCCAGGCGCAGCACCACGCGGTTGATGCGCTTGTCGTCCTTGGCCGCGTCCAGCGCGCGCAGCAGGTCGCGCAGCTGCACTTCGCCGCCCTTTTCGCCCAGCGCCTTACCGAGCGCGCGCGAGGCCGGGTCGCTGCTGTACTGCTCGACCAGGGTGGCCTCTGGCGCGATCACCAGGGTGGTGCCTTCCAGCAGCGGTTTGATCCGCCCGGCCGAACTCATGGCGATCAGGAACAGGAACAACAAGGTGAAGAACACCAGGTTGAAGATCAGCCGGCGGGTGAAATTCATCGCATCCCAGAGGCCGACGAAAAACCGGGCCACCGGGCCGCGACGCGAGGTATCGTTCATTGCGCACACTCCATTAGACGTACGCAGCGTACCGCGACCCGGGGTTTTTCTTCATCCGCCATTCGTAACGCGGATTTTTCGCATACGGCCAAGACCGGCGGGCCGGGCCGGCCAGGGCCAGGCCCGGGATTCAGGCCTCGGCCTGCAGGGCCGGGGCCTGCGGGGCTTGGCGGGCTGCCCGCTCGGCGATCCGGCGCGGGTGGCTGGAGCGCACGAAGCGGGTGCACAGCAGGATCGAGGCCACGGTGAGGCCGGCGATCAGGCCGATCCACATGCCCTTCGGGCCCCAGCCCAGGCCCAGGCCCAGGCCCGCACCCAGCGGCATGCCAATGCCCCAGTAGGCCAGGGCGGCCAGCAGCATCGGCACCTTGGTGTCCTTGAGCCCGCGCAGGGCGCCGGCCGACAGCACCTGGATCCCGTCCGGAAACTGGAACGCGGCCGCGTACAGCAGCAGCGAGGCGGCCAGGGTCGCGACGGCGGCGTCGGCGGTGTAGAAGCCGACCAGGAAGTCGCTGGCGCTGAACAAGACGATGCCCGACACCAGCTGGGTGCCCAGCACGATCGCGTAGCCGGCCGCGGCCGCGCGCCGCACGCCGTGCAGGTCGTTGCGGCCCAGCGAGTGGCCGACCCGCACCGTGGTCGCCTCGGCCAGGCCCATCGGGATCATGAAGCACAGCGCCGACAGGTTGATCGCGATCTGATGCGCGGCCGCGGGCACTTCGCCCAGGCGGCCGATCAGCAGGGCGGTGACGATGAACAAGCTGCCTTCCATCAGCACGGTCACGCCGATCGGCAGACCGGTGGCGAGCAGGCCGCGGATGGTCGGCCAGTTCGGCGGATCGAAGCGCTCGAACAGCTTGAGATCGGCGAAGCGCTTGGCCTTCCACAGCACCACCGCGAACGCGATCGCCTCGATCCACAGCATGATCGCCGAGGCGATGCCCAGGCCGCCGGCGCCCATTTCCGGGAAACCGAGCTTGCCGAAGGTCAGCACGTAGCCGATCGGCAGCAGCACCAGCAGGCTGCCGGCGCTGATCAGCATGGTCGGCAAGGTCCAGTGCAGGCCCTCGGCCAGATAGCGCATGCAGAAGAACAGGGTCAGCGCGAACACGCCCCAGCGGATGCCGTGCAGGAAGTCGCGCGCGCCCGGAATGATCTCCGGCGCCATGCCCATCGGCGCCAGCGCGTGCGGGATGAAGGTCAGGAACGCGAACAGCAGCACGCCCAGGCCCAAGGCCAGCCATAGCGCCTGACGGAACAGCGCGCCGATTTCGCCGCGGCGGCCGGCGCCGTCGAGCTGCGACACCGACGGCGGCACCGACAGCAGGGTACCGATCGGAATCATCATCGGCAGCCACCACAGCGCGGTGCCGATGGTGACCGACGCGAGCGTGGTCGTGCTGTGGTGCCCGGCCAGGACGTTGTCGATGAAGCCGATCAGGCCGGTGGACACGTGGCCGGCGACCAGCGGCGCGGCGAGCAGGGCGGTGGTGCGGATTTCGCCCGACAATCCGGGGCGCACGGAAGAGGAAAGAGACGACATGACGCGGAACCAGAACCACGACTTCGGCCGCGCAACCGCAAAGGGCGCTGGCGCCGGGCCATAGCAGCCCGCTATCTTACGCGCTCGCCCATGAACGGCCTGGGAGCCGCGAGCGATCGGACCTATGAGCGAAGCCCAAGACCACCCCACGCCGACCCACTGCGAAAACTGCGCGGCGCCGCTGCAGGGCCACTACTGCCACCAGTGCGGGCAGTCGATCGTCAATCCGCTGCGCCATGCCGGGCATGCGCTGGAGGAAGTGTTCGAGTCGTTCTGGCATCTCGACGGCCGCATCTTCCGCACCGTGCGCGACCTGCTGTCGCCGGGCCGGGTCGCGCTCAATTACCTGCGCGGTCATCGCGTGCGCTACGTGCCGCCGCTGCGGCTGTTCGTGATCCTGAGCGTGCTGACCTTCTTCATCGCCCAGTTCACGGTGCATTTCGGCGAGGACGATGGCGGCAGCTACAAGGGCAACGGCCCTATGGTCATCGACGGCAAGAAGGTACGCCTGGGCCGCACCGGCGAACGCATCGAGAACGCGCGCAGCGTGTCCGAAGTCGAGAGCGAACGCGCGCAGGCCCTGAAGGAACTCGAAAAGGCGCGCGCCGCGATCCCGGTCGGCCTGCCCGGCGGCGCGCAGGTCGGCATCGCCGCCGGCATCAAGCAGGTCAACGCGATCGCCGACAAGCGCGTGGCCGAACTGCGCGAGCGCACACGGCCTGACGCCGCCGCCGAGGCCGCCGGCATCGTCGCGCCCTCCCAAGAGGAAGAGAACGCCGCGCTCCCGGCTACGATCGAGAACGCCAACTCGCTGGCCGAGCTGGAAGCCCTGCGCGACGAAAGGCTCAAGCCGCTGCAGGCCGAACGCGCCGGCATCGCCGCCGGCAACGCCACGGCACTGGCGCGCAACGCCAACGCGATCCGCGATATCAACCGCCGTGCCGGCTGCCGCGCCGCGCAGTTGCAGATCGACCACGCCGTCGACACCGAGGGCGCGCTCAAGCGCAAGGCCGCGACCGACGCGCAAACCTATGGCGACGGCGAATGCAACGAGGGCCTGACCTTCTTCGGCAACGCGCCCTGGGACGCGGAAACCAATCCGGTGGTGATGGCCGGCGCGCCGGAGTTCTTCAACCGCTGGCTCAACAAGCAGATCGGTCGCGGCTACGCCAACTTCAAGCGCGCCACCCAGGACCCCTCGCTGTACGAGCATGCCGCGCTGAGCGCGGTGCCCTCGGCGCTGTTCCTGCTGGTGCCGATGTTCGCATTGCTGCTCAAGCTGACCTACCTGGGCTCGGGCCGCGGTTACCTGGAGCACCTGGTGGTGGCCTTGTACAGCCACGCCTACCTGTGTCTGAGCCTGCTGGCGATGTTCCTGATGTTCGGCCTGGACGCCTGGATCTCGCCGCATTGGTCCGGCTTCGGCTGGGTCGCCGGCATCGTCGAGGCCGGGCTCTGGCTGTGGATGCCGATCTATCTGCTGCTGATGCAAAAACGCGTGTACGGCAACGGCTGGTTGGTGACCCTGCTGCGCTATCTGGTGGTCGGCGGCTGCTACTTCTTCATGCTGGCGTTCGCGGTGGGCTTCCTGATGATCGCCAGCCTGGTGCGCATGTGAGCGCGGGCGTGGTCTACGAGGTCAACCTCGATCTCGACGCGGCCATCGCCGACGACTACCGCGCCTGGCTAGGGCCGCATACGCGCGAGATCCTGGCCCTGCCCGGCTTTCTCGAGGCGCGCATCCACACCCAGCTGGACCCGCCGGCCGAGCCCGGGCGGGTGCGCCTGAGCGTGCGCTACCGGCTCGATCGCCAGGAATCGCTGGACGCCTACGTGCGCGATCACGCGCCGCGCATGCGCGCCGATGCGGTGGCGCGGTTCGGCGATCGGTTCAGCGCGACGCGGCGGGTGTTGCGCGAGGATTAAGCGCGGCACGCGGGCTGGAGCGCGCGAGTACGCACGCAGAACGTCTGCCTTCCCTACTCCCGCTTGCGGGAGAAGGCGCCCGCCAGGGCGGATGAGGGCAGCGCATGCGGTTGCAGTTGCACACGCCCCCCTTCTCCCGCTTGCGGGAGAAGGTGCCCGCCAGGGCGGATGAGGGCAGCGCACGAGGTTGCAGCTGCGCACGCCCCCCTTCTCCCGCTTGCGGGAGAAGGTGCCCGCCAGGGCGGATGAGGGCAGCGCACGTGGTTGCAGCTGCACACGCCCCCCCTTCCTCCGCTTGCGGGAGACGGTGCCCGCCAGGGCGGATGAGGGCAGCGCAYRTGGTTGCAGTTGCACACGCCCCCCCCTTCTCCCGCTTGCGGGAGAAGGTGCCCGCCAGGGCGGATGAGGGCAGCGCATGTGGTTAGGGACTACAGCCCTACTGCCCCAGCTTGTGCCAGAACCACCCGTCGCGCTCGTCCCAACGCGTCGCCAGCAGTTCCCGCCGCAGCGCGTCGCGCGCCTGCGGGGGCGTGCGTTGCACCAGCACCGCCAGATCCTTGCGTTGCTGCGGACTGAGTTCGCGCAGCACGCGCAGCATCGGCTCGTGCTGCTCCGGCGGCAGCTGCGCCAGCAGGGGCTGTAACGCCGCGTAGTCGAAGCCCAGGCTCGGCCCCAGCAGCCAGCCGCGCTGCAGGCTGCCGTCGAGTGCATCGAAGCGCGCGCGCAAGGCCTGTTGTTGCTCCGGCGGCAGCACCGCATAGCGAGCGGCCGCGGCCTGGGCCAGCGCGCGCTCGTCCGCGGGCAGGGCCAGCCAGGCGGCGTAGCGTTCGCGCGCGTTTGCGCGTTCGCGCGCGGGCAGCGCGTTCCAGCGCGCGGCGCGGGTGGCGAAGGCGGCGCGTTGCTCGGCGTTCCAGGCCGCCCATTGCGCCGCGTTGGCCTGCAGGCGCGCGCGCGCGTCGGCGGGCAGGCGCTGAGCGAGTTTTTCGTACTCCGGCGGCAAGCTCTGCGCCGCGACCGCGCCCAGCAGCAGGCTCAGGCCCAGGAGGGCAACGGCGCGCAGACAGGCGCGCGGGCGGGCCGCGTCAGCCCGGGACATCGGCGCTCTCCGTTTCGGATTCGGTCGAGGTTTCCGCGCCCGGCGCGGTCGCCGCGTCGGACTCGGCGGGGACCGGCTCGGCGTTCTCGCCGGGCAGGCCCGCGGGGCCGGCGCGCTCGCGCGCGGCCAGCCAGCTGTGGAAGGCGAGCTCGCGCGCACCGGCCTCGCCCTCGGGATCGGCCAGCAGAGCGAAGTCGCGGTCGCCGATCAGGCCCGCTTCGTGGCTGTAGCGCGCGGCGGGGGCCTCGGCCTCGGGCAGGGCCTCCACCTGGATGGGCGGGCCGCCCAGCCAGTCGGCGACACCGCCCAGCGGCCACCACCAGGTCGCCGCGAACGCGAGCGCGCACAGCGCCAGCAAGGTCCACAGCAGGGCCATGAGCCAGCGCGGCCGTCGCCCGGCAGCGACGACGCGCGCGTCGCCGCGCTGGCCCTCGGCCGCGACCGGCGCGCCGCGCAAGGCGGCTTCGCGCGCCGCGGTCAGCCGCGTCAGCCGTTCCGGCGGCAGGGTCTTGATGCGGCGATGGATCTGCTCGCGCAGCTGCTGCCAGGCCGCCGGATCGGCGCTGCCGTCGGCGTGGTGCGGCAGCGCGCGCTGCAGGGCCAGGCGGTAGGTCGGCTGTGCCACGCCCAGGGCCGCGGCCGCGTCGGGCTCGGACAGCCCGGCCGCCAGGCGCAGCAGCAGGGCCGCGCGCGGGCCATGGCCGAGTTCGCCGAGGCGGTCGGTGGCGTCCAAGGGGATCGCGACGCGGGTGCGCTGGTGCAGCCCGGGCTGGGCCAGCAGCTGCGACCAGAAGCGGCGCGGCCAGTCGGCCATGGGCGTGGCCTCGATGCCGGCGCGGAAGGCCTGCATCGCCGCCGCCAGGGCCGCGTCGCCGGCGCCGGCGTCGCCCGCCTGCAGCTCGGCCAGGACCGCGCCGCGACGCTCGACGCCGCGCAGAAACGCGGCCAGGGCGGCCGGCGCATCGTTCGAGTGCCCGGCGGTGCCGGAGGGTGTGGAGCCCGTTGCGGCGGGGCTCATCGCGTACGCATCAGCATGGCCGCATCATAGCGAGGCGGCCGTCGCATAAAACCGCTTGACACGGCGCCAATACCTGCTCCGCGAAGCAGGACGCGGCCTGCAGGAAAAAACGGTTGTGCACAGCGGTAACGGAACCGTCATGGGGCTGAGGAAGAACCCCCAAAAGCCCTGCATTACAACGATGTTTCACGATCAAGCCTTTGATTATCAAAGAGATATACGCATTGGCGATTTTTTCACCAACCTGGCTGCAGAGCTTATTCCAGCGTCATCGCGCAGCCCTGCCGACACGGCATGCACAGATTTATCCACAGCTCGTGTGGATAAGGGTGAATTTTCTTTAAGCACCGCCACTTGCGTGCGCTTTGTCACGGCGGGGGCAGCAATAGGTCGCAACTGCGTCGGCGCCGATTCGCGACCGCGCTCGCTAGACTGAGCGCATGTCCGACGGCTCCGCTCAGTCACTTACACACGTCTGGCGGGTCGCCCTGCCCGTGCCCCTGCCGCGCCTGTTCGATTACCGCCCGGCCGACGGCCTGGAGGCGACGGCGGCCGACGTCGGTATGCGGGTGCGCGTGCCCTTCGGCAGCCGCGAGCTGGTCGGCGTGGTCGCCGACACCGGCGCCGCCGACGCCAGCGCGCCGGAACCCAAAGCCGCGCTGAGCCGGCTCGACCCGCAGCCGCTGTTCCACGGCGAGCTGCTGGAATCGCTGCGCTGGCTGGCCCGCTACACCCACGCCCCGCTGGGCGAGGTGTTCGCGACCGCGCTGCCGGCGCCGCTGCGCCACGGCGAACCGCTGGCCGACACTCACGCCTGGGCCTGGCGGCTCACCGAGACCGGGGCGACCGCGCGGCCGGGCCTGCGCGCGGGCCGCCCGCGCCGCCTCGCCGACCGGCTGGAGGCCGGCCCCTGCGACGAGGACGCGCTGGAGCTCGTCGACGCCGCCCACGATCCCGACTGGCGCGCCGCCGCGCGCGCGCTGGCCAAGCGCGGCCTGGCCGAGCGCATCGCGGTGCCGGCCAACACCATCGCCGCCGCGCCGCAGCCCGGGCCCGCGCTCAACGAAGAACAGCAGGCCGCGGTCGACGCCATCCTGGCCGTGCGCGACGGCTTCGCGCCGCTGCTGCTGGACGGCGTCACCGGCAGCGGCAAGACCGAGGTCTACCTGCGCGCGATCGCCGACTGCCTGGCGCGCGGCCGCCAAGCCCTGGTGCTGGTGCCGGAGATCGGCCTGACCCCGCAGACCCTGGCGCGCTTCCGCGCGCGTCTGGGCGTACCGGTGCATGCGCTGCATTCCGGCCTGGGCGACGGCGAACGCGCGCGCACCTGGGCCGCCTGCCTGCGCGGCGAGGCGCGGGTGATCGTGGGCACGCGCTCGGCGATCTTCCTGCCCCTGCCCGAGGCCGGCCTGATCGTGATCGACGAGGAGCACGACGGCAGCTTCAAGCAGCTCGACGGCATCCGTTACCACGCGCGCGACTTCGCCCTGGTGCGCGCCAAGGCGCTGAACGTGCCGGTGCTGCTGGGCAGCGCGACGCCGTCGCTGGAATCGCTGCGCAACGCCCAGGCCGGCCGCTACGCGCACCTGCGCCTGCTGCAACGCGCCGGCGACGCCAAGCCGCCGCGGGTGCGCGTGGTCGACGTGCGCAAGCGCCCGCTCGAGGCCGGCCTATCGCCGGAATTGATCGACACCATCGCGCGCGCGCTCGACGCCGACGGCCAGGTGCTGGTGTTCAAGAACCGCCGCGGCTACGCGCCGGTGCTGATCTGCCACGACTGCGGCTGGAGCGCGCACTGCCACCGTTGCAGCACGCCGACTTCGCCCACGCCGATGACCGTGCACGCGGCCGGACGCCGCCTGCAATGCCACCACTGCGGCGCGCGGCGACCGGCGCCCAACGCCTGCCCGGACTGCGGCGGGCTGGCGCTGCAATCGCAGGGCGCCGGCACCGAGCGCATCGAGGAGGCCTTGGCCGCGCGCTTCCCGGACGTACCGGTGCTGCGCATCGATCGTGGGACCACCCAGCGCCGCGACGCCCTGGAGCAGCACCTGGCCGAGTTCGGCACTGCGCGCGGCATCCTGGTCGGCACCCAGATGCTGGCCAAGGGACACGACCTGCCGCACCTGACCCTGGTCGCGGTGGTCGGTATCGACGAAGGCTTGTTCAGCGCCGACTTCCGCGCGCCGGAAAAGCTCGCGCAGCTGCTGATCCAGGTCGCCGGCCGCGCCGGCCGCGCGCACAAGCCCGGCGAGGTTGTGCTGCAGACCCATCATCCCGAGCACCCGCTGCTGAGCACCCTGCTGGCCGGCGGCTATGCCGCCTTCGCCGAGCTGGAACTGGCGCAGCGCGAGCTGGCCGGGTTCCCGCCTTACGCGCACATGGCCTTGCTGCGCGCCGAGGCCAAGGAAACCGAGATCGCCAACGCCTTCCTGCAGGCCGCGCGCATGGCCCTGCGCGAGGTCGGCGACGACAGCCTCGAACTCAACGGCCCGGTGCCGGCGCCGATGCCGCGCCGCGCCGGCTATCAGCGCGCGCAGTTGATCCTGTCGGCGCCGGAGCGGCGCGCGCTGCACGCCGCGCTGGATCGCGCGCTGCCGACGATCCACGCCCTGCCCGAGGCGCGCAAGGTGCGCTGGTCCTTGGACGTGGACCCGGCGGACTTGTACTGAGACGGCCGCGCTGTCGGCCTCAGGCTGGCAGCGGAAAGTCCAAGCGCAGGCCGGTGCCGTGGGGGCCGGACTCGATCCGCAGCTCGCCGCCCAAACGCTGCGCGCGCAAGCGCATGCTGGCCACGCCGGCGCCGCCGTCGGCGGCCATCGGCGCGGATGCGATGCCTTCGCCGTCGTCGTCGATGCGCAGCTGCAGGCGGTCGTCGACGCGGCGCAGCTGCACCTCCACGCGTCGCGCGCGGCTGTGCTTGAACACGTTGGTCAACGCTTCCTGCAATAGCCGCAGCAGGTCCAGGCTGCGCGCGCTGCCCAGCTCGATCCCGTCCAGCCCGTCCAACTGCCAGCGGCTGTCGATGTCGGCCGTCTCCAGCAATCGGCCCAGGCGATGCCGCAGCGGCGCCAGTTGCGCGCTCAGATCGGCGTGTTCGCGCGCGGTGCTGTCGATCACCAGGCGCAGGTCGTCGCGCAGGTCCTTGAGGGTGGCGATCACCGCCGCCTTGGGCATGTCGTCCGGCGCCTGCTGCAACTGCGCGATCGCGCCGACCAGGGTGCCGCCAAACCCGTCGTGCAGATCGCGCACCAGTTGCAGGCGCTCGCCGGCGCGGCTGTGCGCAAGCTCCAGCGCGTGCTGGCGCGACAGCGTGGTCGCCAGCTCGGACGTCGCCGTATCGACCTCGCGCTTGAGCTCCAGGTTGAAGCCTTCCACGCGCCGCATCGCGCTCACGAAGCGATAGGACAGCACGAAGCCGATGCCGACCAGGGTCAGTACCGATGTCAGGCTGAGCCAGTAGGTGGTGCCCTGCACCCAGCCGAAGAACAGCGCGAAATCGCGGAACGAGACCAGCACCGGCAGCAGCAGGCAGGCCGCCAGCACCAAGGCGTCGGGGCGGCGGCTGCGCCAGGCCTGGATCAGGAACCAGCCGATGCTGATGTAGTAGAACGAGCCGCCCAGCGCGAACCACAGGTTGCGATGGTGGCCCATCCAGGTCGGCGCCAGCGCGGCCACCAACAGCGACAGCGCCGACAGCGCGGCCAGCACGCGCTCCAGGCGCGGATGGCGGCGCTCGCAGTAGCGCAGCAGGAACAGCGCGTAGCAGGCGCCGGCGGCCACGTAGAACGCGGCGTTGAAGGCCTGCCAGGCATCGGTGCCGGGCAGCGGCCATATCTCGGTGGCGATGTGGTTGTAGGCGTACAGCGAGCCGGTCAGTTCGGTCAGGGCGAACCAGCCGTACACGCTGTCCTTGCGCCGCAGCAGCCACATCAGCAGGAACACCCCGCCCAGCACCACCGCCATGGCCAGGTTGATTAGCTTGATGTCGTAACGCAGGAAACGCTCGCTGCGATAACGCTGCTGCAGGGTCTGCGGATCGCCGACCCGCACCGGCCCGGCGCCGGGTTGGTAGGCCGACAGGCCGGACACGCGCAGCCACACGACGTTGTCGCCGGCGCGCAGCAGCGAAGGCGGCAGCAGCACGTAGTGAGGCGTGTTCCAGGTACGCGACAGCGGTTCGACCAGGTGCGGATCGCGCGCCACCGCTTCGCCGTTGACGTAGATCGCGCCGCTCAGGCTCATGTAGTCGGCCAGCAGCGCGGTCGGCCGCCGCGGATCGTCCTGTTGCCAATGCAGGCGGTACCAGACCACGCCGTCGTGGCCAGGCCAGCGCTGCTGCCACAAGTCCAGCAATCGCACCGGCGTCCAGCCCGAGGCCGGCGGCGCGGCGGCGTTCCAATCCGAACGCACCGCCTCGCCGCGATCAAGCAACCGCACGCCGGCCTCGTCGGCCGCGCGCGTCGACAGCGGCGCCAGCGCCAGGGCCAATACGATCAGCAGCCAGCCCGCGCACGCGCGCGCGCTGTCCGTGCCGGCGCGCCACGGCTTCAGTTGAGCAATCCCAGCGCGCGCGCCTCGAACACCGCCGCCGTGCGCGAACCCACCGCGAGTTTTCGATAGATGTTCTTGGTGTGGCATTCGATGGTGAGCTTGGACAAGGCCACGAGTTCGGCGATCTCGCGGTTGCTGAAGCCCTGCGCGACCAGGCGCAGTATTTCGCGCTCGCGCTCCGACAACTGCGCCGCGGACTCCTGCTCCTGCGGCGCCTGCGGGAGCGCGCGTGCAGGCGTCTGCTGCATCAGAGCCAGGATCCTGCGCGCGATCAGGGGATCGATCGGCGCGCCGCCGCTTTGCAGACTCCGCAAGGACAGCCGCAGTTCGTCGTCGTCGCGGTCCTTGAGCAGGTAGCCGATCGCACCGGCCTGCACCGCAGCCAGGATGGTCTCTTCCTCGGCATAGGCCGACACGATCACCGCCGCGGTCTGCGGCCGATGCGCGCCCATCCACGCGATCAGATCGATGCCGCTGCCGTCGGGCAGATGCACGTCCACCAAGGCCAGGTCATAGCGCCCCTGCTGCAAGTGAGCCCGTGCCTGCGTCAGGTCGGAGGCGGTGTCGATGCATGCCTGCGGCCCGGCCAGCGCGCGCATCAAGGCGAGCATGCGCGCGCATGCACCCGCCTCGTCCTCGACGATCAGCACCGTACTCAGATCGATGGGCTGCGGTTCCATGCTCTGGTCTCGCGCGAGCGGGCGTAACGACCGTGTCAGTGTAGCGCCCGCGCGCGCGCGCGGAGGATCGGGCCGCGCCGCCGTACCGCGGCGCATGCGCGCGGCACGGGCCGCGCTTCAGTGCGGCAAGGCGTCGAGCACCGCCGCACGCAGCGCCGCGACGTCGCCGGCGTCGACCTGGCGCCAGCCGCCCATGCGCGGGTCCAGGCCGCAGGCCGCGGTCGCGATCACCGGCACGCCGCTGGCCAGCGCGCTCAACAAGGCGCGCGGTTGATGTTCGACCCAGGCGGGCAACGCGACCGCATCGGCTTCGAGCAACCCCTGTCGGTACGAGGCGACACGACGCAGGCTCGCGCGTCCCGGGTCCAGACCGCGCTCGCTATCGCCGGGCGGGAGCAGGATCTCGACCTCCTGATCGCCCAACGCGGCCAACAATTCAAGGATGCCCTTGCGCGCCAACGGCGACGCCGGGAAGAACACGCGCGCGCGGCCGCCGCGGGGCAAGCGCGCATCGACGGGCAAAGGCTCGGGCAGGGCCCAGGCCAGCGGCTGCGCGCGCGCGCCGGCCAGATCGAGAATCTGCGCATGCGGGCTCCACCAGGCCTCCGCCGCCAGCAAGCCGTTCCACTCGGCCTCGATCAGCGCCGGATCGGCGCGGAAATCGCGCAGCGACAGCACCTGCGGATGCCGCTGCGAGGCGCGATCGAGTTCGGCCTGCAGGGTGCGCATCGGCAGCGCGCTCATCATCACCGCGTAGCGGCGGCCGGCCAGTTCGCCTTCGCGCCACAGGAAGGGCAGCAGGCTCTGCGGCAGCACCAGGTCCAGATCGTTGGGCCGCAACTGCCGCGCCAGATCGCGCGCATGCGCGCGCAACTGCGCCAGGCGCACCTGCGGCAGGGCCTGGCCGCGCCAGCGGCCATAGCGCCAGGCCAGCGATTGCAGCACGCGCCGCGGCAGCGCCTGAGCCGGAAAGCGACGGCCGCCCGGACCGAACACGCGGTCGCCGTCGCCACGCTGCTCCTTCAGCGCGGCGCGGAACTCGGGCCAGGCGTCCTCCATCCACCACAGCCGACGCAGTCCGTCCGCGCTGGGGCCGGTGTGCCGATGGCATTCGTGCTGTTCGCAACTGCCGCAGTCGTTGCTGGCTTCGGGCGGACGCCGCGGCGATACCGCCAGCGGCCAGCCGTGCTCGCTCGCGTTGCGATGGCCGCGAATGCGCAGCCGCAAGCGCTGCGCGTCCATGCTCACCTCCAGCCGCCAGGCGAACGGCGCGCGCAGGCGCAGGTCCAGGTAGTTCCAGAACACGGTGGCGTCGCGATCCTGCTCGGCCAGCGAGCCGGGCAGCACGCGCGAATGACGATGACGCTCGACGATCTCCAGCCCGGCGCGCACCGCGCCGTCGTAGAGCGCATTGCTGAGCTGGCACAGGCCGCCGCCCACCGCGGGAATCACGCAGCCCTCGCGCAGTTCGCGGCCGACCGCATAGCCGCGGCGGCGGGTGGCGCGGCCGACCTGCTTCCAGAAACCGAAGGTGGCGCCGGCCGCCACTTCCACGCCGTGCAACCGCTTCAGCGCCAGGCGCAGGTTCTGCAATTTGCCGGCGACCAGCAGCGGATCGGCCTCGTCCAGCGGCCACAGCGGGCTTTCGAATTCGGCCAGCACCGGCGCGGCGCGCAATGCGTCGGCGCGCGCGTGCCGGCGCGGGCGCTGCCGATCCAACGCGTCGCGCCACCAGCGCAGCCCGCGCAGGCCCCAGGCCTTGCACTCGAACACCACCGCCTGCCACCGTGTCGGCAAGGCGGTGCCGGCCGTCTCGATCGCCGCGACATTCATGATTTCGGTCCCCTGTCGAAACCCAAGCGATCGCCGTACGACCGCCGCATCCGTAGCGCAAGCGATCGCTAGCCGCCGGCCTTGCCTGTGCCGGACTTCGCGCCCGCCTTGGCGACGCTCGGTTTTCCTGCGCCCGACTTGGCGACGGCCGGCTTCGCGCCGCCCTTGGGCTTCTCGCGGACCCATACGATTTTGTTGTCGCGGCGCACCTCGAACAAGCCGATGGCCTCGATCAAGTCGCTGAGCTTGCGATAGCCGTAGTTGCGCGAATCGAACGAGGCCTGGTTGCCGATCTGTTGTCCGACCGCCGCCAGCGGCGACCAGCCGTCGTCGCCGTTGACCGCATCGACGGCGCTGCGCAGCATCTGCAGCAGCTTGGTGTCGCCTCGCAGCTCCTTGGCGCTGCGTAGCGGCGTGGTCGCAAGCTCGGCCGCCGGCACGTCGGCGCCCGCCGGTTGGCCCAGCGCTTCGACATAGGTGAACTTGGAGCAGGCGTTGACGAAAGGCTCGGGCGTTTTCTTCTCACCGAAGCCGTAGACCTTGACGCCGTCGGTGAGCAAACGCATCACCAGCGGCGTGAAATCGGCATCGCTGGACACGATCGCGAAGCCGTCCAGATTGCGCGCGTACAGCAGGTCCATGGCATCGATCACCATCGCCATGTCCGAGGCGTTCTTGCCCTTGCTGTAGGCGAACTGCTGGATCGGCCGGATCGCGTACTCATGCAATACCGCTTCCCAACTCTGTAGATTGGAACTCTTCCAGTTGCCATAAGCGCGGCGCACGTTGGCGGCGCCGTAGCGCGCCACCTCCGCCAGGATCACATCGATCTTGGCGGCCGGCGCGTTGTCCGCGTCGATCAGTAGCGCGATACGCTTTTCTTCCGTGGCGACGGCCATGCTATCGGTCTCCGAGGCCGCGGCCGGCCCCTTGCCGCCAGCCTAGCGCAACCGCACCTGCGGCGCGTGTCAGAAGATAGGCCGGCTTCATCACCGCCCCGCCGCGATAGGCGAGAATGGCGGCGAATCCGACGACCAAAGAAACCCACCCATGACCAGCCAACTCGAACACCTGCGGACGCTGTCCTCGGTGGTCGCCGACACCGGCGACATCGAGGCGATCGCGCGCTTCCGCCCGCTCGACGCCACCACCAACCCCTCCCTGCTGCTGAAGGCGGCCTCGCTGCCGGCGTACGCGCCGCTGATCGACGCCGCGCTCGCCCGCAGCCGCTACGAATTCAGCGACGACCGCATCGCCGACGCCAGCGACCGCCTGGCCGTGGCCATCGGCGGCGAGATCCTCAAACTGATTCCCGGCCGCGTCTCCACCGAAGTCGACGCGCGCCTGAGCTTCGACACCGAGGCCACCCTGGCCAAGGCGCGCCGGCTGGTCCAGCTGTACGCCGAGGCCGGCATCCACCGCGACCGCCTGCTGATCAAGATCGCCTCGACCTGGGAAGGCATCCGCGCCGCCGAGCAGCTCGAACGCGAAGGCATCCACTGCAACCTCACCCTGCTGTTCTCCTTCGCCCAGGCCATCGCCTGCGCCGAGGCCGGCGTCTATCTGATTTCGCCCTTCGTCGGCCGCATCCTCGACTGGCATCTGGCCAACGGCATGAGCCCGCCGGCCACGCCGCAGGACGATCCCGGCGTGCAGTCGGTGACCCAGATCTGGCGCTACTACAAGGCCTTGGGCTACAAGACCGTGGTCATGGGCGCGAGCTTCCGCAACGTCGGCCAGGTGTTGGCGCTGGCCGGCTGCGACCGCCTGACGATCTCGCCGGACCTGCTGGGCGAACTCGAAAAGCGCGACGGCGAGGTGCCGCGCGCCCTCATCGACGACGGCGAACGCTACGAAGGCCCGCGCCCGATGAGCGAGGCCGAGTTCCGCTGGCTGCACAACCAGGACGCGATGGCCACCGACAAGCTCGCCGACGGCATCCGTCGCTTCGCCGCCGACCAGCACACCCTGGAAGACCTGCTGCGGCAGCGTCTGGAAGACTGAGGACGCGCGCATGAGCCATGAACCTCCGGGAGGCGGCAAGCGCGTCGCCCATATCGTGATCGTGGGCGGCGGCTTCGGCGGCCTGTGGACCACGCGCGCATTGGCCTCGGCCGACGTGCGCATCACCCTGATCGACCGCCGCAACCACCACCTGTTCCAGCCGCTGCTGTACCAGGTGGCCACCGCCGGCCTGTCCTCGCCCGACATCGCCGCGCCGCTGCGCCACATCCTGCGCGGCCAACGCAACGTCGAGGTGCGGCTGGGCGAGGTCGTCGGCCTGGATGCGGCCGCGCGCGAGGTCGAACTCGCCGACGGCGACCGCATCGGCTACGACATGCTGCTGCTCGCCAGCGGAGCCTCCCATGCTTATTTCGGCCACGACGACTGGGCGCAGGACGCGCCCGGCCTGAAGACCCTGGACGACGCCCTGCACATCCGGCGCCGCCTGCTGCTCGCGTTCGAACGCGCCGAGGCCGCGCAGGACGAAGCCGAACGCGCGGCCTGGCTGAGTTTCGCCGTGGTAGGCGGCGGCCCCACCGGCGTCGAACTGGCCGGCACCCTGGCCGAGATCGCGCGCAAGACCCTGCGCCGCGAGTTCCGCCGCATCGACCCGGCCCAGGCCAAGGTGCGTCTGATCGAAGCCGGCCCGCGCGTGCTGTCCAGCTTCCCCGAGGAACTGTCGGAGAAGGCGCGCAAGCAGCTGCAGAAACTCGGCGTCGAAGTCGTCACCGGCACGCCGGTCAACGCGATCGACGAGCACGGCTACACCCTGGGCGACACCGTCGTGCCCGCGCGCACGGTGATCTGGGCCGCCGGCGTGGCCGCGTCCAAGCTGGGCGCGCTGCTGGACGCGCCGCGCGACCGCGCCGGCCGGGTCCAGGTGCAGCCCGACCTCAGCGTGCCCGGCCATCCGGAGATCTTCGTCGCCGGCGACCTGGCCAGCGTGCAGCAGGACGGCAAGCCGGTGCCCGGCGTCGCGCCCGCGGCCAAGCAGATGGGCGCATACGTCGCGCGCGCGATCCTCGACCGCCTCGCAGGCCGGCCGACCGCACCATTCCGCTACAAGGACTACGGCAACCTGGCCACGATCGGGCGCATGGCGGCGGTGGTCGACGTGCACGGCTTCAAACTCTCGGGCCTGCTGGCCTGGTGGTTCTGGCTGGCCGCGCACGTGTTCTTCCTGATCGGCTTCCGCAACCGCGTGATCGTGCTGATCAACTGGGCCTGGGCGTATTGGAGCTATCAGCGCCACGCCCGCATCATCCTCGGCGATCGCGACGACTAGCCGCGCACTCGGATTCGAGGATCGGTCCAGACGCGCGCGGCCGCCGGCCGCGCGTGCCGACGATGCGTTAGCATCGCCCGGACCGAGGCCCGCCTCCTCTCATCGCAGGGACGCTATGAGCGACGCACCGCACCCCAATGCCATCGCGGACCGGCCGCGCGGTAGCGCGCTCGCCCCGCTGCTGCTGGCGCTGGCCGCCTGCTCCTGCGGCGACGCGCCCAGCGCGCCCGCTGCCGCGGCGCGCGCGCAGTTCGCGGACACGGCCAAAGCCCAGGCAGCGCCCGCCAGCGCCGACGCGGTCGAGGAGTTCCTGCAGCAGGTCCGCGTCGAAAGCGACGCCGCCGACGCCCGCGACAAGCAGCAAGGCAACATGGGCTACACCGGCCGTCTGGCCGAAGCCATCGCCAGCGAAGTCGCCTATGCCGAAAAAGGCGGCGCCGCACGCCGCTTCGTGGTCGCCAACCGGCTATGGGCGCTGGCGCCGGCGACTTCGGAGCGACTGCATCGCAGCGCCGACGAACTGCTGCCGGACCAGCCGCTGATCGTCTATGAGCTGGCCTTGCACTACACCCGCAACGACGACTGCCCGCGCGCTCTGCCGCTATGGAAGCGACTGAAGACCGTTGGCGCGTTGCCGCCGCAGGCGACCTTCCTGTACGCCTACTGCCAACTCGCCACCGGCGACGAGCGCGGCGCCTACGACCTGGTGCAGACCTCCAAAGTGCGCGAGACGCATGTCGGCGCCGAGAAAATGTCCTACGCCGTGTTCGGCGGCACCGACTACCTGACGCTGCACGACGAGGACTACCGCAAAGCCGAAGCCGGCGACCGCGTCGCCCTGGACCGCGCGCTGGCGCGCGCCTTCGACTGGCGCAGCGACTGGTGGAACTACGGACAGAACGCGGCCGCGCGCGACGCGCTGCACGACCTGATGGCGCGCCTGTGGTCCGCGCAGAAGCGCGAACGCGCCGAATGGGACTGCCTGTGGCCGCTGTTGATCGACAGCGAGCGCAAACTCGGCGTCGCCGACCTCGATCGCTGCCAGCTCCTGGTCGGCGCGCACTCCTATCCGGCGAGTTCCGCGCTGGGCCGGATCGTGCTCGGGCGTCTGGCCGCGGACGCGGAGGACGAACTCGACTTCTCGGCGTTCCACGCCCGCCACGCCGCGACCCTGCGCGAACGCGCCTACAGCAGCACCGGCGATTTCGAGGCCCTGCGCGTGCTGGCCTTCCTGCAGCAGAGCGTCGGCGACGAAGCCGGCCTGGCGCAGACGGACGAACTGGGCTGGAAACGCTACCGCGACGAGACCTTCGCGCGCAGCCGCATCGAACATGCCCACCCCGCCCCGGGGCAAACGCCGGACGCCGCGTTCCGGGCCATGCTGCAACAGGCGATGCGCGACTTTCCGCAGGTGCCGCGCTTCATCCTGATCGATGCGGTCTACCGGCATCCGGATGGGGAACTGCCGGTCGCGGATCTGAGCCGTCTGCTGCAGGCCGAAACCCGCGACCTCAACCTCAGTCAGGGCCAGGCCGGCGTCCGCTCGTCCACGCAGTTGCTGTCGATGTACCGCCGCCTGGGACAGGCCTTGAACGCGACGCCCTGAGGCGGCGCCCAAAACGAAACGGCCCGGTTTCCCGGGCCGTTTTGGTTGCGTTGGCTACCGCGGATCAGGCCGCGAACAGCGCCCGCATCTTCTTCAGCGCGTTGGCTTCGATCTGGCGGATGCGCTCGGCGCTGACGCCATATTCGTCGGCCAGTTCCTGCAGCGTGATCTTGCTGTCGGCGTCCAGCCAGCGGCGCTTGACGATGTCGCGCGAACGCTCGTCCAGGCCCGACAGGCCTTCGCGCAGCAGAGCGAGCTGGTTGTCTTCCTCGTCCTCGCGCTCGTAGCTCTGCGACGGGTCCTCGTCGTGCGCGCGCAGGTACGCGGCCGGCGACGGCGGCGCGTGGTCGTCGTCCTCGTCGGCCGGCGCATCGAAACCGACGTCGCGGCCGGACAGGCGCGACTCCATCTCCAGCACTTCGCGCTCGGAGACGTTGAGGTCCTTGGCGACCTGGCTGACTTCCTCGGCGTTCATCCAACCCAGGCGCTTCTTGCTCTTGCGCAGGTTGAAGAACAGCTTGCGCTGCGCCTTGGTCGTGGCGACCTTGACGATGCGCCAGTTCTTGAGGATGAACTCGTGCATCTCGGCGCGGATCCAATGGACCGCGAACGAGACCAGGCGCACGCCCTGTTCCGGGTCGAAGCGCTTCACCGCCTTCATCAGGCCGATGTTGCCTTCCTGGATCAGGTCGCCGATCTGCAGGCCGTAACCGTTATAGCCACGGGCGACGTGCACCACGAAGCGCAGGTGCGAATGCACCAGCTCGCGGGCGGCGTCGAGGTCTTCTTCGTCGCGGAAGCGACGCGCCAAGTCCTGCTCGTCCTCGGCGGTCAGCACCGGGATGCGGTGCACCGCGCCGATATACGCGTCCAGCGAACCGAGCGCGCTGGGCACAGGCAGGTTGTTGGCGACTAGGGCGTTCGAGAGGGGGATCTGGGTCATGGCAGCCATCTTAGCAGTCGGGGTCTATGACTGCTAAAGACCCCGGAAGTTCCGCAGTGTTGCGTGGATAGAACGAACGCCGATCCGGGCCGGGCCCGGCACCAAGCCGCCCCCTTTCCTGGAAAGACAAGAAATTAACATTTAAAATCAATTACTTATGAAAACACATTCCGGGTGTCCAAGGACTGAACCGAGCGGCCCGGCCGCAGAGCGGCCCGGCCGCAACCGCACGGTCATCGCGCCCCTGTAAACGACGTGGGGCCGCACTAGGCGGCCCCAAGCCCTGACCTTCGGCAGGGGGCCGGCCCCGTGGGACCGGCCCGCCGCCCGCTTACAGCTTCCAGGGCAGCACGTTCCAGAACCACAGACCCCAGGCCGCGGCCAGGAACACCAGCAGGGCCAGGCTGTGGCGGAGCTTGCGCCAGAAGCCGAAGTCCGGCGCGCGCCAGGCCGACCACAGCCGCACCAGGCTGAGCAGGCTCAGAACCAGCGGCAGCAGCGCCGACCACAGGGCCAAGAGTAAACAGGGGTCCGAGTGGACTTTCTAGAAAGCCCACTCTGACCCCTGCTTCTGGTTGCAATAAGGGCCGCGGCGCATGCCGGGTCGTTACTCCGTATGCATCACTGCCTAGGTTCTCTGTGAGCTGCAGCGGTTCCTGCGTGTCGCCGCGCGGGGCAGGCCCAGGTGCGGCGCGAAGCCAGCTTCTACTGAACCGAGCGCGAGACGCGGTTGAGCGACATGCGGGCCAGGCAGCCTTCTACATGGTCCACTCTGACCCTGTTTCGGGACTCACCGATCAACTGCCTTGCGCCCGCGATCACTTCCACTTAAGTCATCGCTTATGGCTGAGAGATGCCCAACGAGACCCAGAGCGAGCCAGGAAGCTCTTACAAGTTTGCTACATCACTCCGATTGCGAGCCAAAACATGGAGTTCCGGAGAGACGCCTAGCTTCAATGCTCGGACAGCTCTTAAGTTGGACTTGCGCATCAACATAGCCATTAGCGGCAGATTGCTTCAACCAGAACAGTGCCCTGATCTGCTTTGATCTTTCATCACTCGTACTCAATAGCGAGTACGCCTGGAACTGAGACTCTGCGGAGCCGTTCTCAGCACCGATCAGCGCCCATTCGAGCGCCTTTACCCGCATCTTTCGTTGTTGACCTTTCGTCAGATCATAGAAGTATCTATCTGAGAGCCTTATAGCGGCCTCCTTTGAACCAGCATTCGCCTGATCCGAAAGAATGGCCAACTCACTCTCAGAGAGGCTATGACTTTGGTTTGCCAGGGTCACACGATCCTGCGCACTCGCCATAGTCGCACCGAACAAAAACAAAGCCACGACCATTCCTTTCATACGCGCCTCCTAGTTCGGCGAGAAATGTACCCAATCGCCAACCTCAGTCGATGACACTCCGTCGGCCATCACTGCTCCTTCATCCGTGTGATAGTCGAGATGGTGAATGCTCGGAGCTATCAAGTACCAGGCAATGCCGAGTTCATTTTCTGGGATGAGCCACCCCCAATTGTTTGGCGCCCCTACCCACTGCCCCGTTTCCTTTGCCAGCCTCGCACCATACGCCTTCTTGCTTCCTTCTTCCGGTCGAACTCAAGTAAACAGGGGTCAGAGTGGACTTTCTAGAAAGCCCACTCTGACCCCTGCTTCTGCGGATCACTCTCACATAGCGCCCAGAGCTGGGGTCGTAATCGCGAAAGTAGTTGTGGTTCAGCCCGCTCGCCGCGTCATAACGTTGACCCGGAAGTGTTACGCCCCCCTATAAAGCACCCTCCGCTTTGACGCTGTTGCCGGCCAATATTCCGTGACGCAGAAACACAAAGCCCCGCCATTGGCGAGGCTTCGATCAACTCGCCGTCGTTTCCATAGATGGATACGGTTCGCTAATCCGCCCTACGGGTCTTGAGAGTAAACGGTGTCGACGAAATGCAAGCGTTGGAAGTCGTGCCGTGAGGTAACGTATCGAACCGTAGCTGCAGCTTGACTAACTCCGCGTTGCGGGGGACGTATACCGCAACCGGAGCTCTAAAAACGATATGCGCTCCAGGGCTTACCGAAATACGCCTAACTCCGGCGCCAATAAACGAACCCGGATTCATTACGGGAGCGCTCCAGGAGCTGTCTTTCGCAGACTTAAAAAGCACTTCAACGCCCGGATAGTCCGTCCGATACGTTTCCCCGTCTTGTATCAAATTTACAAATATCGGAGCACCACTTAGATTATCGAATCGAAAGTAAGGATCATTCGGCGCAATTTTACTCACCACCAACCGATAACGAATATTCTCCCCTGGGCAAATTTCGCTGCTATCAACGACACGCTGAGGCTTCCTGACCTCTCTTTTTTTTGCAATCACAATCCCATCGTCTTCCGCCATCACGGCACAAGCCGGCACGAACAAAGAGCAGAGAAGTGCAGTTATAACTAATCGAAGCATTCTATTTTCTAACATTTGGCTCACCCCACAAGTGACGACCGGTCGCGTCATGCGTTGCCCTTGTTTCTTGAATCACTTTGTCGAACGACGGACCGAGCGGCCCGGCCGCAACCGCACGGTCATCGCGCCCCTGTAAACGACGTGGGGCCGCACTAGGCGGCCCCAAGCCCTGACCTTCGGCAGGGGGCCGGCGCCGCTTCGGCGCCACAGTTTCAGAGCCGCAGGCTCAGGCCACCGCCAGCGCGCCCGCCGCAAGGCGCTTGGCCGCGCGCCGCGTTCGCCCAGCGCCTCCCCGAAAACGCAGCGGCCTCAAGATCGGCCGCCCCCCCAGCCCGCGCGAGCGATGCGCGACAGCGCCGTGCGCAGCCGCCGCCAACCGTGTTCCCACAGGCCGCTCAGCGCGCGCTTCGTGGGCGGCCGCGCATTCGCCGCCACCTGCTTGGCCAGCACATGCAGGCTACCGGTCGCGAGCTGGAGCATGGTGATCCTGGCGCCGGTCGCGGCTTCGATCCGTGCGACCGCCCGCATCGCCAACAGGGAATGGCCGCCCAGCTCGAAGAAGTTGTCGTGGCGGCCGACCCGCTCCACGCCGATCAGCGCCTGCCAGATGGCGGCGATCGTCTGTTCGATCTCGCCGCGCGGCGGCTCGAAACCGGAACCGGCCTGCGCGGCTTCGGGCGCCGGCAGGGCGGCGCGGTCGAGCTTGCCGTTGGGCGCCAAGGGCAGGCTCGACAGGCACTGGATGTGGCTGGGCAGCATGTACTCGGGCAGCGCCTCGCGCAGATGCGCACGCAGCCCGTTCGCGTCCGGCGCGTCCGCCGTCGGGACCACATAGGCCACCAGCCGCGGATCGTCCACGGCGTCCTTGCGCACCACCACGACCGCATGCGCCACCTGCGGATGGCTGAGCAGCCGGGCTTCGATCTCTCCGGGCTCGATGCGATGCCCACGCAGCTTGACCTGGAAGTCCAGCCGACCCAGATGCTCGAGCAGGCCGTCGGCGCACCAGCGCCCGCGGTCGCCGGTTCGATACAGGCGCGCGCCGACCCGGCTGTCGAAGGGATCGTCCACGAATCGTTGCGCGGTCAGCTCGGGGCGGTCGTGATAACCCAGGCTGAGCCCGGCGCCGCCGATGTAGATCTCGCCCGCCACGTCGAGCGGGCACGGACGCAGATGGGCATCGAGCACGTGAATGCTGGTATTGGCGATGGGACCGCCGATCGACATGGCGCGCTCGGGCCTGACCTGCCAGCAGGTCGACCACACCGTGGTCTCGGTCGGGCCATACAGGTTCCAGGTTTCCGCGCCGCGCGCGAGCAAGGCCAGCGACAGATCGTCGGCCAGGGCTTCGCCGCCGACCAGAATCTTGAAGCGGGCGTCGCCCTGCCAGCCGGCCTCGATCAGCATCCGCCAGGTCGCCGGCGTGGCCTGCATCACGGTGGCTTGGCTGGATTCCAACAGGGCGCACAGGGCGACGCCGTCGGATGCGATCTCGCGGCTGGCGATGACGACCTCCGCGCCGACGCACAAGGGCAGCAGCAACTCCAGCGCGGCGATGTCGAAACTCAGGGTGGTGACCGCCATCAGGCGGTCGGACGCGCTCAGCCCAGGCGCCGACGCCATGCTGGCGAGAAAGTTCTCCAGCGCGCGATGCGGCACCACCACGCCCTTGGGCGTTCCGGTCGAACCGGAGGTGTAGATCACGTAGGCGGGGTCTTGCGCGCGCGCGTCGCGCTGCGGGTCCGCGCTCCATTCGATGTCGGCCCCGTCGTCCGACTCGGCGATCAAGTCGGCCAGATCCAGCCCGCGCTCCGGGGGCAGGATCGCCTGCCATCGTTCCGCGGCGCCCACCATCAGATCCAGGCCCGCGTCGCCGGCCATATAGGCCAGACGCGACCACGGATACTCGGGGTCGAGCGGCACATAGGCGGCGCCCGCCCGCAGGATCGCCAGCAGCGTCACCACCATTCCGGTGCCGCGCGGCAGGCAGACGCCGACCCGGGAGCCGCGCGCCACGCCGCGCGCGCGCAACCGATGCGCGGCGCGGTGCACGCGCGCACAGAGCTCGCGATAGCTCAAGCGTTCGTCGCCGTAGCGCAGTGCCGGCGCATCGGGGCGATGGGCCATGCGCGCGGCCAGCTGGTCCACGACTCGACCGTCCTGCCCCAACGGGCGAGCGGTCGCATTGCCGTCGACCACGAGCCGCCGATATTCCTCGCCTGGCAGCACGTCGAGGGTGGCGATGTCGTCGTCGCCGCCGGCTTCCAAGGCCGACACCAAGGCGGCGATCGCGGTGGACGCGTAGGCGGCGATGCGCGCCGGATCGGCGCCGGCGATGCATTGGGCGGCGAGGACGAAGCCGTCGCCGGACTGGTCGACCGTCAGCGAGATCGGATAGTTAGTGCGTTCCTCGTCGGACAGCAGGGTGATGCCGGACAGGCGCGGATCGCGGGCGGCCCCGCTACCGGCGTGGAAATGCCCCGCGTCGCCATGGCGGTAGTTGAGCAGGGAGTTGAACAGCGGCGCAGGCGCCGGCACGGCGCTGCAGGATCGCGCCAGCACCAGCGAGGCGTGTTCGTGTTCCAGCAACTCCGCCAACTGCGCATGCACCGCCGCGACGGTCCGGCGCACGCTGCCCTGCGTCAGTCTGACCCGCAGCGGCAAGGTATTCATCAACAGGCCCACGCATCCGTTGGTCTCGTCGCCGGTGGCGAGGCGGCCGGAAAGCACGGTGCCGAACACGACGTCGTCGCGGCCGTCGCAGCGCGCGAGCACCATCGCCCAGGCCACATGGAACAGCACGGCCGCACTGACGCCCGCCGCGCGCGCCGACGCGGACAACCGCGCGCACATCGCCGGGTCCAGCCGGATCCGGCTTTCCGTCGCCTGGTGGCCATCGTTGCGGACATCGACCAGGCCGAACGGGGTCGTGGGTTCACACAGGTCGCCGAGCTCGCGTTCGAAATAGGCTTTCGCGCCGGCCTGGTCGCGCGACAAGGTCTGGCCGACGAAAGTGCGGAACGACGGCACCGGCCCGGACAGGCGCTCCGGCGTGCCCGCCAGGATCGCCGCGACTTCGTCCCACAGCACATCCTCGGACACGTTGTCGTTGATGATGTGGTGCGACAGCAAGGCGAGCGTGCAGCCCTCGCCCTTCGCATCGCCCAGCATCACCGCGGAGAACAGCGGCGCCTGGTCCAGGGCCATGCGTCGCATCAGCGGATCGGTGCACGCCAGCAGGCGCGCGCGGCCATCGCGCCGACCGCGCAGCTTGAGCACCGGCAGCTGCGCGCGCCGCAATACCACCTGCACCGGTCGCGACAGGCCGCGCCAGAGTATCGCCGTGCGGAACGCATCGTGGCGATCGATGACCTGTTGCAGCGCGGCCAGGAACCGCTGCGCGCGCGCTCTCGAATCGAAGCCGAGCAAGCGTCGCGACAGATAGGCATCGCCCTGCTGCTGCAAACGGTGATGGAACAGCATCCCCTCCTGCAGCGGCAGCAGCGGATAGATGTTCTGGATGTTGCCCGCCCCGCCCGGCACCTCGGCCGCGATCCGCGCCAGTTCCCGCGCATCGAGATCGAGCAAGGGAAACATCTCCGGGGTGATGACGATCGCGTCTTCCGGCACGTGCGACACGGGCAGCGCGACGACGGCGGGTGGCCGCGTGGCGGTCATCGCGGCGCACAGGCCCGCGAGCGTGGGATGGGCGAACACCATGTGCGCGTCCACCGTCCACCCGTGTTGGCGCAGCCGGTGCAGCATCGCGACCAGTAGCAGCGAATGGCCGCCGAGTTCGAAGAAGTGGTCGTCGCGGCCGACCTGCTCCAGACCCAGCAGCGACCGCCAGAGGCCGGCGACCTCCTGCTCGAGCTCGCCGCGCGGCGCATCGAAGGCCTGCTGGGCGAGGGACGCGCGCGACGGCGCCGGCAGCCGCGCGCGATCGATCTTGCCGCTGGCCAGCATCGGCAGCCGCGCAAGCAGCACGAAGGCGGAGGGCAGCATGTGCCCGGGCAAGCGCAGCCGCAGCGCCACACGCAGCGCGTCGGCCTTCAGATCCGCGCCCGAGGCATAGGCCACCAGCCGCGGCTCGCCGCGCGCATCCTCGCGCAGCACCACCGCGCAGTCCACGACCCCGTCGATCGCGGCCAAGGCCGACTCCACCTCTCCCAGTTCGATCCGATAGCCGCGCACCTTCACCTGCGTGTCGGTGCGGCCGATGAAGTCGAAGTTGCCGTCCGCGCGCTGGCGCACCCGGTCGCCGGTGCGGAACATGCGCGCGCCGGGACGCGAGGGATGCTCGATGAAGCGCTCGGCCGTCAGCCGCGGCTGGTTGCGGTAGCCGCGCGCCACGCCCGCGCCGCCCACGTGCAATTCGCCGACCGCTCCCGGCGGCACCTGCCGTTGCTGCGCGTCCAGCACTTCGCACCAGACGCGGTCGATCGGTCGGCCGATCGGCACGGTCGCATCGCCCGCCAGCTCGGCGGGGACTTCGTAGTGGGTCGCGTCGATGGTGGTCTCGGTCGGCCCGTAAAAGTTGCCCAGCCGCGCGCCGGGCGCGATCTCGCGCAACCGGCGCGCCAGTTCCGCGGTCAGCGCGTCGCCGCCGCAGGCCACGTAACGCAAGCTGGCCGGGGCCAGCGAGGGCTCGCCGAGCAGGCCGCGCAGAAGCGAGGGCACGCAGTTCAACAAGCTCACTTGCCGCCCCGCGATCAAGGCGGCTAGGTAGGGCATGTCCAATTGCCGCGAGGGATGGGCCAGCACCAGCGCGGCGCCGCTTTGCAGGGGCGCGAAGAATTCCACCAGCGTGGCATCGAAACTGATCGAATTGCACTGCAGGATGCGGTCGTCGGGAACGATGGCGACGGCCTCGCGCAACCATGCCGCATGACTGGCCAGTCCCCGGTGCAGCAACTCCACGCCCTTGGGCGGCCCGGTCGAGCCGGAGGTATAGATAACGTAGGCGAGTTGTTCTTCCGCTATCTCGATGTCCAGATCGCTCGCCGCCCACTGCGACAGCGCATCCCAGGCCGTATCCACGCATACGCATTCGACGCCATGGCTATTCGCAGGCAGTCGCTCGCGCAGCCACGACTGGGTCAGGACCACGGGCGCGGCGGTGTCGGCGAGCATGAACGCCAGCCGGTCCGCCGGGTAGTTGGGATCCAGCGGTACGAACGCGCCCCCCGCCTTCAGGACCGCCAACAGCGCCACGGGCAGATCCAGCGAGCGCTCCATCAGAACGCCGACGCAGACCTCCTCCCGGACGCCCAACGCGCGCAGGTGCCGGGCCAGGCTATTGGCGCGGGCGTTGAGTTCGGCGTAGCGCAGCGATTGTTCGCCGCAGAGCGCGGCGACTGCATCCGGCGAACACGCGGCCTGACGCTCGATCGGTCCGTGCACAGGATCGAAGCGCATTCTTTCACGCGCGAGCGCGACCTGTACTGTCGCCAACATGAGCCCGATGCCCCCTTCGTCGCACGCGGGACAGAGGAGACGATGGCGATCCGCCCACGGCGAGGCCTGTTAGATCGGTCACGCCCAACCACCCGAGACGGCGACTCAATAAGCCTAACGACGGCCTTCGGGGAATCCGGTCAAATCGTCAGGCGAGACTCGGCGTGTTGCCGGTTGCGCCACCGGCAAAGCAGGTGGGGCCGCTCTCGGCGGCCCCAGACCCTGGCCCTCGGCAGGCGGCCAGCCCCTAGGGACCGGCGCGCCCTTTGCTCAGACCTTCCAGGGCAGGACGTTCCAGAACCACAGGCCCCAGGCCGCCGCCAGGAACACCAGCAGGGCCAGGCTGTGGCGGAGCTTGCGCCAGAAGCCGAAGTCCGGCGCGCGCCAGGCCGACCACAGCCGCATCAGGCTGAGCAGGCTCAGCGCCAGCGGCAGCAGCGCCGACCACAGGGCCAAGCGCAGCAGCGGCGCGGGATAGCTGAAGACGGCGTCGTTGCCGGCCGCAGCGATCTGGGCGAAGGCCACGCCGAACAGCACCGCGAACAGCAGCCAGGCCACGGCGGTCCAGGCCAGCAGGCGCGCGCTGCCCTGCCCGGCCGCCTTGCGATCGGCGGCCGGACGCTTGCGCCGCAGCCAGGCGCCGGTCAGCACGCCCAACGCGGCCAGCACCGCCAAGCCCAGCGCCACGTACAACAGATTGGGATCGTTGAAGGCGCCGACCCGGTCGAGCACGTCGTGGCCGTAGGGCGAGACGAAGCCGACCACCGCCCCGCCCTCGCGCAGGAACGCGAGCCGGCCGGGGCCGTCGACCGCGCGGAACACGTCCGGCTTCTCCAGCACCCAGCGCGAAGTCTCGCCGCCCGCGCTCAGGGTCAGATAGCCCTCGTCGGTGACGCCGACCTCGGCATTGGACGCGGTCAACAGCTTTTCGAACGCGCGGTAGTTGCGGCGCTCGCCCTGATACTTGCCCGCGTAGGGCTGGGCCAGCTTGGCCGCGTCCTTGGACAGTGCCGGCAAGGGCCCGGGCCGCGCGCGTTCGAAGTAGCGCTGCAGCAGCAGCGCGGGCAGCTCCGCGGCCAGGCGCACGCCGGTGTCGGTGTTGGTGGACACGAACACGCCGAAACCCAGCTCCGGCACCGCGACCATATTGGAGTGGAAGTACAGGGTGGCGCCGCCGTGCTCCAGGCTGTGCACCTGTCCGTACTGGCGACGGAAATAGCCGTAGGCGAAGCCGGTCGCATCCGGCGCGGTGCGGAACAGCGGCGCACCCTCCAGCTTGGCGAACGCCGCCGCCGGCACGATGCGCTGGCCGTCGAGTTCGCCGCGGTTGAGCAGCATGCGCAGGTAGCGCGCCATGTCGGCGGCATCGCTGGACACCGCGCCGGCCGGGCCGACCTGGGCGATGTACTCGAAGCCCTCGGTCTTGTAGCCGCCCTGGCTGCGCAGGTGGCCGTCGGACCACAGGCCCTTGAAGGCCGGCCCGGCGTTGCGCGGATCCTGCGCGCCCAGCGGCTCGCGGAAGGTGGTGCGGTGCATGCCCATGGGCTGGAACAGGTCGCGCTCGATCAGGCTCTCGAACGGCACCCCGGCCACGCGCGACAGCACCAGACCCAGCAGGGTCACGCTGTAGTTGGAATACACCGCGTGCTGGCCGGCCTCGCGCACGCGCTGCGGGCGATGGCGCAGCACATAGTCGTGCAGGCTGAGCGCGGCCTTGGGCTCCTTGGCGAACAGGTGGCCGAACGCGGAGTCCTCGTAGCCGGCGGTGTGGGTGAGCAGGTGGCGCACCAGCACCGGACGATAGCCGTCGTCGGGCAGCTTGAGCTCGTCGGGCAGATAGTCGTTGACCGGCGCGTCCAGCTTGAGCTTGCCGGCCTCGATCAGCTTCAGCGCTTCCAGATAGGTGAAGGTCTTGGACACCGAGCCGATCCGGAACAGGCTGGCCTCGGCGGTGACCGGCCGCGCCGGGTTCTGCCCGGCCAGGCCATAGCCCTTCAACAGCAGCGGGCCCTGCGCATCGACCACCGCCACGGTGACGCCGGCGATGCCGTAGCGACGGCGGTAGGCATCGACGACGCCGTCGACATAGGCGGCGACGTCCTGCGCGTCCAGGCGCGCGGGCGCGACCTCGGCGGACGCCGTTGGCGGCGCTGGCGCCGGCGTTGGCGCGGGATCGGCATGGGCAATGCCGATGCCGACGACCAGCGCGGCGGCGGCGAGCAGATGGGTGCAGCGCGGGAACCTCATGCTTGTTCTCCGGTATCGATCGATGGATAGGGTTTTGGGATTGGCCGCAAACGTCCGTACAGCAACAGCCACAGCCCCCAGCTCAGCAGCGGCAGCACGTACACCGCCAGCAGCACGTAGGACAGGCCGCGATAACCTTGTGCGATCAGCGCCACCAGGCCCACGTGGTCGGCCAGGAAGATCGAGCCGGCCAACAAGGCCGTCGCGATCAAACCGCGTCCGCCGCGCGACAGATCGCTACCGCGACGCGCATGCCAGGCCGTGGCGACGCGTTCGTTGATGGCGTGAACGGCGCCCGCGCCACTCTCCAGCAGGGCGGACAAGATCATCAGCTGGAACAGGCTGTGAAACAGCGGCCAGCGCAATCGTTGCAGCAGGAAATCGGAAGGCAGCGCTTCGTCGGCGATCTGCGGGTAGTAGGCGATCATGCAGACGAAGAACGCGATCGCCGGCAGCATCGCCAACGGCCCGGCGATCAACCCCGCCACCGCCGCTTCGCGACGGCTGCGGAAGTGGCGCACGATCGGCAGGATCACCACCGCGCCGATGATGTTGTAACCGGCGTAGGTCAGACCGTTCAGCGCCCAGTCCTCGGCGGCCGGGGCGCTGGCGAAATTGGCCGCGATGCGATCGCCGAAGCGCGATAACGCGAGCAGCAGAAACAGCGCGTAGATGCCGTAGAGGAAGAACGACACCCACTTGAACAAGCGCTCCACGGCGTCGTTGCCGAAGCTGACCACCGCGGCGATGGCCAGCATCAGGCCGAGGGTGCCCAGCAGCGGCGGCCACCCGAACATGGCCTGGCCGATGGCCCCGGCGGCGGCGCCGAACACCGCCAGCAACACGATCAGCAGCGCCAGATAGGCGAGTTCGAACAGGCCCCAGAACGGTCCCAGCAAGGCGCGGAAGAAACTGCGGTAGTCGTAGGTGCGCGCGGCATAGGCGAACGCGAACGTCGCCATGCAGATCGCGCTCCACAAGGCCATCGCCAACAGCATGCCGGCGATGCCGCCCCAGGGACCGCCGGGCAGGAAGAACTCCGCCAACTCGCGCCCGGTGGCGTAGCCGCCGCCTATGACCACCGCCTTGAAAGCGAAGCCGGGCAGCAGATAGCGCTGGAACCACGACGCACGCGCGGTGTCGGTCATCGCCGGCCTAGCCCGAACGTGCGAGGCAGGAATGCACCAGCGCCTGCAAGGCGGGGCCGCCGCGGATCGGATCGGCCACCGGCAGACCCAGCCGCAGGCTTTCGCTGGCGATCAGCGCCTGCGCGGCGGCATCGTCCAGATGCGCGGTGTTGAGGCTGATGCCGGCGCAGCGGATCGCCGGATTGGTGCGTCGGCCCAGCAACAGATTGAGTTCGATGGTCTCCTCGATCGACGGCAGCGCATAGCCCGGATAGCCGAGCACCTCGCGCCGACCGGGCTCGTGGCAGACCACGATCGCATCGGGCTGGCTGCCGTGCAGCAGGGCCAGCGCCACGCCCGCATAGGCCGGATGCGACAGCGACCCCTGGCCTTCGATCACATCCCAGTGCGCGGGATCGGCGTCGGGACTCAACCATTCGGCGGCGCCGGCGGCGAAGTCGGAGACCACCGCATCCATCGGCAGACCGCGTCCGGCGATCAGGATGCCGGTCTGGCCGCTGGCGCGGAAATCAGCATCCACGCCGAGTGCGCGCATCGCCCTCGCCACGCTCAACGCGGTGTATTTCTTGCCCAAGGCGCAGTCGGTGCCGACGGTGAGCAGGCGCTGGCCGCTGCGCTTGCGGCCGCTGGCCACCGGCAGGCCCCGTGGCGGCTCGCGCACGTCGATCAGGCGCCGCCCATGCCGCGAGGCCTGTTCGCGCAAGGCCGGGATATCGGCCAGGCGCGCGTGCATGCCGGCGACCAGGTCCAAGCCCTGCGCCAGCGCCTCCAACAGCGCCGGCAACCAGTGCGCGGGGATCACGCCGCCGACGTTGGCCACGCCGATCACCATCGCGCGCGCACCGGCCGCGCGCGCCTGCGCCGGCGTGAGCGCGCTCATGCCCAGGCTGACGCCGCCGGGCAAGGCGTACTCGCCCAGGCAGCGCTCGCTGGCCCAATCGCGCAGGCCGAACGCGGTCTTGGCATAGGCCGGCGCGGCGGTGTCGCCGAGAAACAGCAGATAGGGCTGCGGCAGATCCAGCATCGGCAGGGCATCGTTCGAACAGACGTTAGCTAGCGACATGCGGGCATTCCGTTGCGAGACATTCCACGGGATCGTGCCGCGCGGCGACGCGCGGCACCGGTACGGGCGGGCTCAGAACCAGACATCGAATTCCAGGCCCACGGTGCGCGGTTGCAGGCGGACGGCCTGCCATTCGCGCAAGCCCTCATTCGGAGCCCTGCGTCCGTTGACGGCATCGAAGACCGGCCCGATCGAGCTGTAGTCGCGGTTGTCGGTCAGGTTGCGCACGTACAGGCGCAACGTCCATCGGCCTTTTGATATGTCGGCATTGAGATTGAGCTGGCCACTGCTATCCAGCTTCACCGCCCGCGGATTGCTGTCGACGTTGGTCTTGCGCTCGCCGAGCCAGTGATAGCTGCCGCCGATGTGGCCGGACATGCCCGCGGGCAAAGCGAAGTTGTAGTCGGCGGTCGCAGCCATAGTCCACTTCGGGACGCCGGGCAGATGGTCGCCCTTGCGGCCGCCCAAAGCCGGCCCCGCTTTGTTGTCGAGCAGTTTCGCGTTGGTATAGGACGCGTTGAAGCCGGCGAGCAAATTGGGAGTGAGCTTAAACGCCGAAGTCAGCTCGACACCCTCGCTTCGCGCCCGCCCGGCATTGGTCAGATAACTCAAGCCATTGGCTGTCGTAGCCGAGAGCTGTATGTCTTTCCAGTCGATCCGGTAGGCAGCCAAATCGATCGACGCGCGTCCGTCGAGCAGCAAGGACTTCCAACCCAGTTCGTAGTTCACCAGGCTGTCGGCGTCCACAGTCGGCGGAACGTCCTGCAAGGCGACATTGGGCCCGCCGGGCCGATAGCCGCTGGCCACTCGCAGGTACAGCATGTCGTCGTCGCTCAGATGCCAGCGCGAACCGAGCAGGTAGGTGACGACCTCCTCGGACGAGGCGCCAGGCGTGACCCCCACGTCGGCCAGGCTGCCGGCGCTGATGATCTGCTTGAAGCTCTGATCGTTGCTCGCATAGCGCAGGCCGGCGGTGACGTCGAAGCGCTCGCTGAACTTGTAGGTCAGATTGCCGAACAGTGCGTGCTCGCGATAGCTCGACGGCAGATCGGCGACCAGCAGCGGGTCCAGAACCGTCGGCACGCCGGCCAGCGATTCGGCGCTGGCGCTTTGATGGTTGGTGGAACGCTCGTCGGTGTAGAACGCGCCCAGCATCCATTCCACCGGCCCTTCGGACTTGGACGCCAGACGGAACTCCTGGGTCCATTTCTTCAGTCCCAGCGTCAGCGGAAACACGGATCGACCCTCGGGCTCGCCAAGCAGCAGCGGAATGATCGGCCCGTAGGTCTTGCTCAAATCGTTGACCTGGAGCAAGTCAGTCTTGGAGTAACTGGTGGCGGAGACGAAGTTCGCCCACGCCAGATCCCAGTTGAGCGTGGCGGCGAGATAATCCACCTGCTTCTCGAAACGCTCGCGCACTGGCTTGCCGGTGGCGTCGCGGCCGAAGCTGGGCTGCAGGGTCAGGGCATCGAGCGTGACCAGACTGTTGTCGTCGGCATCGATGCGCTGATGCAGCGCGGTCACCTTCAAGCGCACATCGTCGTTGGGCTGCCACAGCACAGACGCCAAGCCGCTGCGTTGGTGCGTGTCGTTGATGCCTTTGCGGCCGCTGAAGGCGTTGTCGACCCAGCCGGGGGTGAATTCGTTGGCGAACGACGCGCGCAAGGCGAGCTTGCCGGGAATCAACGGCGCATTGACGCTGGCGCGCGCGTTCCAGCCGGTGCCGTCGGCGCCCTTGACGTTGGACACGCCCACGCCGGCACGGCCCTCGTGGGCGTCCAGATCGGGATCCTTGAGCACGTACTTGAGCAAGCCGCCCATCGCGCTGGCGCCGTACAGCGTGCCTTGCGGACCGCGCAGCACTTCCACGCGCTCGATGTCGTAGGGCAGCAGATCGAGCAGGAAGGCGCCCGAACGCGCGAGGTTGCCGCTGGAGCCCAGCGGGGTATCGTCGATGTAGGCCGCGACCACCGCGCTCGGGCCCAAGGTAGGAATGCCGCGCAACGACACGCTGGTCTGCCCGGGCGTGCCGCCGTCGTCGATGGTCATCGCCGGCAGGTAGCCGTTGAGGTCGGACAGCTGGGTGACGTGCTGGCTCTCCAACTGCTGCTCGCCCACCACGCTGATTGCCGCCGGCACCTTGCGCTCGTCCTCGGCGCGCTTCTGCGCGGTGACGGTGACGGTTTCCAAGGTCGCCGAGGGTTTGCGCTGGTCCGGTTCGGCGGCGGCGTCCTGCGCCAGGGCGATGCCCGGCGCCGCGGATAAGGCCAGGGCGATGCACCAGCCTAGGGCATTGGGGTCGAGACGACGGCGATCTTGGTTGTGCATGAGTTCCCCCCCGGGAATGGAATGCGACTGCGGATGAAACACGGATGGTGCGGATCGATCGCTCAGCGCCAGACCTGGCCGAGCAAGCGACGGAAATTGCCGCCGAGCACGGCTTCGATGTCGGCGTCGGCGTAGCCGCGCTTGATCAGCGCTTCGGTCAGCTCGTAGATCTTGGTCGGGCGGTCGAAGCCCTCGATATCGATGCGCTCGCGGAAGCCGTAGCTGGCCTTGTAAGCCGCGCGCAGGGCCTTGAGCTGGTCGGCCGGCATGGCGTCGTAGCCGTACAGGTCGGCGTCGGAGCCGATGCCCACATGCTCGATGCCTACCAACTTGGCGACGTGGTCGATGTGATCGACGATGCCGTCGATGGTGGTCGGCTCCTTGGCGCCGACGAACATGCGCACGCCGGTGATGCCCATCACGCCGCCCTTGGCCGCGAGCTTGCGGATCGCCTCGTCGGTCTTCAGGCGCGGATGGTCGTTGAGCGCGCGGCAATTGGAATGGGTGATCGCGATCGGCCCCTTGGCCAGTTCGATCGCATCCAGGGTGGTGCGCGCGCCGCAGTGCGACACGTCGACCAGCACGCCGACGCGCTCCATCTCCTGCACGATCGTCACGCCGTAATCGCTGAGGCCGCCGTCCTCGCGCTCGGTGCTGCCCGAACCGATCAGGGTCTGGGCGTTGTAGGTCAGCTGGGCGCAGCGCAGGCCCAGGCCGTGGAAGAACTTGACGTCGTCCTTGCTGCGGAACTGCTCGGCGTTCTGCACGCCGGCGATCACCGCGATCTTGCCGTCGCGCTTGGCGCGGTCCAGGTCGGCGGCGCGGTCGACCAGCAGGAACAGATCGCTGTGGCGGGCCAGGAATCCGTGCCAGCCCGCCAGGTACTCGGCCACGCGCTCGCGCGCATCGGCGCCCTCCAGGCCCCAGGCGTTGTGGAACACGTCGATGCCGCTGGCGCGGAAATCGGCGATCTCGGCTTCGCTGAGCGTGCGCGTATAGACGTCGGGCCGCAGGTCCAGGCGCAGCGGCGCCAGCATGTCGATCACCAGCGCGCGTTCGACGACGGCGCGGGCGCGCGCCGAGTAGCGCCCGGGATCGGCGCGACGCGGCCGCTTCGCGGCGGCGGCGCCGCGCAAGTTGAGGGCCAGGGCGGCGCCGGCCGACGCCAGCAGCAGCGCGCGCCGGCTCAGGCGCGGGGACAGATCGTCGCTCATGCGATGGACTCCGTGGAGATCGGGGATAGGCGGGACGCGACGCCGTCGCCCCAGACGGACGCCGGGCAATGGATGTGCCCGTCGCGGTAGAACACCGCCTCGGCGCGGTCCTGGGCGATGAAGCTGGGGCCGTCGAGATCGACGTAGTCGCAGCGCTGCGCGAGCACGAACGCCGGCGCCGCCGCCCAACTGCTGCCGAGCATGTTGCCGACCATGGTCTTCAGGCCCAGCGCGCGCGCGCGCTCGACCATCAGCAGGGCTTCGGTGAGGCCGCCGCATTTGTCCAGCTTGATGTTGACCACGCGATAGCGACCGACCAACGCCTCGATGTCGTCCAGGCCCTGCACGCTTTCGTCGGCGATCAGTTCCAGGCCACTGTCCAGCGTGTCCAGGTCGGCGTCGCTGCCGCGCGCGAACGGCTGCTCGAGCAAACGCACGCCTTGCTCATGCAACACCGCGATCAACGGCGCGATGCTGTCCAGGCGATAGCCCTGATTGGCATCCACCGCCAAGGTCGCATCGGGTCGGGCCGCGCGTGCGGCGCGCACGCGCGCGCAATCGGCATCGGCGTCGCCGTCCAACTTGAGCTTCAGCACCCGCGCTTGCGCATGCGCGCGCGCGCCGGCGGCCACGGTGGCGGGGTCGTCCGCGCCCAGGGTGAACATCGTGGTCAGCGGCTGCGGCGCGTCGATGCCGGCCAGCGCCCACACCGGCCGGCCGCTCAACTGCGCCTCCAATTCCCACAGCGCGCAATCGATCGCGTTGCGCGCGCCGCCCGGCGGCAGCAGTGCGCGCAAGGCCTCGCGATCGATGCCGGACTCGATCGCCTCGCGTTGCGCAAGCACACTCACCTGCATCGTGGGCGGGTCGTCGCCGAAGTAATAGACGCCGCTGGCCTCGCCGCGGCCGCGACAGCCGTCCTGCTGCAACTGCGCGACCAGGGCCGGCATCGCCGCGAAGGCATGACCGGCGATGCGCAGCGGCGTGCGCAGCGGCAGGGGTTCGATCGCGAGCTGCAGGCGGCGGGACGGTTGAGGCATGCGCGCTGCGGCTCCGTTGGCGGTTACAACCACGCGGACCGTGGTTATTTTCTATATTGGAAAGCTATTTTTTCCATTTCGTCAAGTTCCGTCCAGAACCGCTCGTCGGCACAGGCTTGCGCCGACCGCCAAAACCCCAATATGATTGAGTACGCACTCAATTACTGCCTGGCCATGGCCCGCCCCAAAAGCGAAGACAAGCGCAACGCCATCCTCGCCGCCGCGATCCAGGTGATCGCCGAGCTGGGCGCGAGCGCGCCGACGGCGAAGATCGCCCAGCGCGCGGGCGTGGCCGAGGGCACCTTGTTCACGTACTTCAGCACCAAGGACGAGCTGTTCAATCAGCTCTATCTGGAGATCAAGACCGAGATGCACGAGGCGATGCTATCGACCTATCCGCGCGACGCCGCGCTGAAGGAACGCGCACGCCACATCTTCACCGGCTACGTGGCCTGGGGCGTGCGCCATCCGGCCAAGCGCAAGACCATCGCCCAACTGGGCGTGAGCGAGCGCGTGACCGCCGAGAGCCGCGCCGAGGGCATGCGCATGTTCGCCGAGTTCGGCGCCCTGCTCGACGAGAGCATCGCCGCCGGCGCGCTGCGCGATCTGCCGCAGCAATTCGTGGCTTCGATCATGGCGGCTTTGGCCGACACCACGATGGAATTCGTGGGACGCGAGCCCGAGCGCGCCCAGCGCTACACCGACTCCGGTTTCGAAGCGTTCTGGAACGCGATCACCCACTGAAACGCGGCGGCGACGCCGTGTTCGTTTGCTCGATTTAATGAGTGATTAAGCACTCACAAACAACCCATCCACCTCACCGCCCAGGTCCCCGCCCATGTCCTCCCAAGTCTGGTTAGTCACCGGTAGTTCCCGCGGCCTCGGCCGTCAGATCGTCGAAGCCGCGCTCGCCGCCGGCGAACGCGTGGTCGCCACCGCACGCGATCCCGACACCCTCGCCGACCTGGTCGCGCGCTACCCCGGGCAAGTGCGCGCGGTCGCGCTGGACGTCACCGATGCCATCGCCGCGCGCGCGGCGGTGCAGACGGCGATCGACGTCTACGGCCGCCTCGACGTGCTGGTCAACAATGCCGGCTACGGCGAGCTGGCGCCGTTCGAACAAACCGACGAAGCCGCGTTCCGCGCCCAGATCGACACCAACTTCTACGGCGTGGTCAACCTGACCCGCGCCGCCCTGCCGGTGATGCGTTCGCAGCGCGGTGGTCGCATCCTGCAGATCTCCTCGGTCGGCGGCCGCATCGGCGCGCCCGGCCTCAGCGCCTACCAGGCCGCGAAGTGGGCGGTCGGCGGCTTCAGCGAGGCCTTGAGCCAGGAAGTCGCGCCCTTCGGCGTGCGCATCAGCGTGCTCGAACCCGGCGGCATGCGCACCGGCTGGGGCGAGATCGCCAGCCGCAACCTGCCCGAGATCTGGCCCGATTACCGGCCCTCGGTCGGCGCCTTGGCCGAACTGCTGAGCCAGTACCTGGGCAACGAGAACGGCGATCCGGCCAAGGTCGCGCTGGCGGTGCTCACGGTCGCGCGCATGGAGGATCCGCCGCTGCACCTGCTGCTGGGCAGCGATGCGCTGCACTTCGTCGATGCCGCCGAATCCGCGCGCACGGCGCAGGCGCAACGCTGGCGCGAGTTGAGCGTGTCCATCGATCATGGCGCGCCGGCGATCCCGTCGCTGCCGCAAGCCTGAGGGCGCCGTCATGAACGTGTTGATCTTCGGCGCCACCGGCATGGTCGGCCAGGGCGTGCTGCGCGAATGCCTGCTCGCCGACGACGTGAGCCGGGTGACTACGGTCGGGCGCAGCGCCAGCGGCCGGCGCGATCCGAAACTGCAGGAAATCGTGCACGCGAATCTGTACGACTACCGCGCGATCGAAGACCGCCTGCACGGCTACGACGCCTGCTACTTCTGCCTGGGCGTGTCCGCCGGCGGCATGAACGAGGCCGACTACAGCCGCATCACCTACGAGCTCACCCTGGCGGCCGCGCAAACCCTGGCGCGCCTGAATCCGGACATGCGCTTCGTCTACGTCTCCGGTGCCGGCACCGACAGCAGCGAGCGCGGCCGCAGCATGTGGGCGCGGGTCAAGGGACGCACCGAGAACGCGCTGCGGCGCCTGCCGTTTCAGGCGGTGTATCTGTTCCGGCCCGGCGTGATTCAGCCGCTGCACGGCGCGCGTTCGAGCACGCCGGCCTACCGCTGGTTCTACGCCCTGACCCGGCCGCTGCTGTCGCCGCTGCGCGCGCTGCTGCCGAACCAGATCCTCAGCACCGAGAGCATCGGCCTGGCCATGCTGGAGGCCGCGCGCCACGGCGCGCCGAAAGCGGTGCTGGAAGCGCGCGATATCCGCGCCCTAGCCGAGCGGGCGCGCGCGCATGGCTAGGCGCGGACCGCATTCGCGCCGGCGCGGCATGCGCGGCGGCCTGGGCGGACACGCGCTGCGCTGGAGCGCGACGATGCCGGCGCTGGGCCTGATCGGCGCGATGCTGGGCGCGCTGCTGCGCTAGCGCCGCCAGCCCAGCACCAACACGCCCGCGCCGACCATCGCGATGCCCAGCCACTCGCGCGGACTCGGCCGCTCGCCCAGGAACACGACCGCGAATACCGCGACCAGCAGCAGGCTGAGCTTGTCCACCGGTGCGACCTGCGAGGCCTGACCGATCTGCAAGGCGCGGAAATAGCACAGCCAGGAAGCGCCGGTGGCCAGGCCCGACAGGATCAGAAAGGTCCAGGTCTTGGCCGACAGCTGGCTGGGATCGCTCCACTTGCCGGCATAGACGACGAACATCGTCAGCGCCAGCACGATCACCCAGGTGCGGATGAGGGTGGCGTAGTCCGAGTCCACGCCGCGCAAACCGAGCTTGGCGAAGATCGCGGTCAGCGCGGCGAATGCCGCCGAGCCCAAGGCCCACAAGAACCAGGTCGGTAAGGTGTTCATGCGCGGCCTCGCGGCGAGCGGTCCCGTCCCGATTCTGCGCCCGTCGCGACGAACGCGCAGCGGCTCAGGCGGGTCGCCCGCAACGCCCGAACAGATCCAGCTTGTGGTCGTATACCGAGCTGCGCACCTGCATCAGGCCCAGCACTGAATGGAACAGGTTGTCGTGGCTGGCCGGTTGCCCGGCCTCGCGACGCAGGCAGGCAGTGTCGATGCCGCGGCTGGCGGCGAAGCCCGGCGACAGCCACATCACCATCGGCACGTGCAGCTGGGTCTTCGGCGCGATCGCGTAAGGCACGCCATGCAGGAACAGGCCGTTCTCGCCCAGCGATTCGCCGTGATCGGACACATAGATCATCGCGGTGTCGCGCCCGCTCATCTCGGACAGTTGGCGGATGGTGCGGGCCAGGAAATCGTCGGTGCCCAGCACCGCGTTGTCGTAGGCGTTGACGATCTCGGCCAGGCTGCACTGACCCAGGTCCGAGGTCTCGCACACCGGCGTGAATTTCTTCAGCCGCTGCGGATAGCGCTTGTAGTAGGCCGGGCCGTGGTTGCCCAACTGATGCAGCACCACCACCGCATCGCCCGGTCGCTTGGCCAACTCGGCGTCCAGGCCCTGCAGCATGACTTCGTCCATGCAGCCTTCGGCATTGCAGTACGGCGTTTGCGTACCGTGTTCGAAGGACTCGAAGGCCAGACCGTCGCAGACGCCCTTGCAACCGGTCTGGTTGTCGCGCCACAGGGTCTTCAGGCCGGCGTATTCGAGCACGTGCAGCAGGGACTGCGAATGCTTGATCCGGTCCTTGTCGTAATGGCCGCGCCCCCAGGGCGAGAACATGCACGGCACCGAGACCTCGGTGGCCGACCCGCAGGCGGTGACGTCGGGGAAATTGATCGGGCCGATCTTGGCCAGTTCGGGCGTGGTCTGGCGCGCGTAACCGTTCAAGCCCCAGTTCTGCGCGCGCACGGTCTCGCCGACCACGATCACCAGCAGACGCGGCTTCGCGCCGGCGGGCCGGCCCACGAGCTTGGCGTCCTGGCCGACCGGTTCGCGCGCGCGGTTGCCGCCGCTGCGGTCCTCGAACGCGACCCGCGCCAGCGACATCACATAATTGCCCGGCGTGATCAGGTGCCGCACCTCGCGGTGGTTGCGCATCAACGACGACAGGTTCTGGAACGACAGCAGCGCCGCGCCGCAGGCGATCGCGAGCGCGCCGACCACGCAGGCGACGCGGATCAGCGCCGCGCGCTTGAACGAGCGCGGCTTCAGGCGCACGTGCCAGACCATCAGGGACGGCAGCACGCCGTACAGGAGCAGCGACGGCAGCAACCGCCAGGAGATCAGCTCGCTCGACTCCTTGGTGTCGGTGTGCAGGATGTTGCGGATCATGTCGGTGTCCAGGTACACCGTGTACTGGCTCATGTAGCGCACCGCCATCGCGGTGGTCAGCAGCAGCACGATCAGCACCGGCTTGGCGATCGGCCGGTACAGCACCAGGCACAGCAGCAGCATGTTCAGCGCCGCGACCATCGCGAACAGACTCAAGGCGGTCAGCCAGCCGCCGGGCCCATGCAACACGCCGGTCTGGGCCACGGCGGTGAAGAAAGAGCCGTTGCAGAACACGGTGAAGAACAGGCTGGCGATCAGCGCCAGCGTTTCCAGGCTCAGCTGCGGGCGATAGGTCAGCAGCGCGCTGGTGCGATCGGGCTGGGCGACCTGCGGCCGCGCGATCGCGCTCATGCGAGGTCCTGCCGGCGGGTGGCGGGCGAGCCGGCGGCGATGTCCCCGGCGTAATCGAAGGCCGCGACGTCGGCGCGCTCGCGCGCTCCGGCCCGTCCCCAGAACAAGCGGTACATGCCCAGCGCGCTCATCCAGCAGATCGTCACCGTCCACAGATCGTGCGAAAGGAAGTGCGCGCCGCGCAGCTGCTGGGAAACGCCGAACAGCAAGCCCGTGCCCACGCCGATCGCCAGGCCCAGCCAACGCAGCCGCGGACGCACCGCCAGGAAGAAGAAGTACAGCGCCATCCAGGCGTAGCCGCCGCTGGCATGGCCGGCCGGAAAGCAGACCCCGCGCGACAGGCCGATCGGGCGCAGCCCGAGCAGGCCGATGTAGGGCCGGTCGCCACCGTAGCGCAGCAGGTCCCAGGGGCAGTCCATGTTCGTCCAGGACTTGATCCAGGCCACCACCGCCGTCGCCAACAGAGTCGACAGCACCAGATACGCCAGCGGCTTGCGCAGCGGTGCCAGATCGCTGCGCAAGCGCGCCACCAGCCAGGCCACGACGACCGCCAGCCAGGCCGCGGTGCTGAGGTCGCGACCGCCGATATGGATCAGGGTCTGGGTGGCGAACGCGTTCTTCAGCGCCCAGCGATGGCCCTGCCAGGCGTACAGGCGGTCCGCCAGCCAGACGTCGCCGTGCAGCAGCATCAGGCCGACGGCAAGGATCGCGAAGGCCAGCAGGGGCAGCCAGAAATGGCTGAAATAGAAGGACTCGTCGCGCGCGGCGGCGCCCGCGATGCGGTCCAGGCCGGGATGGTGGGCCGGCCAGGACGGGCCGCTGTGCATGCTGTGCTTGGGTGCCGCGGGAGATTTCATCGAGTGCGGCCGGTCCGAGCCGGCACGAAGTGGAAGCTGCGGCGATGATCGGAACGCGCGTGTCGGAGAGCGGTAGGAGCCGAATTCGGGCTTCGTTAAAAACCGACTCCGCGGCGGCCCGCAGCTAAACGCCGGCTGACCGCGGGCGCCGCGCCGGGCGCGCGGGCGTAGGAGTATCGTTTCCGCCGTTCCTACGTCGTTCCGACGTGGCGGCGCGAATACTGGTCAGTCGGGCGCGCCTGGCGACTGGCGGGCAGGGAGAATCCGGACGTATGCGTGTGTTGGTGGTGGAAGACAACCGGAGCCTGGTGGCGAACCTGTTCGAGTACTTCGAGGCGCGCGGCTACACCCTGGACGCCGCGCCCGACGGCGCCACCGGCCTGCATCTGGCCGTGACCCAGCGCTACGACGCGATCGTGCTGGACTGGATGCTGCCGCGCCTGGACGGCCACGGCGTGCTGCGCGCCTTGCGCGACGCCGGCAACGAAGTGCCGGTGCTGATGCTGACCGCACGCGACGAACTGCCCGACAAGATCGCCGGCTTCCGCGCCGGCGCCGACGACTACCTGACCAAGCCGTTCGCGCTGCCGGAGCTGGAAGTGCGCCTGGAGGCGCTGATCGCGCGCGCCAGCGGACGCGGGCGCAGCCGCGTGCTGCAGATCGCCGACCTGCGTTACGACCTGACCACGCTGGAGGTCAGCCGCGGCGGCCGCGCCCTGCACCTGTACCCGGCCTGCCGCAAGCTGCTGGAAGTGCTGATGCAATCCAGCCCGGCCGCGGTCACGCGCGAACGCCTGGAGCATGCGCTGTGGGGCGATAGCCCGCCCGACGGCGACATGCTGCGCTCGCATATCTACGAACTGCGTCGCAGCGTCGACGGGCCCTACCCGAACAAGCTGATCCAGACCCTGCCGCGGGTCGGCTACCGCCTGGCCGAAGTCGCCGCCGCGGACATGATCGAGGGCGCCCATGGCGGATAAGCGAAGCAGCCTGCGCCGGCGCATCCTGCTGGGCCTGCTCGCCTTCACCGCGCTGCTGACGGTGGCGGTGGTCGCGCAGGGCATCATCGTCAACGAGCATGTCGAGCGCCTGGTCTGGCAGACCCTGCTGGAATCCGAGCTCGACCATTTCGGCGAACGCAGCCGCGTCGACCCGAACTACCACTGGACCGACACCGCCAGCATCAAGCTCTACGACAGCCGCGAATCCGCGCGGGTGCCGGTCGAATTGCGCGGGCTGCCTCCCGGGGTGCACGACGAGGTGCTGGTCGGCGGCGTAGAGCACGTTGCGCTGGTGCGCGATATCGACGGCCGCCGGGTCGTGCTGTCGCTGGACATCAGCGACCTGGAGGCGCGCGAGTTCGACATGACGCTGACCATCGCCGGCGCGGCGATCACGACCTTGGTGATGCTGTCGCTGCTGATCGCGCTGGGCGTGGATCGGCTGATGCAGCCCTTGAGCACCTTGGCCGAGCGCATCGCGCGCCTGCGCCCCGATCAGTCCGGCCAACGCATCGACGTGCCGCACGCGGCCAGCGCCGAGCTGGTGGTGATCGCCGACTCGCTCAACGACTACCTGCAGCGCAACGAACGCTTCGTCGAGCGCGAACGCGCCTTCATCGACAGCGCCAGCCACGAGCTGCGCACCCCGATCGCGGTGATCGTGGGCGCCACCGAGCTGGCCCTGGATCAGCCCGACCTGCCCGCGCCCGTACGCCATCAGCTAGGCCGCATCCGCCGCACCTCGCAGGACGTGGAGCGGCTGATCTCGCTGCTGCTGGCCCTGGCCAAGGATCCCGCGCGCCTGGCCCGCGCCAGCGACCGCGTCGCCCTGGACCAGTTGCTGCCGGAGATCGTCGACGACCATCGCCAGCTCACCCGCGACAAGCACCTGCGCCTGACCCTGGCACCGTTGCCGGCCTGCGAGATCGTCGCGCCGCTGCCCATCGTGCAGGCCGCGATCGGCAACCTGCTGCGCAACGCGATCGAACACAGCGACCGCGGCGAAATCCTGATCCGGCTGCAGGCGCCGGCCACGGTGATCATCGACGACCCCGGCCACGGCATGAGCCCGGAAGAAATCAGCGCGATCTATGCGCGCATCGCGCGCGGCGGCGGCGACCGCGACGGCGGCGGCATCGGCCTGGACCTGATCTCGCGCCTGTGCGAACACCTGGGCTGGACCCTGAGCTTCGAGTCCGACGTCGGTCGCGGCACCCGCACTACCCTGGTGCTGGGCGGCCAAGGCGACGCGACCCGCGCCTGAGCGACGCGACGCGCGTCAGCGCGCCTGCGGCGCGATCGGACGCACCATGCGCGCGAGCAGATGATCGAGGATGCCCTCGGGCTGCAGGCAACGCCCGGTGTGCACAGGCGACATCTGGATGATGGAACTGCGCCGCGCGGTCAGCCAGTGGAAGCGCGCGCGCGCCGGCAGTTCGCCGATCGGCCCGGAGCCCGGACCGCCGCGGCAAATGCGTTCGATCGCGGCCAGGTGCGCGCGCAGCGATTCCAGATCCAGGTTCGGGTCCAGCGCCAGCACGCGCGCTTCGTCCAGCTCGATCCCGGCCTGGAGCAGGCCGGCGCCCGGGCACGACACCAGCACGCCGGCATTGACGAACTCGCCGCGCTCCACGCGCGGCACCACCCGCACCACGGCGTAGTCATAGGTAGCGCGATTGGGCACGCACGGCCTCCTCGACGAAACCGGCGCGCTCGGCGACCCGGCGCTGGAGATAGTCGGCATAGCCGCGACGCAGGGCGTCGGCATCGGCGAAGCCGGGTTCGTCGCCCAACCAGGCATCGGGCAGCAGGCCGACGACGCGCTCGATCAGCGTCGGCGTGAGCTGCGGCGCGAGCTCGGCGTCGGCGGCACGCAACTCGCGCGCCAGCGGCAGCAGCACGTGGTCCTGCACCTGCGCGAACGTACCCGCGCTGGCGCGTTGCGCGCTGTCCCAGTCATGGTGGAAATACAGCGCGGCGCCGTGGTCGATCAGATGCAGGCGGCGATGCCAGATCAGTAGATTGGTGTTGCGGGCGGTGCGGTCGACATTGCTCAGGTAGGCGTCGAACCAGACCACGCGCGAGGCCAACGCCGCATCGGGCTGGTCCACCAGCGGGTCGTAATTGACCGCGCCGGGCAGGTAGTCGAGCGCTAGGTTGAGGCCGGCGCTTTCGCGGATCAGGTGCTGGATCTCGGGATCGGGCTCGGTGCGCGCCAGTTCTGGGTCGAGCTCGGCCAGCACGATCTCCGGCATCGGCAGACCGAGCGCGCGCGCGAGCTCGCCGCCGATCAACTCGGCGATCAAGGCCTTGCGGCCCTGGCCGGCGCCGCGGAACTTGAGCACGTACAGGCCGTCGTCGTCGCCCTCGACCACGGCCGGCAGCGAACCGCCTTCGCGCAAGGGCGTGACATAGCGGGTGGCGGAAACGGTTCTCAAGGTCGCGCGAGTTCGATCGGCCGCGGGCGGCGGCGTGGGCCGCCCACATTAGGTGGCGCGCGCGGAAAATCAAAGCGCCCTGCGCGCGGGCCCGGCTCAGGCCGCGTCGCGCAGGCTGCGGGCCGCCACCAAGTCCTCGACCAGCGCATCCACGCGCGCTTCCGCGTCGGCGATCGATGCGGCCAGACGCGCGTCGGCGAACTCGTCGTACTCGATCGCCACGCCGTGCGCGTCGACGATGCCCAGATAGCCGAACGCGGTGCGCACGCTGGCTTCGCCGTGGTTGAGATGGCCCAGGCGTTCGCCGTCGTAGCCGTAGTCGCCGCGCGAGCCCAGCAGCACCAGGGTCTTGCCGGCTTCGGCCAACAGCGGCCAGTAGGGCTCGGCGCCGCGGCTGCGGTCGAAGCCGAAGGTGCGGCCGACCCGCACCACGTTGTCGATGTAGGCCTTGAACTGGGCCGGGACGTTGAAGTTGTACATGGGCAGGCCGACCGCGATCACGTCGGCGGCGATCAGCTCGTCGACCAGGGCGTCGCTCTCGGCCAGGGTCTCGCGCATCCACGGCTCGCGCTGGGCGGCTGGGGTGAACGCGGCATGGATCCAGGCCCCGCTGACCGGCGCCGGCGGCGACTGGCCGACATCGCGGTAGTCCACCGGATCCTGCGGCCGCAGCGCCTGCCAGCGCCGCACGAAGCGCGCGCTGAGGCGGCGCGTGTGCGAACCGTGGGCGTGGGTGTCGGAACCGTGGGGACGGGCACTGGCATCGAGGTGGAGCAATCGGGTCATGGCGGCAGTCTCGGAGTGGCGCCGGAATGCATGAGCGATCCTCATCGATAAGCATCGCGATTCCCGGCTTAGGCGCCCATTTGACGCGCACTATTGGCGGACGACAAACTCCGATTCCTCAGGCATCAGATGAATTTTTCGCATCCATGAACCCTCGTCGCCTGCCCCCGCTCGGCGCCCTGCGCGCATTCGAGGCCGCCGCGCGCCTGGCCAGCTTCAAGCGTGCCGCCGACGAGCTCGCGGTCACCCCGACCGCGATCAGCCATCAGATCCGCCTGCTCGAGGAATACCTGGGCGTGCGCCTGTTCGAACGCCGCACCCGCCAGGTCGCGCTGACCGCCGATGCCCTGCGCCTGTACCCGGTGCTGCGCGAAGGCTTTGACGCCTTCGCCGCCGCGATCGCGGCGATCGCCGCGCGCCGCGCCCGTCGCGCGATCACCCTGTCGGCGACGGTGTCGTTCACCGCCAAGTGGCTGGTGCCGCGCGTGGCGGCGTTCCGCGCCGCCTACCCGGAATTCGATCTGCGCCTGCACGCGTCCGACGATCCGGTCGACCTGCTGGCCGGCGTCGCCGACGCGGCGATCCGCTACGGCCAAGGCCCCTACCCCGGCCTGGTCTGCCTGCCGCTGATCGAGGACCGTTTCGCGCCGGTGTGCAGCCCACGCCTGGGGTTGCACGCGCCGCAGGACCTGCGCGCCCTGCCCTTGCTGCATGTGGAATGGCGGCATCCCGCCGCGCGCACGCCGAGTTGGCGCGGCTGGTGCGAACGCGCGGGCCTGCAAGGCGTCGCGGTCGACGCCGGCCTGCGCTTCACCGACGACAGCCACGCCATCCAGGCCGCGATCGCCGGTCAGGGCGTGGCCCTGCTGAGTCTGTCCCTGGTCGCCGACGACCTGGCCAGCGGCCTGTTGGTGCAGCCGTTCGGGCCCACACTGGAAGGCTATCGCCACAACCTGGTCTACGCCGACAACGGGCCGCCCAGCGCCGAGGTCGCGGCGCTGCGCGACTGGCTGCTGGCGCAGATCGCGGGCGAGACCGGCTAACGCGCGGCCAGCTGGTAACGCCGCTCCTGGGTCAGGCCGCCGTAGCCGTAGGCGGCGGCGCGGGCGTCGATCACGTGGATGTAGGAAGTCGGGTGCAGGTTGCCGATCAGTTCCTCCATGCGCGCATACACCTGAGCCAGGTAACGCGCCTTCTCGGCCTTGGTGTTGGTCTCGTCGGTGATGCTGATATCCAGCTGGAACGCGTTGCGGCCGGAGTCGCTGAGCGGATGGCCGTCGATGATCCACTGCGCGGGATCGAGGTACTGCAGGGTCAGCGCGATCAGCTCGCGCGGCTTGCCCAGCACCTCGACGGTGAGGTCGGCGATCGCGGCCGCGACCGAGCGCGTGAGCGCGGCGTCGGGCTGTCCGGAAATCAGCAGGGCGATGTGCGGCATGGGCTTGTTCCTGTGGCGGGTGTGGGATCACACTAGCGCCGCCGCTATTATCGGAATAGCGGGATTATTTAATGTCATCCATCGGATATTCCGATGGATGGCGCCTCGTTGGGAGCCGCCGCATTGCGCAGCCTGGACCTGGAACAGCTCCGCTCCTTCGTCGCCGTGGTCGACGCGCGCAGCATTTCCGGCGGCGCCGCGGTGGTGTTCCGCTCGCAATCGGCGATCAGCGAGCAGTTGCAAAAACTCGAAGCCGTGGCCGGCGCGCCCCTGCTGCTGCGCTCGCGCGCCGGCGTGCGCCCGACCCCGGCCGGCGAACGCCTGCTCGCGCATGCGCGCCAGCTGCTGGCGATAGGCGAGCTGGCCCTGCGCGACGTGCAGGACCACGCGCCCGCCACCGAAGTGCGCCTGGCGATCAGCGACTACTTTCGCCCGTCCGAGGTCGCCGCGCTGCTGCGCCATGTCGCGCGCGCCTGCCCGCAGTTGCGCCTGCAGGTGACGGTGGGCCAGAGCGCGGCCCTGGTCGAAGGCCATGCCCGGCGCGACTACGATCTGGCCCTGGTGATGGAGATCAAACCCGGCCGCGCCGGCGGTCGCGCGCTGCGCCGCGAAGCGCTGTCCTGGCTGGCGGCGCCGCATTTCCGTCCGCGCCCGGGCGAACCGCTGGCGCTGGTGCTGCTGCCGGACAGCTGCGCCGTGCATCGCAGCGCGGTGCGCGCGCTCGAACAGCGCGGCATCGCCCACACCGTCGCGCACACCTGCAGCGGCGTGGCCGGTCTGCAGTCGGCGATCGCGGCCGGGCTGGGCGTGGGCTGCCTCAACGCCTCGGCCATCGTCGACGGCCTGGTGCCGGCGCCACGCGCGCTGCGCTTGCCGGCCCTGCCGCCGGTCGCGTTCCGCCTGCTGGCGCCGCCGCGCGGCGCGCCGGCCGCCCTGCTCGAAGCCGACGCGGTGCTGCGCGCCCACTTCCGCTGAGCGCGGCGGGTGCGGCGTTTTGCCGCATCGGCAGCGCGAGGCGCGCTGCCTAGCATGGTCGGCTTCCGCGCTTCAGGAACGCCACCGCATGCCTCGCGTCGCCCACCCAGCCCTGCTCGCCCTCGCGATCGGCCTCGCCCTGCCCGCGCATGCCGAGGACGGCGATGCGCCGACCCTGCCCCGGGTCGAAGTGCATGGCGTGGCCGCGCGGCCGGACACGGTGGACGACATCGAACGCGCCCGACGCCGGCTGGACGAGCGCCCCGGCGCGACCGCGCTGGTCGATGCCGAGCGTTATCGCGAAGGCCGCGTCGGCACCCTCAGCGATGCGCTGTCCTACGCGCCCGGCGTGTTCGTGCAACCGCGCTTCGGCGCCGACGAGGCACGGCTGTCGATTCGCGGTTCCGGCCTGCAGCGCAGCTTCCACGGCCGCGGTCTGGAACTGCTGCAGGACGGCAGCCCGCTCAACCTCGCCGATGGCGGCTACGACTTCCAGGCGGCGGAGCCGCTGTCGGCGCGCTACATCGAGATCCATCGCGGCGCCAACGCGCTCGAGTACGGCGCGGCGACGTTGGGCGGCGCGATCAACTTCGTCTCGCCCACAGGCTATGACGCGCCACCGATCGTGCTGCGCGCCGAGACCGGCAGCGACGGCTATCGCCGCGGTCAGGTCGCGGTGGCCGGCGTATCCGGGCGCGCCGACGGCTACCTCAGCCTCAGCGGCGTGCATCAGGACGGTTATCGCGATCACGCCCGGCAGGAGAACTACCGGCTGTTCGGCAACGCCGGCTGGCGCATCAACGACGAGCTGGATGCACGCGTCTACCTGACCCATGTCGATACGCGCTCGCAACTGCCCGGCAACCTGACCCTGGCCGAAGCGCGGCGCGATCCGCGACTGGCCGCGCCCGCCAACCTCGCCCTGGACCAGCGCCGCGACTATCGCCTGGACCGGCTCGGCGCACGCCTGGCCTGGACACCGTCGCAAGGCCGCAGCCTCAGCGTATCGGTCTACTACGCCGACAAGGCGCTGGACCATCCGATCTTCCAGGTACTGCGGCAGCGCTCGCAGGACTACGGCCTGGACCTGCGCTGGCGCGCCGAAGGCGAGCTCGCGGGCCGCCGCAACCTGTTCGTGGCCGGCTTGGGCTGGGCGCAGGGCGATACCGACGACGATCGCTACTTCAATCTGAGCGGACGAGCGGGTGCGCGCAGCAACCGCTTCGAGCAGCGCGCCCGCAATGGCCGCCTGTACATCGAAAACCAGACCTGGCTGGATCCGCGCTGGGTGCTGGCGCTGGGCGCGCAGGCCATGGACGCGCAGCGGCGTTCGCGCGATCGCTACATCAGCGGCGGCCGCGACGAGAGTTTCGACGTCGACTACGACGGCCTCAGTCCCAAGCTCGGCCTGCGCTATCTGATCGACGAGCGCGCGCAGGTCTACGCCAACCTCAGCCGCAGCCTGGAGCCGCCCAGTTTCGGCGAGCTCACCGGCGGCCCGGGCGTGAGTCAGGTCGATCGTCAACGCGCAAGCTCGGCCGAACTCGGCCTGCGTCTGCAGCGCGAGGCGCTGTCGCTGGACGCGGCGTTGTACCGCGCCCGCGTCGACGGCGAATTGCTGTCCTTGAACGACGAGGCCGGCAATCCGCTGGGCACGATCAACGCCGACCGCACCCTGCATCAGGGCCTGGAACTGGGCCTGAGCTGGCGCCCGCATCCGACCTGGCTGCTGTCGACCCACTACCTCTACAACGACTTCCGCTTCGACGCCGATCCGGTTTACGGCAACCGCCGCCTGGCCGGCATTCCGCGCCAACAGCTGCGCACGCAATTGCACTGGTCCACCCATGAGCGTCTCTATCTCGAGCCCAACCTGGAATGGGTGCCGCAAGGCGCTTACGTCGATCACGCCAACAGCTATCGCGCGCCCGGTTACACCCTGCTCGGCCTGCGCGTCGGCGGCCGGATCGACGGCGCTTGGCGCTGGTTCCTCGACGCCCGCAATCTGCAGGACCGGCGCTGGATCGCCAGCACCAACGTGATCGCCGACGCGCGCGGCCAGGACGGACGCAACTTCCTGCCGGGCGACGGCCGCTCGTTCTACGTCGGCCTGGAATGGCGCCCGCAATGACGGGCCACTCAGCTACCTCGGGAGAATCGCATGCACGCATTGCTCGCCTTCGTCGGCGCCTGGCTGATCCTATGGGGCGCCTTGCTGGCGCTGTTGATCGCACGCGGCCGCGTCGGCGCCGCGCGCACGCTGACCCTGCTGGACCGGATCGAGGTGGCGTTGTGAGGCGCTGGGGTCTGGCGCTGGCGGCGCTGCTCGCCACCGGCTTGCTCGCAGGCTGGGTCGGCGAAGGCCAGCCCGTGGGCGCGCTGCGCGTCGCCGACGCCTGGTCGCGCGCGACGCCGCCCGGCGCCGGTGTCGCGGTCGGTTTCATGCGCGTGATCAATGCGGGCAAACGCGACGACCGCCTGCTCGAGGTGAGCAGCGACGCGGCCGAGCGCGTGGAGATCCACGAGGTCAGCCACGATGGCGGCGTGATGCGCATGCGCCAGCTACGCGACGGCCTGCCGCTGGCGGCGGGCGCGACGGTGCGGCTACAGCCGGGCGGCTACCACCTGATGTTCATCGCCCCGAAACGTCCGTTCAAGCAAGGCGACACGGTGAGCGCGCGACTGCGCTTCGAACATGCGGGCAGCGCGACGGTGCGTTTCCAGGTGCGCGCGCTGGGGGCTAAGACGCACGACGGTCCTTGAAGATTTTTTCGCTGGTAGGGTGGAAAGACACAGCCAAAGCAAATCCCCCCTAGCCCCCTTTTTCAAAGGGGGGAATCGTTTGCGTTGTTTCGTAGGGCCGCCTGGCGGGGCCTTCGATTCGGGTCCTGTTCGTCCTACGTTGCTGCTCTGTTCGTCGCAGTTGGCACGACGAGCGCAGAAGGGTTTTCGCTGGTGGGGCGGAAGGACACAGCCAAAGCAAATCCCCCTAGCCCCCCTTTTTCAAAGGGGGGAATCGTTTGCGTTGTTTCGTGGGGCAGCCTGGCGGGGCCTTCGAGTCGGGTCCTGTTCGTCCTACGTTGCTGCTCTGTTCGTCCCAGTTGGCACGACGAGCGCAGAAGGGTTTTCGCTGGCAGGGCGGAAGGGCACAGCCAAAGCAAATCCCCCCTATCCCCCCTTTTTCAAAGGGGGGAATCGCTGCGTTGTTTCGTGGGGCAGCGTGGCGGGGCTTTCGAATCGGGGCCTGATCGTCTTACGTCGATGCGCTGTTCGCCGCCGTTGGAACGAACCTAAGGCGATAGCCGCGCGCCCTCGAACACCCCAAAAGCGACCGCTCTAATCCCCCCTTTGAAAAAGGGGGGCTAGGGGGGATTTGCTCTTACCGCCCCACCCATCCAAGCCCCGCCCTCAAAGCCGCTCACGCACCGGCCGCTTCGCCAGCCGCCGTTGCAAGGTGCGCCGGTCCACCCCCAGCACGCGCGCCGCCGCGGACACGTTGCCGCCGCATTCGGCCAGCACCCGCTGCACATGCTCCCAACCCTGACGCCGCAACGACGGCGCCTCGGCGGGCGGCGGCGCCTGCTCGGGCGCGTGCTCGAACGCGCGCGCCAACGCGTCGATGTCGAAGGGCTTGGGCAGATAGTTCCAGGCGCCGCGTCGCATCGCATCGACCGCGGTGGCGATGCTGGCGTAGCCGGTGGCGAGCACGATGCGCGCGTGTGGACAGCATTCGCGCAGGGCCTGGATCAGCAGCAGGCCGTTGTCGGCGCCCAGCTTCAGATCCAGCAGCACGCCGTCGGGCCTGAAGGCCTCGGCCGCTCGCAACGCCGTGCCCGCGTCGTGGGCGAGGCAGGTATCGACCTCGCAGCGCTGCAGATGCCGCACCAGGATGCGGCAGAACGCCGCATCGTCGTCGATGACCAGCAAGCGCGCGGGCAGACTCAAGCGCATTCCTCCGCCGGATCCAGCAGCGGCAGCTCGATCTCGGTGATGCAACCGCCGTCCACGCGCGCGATCCGGCGCACCCGGCCGCGACTGCGCTCGATGCTGGCGTTGGAAATCAGCAGACCCAGCCCCAAGCCCGGTCCATGGCGGTCGATCGAAACTGCGTCGGTGGCGCGCTCGGGACCGTGGCCGCGATCGGCGATGGCGATGCGCAGCCAGTCGCCGTCGCATTGCGTGCTCACTTCGATGCGCGCCGGCGCGCCCGCAACCTCGTTGGCGTCGGCGGCGTTGTTGAGCAGATTGAGCAAGGCCTGCGGCAGGCCCGGATCCACGCGCAGGCACCGCCCGCCCGCATCCAGCGCCGTCGTCACCTCGACGCCGGGGCGCAGCAGCAGCCAGCGCTCCAGGCCGTCGCGCACGAACGCGTCGGCGTCCTCGATGGTGGCCTCGCCCAGGGCGCCGCGTCGCGCCAGCGCGGCCAAGGCGCGCACGTGCTCGCGACAGTGAGTGAGCTGGTCGCGCATGCTGGCCAGGTCCTCGGTGCTGGGCGCCTGCGGATGCCGCGACCAGTCGTCCAACAGCAGGCCCATCGTGGTCAGCGGGGTATTGAGTTCGTGCGCGGTGCCCGCGGCCAGCGAGCCCAAGGCCAGTAGCGACTCGTCTCGCATCGCGCGTTCGCGCGCGGCCGCCAGGCGCCGACGCTGATCGCGCACGATCGCCATGAAGCGTCCCAGCACCACCGCCATGATCGCGGCGCTGAGCAGGAAGTTCACCCACATGCCGGTCACGTGCAGGCCGAACCCGTCCTCGCCATGCGCGTGCGGCAGCGGCTGATGGTGGCCGAGCAGCCAGGTGTAGAGCGCGGCGGTCAGCACGGTCAAGCCGATCATCGGCCCGATCTCCAGCGCGATCGCGGCCAACGCCACCGGCACCAGGTACAGCGACACGAAAGGGTTGGCCGGGCCGCCGGACCAGTACAGCAAGGCGGTCAGCGCCAGGGTATCGACCAGCAGTTGCAGCGCGAGCGCGCGCGCGCCACCTTCGCCATGCCGCCTCAGCCATAGATGGCTGGCCAGATTGAACGCCAGCAAGCCCAACGATATGCCTAGCAGCGGCGCCACCGGCAGGGCCAGGCCCAGGCGCTGAACCACGAACGCGATCGCCAGACATTGACCGGCCACGGCCAGATAGCGCAGGTAGACCAGGATTTGGATCACAGCAGGACTTGGATCACGGCGAGGCGGCGATCACGGCCGGATGCGCGCTAGCGGGATGCGCAGGATACGGCACCGTGGCCCGCGGCGGCCCCGACGACGCGCACGCAGCGGTTGCGGCACAGGGGGTTGTCGTAGAACCCGCTGCGTCCGCCAGCCCGACGCCGTCGCCGGCCGGCTGTAAAACCCGGCCGTAGCGGCCGGTCCAACGCTTCCGCGACCGGGCCCGCGATCGGGCCTGGTCTGCTTGCTCCGCGAGCGGCCGCCGTGAGCGACGTCCGCCGCCGCGTATCCCTATCGGTACGCGCTCGTCGATCGATGGGCTGGCTCCGCGGCCGTGGATCGACGTGCGACGGGAACCGACGAGTATCCCTGTCGCACGCCTCGCGAAGCGCACTCATAAGCACACTAGAGCAGCATCAGCTCGGATCGCTCCTTGGTGGCGCCGTCGACGAAATAGAGCTTCTTGCCCGAATCGACTCGGTCTTCGACTACTTGGTACAGGCGCAAGGCCTGGCGGATCGCGGCCGTCTTGCTGACGCCCTTGCGCACGCACAGATCCTCCAGGAACTGCATCTCGGTCCCGGCGAGATTCAGCGTCATCCTACGTCTGGTTTCCTTCATATCGCACCTCGAATGGAAAGTTGATTACGAATGGAGCAAACGACGCGCTTTCGCTTTGTAGTTGTCGCGCGTCGAATCACTTGCAGCGATCCTTGTTGTTGTTTGACGTTCCTGTCGGTGTTGCTTGTAGCCGCTGTGTAGCCATCCCATGGTTCGCGCCGTACCGGCCGCATCCACCGGGCGCCACGGCCGGTCCTGGCCGTGTTGCCCTTCCGAAAACCCGGCCGCTAGGGGGCGGTCGGGTCGCGGTATCGCTGCATTCGCATTCGGTGAGCTAGCGCCGAATACAACGCAATATCGTCAATAACTCCCCACTAGGTTAAGAAACCAGCCTTTGTGGTCGTAATCGAAGTCGGTCAGGTCGTCGCTGAACTCGGTGAAGTTGTAGCCGACGCCGACGCGGAAGTTCCGGCCCACGTCGCGGTCCACGCCCAGCAGGACGCCCTGGCGGTCGCCGCCGTCCTTCACGCCCAACCAGCGGTACTCGGCCAGGCCGTGCCAGACCTCATCGAGTTCGTAACGAACCTGAACGGCTCCGAAGGTCGCCGAGGAATCGGCCCACTCGCCTTGCAGACGTCCGTAACGCACGCTGCCCTCACGGCGCGCCAGCTTGCCGGCGAACTCCCAGTGATGGTCCGGGTTGTAGACGCCTTCCAGCGCCAGCACCTGGCTGCGCTGGTCGTAGCTGGCCACATTGGGGCCCACCTGCGGCAGCGAGGACACGTCGTAGAGGTAGGTGTACTTGCCCAGCAGCGCCCAGCGCGTGCTGTCGTAGGGGCGCCAGGCGAAGCCGGCATTGCCCTCGACGAACTTGGCCCCGGCCTCGGCGTTCAGCTGATCCTTGGTCTCCGAATAATTGAAACGGCCGGCGACGCGGAAGCTCTCGTTGAACTTGTGCAGGTAGCGGTTGGTGGTCACCCACTGCTCGCGGCGTTCGGCCCCGGTATCGCGGCGCCATTCCAGCTTGCTCTGCCACTGGGTGTCGACCGAGCTGCGCCCGCCGTTCAGGCTGATCGCGCGGCGGTCGACCTGGCCCAGGTTGAGCTCGCGGTCCAGGGTCGCGTTCTGCAGGGTGAAGCCCAGGTTCCAGCCCTCGCCGGGATAGAAATCCATGCCGAAGGTGTGGGCCAGGCCGGACTCGTCGGGCTGCTTCAGGAACTGGCTTTCGTTGAACATGTTGACCTGGTTCGACAGGCGCCAGCGCTGGCCCAGGGTCCAGCCGCCGTTGACGCGGTCGCCGAACAAGGGGTCGTAGTCGCTGCGGTCGGTCGAATAGGTGTAGCTGCCGTAGACCGTGTGCTCCGGATTGATGCGGTACTCGGCGTCGATCTTGGCCGCGTCGCCGCGGTCGCCGGTGGTCAGCTCCGCGCCGATGCTGGACAGGTCGCCGAACAGGTACTTCGCGCCCAGCGAGTAGGCGTTGTTGTCGGCGTACTTGCCGCCGTCGTCGTCCAGGGTGAGCTGGGCGGTGCCGAACAGCTCCAGCTGGGTGCCGATGCGTTGCTTGTACTGCAGCGCGGCGAGCGTGCCCACGGCGTCGCCGCTCAGGCGCTGCTCGTCGACGCGGCGCAGCTCGGCGCTGAGGGTGGCATCGTCGTTGAGCCGCCACTCGCCGGTGAGCTGGGCCTGGGTCAGCGACTCCGGCCCGCGCTCGGCGATCGAGTAGCGGCCGAACAGACGCACCGCCGGACCGAGCTGGCCCTGGAACTCGGCGCCGCGTTCCTCGATGTCCTCGCCCGTGCTCAGGCGCGAGATCGAATAGCCGTCGCTGACCCGACGCCACCAGGCGCCGACCGTCCAGTCGTCCTGGCTCCAGCCCAGTTCCTTGAAGTTGACCCGCGCCTCGACCGACTTGGCCTCGCCCGAATGCGCGCCCAGGCCGGAGGTGATCTCGGTGAAGCTCAGGCCGCCGTTGTCGGAACGGAAGATCGGTGCGCTGTTGGCTTCGGTGCGGCTCTGCTCGAGCTTGAGGTAGGTGCCGCGACCGGCTTGCAGGGTCAGATCGGCGCCGCGCAGCGAATAATCTTCGCCGGCGCGGTTCTCGTCGACATAGGTCGCGCCGACGGCGACGTGCTCGCCGAACCAGTGCTTGCCGCGGAAGCCGAGGGTGAGCTCGTCGGCATCGAAACCGCTGGGCACGAATTCGTAGTCGACCAGCAGCATCTGCGCATAGCCGTCCAGCGGCGTGTCGCGGGTCAGGGTGCGCACGTTCTCGCGCGTGACCTGGGCCAGCGGACGCGAGAGCAGCAGTCGGCCCTGCAGCTCGTCGATCTCGTAATCGGCGCCGCGCACCAGCTCGACCCGGTTCTCGACCCGGCCGGTGGTGAGGTCGCGAATTTCCAGCACGACCTTGTCCGAGCCCGGCAGCACGTCGGTGTGCTTGAGGTAATACAGGCTGCCGCCGGTGCCGACGAACTCGCTGTGCCCGGGCGCGGACTGCGCCTGCGAGCCGAACGCACGCAACTCGGTGCCGGGTTCGCCGACCTCGGTGGTGCGGCGGCTGCGCCAGGACACGGCACCGCCGTACAGCGAACGGCTGTACTGGCCGTACTCGGTGCCGGTGATGCCGGTGTTGAAGTTACCCCACAGCGCCTGGTTCTTGTCCCAGTCCACGCGCAGATAGAGCCGGCCCTGCGTGTCGACGTCGCGATAGGTGGTCGAATCGTCGCCGTAGACCGGGTAGTACAGGTCCGGATCCAGGCGGCGGAACACGTCCTGCGGATCGGCGTCCCAGAAGCCGTTGAACAGCTCGCTGACTTCGCGTTCCTGGGTGTCCGCCTGCGCGGTCACCAGATACTTGCCCTTGATCTTGCCCTTCAGATAGAACGCGAGGCGGCCCTCGAGCAGGAAGCCGTCGTCGAAGCGATCGTCGGCGGCCAGCGGCTCGATCGAGCCGGACACGCTGGTCTTGGACGCGGTCAGGTCCGCCAGCGCGACCGCGAACATGTAGCGGCCGGTGACGTCGATATCCAGTTCCTGGTGCGAGGCCTTGCCCGCACCGCCGCCGACTTCGACGTCGAAGCGATGCTTGCCGACCGGCACCAGGTACTCGGCCACCATCTTGCGCTCGAGATCGATCGGATGGCTCTGGCCGTTGATCTTGAGCGTGTAGCCGGTGGGGATGTTGCGGCCCTGGATGCGGATGCGCGAGCCGTACACCGCGATGTTCTGCTGGCGCAGGCTGTTCTCGCCGAACACGCCGTCCAGCAGACTGCGCTGTTCGGCTTCCTCGGCATCGAAGCTGCTGCCCAGTTTCTTCTCGACCGAATCGCGCAACAGTTGCAGGCCGCGCTCGGCTTCTTCCGGGCGCACCAGCTGGAAGCGGCGCGGATAGGTCTCGTCGTAGCTGCCATCGGCGCCATGCGCGCGCACGATGTAGATCAGTTCGTCGCCGGTGCGCAGTTCCAGCCCGGACGGCAAGGCGCCGTCCCAGGTCGCCTCACTGACCGAAGCGGTCGGCAGTTCGACGGTGGCCAGCGGCGTCACCAGGTCGCTGTCGCTGGCGCGGTAGATCAGCACCTGCGCGCGCTGGATGAAGGCCGCGTAATTGCTGTAGGCGTAGAAGCGCACCGGCTTGACCACGCGGGTGCCGTCGTAGGCCAGCAGCGAGGGCGCGGAGACGTTGAACTGCGGCTGGCCGAGATTGGGATCCTCGGTCGCCCAGACCACGCCGCCGCCGGGCAGCTGCAGGGACCACTTGCCGATCGCGACCGCCTGGCCGGGCGCCAAGGCGTCCTTCCAGGTCGAGCGCGAGTCCTCCACCTCCACCGACACGCGACGGTCCGGCTGCAGGGTCTGCGAGCTGGAACCGTCGGTGGTGCCCTGGGTGACCGGCTGCCGCTCGCCGCGCGTGCGCAGCTCGAACAGCATGCCGTCTTCGCTGCGGCAACCTTGGTCGCCGCAATCCAGACTGGCCGCCTTCGCCGGTTCCGGCGCCTTCGCTTCCTGTGCGGAAGCGACCGACGCCAGGCCGGCGAGGATGCCGATGAGGGTGTAATCGAGCAGTTTCATCTTCATGGCATCCCCCTTCACTTCTCGGTATCGCCGGCAGGGGCGGCCGGATCGTTGCTGAGATCGACGCGGAACGTGCGCCGCAGCTCCGGACTGATCTTGGCTGCGATAGCGTCGTAGACCGCCTTGGCGCGGCGCATGCCGAGGGCGACGTTGTAGTCGTCCGAAGCGCGCTTGTCGGTGTGACCGGTGATGACGATCCGGGTCGAGCGCATCTGCTCGATCGCGACAGCCATCTTGTCGATCAGCGGCAGGTACTGCGGCTTGATCGTGCTGCGGTCGGTGTCGAACAGGACCTCGCCCAACAGCGGCCACTCGGCGAAGCCGACCACGATCGACTCCGGCCGCTCGGCCTCGGTGCGCACGCTGATCGTCAGCGCCTTGAACTGCTCGGGCGTCAACATGTCTTCCAGCGCCTTGCGCACCGCCAGCGCACGATCCATCGCCAGGGTCTCGTACTCGCCCTGGGCGACGATCACGACTTCGCCGCTGCCGTACTCGCGCACCTTCTCGGCCATCTTCTCCACCGCGGGCAGGTACTGCGGCGTAACCGCCGCACTGCCCGGGGCGAAGAAGACCTCCCCTATCCGCATCTCGACCTGCTCCTTGGCGCCCGGGATCTCGCCCGGGGGCAGGCGCACGCCGAAGTCGAAGCGCACCGGCAGGCCCGGAGTCACACGGCGCACCACCGGGTTGTCGGTGGTGAACACGCTGCCCGGAGGCAGGGTGGCCGGATCGACCTTGAGGATGAAGTTGCGCCCGCGCTCCCACGGCCCGCCGGCCACGCCCTCGAGGTGGTAGCGACCGAACTGATCGGTTTCGATCAGCAGGCCTTCCACCGACGCGACTCGCACGCCCGGGATGCCGCGTTCGTCGACACCGGCATTGCTGACGATGTAGTCGACCCGATAGCCGCCCTCGACCTGGGCCACGCGGCGCTCGACCTTGGGATCGGCACCGGTCAGACCCTTGGCGGCGTCGCCGCTGCGCTCGACGCGGCTGTTGCCTGCCTTGTCCATGCGCACCGTCAAGCCCTCGGCGGTGGTCAGCGCGAAGCCGTCGTCGAAGTCCAGCGCGTTGAGCGTCTGGCTGATCACCACGCGGTGCGCGGCGATCGGATCGGCGTCGGACTGACGGGCGGAGATCGTGCCCAGCTCGATGCCATGCAGCAGCGGTGAGCTCGCGTCGGCTTCCGGCGCAGGGCCGGTACCGCGATCGACCGTGGTCGAGTTGGCGACGTAGGCGCCCGGGGCGAAACCGCCCTGGATGCGGATGCCGCTGAGCCCGGCCGGATCCTGCCAGCCGTCCTGGTCGCGGTCGTCGAACACGGTGCCGATGATCAGAGACTCATCCAGCAGCGGATCGGCGACCAGTTGCACCTGCGCGGTGGCCACGTTCGAGCGCACGCCGTTGTCCTCGGCGAACACGCTGTTGACGTGCATGCCCGGCCGCACGCCGGCGCCGACCTTCAGCAGGTACACCAGGGTGGCGCGCCCGCCCGCGACGATGTCGACCTGATCGACCCGCACCGGGAAGGTACCCACCAGGCGACCGGCACCGTCGGTGTCGGCGACCTGCAGGCTGTTGGCGACGTAGCTGAAGCCGGCCGGCGGCGTATCGATCACCGTGACATCGGTTGCGTCGACCCGACCGGTGTTCTCGATCGTCACCGTGTAGCGGACCAGGTCGCCGATCTTCACGTCGCGCGGATTGGCCTGCTTGCTCACGCGCAGGGTGGTCGCCAGCGGCTCCACGGTCACGACCGCGGTGCTGGTGGCGGTAACCGTGGCGGTCTGGCTGGTCGAAGCGTGGGTGCCGGTGGCGACCACGACGTTGTCCAGGGTGCCGCCCGCGTTGGCTTCGGCCTCGGTGATGGTGTGCGTGTAGCTGTTGCAGGTGGCCATGGCCCCCGGCGTCAGCGTGGTCGGCGCACACGTCAGCGTGGTCGGCGTGCCGTTCTCGTAGGTGTCCAGCGCGGTCAGGTTGGTCAGGGTGACATTGCCGGTATTGGTGACCGTCACCGCGTAGGTGATCACGTCGCCGGCATTGCCCGTCCCGACCGTACCCAGGTCGGTGGTCAGCGTCGCGGTCTTGGTCGCGGCGATGGCCGGACGGCCCTGGATCACGACCGTGAACGTCGGGTTGCACTCCGGCGCGGTCGAACCCACCGGGCAGGCGCCCGGCGTGCTGGTGGTGACCACGGCGGCGTTGAACACGCTACCCGCGTCGACGTCGGCCTGGGTCACGCGGTAGGTACCGGTCAGCACGCAGGTGCCGGCCGGCGCCACGCTGGCGCAGGTGATGGTGTTCGGCACGATCTTGCTGTCCGTCACCACCACATCGGTCAGGGTCACGTTGCCCGTATTGGTCGTCGTCACGGTGTAGGTCAGGGTGTCGCCCGCGCTCACCGCACCGTTGCGGTCCTCGTCGGCGTTGCCGGTCATGGCCTTGACCGAGTTCAGCGCAGGCGTCTGCACCACCGGCACGGTCACGGTCGGGTTGCACTCCGGCGCGGTCGAGCCCGGCGGGCAGGTGCCCGGCGTGCTGGTGGTGACCACGGCGGCGTTGACCACGTTGCCGGCATTGGCATCGGCCAAGGTGACCCGATACGTACCGATCAGCACGCAGGTGTTGCCCGGCACGACGCTGGCGCAGGTGATCGAAGCCGGGGTGATCTTGTTATCGGTCACCACCACATCGGCCAGGGTCACGTTGCCCGTGTTGGTCRTCGTCACGGYGTAGGTCAGCGTGTCGCCCACCGTCACCGTGCCGCTGCCGTCTTCGTCGGCGTTGGYCGTCATGGCCTTGGTCGAGGTCAGCTGCGCCGTCTGGATCACCGGCACGGTCACGGTCGGGTTGCACTCCGCCGCGGTCGAGCCGACCGGGCACACACCCGGGGTGGTCGTGGTGACCACCGCGGCGTTGACCACGTTGCCGGCATCGGCATCGGTCTGGGTCACGCGGTAGGTACCGGTCAGCACGCAGGTGCCAGCCGGCGCCACGCTGGCGCAGGTGATGGTGTTCGGCGTGATCTTGCTATCCGTCACCACCACGTCGGCCAGGCTCACGTTGCCCGTGTTGGTCATCGTCACGNTAGGTACCGGTCAGCACGCAGGTGCCAGCCGGCGCCACGCTGGCGCAGGTGATGGTGTTCGGCGTGATCTTGCTATCCGTCACCACCACGTCGGCCAGGCTCACGTTGCCCGTGTTGGTCATCGTCACGSYRTAGGTCAGCGTRTCGCCYACCGTCACCGTGCCGCTGCCGTCTTCGTCGGCGTTGGCCGTCATGGCCTTCACCGAGGTCAGCGCAGGCGTCTGGGTCACCGGCACCGTCACGGTCGGGTTGCACTCCGCCGCGGTCGAGCCGGCCGGGCACACGCCCGGGGTGGTCGTGGTGATCACGGCCGCATTGACCACGTTGCCGGCATCGGCATCGGTCTGGGTCACGCGATAGGTACCGGTCAGCACGCAGGTGCCAGCCGGCGCCACGCTGGCGCAGGTGATGGTGTTCGGCGTGATCTTGCTATCCGTCACCACCACGTCGGCCAGAGGTCAGCGTGTCGCCTACCGTCACCGTGCCGCTGCCGTCTTCGTCGGCATTGGCCGTCATGGCCTTGGTCGAGGTCAGCGCAGGCGTCTGCGTCGCGTTCACCGTCACCTGATCGGTCGGCGACGTCGTGCCGTCCGCCGTCGCGCTGGCGATGTTGGTCACGCTGCCGCTGTTCAGATCGGCCAGGGTCACCGTGTACGTCGCCGTACAGGTCACCGACTCGCTCGGATCCAGTTCGCCGTCCAGGTTGCCGACCGTCGTCACCGCCGGGCAGCTCACCGTCGTCTTGTCGTCCGCCACCGTCACCGGGCCCGTCAGCGACACGTTGCCGCTGTTGGTCACCAGGTAGCTGTAGCTGATCGTGTCGCCCACGGCGGCGTAGTTCGCCGTTGTAGTGGTCTTATCGATCGTCAGCGAAGGCGCAGGCGCCAGCGGCGTCGTCGTCGTGTCCGGCGGACTCGTCACAGGCGGCTGGCCGCCCGGCGGGGTGCCGGTCGCCGTCGCGCTGTTGTTCGACGTACCCGCGTTCACTTCGGCCTGCGTGATCGTGTGCGTGCCCACATCGTGGTGCTGGTCTCGCCCGACGGCAGCCGCGGCCTCGGATCCGGCGCCAGCGGCGTCGTCGTCGTGTCCGGCGGACTCGTCACAGGCGGCTGGCCGCCCGGCGGGGTGCCGGTCGCCGTCGCGCTGTTGTTCGACGTACCCGCGTTCACTTCGGCCTGCGTGATCGTGTGCGTGCCCGTGCACGTCGCCACCTCGGTCGGCGCCAGCGTCGTCACGTCGCAGGTCGCAGGAGCGTCCAGCTGCGCGTCGGTCACCGACACATTCGTCAGCGTCACGTTGCCCGTGTTCGTCACCGTGAACGTGTACGGGATCGTGCTGCCCGCCGTCGCACCCGTAGGCGCACCGGCGACCTTATCGATCGTCAGCC
>NZ_LMJF01000011.1:0-206 GCF_001429785.1 Lysobacter sp. Root916 | reverse complement strand
AGCGTCACGTTGCCCGTGTTCGTCACCGTGAACGTGTACGGGATCGTGCTGCCCGCCGTCGCACCCGTAGGCGCACCGGCGACCTTATCGATCGTCAGCCTCGGATCCGGCGCCAGCGGCGTCGTCGTCGTGTCCGGCGGACTCGTCACAGGCGGCTGGCCGCCCGGCGGGGTGCCGGTCGCCGTCGCGCTGTTGTTCGACGTACC
>NZ_LMJF01000010.1 GCF_001429785.1 Lysobacter sp. Root916 | reverse complement strand
GGCATCCTCAAGGCCGGCGGCGCCTACGTGTCGCTGGACCCAGCCTATCCGGCCGAACGGCTGGCCTTCATCCTGCAGGACAGTTCGCCCCGGCTGCTCCTCTCGACCACGCGCCTGGACGGGCATCTGCCCGCCGGCGACGTGCCCGTGCTGTGGCTGGACCAGGCGCCGGCCACGCTGGCGAGCCATCCGGTCGACAGCGTCGACGCACGGCGGCAGGGCCTGAGCTCGCGTCACCTGGCCTATGTGATCTACACCTCCGGTTCCACCGGCACGCCCAAGGGCGTGGCGATCGAGCATGCCAACACGCTCAACCTGTTGGCCTGGGCGCAGGCCAGTTTCACGGCGGCCGAGCTGAGCCACACATCCTCGGGCGTGCGGAAGATGCCGACGNCAGGGCCTGAGCTCGCGTCACCTGGCCTATGTGATCTACACCTCCGGTTCCACCGGCACGCCCAAGGGCGTGGCGATCGAGCATGCCAACACGCTCAACTTGTTGGCCTGGGCGCAGGCCAGTTTCACGGCGGCCGAGCTGAGCCACACCCTCTTTGCCACCTCCACCAATTTCGACCTGGCGGTGTTCGAGTTGTTCGTGCCGCTGTCGTGCGGGGCCACGGTGAGCCTGCGTCCGGATGTGCTGGCGGTGACCGCGCAGGACACGATGACGCTGATCAACACGGTGCCCTCCGGCATCGACGCGTTGCTGCGTTCTCAGTGCGTGCCGGATACGGTACGCACGATCAACCTCGCCGGCGAAGCTTTGAAGCCGGCGCTGGTGGCGCAGCTGTTTGCCGGCACGTCGGCCGAAGAGGTGGTGAACCTGTACGGTCCCAGCGAGACCACGACGTACTCGACCTGGGTGCGGATGGACCGCAGCCATGCGGGACCGGTGCTGATTGGCCGACCGATCGCCAACACCCAGGTGTACATCCTGGATGCGCAGGGCGAGCCGGTGCCGGTGGGCGTGGCGGGCGAGCTCTACATCGGCGGCGATGGCGTGGCACGCGGCTATCTGAACCAGCCGGCGTTGACGGCCGAGCGGTTCGTGCGCGATCCGTTCAGTGCCGCCCCGCAGGCGCGCATGTACAAGACCGGCGACCTCGGTCGCTGGCTGCCGGACGGCAACATCGAGTACCTGGGCCGCAACGATTTCCAGGTGAAGATTCGCGGCTTCCGCATCGAGCTGGGCGAGATCGAGGCCCGGCTGGCGGGGTGTGCCGGCGTGCGCGAGGCGGTGGTGCTGGCGCGCGAGGACGAGCCGGGCGACAAACGCCTGGTGGCGTACCTGACGGCGGATACGGGCGCGGACCTGTCGGTGGCCGAGCTGCGTACGCGTCTGTCGGCGCAGCTCCCCGACTACATGGTGCCCAGTGCCTTCGTGGTGCTCGACGCGTTCCCGCTGACGCCCAACGGCAAGCTGGATCGCAAGGCTTTGCCGGCACCGGACGCAACGTCGCTGATGCGGCGCGAGTACGAGGCGCCGCAGGGCGAGATCGAGCAAGAGCTGGCCGAGGTCTGGCAGTCGCTGCTGAATATCGAGCAGGTGGGTCGCCACGATCACTTCTTCGAGCTCGGCGGGCATTCGCTGCTGGTGGTCGCGATGACCACGCGTCTGCGCGCGAAGGGCTTGCGCGGCGAAGTGCCACGATCACTTCTTCGAGCTCGGCGGGCATTCGCTGCTGGTGGTCGCGATGACCACGCGTCTGCGCGCGAAGGGCTTGCGCGGCGAAGTGCGCCACCTATTTGCCGCGCCGGTATTGAGCGCCTACGCCGCCACCTTGCATCGTGGCGAAGTGGAAGAGGCGGAGGTCGTGCCGCCCAGCCTGTTGACGCCGGAGCTGCGGTCGATATCGCCCGAGCTGCTGCCGCTGGTCAGCCTGACGCAGGCCGAAATCGACTGCGTTGTCGCAACCGTGCCCGGTGGCGTCGCCAACGTCCAGGACATCTACCCGCTGCTGCCGTCCCAGCAAGGCATCCTGTTTCATCACATGCTGGACGGCGAGGGCGACACCTACCTGTTGCGGGCGCTGCTGGCGTTCGATCGCCGCGAGGAACTCGATGATTTCCTGCGCGCGCTGAACGTAGTGGTGGCGCGTCACGACATCCTGCGTACCGCCGTGGTGTGGGAAGGATTGTCGACACCGGTGCAGGTGGTCTATCGACAGGCGCGCGTGCCCGTGCACGAACTGACCTTGCCGGGTGTAGGCGACGCCCTGGAAGAACTTGGCGGGCTCTCTGATCCGCGCAGTTTGCGACTGGATCTCACCCGTGCGCCCTTGCTGGCGGCCTACGTCGCCGAAGACCGCGCGGGCGGTTGGATGCTGTCGATGTTGCAGCATCACCTGGTCTGCGATCACGTGACGCTGGCCCTGGCGCTTGCCGAGATCGATGCGATACGCAGTGGAAACGGTGCGGATCTGACCGATGAGGTGCCGATACGCCAGTTGGTGGCGCAGGCGCTGCGCGTGCCTGCGGCAGCGCACGAGGCCTATTTCCGCCAGGAACTGGCGCATATCGACGAGCCCACGGCGCCGTTCAACGTGCTCGATGCGCGTCAGAGCGGTGCAGTATCCGAGACCGTCGAGCTGCCTCTGGATGCGTCGCTTGGGCGCGATATCCGCGCGGAGGCACGCCGACGCGGCGTATCGCCGGCGGTGCTGTTCCATGTGGCGTGGGCGCAGGTTCTGGCGCGCTGCACAGGTCGCAACGAGGTGGTGTTCGGCACGGTGCTGTCTGGGCGCATGCATGGCGCGGGCGGCGCTGACCGTGCCTGGGGCATCTTCATCAATACGCTGCCGATCCGGGTGGTGGTGGAAGGCACGGCAGCGGACGCCGTCGACCAGACGCGGCGCCGGCTCGCCGAGTTGCTCGAGTATGAGCACGCCCCGCTTTCGCTCGCGCAGCGCTGCAGCAGCGTGCCGTCGTCCTTGCCCCTGTTCACGGCGTTGCTGAACTATCGGCACAGCGACGACATCTTCGCCATGTCAGGAGGCATGCGCCTGCTCGCAGCCGAGGAAACGACCAACTATCCGATTTCGATGAGCGTGGATGACTTCGGCGACCGGTTCGCGCTGACCGCGCAGGTCGTCGACGGCTTGGACGCGGCGCGCCTGGCCGGATACTTCGCCCACACCATAGAGAGCCTGACCGCGGAGCTGCGTAGCGATGGAACGCGTTCGCTGCGTGCCTTGGATGTCCTGCCTCCGCCCGAGCGCGAGCGGGTGCTGTCCGAGTTCAACGCGACCACGGTCGACTATCCGCGCGAGTCGCTGATCCACGAGCTGTTCGAGCAGCAGGCGNCTCCGCCCGAGCGCGAGCGGGTGCTGTCCGAGTTCAACGCGACCACGGTCGACTATCCGCGCGAGTCGCTGATCCACGAGCTGTTCGAGCAGCAGGCGGCCGAGTCTCCGGACGCGGTGGCGGTGGTGGACGAGCACCGCGTGCTGACCTATGCGGAGCTGAATGCGCGCGCCAATCGCATCGCGCATTACCTGATCGCCCAGGGCGTGCGGCCGGACGAGCGCGTGGCCTTGTGCTGCGAACGTTCGGCGGAGCTGATCATCGGCCTGCTGGGCATCCTCAAGGCCGGCGGCGCCTACGTGCCGCTGGACGCGGAGTACCCGCCGGAGCGG
>NZ_LMJF01000009.1 GCF_001429785.1 Lysobacter sp. Root916 | reverse complement strand
CGACGTCATCATCGGCAGCGCCGCCGGCGACACCGTCTCGTCGGCCACCATGCCTTCCAGCAGGGTGATGAAATGGCCGGCAAAACGCTCGATCGTCGTATGGTCGAACAAGTCGACGGCGTATTTGAACTCGCCGTGCAGGTTGGTGCCATCGTCCTTGAACGACAATGACAGATCGAAGTTCGCCACCGGATGTTCGGCAGCGATGGATGAGAGCGTCAGTCCAGGCAACGCCTGGACATCATCGGTTACCGGCGTGTTGTCCAGGGACAGCATTACCTGGAACAGCGGACTGTGGCTCAGGCTGCGCGCGGGCTGCACCGCTTCCACCACCTGCTCGAACGGCAGTTCCTGGTGCACGAACGCGCCCAGCGTNCTGGAACAGCGGACTGTGGCTCAGGCTGCGCGCGGGCTGCACCGCTTCCACCACCTGCTCGAACGGCAGTTCCTGGTGCACGAACGCGCCCAGCGTCGCTTTCTTCACCTGCGCCAGCAGCTCCGCCACGCTCGCTGTCTCGCCCACGCGCACGCGCAGCGCCAACGTGTTGACGAAGAAGCCGACCAACGCCTCCACCTCGCGCCGCTGCCGGTTCGCCACCGGCGTACCGACCACCACGTCGTCCTGACCCGACAGCCGCGACAGCAGCAGCGACCAGCCGGCCAGCAACACCATGAACAGCGTCGCTCCCTGGCGCTGACCCAACTGCTTCAGTCGCGCGCTCAGTTCCGCCGACAAAGCGAAGGGCAAGGTACCGCCGACATGACTCTGCACCGCCGGTCGCGCACGGTCGGTCGGCAGCTCCAGCAGCGCCGGCGCGCCCACCAGGTGCTCGCGCCAGAACGCCGTCTGCCGCTCCAGTTCCTCGCCTTGCAGCCAGCCACGTTGCCACACCGCGTAATCGGCGTACTGGATGTCCAGCGCCGGCAGCGGATTGGCCCGCCCCTCGCTGTAGGCCGCGTACAACTGCGCGAACTCGCGAATGATGACCCCGGTCGACCAGCCGTCGCTGACGATGTGGTGCTGGGTGATCAGCAGCACGTGTTCCTCGTCGGCCGCACGCAGCAAGCGGCCGCGGATCAGCGGCCCCCGTTCGAAGTCGAACGGCGCCACGGCTTCGGCCTCCACCTGCTCGCGTACCGCCTGCTCGCGGGCTTCGACGGGCAACTGCGAGAGGTCGTGCTCTGCCAAGGCGAAGCCGATGTCCTCGGGTGCGAACACCTGGTGCGGCACGCCATCGACCGCAACCAGGCGCGCACGCAGGCCCTCCTGGCGCGCCACCAGCGTGTCCAGCGCCTGCTTCAGCGCATCGCGATGCAGGCTGCCGCTCAGGCGCAGCGCCGCCGGCATGTGATACGCGCGGCTCGCGGACGCATCCA
>NZ_LMJF01000008.1 GCF_001429785.1 Lysobacter sp. Root916 | reverse complement strand
TATCTGGCAGGCGCTGCTGAAGGTCGATCAGGTGGGTCGCCACGATCACTTCTTCGAACTGGGCGGCCATTCGTTGCTGGCGGTGCAGCTGGTCTCGCGCGTGCGCGAGCGGCTGGGAGTGGAAGTGCCGCTGCGTGAGCTCTTCGTCCATCCGGTGCTGCACGCGTTCGCGCAGGCGGTGGGCCAAGGCGGCGCGAGCACATTGGGCCGCATCGAGCGCGTCGGCCGCGATCAACCGCTGCCGTTGTCGTTGTCGCAGCAACGCCTGTGGTTCATCGATCAGTTGGATGCATCCGCGAGCCGCGCGTATCACATGCCGGCAGCGCTGCGCCTGAGCGGCAGCCTGCACCGCGATGCGTTGAAGCAAGCGCTGGACACACTGGTGGCGCGCCAGGAAGGTCTGCGTGCGCGCCTGGTTGCGGTCGATGGCGTGCCGCACCAGGTGTTCGCACCCGAGGACATCGGCTTTGCCATGGCCGAGCACGACCTCTCGCAGTTGCCCGTCGAGGCCCGCGAGCAGGCGATACACGAGCAGGCGGCCGACGAAGCGGGCGCGCCCTTCGACTTGAGCCAGGGGCCGCTGATCCGCGGTCGCTTGCTGCGTACGGCCGACGAGGAACATGTGCTGCTGATTACCCAGCACCACATCGTCAGCGACGGCTGGTCGACCGGCGTCATCGTTCGCGAGTTCGCGCAGTTGTACGCGGCCTATAGCGAGGGGCGGGCCGACCCGTTGCCGGCGCTGGACATCCAGTACGCCGACTACGCGACTTGGCAGCGTGGCTGGCTGCAAGGCGAGGAACTGGAGCGGCAGACGGCGTTCTGGCGCGATCACCTGGTGGGCGCACCGGCACTGCTGGAGTTGCCGACCGACCGTCCGCGTCCGCCGGTGCAGCGTTATGCCGGGTCCGTGGTGCCGGTGGCGTTGTCGGCCGAGTTGGCCGGCAAGCTGCGCGTGCTGGCGCAGTCGCACGGCACCACGTTGTTTGCGGTATTGCTGGCCGGCTGGTCGCTGCTGCTGTCG
>NZ_LMJF01000007.1 GCF_001429785.1 Lysobacter sp. Root916 | reverse complement strand
GACCGCAACCAGGCGCGCACGCAGGCCCTCCTGGCGCGCCACCAGCGTGTCCAGCGCCTGCTTCAGCGCATCGCGATGCAGGCTGCCGCTCARGCGCAGCGCYGCCGGCATGTGATACGCGCGGCTCGCGGACGCATCCAGCTGGTCGATGAACCACAGGCGTTGCTGCGACAACGACAACGGCAGCGGTTGATCGCGGCCGACGCGCTCGATGCGGCCCAATGTGCTCGCGCCGCCTTGGCCCACCGCCTGCGCGAACGCGTGCAGCACCGGATGGACGAAGAGCTCRCGCAGCGGCACTTCCACTCCCAGCCGCTCGCGCACGCGCGAGACCAGCTGCACCGCCAGCAACGAATGGCCGCCCAGTTCGAAGAAGTGATCGTGGCGACCCACCTGATCGACCTTCAGCAGCGCCTGCCAGATATCCGCCAGCGCGTCCTCGATTGCGCCCTGCGGCGCCTCATATTCGCGCTGCACCAGCGAGCTGCCGTCCGGCGCGGGCAGCGCCTTGCGATCGAGCTTGCCGTTCGGCGTCAACGGGAACGCGTCGAGCACCATGAAGGCGCTCGGCACCATGTACTCAGGCAATTGCGTTTGCAGCGCTTCGCGCAACTGCACCCCGGTCGGCTCCGCTCCCGCCGCCGGCACCACATACGCCACTAGCCGTTTGTCGCCCGGCACGTCCTCGCGCGCCAGCACCACCGCCTCGCGCACGTCGGCGCAGGCACTCAATTTGGCCTCGATCTCGCCCAGCTCGATGCGGAAGCCGCGGATCTTCACCTGGAAATCGTTGCGCCCCAGGTACTCGATGGTGCCGTCCGGCCGCCAGCGACCGAGGTCGCCGGTCTTGTACATGCGCGCCTGCGGGTCGGCACTGAACGGATCGCGCACGAAACGCTCGGCCGTCAGCGCCTCGCGGTTCCAGTACCCGCGCGCCACGCCATCGCCACCGATATGGAGCTCACCCGCCACGCCCACCGGCACCGGGGCACCCCTCGCGGTTCCAGTACCCGCGCGCCACGCCATCGCCACCGATATGGAGCTCACCCGCCACGCCCACCGGCACCGGGGCACCCTGCGCGTCGAGRATGTAGATCTGCATATTGGACAGCGGCTTGCCGATGCTCGGCGATTCGGCRGCGYCCAACGCGCAGGTCGTCGCGTCCACCGTGCATTCGGTCGGGCCATACACGTTGTGGAACTCGACCCCGTCGATTTGGCGCAGGCGTTCCCACAACGAGAACGAGATCGCTGTGCGTGCGACCAGCCCGATCGGAGCGGATATGAGCAAGTGGTGGCCCCTGGCCCTGTTGATGCAACGCGCAGGTCGTCGCGTCCACCGTGCATTCGGTCGGGCCATACACGTTGTGGAACTCGACCCCGTCGATTTGGCGCAGGCGTTCCCACAACGAGARCGAGATCGCTTCGCCGCCAATCAGCACTGTGCTCACGCCCGTCTCGCCGCCCGATGCGAAGCCCGCACCCAAGAGCATCTCCAACTGCGCCGGGGTGCAATCGAAGGCGTCCACACGSTGCTCGCGCAGGTGCGCCAGCAGCGCCGCACTGTCCTGACGAACGGCCTGCGGGAARATCACCAGCGTGCGTCCGGACAACAGCTGCGTCAGCGATTTCACCGARGAGTCGAAGGTGATCGATGCATTCARGCCCACCCGGGCCGCCTTGGCCAGGCCAGCGAACACCGCGCGCTCCAGGCTCAACCACAGGTTCACCACCGAGCGATGCTCGACCATCACGCCCTTGGGAGCCCACCCGGGCCGCCTTGGCCAGGCCAGCGAACACCGCGCGCTCCAGGCTCAACCACAGGTTCACCACCGAGCGATGCTCGACCATCACGCCCTTGGGCATGCCGGTGGACCCGGAGGTATAGATCATGTAGATCAACTGCCGCGAACTCGCACCGCGGGCACGGATATCCGGATTGTGGTCCGGATAMGCGGCCARCGTCGTTTCGCTGTCGTCCARCGCCAGTTGCGGCACCGCACTTGCCGGCAGCCGCTCGCGCAGACCCGATTGCAGCAACAGCTGCTTCGGCGCGCAGTCTTCGAGYACGAAAGCCAGYCGCTCGGGCGGATGCTCCGGATCCAGCGGMACGTAGGCACCACCGGCCTTGAGGATGCCCAGCAGGCCSACCACCGTGTCCACGCTGCGCTCGACGCACAGCGCGACCCGATCGTCCGCCTGTACGCCTTGCGCGATCAGGTAATGCGCGATGCGGTTGGCGCGCGCGTTCAACTCGCCGTAGCGCAGCGCGGAGTCGCCGCAGATGACCGCGAGCGCATCCGGCTGCTCGGCYGCCTGTCGCTCGAACAACTCGTGGATCAGCGATTCCTGCGGATACTCGGCCGAGGTCGCGTTGAAGTCCGACAGCACATGATCGCGCTGCGCCGACGTCATCATCGGCAGCGCCGCCGGCGACACCGTCTCGTCGGCCACCATGCCTTCCAGCAGGGTGATGAAATGGCCGGCAAAACGCTCGATCGTCGAACGACGTCATCATCGGCAGCGCCGCCGGCGACACCGTCTCGTCGGCCACCATGCCTTCCAGCAGGGTGATGAAATGGCCGGCAAAACGCTCGATCGTCGYATGGTCGAACAAGTCGACGGCGTACTTGAATTCGCCGTGCAGGTTGGTGCCATCACCCTTCAATGACAATGACAGATCGAAGTTCGCCACTGGATGTTCGGCGGCGATGGATGAGAGCGTCAGTCCAGGCAAGCCCTGGACATCATCGGTTGCCGGCGTGTTGTCCAGGGACAGCATCACCTGGAACAGCGGACTGTGGCTCAGGCTGCGCGCGGGCTGCACCGCTTCCACCACCTGCTCGAACGGCAGTTCCTGGTGCACGAACGCGCCCAGCGTGTACCTGGAACAGCGGACTGTGGCTCAGGCTGCGCGCGGGCTGCACCGCTTCCACCACCTGCTCGAACGGCAGTTCCTGGTGCACGAACGCGCCCAGCGTCGCCTTCTTCACCTGCGCCAGCAGCTCCGCCATGCTCGCCGTCTCGCCCACGCGCACGCGCAGCGCCAGCGTGTTGACGAAGAAGCCGACCAGCGCCTCCACCTCGCGCCGCTGGCGGTTCGCCACCGGCGTGCCGATCACCACGTCGTCCTGGCCCGACAGCCGCGACAGCAGCAGCGACCAGCCGGCCAGCAACACCATGAACAGCGTCGCTCCCTGCCGCTGACCCAACTGCTTCAGTCGCGCGCTCAGTTCCGCCGACAACGCGAAGGGCAAGGTACCGCCGACATGACTCTGCACCGCCGGACGCGCACGGTCGGTCGGCAGCTCCAGCAGTGCCGGCGCGCCCACCAGGTGCTCGCGCCAGAACGCCGTCTGCCGCTCCAGTTCCTCGCCTTGCAGCCAGCCACGCTGCCACACCGCGTAATCGGCGTACTGAATGTCCAGCGCCGTCAACGGATTGACCCGCCCCTCGCTGTAGGCCGCGTACAACTGCGCGAACTCGCGAATGATGACGCCGATCGACCAGCCATCGCTGACGATGTGGTGCTGGGTAATCAGCAGCACGTGCTCCTCGTCGCCCGTACGCAGCAAGCGGCCGCGGATCAGCGGCCCCTGGCTCAAGTCGAAGGGCGCGCCCGCTTCGTCGATCGCCTGCTCGCGTACCGCCTGCTCGCGGGCTTCGGCGGGCAACTGCGTGAGGTCGTGCTCTGCCAGGGTGAAGCCGATGTCCTCGGGTGCGAAGACCTGGTGCGGCACGCCATCGACCGCAACCAGGCGCGCACGCAGGCCCTCCTGGCGCGCCACCAGCGTGTCCAGCGCCTGCTTCAGCGCATCTCGATGCAGGCTGCCGCTCAGGCGCAGCGCCGCCGGCATGTGATACGCGCGGCTCGCGGACGCATCCAACTGATCGATGAACCACAGGCGTTGCTGCGACAACGACAACGGCAGTGGTTGATCGCGGCCGACGCGCTCGATGCGACCCAATGTGCTCGCGCCGGCCTGGCCCACCGCCTGCGCGAACGCATGCAGCACCGGATGAACGAAGAGCTCGCGCAGCGGCACTTCCACCCCCAGCCGCTCGCGCACACGCGAGACCAACTGTGCAGCCAGCAGGGAATGGCCGCCCAGTTCGAAGAAGTGATCGTGGCGACCCACCTGTTCGATCTTCAGCAGCGACTGCCAGATTTCCGCCAGCCCCTGCTCGATCTCGCCTTGCGGCGCTTCGTACTCGCGCTGCACCAGCGAGCTGCCGTCCGGCGCGGGCAACGCCTTGCGATCCAGCTTGCCGTTCGGCGTCAGCGGGAACGCGTCGAGCACCATGAAGGCGCTCGGTACCATGTACTCAGGCAACTGCGTTTGCAGCGCTTCGCGCAACTGCACCCCCGTCGGCTCCGCTCCCGCCGACGGCACCACATACGCCACCAGCCGCTTGTCGCCCGGCACGTCCTCCCGCGCCAGCACCACCGCCTCGCGCACGTCGGCGCAGGCACTCAATTTGGCCTCGATCTCGCCCAGCTCGATGCGGAAGCCACGGATCTTCACCTGGAAATCGTTGCGCCCCAGGTACTCGATGGTGCCGTCCGGCCGCCAGCGACCGAGGTCTGATCTCGCCCAGCTCGATGCGGAAGCCACGGATCTTCACCTGGAAATCGTTGCGCCCCAGGTACTCGATGGTGCCGTCCGGCCGCCAGCGACCGAGGTCGCCGGCTTTGTACATGCGTGCCTGCGGATCGGCACTGAACGGATCGCGCACGAACCGTTCTGCCGTCAGCGCCGACTGGTTCAGATAGCCCCGTGCCACGCCATCGCCGCCGATATGGAGCTCGCCCGCCACGCCCACCGGCACCGGCTCGCCCTGCGCATCCAGAATGTAGACCTGCGTGTTCGCGATCGGACGGCCAATCGGTACCGAAGTGGCCTCTTCGGCCAGCGCGTCGATCAAGTGCGTGCAAGCGAACGTCGTTGTCTCGGTGGGACCGTAACCGTTGATCAGGTGCGCCGGACGCTGCGCCTGCGCCAGCACGCTGCGGATCGTGCGCGGATCGAGTACGTCGCCGCCGACCAGCAGATAGCGCAGCTGCGCCAGCGATGCCTGCATGCTCGGCGCGTACTGGTTGAACAGGCCGACCGTCATCCACATCGCCGTGGCGCCGTGGGCCAGCAGTTGCGCGTCGAATCGACGCGCATCCACCAGCAGCCGCGCGCCATTGAGCAACGCGCCCCAGATTTCCCAGGTCGCCGCGTCGAAGGCCGGATTGGCCGCGTGCACCAGGCAGTCGTCGTCACCGGCCTGGAAATACGGGTTGTTGATCACCAACCGGTTCACGTTACGGTGCTCGACCATCACGCCCTTGGGCGTGCCGGTCGATCCGGACGTGTAGATCACGTAGGCCAGGTGCCGCGAGCTCAGGCCATGTGCATGTGGATCCGGATTATGCGTCGGCTGTGCAGCCAGCAACGCCCGGTCTTCGCTGGTATCCAACCGCAGCGTGGGTACGCCGCATACCGGCAAGCGCTCCTCCAACGTGGCCTGAGTCAGCAATGCCACCGGCGCACTGTCCTCCAGCATGTACGCCAGTCGCTCCGCCGGATAATCGGGATCCAGCGGCACATACGCCCCGCCCGCCTTCAGTATCCCCAGCAGCCCCACCACTATCTCCAGGCTGCGCTCCACGCAGATCGCCACCCGGTCGTCAGGCTTCACGCCCTGCGACAGCAGGTAATGCGCCACCTGGTTCGCCCGCGCATTGAGCTCGCCGTACGTCAGACGGTGGTCTTCGTAAACCACCGCCACCGCATCCGGCTGCGCGGTCGCCTGCTGCTCGAACAGTTCGTGGATCAGTGCATCCCACGGATAGTCGGTCGCCGTGGCATTGAAGCCCTCCAGCACCTGCGCCCGCTGCACGGCCGTCGTGATCGGCAGCGTGGCGACGGTCTGCGTGTCGGACGTGGCCATCGCCTCCAGCAAAGTCATGAAGTGGCCAGCGAAGCGTTCGACCGTGCTGCGGTCGAACAGGTCCGCCGCATAGTCGATGCCGCCATGCAGGCCCGTGCCACCGTCGTTCAACGACAGCGACAGGTCGAATTTCGCAATGGTGTGCTCGCTTTGCACTTGCGACAGCGTCAGGCCAGGCAGCTCCATCGCATCGCCGCCGGGCGTGTTGTTCAAGGACAGCATCACCTGGAACAACGGGCTGTGGCTCAGGCTGCGCGCCGGCTGTACCGCTTCCACCACCTGYTCGAACGGCAGTTCCTGGTGCGCGAACGCCTCCAGCGTCGTTTCCTTCACCTGCGCCARCAGGCCKGCCACCGTCAACGGCTCCGACAGGCGCGTACGCAAGGCCAGCGTGTTGACGAAGAAGCCRACCAGCGCCTCCACCTCGCGCCGCTGCCGGTTGGCCACCGGCACGCCCACGACGACATCGTCCTGACCCGACAGCCGCGACAGCAGCAGCGACCAGCCGGCCAGCAATACCCAGCAGCGACCAGCCGGCCAGCAATACC
>NZ_LMJF01000006.1 GCF_001429785.1 Lysobacter sp. Root916 | reverse complement strand
CGCACCTGCACCAGGAACTCGCCTTGCTTCACCTTCGCGAGCACCACCCGGTCGCGCGACGCCAGCTGGTCGGCACGCCCCAGCACGCTCATCGCCGCTACCACCAACACTGCCGCACCCGCCGACACCAGCAGCCACCGTCGGTGGCGACGCCACCAGGGGGCTACCGGCTGACTTTCTCTAAGTATGTCCACATATCCTCCTCGGCTACCGCCGTCGCCACTCCCCAGCGGCACACGGCGGTGCAATATCCCAACAGCGATTCAGTTCAAGTCGAGCACGATTTCGATTTGCCTAGTGCGCGAAACCCTCCGACCCGTCGATGTAGCGACGCCACGCTTGCCAGATGGCTTCCGACAGTTCATCCGCATGTGCTGCGCCAAGCATGCTGCGATGATCTCCCCCTACCGAGGACACCACCGGTTTCTGCTCGCAATATTCCCAGCAGGCATGCAGGCGCTTGCGCTCCGGCATCGTTTTGATTTTGCCGCCGCGCGCGTAAATGACTTCCACCGCGCCGCGGAAACGACCCGACGGTTTGTATCGCTCGTAAATGGCGGATTGGGCGTCGAACAGTTTTTTCAGACGCTTGTCCGTGCTCAGGACGCGCTTCAACTCCGGATCCGTCGTCCTGAACAACTGCCACGGAAGCACCAGCAGGTTATCGATCAGCATCAGCTGCACACGATGCCCGGATGCCTCCAGCGCACGTGCCAGCTCGAATGCCACCGAACCGCCGTAGGAATGTCCGCCCAGCACGATCGGCCCCTCCGGAAGTCCGTTCTCGCGCATGGCCGAAAGATTCATCTCGACGATGTCTTCCATCCGCGTGCATGGCTTCTGACCTTCTTCCAGTCCCTGTGCTTCCAGGACGTGCACATTCATGCGCCCATCAAGCGACTGCGCCAGATCCCAGAACGAAGCGGCCGTCATGGCAAGACCGGGCACCAGATAGAGCGTGGGTTTCCCAGGCGTCTTCTTGAACTGAACCAGCGGACTCCAGGTACGAGTAGAGACGTGCGTCGTCATCCGCGCAGCGAGTGCGGACAGCGTCGAATGCAGGAAAATCTCGCGCAAAGCCAGTTCGATGCCGAGCCGCTCGCGCACCTGCGAGGTCATCTGCACCACCAGCAGCGAGTGGCCGCCCAGTTCGAAGAAGTGATCGTGGCGACCCACCTGTTCGACCTTCAGCAGCGACCGCCATATCTCCGCCAGCCCCTGTTCGATCTCGCCCTGCGGCGCTTCGTGCCCGCGCTGCATCAGCGAGCTGCCGTCCGGCGCGGGCAGCGCCTTGCGATCCAGCTTGCCGTTGGGCGTCAGCGGGAATGCGTCGAGCACCATGAAGGCGCTCGGCACCATGTACTCGGGCAACTGCGTTTGCAGCGCTTCGCGCAACTGCACCGCCGTCGGCTCCGCTGCCGCCGCTGGCACCACATACGCCACCAGCCGCTTGTCGCCCGGCTCGTCCTCACGCGCCAGCACCACCGCCTCGCGCACGCCGGCACACGCCGCCAGCCGGGCCTCGATCTCGCCCAGCTCGATGCGGAAGCCGCGGATCTTCACCTGGAAATCGTTGCGCCCCAGGTACTCGATGTTGCCGTCCGGCAGCCAGCGGCCGAGGTCGCCGGTCTTGTACATGCGCGCCTGCGGATCGGCACTGAACGGATCGCGCACGAAACGTTCGGCCGTCAACGCCGGCTGGTTCAGATAGCCGCGTGCCACGCCATCGCCGCCGATATAGAGCTCGCCCGCCACGCCCACCGGCACCGGCTCGCCCTGCGCATCCAGGATGTACACCTGGGTGTTGGCGATCGGTCGGCCAATCAGCACCGGTCCCGCATGGCTGCGGTCCATCCGCACCCAGGTCGAGTACGTCGTGGTCTCGCTGGGACCGTACAGGTTCACCACTNATCGGTCGGCCAATCAGCACCGGTCCCGCATGGCTGCGGTCCATCCGCACCCAGGTCGAGTACGTCGTGGTCTCGCTGGGACCGTACAGGTTCACCACTTCTTCGGCCGACGTGCCGGCAAACAGCTGCGCCACCAGCGCCGGCTTCAAAGCCTCGCCGGCGAGGTTGATCGTGCGTACCGTATCCGGCACGCACTGAGAACGCAGCAACGCGTCGATACCGGAGGGCACCGTGTTGATCAGCGTCATCGTGTCCTGGGCGGTCACCGCCAGCACATCCGGACGCAGGCTCACCGTGGCCCCGCACGACAGCGGCACGAACAACTCGAACACCGCCAGGTCGAAATTGGTGGATGTGGCAAAGAGGGTGTGGCTCAGCTCGGCCGCCGTGAAACTGGCCTGCGCCCAGGCCAACARGTTGAGCGTGTTGGCATGCTCGATCGCCACGCCCTTGGGCGTGCCGGTGGAACCGGAGGTGTAGATCACATAGGCCAGGTGACGCGAGCTCAGGCCCTGNGTTGAGCGTGTTGGCATGCTCGATCGCCACGCCCTTGGGCGTGCCGGTGGAACCGGAGGTGTAGATCACATAGGCCAGGTGACGCGAGCTCAGGCCCTGGCGCCGTGCGTCGAGGTTGTCGACCGGATGGCTCGCCAGCGTGGCTGGCGCCTGGTCCAGCCACAGCACGGGCACGTCGCCGGCAGGCAGGTGCCCGTCCAGGCGTGTGGTCGAGAGCAGCAGCCGGGGCGAACTGTCCTGCAGGATGAAGGCCAGCCGTTCGGCCGGATAGGCTGGGTCCAGCGACACGTAGGCGCCGCCGGCCTTGAGGATGCCCAGCAGGCCGACCACCAGGTCGAAGCTGCGTTCGCAGCAGATCGCCACGCGATCATCCGGCCGTACTCCGCGCGCGATCAGTTCGTGCGCCAGCTGGTTCGCGCGCGCATTCAACTCGCCGTACGTCAGATGGTGATCTTCGTAAACCACCGCCACCGCATCCGGCTGCGCGGTCGCCTGCCGCTCGAACAGTTCGTGGATCAGCGCATCCTTCGGATAATCGGTCGCCGTGGCATTGAAGCCTTCCAGTACCTGCGCTCGCTGCACGGCCGTCATGATCGGCAGCGTGGCGACGGCGTGCGCGTCGGACGTGGCCATCGCCTCCAGCACAGTCATGAAGTGGCAAGCGAGGCGTTCGACCGTGCTGCGATCGAACAGGTCCACCGCATAGTCGATGCCGCCATGCAGGCCCGCGCCGCCGTCCTTCAACGACAGCGACAGATCGAACTGTGCAATGGTGTGTTCGCTTTGCACCTGCGACAGCGTCAGGCCAGGCAGCTCCATCGCATCGCCGCCGGGCGTGTTGTTCAAGGACAGCATCACCTGGAACAACGGGCTGTGCTCGCTTTGCACCTGCGACAGCGTCAGGCCAGGCAGCTCCATCGCATCGCCGCCGGGCGTGTTGTTCAAGGACAGCATCACCTGGAACAACGGGCTGTGGCYCAGGCTGCGCGCCGGCTGTACCGCTTCCACCACCTGCTCGAACGGCAGTTCCTGGTGCGCGAACGCCTCCAGCGTCGTTTCCTTCACCTGCGCCAACAGGCCGGCCACCGTCAACGGCTCCGACAGGCGCGTACGCAAGGCCAGCGTGTTGACGAAGAAGCCGACCAGCGCCTCCACCTCGCGCCGCTGCCGGTTGGCCACCGGCACGCCCACGACGACATCGTCCTGACCCGACAGCCGCGACAGCAGCAGCGACCAGCCACCTCGCGCCGCTGCCGGTTGGCCACCGGCACGCCCACGACGACATCGTCCTGACCCGACAGCCGCGACAGCAGCAGCGACCAGCCGGCCAGCAATACCGCAAACAACGTRGTGCCGTGCGATTGCGCCAGCACGCGCAGCTTGCCGGCCAACTCGGCCGACAACGCCACCGGCACCACGGACCCGGCATAACGCTGCACCGGCGGACGCGGRCGGTCGGTCGGCAACTCCAACAGGGCCGGCGCGCCCACCAGGTGATCGCGCCAGAACGCCGTCTGCCGATCCAGTTCCTCGCCTTGCAGCCAGCCACGTTGCCAAGCCGCATAGTCGGCGTACTGGATCGCCAAAGGCGGCAACGGATCGCGCTGCCCTGCGCAGAACGCGGTGTACAGCGCCGCGAACTCCCGCACCATCACCCCGGTCGACCAGCCGTCGCTGACGATGTGGTGCTGGGTAATCAGCAGCACGTGTTCCTCTTCGGTCGTACGCAGCAAGCGTCCGCGGATCAGCGGCCCCTGCTCGAAGTCGAACGGTGCCACGGCTTCGGCCTCCACCTGCTCGCGTACCGCCTGCTCGCGGGTCTCGGCGGGCAACTGCGATAGGTCGTGCTCTGCCAGGGCAAAGCCGATATCTTCGGGTGCGAACAACTGGTGCGGCACGCCATTCACGGCGATGATTCGTGCACGCAAACCTTCCTGGCGGACCAGCACGCGATCGAGCGCAGCCTTAAGGGCGTCACGATTCAATTGCCCGCTCAAGCGCAGCGCCGCCGGCATGTGATACGCGCGGCTCGCGGACGCATCCAGCTGGTCGATGAACCACAGGCGCTGCTGCGACAACGACAACGGCAGCGGTTGATCGCGGSCGACGMGCTCGATCCGGCCCAATGTGCTCGTACCGGCCTGGCCCACCACCTGCGCAAACGCATGCAGCACCGGATGAACGAAGAGCTCGCGCAGCGGCACTTCCACGCCCAGCCGCTCGCGCACGCGCGAGACCAGCTGCACSGCCAGCAACGAATGRCCGCCCAGTTCGAAGAAGTGATCGTGGCGACCCACCTGTTCGATCTTCAGCAGCGACTGCCAGATCTCCGCCAGCCCTTGTTCGATCTCGCCCTGCGGCGCTTCGTACTCGCGCTGCATCAGCGAGCTGCCGTCCGGCGCGGGCAGCGCCTTGCGATCCAGCTTGCCGTTCGGCGTCAGCGGGAACGCGTCCAGCACCACGAAGGCACTGGGCACCATGTAGTCGGGCAGCTCCACCGACAGACGCGCACGCAGCTCGGCCACCGCAAGGTCCTGGTCCACCGTCAGGTACGCCACCAGTCGCTTGTCGCCCGACACGTCCTCCCGCGCCAGCACCACCGCCTCGCGCACGCCGGCGCAGGCACTCAATTTGGCCTCGATCTCGCCCAGCTCGATGCGGAAGCCACGGATCTTCACCTGGAAATCGTTGCGCCCCAGGTACTCGATGTTGCCGTCCGGCAGCCAGCGACCGAGGTCGCCGGTCTTGTACATGCGCGCCTGCGGATCGGCACCGAACGGATCGCGCACGAACCGCTCGGCCGTCAGCGCCTCGCGGTTCCAGTACCCGCGCGCCACGCCATCGCCACCGATATGGAGCTCACCCGCCACGCCCACCGGCACCGGGGCACCCTGCGCGTCGAGNCCGGTCTTGTACATGCGCGCCTGCGGGTCGGCACTGAACGGATCGCGCACGAAACGCTCGGCCGTCAGCGCCTCGCGGTTCCAGTACCCGCGCGCCACGCCATCGCCACCGATATGGAGCTCACCCGCCACGCCCACCGGCACCGGGGCACCCTGCGCGTCGAGGATGTACATCTGCGTGTTGGCGATCGGCCGGCCGATCGGCACCACCTCGCCGTAGGCGCCGACCCGGCACGGCCACGCCGTCACGTCGATCGCCGCTTCGGTCGGGCCGTACAGGTTATGCCAGGCCACCTGCGGCAAGGCCTGACTGGCCCGCTGCAGCACGCCATGCGGCAGCGCCTCGCCGCTGCACAGCACCTGGCGCAGCGAACGGCAGCGCGCATCGCGCACCTGCGACACGAACTCGGCCAGCATCGAAGGCACGAAGTGCATCGTCGTGATGCCCTCGGCTTCGATCAGCGCCTGCAGGTACTCCGGATCGCGATGGCCGCCCGGCCGCGCCATCACCAGACCGGCGCCGGCCAGTAGCGGCAGGAAGAATTCCCACACCGACACGTCGAAGCCGAACGGCGTCTTCTGCAGTACACGATCGTCGGTATCCAGCCGGTATTCGCGTTGCGCCCACAGCAACCGATTCACCACACCCCGGTGCTCGTTCATCACGCCCTTGGGCTGACCGGTCGATCCGGAGGTGTAGATCATGTACGCCAGGTGGCGCGAGCCCAGGCCCAGGGCCTGCGGATCGGGCCGGTACGCCGGCCGCGCCGCCCAGGGCGCCGCCGCATCGTCCAGGCACAGCGTCGCCACCGCATGCGCCGGTAGCCGATCCGCCAGCGACGATTGCGTCAACAGCAGCGACGGCGCGCTGTCCTGCAGCATGAAAGCCAGGCGTTCCGGCGGGTAGTCCGGGTCCAGCGGCACGTAGGCGCCACCGGCCTTGAGGATGCCCAGCAGGCCGACCACCATCTCCACGCTGCGCTCGACGCAGATCGCGACACGCGCATCCGGGCCCACGCCCTGGGCGATCAGCTCGTGCGCCAGGCGGTTCGCCCGGGCGTCCAGTTCGGCGTAGCTCAACGACCCGGACCCGTCGCGTACCGCCAGTGCATCCGGCTGCGCGTCCACCCGTCCTTCGAACAGTTCGTGGATCAGTACATCCTGCGGATAGTCGGTCGCCGTGGCATTGAAGCCTTCCAGCACCTGCGCCTGCTGCACAGCCGTCATGATCGGCAGCGTGGCGACGGCCTGCGCGTCGGACGTGACCATCGCCTCCAGCACAGTCATGAAGTGGCCGACGAGGCGTTCGATCGTGCTGCGGTCGAACAGGTCCACCGCATAGTCGATGCCGCCATGCAGGCCCGCGCCGCCATCGTTCAACGACAGCGACAGATCGAACTGCGCAATGGTGTGCTCGCTTTGCACCTGCGACAGCGTCAGGCCAGGCAGCTCCATCGCATCGCCGCCGGGCGTGTTGTTCAAGGACAGCATCACCTGGAACAACGGGCTGTGGCTCAGGCTGCGCGCCGGCTGTACCGCTTCCACCACCTGTTCGAACGGCAGCTCCTGGTGCGCGAACGCCTCCAGCGTCGTTTCCTTCACCTGCGCCAACA
>NZ_LMJF01000005.1 GCF_001429785.1 Lysobacter sp. Root916 | reverse complement strand
GAGATCGAGACGCAGCTGGAAGCGCTGCCGGGCGTGGCCGAGGCGGCGGTGCTGCTGCTGGGCGAAGGCGCGGACGCGCGGCTGGTGGCGTACTGGGCAGCGGCGGGCGAGGAAGAAGAGAGCGCGGCGAGCCTGCGCGCGCAGCTGGCCTCGCGCCTGCCGGACTACATGCTGCCGTCCTCGCTGGTGGCGATGGCGCAGTTGCCGCGCACGGCCAATGGCAAGCTGGATCGCGCGGCGTTGCCGACGATGCAGTCGGGCGCGGTGGCGCAACGAGAGTACGAAGCCCCGCAGGGCGAGGTGGAAGAGACCCTTGCGCGGCTGTGGCAGGAACTGCTTGAGGTGCCGCGCGTGGGCCGGCACGACCACTTCTTCGAACTGGGCGGGCATTCGCTGCTGGCGGTGCAACTTGCTTCGCGCCTGCGCGAGGCCCGCGGCGTTGAAATGCCGCTCAGGCTGTTGTTCTCCACGCCGACCCTGATGGCTCTGGCGGCCGCCTTGCCCGCAGCGGACGCAACGGCTAGTCCGGAGCCGCCTCTGGTCCCGGTGGCGCGCGATCGGCGCCTGCCGCTGTCGCTGGCGCAGCAGCGTCTGTGGTTTGTCGAGCGATTCGATAGCCAGGCCAGTCTTGCCTACCATCTGCCCCTGGCGCTGCGCCTGACGGGTGCGCTCGATGTCGATGCGCTCAAGGCGAGCCTCGCGCGCATCTGGGAGCGTCATGAAGTTCTGCGCAGCTTTTTCCCCGATGACGGCGGCGTGCCCTACCTCGATGTCCTGGACCGGTCGTTCGTGCTGCCCGAGCAGGACCTGTCGGCGCTGTCCGGCGACGCGCGATCGGCGGCGTTCGACGAGATCGCGCTGCACGAGGCGCGCGCAGCTTTCGATTTCGTTCGCGGACCGTTGATCCGCGCGCGCCTGGTGCGCCTGGATAGCGACGATCACGTGCTGCTGGTGACGATGCATCACGTCATCAGCGACGGCTGGTCCATGGCGGTGCTGGTGCGCGAGTTGGGCGCGCTGTACCCGGCCTTCCACATGGGGCAATCCGATCCGCTTCCGCCGCTGGCGGTGCAGTACGCGGACTACGCGCTCTGGCAGCGCGAGCGCATGCACGGCGAACGGCTCGAGCGCGATATGGCGTTCTGGCGCGAGCATCTGTCCGGCGCGCCCAGCCTGATCGACCTGCCCTTGGACCGCTCGCGCCCGCCGATCCAGAGCCATCGCGGCGATCTCGTACTCTTCGACTGCCCGGCCGATCTCGCGCGCGACTTGCGCGCATTCGCCGAGCGGCACGGCGCGACGCTCTACATGGTGCTGATGGCCGGCTGGGCGATCGCGCTGTCGCGCATCACCGGCCAGGACGATCTGGTCATCGGCACGCCGGTGGCCGGGCGGCAACGGCGCGAAGTGGAAGACTTGATCGGCTTCTTCGTCAATACGCTCGCGCTGCGCGTGCGTGTCGAGCCCTCCGCTACGGTGGCAGCGATCGTCGCCGCGGTGAAGGAGACTACGCTCTCGGCGTTCGCCCACCAGGACCTGCCGTTCGAGCAAGTGGTCGAGGCGGTGCAGCCGGAGCGCAGCCTCAGCCACGCCGCATTGGCGCAAGTCAGCTTCACCTGGCACAACGAGCCGACCGGCGGCACGCTGGCATTGCCTGGTCTGACTCTGGCTCCGGTCGAACAGGCCACGGTCGATACCCACTTCGATCTTTCCCTGCACCTCACCGATGTGGGCGATCGCCTGTCCGGCCAGATCATCTACGCTGCGGCGCTGTTCGAACGCGGCACGATCGAGCGCGTGGCCGAACTGCTCGCGCAGGTGTTGCGCTGCATGGTCACGGCCGACGCGACAGCGGCCGGCGCGTTGCCGTTGCTTTCCGCTGAGCAGCGACAAGCGCTCGCGCAAGTGGAGTCGAATCCGGTCGTGCAACGCGTGCGCGGTGAGCGCGTGCATCGGCGCTTCGAGGCCTGGGCGCTTTCGCAACCCGAGGCCCCCGCACTTTCGCTGGCGGGCGAGGTCCTGAGCTACGGCGCGCTCAATGCGCGCGCCAATGCGCTGGCGCATCATCTGCGCTCGCAGGGACTGGCGCCGGACCAGCGCGTGGCGATCGTGGCGGAGCGCAGCTTCGAGTTCGTGGTCGCCGTGCTGGCCGTGCTGAAGGCGGGTGGTGCCTATGTGCCGCTCGATCCGTCGCTGCCGCGTGCGCGCTTGGCCCACATCCTGGCCGAGTGCGGCCCGAGCGCGATCCTGATCCAGTCGGAGGCGGAAGACGTCCTGCCGGCGCTGGACATCCCGGTGCTGCGCCTCGATACGGACTTGCCGTTGTTGGCGCGACGCCTGCCGCAAACCGATTTGGCTGACGATCCGGACGCGGGCGAGCACGATCTTTGCTACGTGATCTACACCTCCGGTTCGACCGGCATGCCCAAAGGCGTCATGGTCGAGCACCCCAGCGTGCTCAACATGGCGTTGGCGCACGGCGAGTGGCTGGAGCTGTCGCCGCGCGACCGTGTCCTGCAGTTCGCCGCGCTGTCGTTCGATGTCTGCGCGGCCGACCTCTTCATGGCGCTGGCGCATGGCGCCTGCCTGTGCCTCGCGGGCCGTGAGGAACTGCAGCCGGGCGGTCCGCTCGAACGGACCCTACGCCAGCAGCGCGTAAGCGTGGTGATGCTGCCGGTGGCGGCGCTGGCTGCCTGCGTGCATGACGATTTGCCGGAGCTTCGCTGCCTGGTGGTGGGCGGCGATGTCTGTCCGCCCGCGCTGGCGGAACGCTGGCGGGTGGGTCGCCGGTTGTTCAATGTCTACGGCCCCACCGAGGCAACGGTGGCGGCGTCGGCCCATGAGTGCACGGGCGAGCCGATGGCGCGCCTGCCGATCGGGCGCGCGCTCAACAACGCTCGCCTGTATGTGCTGGACGAACGACTGCAGCCGGTGCCGACGGGCGTAGTCGGCGAAATCTGCATCGGCGGCGCCGGCATCGCGCGCGGCTATCTCGGACGGCCGGAGGAAACGGCAACGCGCTTCCTCCCCGATCCGTTCCACGCCGATGCGGCAGCGCGAATGTACCGCACGGGCGATCTCGGTCGTTGGCGTGCGGACGGCACGCTGGAGTTCCTGGGGCGCCGCGACCAGCAGGTCAAGATCCGCGGCTTCCGCATCGAACTCGGTGAAATCGAGGGGCACCTGCTCGCCTGCGAGGGCGTGCGCGAGGCCGCTGTTGCCGTGCACGAACGCGGCGGCCAACGGCAACTGGTTGCGTACATCGCCGCGCTCGATGGCGTCGAGCCGGGTGTCGCCGGCCTGCGCGCCAAGCTGGCCGGCCACCTGCCGGATTACATGCAGCCGTCGGTCTATCTGTTCGTCGACCGCCTGCCGTTGACCGCCAACGGCAAGCTCGACCGTTCCGCGCTGCCGATGCCGCAGGCGGACGACTGGGGGCATCGTGCCTACGAAGCGCCGCAAGGGGAGATCGAGGAGGTCGTCGCGCGGGTATGGCAGGCATTGCTGGACCAGCCGCGAATCGGCAGGCACGACCACTTCTTCGAACTGGGCGGGCACTCGTTGCTGGTGGTGGCCCTGGTCGAGCGCTTGCGCGAACAAGGCCTGGTCGGCGAAGTGCGTGCGATCTTCGGTGCGCCGACGCTGGCCGAGTACGCGAGGGGACTACGTCCCGTGGAGGCATCCGGCGAGGACGAGCAGGATGCGTCGATCCCAGCAGGCACGAAGCATCTCTCGCCCGAGATGATCACGCTGGTGACGCTGAATCAGGACGAGATCGATCGCGTGGTCGCGTCCATTCCGGGCGGCGCCGCCAATATCAAGGACATCTATCCGCTCGTGCCGCTGCAGGAAGGCATGCTGTTCCATCATTTGCTGGAAACGAAAGGCGACACCTATCTGTCGCGTTCGCAGGTGGCGTTCGAGAGCAGGGAACTGCTGGATCGCTTCCTCGCGGCGCTGGACGAGGTGATCCAGCGGCACGACATCCTGCGCTGCGCCTTCCTGTGGGAAGGCATGCCGCAACCGATCCAGGTGGTGCAACGCGAAGCGTCGCTGCCGGTGCATGAGCTGCAGGTCGAGGCGGGCGAGGATGCCGTCGCCATCCTCGACGCGCGCACCGATCCGCGCCAGGTCCAGATCGATTTGCGTCGTGCGCCGCTGCTTGCCGCCTATATCGTGGAAGATCGCGAACGTAACGAATGGCTGCTGTCGCTGCTCTATCACCATATTCTCGGCGACCGCACCGCCTCGGAGCTGGTGCGCGCGGAGTTGAGCCAGCGCTTGTTGCCCGGATGGTCGGAGCCGGTGCCATCGCCGTCGCTGCGCGCGCTCATCAAGCAAGCGTCGAGCGTGCCGCAGGCGGAATACGAGGCCTACTTCCGCAAGGTGCTGGCCGGCATCGACGAGCCGACCGCGCCTTTCGGCATTCTCGATACCCACCAGACGTCGGCGGATCTGCGCACGGTACAGCGTCAGCTTCCGGATTCGCTGGCAGCGGCGTTGCGCGAATGCGCGCGCGTTGCCAAGGTGTCCTCCACGACCCTGTTCCACGTCGCTTTCGCGCGCGTTCTGGGTGCATGCACCGCGCGTGACGACGTGGTGTTCGGGACCGTGCTTTCCGGGCGCCTGCAAGGCGCGGAAGGCGCGGACCGGGCGGTGGGCATGTTCATCAACAACCTTCCGATACGTTTCTCGTTGCGCGGGGTTTCCGTCGAAAAGGCCCTGCAGGACGCCTATCGCCAATTGCTGGAGCTGCTCGCCTACGAACAAGCGCCGCTGGCGCTCGCGCAGCGGTGTAGCGACGTGCCGCCGATGCTGCCGCTGTTCACCGCCATGTTCAATTACCGCCACAGCCGCGGCACGGCGGCGATCGGCAGCATGATGCCGGTTGTGGACGGCCTCCGGGTGCTGGGCACCGAAGACGGAGTGAACTATCCGCTCTCGATGTCGGTCGACGACAATGGGCAGGATTTCACGCTGACCGCGCAATGCGTCGCCGGCATCGATGCGGAGGCGATCTGCGGCTATTTCGAGCATGTGCTGGCATCCATGGCGTCGGCGCTCGGTTCGGCTGCAACCGAACGGCTTGATGCGCTGCCGCTGCTGACGTCGGCGCAGCGCGAGCGGGTGCTGTCCGAGTTCAACGCGACCACGGTCGACTATCCGCGCGAGTCGCTGATCCACGARCTGTTCGARCAGCAGGCGGCCGAGTCTCCGGACGCGGTGGCGGTGGTGGATGAGCACCGCGTGCTGACCTATGCGGAGCTGAACGCGCGCGCTAATCGGATCGCGCATTACCTGATCGCACAGGGSGTGCGGCCGGACGAGCGCGTGGCCTTGTGCTGCGAACGTTCGGCGGAGCTGATCATCGGCCTGCTGGGCATCCTCAAGGCCGGCGGCGCCTACGTGCCTCGAAGACAGCGCGCCCAAGCGGCTGCTGCTGCAATCGGCCATGCGCGAGCGCCTGCCGACGWGCGCGGTGCCGCAACTGGTGCTGGACGACAGCGAGGCGGAACTGGCCGCGTATCCGGACCACAATCCGGATACCCGTGCCCACGGTGCSAGTTCGCRTCAGCTGGCCTACGTGATCTACACCTCCGGCTCCACCGGAACGCCCAAGGGCGTGATGGTCGAGCACCAGCAGGTGCTGCGTCTGGTGATGCAGGATCGGTACGTCCCGCTGRGCGCGACCGACGGCGTGGCGCTGTGCGCGAATCCGGCGTTCGACGCGGCGACCTGGGAGATCTGGGCCACGCTGCTGCATGGCGCGCGGCTGATCGTCATCACCCCGGCCTGCCTGCTGGATGTGGCGGCGCTGGGCGAGACGCTGCAACGCCACCAGGCGACGGTGCTGCACCTGACCGCCGGCCTGTTCCATCAGTATGCCGATGCGCTGGGGCCGGTTTTCGAGCGTTTGAACTATCTGCTGTTCGGCGGCGACAGGATCGACGCGGACGTGGTGCGTCGCGTGTTGCAGGGTKCGCGCCCTGCGCACCTGGTGCATTGCTACGGACCGACCGAGACGACCACGTTCGCCAGCACGCACGAGATCGTCGAGCTGGATGCGCAGGCGCGCTCGGTGCCGATCGGCCGGCCGATCGGCAATACCCGKATCTACGTGCTGGATGCCAGCGGCGAGCCGGCKCCGGTGGGTGTGACGGGCGAGCTCTATATCGGCGGCGATGGCGTGGCACGCGGCTATCTGAACCAGCCGGCGTTGACGGCCGAACGCTTCGTGCGCGATCGGTTCAGTGCCGACCCGCAGGCGCGCATGTACGCGAAGACGGCACGCTGGAATTCCAAGGGCGCAACGATTTCCAGGTGAAGATCCGCGGCTTCCGGATCGAACTGGGCGAGATCGAAGCCAGGTTGAGCGCCTGCGAGGGTGTGCGGGAGGCGGTGGTGCTGGCGCGCGAGGACGTGCCGGGCGAGAAGCGGCTGGTGGCGTACTGGTTGGCGGAGGCGGGCGCGCAGATCAGCGCGGCCGAGCTGCGTCTGCAGCTGAGCGCGCAGTTGCCGGAGTACATGCTGCCCAGCGCGTTGCTGATGCTGGAGGCGTTCCCGCTGACACCGAATGGCAAGCTGGATCGCAAGGCTTTGCCGGCACCGGACGCAACGTCGCTGATGGGGCGCGAGTACGAGGCGCCGCAGGGCGAGATCGAGCAAGAGCTGGCCGAGATCTGGCAGTCGCTGCTGAATATCGAGCAAGTGGGTCGCCACGATCACTTCTTCGAGCTCGGCGGGCATTCGCTGCTGGTGGTCGCGATGACCACGCGTCTGCGCGCGAAGGGCTTGCGCGGCGAAGTGCGCCACCTNCACGATCACTTCTTCGAGCTCGGCGGGCATTCGCTGCTGGTGGTCGCGATGACCACGCGTCTGCGCGCGAAGGGCTTGCGCGGCGAAGTGCGCCACCTGTTCGCCGCGCCGGTATTGAGCGCCTACGCCGCCACCTTGCGTCGTGGCGAAGTGGAAGAGGCGGAGGCCGTACCGCCCAGCCTGCTGACGCCGGAGCTGCGGTCGATATCGCCGGAGCTGCTGCCGCTGGTCAGCCTGACGCAGGCTGAGATCGACTGCGTTGTCGCAACCGTGCCCGGTGGCGTCGCCAACGTCCAGGACATCTATCCGCTGCTGCCGTCCCAGCAAGGCATCCTGTTTCATCACATGCTGGATGGCGAGGGCGACACCTACCTGTTGCGGGCGCTGCTTGCGTTCGATCGCCGCGAGGAACTCGATGATTTCCTGCGCGCGCTGAACGTGGTGGTGGCGCGTCACGACATCCTGCGTACCGCCGTGGTGTGGGAAGGACTGTCGACGCCGGTGCAGGTGGTCTATCGACAGGCGCGCGTGCCCGTGCACGAACTGGCCTTGCCGGGTGTGGGCGACGCCCTGGAAGAACTTGCCGGGCTCTCTGATCCGCGCAGTTTGCGGCTGGATCTCACCCGTGCGCCCTTGCTGGCGGCCTACGTCGCCGAAGACCGCGCGGGCGGTTGGATGCTGTCGATGTTGCAGCATCACCTGGTCTGCGANTGAAGCAAGGCCTGGGCTATGATCCGCGCAGTTTGCGGCTGGATCTCACCCGTGCGCCCTTGCTGGCGGCCTACGTCGCCGAAGACCGCGCGGGCGGTTGGATGCTGTCGATGTTGCAGCATCACCTGGTCTGCGATCACGTGACGCTGGCCCTGGCGCTTGCCGAGATCGATGCGATACGCAGTGGAAACGGTGCGGATCTGGCCGATGAGGTGCCGATGCGCCAGTTGGTGGCGCAGGCGCTGCGCGTGCCTGCGGCAGCACACGAGGCCTATTTCCGCCAGGAACTGGCGCACATCGACGAGCCCACGGCGCCGTTCGACGTGCTCGATGCGCGGCAGAGCGGTGCGACATTCCAGACCGTCGGGCTGCCGCTGGACGAGTCGCTTGGGCGCGATATCCGCGCGGAGGCTCGCCGACGCGGCGTATCGCCGGCCGCGCTGTTCCATGTGGCATGGGCACAGGTTCTGGCGCGCTGCACAGGTCGCAACGAGGTGGTGTTCGGCACGGTGCTGTCCGGGCGCATGCATGGCGCGGGCGGCGCGGACCGTGCCTGGGGCATGTTCATCAATACGCTGCCGATCCGGGTGGTGGCGGAGGGCACGGCGGCGGACGCCGTCGACCAGACGCGGCGCCGCCTGGCCGAGTTGCTCGAGCATGAGCACGCCCCGCTTTCGCTCGCGCAGCGCTGCAGCAGCGTGCCGTCGTCCTTGCCCCTGTTCACGACTTTGCTGAATTGCCGGCACGACGGCGATCTCTCCGCCATGCCGGGAGGCATGCGCCTGCTTGCATCCGAGGAAACGACCAATTATCCGATTTCGGTGGACGTGGATGACTTCGGCGACCGGTTCGCGCTGACGGTGCAGGTCGTCGACGGCTTGGACGCGGCACGCCTGGCCGGATACTTCGCCCACACCATAGAGGGCCTGACCGCGGAGCTGCGTCGCGATGGAGCGCGTTCGCTGCATGCCCTGGATGTTCTGCCTCCGCCCGAGCGCGCTCCGCCCGAGCGCGAGCGGGTGCTGTCCGAGTTCAACGCGACCACGGTCGACTATCCGCGCGAGTCGCTGATCCACGAGCTGTTCGAGCAGCAGGCGACCGCGCAGCCGGATGCGGCGGCTGTGGTTTACGAAGACCGCCGTCTGACGTACGGCGAGTTGAACGCGCGGGCGAACCAGGTGGCGCATTACCTGCTGTCGCAGGGCGTGAAGCCGGACGACCGGGTGGCGATCTGCGTCGAGCGCAGCCTGGAGATGGTGGTGGGGCTGCTGGGGATACTGAAGGCGGGCGGGGCGTATGTGCCGCTGGACCCCGACTATCCGGCGGAGCGGCTGGCGTACATGCTGGAGGACAGTGCGCCGGTGGCATTGCTGACGCAGGCGACGTTGGAGGAGCGCTTGCCGGTATGCGGCGTGCCCACGCTGCGGTGGGATACGAGCGAAGCCCAAGCGTTGCTGGCGACACAGCCTACGCATAATCCGGATTCACGCGCGCGTGGCCTGACCTCGCGCCACCTGGCCTACGTGATCTACACGTCCGGATCGACCGGCACGCCCAAGGGCGTGATGGTCGAGCATGCGAGCACGATGAGTTTCATCGCCGGCCATATTCGCCTGTGCGGGCTCGAACGCTCCGATCGTGTGTTGCAGTTCGCGTCGTTCGCATTCGACAGTTCGATTGCGGAGATGATGCCGACCCTGTCCGTCGGTGCGACGCTGGTTCTCCGCCCAAGACATCTGAGCCTGGATCAATTCAGCGGATTTCTTGAGGCGCAACAGATCAGCGTGGTCGATTTGCCGACTGCGTTCTGGGGCGCATGGGCAAGATGGCTTGCGGAGACGCCTGCGCGCTCGCCCGGCGGCGCGTTGCGGCTGGTGATCGTCAGCGGTGAGTCGGTGGAGCTACACCATCTGCACGCATGGCATGCCAACCCGAATGCGCAGCGATGCCGATGGCTCAATAACTACGGTCCGACCGAGGCGACCGTGAACGCGACTGCGTTTGCGCTGGATGGCGCCGCGGACATCGCCGGGATGGGAGCCGTGTCGATCGGTCGGCCCGTTGCCAACGCCAAGGTCTATCTCTTGAACGCGCGTGGCGAACCGGTGCCGCAGGGCGTGGCCGGTGAGTTGTATATCGGCGGAGCGGGCGTGGCGCGTGGATATCTGAACCGCCCGGAGCTGACGGCGGAGCGCTTCGTGGCCGATCCGTTCAGCGCCGACCCGCAAGCGCGCATGTACAGAACAGGGGATCTGGGTCGATGGTTGCCGGACGGAACGATCGAGTTTCTGGGGCGCAACGACTTCCAGGTCAAGATCCGGGGCTTCCGGATCGAGCTGGGTGAGATCGAAGCCAGGCTGACGGCGTGTGCCGGCGTGCGCGAAGCGGTGGTGCTGGCGCGCGAGGACGTGCCGGGCGACAAGCGGCTGGTGGCGTATGTGGTGCCGGCGGCGGGAGTCGAGCCGACGGGAGTGCAGTTGCGCGAAGCGCTGCAAACGCAGTTGCCCGAGTACATGGTGCCGAGCGCCTTCATGGTGCTCGACGCGTTCCCGCTGACGCCGAACGGCAAGCTCGATCGCAAGGCGCTGCCCGCGCCGGACGGCAGCTCGCTGGTGCAGCGCGAGTACGAAGCGCCGCAGGGCGAGATGGAGAAGACACTGGCGCGCATCTGGGGCGAGTTGCTGGGTGTGGAGCAGGTGGGACGCCAGGATCACTTCTTCGAACTGGGCGGCCATTCGATGCTGGTGATGGCGATGATGGAGCAGTTGCGCACGGCGGGTCTGCGCGCCGAGGTGCGTGACATCTTCGCCGCACCGACTCTGCGTGAGTGCGCCGCGGTGTTGCGTCGTGGGAGCGCCATCACCCTGGTGCCGCCGAACCTGCTGATGCCGGCGACGCGGGTCATAACGCCCGACTTGTTGCCGCTGGTGTCCTTGTCGCAGGAAGAGATCGATCGCATTGTCGACTCGGTGCCGGGCGGTGTCGCCAATATCCAGGATATCTATCCGCTGCTGCCGATGCAGGAAGGGATGCTGTTCCATCACCTGCTGCAGGAGCACGGCGATCTCTACCTGGCGCGGGTGATGCTGGCGTTCGACGACCGCGCCACGCTGGACGAACTGCTCATCGGCTTGCAGGCGATGATCGACCGGCACGAAGTCCTGCGCAGCGCCTTCTACTGGGAGGGCCTGTCGCAACCGGTGCAGATCATCCGTCGTCGGGCGGAGCTGTCGGTGCACGAATGCGCGGTGGGGCCGGGCGAGGACGCCGAAGCACTGCTGCGCGAGCAGGCCGACCCGGGCAAGATCCGTCTCGACCTTCGCCGCGCCCCCCTGATGCACATGGAGATCGCGCACGACCGCGCGAACGGCCGCTGGCTGGCGGCGCTGCTGCATCACCACATCACCTGCGATCACCTGACCATGGAGCGGGTGCTCGCCGAGCTCGACGACTGGCGCGGCGGACGTCTGGATCCGGCGCCGGCCCCGCTCTTCCGCAACGTGGTGGCCGAAGCATGCCTGATACCACAAGACGTGCACGCGACCTTCTTCCGTGAAAACCTGGCGGGTTTGGAAGCGCCCAGTGCGCCGTTCGGCCTGCTCGACGTGCAGCTGCAGGCTCACGATCTGACGACGGCATCACGAGCGCTGGACAGCGAGCTGGGTGCCGCTCTCCGCGATGCGGCACGACAACTGCGCGTTCCGGTTTCGGTGCTGTTCCATGCGGCATTCGCGCTGGTGGTTTCCCGCTGTTCCGGGCGCGACGATGTCGTGTTCGGCACGGTGCTCTCCGGGCGACTGCAGGGCGCGGACGGTCGCGGCGAAGCGTTGGGACTGCACATCAATACGTTGCCGTTCCGCGTGCAGCTCGACGAAGGCGACGCGCGCGCGTTCGTTCATCGCTGCCACCAGCAGTTGCTGGAATTGCTCGCGCACGAGCAGGCGCCACTGACACTCGCGCAGCGCATCAGCGGCCTGCCCGCTTCCATGCCGTTGTTGACCAGCCTGCTCAATTTCCGTCATAGCCTCGCCGAGGCCGACGCGGGATTGGATTGGCCGGGCATGCGGATACTCGAAAGCAGCGGCGATGAGGCCAATTTCCCGCTCACCGCGAAGGTGGACGACTTCGGCACGGATTTCGACCTGCGCATCGACTGCCACCGCGACCTCGATCCGCAACGACTGCTGGGCTACTTCGAGACCGCGCTGACAGCTCTCTGCGGCGCAACCGTCACTCCGTGTGCGGTCAAGCGCCTGGATGTCATGCCGGCCTCCGAGCGGCGCACGCTGGTGGGCGAAGACCATGCGCTGCCCGTATATTCATCCAGCGCAGCAACGCTGCACGAACTTTTCGAGCTCAGCGCAGCGTCTCGACCTGACGCTGTTGCGCTGGTGTTCGAGGGCGAGTCGCTCAGCTATCGCACATTGAACGAGCAGGCCAATCGCCTGGCGCATCACCTGTGCGCCCTGGGCGTGCGGCCGGAGGCGCGGGTGGCGATCTGTCTGGAACGCGGATTCGCGCAGGTGATCGCGCTGCTCGCGGTGCTGAAGGCCGGCGCGGCCTACGTGCCGCTCGACCCCGGGCATCCGGATGGCCGCTTGCGCGATACGGTGGTCGATTGCGAGCCGTCCGCGCTCATCACCAGCCTTGCGCTCGCGACGCGCTTTGCCGCCGACGCCTCGCTGGCGGTGCTGTGCATCGACGACGAGACCCTGCATGACGCCCTGTCGCGGCAGCCGGCCGATAATACGACGAGCACAGCGCGCGCCGACGGTCTCGCCTACATCATCTACACCTCGGGTTCGACTGGACGGCCCAAGGGCGTGCTGGTCGAGCATCGGCAGGTGCTGCGCCTGTTCGCGTCCTGCGAATCGTTGTTCGACTTCGGGCATCGCGATGTCTGGACGCTGTTCCACTCCTTCGCCTTCGATTTCTCGGTATGGGAGATCTGGGGCGCGCTGCTCTACGGCGGGCGTCTGGTCATCGTGCCGCAGGCCGTCGCGCGCTCGGCCGATACGTTCGGCGCGCTGCTGCGACGCGAGCAGGTCACCGTGCTCAACCAGACGCCGAGCGCGTTCTGGGCGCTTCTGGCCGCGCAGGAAGGGAATGCGGGCTGGTCGCAATCGTTGCGCTGGGTCGTCTTCGGCGGCGAAGCGTTCGATCCGGGACGCCTGCGTTCGTGGTTCGACCAGGCTGGCGGTCGCGCTGCGCGCCTGATCAACATGTACGGCATCACCGAGACCACCGTGCACGTCACGTGGCAGGAAATCGACGCGTCGATGCTGGCGCAGAGCCTGAGCCCGATCGGCCGACCCTTGCCCGACTTGCGGGTCTACCTGCTGGACGAAGCGTACCGGCCGGTGCCATGGGGCGCGATCGGTGAGATTCACGTGGCGGGCGCCGGCCTCGCGCGCGGCTATTGGCGGCGCGAAGCGCTCACCGCCGAGCGCTTCGTACCCGACCCGTTCGCCGGCGGCGACAACCGGATGTACCGGAGCGGCGATCTCGCGCGGCTGCTTCCCGACGGCGGCCTGGATTACCTGGGGCGCAACGATTTCCAGGTCAAGGTGCGTGGCTATCGCATCGAGCTCGGCGAGATCGAGACGGCGCTGCTCGCATTGCCCGGCGTGCGTGAAGCGGCCGTGCTGGCGCGCAAGGAAGGTGTCGGCGACGGCCTGCTGGTGGCATACCTGACGATGGCGAGTGACGCGTCGTGGACGGCCGAGGCGTTGCGCGAAGCCTTGGCGGCGCAGCTGCCCGAGCACATGTTGCCGGGCGCCTTCGTGCCGATGGATGCATTCCCGCTGACCGTCAACGGCAAGCTCGATCGCGCGGCGCTGCCGCCGCCCGGCGAGGGCGAACGCGCGCAGCGTGCTTATGAAGCGCCGCTGGATGGGCTGGAGTCGATGCTTGCAGGGATCTGGCAGGAACTGCTGGAGCTGCCGCGCATCGGTCGCAACGACGACTTTTTCGAACTGGGCGGCCACTCGCTGCTCGCCGTACGCATGGTGACGCAGATCGGTGCGCAGTTCGGATGCACCGTGCCGATTCAGGCGCTTTTCGCACATCGCACGCTCAAGGCCTTCGCCGGCTGCGTGCAGCAGCAACAGGTGCTCGACACCTGGCGTGAGGCCATGACGGCCACGCCGGCGGATGCCGAGCTGCTCGAACAGGAATGGACGGAACTATGAGCATGTTGGACGTACTTGAAGCCTGCCGGGAACGCGGCATCCAACTGGCGCTCAAGAACGGAGGTCTGTCGTTGCGCGACCCGCAAGGCAGACTCGATCCTGCGTTGCGCGAACAATTGACCGTCCACAAGGCGGCCATCATGCAGTGGCTAGCCGCGCCGTCCGGTGGCGACGCGCCGATCCCGCCTGTGTCGCGCGACGGCCGCCTGCCGCTGTCGTTCGCGCAGCAGCGGTTGTGGCTGGTGTCGGTGCTGGACCCGAGCGCGGATCGCGCCTATCACCTGCCCGCGGCGCTACGCCTAAGCGGCAGCGTGGATCGCGACGCGCTCAGGCAGGCGTTGGATGGACTGGTCGCGCGGCATGAAGGCCTGCGCACGCGTTTCGTGGCCGAAGACGGCGTGCCCTGCCAGCTCGTGATGCCGGCCGGGCAGGGCTTCGCGCTGCGCGAGGAAGACGCGGCATCGCAGGACGCCGTCGAGCAGGCGATCGCCGACGAACTGGCCACGCCGTTCGACCTGGCGAACGGCCCGATGATCCGCGGCCGCCTGTTGCGCGTGTCGGAGCAGGAACACGTGCTGGTGTTGAACCAGCACCACATCGTGAGCGACGGCTGGTCCAACGCGGTGATGGTGCGGGAACTGGCGGCGCTGTATCGCGCGGCCTGCCTGGGCGAGCCGGACGGGCTGGCACCGTTACCGATCCAGTATGCGGACTACGCGCACTGGCAGCGGCAGACGCTGCAGGGCCCGGTGCTGGCGCAGCAGCTGGACTTCTGGCGCGGCCACCTGGCCGGCGCCCCCGAGCTGTTGGAACTGCCGCAGGACCGTCCGCGCCCGCCCACACCCAGCCATGCGGGCGGGCAGTGGGCGCTGACGGTGCCGGCGCCGCTGACCGAGGGCTTGCGCGCGTTGGCGCAGCGGCACGGCGCAACCTTGTACATGGTGCTGATGGCGGCCTGGTCGCTGCTKCTGTCGCGCCTGTCGGGTCAGTCGACGGTGGTGGTGGCCACGCCGGTGGCCGGTCGCCACCGGCGCGAACTGGAAGGTTTGATCGGCTTCTTCGTCAACACGCTGGCGTTCTGCACGCGGGTGGAGGAAGGGCAGAGCGTCGCGCAGCT
>NZ_LMJF01000004.1 GCF_001429785.1 Lysobacter sp. Root916 | reverse complement strand
TATGCCGATGCGCTGGGGCCGGTTTTCGAGCGTTTGAACTATCTGCTGTTCGGCGGCGACAGGATCGACGCGGACGTGGTGCGTCGCGTGTTGCAGGGTKCGCGCCCTGCGCACCTGGTGCATTGCTACGGACCGACCGAGACGACCACGTTCGCCAGCACGCACGAGATCGTCGAGCTGGATGCGCAGGCGCGCTCGGTGCCGATCGGCCGGCCGATCGGCAATACCCGKATCTACGTGCTGGATGCCAGCGGCGAGCCGGCKCCGGTGGGTGTGACGGGCGAGCTCTATATCGGCGGCGATGGCGTGGCACGCGGCTATCTGAACCAGCCGGCGTTGACGGCCGAACGCTTCGTGCGCGATCGGTTCAGTGCCGACCCGCAGGCGCGCATGTACMGGACCGGCGACCTGGGTCGYTGGGGYGAAGACGGCACGCTGGAATTCCARGGRCGCAACGAYTTCCAGGTGAAGATCCGCGGCTTCCGGATCGAACTGGGCGAGATCGAAGCCAGGCTGACGGCGTGTGCCGGCGTGCGCGAAGCGGTGGTGCTGGCGCGCGAGGACGTGCCGGGCGAGAAGCGGCTGGTGGCGTATTGGCTGGCGGAGGCGGGCGCGCAGATCAGCGCGGCCGAGCTGCGTCTGCAGCTGAGCGCGCAGCTGCCGGAGTACATGCTGCCCAGCGCGTTGCTGATGCTGGAGGCGTTCCCGCTGACGCCGAATGGCAAGCTCGATCGGCGGGCGTTGCCTGCGCCGGATGGCGTGTCGCTGAGCGTGCGCGCGTACGAGGCGCCGGACGGCGAGGTCGAAGAGGCGCTGGCGGGGATCTGGCGCGAGTTGCTGCAGGTCGAGCGGATCGGACGCCACGATCACTTCTTCGAACTGGGCGGGCATTCGTTGCTGCTGATCCGCCTGGTGATGAAGATCCAGGAGCGCTTCGGCGTGGAGCTGCCGCTGCCGGTCCTGTTCGAAACGCCGATCTTGCATCAGCAGGCCGACCGGATCGTAGAGGCGGAACTGGCGCTCTACGACGAACAAATGACGAGCGAGATGGACGCTGCGCTCGAAGGCCTGACGGCCGAGCAACTGCGTTCAATGTTGACCAATTCAGAAGACGAACATGAGCGCGCATAACGAAGCCTCGTTGGAGCAATTGCGACGCGCAGTCCTGCGCCAGCAACTACGGCAGCGCGGCGACGCAGCCTTGAAGCCCGCGGCATTGCCGATCCCGCCTGCGTCGCGCGACGGTCGCCTGCCGCTGTCGTTCGCGCAGCAGCGGTTGTGGCTGGTGTCGGTGCTGGACCCGAGCGCGGATCGCGCCTATCACCTGCCGATGGCGCTGCGCCTGAGCGGCAGCGTGGATCGCGATGCGCTCAGGCAGGCGTTGGATGGCCTGGTCGCGCGGCACGAAGGCCTGCGCACGCGTTTCGTGGCCGAAGACGGCGTGCCCTGCCAGCTCGTGATGCCGGCCGGGCAGGGCTTCGCGCTGCGCGAGGAAGACGCGGCNGAAGGCCTGCGCACGCGTTTCGTGGCCGAAGACGGCGTGCCCTGCCAGCTCGTGATGCCGGCCGGGCAGGGCTTCGCGCTGCGCGAGGAAGACGCGGCATCGCAGGACGCCGTCGAACAGGCGATCGCCGACGAACTGGCCACGCCGTTCGACCTGGCGAACGGCCCGATGATCCGCGGCCGCCTGCTGCGCGTGTCGGAGCAGGAACACGTACTGGTGTTGAACCAGCACCACATCGTGAGCGACGGCTGGTCCAACGCGGTGATGGTGCGGGAACTGGCGGCGCTGTATCGCGCGGCCTGCCTGGGCGAGCCGGACGGGCTGGCTCCGTTGCCGATCCAGTATGCGGACTACGCGCACTGGCAGCGGCAGACGCTGCAGGGCCCGGYGCTGGCGCAGCAGCTGGACTTCTGGCGCGGCCACCTGGCCGGCGCCCCCGAGCTGTTGGAACTGCCGCAGGACCGTCCGCGCCCGCCCACRCCCAGCCATGCGGGCGGGCAGTGGGCGCTGACGGTGCCGGCGCCGCTGACCGAGGGCTTGCGCGCGTTGGCGCAGCGGCACGGCGCAACCTTGTACATGGTGCTGATGGCGGCCTGGTCGCTGCTKCTGTCGCGCCTGTCGGGTCAGTCGACGGTGGTGGTGGCCACGCCGGTGGCCGGTCGCCACCGGCGCGAACTGGAAGGTTTGATCGGCTTCTTCGTCAACACGCTGGCGTTCTGCACGCGGGTGGAGGAAGGGCAGAGCGTSGCGCAGCTGATCGAAGCGGTGCGGCGCGAGACCCTGGCGGCGTTCGCGCACCAGGAGCTRCCGTTCGAGCAGGTGGTGGAGGCGCTGCGGCCGACGCGCAGCCTGAGCCATGTGCCGCTCGCGCAGGCGAGTTTCACCTGGCACAACGAGCCCGAAGGCGGCGCGGTGGATCTGCCGCAGTTGTCGCTGGCGGCGTTGCCGYTGCCGCACCAGACCACSCAGTTCGATCTCTCCCTGCACCTGAGCGATACCGGTGCGTGTCTGGAAGGCACGTTGATCCATGCGAGCGACCTGTTCGACGAAGCCACCGTGGCGCGCTGGAGCCGGTGCTTCTTGCAGCTGCTGGAAGGGTTCGTGGCCGACGAGGCGCAGGAAGCCCTGCGYGTGCCGTTGCTGGYCGARGCCGATTACCGGCAAGTGGTCGATGCGTTCAATGTCGTAACGCCGGCGCTGCCGCCGTCGTGGCTGGCGCATGCCTGCTTCGAGGGCTGGGTGGATGCCCGRGGCGATGCGATCGCCCTGGAGTTCGACGGCGARTCGCTGAGCTATGCCGAACTGGACGAACGCGCCAACCGTCTGGCGCATTACCTGCTGGCGCAGGGCGCGCAGCCCGACGCCCGGGTGGCGCTGTGCGTGGAACGCGGCGTGGAGTACCTGGTSGGCGTGCTGGGCATCCTGAAGGCCGGCTGCGCCTACGTGCCGCTGGATCCGGAGTACCCGTYGGCGCGGCTGTCCTACATGGTGAACGACAGCGCCCCGTTGCTKGTGCTGACGCARTCGTCGGTGGCCGAGYATCTGCCGCCGCTGGACGTGCCGGTGCTGCGGCTGGATGTGGACCTGCCGGTGCTGACGCGGCGGCTGCCGGCSACGCGCCCGGCGGTGCCGGCGCTGCAACCGTCGCACCTGGCGTACCTGATCTACACCTCCGGCTCGACCGGCGAACCCAAGGCGGTGATGGTGGAACACCGCCAGCTGTGCCACCTGGCGGCCTCGCAGGCGGCGGTGTTCGGCGATCTGGCGGGATCGCGCGTGCTGCAGTTCGCCTCGCCCTCGTTCGATGCGAGCGTGTGGGAATGGGCGATGGCGCTGCTGTCGGGCGGCACGCTGTGCCTGGCGCCGCGGCATCGGCTGTTGCCGGGCGAACCGTTGCTGGCGACGCTGCGCGATCRCGCGATCACGCATGCGACCCTGCCGGGCAGCGCCCTGCAGACGCTGGGCGAGGMGGAGCTGCCGCAGCTGCGCACGCTGGTGGTGGCGGGTGAAGCCTGCCCGGTCGCGCTGGCYGAGCGCTGGCGKGGACGGCTGTCGTTCTTCAACGCCTACGGCCCGACCGAAGGCACGGTCTGCGCGAGCATCGAACGCTGCCAGGAAGARAACGATCGGACGGTGCCGATCGGGCGGCCGCTGCCGAACACGAAGCTGCACGTGCTGGACGCRCGTGGCGAAGTGGTGCCGGTGGGGGTGGTGGGCGAGATCCACCTGGGCGGCGCGGGYGTCACGCGCGGTTACCTGGGTCGCGAGGCGCTGACGGCGGAACGTTTCKTSGCCGATCAYATCGGCGGCGTTGCCGGCGAGCGGCTGTATCGCACGGGCGACCTGGGCCGGTACCGGTCCGATGGACGGCTGGAATGCCTGGGGCGTGTGGATTTCCAGGTCAAGCTGCGCGGCCATCGCATCGAGATCGGCGAGATCGAGACGCAGCTGGAAGCGCTGCCGGGCGTGGCCGAGGCGGCGGTGCTGCTGCTGGGCGAAGGCGCGGACGCGCGGCTGGTGGCGTACTGGGCAGCGCACTGACCGACTCCAAGGACGATAACCCATGCTCCGTAATCCGAGATCGGCGAGATCGAGACGCAGCTGGAAGCGCTGCCGGGCGTGGCCGAGGCGGCGGTGCTGCTGCTGGGCGAAGGCGCGGACGCGCGGCTGGTGGCGTACTGGGCGGCAGCGGGCGAGGTAGAAGAGAGCGCGGCGAGCCTGCGCGCGCAGCTGGCCTCGCGCCTGCCGGACTAYATGCTGCCGTCCTCGCTGGTGGCGATGGCGCAGTTGCCGCGCACGGCCAATGGCAAGCTGGATCGCGCGGCGTTGCCGACGAYGCAGTCGGGCGCGGTGGCGCAACGAGAGTACGARGCCCCGCAGGGCGAGGTGGAAGAGACCCTTGCGCGGCTGTGGCAGGAGCTGCTTGAGGTGCCGCGCGTGGGCCGGCACGACCATTTCTTCGAACTGGGTGGACATTCGCTGCTGGCGGTCACGATGGTCGAACGCTTGCGGCACGAGGGGTGGAGTGCGGGCGTGCGCGACCTGTTCGTCGCGCCGACATTGACCGCCTATGCCGCGGCTCTGGTGCCGGCCGCAGCGGCGGCGCAGGTGCCTCAGCCGCAGGGCATTCCTGTCGGTACCGCGCACATCACGCCGGAACTGCTGCCGCTGGTCGACCTGACCCAGGCGCAGATCGACCGCATCGCCGAGATGGTGCCGGGCGGCGCGACCAACATCCAGGACATCTGTCCGTTGCTGCCGATGCAGACCGGCATGCTGTTCCATCATCTCTTGGAGCAGGAAGGCGATCCCTATCTGTCCTGCACGGTGATCGCTTTCGCAGAGCGTGCGCGATTGGACGATTTCGTCGGAATCTTCAACCGGCTGATCGGGCGCCATGACATCCTCCGCATCTCGCTGGCGTGGGAGGGGCTGGCGCAGCCCGTCCAGGTGATCTGGCGCGAGGCCCGCCTGCCGGTGCACGAGCTGGAGGTGCCGGAAGACGAGGACGCGTTGGCCGTGCTCACGGCGCGTACCGACCACCGCTTGCGGCTCGACCTGAAATGCGCGCCGCTGCTGGCCGCCTATGTCGTGCACGACCGGGCGCGTGACGAGTGGCTGCTCGGATTCGTGAGCCATCACCTGATCGTCGATCACCGCTCGCTGGAAGTGCTGATGGACGAGCTGCATCGATGCCTGCTCGACGAAACGGTTGCATTGCCGCCGTCGCTGCCCTTGCGCGAACAGGTGGCGGCGGCGATCGCGGTGCCGGTCGAGGCGCACGAAAGCTATTTCCGCGACCAGCTTGGCGACGTCGACGAGCCGACTGCGCCTTTCGGCATCTTCGACGTACAGCAGGGCGCCGGTACCTTGTCGGTCGACCAGCGTTTTCTCGCGGCAGAGCGGGCGCGACGCGTGCGCGAACTGGCTCGCCAGCAGCAGGTCCCGCCGGCGGTCCTGTTCCATGTGGCGTATGCCCTGCTGCTGGGGCCGTGCAGTGGCCGCGACGATGTCGTGTTCGGCACTGTGCTGGCGGGGCGCATGCACGGTGCCGATGGCGCGGACACCGCGTTGGGCATGTTCGTCAACAGCCTGCCGCTGCGCGTGCGTCTGGCCGGCGCCGACGCGCCTTCGTTGTTGCAGGACTGCTATCGCGATCTGGCCAGTCTGTTCGATCACGAGCATGCGCCGTTGGCGCTGGCGCAGCGCATGAGCGGCGTGCCGATGGGCCGGCCGCTGTTCACCGCCTTGCTCAACTACCGGCACAACGCGACGCCGGCCAGCGGTCGGGCAGAAGATGCACCGACCGGCATCCGCATCGTGGCCGACTACGGCGACCATGCGAACTACCCGCTGACGCTCAAGATCAACGATTTCGGCGACGATTTCGGCATCACCGCCGAGTGTGCCGACGGCATCGACGCGACGCGCATGCTCGACTATCTGGAGCAGGCCATCGATGGCCTGATCAACGCGCTGGATTCGGATGGCGCGCTCGATGGATTCTCGCTATTGAGCGAGACCGAGCAGCGGCAGTTGGTGGAGGGTTTCAACGATACGCGCCGGGATTACCCGCGCGATGGCCTGCTGCACGAGGAGTTCTCGCGGCATGCGGCCGCGCAGCCGGATGCGGTGGCGCTGGAATGCGGCGGCGAGCGGCTCAGCTATCGCGAGCTCGACCAGCGTGCCAATCGTCTTGCGCATTATCTGGTGAGCCTGGGGGTCGGCCCGGATCAACGCGTCGCCATCGTGCTGCCGCGCGGGATCGAGATGGTGCTCGGCATGCTGGCCGTGTTGAAGGCCGGTGGCGCGTATGTGCCGCTGGAACCGCAGCAGCCGCGCGAACGCCTTGCATGGCTGTTGGCCGACACCGCGCCCGCGGTGGTGCTGAGCGGTTCGGACTGGGAAGACGGCTTGCCCGCGCTCGACATGCCGGTGCTGCGCTTCGATGTCGAGTGCGCCGCGCTGCTGCAGCGTCCCATGCCGGAAGCGCCGGTCGTGCCCGCGCTGCGTGCGGACCATCTGTGCTACGTCATGTACACCTCCGGCTCGACCGGACGGCCAAAAGGGGTGATGGTCGAGCACCGGCAGGTATTGCGGCTGGCGATCAACAATCCCTATTGCACCCTGACCGTTAAAGACACGGTCGCGCATGCGGCCAATCCCGCCTTCGACGCGTCCACCTGGGAAGTCTGGGGTGCGCTGTTGGCCGGTGCGCGCCTGTTGATCGTGCCACAGGAAGATGTGCTGGCGCCGGCGCGTCTGGTCGACTGCCTGCGCGCCGGATGCGTGAGCGCACTGTGGCTTTCGGTCGGGCTGTTCAACCAGTACGAGGCGGCGTTGCGCCCGATCTTCGGGCAACTGCGGTACCTGTTGGTCGGTGGCGATGCGCTCGATCCGGCGGTGATGGCACGGGCGATGAATGCGGGCGATCGCCCGCTGCATGTCGTCAACGGCTACGGCCCCACGGAGAGCACCACCTTCGCCTGCACGCACGAGCTGGATGCGCGCGACCTGGACGGTCGTCCGATCCCGATCGGGCGTCCGATCGCCAACACCCGCATCTACATCCTCGGTGCGGCGGGCGAGGTGATGCCGCTCGGCGCGGTCGGCGAAATCCATATCGGCGGCGACGGCGTCGCACGCGGCTACTGGAACCAGCCCCAGCGGACCCTCGAACATTTCCTGCCGGACCCGTTCGTGCCGGGCGCGCGCATGTACCGCAGCGGCGATCGCGGGCGCTATCGCCCCGACGGCACCATCGAGTACCTGGGCCGTGTCGACGGTCAGGTCAAGATTCGCGGATTCCGCGTCGAGACCGGCGAGATCGAAGCGGCGCTGCGCGCATTGCCGGGGATCGGCGAGGCGGTGGTGCTGGTGCATGTGACGGAAGGTGGCGAAAAGTCGCTGGTCGCCTATGTCGTGCCGGTCGACGCCGGTGCCGGTCAGGAGCAGGTGCACGCATGGCGTGAAGCCTTGCGCGCGTCGCTGCCGGACTACATGTTGCCATCGGCCTTCGTCGAGTTGCCGGCCATGCCGCTCAATGCGAACGGCAAGCTGGACCGGCGTGCGCTGCCGTCGCCGGATGTCGGATTGCGCGCGGCACGCGCCTATCGCGCCCCGGAAGGCGAGACGGAACTGGCCTTGGCCGAGATTTGGCAGCAATTGCTGGAAGTGCCGCGTGTCGGCCGCGACGACGATTTCTTCGCGCTGGGCGGGCATTCGCTGCTCGCGGTCACCTTGTCGGTGCATGTGCAGGAGCGATTCCACATCGAGTTGCCGCTGAAGACGGTATTCGAGATGGGACGCCTGGAAATGTTGGCCGGCGCCATCGAAGCGGCGCAGTTGGCGCTGCCGTCCGAGCAGGACCTCAGCGCCATGCAAGCCGAACTGGACGCGCTGTCCGACGAAGAACTGCAAGCTTTCCTTGGGGATACGGTTTGATGAGCACGGATACGCTTTCGCGTGAGGCACTGCTGCGCGCAGCGCTGTTGAAGAAGATCCAGCAGCAGTCGCGCGGCGTGGCGCCGATCGTGCCAGGGCCAAGGCCGGCGCACGTGCCGCTGTCGCTCGCCCAGCAGCGTTTGTGGTTCCTGTGCGAACTGGATCCGGGCGCCAGCCAGGCCAGTCACATTTCCTCGGCACTGCGGCTTACCGGGCAACTCGATCGCGCTGCGATGGAGCAAGCCTTCGCGCAATTGATCGCGCGGCACGAGAGCCTGCGCACCCACTTTGCGCAGGAAGACGGCGTGCCTTGCCAGGTCGTGGCCGAGGATCTGGGCGGATTCGCCCTGGCCATTCGCGATCTGCGCGGCGATGCCGAAGCCGATGCGCGCTTGCCGGCCGAACTGGCCGAATCCATGCAGCAGCCGTTCGACCTGAGTCGCGGTCCCTTGCTGAGAGTCGGCCTGTGGCAGATGCGCGACGACGAGCACGTGCTGCTCATCAGCATGCACCACCTCATTACCGACGGTTGGTCGCTGGGCGTGCTCGTGCGGGAATTCGCCGGCCTGTATGCCGCGGCCTGCGAGGGCAGGGCGCTGTCGCTGCCGCCGTTGCCGATCCAGTACGCCGACTACGCCATCTGGCAGCGCAACGAATACGGCGGCGAAGCACTGGAAAAACAACTGGCCTACTGGCGTTCGCTGCTTGCCGGTGCGCCAGAGGGCGTGGAGCTTCCGACCGATCATCCGCGCCCCGCCATGCAGAGCCACCGCGGTGGCAGCCTGCCGATCGAGTTGCCGGAGACGCTGGCGCAGGACCTGCGCACGTTCGCCGCGAACTCGGGCGTCACCCCCTACATGGTGTTGCTCGCCGCCTGGGCGTTGTGGCTTGCGCGACGCTCCGGCCAGGACGACATCGTGGTCGGCTCGCCGGTCGCCGGCCGCACGCGTCGCGAAATCGAGGGTCTGATCGGCTTCTTCGTCAACACGTTGGCCTTGCGCGTATGTCTTCCGCAGGAGCTGACCGTGGCTGACCTGTTGGCGCAGGTCAAGGAGACCACGCTGGCTGCGTTTGCGCATCAGGCCGTGCCGTTCGAACAGGTGGTCGATGCCGTGCGCCCGGCGCGCAGCCTTGGCCGCAGTCCGTTGTTCCAGACCATGGTGGCGCTCAACAATACGCCCGACGCGGGCGAGCTGAGCCTGCCGGGCTTGACCTTCTCGCCCTGCGCCACAACGCATACCACCACGCATTTCGAACTATCGCTGGCCTTGAGCGACGGCGGCGATGCGCTGTCCGGCGCGATCGAATACGCCAGCGATCTGTTCGACGAAGACACCGTGCGCACGTTCGCCCAGGAGTGGCAGAGACTGCTTGCCGGCATGCTGGCCAACGAGTCGGCCGAAGTGTGGGCCCTGCCGTTGATGTCCGCCGGGGAGTCGGCGCGCCTGTGGCAACTGCAGAACGACACCGCGTCCACATACGCGCAGGACAGCCTGCTGCATGAGCGCTTCGAGGCGCGCGTGGCGGAACAGCCGGACGCCGAGGCGCTGGTTTGCGGAGACGTCAGGCTCAGTTATCGCGAGCTGGACGAGCGTGCCAACCGCTTGGCGGCGCATCTGCGCGAGCGTGGTGTGGCGTCGGCGGAGCGTGTGGCGCTGTGCCTGCCGCGCGGCGTGGAAATGGTGGTGGCGATGCTCGCGGTGCTCAAGGCGGGCGCGGTGTACGTGCCGCTGGACCCGGAATACCCGCGCGAGCGCCTGCTGCATATCCTGCAGGACGCGACGCCGCAGCTGGTGCTGCGACGGGCGGCCGACGATACGTCGCTGCCGGACGGCAGCTGGGAGGTGCTGGAGTGGGAGCGCCTGCCATGGACTGCTCCGGCGACCGCCCTTGCGCAGGTCAAGCGCAATGCCGAATCGCTGTGCTGCCTGATCTATACCTCTGGTTCCACCGGCCGCCCCAAGGGCGTGATGTTGCGCCATCGCAACCTGGTCAACCTGGCCAGTTCGACCTCGCCCATCGCTTTCGCCCAAGGCATGCGCCTGGCGCATGCGGCCAATATCGCCTTCGACGCAGCGAGCTGGGAAATCTGGGGCGCATTGTGCAACGGTGCCTGCCTGGTCGTGGTCTCGGCCGACGAGCTGCTGGACGCCGAGCGCCTGTCCGCATTGCTTGAGCGCGAACAGGTGGCGGTGCTGCACCTCACGGTCGGACTGTTCCACCAGCATGCTGAGGCCATGGCGCCTGCGTTCTCGCGCCTTTCGGCTCTGTTGTTCGGCGGCGAGAAGGCGGATGCGCAAAAGGTGCGGCGCCTCTTGGCTTCCGGGCACGCGCCGCCTCGGCTGGTGCAGTGCTACGGCCCCACCGAAACCACCACGTTCGCCAGCTGTGAGGTGATCGAGACGCTGCCGTTCGCGGCGAAGACCGTGCCGCTGGGCCGGCCGCTGCCCAATATGCGCTTGTATGTGCTGGACGGTCGCGGCGAACCCGTGCCCGAAGGCGTCGTCGGCGAGATCTACATCGCCGGCGCCGGCGTATCGGCAGGCTATTGGCAGAACGATGCTCTGACCCTGGAGCGCTTCATGCCGGACCCGCGCGGCGAAACGCCCGATGCGCGGATGTACCGCACCGGAGACCTGGCGCGGCGCCTGGCCGACGGCCGGCTCGAATACATGGGGCGCAACGATTTCCAGGTGAAGGTCCGTGGCTACCGGATCGAACCCGCGGAAATCGAAGCGGCGTTGTGCGCCTGCGAAGGCGTGCGAGAGGCCGTGGTGATCGCGCGCGAGGACATGCCGGGCGACAAGCGCCTGGTCGCCTACGTGCGCTGCGAGGACACCGCGACGGCGACGGCGGAGACCTTCCGCGCCAGCCTGGCTTCGCGCTTGCCGGAGTACATGTTGCCCTCGGCCTATGTGCACATGGCCGAGTGGCCGTTGACCGCCCATGGCAAGCTCGACCGCTCCGCGCTGCCCGCACCCCAGGAACAAGTGCGCACCGCGCGGACTTATTCCGCACCGGAAGGCGAGACGGAGCAAGGCCTGGCCGCGATATGGCAAGGCCTGCTCGGGGTCGAGCGCATCGGCCGCGACGATCATTTCTTCGAACTTGGCGGCCATTCGCTGCTGGTCGTGCGCCTACGTTCGCAGGTGCGCGCCACGTTCGGCATCGATCTGCCGCTCAAGGCGGTGTTCAATCGCCCCCAGCTGCGCGAGCTCGCAGCCGAGTTGCAGGACATCTCGCGCAGCGACATCGGCACCATCGCACGCGCCGATCGCAGCGGCCATCTGCCGCTGTCGCTCGCACAGCAGCGGCTGTGGTTCCTGGCCAGTTTCGATGAGCGCGCCAGCCTCGCTTACCACATGCCATCGGCCTTGCGATTGACCGGCAGCCTCAATCGCGCGGCGATGAAGGCCGCGTTGGATCGTCTGGTCGCCCGTCAGGAGGGCCTGCGCGCGCGCTTCGTCGAGGTCGAGGGCGTGCCGTACCAGGCCTTCGCGCCGGAAGATGTCGGCTTTGCGCTGGTCGAGCACGATCTGGCGCATCTGCCGGCCGATCAGCTCGAGCGCGTGGTGCGCGCACAGGCGGAAGAAGAGGCCGCTGCCCCGTTCGACTTCACGCAGGGGCCGCTGATCCGCGGCCGTCTGCTGCGCTTGGCCGATGACGAGCATGTGTTGCTGGTCACGCAGCATCACATCGTCAGTGACGGTTGGTCCGTCGCTGTCATGGTGCGCGAATTCGCCCAGTTGTACGCCGCGTTCTGCGAGAACCGGCCGGATCCCTTGCCACCGCTGGAGATCCAGTACGCCGACTACGCCGTATGGCAGCGCAATTGGTTGCAAGGCGACGAACTCGAGCGGCAGACCGCCTTCTGGCGCGAGCATCTGGGCGGCGCGCCGGAGTTGCTGGCGCTGCCCACCGATCGGCCGCGTCCCCTCGTGCAAAGCCATGCCGGCGCCACGGCAACATTCGAACTGCCGGCCGAACTGGGAGGCCGTTTGCGCGCCTTGGCGCAGCGCCATGGCGTCACGCCGTACATGGTGGTGCTGGCAGCTTGGGCTGCGTTGCTGTCGCGCCTGTCGGGGCAGCAGGACGTGGTGGTCGGCACGCCGGTGGCCAACCGTCAGCGGCGCGAAGTCGAGGGCTTGCTCGGCTTCTTCGTCAACACGCTGGCGCTGCGGGTGCGGCTGGATGGACAGGCGAATGTGGCCGACCTGCTGGCGCAGGTGAAGGAGACGGCACTGGCGGCCTTCGCGCACCAGGAGCTGCCCTTCGAGCAGGTCGTCGAGGTGATGCAGCCCGTGCGCAGCCTCAGCCATGGCCCCCTGGTGCAGACGAGTTTCAGCTGGGGCGGTCAGTCCAACGACGGCCCTCTGGAGCTGCCGGGTCTGGTGCTGTCCTCGATGAAGTCCGAATTGGACACCACCCAGTTCGACGTGGCGTTGAACATGGCGGAGTCGGAAGATGCATGGTCCGGCGCGCTGGTTTACGCCAGCGATCTGTTCGACAGCGAGACGATCGAGCGCTTCATCGGCTGTTTCGCGACCCTGCTCGACGCCATGGCCGCCGACGATGCGGCCTGCGTGGCGACATTGCCGATGTTGACGCGCCCGCAGCGGCAGCATCTCTTGCACGAGCTCAATGCCACCGCGGCCGAGTATCCGCGCGACGCGCTGATTCACGGATTGTTCGAGCAGCAAGCGGAACGCCGTGCGGATGCGATCGCGGTCGTCTGCGACGGCGAATCGATCAGCTACGGCGAGCTGAACGCCCGGGCCAATCGCCTGGCGCATCACTTGATCGCGCAGGGCGTAGGCCCCGACGATCGCGTGGCGATCTGCATCGAGCGCAGCGCCGACCTGATCGTCGGCCTGCTGGGCATCCTGAAAGCGGGTGGCGCCTATGTGCCGCTGGACCCGTCCTATCCTGCCGAGCGCCTCTCGATCCTGTTGGAAGACAGCGCGCCGAAGGTGCTGATCACGCATTCGGACATCGAAGCGCACCTGCCCTTGACCGATGTGCCGGTGCTGCGTCTCGATATGGATCTCCGGGTACTGGAGCGCCACCTCCCCGCGCACAATCCCGATCGGGGCGATCAGGGCCTCTGCTCGCGCCACCTGGCCTACGTGATCTACACGTCCGGATCGGCCGGTACGCCCAAGGGCGTGATGGTCGAGCATCGTAACGTGAACCGGCTGGTGATCAACAACCCGTATTTCCAGGCGGGTGACGACGACTGCCTGGTGCACGCGGCCAATCCGGCCTTCGACGCGGCGACCTGGGAAATCTGGGGCGCGTTGCTCAATGGCGCGCGGCTGCTGGTNGGTGACGACGACTGCCTGGTGCACGCGGCCAATCCGGCCTTCGACGCGGCGACCTGGGAAATCTGGGGCGCGTTGCTCAATGGCGCGCGGCTGCTGGTGCTGCCGCCGGCCGATGTGCTGGATGCGCGTCGATTCGACGCGCAACTGCTGGCCCACGGCGCCACGGCGATGTGGATGACGGTCGGCCTGTTCAACCAGTACGCGCCGAGCATGCAGGCNGGATGCGCGTCGATTCGACGCGCAACTGCTGGCCCACGGCGCCACGGCGATGTGGATGACGGTCGGCCTGTTCAACCAGTACGCGCCGAGCATGCAGGCGTCGCTGGCGCAGCTGCGCTATCTGCTGGTCGGCGGCGACGCACTCGATCCGCGCACGATCCGCAGCGTGCTGGCGCAGGCGCAGCGTCCGGCGCACCTGATCAACGGTTACGGCCCGACCGAGACCACGACGTTCGCTTGCACGCACCTGATCGAGGCGCTGGCCGAAGACGCCACTTCGGTACCGATTGGCCGTCCGATCGCGAACACGCAGGTCTACATTCTGGATGCGCATGGCGCACCGGTGCCGGTCGGTGTGGCGGGCGAGCTTCATATCGGCGGCGATGGCGTGGCGCGCGGCTATCTGAACCAGCCGGCGCTGACGGCCGAGCGGTTCGTGCGCGATCCGTTCAGTGCCGATCCGCAGGCACGCATGTACAAAACCGGCGACCTCGGTCGCTGGCGGCCGGACGGCACCATCGAGTACCTGGGGCGCAACGATTTCCAGGTGAAGATCCGTGGCTTCCGCATCGAGCTGGGCNGACCTCGGTCGCTGGCGGCCGGACGGCACCATCGAGTACCTGGGGCGCAACGATTTCCAGGTGAAGATCCGTGGCTTCCGCATCGAGCTGGGCGAGATCGAGGCCCGACTGGCGGCGTGCGCCGACGTGCGCGAGGCGGTGGTGCTGGCGCGGGAGGACGTGCCGGGCGACAAACGGCTAGTGGCGTATGTGGTACCGGCGGCGGGAGCGGAGCCGACCGGGGTGCAGTTGCGCGAAGCGCTGCAAACGCAATTGCCCGAGTACATGGTGCCGAGCGCCTTCATGGTGCTCGACGCGTTCCCGCTGACGCCCAACGGCAAGCTCGATCGCAAGGCGCTGCCCGCGCCGGACGGCAGCTCGCTGGCGCAGCGCGAGTACGAAGCGCCGCAAGGCGAGATCGAACAGGGGCTGGCGGAGATCTGGCAGCAACTGCTAGGCATCGAGCGCGCGGGCCGGAACGACCATTTCTTCGAGCTGGGCGGCCATTCGCTGTTGGCCGTGCAGTTGGTGTCGCACGTGCGCGAGCGGCTGGGAGTGGAAGTGCCGCTGCGCGAGTTGTTCGCGCGGCCGGTGCTGCAGGCGTTCGCCCAGGCCGTGTGCGACGCCGGCACCAGTACCTTGGGCCGGATCGTCAAGGTCGGGCGCGATCAACCGCTGCCGTTGTCGTTGTCGCAGCAACGCCTGTGGTTCATCGATCAGCTGGATGCATCCGCGAGCCGCGCGTATCACATGCCGGCGGCGCTGCGCCTGAGCGGCAGTCTGCACCGCGATGCGCTGAAGCAGGCGCTGGACACGCTGGTGGCGCGCCAGGAGGGCCTGCGTGCGCGCCTGGTTGCGGTCGATGGCGTGCCGCACCAGGTGTTCGCACCCGAGGACATCGGCTTTGCCCTGGCAGAGCACGACCCTCGATGCGCGAGGCCGAGCTGTCGCGACGGGTCGAAGATTCGGGGTGGGCNCTGGACACGCTGGTGGCGCGCCAGGAGGGCCTGCGTGCGCGCCTGGTTGCGGTCGATGGCGTGCCGCACCAGGTGTTCGCACCCGAGGACATCGGCTTTGCCCTGGCAGAGCACGACCTCACGCAGTTGCCCGCCGAGGTACGCGAGCAGGCGGTACGCGAGCAGGCGGTCGACGAAGCGGGCGCGCCCTTCGACTTGAGCCAGGGGCCGCTGATCCGCGGTCGCTTGCTGCGTACGGGCGACGAGGAACATGTGCTGCTGATTACCCAGCATCACATCGTCAGCGACGGCTGGTCGATCGGTATCATCATTCGCGAGTTCGCGCAGTTGTATGCGGCCTATAGCGATGGGCTGGCCAATCCGTTGCCGGCGCTGGACATCCAGTACGCCGATTACGCGGCTTGGCAGCGCGGCTGGCTGCAAGGTGAGGAACTGGATCGGCAGACGGCGTTCTGGCGCGATCACCTGGTGGGTGCACCGGCCCTGTTGGAGTTGCCGACCGACCGTCCGCGTCCGCCGGTGCAGCGTTATGCCGGGTCCGTGGTGCCGGTGGCGTTGTCGGCCGAGTTGGCCGGCAAGCTGCGC
>NZ_LMJF01000003.1 GCF_001429785.1 Lysobacter sp. Root916 | reverse complement strand
CCTGCTCTCGCGTCTGGCCGGGCTGGGAGCCGTGGTGCCGGTGGCGATCGGGCTGGGCGTGGCGATCACGATCACGCTGCTGGTGGGCATGGCCACCTACCTGTCCACCCGCAGGATCCTGCGCGGCGAACCGGCCGAAGGCATGCGGTATGAATGAGTTTTCGCATACCTCGCCGTGGTGGGTCAGGCAGGTGGGCGATGCGCCGGTGCGCGCACGCCTGATCTGCCTGCCGTATGCCGGAGGTAACGCGCGCGTATTCCACGGCTGGGCGGAGTCCTTGCCGGGGATCGAAGTGCTGGCGATCGAGTCGCCCGGCAAAGGCGGTCGGGTGCTCGAGCCTCCCTGTGTCGACCTCGATCGCGTCTGCAAGACACTGCTGGCCGAACTGGCGCCGGTGTTGAACACGTCAGTGCCGTACAGTTTCTTCGGGCACAGCAACGGCGCGCTGATCGCGTTTGAACTGTGCTGTCGATTGCAGGCAGCCGGTGCGCCGATGCCGAAGCGGTTGTTGTTGTCGGCATGCGGGGCGCCATGGGCGCGCCAGAAGCTGAGTTACTCGACCCTGGACGACGCGGCATTCAAGGCCATGCTGCGCGACTTCAAGGCGACGCCGCCGGAAGTGCTGGAGTGCGAACCCTTGCTGGATCTGTTGCTGCCGGGGTTGCGCGCCGACTTCGCGCTCGCCGAGAACCACGCATGCGCGTGGCCTTCGTTGCGCGGCGTGGCCACGCGCCTCTTCTACGGCGCCGAGGACTCCATTCCGGAGCCGGAACTCGCGGCCTGGACGCAGCGCATCGAGTTGCCGGTCGATTTCGAATGCTTGCCGGGTGGGCATTTCTTTATTCACGACGAGCGGAAGCGTCTGCTCGCAGCGATCGCTCGAGAGCTGTCGGGCACGCTACGAGCGCGACCGGTCGTGCTCGCAAATTAAGGAAGAGGATATGGATAGCGAGAAACGCTGGTACTTGCGGCCGGACGTCTATGTCGAGCCGCTGGTGAACCACTGGTACGCGTGGCCGAACCTGATCGCGCCGCTGACGTACGCGATGTACATGAGCAAGACGCACCGCCGCCTGATGCATTCCTTCGTGAAGAACACGGAGCTGCACATCCTGGCGAACCAGGATCCCGAGCTGGCCGGTGGTGGCGAATTCGTTGACTGCAGCCGCGAGCAGCTGGGGCAGGTGCAAGCCCTGCTGCAGAGCTTCGACAACGAATACGGTCTGTACGCCGAACTCGCCGAGGCGATCCGCGAACTGGACGTGCTGGTCCGCGCCCATCGCAGCGGCGAGTCGATCGAGCCGCTGTATGCGAAGGTGCCGGAACTGCTCAAGGGCTACGTCGAACTGCACATGGACCTCTATCATCAGCCCGGGTATCGGCTGATCGAGCCCCTGCTGTATCGCAGCCGCTATTACGACGAGTCGATGCAGTCGGTATCGCTGGGCATCCTGGCGCCAGGCCAGAAGCGGCCGTTCGTGCTCAGCACGCCTCGCCTGGCCGATGAGCGGCATTTGCACATCCGCCTGCCGTTCCGCTCGCCATGGTGGGATCGGCTGTTCAGCGCACGCACCAGGCCGCTCTCGCGCGAAGAAATCGATGCGCTGTTCGACGACGCGCCGGGCGAGGGTGGACTGGACTACCTTTCGCTGTTCACCGATACGGCGCCGCCGGTCCACCGGGCACCGAATGATGGCGTCCGGCTACGTTACATGGGACACGCCGGCTTTCTCGTCGAGAGCGGTGCCTGCGCGTTGATGGTCGATCCCGTCATCGCCACCTGCACCGACGACAATGCCGACAAGACCTATTCCTACGCGGACCTGCCCGAGCGCATCGACTATTTGTGCCTCACGCACAACCATGCCGATCACGTGAACCTGGAGACCTTGCTGCAGCTCAGGCACAAGGTCGACAAGGTGCTGGTGCCGAAGAACAACGGCGGCACCCTGGCCGATCCTTCGCTGCGCCTGCTGCTGACGCAGCTCGGATTCCAGGCGACGGAGGTGGACGACCTGGAAGAGTTCGCGCTGCCCGATGGCCGCATCGTGAGCATTCCGTTCCTCGGCGAACACGGCGACTTGAACATCCGCAGCAAAACGGCCTGGTTCTTCGAGTTGCAGGGCAGGAAGATCTATGCGGGCGCCGACTCCTCCAACCTGGAGCCGCGCATGTACCAGATGCTGCATGACTTCACCGGCGATCTGGACGTGCTGGCGATCGGCATGGAATGCGTCGGTGCGCCCTACACCTGGCTCTATGGCGCGCTGAATACGGAGTTGGTGCCGAAGAACGTCAAGGAATCCCGTCGCCTCAACGGCTCCGGCTTCCAGGAGGCGGCACGCATGGTCGAGGCATTCCAGCCGAAGCAGATGCTCATCTACGCGCTCGGCATGGAACCCTGGTACGGCTATTTCATGGGTCTGGAATACAACGAGCACTCCGAGCAGATCGTCCAGTCGACACGCATGGTGGAGCACGGCCGGACGCTCGGTCTTCCGGTCGAGCGCCTGTGCGGAAAGTACGCGCTTGAGCTTTGAGTCCGCTGTTCGCGCCGGCGCCGTGCCGGTGCGAGTGGCGCTGTTTGATGTTTCTTTCGAGTAATGACAATGAGAAGTGGTTTTCCGATACTCAAGCGTTTCGCATTGTTCGTGTTCCTACCGCTTGCGCTGTTGCTGGCATGGCTCTACGTGCATGGCCGTCAGGGGCTGCCGCCGCAAACGCAGACGGTGCAGGCGCCGGGCGGCGGATCGGTACGCATCGTGCGCGACGAGTACGGCGTGCCGCATCTGTACGCGGATCGCGATGAAGACATCTACTTCGCGATGGGCTACGTGCAGGCTCAGGACCGTCTGTGGCAGATGGAACTGGAGCGGCGGCTGGCTGCGGGGCGGCTGAGCGAGATCTTCGGCAAGGACCTGCTCATGCAGGATAGCTGGGTGCGCACGCTTGGGCTGCGCCGCTCCGCGCAGAGCGCGCACGCTGCCTTGAGCGAACCGGCGCAGCGTTCGCTGTCCGCATACGCGAACGGTGTGAATGCCTGGCTGCGCGAAGGACACCCGCTGCCGATCGAGTTCAGCCTGTTCCGCGTGCGCCCCGAGCCGTGGAGCGAAATCGACTCGCTGTCCTGGGGCAAGGTCTTCTCGCTGAGCCTGAGCGGCAATCTCGATCAGGAAATCGGCAAGGCCGTGGCAGGGCGTTATCTGCGTCCACTGCAGATGCAGTCCTTCTTCCACGGCGAGATCGATCCGACGGCGGACGAAGGTGCGCAGCCGTCGCCCGCTTCCCTGGTATCGCTCGGCACGCTCTCCAAGAACCTGCATCTGGACTGGAAGATCGGTGGTCGCGAAGTGGGCAGCAATGCCTGGGTCGTGGCCGGCCGTCATACCGCGAATGGCGGCGCCCTGCTTGCGAACGACCCGCACCTGGGGCTTCAGATGCCGTCGCCCTGGTATCCCGTGGTCCAGCATGGTGCGACGTTGCGTGCGCAGGGCATGAGCCTGGTCGGATTGCCGCCGGTGATTTTCGGCCAGAACGGCCAGATCGCATGGGGCGGCACCGCGATGATGGCCGACGTGCAGGATCTCGCGGTGCAGCGTTTCGACCCGAAGGATCCGGATCTCTACCTGGCCGATGGCGCATGGGTGCCGGTGGAAAGCCGCACGGAAGACATCAGCGTCGCGCCGGCGTTTCCGTCCTTCCTGCACCAGGCGCTGAAGCCGGTCCGGATCGATGTGCGCAGCACGCGCGATGGACCGATCGTCAGCGGCATGCGCGGCAAGGCCGTCGGCCAGCCGCTAGCCTTGCGTTGGACCGCGTTGCAGCCGGGCGACCGCAGCTACGAAAGCATGTACGCCGTGAGCTACGCGAAGGACTGGGAGACGTTCAAGGCGACCTACCGGCATTACGTGGCGCCCGCCCTGAATATGCTGTACGCCGACCGTGACGGGAACATCGGTTACCTGGGCATCGGCGCGATCCCGATCCGGCGCAAGGGCGATGGCTCACTGCCGGTGCCCGGCTGGAACCCGGATTTCGCGTGGCAGGGGCAGATTCCGTTCGACGCCATGCCATCCCGTTACAACCCGCCGGAGGGCTACATCGCCTCCGCCAACGACCGCCCGGTCGACGACGACTATCCGTATTTCATTTCCAATGACTGGGCACCGCCGGCGCGCGGCCAGCGTATCCGGGAGATGCTCGAGCAGGCGATTGCCTCCGGTCGTCGGTTGAAGCTTGAGGACATGCAGGCGATCCAGACGGACGAGCGCAGCCTGTCGGCCCGCCGGCTCGTGCCGGTATTGACCGCGATCAAGCCCGCCAACGAGGAAGAGCGCAAGGCATTGGCGCTGCTCAAGGGCTGGTCCGGCGACATGAGCGCCTCGAGTGCCCAGGCGGCCCTGTTCAATGTATGGATGAGACACCTCTCGGCGGGGTTATTCGGTGGCGTGCTCGGCGACGATTGGATCCGCCACGACGAGATTCAATACGTGCGCGCTGTCCTGGACACGGCCACGGTCGACCAGATCCAACGGGCGTTGACCGACCCGCATGCGCTCTGGTGCGACCCGCGGGTACCGGAAAGCGGCGACCGGTCCTGTCGCGGCGTGCTGCGTGCAAGTCTCGGCCAGGCGCTGGCCGAGTTGCAGCGGCGCAGCGGCAAGGACGAGGCGGACTGGCGCTGGGGCGACATCCACCATGTCCAGTATGCGCATCAGCCATTCAGCAATATCCGGGGCCTGTCCGGTCTGTTCGAGCGTCGCGTCGACAGTGGTGGCGGACCGGACAGCATCAAGGTCTCCGCCTACTCGGTGGACGGCACCAATGGTTACGTCGGTAATTACGGCGCCAGCTCACGCCAGCTCATCGCGCTGAGTCGACAGGGCGTGCAACACCAATACATGAACTCGACCGGGCAATCGGGCAACTGGATGAGTGCTCATTACGCCGACATGGTGCAGCCGTTCACGCGCGGCGAGTACTACACGCTCACCGCTGGAGATAAGAAATGAAGCTGCGCCGACGCAAACCCGACGAACGGCCGCGCCGCCGCCTGAGTCTGATGTCCGAGTTCGGGCGCTTCGCGCCGACCCGCGTGTTCCTGGCGGTGCTGGCCGGCGGGCTTTCCGGCTGCCTCTACGCACTGGCGATTCCGCTGATCCTGACCGCGCTGAGCGGACCCGAGGGCGGACTCACTTCTGCCGACGCCCAGGTGCAGATGTTTCTGGGTTTCGAGGTGAGCAACGGCCGGCTGGCGGCATTCTTCGCCCTGTTTTGCCTGCTCATCCTGATTACCCGGGCTACGGCCTCGATCCTGGTGGCACGCGTGTCGATGGACTTGTCATCGAACCTGCGCCAGCGGCTGTGTCGGCGCATCGTGCAGTCCAGCTATCCGCAACTCGAAACGCTGGGTCAGGCCAAGCTCACCGTGGCGGTCACCGATGACGTGCGGCGCATCATCGGCGGCGCCGCGGTGGTGCCGCAGTTGCTCATCAATGGCGTGATGCTGGTCGGGATCTTCGGCTTCCTCTGGTACATCAACACGCCGGTGTTCCTGTTCGTGTTGGGGGCGGTGATCTTCGGCGTGGTGACGTTCCACATTCCGCTGTTGTTCGCCAATCGCCATTTCCATCGTGCTCGGCAGTTGTACGACACATTGGAGAAGGGTGTGCGCGGCCTGATCCTCGGCATCAAGGAACTCCAGCTAGACCGGCATAAGCGAAGCGGCTATTTCGAGCAGATCCTGCAGCCTTGCGAACGGGAATTGCTCCGCTCCGAGAAGAAGGCAATGACCATCATGCTGGCGGCCAACAGCTATGGCGACTTGCTGTTCTTCTTCGCCATTGGTGCCATCGCGTTCGTGTTCGTCAATTATCACGAAATCTCCGGTAGCGACCTGGTGGCGGTGGTGATGGTGCTGCTGTACATCACCGGGCCGATCGCCGTCATCCTCAACACCTTGCCAAGCATGTCGATGGCTGCGGTATCGCTGCGGAAAATCGAGGAGATCCTGGGCAAGCTGCCGGAGCAGATCGAGGCGGAGCGTCCGCTGCGCCAGCGCGACTGGAGCATCGTCTCGTTCGCGGGGGTCGGCTACCAGCATCGCACCGACAAGGCGCACGACGGATTCACGGTCGGGCCGCTGGACTTTTCGATCCGCAAGGGCGAGGTCACCTTCATCGTCGGTGGCAATGGTTCCGGCAAGTCGACGCTGTGCAAGATGCTGTCGCTGCACTACCCGCCGGCGAGCGGTCGCATCCTGTTCGACGAGCAGGCGGTGGACGCGGAGTGCATCGACGACTATCGCCAGAACATCGCCACCGTATTCTCCGATTTCTACCTGTTCGACCGACTGCTTTCGCCGATAGACGACGCGAAGCTCGAGGCGGCCAACCGCTACCTGTGCGAGCTGGCGATCGACCACAAGGTGCAGATCAAGGACGGCTTGTTCTCCACCACCGACCTGTCGGACGGCCAGCGCAAGCGCCTGGCGCTGGTGGTGTCGTTCGTCGACGACAAGGAGCTTTACCTGCTCGACGAGTGGGCGGCGGACCAGGATCCGGTTTTCAAGAGGGTGTTCTACACGGAGATCCTGCGTGACCTGAAGGCCCAGGGGAAGGCCGTTGTCGTGGTCAGCCACGACGACCGCTATTTCCACGTCGCCGACCAGCTATTGATCATGGAGGATGGAAAGATCGTCGAGAAGCGCAACGGGGATGAAGTTCCTCATGTAGCCAGCACCAAAGTGGTCGAAGCCACGCCTGCCTGAAATCATCGGGCAGCAACTACTATGGAAGGAGAAAGTGTATGGAATCGGGTCCCTTTTTGCGCATCGACCACCTTGCGATCGCTGTCCATGATCTGGAAGAGGCAATCCTCCTTTATCGGGACACCTTGAAGTTGCCGCTGGTCGAGCGGCGCGAGACCGTCGGAAAGTACACCGGCATGCGCTCTGCCGTCATGTCGGCGGGAAATTTCCAGATCGTGCTGATCGAGGGCACCTCCCCGGAATCGCAGGTGAGCCGTTACGTCAACGAGTATGGGCCGGGCGTGCAGCACGTCGCGTTCGAAGTCGAGGACATCGAGAACACCCAGCGCGCCCTGGCGGAGAATGGACTGGAGTTCTGCACCAGCGTGCTGGATGCGCCCGGCCTGCGCCAAACCTTCAGCAAGCGCGACAAGGTGTCGGGGATGATGTTCGAGCTGATCGAGCGTACCGGCGAGACCGGTTTCAAGGAGGCCAATATCAACCGTCTGTTCGAGGAACTGGAGCGCGCCGATGCTTATTGAGTGGCTGCACGCCGGCAATACGGGAGGGGCGACGTGAGTACGCAGACGAACACATCGCGGTTGGCGGTGATGAATTTCCTCAACGAAGTCGCGGGCGACTTCCCCGACGCCATTTCCCTGGCGTCGGGGCGTCCGGCGGAGGCCTTCTTCGACCTGGAGCGGTGGCTGGATTCGATTCCGCAGTACCAGCGCGAATTCGCCTCGCGGCGGGACTTGTCGTACGCCGATGCCGGGCGGCTCTTGGCGCAGTACGGCCGGACCAACGGCATCGTCAACGAACTCATCGCCGAGCAGCTCGCACTGGACGAAGGCGTGCACGGCCGGAGCGAGCATATCGTGGTCAGCGCAGGCTGCCAGGAGGCGCTGGCGCTGTGCATGTTGTCGTTGTGTCAGGACAAGAACGATGTGGTGATCGCGCGCGATCCCACCTATATCGGCATGACCGGCGTGGCGGATCTTCACGGTATCGAGATCGTGCCGCTGCATTCGAAGGATGACAGCCAACTGGCGGCCGAGCTGGAGGAGGTCGCGGAAAAGCTGCGTCACCAGGGGAAGCGGGCGCGGGCATTGTATCTGATCCCCGAATTCGACAATCCCACCGGGACCGTATTGTCGCTGGAAGCACGAGAGGCGCTGCTGAGCGTGTGCGCCGGGCAGCGCATCGCGGTGCTGGAGGACAACCCGTATGGGATGTTCCGCTACGAAGGCGAGCGCCTGCCGACTTTGTATGCGCTCGATCGCGCGGGTTGCGTGATCTACCTGTTCACCTATTCCAAGACGCTGTGCCCGGCCGTACGGGTCGGAGGCGCTTTGGTGCCGGACACGCTGTTCGGCAGTGCGGAGGCGGCCCGCACGCTGGTGGCGAACCTCGGCGAACGCAAGAGTTTCTTGACCGTGAACACCAGTCAGCTGAACCAGGCGCTGATCGGCGGCATGCTGTTGGCGCAGCAGGGAACGCTACGCGAGCTGATCGCCCCGCAGCTAGAGCACTACCGCCGGAATCGCGACCTGTTGCTGGCCGCGCTGGAAAAGGAGTTCGCCGATCAGCGCGATGCCGTGCACTGGAATCGTCCTGAGGGCGGCTTCTTCCTCACGATGAAGCTGCCGTTTTCGTTCGGGCAGGCAGAGGTGCTGCGGTGCGCGCGCGAGCAGCACGTCATTCCGATGCCGCTATCGTTCTTCTCGCTTTCGGGAACGTGTCAGGACAGCATCCGGCTGGCCTTCAGCAATGTCGAGCCGTCGCTGATCGGCGAAGGCGTGGCGCGGCTCGGTCAATTCGTCCGCCAATGCCAGGAGGTGTGCGATGCGGCGGTATGACGCGGAGGTCGTGCATGCGGCGATGGTCGCGCTGATGCGCGATCGCGGAATTTCGGCGGCGCATGCGGCGGACGTCGCGGATGCTCTAGTGGATGCCTCATTGCGGGGCATCGATACGCATGGCGTGCGGCTGCTCGATTTCTATCTCAAGGAAATCGAAGGCGGCCGCGCCAAGAAGCAGCCGTCGTTCCGCATTCACGGCGATTATCCGGCGGCGGCGCTGTTCGATGCCGACGACGCCCTCGGCGTGGTGGCGGGGGCGGCGGCGATGCGAGAGGTCATCGGTCGCGCGCGGAAGGCCGGCATCGCCGCGCTGGCGGTGAGTCGCTCCAACCACTTCGGCCGTGCCGACTACTTCGCGCGCATGGCCGCCGCCGCCGGGCAGATCGGATTGGTCTTCAGCAACTCCGATGCCCTGGTCGTGCCTTTCGGCGGGGTCGTTCCGCTCAACGGTACCAATCCGCTGGCGATGGCCGCGCCGGGCCTGGACGACGACGGCTTCTATCTGGACATGGCGACCAGCCAGACCGCCTATTCGCGCGTGCTGCTTGCGCTTCGCCACGGCCTGCCGGTGGAGCCGGGACTGGCCACCAACCAGGAGGGCCAGGACCTTTCGCACGGCGGCGATCTGGGCGCGTTGCAGCCCTTGGGCGGCATCAAGGGGCAGGGCCTGGGCATGATGATCCAGATCTTGTGCGCGCTGTTGTCCAACATGCCGTTCGATGCCGAACTCTCCAATCTTTACCGGGAACCCTACGACACGCCGCGCCAGATCAGTCATTTCATGGTGGCGATCGAGGTTGCCGCGTTCGTGGATCCGGCGGTTTTCAGGGCGCGGCTGTCCGAGCTGCTAGCGCAGTTCCGGCAAAGCCAGCCGGCCGGGGCAGCCCCGGTACGCGTGCCCGGCGACCCGGAACGCGAGGTGGAGGCCGATCGCCGACGGACGGGAATCCCGCTGGCCGAGGAAGACGTGGCGGTGCTTTCCGGCTACCTAGCCGTGGAGAGGGTCGCGGCCGACCACCCGGACGTCGCGATGACCTGACAGGGTTGAATCCATTTGGGCCGGTACACGCATCCAAGTTCCTGACAGCAGCCATGACCGCGACTGCGCCAAACAGGAAAGGGATCGCGTGGATATCAGGAGACAAGACATTCCGGTAGCCCCCTGGTGGCGTCGCCACCGGCGGTGGCTGCTGGTGTCGGCGGGTGCGGCGGTGGTGGTGGTGGCGGCGATGAGCGTGCTGGGGCGTGCCGACCAGCTGGCGTCGCGCGACCGGGTGGTGCTCGCGAAGGTGAAGCAAGGCGAGTTCCTGGTGCAGGTGCGCGGTGTGGGCGAACTTACGTCCAAGCACATCGAAGCGCCGCGCAAGGGCGAGCACGGCGGCCGC
>NZ_LMJF01000002.1 GCF_001429785.1 Lysobacter sp. Root916 | reverse complement strand
GCTGATCAACCCGGTGGCGATGGACGACGGCCTGCGCTTCGCGATCCGCGAAGGCGGTCGTACGGTCGGCGCCGGCGTGGTGGCGAAGATCATCAAGTAAGATCTCGGCGACGGTCGCAAGGCCGTCGCGAGCCGCGAACGGCGGGCCGGTAAGCACGGTCCGCCTTCGCTGTTTAGAGGAAACCGAGTCTTGCGGGACTCCCGCGGGCCGGTTCGAAGCAATACGCCAGTAGCTCAATTGGCAGAGCAGCGGTCTCCAAAACCGCAGGTTGGGGGTTCGAGTCCCTCCTGGCGTGCCACCTAGGCAATGCGGATCCCTCCGCGCAAGCCCGGCCCCGCGGTCGGACTTTCACCAAGAAGGCGGCTGCGCAAGCGCCCCCGCGATGGAACGGATGAACAGCAAGGTCGAACAACACGGTTCTGCGTCCGCAGGCGACTTCGTCAAGTACGCCCTGGCGGTGCTTCTGGTCGCCGGCGGCGTGTTCGCGTTCTACTGGTTCGACTGGGCCACCGCGCTGCGCGCGCTGGTCGTGGTCGCCGGTCTGGTTGCCGGCATCGGCGTGTTCCTGACCAGCGCCAAGGGCCACCAGACGCTCGAGTTCCTGTCCGAGTCGCGTTTCGAGCTGCGCAAGGTGGTCTGGCCGACCCGCCAGGAAGCCATGCGCACCACCTGGGTAGTGATGATCGCGGTCGCGATCCTCAGCCTGATCCTGGCCGGCTTCGATCTGATCATCGCCGAACTGGTCAAACTGATTTTGGGGCACTGAGGCAATGACCGAAGTACATAAGCGCTGGTACGTCGTTCACGCCTACTCCGGCTTCGAGAAGTCGGTGGCGCAGGCGCTGCGCGATCGCATCGTGCGTTTCGAGATGCAGGAGCGCTTCGGCGACGTCCTGGTTCCGACTGAGGAAGTGGTCGAGATGCGCTCCGGCCAGAAGCGCCGTTCCGAGCGCAAGTTCTTCCCGGGCTACGTGCTGGTCCAGATCGCCACCCACGACGAAGCCGGCATCCCGCGCATCGACAGCGAAAGCTGGCACCTGATCAAGGAAACCCCGAAGGTCATGGGCTTCATCGGCGGCACCGCCGACCGTCCGCTGCCGATCCAGGACCGCGAGGCGGACATGATCCTGCAGCGCGTTCAGGACGGCGTCGAGAAGCCCAAGCCCAAGGTCCTGTTCGAGCCTGGCGAGATGGTCCGCGTCATCGATGGCCCGTTCGTGGACTTCAACGGCGTGGTCGAGGAAATCAACTACGACAAGAGCCGCCTGCGCGTGGCGGTGCTGATTTTCGGCCGCTCGACCCCGGTCGAGCTCGAGTTCGGCCAGGTCGAGAAGGCCTGACCGGGGCTCCGGAGCCCTCCAGCAGGGTTCCGGAAAGCCTGCTATACTTTCCGGCTGCGCAGCCCAGGGCGCGCACCGAACCAGGAAACCGCAGCCGCCGCAAGGCGGCTGTCGGCGTCTGAAAAAACGTGAAGCCGGGACACGTGATATTCCCGGTCCGATGGGGAGCCTGAGTCCCAGGCGCTTGCACCCGGAGAGAAGAAGATGGCTAAGAAAGTAGTTGGTTACATCAAGCTGCAGGTGAAGGCCGGTCAGGCCAATCCGTCGCCGCCGGTGGGCCCCGCCCTCGGTCAGCGCGGCCTGAACATCATGGAGTTCTGCAAGGCGTTCAACGCCGCGACCTCCAAGCTGGAGCCGGGTCTTCCGACCCCGGTGATCATCACCGCGTACTCCGACCGTACCTTCACCTTCATCACCAAGAGCACCCCGGCTTCGGTGCTGCTGAAGAAGGCCGCCGGCATCAGCTCGGGCTCCAAGCGCCCGAACACCGAGAAGGTCGGCAAGGTTACCCGTAAGCAGCTCGAGGACATCGCCAAGGCGAAGGAAGCCGACCTGACGGCGGCCGACCTGGAAGCGGCGGTGAAGACGATTGCGGGTTCGGCCCGCAGCATGGGTCTCGTGGTGGAGGGCTAAGACATGGCGATCAGCAAGCGCGAAAAAGCAATCAAGGCCGCCGTGGTCCCGGGTAAGGCCTACGCCTTCGACGAGGCCATCAAGATCGTGAAGACCGCGACCAAGGCCAAGTTCGTCGAGTCCGTCGACGTCGCCGTCCGTCTGGGCGTGGACGCGAAGAAGTCCGACCAGCAGGTGCGCGGTTCGACCGTGCTGCCGGCCGGTACCGGCAAGTCCGTGCGCGTGGCGGTGTTCGCCCCCGCGGGCGCCAAGGCCGACGAGGCCCTGGCTGCTGGCGCCGAGGCCGTCGGTATGGACGACCTGGCCGAGAAGATGCAGGCCGGCGACCTCAACTACGACGTCGTCATCGCGACGCCGGACGCCATGCGCGTGGTCGGTAAGCTCGGCCAGGTGCTGGGCCCGCGCGGCCTGATGCCGAACCCGAAGGTCGGCACCGTTTCGCCGAACCCGGCCGAAGCGGTCAAGAACGCCAAGGGCGGCCAGGTGCGTTACCGCACCGACAAGGCCGGCATCATCCACTGCACCATCGGCAAGGCCTCGTTCGAAGACGCCTCGCTGAAGGACAACCTGCAGGCGCTGCTGCTGGACCTGATCAAGGCCAAGCCGTCGACCGCCAAGGGTCAGTACCTGCAGAAGATCTCGATCAGCTCGACCATGGGCCCCGGCGTGACCGTGGACCAGGCTTCGCTGGCGCTCAAGTAAGAAACAGATAGGAGTGAGTGCGGGGAAGTGAGGAGTGAGCGAAAAGCCAAGTTCGCTCCTACTCGTTTCTCACTGCTCTCGTCTCACTCCTAGATTTTTGAGGGCATCGCCAGGGGCCAGTCCCCGAACGAAGCCGTCAAAGACCGCAGGCGCGGTCAGCGCGTATCGACGACGGGCACGGAAGCTCGGTTTGGCAAGGAGTCGCCGTCGGTACTAGCGGGATCGCTTAATTCGGACTCTTCGGAGCCGGGCCCGCGCAGATGGTGCCGCCCTACTGAAACCTTTCAGGAAAGGCCACCACCCGGGACGCCCCAGGCGTCCCCGGCGCCAAGGACAGGTGCCGCTCAGGACCGCAAGCGGCAGGAGCCGTGAGCGGAGTTCACAAGAGGAGTGTTTATGGCTCTTAATCTGTCTCAGAAGCAAGAAGTAGTCGCCGAGCTGGCAGAAGTCGCCGCGAAGGCTCACTCCTTGGTTGCTGCCGAGTACGCGGGCACGACGGTCGCTCAGATGACCGCCATGCGCAAGAAGGCTCGTGAAACCGGTGTGTACTTGCGTGTCGTCAAGAACACCCTGGCTTCCCGCGCCGTGGCGGGTACCGAATACGAGTGCGCCCAAGACGCCCTCGTCGGTCCGCTGCTGTACGCGTTCTCGACGGAAGAACCCGGCGCTGCCGGGCGTCTGATCAAGGAATTCGCCAAGGGCAACGACAAGCTGCAGGCCAAGGTGGTCGCCATGGGCGGCCAGCTGTACCCGGGCAGCCACGTCGAAGTGCTGGCCTCGTTGCCGACCCGCGAGCAGGCCCTGGCCATGCTGGCGCGCGTCCTCGCCGAACCCGCAAGCATGTTCGCCCGCGCCGTCAAGGCCGTGGCCGACAAGCAAGGCGGCGGCGAAGCCGAACCGGCCGAAGCCGTGGCGGAAACGGCGTAATCGCCGTTCGCTCAGCGAATACCTACTGAACCGATTCGTTTAATTTCCTAAAAGGTTAATCACATGTCCCTGTCCAACGAACAGATCGTCGACGCCATCGCCGAGAAGACCCTTCTCGAAGTGATGGAGCTGGTCAAGGCGATCGAAGAGAAGTTCGGCGTCTCCGCCGCTGCCCCGGTCGTCGCTGTCGCCGGCCCGGCCGCCGATGCCGCCCCGGCCGAAGTGCAGACCGAGTTCAACGTCATCCTGAAGGCCGCCGGCGAGAAGAAGGTCGAGGTCATCAAGGCCGTCCGTGCCATCACCGGCCTGGGCCTGAAGGAAGCGAAGGACCTGGTCGAAGGCGCTCCGCAGACCGTGAAGGAAGGCGCTTCGAAGGAAGAGTCCGACAAGATGAAGAAGGACCTCGAGGCCGCTGGCGCGACCGTCGAAGTGAAGTAAGTTGCATCGCGTCGCCGGATTCATCATGGCGACCACCTGAGGCTGGGGACGAAAGTCCCCGGCCTTTGGCCGTTGTTGGAATATCGGAAACAAAGTCCCGAGTTGGCAGTCGGAAGTAGCGGGAGAAGGCGTGCTGGTGCCGGCAATACCAGCGACTTCCCACTGTCAGTTCTTCGTTCCCTCTGGGTTTGCGGTCGCGGACGCGCGATCTGCCCGAGACGCCGCAACGGCGTATCGAAAGCCCACCAGAAAACCGAGGCGGTAGCTCACCATGACGTACTCGTTCACCGAAAAGAAGCGCATCCGCAAGGACTTCGGCAAGCGCAAGTCGATTCTCGAAGTGCCTTTCCTGCTGGCCATCCAGGTCGACTCCTACCGCGAATTCCTGCAGGAGAACACCGAGCCGAGCAAGCGCGCCGATCGCGGCCTGCATGCGGCCCTGAAGTCGGTGTTCCCGATCTCCAGCTACAGCGGCAACGCCGCGCTCGAATACGTCGGCTACAAGCTCGGCGATCCGGCGTTCGACGAGCGCGAGTGCCGTAACCGCGGCCTCAGCTACGGCGCCCCGCTGCGCGTGACCGTGCGCCTGGTGATCTACGACCGCGAGTCGTCGACCAAGGCCATCAAGTACGTGAAGGAGCAGGAGGTCTACATGGGCGAGATTCCGCTCATGACCGACAACGGCACCTTCATCGTCAACGGCACCGAGCGCGTCATCGTCTCGCAGCTGCACCGTTCGCCGGGCGTGTTCTTCGATCACGACCGCGGCAAGACCCACAGCTCGGGCAAGCTGCTGTACAGCGCCCGCATCATCCCTTACCGCGGCTCCTGGCTGGACTTCGAGTTCGACCCGAAGGATGCGCTGTTCACCCGTATCGACCGCCGCCGCAAGCTGCCGGTCACCGTGCTGCTGCGCGCGTTGGGCTACAACAACGAAGAGATGCTCGCGCAGTTCTTCGAGATCAACACCTTCCACATCGACCCGAAGGAAGGCGTCCAGCTCGAGCTGATCCCCGAGCGCCTGCGCGGCGAGACCCTCAACTTCGACCTCGCCGACGGCGACAAGGTCATCGTCGAGGCCGGCCGCCGCATCACCGCGCGCCACGTCAAGCAACTCGAGCAGGCCGGCGTCGCCGCCCTGGCCGTGCCGGACGAGTACCTGGTCGGCCGCATCCTGTCCAACGACGTCGTCGACGCCAAGACCGGCGAGCTGCTGGCCTCGGCCAACGACGAAATCAGCGACGACCAGCTGGCCGCGTTCCGCAAGGCCGGTATCGACAGCGTCGGCACGATCTGGGTCAACGACCTCGACCGCGGCCCGTACCTGTCCAACACCCTGCGCATCGATCCGTCCAAGACGCAGCTGGAAGCGCTGGTAGAGATCTACCGCATGATGCGTCCGGGCGAGCCGCCGACCAAGGACGCCGCGCAGAACCTGTTCCACAACCTGTTCTTCACCTTCGAGCGCTACGACCTGTCGGGCGTCGGCCGGATGAAGTTCAACCGCCGCATCGGCCGCAAGGAAACCACCGGCGCTTCGGTGCTGTACGACGCCAAGTACTTCGCCGAGCGTAAGGACGAAGAGTCCGCGCGCCTGCGCAACGAGCTGGGCGATAGCTCCGACATCCTGGACGTGATCCGCGTCCTGACCGAGATCCGTAACGGTCGCGGCACCGTCGACGACATCGACCACCTGGGTAACCGCCGCGTGCGTTCGGTCGGCGAAATGGCTGAGAACGTGTTCCGCGTGGGCCTGGTCCGCGTCGAGCGCGCGGTCAAGGAGCGCCTGTCGATGGCCGAGTCCGAAGGCCTGACCCCGCAGGAGCTGATCAACGCCAAGCCGGTGGCCGCCGCGATCAAGGAGTTCTTCGGCTCCTCGCAGCTGTCGCAGTTCATGGACCAGAACAACCCGCTGTCGGAAGTCACGCACAAGCGTCGCGTGTCGGCCCTTGGCCCGGGCGGTCTGACCCGCGAGCGCGCCGGCTTCGAAGTGCGCGACGTGCACCCGACCCATTACGGCCGCGTCTGCACCATCGAGACGCCGGAAGGCCCGAACATCGGCCTGATCAACTCGCTGGCCGTGTTCGCCCGCACCAACAAGTACGGCTTCCTCGAGACGCCGTACCGCAAGGTCGTGGACGGCAAGGTCACCGACGACATCGAGTTCCTGTCGGCGATCGAAGAGAACGAGTACGTCATCGCCCAGGCCAACGCGACCCAGGACGACAAGGGCGTGATGACCGACCAGTTCGTGGCCTGCCGCTACCAGGGCGAGTCGCTGCTGAAGCCGCCGCTCGAGATCCACTACATGGACGTCTCGCCGATGCAGACCGTGTCGGTCGCGGCGGCGCTGGTCCCGTTCCTCGAGCACGACGACGCCAACCGCGCGCTGATGGGCGCGAACATGCAGCGTCAGGCCGTTCCGACCCTGCGTAGCCAGAAGCCGCTGGTCGGCACCGGCATCGAGCGCGCCGTGGCGCGCGACTCGGGCGTGACCGTGAACGCCCTGCGTGGCGGCGTGATCGAGCAGATCGACGCCGGCCGCATCGTGGTCAAGGTCAACGAGGACGAGATCACCGACGTCACCGACGCCGGCGTCGACATCTACAACCTGATCAAGTACACGCGTTCGAACCAGAACACCTGTATCAACCAGACTCCGCTGGTGAAGGTGGGCAACGTGATCGCCCGCGGCGACGTGCTGGCCGACGGTCCCTCGACCGACATCGGCGAGCTCGCGCTCGGCCAGAACATGCTGGTCGCGTTCATGCCGTGGAACGGCTACAACTTCGAAGACTCGATCCTGCTCTCCGAGCGCGTGGTCGAGGAGGATCGCTACACCACGATCCACATCGAAGAGCTGACCTGCGTCGCCCGCGACACCAAGCTGGGGCCGGAGGAAATCTCGGCCGACATCCCGAACGTCTCCGAGCAGGCGCTGAACCGCCTCGACGAGTCCGGCGTGGTCTACATCGGCGCCGAAGTGCGCGCCGGCGACATCCTGGTCGGCAAGGTCACGCCGAAGGGCGAGTCGCAGCTGACTCCGGAAGAGAAGCTGCTGCGCGCGATCTTCGGCGAAAAGGCCTCCGACGTTAAGGACAGCTCGCTGCGCGTGCCCCCGGGCATGGACGGCACCGTCATCGACGTGCAGGTCTTCACCCGCGACGGCATCGAGAAGGACAAGCGCGCGCGCCAGATCGAGGAATCCGAGATCAAGCGCGTCAAGAAGGACTTCGACGACCAGTTCCGCATCCTCGAAGGCGCGATCTACGCCCGCCTGCGCTCGCAGCTGGTCGGCAAGGTCGCCAACGGCGGCGCCGGCCTGAAGAAGGGCGACGTCATCACCGAGGCGTTCCTGGCCGGGCTGAAGAAGTCCGAGTGGTTCACCCTGCGCATGAAGGACGACGAGGCGATCGACGCCATCGAGCGCGCCCAGAAGCAGATCGACACCCACGAGAAGGAATTCGAGCGCCGCTTCACCGACAAGCGTTCGAAGATCACCCAGGGCGACGACCTCGCGCCGGGCGTGCTGAAGATGGTGAAGGTGTTCCTGGCCGTTAAGCGCCGCATCCAGCCGGGCGACAAGATGGCCGGCCGTCACGGCAACAAGGGCGTGGTCTCGACCATCGTTCCGGTCGAGGACATGCCGTACGCCGCCGACGGCCAGACCGTCGACATCGTGCTGAACCCGCTGGGCGTGCCGTCGCGTATGAACATCGGCCAGATCCTCGAGGTGCATCTGGGCTGGGCCGCCAAGGGCCTGGGTCAGAAGATCCAGCGCATGCTGGAGGCTCAGCAGAAGATCGCCGAGCTGCGCAAGTTCCTCGACGATATCTACAACCACGACCAGAAGGTGCACGGTCAGCGCGTCGATCTGAAGCAGTTCAGCGACGAAGAGCTGTTGACGCTGGCCCACAACCTGACCGACGGCGTGCCGATGGCGACGCCGGTGTTCGATGGCGCGGCCGAAGTCGAGATCAAGCGCATGCTGGAACTGGCCGAACTGCCGAGCAGCGGTCAGACCATCCTGCACGACGGTCGTACCGGCGAGGCGTTCGAGCGTCCGGTCACCATCGGCTACATGCACATGCTGAAGCTGAACCACCTCGTCGACGACAAGATGCACGCGCGTTCGACCGGTCCGTACTCGCTCGTCACCCAGCAGCCGCTGGGCGGCAAGGCGCAGTTCGGCGGCCAGCGTTTCGGCGAAATGGAAGTCTGGGCGCTGGAAGCCTACGGCGCGGCCTACACCCTGCAGGAAATGCTGACGGTGAAGTCCGACGACGTGCAGGGCCGCAACCAGATGTACAAGAACATCGTCGACGGCGAATACGAGATGGTCGCCGGCATGCCGGAGTCCTTCAACGTGCTGGTGAAGGAAATCCGCTCGCTCGCGATCAACATGGAGCTGGAAGAGAACTGAGAAGCAGTGATTGGGGATTCGGGATTCGGGATTGGCAAAGGCTCAGGCCGGCCGTCCCGATCCATCGAGTCCCCGCTTTAACGAATCTCAAATCTCTAATCCCGAATCCCGGAGTCACACATGAAAGACTTGCTCAATCTCTTCAACCAGCAGCGCCCCGCGCTGGACTTCGACGCGATCAAGATCGCGCTGGCTTCGCCCGACCTGATCCGTTCGTGGTCGTTCGGCGAAGTGAAGAAGCCGGAAACCATCAACTACCGTACCTTCAAGCCCGAGCGCGACGGCCTGTTCTGCGCCGCGATCTTCGGACCGATCAAGGACTACGAGTGCCTGTGCGGCAAGTACAAGCGCATGAAGCACCGTGGCGTGGTCTGCGAGAAGTGCGGTACCGAGGTCACTCTGGCCAAGGTCCGTCGCGAGCGCATGGGTCATATCGACCTGGCCTCGCCGGTCGCCCACATCTGGTTCCTCAAGTCGCTGCCGTCGCGCATCGGCCTGATGCTGGACATGACCCTGCGCGACATCGAGCGCATCCTGTACTTCGAGGCCTATGTCGTCACCGAGCCGGGTCTGACCCCGCTTGAGCGCGGCAATCTGCTGACCGAAGAGCAGTTCCTGCAGGCGCGTCAGGAGCACGGCGACGACTTCGAGGCCGCGATGGGCGCCGAGGCGGTCTACGACCTGCTGCGCACGATCGACCTCCAGGCCGAGATGATCCAGCTGAAGGAAGAGATCGCCTCGACCAACAGCGAAACCAAGCTCAAGCGCCTCACCAAGCGCATCAAGCTGGTCGAAGCCTTCCTCGAGTCGGGCAACCGCCCCGAGTGGATGGTCATGACCGTGCTGCCGGTGCTGCCGCCGGACCTGCGTCCGCTGGTCCCGCTGGACGGCGGCCGCTTCGCGACCTCCGACCTGAACGACCTGTACCGCCGCGTCATCAACCGCAACAACCGTCTGCGCCGCCTGCTCGAGCTCAATGCGCCCGACATCATCGTGCGCAACGAGAAGCGCATGCTGCAGGAGTCGGTCGACGCCCTGATGGATAACGGCCGTCGCGGCCGCGCCATCACCGGCACCAACAAGCGCCCGCTCAAGTCGCTGGCCGACATGATCAAGGGCAAGCAGGGCCGGTTCCGTCAGAACCTGCTCGGCAAGCGCGTGGACTACTCGGGCCGTTCGGTCATCGTGGTCGGCCCGACCCTGCGCCTGCACGAGTGCGGCCTGCCGAAGAAGATGGCGCTGGAGCTGTTCAAGCCCTTCATCTTCGCCAAGCTGCAGCGTCGCGGCCTGGCCACCACGATCAAGGCCGCCAAGAAGCTGGTCGAGCGCGAAGAGGCCGAGGTGTGGGACATCCTCGAAGAGGTGATCCGCGAGCACCCGGTGCTGCTGAACCGCGCCCCGACCCTGCACCGTCTGGGCATCCAGGCGTTCGAGCCGGTCCTGATCGAAGGTAAGGCCATCCAGCTGCACCCGCTGGTCTGCACCGCGTTCAACGCCGACTTCGACGGCGACCAGATGGCCGTGCACGTCCCGCTGAGCCTCGAGGCCCAGCTGGAAGCGCGCGCCCTGATGATGGCGTCGAACAACATCCTGTCGCCGGCCAACGGCGAGCCGATCATCGTGCCGTCGCAGGACGTCGTGCTCGGCCTGTACTACATGACCCGCGCCCTCGAGAACAAGATGGGCGAGGGCATGGCGTTCGCCAACGTGGCCGAAGTCAAGCGCGCCTACGACAACCGCGTCGTGCAGATCCACGCCAAGGTCAAGGTCCGCATCAGCGAGACCGTGGTCAACGAGGACGGCACCCGCACGCCGAAGACCTCGATCGTCGACACCACAGTCGGCCGCGCCCTGCTGCGCGAGATCCTGCCGGACGGCCTGCCGTTCGCGCTGGCCAACACCGAGCTGACCAAGAAGAACATCTCGCGCCTGATCAACAGCTGCTACCGCATGCTGGGCCTGAAGGACACGGTCGTGTTCGCCGACAAGCTGATGTACACCGGCTTCGCCTACGCGACCCGCGCCGGCGTCTCGATCGGCATCGACGACATGATCATCCCGAAGGAAAAGGAAGGCATCGTCGCCGAGGCCGAAGGGGAAGTGCTGGAAATCCAGCAGCAGTACCAGTCGGGCCTGGTCACCGCCGGCGAGCGCTACAACAAGGTCGTCGACATCTGGTCGCGCACCAACGAACGCGTCGCCAAGGCGATGATGGACGCGATCGGCACCGATCACATCACCAACGCCAAGGGCGAGGCCGTCGATCAGAAGTCGATGAACTCGCTGTACATCATGGCCGACTCGGGCGCCCGCGGTTCGCAGGCGCAGATCCGTCAGCTGGCCGGTATGCGCGGCCTGATGGCGCGTCCGGACGGCTCGATCATCGAGACGCCCATCAAGGCGAACTTCCGCGAAGGCCTGAACGTGCAGGAGTACTTCAACTCCACGCACGGTGCCCGTAAGGGTCTGGCCGATACCGCGCTCAAGACCGCGAACTCGGGTTACCTGACCCGTCGTCTGGTCGACGTGGCGCAGGACGTGGTGATCACCGAAGACGATTGCGGCACGCTCGAGGGTCTGATGATGACCCCGATCGTCGAAGGCGGCGACGTGGTCGAGCCGCTGCGCGACCGCGTGCTGGGTCGTGTCGTGGCCGAGGACGTGTTCCTGCCGGGCAACGACGAGGATCCGATCGTCACCCGCAACACCCTGCTCGACGAGGCCTGGGTGGCCAAGCTCGAAGAGGCCAGCGTCCAGTCGATCAAGGTCCGCTCGACGATCACCTGCTCCAGCAGCTTCGGCGTGTGCGCCAACTGCTACGGTCGCGACCTCGGCCGCGGCCACCTGGTCAACCACGGCGAAGCGGTCGGCGTCGTCGCCGCGCAGTCGATCGGCGAGCCCGGCACGCAGCTGACCATGCGTACGTTCCACATCGGCGGCGCGGCTTCGCGAGCGGCGGCGATCGACAACGTCACGGTCAAGACCACCGGTTCGATCAAGTTCAACAACCTCAAGCACGTCGCGCACGCCAACGGCCACCTGGTCGCGGTGTCGCGCTCGGGCGAACTGTCGGTCCTCGATCCGCACGGCCGCGAGCGCGAGCGCTACAAGCTGCCCTACGGCGCCACCATCAGCGTCAAGGACGCCGCCGAGATCAAGGCCGGCCAGCAGGTCGCGAACTGGGATCCGCATAACCACCCGATCGTGTCGGAAGTGGCGGGCTTCATCCGCTTCGTCGATTTCGTCGACGGCGTGACCGTCATCGAGAAGACCGACGACCTGACCGGCCTGGCTTCGCGCGAGATCACCGATCCGAAGCGTCGCGGCTCGCAGGGCAAGGACCTGCGTCCGGTCGTGCGCATCGTCGACAAGAACGGCAAGGACCTGTCGATCCCGGGTACCGATCTGCCGGCGCAGTACCTGCTGCCGCCGCGTTCGATCGTCAACCTGCAGGACGGCGCCCCGGTGGGCGTGGGCGACGTGGTCGCCAAGATCCCGCAGGAAGCCTCCAAGACCCGCGACATCACCGGCGGTCTGCCGCGCGTGGCCGACCTGTTCGAGGCGCGCAAGCCCAAGGACCCGGCCGTGCTGGCCGAGCGTTCGGGCATCGTCTCGTTCGGTAAGGACACCAAGGGCAAGCAGCGCCTGATCATCAAGGACACCGACGGCAACGAGCACGAAGAGCTGATCCCGAAGTACCGCCAGATCATCGTGTTCGAAGGCGAGCACGTGGAGAAGGGCGAGACCGTGGTGGACGGCGAGCCGAGCCCGCAGGACATCCTGCGCCTGCTCGGCGTGGAGCCCCTGGCCGTGTACCTGACCAAGGAAATCCAGGACGTCTACCGCCTGCAGGGCGTGAAGATCAACGACAAGCACATCGAAGTGATCGTCCGTCAGATGCTGCGCAAGGTCGAAATCACCGACCAGGGCGACAGCAAGTTCCTGCACGGCGAGCAGATCGAGCGTCAGCGCTTCGTCGAGGAGAATGCCCGCCTGCTGGCCCGCAACGAGATCCCGGCCAAGTACGACCCGGTCCTGCTGGGCATCACCAAGGCCTCGCTGGCGACCGAGTCGTTCATCTCGGCCGCGTCGTTCCAGGAGACCACCCGCGTCCTGACCGAGGCCGCCGTGCGCGGTACCCGCGACGGTCTGCGCGGTCTGAAGGAAAACGTGATCGTGGGTCGCCTGATCCCGGCCGGTACCGGCCTGGCGTACCACACCCAGCGCCGCAAGAACGCCTCGGGTCTGACCGACTCGGAGATGGAGGCGCTGTCGGGCCCGGTTGCGGTGGCGGTCGAGGCTCCGGCCCCGGCGGCCGTCGAGGCCGAGGTCGCGGCGCCGGCCGGCGACGAGTCCAGCGCCTCCTGAGGCCTGGACCCGCGCCCCGACCCTTCCCCGTACGCGGGGGAGGGCGGCGGCGGGTAGGTGCTGGCAAGGCGGCACCAAGTAACGTATAGTTAGGAGTTCGGACTGTCCCTCGGGACGTCCCAGATCACGAAAAGAGGCGCATGGAGCGCCTCGTGTTCGGCCCAGGGTAGGGCGGGATCGCAGGTAGTAGAACGGCTGTGCCACGCGGAAACCCCGCGGCGGGCGGCTGTTCCGATAGCTCGCGTTGACGGTAACGTCGAACGCGGGCTATACTTTTTCGTCTCGGTGGGCCGGTTTTGCCGGCTTGCCGTTTGCTTCTCAACGTAGTGGCCTTACCGCCCCTCACCAAAGAGTTCCTGATGGCAACGATCAATCAGCTCGTCCGCAAGCCGCGGCAGGCGACCACCTACAAGAGCGCCTCGCCGGCGCTCGCGAACTGCCCGCAGCGTCGCGGCGTTTGCACCCGCGTGTACACCACCACCCCGAAGAAGCCGAACTCGGCGCTGCGTAAGGTGGCCAAGGTTCGTCTGACCAACGGTTACGAGGTCATCTCGTACATCGGCGGCGAAGGCCACAACCTGCAGGAGCACAGCGTGGTGCTGATCCGCGGCGGCCGAGTCAAGGACCTGCCGGGCGTGCGCTACCACACCGTTCGCGGCTCGCTCGACGCCGCCGGTGTCGCCAAGCGTCGCCAGAGCCGTTCCAAGTACGGCGCGAAGCGTCCGAAGTCCTAAGCGCGTAGCTGCCCAGGCGCGCGCCCTTCGGCGCCGCAACCCGCAAGCACGTCTGTCAAGAATCACGAGAATAGGTACGCACCATGTCGCGTAAAGGTTCCACCCCGCAGCGTTCGGTCCTGCCCGATCCCAAGCACGGCAGCGAGACGATCGCGCGCTTCATCAATATGGTCATGCAGAGCGGCAAGAAGTCCGTCGCCGAGAAGATCGTCTACGGCGCCATGGACGTGATCGGGGAGAAGAACCCGAACGCGCTCGAGCTGGTCGAAAAGGCCCTCGGCAACGTCTCGCCCGCGGTCGAAGTGAAGTCGCGTCGCGTCGGCGGCGCCACCTACCAGGTGCCGGTCGAAGTGCGTTCGTCGCGCCGTATGGCCCTGGCGATGCGTTGGCTGATCGAGTCGGCGCGCAAGCGCGGCGAGAACACCATGCCGCGCAAGCTCGCCGCCGAACTGCTCGACGCCTCGGAAAACCGCGGCGGCGCGATCAAGAAGCGCGAAGAAACCCACCGTATGGCGGAAGCGAACAAGGCGTTCGCTCACTACCGCTGGTGATCAGAGCGCCCCAGGGCACCTGAGTGCCCGGGCCTCAGCAGCGCGTCGCGCGCTGCCGCGGCGGCGTAATGGCCGCCTAGCGAACCGGAGGCCGCCCACGAGGCGGCGTCCGGCCATCTGGAATTCGAAAACTTACGAGAGGGTCCCGTGGCTCGCACCACTCCCATCGAGCGTTACCGCAACTTCGGCATCATGGCCCACATCGACGCGGGCAAAACCACGACGTCCGAACGCATCCTTTTCTACACCGGCGTCAGCCACAAGATCGGCGAAGTGCACGAAGGTGCCGCGACGATGGACTGGATGGAGCAGGAGCAGGAACGCGGCATCACCATCACTTCCGCCGCGACCACCGCGTTCTGGAAGGGCATGGACAAGTCCCTGCCGGAACACCGCTTCAACATCATCGATACCCCGGGACACGTCGACTTCACCATCGAAGTCGAGCGCTCGCTGCGCGTGCTCGACGGCGCGGTGTTCGTGCTGTGCGCCGTGGGCGGCGTGCAGCCGCAGTCGGAGACCGTGTGGCGCCAGGCCAACAAGTACTCCGTGCCGCGCATGGCGTTCGTCAACAAGATGGACCGCACCGGCGCCAACTTCGACAAGGTCGTTGAGCAGCTGAAGGCCCGTCTGGGCGCCTACGCCGTGCCGATGCAGGTGCCGATCGGCGCCGAAGAAGGCTTCGAGGGCGTGGTCGACCTGCTCAAGATGAAGGCGATCCATTGGGACGTCGCATCGCAGGGCACCAAGTTCGAGTACCGCGACATCCCGGCCGACCTGCAGTCGAAGGCCGAGGAAGCGCGCGCGTTCATGGTCGAAGCCGCGGCGGAAGCCTCGGAAGAGCTCATGGACAAGTACCTCAACGAGGGCGAGCTGACCGAGGAAGAGATCATCGCCGGTCTGCGCGCGCGCACCCTGCGCGTCGAGATCGTTCCGGTGTTCTGCGGCTCGGCGTTCAAGAACAAGGGCGTGCAGGCCATGCTCGACGGCGTGATCAACCTGCTGCCGTCGCCGTCCGACCGTCCGCCGGTTCCGGGCATCGACGAGGACGAAAAGGAAGACAGCCGCAAGGCGTCCGACACCGAGCCGTTCTCGGCGCTGGCGTTCAAGATCATGACCGACCCGTTCGTGGGTTCGCTGACCTTCTTCCGCGTCTACTCGGGCGTGCTGAATTCGGGCGACCAGGTGTACAACCCGGTCAAGTCGAAGAAGGAACGCGTCGGCCGCATCCTGCAGATGCACGCCAACCAGCGCGACGAAATCAAGGAAGTCCGCGCCGGCGACATCGCCGCGGCCGTGGGCCTGAAGGACGTGACCACCGGCGACACGCTGTGCGCGCAGGATCACATCATCACCCTCGAGCGCATGATCTTCCCGGAGCCCGTCATCTCGATGGCGGTCGAACCGAAGACCAAGTCGGACCAGGAAAAGATGGGTATCGCCCTGGGCCGTCTGGCGCAGGAAGATCCCTCGTTCCGCGTCCGCACCGACGAAGAATCGGGCCAGACCATCATCGCCGGCATGGGCGAGCTGCACCTGGACATCCTCGTCGACCGCATGAAGCGCGAGTTCAACGTCGAAGCCAACGTCGGCAAGCCGCAGGTGGCCTACCGCGAGACGATCCGCAAGTTGGACGTCAAGTCGGATTACAAGCACGCCAAGCAGTCCGGCGGTAAGGGTCAGTACGGTCACGTCGTGATCGAGCTGTCGCCGATGAACGAGAAGGACCGCGCCAACGAGGACGTCGAGAACGATTTCCTGTTCGTCAACGACATCACCGGCGGCGTGATTCCGAAGGAATTCATCCCGGCGATCGAGAAGGGCCTGCGCGAAACCATCACCAGCGGTCCGCTGGCCGGCTTCCCGGTCGTGGGCGTCAAGGTCAAGCTGGTGTTCGGCTCGTACCACGACGTCGACTCGTCGGAAATGGCGTTCAAGCTGGCCGCGTCGATGGCGTTCAAGGAAGGCTTCCGCAAGGCCGATCCGGTCCTGCTGGAGCCGATGATGAAGGTCGAAGTCGTGACGCCGGAAGAGTACGTTGGCGACGTGATGGGCGACTTGAGCCGCCGTCGCGGCCTGTTGCAGGGCCAGGACGACACGCCGTCGGGCAAGACCATCAACGCGATGGTTCCGCTGGGCGAAATGTTCGGTTACGCGACCACCATCCGTTCGCTGACCCAGGGCCGCGCCACCTTCACGATGGAATTCGATCACTACGCCGAGGCGCCGAACAACATCGCCGAAGCCGTGATCAAGAAGGGCGGCTGATTCAGGTCGGGATCCGGAGGCGGGGATTCGGGATTCGCAAAGCGGATTCCGCCTGCTTCCGGGGCCCGTACCGGCTCTGATCCAGTGCAAGTCTAGTTAGAGGGATTGGGCGGCTTCGATCGTCGAATCCCCAATCCCGAATCACGAATCACAGAACTTTGAGAGAGACATCATGGCTAAGGGTAAATTCGAGCGCACCAAGCCGCACGTGAACGTGGGCACCATCGGCCACGTGGACCACGGCAAGACCACGCTGACCGCAGCGCTGACCAAGGTGGGCGCGGAGCGTTTCGGCGGCGAGTTCAAGGCGTACGACGCGATCGACGCGGCGCCGGAAGAGAAGGCGCGCGGCATCACGATTTCG
>NZ_LMJF01000001.1:1257425-1692478 GCF_001429785.1 Lysobacter sp. Root916 | reverse complement strand
CGAATAAGTGATCAGGATTGATGCCTTTTTCGTGGATCATCCAGCGGATCTGCTCAGCCTTGCGGCGGTCGCTGGCCACCGCCAGTTGCAGGGCCGGACCCTCGAAGTAATCGCCCGGGTCCCAGGGCAGCCGCTCGCCGCTTGCGGGCGGCGCCGCCCAGCACGCAGTCAGGGCGCACAGCATCAGGCCGGCCAGGGTCCAGCGGCGCAGCGGCGAGGGCGGTAGCGGCAGCGTCATGGCGGCGGTCGTCCTTGGCGTGGGGCGGCCCGAATGTAACAAAGCCGACGTTTGACAGGGGCGGGTTGAAGTGGCAGTTTCGGTCAGAGCTTAGCGCCGTTCAGGGATAGAACCGCCATGTCCACGCCCGAGCAGGACCTCCCGTCGCAAACCCCGCGCACGGTTGAGGAAAAGATCGCTCAGTTGCGCGAGCAACAGGCCTTGCTGACGTCGATGCGCGAGCGTTCGGCGAGCAGCGGCGACCGCGAGCTGGGCAGCCAGGCCGATGCCCTGCAACGCCAATACCACGCCCGAGAAATGGCCGGGCTGGCGGCCGACGTTTACCGCTCTGCCGAACACACTGGCCAACCGCCGCCCGGTTGGCTGCGCGGCAGCGAACATCCGGACCTATTGCGTAAGGCCGGTGTGGGTTGGAGCGACGATCGCGTCGACCAACTGCTGCAGCCCGACGATTCGGCCTTCCGTGCGGAAATCTATCTGCCCGATCCGCGCGTGTACGGTCCCGAGGTCAAACCGGTCCTCAGTTACAAGGGCTCCAACGGCCCGGTGGTGTTCGACGAGAGCGGCAAGCAGGTTACGCGCGAATCCGCCCCCGAAGACTGGATGAACAACGGTCGTCAGGGGCTGGGATTGCGCAGCGACTATTACGACCGGGCGATGGAAGTCGCGGTCGAGTTCAGAAACTCCAAGGTGGGCGGCAACTTCGAAATCGTCGGCCACTCCCTGGGCGGCGGCATGGCCTCCGCAGGCTCGGCCATCACCGGCGTGCCCGCCACCACCTTCAACGCCGCCGGCCTGCATCAGGCCACGGCGCAGCGCTATGCGGATCAAAACGGCCTGACCGTCCACAACCCCAATCAGACCGTCGTGGCCTACCAGGTCACCGGCGAAGTGCTCACCGACGTGCAGACCAGCATAGACCGCATGAACGGTCAGCGCCGGGCCGAACTCGGTCGCGTCGCCAACCAGGCTTCGGAACTGATGCGCCTGCCGGGCGCGAAGGAACTGCTGGGCCAGCAGCTCGCGCAGCACCTGCCTTACAGCCGCGAGGCCCAGGCCGACGCGCGCGGTCTGGTCGATGCCTTGGCGACCCAGTCGGGCAACCGCGCGCTGCGCGACATGCCGCTCGCGGCGGGCCAGGTGCAGCCCTTGCTGACGCCGAAAACGCGCGACGCCCAGGGCAGCCTGATCGATCGACCGCAGGCGATGTCGCTGGGGCAGGCCGGCGAGTTCGCCGGGCCGCTGCTGCGCGTGGCTACGGTATCGCTGGCCGGCGCCCAGGTCGGGCGCCAGGCCGGTGAAGTCGTTGCCGGTGGCGGCCGTGTCGCCGACCGCGGGCTGGACCTGGCCGGCGACGGCGCGCGCGTTGGACTGCAGATGAGCGGGCGTGCCGCCCAGGCCGGCACCCACACCGTCGGCCAGATTACCGGCTGGCAGGTGCGCACCGGCGGCGAAGCTGTGGCCCAGGTGCAATTGGTGTCGGGCCGTGCCGCGGCCGCGGTAGACATGGTTCAGTGCGAAGGCGCCAAGTGGACCAACAGCGCCACCAATACCTTCCTGCGCGGCGCCGGGCGCTGGGTGCCGATGCTCAACGACATCGCCGATCAGCGCGACCGCGCCACCGCGCAGTACTGCGAGGCCCAGCGCGGCGAAGCGCGCGCGGCCCTGACCGGTTCGCAGCAGGCGGCCAACAACACGCGTGCGGGCGCCAATCAGGGCGCGCGCGCGATCGAGCAGACCGCCGACGCGGTCGGCGCCCACGTGCGTCGCGGCGCCGATGGCGCGGGGCATTCCATCGATGCCACGCTCGATGCCACCGGCTACCAGATCCGTCGCACCACCAGCTACGCGCCGCTGGGTTTCGCCCTGACCGGCGCGACCGTGGCCGGCGTCGGCGGCGCCGCGGTCACCTTCGATCCGACCCGTCCGGGCGGCATCGGCAACATCGTCCAGACCAAGGTGTTGTTCGACAACATCGGCCAGGCCGCGGGCGAAGCGGTGCAGCGCCACGGCATGGTCGACACCGTGCTGCCCAGCCTGGATTTCCGCACCCGCGAAATGGAGCGTGCGGCAGCGCAACGCCTGCCGCAGACGATCGCTCCGCCGGCGCAGGACAGCCCGATCGTGCCGCAGGCGACTCCGGGCACGCGCGGCGCCAACGCGAACCCGCCCGGCGACGGTGTGCTGCTCAACGATCCGCGTCATTCGCAGTACCCGCTGTACCGCGGCGCGGCCGAGGGCGTGTACGCCTTGGACGCGCGCTTCGACCGCACCCCCGATCCGCGCAGCGACCAGCTTGCCGGCTCGCTCGCGGTCGCGGCGATGCGCAGCGGCATGCAGGAGATCAACCACGTCGAGCTCAGCCGCGACGCCAGCCGCGTGTTCGCGGTGCAGGGCCGGCTGGACGATCCCGCGCGCCTCAACGCCAGCGTCGAAACCGCGCGCGGCATGGACACGCCCTTGCGCGAGAGCAGCCAGCGTGCGGCGGAGATCGAAGCCGCACGCGCGCCGAATCAGGTCCAGGCCCAGGACCCAAGCCAGGATCCGCAGACCGCCGAACGCGCCGCGCGTCGGGCTTGAGCCCGCTCGGTCGGCGCCGGGGCCGTTAAGCGGCCTCGCCGGAAACCCTATCGACTCTGGCCGCCGCCGCAGCCTGCGTGCGCACAGGCTTCGTCTCGCACTGCGCCCAGTCGTGTTCGCACTGCGGCGAGCCGAGCCCGCATGGGGCGGCTTTGCGCCGACAATGGACGCGTAGGCACAGTGCCTGCGCTTTCGCTACGCGCCGTGGGGCGCGTGCACGAATTTCGCTAACGGATACGGACGGCAGAACGGCATGCAGCCGCTCGCGTCTGTGCACGCTCGTGGGTGCGTGGCGGAGGCCTGAAATCGATTGCCGCGACGTACGCTTGGATGTGAATGAACGATGGCTCCGGATTCCCTTACGCCCAGCAGACCGCCTGCTGAAGCCGTCGCGCCCCAGCACGATCTTGCCCTGCTGGGTCTGGCGATGCTGGCGCAATTCCATGGCATCGCTGCCGATCCAGCGCAACTGACGCATCAGTTCGGCCGCGGTGGCGAGCCGTTCGACGACGCGTCCCTGTTGTTGGCCGCCAAGCAGTTGGGGCTCAAGGCCCGCATCACGCGTACCTCGTCCGAGCGTGTCGCCATGGCCGCGTTGCCGGCCTTGGCCTTGGCTCAAGACGGGCGGCATTTCGTGGTCGCCAAGGCCGGCGACGACTCCTTGCTGGTGCACGAACTCGGCGAAGGCCGCGCCAAGGTGATGACGCGCGACGCCTTCGAGCAGCGCTACCACGGCCGCCTGCTGCAGGTGACTTCCCGAGCTTCGGTGCTGGGCCAGTTGGCCAAGTTCGATTTCCGCTGGTTCGTGCCGGCGGTGGTCAAGTATCGCCGCCTGTTGGTCGAAGTGCTGGTGGTGTCGCTGTTCCTGCAACTGTTCGCACTGGTGACGCCGCTGTTCTTTCAAGTCGTGATGGACAAGGTGCTGGTGCACCGCAGCCTGACCACGCTTGAGGTCGTGGTGGTCGGATTGATCGCGATCGCGGTGTTCGACGTAGTGCTGACCGGATTGCGCGCCTATACCTTCTCCCACACCACCAGCAAGATCGACGTCGAGTTGGGGGCGAGGCTGTTCCGGCACATCCTGGCCTTGCCCTTGAGCTATTTCGAGTCGCGGCGCGTGGGCGACACCATCGCGCGCGTGCGCGAGCTGGAGAACATTCGCAATTTTCTGACCGGACAGGCGCTGACCTCGGTGCTGGATCTGCTGTTCACGGTGCTGTTCCTGGCGGTGATGTTCTACTACAGCGGCTGGCTCACCCTGGTCGTGGTGATCTCGTTGCCGGTGTACGCGTTGTGGTCGGCTTCGATCACGCCGGTGCTGCGCAAGCGTCTGAACGACAAGTTCGCGCGCGGCGCCGATAACCAATCGTTCCTGGTGGAAACCGTCAACGGCATAGGAACGGTCAAGGCCACCGCGGTGGATCCGCGCGTCACCCGAACCTGGGACAACCAACTGGCCGGATACGTCGAGGCGTCGTTCAAGGTGTCGCGGCTGGCGAATATCGGCCAACAGGGCATTCAGTTGGTGCAGAAGCTGGTGGCGATCTGCATCCTGTTTTTCGGCGCCAAGCTGGTCATCGCGGGCGAGCTGTCGCTAGGGCAGCTGATCGCGTTCAACATGTTGTCCGGACAAGTCTCCGCGCCCATCGTGCGGCTGGCCCAGCTGTGGCAGGAGTTTCAGCAAGTCGGCATCTCGGTCGAGCGCTTGGGCGACATCCTCAATACCCGCACCGAGCTGCCCGGCAGTCGCATGGCCTTGCCGCCGATCCAGGGCCGGATCGGCTTCGACAAAGTGGTGTTCCGCTATCGCCCCGACAGCGCCGAGATCCTCGGCGGCATCGATCTGGATATCGCCCCTGGCGAGGTCATCGGCATCGTCGGCCGCTCCGGGTCCGGCAAGAGCACGCTGACCAAGTTGGTGCAGCGCCTGTATGTGCCCGAGCGTGGCCGCGTTCTGGTCGACGGCCATGATCTGGCGCTGGCGGACCCGGCCTGGCTGCGACGCCAGTTGGGCGTGGTGCTTCAGGAGAACTTCCTGTTCAACCGCAGCGTGCGCGAGAACATCGCGCTTAGCGATCCGGGCGCGCCGCTGCAGCGGGTGATCGAGGTCGCGCAGCTGGCCGGCGCGCACGATTTCATCCTCGAGTTGCCGCAGGGTTACGACACCGTGGTCGGCGAGCAAGGCGCGTCGCTGTCGGGAGGCCAGCGCCAGCGGCTGGCGATCGCGCGCGCCTTGATCGCCGACCCGCGCATCCTGATCTTCGACGAGGCGACCAGTGCCCTCGATTACGAGTCCGAGCATGCTGTAATGCGCAACATGCGCGCGATCTGCCGCAACCGTACCGTGCTGATCATCGCCCACCGATTGTCGACGGTGCGAACGGCGGATCGGATCATCGTGATGGAAAAGGGGCGTATCGTCGAAAGCGGCCGGCATGACGAGCTGTCGCAACGCCCCGACGGTCACTACGCGCGTCTGCTGCAGTTGCAACAGGGGGGCGCATGAAACATCTGGCATCGGCGTTATCGGAGTTCGTCTCGCGCTACGCCCAAGCCTTCAAGGCCTCCTGGGCGGAACGTAGCCGTCTTGAGCCGCCTCGGCGCGATGCCGACGAGCTGGCATTCCTGCCCGCGCACCTGGAGCTGACCGATACGCCGGTCTCGCCGACCGCGCGTTGGGCGATGCGCATCATCGTCGCGCTGTTCTGCGTGGCCTTGCTGTGGGCCGTCCTGGGCCAGCTCGATATCGTCGCGGTGGCCAACGGCAAGACCGTGGCTGGGTCGCGCACCAAGGTGGTTCAACCCGCCGAGACCGCGGTGGTGCGCCGTATCCTGGTGCGCGACGGCCAGACCGTGCGCAAGGGTCAGCTGCTGATCGAGCTCGATGCCACCAGCACCGGCGCCGACTACGCCAAGGCCGACGAGGCGCTGCTCAACGCGCGTCTGGCGGAGCTGCGCCTGGGCGCGATGATCGAAGCCCTGGATCGCGATGTGCCGCCGCGCTTGGCGGTCGATCCCGGCTTGCCCGAAGCGCGCCGCGACGCCGAGCAATTGCTCGCCAGCAGCCAGTTCCAGGCTTTCCGCGCACGCCGCGACAACCTACGCGCCGCCGCCGCGCAGCGACGTGCGGAGCTGCGTACCGGCTCGGCCATGGTCGGTCCGATGCAAGAAGCCGCCGCCATCGCCAAGAGCCGTGTGGACGACTACGCCGAGCTGGTGGACGCCAAGTACGTCGCTCGTCATGAATACCTGTTGCGCAAACAGGAGCATATCGCCGCCGAACGCGATTTGGCCGCGCAGCGCAATCGCTTGCGCGAGATATCCGCTTCGCTGGACGGCGCGGAGGAAGAGCTGCGCGTTCTGGTGGCCGATACCCGCGAACAGACCCTGGACGGCCTGCGCCAGGCGCGCGAACAGGTACGTCAGTCGACGCCGGACCGTGCCAAGGCAGGGCAACGCGACCGCTTGATGCAGTTGCGAGCGCCGGTAGCGGGCACCGTGCAGCAGCTGGCGGTGCATACCGTGGGCGGCGTGGTGACGCCCGCCCAGCCGTTGTTGGCGGTGGTGCCCAGCGAGGAAGCGCTTGAAGTGGAAGCCACGGTACTGAACAAGGACATCGGTTTCGTGCGCGCGGGGCAACGCGCGACTGTGAAAGTCGAAAGCTTCCCTTATACCCGCTACGGCTATCTCGAAGGCACGGTGGAAAGCGTCTCCCACGACGCAGCACAGGACGAGAAGCTGGGCCTGGTGTTTCCCGCACGCGTGCGTCTAAGCGACGCGTACCTGATCGTGGACGGGGTGAGGGTCGCCCTGACGCCCGGCATGTCGTTGAGCGTCGAGATCAAGACCGGAAAGCGACGCGTGATCGACTATCTGTTGAGTCCACTGAAGCAGCATGGTGATGAAGCGATGCGCGAGCGTTAACGCAACGCGCCGGGCGTCATCGTCGGCGCTTGGTTGAATTCGCCCCGTTCGAGTCGGGGCTTGTATGCGACCCCCGCTGGCATCGGCAGGCGGCGCTGCGCTCAGAAGGACGTGAGCCGGTAGCGCGAAATGGCTGCCGAGTCGGTCCGATTGGCCGACTTGCGTCTTCGAAGAACAGCTGCGACGCCGGTGCGATTCTGCATGGTCAGTTGCCGCGCTCCACCGTCTTTTGGAGGCGACTTCTTGGCCGCCAATGAGCACGAACAACGTGCTAACCATTCATAAAAATGCAGTGCGCCGAATCGTGGCGATAGTGCGCTGAAGCGACGACAAATCGCGTGCAAACGCGCAGACAATCCTCGCATGGAGCGGGCGCACGAAGCGCCGAACGGAACAGGACAGCGCGATCGCCGGATTCGGATCGGGGCGTGTCCCGGTCTGCGCAGAGGGGAACGTTATCGGGATCGAGCGCGGGCCGCATTGGCGCCGCCGTGGCCGGCTGCACTTCGCTTTTCGCACCAGCTGACCGCGACGTTCTTGGTAGCTGTTCTCGTTCGCCATTACCCGCCTGCCGTGCGCGCAGGTCAGAACGTGATGGCCACAACGGCCGACAATTCAAAAGGAGCGGTGTATGTCCGAGGAAAGTGCAGAAGACCAACAGTTTGCGATGATGATGACGGAGCTCTCAGCGGCATTTCAGGGAAACGTTTCGCGAGGGCTGGCGGGCGCCGGGGTCGAGATCGACGCCGAGGATGCGTCCTTGGAGACGCTCGTGTCAGTCGCAGAGGACGCGTTCCGACAGAATGCCGAGCTCGCTGCAGCCTATGCGGATCGCTATGAAGCGAGAGGAGAGGTCAAGCTTGCAACGATATGCCGAGAGATTCAGCGTAATTTCGAAGAGCAGTCGCAGGTATTTCGTGTGGTCGAAGGAGGACCCCCGGCAGCTGAGATAGTGCTTGCTTTCTGCGCAAAGACTTTCGATACGCTCGAAACGCAGTCGGAGTTTGTTGCCTTCGGGGCAACTGCCGAGAAGATTATCAAGCCTATGGCCAAGGGCTTAATGATTATCGAGCTCGGTGAGAAAGCCTGGCACGGTGATGTCTCGGCTTTCGTTGGCGTGCTCGGCGGTGCGCTTGTCGGCACTGTGGTGACTGCGCTGGCGATGACCGCCGTCGCGGCTGCTGGGCTTCTCTACTGGCCGGTTATCGCGGCCGTCACCGTGGTGGGTGTCATCGCAAGCTTCGTCGGAAGCAGCATGACCGATTCCTTCGTGGAGGAACTGCTCGAGTTCGATCGAGAGCCGGGCGACGTACGCAGCCGAGCGCATCGATTGATCTCGCAGATGGTTACTCTGGGAGGTAGCGCTGAGCTGCCTGCCCTCGGCGACTATGTTGCGTTCGGGACGGATGGGGCGGATACCCTAACCGTGAACTATCCCGTAAGCGCCTTGAACCCCGGCAGTGTGCTGATCGGCGACGGAGGTAACGATATCCTGCTCGGCGGCTCATGGGACGATCGCCTTAGCGGTGGCGCAGACAACGATACGCTGCACGGAGGGTATGGCGCCGACATCCTGTTGGGCGGCAGCGGCGACGACTTGCTCGACGGCGGCATGGGGGTCGACCGGCTTGAGGGCGGGGCCGGTTTCGACACCTACAGCTTCTCGACCGACGACCTTAAGAACGCTGGTACACGCGATACGATCACCGATAGCGACGGCTCGGGCCGGATCACCTTCAACGGTGTCGACCTGTCGGGTACGGGCATCGGCTTCGACAATATACGCAGCAACGCCATCGGTTCATGGGATACCGCCAACGGCGAGTTCCGTCTGCTCGTAATCGGTGCGGGTACGCCCACGCAATCGCTGCTCATCGTGCGCAGGCTCATCGATGGACGGTCGGGCGGGCAGATCCTGATCCAGTCCTGGCGCAACGGCGACCTGGGAATTTCACTGCCGGGTTACGACGAGGTCGGCGCCGCACTGGGTTTGGGCGAGGGTGACGATCTGTTCGGCGAATCGGGCAGCAACGATGGCGTCGACTCCATCGCGGCCAAAGGCGGCAACGACGGTATCGAGGGCGGCGCCAGCGACGATGTCCTCGATGGCGGGGCGGGCGCGGATCTGATCTTCGGCGGCAGCGGCGACGACCGCATTCTGGGTGGCGACGGCGACGACATCATCCTAGACGGCTCGGAACTGCAGAACATGCGCGAGCTGCGTACCTATATCGATAGTAGCGGGAAGAGCGAGCAGCAGCGTTTCGACGAAGAACTCTTGCAGCACGGCGCTTCGGTGATCGCACGTGGAAAAAACTGGTTCGTCTATCGACAGGATGGCGTGGCGGCGACAGGAGATGCCACCCAGGACGGCGTTTATATCATTCGCACTCCAGACGGATCCGTTTACCTGGACCCTGAGACGCTCGGCAGCGGAGACGATTTCATCGATGCCGGCGCCGGGTCCGACCGTGTGTCTGCGGGCGAGGGCGACGACATCGTCATCGGAGGCCTGGGCAATGATTCGCTGAACGGCGGCCACGACGACGATACCTTGTCTGGCGGCGAAGGCGACGACACCTTGGTCGGTGACCTTGCCGATGGTGCGATACCGGGGGTGACGCTGACGGCCCTGGTTTCGAGCGCCGCCAACAAGAACGGCGACGACATACTCGACGGCGGCAATGGCAACGACACGCTCATCGGCATGGGCGGCAACGACACGCTGTATGGCGGCGACGGCGACGACAAACTGTACGGACGCAACGGCCAGCCCAGCGGTGCGGCCGACGCCGGCGACACCGACGCGGATTATCTCGACGGCGGCGAGGGCGCGGATCAGCTCGCCGGCCAGGACGGCGACGACGTGTTGCTGGGCGGCGGCGGCAACGACATCCTGTTCGGCGACGACGAACATGCCGGCACCCGCTACGGCGACGACCACCTTGAGGGCGGAGACGGCGACGATAAGCTCTATGGCGGCGGGGGCGACGACTACCTGTCGGGTGGGCAGGGCGTGGACGACCTGGTCGGCGGCGAAGGCCGGGACACGCTGTCCGGCGGTGCGGGCAATGATCGTCTGTTCGGCGAGGGCGGCAACGACGGTCTGGTCGGCGGCGACGGCGACGACGTCCTGCTCGGCGGCGACGGCGACGATGCGCTGCTCGGCGAGGCTGGCGTCGATCTGTTGCGTGGCGGCGACGGCGACGATGCCATGTCCGGCGGCACCGGCAACGACGAGTTGCAGGGTGGCGCCGGCAACGACTACCTGGACGGCGGCGAGGACGACGACAAGGTGTTCGGCGAGGACGGCGACGATAGGATCAGCGGCAGCGCCGGTGCCGACCAGTTGGTCGGCGAAGCCGGCAACGATCGCATCGACGGCGGTGTCGGCAACGACCGGCTCTGGGGCGGCAGCGGCAACGACTCCTTGGACGGCGGCGAAGGCAGCGACGAACTTTACGGCGATTCCGGCGCCGATCGCTTGTCGGGTGGCAATGGCAACGACCAGCTCGACGGCGGTGCCGATGCCGACGTGCTGAACGGCAATGCCGGCAACGACAGCCTGTTCGGTGGCGACGGCGACGATGTGCTGCGCGGCGACAGCGGCGACGATCTGCTCAACGGCGCCGCGGGTGTCGATCAGCTGCTTGGCGGCGAGGGCGCCGACCAGGCGTGGGGTGGTGAGGGCAACGACAGCCTCAAAGGCGATGCCGGGGACGACGTGCTGGCGGGCGAGGAGGGCGACGACCTCCTGGAGGGCGGTGCCGGCAACGACATGCTCGCCGGCGGCAGCGGCAACGACCGCTATCGCTTCGAGACCGGTTTCGGTCAGGACCGCATCCTCGCCGATGAGGAAGGCGAGGTTGGCATCGATACTCTGGAGTTCGGTGCCGGCATCGCGCCAGGCGACCTTAGTTATCAAGTGATCGGCCGCAACCTGCTGATCAAGGTCGGAAGCGGCGGCGACGCCGTCCTGGTGGAGGATTACTTCAATCCCGACACTCAGATCGGTCTGAGTTTCGCCGATGGCACCACGCTGGACCGCGCACAACTGGAACAACTGCTGGGTGCGCTGGTGCCGGTGGTCGGTTCGAGCGGCGACGACGTAATCGGTGGGACCGGGGGCAACGACACCCTGTTCGGCGAAGACGGCAACGATCGGCTGGACGGCGCCAGTGGCGACGACCAGATCAGCGGCGGAAAAGGCAACGACGTATTGGCCGGCGGCAGCGGCAACGACCTGTTGCAAGGCGACGAAGGCGACGATGTCTACAGCTTCGACGCCTACTTCGGAATGGATACGGTGCTCGGCCTTGGCGATTCCGGCGCGGGTCGGGACACGATCCGCTTCAACTTCGCCTTCAATGCAGCGGACATGAGTTTCGGTCCGACGGAGGAGGGTAGCGACGATTTGGTCCTGGTGTTCAACCAATCGGGGACGATCAGCAGTCTGGGCATCGACGGCTTCTTCGCCCCGGGCAGCAATCACAGCATCGAGTTCAGCGACGGCGTGCGCATCACCGCGACAGATTCGCAGCTGGTCTATTCCTATCAAGGTGGCGGCGGTGCGGACGAGTTCTACGGCAACGTGAGCAGCGAGCACTTCTCCGGCGGCGCTGGCGACGACAAGCTCTACGGCCACTATGGCAGCGACACGCTGGACGGCGGCGCCGACAACGACGTGATCGGCGGCGCTCAAGATAACGACATTCTGCTCGGCGGGGATGGAGACGACAGCCTGGATGGCGGCAGCGGCGACGACCTGCTGGTCGGCGGTACGGGCGACGACTATCTGATCGGCGACTCCGGTTACGATCGCTATCGCTTCGATCGCGGCTTCGGGCACGACACCATCGAGAACGTGCGATATGGCGACCGAGGCGGCTATACCGACGACGTCGAGTTCGGCGCGGGCATTTCGCCGGCCGACGTGTCCGCGAAAAATCGCAACGGCCAGGATCTGGTGCTGAGTTTCGCAGGTTCGGACGACCAACTGGTGATCCTGAACTACTTCCGCGACGACGGCCGATCGGGCTATGCGGTCGATAACATCCGCTTCGCCGACGGCACGGTTTGGAACGTCGCAACCGTGATGGCCATGGCCTTGCAGAGCACCGACGGCGACGACAGCCTGTTCGGTTACGACAGCGACGACAGCCTGTCCGGCGGTCTGGGCGGCGACGATCTGCACGGAGGTCGCGGCAACGATGTGATCGACGGCGGCGCGGGCGACGATGTGCTGGACGGCGGCGCCGGTCACGACGTCTATCGTTTCGGTCGGGGTTCCGGAAGCGATACGCTGGTCGAGATCCCGAAGGATCCGCAAGGCGAGTGGGACAACGCTCACTACGTGGCCCTGTTCCGCGCCGCGTCCGAAGGGATCGACACGGTCGAGTTCGGGGACGGCATCGCTGAGGGCGACGTAGTGCTGCGGCGCGAAGGCAATGACCTGGTGCTGTCGATCCGCGACACCCAGGACGTGTTGCGCGTGCCTCACTACTTCGGCTGGGCGGCGTCCGTCGATGATGGCGGGGAGCCCGGTTCTGGACCGGCGTTCGCCCGGTTCTCGGATACCGGTGGCGACGGCGCCTATACCGGCCCGGAGGATGTCGGCCGTGCGGCCGAGTTCTTCCGCTTCGCCGATGGCACCACTTGGGACCGCGAGCGCGTGCAGGCCCTGATCGATGGGCAGCGCCGCAGCGGCGAGGGCGACGACGTGATCGTCGGCGACGACGGCGACGCCGATACGAGCGTACTGTCCGGCCGCGGCGGCAACGACCTCATTCGCGGCAATCAGGGCGACGACGTGATCGACGGCGGCGCGGGCAACGACATCCTCGATGGCGGTCTGTTCCGGGTCGATTTCGGCGCGCCTTACGGTAACGACCTGATGAAGGGCGGCACGGGCGACGACACCTACCGCTACGACTGGGGCAATGACGTGATCGATAACAGCGTCGGTGCCGGCGAAACGGCCGGCTACGACGTGGTCGAGATCGACGCCTATGCCGATGACGTGTCGTTGGAGCGCGTTGGTAACGACCTGCTCCTGCGTCAGCGCGACCACGAGCAGGACTCGACGCTGACCATCCGCGACTACTTCTCGCGTCCGGATCAGGCGATTTCGGAGATCCACTTCGCCGACGGTAGTGCCTGGCTGCAGGCCGACATTCTCGACCAGGTCACCGGAGCCGGGCTGATACAGGGCGGCATCTACGGCGATACCCTGATCGGGCGCGGCGGCGCCGATACCCTGGACGGCGGCGATGGCGACGATACCTTGATCGGCAAGGCCGGCAACGACCGCCTGATCGGCGGCGATGGCAACGATAGCTTGTACGGCGGCTTGGGCAACGACATCCTCGATGGCGGCGCCGGCAACGACACCTTGGACGGCGGCAGCGGCGAGAACGTTTACCGCTTCGGCAGCGGCGACGGCTACGACTACGCTTACGACAGCGGCGGCGGCGCCGTGATCGAGCTCAAGAGCGGGCTGACGCTCGCGGATTTGATCGTGCAGGGCCGTGGTAACGAGCCGGGTGCGACGCTACGTATCCGCGGCAGCGAAGACGTGTTCGTGTTGAACGGCAATCTGGCGCAGCTCCGTTTCGCCGACGGCAGCAGCTACGACGCGGCGGCGATTCGCGCGCTGATGCTCGCGTCCGCGACCGAAGGCAATGACGTGCTCGTCGGCGGCGGGGGCGACGATGCGTTGTCGGGCGGTGCCGGCGACGACGTACTCTACGGTCAGGGTGGCGACGATGTGCTCGACGGCGGCGCGGGATCGGACGAGTTGGATGGCGGCGCCGGAGCCGACAGCTACGTATTCGGCCGCGGCGCCGGCAGCGACACGCTGATCGACGACGATGCCGATTCGGTGCTGCGCCTCGGCGCGGGTATCTCGGTGGACGACGTGGTGCTGCAGGCGTATGGCAGCAGCGATCAGGGGCATGTGTTGCGCCTGATCGGTAGCGAGGACCAGCTGCGCCTGGATGCGGGCCGTCTCGCCCAGATCCGCTTCGACGACGGCACGGTGTGGGACGCTGCTCAGATTCGCGCGCGCCTGCTCGCTAGCGGGGACGGCGACGACCGGGTGCTGGGATCCTCGGACGGCGACACGATCCAGGGCGGGGCTGGCGACGATCGCCTCTACGGCGGCGCCGGCGACGATGTGCTCGAAGGCGGCGCCGGTAGCGATTTCCTGGAAGGCGGCGGCGGCAACGACACCTATCGTTTCGGTCGCGGTTCCGGCGAGGACTACGTGCGCAACGGCTATGCCGGTGTCGAGCCTGGGGAGACCAGCACGATCGAACTGGGCGCGGGAATCGCGGTCACCGACGTTTCGGTGCGGCTGGGGACCTTCGGTTCCGGGTTGGTGCTGAGTATCGACGGCAGCGAGGATAGCCTGCAGATCGAAGATTACGCATTGGTCGACGGTGGCGATGGCGCCGCGTATGCCATCGTATTCGCCGACGGCACGCGTTGGACGGCGGCCGACGTGCGCGCACGCTTGCTCGCCGGCAGCGACGACAGCGACGTCATCGACGGTCTCGCCTCCGGCGACCTCATCTCGGGCAGAGACGGCGACGACAGCTTGAACGGCCGCGACGGCGACGATGATCTGAGCGGCGACGCGGGCGACGATGTACTGTCCGGCGGCCACGGCGACGACCGTCTCGACGGCGGCGTCGGCGACGACCGGCTGGACGGTGGCTTGGGCAACGACGTGGTGCGGTTCGGCCGCGGCGACGGCCGGGATACGGTCGTCTACGGCGACGCCTTGCTCAGCGACGTGGATGTGCTGGAACTGAAGGACGGCGTCGCCGTCTCCGACGTCAGCCTGCATCGGTCCGGGGTTGACCTGATCGTGCATATCGAAGGGAGTAGCGACAGCATCACCATCCAGGGCCACTTCGAAGCCGACGGGGAAACCGTGGGTGCGCTGGATCGGATTCGTTTCGCCGACGGCACGGTGTGGACCACCGCGCAGATCGCCAACCGGCTGGCGACCGCCACGGAGGCGCCGCCGCTGGAGCCCGAGGAAGACGGTGCAGGCTTCACCTTCGCGAGCGAGTACTGGTACCAGTACTACCCGGTGCGCCTGGGCAGTGTCGACGACGACGAAATGAGTACGAGGACAGGCCTTAGAACCGCAGTGTCCGGTGGCGGCGGTAACGACCGCCTCTACGGAAGGGGTCATCGCGACGGCTTGTTTGGCGGCGCCGGCGACGATTTTCTCATGGCGAGCATCTACGGCAGCTCTCTGCACGGCGGCTCGGGCTGGGATCGCCTGTTCGGCGGCGTCGGCGAGGACTTCATGCTCGGCGGTTCGGGCAATGACTTCCTCGACGCGGCCAGCGGCGACGATGACCTCAGCGGCGGTGACGGTCACGACGTGCTCAATGCGGGCTTTGGCGACGACACCCTGAGTGGCGGCGAAGGCAGCGACACCTTGTTCGGCGGACAGGGTAACGATGCGCTCGATGGCGGCGCCGGCAACGATATGCTCAATGGCGAGCAAGGCGACGACACCTTGCTTGGCGGCAGCGGCAGCGACAGCTTCCACTTCGGCCGTGGTTGGGGACGCGATCGCATCCTGGCCGAATCGAGGACCGTCGGCGCGTCGCCGCGCAACGGGGATGCGACCTGGGACGTGGTGACCTTCGGGGTCGGCATCGCGGCCGGCGATTTGCGCTGGCAGCGCCAGGACCGCGATCTGGTGATCGCCATCGCCGGCACGGACGACCGCTTGACCGTGACCGACTACTTCGATGCCGACGGCAATCGCGATGCGCTGTCGATCGATGCGTTCCGCTTCCAGGACGGCAGCGAGTGGAGCTACGCGCAAATCGCCGCCTACCTGACTACCGGCGGGGCTGGTGACGATACCTTGCGCGGCTTCGCGGGCGACGATCTGATGACCGGCGGCGCCGGTAACGATCGGCTGTCGGGGCAGGGCGGCCATGACCGCATCGAAGGCGGCGATGGCGACGATCTGCTGGCCGGCGACGGCGGCAACGACATCCTGGTCGGCGGGGCCGGCAGCGACAGCTTGTTCGGTGGCGCCGGCAGCGACGTCTACGCCTTCGAGCTCGGCTTCGGCCGCGACCGCATCTCCGACTACGTCCACGATGCGGCGCCAGGCGACCTCGACGAGATCGCATTCGGCGTCGGCATCGCGGCCAGCGATCTGCATGTGTCGCGTGTGGGCGACGATCTGCTGATCGAGCGCATCGGCAGCGCCGATGCGGTGACCGTGGCGGCTTACTTCGCCACGACGGCGGGCGGGGGACGACCCAATGCGGTCGAGCGGATCCGCTTCGCCGACGGCACGGTGTGGACCCAGGACGACGTGGTCGCGAGTCTGGCGCCGGCGCCGCTGGCATCGGCGGCGCAATTCCGCGGCGGACCGACCGCCAGCGACTGCGGCGTCGATGGCGTGGTGGCCGATGCGCCGTGGGCGGAGAACGGCCGTTATGCGCAGGAAGTGGATCCGGTCGCGCAACGTACGGCGTCGGCGATCGCGCTGGGTGGACGCCTGCCTGCCTTGGAACGGGTGGAGACGCTGTCGGCTGGATACCTGCGGCTCGACGATGCCGGCTTGGCCGAAGTCCGCGCCGGTGGCGGCCACGGCATTCGTCCCGATGCCGCGGCCGGCGCGGCCGAGCGCGACCGCAACGTCGCCGCCCTGATCTCGGCGATGGCGAGCTTCGCGCCGCAGGCCGGGGGGGCGTCCGACGCCGATCTGGGCGGCGGGCACAGCTGGCAGAGCGTGTACACGCTGGCCCTGGCGACGCCGCATTGAATCGTCGTTTGACGCCTTAGTGGGTCGCGTCCGGGCGCCGTTACGGCGCCCGGACGTAGATCGACCAGGTCGGCCTTGTCGGCCGGACGGATCGTATGCGCCCGGACACGGGGGGCGGGCGTAGAGGCACGGCAAGCGCGGTGGCGGGCGTCTGTGCCTTAGCGGACCTGCATCCGAACGCCATCCGCTGCCCATTCCCAAGCCTGGCTGCGACCCGAATTCGACCGCCGTCCGGTTTTGACCGGTTCGGCATAAATAACTCGTAGGAATTGTGACTAGGGAGCGAGTTTGCCTGTCGGCCTTGGCCGACAGTGAGTTCACACGGACGAACAAGGAATGTTCGATGGCACTGCGCATTCTGCTTCTGTGCACGGCGTGCAATGGGCTGACCCAACTGGTCTCGTGCCGGTTGTCGGAACTGGGCCACGACGTCGTCATCCAGGTCGCGAGCGACCCCGAAACCATGCAGCAGGCGGCGCAGCGCGAGCGCCCCGATCTGATCGTGGCGCCGATGCTGAAGTCGGCGATCCCCGAGGCGATCTGGAATCGCAGCACTTGCCTGATCGTGCATCCCGGCATCGTCGGCGATCGCGGTCCTTCCTCGTTGGATTGGGCGATCCTGGAAGGCGAGCGCGAGTGGGGCGTGACCGTGCTGCAGGCGGCGGCGGAGATGGACGCCGGCGACATCTGGGCCAGCGCGACCTTCCCCATGCGCGAGGTCGGCAAGAGCGAACTCTATCGCCACGAAGTCGCGCAGGCGGCGTTGCGCGCCTTGCTGCAGGCGATCGAGCGTTTTGCGTCCGGGCTGCATACGCCGCGCGCGCTCGACTATCGCGACGCGGATGTGCGCGGGCGCTTGCGTCCGGCCATGCGCGCGGCCGATCGTGCGGTGGATTGGGACCTGCCCAGCGCGACGATCCTGCGCCGCGTGCGCTGCGGCGACAGCGCGCCGGGCGCGCGCGCCTTGCTGGCCGGCTTGCCCTGTCAGCTCTACGACGCCTGGCCGGAAGCGACCCTGCGCGGACGTCCGGGCGAGTTGCTGGCGCAGCGCGAAGGCGCGGTCTGCGTGGGCAGCGGCGACGGCGCGTTGTGGCTGGGCCATCTGCGCGTCAAGGACGGCATCAAGCTGCCGGCGGCGCAGGTGTTGGGCCGGCGCCGCATGGCCAAGGTGCCGGAGCGGCCGTTGGCGTTCGACGCGCCGGAAGGGCCCGACACCTGGCGCGACATTCGCTACCGCGAGGACGGCGAGGTCGGCTACCTGCATTTCGATTTCTACAACGGCGCCATGTCGACCCGGCAATGCGAGCGCCTGCGCGCCGCCTTCCTGCACGCGCGCCAGCGGCCGACGAAGGCGATCGCCTTGATGGGCGGCCGGGACGTGTGGAGCAATGGCATCCACCTCAACCAGATCGAGGCGGCGAAGGATCCGGCGCTGGAGTCCTGGCACAACATCCTGGCCATGAACGCGCTGGTGCGCGAGATCGTGCTCACCGACAGCCATCGCGTGATCGCGGCCATGCAGGGCAACGCCGGCGCCGGCGGCGTGGTGCTGGCCCTGGCCGCGGATCAGGTGTGGGCGCGCGCTGGGCTGGTGCTGAACCCGCATTACCGTGGCATGGGCGGCCTGTACGGCTCGGAGTACTGGACCTATCTGATGCCGCGCCGGGTCGGCTTGGCGCGCGCGCAGGAGCTTACCGAGAGCCTGCGTCCGCTGACCAGCGAACACGCCGCCCGCATCGGTCTGATCGACGCCGCGTTCGGCGAGGACGGCGCCGGTTTCCGCGCGGAGGTGGAGGCGCGTGCGCAAGCCCTGGTCGAGCCCGCGGCCTGGCGCAAGGCGATCGGCCTCAAGCGCCGGCGCCGCAGCAGCGACGAGCGCCGCAAGCCGCTGGAGAGCTACGCCGCCGAGGAGCTCAGCCACATGTACCGCAACTTCTTCGGCCCCGATCCGGCCTACCACGAGGCCCGCCAACGCTTCGTGCGCAAGGGCGCGCCGGCGCCGGCGAGCGAGCCCGCGCGCGACACCCACGATTCGCGCGAGGCCGCCTCGTCGGCTTGATGATGCGCTAGACACAAATGCGTAGGGCCGGGAAGACCCGGCCCTACGCTGGCGCTGTGTCGGAGGCCTAGTGGCCGCCGGCCGCGGCCGCGCCAGCTTTGGCTTGGAACGGCGGCTTGGCGAACCAGACGAACACGATCACCGCCAGGAAGATCAGGCCGAGCAGGTGGAAGATCTCATTGAAGCCGATCTGCGCGGCCTGGTTGGAGATCATCCGCTCCAGCATCGCCGCGCCGGTCTGCAGGTTGCCGCCGCCCATGCGGGTGGCGGTCTCGATCAGGTTGGGATCGTAGGCCGACAGCTTCTCGGTGAGGTGGGCATGGTGGACCGCGCCGCGCTCGGTCCAGGCGTAGGTGGTCAGCGAGGCGGCGAAGCTGCCGCCCAGGGTGCGCATGAAGGTCGCCAGGCCGGAGCCGGCCGCGATCTCGTGCGGCTGCAGATCCGACAACAGGATCTGCAGCACCGGCATGAAGAACAGCGCCACGCCGAAGCCCTGGAACAGTTGCACCATCGCGATGTGGTTGAAGTCGACGTCGAGGTTGAAGCCCGAGCGCGCGAAGCTGGTCAGCGACATCGCGATGAAGGCGAAGGTGGCCAGCCAGCGCAGGTCGAACTTGTGCGCGTAGCGGCCCACGAACGGCGTCAGCAATACCGGCAATATGCCGATCGGCGCGGTCGCGAAACCGGCCCAGATCGCGGTGAACCCCAGGTTGCGCTGCAGCCACAGCGGCACCAGGATGCCGACCGCGAAGAAGGCCGCGTAGGCGATCACCATGGCGGCGGTGCCGGCGGCGAAATTGCGGTGCCGGAACAGGCGCAGGTTGACGATCGGGTCCTTGTCGGTGAGCTCCCAGATCACGAACACCGCCAGCGCGATCGCCGACACGATCGCCAGGATCACGATCAGGTTGGAACGGAACCAGTCCTCGTCGTTGCCCAGGTCGAGCAGGATCTGCAGGGCGCCGACGCCGATCACCAGGGTGATCAGGCCGACGTAATCCATCTTCGGCTTTTCCAGCTTCTCCGGGCGGCCGCGCAGCTGGCTGCCGACGACCAGGCTGGCGAAGATGCCGATCGGCACGTTGATGAAGAAGATCCATTCCCAGCTGTAGTTGTCGGTGATCCAGCCGCCGAGGATGGGGCCGGCGATCGGCGCGACCACGGTGACCATCGCCAGCAACGCGATCGCCTGTCCGCGTTTGTGCGGTGGATAGATCGAGATCAGCAGGGCCTGGGTGATCGGGTACATCGGGCCGGCGACGAAGCCCTGCAGCGCACGCGCGGCCACCAGCAGGCCCATGCTGTTGGCCAGACCGCACAGCAGGGAGGCGATCACGAACAAAAAGGTCGCCCACACGAACAGCTTGCGCTCGCCGAAGTGGCGGGTCAGCCAGCCGGTCAGCGGCAACGCGATGGCGTTGCTGACCGCGAACGAGGTGATCACCCAGGTCGCCTGGTTGGCGCTGCCGCCCAGATTGCCGGAGATGGTCGGCAGCGAGACGTTGGCGATGGTCAGGTCGAGCACCTGCATGAACGACGCCAGCGCGAGGCCGAGCGTGGTCAGCGGGATGTTCGGTGGCCGGAAGCCGGCTTGCGGGGCGGGCGCGGCTGCGGTGGCGGTGGCGGACATGGAACGGCCTTGAGAGGGAGTGGCGCGGCGTTCGTCGCTAACGGGGCGAGGTCGCGATCGGCTGCGGCATCGCAGTGCGGTTGGGCGAGGGCGCCCGGCTCATTGCGCCGGGCGTCGGATGCGCGCGCGGGACCGGCCCGCGCCGCCTACGCTCAGCCGTGGCGGTTGGGCAGGTTGTCGTTGACGATCTTCTCGATCAGCGCGTCGGCGTCGGCGAGCTGCTTGGTGTAGGCGTCGGTGGTCAGCACCGGCTTGGCCGGGGTCGAGCCAGCCAGCATCGCGCCGTCCTGGCCGCGGATGTTGACGTCGACGTGCATGCTCAGGCCCAGGCGCAGCGGGTGTTCGAGCACCTGCTTGCGATCGACCTCGATGCGCACCGGCACGCGCTGCACGATCTTGATCCAGTTGCCGCTGGCGTTTTGCGCCGGCAGCAGGGCGAACGCGCTGCCGGTGCCCATGCCGATCGCGGCGACCTTGCCTTCGAAGGCCACATCGCTGCCGTAGAGGTCCGAATGCAGCTCGACCGGCTGGCCGATGCGCATGTTGTTGAGCTGGGTTTCCTTGAAGTTCGCGTCCACCCAGACTTGCTCCAGCGGCACGATGGTCATCAGCGTGGCGCCCGGCTGCACGCGCTGGCCCAGCTGCACGTTGCGCTTGGCGACGTAGCCGGAGACCGGCGCGACGATGGCGGCGCGTTGCAGGTTGAGGTAGGCCTGGCGCAGCTGCGCGGAGGCGGCGGCGACCTGCGGCTGCTTGCCCAGGGTGGTGGCGTCGACCAGCGCGCGGTTGCGCGACAGGGTGCCGCGCGAGGACGACAGGCTGGCTTCGGCGGCGGCCAGTTCGTCGCGCGCGTGGGCCAGCTCCTCGGCCGAGACCGCGCCGCTGGCGACCAGGCCCTCGCGACGCTTCACGTCGGCGCGCGCCTTCTGCACCGCGACTTCGCGCGCGCTCAGATCGGCTTGGCCGGCATCGACCGCGCTGTACAGGCCGCGCACCTGGCGCACCGTGTTGGCGAGGTTGGCGACCGCCTGTTCGTAGGCGACCTGGGCGTCGTTGGGATCGAGCTGGACCAGCACCTGGCCGGCCGTCACCTTCATGCCGTCGTCGGCGCCGATGCTGACCACGGTGCCGATCGACTGCGGGGTGATGCTGACGATGTTGCCCTGCACGTAGGCGTCGTCGGTGTCCTGGTGCCAGCGCGCGACCAGCAGGTACCACGCCGTCCAGCCGATCGCGGCGATCACCACCACGGCCAGCAGGAGGAGCAGGAACTTGCGGCGCTTGCCGTTGGTGGGCGCGGCCGGGGCCGCGGCTTGCGGATTGATTTCGGTGGTCATGGCGTGGAGGCCTTGGCGATGTCGGAATTGGAGATGGCGGTGGTGGGAGCGGTGAGCTGGAGCCCGCCGCCGAGCGCGCGGTCGAGTTCGATCGAAGCGCTCAGGCGCTGCGCGCGCAGCGTGACGATCTGCTGATCCAGCTGCAGCAGCGGGCGCTGCGCGGCCAGCACGTCGAGCTGGGTGCCCAGGCCGCCGCGGTAGCGCGCCGTGGCCAGTTGCCAGGCCGACTGCGCGGCGTCGCGCGCCTGTTGCGCCGAGACCAACTGCGCGTCCAGCGAGCGCGCGGCCTGCAGGGCGTCGGCGACTTCGCGCAGCGCGCCGACCAGGCTCTGGTTGTAGGTGGCGACGGCGAGGTCGTAATCGGCGTCGCTCTTGGCCAGCTGATTGCGCAGACGGCCGCCGTCGAAGATCGGCATGCTGATCGCCGGGCCGCCTTGCAGCAGCAGGGCGTCGCTGGAGAACAGGTCGGACAGGCCGCCCGAGGCCAGGCCGATCATGGCACTGAGGTTCACGGTCGGATAGAAGTCGGCCTTGCTGGCGTCGATGCCGTGCGCGGCCGCTTCCACGCGCCAGCGCGCGGCGACCACGTCGGGGCGGTGGCCCAACAATTCGCTCGATGCGACCGCCGGGATCGCCGGCGCGGACGCGCTCAGCAGGCCCGGCTTGGCGATGCTCTGGCCGCGGTCCGGGCCCTTGCCCAGCAGCGCGGCGATCGCGTTGCGGGCGGCGTCGATCTGCTGCTGCGCCGCCTGCGCCTGCTGCTGCGCGGAGGCGACCGTGCTTTCGGCGTTACGGATCTGCAACTGGTTGTCCAGACCGGCCTTGACGCGCTGACGGCCGAGGCCGAGCAGGCGGCTGGCGCGTTCCTTTTCGGCGACCGCGACGTCCTGCGCCGCATGCGCCTGCGCCAGCGCGACGTAGGCGCGCGCGATGTTGGACGACAGGGTCAGGCGCGCGGCCTGGGCTTCGACCTCGGCGGCGCGGGCCTGGCCCAGGGCCGATTCCCAGCGCGCGCGATGGCCGCCCCACAGGTCGGGGCTGTACTTGAAGCTCAGCGACAGCAGTTCGACGCCGCTGTAGTGGCCGCCCAGCGGTTCCGGGGCCACGGTTTCGGGAATGCGCACGCCCGCGTACTGGGCGCCGGCGCCGACGGTGGCCTTGCGCGCGGCGTCGGCCAGGCCGGCCTGCGCGATCGCCTGGCGCACGCGCGCGTCGGCGGCGTCCAGGCTGGGCGTGCCGGCCAGGGCTTCGGCGATCAGGCTGTCGAGCTGGGTATCGCCCAGCGCGGTCCACCAATCCTGCTTCGGGAACGCGGCGTCGGACACCGCGTAGGCGCCCAGGCTGCGCTGGCTCTCCAACGCGTCGGCGTCGAGCGCGCGGCCTTCGGGGGCCAGACCGTGGGTGCTGGCGCAGCCGGCCAGGATCAGCGCCGCGGCCAGCGCGGTGAGCAGGGGGCGCAGCGCGCGTCGCGGTAGCGCGGTGCGGGCGGTCGAGACAGGCATGTTCATGGCTCAGGAACCGGAGGGAGTGAGGTTGTCGCGCACCTGTTCGAGCAGGCGCGTGAGGGTTTCGCGTTCTACGTCGCTCATGCCGCTCAACGCCTGCTCGCGCACGCGCTGGCCGCACTTGTTGATGTCCTGCCAGATGGTCACACCGGCGTCGGTGAGATGAATGTTCAAAGCCCGGCGATCCGACGGATCGGCGACCCGCGCGACCAGGCCGCGCCCTTCCAGCCGGTCGAGCAGGCGGGTCATGGCGCCGGGATTGAGTTCGGCGGCGCGCGCCAGGTCGGTCACGCCGGCGGTGCCGTCGGCGAGCTTCTTCAGGGTGATGTACTGGCTGAACGTGAGTTCATGGCCGGCGGCGGCCAGCTCGCGCTCCATCTGCGCCCACATGGCGTCGCGGACTTGGCGGAACAGCAGGCCCAGGGTGGAGCCGCTGCAGGCGATCGGGGGAGGGGCGGTCTTCATGGGGCGGCATATTGCTACCCTCTGCAATAGTTGTCAATGCAAATATTGTTACGTCAATGGAACGCCGTGTCGCGGCGCGCGGGCGAGCGCGCCCGCGCCCGCCCAGGACCTCTCGTCAAGGTTTTAGACGGAAATTATTCAGTTAAATCAGTTGGATGCGACGTAGTCTACGCTCAGGCCAACGCCGCCAAGGCGATCACGTCCAGCAACACATGGGCCAGGATCACCGGCCACAGCCGTCCGGTACGGGCGTACCAGCCGGCGAACAGCAGGCCCAGCGGCACGATGCCCAGCACCCCGGCCGAGCCCTGATAGAGGTGGTAGGCGACCCGGATCGCGGTGCTGACATGGATCGCCGGCCACAGGCCCCAGCGTTCGCGCAGGGCCACCAGCACGTAGCCGCAGACGAAGATCTCCTCGTAGAAGCCGTTCACCGCCGAAGTCGCCAGGATCGCCGTCCAGCCCACGTCCGGCGTCGTCTGCGCGGGCTTGAGCGCGGTGCCGCTGGACAGCGCCAGCGTCGCCAGCAACTGGTACGACAGTATCGACGCCGCCACCAGGACCAGCGCGGGCACCGCATCGCCGGCCTGCGCCGGCGGCCCGAAATGCGCCATCGTCCAGCCGCGCAGGCGTAGGAAGTAGCCGAGCATCGCGATCACCGTCAGTTCGACGATGAGCACGCTCCATAGGTCGGCGGCGCTGAAAGTGTAGGCCGCGTCGGTCTGCGCGGGCGCGCCGGACAGCACGCTCTGCAGGCTGGACAGCAATGCCCAGCCGAACGCCAGCCCGATCACCACCACGAACTCGCTGCGCGGCGACAGCGAGCGGATCCAGTCCTGCATGCGCGATTCCGATTGCGGTGGTACGAGAGGGCGGTGGGCTCAGGTCCGTTGCAGGACCAGCTCCAGCACGAACTTGCTGCCGAAGAACGCCAGCACCAGCAGCGCCATCGCCGCCAGGGTCCAGCGCACCGCGGTGCCGCCGCGCCAGCCGTAGCGCCAGCGGCCCAGCAGCAGGCCGCCGAACGCCAGCCAGGACAGCACGCTCAGCGCGGTCTTGTGCACCAGGTGCTGGGCCAGCAGGTTCTCGACGAACAGCAAGCCGGTCAGCAGGGTCGCGGTGAGCAGCGCGAAGCCGACCGCGATGGTGCGGAACAACAGGGTCTCCAGCTCCACCAGCGGCGGCAGGCCGCGCAGCCAGCCGTGGAACTCGCGCCGGCGCAGCGCGCGTTCCTGCAGCCACAGCATCGTCGCCAACAGGGCCGCGATCGCGAGGGTGGCGTAGGCGAGCAGGGCGAACCAGGCGTGCAGCTGCAGGCGCCAGTCCAGCGGCTCGGCCAGCACGTGGCCGTAGGCGTGGTAGCCGATCAGGGTCAGCGCCGCCAGCGGGAACACCACCACGCCCAGCGCGGCCATGCGCCCGGACGCGCCGACCACCGCGGTCAGCGCCGCCATGCCCAGTCCGATCAGGGACAGGGCGGCGAAGAAATGCAGATCGGCGCCGCCGGCGAGTTTCCAGGCCATCAGGTGGGCGGCGCCGTGCAGCAACACCGCCAGATCGGCCGGCAGCAGCCACAACCGGGCCTTGCGCCCGCCGTCCTTGCGCACGGCCGCGACCAGCAGCGCGGCGGCGACCAGATAGAGGACCACGGCGATGAGAACGATTGTCATCGCGGCAGTGTGGCATAAGAGCCGGGATTGGGGATTGGAGATTGGGGATTCGCAAGAGCCAGGGAGCACGGGTCGTACGGCGCTGCGTGGCTGTCGTATGTTCCGGCACCGCCCCGTGCAAATCCGCGGCGTCGCTTTTCCTTCCCCTTTGGAAAAGGGGCGGGCGAGGGGCATTTGCGCTTCGACCCAGGGCGATAACCCTTTCGCAAGCCCCGACCTCTCAATACCTGCACGGCCTCCCGCCTCTCGGACGCTATACTTCGCGATTCCGCCTAACGCCCCCGACGCCTCATGTTCGAATCCCTGACCCAACGCCTGTCCGGCACCATCGAGCGCCTGCGCGGCCGCGGCCGGCTGACCGAGGAGAACATCCGCGAGGCCACCCGCGAGGTCCGCATCGCCCTGCTCGAGGCCGACGTCGCGCTGCCGGTGGTGCAGGCCCTGATCGAGCGCATCAAGGTGCGCGCGGTCGGCCAGGAAGTGCTGAAGTCGCTGACCCCGGGCCAGGCCCTGATCAAGGTGGTGCGCGACGAGCTCACCGCGGTCATGGGCTCGCAGGCCGCCGACCTCAACCTCAACGTGCCGGCGCCGGCGGTGATCCTGATGGCCGGCCTGCAGGGCGCGGGCAAGACCACCACCGTCGCCAAGCTCGCCAAGCACCTCAAGGAACGCCGCAAGAAGAAGGTCATGGTGGTTTCGGCCGACGTCTACCGTCCGGCCGCGATCGAGCAGCTCAAGACCCTGGCCGAACAGGTCGACGTGCTGTTCTTCGCTTCCAGCGCCGACCAGAAGCCCGAAGCGATCGTGCGCGCCGCGATCGACGACGCGCGCAAGTCCTATGTCGACGTGCTGATCGTCGACACCGCCGGCCGCACCAGCATCGACGAAGCGATGATGGCCGAGATCAAGGCCCTGCACGCCGCGGTGTCGCCGGTCGAAACCCTGTTCGTGGTCGACTCCATGACCGGCCAGGACGCCGCGGTCACCGCCAAGCACTTCAGCGAAGCGCTGCCGCTGACCGGCGTGGTCCTGACCAAGACCGACGGCGACGCGCGCGGTGGCGCCGCGCTGTCGGTGCGCTACATCACCGGCCGTCCGATCAAGTTCATCGGCGTCGGCGAGAAGCCCGACGGCCTGGACGTGTTCCATCCCGACCGCGTCGCCAGCCGCATCCTCGACATGGGCGACGTGCTGTCGCTGGTCGAGCAGGTCGAGCAGCAGGTCGACAAGGACAAGGCGCAGAAGCTCGCCGAGAAGGTCGCCAAGGGCAAGAAGTTCGACCTCAACGACATGAAGGACCAGCTCGAGCAGATGCAGAACATGGGCGGCCTGCACGGGCTCATGGACAAGCTGCCGGGCATGGGCCAGATCCCCGAGGCGGTCAAGAATCAGGTCACCGGCAAGGAAGTGCCGCGGATGGTCGCGATCATCAACTCGATGACCAAGAAGGAGCGTCGCAATCCGGCGCTGCTGAACGGTTCGCGCCGCGCGCGCATCGCCAAGGGCTCGGGCATGACCCCGGCCGACGTCAACAAGCTCATGAAGCAGTTCCAGCAGATGGAAAAGATGATGAGCAAGCTCTCCGGCGGCGGCATGAAGGGCCTGATGCGCGGCATGAAGGGCATGATGGGCGGCCGCGGCGGCATGCCGTTCCGCTGATCGTCCGGCGCGGGCGCGACAGCATCGAAACGGCGGCCACTGGCCGCCGTTTTCGTTTGCGCCATCGCAACTGCGCGAACGCAACGTATCGCCACCGCTCGCCCTCCCAAGGGCCGCCGCTGCCTCCTGTAGGAACGGCGCGAGCGGCGACCGCGTCGCCACACGAAGTCGCGCAATCGCGGCTCACGCCGCTCCCACAGAAAGCGGTTGCGCGGCCTTGGGGTAGGAGCGGCGTGAGCCGCGATCAGATTCAGGCCGAGCGCCGGCATCCGGTGCGCTGGGCAAGCCGGGTCGGGGCCTTGCGTCGAGCGGCCTATGAAGTAGCGACGAATCAGGCGCGCAGCCAGCGAGGCTTTCGGCGCCATCGCCATCGCCATCGCGCGGTCGCGGCTTACGCCGCTCCTACCCCAAAGCAGCGCAGCCCCTGCCTTCTGTGGGAGCGGCGTAAGCCGCGATCGATACATGGAGAGCCGCGACTGCGTCGCCGCTGCGACATCGCGGCATTCGCGATCGCCGTGTCCGCATAGGTACACCACCCGCGTATCGCCCGCTGCGATTGCGTTCGCCGCGCGTCGCCCGACCGGCGGCGCCGCGCCGTCTTAATGGCGGAGACGTGCGAACGCGATCATATCCCTGCAGCGCGATGCAGGACCGCAACGCGCCGCGCAGTCGCCACCGACTGGCCGCCGGCTCGCCAGGGCCGGCGGGTTCGCCACAGGCCGCGTCGCTCCGGGGTAAGGGCGGCACGGCCATCATCAAGGAGTGAAGCGCATATGACGAAGATGTTCCGCCGTTGCACCACCGCCGCGCTCGCGTTCGCGGGCCTGTTCGCCGCTTCCGCGCATGCGGACACGGTGTTTGCCGTCCACAGCCAGGCCGGCGATCCGGTCGGTGCGGGCCAGTCCGCCGTGTACACCGATGCCGACTCGACGATGACGATGGAGGCCGACGCGCACTCCATCCGTCTGACCGTCGCGCGCGGCGACGACCACTGGTACGTCTCCGTGGGGGCGCCGACGCAGCGCAAGTTCGAACTGGGCCGTTACTACGACGCCGAGCACCCCACCTTGCGTACCGGCCGCGCGCCCTACGTGTACATGGCCAATGGCGGTCGCCGTTGCGACGATCTGTGGGGCGAGATCCATATCCAGCAGCTGGAACTGGATCGGCAGGGGCGGGTGGCGGCATTGGAGGCCACGGTGCTGCAACGCTGCGGCAGCGCGAGCGCACCGGTGCTGGCGGCGGTGATCCGGCACAACGTGGCCCCGTACTCGGTGAAGCTCGACAGCGGCGGCGACGACCCGGTCGGCCAGGGCCTGCAGAAGAGCTACTTCGGCGACACCAGCACCTTCCATTTGCTGGGAGAGTCGAACTACATGGATTTCACCGTGAGCGGCCAGCGCGACGTCTGGCGCGCCAAGCTCAGGCCGCCGGTCGGCGGCGTGCTGCAGCCGGGCACCTGGCCCATCGGCACCGACACCAGTGCGCTGTTCGTGTTCGATCGCCCGAGCCAGGGGCGCTGCAGCTGGATCAGCGGCGGCCAGGTCGAGGTCAAGGGCGTGCGTTACGACCCCCTCAATGGGCGCCTGATCGGGATCCACGTGGACTTCGAGCAGTTCTGCGACGGCGCCGACAAGCCCCTGCGCGGCAGCATCCGCTACGGGCTGTAAGCCTTATCGGGCCCCGCTACGGAAGGCGGGGCCGGCCAGGGACGGCCATTCAGGCAGGGGCAGGCGGCGTGGCCAGGGAGGGCCCGCCGCCGCGCCAGGGCCGGGCGGGGCCGCCTGGGCGCGTGGAGGCCGGGGGCGAGTTTGCCTAAGCCCACGAATCGGCTACAATTTCCGGCTTACCTCGCCAATCCGGCGACTGGGCAACACAGGAACTGTAAAGATGGTCAAGATTCGCCTGACTCGTGGCGGCGCCAAGAAGCGTCCGTTCTACCACATCATCGTCACCGACAGCCGCAGCGCCCGCGACGGCCGCAACATCGAGCGCGTCGGTTTCTACAACCCGGTCGCCACCGGCAACGAGAAGCGCGTCGAACTCGACATCGCTCGCGTCGAGCATTGGGTGAGCAAGGGCGCTCAGCTGACCGAGAAGGTCGCTGGCCTCTACAAGCAGGCCGGCAAGGCCGCTCCGGCCGCCTAAGCCGCTTCGCCGCGCGCCTCGCGCGCGCGGCGACCGCCTCACGGCCGCATCGCAATGACCGAATCCACGCGTCGCATCCTGCTGGGCAGGGTGCTGAGCGCTTTCGGCGTGCGCGGCGAGGTCAAGCTCGAGTCCTGGACCGAGCCTCGCAGCGCCATCTTCCGCTACCAGCCCTGGATCGTGCGCGACCCGCAAGGACGCGAGCGCGAGCTGTCGGGCGTGCGTGGCCGCGAAAGCGGCAAATATCTGGTCGCCAGTTTCCCCGACGTCGCCGACCGCGACGCCGTCGAAGCCCTGCGCGGCACCGAAATCTATGTCCCGCGTTCGGCCCTGCCGCCCCCCAGCGAGGGCGAGTACTACTGGGTCGACCTGGAAGGCTTGCGCGTGGTCACCGTCGACGGTGTCCAGCTGGGCACCGTGTCGCATCTGTTCGCCACCGGCGCCAACGACGTGCTGGTCGCGCGCGACGACGAGCGCGAGCGCATGATTCCGTTCGTGATCCCGCAGTACGTGACCTCGGTGGATTTCGAGGCCGGCGTGGTCACGGTGGACTGGGATCCCGAGTTCTAGGAACGAGCGCAGCGTAAAAAGGAGCGAGAGCGCTTTCGTTCCCGGTCTCGTTACCGACCCGCCGATCCACTTAGGCTTTGACTCTCGTTCCTCACTCCTACCCGCTCGTTCCTGGCCCTATGCGTATCGATGTCGTCAGCCTGTTCCCCGAATTCGTCGCCCAGTGCGCGGCTTTCGGCGTGGTCGGGCGCGCGGCCGAGCGCGGGCTGCTGTCGCTGCAGGGCTGGAACCCGCGCGACTACGCCGAGGGCAATTACCGCCGGGTCGACGACCGTCCGTTCGGCGGCGGTCCCGGCATGGTGATGCTGATCGACCCGCTGCGCGCCAGCCTGCGCGCGGCGCGCGCGGCCGATCCGGCGCCGGCGCGGGTGATCTATCTCAGCCCGCAGGGCGCGCGCCTGACCCAGGCCAAGGTCCGCGAACTCGCCGCCAGCGAACGTCTGATCCTGCTGTGCGGCCGCTACGAGGGCGTGGATGAGCGCCTGATCCGGGCCGAGGTCGACGAGGAGTTGTCGATCGGCGACTACGTCCTGTCCGGCGGCGAGCTGGCCGCGGCGGTGGTGGTGGACGCGGTCGCGCGCCTGCGCGAGGGCGTGCTCAACGACGCCGAATCCGCGGTCCAGGACAGCTTCGAGGACGACGGCCTGCTGGACTGCCCGCACTACACCCGCCCGGTCGAGCACGAGTTGGGCCCGGTTCCGGAGGTGCTGATGTCCGGCAACCACGCCCGGATCGCGCGCTGGCGGCGCCAGCAGGCGCTGGGCCGGACCGCCGAGCGGCGCCCCGATTTACTGGACGAAGCCGGCCTGCCCAAGGACGATCGTGCCCTATTGGCCGCTTATCGGGCCGAACAGGCCGCCGCGGCGGTATCCGGGCCGGCTCGGGCCCGGTGCGAGGAGGCCGGGGCGGACCCGGCGGCGCAGGCCGAGTCGGCTAAGCCCTAGTCACGCAACGAAAAAGGCCGTTATAATGCACGGCTTCATTGCTCCATCCATGCCATGACGCGGGTCCACGTGCACTCGCGCAACAACTAATCCAACAGGCCGTGCCATGAACAAGCCCTCGCTCCACACCCTGCTGCAGAATTTCGAAGCCGAACAGGTCCAGCGCCAGCTGCCGGACTTCGGCCCCGGCGACACCATCGTCGTCAACGTGAAGGTCAAGGAAGGCAACCGTGAGCGCGTCCAGGCCTACGAAGGCGTGGTCATCGCGAAGAAGAACGGCGGCCTGAACTCCTCGTTCACGGTGCGCAAGATCTCGCACGGCTTCGGCGTCGAGCGCGTGTTCCAGACCCACAGCGCGATCATCGACTCGGTCGACGTCAAGCGCCGCGGTAAGGTCCGCTCGGGCAAGCTGTACTACCTGCGTGGCCTGGAAGGCAAGAAGGCGCGCATCAAGGAAGACCTGGCCGCTTACGCGCGCGCCAAGAACGCCGCCGAGTAATTCCGCGTCGCGCGCCTCGCGCGCAGCGTAGAAAACGGCCGCCGCGAGGCGGCCGTTTTCGTTTGAGGCATCTCGTTTCGAAGCGTGGTTTACGACGTCCAACTACGATGTCGCGTGTGCGATGTCGCATTTCCGCCGGGCGCCCGGTGCGCCGCGTATCGTGCCTGCCAGCGCCGCGACGCGCGATGCGGGCGCAAGCTTTTATCCGACGGGCGCCATGCGCTAGATTGCTCGCAAGGCATCGCCGATGCCGTACCCGAAAGGTCCGCGCAGGAGCGCACGCATGCAATCGAACTTGTCCGTAGGCGATATCTGCACCTATCAGCGCAGCGATGGCCTCTGGGGTTTCTTCTGGGTGCAGCGCATCGACGCGTTGCCCGACGGCGGCGCGGCGATGTCGCTGCGCAAGTTCGACGTGAACGCCGCCGACGAAGTCCTGGCCGAGCACGTGGACGATGTCGCCGAACTCAAGGGCCTGCCGCTGCTCGGCCACTTTCCCATCGTCGACAGCCGCGTGGCCGAAGCGGCGCCGCGGGTGATCGGCTCGATGCCGGTGACCGATGAGGATCTGGAGGGTTACCGGATCTGGCGCGAGGCCTACGACGCGGGCGAAGCCGGTGTGTTCACCTTGGCCTTGGAAGAGATCTGAGCCTCCGCGGAATCTGCACCCGCGCGTAGTCGTCCCGCTGCGATCGCGCTGCGCTCGGTCAACGCGAGGCGAGTACGCAAAGCCTGGAAGCACCGCAATTTCAATGCCTAGCGTGATCCTGGGCGCGCCGCATTCGTGATACCGATGAAAACGAATTCCGAGAAAAAACCGTCCACCGTCGAAGCGGCGCCCGCGACCGCCAGCGTGCGCCTGGACCTGTGGCTGTGGGCGGCGCGTTTCTACAAGACCCGCAGCCTCGCGCGCAGCGCCATCGAGACCGGCAAGATCGAAGTCGGCGGCCAACGCGCCAAGGCCTCGCGCGCACTGCGCGCGGGCGATGCGCTGCGCATCGCGCGTGGCGAGGAACTGTTCGAGGTCAACGTGCTCGCGCTCAGCGACACCCGCGGCCCCGCCAGCGTCGCCCAGACCCTGTACACCGAAACCGAGGCCTCGCGCGCCGCGCGCGAAGCCGCCCGCGCTTTGCGCGTGGCCGAACGTAACGGCTACCAGGCGCCCGAGACCAAGCCCGACAAACGCGCGCGACGGCTGATCCGCGCGCTGGGCGATATCGACGCGTTGTAGGGGCGCGCCTAGCCCGCGCTGAGGGACGGGTCGCATTGCGTGAGCAGCGCCGCCGCTGAAATGGCGCGATCGCGGCTCACGCCGCTCCCACAGTAAGCAGCGCTAGCGCCTTATGGATGTCGAGTCGTCGCTGGCATAGGTGCGCACCGCCGCCGGAGCCGGCGACGCGCACATGACGACTATCGCCGTCGCCGCCTTGCGCGGTCGCGGCTTGCGCCGCTCCTACCCCGAAGCAGCACGATCGCTTCGTGTGGGAGCGGCGTCAGCCGCGATGCGATCCCAGTCGAATCCCAAAACGACTGCGGCCGCGTCGAAACGCGGCCGCAGAGGGAGTGCTGGATGATCCAGGCTTCAGCGATTGCCGCCGCCGCCCAGCAGGCCGCCGCCGATCTTGAGCAGGTCGCCCAAGCCGAGCTGGCCGTCGCCGTCCTGGTCCAGCACCGCGCCGAGCAGGCCGCCGGCGCCGCTGTCCTGCTGAATGCGTTCGCGTTCCTGGCCGAGCACGTTGCCCAGGGCCTGCGGCGAGGCCGCGGCCTGGCCGCCGCCGGAGAACATGCGCTGGGCCAGGTACGACAGCACGATCGGGGCGAGGATCTTGAGCAGGGTGTTGGCCTGGCTGCCGCCGAGGCCGGTGGCCTGGCCCAGGCCCTGGGCCGCGGTGTCCTCGCGGCCGCCGAAGATGTGGCCGAGGATGCCGGCGCCGTCGGTCTGGCGGCTGGGAGCGCCGCCGCCGAGCACTGCGCCCAGCACGCTGCCGATGTCCAGGCCGCTGGCGGCGCCGGCGTGGTCGCGCTGGAGCGCACCGAACAGAGCCTCGGCGCCTTGCGGCTGACTGGTGTTGCGACCCAGCGCGCCCAGCAGCAGCGGCAGCGCCGCCGACACCGCGCCCGCGGTCTGCGACTGCGACAGGCCGAGCTGGCTGCTCATCTGCTCCAGCGGCTGGCCCTGAAGTTGGCGGAGGAGGTCGTCGGTCAAGCTCATGGGGGCGCGTCCTTTTGGCAGTTGGAAACCGATCCTAGCGCCGTTTCGCGCCAGCGTGGTGACGACCGCCCGTCGCCGGTCCGCTGCCGCGAGCGGGCCTGCCGCAAGGTCTGCGCGAACCGGCACGAACTCTGTGCATAGTCCCTGGGGCGCGCGCGGCGATGCCGCCGGATCCGGCATGGCGGCGAGGTGTCCGCAAGCCTCAGGATCCGCTAGCGCCCGCGGCGTGTCGACCAAACCCAGGCCGTGCCGAATGCCGGCAACGCGACGCCGCCCCGCACCCAGGATGAGTACGAGCCCGATGAGCGAATCGCCCGCAGTTCTGCACGACGACGAACTCCGTCCGGATCCGGACACCGCCTTGCGTCCTTGGCGCCGGCATTGGGGCCTGCAAGCCGACGGCGCGGCCTTCGATACTCCGTCCAGCGCCTTGCAACCGGTGCTGCACGCGGGGGCGCCGGCCATGCTCAAGCTGGCCTACGACCCGGAGGAGCGCTGGGGCGGCGTGCTGATGCGCTGGTGGGATGGCGATGGCGCCGCGCGCGTGCTCGCCAGCGAGGGTCACGTGCTGTTGATCGAGCGCGCGACCGGTCGCGACTCCCTGCTGGCGATGGCCTCGGACGGTCGCGACGATCAGGCCTGCCGCATCCTGTGCGAGGTGGCGCGGCGCCTGCACACGCACCCCGCCGTGCCGCCGGACGGCTTGCAACCGCTGTCGATGTATTTCGAGTCCCTGGCCCAGGCCGCGCGCGATCACGGCGGGCTGTACGCGCGCGCGTGGCGGATCGCCGAAGGCCTGCTGCAAGCGGCGGTCGATCCGGTCCCGCTGCACGGCGATCTGCACCACGAGAACGTGCTGGATTTCGGCCCGCAACGCGGCTGGTTGGCGATCGATCCCAAGCGCGTGATCGGCGATCGCGGCTACGACCACGCGACCCTGTTCGGCGACCCCCTGCAACTGGGGCGCGAGCTGCCGCGCCGCCTGGAACGCCGCCTGCAGGTGGTCGCCGAGGCCAGCGGCCTGGCGCCCGCGCGGCTGTTGGCCTGGATCGCGGCGCAGCAGGCCGTGTCGGCGGCCTGGCACCTGGAGGACGACGAGCCCGAGCAGGCGCAACTGCCCCTGTCGGTGCTCGCGGCGGCATTGGCGCTGGGTGCCGACGGATACGCGGGCTAAACGCGAAAAAAAGACCCGGCGATCGCTCGCCGGGCCAGTGAGGTGCACAGGGATTGCAGGGTGGCGCCGATGCCGGAGCCGCGCGCGCAGGACTGACGGCTACGCGAGCGGGCCGGAGCGGCCATCGGCGCCGAACGGTCGGGCCTGCGCCCGACGGTCCGGCCTTCGGTATTACGCGAGATCGAAACGGTCCAGGTTCATCACCTTGGTCCAGGCCGCCACGAAGTCGTGGACCAACTTCTCCTGCGCGTCCGAGCTGGCGTAGACCTCGGCCAGGGCGCGCAGTTGCGAATGCGAACCGAAGATCAGATCGGCGCGGGTCGCCGTCCACTTGAGTTCGCCGGTCTTGCGGTCGCGTCCTTCGAACACGTCCTTGGCGTCCGAGGTCGCCTTCCACTGCGTGCCCATGTCCAGCAGGTTGACGAAGAAGTCGTTGCTCAGGGTGTCGGCGCGCTGGGTGAACACGCCGTGCCGGGTCTGGCCGACGTTGGTGTTGAGCACGCGCAGACCGCCGATCAACGCCGTCATCTCCGGCGCGGTCAGCGTCAGCAACTGGGCCTTGTCGACCAGCAGGGCCTCGCTGGATACATTGGGCTTGCCCTGGAGATAGTTGCGGAAGCCGTCGGCGATCGGTTCCAGCACGGCGAAGGAATGCGCGTCGGTCTGCTCCTGGGTGGCATCGGTGCGGCCCGCGCTGAAAGGCACCTGGACCGGATAGCCGGCGTTCTTCGCGGCCTGCTCGACGCCGGCGCTACCGGCCAGCACGATCAGATCGGCCAGCGACACCTTCTTGCCGCCGGACTGGGCGGCATTGAAGTCGCGCTGGATGCCTTCCAGCGTCTGCAGCACCTGCGCCAGCTGCGCGGGCTGATTGGCTTCCCAATCCTTTTGCGGCGCCAGGCGGATGCGCGCGCCGTTGGCGCCACCGCGCTTATCGGAGCCGCGGAAGCTGGACGCCGCGGCCCAGGCGGTGGACACCCACTGCGAGATCGGCACGCCGCTGGCCAGGATCTTGGCCTTGAGCGTCGCCACGTCCTGATCGTCGATCAAAGCATGGTCGACCGGCGGCACCGGGTCCTGCCAGATCAGTTCTTCGGCCGGCACTTCCGGGCCGAGGTAGCGCGCGCGCGGGCCCATGTCGCGGTGGGTGAGTTTGAACCAGGCGCGCGCGAACGCATCGGCGAACTGGTCCGGGTTTTCGAAGAAGCGCCGCGAGATCTTTTCGTAGGCGGGGTCCATGCGCAGCGACAAGTCGGTGGTCAGCATGGTCGGGGCGCGGCGCTTGTTGGCATCGAACGCGTCCGGAATCGTGCCCGCGCCCGCGCCGTCCTTCGCGATCCATTGGTGCGCGCCGGCCGGGCTCTTGCTGAGCTCCCATTCGAAACCGAACAGGTTGGCGAAGAACTCGTTGCTCCACTGGGTCGGCTTGCTGGTCCAGGTGACGTCCAGGCCGCTGGTGATCGCGTCGCCGGCAATGCCGCTGTTGAAGCTGCTGGCCCAGCCCAGGCCCTGCTGCTCGATGTCGCCGCCCTCAGGCTCGCGACCGACATGCGATTCGGGGCCGGCGCCGTGGGTCTTGCCGAAGGTGTGGCCGCCGGCGATCAGCGCGACGGTTTCTTCGTCGTCCATCGCCATGCGCGCGAAGGTATCGCGGATGTCGCGCGCGGCCGCGACCGGATCGGGATTGCCGTTCGGGCCCTGCGGATTGACGTAGATCAGGCCCATCTGCACGGCGCCCAGCGGATTCTCCAGATTGCGGTCGCCGCTATAGCGTTGGTCGCCCAGCCAGGTGGTTTCGGCGCCCCAATACACTTCCTCGGGTTCCCACACGTCGGCGCGGCCGCCGGCGAAACCGAAGGTCTTGAAGCCCATCGATTCCAGCGCGACGTTGCCGGTGAGGATCATCAGGTCGGCCCAGGAAATCTTGTTGCCGTACTTTTGCTTGATCGGCCACAGCAGGCGGCGCGCCTTGTCGAGATTGCCGTTGTCCGGCCAGCTGTTGAGCGGGGCGAAGCGCTGTTGGCCGGCGCCGCCGCCGCCGCGGCCGTCGATGGTGCGGTAGGTGCCCGCGCTATGCCAGGCCATGCGGATGAACAAGGGGCCGTAATGGCCGAAGTCGGCCGGCCACCATTCCTGCGAGTCGGTCATCAGCGCGGTGAGATCGCGCTTGAGCGCCGCCAGGTCGAGGGTCTTGAAGGCTTTGGCGTAATCGAAGTCCGGATCCATGGGGTCGGAGGCCGGCGTTTGCTGGTGCAGGACCTTGAGGCTGACCTGATGCGGCCACCAATCCCGGTTCGAGGTACCGCCGCCAGCGGTGTGATTGAACGGGCACTTCGCTTCGTTTGACATGGGTGCTTTGCCTCTTCGCTGTTGACGGTGCGGACGCAACGATTGGGTAGGGTGGAAGCGCGATGCCGATGCGCGAACGGAATCGTCGATGGCTCCGTTCGAACTTCGCTTAGGAATGTGTCGGCGTTTCGATCGTTTGCTCGCCTTTATGGGGGAGGGGAGTCGCAGGCGCCCTTGGACAGTACGGCGGCCCGCTACTCCGTGTGAAATCGATCCTTTCGACGTATTCGATAGCTTTTAGCTATGGATGGGGCCGGCCATGGGATCGCGGCCCGCTCCGGACGGCTGGCAGGTGCCAGCGAACTGTGTCCGAAGCGCAGCTTTCGGTTTGTTTGTACGCGCGGGCGCGCCGCTTGGCGCGCGAGGTCTCTAGCATCGTCCTGGCAGCGCCCGTGCGCGCGGCGCCACCCCATTCGATCAACGGAGGATTGAAGATGAAGAGCGGCAAGATTCGCTGGAGCTGGTCGGCCGCGTCGGCCTGGAGTCGGCCGATGCGCACCGCCGGGAGCGACGCGGCGGAGGCGCCCGGAGCGCGAACCGGGAACTGGATAGAACGGGCGCGTCGATACGGTTATGCCCTGATGATGGCCATAGCCTGCGTTCTGCTGTCGGCCGGCCCCGCGTCCGCGCAGGTCTGGAGCTTGAGTCCGCTGCAACGGCAGAGCTACCTGCAGTACTACGCGCCGTTGATCCTGCAGCGCTCGGAGGAGAACGGCGGCAAACCCGGGCGGGATTGGATCAGCAACTACGACTTCGATCGCGACGGCAACTTCGCCAACAATCGTTACACCTGGGTGAACCTGCTGCCGCAGTACGTCGCGGGCTCGGCTGCGGCAAGCGGCGACTACAAGCATTGGCGCATTCGCCCGACCCTGTATACGTCGTTGGTGGAATACACGGACGGTGGCGGAAAAGGCCTGATCCTGCTGTACCACGTCTACCACCCGGTGGATAAGAAAGGTAACGAAATCCACGATTGGGAGCGCGTGGAGATCGGCGTGCGCGGGGTGGGCGGCACGCCGGGTGCCTTAGGCGAGTCCGTCGGCCATGTCACCGTGACCAGCCACCACGACCATGTCATGCGCGCCGCCGGCAGCCCCGACTTGAATTTCATGAGCGTCGCCAGCGGCAAGCACGTGTTGCTTTGGCAGGCCGACGAGGACGGCGGTCTGGATCCGGGCGGCGCCACCGCCCACGAATTGCATTTCGTCCAGCACAGCTACGCGCAGATCCAATCCTGGGCGCAGACGGCGGGCAATGCGAAGGTGGACGTCACCAATGACGGCGACAAGAAGGTGCACTACGTCTGGGTGCCGGAAGCCTCCGCCGCCGCGGTAAGCGCTTGGGGCGCGCAGCCGATCCACTACGGAAACGCCACCTCGCTGGCCTCCCGGCAGGACGGCGAGACGCCCTGGTATGCGGTGAAGCGCATCACCTTCGAACTGCAGGATATCGCCGACGTCTTCCGCGGCCAGTGGGATGCAGCGACGTGGCCGATCAGTTGGACGGCCGATTCCACCGAGGACGTGCTGCTGGAGACCGCGCTGCTGGACGAGGCCGGACAGGTCGAAGTGCCGGCCGGGCTGCAGCGCTTCTACCTGGGCTCGCGCGACAGCAGCGCCTCCAGCCAGACCGATGGACGCAATGGCGTGCTGGGCAAGGATTGGTTCATGGGCGCGTATTCGGCGGAGACCAACGCCGACATCGTGTCCGGCTCCGACAAGTTCAAAGGTTACGAGGGGGCGGGGCGCGGCGGCGACGGCCGCAACCGCGCCGATGCCAGCGGCGACCTCGGCTCCTTGAACAATTACTGGCGCCAGCACGATTTCTTCGTCCACGGCGGCGCGGTCGATACGCGCGAGCTCTACGAAGCCGGGACCTGGCTGACCGGGGCCTGGTACACCCCAGCCAACGGCGGCTTCGACGGGCGCTGGGCGCAGCTGTTCGACGATCGCGTGGCTTATGAGTTCGCGCTGCCGCTGAGCGTGGCGATCACCACGGCCGAATCCGCGTGCAGGGAGTACGTCATGTTCACCGCCACGGCGGCCGGCGGGTCGCCGCCCTATCAGTACAACTGGTCCGGTACCTTCGTGCCGGTGGCGGGCACCACCCGGAGCGTGCGCATGTATTGGCAGGACACCGCCACGGTAACGGTGACGTCCTCCGATGGGCAGCAGGTTGCCAAGACCCACACCTATCGAAGGGTATGCCCCGGCGGCGGCAACCCCTGAGCCCGATGGAGCCGACGGCGTGGCGCCGTCGGCTCGCGGGTCGCGCTCAGCTGCCCTGGATCACATCGAACTCGCCGTCCAGCACCCGGTCCAGGCGGCCGCTGCGCCAGCCGCGCACGCTGTCGCGCACCAGCGGCGAGGGCGCCTGACGATAGCGGCGGCAAATGCGGCGTTCGCCCTCGGGCGCGCCCTGCGACTGGCGCGCGCGGCCGGGCAGGTCCGGCGCGACCTGCACCAGTACCGACAGCCGCTGGGTGTTGTCGTCGCTCTTGTCTTCGTAAACATGCAGGCCGGACTCGGGCTCCAGCAGGTCGAACGCGCCGAAGCCGCTCACCGCCAGCCAGGCGCTGCAGCGTTCGGGATCTTCGCGCAGCACCTGCACGCGCATATTGCGGCGCTGCGCCCAGGCCTGGTACATGCCGACCACGCGCTGCCACCACAGGCGCAGTTCCTCGCCGTGGCGCTGCTGCGCGGATTCGCTGACGTCGATCTCGATCAGCGCGTCCTGCGGGCGCTGCGCGCGCAGCGCGTCCACCGCCAGCCCGAGCAGGAACAGCAGCTGCGCCAGCGACTGGGCGAAGCTGGCGTTGCCGCCGTCGCGGCCGAGGCGCTGATGCATGCGCAGCGCGGTGTCCAGCGCGCTTTCGATGCGGTCGCGGCGCTCGATCCGGTCCAGCACGCCATGGCGCTCGGGCGAGTTCCAAAAGTCGGCCGCGGCCATGCGCGCGTAGTCGGCCTCGCGCTCGCCGCGCCATGACGGGCCCAGCACGTTCTCTTCCAGTTCGGCTAGGCGCGCGTCCAGGCGCGCGACCGCGTCCGCGTCGGTGGGCGGCGCGTACACCAGGTCGCGCAGGTCGCCGGCGTCGTGCGCCTGCGCCGATGCGTCCGCGCCCGGCGTCGTCGTCAGCGCGGGTGCGGGATCGATGAATTCGACGTCGAGCCGGTCGCCCGCGCTGCGCACGAACAGGAACTGGTCGCCCTGCGGGGCGCGGTGTTCGACGATGCTGCGCGCCAATGGGGCCAGCAGGTAGTGCTCGATCGCGCGCCGCAGCGGCCGCGCGCCCAGGTCCGGGGTGAAGCCCTTGTCGAGCAGGAACTCGATCGCCGACGGCTCCCATTCCACCGCCCAGTCGCGATTGCGCAGGCCGCGCCGGGTCAGTACCCGGTCCAGCTCCTTGTGCAGGATCTCGCGCATCAGGTTGCGATCGAGCGGGTTGAACAGCACCACCCGGTCGATGCGGTTGATGAACTCGCGGCGGAAGGTCTCGAACAGCGCCTTTTCGACGGCGAGCCTGGAATAGCCGCCGCGCGCCGAGGTGAAGCCCGGCCCAGCGTTGCGCGAGATGGTCGAGCCGATGTTGCTGGTCAGGATGATGATGCTGTGGCGGAAGTCGACGGTGTTGCCGCTGCGGTCGCTGAGGCGGGCATCGTCGAACACCTGCAGGAACAAGTCCCAGACCTTGGGGTGGGACTTCTCGAACTCGTCCAGCAGCAGCACCGAGAACGGCTGCTCGCGGATGCGCGCGGTGAGCGAGCGCACGCCGCCGTTGGCGTCCTCGTCGGCGGTCAGGCGCCAGGCCGCGTCCTCGGATTGGAACTCGCTCATGTCCAGGCGCAGCAGGCGCTCGTCGCTGCCGAACAGCAGTTCGCTGAGCGCCTTGGCCAGTTCGGTCTTGCCGGTGCCGGTGGGCCCGGCGAACAGGAACACGCCGATCGGGCGGCCGTTGTCGGTCAGGCCGGCCTTGAGCATGGCGATACGGTCGAGCAGGGCGTCCACCGCCTCGTCCTGGCCGATCACACGGGTGCGGAAGAACGCGCGCAGGCGCTCAAGGTCCAGGCTCTGGCGGTCGTCGATCACATCCAGCGGCAGGCCGCTGCGGCGCGCGATCGTCGCCAGCACCTGTTCGGCATCCAGCGGCAGCGTCGGCGGATCGGCCGAGGTCGCGGCCTGCAGGGCGTCGTCGAGCAGGCGCAACAGGCGGCCGGGTTCCTGCTGCTCGGGAAAGTACTGCGCGGCCATGCGCGCGGCCTCGGTCAGGGTGCGCGCGTCGGCGACCTCGCGGCCTTGGCGTTCGCGCTCGGCCTGCGCCCAGCGTTGAGCCACCGGCTCCATCGCGGCCGGGTCCAGCGGCGCCAGGCCGAGGATCTGGAAGTGGTGCTTGATGACCGGCCGCGCGACCAGCAGTTGCGCGAGCTGGCGCGGCGTGACTTCGCCGATCAGGCGCAGCTCGCCGCGTTCGATCGCCGGCAGCACCAGATCGAGCAGGCCGCGCGGGTCGCGCGAATGCGCGCCCTTGGCGAGCAGGTCGACGAATTCGGACACCCGCCACAGGGCGCGCTTGCGATTGAGCACGCCGAGCATCTCGCGCACGCGCTCTTCCAGTTCGCCGATGTAGCTCTGGCCGGCCAGCACCTCGGCCGCCGAGGCCTCGAACACCAGCCAGCCCTCGTCGCGCAGGCGCTCGCTCAGCAGGTCGATCAACACGCTCTTGCCGACGCCGTGCTCGCCCGACACCAGCACCGAGGCGGCTTCGTCGCCGGCGTAGAGTTCGTGCAGGCGTTGCAGCTGCGCGGCCAGTTCGTCGTGGACGATGCGGGTACGCGGCTTGAGCGCCGGATTCACGCGTCCGAAAGCGCCCAGCACGCGCGACTCGCGACGCGCGCCCACGGCGCGTTCGACCTGTTCCTGCAGGGGCGCCAGCAGCGGCGACTGGAAGCGCTTGAGGGTGTCGCGCAGGTGCCCGACCGCGTCCTCGTCGAGATCGTCCAGCGCCGGCAGCGCGGCCGGCGGCGCGGCGCCTTCGGCCGCTTGCAGGTAATCGCGCAACTGCTGGCGCAGCGGCATGAACTCCCACCACCAGGGCTGGGCGTGGCGCATCAGCGCCAACAAACGCTCGCCGGCGTCGGGCCGCGCGCGCAGCAACTCGACCAGGAAGTACAGCGGATAGGCGCCCAGCTGGCCGGCCTGTTCCAGCAGCGGTTCGAGCGCGACATCGTCGCGACGCCCGGCGGCGCGTATCGCCATCGACTGCAGCACATAGCCGTTGCCCGGCACCTGGCGCAGCAGTTCGGCCGCGTCGAAGGCGGCGCTGGCGAGCAGGTCGGTGCCCTGTTGGAACTCGGCCTGCGCCATCAGGTCCTGCGGGCGCTGGATGCGGTCGTCGTGGACCATGACCTCGCGCAGCAGGCGCGCGAGCCGGTCTTGCGGCGTTTCCTGGGTGCCATCGGGTGTCTCTTCGGACGCCGGTGGCGCGGCGGCTTGGTCGGTCGCGCCATCGGCGTCCGCCGTGGCGGCGACGGGCGGCACCGACGCCGGCGCGGCGCGGGGGCGATAGAGTCGCGCCAGGATCAGGCCGGCGACCAGGCCGGCCACGAATAGCAGGGTTTCCACGCTCGCTCCGGTGTCCGTTCCGGCCGCAAGTCTAGCCGGTCGCGTGCGCGCTTCCGCGGCGCGCGCGCGATCAGGTCAGCGCCTTGATCCGGTACAGCGCCTCCAGCGCCTGCTTCGGCGTCAGTTCGTCCGGGTCGACCGCGGCCAAGGCATCCAGCGCGGCCGAGGACGGCGCGAACAGGCCGAACTGCTGCGGCTGATCCAGCGCGGCCTGGGCGAAGGACGGCGTGGGCGTGTCGCGGCCCTGCTGTTCGAGTTCGATCAGGCGTCCGCGCGCCTGCTTGACCACCGACTTGGGCAGGCCGGCCAACGCCGCCACCTGCAGGCCGAAGCTGCGGTCGGCCGGGCCGTCCTTGACCGCGTGCATGAACACCAGTTGTTCGCCGTGCTCGACGGCGTCCAGGTGCACGTTGGCGATGCCGCTGCCGGGTTCGGCCAGGGCGGTGAGTTCGAAGTAGTGGGTGGCGAACAGGGTGTAGGCGCGGTTGCGCTCGGCCAGATGGCGCGCGCAGGCTTCGGCCAGGGCCAGGCCGTCGTAGGTCGAGGTGCCGCGGCCGATCTCGTCCATCAGCACCAGCGATTGGTCGCTGGCGTGATGCAGGATGTAGCTGGTCTCGCTCATCTCGACCATGAAGGTCGACTGCCCGCGCGCGAGGTCGTCGCCGGCGCCGATGCGGGTCAGGATGCGGTCGATCGGGCCGAGCACCGCGCGCGCGGCGGGCACGAAGCTGCCAATGTGGGCCAGCAGCACGATCAGCGCGTTCTGGCGCATGTAGGTCGATTTGCCGCCCATGTTGGGGCCGGTGATGACCAGCATGCGGCGGCCGTTGGCCTCGTCCAGGATCAGGTCGTTGGGCTCGAAGGGCTCGCTGCGCACGGCCTCGACCACCGGGTGGCGGCCGCGTTCGATGCGCAGGCCGGGTTCGTCGCGCAGTTCCGGCGGCGACCAGTCCAGCGCCTGCGCGCGTTCGGCGAAGCCGCACAGCACGTCGAGTTCGGCCAACGCGCCCGCGCAGCGCTTGAGCGGGGCCAGGCGCTCGTTGAGCGCATCCAGCAGGTGTTCGTAGAGCAGGCGCTCGCGGCTGAGCGAGCGTTCGCGCGCCGACAGCACCTTGTCCTCGAATTGCTTGAGTTCCTCGGTGATGTAGCGCTCGGCGTTGCTCAGGGTCTGGCGGCGGGTGTAGTGGGTCGGCGCCTTCTCGGCCTGGGCCTTGCTGACTTCCAGGTAGTAGCCGTGGACGCGGTTGTAGCCGACCTTGAGGGTGGGGATGCCGCTGGCGATGCGCTCGCGCGCTTCCAGGTCGACCAGGAACTGGTCGGCGTTGGTCGACAGCGTGCGCAGTTCGTCGAGTTCGGCGTCGTAGCCGGTGGCGAACACGCCGCCGTCGCGCGCCAGCACCGGCGGCTGCGGCACGATCGCTGCGGCCAGCAGATGCGCGTGCTCGGCGTGCTCGCCCAGTTCGGCGGCCAGTCCGGCCAGCAGCGGCGCGTCCAGCGGCGCCAGCAGGGCGCGCACGTCGGGCAGCAGGGCCAGGCCGTCGCGCAGGGTCGACAGATCGCGCGGACGCGCGCTGCGCAGGGCGATGCGCGAGAGGATGCGTTCGAGATCGCCGAGGGCGCGGAAACGCTCGCGCACGCCGTCGCCGGCGCGCGAGTCGATCAGGGTCGCCACCGCCTGGTGGCGCAGGCGCAGGGTGGGGCGGTCGCGCAGCGGGCGGTGCAGCCAGCGCCGCAGCAGGCGCCCGCCCATCGGCGTGACCGTGCTGTCGAGCACGCCCAGCAGGGTGGTGCGGCTGTCGCCGTCGATGCGGCTGTCGAGTTCGAGGTGGCGGCGGGTCGCGGCATTCATCGCGATCGCGCCGTCGCCGGATTCGACCGCGATCGAGGTCAGGTGCGGCAGGCGCTGCTTCTGGGTTTCCTCGACATAGCCCAACAACGCGGCCGCCGCGGCGATCGCCAGCGGGCGGTCTTCCAGGCCGAAGCCGCTGAGATCGTGCAGACCGAAGAAACGCAGCAGCTGGCGGCGGCCGCTGTCGACGTCGAACAGCCAGGGCGCGCGCCGGCGCAGGCCGCTGCGCTCGGACACGAACGGCGCCCAGCCGTCTTCGTCGGCGATCAGGGTCTCGGCCGGTTCCAGGCGCGCGAGCTCGGCTTCCAGCGCGTCCTCGCTGGCCACTTCGTTGACCAGGAAGCGGCCGCCGGCCAGATCGGCCCAGGCGATGCCGTAGCCGTGCTTGCCGCGCGCGATGGTCAGCAGCAGGGTGTCGCGGCGTTCGTGCAGCAGGGCCTCGTCGGTGACCGTGCCCGGGGTGACGATGCGCACCACCTTGCGCTCGACGATGCCCTTGGCCAGGGCCGGGTCGCCGATCTGCTCGCAGATCGCCACCGATTCGCCCAGCGCGACCAGGCGCGCCAGATAGCCCTCGGCCGAGTGGTGCGGCACGCCCGCCATCGGGATCGGCTGGCCGGCCGAATTGCCGCGCTGGGTCAGGGTGATGTCGAGCAGGCGCGCGGCCTTGCGGGCGTCGTCGTAGAACAGCTCGTAGAAGTCGCCCATGCGGAAGAACAGCAGCACGTCCGGGTGCTCGGCCTTGGCGGCGAAGAACTGCTTCATCAACGGGGTGTGGCCGTCCACGGCCTTGCTATCGACGGCTTTGTCGCTGGAACGCATTGAAAATCCTGGAGTTTTATTCTGGCCGGCGCGGCGGCGCACGGCGTCGCGGCGGGCGGCCCAAAGCGACATGATCGCCGAATGGGGGCGTGGTGGGGGCTTCGGGCATGAATCGGGTGCGAATCCGGGCCTGCGCGGGCGGGAGCGGCCGCGCAGCGCCGGCCTTGCGCCGCATGGGCCTGGGGCGGATCGGCGGCGCGGCGTTGCTGCGATGCGAGCGACCCCGGGCTCGGCCCGTTTAGGCGCGCGCCGCGGCCTGCCGAAGGCAGGGTGAGTGCGCGCGCTGCGCGCCCATTGACCGATCGAAAGCGCCGCGCACGCCACAACCGTCCACGCGCAGTCCAGCCTGCAGGTTCGTCGCGTTTCGCGTCACAAAAAACACTGATCGTCGTGGAGGCCGCAGCGACGCCTCGTCGATCGATTGTGCGGATACGCGCATCGCGAACTGTGACGCCGCTTCGACGCGGCTCGCTCATCTGTGACGCGCGACCGCTCGAATGTGCGCAGTGCGCGCGGCCCGGCGCGGGATCGACACCTAGGGTGGCGTCGCTTTCGAACCGCCGTATCCACCTGCCGGCAGATGGCTCCGCCGGGCTTGCACGGCGGCACGCGGAAGGCACTTCTTCCCACCATTTCGAGGATAACGGTCATGCGCCCTAGCTTTGTCGCGATCGCTGTTTCGCTCTCCCTCGCCGCGCTGATGCCGGCGACATCGAACGCCAGTCAGCCGAACGGCTCGGTGGTGTCCGGCACCGGTCACGGTGTCCATTACGGCACGCTGCCCATTCCCGTGCAGTACACCGCCGGCGTCGGCTACGAGCTCATCGACAACACCCGCAACGGCATCAGCAGCTCCGACGGCGGCGGCTTCAACCGGTACTACGCGACCTATCGCGGGCCGCAGCAGTTCGTCAGCCCCACCACCAGCTTCGGCGACGGCAGCGCGGCCAGCCTGTCCAGCATGGGCGTCGACGCCTACTACGCGATGCAGCGCAGCTGGGACTACTTCAAGCTCGTCCACGCACGCAACGGCCTGGACGCGCGCAACCGCAGAGCCACCGTGTACAGCCATGTCGTCGACCTGGCACCGGGGCGCAAGACGACCGGCTACTCGTACTGGTCGGGCACCACCGTGCTGCTCGGCATCGGCGACGCCGCCGCCGGCATCGAACCCTTGGCGACCCTGGACATCGTTGGCAGCATGTACGCGGCCAATATCGTCTACAACACCGATCCCGATCCCGGCAGGGGCGACAGCCAAGGCGTGCGCAGCTCGATCGCCGACGTCTTCGGCACCCTGATCGAATTCCATGCCGCTCACCCCAACGATCCGGGCGATTACGTGATCGGCGAGCTGGCTTATCCGGGCGGCCTGCGCCACATGTACCGCCAGAACCTGGACGGGAAATCCTTCGTCTGCTACCCAGCGCGTGGTTTCGATCCGAACGACGAATCCCCGGCCTACTCGGGCGAGTACACCTCGGGCATCGGCAATCGGGCGTTCTACCTGCTGGCCGAGGGTGCCACGGCGCCGGCCGGCTCCGGCCTCAGTGCGGATCAGTTGGTCTGCAACGGCGACACCGCGATCGTGGGCATCGGCCGCGCGAAGGCCGGCGCGATCTGGTATCGGCTGGCCACCACCGAGAAAACCTCGCAGCTGACCTATCCGCAGGCGCGTGCGGCCACGATCCGCGCCGCCGAGGCGCTGTATGGCGTCAAATCGGCCGAAGCGCGCGCGGTCGCGCGCGCATGGTCGGCGGCCGGAGTGAAGTAAGCGCGGCGACACTGCGCTTGCGGGCAGTGCCGCAAACCACGGGCGCGCAGCCCTGCAGCGGCCGCGCGACCCAACTTCGCAGGCCTGGGGTGCAAGCCTCGCACTGCCGACGCTCGCCGCATTCCGCGGCATTCCGGGGGCCGTAAGCGCCGCGGGATCGCGTTGTGGTTGAAGTCATGCATCAGAAATTCGCTGCCGCCGCGCTCCTGGCCTGCTCCTGGGCCGGCGGCAGTCTGGCTGCGCAGCCGGCATCGCAAGCGGCGGGCCGACCGGACCCGTCGACGCCTGCGCTGGGCGGTTCCGCTACGACGGCCGCGACCGAGGGCATCCGCGACGCGATCGCCGGTCCCTTGATCGACGCGATCTCGCTGCGGTTGGGCGGGCGCGCCGTCGAACTGCGTTTGGACCTCGTCGAGGTCCGGGCGATCGACGTCGATCAGCGTGCCATTCGCGGCAGCGGCGCCGCCCAGATCGTCGGGCGACAGGATTGGATCGGCTTTCGGTTCGGCGTGCGTTACGACGCCCGCCTGCGCAGGTTGGGACGCCCCGATATCGGCATCGACCCGGTCGCGGCGGGAGAGCGCGATGTTCCCAACGACCCGCGTCTGGTGCGGCAACTCGAGGCCATGCTGAGCGCGGATCTGGCCCAGGCGCTGCGCAAGCCGTCGGCCCAGCTCCGGCTCGACCGGGTTTCCAGCGTCGAAGACGACGGCCAGCGGCTGCGGATCGATGCGCTGGGCACGGTCTACCCCGACCCCTATGGCCCCGGCACGCCTTTGGCCGTCACCGCGCTCTACGATCGTTCCAGCCGTGCCTGGCTGCGGCTTGAGTATCGCCCGGGCGACGATGCCGCAAGCAGCTCCCAGGACCGGCGAGCGTCGGCGCGTTGACGCGCCCAGGTTCGTGGCGCTCGCGTCGAATCGAAGCTCCGCGCGCCCGCGACGGCCGGAACGCCGCGATTCCTTCGTTGTCTCGGTCAAGCCAGCCCGTTTGGAGAGCGAGCGTCCTTTGCCCGGAAACGGGGTAGCCAGGAGTGGGGGCTACGCATCGGCAGGTACAGCGTAATGAAGGATCACCCGGTAGCGTTTCCTCGCTTCGATCCTAGTCCAGCGCGAGAACCAGACAGGGGGCATTCGTCGTCGCGTGCGCCGCACGAGTGGCGGGTGGCGCCATGAGCATCGCATTGGCCAGTCGCAAAAGCCGCGCACTGCTGCTGCTATGGCTGGGCGAGACCTGGCTGCTGATCCTGTCGGTGACGATCGCGGCGTGGCTGCGCTTCATGGGATCGCAGGGTCTGCTCAGTTCCTTCCAATGGGCGCCGGTACGCGCGTTCGTGTTCGCCGCCTTCATCACGGTGTCGATGGTGGCCTTCGGCCTGTACCAGGTGCACGTGCGCCACAACCGGATGGAGTTCCTGCTCCGGCTGGTGTTGTCCTTCGCGTTCGGCGGCATCGCCCTGCTGGTGCTGTACTACCTGATGCCCGCCGCCTACATCGGTCGCGGCGTGCTGGCGATGGCGCTGGCGATCGGCCTGGTCGCGGTGATCGCGCTGCGCCTGATCGTCGAGCGGGTGTTCAAGACCGATGTGTTCCGGCGGCGGGTACTGGTGTTCGGCGCGGGCAAGAACGCCGATCTCATCAACAGTCGCATGCGGCGGGGAGCCGACCGCAGATCCTTCGTGGTGGTGGGGTTCGTGCCGGTGCCGGGGCAGCCCGTGCTGGTGCCCGAGAAGTTGCTGCTCAGCACGGATTTCGCACTGTCCGAGATCGCCGAGTGGCTGCACGTCTACGAGATCGTGGTCGCGCCCGACGAGCGGCGCGGCGCGCTGCCGATGGAGGAAATGCTGACCTGCGCGCAGCGCGGAGTCACCGTGACCGATCTGTCGACGTTCTTCGAGCGCGAGGCCGGCATGGTCAAGCTGAACGTGGCCGACCCGTCGTGGCTGGCGTTTTCGGGCGGTTTCGATCATTCCATGCCGCGCCGCCTCAACAAGCGCTTCTTCGACCTGGCCGCCGCATGCGCCCTGTTGCTGGTGGCCTGGCCCTTCATGCTGCTGGTGGCGGCGTGCGTCAGCCTGGAGTCGCGCGGTCCGGTGCTGTACCGGCAGACGCGCATCGGTGAGAACGGTCGCAGCTTCGAGCTGATCAAGTTCCGCAGCATGCGCGTGGACGCCGAGGCCGACGGCGTGGCGAAGTGGGCGACCCAGAACGACGATCGCACCACCCGGGTCGGTCGGATCATCCGCCTGTCGCGCCTGGACGAGCTTCCGCAACTGTTCAACATCCTGCTCGGGGAAATGAGCTTCGTCGGCCCTCGGCCCGAGCGGCCGCAGTTCGTCGACATGCTCAACCAGGAAGTGCGCTACTACAACGTGCGCCACTGCGTGAAACCGGGCCTGACCGGCTGGGCGCAGCTGCGTTATCCCTACGGCGCATCGGTACGGGACGCCGAGGAGAAGCTGACCTTCGATCTGTTCTACGTGAAGAACCACGGATTGGTATTCGACCTGCTGATCCTGCTGCAGACGGTCGAGGTGGTGCTGTTCCGCCGCGGCTCGCGCTGACGCCTGCGGCCTGTGCCGGCGCAGATTACCGTGATCGGCTCGCAGGCCCGGATGCGGCCGCGTGGTGGCGCGCACCGGCGAAAACGAACCGCACCTCGCCGTAGCGTTGCGAGATATAGCTCAGCAGCGCGTGGATGAAAGCGATGACGCCCGCCATCTCCATGCCTTCCTCCAGGCTGACCAGTGCGTGATAGACGAGGTTCCTGTGCCCGTGTGCCTCGCGCCACCATCCCTCGACCAGTTCGACGCCCAGGGCGCCGCCCAGATAGATCGCGGCGGAGATCACGAAGGCGATCGCCGTCCTGCGCGGCAGGCGGAGCAGGAAGCGCAGGAAGTAGGCGCCGAGCACGCAGACCAGGGCGATGCCGGGTATCACCCAGGCGAAGAAGAAGATGCCCAGGTGCTGGCCGCCCAGCAGCGCGCGCAAGGGCGCGATCGCTCTTTCGTGGAAGGACAGGGCCTCGTCCAGGGACATCAGCGCGAAGCCGGCGGCGAGGAGGGCCCATTTCGACACATCGGCGCCCTGGTGGCGTCGTTCCAGCACGGCGATCAGCGTCAGGATCAGCGCGGCGCCGCACAGCAGCAGGGTCGAGAACAAGGCCGGAAGATTGTTTTCTCCGTCCATGCTGAGCATCGCCAGGCCGACGACATGTTCCTGGTGCGCGATCAGCCGATAGGCCTGCAGGCCCAGATTGGCGGCCACGAGCAGAGCGGTGGCGGCGGCCAGCGGCCAGGCGATGGCACTGGGGGTGAGCGGGATCTTGCTGGCGTCCATCGTCTGATCAGTCGCCTGTACGTGACGGGTGCCGGTGCGCCCACCTCCTGGAAAACGGGCCCGGGCGGTGCCTGCGGACAGCACGGCCGCCGCCGCGTTTGGTGCGCATCGACGCGAGCGGGCGCGGACGCGCGGCCGGGCCCGCTACCTCAGCCATTCTCCCGAGGCGAGCGCCAACACGGCGAACAGGAGAATCAGCAAGGCGATGGCCAGCACCAGGGCGAACCGCGCCGGCGCGGGCGGACCCTGCTCGGAATAGTGGTGCTCGGAACGACGGAACTCGGAAGGCCGATGTTCGAAAGGGCGCGGGCTGCCGGCTGCATGGGCCCGCGACAAGCCGCCATGCGCCGGGCCGCCGCCGATCCGATGCGGGGCTTCTCCCGGCAGACGTCCGTAGCGGCGATGGAAGCGCGTGGCCGTGGTGTACAGACCGATCAGGTCGCACAGGTAAGCCGAATCCTGCGATGGCGGCTTGGCGCCCGGACGCCTGGGGTGCAGCTCGGAAATCCGCCTGCGATAGGCGAGCTGGAGCTCCTCCAGACTGCAGTTGGGCCTCAGCCCCAACTCGGAGTACAGCAGCGTCAGGTCGGCTTTCATCGGAGACCTCCCATCTTCCTATCGTAACGCGCGCAGCGGGCGTGGGTAGCGATTTGCCTGCGATTCGCGCATGGCCGCATGACCACCCTCACGGCGTTTGTCATGACATCGACGCGCGATCCTTGCCCTGCCGGGTGCCGGGTGCCGAGGTCAGGGGATACGACTGGGATGTCATCACGGTGGGATCGCCAGGTGCCGCGAGCGCGGGCAGGGGAAACATGGGTATGAACAAGCTATCCGATGGTTCTGCGCCCTCCCGCCCGCTCGTCTGTATACCGCAACTGATCGAACAGCAGGCTGCCGCGCGCCCGGACGCCATCGCGGTCAGCTGCGACGGCGCCAGCCTGAGTTATCGCGAACTGAATCATCGCGCCAACCAGCTCGCCCATCGCCTGCGCTCCCTCGGGGTGGGGCCGGAGACGCTGGTGGCGATCGGCTTGGAACGTTCGCTGGAGATGGTGGTGGGGCTGCTCGCCATCCTGAAGTCGGGCGGGGCCTATCTGCCGATCGATGCCTCCTATCCGCGCGATCGCGTGCAGTTCATGTTCGAGGACGCGCGTCCCGCCGTGCTGCTGAGCTCGTCGGCACAGAGACCGACCTTGCCCGCGACCGACGCGACGACCTTGATGCTGGACGGCGACTGGTCCGAATTCGCCGCCGAACCCGTGCACGATCCCGAGCCGTTGGCGCGGCCCGAGCATCTGGCCTACGTCATCTACACGTCCGGCTCGACCGGCCTGCCCAAGGGCTGTCAGGTCACCCATGCCAACGTCGCGCGCCTGTTCCTGGCGACCCGGCCCTGGTTCGAGTTCGGCCCCGACGATGTGTGGACCTTCTTCCATTCCCACGCCTTCGACTTCTCGGTGTGGGAGATATGGGGCGCGCTGATCCACGGCGGCCGCGTCGTGGTCGTGCCGTTCCTGACCAGCCGATCGCCGGAGGCGTTCCATGCGCTGATGCTGCGCGAGCGCGTGACCGTGCTCAACCAGACGCCGTCGGCGTTCCGCGGCCTCATCCATGCCGATCTCGCGTCGGCGACCGAGCCTTCCGGCTTGGCGCTGCGCTATGTGGTGTTCGGCGGCGAAGCCTTGGAACTGCAGATGCTGCGGCCGTGGTTCGAGCGTCACGGCGACCGGTCGCCACGCCTGATCAACATGTACGGCATCACCGAAACCACGGTGCACGTCACCTACCGGCCGATAACCCGCGCGGATCTGGAGCGCAGCGCAGGCAGCGTGATCGGCGAGCCCATCCCCGACCTGCATCTGTATGTGCTCGATCCCGCACTCGCACAGGTCGCCGTCGGCGAAGTCGGCGAGATCCATGTCGCGGGCGCCGGCGTGAGCCGTGGCTATCTCAATCGCCCGGCGTTGACCGCCGAGCGGTTTTTCGACTGGACCTCGCCCGAAGGCGAGCGCGTACGCCTGTACAAAACCGGAGATCTGGCCCGTCCGCTCGCCGACGGCGATCTGGAGTACCTGGGTCGCAGCGACCATCAAGTCAAAATCCGCGGTTTTCGCATCGAGACCGGCGAAATCGAGAGCGTGCTGGCGAGGCACGAGTGCGTCCGCGCCTGCGCCGTGATCGCAGCCGACGATCGCGCCGGCGGCGAGGCGCGGCTGGTGGCCTATGTCGTGCCCGCCGAGGTGCGCGCTAGCCAGGCGTCCCTGCGCGCCCATCTCGCGACGGCCTTGCCGGACTACATGGTCCCCAGCGTATTCGTCGAACTCGCGGCGTTGCCCTTGACCGAGAACGGCAAGCTCGATCGTCGCGCGCTGCCGGCGCCGGCTCGGCAGCGCCCCGAGCTCGCGCATGCGTTCGAGCCCGCGATCGGCGCGCTCGAGGCTGCGCTGTGCGCCGCATTCGGCGACACCCTCGCCGTCGATCAGGTCGGGCGCCACGACAACTTCTTCGAGCTGGGCGGCGATTCGCTGTCGGCGGCCAGGCTGTTGCAGCGGCTCAAGCAGGCCGGCACGCCGGCCGTCGCCATCCCGACCGCGCAACTGTTCCGCTATCCGACGCCGGCCCTGCTGGCCGCGTCGCTTGCAGGCGGCGACGCGACGGACATCGCTCCGGCGCGCTATGCGTCGGCCCGTCGCATGCAGGCGCATGGGGCCGCCGCCGAGCCCATCGCGATCGTGGCCATGGCCGGACGCTTCCCCGGCGCCGCGGACGTCGAGGCGTTCTGGCGCAACCTCTGCGAGGGGCGCGATTCGATTACCGTCTTCGCCCCGGAGGAACTGGATCCCGCCGTCAGCGCGCAGGATCGCGATGATCCGGCGTACGTGCCGGCGCGCGGCGTGATCGACGGCGTCGAGCAGTTCGACGCGGCGTTCTTCGGTATCGGCCCCAAGGAAGCCGAGTTGATGGACCCGCAGCAGCGGATCTTCCTCGAACTGGCATGGGAATGTCTGGAACGCGCCGGCCACGTGCCCGACGCGACCGCGGCGCCGGTCGGCGTGTTCGGCGGCATGTTCAATGCCAGCTATTTCCAGCGGCATGTGTCCGCGCACCCGGAACTGGTCGACAAGGTCGGCGCCTTCCAGGTGATGCTGAACAACGAAAAGGATTTCATCGCCACCCGGGTCGCGCACAAGCTCAACCTGACCGGCCCGGCGGTCAGCGTGCACACCGCCTGTTCGACTTCGCTGGTGGCGATCTGCCAGGCCGTCGACAGTCTGACGCTAGGCCATTGCGACATGGCCCTGGCCGGCGGCATCAGCGTCACCTGCCCGCCGCGCAGCGGCTACTTCTATCAGGAAGGATCGATGCTCTCGCCCGACGGCCACACCCGGCCGTTCGATGCGAGCGCACAGGGCACCGTGTTCAGCGATGGCGCGGCGATCGTGCTGCTCAAGCGACTGTCCGATGCCCTGGCGGACGGCAACCCCATAGTCGCGGTGATCCGCGCCGGCGCGGTCAACAACGACGGCGCTGGCAAGGCCAGCTTCACCGCGCCGAGCAGCGAAGGCCAGGCGGCGGTCATCGCCATGGCCCACGATCGGGCGCGGGTGGATCCGCGCAGCATCGGCTATGTCGAAACCCATGGCACCGCCACGCCGGTGGGCGACCCGATCGAAATCGAGGGCTTGACCCGCGCATTCCGCCGGGGCACCGACGAGCGCGGCTTCTGTCGGATCGGATCGGTGAAGAGCAACGTCGGCCATCTGGTGATCGCCGCGGGAGCGGCCGGCGTGATCAAGACCGCGCTGGCATTGGCCGAGCAGCGCATACCGGCGACCGCGCATTTCAAGTCGCCCAATCCAGTCATCGATTTTGCCGGTTCGCCCTTCGTCGTCAACGACGCCCTGACGGACTGGCCGGCCGGCGCCACGCCGCGCCGCGCAGGCGTGAGTTCGTTCGGCGTCGGCGGCACCAATGCGCACGTCGTGCTGGAGGAGGCGCCGAGCCGGCCGCCGTCGGACCCGGCGCGAGGGCCGCAACTGCTGGCGCTGTCCGCACGCACGCCGACGGCGCTGGCGCGCGCGACGACGCGCCTGGCCGACCATCTCGACGGCGCGCCTGGCCTGAACCTGGCCGACGCGGCGTGGACGCTCGCGCTGGGCCGCAAAGCCTTCGCGCATCGCATCGCGGTGGTCGCCGAGGACGCCGCCGCCGCGGTGGCGCAACTGCGCAGCACCGACATCGCCGTCGCCGCCGCGCGCGCCAAGCCGGCGCGGCAGGGCGAGGTCGTGTTCCTGTTCCCTGGACAGGGCGCGACCTATCCAGGCATGGGGCGCGGCCTGTACGACACCCAGCCGGCGTTCCAGGCGGCATTCGACGCCTGCGCGGACGCCTTGCTCGCGCAGCTCGGCTTCGACCTGCGCGAGCGCGTGTTCTCGAACGACCCCGAGGCGCTGCTGCCGACCGCGATCATGCAGCCGGCGACGTTCGCGATCGAGTACTCGATCGCGCAGTGGTGGATGAGCCACGGCATCGTGCCGACGGCGATGATCGGACACAGCGTCGGAGAATTCGTCGCCGCGACGCTGGCCGGCGTGTTCGGCTTGGCCGATGCGCTGAACCTGGTCGCGCGGCGCGGCGCGCTGATGCAGGCGCGGCCGCCAGGCGCCATGCTGTCGGTCCGGCTGCCCTTGGACGCATTGCTGGCCAGGCTGCCCGCCGATCTGTCGCTGGCCGCCGAGAACGCGCCGGGCAGCGTGGTGGTATCGGGCGCCCTCGACGCGATCGCGCGCTTCCAGCTCGAACTCGAAGCGCAGGGCGTGGCCTGCCGTGCTCTGCGCACCTCGCACGCCTTCCATTCGCGGATGATGGAGCCGGTGGTGGCGCCGTTCCGCGCCGAAGTCGCCGCCCTGACGCTGTCGGCGCCGCTGATCCCGATAGTCTCGACCGCGACCGGCGATTGGCTGGACGCCGCATCCGCCACGTCCCCCGACTACTGGGCCTCGCACCTGCGCGAGCCGGTTCGCTTCGCCGCGGCGGTGGGCAGGGTGCTGGACACGCCGTCGCGGGTGCTGCTGGAAGCCGGCCCGCGCGCCACCCTGTGCGCCTTGTCGCGTCAACATCCGGCCATGTCGAAGCAGCAGGCCACGGCGGTGCCGTCGCTGGCCGACGACCCCGCGACCGAGGTCGCCAGCATCCTCGCCGCGGCGGGCCAGTTGTGGTGCCGCGGTATCGCGATCGACCTGGCGGCGTTCGACCGTCGGCCTACGCGCCGACGCGTATTGCTGCCCACTTATCCGTTCGAACGGCAGCGCTACTGGGTCGAGGCCGCGGCGGCCTCGAATGTCGTCGCGCTCCCAGGCGCGAATCTCGCGCAGGCGCTTGCGCCCGTACCCGCCGCCGAGGACGCGACCGTGCGGGCCACCGCGGCCCTGCCGGATCGCCATGCGCGGCTGGTCGCGCAGCTCTCGGCCCTGTTCGAGGACGTGGTGGGATTCGACCTGTCCGAGGCCGACGACGAAGCCAATTTCATGGAGCTTGGCCTGGACAGCCTGATGCTGACCCAGGTCGCGCTGCGTCTGCAGAAGGCCTACGCGGTCAAACTGACGTTCCGGCAGCTGATGAGCGAATGCAGCAGCCTGGGTCGCCTGGCGACGACGCTGGACGCGCAGTTGCCGGCGGAGCCGGCGGGCACGCCGGTGCCGCCGGCCGCGGCCTCCGAGGCGGAAACCGCGAAGGCGCCGATGCCTTCGCCGCCATCGCGGCTTGCCGAGCTTGCCGCTGTGAGGGACCTGCCCGCATCCGTGGTGCCCGGCGACGAAGTCGCGCAGGCGTCGCGAGCTGGCTACGAGCCGTTCGGCGGCGGCATCCGCGCGCGCGTGGCGCCGACCACGGAGCCGCAGCGCGAGATCTGGCTGGCCGACCAGCTCGGGCGGGAAGCGTCGCTGGCCTTCAATCTTTCGGTTTCGCTGCAGTTCCGCGGCGCGCTGAACCTGGAATTCATGCGCGAGGCCCTGCAGGAACTGGTGGACCGGCACGAATCCCTGCGCGCAAGCATCGGGCCGGACGGCGCAAGCTTCCGGGTGCTGGAGCGCCATGCCTTGCCGTTACCGGTCGAAGACCTGGCGTCGCTGAACCCGATCGCGCGACGGACGGCCGTCGACGAGCGCATCCGGCTCGCGGTGGAAACGCCGTTCGTGCTGGACCAGGGGCCGCTGTTTCGCGCGCAGCTGCTGCGCCTCGCGGCGGACGAGCATCTGCTGCTGCTGACCGCCCATCACATCGTCTGCGACGGATGGTCGTGGTGGGCGATCGTGCGCGAGCTGGGCGCCCTGTACGGAAAGCGTTTCGGAACGCCGGCGTCGAGCCTGCCCGAAGCCTCCTCGTTCGTCGCTCACGCATTGGCGGAAGCCGAGCATCAGGGCGACGCGGCGCAGCTCGCCGACGAGGCCTACTGGCTCTCGCGCTACGCCAAGGGTGCGCCGGTGCTGGAGCTGCCCACCGATCGGCCGCGGCCGCCGAACCGGAGCTTCGCCTCGGCCCGACTGGATCACGTGCTCGATGCCGATTTGCTCGATGCGCTGCGGCGGACCGGCGCGGCCCGTGGCGTCGGCATGTTCGCCACGCTGCTTGCGGGTTTTTCCGCCCTGCTGTCGCGCCTGTCGTCGCAATCGGAAGTGGTGGTCGGGATTCCCGCCGCGGGGCAGGCGGTCTGCGGCGCCGACCACCTGGTGGGGCATTGCGTCAATCTGCTGCCGCTGCGCTTCGAGCTCGAATCCGCACAGTCGTTCGCGCAGGCGATCGACGACGCGCAGGCCATGTTGCTCGATGCCTTGGAGCACCAGCGCTACACCTTCGGCACGCTGCTCAGGAAGCTGCGGCTGCGGCGGGATCCGGCGCGGATACCGCTGGTCAGCGTGCTGTTCAACCTCGACCAGGCCATGGACCAGGAATGCGCCGCGTTTCACGGCGTGTCCATGGAGTTCGACAGCAATCCGCGCAGCTTCGAAACCTTCGAGCTGTTCGTGAACGCCGTGCAGGTCCACGGTCGCTTGCGGCTCGAATGCCAATACAACCGCGACCTGTTCGACGCGACCACCATCCAGCGCTGGCTAAGCGCCTACGAAACCCTGCTGCGCGCCGCGGTGGAGCGGGAGACGGCGGATCTGGCGAGTCTGCCGCTGGTCGACGCGCAGGCGCGTACGGAGTTGGCCTCGTTGCAGCCAACGGCGATCGCCTACGACCGCGCCTGCAGGATGCACGAATACTTCGAGGCCCAATGCGAGCGCACGCCGGACCGGGTCGCGTTGCGCGCAGGTCCGGTGTCGTTGCGCTATGCCGAGTTGGAGACGCGCTCGAATCGCATCGCCCAGGTGCTGCGCGGGCATGGCGTCCGTCGCGGCGCGCTGGTGGGTCTGGCCCTGGATCGCGGCCCGGACATGCTGGCGGCGTTGCTGGGCATCCTCAAGGCCGGCGCGGGCTATGTGCCCCTGGATCCGCAGTTCCCCGCAGAGCGCCTGGCCTACATGGCCGCCGACGCCGGACTGGCGCTGCTCCTGACCACGCGCGAGCACGCCGCCCGCTTCGATTTGCGCGGCAGGCCGGTGCTGCTGTTCGACGAACATGCGTCCCTGTTCGCGACGGCGGAGGCGACGCGGCTGGGTCGCGACGAGCACGCCGCGCAGCCGGAGGATCCGGCCTACGTGATCTACACCTCGGGATCCACCGGTCGTCCCAAGGGCGTCATCGTGCCGCATCGGGCCGTGTCCAACTTCCTCGACAGCATGCGTCGCGAACCCGGACTGGACGCGCAGGACCGGCTGTTGGCGGTGACCACGCTGTCGTTCGACATCGCGGTGCTGGAATTGCTGCTGCCGTTGGCGGTGGGCGCGCAGATCGTGCTGGCGGATCGCGAAACCGCCGGCGACGGCGTCGCCTTGCGCGCGCTGTTGGAACGCAGCGCCGCGACGGTGATGCAGGGCACGCCGTCGAGCTGGCGCCTGCTGATCGATGCGGGCTGGCGCGGCGCGCCGGGGTTCAAGGCGCTGTGCGGTGGCGAACCGATGGGCCTGGATCTGGCGACGTCGCTGTTGTCGCGCTGCGGATCCTTGTGGAACGTCTACGGGCCCACCGAGACCACCGTGTGGTCCACCTGCGCGCGCATCGTCCCGGCCCCCGCCGGGCAAGCGCCCGACATCCATATCGGGCGGCCGATAGGCAACACCAGCGTTTGGATCGTGGACGCGCATGGCGAGCTGTGCCCCTACGGCGTTCCGGGCGAGATCTGCATAGGCGGCGAAGGCGTCGCCAAGGGCTATCTGGAACGCCCCGAGCTGACCGCCGAACGCTTCGTGGCCGATCGCTACACGGCGGCGTTCGCCGATGCAGCGCAGGCGGACGGCGCGGCCCTGTTGTACCGCACGGGCGATCGCGGCCGCTGGCGCGCGGACGGCAATCTCGAGCATCTGGGGCGTCTGGATCACCAGGTCAAGGTGCGCGGCTATCGCATCGAACTGGGCGAGATCGAGGCCAATCTGGCCGCGCGCGAGGAAGTCGCGCGCGCGCTCGTGATCGTGCGCGAGGATCGCGCCAACGACCAGCGTCTGGTCGCCTATCTGGTGGCCGCGCCGGGCGCGACCATCGAGGAGGCGGCGTTGCGCGCGCACCTACGGGAACTGCTCCCGACCTACATGTTGCCGCAGCACTTCGTCGTGCTTGAAGAGATTCCGCTCTTGCCCAACGGCAAGATCGACCGCAACGCGCTGCTGCTGCCAGTCGATAAGGAACAGGCCGTCGTGCCTGCTCCGAGCGCGACTGGGGCGGCAGCCGACCCTCGCGTCCGTTACCTGTCGCAGATCTGGTCCGAACTGCTGGGCCTGCCCGCGGGTCCGGACGACAACTTCTTCGAACTGGGCGGACATTCGATGCTCGCGGTGCAGATGGCCAATCGCGTCGAGCGCGATACCGGCAAGCGCATCAAGCTGATCCGCCTGGGCGCGGAGACTTTGGCCCAGGTCGCGGCGGGCCTGCCCGTTGCCACCCAGAACGCCGCGCCCGCCAGCGGTATGGGCGGACGCATCAGCAGCGGCTTGCGACGCCTGTTCGGTTTGAAAGAAGGGTCTGGCCTATGAACCGCGCCGCACGCACCCGCAGTCTCGAGATTCCACGGAGGCGATCGCGATGAGCCTGGGTGGTTGGGAGCCGTTCTGGCTGGGCGCGCCGTCGCGGCGCTTGTACGCGGCGCTGCATGGCGTGCCGGGCGCGCCCGCGACCGGCGCCGTGCTGGTGCCGCCGTTGCTGCACGAACTGCCGCGCAGCCGTCGTTTCATCACCGAGGTCGCCAGCGAACTCGCGGGGCTGGGCCTGCCGACCCTGCGTTTCGACTTCCATGGCACCGGCGATTCCGCGGGTACCGGCGAGGATCTGGATCTGAGCTCGATGCATCGGGATCTCGAAGCGGCGGTGGCCGCGCTGCGTCAGCGCACCTCGATCAAGCGACTGGCGCTGGTCGCATGGCGCGGTGGCGCGCTGGCCGTGCGCGGCTGGCTGGAGCGGGGCGGTGACGCCGATCTGGTCGTGCTTTGGGAGCCGATAATCGACGGTGCGGCCTGGCTGCGGGAGCTGGTGGAGAGCGATGCGCGCGAACGCGCGCTGCGTCCGCCGCCGCGTGCCGGCGTCGCCCGCAGCACCGATCCCGCGGACGGCCAGCTGATGGGCTTTCCCGCGCCGTCGCGCCTGCGCGTAGAGCTCGGAGAAGCGCGCATCGACCAGGGCCTGGGGCGCGCGGTGCCCGTGTGGGCGGTCGTTCGCAAGGATCCGGAGGCGCTGCCGACCGGCATCGCCAGGACCCTGTCGCTGCCTGCCAGCGCCCCCAGCTTCAGCGTGGGCGCGGCGATGGACGCGGCGTTCTTTCTTACGCCCCAGGTGCGCGAGGTGGTCGGAAAACTGGGGCTGGCGGTGCGCGAGGAAGCATGGGCATGAATGCCGTGTTGGATGCCAAGCCCGTTGCGGCCGTCGCGGCCGACGAGGTGTTCGTGCGCTTCGGCCCAGATGGGCGATTGCATGGCGTACTCAGCGGCGCGCCCGGCGCCGGGCCGACGTTGCTATTGCCCAGCGCGGGTTTGCAGCCGCGATCCGGACCGTTCCGTTTGCACGCGCTGCTGGCCCATCGTCTCGCGGCGCTGGGGATACGAACCTTCCGTTACGACATTCCCGGTGTCGGAGAGGCGCCGCGCCTGCCGGAGTGCGACGCCACCCAGGCGACGATCGCCGCCTTGGATCAGCTCGAAGCGCTGCACGGCTGTCGCGTGTTCGCGGTGGGCGGAATCTGCAGCGCCGCCGACACCGGATGGGATGTCGCCAACGTCGATACGCGGGTGTCGGCGGTGTTGCTGCTGGATGGCCTGTGCTACACCGGCCCCTGGTATTACTACGCGCGCGCGCTCGAACTCCTGCGCCGCCTGCCCAGGGAATGGCGGCATTTCGCCCGCAAGCTGCGAGGGCGCATGCGCGGGAACGCCGGTCTGGACTCCACCGATTTCCGCAGCTGGCCCAGCCATGCGCAAGCGCGCGAGCAGTTCGCGGCGATGCTGGCACGCGACGTCCGCCTGCTGTGCATCTTCAGTGGCGGCTATGCCGATCGGTTCCTGCATCCGCGCCAGTTCGAATGGGCGTTCGGCGCGGCGGCGCGCGATCCGCGCGTGAACCTGCACTACTGGCCCGACTGCGACCATACCTACTTCGGACGGGAGCAGCGCGAGCGCCTGATCGAGGCGATCGCAAGCTGGATGAGCCGCTTGCCGCGGAGCCCCGCCGGATGAAAGCCGTCGGCGCGCGCGAACGAACCCCGCTGTACGCTCCGCCGGTCGGCGCCACACGGCCCTTGCGCGTAACGCTGGTGGGGCCGCCGCAGGTCCCCGGATGGGTACGCGCGTTCCATGGCCTGGTGGCTGGGTACGACTGGATCGAACTGACCACGCTGAGCGCGGCCGGGGCGAGCTTGCCGAAGGTCGCTGGCGTGCCCGCGAGCGTGCGCGCCCTGATCGCGTTCGAGCGCGCCTTGCTAGGCCCCACCCGCAGCCTGACCGCGATGCCGATGCCGTCGGGTCCCCACGAGGACGCCGTTCTCGCGACGGCCGGTCCGGGAGACGAGGCCACCCTGGTCGAGCGCATCGCTGGCGCGCGCCCGGATCTGCTGATCGTGCTGGGCACGAAATCCTGGGCGTCGGCGCTGGCCGCCCAGACGAAATGCGCATGCTGGCTGGTCGACGCCAGCCTGCTCGACGATCGCCATGCGGGCTTGCAGTTGCTCGGTCCGATGCTGCGCCGTGAAACGGCGACGCGGATGGTCCTGGTCCTGCACGCGCCGAACCAGACGCCCGTCGACCTCGCGGCCAGTTGGGGCAGGACCCGGGCGACTTCGTTTCTCAAGCAGCGCGAGGATGCATTCCGCAAGCTGCCGGCCTTGCTGTTGCGCGCCTTGCGTCAGCTGGCGCAGGGAGATCTCGGCGCGGGCGCGCCTGCGATGGCGAGCCTGGAGCTGCAGCCGTTGGCGCCGCTGGCACCGGCCGCCGGGCTGCATGCGTTCGCGTCGATGCTGCGCGCTTCTCCGCGCTGGATGACCGGTTGGTTCAGGAACGCCCGCGTCGGCTGGACGCTGGTGCTGCGCCTGGGCGGAGCGCCGCTGGATCCGCACTCGCCGACGATCGGATCGCATGCCCTGCTGAAAGCGCCGAAGGGCTGGTGGGGCGATCCCTTCGTGGTGATGGCGCAGGAACGCAGGCTGCTGTTCGTGGAGGAAATGCTGGAGCCGCGGCTCAAGAAGGCGACCATAGCTTGCGTGGAACTGGGCGCGGGAGGCGCGCGCTCGCTCGGCGTCGCGCTGGACGAGCCCGGCCATCTGTCCTTCCCGCAAGTGTTCGCCTGGGAGGGGCAGTGGTACATGACGGTCGAGTCCGGCTACGACCGCCGCGTCAGCCTGTACCGCGCCAGCGACTTCCCCTTGCGATGGGAGCGGGTGCACGACCTTGTGGTCGGGCGCGTCTGTGTGGATCCGAGCCTGCACCATCATCAGGGCCACTGGTACCTGTTCGCCAACGTTGCCGAAAACCAGAACAACACCTGCGACGAGTTGTTCCTGTTCGTCGCCGACCGGCTGGAGGGGCCGTACACGCCGCATCCGGCCTCGCCCATCGTCTGCGATGTGCGCCGCGCCCGCATGGCCGGGCGGCTGTTCCAGCGCAACGGCAGCCTGATCCGGCCGGCTCAGGACTGCGGGCCCGGCTACGGCAATGCCGTCGTGTTCAACGAAGTGCTGGAGCTGGGGCCCACGACCTATCGCGAGCGGCAACTGTCGCGGCTGGCCCCCTATCTGACGCGCAGCGTCGATGGCTGCCATACCTACAACGTGGCGGGCGGCGTCGAAGTCCTGGACGTGCTCGGACGTCCGCCGAACAGGACTGCCTACGTGGGCGTGCTCGATGAGCGGTCCGCGACGGACACGCGTGCTCGCGCGCCGGTCCCGGGTGCGGTGGATCCGGCGGCTTCGCCCGGTCCGCCTCCAGTCTGCGGCCCGGCCCATCCGGGCTCTCCTCCGAGGTGATGCGAAATGAGCGTCCATGACGATCGCGGTCGCTCGCGATGAATAGTTCGACGGAGAGCGCGACGGGCGCGGACGAAGGCCTGCGTGCCCCGTCGCGGGAGCGACCAGGCATCGTCACGCATTACCTGCGTTATTCGATCTCGAACGGTCTGGTGATGCTGGCGGGCTTCATCTCGTTCCCGATCCTGACCCGGTTTCTCGACAATACCCAGTTCGGCATCCTGAGGTACTACGACACCCTGATGCTGCTGGGCGTGGCGATCATCAAGCTCGGCACGCCGCACGCGATCGTGCGCTTTTATCCCTACGACGGGAGCGCGCGGCGGATGCAGGAGTTCGGCACCAACATGGTGCTGCTGCCGCTGATCCTGTCCGCAACGCTATGGTTACTTGGGTTGTGCGCGATCGCGCTCTGGTCCTGGCTGGGGCAGGGCGCGTTCTCGCCGCTGGTCTGGTGCGCCGTGCTGATGATGCCGATGCTGGCGGCGGTCAACATCGTGCAGATGGTGATACGCGCCAGCGAGCGTTCGGACATCGTCATGGCCATGCGCGTGATTGGGCGCATGCTCGAACTGGTGTTGGTTCTGGGCGCCGTGATCCTGGTGCAAAGAAGCGCGCTGGCGGTCTACGGCGGCAAGATCGTCGCCACCGTGCTGGTGCTGGCCTGGCTCGCGCATTGGATGTACCGCAACGTCAGTGTGGCGCGCGACGCGCTCGACTGGCAGGCCGTGCGCAGCGGTCTGATCTACGGCTTGCCGCTGATGGCGCACGAGTTGGCGTTCAGCATCCTGGCCAATGTCGATCGCGTGCTGCTCAAGCAGATCACCGGCGATTTCGCCGCGGTCGGCATCTACGCCATCGGCTATTCGCTGGCGATGCAGTTGAACGTGTTCATAGACGCGACCCTGTCCGAGGCGTTCACACCGGTGGTCATGCGCGCCTACGAAACCGGCGGCAACGAGGCCGTGCGCGCGCTCAAGGAGAAGGTGCTGCTGCCGATGACCTACGCGGTAGTGGCGATCATCGCGTTTCTGCTGGTGTCGGGGCAGGACCTGCTGGTGGCGCTGAGCGGTCGAGACAAGGCCGCGTCGGGCATCGTGTTCATCGTGATCGGCATCACCGTGTCGCTGTACGCCGTGCTCGCCATCTCGAACTACGGCCTGCAGTTGAAGAAGAAGACCGTGCAGGTGCTGATCATCACCCTGGGCGCGGCGGCGTTGAACGTGGTCATGAACCTGATCCTGATTCCGCGCCTGGGCTACATGGGGGCGGTGTGGTCCACCGCGATCGCCTACGGCGCGCTGGCCTTCGCCCAGTTCGCGATCTGCCCGAAGGGATTGGCGCGCCTGCCGGACCTGCATGCGGTCGCGCTGTCGCTCGGCTGCCTGACCGTGCTGGTGGCGGTGGCGCGCGGCACCGACTTGTTCGGGCTGCATGCCATCTGGGCGCGACTGTCCGTGGCCGCCCTGCTGTTCGTGCTGCTGTATGCCATTCCGGTTCTGGCCTTGGATCGGAAGCTGCGTGGAATGACGATGGCCTTGATGTCGCGGTCGCGGTCGCGTTGACGTGGCGGCCTGGCTGCTATCCCCGCTCGCATGGCTGTTGCTGGCGGGGGCGGCGCTGCCCTGGGCCTGGTTGTGTCGCCAGCGTCTGCGCTGGCCCCTGGTCGCGAGCGTCGCGCTGGCGGCCGTCGCGCTCGCGGCGATGACGCCGCTGGCGGCCAATTTGCTCGGAAAGCCGCTGCAGCGAACGCTCGCCGAGCCGATCGCCTGCCGCGATGCGCCGCCGGCGATCGCCGTCGTGCTCGGCGGTGGCAGCGACGGGCGCCCGCGCAGCGATACCGATTTCGCGGTACTCAACCTGGCGTCGCGGCGACGCATGGACCGCGCGGTGGCCTGGTGGCGCGCGCGCGAAGGACGGCAACTGGTGCTGGTGGGCGGCGGGCGCGGAGGGGTGGCCGTGGCGGAACTGATGGCGGCGTACGCGCGTATGCAGGGCGTGCCGGCGGCGGCCCTGCGCTTGGAAGCCCAATCCGACGACACCTGGAGCAACGCGCGCCACGCCGCGCGGATGTCGCCGCCGCTGCCTGCGCGTATCGTGCTGGTGACCTCGCTGATCCACATGCCGCGCGCGCGCGCGGCATTCGCCGGTGCCGGCTTCGAGGTGTGTCCGCTGGGCACGGACGCGCGCCGGCTGCCGTCGCGCCTGCCGTGGGCGCTGGTGCCGCGAACCAGCGCGCTCGCCAACACCGAGCTGGCCCTGCACGAGTGGGTGGGCTTGGCGTACTACCGCTGGCGCGATCATCGCGAGGCGCCCGCGTCTCGTTGAGGTCCGCACCCGCTTGGGCTGCGAGCGTCCCCGCGACGTTCTTGCCGTCTCGCAAAAAAAGAGCCCCGGAGGACGTCCGGGGCTCTTGCTTACGACGCTGCGTAGGCTTACTTGGCGACCGCGAAGGTCGTGGTCGCCGTCTTGCTCAGGCCGCCGGAGGTGGCCACCGCCGACAGCTTGTAGGTGCCGATCGAGCTGGGCCCCGTGCCGGAGGTGAAGGACACGCGCGCATAGCCGCTGGCGTCGGTGGTGGCGCTCAGCAGCACGTGGTTGACGCCGTTAGGCTTCAGCGCATCGAACGCGACGTTGGCACCCGAGACCGCCACGCCGTTCTTGAGGACACGGGCGGTGATGGACACGACTTCACCGGCTTTGTAGCTGGCCTTGCTCGTGCTCACGGTTTCGGTCAGGCCGACGACGGCCGCGGCCACGCTGTAGGTGATCGAGGCGTTGCCGGTGTGGGTGGCGCCGACGTTGCTGCTGACGCCCGCGCCGATGCCGTAGCTGCCGGCGCTGGCGGTGAGGTTAGACATCACGCTTAGGGTTGCCGCGCCGCTGGCGCCCGGAGCCAGCGTGATCGCGGTCGACGACAACTCGCCGGTCCAGCCGCTCGGAACGGTGCGGGCGATGGCGAACGACGTGTTGGCGCAGGCGCTGCTGTCGTTGTTCTTCAGACTCAGCGTGTACTTGTTCTCCGTGCCGGCGGCGACGGCGGCGGTCGGACCGCTCAGGCTCACGGTCGGCGCTGCGCGGGTGCAGGTCGGAGTCGGCGGCTGCGGCGGCGGAGTGCCACCGGCCTGGACCTCGTAGGCGCCCACGTCGTTGGCGGCGCCCGAGGGACGCGGTTGCAGCAGGAAGTCGGTGGACACGCCGCTGACCATCGGGGCCTTGTCGGTCACCGGGCTGCCGGCGAGCGGTTCGGCATCGAAGGCGGCCAGGGTCATATTGGTCAGCTTCGGGTCCTGGGTGCAGGTGGTTCCGGTCTGGCAACTGCGCACCTTCCAGGCCATGTTGCCCGAGAAGGATTTGGCGGCGGGGGCGCTGCCGCCGCTGAACAGCGTCGCGGTGGCGGTGTTGGCGTAGTACGGGAAGCCGATCACCAGGTTGTTCTGGATGTTGACCTTGTCGCTGGACGCGCCTTCGCCGTAGGCGATCTGCGCATCGCCTTCGCCGGCGATGGTGTTGTGGCGCACGGTCGCGGTGTCGTTGCCGGTCAGGATCAGCAGCAGGGTGCTGCCGTAGGCGCGGCACAGGTCGCCCGAGGCCATGAAGTCCTTGTCGCGGAAGTAGGTGCAGTTGCCCACCAGGACCGAGTTCTCGATCAGCGAGTTGCCCTTGATCTTGACCTGGTTGCCGGCGTTGGCGACCGAGTAGATGCGGCGCAGGGTCACGGTGGTCGCGTCGGCGCCGTCCATGTAACGAAGGTCGAGGCCGTCGGAGGTGTTGTGATGGATGAAGGCGTCTTCGATCAGCCACTGGCCGCCGGTGTCGACGGTGCCGAAACCGTCGCCGTAACCGCCGGTGGTCTGCGCCCAGCAGGCCCAGGGTTCGCCGGTCGCGACGCGCTCGCCGCAGCCGTTCCAGCCGATCTCGATGTCGCGCAGGATCATCTGGCCCGAATTCGAACCGGTGCCGACGTTGCCGTCCCAGCCGGCGCTGCCGTTCTTGTTCATCTTGACGCGTTCGAGCGTCCAGTTGGACAGGCCGCCGGCGTTGAAGCCGCGCGCCGCCATGCCGTGCACGTTCACGTCGTGCATCCACACGTTGTTGGAAGCGGTGGCGTACACGCCCACGCGGGCCCAGGCCATCGCGCTGGTGCAGGCGGCCGCGGCGTTGGAGTGGTTGTAGACGCAGTCGCTGTTGTCGGTGATTTCGAGGTTGCCGACTTCGACGTTGGAGCTGCCGTCGAGGTTGAGCACGCGATGGGTGCCGGCGACGCCGACCAGCTTGGTGCCGGGCTTGCCGAGGATGCGCGTGCGCGTGGACGCGTTCGGGCCGCTCGGGATCTTCTGCATGTAGCCGCCGCTGCCGATCTGGAAGGTGCCGGCGCCGATCAGCAGGGTGTCGCCACCTGCGATGCGCGCGCTACCGGAGGAGGGCATGGCGATGTTGGGGTTCTTCCAGGCGCAGGCCTGGGCGGTTCCGCTGCCGGGATAAGCCGCGTCGGCGCGGCCGGTGCACTGGGCGGCATCGCCACCATCGGTGCGGACGTAGAAGGTTGCGGCTTGGGCGGTGCCGAAAGCGGCGAGGCCAAGGGACGGAAGCAGGAGCGAAGAAAGTAGGGCTCTGGGCAGCTTGCGGCTGCGAAGGGTCGATAGGGACATTTAGACTTGCTACTCCGTAGGGTTCGGGATGGCGATGTGGTGGCACCTCCTTTGTGGCCGGGGGCGGACTCTAGGGATGGGGGAGGACATGTTTTGTGCTGTCCGTCACAGTTCACATGATCGTCACGCGTCACAAGTCGACCAAGAGTGTCTTTTGTGACGCAGAACCTGACGCAGCTGGTCATATTCAGCTGGGGTTCGGGGATATAAATGCTGAACAGGGTGTTTGAGGCCCAATCCGCGGCCACTCACGGCTGTGTCCGGCTGGCGCGGACTTAAGCGCGTGATGGCGGGGTTGCCGAGATGCCGGTACCGATAGACCCGGAATAGAGCGTGCCAAGATCCCGACGCGTCTTCACCCCGCAGCGACTAATCTGACTGCGTTGAAAGCGGTTGCGTCGCATTTTTCGGTGAGACAGCAGACTGAATGCGACGTCTCGACGAACGTTCGTGCTCTAAGCGAGGACCCATGCGGGCGCGTGGGACGGCTCGAATGACGCGGCGCCGATGCGGGCGCGGCCGAGGTCGGCGAGGGCGGTCTTGGGCGGCGGAAAGGGGGGGCGCTTAGCCGAGCTTGCCGTCGTAATCGGTCCGATTGACGTAGCCGGCCGAGCCTTCCCGGGAAATGATCCGGCCAGGTACGCCGACCACGACCGAGTCGTCGGGGATATCCATCGTGACCACGCAGTTGGCGCCGATCGCCACGTTGTTGCCGATGCGCACGCTGCCGGCGATCACCGCGCCGGGACCGATGTAGATGTTGTCGCCCAGGACCGGATAGCCGCGATGGCGGCCGCGGTTCGCGCGTCCGATGGTCACGCCTTGGGAGATGTTGCAATTGCGGCCGATCGTGGCCTTCTGGCTCACGACGATGCCGCCGAAGTGACCGATGTAGAAGCCGCTGCCGATGGCGGTGCCCGACGGGATGGAAATTCCCAGCTTGTAGACCAGGTGCCCGAGCACGAGGCGCGCGAACGGATACAGCGTGTACCTGAGCCAGGGATGGCCCTTCGCGTACGCGCAGGTGCGCATCCAGAAATTGTATCGGTAGGACTCGCCGTGGAAGAGGTAGCGCAGCAACGCGCTCGGCTTGGCGTGGCCGGTGATCCGGTACAGATCGGACAGCACCAGAAATCGATACTGCGCGTAGCTGATTCGCGCTGGCGGCTGCGCGCGTTGCGGGGGCGCGTCTTCCGTCCCCGTCGCCTGCTTGGATGGGGGCGCGCTGTCGCTCATCGCTCGTTCGCCTTGAGCTGCGAAACCACGGCCTTGAACTTGCCGTTCGCCGATCGCGGTATCGATTCGACGGGTTCGACGATCACGCTGACGTTTCCCAGGCGCTGGCGCACGCGCCGCTCTATGTCGTCGGCATCGGCTTGGTCGAAGCCTGCGGCCGGAACGACCTTCACGCGGATGCGGTCCAGCGCTTCCTGGATGACCTGTCCTTCGACGACGTGGTCCTGGCCGACGAAGATGCCGTGGAAGCGGACCATCTGGCGCCCGTCCGGGCCGACCACCACGTCCTCTGTCCGTCCCAGCACTTCCCTCAGCACCGGCATCTGGCGTCCGCAGGCGCAGGGGTCCGGGTCCCAGGCCGCGACATCGCCGACGCGATAGCGGATGAAGGGCTGGTAGCGGCGCACGAAGCCGGTGGCCACGACTTCTCCGGCCTCGCCCGGATCGCAGGCGCTGCCGTCGGGGCGCAGGATCTCGAGCACGCCCGCATCCGGGCTCAGGTGCAGGCGCTGGTGCGCGCATTCGCTGGCGAACACGGCGTTCTCGACGGTGCCGTACTCCTCGAACACCCGGCATCGGTAGGCCCGCTCCATGACCGCGCGCATGTCCGGCGTGAGCTTTTCGCTGGTCGTTATCACGGCTTTCAACGCGGGGACGCTGAGCTTTCGGTCCAGGATGTGGCGCGCGAGCAGGTAGTAGGACACGGCGTAGCCGGTGAGCCACTGGGTCTTGTGGCGCCACAGCGCCGCCACGTATTGGTCGGCATTCGCGCGGTTCAAATGGAAGGCCGAGAAGTAAATCTGGTTCTCCACCCGGTTGTAGCGATGGAAAGGTCCCTCGCTGTTCGCGTCGGGCACCACGATGCGTCCGGAGAAGGTCGCGCGGCCCTCGTTGAAGGACGCGCCGGCCCAGTTCGCGGATCGCGCCTCGCGCAGCGCCCTGGCGTCGCGTGCTTCCCTGACCGTCCACAGCGTCTGCACCGGCGTGCCCGTCGAGCCGCTGGTGAGAAAGCGGTAGCGCAGCAGCGGGCGAGCATCGTCGCGGGCGAAGTCCTGCGGATCGCGGCGGATCGGATCCTTGGCCAGCAGCGGCAGCTCCGCCAGGCGGCCCGCGCGCGCCGCCGCCTTTTCCTGCTCGCTCCAGGTCCGTCGGTAGTAGGGAATGTGGTCGGCGGCATGGCCCAGCAGGGTCTTCAGTTGCTCCGCCTGGTAGGCGGCGAACCTGTCCAGCGGCCAGGCGTCGCGATCGCGGTATCCGCGCAGCAATTCGGCGTAGCCGGGGCCCGCGCGCAACCAATGGCGATACAGGCCGAACGCCGATGCGGCGATGTCCTGGCCGCGTGCCGGGAGACGAGCGTAGATCTTGTCGGTCAGGCCCATGCTGGATTCCGTCGCGCTAATGGGTCGGCGCCTGGGCGCAGGTCACCGCGCCGGCCTGGCCGCGCGCGGGGCTGCCGGCCAGCGGCACGGCATCGAAGGCGCTCAGGCTCATATTGGTGAGGCGGGGGTTGCGGTCGCAGATCGTGTCGCCGGGGCAATCGCGCAGGTGCCAGCCGAGGTTGCCGGTGTAGCGGGTGATGGACCAGCTCCTGCCGCCGCTGAACCCGCTCAATTGGTCGGGCTGCAGGTAGTAGGGCGCTCCGATCGCCAGATTGTTCGTGATCGCGATGCGGTCCGTCGGATTGCCCTCGCTGCGGCCGATCTGCACCGCGCCTTCGCCGATCAGGGTGTTGTGGCGCACGACGACGGTGTCGTGACCGGTCGTCACCAGTTGCAGGGTGCTGCCATCGGCGCGGCACAGGTCCTGCTCGGTCATGAAGAACTTGTGCTTGAAGTAGCTGCAATGGCCGACCAGCACCGAGTTCTCGATCAGGGCGTTGCCCTTCACCTTGACCTGATTGCCCGCATTGGCCATGGCATGGATGCGACGCAGGGTCACCCGCGTCGCGTCGGCGCCGTCCATGTAGCGCAGATCGAGTCCGTCGGAGGTGTTGTGGTGGACGTAGGCGTCTTCGATCAGCCATTGCCCGCCGGTGTCGGTGGTGCCCAGGCCGTCGCCGTAGCCGCCGCCTTGCTGCGCCCAGCAGGCCCAGGGCGCGCCGCTGGCCACGCGTTCGCCGCAGCCGTTCCAGGCGATCTCGACGTCGCGGAGGACGATCCTGCCGGCGTTGGAGCCGCCCTCGCCGATGTTGCCGTCCCAGCCCGCGCTGCCGTTGCGGTTGAGCTTGACGCGTTCGAGCGTCCAGTCGCGCAGGCCGCCGGCATTGATGCCGCGCGCCGCCAGCCCATGGATGTCGAGGTCGTGCAGCCAGACGTTGTGAGAGGCGCGCGCGTACAACCCGACGCGCGCCCAGGGCATGGCGTCGGTGCAGGCCGCGGCGGGGTCGGAGTGGCGGTACACGCAATCGCTGCCGTCGGTGATTTCGAGGTGGCCGATTTCCAGGTTGGAACTGCCGTCCAGGTTGAGCACGCGATGCGCGCCCGCGACGCCGATCAGTGTCGGCGTCGCGCCGGACCGGCCCAGCACCCGTGTCGGCTGGGCGCGGCTGGGTCCGCTGGGGATGGGCTGCATAGGCCCGCCGTCGCCGATCCGGTAGCTGCCGGCGCCGATCAGCAGGGTGTCGCCGCCGGCGATGCGCGCGGGGCCGGAGGCCGGCAGGGCGATGGCCGGATCGTTCCAGGCGCAGTCGGCGTTGGCGGCGCCGGAATAGGCGGCATCGGCGCGACCGTTGCATTGGGCCGCATCGCCGCCGTCGGTGCGGACGTAGTAGGTCGTTCCGCCCGCCGACGTCGTCGCGATCGGGATATCGGAACCGTCGCGGCGGCCCGAGGGACACAGTTCCGATACGGGTTCGGTTTCGTCCGCGCATGCGGTCAGGGAGGCGAGCGCGAACGCCGCCAATGCCAGTCGCGGCGTTCGCCGATGCGTGCGGGTGCGGCAGAGTTGGCGGCGGCAGATGCTGATGCTGTTCCCCCTGGTCCGCGTCCGAACCTCAACGGAACGAACGCCGGGACCTCGCCGTTGCAGCCAGTCGCGGCAGCGCCCGCGCCGCGAGCGGGAAGCGTTGGCCGGCGGGAATGGGCGCCGGCTCGGGCCCGCCAGTGGCCGCGGGGATCTGGCCGGCCTGCGCCTTCATGATTCCGTAGCGTTCCATCAGGCCGCACAGGATCCAGAAGTTGGCCATGACGACGCTGTCGAAGAAGGGGCTGCCGTACAGGTTGCCCAGCGCCATCGAGATCACCGCGAACGTGAATCCCAGCTCCAGCGTGCGTGGTTGCGACGGCGCCACGGCCGCGGCGGAACGGCGCAACGAAGCCGCCAGCCGCCATAGCCGCCAGAACACCCACAGCAGCGCCAACAGGCCGAGCGGACCGCACTCGGCCAGCGTCAGCAGAAAACCGTTGTGCGCATCCTTGCCGGCGTAGTTGGTGTAGTCGCCGATATGCTCGCTGAAGCGCCCCAGGCCCACACCGGCGGGATGGTCGCGCAACATGTCGATGGTGCCGTTCCAGATCGAGAAGCGGCTGGTGGTGCTGACATCGAGCGTCACCGAGCCGGTGCCGGAGACCTGCTGGGTTTGCTGGACGCGGTCGACGACGCTCCTGGGCAATAAGGTCGCCGAGGTCGCCACGATCAGCAGGCCGGCGAGCATCGCGGCGGGGATGCTGCGCGATACCAGCAGGATCATGATCGAGAACAGGCCGATCAGGTAGGACTGGCGCGAATACGTCAGCAGGATCGCCATGGCCAGGATGGCGGCGCCCGCGAACGCCGCCCAGCGTACCCACCGGCGCTGCCGATACTGCAGGACCGGCGCGAACAGCATCGGCAGAAACATGGCGAAGAACACGCCGGCGCGGTTGGCCATCTTGATCTGGCCGAAGGGGCCGGTGGCGCGCTGGGTTTCGGAAAACTCGCCCAGGTTGAACGACAGCCCCTGCAGCACCGCTTCCAGTCCCGCGCCCACCGCGACCAGCAGCACCAGCAGGATCAACTGCCGGGTCTGTCGCATGTCCAGGCCGCACTTGCGGTAGGCGAGGTACAGCAAGGGGTACAGGACGGCGACCTTGGCTTCGCGCAGGTCCTTTTCCGCATTGGCCAGGTCGTGCCAGTGGGCGGCGATGAAACCGATCAGCATGGCCAGGAACAGGGCCAGCAAGGGCGGAACCAGATAGGCCGGACGCATCAGATAGGCCGGCTCGCGCCCGCCCATCAGCATCGCGATCACCAGCAGGGCGACCGACGTGCCGACGCTGACATCCGGCGGCAGGTGCGCCGTGTTCGGCAGCAGCACGATAGGAATGGCATAGAGCAGGCGCATCGGCTCAACCCGTCCCGCCGACGCTGTCGGCCCCGGCTGCCGTGCATGCGGATTCGGTATTCATTTCGCCTCTCCGCGCGCGGGACGCGTTGGCGCGCCGCTGGCTTTGACATCCTGCGGTGGCAGGCAGCGTTCGTAAACGGCCGAGGTCGCGGCGCCCAGCGCTTGCTGGCTGTGGTGCTCGATCACGTGTCGCAAGGCCGCCTGCGCGAGCCGTGAGCGCAGCAGCGGGTCGGCCATGCGCGACATCGCGGCGGCCAAAGCGTCGGCGTCGTCGGGACGGAACAGCAGGCCGTTGCGCTGGTCGTCGATCAGTTCGAGGTTGCCCCCCACGGCGGAGGCGATCACCGCGCAGCCGGCGGCCATGCTCTCCAGCAGCGCGTTCGAGAGGCCTTCGAAGTGGGAAGGCAGCACCAGGAAATCGGCGGCCTGCATCAGTTCCGTCGCATCCGAGCGCTCGCCCAGGAAGGCCAGATCCGCCGCCACGCCCTGGTCCGTCGCGAGCCGTTCGATGACGGTTCGCAGCGGCCCGTCGCCGGCCAGCGCGATCCAGGGGCGCGCGCCGGGCGGCATCGTCGCCAGCGCGCGGATCAGGCAGGGCAGGTTTTTGACCGATACCAACCGGCCGACGAACAAGCCGAACGCGCGCCCGTCCGGTACCCCTAGCGCGCGTCGGATCCGACTGCGCTCCTCGTCGCAGAGGCCTGCTGGCACGCCGACGCCATTGGCGACGGTCACGAATTTCGCCGCGGGCGCGCGGGTGCGCTGGGCGGTGGCGCGCGCGCCCGCGTTCGAGTTGGCGATGACGGCGGCGCTGCGGCCCAGGACGTAGCGCTTGAGCCACCAGAACCAGGCCGGCCGATCGAGCGCGAAACTGCGCTCGGAGGCGACCAGCGCCGGCCGGCGCCGCGACAGCGCACGGGCCAGGACCGTCGCCCATTCGGCGGTCAGGGAAAAAGCGTGCACGATGGCGTAGTCGCGCTCGCGCAGCAGGCGCGCGTAAGCCAGCAGGAACGCCGGGTCGATCCGGCGACGCTTAGGCAGGTAGTGCACCGGCACGCCGTCGCGACGGATCGCGTCGGCCAGGAAGGAATCGCAGCGGAAGAAGGCCAGCTCAGGCGCCCATCGGCGCCGGTCCAGGCCCGTCAGCAGATGCTGAACCTGGCGCTGGCTGCCGCCCACCTCCATGCCGTCGATCACCACCAGGAGCCGTTCACGCCGCATGGTTGACGGCCCTCGTCATCAGATCATGCAGCTTGAGCGCTTCCTTGCGGGCATCGAATTCCAACTCGATACGCTGACGTGCGGCGATCGCCAGTCGTTTGCGCAGCGGCGCGTCGTCCAGCAAGCGCTGCAGCGCCTGCGCCAGCGAAACGGCGTTGCGCTCGGCCGCCAGCAGCCCATGCACTTCGTTGCCGATCAGCTCCGGCACGCCGGATACCGGGCAGCTGACGACCGGGCAGCCCGCGGCCATCGCTTCCATCAGAGCCACCGGAATGCCGTCGCGGCTGCCGTTGGCGGCGATCTGGCAGGGCAGGGCGAATACCGTGGACTGTTCCAATGCCGCGCGCACATATTCCTGCGGCTGCGCTCCGGCCAACTCCACATACCGCCGCAGCTCGTGGCGATCGATCAGGCGCCGCAGTTCCTGACGCGCCGGACCTTCGCCGACCAGGGTGCACAGGAACGGCGTGCCTGCGTCGCGCAGGATCGCCAGGGCCTCGATCAGCGTGTGGAAGCCCTTCTCCGGAGACAGGCGGCCGACGCCCAGGATTCTGTTGCCGGACGGCTCGCGGGTCCTCGCGGAGATCTGCCGCAGATCGACGCCGCAATGCACGACCTTCAGTTTGCGCGGCGCCAGCGCGGAGATGTTGCGATCGAGCCAGCCGACGTTGTGGCGCGAAATCGTGACCGCCAGCGCCGCATCGGCGATCTTGCGCGGAAGCAGATGATGGTTCCTGAAGACGTCGTGCGCATGGCACGTGAAGCCGAATGGACGCCGCATGGCGCGCGCCAGCGCCCAGGCCGCGGTGGTCGGATAGGTGGACCAATGGGCGTGGATGAATTGCGGGTCGAAGGCCTGCAGCCACGGAATCTGGCTCAGGCTCCTGACCAGGGTCGCCAGCGATTTGGCCAGGACCGCGGGCGTGCGCCAGGTGTCCGCGACCACGGTGGCGACGGCGCCGCCGATACGCACGGGGTGCGTGACTAGCACGCGCAGGCTGTTCCACAGGGTCGGCAGCGGACCGAGCGGCTGGCGCACGCGATCCAGCAAGGTCGCGGCGTCGGCCTGAACCATGGTTTCGCCGGAACGTTTCAGGGAAAGGATGCGTACGTCGACCCCAACCTCGATCAGGGTGGCGATTTCGCGAACGATGAAGGTCTCCGACCAGCTCGGAAACTGCGAGACCACATACACGACCCGTTGCAATGGCTGTTGCGTGGTCGCCGCAAGCTCCGCATAGGCTGAGTCGCGCGCGATCGCCGCCGTGGCGTCTTCGGAGCTGGCATAGACATGGCTTGCCTGCGACTGCATGGTCGATTTACCTGGCTCCGGTTCATGAAAAACAACGTCGCGTGGCGCCGTCGACGGCCAGTAGCGGGGCGACGGCCGAGGGACGCGACGCGTGCGCTCAGCGTTGCGGCGTCCAGGTCACGATGCGTTCGCCGCGCAGGAACCGGAACAGGCTGACGGCGGAGGCCAGGTTGGTCAGCAGGAAGTAGTAGGGTTTGGCGAGCAGGCGCGATTTGCCGGGCAGGCGCGGCGACGCGAATCCGAGCAGACCCGCCGACAGCAACGCGAACTGCAAGGCCAACAGCCATGCGTAGCGTCCCTGCAGCGCGAGCGCCGCGTTGGCGAGCAGGGCGAGCATCCAGAACACCGGCGACAGGTACCGGAGCAGCTTGTGCGACCACAGCTGCCAGGCGAACGCGCCGAACCTGAACGGGTTGAGAAAGCGCTTCTGGCTCGCCAAGGCCGAGAGGCTGCGCATGCCGACGCGCACGCGCATGGCCAGTTCGCGATCGGGGTGGTCCAGGGCGGTTTCGTAGCACATCGCGTCGGGTTCGAGCACGGTGCGCAAGCCTTGCTCGCGCACCAGCATCGCGACCACGAAGTCGCTGATCAGCTCCGGGGCGATGTCGCGATAGGCGCTGCGGCGGACCGCATACAGGCAACCGGAGACGCCGATCAGCGAACCGATGTCGCTCTCAGCCATGCGCAGCATGATTTCGTAGTTCCAGTAGGAGGTGCCGCCGCGACCGGTGGCATCGTCGCCTTGCGCGACATAGCTGAGGCGGCCGGCGACGCAGCCCACCGCGGGGTCATGGAAGTTGCGCGTCATCGCGCGCAGGGCGTCCGTTGCGATCCGGGTGGTGGCGTCGGTGAACAGCAGGATATCGCCGGAGGCGGCGGCCGCCGCCGCGTTCTGGCAGGCCGTTTTGCCCTGGCGCCCCTCCACGCGCAGCAGGCGGACCCCGGCGATGCCGAGGCCGCGCACGATGTCGTCGGTGCCATCGCTGGAGGCGTCCGAGGCCACGATGACGTCGATCCGCCCTTGCGGGTAATCCAGGGCCAGCACGTTGCGGACCTTGAGCTCGATGTCCTTCTCTTCGTTGTAGGCCGTGATGATCACGGTGACGGACGGGGTAATGGGCTGCTTGCGCGTCGCGCGCGGCCGGACGCGCGCGATCGCGATCGCCAGGACCGGGTAGCCCGCGTAGACGTAGGCCAGCAACCCGACCGAAGCCCAGAACAGAAGCTCGAGCATGCTCCGAAGCCCTCCGTCAGCGCTGCCACCACAGCGTCAGGAACACGGCGTTCTCCGTGTACTCCTGATCGGCGACGTTGGATTTGCGCTGGTTCCGAACCGCTTCGGCGCGCCAACCCCAGTGCCGCGTCAGCTGATAGTTGACGCCCAGGCTGTACACGCGATCGCGATCTTCCTCGTTGCGGCTCAGGAACTCGCGGTTGCGCACCGAGCCGGTGAAGAACAGGCTGACCAAGGGGCGCAGCCGGTAGTCGACTTCGAAGAACGCGCCGCGCTCGCGGCGATCGGCATCGCCGCGGTCGATGTAGCGCAGTTCCCGGTACAGCGGGCGCACGCGCAAGCCGACGCGTTCGCCCCGATGGCGGTAGTCGAGCTCGACGTCGCGCTGCCGGTACACGCCGGACGACACCAGCGAGGAGGACGAATCCACCAGATCCGGCACCAGGCTTTCGTCGGGGTCGCGCAGCCGCACCACCAGGTCCTGGACCTGGTCGGCGAACTGATGACGGGCGCGTAGACGGAAGCGGTTGCGCGAGTCGGATTGCCACTGCACCGTCGCCCGCGCGATCGTCGTGGTGGGGTCGTCGCCGCTGTCGCGATTGAGGCGCGAATGGCCCAGATCCAGCTCGTACTCGACCTTGCGCAGCCTGCCCTCATAGCGGACGAAAGCGTCGGTGCGCGTGTAGTCGACGGCGGTCGGGGCATCGTCGAATCTCGCTTTCATGGAGGTCAGGTTGAGCGAGCCCTTCGATGTGGGGCTCAGGTCTCGTTGCAGGGAGGCGGCCGCGCTATAGCGCTCGCCGTCGAAATCGGGCGCCACTTCGGCATGCGTGCTGACCCCTCGCAGGTCCAACTGGAAGCGGGTCGCATCGCCCATCCGGGCGAAGAAGCTGGGCCCGCCGAGCAGGATGTTCACCCGCTGCAGGTTGCCCGGATAGCGTCCGCCGCGGAAATTGATCGGCTCCTCGCTCAGGTAGTCCTCGACCACCAGGTTCATCCGCTGCGGCAGCAGCGACCAGTTGAGCTGACCGGCGAATTCGCTGCGGCTCTCGTCGTCGAACTGGTTGCCGAAGTAGCGGCGGCGCTCGAACTCGCCGCGCGCCTGCAGCTCGACCGTGGCGCCTTCCTCCTTGAGGTCGAACTTGATGCGCGGGACCAGGACCGTGTCCTCGGCCTGGTTGTCCTCGCTTTGGTTGATGTTGTCGCTGTGCAGCGCTTCGACTTCTATACGGTAGTTGAGTCGCGCGGCGTGCGCGCTGCCGGCCAACGCCGCTGCCGCCAATATCGCCAGATGCAGCCGGGTCCGTCGCGCGCGCGTCCGCGGCGGGGCGATGCACGCAGCGCGGTGGTCAGGCGCTCTCATTGAAGATCACGCCGGCGAACTTGGCCGGGTCGAAGTTGGCGGCGGCCGCGGCGATCTCGGCGGCGGTGTTGCGGCCGTATCCCGCGACCAGCACTACCACGTCGGCCAGTTCCGACAGGATGCGCGCATCGGGCGCTCCCAGCGTCGGCGGGCTGTCCAGGACGATGTAGCGATCGGAGTAGCTGCTGCGCAGCGAATCCAGCAACAGGCGCATGCGGAACGAGGAGAAGTATTCGGTCTCCATTTCGCTATGGGCCGAGCGCCCCGCCGGAATCAGCTTCAGGCGCGGGATGACGGTGCTGTAGATCATGTCGTCCACGTCGGCGTCCAGGTCCTCCAGATACTTGATGAGGCTGCCGCGGTTGTCGTTGATCTTCATCACGGCGTGCTGGACCGGATGCAGCAGGTTGCAGTCGATCAGCAGAGCGCTGCGCTCCTGGTCGAGAGTGATGGTGAGCGCGAGGTTGCGGGCCACGAAGCTACCGCCGCAGGCCGGGCCGACCGGCGCGACCAGGGTGATGAAGTTGTCCGTCGCCGTCGCCAGCAGGCGCGTGCGCAGCTCGCGGAAGGCGTTGACCAGTTGCCGGTTGGCGCCGTCGGCGAAGGGGATGATCGAGCGCTCGACCAACTGCTCGGGCGTCAGCGCCGTGCCGCCGTCGCGGCGCACGACACTTCTTTTTCCAGGTCCGATGTCGGTCATATGGGCCGATGCGTCCACCGCGTGGCGATTGAAGTCGTTCATAGGACATCCGTCATTTTCAGGACGAACACGACACCGTAGATCAGGGGCACGAGCGCGAACAGGATCGATCCGATCTTCATCCGTTTGGCGTGCTGTGCGGTCTGGTCGTAAGTCAGGTGCAGCGGAATGACCCCGAGCACCGGCAGGCCCGCATCGCGTTCGATCTGCAGCGGCGTGCGTACGCGCGGGTCGTGCTTGACCAGCATCGACAGCATCACCAGCGGGATCACGATCGCCAGCAGCAGGCCGGCCACGGCGAAATGCATCAGGCGCAAGCCCGTGGACTGCAGAGGAATCGAAGCGGGTTCGAGGATCTGGAAACCCAGACTGCGGCCGTCGGCGTCCAGGCTCATGGAAACGCGCGCGTTCTCGCGTCGCTTGAGCAGGTCGTCGAACATTTCCTTATTGATGTCGTGCACACGGGTCAGGGCGGTGACGGTGCCTTCGTCGCCGATGATCCTGCGGCTGCGTTCCAGCTCCTCGCGCAACAGCGCTTGCGCGGTGGCCAGCCGCGAGGCCGAGGCCGCGCCCTGTCGGCGGACTTCCGCCAGCTGGGCGCGCAGCTGCTGATAGACCGGGTTCATCGAGCCGGTATCGCCGGGCAACACCGCGGCGCCGCCGGAGTTCGCCGAGGGGTTGCTCTGCAGCTCGCGGATCTGGTTGCGGACCCGCACCACGTCCGGGTGCTGGGCGGTATAGCTCAGCATCAGACGGTCCTGCTCCGCCTGCAGGGTGGCGAGCTGGACGTTGGTCCGGGTGGAGCGGGAGATGGTGTTGAGCTGGCTTTCGCGCGAGAGCTGGCCTATCACTTGGCGCTCCTGCGCACCGACGTCGGCCAGGTCCATGGCGGCGTTGTCGGCGGCGCGGCGCAACTCGGCGATGCGTGCGGAAACGTCGGTGTCGACGCCAGGCATCGCGTCCGGGTTCGCGCTGCGGTACTCGCGCAGTTTGCGGTCGGCCTCGGAGAACGCGCGCTGGTAGTTGTCCACTTGCGCGTCGATGAACTGGTACGCGGAGCGGCTCGCGCGCGCCCGAGAGTCCAGCACCTGCTCGATCAGCGCCTCCGAGAATCGCTTGGTCACGGCATAGGCGCGCTTGGGATCGGAGTCCGAATAGGTGATCTTCACCAGGCTGAGCTTGGGATCTGTCGAGCGCGTCTGGGCGCGGTCGGTGACCGCGATGTCGGTGCTGTTGATGATGGAGTTGATCAGCTCCTGCTTGCGCAAGGGGCTGGGATTCGACTCCAGCCAGCCGCCTGCCTTGAGCACGTCCGCCATGACCCGGCTGCCGAACAGCACCTCGCGCGAGATCACGGCGCGGGCGACCTCGTTGGGGGCGGTGGTGCGCCCCTGCATCAGCGGCGCGATCGGCGTGTTGTCCTGGACCAGCACCATCGCCGACGACTTGTACGTGGACGGATTGACCAGGCCCCAGGCCAGGAACAGCAGCGCTATGGCGGCGAAGATGGTGGCCAGCGGCAGCAGGTAGCGCCGGAATTCCCTGCGCGCGACCGACAGCATGGTCAGCGTCGGCAGGCGTTCCGACGAGGAGCCCGGCAACAGCGGTTGCCCGTACGGATTGTTCACAGAACGCGCTCCGGTACCGTGATCACGTCGCCGGGGGCGACCTTATAGTTGGTGCTCAGATCGCCGGCGTTGAGGATGTGGTCGAGCTGCACCCCATAGGCCTGCGCGCCGTCGCCGCTCTTGCGGTGCAGGCTGGAGCGGTCGGCCGCGGCGAACTCGGTGACGCCGCCGGCGGCGAGGACCGCGTCCAGCACGGTCATGCCCTGGCGAAAGGGAATCGAAATCGGCGTGCGCACCGCGCCGGTGACCCGAACCCGCGACAGATACTCGTGGCTGCGCAGTTCGGTGATGATTACCGTCACCTGAGGCTCGATCACATAGGTCGCGAGCTTGCCTTGCAGCTCCTTGGCCACGGCGTCCGGCGTTCGGCCGCCGGCCATGACATCGCCGACCAGCGGAACCGAGATCATGCCGTCGGGGCGGACCGGCGTCACGATGCTCAGCTCGGGATTGCGCCACACCGAAACCTGGACGCGATCGTCGACGCCGATCTGGTATTCGTCCGCGACCGGGGCGGCGGCCGGCGGGGCGCCCGACGCGAGGTTGCCGGAACTGACGCAACCGGCAAGCATTAGGGGCAGACACAAGGCCCAAAGGGCGGCTGCAACGCGCATGGCGATTCTCCGATTGACCCCTCTTGAACAACGCCGAGCACTGATGCGCCCGGCCAGATCCAGCGGTATCGGAAGCCCGTTCCTTCAAGCCCCGTAGTAGTCGCGGTACCAGTCGACGAAGCGCGCAACCCCGACTTCCACCGAGGTCGACGGCGAGTAGCCGACATCCCGGCGCAGCGCCGTCACGTCGGCGCAGGTGTCGGGCACGTCGCCCGGCTGCAGGGGCAGCAGGCGGCGTTCGGACGTTCGTCCCAGGCAGCCTTCGAGCACCTCGATGTAGCGCAGCAGTTCGACGGGCTGGTGGTTGCCGATGTTGTAAAGCCGGTAGGGCGCGCCGGACGTGGCGGGCGTGGGCGCCGCCGCGGTGTAGTCCGGATCGGCGGTTGGAATGCGGTCCAGCGTGCGGACGATGCCCTCGACGATGTCGTCGATGTAGGTGAAGTCGCGGCTGTGGCGACCGTGATTGAACAACTCGATGGGTTCGCCGGCGAGAATCTTGCGCGTGAAGACGAACAGCGCCATGTCGGGCCGGCCCCAGGGGCCGTAGACCGTGAAGAAGCGCAGCCCCGTCGTCGGCAGCCCGAACAGGTGGCTGTAGGTATGCGCCATCAACTCGTTGGCCTTCTTGGTCGCGGCGTACATGCTGACCGGATGGTCGACGTTGTCCTCGACCGAAAACGGAAGCTTGCGATTGGCGCCGTACACCGAACTGGACGAGGCGTATACGAGGTGCTCGACGGCGCGGTGGCGGCAGGCTTCCAGGATGTTCAGGAACCCGATCACATTGCTATCGACGTAGGCGCGCGGGTTCTCCAGCGAGTAGCGCACGCCGGCCTGCGCGGCCAGATTCACGACCCGCTGCGGCCCGAACGAGGCGAAGGCGTCGTCCACGGCCGCGCGGTCCTCGAGCGAACCGAGTACGAAGCGGAAGTTGCGCTGCGGCAGCAGGCGCGCCAGGCGCGCCTGTTTCAGGCTAGGGTCGTAATAGGCGTTGAGGTCGTCGAAGCCGAGCACTTCGTCGCCGCGCGCGAGCAGCACCTCGCTCAGCTTCGCGCCGATGAAGCCCGCCGCGCCGGTGACCAGTACGCGCATGGCGCTCACAGGCAGCCGTCGACGCTGGCGCGCGGCAAGGCGCGCTTGACGTCGAAGAGCACGGCCCCGGGCACGCCCAGGCCGCGGATCCGCTCCGCGCCCATGGCGACGAACTCGGCATGCGCCACCGCCAGCACGACGGCGTCGTAGCGGCCGGGTTCGGGCTCGGCGACGAGCGTCACGCCGTACTCTTCGTGCGCGTGCCCGGCGTCGACCCAGGGGTCGTGCACGTCGACCCGGGCGTTGTAGCAGTGGAGTTCGCGAATGATGTCGACCACCTTGGTGTTGCGCAGGTCCGGGCAGTTCTCCTTGAACGCCAGTCCCAGCACCAGCACCCGCGCCTGGGTCATGTCCTGGTTGCGCTGACGCATCAGCTTCACCACCCGGCGCGCGACATGGCTGCCCATGCCGTCGTTGATGCGGCGCCCGGCCAGGATCATGTCCGGGTGGTAGCCGATCTGCTGGGCCTTGTGGGTGAGGTAGTAGGGATCCACGCCGATGCAATGGCCGCCGACCAGGCCCGGACGGAACGGCAGGAAATTCCACTTGGTGCCGGCGGCTTCGAGCACCTCGTGGGTGTCGATATCGAGGCGATGGAAGATCAGGGCCAGTTCGTTGATCAGGGCGATGTTGACGTCGCGCTGGATGTTCTCGATGACCTTGGCCGCCTCGGCCACGCGGATGCTGGAAGCCTTGTGGGTGCCGGCCTTGATGATCCGCCCGTACAGTGCGTCGACCAGATCGGCGGCCTCCGGGGTCGAGCCGGAGGTGACCTTCATGATGGTTTCCAGGCGGTGGTTGGGGTCGCCCGGGTTGATGCGCTCGGGGCTGTAGCCCGCATGGAAGTCCTGGTTGAACGTCAGGCCCGATTCGCGTTCGACGATCGGCACGCAGATCTCCTGGGTCGCGCCGGGATACACCGTCGACTCGTAGATCACGATGCCGCCGCGCCCGATCGCCCGGCCCACCGTGCGGCTGGCCGACTCGAGCGGGCGCAGGTCGGGACGCTTGTACTCGTCGATGGGGGTCGGCACGGTCACGATGAACACGTTGCAGCCGGCCAGCGACGACGGATCGCTGCTGAACTCCAGCTGCGCCGCCTCGCGCAGCTCCTGCGCCGAGACCTCGCGGGTATGGTCCCGATGCGCCTGGAGTTCGGCCACGCGCGCGGCGTCGATGTCGAATCCGACGGTCGGGAAGCGCTTTCCGAATGCCGCGGCGAGCGGCAGGCCCACATAGCCCAAGCCTAGGATTGCGATACGGGCCTCGTCCAACGAGGCCAATGTGGCATTACTTGCCAAGCAGACCTCCCCTGACGGTCGACTTTCGAGCCCGTGGTGCGGTATCCGGTCTAAGGGTTAACGCCAGTCGGGCGCGATCGCGGACAGCCGACGACGAGCGGAGCGGTGAAGCGGGCGAACGGACGCGGGATTGGACGCTCGCAGCCGCGTTCCGCGTTGTCCAGGAAACCACGGCAGCAGCGGCGTACCCAGATGGCCGGCCAGACTACGAAATGCGTCTTGGTATGCGGTGGGGCCGGCTACATCGGCAGCCACACCTGTACCGCGTTGGCGGAGCGGGGGCATCGCATCGTCATCGCCGACAATTTCGCCAACAGCTCGCCGCGCGTACTGCTGCGCCTGCAGCGCATCGTCGGCGCGCCGGTGGAGTGCGAGCGCCTGGATTTGCGCAGCAAGTCGGCCGTGACCCGGTTGTTCAAGCGGCATCGCTTCGACGCGGTGATCCACTTCGCCGCGCTCAAGGCCGTCGGCGAGTCGTTCGAGCGGCCGCTGGCTTACTTCGACAACAACATCAGCGGCACCATCAACCTGCTCGGCGCCATGCACGATGCGGGGGTGATGCGGTTGGTGTTCAGCTCGTCGGCCACCGTGTATGGCGATCCGGAGAGCGTTCCGATCAACGAGCAGGCGCGGCTGGGCGTGACCAACCCCTATGGCCGCACCAAGCTGGTGATGGAGCAGCTGATCGAGGACCTGTGCCACGCGGACGGCTGCTTCCGCGCCGCCAACCTGCGCTACTTCAACCCGGTGGGCGCGCATCCTTCGGGCTTGATCGGCGAGGACCCCGCGGGCATCCCCAACAACGTGATGCCCTACATCTGCCAGGTCGCGGCGGGGCGGCGCGGCAAGCTGAGCATCTTCGGCGACGACTATCCGACCCCGGACGGCACCGGAGTCCGCGACTACATACACGTCATGGACCTGGCGCGGGCGCATGTGGTCGCGCTGGACTACCTGGTGCGCGGAGACGGCAACCTGACCGTCAATCTGGGAACCGGTCGCGGGATCAGCGTGCTGGAGCTGGTGCATGCCTTCGAACGCGCGTCCGGCTGCAGCATTCCTTATGAGATCGTGGCGCGGCGCCGTGGCGACGTCGCCGAGGTCTATGCGGATCCCTCGCTCGCGCGGCGCCTGCTCGGATGGCGGACGCGGCTGGACCTGCACGCCATGTGCCGCGACGCATGGCGGTGGCAGTCGATGAATCCCGACGGCTACCAGCGTCCGACGGCAAAGACGAAGTCCTCGCCGCTGGCGTCGCGCAAGACGATGACCTAGGCCGCGCGGTCGCGACCGGGCCTGCGCTCGGGAGCGGTCCCCGGCGTCGGCGCCAGCGCCCGATCAGCCAGGGACCTCGTCGGTACCGATCCGGGGACCGATCGGCGAGCCGGCGCCGCGCTCGACTGGCCGCGCGTGCGTTCGACCGCCCGCGTCATGGCGACGGTTACGCCCCCTGCCACACGACTCGGACGAACGGTCGTGCGATTGCTGCTGCGCGGCATGACGCAGGCGACGGGCGTGCTAGCTTCCGCTATCTTTGCTTTTGTGCGCAGCGTCAATGATCCGGCGTATGTCGTAATCGCGACGCCGTTGACGTGGTAGTTCGCACGGGGGGCGCGTCTAGGGGGCGTGCCTGCGCGGTTCGCGCAGTAGTCAGGGTCGTCAATTCGCAGGGCCAGATCTCCGCCGGCAGGTGCCGGCGGTTTAACAATGTCAGGGGAGGTCGCGATGAGTGCACGCAAGTCGGCTAGCCAGGGAACACGGAACCATGGACGTCGGCGTCTCGCTTTTGCGGTAGCCGCGGCGCTTGCGGCGATGACCGCCGCGCCGTTGTACGCGCAGCAGGCGCCGCCGGACGCGAGCGCGAAGGACGAGGAAGAGGCGACCACGCTCTCCGGCCTCACCGTGACCGCGCAGAAGCGCGAGGAAGCGCTGCAGGACGTGCCGATCGCGATCACCGCGCTGCCGCAGCAACTGCTGCAGGACACCGGCGTGCGCGACGTCAAGGACTTGCAGGTGCTGGTGCCCGGCCTGACCGTGACCAGCACCCAGAGCGAGGCCCAGACCACCGCGCGCATCCGCGGCATCGGCACCGTCGGCGACAACGCCGGCCTGGAATCGTCGGTGGGCATCGTAATCGACGGCGTCTACCGCCCGCGCAACGGCGTCGGCTTCGGCGACCTGGGCGAGATCGAGCGCATCGAAGTGCTCAAGGGCCCGCAGGGCACGGTGTTCGGCAAGAACACCTCGGCCGGCGTCATCAACGTCATCACCCGCCGCCCCGACTACAACACCAGCGTCGAGGGCGAGTTCACCATCGGCAACTACGGCGCGCTCGGCCTGGCCGGCGCCTTCAACACGCCGATCGGCGACAACGCCGCGTTCCGCATCTATGGCGCCAAGCGCGAGCGCGACGGTTTCGTCGACGTGCGCACCGGCGCCGGCCCGCGCCAGGAAAAGGAAGACTTCGACCAGAACTTCCACACCCTGCGCGCGCAGTTGCTGCTGGAGCCGACCGAAAACCTCGACATCAACCTGATCGGCGACTTCACCAGCCGCGAAGAGAACTGCTGCGTGGGCGTGACCACGGTGCGAGGCGGCACCGGCGCGATCATCGACGCGCTGTCGCCGGATTCCGGCGTGGCCCCGGTCGCCGACCCGTATGCACGCATCGCCTACAGCAACCGCAGCACCGAGCAGGACATGAAGGACAAGGGCGTCTCGGCCGAGGTCAACTGGATCACGCCCTGGTTCAACAACGCCACCCTGACCTCGATCACCGCCAAGCGCGAATGGCGCGCGATCAACGGCCTGGACTTCGACTTCAGCAGCGCCGACCTGCTGTACCGCAACGCCGACGAAGACGAGTCGCTGACCGAGTTCAAGACCTTTAGCCAGGAGTTCCGCCTGACCGGTTCGACCGACAAGATCGACTGGATGTTCGGCCTGTTCTTCTCCGACGAAGACTTGAACCGCAACGAGACCTACCGCATCGGCAACGCCTACGAGCCTTACCTGTCGACCGCGTTGCTGGCGCTGATCAACCCGGCCCTGGCGCAGTCGCCGACCGCCGCGACCTTCCTGTCGCAGACCACCGGGCGCCCGTTCGGCACCGCCTTCGCCGGCTTCGGCGCCGACGACAAGTACCGCCAGAACGCCAAGACCAAGGCCTTCTTCACCAACAACACCTGGCATGCGACCGACGCGCTCGACGTCACCCTGGGCGTGCGCTACACCCAGGAGAACAAGGAACTGGATTCGCGCTACAGCAACCCCAACGGCAGCCCCGGCTGCGCGTCGTACTTCGGTCCCAACGGCCAGGTCAGCCCGGCCGCGCAGGGTCGCATCGCCGCGGCGCTGACCGGACGCGGATTGCCGTTCGCCTCGCTGCCGCCGGCCCAGCAGGCCGCGATCATCAGCAACATCATCGGTTACAGCTGCTTGCCCTGGGCCAATCCGCTGCACAACGGCCGCGCCACCCATCAGGAGAGCGACGAGAAGGAATGGTCGGGCACGCTCAAGCTGGCCTACCGCTGGAACGACCACGTCATGACCTATGTGTCGGGCGCGCGCGGTTACAAGGCCGGCGGTTTCAACCTCGATCGCGTGCAGTCGGCTAATGGCCTGTCCAGCGCGGGGCAGGGCATCCGTCCGGTCGACGACACCTCGTTCCCGGGCGAGTTCGTCAACAGCTTCGAGCTGGGCGCCAAGACCACCTGGGCCGACGGCAACCTGCTGCTCAACGCCACCTTGTTCCACCAGACCTATTCGGACTTCCAGCTCAACAGCTTCCTCGGCACCAGCTTCGTGGTGCGCTCGATTCCGGAAGTGATCTCGCAGGGTATCGACACCGAGATCCTGTGGCAGCCGCAGAAGGGCCTGATGATCCAGGGCGGCCTGACCTACGCCGACACCCGCTACGGCGACGAACGTCCGGGCGGCGACTTCGTCGCTCCGGGCGGCACGGCCCCGGCCGGTGCGCTGTACAAGCTGCCGGGCAGCCAGGTCAGCTTCGCGCCGTACTGGTCGGGCTCGGCTTCGATCACCTACGACTGGAACTTCGCCAGCGACCTGGTGGCGCGCTTCAACGTCGGCGCCAAGTACATGTCCGACTACAACACCGGCTCCGATCTGGATCCGGAGAAGGACCAGGGCGCCTTCACCGTGGTCAACGCGCGCATCGCCATCGGCCGCCGCGACCGCCGCTGGATGGTCGAGTTGTGGGGCCAGAACCTGTTCGACGAGGAATACGCCCAGGTCGGCTTCGACGCGCCGTTGCAGAACGTGTCGCCGCTGCCGAACAACGCTTTCAACTCGTTCAACGCCTTCCTGGGCGCGCCGCGTACCTACGGCGTGACCTTCCGGGTCTCGTACTGAGTTAATCGCGCTTGCGGATCGGCGCAACGCCGGCCGGAAGCAGGGCGCACACCGCGACGCGCGGGCCGCAAGGCCCGCGCGTCGTCGTTTTCAATGGCCTTGGATGCCGCTCCTACCCTAAAGCAAGGGCCTTCTGTGGGAGCGGCGTAAGCCGCGATTTCGCGGTGGCCGGAGTCGCGCGATCGCGGTTTGCGCCGCTCCCACAGGCAGCGACGGCTTGGATTAGCGCTTTCGCTTAGTGGCCTCCTGCTCGCGACTCGCGTCGCTCCTACCCCAAAGCAGTGCCTTCTGTGGGAGCGGCGTGAGCCGCGATTTCGCGGTGGCCGGAGTCGCGCGATCGCGGCTTGCGCCGTTCCCACAGGAGGCGACGGTCCTTGGCGTGGCGATGGCCCGGACCCGGCGTTCCACTCGCGCCACCCCAGCGTTGCCAGATCCCGCAAAGCGTCGGCGCGGCGGGCCGTTATAGTGCGCGCATGACCGACGTCTCCGATGCCGCCCTGCAACACCTCGCCGAACAGGTGGGCGAGGCCGCCCGCAACCACCACCACATGCTGGTCACCGCCGAAAGCTGCACCGGCGGCTGGATCGCCAAGACCCTGACCGACATCGCCGGTTCCTCCGGCTGGTTCGAATGCGGCATGGCCGCCTACAGCTACGAAGCCAAGCAGTCGCTGCTGAGCGTGCGCCCGCAGACCCTGGAGCAGTTCGGCGCGGTCAGCCGCGAGACCGTGATCGAGATGGTCTCCGGCGCCCTGGCCAATACCGGCGCCACCCTGGCGGTCGCGGTCACCGGCATCGCCGGCCCCGGCGGCGGCACCGAGGACAAGCCGGTCGGCACGGTCTGGATCGCCTGGAAGCGCCGCGGCGGCTACCCCAAGGCCGAGGTCTTCCATTTCGCCGGCGACCGCGAGGCGGTGCGCCGCCAGACCGTGGCCGCGTCGCTGCAGGGCATGCTGGCGCTGGCGACCTGATTTCTCACCGGCGTCTGGCCCGCGGTCGGGCGCCGTCGCCCGTTGTCGCGTTCAGTCCAGATCGCGCTCCCACACCTGTCCGATCAGATCGTGGCCGAAACTGTGGTGCGGGTACTGCTCGATCAATTGGAAGCCGCGGGCTTCGTAGATCCGGCGCGCCGCGCTCAGCAGGTCGTTGGTCCACAGGCGCATGCGCGCATAGCCGGCCGCACGCGCGAATTCCAGACAGGTATCCACCAGGCGCTGGCCGACGCCCAGCCCGCGCGCGCGCGGATCGACCAGCAGGCAGCGCAGCTGCGCGGTGTCGGCCTGGTCCTGGTTGCGGACCACGAACACGCAGCCGATGCGCTCGCCGTCGAGTTCGGCGACCCAGCACCGCTCGTAGCGGGGATCGTGCTCGCCGGCGAAAGCCGCGAACAGTTTGGCCACCAGGGCCTCGAACTCGCTGTTCCAGCCGTACTCGTCGGCGTACAGGCGGGCGTGGCGTTCGATCGCCCAGCCGATGTCGCCGATGCCATGCTCGCGGACGAGGACGCGCTGCGCGGGCGGCAGCGCCTGCGGAGTCAGCGCGCGCTGGATGTCGCCGGTCGCCCGCAGCAGGCGCTCGCGCTGCAGCGGCGGTAGCGCCGCCAGCATGTCCGCGGTGGCCTGGTGGGAGTTGCGATCGAGCAGGGCGAAGGTCTCGCGGCCACGCGCCGACAGGGTGAGCTCGTAGCTGCGCGCGTCCTGCCGCGAGCGCGTCTTCTCGACCAGCCCGGCCTCGGCGAAGCCCTGCAGGATCCGGCTCAGGTAACCCGGGTCCAGGCCCAGTTCCTCGCCGATCGCGCGCGCGGCGACCGGTTCGCGCTGGGCGAGTTCGAACAACACGCGCGCCTGGGTCAGCGTATAGGGGCTGTCCAGCAGGTCTTCGCGCAGCACGTCGATCTGGCGCGTGTAGAAGCGGTTGAAGGCGCGGACGGCGTCGACTTGGGCGGTTTCGACTTCGGTGGCCATGGCGGATGCGCGGGGTGGGGGCGAGTCTGTAATCTGGCCAATATGTTTGACTCAGTCAAATAAAATCCGGATGAGCGGTCTTGCTCGCAGGGGTCGTTAGTAGTAATACTGCTAACCATGGACCTGACCGATACCCAGCAAGCCATGCTCGCGCTGATCGCTGAACGGATCGAAGCCGAGGGATTCCCGCCGTCGCAGACCGAGATCGCCAAGGCCTTTGGTTTCAAGGGCGTGCGGGCCGCGCAGTACCACCTGGAGGCGCTCGAGGCCGCCGGTGCGATCGAACGCACCCCGGGCCGCGCGCGTGGCATCCGCGTGCTGCAGCCGCCGCCGGCGCAGCAGGGCCGGTTGGCGCTGCTGGCCGCCAACGACGAAGCCTTGCGCCTGCCGGTGCTGGGGCAGGTCGCGGCCGGGCGGCCGATCGGCTCCGGCGCCCAGCTCGACGCCGACAACTACGTGCTGCTGGATCGCAACATGTTCTTCCCGTCGCCCGACTACCTGCTCAAGGTCAAGGGCGATTCGATGCGCGACGAGGGCATTTTCGACGGCGACCTGATCGGCGTGCACCGCACCGGCGACGCGCGCTCGGGCCAGATCGTGGTCGCGCGCATCGACGACGAGATCACGGTCAAGCTGCTGAAGATCGGCAAGGACCGCATCCGCCTGCTGCCGCGCAATCCCGATTACGCGCCGATCGAGGTCCAGCCCGATCAGGATTTCGCGATCGAGGGTTTGTACTGCGGTCTGGTCCGGCCCAACCGTTGAGCGCGGCGATGAGCGCCTGCATTCGCTTCGGACTTGCCCCAGATCGCGGCGTCGGGATTTCCTCCGGCCCGATGGGGAGAAATCCGACAAGCGCTCGGGTGCTTGCCCAACTGCGCCGGCCCGGCCCGCGGAATAAATTTTCATCGAAGACGCGACGGTCTCAGTCCGTGCGATCCGCGTCCTCTACATTGCCTTCCAACACGACACCGACTCTTTAAGGACACCACGATGGACGAGAACAAGAAGCGCGCCCTGTCGGCCGCCCTGGGCCAGATCGAGAAGCAGTTCGGCAAGGGCTCGGTGATGCGCATGGGCGACCGCGCGGTCGAAGTGGCTGAGGTCATCGGCACCGGCTCGCTGATGCTCGACATCGCGCTGGGCATCGGCGGCCTGCCCAAGGGCCGCGTGGTCGAGATCTACGGTCCGGAATCCTCGGGCAAGACCACCTTGACCCTGCAAGCCATCGCCGAATGCCAGAAGAAGGGCGGCACCGCCGCCTTCATCGACGCCGAGCATGCGCTGGACCCGATCTACGCCGCCAAGCTCGGCGTCAACGTAGACGACCTGCTGCTGTCGCAGCCCGACACCGGCGAACAGGCGCTGGAAATCGCCGACATGCTGGTGCGCTCGGCGGCGGTGGACATCGTGGTGATCGACTCGGTCGCCGCGCTGACCCCCAAGGCCGAAATCGAAGGCGAGATGGGCGACCAGCTGCCGGGCCTGCAGGCGCGTCTGATGAGCCAGGCACTGCGCAAGCTGACGGGCAACATCAAGCGCTCGGGCACCCTGGTGGTGTTCATCAACCAGCTGCGCATGAAGATCGGCGTGATGATGCCCGGCCAGAGCCCGGAAACCACCACCGGCGGCAACGCGCTCAAGTTCTACGCCTCGATCCGCCTGGACATCCGCCGCATCGGCGCGATCAAGAAGGGCGACGAGATCATCGGCAATCAGACCAAGATCAAGGTGGTCAAGAACAAGCTGGCGCCCCCGTTCAAGCAGGTCGTCACCGAAATCCTCTACGGCGAGGGCATCTCGCGCGAGGGCGAACTGATCGACATGGGCGTGGAAGCCAAGCTGGTCGAAAAGTCCGGTGCCTGGTACAGCTGCGGCGACGAGCGTATCGGTCAGGGCAAGGAAAACGCCCGCCAGTACCTCAAGGAGAATCCCGAGGTCGCCAACCGCCTCGAGGCCGCTCTGCGCGAGAAGTTCGTCCCGACCGACGTCAAGCGCGACGAAGTCGACGCCGAAGGCCAGGACGACTGAGGCAGCCGATGCCGGCGGCCGACGCCGGCACCCTTGGCTTGAGCCCGATCGGATATGCACGAAGACGAACCGCTGCACGACTCGGAGCCCAGTCCCGGCTCCACCGGTGACGACCGCCCCGAGGGCGGCCGCAGCGGACGTCGCCGCGGCGGTCGCGAGCAGAGCCCGACCCAACGCGCCCTGGGTCTGCTGACCCGGCGCGAGCACTCCAGGAAGGAGTTGCAACGCAAGCTCACCTCGCGCGGCATGGACGCCGGCGAGGTCGAGACCGCCATCGAGGCCTTGTCCGGCCTGGGTTGGCAGGACGACGCCCGCTTCGCCGAGAGTCTGGTGCGCAGCCGCGCCAGCAGCGGGTACGGCCCGATCCGAGTCCGCGCCGAGCTGGCCACCCACGGGCTGGACAGCGAGGCCATTGCCCGCGCGCTGGACAGCTACGAGGGCGATTGGCTGGAGAACGCCCGCGACCTGGTCAGACGCCGCTTCGGCGGGCCGTCCAGCGAGTCTCCCGGGGAGGATCTGGCCCTGCGCCGCAAGGCCGCCGACTTCCTGATACGCCGGGGGTTCGACGGCGAACGGGTGCGGAAAGCGACTCGTTTCGATCCCGACGACTGAACGTAGGCCGAAAACGCTTGCGGACTCCGCGCAACAGGGCCCGGAGCCTGTTAGGCTACGCGGCTTTCGGGTTTTGGGTTGCCTGTTCCAGTCGACGCCCCCATCGTGAGGGCAGAGGCCCTGGACCGCCAGTCCGGCCCGGTCCTATCGAGTTCGCGCGTCAGGCATGAAAACCACCAACGAAATCCGTAGCGATTTCCTCGAGTTCTTCCGTAGCAAGGGTCACACCATCGTTCCGTCTGCGCCCCTGGTGCCGGCCAACGACCCGACCCTGCTGTTCACCAACTCGGGCATGGTCCAGTTCAAGAACGTGTTTCTCGGCAGCGAGAAGCTCGGCTACGTACGTGCGGCCGACGTTCAGCGCTGCCTGCGCGCCGGCGGCAAGCACAACGACCTCGACCAGGTCGGCTACACCGCGCGCCACCACACCTTCTTCGAAATGCTGGGCAACTGGTCGTTCGGCGACTACTTCAAGGAAGACGCGATCGCCTGGGCCTGGGAGCTGCTGACCGGCGTGTGGGGCTTGTCGCCTGAGCGCCTGCTGGTCACGGTCTACCACACCGACGACGAAGCCTTCGATATCTGGAACAAGAAGATCGGCGTGCCGGCCGATCGCATCGTGCGCATCGGCGACAACAAGGGCGCGCCGTACGCGTCGGATAATTTCTGGCAGATGGCCGACACCGGCCCCTGCGGTCCCTGCACCGAGATCTTCTACGACCACGGCGAGCACATCGCCGGCGGCCCGCCGGGTTCGCCCGACGAGGACGGCGACCGCTACATCGAGATCTGGAACCTGGTGTTCATGCAGTTCGACCGCCAGCCCGACGGCAGCCTGATGCCGCTGCCGGCGCCCTGCGTCGACACCGGCATGGGCCTGGAGCGTCTGGCCGCGGTGCTGCAGCACGCCCACAGCAATTACGAAATCGACCTGTTCCGCCGCCTGATCCAGGCCGCCGCGGAATTCACCTCCACCGCCGACCTCGACAACAAGTCGCTGCGGGTGATCGCCGATCACATCCGCGCCTGTTCGTTCCTGATCGTCGACGGCGTGCTGCCCTCCAACGAAGGCCGCGGCTACGTCCTGCGCCGCATCATCCGTCGCGCCCTGCGCCACGGCTGGATGCTGGGCCAGAAGCAGCCGTTCTTCTACCGCATGGTCGCCGCCCTGGTCGAAGTCATGGGCGAGGCCTACCCGGAGCTGCCGGCCAAGCGCGAGCTGGTCGAGCGCGCCCTGCAGGCCGAGGAAGAGCGCTTCGCCGAGACCCTGGACTCGGGCATGCGCATCTTCGACGAGGTCGCCGCACGCTCCCAGGACGCGATCCCGGGCGCCGACGCGTTCCGCCTGTACGACACCTACGGCTTCCCGGTCGACCTGACCGCCGACATCGCGCGCGAGCGCGGCCTGTCGGTGGACATGGCCGGCTTCGACGCCGCCATGGAAGAACAGAAGCGCCGTGCGCGCGAGGCCGGCAAGTTCGGCAACGCCACCACCATGCCGGCCGAGCTGGCCGCGCAGCTGGCGCCGACCCAGTTCCTGGGCTACGAGCGCCTGACCGAAGGCGGCCTGGAAGTCGTGGCCCTGCTCAAGGACGGCCGCCCGGTCGACCTGATCGAGGCCGGCGACGAGGCCGTGGTCATCCTCGACCGCACCCCGTTCTATGCCGAAAGCGGCGGCCAGGTCGGCGACGCCGGCGAGCTGGACGAGGCCGGCACCCGTTTCCTGGTCCGCGACACGCAGAAGTTCGCCGGCCAGTTCCACGGCCACCTCGGCCGCATGAGCGCCGGCACCCTGCGCCGCGGCGACCGCGTGCTCGGTGCCGTCGACGCCCCGCGCCGCGCCGCCACCGTGCTCAACCATTCCGCCACCCACCTGCTGCACGCCGCGCTGCGCCAGGTGCTGGGCGACCACGTGGTGCAGAAGGGCTCGCTGGTCGCGCCCGACCGCCTGCGTTTCGACTTCGCCCACTTCCAGCCGCTCACCGACGCCGAACTGGCGCAGATCGAGCGCCGCGTCAATGCGGAAGTGCGCGGCAACCATGCCGCCGAAGTCCACCAGATGGGCATGCAGGAAGCCCTGGATTTCGGCGCCCTGGCGCTGTTCGGCGAGAAGTACGGAGACCGTGTGCGCGTGCTGCGCATGGGCGAGACCTCGACCGAGCTGTGCGGCGGCACCCACGTGTCGCGTACCGGCGACATCGGTCTGTTCAAGATCCTTGCCGAGGGCGGCGTGTCGGCCGGCGTGCGCCGGATCGAGGCGGTGACCGGGCAGGGCGCTCTGGACCACGTCACCGAGGAGGAGCAGCGCCTGGAAGAGGCCGCTCGCCTGCTCGGCGGCAACCCGTCGGACTTGTCCGACAAACTGCGGTCGCTGTTGGACCGGCAGAAGAAACTCGAACGCGAACTCGAAGCCATCAAGGCGAAGGCGGCCTCCGGGGCCACCTCCGACCTGGCCGCCTCGGCGGCCGACATCCAGGGGGTCAAGATCATCGCGACCCGCCTGGAGGGCTTCGACGCCAAGGCCCTGCGCGAGGCGGTCGACCGCCTCAAGCAGCAGCTGGGCGACGCGGTGATCCTGCTGGCGGGCGCCAGCGAGGGGAAGGCGGCTTTGGTCGCAGGAGTGAATGGAAGCGCGACCGGCAAGGTCAAGGCGGGGGAACTGCTCGCCCACGTTGCCGGTCAGATCAACGGCAAGGGCGGCGGCCGCGCCGACATGGCGCAGGGCGGCGGAGATGACGGTCCGGCCTTGTCTCAGGCCCTGGCTGGTGTCGCAGGCTGGGTCGAGAGTAGGTTAATCTGAACGGCGAACAGTGACTTCTATCGCTTGCGGCCGATTTTGGCCGCTGGCTAAGATGGTTCACGTTTGTGTACAAAACTGTAAGCGCTTTCCGTGATGCTGCTATGCGGAATGTCGCCAACGCCGGCAAACGAATTGCCGGCACGAGGAGGTTTTCCAATGCTGATCCTGACGCGTCGCGTCGGTGAGACCCTGATGATCGGCGACTCGGTGACCGTCACCGTGCTCGGCGTCAAGGGCAACCAGGTGCGTATCGGTATTACCGCACCGAAAGATGTCGCTGTGCATCGCGAAGAGATCTACCAGCGCATCCAGCGCGGCGAAGAACCGGCCGACGACTCCGGCAAAAACGCGGCAGGCTGATAAAAAAGTTTGCCGCGCGCGGGATGAGCCGTTATGCTTCCCGCCCGCAAACGCTGTACGTGTTTCCGCGGAGACTTGCCCGAGAGGCCGAAGGGGCTCCCCTGCTAAGGGAGTATGGGGTCAAAAGCTCCATCGAGGGTTCGAATCCCTCAGTCTCCGCCAGTTGTCACGAAGGCCGCCTTGGGGCGGCTTTTGTCTGCGGAAGGTTTCGTTCGTAAGCGTTAAATGCGAACGAAATCGGACGTAGAAAAAGCATCGAAATGTTTGACGATTTAGAGCGGTTCCGTCATAATTCTTCGACTGCGCGCCCGTAGCTCAGCTGGATAGAGCACCAGGCTACGAACTTGGGGGTCGGGAGTTCGAATCTCTCCGGGCGCACCATATAAAAAGCAAAAGGCAGACAAGCGAACCTTGTCGGCCTTTTTGCTTTGCGCGCGTGCCGCGTTGGAAGGCATGCGTCCAAGCGAACAGCACCTCCCACGCCTCCCAGTCACCATGCAGCCTGGCTTCGCGCATGGACCTACCGCCCCTGTGGGAGCGGCGTAAGCCGCGATCGCGACCTTCCAGTTGCCGCGCAGATCGCGGCTTGCGCCGCTCCCACATAAAGCGACACGCACGAATTCGCGGTACCGTCCCGCGCCGTATCGCCCCGCGGATCGCCGCTTCNCCGCCAGCTTCTGATCCATGGGCACGCCGCTTTGCCGCGCAGATCGCGGCTTGCGCCGCTCCCACATAAAGCGACACGCACGAATTCGCGGTACCGTCCCGCGCCGTATCGCCCCGCGGATCGCCGCTTCGCGCATGGACCTAGCGTCCCCTGTGGGAGCGGCGTAAGCCACGATCGCGACCCTCCGGTCGCCGCGCAGATCGCGGCTTGCGCCGCTCCCACATAAAGCGACACGCACGAATTCGCGGTACCGTCCCGCGCCGTATCGCCCCGCGGATCGCCGCTTCGCGCATGGACCTNTTGCCGCGCAGATCGCGGCTTGCGCCGCTCCCACATAAAGCGACACGCACGAATTCGCGGTACCGTCCCGCGCCGTATCGCCCCGCGGATCGCCGCTTCGCGCATGGACCTGGCGTCCCCTGTGGGAGCGGCGTAAGCCGCGATCGCGACCTTCCGGTTGCCGCGCAGATCGCGGCTTGCGCCGCTCCCGCATAAAGCGGCACGCACGAATTCGCGGCATCGTCCCGCGCCGTATCGCCCGCGGATCGCTGCTTCGCGCATGGACCTACCGCCCCCTGTGGGAGCGGCGTAAGCCGCGATCGCGACCTTCCGGTTGCCGTGCAGATCGCGGCTTGCGCCGCTCCCAAATAAAGCGACCCGCACGAATTCGCGGCATCGTCCCGCGCCGTATAGCCCCTCGCTAGCGCCGCTCGATAAACCGCAAACCCACGCCCGGCTCGGTAACGATGTAGCGCGGCGCCGCCGCGTCGTCGCCCAGCTTGTGGCGCAGTTTGCCGACCAGAATGCGCAGGTAGTGGGTGTCGTGCTGATGGGTAGGCCCCCACAGCTCGCGCAGCAGCTGCGGCTGGGTGACCACGCGGCCGGCGTGCTGAACCAGCAGGGCGAGCAAGGCGTACTCCTTGCGCGCCAGGGCGACGCTCTCGCCGTCCAGGCGGACCTCGCGCCGCGCCAGATCGACGCGCAGGCGGCCGTCGTCGAACACCGGCAGCGCTTCGCCCTGGGTCGCGTGCGAGCGCAGCAGGGCGCGCACGCGCGCCATCAGTTCCTGTACGCCGAAGGGCTTGGTCACGTAGTCGTTGGCGCCGGCATCGAGCGCGGCGACCTTCTCGGCTTCGCCGGCGCGCACGGTGAGCAGGATCACCGGCACCGAGGACCACTGGCGCAGCTCGCGCAACACCTCATGGCCGTCGCGATCGGGCAGGCCCAGGTCGAGGATCACCAGATCGGCGCCATGCGTGGCCAGCGCCTCCAGGCCGCCGGCGCCGGTGTCGGCGGTTTCCACCGCGTAACCCTGCGCGCGCAGGCTGATGTCGAGGAACTTGCGGATCTGCGGCTCGTCGTCGACCACCAGCACGCGTGCGGTCTGGGTGGCGGCACTGGCGGCGGAATCCTCGGTCATGCGGTGGCGGGCGCGGCGGGTTCGATAGGGGGCAGGGTAATGCGGATCGTGGTGCCGCGGCCATCCGCACCGGGCAGGGCTTCGACGCTGCCGCCGTGGGCGCCGATCATGCCCTGGCAGATCGCCAGGCCCAGGCCGGTGCCCTGGCGGCCGCGATCGCCGCGCTCGACGCTATAGAACATGTCGAAGATGCGCTTGCGCTCGTCCTCGGGAATGCCGGGGCCGCGGTCGCGCACGTCGATGCGCAGTTGCTCGTCGACACGGCGCGCCTCGACCGTGACCGCCTCGCCCGGCGGGGAGAATTTGGCCGCGTTCTCCAGCACGTTGAACAAGGCCTGCTCGACCAGGGCCGGGTGCACCCAGATCGGTCCCAGCCCGGGTTCCAGGCGCAGTTCGAAGCGCGCGTTCGGCTCGTAGCGCTGCAAACGCGTGACCGCCGAGCCGATCAGCTCGTCGACGCCGATCCAATCGCGATTGAGGGTGAGCCCGCCGTGGCCGAGCCGGGTCATGTCCAGCAGGTTCTGGATGTAGCGGTCCAGGCGCTCGCCTTCGATGCGCACCGTCTCCAGCAGGCTGTGGCGGTCCTCGCGGCTCATCGCCTCGGCGTAGTTGTCCAGGCTGCTGGCCGCGCCGATGATCGCCGCCAGCGGCGAGCGCAGGTCGTGCGACACCGACGACAGCAGCGCCGAGCGCAGGCGCTCGGTTTCGCCGCTGACGCGCGCGTTCTCCAGGTCGGCGACCAGGCGCGTGCGCACCGCCGCCTGGGCGATGTCCTCGGCCATGGCCTCGGCCAGGCGCTGTTGCTCCGGCCCAAGCCGGCCCATGCCTTGCGCAAAGCGCAGGCCGATCACGCCGCCGTCGCCGCCGCTGGCCAGCGGCAGGAACCACCAGTCCGAGCCGGCCAGGGTGTCGGTGTAGCGCCCGGCCGGCTGGCGGTGGCGCAGGCTCCAGTCGGCGGCCGCGCGGTCCTTGTCGCTCAGCTCGGGCAGGTCGGCGCCCTGCGCGCTCGCATCGCCGACGCGCACGATCGCGTCCGCGCCCAGCGAGCGCCGCAGCGCATCGCGGCCGGCCTGGGTCACCTGGCCCAGATCGGCGGCTGCGGCGAGCTGGCGGCCCAGGGTCTGCAGCGCGATCGCGTGCGCGTTGGCCGCGCGCAGCGCCAGCACCTGGGTGCGCAGTTTCGAGGCCAGGCGCCCGGCGACCAGGGCCGCGACCAGGAACAGCACCACCGTGGTCACGCCCTGGCTGGCGCCGATCAGCAGGGTGTAGCGCGGATCGATGAAGAAGAAGTTGTAGGCGAAGAAGCACAGCACCGCCGCGATCACCGCCGCGGTCATGCGCGTGCGCGCGGCCACCACCACCACCGCGACGATGAAGATCAGCGACAGATCGTCCAGGCCGATCCAGCGTTCGGCGATCCACGCCAGCGCGGTGGCCATGGCGGCCGCGATCACCGCCAGGCCGGCGTCGGAGCGGGTCAGCAGGCCGCGCAGCGGGCGCAGCGCGCGGCGCGCCTTGGCGCGCGCTTCCGGCGTGCTGACGATGGTCAGCTCGTAGTGGGCGCCGCGCTGGATCAGCTGCTGGGTGAGGGTGCGATTGAACATGCGCGCGAACGGGCGTTCGCGCGTGCGCCCGAGCACGATCGCGCTGACGCCGGCGCGCGCGGCGTGGTCGAGCAGGGCGTCGACGATGCTGGGGCCGTGCAGCACCACCGCATCGCCGCCGAGGCGGCGCGCGAGGGCGAAGGCGCGGTCGAGTTCGAGCTGCTGGGCGTCCTGCGGCGCGGCGCCGGTCTGCACCGTCACCACCGTCCAGGGGGCGTCGCGGCGTTCGGCCAGGCGGCGCGCGATCCGCACCAGGTATTCGGATTGGCCGCGGCCGTCGATCGCGACCAGCACGCCGCGCCGCAGCGGCACGCCGGGCAGACCGCGCGCGGTCTGGGCTTCGCGCAGGTCGCTGTCGACGCGATCGGCGGCGGTCTGCATCGCCAGTTCGCGCAAGGCGGTGAGGTTGCTGGGCGAGAAGAAGGCCTGCAGCGCATGCGCGGCCTGCTCGGGCACGTAGACCTTGCCCTGCTGCAGGCGCTCGATCAGTTCGCGCGGCGGCAGATCGACCAGGACGATGTCGCGCAGGCGGTCGAACAGCGCATCGGGCACGGTCTCGGCCACGCGCACGCCGGTGATGCGGTGGACGACATCGTTGAGGCTTTCCAGGTGTTGGATGTTGACGGTGCTGTAGACGTCGATGCCGGCGTCCAGCAGTTCCACCACGTCCTGCCAGCGTCGTTCGTGGCGACTGCCGGGCGCATTGCGGTGCGCGAGCTCATCGACCAGGGCCAGTTTGGGCCGGCGTGCGAGCAGGGCATCGAGGTCCATTTCCTCGATCGTGCGGCCTTGGTAGTCGATGCGCTTGCGCGGCAGCAGCTCCAGGCCCTCGACCAGGGCGCCGGTCTCGGCGCGGCCGTGGGTCTCGACGATGCCGACCACGACTTCGCTGCCGCGGCGCTGCAACTCGCGCGCGCGGCTGAGCATGGCGTAGGTCTTGCCCACGCCGGGCGCGGCGCCGAGGAAGACGGTCAGGCGGCCGGCGCCCTGGCGTTGGAGTTCGCCGATCAGGGCGTCGGCCTGGGCGCTGCGGGCATCGGTCATGGGCGGCATTGTGCGCTCCGAATTATCGGCGGCGTAGTGAAGACGTGGGCGGCGCCTCGTCGGTGCTTGCGACGCGGGGGCGCCTTGCGTCGCGTTGCGCCCTCGCCGCCGCGAAGGGCGCAACGCGGGCGCCGGGGCTAGCGCCGCGCGTCCAGCGCCAGATTGAGTTCCAGCACGTTGACGCGCGGTTCGCCCAGCACGCCGAACTGGCGCGGCTGCGTGTGCGCGACCACCAGCGCATCGACCTCGGCGGCCGACAGGCCGCGCGCCTTGGCGACGCGCGCGACCTGCACCTGCGCCGCGCGCGGCGACAAATGCGGGTCCAGGCCGCCGCCGGACTGGGTAGTCAGTTCGGCCGGCACATCGGACAACGCGATGCCGTCGCGTTCGGCGACCGCCAGCGCGGTCTCGGCCATGCGCTTGCGCAGGTCCGGATTGGTGCGCGCCAGGTTGCTGCCGGCGGCGGCCATCGGGTCGTAGTTGGCGGCCGAAGGACGCGGCTGGAAGTAGCGCGCGTCGTCGAACGGCTGCGCCACCAGGATCGAGCCGCGCGCCTGGCCGTCCAGCATCGCCAGGCTGCCGGTGGCCTGCCAGGGAAAGGCCAGTCGGCCCAAGGCGGCGCCGACCAGGGAGTACAGCAGGCCGAAGCCGAGCAGGGCGACCAAGCCGAACAGCAGCGGCGCGCGCGCGCCGATGCGATCGTCGATCGCGACGGCCTGAGGGTTGTGGGTAGCGGTGTTCATCGGAATTCCTAGGGGGGAGGGCGCCGGCGTCAGGAGAGCGCGGCCAAGGCCATGTCGATCAGCTTGATGCCCACGAACGGCAGCAGCACGCCGCCGACGCCGTAGATCAGCATGTTCCGGCGCAGCAGCACGACCGCGCTGGCGGGCTTGAAGCGCACGCCGGCCAGGGCCAGCGGAATCAGCGCCGGGATGATGATCGCGTTGAAGATCAGCGCGGCCAGCACGGCGTTGCTCGGGCTCGACAGCCGCATCACGTTCAAGGCCGCCATCTGCGGGATCGCCGCGGCGAACAGCGCCGGCAGGATCGCGAAGTACTTGGAGACGTCGTTGGCGAGCGAGAACGTGGTCAGCGCGCCGCGCGTGATCAGCTGTTGCTTGCCGACCTCGACCACCGCCAGCAGCTTGGCCGGGTCCGAGTCCAGATCGACCATGTTGCCGGCCTCCTTGGCGGCCTGGGTGCCCGAGTTCATGGCCAGGCCGACGTCGGCCTGGGCCAGGGCGGGGGCGTCGTTGGTGCCGTCGCCGACCATCGCGACCAGACGGCCGCCGGCCTGCTCGGCGCGGATGCGCGCGAGCTTGTCCTCCGGCCGCGCCTCGGCGATGTAGTCGTCGACACCGGCCTCGGCGGCGATCGCGGCGGCGGTCAGCGGGTTGTCGCCGGTGATCATCACCGTGCGCACGCCCATCGCGCGCAGCCGGGCGAAGCGTTCCTTGACGCCGTGCTTGACCACGTCGGACAGTTCGACCACGCCCAGGACGTGGCGGCCTTCGGACACCACCAGCGGGGTGGCGCCGCCGCGCGCGACCTGTTCGATGCGCGCGGCGAGTTCGGGCACGACCTGACCGCCCAGCGAGCGCACGTACTGGCCGATCGCATCGCCGGCGCCCTTGCGGATCGCGCGGCCGTCTTCCAGATCGACGCCGGACATGCGCGTCTGCGCGGTGAATTGCAGGTAGTGCGCGCGCTCGGGCTCGGCCACCGCGCTGTGCTGCTCGCGCGCCAGGCGCACGATCGACTTGCCTTCCGGGGTCGGGTCGGCCAGCGACGACAGCAGGGCGGCATCGCGCAGTTGGCTGCGGTCGACGCCGGCCAGCGGATGGAAGGCGGTGGCCTGACGGTCGCCGTGGGTGATGGTGCCGGTCTTGTCCAGCAGCAGCACGTCGACGTCGCCGGCCACTTCCACCGCCTTGCCGGATTTCGCCAGCACGTTGGCCGACAGCGCGCGGTTCATGCCGGCGATGCCGATCGCGGGCAGCAGGCCGCCGATGGTGGTCGGGATCAGGCACACCAGCAGCGCGATCAGCAGCAGCGGATCGAGCTTGGCGCCGACGAAGCCGGCCAGCAGCGGCAGGGTCGCGACCACGATCAGGAAGGTCAGCGTCATCGCCGCCAACAGCATGGTCAGGGCGATCTCGTTCGGGGTCTTCTGGCGGTTGGCGCCTTCGACCAGCGCGATCATGCGATCGAGGAAGCTGCCGCCCGGCTCGGCGCTGACCCGCACGACGATCTGGTCCGACAGCACCTTGGTGCCGCCGATCACGCCGGAGCGGTCGGTGCCGGCCTCGCGCAGCACCGGCGCGGATTCGCCGGTGACCGCCGACTCGTTGATGGTGGCCACGCCTTCGACGATCTCGCCGTCGGCCGGGATCAACTCGCTCTCCGACACGATCACCCGATCGCCGGGCTTGAGCTGGGTCGCCGCCACGCGCGTCTCGGCGCCGTTGTCGTCGAGACGGCGCGCGACCAGGTCGCGGCGCGCGGCGCGCAAGGATGCGGCCTGGCCGCGACCGCGCGCTTCGGCCACGGCCTCGGCGAAGTTCGCGAACAGCACGGTCACGAACAGGACCAGCGTGACCGCGATACCGAAGCCGAGGTGGCCCGGGGTGGTGAAAGTGATCAGCGCCGACAGGATCGTGCCCAGCAGCACGATCGCCATCACCGGGCTGCGCAGGGCCTGGCGCGGCGACAGTTTGCGGAAGGATTCGAGCAGGGCGATGCGCAAGGCCGCGCCGTCCAGCCCGGCCGCGGCGTGGCGGCGTTGGGTACCCAAATGTGTTTGTTCGCTCACGGTCATTACCTCAGAGAGCCGGCGACGGCGAGTTGGCGGTCGACGCGGCGGCCAGCGACAGGTGATCGGCCACCGGGCCCAGCACCAGCGCAGGCATGAATTGCAGGACGGTCAGGATCGCGATCACCGCGATCAGGGTCAGGGCGAAGGTCGGCGTTTCGACGTGCAGGGTGCCGCTGCCTTCCGGGGCGACGCGTTTGCGCGCGAGCAGGCCGGCCACGGCCAGGGGCACGATCAGGGCCGGATAGCGGCCCAGCGCCAGCACCGCCGAACAGCTCAGGTTCCACCAGTAGGTCGCGTCGCCCAGGCCTTCGAAACCCGAACCGTTGTTGGCGAAGGCCGAGGTGTACTCGTAGAACACCTGGCTGATGCCGTGGAACCCCGGATTGGAGTTGCCGGTGATCGAGGGCAGCGCCAGCGTCAGCGCGGTGAAGCCCAGCACCACCAGCGGCTGCAACAGGATCAGCAGCGCCAGCAGGCGCACCTCGGGCGCTTCGATCTTGCGTCCGAACAGCTCGGGCGTACGCCCGGTCATCAGCCCGGCCAGGAACACCGCCAGCAGCAGATAGACCAGGAACTGCTGCAGGCCGCAGCCGATGCCGCCCCAGATGGCGTTCACCAGCATGTTGACCAGGGCCACGCCGCCGGTCAGCGGCGCCAGCGAATCGTGCATGGCGTTGACCGAGCCGTTGCTGGTCTGGGTGGTGACCGCCGTCCACAGCGCCGAGGTGGTGGCGCCGAAACGCACTTCCTTGCCTTCCATCAGCGCACTGTCGGTGCTGGTCGGCGAGTACGCCTCCGACCACACCGTGGCGCCGGTGGAGACGGCCGACATCAGCAGCATGCTGCCGAACACCATCGCGGTGAGCCGGCGGCGACCGGTGAAGGGACCGATCATGAAGGTCACCGAGATCGGGATCAGCACGATCGCGAGGATTTCGAGCAGGTTGGAGAACGGCGTCGGATTCTCCAGCGGCACCGCGCTGTTGGGGCCGTACCAGCCGCCGCCGTTGGTGCCCAGTTGCTTGGCCGCGACCATGGGCGCGACCGGGCCCAGCGGGATCTTCTGCTCCTTCATCTCCACCGAGGCGTCGATCGGCCGCACGCTGGGGCCGGCGCTCAGCGTCGAGGGCACGCCCTGCGCGGTCAGCATCAGCGCCCACAGCAGGCACAGCGGCAGCATGAAGCGCAGGGTGGCGCGGGTCACGTCGGCCCAGTAGTTGCCCAGGTCGCGGGCCTCGCCTTCCGCGGGCGCAGCGGCCTTGACCGGCTGACGCGCGCCGTACACCGGCCCCGAGGTCGGTTCGCGCGGCGTGGCGCTCGCGTCGGCGTTTTCGCAGGCATCCTGGCGCGCCTCCATCGCCTGACGGCCGCCAAACAAGCCGCGCAAGGTCGCTACCACCATCGCCAGGCCCATCATCGGCGTCACCACCTGCAGGCCGACGATGCCGACCATCTGCGAGAGGTAGCTCAGCTGCGCCTGGCCGGAGTAGTGCTGCTGATTGGTGTTGGTCAGGAACGACACCATCGTGTGCAGCGCGGTGTCCCAACGCAGGTTCGGGATATCGTCGGGATTCAACGGCAACCAGGCCTGGGTCATGAACTGCAGCCACACCAACACGGCCAAGACCAGATTGCTCAGCGCGAAGGCCTTGGCGTAACCGCGCCAGCTCATGCCGCGCGTCGGGTCGGTGCCGAGCGCGCGATAGATCGTGCGTTCGAACGGTCCGAACACACGGTCCAGCTTGGAGGGCGCGCCGCGCATCACGCGAGCGAGGTACAGGCCCAAGGGCCAGCCCAGGGCGATCGCGAGCGCGAATACAAGAAGAATGTCGATCATCGTCGTCAACCAGACAGAAAGTGATCCGCGACGAACCCTCCAGGGCTGCCGCGGATGGCGCGCGGGCCTGGCATCGCCGGGCCCGCGTCATCGATGTCGCCGCGTCGCCATCCAGGCGCCGCGTGCCGTCCAGCGCGCTTAGAAGTCTTCCGGGCGCAGGACGACGTAGAGCAGGTAGGCGCCGGCGACGAGCGCCGATACCGCGCAAACCAGAGCGAGCCAGGCAGGCATGAGGTGACTCCCTTAGAAGGATGCTTGCAGCGCCGCTTCGATGCGGTCGCCTGCGTAGTCGTCGCCGAAGATCTTCTTGGCGCCGGAATCGGTGGCGTGCGCGGTCAGGCGCAGCTCCAGCGGGGCCTTGATCGCCCACACCGCGCTCAGCTGGCCGTGCGCATAGCTCTCGTTGTAGACGTCGTCGAGGTAGTAGTAGCCGGCGGCGGCTTCGAGGCGGAACTTGTCGTTGATCGGGAACTTGGCGCCGAGTTGGGTGTAGACGCCGCTGTCGCGGCTGCCCAGCGCTTCGTTCGAATAGCCCAGCGACAGCCAGTAGTTGTCGGCGTAGGTCAAAGTACCGTTGAGCTCGGTCCAGTTGAGGTCGACCGTGGTCGAGGGGTAGCGGTAGTGCAGGACGTTGACGTCCAGCGCCCAGTCCTCGGAAAGCTTGCCGGCCCAACCGAGGGTGAAGTCCAACTCGCTGCTGGCGTGGGTGCTAGGCGCGAACTCGACGTTCGATCCCCACACCGACCCGTAGAAGCCGGAGTCGCCGGCGAACTTGAAACCGGCCTGCGCGGCCGGGTCGCCTTGGGTCTGGGTGGTACCGCGCCAGACGTAGTCGGTGGTCAGCGCGGCATTGCCTGTGAGCGTGCCGGCATCGGCGCGTGCGCCCAGGGCGAGCAGGCCGATGCCGCTGCAGACGGCGAAAATCAGGGGAGTGGACGCCTCGCGCAGGCGCAGCGGTTGCATCGACATTTCGGGTTCCGAGTTGCGAACGAAGCCGGATCGGCCACATCGCCATTCTCGAAACCCGAGCCGTAAAACCTCCATTCCGCCCGCGGCGGCGGGCGTAAATTCAGCGTAAAACCCGCCTGCGAACGCTTAGCGCAAGCGCGGCGTTCAGCGTGCGAGCAGCGCGGCGATCGCGCCGGGCTGCTTCATCCAGGCGAAATGGTCGGCGCGGGTACCCAGCATGCGGCCGTCCAGGGTCTCGACCCGCGCCTGCGTGCGCGGCAGCTTGGACAACAGGAAGCGCAGCGAGGATTCCGGTGCCAACCAGTCGCTGTCCAGCACCAGCGCGTGGGTGTCGACCTCGACTTGAGCCATCGCCGCCTCCAGGTCGATATCGACGCCGGCCGCGGCGTAGCGCCCGCTGAGCGCGCTGCGCGACCAGTCGCGGATCAGCCCGCGCGCCTCGTCGCCGCCGAAGCCGACCTTGCGGCCGGGCAGGGCGCCACGGCGGTCCGCCAGCCAGGACAGGAAGCGATAGGCGAACGGCAGCCACCAGCGCGAGCGCGGCGGAAACGCGCGCCAGTACGGCGCGCCGCTGGCGACCAGCCACAAGCGCGTGGGGCGCTCGGCCGCGGCGTCGCGCGCAAGCAGGCCCAGCCGGCAGCAGGCAAGCTGCCCGCCCAGGCTGTGGCCGCCGAGGATGCGCGGCAGGCCCGGCAGTTGCGTCGCCACCGCCGTTTCGCTGCGCGGCAGATCGTGCAACAGCAATTCGCGGTAGCCCCAGTCGTGGGCGCGATCGGCGCGCAAGCTGCTGCCGCCGTTGCCGCGCCATTCGTGCACGAACACGGCGATGCCGCGCTCGGCCAGAGCCTGCGCGTAGGGCAGGTAGTGCTTGGCGGCCACGCCCAGCGCGGGCAGCCACAACAGGCTCGCCTGCGGCGCGCGCGGCACGCGCGCGAGCACTTGCCAGCGATGGCCGTCGTCCGATTGCAGCGGCAATTCCAGGGCTTGGATCGGATCGCTCATGCGGCGGCGCCGTAGTGGTCCAGCACCACGATATCGCTGCGACCGGGGCGATAGCCGCCGCGCAACGCGGCGTGCACGTAGTCGGCGCCGGCGTCGCAGGCCGCGCGCAGGTCGCGGCCCAGGGCCAGCTGCGCCGCAACGGCTGAGGCCAGCGTGCAGCCGGTGCCGTGCGCTTGCAGGCGCAAGCGCGGGTGCGCGATCGCATGCAGGCCGTGTTCGTCGCCCAGGTAGTCGACCACGTCGCCGTCTCCGGCCAGATGGCCGCCCTTGAGCAGCACCGCGTTCGCGCCCAGCGCGCGCAGCGCGCCGATCGCGGCGCGCATCGCGGCTTGGTCGGCAATCGTCGTGCCCAGCAGCAGCTCGGCTTCGGGCAGGTTGGGGGTGATCACGGTCGCCAGCGGCAGCAGCCGGGTGCGCAGCGCGGCCAGGGCTTCGGGTTCGAGCAGGCGCGCGCCCGAGGTCGCGACCATGACCGGGTCCAGCACCACCCGCGGCGGCCGATAACGCTCCAGCGCCGCCGCCACGGTTTCGATGACCGCGGCATTGGCGAGCATGCCCAGCTTGACCGCGCGGATGTCGAAGTCTTCGAAGCAGGCGTCGATCTGGGCGCGCAGGAAGCCCAGGTCCGGGACATGCACCGCGCTTACCCCACGGGTGTGCTGGGCGGTCAGGGCGGCGATCGCGCTGAGCCCGTGCACCCGGTGGGCGGCGAAGGTCTTGAGGTCGGCCTGGATGCCGGCGCCGCCGCCGGAGTCGGACCCGGCGATGGTGAGGGCGGAAATCGGGGCAGGGGTCATCTAGGGCTGGCGCGGCGTGGGGTGGGGTCCGCAGACGATATCGCATCCCCCGGCCGCGCAGCCGTTACGGTCGTTCGCGCAAAACCGGGAATTGCGGACACCGCGGCCCCCTCGCGGGGACGGTCGATAATGCGCCGTTTTCGCGGCCTACATTTTCGGCGCGCTCGTGGTGGTTTATACCCAGATCGGGGGATTAATAATTTCGCGATACCAACGAAATCAATCCGACGATTTGCTTTCTAATCTGGAAAGGGATTTTCCTCAGGGCATCCAAGCACTCCGATTCAATATCGTCCTGGGCGTAATCGTCGGTGCGCATGGCCGGGGTCCAGGCGTCCTCGCCGGGTTTGACCGGGCCGCGTCCGGTGCCCAGCCATTCCAGACAAACCCCGGTGGCCAAGGCTATCGCGATCAAATGATGCATCGAGGGATGGCTGCCGTCCTTGCGCTCCCACTGCGCGACCGCGCTGCGTTGTACGCCGACCATGTTGGCTAGGGCGAGTTGGGAAATCCGGGACAAACTACGGGCGCGCCGTATGCGCTCCGGTAAAGCCGCCATGGGTGATCTCCCCTAAGACTGTCCGGGATCATGCCTCAGTATTTCGCTAACGCGATAGCGCTACGAGGCACGATTGGTGTGGATTGAGTAACGCGTCACACGCGGAACCGCGTATCGGCGGGATATGCCCTATTTCGTCACCTCCGCAGCTATTCACGTTAGTGAAATCAGACGTTGCAGCATTATCAGACGGCGGATAAGCATTATCGTCACCGATGCATGCGCCCGCATCCGGTGTTTCTGGTGATTATTTCCTGCTGGTCAAACGCAATCTGGCGCCCTCTCAAAATTACGGATACGGGGGTTATATGCGTAAGAAAGGCAAAATACTGATCGCCCTGCTGGCTGTGGTACTGCCGGCGGCGGCCGTGGGTGTCGGCCTGTTCGGCACCAACACGACCGGTTTGGCGCCGGAAGGGATGCGGGGAGAACTGGCACAGGACATCGTGGCGCGATGGTCGCCTTATGTGGAACGCAATTACGGGGCGATGGGGGCCGGCTGGAGCGAGCGGATGGAGGGCACCCTGCAAACGGCGGACCTCGGCAACCTCGAACTGGCCGCCAGCGCGGGCAGCTTCGAGCAGATGAACGCCGCTTTGCTGGGCGGCGCGGGCGCCAGCGCCGCCGTGGCCGCGCAAGGCCAGCCCAACCTGCAACCCACCGCGCTGGGCTCGAGCGGCAGCGATCTGGTCTTCACGCCGCTGAGTCCCTGCCGGATTGTCGACACCCGCGTGGTCGGCGGCCCGATCCTGGCCGACGGCGAACGCAGCTTCAAGGGCTACACCGCGAGCGACTTCACCAGTCAGGGCGGCGCGCCGTCGAACTGCGGCATCCCGACCAATGCGGCCTCGCTGCAGGTCAAGATCACGTCGGTGTATCCGGGCGGCAACGGCTACTTCACCGCGTATCCGTTCAACGAAGCCAAGCCGCTGGCGTCGTCGCTGAACTACACCAACGGCTTCATCATGTCGAACGAGTCGTCGATCACCTTGTGCCGACCGGCTTGCACCAGCCAGTTCAACGTCTACAGCTACGCGCAGTCGGAGCTGGTGATCGACGTGACCGGCTACTTCATGGAACCGGAAGCCACCGCGCTGGACTGCACCGTGGCGCAAGCCAGCGGCTCGCTGGCGCTGTTGAGCGGCCTGCAGACCAAGACCATCGCGTGCCCGGCCGGCTATACGGTCACCGGCGGCGGTTGCGGCGGCGTGCTCGGCATCGCGATCAGCAACTCCGAACCCAACGTGGTCGGAGGCCAGCCGGTGGGCTGGAAGTGCGATCTGGTCGGTTCGCTGTTGAGCGTGCTCGGCTACCAGATCAACGCGACTTGTTGTCGCGTGCCCGGACGCTGACGGTACCGGCGAACGCAAGGGTACGAGTATCGGGAAGCCGGCCGCGAGGCCGGCTTCCCTTTTTGCGCATGGCTTACAGCACTTCCGAGGCGTAGTCCGCCAGGCGCGAACGCTCGCCGCGGCGCAGGGTCACGTGCGCGCTGTGCGCCCAGCCCTTGAAGCGGTCGACCGCATAGGTCAGGCCGGAGGTGGTCTCGGTGAGGTAGGGCGTGTCGATCTGTTCGACATTGCCCAGGCAGACGATCTTGGTGCCGGGGCCGGCACGCGTGATCAGGGTCTTCATCTGCTTCGGCGTGAGGTTCTGGGCCTCGTCCAGGATCAACCAGCGGCTGAGGAAGGTGCGCCCGCGCATGAAGTTCATCGAGCGGATCTTGATGCGCGAGGCGAGCAGATCGTTGGTGGCCGCGCGGCCCCAGGCGCCGCCTTCCTGGTTGTGGGTCAGCACTTCCAGGTTGTCGGTCAGCGCGCCCATCCACGGCGTCATCTTTTCCTCTTCGGTGCCGGGCAGGAAGCCGATGTCCTCGCCGACGCTGACCGTGGCGCGGGTCATGATGATCTCGCGATAGCGCTGCTGGTCCATGGTCTGGGCCAGGCCCGCGGCCAAGGCCAGCAGGGTCTTGCCGGTGCCGGCGGTGCCCAGCAGGGTGACGAAGTCGATCTCCGGATCCATCAGCGCGTTGAGCGCGAAGTTCTGCTCGCGGTTGCGCGCGATGATGCCCCACACCGCATGCTGGTTGTGGCGGTAGTCGTCGACGATCTGCAGGGTCACGCGGTCGTCGCCGACCTTGCTGACCTTGAGCTCGGACTCCTCGTCGCCGGGCAGGAACAGGAACTGGTTCGGATACCAGTCGTCGTCCGGGGTGCGCGCGATTTCGTAATAGGTGCGGCCCTTCTCGGTCCAGGACTTGAGGTCCTTGCCGTGGCGCTGCCAGAAATCCTCCGGCAGCGCGGTGGCGCCGGTGTAGAGCAAGCTGAAATCGTCCAGCGCGCGGTCGTTCTCGTAGTCTTCCGACGCGATTCCGGCGATCGCCGCCTTGATCCGCAGGTTGATGTCCTTGGACACGAACACCACCGGTACGCCGGGCTCGCTCTCCTTGAGGGCGAGGATGGCGCCCAGGATGTGGTTGTCCGGGATGACCGCGCCGAAGCGCTTGCCGCTGTCGAAGGAGTCGGTCTGGAAGCGCAGCTTGCCGATGCTCTCCTGTCCGCGCAGCTGCAGGCCCTGCGGGCGCTTGAGGGTGATGCCGACGGCGATCTTGTCGGTACCCTCGACTTCGATCAGCTCGTTGAGGAAGCGGCTGACCTGACGCGCGTTGCGACTGGCTTCGGAGGTGCCTTTCTTGCCGTTGTCGAGCTCTTCGATGACCTGCATCGGCAGGTACACGTCGTGCTCCTGGAACTTGAACAGCGCGGTCGGGTCGTGCATCAGCACGTTGGTGTCGAGGACGTAGATGCGCTTGCTTCGGGTCATTCCGATGCCTCATGGCAGGTGGGTACGGCGCGGTGCGGATACGACGGGTGGAACGCGATGGCGCTGCCGTGCGCGCACGGCAGCGCCGCCGTGGCCCGCGGGGCGGGACGGCGGATAGCGGAGAACAAGGGGGCGGTCACTGGGTCTGCGCAGCCTTTAGTGCGTCCAGGACGGCCTGGGCATGGCCGGAGACTTTCACCGGGCGCCATGACTGGGCGATGACGCCCTTGGGGTCGATCAGGAAGGTGCTGCGCTCGATGCCGATGTACTTGCGGCCGTACAGGCTTTTCTCCTTGATCACGCCGAAGGCCTGGCACAGGGCCTCGTCCTTGTCGCTGATCAGATCGAACTTGAAGCCCTGCTTGGCGCAGAAGTTCTGGTGCGACTTGAGCGAGTCGCGCGACACGCCCAGCACCGTCGCGCCCAGCTTCTTGAACTTGGGCAGCAGGGCGTTGAAGTCCAGGCCTTCGGTGGTGCAGCCCGGCGTGCTGTCCTTGGGATAGAAGTACAGCACCAGCCAGCGGCCGGCGTAGTCCTTCAGTTGCGCGGTCTCGCCGCTGGACAGCACCAGGGGCAGGGAGGAAACGGTCTTGTCGAGGCGGTCGCCGGTGTCGAGCATGCGTGCTGTCAGATCCTCAGAACTTCATCGGGTCCATGATGGCATCGAGATTCAAGTGATCGCAGAACTCCAGGAAATCGTCGCGCAGGGCGGCGATGTGCATGCTGGAGGGCACGCCGATGGTCACCTGGGCCGAGAACATGTCGGCGCCGGTCTGCATGGCGCGGTAGCGCGAGCAGTGCAGGCTCTCGATGGTGATGCCCTGGCGATCGAAGAAGTCGGCGAGCTGGAACAGGATCCCCGGCTTGTCGGCGGCCACCACTTCGACGATGTAGGGCAACAGATTGGATTGCACCTGCTTGGGCCCGGTCCGGTACCAGACCAGCTTCAGGCCTTCCTCGCGCTCCAGGCGCGTGAGCATGGCTTCGAGCTTGGCGACCGCGTCCCAGGAGCCGACCGCGAGCGCGGTGACGGAGACGTCCCGACCCACGGTGGACAGGCGCGCGTCCACCAGGTTGCAGCCGGAATCGGCGATCCGGCGCGTCACCGACAACAGCGGCGACTCCGGATGCGTCGTATAGGCGTTGATCAGGAGGTGATTTTCGTTCGGCGACGGCCGGGCAGCGGAATCGGTCAAGGCGGCGCCTGCAAGGGGAGCGAGTGGCTCGGATACTGAACGGCGGCCCGCGCACGGGCTGCGGCCTGAAGCCAGCATACTTGCCCGCGCTTTCGGCCCGCAAGTAACATCGCAAGGCAGTAACATCGGCACTTGGCGGCATTCCGTGCCGCCGCTCACACAGCGCTCCGCGCGAAGGCCCTCACTTGCGACTCTCCGGCAGCATCACCGCGCTGGCCACGCCGTTCGACGCGGCCGGCGAACTCGACCTCGATGCCTGGCGCGCCTTGCTGGCGGCGCAGCTCGACGGCGGTACCCAGGCCGTCGTGGTCGCCGGCTCCACCGGCGAGGCCGCGGCCCTGCACGATCCCGAGTACGACACCCTGCTGCGCACCGCGGTGGAGCAGATCGCCGGGCGCGTCCCGGTGTTGGCCGGCACCGGCCTGTCCAACACCGCCAAAACCATCGAACTGACCCGCCGCGTGGCCGCGCTGGGCGCCGACGCCGCCCTGGTGGTGACGCCGCCCTACGTGCGCCCGACTCAGGCCGGCCTGGTCGCGCATTACCGCGCGATCGCCGACGACGGCGCCCTGCCGTTGGTGCTGTATAACGTGCCCGGCCGCACCGGCTGCGATCTGCTGCCGGAAACGGTGGCCCAGCTCGCCGGGCATCCGCGTATCGTCGGCATCAAGGAAGCGCGCAGCGAGCCCGAGCGCATGACCGCGCTGCTGGCCTTGCAGGACGCCGGCTTCGCCGTGCTCAGCGGCGACGACCCGACCGCCTGCCGGGCCATGCTGGCCGGCGCCGACGGCATCGTCTCGGTCGCGTCCAACCTGGTGCCGGCCTCGTTCCGCCGCCTGGCCGATCTGGCCCGCGCCGGCCGCCGCGACGAGGCCCTGGCCTGGGACGCGCGCCTGGCGCCGCTCTACGACTTCCTCGGCGTCGAATCCAATCCGATCCCGGTCAAGGCCGTGCTCGCCCGCCAGGGCGTCGGCCACGGCCTGCGCCTGCCGCTGACGGCCTTGTCGGCCGCCCACCAAGACGCCGCCGCCAGCGCCCATGCGCTGGTACGCGAACTAGAACACGACTGCCGCGCTACGCTCGCAGCCTGAACCCCGCAGGAGATTTGCCCATGCGTTCCAATGTTTCCCTGTCCCGCGTCGCAGTCGGCGCACTGCTGATCGGCCTGGTCGCCACCGCCGGTTGCAGCTGGTTCCGCAAGGGCAGCAACCCGCTGTACGCCGAGAACGCCGAGCAGCGTCCGCTGGAAGTGCCGCCGGACCTCGACCGTCCGCGCACCGACGGCGCCATGGCGATCCCGAACGGTTCGGTGTCCGCCTCCGAGCGCGCGCCCACCACGGTCGCCAGCGCCGCCTCGCCGATCGGTTTCACCACCGCCGGCAGCCGCGACGAGGCTTACGCCAAGGTCGGCGAGGCATTGGCCAAGGTCGAAGGTCTGACCGTCGCCAGCCGCGCCCAGTTGCTGGGCGCCTATGACGTCAACTACGAAGGCGCCAACTTCCTGGTCCGCGTGAGCGCGGTCGAGGCCGGCGCTTACGTGTCCGCGGTCGATCCGCGCGGCCTGCCGGCCACCGGCCAGCCGCCGATCAAGCTGATCGCGGCGCTGAAGGAAGCGCTGGGCAGCAAGTGATCGCGGCCTAAGCGGCACGACCAGAACGGGCGCCGAGAGGCGCCCGTTTTTGTTTGGATGGGGTGGGGAGACTCGGGCTTGTTGGCTATGGAGGTAGCCGGACGCCGCGATTCGTGGGCGTGTTCTTGCCGGTTGCGCGTGCGCGCTAGACAAAGCAGGGGCGGCGGACTTGCGTCGCTGGAATGGACGCGTGCCTATGTCGCTGCATGGCGCTTAAGTCACTGGATACCCGCCTTCGCGGGTATGACGAATCGGGAGTACGTCGCGGTTTAAGCTCTGCCCGAATCTCGAATCCCGAATCCCGAATCCCGAATCCCTCAGCGCTCCAGCAGGCCGAGCTTGTCGGTCTTGCCTTCCCAATCCTTGGCGTCGGCCAGCGCGTCCTTGCGGGTGGTGATCACCGGCCAGGCCTTGGCGAGTTCGGCGTTGAGCGCCACGAACGCTTCCTGCCCGGCCGGCACGTCGTCTTCCGGATAGATCGCGTTGATCGGGCATTCCGGCTCGCACAGGGTGCAGTCGATGCACTCGTCCGGATCGATCACCAGGAAGTTCGGGCCTTCGTGGAAACAGTCGACCGGGCACACCTCGACGCAGTCGGTGTACTTGCACTTGATGCAGTTCTCGGTGACGACGAAGGGCATGGAACGGTCTTCCGTGGGTGAGCGGTCGCGACTAGTTTAGCGACAGGCGGGGGCGCAAACCTAGCCGATCGCGCCGCCTGGCGGGTTGTTGCGAGCGACTCTCATCGAGGCGCGCTGGCAGACCGCTCGGGCAAAGAAAAAGCCCGCGCATCGCTGCGCGGGCTCGGTCTGTAGGAACGTTCTCACCGGCGACGGTGGAAGGCCGCTAGCGGCTCGCATTCCGAATTTGGCGCTCCCTACGAGATTCGAACTCGTGTTTTAGCCTTGAGAGGGCCACGTCCTAGGCCTCTAGACGAAGGGAGCAGGTTAAACCCGCATCCGACTCTCAATCGTATGCGGCCTGCTAGTATAGGGGGCTGAATAGCGCTCGGCAACCGGTCTCGACCGGTGGCCGTTCACCTTCCCACAGCGATCCACTGCCCCGCAGCAGCGATCCCAAACGCGGCGACGACCGCTCGATGCAGCCCGAAAATCCTACCGGTCACGACTACGTCCATCCCATGTTGCGGGTGATCCCGCGCGAGCAGCACAACGTCTCGCGCAAGGAAATCAGCCCGAACGCGCTGCGCGTGCTGTACCGACTGCGCGATGCCGGCTTCGGCGGCTACCTGGTGGGCGGCGCGGTGCGCGACATCCTGGTCGGCGGCCACCCCAAAGACTTCGACGTCGCCACCGACGCCACGCCGGAGCAGGTCAAGGGCCTGTTCCGCAACTGCCGCCTGATCGGCCGCCGCTTTCGCCTGGCGCACGTGGTCTACGGCCGCGAGATCATCGAGGTCGCGACCTTCCGCGCCAACAGCGACGACGGCAGCGGCGACCGCGAAACCGACAACGGCGGCCGCCTGGTCCGCGACAACGTCTACGGCAGCATCGAGGACGACGCGGTGCGCCGCGACTTCACCGCCAACGCGCTGTATTACGCGGTCGAGGATTTCTCGGTGCGCGACTACACCGGCGGTTTCGAGGACGTCCAGAACCGCCTGATGCGGCTGATCGGCGATCCGGAAACGCGCTATCGCGAGGACCCGGTGCGCATGCTGCGCGCGGTGCGCCTGGCGGCCAAGCTCGGCTTCGAGATCGAGGCCGCGACCGCCGCGCCGATTCCGGCCCTGGCCTCCCTGCTCAGCGACGCCGCGCCGGCGCGCTTGTTCGAGGAATGCCTGAAGCTGTTCCTGTCCGGCCACGCGGTGCAGAGCTTCCTCGGCCTGGAGCGTTACGGTCTGCTGCCGGCGCTGCTGCCGGAGACCGCGGCCGCGCTCAAATCCAATCGCAGCGGCGCGCTCCGCCGCATGCTGCTGGAAGGCCTGCAGGGCACCGATACCCGCGTCGCCAACGACGAACCGGTGTCGCCGGCGTTCCTGTTCGCGATGCTGCTGTGGCCGGCCTATTGCCGCGCGCTGATGGCGCTGCAGGCGCAGGGCATGCATGCGGTCGAGGCCCAGCGCCGCGCCGCCGACCGGGTCACCGTGCATCAGCTGGAGATGATCGCGCTGCCGCGCAGGTTCTCGCTGCCGATGCAGGAGATCTGGCTGCTGCAGACGCGCTTCTCGCAGCGCCAGCGCAAGCGCGTGTTCCGTTTGCTGTCGCATCCGCGTTTCCGCGCCGCCTACGACTTCCTCAACCTGCGCCTGGCCGCCTCCAACGAGCACGCGGCCGATGTCGCGTTCTGGAGCGAAGCCCAGGGCAAGCCCGGCGACGAATTGGCCGCGCAGTTGGACGCGCAGCCGGCGTCCGACGCCGAGGCCGGCAGCGCGCCGCGCAAGCGTCGCCGCCGTCGCCGCAACGGCGGCGGAGCCGAGGCCGGCGCCGCCGCTATCGATACGAACCACCACGACGGCGAATGAGCGTGGCCGAGGTCGCGTTCGTCGGCCTGGGCAGCAACCTGGGCGACAGCGCCGCGATCCTGCGCGGCGCCTTCGAAGCCCTGGCCGCGCTGCCGGGCACGCGCCTGCTGCGCGCGTCGTCGCTGTATCGCACCCCGGCCTGGGGCGTGACCGCGCAACCGGACTTCGTCAACGCCGCGGCCATGCTGGAAACCACGCTGGCGCCGCAGGCGCTGTTGCGCGCGATGCTGGCGATCGAGCGCGAGGCCGGTCGCGATCGCCGCGAGGACGGCAGCGACCGCTGGGGCCCGCGCACGCTGGACCTGGATCTGCTGTTGTACGGCCAGCACTGCCTCGACGACCCCGGCCTGCGTCTGCCGCATCCGCACCTGCACCAGCGCGCGTTCGCGCTGCTGCCGCTGCTGGAAATCGCGCCCGATGCGCAGATTCCGGGAATAGGGCCGGCGCGCGACGCCTTGGCCCAGCTCGAGATCGGCGACATACAAACCCTGGCTTAGGCGGTAAGTTATAGGGCTACCCCCGCGAGCGTCCGGCGATCGGCCGGGCGAGACCCAGACCTCATGTACACCTCGGCCCCCACCGACACCCCGCGCAAGACCGCCTGGACCGTGCCCATGCTCGCCGACGCCAAGCGCGACGGCCGGCCGCTGGTCATGCTGACCTGCTACGACGCCGGCTTCGCGCGCACCATGGACGCGGTCGGGATCGATCTGGTGTTGATCGGCGATTCGCTGGGCATGGTGGTGCAGGGGCACAACAGCACTTTGCCGGTGCGCGTGGACGACATCGCCTACCACACCGCCTGCGTCGCGCGCGGCCTGTCCAAGGCGCTGCTGATCGCCGACCTGCCGTTCCAGTCCGACGCCACCCCCGAGCGCGCGCTCGAGGCCTCGACCGCCTTGCTGCAGGCGGGCGCGGCGATGGTCAAGCTGGAAGGCGCGGGCCACAAGCTGGACGTGATCCGCTTCCTGGTCGAGCGCGAGATCCCGGTATGCGCGCACCTGGGCCTGACCCCGCAATCGGTGCTGCGCCTGGGCGGCTACAAGGTCCAGGGCCGCGACGAGGCCGCCGCCGCGCGCCTGCGCGAGGACGCGCGCGCGGTCCAGGACGCCGGCGCCTCGCTGCTGGTGCTGGAGTGCGTGCCCAACCCGGTCGCCGCCGCCATCACCGCCGACCTCGCCATTCCGACCATCGGCATCGGCGCGGGCGTGCAATGCGACGGTCAGGTGCTGGTGCTGCACGATCTGCTGGGCGTGAACTCCGGCCATCGCCGGCCGAAGTTCGTCAAGGATTTCCTGGCCGAGGGCGGTTCGATCGAGGGCGCGTTTCGCGCCTACGCCGATGCCGTGCGCGAACGCCGCTTCCCCGACGAGGCGCATTCCTACGCCGGTTGAACCCAGCGTTGCAGCGCAGACGTTGTGATCGGCGGCGTTAGCGCGTGTAATTCGCAGCCTGTGGCGTCGGCGCCGTCGGCGCCGCACGTTTCCCTCGACACTCCACCGAGCAAGGCATGCTGACCGTCGACGATCTGGCCATACTGCGTTCCACCATCGACGCCTGGCGTCGCGACGGTTTGCGCGTCGCGTTCGTGCCGACCATGGGCAATCTGCACGCCGGCCACCATTCGCTGGTCGAACTGGCGCGCGCGCGCGCCGACCGGGTCGTGGTCAGCGTGTTCGTGAACCCGACCCAGTTCGGGCCGAACGAGGACTTCGGGCGCTACCCGCGCACGCCGGAGGCCGACGCCGCCGGCTTGTCGGCCGCGGGCGCCGACCTGATGTGGCTGCCCACGGTCGAGACCATGTACCCCTACGGTCCGCAGGCCACGGTCGAGGTGCGCGTGCCGCACGTGACCGAGGGCCTGGAGGGCGCGCACCGTCCCGGCCATTTCGACGGCGTCGCCACCGTGGTCGCGCGTCTGTTCAACCAGGTCCGGCCGGACCTGGCGGTGTTCGGGCGCAAGGACTACCAGCAGCTGGCGGTGATCCGTTACCTGGTGCGCGACCTGGCTTTCCCGATCGAGATCGTCGCCGCCGACACCCTGCGCGAGGCCGACGGCCTGGCGATGAGTTCGCGCAACCAGTACCTGTCCGAGCAGGAGCGCCCGCGCGCGGCCGAGATCCACCGCTGCCTGCAGTGGATGCGCCAGGCCGTGCAGGCCGGCAGCACCCGCGAGGCGGTCGAGGCCGAAGCCAGCCAACGCCTGCAAACCGCCGGCTTCGTCGTCGACTATGCCGCGATCCGCCGGCCCGACCTTGGCCTGCCGGACACCGGTCCCGGCGACGCCGCGCGGGTCGCCCTGATCGCGGCCCGGTTGGGCAAGACCCGCCTGATCGACAACCTCGAATTCGCCGCCTGAACGCACATGCACCGTTCCAGGGGCGGGGTGGGGCGAGTATGTTGCACTGCGCCATGCGCTGCTAGACTTCGGTTTTTCGCGCCCGCGCGTCCGCGGACGGAGTGAGAACATGCAACTCAATCTGCTCAAGGCCAAGATCCACCGCGCCACCGTCACCCATGCCGAGCTCCACTACGAAGGGTCCTGCGCGATCGACGGCCGCCTGCTCGACATCTCCGGCATCCGCGAGTACGAACAGGTCCACATCTACAACGTCAACAACGGCCAGCGCTTCGTTACCTACGCGATCCGCGGCGAAGAGGGCAGCGGCGTGATCTCGGTCAACGGCGCGGCCGCGCACAAGGCCCAGCCGGGCGACCTGGTGATCATCTGCGCCTATGGCGTGTGCGACGAGGCCGAGGCGGCGAAGTTCAAGCCGACCCTGGTCTACGTGGACCGCCACAACCAGCTGACCCATACCAACACTTCGATGCCGGCCCAGGCGGCCTGAGAGAACGCATGAGCGACGCATCCCGACTGAGCCTACTGAGCGCCCAGGCGGGGCGCGTCGCAAACACCACGCTGCCGCAGCTGATCGCCGCCGACCCGGCACGCGCGCAGGATTTCGCGCTGCGGGTCGGCCCGATCTACGCCAGCTTCGCCCGCCAGCATTACGACCGCGAGGCCCTGGCCACGTTGTTCGACGCGGCCGAGCAGGCAGGTTTCGGCGCGCGCCTGCGCGCGCTGTTCGACGGCCAGACGGTCAACATCACCGAACGTCGCCCGGCCCTGCATACCGCGCTGCGCGGCGACTTCTCGCAAACCCAGGTCGCGCGCGATGCGCACGCCCAGGCGTTGCAGGCGCGGGGACGCATGCGCGCGATCGTCGACGCGTTGGCCGCCAGCGACGTCACCGACATCGTCAGCATCGGCATCGGCGGCTCCGACCTCGGTCCGCGCCTGGCCGCCGACGCCCTCAGCGGCGCCGCGCCCGGTCGTTTCCGCGTGCATTTCCTGTCCAACGTCGATGGCCATGCCGCCCAACGCACCCTGGCCGGGCTGGACCCGGCGCGCACCGCCGCGCTGCTGATCTCCAAGACCTTCGGCACCCAGGAAACCCTGCTCAACGGCGCGCTGGTGCGCGACTGGCTGGGGGCGTACGCGGGCGAGCGTCTGTACGCGATCAGCGCCAACGTCGAACGCCCGGCGGCCGCGTTCGGGATCCCGCCCGAGCGCATCCTGCCGATGTGGGACTGGGTCGGCGGGCGCTATTCGCTGTGGTCCGCGGTCGGTCTGCCGATCGCGTTGGCGATCGGCATGGACGCGTTCGAAGCCTTCCTCGACGGCGCCGCCGAGATGGACGCGCATGTGTTGGAGACGCCGGCGCCGCGCAATCTGGCCGCCTGGCATGCCCTGACCGCGATCTGGAACCGCAACGGCCTGGGCTACGCGACGCAGGCGGTGCTGGCCTACGACGACCGCCTCAAGCTGCTGTCGAACTATCTGCAGCAGTTGGTGATGGAGAGCCTGGGCAAGTCGACCCGCCTGGACGGCCGCGCCATCGTCGGCGACACCGTGCCGGTGTGGTGGGGCGGGGTGGGCACCGATACCCAGCACAGCTTCTTCCAGGCCCTGCACCAGGGCAGTTCGATCGTGCCCGGCGATTTCATCGGCGTGATCCGCGCCGACACGCCCTACGCCGAGAATCACCGCGCGCTGCACGCCAATCTGCTCGCCCAGACCGAGGCCTTCGCCAACGGCCAGGCCAACGAGGACCCGCATCGCGCCTACGCCGGCAGCCGGCCCAGCACCACAATCCTGCTGGACGCGCTGACCCCGCGCTCGCTGGGCGCACTGCTCGCGCTGTACGAGCACAGCGTCTATCTGCAGTCGGTGTTCTGGGACATCAACGCCTTCGACCAGTTCGGCGTCGAGCTGGGCAAGCAGGTCGCCAGCCGTTTGCTACCCGCGCTGGCCGGCGAGGCCGAAGCCGAGGATCCGGTGACGCGGGAGCTGATCGCGCAACTGCGCGGCTGATTCGACTTCGTCGGGTGCGGTGAGCCGTAGGCGCACCGCACCGTTTCGCGTTGCCGGCGGTTTCGATGCCTTGTGAGTGTCGCGGTCGCGGCTTACGCCGCTCCTACCCCAAGGCGACGCGTAAGGCGACCTCAGGCCGCGCCGTGGCGCGCCAGGGCCCACTCCACATGCTCTCGCACCACCGCGCTGTCGGCCTCGCGGCGCGAGTTCAATGCGGCGATCACCTCGGGCGTGCTCGGCGCATTGCCCAGCGCGACCGCGATATTGCGCAGCCAGCGTTCGTGGCCGCTGCGGCGGATCGCCGAGCCCTCGGTGCGCTGCAGGAACTCGGCTTCGCTCCAGGCGAACAGTTGCGCCAGGCTGGCGCGATCCAGGTCGTTGCGGGCGCGGAAGTCGGGCTCGTCAGTGCGCTTGGCGAACTTGTTCCAGGGACAGACCAGCTGACAGTCGTCGCAGCCGAAGATGCGGTTGCCGATCGCGGGGCGCAGCTCCTCCGGGATGGCGCCTTCGTGTTCGATGGTCAGGTAGGCGATGCAGCGGCGCGCATCCAGGCGATGCGGGGCGACGATGGCCTGGGTCGGACAGACCTCGATGCAGCGCACGCAGGTGCCGCAGTGCGCGCTGGCGGGCGCGTCGATCGGCAGCGGCAGATCGACGTAGATTTCGCCCAGGAAGAACCAGGAGCCGCCGTCCTTGTCGATCAGACAGGTGTGCTTGCCGATCCAGCCCAGGCCGGCGTTGCGCGCCAGGGCGCGCTCCAGCACCGGCGCCGAATCCACGAACACCCGGTGCCCGAACGGGCCCACCGTTTCGCCGATGCGGTCGGCCAGGCGCTGCAGGCGCTGGCGCATCAGCTTGTGGTAGTCGCGCCCCAGGGCATAGCGGGCGACGTAGGCGCGCTCGCGGTCGGCCAGGGTGGCCCAGGCGTCCTCGTCGTCGTTGCGGCCGTAGTCCAGCCCGACCGAGATCACCCGCAGAGTCCCCGGGATCAGCGCCTGCGGCCGCGAACGCAGCTCGCCGTGGCGCGCCATCCAGTCCATCGACCCGTACAGGCCCTGCGCCAGCCAGTCGCGCAGATAGTCCTCGTCGGGGCCCAGCTCGATGCCGGCAATGCCGCAACGCTGGAAACCCAGTTCGCGCGCCAATTCGCGGATGCGCAGGGTCAGCGCCGCGTAGTCGGGCGCGGCGGGCGTCGGGTCGGGGCTGGCGTGGTGCGGGCTCACGATGCGGCAAGTATAGAATCGTGCGATGCCTACGGCCGATTTCTCCTTCGATTCCGGGCTTTACGACACCGCCGCGTTGCGTGCCGTCGAGGCGCGCGCGAGCGCGCACCTGGGCGACGCCTACGAGCTGATGCGCCGTGCGGGCGCGGCGGGCTGGCGCGAACTGCTGCGGCGCTGGCCCGCGGCGCAGCGCATCGTGGTGGTGTGCGGGCCGGGCAACAACGGCGGCGACGGCTATGTGCTGGCGACGCACGCGCAGGCTAGCGGTCGCGAGGTGCGGGTATCGCACCTGGCCGCGCACGCGCCGCGCGGCGAGCTGGCCCGGCGCGCCGCGGACGCATACACGGAGGCGGGAGGCCGCAGCGAGGTCTATGCGAGCGGCGCGCTGGATGCGGATCTGATCGTCGATGCCCTGTTCGGCATCGGCTTGTCGCGCGCACCGGATGCGGAGGCGTCGGCGTTGATCGAGACCATCAACGCCCAATCCGCGCCCGTATTCGCGCTGGACGTGCCCAGCGGCGTCGACGCCGAGCGCGGCGTCGCCTATGCGCCCGCCGTGATCGCCGATGCCACGATCGAGTTCATCGCGCACAAGTTCGGTTTGAGTACCGGTTCGGCCTTGGACTGCGTCGGCTCGTTGGCGTGGTCCGATCTGCAGCTCTCCGTCGAAGCTTTCGATCGTGCGCCGGTCGCGCGTTCGATGCGCGCGGAGGATCTGCGGCGCTGGTTGTCGCCGCGCGAACGCGATAGCCACAAGGGACGCAACGGCCGGGTGCTGTGCGTGGGCGGCGACCACGGCAGCGGCGGCGCGATCGTGTTGTGCGCGCAAGCGGCCTTGCGCAGCGGCGCCGGCCTGGTCGAGATCGCCACGCGCGGCGAGCATGTACAAGCCGTTTTGGCGCGCATACCGGAAGCGATGCCGCGCGAGGTCCGCGATGCAGCGCAACTGCGTGATGCACTCGAACGCGCGAGCATGATCGCCTTGGGACCGGGCCTGGGGCAGGGCGCCTGGGCGCGCGATTTGCAGGCTTGCGTGCTTGAGAGCCAGCGCCCCTTGCTGCTGGATGCGGATGCCTTGAATCTGTTGGCGGAGCGGCCGCGCACCTTGCATGCGGATTGCGTGCTCACGCCCCATCCGGGCGAAGCGGCGCGTTTGCTCGGCATCGATACCGCGCAGGTGCAAGCCGATCGCTTGAGCGCCGCGCGCGCGTTGCGCGATCGCTACGCCTGCGCCATCGTGTTGAAAGGCGCGGGCACCATCGTGACCGCGCCGGATGCGGAACCTCGCGTGATCGCGGCGGGCAATCCTGGCATGTCCGTCGGCGGCATGGGCGACGTGCTCAGCGGTACCATCGCCGCGCTGCGCGCGCAGGGTTTGAACGCGTTCGACGCCGCCGTATGCGGCGCGCTGCTGCACTCAGCCGCAGCGGACGCCGCGGCGCGCGACGGAGGCGAGCGCGGTTTGCTGCCTACCGACTTGATGCCGTGGTTGCGGCGCTTGGCCAATCCGGAGAGTTCGCGTTGATCTCGTCTCACTCCAGCGCATCCGCGCACGAACCAGCAGCGATCGCATTGTCGTTGCGCGATGCCGACGCCACCGATGCCTTGGGTGCCGCACTAGCGCGTACGCGTCCGCAGCGCGCGGTGGTGCATCTCAGCGGCGATCTCGGCGCCGGCAAATCGACGCTCGCACGCGCCTTGCTGCGCGTACTGGGCGTGCAAGGCGCGATTCGCAGTCCCACCTACACCTTGGTCGAACGCTATCCGCTCGCCAGCGGCGGCGAAGCCTGGCATTTGGATCTGTATCGCATCGGCGATGTCGGCGAGCTCGAGTTTCTCGGCTTGGACGGCGACGAGGCCACGCTGTGGTTGATCGAATGGCCCGACCGCGGTCGCGGCGGGCTACCCCCGGCCGACCTGCGGGTTGAACTGGCGGTTGAGGGAGCGGGGCGCTCGGCCCGGCTGATCCCGGAGTCCGAGACCGGCAGGGGCTGGGTCCAGGCCCTGGCCGCCACCCGGGAGCTTGCGGCCGACTCCTGAACGTTTCCACAGGAAGTGGTGGCAGGTGCCGGATTCGTAAGGGAAAAGTGCTTGCATTTCCAAGGCGCTGGTGCTTGACTAGCACCCATGCGCGTAAAAGGGGCCACCGTTCAGAAATTCCTGCTCGGCATGGCGCTGCTCGCAGCGCTGGCCTGGAATCTTGCGCACGCCAGTGAAATCAAGGGCTTGGACGTCGGCAGCGGCGCCACCGGCACCCGCGCCGAGATCGCCCTGGACCGCGGCACCGAATTCAAGCTGATCTCGCTCAAGGGCCCCGACCGCCTCGCGGTCGACCTGCCGGCCTCGTCGCTGGCCAAGGGCCTGCGCCTGCCGACCGGCGCGGGCATCGTCAAATCCGTGCGCACCGGTCAGCCCGCTCCGGGCACCGTGCGCATCGTGTTCGATCTGGCCCAGCCGGTCGCCGCGCTCAAGCCGCGCATCGAGCCGGCCGCCAACGGCGCGCGCCTGGTGCTGGAGTGGCCGGGCGATGGCGTCGAGCCGCAGCCCGTCGCCGCGCCGCCGGCCGCTTCCGTCGTCGCCGCGCACACCACGCCCGTGCCGTCCGCGACCGTGCCGCAATCGGCGCCGTCGCCGGCCGCGACCGCGGTCGTGTCCGAGCATCGCGGCGTCGACCAGGCCGCCTCGTCCGCGGCCGCGACCACGCGCCTGATCTCCGAACTGGCCGCGCGCAACGCCTCCAGCGCGCCGGCCATCGCCGCCCCGGCGGCCGCCGCGCCGGTCGCGACCGTCGCACCGCCGCCGGTGCAGACCACCATCGCCACCGGCGTGCCCACCCGCATCGCCTCGGGCGTGCCCACGCCGATGCCGGGCGCCGCCGCGAGCGCGCCGCCGGCCGACGACCTGGCCACGCCCGGCGCGGTCAAGACCATGAAGGATGTGATGCGCGGCCGCGGCATGCGCCCGCTCATCATCGCCATCGACCCCGGCCATGGCGGCCAGGACCCCGGCGCGGTCGGCCAAGCCGGCAAGCGCGAGAAAGACGTGACCCTGGCGATCGCGCGCGAACTCGCGCGCCAGATCAACGCCACGCCCGGGCTCAAGGCCTACCTCACCCGCGACAGCGACGTGTTCATTCCGCTGCCGCGGCGCGCGCAGCTCGCGCGCCAGGCCAAGGCCGACATGTTCGTGTCGATCCACGCCGACGCCGCCGAGAACCGCGCCGCCAAGGGCTCCTCGGTCTACGTGCTGTCGCTGAAGGGCGCGTCCTCGCAGCGCGCGCGCTGGCTGGCGGACAAGGAAAACTCGGCCGACCTGGTCGGCGGCGTGCGCCTGCAGGAAGCCGACAACACCCTGACCTCGGTGTTGCTGGACCTCACCCAGAGCGGTCACATGAAGGCGTCCGAAGACGCGGCCGCGCATGTGCTCGACGGGCTCAAGCGCGTCGGCAACAACCACAAGCCGCATATCGAGCGCGCCAACTTCGCCGTGCTGCGGACCTCGGACATGCCGGCGATGCTGGTCGAGACCGCCTTCATCTCCAACCCGGACGAAGAGCGCCGCCTGACCGATCCCGCGCACCAGCGCGCGCTCGCGCGCGCCGTGCTCGATGGCGTCAACACCTACTTCACCCGTCAGCCGCCGCCGGGCACGCTCTACGCCGCGCGCGCCGACGCTCAGCCGGTGGCGATGGGCGGGGGCGGCGGCAGCCCCTGAGCCGCTTGGGCGGCGTGCGCGCCGCCTGATCCGATCCGACCCCTGCAAGGCCTGCGCGGTTGCGCGCCGGAACGGGCTTGCGTCGCGAAAGCGCTAAACGGATCGCGGAAGCCGGCGGTGAGCGGCTATCATCGAAGCCGTATTCTCACGGCGCCGCCGCGGCGCCCGGTCGCTCAGTGGCTATTCGTCAACTCCCCGATACCCTCATCAATCAGATCGCGGCCGGCGAGGTCGTGGAACGTCCGGCTTCGGTGGTCAAGGAGCTGGTCGAAAACGCGCTCGACGCCGGCGCGACCCGCATCGACATCGACCTGGAAGAGGGCGGTGTGCGCCTGATCCGGATCCGCGACGACGGCGCCGGCATCGCCGCCGAGGAACTGCCGCTGGCGATCTCGCGCCACGCCACCAGCAAGATCGCGTCCCTGGACGATCTGGAAGGCGTGGCCACGCTCGGTTTCCGCGGCGAGGCCTTACCCTCGATCGCCTCGGTCAGCCGGTTCGCGATGGTCTCGCGCCGGATCGAAGCCGAGCACGGCGCCACCCTCGAAGTCGACGGCGGCCGGGTCGGGCAGGTCACGCCCAAGCCGCATCCGCAGGGCACCACGGTCGAAGTGCGCGACCTGTTCTTCAACGTCCCGGCGCGGCGCAAATTCCTCAAGGCCGAGCGCACCGAGTTGGGCCACATAGAGGAATGGCTGCGTCAGCTCGCCCTGGCGCGACCGGACGTGGAACTGCGCGTGTCGCACAACGGCAAGCCCTCGCGGCGCTGGAAGGGCGAGGGCGATCTGCTTTCGGACGTGCGCATCAACGAAACCCTGGGCGAGGAATTCGCGCGCAACGCGCTGCGCGTCGACCACGCCGGCGCCGGCCTGCGCCTGCACGGCTGGATCGCCCAACCGGCCTACAACCGCGCCAGCGCCGACCAGCAGTACCTCTACGTCAACGGCCGCGCGGTGCGCGATCGCAGCGTCGCCCACGCGGTCAAGCAGGCCTATGCCGATGTGCTGTTCCACGGCCGCCAGCCGGCGTATGTGCTGTTCCTGGAGCTGGACCCGCGCCGGGTCGATGTCAACGTGCATCCGGCCAAGCACGAGGTGCGCTTCCGCGATTCGCGTCTGATCCACGATTTCGTTTACCGCACCCTGCACGACGCGTTGGCCGAGACCCGCGCCGGCATCGCCCCGCAGCCGGGCGCGCACGAGCCTTATGCGCAAGCGCCGGGCGCCGGCGCGCCGATGCAGAGCGCGCAACCCAGCTACAACTGGAGCGCGCCCACGCGCCCGCTCGGCTTCCAGGTCGAGGAAACCCGCAACGGCTACGCCGCGCTCTACGGCGCGCCGGGCGATGCGGCGGCGACGCAGGCCCATCCGACCTATCCATCGCCGCCGGCCTTCGATCCCGCCGCGCCGCGCCCGGCTCTGCCGCACAGCGACGACGCCAGCCTGCCGCCGCTGGGCTACGCCATCGCCCAGTTGCACGGCATCTACGTGCTGGCCGAGAGCGCCGAAGGCTTGATCGTGGTCGACATGCATGCCGCTCATGAGCGCATCGGCTACGAAAAACTCAAGCACGCCCACGACGGCGAAGGCCTGCGCACCCAGCCCTTGCTGGTGCCGGCCTCGCTGGCCGTGTCCGAGCGCGAGGCCGAAGTCGCCGAGCGCGAAACCGACACCCTGGCAGCGCTGGGCTTCGACGTGACCCGCAGCGGCCCGCAATCGCTGACCTTGCGCAGCGTGCCGGCCCTGCTGGCGCACGGCGACGTCGAAGCGCTGTTGCGCGACGTGCTGGCCGACCTGCGCGAGCACGGCGAATCGCGGCGCGTGGCCGCGGCGCGCGACGAATTGCTGGCGACCATGGCCTGCCATGGCGCGGTGCGCGCCAACCGGCGCCTGAGCCTGCCCGAAATGAACGCGCTGCTGCGTGAAATGGAAGCGACCGAGCGTTCCGGCCAATGCAATCACGGCCGGCCGACCTGGGCCCGTTTCAGCCTGTCCGAAATCGACCGCTGGTTCCTGCGAGGACGTTAAGAATGCGATTGCCGACTATGCCGCCACTGCGGCTGCTCCCGATGGTGCTGTCCCCGATCGTGTTCTGCCTTGTCCTGGCCGCGTGCGGCGGCGGCGAACGTTCCGAAAGCGACCTCGACGCGCCCGGCGCCGCCGCCACCGCGACCGGCGCCGCCGCCGAGCCGCAAGCGCCCTCCAAGCCCACTAGCGCCGCCTTCGTCGGCGAGCAACAGGTCTGGCGCGAAGAGCGCAAAACCAACCTGACCAAGCCCGACGGTTGGACCAGCCTGGTCGGCCTGCATTGGTTGGACCCGGGCCCGCATTACTTCGGCAGCGAGCCCGACAATGGCATCCGCCTGGCGATGGGCCCCGGCCACTTCGGCATGATCGATCTGAAGAAGGACGGCAGCGTGCGCTTCGTTCCCGAACGCGGCACCGCGTTCACCCTGGACGATCAGCCGCTCAAGGGCGCGACCGCCTTGCGCATCGACACCGACCCGGCCGGCCCCAGCAAGCTCGGCTTCGACGAAGGCAAGGGCATCCTGACCGTGATCAAGCGTGGCGATCGCTACGCCTTGCGCGTCAAACACGCCGATGCGCCCACGCGCAGCGGTTTCAAGGACATTCCGTACTGGCAGGCCGACGCCGGCTGGGTGGTGGACAGCAAGTTCGTCGCTCATCCGCCGGGCAAGACCATCGCGATCGCCAACATCGTCGGCACCACCGAGCAAGTGCCCAACCCGGGTTACGTCGAATTCGAGCGCGACGGCAAGAGCTACCGCATCGAAGCCCTGGACGAGGGCGGCGACGAGCTGTTCCTGGTGTTCGCCGACCGCACCAACGGCCACGGCAGCTACGGCGCCGGACGCTTCCTCGACGCGCCCAAGCCGGGCATCGGCGGCCGCGTGATGCTGGACTTCAACAAGAGCTACAACCCGCCGTGCGCGTTCACCGCGTTCGCGACCTGCCCGCTGCCGCCGCAGGAAAACCGTCTCGACCTGGCGATCACCGCCGGCGAGAAGGCCTATGCCGGCGCGCACTGACCGACTCCAAGGACGATAACCCATGCTCCGTAATCCGCACCTCAAGCGCCTGCTGCCCTGCGCCCTGATCCTCGCCGCGCTGAGTTCGGCGATCGCCTCCGCGCAAGACGCCGCGCCGGCAGCGACGGCCAAGGCGCCGGTCGCCGCCGTGCCGGCCAAGGCGCCGCCGGTGCCGCTGCTGTGGAAGGTGTCCGACGCCGACAACGCGGTCTACCTGCTGGGCTCGTTCCACCTGCTCAAGAGCGACGACTATCCGCTGTCGCCCGACGTCGATGCGGCGTTCGCGGCCGCCGACAAGGTGCTGTTCGAGATCCCGCCGGAGCAGATGACCGACCCGGGCGCGGCCGCCAAGTTCATGGTCGCCGCCGGCTATCCCGACGGCCGCACCCTGAGTCAGGTGCTGCCCGCCGACTTGCACGAGAAGCTGACCCGCTTGATGGGCAAGCAGGGCGTGCCGGTGGCGGCGCTCGACGGTTACGAACCCTGGTTCGTGAACCTGTCGCTGTTGCTGGGCGTATCGCAGGCCATGGGCTTCAGCCCCCAGCTCGGGCTGGATATGCACCTGATGAAGCAGGCGAGCACGGCCAAGAAGCCCACCGGCGGCCTGGAGTCGATGGAGGATCAATTGAAGGTGATGGACTCCTCGCCGATGCCCGAGCAGATCGAAGGCCTGCGCGATTTCCTCGATCGCCCCACCGAAATGCCGGGCATGCTCGCCGACATGCACGACGCCTGGCGCGCCGGCGACCTGGCCAAGCTCGACGAACTCACCCGCACCGAGATGAAGGAAAAGACGCCGCAGACCTATCGCGTCGTCAACATCGAGCGCAACGACGCCTGGGTGCCGCAGATCCAGAAGATGCTGGACGAGTCCAAGAAGGACGACGCGCTGGTGGTGGTGGGCGCACTGCATCTGCTGGGCGAGGACGGCGTGGTCGAGAAGCTGCGCGCCAAGGGCTACAAGATCGAACGCGTGTGCTCGGCTTGCGCGGCCGGCACCGCCGACCTGGCGCCGCCGTCGGCCACCGGCGCGGCAGCTCCGGTCAAGGAAGCGGCCGGTAAGCGCTGACGCCAAAGCGCATTCCTAGGGTGCGGTGAGCGCAAGCGAATCGCACCGCGCCGCGTCGGCGCAATATCGATGCGAAGGATGGTTCGCGGACGATGCGGTTCTTTGCGCTCACCCCATCCTGCGGCGGGCCCAACGCTAGGCCGCTGGCCGCGCCGGCTCCAACACGATGCAATCCACCGGGCAGGCCGGCACGCACAGTTCGCAGCCGGTGCACAGCGGCTCGATCACGGTGTGCATGTGCTTGGCCGCGCCTATGATGGCGTCGACCGGACAGGCCTGGATGCACTTGGTGCAGCCGATGCAGTCGGCTTCGACGATCACCGCCACCGGCGCCGGCTTGTGGGTGCCGCGCGCGCGGTCGTAGGGACGCGCGGGCACGCCCAGCAACCGCGCCAGCGCGCGCGCCCCGGCGTCGCCGCCGGGCGGGCAATGGTCGACGCCCGCCTCGCCGCGCGCCATCGCCTCGGCGTAAGGGCGGCAGCCCGCGTAGCCGCATTGGCCGCATTGGGTCTGCGGCAGTAGGCGGTCTAGGCGTTCGGTCAAATCCATGAGGCAGAAGTGAGCTGAGAGGAGTGAGGAGTGAGAGAGCGCTTTTACTCGTTCCTCACTGCTCTCCACTCTGTACTCGCTTCACCGCACCGGCATGCCCGGCTGCGCGCCGCCGTCGGCGTCGAGCAGGTGCAGGCCGCCGCCGTCGAAACCGGCCGACAGGATCATGCCCTCGCTGAGGCCGAAGCGCATCTTGCGCGGCGCCAGGTTGGCGATGAACACCACGCTGCGGCCGACCAGCTTTTCCGGCTCGGCGTAGGAGCCGCGGATGCCGGAGAAGATCTGGCGCGTGCCGAGTTCGCCGGCGTCCAGTTCGAAGCGCAGCAGCTTGTCGGAACCCTCGACGAACTCGCAGGCCAGCACCTTGCCCACGCGCAGGTCGAGTTTGGCGAAGTCGTCGATGCCGATGGTCGCCGCGGCGTTGGCCGGGGTCGCGGCGGGCGCGGCGGCAGGCGCGGCAGCGGCCGCTTTGACGGCGGGAGCCGCGACGGCTTCGGTCTCGGTGGGCTTCAGCGATTCCTTGGAGGCTTCGATCATGGTCTCGATATGCTTGGGGTCGATACGGGTGAACAAGGGCGCGTAGGCTTGGATACGATGCGTCAGCAGCGGTGCGTGCAGATCGCTCCACAGCGCGACCGGCGCGCCCAGGAAGGCTTCGGCCTGGGCCGCTACGCGCGGCAACACCGGCTTGAGCGCGGCGGCCAGTACGCGGAACAGGTTGAGGCCCTGCGTACACACGGCCTGCAGCTCGGCGTCGGCGCCTTCCTGCTTGGCCAGCACCCAGGGCTTGTGCTCGTCGATGTACTTGTTGGCTTCGTCGGCCAGCGCCATGGTCAGGCGCAGCGCGGTCGCGGCCTCGTTGCGCGCGTAGGCCTGTGCGATCGGCTGCAGTTGCTCGACGAAGCGCGCGTAGGTCGCGTGCTCGGGCAGGGTGTCGGCGAGTCGGCCGTCGAAGCGCTTCTCGATGAAACCGGCGCAACGGCTGGCGAGGTTTACGAACTTGCCGACCAGGTCCGAGTTCACGCGCGCGACGAAATCGGCCAGGTTGAGGTCGACGTCGTCGACGCCGCCGCCGGTCTTGGTCGCGAAGTAATAGCGCAGCGCTTCCGGGTCCAGGCCGACGTCCAGATAGGTGCGGGCCTGGATGAAGGTGCCGCGCGACTTCGACATCTTTTCGCCGTTGACCATCAGATAGCCGTTGACGTGCAGGCGGGTCGGCGCACGGAAACCCGCGCCCTGCAGCACCGCCGGCCAGAACAGGCCGTGGAAGGTCACGATGTCCTTGCCGATGAAATGGTGCAGCTCGGCTTGGCTGTCGCGGGTGAGGTAGGAGAAGAAGTCCAGACCCTCGCGCTCGCACAGGGCTTCGAAGCTGCTCAGGTAGCCGATCGGTGCGTCCAGCCACACGTACAGGTACTTGCCCGGATGGCCGGGGATCTCGAAGCCGAAGTAGGGCGCGTCGCGCGAGATGTCCCAGGCGCGCAGACCGCCGTCGGCGTCCAGCCATTCCAGCAGCTTGGCCTTGACGCCCGGGATCGCGACGTCGCCGCTGAGCCACTCGCGCAGGAAGGCCTCGAAGCCGCCGACCTCGAAGAAGAAATGCTCCGACTCGCGCAGCTCCGGCGTCGCGCCGCTGACCACCGAGCGCGGTTCCTTGAGCTCGGTCGGCGCGTAGGTCGCGCCGCAGTTCTCGCAGTTGTCGCCGTATTGGTCGGGCGTGCCGCAGTTCGGACAGATGCCCTTGACGTAGCGGTCGGGCAGGAACATGCCCTTGACCGGGTCGTACAGTTGCGCGACCGAGCGCCGCGAGATGTGGCCGTTGTTGTCGAGCTTGGCGTAGAAGGCTTCGGTCAGCGCGCGGTTGCGCGGCGAGTTGGTCGAATCGTAGTGGTCGAAGGCGACCCCGAAATCGGCGAAGTCGCGCTCGTGGCTGGCCTGGATGCCGGCGATGAAGGATTCCGGGGTGACCCCGGCCTTCTCGGCTGCGAGCATGATCGGCGTGCCGTGGGTATCGTCCGCGCACACGTACCAGGCCCGATGGCCCGACATGCGTTGCGCGCGGCACCAGATATCGGCCTGGGTGTAACCGACCAGGTGGCCTAGGTGCAGGTGCCCGTTGGCGTAGGGCAGGGCGCAGGTAACGACGAACTCGCGGGACATGGGCAGCGTTGCGGTGGGTGGTCGGGAATTATGGCACGCGACCGCCGCAGGGCCCGTGCGGCCCGCCTCCGCAGGCGTATCCCCCGTCTCCTTCTGTGGGCGCGGCGTCCCACGGGCATTCCCTTCGGTCATAAGCCGCGATGGACCTCGCTTCCCGGCGAGCAGGCCGATTCGCGGTCGAATCCCAGCCCCCAAACGAAACGACCCGGCCTAGGCCGGGTCGTCGATGCCGCAACGGCGGTGCAAGGCTTACTGGCGGACCCAGGTCTGGGTACGGCCCAGCAGCGAGAAGCCCATGAAGCCGCGTACATCCAGCTTCTTGCCGCCCTCCATCGGGGTGACCTTGACCGAATAGATCTTGCCGCTGGCCGGGTCGAGGATCTTGCCGTCTTCCCAAGTGTCGCCGTGCTTGCGCACGCTCCACAGGATGACCATGCCCTCGACCGGCTTGTTCTTGCGCTCGCCCGAGCACTTGTCGCAGACCGGATTCGGGCCGCGCTCGGACTGCAGCACCTTGGTGACGCGTCCGGCCAGGCTGCCGTCCTTCGCTTCGTAGATCTCGACTACGGACTTGGGCTTCTGGGTCTTGTCGTCGATCGTGACCCAGTGTCCGACCGGCGTGTTCTGCGCGAACGCCGCCATCGGCAGCGCCAGCAGTAGCAATGCAAGCAGTTTGGTACGCATGTTCCCCTCCCAGGGATAGGCATGGTTCTGGCCGCGCGACAGCCCCGCGGCTGACCTTCTTTATACCGCATCCGTCGGCGTATGGAAGCGGGGCCCCACGGCCGCGACCGGACAAAAAAGAAGCCCGGCTTGCGCCGGGCTTCTGGGGACTAAGCAGCAGTCGCTTACTTGAAGCTGTACTGGAACTCGAAGGCCACTTCGCGGCCGATCGGGCTGTACGCACGCCAGAAGTAGGGATAGCTGTTGAAGCCGTCGTCGCGCGGATGGGTCTTGTCGAAGACGTTGTTCACGTACAGGACCAGCTTGGCGTTCTCGGTGATGTTCTTACCCACGCTGGTGTTCCAGATGAAGTAAGGCGCGATACGGCCGGTTTCCTGCCAGTTCGGCAGGCTGCCGTAGCGCAGCATGAACACCGCGGCCTGCCAATCGTCGCGCTCCCAGGTCGCGGTCGCACGGATGCGGCTGCGGAAGTCGAAGTTGGTCAGGTCGTCGCGGTAATCCAGCACCGGGTCGCCCTTGAACTGAGCGGTCTTCTGCTCCAGCGTGTGCGAGTAGGCCAGCTGGAAGCGGTAGTCGCCCAGACGGTCGGTGTCGAAGCGGTAGTCCAGGGTGGCGTCGATGCCGGTCACGCTCTGAACCGCGCGATTGATCGGGCCACGGCGGATTTCCGTGATCTGGCCGTCGTTCGGGGTGCCCGGCGCGCTCAGACGCGACACGCGCGAGAGCATGTCGTTGCAGAACGCGGAACCCGGAGCGCCCAGGGTGAAGGGCGTGCGGTTACGGGTCAGGCCCGTGGTGCAGCCGGCTTCGCCGTCGAGGATGTAGGCCGAGGTGATGTCGGAAACGCCGTTTTCGATCTCGATGTTGTAGTAGTCGGCGGTGAACGACATGCCTTCCATGATGTCCCACACCATGCCGGCGGTCCAGGACTTGCCGGTTTCCTCTTCGAGGTCGCGGGTACCCTGACGGACGCCGAAGGCGGTGTAGTTGTAGGCCGCCGCGGTGCAGCCGCTGCTCGAGCTACCGCCGTCCTGCAAGCAGCGACGGGTATCGAAGATGGTGCTGAACGAACCGCTGCGCTCGGCGAACACGAAGTGCATGTCGGGGGCGCGGAAGCTGGTCGAGTACGAACCGCGGAACATCAGGTTGTCCAGCGGACGCCATTCGAGGCCGGCGTTCCAGGTCTTGGCATCGTCCACCGAGGTGACGTCGTCGTACTTGTCGAAGCGACCGGCGAAGCTGGCCTTCAACGAGTCGAGAATCGGCACCGAGAACTCGACGCCCAAAGCGTAGCGGCTACGCTCGCCACCGCCGCCGGTGCCGGTCAGGTTGTACGGACGATCGAGGCCGGTGTAGTCGGGCAGGATGCGCGGGTCCGCGGTCAGGTCGTATTCCTGCTGCGAGGCTTCCAACACCGCAGCGAAGCCCAGCGGGCCGGCCGGCAGGTTGAACAGGTCGCCGGACACCACGAAGTTGCCCTGGTTGACGTAGGACTCGGCGTCGGTGCGGACCGTAGTGCTCAGGGCCGCGAACTGTTCCGGCGTCAGCGCGCGGTAGTAGCGCGACTGATTGAGGTTGTAGATCGGGTAGGCCACGCCACCGACGACACGGGTGCCCAGTTGCGGGCCCAGGAACCAGTCGTTGACCAAGTTGGACTGCAGGCGCGGACGGTCGACCTTGATGTTGTACTCGGCGCGCGACAGGGTCAGATCCCAGTCCCACTTCTCGCCGAAGGTGCCGCGGAAGCCGAACGCGAAGTCGTAGGAGCGTTCGTCGTTCTTGGCCAGCAGCTTCTCGATGCCGCCCGCCTCCTGGGGAGTGAACACGCGCTGGGCATCGACGACATTGTTGAAGGTCTGATCGAACCACAGACCGCCAGTGGTGCGTCCCGCCCAGAACTGGGTGCCCGCACCGTACTTCGCCGTGGACTTCCACGCCTGCAGGCTGGCCCAGCCTTGGATGCCGTTGTCGAACTGATAGGTACCGTAAGCGTAGCCCGACAGATCGCTATTGCCATTGCTGATGGTCTGGTAGCCGACGTCCTTGAAGCTGCCGCAGGCCTGGCCGAGGTTGGTGATCACGCCGGCTGCGTTTGCCGAACGGAAGTTCCAACGCGCCCACTCGTCGCCGAGCTGTTCGCAGGCGCCGGCCGGCGGCGCGAAGTACGAGCCTGCGGTGGAGCCGGTGCGGCGACGCACGCGCATGGTGCCGGTCGGCTGGATGCCGACGAAGGCCGGCGGCAGCGGGTTGTCGAGCGCGGAATCCATGAAGTCGCGCTGATAGCCGTACAGCGGCTCGCTGTTGAAGTATTCGAGGGCGTAGGTGACGCTCCAGTTGTCGCCGGTCTTGCCGCCGATCCACTGGATGTCGCCGATATCGCGGCCGCCCTGGCTGGTGGTGCTGGCGCGGACCTTGAGCTGGTCGCCTTCGAAGTTGGTCTTGAGGATGACGTTGACCACGCCCGCGACCGCGTCCGAACCGTAGATCGCCGAAGCGCCGCCGGCCAGGATTTCGATACGGTCCACGGCGGCGGCCGGGATGTTGCCGAAGTTGGCGAAGTTGCTCTGGCCGTTGTAGGGCAGCGGATAGTCCGCGGCGCGACGACCGTTGATCAGCAGCAGGGTACGACCCGGGCCGAGACCGCGCAGGTTGATCACGCTGGCGTTCGGGGTGAAGCCGCCCTGGAAGACCTCGTTCTGAGTCGCGCCCGAGGCCTGGGTCAGGGTGTTGAGCGCGTCGTAAACGGTGTTGAAACCTTCGCGTTCGATCTGGGCCGAGGTGATCACCGTGACCGGCGACGGACCTTCGATCTCGGTGCGCTTGATGCGCGAGCCGGTGACCACGACGCCGTCGATGTCGGTCGCCTTGGTGTTCGAAGCAGGAGCCTGTTGCGTGTTGGTGTCCTGAGCGCTCGCCGTGCCGGCGACCGAAAGGACCAGAGCGCTGATGAGCGCCGCCGTCAGCCTGCTGCGCTGCAGGCCGGATGCGTTGCGAACTGCCATTGGTTGTCCCCCAAATGAACTAGATGTGTTTCTTGTGTGCCGACCTTGGCGTGTTGCTGTCCCCTTAAAGGCGAACTTAACATGGTGTTAACGCCTATGTCATCACAAGATCACACTTTTTAGGCAGTAATTTTGCTCCTTATAAGTTATTGTTTTTATTGAAAAAATGACTTAATTGCACCCAATAATTGCCATTTTATGCTCTTTGAAGTGTTCTGTTGCGTGCTCAAAGCGTACTGTCACTACGTAGTGAGATGTGGTGCATGGGTGCCTGCACGAATTCTTCTACTGATGCGAAATGGCGCGAATGTGTGAGATGGCGACTCGTCGCGGGCGATCGCCAAGCTAGCACTGGCCGGGGCAGGCTCTTCGCGCGTGCGAGAGCGGCCGCTCCACACCTCGTGTGGAGAGGTTTAGAGGGAGTTCGGTAACGGAGGGGGCGCGCCTGTGGAAGAGCGATCGCTCGGGCCAGGCCCCCCAAAAAAAAAGCCCGGCTTGCGCCGGGCTTTTTTGATACGGGAGCAGCAGTCGAAACTTACTGGAACTTATAGTCGAACTGGAGGAACACTTCGCGGCCGATAGGGCTATACGCACTCCAGAAGTATGGATAGCTGAAGTGCGAGTCGTCGCGCGGGTGCAGCTTGTCGAACACGTTGTTGACGAAGAACCCCAGCGTAGCCTTATTGGTGATCTTCTTGCTGACGTTGACGTTCCAGAGGAAGTAGGGCGCGATGCGACGGCCCGATTCCTCCCAGTCGGGCAAGGAGCCCCAACGGGTGCCATAGATATTCGCGCTCCAATCCTGCTTCGACCACGAGGTGGTGAAGTTGGCGCGGCTGCGGAAGTCGTGGTTCTTACGGTCGTCGCGATATTCCTCGACCGGGTCGGCGGCGAAGTCCTGACGCTTCTGGCTCAGCACGTGCGTCCAGCCCAGCTCGAAACGGAAGTCACCCAAACGATCGGTGTCGATGCGATAACGGACCCTGGCGTCGATGCCGTTGGTTTCGAGCAGCTGCAGATTACGCGGAGCGGTCGTCAGGGTGGCGATGTTGCCAAGGCCAGGGCCGACGATGGGAGCACCGCGTGTGATGCGTGAGAGCGCGTCGACGCAGATCGCGGACCCCGGGTTAACCGTTGCGCCGCTGCGATCCACGCCCAAGCGGCAGCTGGCTTCGTCGTTGAGCAGGCGTTCGACGTCGTCACCGATGATGTTCTCGAGTTCGACGCTGTAGTAGTCGGCGGAGACCGAAAGGTTGTCGATGATGTCCCACACCACGCCGGCGGTCCAGGACTTGCCGGTTTCCTCTTCCAATTCGAGATTGCCCGAGCGCACGCCCGCGGCAGAGTAGTTGTAGGTGGCGTTGTTGTTGCAATCCGCGACCTGAAAACCGTCACGACGGCACGCGAACTCATCGAAGTAGGTGGTGAAGAAGCCGCTGGTGCCCGCATACAGGTAATGCATGTCGGGAGCACGGAAGGTCGTGCCGTAAGAGCCGCGCAGCAACAGATTCGAGACCGGCCGGTACTCCAAACCCAGGTTGTAGGTGAATGCGCCACCAGTGTCCGTGCGATCGTCGTACTTATCGTAGCGACCGGCCAATTGCGCCTTCAGCGTATCGACGATCGGCACACTGAACTCGACGCCCGCCGCATAACGACTGCGCTTGCCACCGCCAATGGTGTCGGTGAGGTTGTAGATCGCCTCGTTCGGATCGGCACCCGGGAGGGTCCGCCGGTCGGGGTTAAGCGAGTATTCCTGGCGCGCCGCTTCCAGCACGGTCGCGAATCCCAGCGGGCCGGCCGGCAGCTCGAACAGATCGCCCGCGAACGTGAGGTTCACGGTATCGGCTTGCGACTTCGCCTTGGCCTTTGCGACGGTGCTCAGGCTAGCAAACTCTTCCGGCGTCAGCGGACGCAGGTAGCGCGCTTGGTTGAAGTTATAGATGGCGCGATTGCCGGGCGTGGTGCCGATGCGTGGCCCAAGGAACCAATCGTTGATCGCCTTGGCCTTCAAGCGTGGCTGGTCGGATTTGCTGGTGTATTCGGATCGGCTGTAGTAGACATCCCAATCGAACTTGTCGCCGAGAGCCGTGCCGGACAGGCCGATGTCGAAGTTGTAGCTGTTTTCCTTGAACTTGGTTTGCTGGACATCGCGGCCGCCGATTTCGCTCGGGGTGATGATGCGCTGCATGTCCAGGATGCTGGCGGCCGGCAGACCGTTGGCTACATTGAACACCGGATCGACGAAGAGCGGGCTCTGCCAGAACTGCGTCGACGACGCGGCTTTGGCCTCGCTGGACCAGGCGGTCAGGCTGCCGTACATCTGCATGCCGTTGGCGAAATCCCAGGTGCCGCGCACGTAGCCGGACAGGTCGCTGCGCGAATTTCGGATTTGCTGCGTCGCGGGGAAGGACCAGTAGCCACAGGAGTTGCCGACCACGACCGAGGGATTCAGCGCGGCGTTTACCGGATAACGCTCAAAATCCTTGAACTGGTCGCATACGGCCAGGCCACCGGGCAGGACGTACTGGCTGGTGCCGGAGATGACGCGGCTGCGGTTGCGGATGCGCAAACCGATGACGGGGGAGGGGTTGTCGGTCGAAGGATCGTCGCGATAGGAATCCATGAACTCACGTTGCGAAGCGAAGATCGGCTCGCGAGTGAGGTACTCGAATGCGTAGGTCAGGCTCCAGTTGTCGCCGACTCGGCCGCCGATCCATTGCACATCGCCGGTGTCGCCGCCACCGCGGGTTGTGGTGCCGACGCGCACCTGAACTTCATTGCCTTCGTAGTTGCTCTTCAGAATAACGTTGACGACGCCGGAGATCGCGTCCGAGCCATAGATCGCCGAGGCGCCGCTGGTCAGCACTTCGATGCGCTCGATGGCCGCGGCCGGGATCGCATTGAGGTTCACCACATTGCTCTGACTATTGTAGGGGCGCGGATAATCCGCCACGCGATGTCCATTGATCAGCGTGAGCACATGCTCCGGGCCGAGGCCGCGCAAGTTCAGCACGCTGGCGTTGGGCGTGAAGCCGCTCTGATTTAGTTCGTTCTGGACGCTGCCGGAAAACTGCGTAAGCGTATTAAGCGCTTCATAGACCGTGGTGAAGCCTTGGCGCTCGATGTCGGCGGCCGAAATCACGGTGACTGGTGCCGGGCCCTCGATCTCCGCTCGCTTGATGCGCGAACCGGTAACGACGACACCTTGCACGTCGGTCGCATCGGACTTCGAGGCGGGAGGCGGCGGAGTGCTGGTGTCCTGCGCGCCAGCGGTGCCGGCGGCCGAAAGGATCAAGGCGCTGATCAGCGCCGCCGTCAGCCTGCTGCGCTGCAGGCCGTATGCGTTACGAGTTGCCATTGGTTGTCCCCTAGAAATGTAGTCTTCGCATTGCGTTATGTACGCCGACCTTGGCGTGATGCCGTCCCCTTATGGCCGAACGTACACACGATTAACGACGCTGTCATCGTTGGTTAACGAACGAGCGATTCACCCTGCGATCGGCCGAAAAGTGCAGTCGAATTTGTGTGCCAGGTGGACACGCTCACTGGCGCAGGCAGCGGTGAGCGCGCTAGCGGCGCGAAGCATTTAAGGGCGCGAGAGAGTGCTACTTGACTGATTCGACGGTGAAATCAGGTTGCATGGCTTGCGCGTGTGGCATGGGATGCATGCGTCTGATATCGCGATATTGCGCATGCAGTGCGCCTAAGATGTGTTTAGTAGGCCGTATGTGGCACTCGAAGTGCCCGTCAATTCTGCTGGTCGATATGCAGTCGGAGCGGCATTGGCGATTTATGACACTTTAATTGTGTCTTTCTCGCTTCGTCTCGTGCTGCGCTTGCGTCGGCGACTTGCGCGAACAAATCCGAGTGATGCCGCACATGGCGCTCCTGATAGCGCGCAAAGAAAAAGGCCCGGCTTGCGCCGGGCCTTTCTTGTAGCGGAGTGCAGTGGATCAGAACTTGTACGACAGACGCAGGAAGAACGCGCGGCCGTACGGGTCGGCACCGATGAACGGGTTGAAGAACGGATAGCCCGTGTTGCTCGGATCCTTGCGGTGGGTGTTGTCGAGCACGTTGTTGACGACGAACGCGGCCTCCATGTTCTCGCCGAACTTCTTCTCGACCGAGAGGTTGTAGAGCATGTAGGGCTGCAGACGTGCGCCGTAGTAAACGCCGGTCACCGCATCCCGACCCGCTGCTTCGGCCTCGTTCGGCGCCGAGCCCAGACGCTGACCGAACACGGTCGTGGTCCAGTCGCCCTTCTCCCAGGTCACGCTGCCGCGAACGCGGCTGCGCTGGTTGTCGTTGTCCAGGCGGTCGCGGTAGTCGATCAGATCGTCTTCCTCGAACTGCTTGTACTTCTCACCCAGGCTCAGGCTGTAGGCCAGATTGAAATCGAAGTTGCCCCAGCGATCCGTATCGAAGCGGTAGCGCCAGGTCGCGTCGATGCCGGTGTTCTCGGAACGCGACGCATTGATGTAGCCGGCGCGGACATTGACGACGCGACCGTTCGGGTTGCCCGGGGCGACCTGGCGAGTCACGCGCGACAGGATGTCCTGACAGAACGCCGAGCCCTGGCCCTGCGGAATCGGCGAGCCGTCGGGCAGCGTGCCGATGCGGCAGTTGGCTTCGTTCTGCAGGATGTAGTCCAGGCTCAGACGCGTGGCCTGGTCGTCCAGCGTGATCTTGTAGTAGTCGACGGACATCGACATACCTTCGATCAGGTCGAGCACGAAGCCGGCGGTGAGCGACTTGCCCTTTTCTTCCTGCAGGTCGGGGTTGCCGACGGTCTGGTTCAGGGTCTGGTACTGGCTCGGGTGGTTGTTGGCACGGCATTCGGTGACGGTGTCGCCGCCGGCGCGGCAGCCGTAGTAGTCGACGATGCCGGCGAACGAAGCCACACCCTGCGCGAACACCAGCGGCATGTCCGGCGCGCGGAAGCTGGTGGAGTAGTTCGCACGCAGCAGCAGGCGCTCGATCGGACGGAACTCCAGACCCAGACCGTAGGTGAAGGCGCCGTCCACTTCGGTGATGTCGTCGTACTTATCGTAACGACCGGCCAGCTGTGCGCTCAGGGTGTCCAGCAGGGGCACGCGGAACTCGGCGCCGATCGCGTAACGATCGCGCTCGCCCTTGATGTTGCCCGAGCTGACCAGGTTATACGGCGTACTTGCATCCGGCGTGCGCGAGGGGTCGGTGCGCGGATCGCTCTTCAGGTCGATGGTCTGATGGCCGAACTCCATGGTGCCTGCGAAACCGATCGGGCCAGCCGGCAACTCGAACAGGTCGCCGCTGACGACGAAGTTCGCTTGCGCCGAGGACGTATAGCCCTTGTTGATGACGCGCGTGGACATGGCCCGGTACTGTTCCGGGGTCAGCGGCGTGTGCCAGCGATCCAGGTTCAGGGTGTGGTGCGCATAGCCGTAGTCGTCGATGGTCTGCGGACCGAGGAAGTAGTCGTGCACGCTCTGAGCGAGCAGGCGCGGCGAGTCGGACTTGTAGTCGTAGCGGCCGTACGAGGCGGACAGATCCCAATCGAAACGATCGCCGAAGTCGCCGCGCAGGCCGGTGGCGAAGTCGTAGCTCTTTTCCTTGTACTTGGTGACCACCGCGGTGTTGCCACCGACTTCCTTCGGCGTCAGCACGCGCTGCAGCTGGACGTAGGTGCCCAGGCCTTCGTCGAAGTAGAAGCTGGCGGGCAGGAACGGATCGCCGCCGGTGCCCCAGAACTCGGTGCCGCTGCTCGAGGTCGATTCGGAGTTGTTCAGCATCAGGCTGGCCCAGCCCTGGATGCCGTTGCTGAAGTCGTAGGTGCCGTAGGCGTAACCGGAGGTCGCTTCGCGCTTGTTCGAGATCGACTGCGATGCCACGGAATCGTAAGAACCGCAGATCTGGCCGCGGGTGGCGGACAGGTAGGGCGAGAAACCGAAGCGATCGCAGACTGCGTCGCCCGGATAGTACGCGGCGCGGTTGCGGTTGAGCAGGTCGATCGCGACCAGCGACAGGCTGGGGCCGACGCGGTTGCCGCGCGGACCGTCACGGAGGTCGTCCATGAAGTCGCGCTGCGCCGCGAAGATCGGCTCGTTGTAGTTGTACTGCAGGGCGTAGGTCAGGCTCCAGTTGTCGCCGACGCGGCCGCCCGAGTACTCCAGGTTGACGCTGTCGCCGCCGCCCGCGCCGGTCGTGCCGACCGTGCCGCGCAGCAGGTTGCCGTCGAAGTTGGTGCGGGTAACGATGTTGACCACGCCCGCGACCGCGTCCGAACCGTAAATGGCGGACGCGCCGCCCGCCAGCACTTCCACGCGCTCGATGATCGAGGACGGAATGGCGCCGACGTTCACGGAGGAGCGGTCGCTGTTGTAGGGCTGCGGGTAGTCGGCGATGCGACGGCCGTTGACCAGGACCAGGGTGTAGCCCGGGCCGAGGTTGCGCAGGTTGACCACCTGGGCGTTGGGCGTGAACCCGTTGACGGCCAGATCGCCGGTGAACGAGTTGGTGGTGTTCTGGGTCAGCGACGACAGCATGTCGGAGACCGTCTGGAAGCCTTGTTTGTCGATGTCGTCGCGGCTGATGACGGTGACCGGTGCCGGGCCTTCGATCTGGGCGCGCTTGATGCGTGAGCCGACCACGGTAACGCTGTCGATGTCGGTCGGCGTATCGCTAGCGGGCTGCGGTTGAGCAGGCGCGGCGTCCTGGGCGAACGCACCGCCGGCGGCGGGCGCGATCAAAGCCGCCAAAAGTGCAGCAGTCAGACGGCTGCGCGGCAGCCGCTTCTCGGTTACTTCCATGAGTTATCCCCTAACTTTTTGGATGGTGTGCCTATCCGTGGCAATTTCTATGTCGTCAATCCCCCGACGAACCGACCGTAACATGCCCTTAACGCGCTTTGCATGTGCTTATCGAGTGGACAGATTATGCAAAGTGCGCCGAACCGGTTCGGCGCAGGACAGGTAGGGGGGTGGGTGCTGGTCGACGTTGCGATCTCGAAATGGACCGTACTGATCGACTCGTAGAAAAGCGCCCTTTTGGGAGAACTAGGCGTCATTTATGTGCGGCACCCAGTGCCGATAAATGTCCCCGGCGATTCCTTGGCGACAATATCCGCGCTATCGGGGATTAAGTTCGATATACCAACGGGTAGAAACGCGTGTTATTCGATGATTATTTCGCCCGTATCACCGTTTAGCGCGTTTGCAAGCCGCGCTGCGCTGGGCCGCAGCGACGGCCGCGGTATCATGTGACTGCTGCGGCCCTGCGATGATCTCGGGCGCTGCGCAGCGACTCTTTATCAGGTGACCCGTTTGAGCGAATCATTGCAAAGCCAGATTTCGGCCCTTTTGCTGCCCGACACCCACTTCACCCTCGCCGAGGCCGGCGCCAAAGTGCGCGCGGTGGATGCCGACGGCCAGGTGGCGGTGGCGCTGACCTGCGGTTTCCCGGTGCGCGGCATCGAGGTGGCCCTGCGTGAGGCGATCTCGAGCCTGCTCGCGGGCGAGGGCAAGACCCTGGCCAGCCTGGAGCTCAACGCGCGCATCACCTCGCACGCCGTGCAGCCGAATCTGGCGCCGCTGGAAAACGTGCGCAATCTGATCGCGGTCGGGTCGGGCAAGGGCGGGGTGGGCAAGTCGACCACGGCGGTCAATCTGGCGCTCGCGCTGGCGGCCGACGGGGCGCGGGTGGGGGTGTTGGACGCCGACATCTACGGGCCCAGCGTGCCGACCATGTTGGGGTTGAGCGGCAAGCCGGACAGTCCGGACGGCAAGACCATCGAGCCCATGCACGCGCACGGGATCGCGGCGATGTCGATCGGGCTGCTGGTGGAGCAGGACACGCCGATGATCTGGCGCGGTCCGATGGCGACCTCGGCGCTGACCCAGTTGCTCAACGAGACGCGCTGGGGCGAGCTGGATTATCTGATCGTCGATCTGCCGCCGGGCACCGGCGATATCCAGCTGACCCTGGCCCAGAAGATTCCGGTGGCGGGCGCGGTGATCGTGACCACGCCGCAGGACGTGGCCACGCTGGACGCGCGCAAGGCCTTGAAGATGTTCGAAAAGGTGCATGTGCCGGTGCTGGGCCTGATCGAGAACATGGCCGTGCACGTGTGCTCGAACTGCGGGCATGCCGAGCACGTGTTCGGCGAGGGCGGCGGCGCGCGCATGGCGGCGCAGTACGGGGTGCCTTTGCTGGGCAGCCTGCCGCTGGAGATCGCGATCCGCGAGCAGGGCGACGCCGGTGTGCCGGTGGTGGCGGCCGCGCCGGACTCGGCGGCGGCCCGCGCCTACCGCGCGGCGGCGCGCAATCTGGCGGTGCGGCTGGCGCTGCGGCCGCGGGTGGCGCCCTCGATTTCGGCCTCGCTGCTGGGCTGAGCCGGGCCCGGACCCGGCCAGGCGGCCTCGGGCTGGGCGGCGCCCAGCCCGGCTCGCTTACAATCGGCGGTCACGGCGCTTTCGCCCCCAGTACGCCCCGAGACCCCCGCATGAGCATCAAGTCCGACCGTTGGATCCGTCGCATGTCCGAGCAGCACGGCATGATCGAGCCGTTCGAGCCCGGTCAGGTCAAGCACGCCGCCGACGGCCAGCGCATCGTCAGCTACGGCACCTCAAGCTACGGCTACGACGTGCGCTGCTCGCGCGAGTTCAAGGTGTTCACCAACATCAACTCGACCATCGTCGACCCCAAGCATTTCGACCCGGGCAGCTTTGTCGACATCGAGAACGACGTCTGCATCATCCCGCCGAATTCCTTCGCGCTGGCGCGCACGGTCGAGTACTTCCGCATTCCGCGCGACACCCTGGTGGTCTGCCTGGGCAAGAGCACCTACGCGCGCTGCGGCATCATCGTCAACGTGACCCCGCTGGAGCCGGAGTGGGAAGGCCACGTGACCCTGGAATTCAGCAACACCACGCCACTGCCCGCGCGCATCTACGCCAACGAAGGCGTGGCGCAGATGCTGTTCTTCCAGTCCGACGAAGTCTGCGAGACCTCGTACAAGGATCGCGGCGGCAAGTATCAGGGGCAGACCGGCGTGACGCTGCCGCGTACCTGAGCCGTATCGGCAACCACTGCAAGGACGAACCGTGGAAGAAGAGAACCCATACCGCAGCCCGCGGGCGCAACTGGTCGAGAGCACGCCTGTGGATGGCGAGCTTGCGAGTCGGTTCAGCCGTTTGGTGGCGATCGTGCTGGACACGATCATCGTGTTCGCGATCACCGGCCCGATGGCCTACTTCGGCGGCTATTTCGAGCAGGTACGCGCCAACAGCGCAGCCGGAAGGATGTTCATGCCGATCGGCACGCTGGCCTTGTGGACGGCGATCGGTTTCACGGCGTTCGCGCTGATTCAGGCCTACCCCTTGCATGCCTACAGTCAAACCTGGGGCAAGCGGATCTGCAAGATCAGGATCGTGGACATGGACGGCGCCAAGCCCAGCCTGGGCCGTCTGTTGTTGCGGCGCTACCTGCCGATCAATCTGGCCAGCGTCGTGCCGATACTCGGCAATGTGTTCGGCATCGTCGATGTGCTGATGATCTTCCGCCGCGACAAGCGCTGCTTGCACGACTTGATCGCCGGTACGCGGGTGATCAAGTCGAGTTAAGCCGCAGGACTGGGCTTACGGCTTCTGGTAGGTCACGAAAAAGCCCTGCAAATCGCCGTTCTCGATGTACGGCTCCACGCTGACCACGTTGTAGCCGCGCGTGGTGAACGACTGGTGGGCGCGGCTGAGGTTGTTGGCGGCGCCCTGGTTGCGAAAACCCCAACTGGCTTCGACCCACAAAGTGACCGCACGCAGGTTCTTGGCGACGGCTTCCTGCGCGACCTGGTCGGGGTTCTTGTCGAACAGGCCGGCTTGGGCGACGGGCGCGGCGAGCATGGCCAGGGTGCAGAGCAGGGCGGCGGACAGGCGACGGTGCATGGCGTTCTCCGGGGTGAGGCGTTGTGTCACGCGATGCGGCATCTTCGCTGGTGGTGGGCGAATGGGAGCCGAACGTCGTGATGCGGGCGAATTCGCCGCTGTCCTGATTCCCCCCTTTGAAAAAGGGGGGCTAGGGGGGATTTGCTTCTAGCTGCGGATCAAGAGCGAATCCCCCTCGGTCCCCCTTTTTCAAAGGGGGAGGAAAAGCGAAGGGCAAGACGGGAAGGGGGAGGCAAACAGACGCGTCAGTGCTCGGCGCCGGCGGCGATTCTGCTGTCCGCAACGGTCGTGAGCGCGGTGGCCAGCGCGATGCGCAGACCTTCGGAGACGAGCTCGATCGACAGGCTGGGCGCGCCCGGGTGCTGCGCGGCCTGGGCCGGCGAATACGGGATATGCACGAAGCCGCCGCGCACGCCGGGGCTGCGCCGTAGCGCGTGCATCAAGCCATAGAAGACGTGGTTGCAGACATAGGTGCCAGCGGTTTGCGAGATCTCGGCGGGGATGCCGGCGGCGCGCAGTGCGGCCAGCATGGCCTTGATCGGCAGGTCGCTGAAGTAGGCCGCTGGGCCCTCGGCCACCACGGGTTCGTCGATGGGGCACGCGCCGTCGTTGTCGGGGATGCGGGCGTCGTCGACGTTGATCGCGATCCGCTCCAACGACAGCTGGCTGCGGCCGCCGGCCTGGCCGACGCACAGCACCAGCGCAGGCCGGGTGTCGCGTATGGCCGCGCGCAGCTCGCGCAGCGAGGCGCCGAATACGCAGGGCAGGCAGCGCGTGACGATGCGGTGGCCGCGCACGGACTTGCCGGCCAGGCGCTGCACCGCGTCCCAACTGGGGTTGCTGCTTTCGCCGCCGAAGGGCGCGAAGCCGGTCAACAGCACAGTCGGTTTGCGCGCGCTCATCGGAACGCGATCCAGTACATCAGCAGCACGTTGCAGGCCAGCAGCACGGCGCCGGTGGGCCACTGCGCGCGGATCACGCCGTACGGGTCCTTGAGCTCCAGCAGTGCGGCCGGCACCAGGTTGTAGTTGGCCGCCATCGGCGTCATCAAGGTGCCGCAGTAGCCCGAGAGCATGCCGATCGCGGCCAGCGAGGCGGCTTCGGCGCCGTGCTGCTGCACCAGCAGCGGCAGGGCGATGCCGGCGGTCATCACCGGGAACGCGGCGAAGGCGTTGCCCATGATGATGGTGAACAAGGCCATGCCCAGCGCGTAGGCGACGACCACCACGAAGGGGTTGTCGACCGGAATCACCGAGCGCACCACCGCGGCGGTGGCCTGGCCGACGCCGCCGGCCTCGAACACGCTGCCCAGCGAGGCCAGCAGCAACGGCAACAGGGCGGCCCAGCCGATCGAATCGACCAGGCGCCGCGATTGCTCCACGCCGCTCCACGGCGTCTGCCGGGTCAGACGGCATGCGGCGGCCAGCGCGATTGTGCAAGCGATCGTTAGCGAGACCAGGGTGACGTTGGCGGTTTCCAGCAACGGCGTGCCGCCGAACTGGATGCGCTTGAGGCCGAGCGCGCCGATCAGGGTGACCGCCGGAATCAGCAGCGCGGGCCAGAACAATCGATTGCCCAGGCGTTGCGCTTCGCGGTGTTTCTCTTCGGTGCTGCTCTGCTGGTAGCCGCCCATGCGCACGCCGCCGAAGCCGGCCAGCACGGCCAGCACCACTACAAACGCGCCGACCAGTTTGGGCGGCAAGTGCTCGGCGGCGAACAGCAGGAACGCCAGCAGCCCCCAGAACAGGGCGGTGGTGTGGCGGCGCGGGTTGTCGCGGTCGCGCCAGCCGCGCCAGGCCAGGGCGGCGAAGTAGGCGCCGAGCAGCCAATACGCGTGGGTGAGGGTGATCATGCCGACGGCGCCTCGGGCTTGGCCGCGGACAGGCGTTTGGCCAGGCGGCGCTCGAAACGCAGGATGCGCACGGTGTGGATAGCGAATGCGCAGATCGCGGTGGGGATGCCCCAGAACGCGATCTGCAACGCGTCCAGTTGGATGCCGTGTTCGGCGTAGAAGCTCTGGATCAGCAGCACCGCGCCGAAGGCGATGAAGATGTCTTCGCCGAAGAACAGGCCGACGTTGTCGGTGCCGGCGGACATCGCGCGGATGCGCTGGCGTTCGTCTTCGGGCAGCTCGCCGTGGCGCACCTGGGCCGCGCCTTCGGCCATCGGCGCAAGCAGCGGGCGCACCGTCTGCGGGTGGCCACCCAGGCTGGTCAGGCCCATCGCCGAGAACAACTGGCGCATCAACAAATAGGCGATCAGCAAGCGGCCCATCGTCGCGCCGCGCAGTTTCGCGATCCAGGCTTGGGCGTGTTCCTTGAGGCCGTGGCGTTCGAGCAGGCCGATCACCGGCAGGGTCAGCAGGAACAGCAGCAGGAAGCGCTTGTCGGTGAAGGCCTTGCCCAATACCTCGAGCACGTCCATCGGCGAGAGTTTCGCGGCCAGGCCGGTGACGAAACCGGCGACCACCACGACCAGGGCGGGATTCAGACGCAAGGCGAAGCCGAGCACGACGGCGGCCACGCCCAGCAAGGGCCAGTAATTCATGAGCGGATCCTGTCGGCAGCGGGGCTGCCGGCGGTGGGGACGTCCGTGTCGGGAGAGGCGGGCTGGGTGTCGCGACGCGATGGATGCGATGAGGAAACGGTGCGGGACGGGGCGGCCGCTACGGTCATGCGGCGTCGATCGCGAGGACACGGATGCCGTCGGCCTCGAGCGCGGCGCGTACCGCGCGCGCGAACTCGGGCGCGTCGGCGCGATCGCCGTGCAGGCACAGGGTGTCGGCGCGCAACGGCAGGCGGTGGCCGTCGGCGCACACGACTTCGCCGCGCGTGGCCAGGCTGTGCACCTGCGCGATCGCCTGCTCCAAGGTCTCCAGCACCGCGCCCGGCGTGCCGCGTGGCAGCAGGCGGCCGTTGCGGCCGTAGCCGCGCTCGGCGAACACTTCGTGCACGGCGCGCAGGCCGGCGGCTTCGGCGGCGGCGGTGAGTTCGGAGCCCGACAGGCCGAACACAGCCAGTTTGGGATCGAAGGCCGCGACCGAACCGACGATGGCGTCGGCGACGATGCGGTCGTCGGCGGCCAGGTTGTAGAGCGCGCCATGCGGTTTGACGTGGCTCAGGCGCAGGCCTTCGTCGTCGGCGATCGCGGCCAGGCGCGCGAGCTGGCTGAGGATCAGCATGCCGATCTCGTCGCGGTCCAGCGGCAGCACGCGGCGGCCGAAATGTTCGCGGTCTTCGTAGCCGGGGTGGGCACCGATCGCGACGCCGTGCTCGCGGCACAGGCGCAGGGTCGCGCGCATGGTGGCGTCGTCGCCGGCATGGCCGCCGCAGGCGATGTTGGCCGAGCTGACGTAGGGCAGGATCGCGGCGTCGTCGCCGCAACCTTCGCCGAGGTCGCAGTTGAAATCGATGCGTTTGCGGTTCGGAACGGTCACGCCGCGATTCTGCCTCAAAGCGGCGTCGCAGCGGACCTCAGTCGTCCTGGCGTTTGCGATGGGGCCTGAACAGCATGCCCAGGCCGACCACGATCAGGATCGCCGGCCACCCAGTCCGGATCAGGCGCCCCAGGCTGATGTCGGCCAGGCCCAGATTGTCGAGCAGGAACACGGTGCCGATCGCGATCAGCACGATCGCTGCGACGATATTCGGTCTCATGGATCGCCCCCCCGAGTGAGGGCCCAGGGCGCCACCAAGTCGGGTGTCGCGACCGCCTGCGCCGGGCCGCCGTAGCAGCCCGGCGCGTGGATTCAGGTGCCGGGCGCGGTCTGCGGCTTGTCGGCGCCAGCCGGCGCGGCCGCAGGAGCGGATGCCGCCGCCGGTGCCTGCCACAGCTTGGCCTCGGCCGGGCCGCCCATCATCTGCGCGCGCACCAGCGGCACCGGCGGGCCGCCGTAGCTCAGGAACTGGTCGTGGAAGGCCTTCCAGGCGCTGCGGCCGCCGCGGCTGGCGGTCCAGTCCTCGCGCAGCTGCATGATCATCAGCTTGCCCATGGTGTAGTTCAGATAGCCCGGGTCGTAGGTGCCGCGCGCGGCCTGCTGGCGCGCGTTGCCGGGATCCTGGAACGCCTTGTCCTTGAACATCTGCTCGGACTGGGCGACGGTCATGCCGCCGGTGTGCAGACCGATCGCGGAGATGAAACGCACGTCGCGCAGCAGGGCGTTGCTGAGCTGGCCGATATGGATCTCGGGCGTGGCGCCGCCGACGCCGGCGTCGTACATCATTTCCTCGGTGTAGTGCGCCCAACCCTCGGCGTAGGCGTAGCCCACGAACAACTGGGCGAACTTCCACTGCGAGCGGTTGGCGTGCAGGAACTGCAGGAAGTGGCCCGGCCAGACTTCGTGAGCGGACGTGAACAGCAGGTCGGCCTTGCCCGGCACGTAGGCGTCCTGCTCGGCCTTGGGCCACTTCGGGTCCGGCGGCGCGATGTAGTAGACCGAGGGCAGGTTCTTCTCGTACGGGCCCGGAATCTCGATGTAGGCGAAGTTGGTGCGGTTGAACGGCGGCGCTTCCTCGACGCGCGCCTCCTCGGTGCCGGGGATGGTCACCAGGTCCTTGTCGACCAGGAACTTGCGCAGGTCGACCAGTTGCGCGCGCGCGCCTTCGACCGCGCCGCCCTGCGGCTTGTCGGCGTTGACCTTCTCGATGCAGGCGTTGATGGTCTGGCCGGCGGCGTATTGGTCGCAGGCGGCTTTGAGCGCGGCCAGGTTGCGCGCCAGGTCGGCCTCGCCGATCGCCTTGAGCTGGTCCAGCGGCAAGTCGACGCGCTCGGTGGCCTTGAGCATCTTGGCGAAGCGCTCGGCGCCGATCGCATAGTCCTGGGTGGCCTGCGGTTTCTGCGCCGTCAGCCAGTCCGACAGGCCCTGCATGGCTTCGATGGCCTTGGCGTTGGAGGCCTTGAAGCGCGCCTGCAGCGCGGCGTCGGGCACTTCGGCGAAGGCCTTGGGCGCGTCGTTCTTGAAGAACTCGGCCAGTCCGCCGAACACGATGTTGCCGAACTCGATGTAGCTGGCCGGCAGCGGGCCCTTGAGGTTGGCGCGGATCTGTTCGGCGGCCTTGGGCAGGGCTTCCTGATAGCTGGCGAACGCGGCCATGCGCTGCGGCAGCGGCGCGTAGGGGCGGGTGAGGTACATGCTCGGCGAGAGGTCGCCGGCGTAGAAGGCGGGGTTCTTGTTGGGGAAACCGGAATCCTTCAGATAGAACAGCTGGCCGTCGATCACCGACAGGGCGTACTCGCGCTGGAAGCGCTGATCGGGGGCGAGCTTGTCGTCGCCGAACGCGGCCAGCTTGGCGCGTTGCTGCTCCAGCCAGGCGCCGGTGGTGGCCAGGGCTTCGGGCGACCAATCGGGCAGCTTGCCGTCGAATTCGTGCTTGCCGGCGCTGGCAGCGGCGGTCGGGTAGTGATTGAAGTAGCCTTCGATGAAGGCATCGATCGCGGGCTGCCAGTCGGTGTTGGCGGCGGCGGTGGCCGCGGCGGCCGGCGTAGCGGCGTCGGGGGCGGCGGGCGTCTGCGCTTTGCACGCGACCAGCGCGAGCACGATGCAGGCGGACAGAGACAGCAGACGGACGGGACGCATGCGAACTCTCCGGAGCGGGGTCGAACGGGCATGCTAAGCACGTAGCGCCAGCAGCAGCCAGTGCCCGAAGTCGTGTGCGGTGAGAGCGTGGTCGCGGTGCGGTGCTGTTGGATCGCCACGTCAGCTACTGTAGGAGCGGCGCAAGCCGCGACCGCGCTACAACGCTTGCGTCGCGGCTCGATGGACGCGAAGCGAATCACTGACATCGCAGCTTGAAATGACGCATTCGCGGCTTACGCCGCTCCCACACAGAGCGAGCCTCGCGGCTTGGCCGGTCACGTGGTGGCGGACAGAAATCGTGCCAGCGGGCGTTCTAGTGCCAAATACAAGCGCTGCAGCCGTACCCGCGCTTCGGCCGCGGCGGCTTGTGCCTGTGCGGCGGTGCAGGCTTGGAAGCGCAGCGTCGCATGCGGAGGCAGTTGCGCCAGTCGCGGCAGGTCGGCGGCGATGACGTGGCCCAGACGCGGATAACCGCCGACGGTCTGGGCGTCGGCCAGCAAGACGATGGGTTGGCCGTCGGGCGGCAGTTGCAGCGTGCCGGGCGCGACCGGTTCGGACAGGCCGCCCGCGCGCGCGCTGGTCAAGGGCGCGCCGTGCAGGCGCAGTCCCTGGCGGTTGCTGGCGGCGCTGACCTGCCAGGCCTGGCTGGCCAAGGCGGTCGCCGCCGCATCGTTGGAAGGCAAGTAGCGCACGGGCGCGTCGGGATGCTCGCCGAATTCCGGCTCGGCCCACCAGCCGGGAATGCGCGGCGTTTGAGTCACGAACATCGAACCGGGAACCAATGCGAGGCGGTCGCCCGCGCGCAAGGCCCGGCCCTCGTGGCCGCCGAAACCGCCGCGCAGGTCGGTACTGCGGCTGCCCAGCACGGGCGCCGCCGCGAAGCCGCCGTCGACGGCGAGCCAGGCGCGCGCGCCATCGCGTATCGCGCCCAGGCTGAGCGTGCCGGCAGGCAGGTCGATGGGGCGTCCCATCGGCAGCGCGATGCCGTCGAAACGCGCCACGGTGCTGCGGCCGATCAGGGCGATACGCACCGGCGCGTCGAAGCGCAGGGTCGGGCCCTGCAGAGTGAGTTCCAGCACCGCAGCGTCCGGCGCGTTGCCGACCAACCGGTTGCCCAGGCGCGCGGCATCCGGATCCAGCGCGCCGGCACGCGCCACGCCGAGATGACGCCAGCCGTCGCGGCCCAGATCCTGCAGCGTGCTCAGCAAACCGGGCGCCACGACCTCGAGCGTGCGTGTCATGCGCGCGCGTCCCGGATCGCCGCCGCGGCGGCGGCGTCTATGGCGCGAAAGCGCACGCGGTCGCCCGGCAGCAGGGCGGTCGGCGGCTCGCGCGCGGGATCGAACAGGCGCAGCGGCGTGCGCCCGAGGATGCGCCAGCCGCCGGGGCTGTCGCGCGGGTAGATGCCGGTCTGGGCGCCGCCGATGGCGACGCTGCCGGCGGCCACGCGCGTGCGTGGCGTGGCCAGGCGCGGCAGCGCCAGTGCGGGATCCAAGCCCGACAGATACGGGAAGCCGGGCGCGAAGCCGATCATCGCCACGGCGTACTCGCCCGCGGCATGGCGTTCGATCAAGCGCTGCGGCGTCAGACCCAGCTCGGCCGCGGCCGCTTCCAGGTCGGGCCCGTCCTCGCCGCCGTAGACGACCGGGATTTCGATCGTGCGCGCGGCGGCGATCCGCATCGTCGTATCGTCGGCGCCCAAACGGTCGTGCAGCCATGCGCGCACGCGCTCGGCGTCGATGGCGCCTGTGTCGAAGAACACCGCCAGGCTGGCGTAGGCCGGCACCAGATCGCGCAACCATGCCGGCGCGTGCTGGCGCAGGCGCGCCGCGTCGGCATGCACGCGCGCGTTGATCGCATCGTCGATGCCGGCGCCATCGCCCTCGGCGTAGCGCAGCAACCAGGCGTCGTCGGCCAGCGCCAGCGCCTGCGGCGCGCGCGCGCTCACGCCGCCAGCGCGTCCTGCAGGCGCCGGATGCGGCCGATCAGCGCTTCGGGCGAATACGGCTGCGCGGTCGCCATGCCCCAGACCGGACGCGGCCAGGCGATGTCCTCGCGGAAGCGCGCGATCACGTGCACGTGCAACTGCGGCACCAGGTTGCCCAGCGCGGCGACGTTGAGCTTGTGCGGCGAAAACGCCTTTTGCAGGGCCCGGCTGGCGACCGCGACTTCGCGCATCAGTTCGGTCTGCTGGGCCTCGTCCAGGTCGATGAGCTCGACCGCGTCCTCGACCCGCGGCACCAGGATCAACCAGGGATGATTGGCGTCGTCCATCAGGCGCAATTCGCACAGCTTGAACTGCGCCACCGGGTGGGTGTCGTCCGCCAGTTGCGGATGCAGGTGCCAGGGGTTCATTTCAGCGCGTCCGCAAAGAAGTCCAGGGTACGCCTCCAGGCCAGGTCCGCGCTGTCGGCGTGGTAATCCGGGCGCGGCTCGCAGTTGAAGCCGTGGCCGGCGTTGTAGAGGTAGATCGGCGCGTTCGGCAGGGCCGCGCGGTGGGCGTCGATGGCCTCAGGCGGGATGCTGGCGTCGCGTTCGCCGAAGTGGAACACAATGGGTGCGCGCGTCGGCTCGCCCAGGAACGGCACGGTGCGTGCGCCGTAATAGCTCACCGCCGGCAGGCCCAGACGGGTATTGCACAGGAAGGCCAGGCTACCGCCCCAGCAGTAGCCGACCGCGCCGGTGCGCAGGCCTTCGTCCTGCAGGCGGTGCGCGGCGGCGCCGGCGATCTCGACCGCGCGATCGAAGCCGACCGCGTTGCGCAGCTCGCCGCCGCGCGCGGCGTCCTCGCTGCCGTAGCCCAGCTCGATATGCGGTTGGACCGGGGCGAACAGGTCCGGCGCCAGAGTGGTGTAGCCCGCCTGGCCGAAACGGTCGGCGACGCTGCGGATGTGCTCGTTGACCCCGAAGATCTCCTGCAGCAGTACCAGCGCGCCGCGCGAGGGCCCGGTAGGCTCGGCGCGCCAGGCCGCAACCGGCCCGTGCGGGGTGTCCAGATCGGTCCACTGGCCCATGGCGGCCTCCGTTCAGCTGCGGGAATCGAGTCCAGTTTAGCGCCGGGGCTATAATTCGCGACCCCGGCGACGGTCCGCGCCGGCTCCGCCTCCGTTCCGCGCCTGCCCACCGGCATTCGCACCCCTTACTCAGCCAGTACGCCCCGGTTCCGCGCGCATGCGTGGCCGAGCGTCCCGCCAGGCCCTCGCACGCATGTCCTTAGCCAATCCCAAAGTCGGTTTCGTCAGCCTCGGTTGTCCCAAGGCCCTGGTCGATTCCGAACGCATCCTCACCCAGCTGCGCGTGGAGGGCTACGACATCGTCCAGAGCTACGACGCCGCCGACGTGGTGGTGGTCAACACCTGCGGCTTCATCGATTCGGCGGTGACCGAATCGCTGGATGCGATCGGCGAGGCCATCGCCGAGAACGGCAAGGTCATCGTTACCGGCTGCCTGGGCAAGCGCTCGGAGCTGATCCGCGAGACCCACCCCGATGTGCTGTCGATCAGCGGCCCGCAGGACTACGCCAGCGTGATGACCGCGGTGCACGCCGCGCTGCCGCCCAAGCACGATCCCTTCATCGACCTGGTGCCGCGCCGCGCGTTCGAGGCCGAGGAGGGCATCGGGGTCAAGCTCACGCCCAAGCACTACGCCTATCTGAAGATTTCCGAAGGCTGCAATCACCGCTGCAGCTTCTGCATCATCCCGTCCATGCGCGGCGATCTGGTCTCGCGCCCGGTCGATCAAGTGCTGCGCGAAGCCGAGAAGCTGGCCATGGGCGGCGTGCGCGAACTGCTGGTGATCTCGCAGGACACCTCGGCCTACGGCGTGGACGTGAAGTACGCCGAGCGCGAATGGCGCGGCAAGACCTACCAGACCCGCATGAAGGCGCTGTGCGAAGGCCTGGGCGAGCTCGGCCTGTGGACGCGTCTGCACTACGTCTATCCGTATCCGCACGTGGACGACATCATTCCGCTGATGGCGCAGACCGGCGCCAACGGCATGCCGATCCTGCTGCCGTACCTGGACATTCCGTTCCAGCACGCCAGCCCGCGCGTGCTCAAGCTGATGAAGCGTCCCGGCGCGGTCGACAAGACCCTGGAGCGCATCCAGCGCTGGCGCGGCATCGCGCCCGACATCACCATCCGCAGCACCTTCATCGTCGGCTTCCCGGGCGAGACCGAGGCCGAGTTCGAAGAGTTGCTGGATTTCCTCGACGAGGCCCAGCTCGACCGCGTCGGCGCGTTCGCCTATTCGCCGGTCAACGGCGCCCAGGCCAACGCGCTGCCCGATCCGCTGCCCGAAGAGGTCAAGCAGGAGCGTCTGGCGCGTTTCATGGAGCGCCAGGCCGAGATATCGGCGGCCAAGCTCGAAGCCAAGGTCGGCAGCGTGCAACGCTGCATCGTCGACGCGCTGGACGGCGAACTCGCGATCGCGCGCAGCATGGGCGATGCGCCGGACATCGACGGCCTGGTCCAGATCCAGAACGGCTTCGAGGCCGGCCTGCAGCCGGGCGAGTTCGTCGATGTGCAGATCCTGGGCAGCGACGAACACGACCTCTACGGCGAAGTCGCGTTCGAGGATTGAATTAGCTCAGGACGTCGCCCAGGTCGCCGCGGCGCTGGCCGCGGCCATGCCGATCAGGCCGGCCGCGACATGCAGGGCGTAGCGGCGATTGCCGCTGGCGAAGGCCAGCACGGTTTTGGCCGCCGCGCTGGCCGCGAGTAGGCCGACCACGCCCCAACGCGCGTGTTCCAGGCTCAGGTCGCCGGACTGGGTGAGCTGGGCGACGCTGGCCGCGGCCGCGTGCAGTTCGGCCAAGGCCACCAACACCGCGGTGACCAGCGCGCCGGTGTCGCCGAACAGGTGACGCATCCACGCCGACAACAGCAGCACCGCCGCGATCACCGCCGCCAGCACCAAGGCCTGGCTCAAGCGGAACGCGCGCGCGGCCGGCGCCTTCGGCAAGGCGTCGCTGCCGCCGCTGCGATGCAGGCCCAGCGCCGCGGCGATCGTCAGCGCCGCCGCCGCGGCCGCCAGCGGCCAGGCGCAGGCGCGCAGCAGACTGGGGGCGGCGGTGCCGATCACGCCGGCGAACAAGGCCAACGAGGCCAGGTTGGCGAGCAGGGCCGCGGCCGCGGACACCGAGGTCAGGCCGGGCTCGCTGCGGCTGCGTTCGCCGAAGCCGGCCACCGCCGCGGTCGACGAGGCGAAGCCGGAGAAAAAGCCGGCCACCGGCAGGCCCCAGCGCGCGCCCACGCTGCGCAGGGCGATATGGCCGAGCATGCCCACCGCCATCACCAGCACGACCAGGCGCCACAAGGCCGAGGGCACCAGCACGCCCCAGGGGTCGACCGCGGTGTCGGGCAGCAACGGCAGCACGATCAAGGCCGCCGCGGCCAGCAGCAGGGCGTCCTGCAGTTCGCGCTCGGACACCACCCGCCGCGCGAAGGCCTGCAGGGGCTGTTTGGCGAACAACAAGCCGGCGACGATCACGCCCAGGCCGGCGGCCAGGGCCGGCTCGCGCTGGGCGAAGGCCGCCAACAGTGCGGTGGCGGGCAGGGCGACCTCGCCGGTCAGGCCCGGGTCGTCGCTGCGGGTTTGCAGATAGCTGGCCAGGGACAGCGCGCCCACCACGATCACCAGCGCCGCCAGCACGACGGTGCCTAGCAGGGCTGCCGCCGCGGCCGCGATCGCGACCACCGCATGGGTGCGCACGCCCGCCACCGCGGTGCGCTCGCCGAGGTGGGCGCGCTCGCGCACCACCCCGATCAGCAGGCCGATCGCGATCGCGCTGAGCAGGCCGCGTAGTTGGGCGTCGAATTCCAAATTCCGTCTCCCGCCGTGGTCTGCGCCTGCGGCCATCTTAGGCGCGCTAGCCGGCGGCGGTCATCCCGGCAGCCTGTCCTGGCCGCCGGCGTTTTCGCGTGAACCTGGGGAGCGGCGCGAGGGTAGGATGCGCGCCAGGGATCGACACAGGGGACGGACGATGAAACGCAGCAGGACGATGTGGGTCGGGATCGGATTGGCGCTAGCGGTCGCCGGCACGGCGTGGGCGCAGGAGCCCAAGCTGGAGCCGATGACCGAAAGCATGCTGGTGGACTATCTCCCCGACGACTCGCGCGTCGAGACCCGTCTGGACGGCGACTTCAACGGCGACGGCATCGGCGACACCGCCTACGTCGGCGGCAACGACGAGAAGCGTCTGCTGAAGGTGATGCTGGGCTACCGGGACGAATTCGACCTGGGCCATACGCCCACGGGCGAAGCCGCGCTCGAGGTCGCGCCGCTGGGCTCGGCCTCGCTGTCGTTCAAGAAGGGCGTGCTGATTGTCGAGGACCTCACCGGCGGCACCACCGCCACCGCCACCACCTATCGCTATCGCTACGACCCTCAGACCAAGCGCATGCGCTTGATCGGTCTGGACGCCGAGCGTTACAGCCGCACCAACAGCCACGACACCCTGAAGCTGAGCTGGAACCTGCTGACCGGCGCGCGCATCGTCCAACGCGGCCGCGTCAACGACAGCGGCAAGGGCGACGAGGCCTACCGTTACGACCCGGAGCGCAAGCTCTCGAGCAAATCGGCGCCGGTGTACATGGACGAGACGCCCAGCCCGGACGCCTTGATCGACGCGCAGCTGGAGGCGGGGAGCTGAGGCTGCGGGCCGGCGCGCTGCGGGCTCAGCCTTCGTACTCCACCGCCACGATCGCGTAGCGTGTCGCACCGCCGGGCAGCGCCGCCTCGAACTCGTCGTCGACGCGCTTCTTCAGCATCGCCCGCGCCAGCGGCGAATCGATGCTGATGTGGCCCAGGCGCGCATCGGTCTCGTCCGGGCCGACGATGCGATAGCGCTGCAATTCGCCGTCGGCGACGTTCTCTACTTCGACCCAGGCCCCGAAATACACCGCGTCCGGGTCCGTGGGCGCGGTCTCGACCACGCGCAGCGCGGGCACGCGCTTGCTCAGATAGCGCACGCGACGGTCGATCTCGCCCAACTGCTTCTTGCGATAGATGTACTCGGCGTTTTCCGAGCGGTCGCCCTCGGCCGCCGCGGCGGCCAGGGCTTTCACCACTTCAGGACGGCGGACGCGCCATAGCTCGTCCAGCTCCTGCTTGAGCCGGGCGTGGCCCTCCCGCGTGATCAGGGCGGTGCTGTGCTCCGCGGGAGGTCGCCATCGGCCCATGCGTCGTTACAGCGCCGCGGCCTGGCGCTTGAGGCTGAGGTTGGCCTGGCTGTCGATCGCCTTGCCTTCCTTGTCCAGCGCGCGGATCTCGTCGGCCGACACCACCTGGTACAGGCTGTCTTCCACGGTCTTGCTGTTGGGATCCAGGCGAATGCGCTGGCCGGCTTCCTCGGCGGTCCAGGTGCCGTCGCCCTTGGTCTCGCTGTTCTTACGATCCTGGTAGCTGGTGGCGACGGCGTAAGTGCCGTCGGCCTTCAGCTCGAGCGTGGTGTTGATGCCCGGGCAGTCGGCGCAGGGCAGGGTGCCGCTGAAGGTGCCGGCGAAGGCCTTGGGGTCCAGCGCGGGCGCGACCGGCGGCGCCGGTTCCGGCGCGGCGGCGGGGGCGGCCGCGGCTTCGGCCTTGGGCGCATCGGCGGCGGGTTCGGTCGGCTTCTGCGGTTCGCAGCCGGCGAGGGCGATCAGGGCGACGCTGGCGAGCACGAGCAACTTCGGGTTCATACGGACACGCTCCTGGTTGATGGTCGAAACGGATATTCGCGATGCGAACGGGTGGAAAGTGGGCGCTGCCGGTGTGGGGCCGGCTTCGCGTCGGACGAAACCGGCTAAGCCTTACTTGCGCCCGCCGAAGATGCCGCCCAGCAGGCCGCGCAGGATCTGCCGGCCGATCTGGTTGCCGACGGTGCGCGCGGTTTGCTTGGCCATGGTCTCGACCATGCCCTGGCGACGCTTGGTGCCGAACACCGCGTCCTTGACCGCCTGGCCGAAACCGCCTTGCTCGGCCTCGTCCTGTTCGCGGGTCTTGGCCGGCGGCGCCTCGGCCTGGGTGGCCGCGGTTTCGGCGCGCTTGGCCAGCATTTCCGAGGCCGATTCGCGATCGATCGCGGTGTCGTACTTATGCCCCACCGGGCTGCCGGCGCGCACTTGCGCGCGTTCGGCCTCGGTGATCGCGCCCATGCGGCAGCGCGGCGGCGCGATCAGGGTGCGCTCCACCGGCATCGGTACGCCCTTGTCCTGCAGGGTCGAAACCAGTGCCTCGCCGGTGCCGAGCTTGGAGATCGCCTCGGCGACGTTCAGCGCGGGGTTCGGCACGAAGGTTTCGGCCGCGGTCTTGACCGCCTTCTGATCGCGCGGGGTGAACGCGCGCAGCGCGTGCTGCACGCGGTTGCCGAGCTGGCCGAGGATGTCGTCGGGCACGTCGTCGGGAAACTGCGAGCAGAAATACACGCCCACGCCCTTGGAGCGGATGATGCGCACCACCTGTTCCACGCGCTGTTGCAGGGCCGGCGGGGCGTCGTCGAACAGCAGATGCGCCTCGTCGAACACGAACACCAGCTTGGGCTTGTCGAGGTCGCCGACCTCGGGCAGGTTCTCGAACAGCTCCGACAGCAGCCACAGCAGGAAGCTCGAATACAGGCGCGGCTTCATGATCAGCTGGTCGGAGGCGAGGATGTTGATCAGGCCGCGGCCGTTGGGCGCGGTGCGCATCAGGTCGGTCAGCTCCAGCGCCGGCTCGCCGAAGAAGGCGTCGCCGCCTTCCTGTTCCAGGCGCAGCAGGGCGCGCTGGATCGCGCCCACCGACTGGGTGCTGACCAGGCCGTAGGAGGTCGAGATGTCCTTGCGCTCCTCCGCCACCAGTGCCAGCAGCGCGCGCAGGTCCTTGAGGTCGAGCAGCAGCAGGCCGCGGTCGTCGGCGAGCTTGAACACGATGTCGAGCACGCCCGACTGGGTGTCGTTGAGCTCCAGGATGCGCGCCAGCAGGGTCGGGCCCATTTCGCTGGCGGTGGTGCGCACCGGATGGCCGAGCTTGCCGAACAAGTCCCAGAACACGGTGGGGCTGGCTTCGGGCGTCCAATCGGGCACGCCCAGCTCGGCCACGCGCGCCAGCAGCTTGTCGTTGGCGGTACCGGCCACGGCCAGGCCGGCGACATCGCCCTTCACATCGGCCAGGAACACCGGCACGCCCAGGCGCGAAAAGCCTTCCGCGATCGTCATCAGGGTCACGGTCTTGCCGGTGCCGGTGGCGCCGGCGACCAGGCCGTGGCGGTTGCCCAGCTTGGCCTGCAGGTAGACCTGGCCGCTCTCGGGCGTGGTCACCGCCTTGCCCAGGAGGATGGCGTTCTGCGTCGAGTCCATATCCGCGTCCGTTGGAAGATCGGTCGATTCTAGCGGCAGCGTCGCATCGGCGTGTCGGTGTCCGCCCGCGCCAGATGAACCGGCAAGGTGCGCACGCTCACGCTTCCTTGCCCCGCATGGACCCCGCGGCTACCCTGCCTGGACCCTTCGCTGCCCTTGTCGTCCATGCCCCCATTTGCCCGTCTTTCCGGCGCCTTCGCGCCCGTCGCCGTCCTCGCGCTGGCCGCGCTGTCCTTCGATGCCTCGGCCCTGTCCAAGCGCGACCAGGCCGCCGTCGACGCCCTGAACCAGCGCATGCAGGCCGCCGAGGCCAAGTACCGCGCCGCCCTGGTGCAGATCCGCAACGCCGATCCGGAGGGCCAGAAGCTCAGCGACTCGGCGCTGGAGGACATGGAGGATGTGATCGCCGCCTGCAATAAGCAGAAGGGCTGCCAGCTGACCACCATGCTGACCAGCTACAAGCGCCTGCTCAAGGCCAATGCCGATGCCGAATCGCGCGCCGACGCCGGCGACGACGAGGACGACACCCTGCTGGACACCGACGGCTCGCTGGCCGCCGACGTGCCGCAGGCCGCGCGCGCCGCCGCCCTGCTCAACGCCGACGGCCAGCGCTTCGTGAAGATGGTGCAGTACAACCCGGCCGTGCAGGCGGGCATCCGCCGCTGGCTGACCGACATGCGCGGCTCGCTGATCCAGAGCCACGAGAACTACCAGTACATGCGCCAGATGATGTGGCCGCAGTACGAGCGCGCCGGCCTGCCCGAGGCGCTGCTGTTCGGCATCATGGCCAAGGAATCCAACGGCCGCGTGCACTCGACCTCGCGCGCCGGCGCGGCCGGCCCGATGCAGTTCATGTACGCGACCGGCAAGCGTTTCGGCCTGGGCGACGACGGCACCGGCTTCGACACCCGCTACGACGCGCGCGCCTCGGCCCAGGCCAGCGCCGAGTACCTCAACGAACGCATGGCCGCGCTCAACAACAGCATCGAGATGTCGTTGGCCGCCTACAACGGCGGCGAGGGCCGCGCCCAGCGCGTGTTCAACGCCAGCGGCGGCCGCAATTTCTGGGACGAGTCGGTCTACAACCAGTTCCCGCCCGAAACCCGCGACTACGTGCCGATGGTGATCGCCGCGGCCTGGCTGTTCCTGCACCCGAAGGAATACGGCCTGAGCTTCCCCAAGGTCGATCCCAAGCCGGCCAGCCTGCGCCTGAGCCAGCCCAGTTCGATCTACCAGCTCACCATCTGCCTGGGCAACGGCGGCACCCGCGACGGCTACATGCGCGTCCTGCGCAATCTCAATCCGCGCTACCAGGCCGACAGCTACCTGCCGACCGGCACCAGTCTCAACGCCACCACCAAGATCGTCGGCCTGTACAACCGCTGGTGCGTGCAGGGCGCGCGCGCCGATCTGGCCCGCACTCTGATGCTCAGCGATCCGACTACGGCGATCGTGCGCACCGGTCCGGTGACGATGGTGACCTCCACCGAGAGGGGCGAGGACGGTACCGTCGCGATCGCGCCGGCACCGCAGGACCCGCCCAAGGCCAAGGAAAAAGAAAAGCCCAAGAGCTATCGCGTGCAGCGCGGCGAAACCCTGACCTCGATCGCGCAGAAGTTCCAGTGCGACACCGGCAAGCTGGCCAAGCGTAACGGCCTGAAGGCGCCTCGTTATTCGATCCGCCCGGGCCAGACCTTGAAGGTCGACGACTGTAAGTAAGCGCCGTCGGCATGGACGCCGCTGACGAAAAGCATGCGGACCAGGGCGCGACGGCGCCCTGGTCTTGGTCGCCGCGGCTGAACCGGGTGATGGAGGCGCTGGCCGCTGCTCTGGCGGCGCTGAGCGTCCTCGGGGCCGCGCTGGCCTGCAGTTCCATCGTCGAGCCGCTCTCCGGATTCTGGGCGCTGTCGGCCGGCGTCCTGTTGTTCATGGCGCTGACCTACCTGGCGCTGGCGGTGCACGAGTTTGGCCACTACCTGGGCGCGCGCCTGCGCCGCATGATCGTGCTTGCCGTGGCGATCGGACCGGTCGAGTTCTACCCGGTGGTCGGCGGCTGGCGCCCGCGACCACGTGAGCGTCGGCATGTGCGCGAAGTCGGAGGCTACGTGGTCGCGTTCCCCGATCCCGATCGGCCGCCGCGCGGCGACTTCGCGGTGATGCTGCTGGGCGGGCCGCTGGCGAATCTGGTCCTCACCCTGTCGCTGGCGGCGTTGCTGGCGACGATGGAGGCCTCGCACTGGCAGTTGCTGTGCATCGCGCTCGCGCTGCTCAACTTCGCCGGCTTCGCCTGCAATCTCCTGCCTTATCAGACCAAGTCCCTGGCCACCGACGGATTGCAGTTGCTGCGGCTGCGGCACTGGCCTTCCGACATGCATACCGATCCCTGGCTGGTGTGGATGCGCTTGATGGGCCGTTCCTTGCGCGGCGTCACCGCCGACGAATTGCCCGAGCACGAGATGCGCGTGCTGGCCGAGCGCGCCGATGCGCTGCCCTTGCAGGACGAATGGTTCCAGCTCAAGGCGCTGCAGAACCGCGGTGACTGGCGACGGGTCGACGAGGTGGAGCGCGCCTTGAACCGTAGCGTGGCGGCGCTGGACGAAGCCTCGCTGGCTTCGATGAGCAGCGTCCTGCTGCTGATGCGCGCCGAGATCGCGTTCTGCCGGAGCATGGCCAGCGGCGACGCCGGCCACGTCGAAGCCGTCGGCCTCACGCCCGCGCTGCGGCGCGACGTACCCTATCTGATGCCGCGTCTGCAGGCCCTGGCCTCGGGGCTGCGCGGCGACGTCGAGCGCTCGGCGGCGGCGATGGAGCGATCGTGCGTCGGCGCCGAAACTTCGATAGACGTCGCAACCCGACGCTGCGAAGCGCGACTGCGCGGCTACATGCGGGCGATCATCGAACAGCGACGGGCCGCGTCGTAAATGGAGGGGCAGGGCGTGGGACGGACCGATGACATCGACAGCGCGAACTCCGGCGACGGCGGCGCGCGCTACTGGCTGCCCGCGATCGCGCTGGCGTCGGTGCTCGCGATCGTCGGTGCGATGGCGCCGCTACCCTGGCTGCACTACCTGACCAAACCCACCGCGACCTTGCTGGTGCTGGCAATGGTCTGGCGCCTGCCGGTGGGTCGCACGAAGTATCGGCCCGCGATCCTGGTTGGCCTGGCGTTGTCGACCTTGGGCGACGTATTCCTGATGCTGCCCGGCGACTGGTTCGTGTTCGGGCTGGGCAGCTTCCTGTGCGCGCATCTGGCCTATCTGATCGCGTTCACGCGCAGGGCGCGCGCATTCGCGACGCTGTGGCCGTTCCTGGCCTACGCTGCGCTCGCCGCCGCCGTGCTGGCGGTGTTGTGGTCGCATCTGCCGGGCGAGCTGCGCGTACCGGTCGTGATCTACGTGGCGGTGCTGGCGGCGATGGCTGCGCAGGCCGCGGCGGTGTGGTGGCGGCAGCGCACGCGCGCGACCGCGCTGGCGGCCTTGGGTGGCCTGAGTTTCGTGATCTCCGATGCCAGCCTGGCGATCGACCGCTTCGCCGCGCCGTTCGCGACCGCGAGCGTGGTGGTGCTGGCGACCTACTGGCTGGCGCAGACCTGGATCGGCCTGTCGGTGCGCGAGCGCTGAAGCACGTCAGCACGCAATCTGTGCCTTTTGTCTATAAGCAGTGCTTGCGATTGGCACCGCTGCCTATTCGACTCGGCGCAAACACGGGCCATTCGTCTTGTACGGCCTGCGGCCTCGCCCTATAAACGAGCGACACAGCGGCAATCGTCCGCCGCATCGAAGCGTCGTCGTCCAGGGCAGGGAGCGCCATGTCGAAACGGAGCATGCAAGGATCGATCGCGGACATGTTGTTGTACGTGCTGCTGATCGGCGCCGCGGGTTTTTCGCTCTGGTCCGCATACGGCCAGCGTCAGTTGCAGCAGCAGCTGCAGGAAACCCGGACCCAGCTCGGGCGCGCGCAAAGCGGCGACTACCTGCCGGTGATCGTGCGGCCGCTGGTGCAGAATCCCGAGCGCGTCGTGCGCCTGGGCGCGCCGGCGTCCGGCATGCAGTTCCTGTACGTGTTTTCGCCCGACTGCCGGTTCTGCGCGGCTTCAGCGCCCCACATCGAGCGCATCTATAGTCGCGCCGCCGCGAGCGGCAGCGAGTTCTACGGCGTTTCCCTGCGCGACGCCACGGCGACCGACGCCTTTCTCAAAAAGCACGGTTCCAAGATTCCGACCGTCGCCCTGACCGACGCGCGCACCCGCGCCCTGATGCGCGTGCGCACCGTGCCGGCGCTGCTCAGCGTCGAGCGCAACGGCCGCATCCGTTACGTGAAGTACGGCGTGCTCACCGAGAAGGACGTGCCGCGGGATCCGCCCGGCGCCGTCGCGCTGCCGCATCAGGCCACGCTGCCTTAGCGGCCGCCGCCTATCGACCGGCGGACTTCGGCGCCGCCGCCGGTTCGGCTGCAGTTCGGCGCCATCGAGGACAAGGAGAGGACCGTGTTCGAATCAAGGAAAGGCAAGACGAAATGGATCGCCATCGCTGCGGCATCGCTGCTGCTGGGTATGTCGGCGTTCATGCAGGTCACCGCATCGACCCCGAACGCGCCGCCGGGTTGCGATACCTGCTGGACCTGTCCCAACGGCTACGGCGGCATCGGCTCGGGTGGTTCGTGCATCGCCTGTTGCGATCCGCCCTGATCGCAGGCGTCTAGGCAGCGGCATCGCCGTTCTCTGCGGCGATGCCGTCTTTGTCCAGCGCCGATTCCGGATCTGGTGCAACAGGGCGTACAACGATGCGAATATGAGTACGACCCGCCACGGATCGCTCTCGCCTCATGATCGTACTTTCCGGCTTCTTCTACGCGCTCGCGCACCATCCGTTCTGGTCGTGGTTGGCGCTGGTCCTGCTGGCGCTGGCGGCGAGTCTGTTGATGGTGCGGTGGACCGGAAAGGCGCGCTGGATGCTGCTGTTGCTGGCGGCCTTCATCGGCGGCCAGCTCAACATCTTCACCGGTCATATTCTCAACGCATGGTTCCTGAATGCCTACGGCAGCCGCGGCACGGCGGTGATCGTGCACTCCGAGCTGACCAACTCGACCCTCAACGATCAGTACATTTCCGACTACTGGGCGGTGTTGCGCACCGCCGACGGGCGTGACGTCAAGATCGAGTTCGACACCATGTCGGCCAGCATCTACCCGATCCGCAACGAGATCCTGCTGCCGCCGCAGGGCCAGCGGTTCGTGGTCAAGTACGTGCCCGGCTTCGAGCGCAACGTCGCGATCATGAGCGACGAGTCGGACTACGGGCGCCGTTGGGTGGTCGCGCAGGCGCGCGGGCCGGTGGACAGGGCGGCCGCGCAACTGGCGGCGAGCCCCGACAACCCCGAGTTCGTCGAGGAGTACCGCAGCGAACTGCGGCGCTTTCTCGACCAGCACCGCAAGGACGCCGACCCGGCCCTGGTCGTGAGGTTCGAGCGCGAATTAGGCGAGTTGGAGCAGCGCCGATAACTGCGCCTGCTCGCATGGCCGGCGCCACGATCGCCACGACGGTAGCTCGATCCATGCTGGCGGCCGCGCGGGTCGCGCAGGCGCCGAACGCACGCAGTCGCGCAGGTATCGCCTCACTCGGGTGAGCCGTCGCGGCATGCTTTGTACGCCTCCGATCTGCCTTGTCGTCGGTCCGAGCCTCGTGCTACTACTGAGCCACCGACAGGAGCCTCGGTGGCCCCATGCTTACAGGACGTTGTTTCAGCGCTTTCGCCTTAGCCGCCTTGTTGGCGTTGCCGGCCTGCGCCGCCAAGTCGCCCAGCCCCGACAGCGCCGCCGTCGAGCCGGCCGAGGCGGCGACCCCCGATCGGACCGCCGCCGCGCCCGCGCCCGCCGCTGCACCAGCGCCCGCACCCGCGGTCGCACCCGTCGCGGCGGCGCCGAAGCAAGAATTCTCGGGTCAATGGGCTTATCGCCAGTCCTGCGGCTGGCAGCACAGCGCCCACCTGGAGTTGGCCGAGTCCGGCAGTGGCGTTAGCGGTCGTTGGGACGACGGCACCCGCGCGCGTGGCGACAGCGGCCAGTTGCAGGGCGAGCTGCGCGACGGCCGTCTGTATCTGCGCCTGTGCAGCGAAGGCGAAGCCGACGGCAAAATCCCCGCCTGCCCGAACTACGGCGAGGAATCGGCTTACCTGGCGCGCGAAGGCGCCGTGCTGGGCTGGTACCGCAAGTCCGGCGACGGCTACCGGCCTTACCTGAAACTGCACCCCGCCGGGGCCGGCCAAGCCGTGCCCGACGACAGCAGCGGCTGCGAAGAAGACGCCGAGCAAGACTGAGCGCGACCAAGCCAAGGAGGCGACGCGATGAACGTACCCGCAGACCAAGTAGCGCCCGCCGCCGCGCCGCGCCCGCTGACCGATGCCGAACTGCGCGCGGTGGCGTATTTCGCCATCGGCGTGGGCTCCGAAGGCAGCATCGGCGGGCGCGACGTGTCCACGCGCCTGTCCTTCGCCGGCAACCGCGATGCCGATACCGGACGCATGTCCCCGGTCGGCAACAGCGGTTATTCCATCGGCACCCTGCAGACCGATCTGGGACAGCACCCGGAAGTGATTCCGTCCCTGCTGAATGCCTACCAGGCCTGGGCCGCCACCCAGCCGGCCGGCACCGCGCTCAGCGCGGCCGAGCGTCGCCAGACCGCCGCCGACCTGGCCCGCAACGGCGACACCATCGACGCGCAGAACGGCCGGCCGATGGACGCGCGCATCGAACGCAACCTCAATACCTTCCTGCGCTCCGATGCCGGCGTCACCTACATCCACGATCGCGATGCGGCCCAGGTCGAGGAGTTGATGACCGGTACCCTGGCGCAGGTACGTCAGACCGCGCTGTTCCGCAATTCCACACCGGACGATCAGATCCGCCTGGCGGCCATGGTCGCCAAGGTCGAGAACCAGAGCGGCGATCGCTGGGCGCCGGGCCTGTTGCGCGACATGAACAACGGCACCCACGACAGCGTCGCGGACGTCAATCAGGCCATCGGCCGCATGCTGCGCGCCAACGGCGATTACATGGAGTCCGGCCGCGACGCCACCCTGGCCGGGGCCGAGGTGGTGGTCGCATTACGCAATGCCGATGCGCGCAGCCCCCTGCATACCGCGTGGCAAAGCGTGCTCGCCGATCCGCTGGCCAATCCTTCGCAATTGGGCCAGGACGCCACCCGTCCCAACCAGCGCGCCGAGTACACCACCATCAAGGAGCTGTTCCTGCAGAAGGAGCAGGCGCCGGCGTTCATCGATGCCCTGGACCGCGGCGCGGGCTATGCCTACGGCCGCCCGCAAGCCGAGGGCCGCAACCGCGCCACCGGCGGGCTGTACGCCCAGGGCGACGACTTCGTGCTTTGGAACCGCGACGGACCCGGCCGCGCCTACCTGGACGGGCAGTGGTCGGAGGTCGCGCGCAACGATCTCAGCCGCGTGCGCAACCGCGACGGCACCACCGACCTCAACCTGGCCCGCGATGGCAACGTCAGCCAACTGCTGCACGTGGACCCCCGCGCGCCCGGACTGCGCGCAAGCCTGGACGTGGATGCGCCAGTGGCGCCCGAGCGCGCGGACCATCCACTGTTGCGGCAGGCGCGCGATCAGGGCCGCGGCCTAGACGCTCAGCTGGGCGCGGTGAGCGGCGATGCGCGCGCATGCCTGGATCTCAACGTGGCTTGCCTGGCCGCGCAGCACCGTTTCGACCGCATCGACCACGTGATGCTGGGGCGCTCGCCGCCCGGGCAGGAGCCCAATGTGCTGGTAGTGCAGGGCGACCTGGGCGATCCCGGTCGCCGGATCGCATCGATGCCCCTGGCCGACGCGTTGCGCGGTCGCAGCGAAGAACTGCAACAGCGCCTGAGCGCCGCGCCCTCGCCGCAGAGCGAGCAGCAGGAGCAGCAGCAAAGCCAACGGACCGCGCGCTCGATGTAGCGCCCACCGGCGCGCGTCGCCGGCATCGCCGTTGACGATCGGCCGCCGATTCGCGATCGCCTGCGCCGCGGCCGGCGCTCACGGCGTTTCCGCCAGTGTCCGGCTATTGCCGTGGCACCGGCGTGCGCGCAGGCCGATTCATCGTAGCGAGCGTCGATCCGTGAGCCAGGTCGGTCGCTACATTGGATAACGATTCGATTCGATTCGATTCGATTCGATTCGATGTGGCCGCTCCAATCGACGTTCTACGCAGCGTCAATCCGCAGCCTGCGCACATCTTTCCGCTTCCGGACTGCGCGCGAAAATTCGCATGCGTCACGCGGTAGGAAGTCGTCCGAAAACGGCGAGTAATCGGCCGTAGCCCAGCGCATACAGACGCTGCGCCGCCGGCGCGCAATCGCATCACCGTCGATACATCCACGCCGATCGCGCTCGCGCATCGCGACGACCGCGCTCGGCCCGAAGGAGCCCCGTCATGAAGCTCTCGCTGCCCGTTTCGCTGTTGAGTCTGAGTCTGTTCGCCATCGGCACCGCCCAGGCCGCGCCACCGCGTTATCGCATCGATTACCTGCCGTCGCTGGGCGGTTCCAGCACCGCCACCAGCATCAATGATCTGGGCTGGGTCGCCGGCCGTTCGACGCTGACCGCGCCCGCGCCGTCGCATCGCCACGCCGTGCTCTGGCGCAACCAGCAGATCACCGACCTGGGCACATTGGGTAGCCCGGAGCGCCAGAGCGCCGTGGTCTGGCCGGTGAAGAACGTGCGCGGCATCGTCGCCGGCATCGCCGAAACCAACATGATCGACAGCGAGAACGAGGACTGGAGCTGCTCGTCGTTCCTGCTCGCGCGGCCGGCCGGTACGCCGCGCTATCAGTGCCTGGGCTTCGTCTGGGAAGACGGACGTATGCAGGCCCTGCCGACCTTCGGCGGCACCCACGGGTTCGCCACCGGCGCCAATAATTTCGGCCAGGTCGTGGGCTGGGCCGAGACCGCGGTGCGCGACCCGGTCGGCTGCACGCTGCCGCAGAAGTTCCAGTTCCGCGCCGCGCTGTGGGAGCCGCGCCGCAACCGCATCCAGGAGCTGCCGCCGGTGGTGGCGGCCGGCGATACGGTGAGCGCCGCCACCGCGATCAACGACCGCGGCCAGGTGGTCGGCATTTCCGGCATCTGCGACGACGCGGTCGGCAAGTTCAGCGCGATCCGCGCGGTACTGTGGGAGCGCGGCCGGGCGACGGTGTTGGGCGATATCGGCGGCGCGGCCTGGAACACGCCGATGGCGATCAACCCGCAAGGCGATGTGGTCGGCTTCGGCAACCAGTCGCTCACTGACGAAGGCGCGCCGGACTGGGGTGCCTTCCTGTGGACGCGCCATGGCGGCATGCGCGCGCTGCCGAAACTGGCTGGCCACCTCAATGCGCAGGCCAACGGCTTGAACCTGTGGCAGCACGCGGTGGGGCGTTCCTGCACGGATGCCAGCATGGCGGCCTGCGATGCGGTGCTGTGGCGCGACGGCGGCGTGCATCGCCTGCGCGATCTGATCGCGGATTTCCCCGCCGACGGCCCGCGCCTGACCACCGCGACCGACATCGACGATTTCGGCCGCATCAGCGGACAGGCGATCAATCCGCAGACCGGCGCCGGCATGGCCTATGTGGCTACGCCGATCTACTGAGCTACTTGGTGTTTGCCCAAACCCTCTCCGCAGTGGAGAGGGGTTGGCGCGCCGGCGTCTTCAGTCGGTCAGAGTGGCCAGCGCCTGCCCGAGCCGCACCGCCGTCTCCGCGGCCAGCGCCGGCGACAGCGCGGCCACGCCCGGCGGCAGCAACACGATCACGGTGGAGCCGTAATTGAAGCGCGCCATCTCGGCGAAACGGTCCAGCGCGATGTTGGCGCCGCGATAGTCCTTGACCGTGACGGTATCGGCGTAACGCGGAATCTCGACGCCGCTCCACACCGTTTCCACGCCCGAGACCAGCAGCGCGCCTACCATTACCACCGCCATCGGGCCGAAGTCGGTATCGAAGTGGCAGACCAGGCGTTCGTTGCGCGCGAACAGGCGCGGCACGTTGCGCACCGCGTCCGGACCGACCGAGAACAAACGCCCCGGCACGTGCACGGTTTCGCGCAGGGTGCCGGTCCAGGGCATGTGCACGCGGTGATAGTCCTTCGGCGACAGGTACACGGTCGCGTACACGCCGTTCTCGAACGGCTCGGCCGCCGCTTCGTCGCCCAGCAGCTCGGCGGCGGTGAAGGACTGGCCCTTGGCCTGGAAAATGTCGCCGTGCACGATCGGCCCGCATTGGCTGATGCGGCCGTCGGCCGGCATCAGCAGGCTGCGCGGATCGGGATCGGCCACGCGCGCGCCCGGCTTGAGCGCGCGGGTGAAGAAGGCGTTGAAGGTCGGGTAGGCGCGCGGATCGGATTCGGCGGCCTCGGACAGGTCGACGCCGAACTTGCGCGTGACCGTGTCGATCAGCCACTGCTTGACCGCCGGGCGGCTGGAGTAGGCCAGGGCGCGCGCGATCGACGACAGCGCGCGGTGCGGCAGGATGTAGGTGAAGGTGGTCAGCAGGCTCACGGCATGGCCTCGGTCAGGGCGGCCATGTCCGCGGCGATGGCCTTGGGATCCAGCGGCGGCTGGATCAAACCGGCCATGCGGCCTTGCGGGTCCAGCACCGCCATCGAGGCGCTGTGATCGACCGAGTACTGATTGGCCGGCACGCCCTCCGGCGGCGGCACCTTGGCGAACACCATGCTCAGCGATTTGGCGAAGCGCTCCAGCGCCGGCAGATCCGCGGTCGCGGCCAGGGTGTCCTTGTGGAAGGCATGCGCGTACTCGCCGATACGGTCGGGCGTGTCGCGTTCCGGATCGACCGACACGAACAGCACGCGCGGGCGCAGCGCTTCCGGGATCGAGGCCCACTGCTTCTGCGCTTGCGCCATCTCGCCCAGGGTGGTCGGGCAGATGTCGGGGCAATGAGTGAAGCCCAGGAACACCAGGGTCCAGTGGCCCTTGAGCTCGCCTGGCACCAAGGCGGTGCCATCGGACTGGCGCAGCGAGTAGGCCGGCAGCTCGCGCGGCGGCGAGAACAGGCGCACGGCCTGAGTCTGCGGCCACTGCGAGGGCGCGGCCGCACCGAAGTAGCGTTGCGCGGCCCACAGGCCGAGCGCAGCGGCCAGCGCGGCGACGAGGACGATGACGGTGGTGCGATTGAACATGGCCGGTCCGACAGGGGTATCCCCCGCATGATACCGGGCCGGCCGCGCAGGGCGGGTGCGGCATAGCGCCGCAGCGGGTGGGGGATCGGCCCGTCGTCGGAAGCCTGCGAGCAAGGAGGCTGGCGCTTGGGCGCCGATGGAACGGCTCGTACGCGCCGTTCCGTTCGCCATGAAGACAAAACTCGCCGTGTCCGCCCTTGCTTCGATTGTGAGTTTTATCGTGGGTATTTATTAGGCGGAATTTGGTGATTATTTGTGTGATATGGCACGAATTATCAGTTGATAATCATCGGGTCGCTGAATAGCACTTCGATCTAGTGGAAAACCCCTCTTGTGCTGGCGTCGTAAACTGGCGCTAATGTGATCAAGGTCGCGTTGTTGTTGGTTTTAGTCGCGATCTTACTGGATCAATAACTGTGTATTAATTCCACATTATTTTCTGTGCCAGGTCGGTCGCGAAATGAATCGCGAGAGGATGAATACGATGAAATGGAGCTTCCCGTCTTTGTCGCGCAAGCGCCGCTGCACCATCGCGCTACTGGCCGTTTGCGGCTTGGCGTCCGGGCCGGCGGCCGCGCAATGGATCGTCCAGGATCCCAGCCTGATCATGGGGCAGATCAGGCAGACCTTCGCCGACTCGCAAGAGTTCGCGCTGCAGGCGCAGCGCTGGGGCGAGACCTACAAGTCCTACAACGACACTTACAAGCACTATCAGCAGCAGTTGATACGTCTGCAGCGCCTGAACATGGGCGATCCGGAGATGGAGGACACCTTTCCCGAGCGCGATCTGAACTACGGGATGGCGGACAGCTGCCCCGCCAAGGGCAACGGCGAAGGCGGCGCGAGCAGCTTGCTGACCCGGGTGTTCACGGCGGCGCAGCCGAAGATGGACGGCAAAGTACTGGACGAGCAGCAGAAGATCTGCGAGCGCATGGTTCAGGCGGAGAACGCCAAGTACAACGAGTCCGTGCGCATGCTCAAGACGCTGATGAAGCGCAATCGAGAGTTCCAGGACGTGCAGCGGCAGCGCGACAACGTCGGGGATGAGCAAGGGGCGTTGGCGGCCAACGACAACGAGGTCCAGCGATTCGTGGCGCGCACCTCGATGGACCTCGACTACTGGCAGGCCCGCATGACCGCCTACCACAGCTATATCGAGTCTTTGAAATGGGATCAGACCCGCCTGGCTAAGCGTGCGATGCGCGGCAAGAAGGGACAGGGTGCTGACGCCATTATTGGGCAGGTGGTTCAGGCTGCGGCGCTTAAGGCTGCCTTGAAGCCCTGAATTGCTCGCAGCGCAGGTGTGTTGCCGTCTTAGTCAATTCGGGCTCCGCCCCGCAGGAAGCGAATGATGCAAGCAGTTTTGGAATGGCTCGGCGGTTTCGCTACCGGCTGGGACGCGCTATCGCCGCGTGCGGCCGGCATAGGCGATTTTGTCTTCTTCAAGTTGGTCAACGACTATCTGAACGCCAAGGTTGAAGCGTTCGGCATACAGACGCTGGGGAATTTCACCGATTTTGCGGTGGGCATTTCGCTGACCTTGTTCACGCTGTGGATCCTGCTCGCCGGCTATCGCATCGTTACCGGGCAGTCGCGCGAGTCCATGATAGCGCTGACCACCAATTCCATACGCATCGTGGCGATTCTTGTCGTGGCAGGCATTTGGTCGAACTACACCGATGGGACGTATAGATTGCTGGTGACGGATCTCGATGCCAAAGTGCACGGGCTACTTACAGGCGATAGTGGTCGCACTTCGGCAGACGCAATCGACGAGAACCTGGTCTACATGCAGGTAGCGCTGAATGCCATCGATGCGGTTCAGATCGTCGATGGCGACCAACAGATGCAGGACGAAAAAGCGCGGGCGCTGCTATTCGCAGGCTTCGGCACCGCCAGTCCGCCGATGACGGCGGGCGCGATGCTGTTGCTGTACAAGTTCACTATCGCGATGTTTATTGGCTTTGGACCACTGTTCATTCTTTGTTTGATGTTCGATCAGACCAAGGACCTGTTCCGAAAATGGTTGATGTACGGCATCGGTACGTTGTTCTCGATGGCGATGCTGAGCGTGGTGACTGCGATTGCTCTGGAACTGGCGGTGGATGTGGCCAAGGCATTGTGGATGGCCAAATTGGTCAACGGCATTCTGGGTACGGATACTGAAGGCTTGACATCTCAAGCGATGCAGCAGGGCGGTATCGGACTGTTGCTGACGGTGTTGATCGTTACGGTGCCGCCAGCGGCCGCGATGTTTTTTCAAGGGACGGTGGGGAATTTCGCAGTTACATCAGCGTTTGGTTTCGGCGCTGGGGCAGCTCAGGGAGCATCAGGCTCGAATGGATCCGTGCCGCCTGCTGCGCGCGCGCAATTGCCCTCAGGTGTGGAGACAGGGCCGACTGCATTTCCAGGTCTCGCAAATCGTACGCCAAGCGTTAACGCCGAGGCTCCGCCGAGGAGGGCTGCTTCATGAGTAATTGGATGGTGTACATCGCGGGAATAGCTCTAATGACCGCCAGCCTACGCGCAAAAGGTGAGGGTCAATGCCCTCCGGGCTATATACAATCCCCAGGGCCAGAGCAAGGAGTAGTGAATTGCGTGCCTTTACCTGGTTCGCAAGCTGGCGATACAGGTAATACGGGGCCGCGCTGGCAAAGTCGCTGGGGCGCCATTGCGTTCGATTTTGGCGAGACCAATGTAGGAATTGGGGTCTCAGTGGCTGCGAGCAGTAAGCGACGGGCGAAGAACGAAGCGATCGCTGATTGTCGCGCCAAGGGGGGGCGGAATTGCAGGATCAATCTGATTTATGACAACCAGTGCGCGGTGGTGATTGCAGGCTTCGGGTACTCGCGGTCTCAAGGTGGTCCAACTGTCGAGATTGCTGCTGATCATGGGATGCGCGAGTGCGAGAAGTCCGGCGCCAAGGACTGCCAGGTTTACTACAAGGCCTGCAGCTTGCCCGAACAGATTCAGTAGATTGGATGCTTGTAAGGGAATGCGGTTCTGGCGTTAAAGTGAACCGTCAGGTGTCTTAGCAGGGACGCAGGGTAGTAGGCAGGCCATGACCGAAAAAGACTCCGCCGGCAATACCAACCCGGACTTCGACTGGTCCGCCTCCGTGCGCATGGTCGAAGGCGGCGTGTTGGCCGGCTTCGCGGTCCTGTTGCTGGCGGTCGCGGTGGCGGTGCTGGGGATCAGCGGGACCAACCTGAACGTCGTCGAGTTGTCCAAGTGGGGCGCGATCACGGCCGGGATGCTGCAGATTCGGGCCTCCGTGCTAGCGACCTGTCTGGTGGCGCTGGCGGGCCGGCGCCTGCTGGATGGCTCGGGGCAGGGGGCGGCGGCGGGTGGGGCGCGGTCCTTGCGGGCGGCCAGGAAGCTGGTCGCGATCGCCTGGTTGCTGGGACTGGCCATGGTCAGTCTGCCGTTGATGATGGAACTGCCCCTGCATGTGCCCGAGACCGGGCTGGTGTTCGGCCTGCTGTTGCTGGCGGGGGCCGCGCAGGTCGCGGTCGGGGCTATGGTCTACCGGTCGCTGGTGTCGGCGGTGGCCGCGCAGGCTGATGCTGCAGCCTACGAATTGAGTCTTTAAGCGCCGCCGGCGGGGTGCGGCTGGCCGGGTGATCCGGTCCGCGAGTCCCGCCGCGCCCGGAGCGCGGCAGCCGTGGCCGGGCGGCGGGCCGCTATAATGCGCGGCCCTGTTACGTTTCCGGATCCGCCGTGCCCTCCGCCACCTTCGAGCAACTGACTGTCATCGACCTGATCCGCTACGGCGCCAGTCGCTTCAATGGGGCCGGGCTGACCTTCGGTCACAGCTACGACAACGCCCTGGACGAGGCCACCCAACTGGTCCTGCATGCGCTGCATCTGCCGCACGATCTGAGCCCGGTTTACGGCGCGGCCAAGGTCACCACGGACGAAAAGGACGCGGTGCTGGCGCTGTTCGAGCGCCGCATCGGCGAGCGCATCCCGGCCGCCTATCTGACCGGCGAGGCCTGGTTCGCGGGCCTGAGCTTCAAGAGCGACCGCCGCGCCCTGGTGCCGCGTTCGCCGATCGCCGAGCTGATCGAGTCGGGTTTCGAGCCCTGGCTGGGCGGCCGTCAGGTCGAGCGCGCGCTGGACCTGTGCACCGGTTCGGGCTGCATCGCGATCGCGACCGCGCACTACCACCCCGATTGGCTGGTGCACGGCGCCGACATCAACGACGACGCGTTGGCGCTGGCGGCCGAGAACAAGGCCCGCCTGCACGCCGACAACGTCGAGCTGCGCAAGTCGGACCTGTTCGACGGCCTGCAGGGCGAGGTTTACGACCTGATCGTGACCAATCCGCCCTACGTCACCAACGACGAAACCGACGCGCTGCCCAAGGAGTACTCCTACGAGCCCGAGCTGGGCCTGCGCGCGGGCGACGACGGTCTGGACCTGGCCCTGCGCATCCTGCGCGACGCCCCGGACCATCTGAGCGAGCACGGGCTGCTGATCTGCGAAGTCGGCGAGGCCGAGCGTGCCCTGGTCGAGCTGCTGCCCGAGCTGCCGCTGGCCTGGGTCGAGTTCAAGGTCGGGCAGATGGGCATCTTCGTCGCCGAGCGCGGCGATCTGGTCGAGCACCACGCCCGCATCGCCGAGCTCGCGAGCCAGCGCGGCGGCTGATCCGGGCCGGCATGGACAGGAAGGCGCGCATACTGGCTCCGCTGGATGCGCGAAGCCGTGGTCTGGAGATCGGCCCCTCGCACAATCCCGTCGCGCCCAGGCGCGAGGGCTACGACGTCGAGGTGCTGGACCACGCCGATCGCGCGGCGCTGGTGCACCAGTACCGCGATCGCGGCGTCGACTTGGACGCGATCGAAGAGGTCGACTTCGTCTGGAAGGGCGGCCGCTATGCCGAACTGACCGGCGCGGAGCGCGCACTACGATGGGGTCATCGCCTCGCATGTGATCGAGCACGTGCCCGATCTGGTCGGCTTCCTCAACGACTGCGACACGCTGCTGCGCGAGGGCGGGGTGCTGTCATTGGCGGTGCCCGACCAGCGTTACTGCTTCGACCGCTTGCGCGCCCTGACCGGGCTGTCGCAGCTGATCGACGCGCACCTGCAAGGCCGGCGCAATCACAGTCCGGGCCAGGTCGCCGACTACTTCCTCAACGTGGTCAAGCTGGACGGGCGGATCGCCTGGGACGCGGCCTTGGCGGCGGGGCGCTCGCTGAGTTCGGTCGAGTTCGTGCACACTGTCCAGGACGCGAATACGGGCATGGACGCGGTGCGCAAGCACGATGCCTATCTGGATATCCACGCCTGGTGCTTCACCCCGAGCTGGTTCCGCCTGCTGCTGGACGATCTGAATCGGCTGGGCCTGGTGGCGTTGCGCGAGCGGTCGTTCAGTGCCACCCAGGGCCACGAGTTCTACATCGCGCTGTCCCGCGACGGCGCAGGCCCGGACCGCGACCGCCTGGCGCTGATGCGCGAGGCCGAAACCGAAATGGCGGCATGCGCGCTGTGAAACGCGCGCGCCGCGGCTGACGAGAGAGACGCATGTCGAACAACACCTTCGGCCGCCTGTTGCGGGTCACCACCTTCGGCGAGAGCCACGGCCCGGCGATCGGCTGCGTGGTCGACGGCTGCCCGCCGGGGCTGGCGATCGCGCCGGAGGAGTTCCGCCACGATCTGGACCGCCGCGCCACCGGCAAGACCCGCCACACCTCGGCGCGGCGCGAGGCCGACGAGATCGAGATCCTCAGCGGCGTGTACGAGGGACGCACCACCGGTACCCCGATCGCGCTGCTGATCCGCAACACCGATGCGCGCAGCAAGGACTATGGCTCGATCGCCGAGCAGTTCCGTCCCGGCCACGCCGACTACAGCTATTGGCAGAAGTACGGCCTGCGCGATCCGCGCGGCGGCGGGCGGTCCTCGGCGCGCGAGACCACCATGCGCGTGGCCGCGGGCGTGATCGCCAAGAAGTGGCTGGCCGAGCGTCATGGGGTGCGGGTGCGCGGCTTCATGTCGCAGATCGGCGAGATCTTCCCCAACGGCTACGACCTCGGCGTGGTCGAGGACAATCCCTTCTTCTGGCCCGACGCGGCCCAGGTCGCCGAGCTGGAGGCCTTCATGGACGCGCTGCGCAAGTCCGGCGACTCGGTCGGCGCGCGCGTGGACGTGATCGCCGACAACGTGCCGCCGGGCTGGGGCGAGCCGATCTACGGCAAGCTCGACGGCGAACTGGCGGCGGCGTTGATGAGCATCAACGCGGTCAAGGGCGTGGAGATCGGCGACGGTTTCGCCGCGGTGGCCGCGCGCGGCAGCGAGCATCGCGACGAGATGTCGCGTACCGGTTTCGCCTCCAACCACGCCGGCGGCATCCTCGGCGGCATCAGCACCGGCCAGCAACTGCATTGCTCGACCGCGTTCAAGCCGACCTCCAGCCTGCGCCTGCCCGGGCGCGGCCTGGACGTGCACGGCAACGAGGTCGAAGTGATCACCACCGGTCGTCACGACCCCTGCGTCGGCATCCGCGCCACCCCGATCTGCGAGGCCATGGTCGCGCTGGTGCTGATGGACCAGGCCCTGCGCCACCGCGCCCAGTGCGGCGACGTGGGCGAAGTGACGCCGCGCATTCCGGCCGGCGACGCCGATGGCTGAGCGTCCACGCGTCTGGGTCTCGCAACCGCTGTTCGCCGACATCATCGGGCGGCTGGACGAGCACTTCGACGTGGTCGGCACCGCCGCGGTCACCCAGCACAGCCCGGACGCGGTCGCCGCGGCCCTGCGCCAGGCCGACGGCGCCCTGGTCACCCTCAACGACGCGATCGGCGCGGCCCAGGTGGCCGGCGCCTCGCGCCTGCGCGCGATCGCCAATGTCGGCGTGGGCTACAACAACCTCGACCTGGCGGCGCTGAGCGCGGCCGGAATCCTGGCCACCAATACCCCGGACGTGCTGACCGAGACCACCGCCGACTTCGGTTTCGCCCTGATGATGGCGACCGCACGGCGGATCACCGAGGCCGAGCGCTGGCTGCGCGACGGCCACTGGCGGCAATGGAGTTTCGAATCGCTGCTGGGTGGCGACATCCACGGCGCCACCCTGGGCATCCTCGGCATGGGCAGGATCGGCCGCGGCATCGCCCGGCGCGCGTCCGGCTTCGGCATGCGCGTGCTGTACCACAACCGCAGCCGCCTGCCCGACGCGGTGGAACGCGAGCACGCCGCCGAGTACGTCGGCTTCGAAGCGCTGTTCGAGCGCGCCGATCACCTGGTCCTGGTGCTGCCGTATTCGCCGGCCAATCATCACCTGGTCGACGCGGCCGCGCTGGCGCGGCTGCGCCCGCACGCCACCCTCACGAACATCGCGCGCGGCGGCCTGATCGACGAAGCGGCGCTGGCCGACGCGCTGGCGGCCGGGCGCCTGGCCGCGGCCGGCCTGGACGTGTTCGAGGGCGAGCCGGCGGTCAATCCGCGCCTGCTGGCGCTGCGCAACGTGGTCCTGACCCCGCATATCGCCAGCGCCAGCCTGGCCACGCGCCGCGCCATGGTCGCGCTGGCGGTGGCCAATCTGATCGCCGCGCTGGACCGCGGCCCCGACGCCGGGCGTCCGCCGTCGCCGCTCAATGCCGAGGCCCTGGCCGGCGGCGGAAAACGCAGCGCCTGAACCCCGCGCGCGCGTTGCGCGCGAATGGAACGCCGATTCGCGCATTGGCGCCGCGCTTAGCCGATAATCGAGGAGCCGGGATTCGAGATTGGGGATTCGGGATTGGTAGAGGCGGGGCCGCGTCTGGGCCGCTTTGACGAATCCCGAATCCCGAATCCCCAATCTCCGCTTTTTAACAAGCCAGGTAAATCGAGACTGATGAACGCCAAGACGTCCTGCAATGTCGCCGTGGTCGGTGCTACCGGAGCGGTCGGTGAAACCATGCTGAAAGTCCTCGCCGAGCGGAAATTCCCGATCGGCAAACTGCATGTGTTGGCGAGCGAACGCTCGGCGGGCGAGAAACTTCAGTTCGAAGGCAAAACCCTGGTGATCGAGGACCTGGCCACGTTCGACCCGTCCGGCGTCGACATCGCCCTGTTCTCGGCCGGCGGTTCGGTGTCCAAGGAATACGCGCCCAAGTTCGCCGCCGCCGGCGCGGTGGTGATCGACAACTCCTCGGCCTTCCGCTACGACGACGACATCCCGCTGGTGATCAGCGAGGTCAATCCGGAGCAGATCGCCAACCGTCCGCGCGGCATCATCGCCAACCCGAACTGCTCGACCATGCAGATGCTGGTCGCGCTGGCGCCGATCCATCGCAAGGTCGGCATCGAGCGCATCAACGTCGCCACCTACCAATCGGTGTCCGGCACCGGCCGGCGCGCGCTGGAGGAATTGGGCCGGCAGACCGCGGGCCTGCTGAATTTCCAGGAGACCAAGGCCGAGGTGTATCCGGTGCAGATCGCGTTCAACGTGATCCCGCACGGCGGCGACTTCCTCGACAACGGCTACACCAGCGAGGAGATGAAGCTGGTCTGGGAGACCCGCAAGATCCTCGGCGACGACTCGATCGGCGTGAACGCCACCGTGGTGCGGGTGCCGGTGTTCTACGCCCACTCCGAGGCGGTGCACATCGAGACCCGCGAGAAGCTCAGCGCAGCCGATGCGCGCAAGCTGCTGGAAGACGCGCCGGGCCTGGAAGTGGTGGACGAGGCGGTCGGCGGCGGCTATCCCACCCCGGTCACCCATGCTTCCGGCCACGACGCGGTCTACGTGGGCCGCATCCGCGACGACATCTCGCATCCGCGCGGCCTGTCGATGTGGGTGGTGGCCGACAACATCCGCAAGGGCGCGGCGCTCAACGCGGTGCAGCTGGCCGAGTTGGTCTGGGCCGAGCAGCGCGCGCAGCACGCCGCTTGAGCGCGGCGCATAAGTCGGCCGGGCCGCATTGGGCCGCCTAAAACGCGGCGCAGGGCGTAATGTGACCGTATTGCGGCCGCATTGCGTATTAACCGTGGCGGCGGCTAGAGTCGCCGCCAGGGGACAGGGAGTGGGACCAGAGTGAAGCATCGTTTCGCGCGTACCGTGTTGGCATTGGCGCTGGCCTTGGCCAGCGGCGGCGCCTGCGCGCTCGGTCTGGGCCAGATCGAGGTCAAGTCGCGTTCCGACCAGCCGCTGCTGGCGGAGATCCCGATCGTCTCCAGCGATCCGGCCGAGTTGGAACAACTGCAGGCACGCCTGGCGTCGCCGGAGACCTTCGCCCGCATCGGCCTGATGCCACCGCAGGGCATCGTCTCCGACCTGCAATTCCAGGTCGCCCTGGACGCGCGCGGTAACCCGGTGATCCGGGTCACCAGCGAGCAGCCGGTGAACCAGCCGCTGGTGACCTTCCTGCTGGAAGTGGACTGGGGCCAGGGCCGTCTGGTGCGCGAGTACTCGGCGCTGATCGACACCCCCAAGACCGTATCGGCGCCGCTGCAGCCGCCGATCGAGGCGCCGGTGTCGGCGCCGTCCAATCTGATCGAACGCCCGATCGATCCGGCCGCGGTGATCGCCAGCGACACGCCGACCGATCCGGCCGCAGTGGTGCCGGACCCGGCCTCCGTCGACTCGGTGCCGGCCGCGCCTGCCAACGCCTTCCCCGAACAACCCACCGCGATCGCGATCGCGCCGCCGGCGCCGACTCCGGCGCCGCCGCTGAACGCCGCGCCGGCGAATCCGGGCGACGCGGCGATCGAAGTCAAACGCGGCGACGCCTTGTCGCGCATCGCCAGCGGGCTGGAACTGGGCGAGGGCGCCAGCCTGGACCAGACCATGGTCGCGCTGCTGCGCGCCAACCCCGACGCCTTCATCGGCGGCGACGTCAATCGCCTCAAGCAGGGCGCGGTGCTGCGCGTGCCCAGCGGCAACGAAGTGGCCAGCATCGACGCAGGCGAAGCCAGCGCGCTGGTGCGCGGGCAGATCCAACAGTGGCGCCAGGCGCGCCGCCCGGCGCCGCAGCCGGCGGTGGAGCCGGTGCCGCTGGCGACGGCGCCGCGCGCGGCCGGCAACAGCGCCGGCGCTGCGACGGACGCGACGGCCTCGGCCGGCGCGCGTCTGGAAATCGTCCCGCCCGGCGCCAGTCGCGCCGCGCGGGCGGGTACACAGTCCGGCATCAATGCCGGAGGCGAGGGCCAGATGCTGCGACAGGAACTGCAAGAATCCAAGGAATCGCTGGCCGCACGCGAGGCCGAACTCAGCGACCTCAAGGGCCGCGTCGCCGAGTTGGAGCAACTGCAGAAGCAGCAGCAACAGCTGATCCAGCTCAAGGACACCGAACTGGCCGCGGCGCAGCAGCGCCTGGCCGAGTCCAACCAGAAACAGGCCGCCGAGCAGGGCGGCGCGATGCTGCCGTGGGCGATCACCGGCGCGGTCCTGCTGCTGGCCGCGTTCGGCGCGTGGTTCCTGCGTCGGCGTCCGTCCAAGCCGGTGTTCCGCGCGCCGGTCGCGGCCGCCGCCGCCGGCCCGTCGATCGCCGACGCCTTCGCCGAACCCGCGGTCGAGCCGGTGGAGGCCGAAGCGCCCGTCGCGACGCCCGCCGCCGCCGCGCAGGCCGCGCCGTTCTGGACCACGCCGCAGTCGGCGCCCGGTACCGAGCGCAAGGTGCCGGCGTGGCACGTGGCCGCGGTCGGCAACGGCGAGCAGCCGGTGCAGGAGCCCTTGCTGGCCGCGCAACCGGGCCAGGAGCGCCTGGAACTGGCGCGCGCCTACATGGACCTGGGCGATCACGAAAGCGCGCGTCAGCTATTGGGCGAAGTCGCGGTCAACGGCGATCTGGCCGCGCGCCAGCAGGCCGCGCGGATGTTGCGCGAACTGGAGTAATGCGTGGCGTCTGAGGTTCCGGCGGCGTCCGCCGCGGCGGAGTCGGCCGCGACGCGACGCTACGCCCTGGGCATCGAATACGACGGCGGCGAGTTCTCCGGCTGGCAGCGTCTGAGCCGGCCGGGCGAACCCGACTTGCGCGGCGAACCCACCGTGCAAGGCGCGGTCGAGGCGGCGCTGTCCTTCGTCGCCGGCCGCCAGATCGACGTGACCTGCGCCGGTCGTACCGATGCCGGCGTGCATGCGTCCTGCCAGGTGGTGCATTTCGACGGCCCGGCGACGCGCGAGCCGCGCGGCTGGGTGCTGGGCACCACCTCGCGCCTGCCGCCGTCGGTGTGCGTGCGCTGGTGCGTGCCGGTCGCCGACGACTTCCATGCCCGTTTCTCGGCGCGCGCGCGCCGCTACCGCTATCGCATTCTCAACCGGCCGGTGCGTCCAGCCCTGCAGCGCCAGTACCTGAGCTGGGAGCGGCGTCCGCTCGACGCCGACGCCATGCATCGCGCGGCCCAGGCGCTGCTGGGCGAGAACGACTTCTCGGCTTTCCGTACCGTGCATTGCCAGGCGCCGCACGCGCGCCGCGACCTGCAATACATCGCCGTGCGCCGCGACGGCGACATCGTCGAGATGGAAGTGCAGGCCAACGCCTTCCTGCATCACATGGTCCGCAACATCGTCGGCAGCCTGCTGCCGGTCGGGCGCGGCGAACAACCCGAAGCATGGATCGCGCAGCTGCTGGCCGGACGCGACCGCGCCAAAGCCGGGCCGACCGCGCCCTCGGCCGGGCTGGTGTTCGTCGGTCCGCGTTACCCTGCGGACTGGCCACTGCCGGCGGAGGTATTGCTGTGACCCACGCGCCCAAGACCCTGTTCCGTACCCGTATCAAGTTCTGCGGCTTCACCCGCCCCGGCGACGTGCGCCTGGCCTGCGAGCTCGGCGCCGATGCGATCGGTTTCGTGTTCGCCGAATCCAGCAAGCGCCGTGTCGAGGCCGAAGAGGCGCGCGCGATGCGTCAGGCCTTGGCGCCGCTGGTGGATGCGGTGGCCTTGTTCATGGACAACCCGGCCGAACAGGTGCGCGAAGTGGTGCGCCAGGTCCGGCCCAGCCTGCTGCAGTTCCACGGCGACGAGAACGACGCCTTCTGTCGCTCCTTCGGCGTGCCGTATCTGAAAGCGGTGGCGATGGGCGAGGGCGCCGATCCGACGGTGCCGCAGGGCCTGGCTCTGCACGCGCGCTACCCGGCCGCGGCCGGCTTCCTACTCGACAGCCACGTCGCCGGCGGCAGCGGCGGCAGCGGCAAGACCTTCGACTGGTCGCGCATCCCAGCCGCCATGCACAAGCCCTTCCTGCTCGCCGGCGGGCTGGTGCCCGATAACGTGTTCGACGCCATCCAGGCCACCCGGCCCTGGGGTGTGGACGTGTCCAGCGGTATCGAGAGCGCGCCGGGCCGCAAGGACGGCGATTTGATGCGACGCTTCGTCGAAGAAGTGAGACGCGCGGATTGCCACGCCGATTGAGCCGCAAAGCACGGCTTGCTTTGGGGTAGGAACGGCGTAAGCGATCTGCGGCCGACGGCGTAAGGCGTGGGGTGTGGTGAGCCAAAGGCGAACCGCACCATCGCCAGCCACCGCATGCCCGCGACGGTGCGGTTGCCACCGCAGCCTACGGTTCGCTGTCTGTGGGAGCGACGTGAGTCGCGATGCGTGGCGGCAGAGGACGGCGGAGTTGGAGAGCTGGATGCTCCGATCGCGACTCACGTCGCTCCCACAGAAAGCGCGTGGGACCGGTTCTGATCGAACCGCGAAGCGCACGCGTGCCCTCAAGGGCCAACAGCCACGCTCAATCCCGCGCCAAGGCCTCGCGCAACCACGTCGCCAATTCCGCCACCCGCGCATCCTCGCGGCGCTTCGGCGCGCACAACACCCAGCGCGCGTCGGTGTCGACGAACCCCCAGGGCGCGAGCAGGCGGCCGGCGGCCAGATCCTCGGCCACCAACGGCTGCGGCGCGATCGCCACGCCCAGCCCTGCGTTGGCCGCTTCCAACAAGTAATACAGATGAGCGAAGGCGGTGCCCGGACGCAGCGCGGCCGGGTCCAAGCCGACCCGCGCGGCCCAGTCGCGCCAGGCCTGCGGGCGCGAGGCGGTGTGCAGCAATTCCAGCCCGCACAGCGCGTCCGGCGGCGCCCCGAGCAATGCGGCCGCGCCCGGCCAACGCGGGCTCAGCACCGGGCCGATGCGCTCCACCGCCAGCTCGCGCACCGTCCAATCCGACGGCCAGGGCGGCGCCGCGATCAGCAGCGCCGCGTCCAGACCGGCCAGCGCCGCGTCGGGCGCGGTGTCGTTGGCGGCCAGATGCAGGCGCAGCGCCGGGCGCTCGCGCGCCAGCCGGTCCAGGCGCGGAATCATCCAGCGCGCCAGCACGCTGCCGGGGCAGCCCAGCACCAGCGGGGTCTGTTCCGGCCGTCGCTGCAGTTCGGCCCAGGCCGCGCGCAGCGGCGCGAAGCCGTCGCTGGCGGCCTCGTACAGACGCTGTCCGGCCGGCGTCAGCGCCAGTCCGCGCCCCTCGCGCTGGAACAAAGCGCTGCCCAGTGCCTCTTCCAGCAAGCGCAACTGGCGGCTGACCGCGCCATGGGTCACGTGCAGTTCGGCCGCGGCGCGGCCGACGCCGTCCAGCCGCGCCACCGCCTCGAAGGCGCGCAGGGCGTTGAGCGGGGGCAGGGCACGGCTCATGGTATTAGGTGAGTTTTACTGACGGGTCAGGCCTATTTTATGCGTTATCGGCGGGTCTTGCTTGCGATAAAGTGGCGGGACTCTACTCCTCAGCCGCGCCGTGACCGCCATTACCGATTACCACGCCTACCCGGACGCCTCCGGCCATTTCGGTCGCTACGGCGGTCGCTTCGTCGCCGAGACCCTGATCGGCCCGCTGGAGGAACTGGCCGCGGCCTACGACGCCGCGCGCGTCGATCCGGCCTTCATCGAGGCTTTCGACCGCGACCTGGCGCACTACGTAGGCCGGCCCAGCCCGATCTATCACGCCCAGCGCCTGAGCGACGAAGTCGGCGGCGCGCGCATCCTGCTCAAGCGCGAGGACCTGAACCACACCGGCGCGCATAAGATCAACAACACCATCGGCCAGGCCCTGCTGGCCAGCCGCATGGGCAAGACCCGGATCATCGCCGAGACCGGCGCCGGCCAGCACGGCGTCGCCAGCGCCACCGTGGCCGCGCGCCTGGGCCTGGAATGCGTGGTCTACATGGGCGCGACCGACATCGAGCGCCAGAAGATCAACGTCTACCGCATGAAGCTGCTGGGCGCGACCGTGGTGCCGGTGACCAGCGGTTCGGCCACGCTCAAGGACGCGCTCAACGAGGCCATGCGCGACTGGGTCACCAACGTGCGCGACACCTTCTACATCATCGGCACGGTCGCCGGCCCGGACCCGTACCCGCGCATGGTGCGCGACTTCAACGCCATCGTCGGGCGCGAAGCGCGCGCGCAGATGCTGGCCGAGTACGGCCGCCTGCCGGATGCGATCACCGCCTGCGTCGGCGGCGGCAGCAACGCGATCGGCCTGTTCCACGCCTTTCTCAACGACGCTTCGGTGCGCATCGTCGGCGCCGAGGCGGCGGGCGAGGGCATCGCCAGCGGCCACCACGCCGCCTCGCTGGCCGCCGGCCGCCCCGGCGTGCTGCACGGCAACCGCACCTATGTGTTGTGCGACGACGAGGGTCAGATCATCGAGACCCATTCGGTCTCCGCCGGCCTGGATTACCCCGGCGTCGGCCCCGAGCACGCCTTCCTTAAGGACGCCGGCCGCGCCGAGTACGTGGGCGTGAGCGACGACGAGGCCCTGGCCGCCTTCCATCAGCTCGCACGCACCGAGGGCATCCTGGCCGCCTTGGAATCCAGCCATGCCATCGCCCAGGCGGTGAAGCTGGCGCGCACCATGCCCAAGGACCAGATCGTGCTGTGCAATCTGTCGGGGCGCGGCGATAAGGATGTGCATACGATCGCTGGGCGCGAGGGGATCGTGTTTTGAAACAGGAGTGAGCGCAGAGGAGCGAGAGGGGAGCGAGGAGCGCGCGATCAATCCGCCAGCCTGCTTCCCGCTGTTTCTCCACCCTTGCGCTCTCGCTCTAACTCACTCATCACTCCTCTAAGCCCACTCCTGCCCTCATGAACCGCATCGACACCCGCTTCGCCGCGCTCAAGGCGCACAGCCGCAAGGCCCTGGTCCCCTTTATCACCGCCGGCGATCCGTCGCTGGCGGCGACCGTGCCGGTGATGCATGCGCTGGCCGCCGCCGGCGCCGACGTGATCGAGCTCGGGGTGCCGTTCTCCGATCCGATGGCCGACGGCCCAACCATTCAGCGCAGCTCCGAGCGCGCGATCGCGCGTGGCGCGGGCCTGTCGTACGCGCTGCGCTGCGTGGCGGAGTTTCGGCAGCGCGACGCCGATACGCCGGTGGTGTTGATGGGCTACCTCAATCCGATCGAGATCCGCGGCTCGGCGCGCTTCGCCGCCGAAGCGGTCGCGGCCGGCGTCGACGGCGTGCTGCTGGTCGATCTGCCGCCCGAGGAAGCCGCCGAACTGCGCGCGGATTTCGCGGCCGCGGGCCTGCAGCTGATCCTGCTGGCGTCGCCGACCACCACCGACGCGCGTCTGGCGCTGCTCTGCGACGACGCCCAGGGCTACCTCTACTACGTGAGTTTTGCCGGCGTGACCGGCGCCGACCGCCTCGACGCGGTCGCCGCCAACGAGCGCCTGCGCGAAATCCGCCTGCGCAGCCGGGTGCCGGTGGTGGCCGGTTTCGGCATCAAGGACGCCGCCAGCGCCAGCGCGATGGCGCGCGAGGCCGAGGGCGTGGTGGTGGGCAGCGCCTTGGTCGCGGCGCTAGCCGAGACCCAAGCCCAGCCTGCCGTCGCGGCGAGCGCCGAGACCGACGCCGCCGCTGCGGTCGCGGCCGCCACCGCGTTCCTGACGCCGCTGCGGCAAGCGCTGGACGCCCCGACCTAAGTTCCGGCGGTTGCAGGCGCCCCTGCCTGGCCCAAACCTGGCTGCGCTAAACTGACCCGCTAGGCCGGGTTCCGCCACGGACCGTGGACCGGCACCCTTAGCAGCCTGAACGGGAAAAACGCACCGCATGTCCTGGCTCAAAAAACTCATGCCCGGCAGCCGCACCGGCATCCGCACCGACTCCGCCGGCGCCAAGCGCCGTAGCGTGCCCGAAGGGCTGTGGGAGAAGTGCGACCGCTGCGGCGCCGTGCTTTACCGGCCCGAGCTCGAGGAAAACCTCGAGGTCTGCCCCAAGTGCAGCTTCCACATGCCGATCCGCGGCCGGGTCCGCCTGAACGCGCTGTTCGACCCCGGCAGCACCAGCGAGATCGGGGCCGAGCTGGGCCCGACCGACGTGCTCAAGTTCAAGGACCAGAAGAAGTACTCCGACCGCATCAAGGCCGCGCAGAAAGCCACCGGCGAGCGCGACGCCCTGATCGCGATGCGCGGCACCCTCAAGCAGCGCCCGCTGGTCGCGTGCTCGTTCGACTTCGCCTATATGGGCGGTTCGATGGGTTCGGTGGTCGGCGAGCGCTTCGCGCGCGCGGCCGAGGCTGCGCTGGAGATCGGCTGCCCCTTCGTGTGCTTCTCCGCCAGCGGCGGCGCGCGCATGCAGGAAAGCCTGTTCTCGCTGATGCAGATGGCCAAGACCTCGGCCGCGCTCGGCCGCCTGCGCGAGGCCGGTCTGCCGTACATCTCGGTGATGACCCATCCGACCACGGGTGGCGTCTCGGCTTCGTTCGCGATGCTGGGCGACATCAATATGGCCGAACCCGAGGCCCTGATCGGCTTCGCCGGCCCGCGCGTGATCGAGCAGACCGTGCGCGAGAAGCTGCCCGAAGGCTTCCAGCGCAGCGAGTTCCTGGTCGCCCACGGCGCCATCGACCAGATCTGCGACCGTCGCGAACTGCGCGAACGCCTGGCCCATCTGCTGGCCCTGCTGATGAAGCAGCCGCAGCCAGAAGACGACGCGGAGGCTGCCGCTTGAGCCGCAAGTATTTCGGCACCGACGGCATCCGCGGTCGGGTGGGCGAGGGCGCCATCTCGGCCGATTTCGTGCTCCGCCTGGGCAACGCCTACGGCCACGCCCTGGCGCGCCGCGACTGGCGCAAGCCGGTGGTGATCATCGGCAAGGACACCCGCATTTCGAACTACATGTTCGAGGCCGCGCTCGAGGCAGGCCTGGTCGCCGCTGGCGTCGACGTGCAGCTGATGGGTCCGATGCCGACCCCGGCGGTCGCGCACCTGACCCACTCGATGCGCGCCGACGGCGGCATCGTGATCTCGGCCTCGCACAATCCGCATTACGACAACGGCATCAAGTTCTTCTCGGCCGAGGGCGAGAAGCTCGACGACGCCACCGAATTGGCGATCGAGGCCGCGCTGGAACAGCCGTTCCGCACCGTGCCCTCCGAAGAGCTGGGCAAGGCGGTGCGCACGCGCGATGCGCTGGGCCGCTACATCGAGGCCTGCAAGGGCTCGGTGCCCAAGGGCTTCGACCTGGGCGGCATGCGCATCGCCATGGACTGCGCCAACGGCGCGACCTATCAGCTCGGCCCGCTGGTGCTGCGCGAGTTGGGCGCGCGCGTGGATGCGATCGGCATCGACCCCAACGGCCTCAACATCAACGACGGCGTCGGCTCGACCCACCCGGAGACCCTGGCCGAACGCGTCAGGGCCAGCGGCGCCGATCTGGGCATCGCCTTCGACGGCGACGGCGACCGCGTGCTGTTCGTCGACGGCGACGGCACGGTGCGCGACGGCGACGACCTGCTGTACGTGCTGGCCTGCGACTGGCAGGACAGCGGCCGCCTGCGGGGCCCGGTGGTCGGCACCCTGATGACCAACTACGCCCTGGAACGTGCGTTTCAACAGCGCGGCATCGGCTTCCTGCGCGCCAAGGTCGGCGACCGCTACGTGCACCAGCAGCTGATCGCCCACGACGCCGTGCTCGGCGGCGAGGCCTCCGGTCACTTGCTGTGTCTGGACCGCGCCAGCACCGGCGACGGCATCGTCAGCGCGCTGCAGGTGCTGGAGGTGCTGCGCCGCCGCGGCGTCAGCCTGTCCCAGGCCCTGCAGGGCTTCGTCAAAGTGCCGCAGAAAACCGTCAACGTGCGTTACGAAGGCAGCGCCAAGCCGGCCGACGCGCCGGCGGTGCAGGCCGCGCTGGCGCAGGCGCAGACCGCCGTGGCCGGCCGCGGCCGCGCCTTCCTGCGGCCTTCCGGCACCGAGCCGGTGGTGCGCGTGACCGTCGAGGCGGATGATCGGCAACTGATGTTGGACACGCTGCAGCGCCTGGCCGATGCCGTGCGCGCGGCGGCGCAATGAACCCACGAGACCCAGACATGACTTCTCAGATTCCGACCCTGGACATCCGCCGCTACGACACCGACCGCGACGCTTTCGTGGCCGAGCTCGGCGCGGCCTACCGCGAATGGGGCTTCGCCGGCATCCGCGGCCACGGCATCCCGGCCGAGCAAATCGACCAGTCCTACGACTTGTTCAAGCGGTTCTTCGCTCTGCCGGAAGAAACCAAGCGCAAATACCACGTGCCCGGCAGCGGCGGCGCGCGCGGCTACACCCCGTTCGGCGTGGAGACCGCCAAGGACTCCAAGCACTTCGACCTCAAGGAGTTCTGGCACGTCGGCCGCGAGATTCCGCGCGATTCCCAATACGCCGAGGCGATGCCGGCCAACCTGTGGCCGGACGAGATTCCCGAGTTCCGCGACCAGGCCTACGGCCTGTACCAGGCGCTCGACCATCTGGGTTCGCGCGTGCTCAGCGCGCTGGCCCTGCACATCGGCCTGCCGGAGAACTACTTCGCCGACAAGACCGACTCGGGCAATTCGATCCTGCGCCCGATCCACTACCCGCCGATCACCGCCGACAACATTCCCAACGAGCGCGCCGGCGCGCACGAGGACATCAACCTGATCACCCTGCTGGTCGGCGCGAGTTCGGAAGGCCTGGAAGTGAAGTCGCGCAAGGGCGAGTGGGTGCCGTTCACCGCCGATGCCGACACCATCGTGGTCAACATCGGCGACATGCTGCAGCGCCTGACCAACCACGTGTATCCCTCGACCACCCATCGCGTGGTCAATCCGCCGGGCGAAAAGGCGCGCCAGCCGCGCTACTCGACCCCGTTCTTCCTGCACCCGAATCCGGATTTCCTGATCGACGTGCTGCCCTCGACGATCACCGCGGACAATCCCAAGCGCTATCCGGAGCCGATCACCGCGCAGGGCTATCTGGAAGAGCGCTTGCGCGAAATCAAGCTGAAGTAAGGTTCGTTACGCCCTGGCTCATGAGCCCCTCTCCCGCTCGCGGGAGAGGGGTTGGGGTGAGGGCCCGCGCAGCATCAAGCCCGCGCCGCCGCTCCCATTTCGCGCGCCCTATCCGGCGCTACGCGCCACCTACTCAGCCCTTCCTACGCTCGCCGCCAGCGGGATTAGGGCCTCGCGCCACGATGTCAGGCGGGGGTCAGGGCAATGCCCGCGTCCGACAAGGCCTCTCGCCAAGCCGCCAGCTTCGCCTCCGGCCGCTGTCCGGCATTCGCCGGACTCGTCGACGGCAACCGCCGCAGCATCGGCAGCGGCGCGGCCAGCCCCGGCAGCACCAGGCGTCGAAAGCTCGTTTCCGCCTGTGCCCCGTTGAACAGCACCGTCGCCACCCGCGGATGCGCGGCGAAGAAGCCCGCGAAGTCGTTGGCCTGCGGCGCCCGGATCGCCGTGTCCAGGCTGCCGACGCGCTCGCAGCTGGCCAGCACGTCCCATAGCGCGATCCCCGCGTCGAGCAGCCGCTGCAGGCGCTGCTCGTAGGGCAGGGCAGGCGTGGCGCCGACCAGCGCGCCCATGATCGGCCAGAACCGATTCTGCGGATGCGCGTAATAGCGCGTGGCCGCCAGCGAGGCCTCGCCGGGCATGCTGCCCAGCACCAGCACGCGCGCGTCGGCGGTCGCCACCGGCGCGAAGCTGCTGAGCCTTGCGCCGCCGCTCATTCGGCGTCGCGGAAATCGCTGGCCCGGCGCGCGACCAGAGCGGTGGCGACGCGGTCGGGCAGGTACTTGGCCAGGCCGGCGACGATCTTGTTGGCGGTGCCGGTGATGCAGCGCGCGTCGCCGCGCTCGACCGCGTCCACGCCCAGGCGCGCGACCGTGTCGGCGTCCAGCCACAGCCATTTCGGCAGGCGCGAGATGCGCTCGCGCATGCCGTTGACGTCGTGGAACTCGGTATAGGTGAAGCCCGGGCATAGTGCGGTCACATGCACGCCGCGCGGCCGGCTTTCCAGCGCCAGCGATTGGCTGAAGCGAATCACGAAGCTCTTGGCCGCGCCATACAGGGTGTGCCCGGCCGAGGGCGGCGCCAGCCCGGCCAGCGAGGCGATGTTGAGGATGCGGCCGTGGCCGCGCTGCTCCATCTCGGGCAGGTAGCGGTAACTGAGTTCGGCGACCGCGGTCACCATCACCTGCAGGAAGTCGGCATGGACCTTCCAGTCGTCGGCCAGGTAGCGCCCAGGCACGCCGTAGCCGGCGTTGTTGACCAGATGGCCGATCGCCAGGCCGCGGCGGCGGGTTTCGGCCTGCAGCCGCGCGGGCGCGGCCGGGTCGGCGAGGTCGGCGGCGATCACTTCCACCGCGACGCGGTCGCGCAGCTCGGCGGCCAGGGCCTGCAGGCGGTCCTCGCGGCGCGCGGTCAGCACCAGCGGCACGCCGCGGCGCGCGTACTCGCGGGCGAGGGCGGCGCCGATGCCGGCCGAGGCGCCCGTGATCAGGGCGTAGGGGGTGTTTGCGGTTTCGGGCATGGAGGCCTTCGTTGCCGGTCGTGTCGGGGTTCCTCGCCGCGCGCGGTCCGTGCGCGGGCGGGGCTGCGGTAAACTTGCGTCCTTTCGTACCACGGAGTGGCCATGCGCCGCAGGATCGTCGCCGGAAACTGGAAGCTGCATGGCAGCCGCGAGTTCGCCTTCGGGTTGCTGGATCAGGTCGCCGCGCAGGCGCCGGCCGGGGTCGAGCGCATCATCCTGCCGCCGCTGCCCTACCTGGGCGAGCTGATCGAGCACTACCTCGGCCGCGGTCTGGACTTCGGCGCGCAGGACGTGAGCAGCAACGAGAAGGGCGCCTACACCGGCGAAGTCTCGGCGGCGATGCTCAAGGACGTGGGCGCGGGCTATGGCCTGGTCGGCCATTCCGAGCGCCGCCAGTACCACGCCGAGAGCAGCGAGCTGGTCGCGCGCAAGTTCGCCGCCGCCAAGGCCGCCGGCCTGGTGCCGATCCTGTGCGTGGGCGAGACCCTGAGCGAGCGCGAGGACGGCCAGACCGAGTACCGCCTGCAGGAGCAGCTGAGCCCGGTGCTGGAACTGCTGGGCGTGGCGGCGCTGGAGGGCGCGATCCTGGCCTACGAGCCGGTCTGGGCCATCGGCACCGGCAAGACCGCCAGCCCGGAGCAGGCGCAGGCCGTGCACGCATTCATTCGTAGCGAAATCGCCGGACACGATGCTAGAATTGCTGGCTCGCTACCCATTCTGTACGGCGGTAGCGTGAAGGCCGACAACGCCGCCGCGCTGTTTTCCCAGCCGGACGTCGACGGCGGCCTGATCGGTGGGGCCTCCCTGGTCGCCGCCGATTTCAACGCCATCGCAGCCGCGGCGGCACCCTGACGAACTTTCGGGCCCGCCCGGCGGTCGTCACAACGTAGCCAAAGAAAAGAATTCGACGATGCTGTTGTTCCTCAACGTCATCTATGTGTTGATCGCGATCGCCATGGTCGCGCTGATCCTGATGCAACGCGGCGCAGGCGCGCAGGCGGGCTCGGGCTTCGGCGGCGGCGCTTCGGCGACCGTGTTCGGCGCCCGCGGTTCCTCCAACTTCCTGTCCAAGGCCACCAAGTGGCTGGCCATCGCGTTCTTCGCGATCAGCCTGTTCATGGCCTGGCAGGCCTCGCGCGGCGCCGCTGGCGGCGCTGCTCCGGCCTCGCAGGACGTCGGCTTGGCCGCGGACATCGCCAACACCCAGGCCAAGCCCGCTACCCCGGCCCCCGGCAGCACGGTTCCGAGCGCTCCGGCGCAGACGGCTCCGGCGGCTCCGGCTTCGACCGTGCCCAGCGCGCCGGCGACCACCGCGCCGCAGGCGCCGGCCGCCAGCGGGACCACGGTCCCGGCCGCTCCGGCCCCGCAGCAGGCCCCGCCGCAGTCGCAACCGGCTTCGGGCGGCTGACAAAGCGCGGTAATATAGAGCTTGTGATTCAAGCGGCCCGGAACGGACGACCGGGGCGCGGTCAGCGATGACCGAACGGCTTCGCGCGGTACTGACGGAGTCAGGGCCAGGATGGCCAGGTTTGATTGCCCAGATGGCGGAATTGGTAGACGCACTACCTTGAGGTGGTAGCGACGTAAGTCGTGGGGGTTCGAGTCCCCCTTTGGGCACCACACCGAATCAGCTACACCACGCACCAACTACCCGAGGTGCGGCACGCACGGCGGGCCGCGCCACTGGCCTGATCGGCATTCCGAACAGGACCATACCGCCGAGCCAAGGCTGCGGAAACGCGGCCAAGTAGCCGAGAGAACACCGAGTGCTGGCCGAATACCTGCCGACCCTGCTGTTCCTGATCGTCGCCAGCGTCATTGGCGTCGCCCTGTTGGTGGTAGGCAACACGCTCGGGCCCAAGCGCCCGACTGTGGAGAAGCTATCTCCCTACGAATGCGGCTTCGAGGCCTTCGAGGCCGCGCGCATGCAATTCGACGTGCGCTACTACCTCATCGCCATCCAGTTCATCATTTTCGATCTGGAAATCATCTTCATCGTGCCCTGGGCCACCGTGTTCCGCGAACTCGGTCCGATCGGCCTGATCGAGATGGGCATCTTCGCCAGCATGCTCCTGCTCGGCTTCGTCTACGTCTGGAAGAAGGGAGCGCTCGAATGGGAGTGATCCAAACCGTCAGCGACACCGTCTCGGGTCTGATGCACAACCCGATCCCGGAAGGCCGCCTCGACGACATCCTGCGCCCGGAAGGCGAGAACCCGCTGTTGCAGCAGGGTTTCGTCACCACCAATCTGGACACGCTCTGGAACTGGGCGCGTACCGGCTCGATGTGGCCGATGACCTTCGGCCTGGCCTGCTGCGCGGTCGAAATGATGCACGCCGGCGCCTCGCGCCTGGACCTGGACCGCTACGGCGTGGTGTTCCGCCCGTCGCCGCGCCAGTCCGACGTGATGATCGTGGCCGGCACCCTGGTCAACAAGATGGCCCCGGCGCTGCGCAAGGTCTACGACCAGATGCCCGACCCCAAGTGGGTGATCTCGATGGGCAGCTGCGCCAACGGCGGCGGCTACTACCACTATTCCTACGCGGTGGTGCGCGGTTGCGACCGCGTGGTGCCGGTCGACGTGTACGTGCCGGGCTGCCCGCCGACCGCCGAAGCGCTGGTCTACGGCATCCTGCAGCTGCAGCGCAAGATCCGCCGCGGCACCAACTTCGGCGAGCACAAGCAGGGCATGCGCTGACATGACCGAAACCGTGAACGCTTTCGCCGATCGCCTGCGCGCCCGTTTCCCGGGCGCCGCCGTCGTGGTCGCCCAGCCGCGCGGCGAAGTGACGCTGGAAACCAGCGCCGCCGATTGGCTGGACGCCGCGCGCGCGCTGCGCGACGAGTTCGGCTTCGAACAATGCGTCGACGTCAGCGGCGTCGACTACCTCAGCTACGGCAGCGACGAGTGGGACACCGACGTGTCCTCGGAAGGCTTCTCGCGCGGCGTGGAAGGCAAGAGCGCCGGTCGTTTCGTCTGGGGCGAGTCGCCCAACGGCGTGCCGACCCTGCCTGCGCGCCGCTATGCCGCGGTCGCGCATCTGCTGTCGTACCAGCACAACCGCCGCCTGCGCCTGCGCGCGTTCGCCGACAACGACGATCTGCCGACCGTGGCCTCGCTGACCTCGATCTGGCCGGGCGTGAACTGGTTCGAACGCGAAGCCTTCGACCTGTTCGGCATCATCTTCGAAGGCCACCCGGACCTGCGCCGCATCCTCACCGACTACGGTTTCGTCGGTCATCCGTTCCGCAAGGACTTCCCGCTGATCGGCAACGTCGAAGTGCGTTACGACCCCGACAAGCGCCGCGTGGTCTACGAACCGGTGTCGATCGAGCCGCGCGTCGGCGTGCCGCGCGTGATCCGCGACGACGCCCGCTACCAGACCGCCGTCGGCGAAGCCGCGCAGCGCTCGGAGGTGAAGAAGTGAGCGCTCAACTGCCGGGCAAGGCCAGCGCGACCTCGGGCCTGAACAACGCCGAGATCCGCAACTACACCCTCAACTTCGGTCCCCAGCATCCGGCCGCGCACGGCGTGCTGCGCCTGATCCTGGAAATGGACGGCGAAGTCGTGCAGCGCGCCGACCCGCATATCGGTCTGCTCCACCGCGGCACCGAGAAGCTGGCCGAGTCCAAGCCCTTCAACCAGTCGATCGGCTACATGGATCGCCTGGACTACGTGTCGATGATGTGCAACGAGCACGCTTACGTGCGCGCGATCGAGACCCTGCTGGGGATCGAGGCGCCCGAGCGCGCGCAGTACATCCGCACCATGTTCGACGAGATCACCCGCATCCTGAACCACCTGATGTGGGTAGGTTCGAACGCGCTCGACCTGGGCGCGATGGCGGTGTTCCTGTACGCGTTCCGCGAGCGCGAAGAGCTGATGGACTGCTACGAAGCGGTCAGCGGCGCGCGCATGCACGCGGCCTACTACCGTCCGGGCGGCGTCTACCGCGACCTGCCGGACCGCATGCCCAAGTACCGCGAATCGCCGTGGAAGAAGGGCGGCAGCCTCAAGCGCTTCAACGAATGGCGCGAAGGTTCGCTGCTGGACTACCTGGACGCGTTCACCGACGACTTCCCCAAGCGCGTCGACGAGTACGAGACCCTGCTCACCGACAACCGCATCTGGAAGCAGCGCACCGTCGGCGTGGGCGTGGTCTCGCCGGAACAGGCGCTGGCCTTGGGCATGACCGGGCCGATGATCCGCGGCTCCGGCATCGCTTGGGACCTGCGCAAGAAGCAGCCCTACGCCAAGTACGCGGAGGTCGATTTCGACATTCCGGTCGGCGTGAACGGCGACTGCTACGACCGCTACCTGGTCCGGATCGCGGAAATGCGCGAGTCCAACCGCATCATCAAGCAGAGCGTGAAGTGGCTGAAGGCCAACCCGGGCCCCGTCATCGTCGACAACTTCAAGGTCGCGCCGCCCAAGCGCGAGGAAATGAAGGACGACATGGAAGCCCTGATCCACCACTTCAAGCTGTTCTCCGAAGGCTATTGCGTGCCCGCCGGCGAAACCTACGCCGCGGTCGAGGCGCCCAAGGGCGAGTTCGGCTGCTACCTGGTCTCCGACGGCGCCAACAAGCCGTTCCGCTGCAAGCTGCGTGCGCCGGGTTTCGCGCACCTGTCTTCGATGGACGAGATCGTGAAGGGTCACATGCTGGCCGACGTGGTGGCCATGATCGGCACCTACGACGTCGTGTTCGGCGAGATCGACCGCTGATCGCGGCGATCACTGAGGAATAGAGCGAATGAAGGCGACTGGCAATTTCGAAACCGCGCAGCATGTCGATCCGATGGCGGCGCTGTCGGACAAGACGCGCGCGCATATCGATCACTGGCTGAGCAAGTTTCCGCCGGATCGCAAGCGTTCGGCCGTACTGCAGGGCCTGCACGCCGCGCAGGAACAGAACGGCGGCTGGCTGACCGACGAGCTGATCGCCGCGGTCGCCAAGTACCTGGGCCTGCCGCCGGTGTGGGCCTACGAGGTCGCGAGCTTCTATTCGATGTTCGAGACCGAGAAGGTCGGCCGCCATAACGTCGCCTTCTGCACCAACATCAGCTGCTGGCTCAACGGCGCCGAGGACCTGGTCCGCCACGCCGAGAAGAAGCTGGGCTGCAAGCTCGGCGAGTCCACCGCCGACGGCCGCATCTTCCTCAAGCGCGAGGAAGAGTGCCTGGCCGCGTGCTGCGGCGCGCCGGTGGTCGTCGTCAACGGTCATTACCGCGAGAAGCTCGACACCGCCAAGGTGGACGAGATTCTCGACGGTTTGAAGTGAGGCAGGGCCAGATGGCGCATCACGATCACCACGACTATTCCCAGGGCTACGGTCCGGTCGGCCCGGCGCCGCAAGAGCATCAGGTCGTCTACACGACCCTGCACTTCGACACCCCCTGGTCGTACGAGAACTACCTCAAGACCGGCGGCTACGCGGCGCTGCGCAAGATCCTGAGCGAGAAGATGGATCCGGCCGCGGTGGTCGACATGGTCAAGGGTTCGGGCTTGCGCGGCCGCGGCGGCGCGGGCTTCCCGACCGGTCTGAAGTGGAGCTTCATGCCCAAGGGCAGCGGCACCCAGAAATACATCCTGTGCAACTCGGACGAATCCGAGCCGGGCACCGCCAAGGACCGCGACATCCTGCGCTACAACCCGCATGCGGTGGTGGAGGGCATGGCGATCGCCTGCTACGCCACCGGTTCGACCGTGGCCTACAACTACCTGCGCGGCGAGTTCCATCACGAGCCGTTCGAGCATTTCGAGCAGGCGCTGAAGGAAGCCTACGAGCACGGCTGGCTGGGCAAGAACGTGCTGGGCAGCGGCATCGACATCGACATCTACGGCGCGCTCGGCGCCGGCGCCTACATCTGCGGCGAAGAAACCGCGCTGATGGAGTCGCTGGAGGGCAAGAAGGGCCAGCCGCGCTACAAGCCGCCGTTCCCGGCCAATTTCGGCCTGTTCGGCAAGCCGACCACGATCAACAACACCGAGACCTACGCCTCGGTGCCGGCGATCATCCGCAACGGCGCCGAGTGGTTCCTCAACCTCGGCAAGCCCAACAACGGCGGTCCCAAGATCTTCTCGGTGTCCGGCCACGTCGCCAACCCGGGCAACTTCGAAATCCGTCTGGGCACGCCGTTCGCCGAGCTGCTGGAGATGGCCGGCGGCATGCGCGACGGCCGCAAGCTCAAGGCGGTGATTCCGGGCGGTTCCTCGATGCCGGTGTTGCCGGGCGAGACCATGATGGGTCTGACCATGGATTACGACGCGATCCAGAAGGCCGGTTCCGGCCTGGGTTCCGGCGCCGTGATCGTGATGGACGAGACCACCTGCATGGTCCGCGCCTGCCAGCGCATCGCGCGTTTCTATTTCAAGGAAAGCTGCGGCCAGTGCACGCCCTGCCGCGAAGGCACCGGCTGGATGTACCGCATGCTGACCCGCATCGTCGAGAAGCAGGCCACGCTGGAAGACCTGCAGATGCTGCGCGCCGCCGCCGGCCAGATCGAAGGCCACACCATCTGCGCGTTCGGCGAAGCCGCGGCGTGGCCGGTGCAGGGCTTCCTGCGCCACTACTGGAACGAGTTCGAGTACGCGATCGTGAACAAGCGGTTCCTCGTCGACGATCAGGCCGCCGGCACGGTCGAGAAGGTGGCCGCATGAGCGCCCAGTCGGTAAATCCGAACCTGCCGCCGGATCACGTCACCGTCTTCATCGACGGCGTCGAGATGGCCGCGCCCAAGGGTTCGATGATCATCCAGGCCGCCGACAAGGCCGGCATTCCGATTCCGCGTTTCTGCTACCACGACAAGCTCAGCATCGCGGCCAACTGCCGCATGTGCCTGGTCGAAGTCGAGAAGATGCCCAAGCCCGCGCCGGCCTGCGCCACGCCGGTGATGGACGGCATGAAGGTGGTCACGCGCAGCGAGAAGGCGCTGAAGTCGCAGCGCAACGTGATGGAGTTCCTGCTGGTCAATCACCCGCTGGACTGCCCGATCTGCGATCAGGGCGGCGAATGCGAGTTGCAGGACCTGTCGATGGGCTACGGCCGCTCGGTCAGCCGTTTCGCCGAGCGCAAGCGCGTGGTGCCCGACGAAGACATGGGCCCGCTGGTCGCCACCGAGATGACCCGCTGCATCCAGTGCACGCGCTGCGTGCGCTTCACCGCGGAAGTCGCCGGCACTTACGAGCTCGGCGGCATGTACCGCGGCGAGAATCTGCAGATCGGCACCTACGACGGCAAGCCGCTGACCACCGAGCTGTCCGGCAACGTGATCGACGTCTGCCCGGTCGGCGCGCTGACCAACAAGGTGTTCCAGTTCCAGGCCCGTCCCTGGGAGCTGACCGCGCGCGAGTCGCTGGGCTACCACGACGCCCTGGGCAGCAACCTGTTCCTGCACGTGCGCCGCGGCGACGTGCTGCGCAGCGTCCCGCGCGACAACGAAGCCGTCAACGAGTGCTGGCTGTCGGACCGCGACCGTTACTCGCACCAGGGGCTGTACGCCGAAGACCGCGCCACCGCGCCGATGGTCAAGGACGGCGGCGAATGGCGTGAGACGACGTGGGAAGACGCGATCTCGCGCGCCGCCAGGATCCTGCGCGACAACGGCGCCGACGCGCTGGGCGTGCTCGCCCATCCGGCGACCTCGAACGAAGAGGGCGCGCTGCTGGCGCGCCTGGCCGGGGCCTTGGGCACCGGCAACCTCGATCACCGCATCGCTCAACACGACTTGTCCGACGCCGCCGTCGCCGAAGCCTTCGCGATGCCGGTCGCCGACCTCTCGCAGGCCGACGTGATCGTGATCGTGGGCAGCAACCTGCGCCACGAACTGCCGCTCGCGCACCAGCGCGTGCGCAAGGCCTGGACCCGCGGCGCCAAGGTGCACGCGGTCAATCCGGTCGACTTCGACTTCACCTTCGACCTGGCCGGCAAGCACATCGTCGCGCCGTCGCAGCTGGCCGCGACGCTCGCCGATGCCGGCCTGCGCGAGGCCGCCAAGGCCGGCACCCGTTGCGCGATCGTGCTCGGCGCGCTGGCCGAGAACGGCCCGCATGCGGCCGCGATCCGCGCCGCGGCGGCCGATTTCGCCGCCGCCACCGGCGCCGCGCTGTGCCGCATCCCGCAGGGCGCCAATGCGCTGGGCCTGAGCCGCCACGGCGTGCTGCCCAGCGCGCGCGACGCCCAGGGCATGCTCGCCGACGCGCGCGGCGCCTACCTGATCTACGGCATCGAGCCGGGTCTGGATTTCGCCGACACCGCCACCGCGTTGAAAGCCTTGGGCCAGGCCCAGGTCGTGGCCTTCAGCCATTACGCCTGCCGCTCGACCCGCGCCGTCGCCGACGTGATCCTGCCGATCGGCTTGCTGCCCGAGATCGACGCCACCCTGACCAACCTCGACGGTCGCGACCAGAGCGCGAGCGCCGGCGGCAAGCTGCCGGGCGAGGCGCGCGCGGGTTGGCGAGTGCTGCGCGCACTGGGCGGCGAGCTCGGCGCGGCCGGTTTCGACTTCACCGACCTGGCCGGTCTGCGCGCCGGAATCCAACCTGTCTCGGTCAAGCCGGCTGCCGGCAAGGCCGCGAACACGGCGGGCGAGGGCTTCGAGGTAGCGGCCAGCATCGCGATCTACCGCAGCGACGCCACCGTGCGCCGCGCGGCCGCGCTGCAGTCGCACCCGCTCAACCTCGAACCGCGCGCCGTGTTGCATCCGCTCGACGCGCAGGCCGCTGGTCTGGCCGACGGCACGGTCGGCAAGTTCACCGCCGCCGCCGGCACCGCGACCCTGCCGGTCGCGACCAGCGACAAGGTTGCGCGCGGCACGGTCTGGATCGAAAGCGGCCACGGCGCCACCGCGCCGCTCGGCGCCGGTCGCGTCCAGGCGGGGAGGGCATAAGCCATGACGGACGGTATGTTCACTAGCCAACTGGTCGACCCGACCCGCGAATGGTTCCTGTCGTTCGGCAACGCCGGCGCGGTGGCCTGGATCGTGCTGAAGATCCTGCTGATCGCGATGCCGGTGATCATCACGGTCGCGTTCTACGTGGTCTGGGAACGCAAGCTGATCGGCTGGATGCACGTGCGCCGCGGTCCGATGTACGTCGGCATGGGCATCCTTCAGGCCTTCGCCGACGTGTTCAAGCTGCTGTTCAAGGAAGTGATCCAGCCGGCCCGCGCCGAGCCCTTCCTGTACAAGCTCGCGCCGCTGCTGACCCTGGCGCCCGCATTCGCGGCTTGGGCGGTGGTGCCGTTCGACACCCAGCTGGTGTTGTCCAACGCCAACGCCGGCCTGCTGTACCTGCTGGCGATGACCTCGCTGGGCGTGTACGGCATCATCCTGGCCGGCTGGGCCTCGAACTCGAAGTACGCCTTCCTCGGCGCGATGCGCGCCGCGGCCCAGGTGGTGTCCTACGAGATCGCGATGGGCTTCGCCATGGTCGGCGTGATGGTCGGCGCCGGCAGCCTCAACCTCACCGAAATCGTGATGGCGCAGTCCGGCAACGCCGGCGCGCTGGAATGGTTCGTGGTGCCGATGCTGCCGCTGTTCGTGGTGTATTTCATCTCCGGCGTGGCCGAGACCAACCGCGCGCCGTTCGACGTGGTCGAAGGCGAGTCGGAAATCGTCGCCGGCCACATGGTCGAGTATTCGGGTTCGGCGTTCGCGCTGTTCTTCCTGGCCGAATACGCGAACATGATCCTGATCAGCTTCCTGACCTCGATCTTCTTCCTCGGCGGCTGGCTGAGCCCGTTCCAGGGCCTGGGCATTCCGTTCCTCTCGGTCGATGGCTGGTGGTGGCTGTTCGCGAAGGTGTTCTTCTTCGCCAGCTGCTTCATCTGGTTCCGCGCTTCGTTCCCGCGCTACCGCTACGACCAAATCATGCGTCTGGGCTGGAAGGTGTTCATTCCGCTCACGATCGCCTGGATCTGCGTGGTCGCCGTCATGGCGTACTACAAAGTGTTCCTGCCGGGCGTGTAAGGACAGGCTCAAGACATGAATCGCATCGTTTCCTACTTCAAGAGCCTGCTCCTGATCGAGCTCGCGCAGGGCCTTGGGCTGACGCTCAAGTACCTGTTCAAGCCCAAGTACACGCTGATGTACCCGATGGAGAAGACGCCGCAATCGCCGCGCTTCCGCGGCGTGCACGCGCTGCGCCGCTACCCCAACGGGGAAGAGCGCTGCATCGCCTGCAAGCTGTGCGAGGCCGTGTGCCCGGCGCTGGCGATCACCATCGACTCGACCAAGCGCGAGGACGGCACCCGCCGCACCACGCGTTACGACATCGACCTGTTCAAGTGCATCTTCTGCGGATTCTGCGAGGAGTCCTGCCCGGTCGACTCCATCGTCGAGACCCACATCCACGAATACCACTTCGACCAGCGCGGACAGAACATCGTCACCAAACAGCAGCTGCTGGCGATCGGCGACCGTCTCGAGCCCGAGATCGCCGAGCGCCGCGCCGCCGACGCCGCCTTCCGCTGAGTGCCTGATATGGATCTCGCCCAGATCGCTTTCTATGTCTTCGCCTTCGCGGCCACCGCAGCCGCGGTGGCGGTGATCAGCGTCAAGAACCCGGTGCACGCCGCGCTCAGCCTGGTGCTGACCTTCTTCTCGGTCGCCTGCGTGTGGATCATCGCCGGCGCCGAGTTCCTCGGCGTGGCCCTGATCCTGGTCTACGTCGGCGCGGTGATGGTGCTGTTCCTGTTCGTGGTGATGATGCTCGACATCGACGTCGCGCCCCTGCGCGAAGGTTATGTGCGCTATCTGCCGGTCGGCCTGCTGGTGGCGGTGGTGATGCTGGTCGAGATGCTGACCCTGATCGGGGTCAAGGCCAATGTCGCCACGCCGCTAACCGCCGACCCGTCCGGCGGCGAGAACACCAAGTGGCTGGCGCGCGCGCTGTTCACCGATTTCCTGCTGCCGTTCGAGGTCGCCGCGGTGATCCTGACCGTGGCGGTGATCGCCGCGGTGATGCTGACCCTGCGCCGCCGTCCGGGCGCCAAGCACCAGAACCCGTCGGAGCAGGCGCGCGTGCGCGCCAGCGACCGTCTGCGCATGGTCAAGATGGACGCGGTCAAGCCGCTGCCGCCCGAACCCGAAGCGCCCGTCGAGGAGGCCAAGCCGTGAGCGAATTCTTCGGAGCCGGTCTGGCCCTGGGCCACTATCTCGCGCTGGGCGCGGTGCTGTTCTGCATCAGCGTCGCCGGCATCTTCCTCAACCGCAAGAACGTGATCGTGCTGCTGATGTCGATCGAGCTGATGCTGCTCGCCGTCAACATCAACTTCGTCGCGTTCTCGCGCCAGCTGGCCGACCCGGCCGGTCAGGTGTTCGTGTTCTTCATCCTGACCGTCGCCGCCGCCGAGGCCGCCATCGGCCTGGCGATCCTGGTCACGCTGTTCCGCAACCGGCGCACGATCAACGTCGCTGAAATCGACACGATGAAGGGCTGACCGGCATGCAACCCGTCGTACTCTCCAAGTCCGTCCTGCTCGCCATCGTGCTCGCGCCGCTGCTGGGCGCGATCGTCGCCGGCCTGTTCCGGCGCCAGGTCGGCCGCGCCGGTGCGCACACCGTCACCATCCTCGGCGTCGCGGTCAGCTGCGCGCTGTCGTGCTACGTGCTGTGGCAGCTGGTCGCGCAGGCCGCGCTGCCGTTCAACGAAAACCTCTACACCTGGTTCCAGGTCGGCGGGATCGAGGCCAACGTCGGCTTCATGATCGACAAGCTGACCGCGATGATGATGGTGGTGGTCACCTTCGTCTCGCTGCTGGTGCACATCTACACCATCGGCTACATGGCCGAGGACCCGGGTTACCAGCGCTTCTTCAGCTACATCTCGCTGTTCACCTTCTCGATGCTCATGCTGGTCATGAGCAACAACTTCCTGCAGCTGTTCTTCGGCTGGGAAGCGGTGGGCCTGGTGTCGTACCTGCTGATCGGCTTCTGGTTCAAGCGCCCGACCGCTGTGTTCGCCAACCTCAAGGCCTTCCTGGTCAACCGCGTCGGCGACTTCGGCTTCCTGCTGGGCATCGCCGGCGTGCTGTGGGCGACCGGTTCGCTGGACTACGGCGTGGTGTTCGCCAAGGCCGGCGAGATCGCCAACCGCACCATCGGCATCTGGGGCGGCAGCCTTGGCCTGTTCGGCCACAGCTGGCAGGTCACCGCCGCGCCGGTGGTCTGGTCGGCCGCGACCGCGATCTGCATCTGCCTGTTCATCGGCGCCATGGGCAAGTCGGCGCAGGTGCCGCTGCACGTGTGGCTGCCGGACTCGATGGAAGGCCCGACCCCGATCTCGGCCCTGATCCACGCCGCGACGATGGTGACCGCGGGCATCTTCATGGTCGCGCGCATGTCGCCGCTGTTCGAGCTGTCGCACACCGCGCTCAACTTCGTGCTGTTCATCGGCGCCACCACCGCGTTCTGGACCGGCCTGATGGGCATCGTCCAGAACGACATCAAGCGCGTGGTCGCGTACTCGACCCTGTCGCAGCTGGGCTACATGACCGTGGCCCTGGGCGTGTCGGCCTACTCGTCGGCGGTGTACCACCTGATGACCCACGCCTTCTTCAAGGCGCTGCTGTTCCTGGCCGCGGGCTCGGTGATCATCGGCATGCACCACGAGCAGGACATGCGCAAGATGGGCGGCCTGCGCAAGTACATGCCGATCACCTACTGGACCAGCCTGCTGGGCACGCTGGCCCTGGTCGGCACGCCGTTCTTCTCGGGCTTCTACTCGAAGGACACCATCATCGAGGCCGCGCACCACGCCGCCAACGGCGCGCATGCGACCTGGGTGTCTCAGTACGCTTACTACGCGGTGCTGGCGGGCGCCTTCGTGACCGCGTTCTACAGCTTCCGTCTGCTCTACATGACCTTCCACGGCAAGGAGCGTTTCCGCGACGCCCACGCCGACCACGGTCACGACGCGCACCACGATGCGCACGCCCATGACGAGCATGCGCACGACGACCACGGTCACCACGGCGCGCACGAGCCGCACGAGTCGCCGTGGGTGGTGACCCTGCCGCTGATCCTGCTGGCGATTCCGTCGGTGCTGATCGGCTACTTCACCGCCGGTCCGATGCTGTTCGGTACCGACTGGACGGGGCATGTGCCGCAGTTGCCGTACTTCCTGGGCGCGATCGACCTGGAGCCCATGCGCGACACCGTGGCGCTGGTGGGTAAGGAGGCCTGGGAGCATGGCCCTGCGGGATTCGCATGGCATGGCTTCTTCGCCCCTGCGTTCTGGTTCGCGTTTACCGGTTTCGCGCTCGCGACTGCGATGTACCTGATCTGGACCGATCTGCCCGCCAAGGCCCGCAAGCTGTTCGCCTGGCCGGTGCGCGTGCTCGAAGACAAGTTCTACTTCGACAAGCTCTGGATCGAAGGCTTCGCCGGCGGCGGTGTGCGCCTGGGCAAGGCCTCGCGCGAGGTCGACAGCCGCGTCATCGACGGCGGCATCGTCGAGGGCAGCGCGCGCGTGGTCGACTTCGTCGCCGGGATCGTGCGCCGCGCGCAATCCGGTTATCTCTATCACTATGCCTTCGCGATGATCCTCGGCCTGATTGCACTGCTGGCCGTGCTGATTCGTTACTGGCGCTAACAGGACAAGGACCGAGACGTGAGCCCCGAGCCCTTGCTGAGCGTGATTTCACTGAGCACGCCCCCCTTGCTGAGCACCTCTTTGCTCTCCGCGATCATCTGGCTGCCCATCCTCGGCGGCCTGGCCACCTTGGCCTTCGGCAACCAGCGCGCCGGTTCCGCGCGCTGGTTCGCGCTGGCCATCGGCCTGGTGACTCTGGTTCTGAGCGTGCTGTTGTTCACCGGCTTCGATCCGACCAACGCCGGCATGCAGTTCATCGAGGACCGGGCCTGGATCCCGGCCTACGACATCCGCTACCACCTCGGCGCGGACGGCATCTCGGTGGCCCTGATCGGCCTGACCACCCTGGTCACCGTGCTGGTGCTGATCAGCGCCTGGGGCTCGGTCGACAAGCGCGTGAGCCAGTACTACGCGGCCTTCCTGGTCCTGGAAGGCCTGATGGTGGGCGTGTTCTCGGCCATGGACGCGATGCTGTTCTACGTGTTCTTCGAGGGCATGCTGATCCCGATGTTCATCATCATCGGCGTCTGGGGCGGCCCGCGCCGCGTCTACGCCGCGGTGAAGTTCTTCCTGTACACGTTCCTCGGCTCGGTGTTCATGCTGATCGGGCTGATCTACCTGTACCTCAAGAGCGGTAGCTGGCAGCTGGCCGACTGGTACCCGCTGTCGCTGACCGCGACCGAGCAGATGTGGTTGTTCTTCGGGTTCCTGATCGCGTTCGCGGTGAAGGTGCCGATGTTCCCGGTCCACACCTGGTTGCCGGACGCGCACGTCGAGGCGCCGACCGCCGGTTCGGTGATCCTGGCCGCGATCATGCTGAAGATCGGCGGCTACGGCTTCCTGCGCTTCACCCTGCCGGTGGTGCCGGACGCGGGGCAGGAGTGGGCCTGGCTGGTGATCGCGCTGAGTCTGATCGCGGTGATCTACGTCGGCCTGGTCGCTCTGGTCCAGGAGGACATGAAGAAGCTGATCGCGTACTCGTCGGTTTCGCACATGGGCTTCGTCACCCTGGGCACCTTCATCTCCTTCGCCCTGGTGCGCGACTACGGCAACGTCGACGCCGCCCGCCTGGGTCTGCAGGGCGCGATGGTGCAGATGATCAGCCACGGCTTCGTGTCGGGCGCGATGTTCACCTGCGTCGGCGTGCTTTACGACCGCATGCACAGCCGCATGATCAAGGACTACGGTGGCGTCGCCAACGTGATGCCCTGGTTCGCGGCGTTCGTGGTGCTGTTCGCGATGGCCAATTCCGGCCTGCCGGGCACCTCCGGTTTCGTCGGCGAGTTCATGGTGATCCTGGCCGCGTTCCAGAAGCACCCGCTGATCGGCTTCGCCGCCGCCACCACCCTCATCATCGGCGCCGCCTACACCCTGTGGCTGGTCAAGCGCACGATCTGGGGCGAGGTCGGCAACGCCCACGTCGCCGAGCTCGAAGACATCAACCCGCGCGAGGCCCTGGTGCTGGGCGTGTTCGCCGCTGGCGTGCTGCTGCTGGGCATCTGGCCCAAGCCGCTCACCGACCTGATGGAACCGGCGATCGCCAACCTGGCGACGCAGATCGCCACCTCCAAGCTGCAGATGGGGCCGTAACACATGAACATGCCTGTACGAGGACTCGCCGACCTGATGCCCTTGCTGCCCGAGCTGGTGGTGATCGTCGGCGCGTTCGCGCTGCTGATGATCGACCTGTTCGTGTCCGAGCGGCATCGCATCGTCAGCCACGCCTTCGCGATCGCGGTGTTGATCGTCGCGACCGCGCTGGTGGCCTTCGGCGTGGGCGGGCAGGGCACGGTGCTCAGTGGCATGTTCGTGCGCGACACCACCGCCGACGTGCTCAAGCTCGCGATCGGCGTGGTCAGCGTGCTGTCGATGCTCTACACCTGGTCCTACCTGCGCGAGCGCGAGCTCTACAAGGGCGAGGTCGCGGTGCTGATGCTGTTCGCCACCGCCGGCATGATGCTGCTGGTCTCGGCCGGCAGCCTGGTGATGGTCTACCTGGGCCTGGAAATGCTGGCGCTGTGCTCGTACGCGCTGGTCGCGATCGACCGCGACAGCCCGTTGGCCTCGGAAGCGGCGATCAAGTACTTCGTGCTGGGCGCGCTGGCCTCGGGCCTGCTGCTGTACGGCCTGTCGCTGATCTACGGCGCCACTGGCTCGCTGGACCTGGGCCAGATCGGCGCCAGCGCCTACGGCAACCCGTCGTCGCTGATGCTGATCACCGGCGTGGTGTTCGTGGTCGCCGGCATCGCCTTCAAGTTCGGCGCCGCGCCGTTCCATATGTGGCTGCCGGACGTCTACCAGGGCGCCCCGACCCCGATCACGCTGTTCATCGGCTCCGCGCCCAAGCTGGCCGCGTTCGGCATGACCTACCGTCTGCTCGAGGTGGGCGCCGGCCCGCTCGACGACCACTGGCGCCTGGCCCTGGCCTGGCTGGCGGTGATGTCGCTGGCGATCGGCAACCTAAGCGCGCTGGTCCAGACCAACCTCAAGCGCCTGCTGGCTTATTCGACGGTGTCGCACGTGGGCTTCCTGTTCCTGGGCATCGCCGGTGGCGGCGAGCAGGGCATGGCGGCGGCGATGTTCTACGCGATCAGCTACTCGCTGATGTCGGCCGCGGCCTTCGGCGCGATCGTGGTGCTGTCCAGCCGCGGCTTCGAAGCCGACCGGATCGACGACTACAAGGGTCTCAACGCGCGCAGCCCGTGGATGGCCGGTCTGGTCCTGTGCGTGATGGCCTCGCTGGCCGGCCTGCCGCCGTTCCTGGGCTTCTGGGCCAAGCTGGCGGTGCTGCGCGCCGCGCTGCAGGGCGGGATGATGTGGCTGGCGATCGTCGGCATCGTGTTCGCGGTGGTCGGCGCTTTCTACTACCTGCGCGTGATCAAGGCGATGTACTTCGACGAGCCCGACGGCGAGCTGCCGCCGCTGCGCGAGGACCGTCCCTTGAACGTGGTCTTCGGCGTCAATGCGCTGGCGCTGTTGGCGTTGGGCCTGGCCTGGAACCCGATCATGGCCTGGTGTCAGAAGGCTTTCGCGGGCTGAAAAATTAATTCGTGTTCGGCGCTTGAAACCCGGCCGAATGCCTATATGTTGTGTGTCGCGGCAAACCCCAATCACTGGATGTTGAAAATAAAAGTGAATGCGGGCTTGCAGGAAGGTTAGCCGGCCGTTATGATGGTCGGCCTGATGCGGGGTGGAGCAGTCTGGCAGCTCGTCGGGCTCATAACCCGAAGGTCGCAGGTTCAAATCCTGCCCCCGCTACCAGCTTCGGTTCGAAGCCGCCGGTTCAACGGCGGTCGCAAGAAGCCTCTTCACCGGGGCTTTCTTTTCGAACCAGGTCGGGCTTTGTGATGGCGCTCTGCTCGCGCCAACACACCGAAATCCAGTTGTACGGACAAGGGGCCCACCGGGCCCCTTGTTGTTTTTCGCGTTCGGATTTCGCAAACAACGTTCAACCAGCGGTCGATCCCGCAAGCGCCGTCGATCGACCGAAGCCGCAGGAGTCATGCGCGTGTCGGATAAAGCAGTCCAAATCGCCGCGATGCTCGCCCCGACGATTCGTTCGCTGGGCGTGGAGCTGCTCGGCGCCGAATACCTGCCGTCGCCCGGCAGCGCGGTGCTGCGCCTGTACATCGACGTGCCCGCCGACGACGCCAGCGGCGCCGACGGCGAGCCGCGTCTGGTCACCATCGAAGACTGCGAAGCGGTCAGCCGCGAAGTGTCGGCGCAGCTCGATGTCGAAGACCCGATCAGCGGCAACTACACCCTCGAAGTGTCGTCGCCGGGCATCGACCGCCCGCTGTTCGCGCTGGACCATTACGCGCGCTTCGCCGGTCAGACCGCCAAGGTCGGCCTGAAGCTGCCGCACGAAGGCCGGCGCAGGCTGCAGGGCGAGATCGTCGGCGTGGAGGGCGCGCAGGTGGTGTTCGCGATCGATGGCGTGCGTTTCAGCGTGCCGTTCTCGAATATCGACAAGGCGCGGCTGGTGCCGGACTGGGCCGCGCTGGGCCTGGCGCCGACCAAGCCGGGCAAGCCCAAGCCGAAAGACGGCAAGAACAAACCGACGAAGCCCAAAGCTTCGTAACGACCGCTATCCAACGAGCATTAACCAACCCTAGAGCCGGCGGCCCGCGAGCCGACCCGTGCGGAGTGACGAGATGAGCAAGGAACTGTTGCTGGTAGTTGACGCAGTCGCCAACGAAAAGGGCGTGCCGCGCGAGGTCATCTTCGAAGCCATCGAGGCTGCGCTGGCGTCCGCCGCCAAGAAGCGCTATCACGACGAGGACGTGCTGGTGCGCGTCTCCATCGATCAGAAGGACGGCAGCTACGAAACGTTCCGCCGCATGGAGGTCGTGGCCGACGACGTGGTGATGGAGTCGCCCGACCGCCAGGTGCGCCTGATGGATGCGGTCGACGAGGTCGAGGGCGTCGAGGTCGGCGACTACATCGAAGAGCAGATCGAGAACCCGGACTTCGGCCGCATCGCCGCCCAGGCCGCCAAGCAGGTCATCGTGCAGCGCGTGCGCGAGGCCGAGCGCGCCCAGGTCGTGGACGCGTGGAAGGATCGCGTTGGCGAGCTGGTCACCGGCATCGTCAAGCGCGTTGAGCGCGGCAACATCTATGTCGACCTAGGCGGCAACGCCGAGGCGATCATTCCGAAGGACAAGGGCATCCCGCGCGACGTGCTGCGCGCCGGCGACCGCGTGCGCGGCTACCTGTTCGACGTGCGCACCGAGCCGCGCGGCCCGCAGCTGTTCATCAGCCGCGCCGCTCCGGAATTCATGATGGAGCTGTTCAAGCTGGAAGTGCCGGAAGTCGGCCAGGGCCTGGTCTCGATCAAGGCCTGCGCGCGCGATCCGGGCGACCGCGCCAAGATCGCCGTGCTCGCGCACGATAACCGCACCGATCCGATCGGCGCCTGCATCGGCATGCGCGGTTCGCGCGTGCAGGCGGTGTCCAACGAGCTCAACGGCGAGCGCGTCGACATCGTGCTGTGGTCGGACAACCCGGCCCAGTTCGTCATCAACGCGATGGCGCCGGCGGAAGTGCAGTCGATCATCGTCGACGAGGAAAAGCATTCGATGGACCTGGCCGTGGCCGAGGACCGTCTCGCCCAGGCGATCGGCAAGGGCGGCCAGAACGTGCGTCTGGCCAGCCGCCTGTCGGGCTGGCAGCTCAACGTCATGACCCAGGACCAGGTCACCGCCAAGTCGGAGGCCGAGCAGAATTCGGCCCGCCAGCTGTTCCAGGACAAGCTGGAGGTCGACGAGGAAATCGCCGGCATCCTGGTCTCGGAAGGCTTCAGCACGGTCGAGGAAATCGCCTACGTGCCGGTCGGCGAGCTGCTGGCGGTCGAAGGCTTCGACGAGGACATCGTCGAGGAACTGCGCGCCCGCGCCCGCGACGCCCTGCTGAACGAGGCCCTGGCCGCCGAGGAAGAGCTCGACGAGCACCAGCCGGCCGAGGATCTGCTGTCGCTGGAAGGCATGGACGACGAGCTCGCCTATGTCCTGGCCGGCCGCGGCGTGGTCACGCGCGACGATCTGGCGGACCTGGCGACCGACGAACTGACCGATATCGAAGGTATGGACGAAGCCCGCGCTGCGGCCCTGATCATGGAAGCGCGCAAGCACTGGTTCGAGTGAGGATTTAGCTTCAGGTCGGAAGAGGTCCCTGGCGGGCGTCTTCCGGCACCCCGGATCGCGGCTAGCGCCCTGATCCGGCTTCGCTGGACCGGGCATGGGCCCGGTCCGCGGGCAGGCCATCCGGGTCTGCGCGGCGCCGAGGTGTTGGGCGCTGGGCGGGGCTAGAATGGCGCCATCACGCGCGGGATGCGTCCCGCGCCACGAAGGAAACGGACACCGAATGTCGCAGCAAACCACCATCCGCAAGCTGGCCGAACTGGTGAACACGCCGGTCGAGAAGTTGCTGGAGCAGCTGGCCGAGGCCGGCATGAGCTTCAGCGGCCCCGACCAGGTCGTGACCAGCATCGAGAAAGTAAAGCTGCTCGGCTTCCTGAAGCGCTCGCACGGCAAGGTCGACAAGCCCGCCGAAGAGAGCGAAGCGGCGAAGAAGATCACGCTCAACCGCAGCCGCAAGCAGGAACTCACCGTCGGTGGCGGCAAGAACCGCACCACCGTCGACGTGGTCGTGCGCAAGAAGGTCACCCTGGTCAAGCCGAACGAGGCCCAGGGCGACCCGACCGACGAGCGCGCCGAGATCCTGCGCAAGCTCGAAGAGTCCAAGCAGCGCAACCTCGCCGAGCAGCAGAAGCTGGCCGAGGTCGACAAGCGTCGCGCCGAAGCCGCCGATGCCGCCCGCCGCGAAGCCGAAGAGGCTGCGCGCGCCAAGGCCGAGGAAGAGCAGAAGGCCAAGCTGGCCGACGTCAGCGCGGTCGTGCCGGCCGAGGACGACGAAGCGCCGGTGCGCAAGCCGCCGACCACCCACGGCCACGGTCATCCGAAGCCGGCGCCCGCGCGTCCGGAACCGGCCCGCGTGGACGACCGCAACAACCCGCGCCACAAGACCCGCGGCTCGCACGCGATGGTCGCCGGCGTCGAGGACGACGATGCCGCCAACCGCTTCGCCGGTCAGCTGCACCTGAGCGCCTCCGACCGCGCCCGCCGCACCAGCAGCACGCGTGGCAAGTCCAAGCCGCGTCGTCAGGCCGAGCAGAGCCGCTCCGGCGGCGGCGCCCACGGCTTCTCCCGTCCGACCGCGCCGATCGTGCGCGAAGTCGCGATCGGCGAGACCATCACGGTCGCCGACCTGGCCCAGAAGCTCGCCCTCAAGGGCGGCGACGTGGTCAAGGCGCTGTTCAAGATGGGCGTCATGGCGACCATCAATCAGGGCATCGATTACGACACCGCCGCACTGGTGACCGAAGAACTCGGCCACACCGTCGTCCGCACCAACGTCAATGCCGCCGAGGACGCGCTGATCGCGCACGCCGAGGAAGTGCAGGGCGACCGCGTCGCGCGTCCGCCGGTGGTCACGATCATGGGTCACGTCGACCATGGCAAGACCTCGCTGCTGGACTACATCCGCCGCACCAAGGTCGCCTCGGGCGAAGCCGGCGGCATCACCCAGCACATCGGCGCGTACCACGTCGAAACCGCTCGCGGCGTGATCAGCTTCCTCGACACGCCCGGCCACTCGGCCTTCACCTCGATGCGCGCGCGCGGCGCCAAGCTGACCGACATCGTGGTGTTGGTGGTGGCCGCCGACGACGGCGTCATGCCGCAGACCAAGGAAGCCGTGCAGCATGCGCGGGCGGCCGGCGTGCCGCTGATTGTGGCGATCAACAAGATCGACAAGTCCGGCGCGGATCCGCTGCGGGTCAAGAACGAACTGCTGACCGAGCAGGTGGTCGCCGAAGAGTTCGGCGGCGACACCCAGATGGTCGAGCTGTCGGCCAAGACCGGCGACGGCGTCGACGATCTGCTCGACGCGATCTCGCTGCAGGCCGAAGTGCTGGAACTGCTCGCGGTGCCGGTCGGTCGCGCCACCGGTACGGTCATCGAATCCTCGCTCGACAAGGGCCGTGGCCCGGTCGCCACCGTGCTGGTCCAACAGGGTCAGCTCAAGAAGGGCGACTACCTGGTCTGCGGCGTGCAGTACGGCCGCGTGCGCGCGCTGTTCGACGAGAACGGCAAGCAGGTCGAGTTCGCCGGTCCGTCGATTCCGGTGCAGGTGCTGGGCTTGTCGGGCGTGCCCGACGCCGGCGACGATTTCGTGGTGGTCGAGGACGAGCGCCTGGCCAAGGACGTCGCCCAGCAGCGCGACACCAAGCGCCGCGAATCGCGCCTGGTCGCCGCCGCCGGCAACCGCATGGAAGACATCATGGCCCAGATGGGCAAGGGCGAGGGCCAGCTGAGCCTCAACCTGGTCATCAAGGCCGACGTGCAGGGTTCGGTCGAGGCGCTGCGCCAGTCGCTGATGGCGCTGTCCAACGATCAGATCCGCATCAACGTGATCAGCTCCGGCGTGGGCGGCATCACCGAGTCCGACGCCAACGCCGCGGCCACCGCCAAGGCCACCGTGATCGGCTTCAACGTCCGTGCCGACGCCTCCGCGCGCCGCATCATCGAGGGCAACGGCGTCGACCTGCGTTACTTCTCGATCATCTACGACGTGATCGACCAGGTGAAGCAGGTGGCTTCGGGCATCCTCGGCGTCGAGATCCGCGAAGAGATCATCGGCATCGCCGAAGTGCGCGACGTGTTTCGCAGCTCCAAGTTCGGCGCGGTCGCCGGCTGCATGGTGGTCGAGGGCGTGGTCAAGCGCTCCAAGCCGATCCGTGTGCTGCGCGATAACGCCGTGGTCTTCGAGGGCGAGCTGGAATCTCTGCGCCGCTTCAAGGAGAACGTCGACGAAGTGCGTAACGGCACCGAGTGCGGCATCGGCGTGAAGGCGTACAACGACGTCAAGCCTGGCGACCAGATCGAGTGCTTCGAGCGTATCGAAGTGCAGCGCACGCTGTAATCGAAATGGCGCAGAAGACGTTCTATCGCAGCGATCGCGTTTCCGCCCAGCTCCGTCGCGAGCTGGGCCGGATCGTCCACGAGGCCGTGCGCGAGCACGCCCTGCCGTCGGTCAGCGTGTCCGATGTCGAGGTCACGCGCGACCTGGCTCACGCCAAGGTGTTCGTGACCGCTCTGCAGGCCGAGCGCTCCAAGGAAGCGGTCAAGGCGCTGAAGCTGCTTTCGCCGCAGCTGCGTTTCCAGCTCGGCAAGGCGATGAAGCTGCGGCATGTGCCGGAGCTGCATTTCCACTACGACGACTCGGTCGATCGCGGCGAACGCATCGACAACCTGCTGCGCGATCTGCCGCCGCAGGAGCCGGAGTCCGGACAGGACTGAGTTCCTCTCGAACGACCTCGCGCCGCGCCCGCTTCCCGTGGGAGCGGCGTGAGCCGCGATCGGTGCTCAATCGGTTACCCACTGGCTATGCGGTCGCGGATTCGCGATCGCGGCTCACGCCGCTCCCACAGCGGGGCGGTAGGCGATCCCTCCCCATTCCGTCGCGCCCCGGTACCCGCCAGCCGGGCTGGTGCCGGCCGCCATCGCTCCTACAATGCCCGCATGAGCAAGAAGCCTCGCACCGTGTTCCGGGCCCTAGACGGGCTGCTGCTGCTCGACAAGCCGCCGGGCCTGAGCTCGAACCAGGCCCTGCAGCAGGTGCGCCATCTGTTCCGCGCCGACAAGGGCGGCCACACCGGCAGCCTGGATCCGCTCGCGACCGGCTTGCTGCCGCTGTGCTTCGGCGAAGCCACCAAGATCGCCGGCCTGCTGCTGGGCGCGCGCAAGGCCTACGAAACCGAAGCCGTGTTGGGCGCGGTCACCGACACCGACGACGCCGACGGCGCGATTCTGCTCGAGCGGCCGGTGCCGGAACTGGACGAGGCCACGATCGAAGCGGCGCTGGCGCCCCTGCGCGGCGAGATCCGCCAGCGCGCGCCGATTTATTCCGCGCTCAAGCAGGGCGGCGAACCGCTGTACGCCAAGGCCCGCCGTGGCGAAGCCATCGAGGCCCCCGAACGCGACGTCAGCGTGCATGCGCTGCGCGTGATCGAGCGCGACGGCGCGCGCCTGCGCCTGCACGTCGAATGCGGTTCCGGCACCTACGTGCGCAGCCTGGTCCGCGACCTCGGCGAAACCCTGGGCTGCGGCGCGCACGTGGCCACGCTGCGCCGGCTCTGGGTCGAACCCTTCGCCCAGCCGCGCATGATCACCCTGGACGAGTTGCGCGCCCTGGCCGAACAGGGCGAGGCCGCGCTGGACGCCTGCCTGCTGCCGATCGAGGCCGGCCTGGCCGGGTTCGAGCGCGTGCAGCTGGACGCACAGGCCCAGCGCCGGATCGGCTATGGCCAGTCGGTGGACTGCGCCGAAGGCGAGCCGGGCTTGGTCGCGGTGTTCGGCGAGGACGGCCGCTGCCTGGGCCTGGGCCAGCGTGACGATCGGCAGCGTCTGCAGCCGCAGCGTTTGTTCCGCTGGGCGGTCTTGAGCGGCAGCCCGGGCGCGGCCGCCGCCACGGAGCCGCCGGCCGATACCGGCGGCTGAACCGGCGATTCGTTTCGTTGGACCGGGCAGGGCGACGCGTGACGGGCCCGCAATGCCTGGACGGAGCAGGTCGCTGGGCCCGGCACTCAGGCGCCAGAGCGCCTCGCTGAAGCTGAATGCGGCAGCGCGGCGCGAGCTGGATTGCCGCCAGGCGGCCGCTGCTGGCCCCGATCGGCGCGCACATGGGGCCCGCGCTCATCGCGGACTCGGTCCCAACTCATTCGCATTCGCCGCCGCGGGCTGGTACAATTCCGCCGCTTTTCAAGCACTTCGCTAGTACTCGCGCTTGAACGGCATCCCTATCCAATAGCAAACGGCGAGCCAGGCGGTGCGTCGGAGCGGCAAGTCCGCGACCGATTCGCTTCTGCAGGCCACGCATCGAAGAGAACATCAATGTCCATCGACACCAGCAAAGTCATCGAAGATAACAAGCGCGGCGCCAACGACACCGGCTCGCCGGAAGTCCAGGTCGCCCTGCTCACCGCTCGCATCGAGCAGCTCACCGGTCACTTCAAGCTGCACAAGCAAGACCACCACAGCCGGCGCGGCCTGCTGCAGATGGTCAACCGCCGCCGCAGCTTGCTCGACTACCTGAAGCGCAAAGACAACGAGCGTTACAAGGCCCTGATCGAAAAGCTCGGTCTGCGCCGCTAACCGATACCGACCGCGGCGCAGCGATGCGCCGCGGTTTCTTTTGCGGGACCGGAATCTTCGGAACCGCGCCCCGCGGCGATGCAGGATGCAGCGCCAGTCGATCGGCCCAGGACCGCTCCGGTCCAGTCCGCTTCGGCCCAGGTCCGGCAGTCCGGACCGCGTGACCGGCCAGGGCGGACGCTCCGGCCAGGGTGCACACCAAACCGCAGGCCGTTACGGCGGCCGACCGGGTGAGGCAAGGGCCTCGACCGGAACGTATCGAACCGAAGGAACCCAACGTGGCAAAAATTACCAAGACCTTCCAGTACGGCAACCATCAGGTGACCCTGGAGACCGGCGAAATCGCCCGTCAGGCCGGCGGCGCCGTCATCGTCAAGATGGAGGACACCGTGCTGCTGGTGACCGCCGTCGCCGCCAAGAGCGCGCGCGAGGGCCAGGACTTCTTCCCGCTCACCGTGGATTACCAGGAGAAGTTCTACGCCGGCGGTCGCATCCCGGGCGGCTTCTTCAAGCGCGAAGGCCGTGCGACCGAGAAGGAGACGCTGATCTCGCGTCTGATCGACCGTCCGATCCGTCCGCTGTTCCCGGAGGACTACCGTAACGAAGTCCAGATCATCGCCACGGTCATGTCGATGAATCCGGAAATCGACGGCGACATCCCGGCCCTGATCGGTGCCTCGGCCGCGCTCGCGCTGGCCGGTACCCCGTTCCAGGGCCCGATCGGCGCCGCCAAGGTCGGTTACAAGAACGGTCAGTACCTGCTCAACCCGACCGCTTCCGAGCTGGCCGAGTCCGAGCTCGAGCTCGTCGTCGCCGGCACCTCCAACGCGGTGCTGATGGTCGAATCCGAAGCCAAGATGCTGTCCGAGGACGTCATGCTGGGCGCGGTGATGTTCGGTCATCGCGAGATGCAGAAGGTCATCAACGTCATCAACGAGCTCGTCGTCGAAGCCGGCACCAAGCCGTCCTCGTGGGAAGCTCCGGTGAAGAACGACGCCCTGATCGGCGCGCTCAAGGAAGCCGTGGGCGACCAGCTCGCTTCCGCGTTCCAGGTCCGCGACAAGCTGCAGCGCCGCGACGCCATCGGCGCGATCAAGAAGGACGTGATGCAGCGTCTGGCCGGCCGCGCCGAAGCCGACGGCTGGAGCAGCTCGGAACTGTCGAAGGAATTCGGCGAGCTCGAGTACCAGACCATGCGCAACTCGGTGCTCAGCACCAAGGTCCGCATCGACGGCCGCGCCCTCGACACCGTGCGTCCGATCGCCTCGCGCGTCGGCGTGCTGCCGCGTACCCACGGCTCCTCGCTGTTCACCCGCGGCGAAACCCAGGCCATCGTGGTCGCCACCCTGGGCACCGCGCGCGACGGTCAGATCATCGACGCCGTCTCCGGTGAGTACAAGGAACACTTCCTGTTCCATTACAACTTCCCGCCTTACTCGGTCGGTGAAGCCGGCCGCATGATGGGCCCGAAGCGCCGCGAAATCGGCCACGGCCGCCTGGCCAAGCGCGGCGTGCTCGCCGTGATGCCGACCATGGAAGAGTTCCCGTACACGATTCGCATCGTGTCGGAAATCACCGAGTCGAACGGCTCGTCCTCGATGGCCTCGGTCTGCGGCAGCTCGCTGGCGCTGATGGATGCCGGCGTGCCGATCAAGGCGCCGGTCGCGGGCATCGCGATGGGCCTGGTCAAGGAAGGCGACAACTTCGTCGTCCTGTCCGACATCCTGGGCGACGAGGATCACCTCGGCGACATGGACTTCAAGGTGGCCGGTACCAGCGAAGGCATCTCGGCCCTGCAGATGGACATCAAGATCCAGGGCATCACCGAAGAGATCATGCAGGTCGCGCTGGGCCAGGCCAAGGCCGGTCGTCTGCACATCCTGGGCGAGATGGCCAACGCCATCACGACCTCGCGTTCGGAGCTGTCCGAGTACGCGCCGCGTCTGCTGACCATGAAGATCCACCCGGACAAGATCCGCGAAGTGATCGGCAAGGGCGGCTCGACCATCCAGGCGATCACCAAGGAAACCGGCACCCAGATCGACATCCAGGACGACGGCACCATCGTCATCGCTTCGGTCAACGCCGCCGCCGCGCAGGCCGCCAAGGCGCGCATCGACCAGATCGTGTCCGACGTCGAGCCGGGCCGCATCTACGAAGGCAAGGTCGCCAAGATCATGGACTTCGGCGCCTTCGTGACGATCCTGCCGGGCAAGGACGGTCTGGTCCACGTGTCGCAGATCTCCAACGAGCGCGTCGAGAAGGTCAGCGACAAGCTCAAGGAAGGCGACGTGGTCAAGGTCAAGGTGCTGGAAGTCGACAAGCAGGGCCGCATCCGCCTGTCGATGAAGGCCGTCGAGGAAGGCGAGGGCGTCGTGGCCGAGTAATCGCCGCGCACCATGCTGGACTAGAGAAAAGCGGGCTACGGCCCGCTTTTCTTTTGCGCGTTCGCTGTGTCGTGTTCGCTCAAGGCCTGGGAGCGTCGCCCGCTGCGTTCGCATCGGCCGCCGCATGATCCTCGCTGTCGTCGCCGAGGCGGCCATCGCAGGTGGTCTCGATCAGGCCGCACAGGCCGCGGAACCAGGCGCGCTGCGGCGACTTGCGGTCGCCGTAAGCGATCTGCGCCCACTCTCCCGAGCAGTCGCTGATGCCGATCGCGTCGTCGAGGCGGATCCAGTCGTCGCTGCGGATCGCCACCGGGCTGGTCGGATCGGGCCGTTCGAAGCCGACCTCGGTCTGTAGGGCGTAACCGACCTTCTTGCCGCTGACCCAGCCGCTGATCGGGGAGGCCCGATGGGCGCCGCTGCCGGGGTCCGGTATCGACACGTCCGCGATGCGCACCCAACCGTCGCGCGCCTCGACGATGGTGAATCCTACCGGGAGATGTCCTTCCAACTCGTCATCGGGCCCGGGTGGCTTCCAGCCCGGCAAGGTCGCGAGAATGGGGGCGTCGATCGAGGGGCCGGAGCGGACATTGAGACCCTTGGGATCGGTGTCCTTGGCATACGCATCGAGCTCGCAAGCCGGCTTGCGAGCCTCGCGCGCGCCGGCATCGGGCGCCGCCGTGGCGCCGCTCGCCAGCGCCAGCAAGACGGCCAGGGGGGCGATATGCGAGAGACTCATGCCGGTCTTCCTCCTCTACCAGGGAATTGCGCGCTAGCGAAACCTTAAACCGTCGAGTCGCTCCCGATTATGGGCCTGCGATTCGTACGGACTCAACGCGGACCGAGTTGGCGCGATTTCGCGCTGTCTTCGTCTCTGGGCAAGGGCGGTGGATGGCCTGCGCCCAGAATCGGGTGGAGGCCGGGGCCAGCGACGCAGCGTAGCGCCGTCCGTGCCCGCCGGTAGCGTAATGCTCGACCCCGACGATGGTCGCCGGGTGCCGCGGCGAAGCTGCTAGATTCGCCTCGTCCATATCGGGAGAGCGGGGCATGGCGGCGGGAACCCAGGAACTGGAGCTGTTCGTACGCGAAGCGCTGATGCGCGGCCAATCCAAGGAAGCGATCGCGCAAGCCCTGGGCCAGGCCGGTTGGACCGCCGAGCAGACGCGCGGCGTGCTCGACGCCTATGCCGACGTGGGCTTCGTGGTGCCGGTGCCGAAGCCGCGCGCCTCGCTGTCCGCGCGCGAGGCCTTCCTCTATCTGGTGCTGTTCGCGACCTTGTATTTCGTCGCCTTCAATCTGGGCAGCCTGCTGTTCGATCTGATCGATCATTGGCTGGCGGACCCCGTGGATCCGGCCCGCCAACTGATGCAGATGCGGGTGGGGCCGGAGCTTCACTGGTCGGTGGCGGCGGTCATCATCGCCTTCCCGGTGTTCGCCTTCGTGAGCGCTTATCTGGCGCGTGAAGTCGTGCGCTATCCGATCAAGCGGCTGTCGCCGGTGCGACGTTGGCTGACGTACCTGACCCTGTTCGTCGCCGCCTCCGTGCTGATCGGCGATATGACCGCGCTGGTCTACAACCTACTCGACGGCGAACTCAGCCTGCGCTTCGTGCTCAAGGTGCTGGTGGTCGCGGCGATCGCGGGCACGGTGTTCGGCTATTACCTGCGCGATCTGCGGCGTGAGGAGACCGAGGGCCCTGGCGGGCGCGCGGTGGGACGCGGGCTGCTGTTCCTGACCGCTACGGTGATGGTCGCGGCGGTGACGACGGCGCTGTGGATCACCGGCGGGCCGGGCACGCAGCGCCTGATCCGTCTGGATCAGCGTCGCGTGCAGGATTTGGACCGGATCAGCACCGCGGTCGCCGGCTACGTCGCCAAACACGAACGTTTGCCGGCGGATATCAAGACCCTGGCCGATCAGCCAGGCGTACGCCTGGATTACGCCGATCCTGTCAGTGGCGCGCCCTATCTCTATGAACCGGGCGCGGGCCATGCCTATCGCTTGTGCGCCAGCTTCGACACGGACACCGCGGTCGACGGCAACGGCAATTGGTACGGACGCGAGTGGCCGCATCCAGAGGGCAAGCACTGCTTCGATCTGAAAGGCGATAAGGAGTAAGGCCGTAGGGGCGCTGACGCGGCCGTGACTTTGTCGACAGGCGCGATCCGGGCGGGATGGCATCATGCCCGCACCCGTTCGGATCGCAATCGCATGCCGCTCCCTGTATCGGCCTTGGCCTCGTCCTTTCCAAATGCGCGACCGCAGCGGAGGCGCCTGGCCATCGCATGCGCCTTGGCCTTGAGCGCGACCTCCGCGGCGGCTCCCGCGCAGCAGGCCGACACCGACGCGCATACGCTGGACACGGTCGAGGTGGTCGCGCCACGGCGTCCTTTAGCGAGCTTCCCAGGTGCGATCACCGCCATCGACGGCGATACCCTGCGTGCGGGCCAGCGTCAGGTGAACCTGTCCGAGGCCTTGGCGCGCGTGCCCGGCATCAGCGTGCTGGATCGCCAGAACTACGCCCAGGACCTGCAGATACAAAGCCGCGGCTTCGGCGCGCGTTCGACCTTCGGCATCCGCGGCATCCGCCTGGTCGTCGACGGCATTCCGGCCTCGGCCGCGGACGGGCAGGGGCAGGCGGCGAACTTTCCGTTGGACGCTTTGGACCGGATCGAAGTGCTGCGCGGCCCCCTGGCCCTGCAGTACGGCAACGCTGCCGGCGGCGCGATCGTGGCCGCGACCGATTTGGAGCGCCTGCGCGGCGCCAGCCTGCAGGCCTGGGGCGGCGATCACGGCAGCGCGCGTGCGAGCGCCGTCGCCGACGCGGTCAGCGACGACAGGCGCTGGCGCGGCCGGGTCGGCGCCAGTTATTTCCAGACCGACGGCGAGCGCGCCCACGCGGCCGCGCAGCGCTCGCAGTTCGATGCCGTGGCCGAGTGGGCGCCGCGCGAGGGCGAACGCGTCCGTCTGGTGCTGAACTCGCTGTCGCAGCCCGACACCCAGGACCCGCTGGGCCTGGACCGCGCCGGCCTACGTGCCGACGCGCATGGCACCGATGCGGTCGCGTCGTTGTTCGATACCCGCAAGCGCATCGAGAACCGTCAGGTCGGGCTGCGTTGGCAGCGCGACTACGCGCCGGGGCGCGAGGTCTGGATCGGCGGCTACCGCATCGAGCGCGACGTGCTGCAGTACCTCGCCCTGCCGGTGGCGGCGCAGGCCGCGCCGGGCAGCGCCGGTGGCGTGATCGATCTAGGCCGCGGGTCGCTGGGCGTGGATGCCGGGCACCGCTGGCGCGGCGCACGCGGCGCGTTCGCGCTTGGGGTCGAGTGGGCGCGCCTGGACGAAGACCGGCGCGGCTACGAGAACTTCGTCGGCGACCGCCTGGGCGTGCGCGGCCGCCTGCGCCGCGACGAGCGCAACCGCATCTCCGACCGCGAGCTGTACGCGATCGGCGACTACGCACCGGCCCAGGACTGGACCGTGTTGGCGGCGCTGCGTCATGCGCGTCTGGCGTTCCGTTCCCGAGACCGCTACTTCGCGCCGGGCAACGGCGACGACAGCGGTGGCGCCGACTATCGGGAAACCTCGGCCGCGCTGGGCGTGGCGCGCGCGTTCGGCCGCGGCGAGGCCTTCGCCAGCGTCGGTCGCGGCTTCGAGACGCCGACCGCGACCGAACTGGCCTATCGCGCCGACGGCAGCGCGGGCTTCAATCGCGAATTGCGCCCGGCGCGCTACGCCAGCGCCGAACTCGGTCTGCGCTGGCGCTACGCCGGCGGCCGCGTCAGCGTGGCCGCGTATCGGGTCGAGGGCGAGCACGAGATCGTGCCCGCCGACAGCCGCGGCGGCCGCGCCAGTTTCGCCAACGCCGGGCGCACCCGTCGCGACGGCCTCGAGCTGGGGCTGGAAGGCGCGTGGGGCGCGCAGTGGCGTTACGCGCTGGCCGCGAACTGGATCGATGCGCGCTTCGAGCAGAGTTACAGCTATCGCGTGCAGGGCGCCACGCGCACGGTCGCCGCCGGCAATCGCGTGCCGGGCGTGCCGCGCGCGGATGGGTACGCAGAGATCGCCTGGCGTTCGCGCGACGGCGTCTTCGATGCCGCCGTGGAAGGCCGTTTCAGCGACTGCATCGCGGTCGACGACCGCAATACCGACAGGGTCGCCGGCAACGCGCGCTACGGACTGCGCCTGGACTGGCGTCCGCGCAACGCGCGCGGTTGGCGCGGCTTCGCGCGCGTGGACAATTTGTTCGATCGCGACTACGTGGGCTCGGTGATCGTCAACGAGGGCAACGCGCGCTACTTCGAGCCCGGTGCGGGCCGCGGATTCACCCTGGGCCTGGCCTGGGACGCGGTGCCGCGCGCCGACTGAGCGCGCCGCTCAGGCCAGCCAGCGCAGCAGCTGAGGGTAGACGCCGGCGTCGCCGAGCAGTTCCAGGTGATGCACGCCGTAGGCGATGCGCTGGCGCGTCTTCGGAATACGCAGATCGAAGGCGCGATCCTCGTGCCAGCCCAGCGCGCTTGCGACCGGCACCAGGCCGTCGCCCTTGGGCAGTTCGTCCCCGTCGCTGGGCTGGGCGGTGGTGCTAGCAGCGATCGCATAACAAAGCGGGCCCTTGGGCAGCGGCGACGGTAGCCGGCCGTCCGCGCGCCCGTCGCCATCGCGGTCGCGCCAATCCTCGTCGCGCACGTTGCCGTGGCGCAGGTCCTGGATGCCGGCGCTGCGCACCTTGCCCAGGCGCGCGAACGGCGCGGTGTAGGGGCTCAGCGCGATCAGCGCGTCGACCCAACTGCCCGCGCGCTCCAATGGCGCGCCCTGGTGCGGCGTGCCCAGGAAGACCAGCCGGTCCAGGCGCGCCAGCCAGGTTTGCCGCTGCTCCTGCGCGGCGACGCAGGCGCTGCGCGCGACCAGCCCGCCCATGCTGTGGCAGAGGATGCTCAGGCGTTCGACCGGCACCGGCCACTGCATCAGCAACTGCTCCATCAGCGCGGCGAACTCGCGCCCGTTGCTGGAGATGCGGCGGCCGCTGTTGTAGTGCAGGTACAGCGGCGTATAGCCCAGGTCATGCGCGAGTGCGGCGCCATGATCGTGGCCGTTGTAGCGCCACTGCAGATCGTTCATGCACAGGCCGTGGACCAGCACCAGCAGCTTGCCGCCGGCCTCCGGCACGGCGTCGGCGAGGGCGTCGCGACGCAGCGTCAGCGCATGGTCGTCGTGGCGCAGGCGCATCTCGATCGCGAGCGGGTTGCCGGTGGCGTCGAGATGATCGCCGAGCACACCGTTGAGCGCGGCGACCACGGCCTCGCGCTGCGGCGGCGGGCGTACCACGTCCAGCAACGGCGCGAGCTTGGCGAAGGCCAGATCGAGTCCGTCGCCGACGAAACGGGTCACTCCGCGCACGCTGCGGTAGACCAGGCCTGCGATGCCGGGCGCCGGGCCCGCCGCGGGCTTGCCGAGCACGCCCGGCAAGGCGCTGATGTTGGCGTGCATGGCCTCGACCAAGTCGGTGACGCCGGTGATCGCGTCGATGGTCAGGCGCTGCATGCCGCGCAGATCGTGGCCGTTACGCGCGCGCCGGCGATCGGGCGCGGAGGTGGTGGGCGGCATGGCGGCCTGCGGTCGGGACGGATGGGGCCAGCCTACAACAGACGCGAGCGCCTCAGACCAGCCCGGTCGAGTAGTACAGGGCGATCACCACGAACACCGCCAGGGTCTTGACCAGGGTGATCGCGAAGATGTCCTTGTAGGCCTGGCGATGGCTGAGTCCGGTCACCGCCAGCAGGGTGATCACCGCGCCGTTGTGGGGCAGGGTATCCATGCCGCCGGAGGCCATGGCCGCGACCCGGTGCAGCACTTCCATCGGGATGCCGGCCGCGTTGGCGTTGGCGATGAAGGTCTCCGACATCGCGGCCAGGGCGATGCTCATGCCGCCCGAGGCCGAGCCGGTGATGCCGGCCAGCGCGGTCACGGTTACGGCTTCGTTGACCAGCGGGTTCGGGATCGAACCCAGCGCATTGGCGACGATCAGGAAGCCCGGCAGCGCCGCGATCACCGCGCCGAAGCCGTACTCCGACGCGGTGTTCATGGCCGCGAGCAGGGCGCCGCCGATCGCCGACTTGGTGCCCTCGGCGAAGCTGGCCATCACCGGCTTCCAGGCGAAGGCGAGCACGCTGAGAATGCCGATCAGCAGGGCGCCTTCGACGGCCCAGATCGCCGCGACCTTGGCCACGTCCTGCACCACCGGTGCGGTGTTGCCGATCACCGCCGGGTCGAAGCTGTGGCTGGCGCCGTAGTAGGCCGGGATCCATGCGGTCAGCAGCTTGTTGGACACGCCCACCAGCAACAGCGGCAGGATCGCCAGCGCCGGATTGGCGAGCTTGCCGCCGACGAAGGGCGCGGGCTCGTTGAGCAGTTGCTCGCCGTAGCCTTCGCCGGCCTTGAGCGCGCTGCGCCGGCGCCAGTTCAAATAGCTCAGGCCCAGGATCAGGATGAACACGCCGCCCAAGGTGCCCAGCCAGGGCGCGGCCCAGGCGTTGGTGCCGAAGAACGAGGCCGGAATGATGTTCTGGATCTGCGGCGTGCCCGGCAGCGCATCCATGGTGAAGGTGAACGCGCCCAGGGCGATGGTGCCGGGGATCAGACGCTTGGGGATGTCGCTCTGGCGGAACAGCTCGGCCGCGAACGGATACACCGCGAACACCACCACGAACAGCGACACGCCGCCGTAGGTCAGCAGCGCGCACACCACCACGATCGACAACATCGCGCGCTCGCGCCCGAGCAGGCGGATGGTCGCGGCCACGATGGCCTTGGAGAAGCCGGACAGCTCGATCAATTTGCCGAAGATCGCGCCTAGCAGGAACACCGGGAAGTACAGCTTCAGGAAGCCGACCATCTTGTCCATGAACAGGCCGGTGAACATCGGCGCGACCAGGGCCGGATCGGTCAGCAGCACCGCGCCCAGCGCCGCCACCGGCGCGAACAGGATCACGCTGTAGCCGCGGTAGGCCACGAACATCAGGAAGCACAACGCGGCCAGCACGATCAGAAAATCCATTGAACAGCCCCAATCCCGTCCGCGGGCGGAGGCCCACGCGTAAGGGCGCAGTGTCCGCATCGCGGCGGCGCAGGGGCATTGTCCGAAGGTACAGCTGCCGCCCGCGGCGGCCGCCTCCTAGTCTGTGCCGCATGACGGGAATGCCCGTCCGCCGCCTGTCGGGTCGTACCGCCGCCGGCGTCACCTTGGGGAGGAGAACATCGTGATCGCACGCACCACCATGAGCCGTCGCAGTCTGAGTCTGGCCATCGCCTGCGCCCTGTTGGCGCCGACGGCCTGGGCCCAGGACGCCGCGCCCGCCGCCGAAGGCGACCAGGCCAAGACCCTGGGCTCGGTCACCGTCACCGCGCGCAAGCGCGAGGAGACGCTGCAGGAGGTGCCGGTCGCGGTCACCGCGTTCACCGCCGATTCGCTGGACCGCCTCAACGTCGAGGACCTCAGCGATCTCGACGCGCAGGTGCCGAACCTGACCATCTACGCCGCGCGCGGTTCCAGCAGCACCATCACCGCCTACATCCGCGGCGTCGGCCAGTCCGATCCGCTGTGGGGCGTGGATCCGGGCGTGGGCATCTACATGGACGACGTCTACATCGCCCGGCCGCAGGGCGCTCTGCTGGATGTGCTCGATGTCGACCGCATCGAAGTGCTGCGCGGTCCGCAGGGCACGCTGTACGGCAAGAACACCATCGGCGGCGCGATCAAGTACATCTCGCGCGGCCTGCCGACCTCGTTCGACGGCTTCGCCTCGGTGACGGTGGGCAACTACAACCAGCTCGACGTCAAGGCCGCGATCGGCGGCCCGATCGGCGGCGACGACGCCCTGCGCGGCCGCATCGCGGTGGCCAGCCTCAACCGCGACGGCTTCGGCAAGAACGTGGTGACCGGCGCCGAAGTCAGCGACAAGGAAATCCTGGCCCTGCGCGGCCAGCTCGGCGCCTACGTCAACGACGACCTCAACATCCAGTTCGCGTTCGACTGGATGGACGACCAGTCCGGCGTGCGCGGCGCCAAGATGCTGGCCGCGAACCGCTTCGCCCCGGGTACGCAGCCGCTGGACAGCCGCTACGACGTGCGCAACGGCATGCCCAACGTCAACGACACCACCATCAAGGGCGCCTCGGCGACGGTCAATTGGAACGCCAACGAGAATTGGGCGTTCAAGTACGTGCTGGCCAAGCGCGAGTCCGACACCGAGACCAACATCGACTTCGACACCCTGCAGAACAAGATCGCCGACGTGAAGGCGTTCTACAGCGATCAGCAGGTCAGCCACGAGCTGCAGGCCAACTACGACGGCGGCGGCCGCGCGCGCGGCGTGATGGGCATCTACGCCTTCGACGGCGAGGCCGGCGGCCAGGTCCTCAACAACTTCTTCAATCTGTCCTTCGGCGACACCCAGGGCGTGGTCTACACCAAGAGCATCGCCGCCTACGCCGACTGGACCTTCGACCTGACCGACCGCCTCAAGCTCGACGTGGGCGTGCGCTACACCGACGAGGACAAGCGTGCCAAGGTGCTCAACCGCGGCTACCGCGATGCGACCTTCACCACGCCCAACGGCCTGGTCGCGGCCAGTTTCGACAAGCGCATCGGCTTCAAGAACACCTCGCCCAAGGTCTCGCTGGACTACCAGCTCACGCCCGACATCCTGCTGTACGGCCTGGCCACGCGCGGCTTCAAGTCCGGCGGCTACAACATCCGCGCCCAGGCCACCGCGGTGCCGCGCTCGGCCGAGCCGTTCGACGACGAGGTCGTCGACAGCTACGAGATCGGCAGCAAGATGTCGTTCCTGGACCAGACCATGTTCCTGAACCTGGCCTACTTCCATAACAAGTACAAGGACATCCAGCTGTCGGTGTTCACCGCCTACGACAGCAATGGCGACGGCAGCAACGATGCCTTCTTCGGCGACTTCACCAACGCCGGTTCGGGCACGGTCGACGGCCTGGAAGTCGAGTACCAGTGGCTGCCGAACCAGAACTGGCTGATCTCCGGCAACCTGGCCTGGCTGGATGCTAAGTACGACGAGTTCCTGTACGCCGGCGTCAATATCGCCAAGGAACAGGAATTCACCAATGCGCCGGAGTTCTCCGGTGCGCTCAACGTCGAATACCGCACCGATCTGTCCAGCGGCGGCAACCTCGCCGCGCGCGTGGGCTACAGCTACCAGAGCGACGTGGTCGCGACCACCGAGATCGTGCGCACCGGTGCGGTGCCGATCACCCAGGACGGCTACGGCCTGATCAACGCCGGCGTGACCTGGAAGAGCGGCGGTCCGTGGACGGTGTCGCTGCAGGGCACCAACCTGGCCGACAAGGAATACCGCACCACCGGTTACAGCTTGAACTCGGCGCTGGGCGTGTTCACCGGCTTCTACGGCGCGCCGCGTCAGTACACGCTGTCGGTGCGCTACGACTTCTGATCGGCGGCGACGGCGGAGCGGATGCGTCCGCGCCGCCGTCGCAGGCCAAGGTGAGGGCTGTGGTTCGCGGTCGGGCGCCCGTCTGGGGAGACCGGGCGCCCGATCGCGGCTCACGCCGCTCCCACAGGAGGCGAGCCTCCGGCTTCGTCCGGCAGTCGCGCTCCGTGTAGCCTTCAGTGGGAACAGCGCACGCCGCGTTCGCCCGGCTTGCTGTGGGAGCGGCGCAAGCCGCGTTCATGCGGCTTTCTGTGGGAGCAGCCTAAGCCGCGATCGTCATCCCAAGCGGGGTGGCATCGCCGTCGTGCCGCGTTCCGGTCCCGGTCGCGGCCTACGTTATCCTCGCCCGATGCCGTCGCGCGCCCGCCCATGCTGAGCCTCACCGCCGTCGCCCTGGCCAGCGTGGCCTGGCTGGCGCTGATGTTCGGCACCGCGCTCTACGCCGAGCGCCGGCCGACGGTGCTGGCGCGACACTGGCGGCATATCTATTCGCTGTCGCTGGCGGTGCACTGCACCTCCTGGACCTTCTACGGCACCGTGACCCAGGCCGCGCGCTACGGCTGGCCGCTGCCGCCGACCTTCCTGGGATCGATCCTGCTGTACGCGCTCGCGGTCGGCTTCATGATGAAGCTGGTGCGGCTGGCGCGCGAAACCAACGCGACCTCGCTGGCCGACCTGATCGCCACGCGCCTGGGCAAGGACGCGTGGCTGGCCGCGACCGTAACCCTGATCGCCGCGCTCGGTCTGATCCCCTACATCGCGCTGCAGCTCAAGGCCGTGGCGATGAGCTTCGCCATGCTGACCACGCGTTCGCCCGACGCGGCGGCGTCGCCGGCCTGGCAGGACAGCGCGCTCTACGTCGCATTGGCGATGGCCTTGTTCGCGATGCTGTTCGGCACCCGCCGCGCCAGCGCCGCCGAACACAACCGCGGCCTGGTGCTGGCGATGGCGTTCGAATCGGTGTTCAAGCTCGCGGCGATGCTGTCGCTGGGCCTGTTCGTCTGGTTCGGCCTGGACGCGCCCACCGCCGCGGCCGCGCCGCCGCCGCCGGCGGATCCGGCCGGCGGGTTCGCGCCGCTGGTGCTGCTGGGCGCGTTGGCGATGTTCATCCTGCCGCACCAGTTCCACGTCGGCGTGGTCGAATGCCGCGACGAGCGCGACGTGCGCACCGCGCGCTGGCAGTTCCCGCTGTACCTGGTGCTGATCGCGCTGCCGGTGCTGCCGCTGGCCAAGGCGGGCCAGGCGCTGCTGGGCGGCAGCGGCGTGCCCTCGGATCTGTACGTGCTCGCGCTGCCCTTGTCGCAGGGGCACGAGGGCCTGGCCTTGTTCGCCTTCCTCGGCGGACTCAGCGCGGCCACCGGCATGGTCGTGGTCAGCACGCTGACCCTGAGCCTGATGATCGGCAACCACTGGTTCGCGCCGGGCCTGCTGCGCGGCCTGTGGTCGCGCAACGACGGCAGCGATCTGCGCGGCCATGTGCTGGCCCTGCGCCGCAGCGGCATCGTGGCGATCATGCTGCTGGCCTGGGCGTATAGCCGCCTGATCGCCGGCAGCGAGGCGCTGGCCGACGTCGGCGCGGTCTCGTTCTCGGCGTTGGCGACGCTGGCGCCGGCCTTGGGCTTCGCGGTCTGGCGCCCGCAGACGCCGCCGCGCGCGGCGGTGATCGGTGTGCTGCTGGGTTTCGCGGCCTGGGCCTGGGTGTTGTTGCTGCCGATGATGCTGGCGGCGCGCGGCGCGAACCCCGGTTGGCTGGACACCGGGCCGTTCGGAATCGCCTGGTTGTCGCCGGACGGCCTGTTCGGGCTCACCGGCTGGAGCCGGCTGGGACGCGCGGTCGGCGCCAGCCTGTTCGTGGGCACGCTGGCTACGGTGATCGCGGCGGCGTGGAGGCGCGAGGCGCCGCGACGCGCGCAGCGCGGCCTGGACGTGCAGACCCTGCGCGACACCGGCCTGCGTTTCCTGCCGCGCGAGCGCGTCGCGCAATTGCTGCAAGGCGTGCCCACGGGCGAGGCGGTGGCCGCGCAGATCGAGGACCGGGTCGAACGCGAACTGGCCGCGGTGCTGGGCTCGGCCTCGGCGCGCGTATTGCTGGACGCCGCGCGCCGCGACACCGGCCGCGACCTGGATACGGTCGCGGCCATCGTCGGCGAGGCCTCGGCCGACCTGCGCTTCAATCAGCGCGTGCTGGAAGCCGCGTTGCAGAACATGAGCCAGGGCATCAGCGTGGTCGATGCGCAACTGCGCCTGGTAGCCTGGAACCGGCGCTACGCCGAGCTGTTCGATTTCCCGCCCGAACTGCTGCAAGTCGGGCGCCCGATCGCCGAGCTGTCGCGCTGGGCCCTGCAGCGCATGCCACCATCGGGACGGCCCTTGCAGGGCCAGTTGGAGCGCGCCCTGGAGCGGCGGCTGGCGTTCATGCGCGCGGGCACGCCGCACCTGTCCGAGCGCGTGCTGCCCGACGGCAGCATCGTCGAGATCCGCGGCAATCCCATGCCGGGCGGCGGCTTCGTCGCCACCTTCACCGACGTCACCGCGTTCCGCCGCGCCGAGGCCGGGCTGATCCAGGCCAACGAAACCCTGGAGCAGCGCGTGATCGAACGCACCGCCGACCTGGAGATCGCCAAGGGCGAGGCCGAGCGCGCCAACGAGGCCAAGAGCCGCTTCCTGGCCGCGATCGGCCACGACCTGATGCAGCCGCTGCATGCCGCGCAACTGTTCGCCGACGCCCTGTCGCAGCAGGTGCAGGGTGCGCAACAGCGCGAGACCGTGGCCCAGATCAGCGGCGCGCTGGATTCCACCGGCGATCTGCTCACCGGCCTGCTCGACATGTCGCGCCTGCAAGCCGGTGGCCTGTTGCCGCAGCCGCGCGAATTTCCGCTGGCCGAGGTGCTGGAACCGCTGGCCTCCGAGTTCGGCGCGATCGCGGCCGCGCGCGGGCTGCGTTTCCGCTTCGTCGCCAGCGACGCCTGGATCCACAGCGACCCGCAGCTGCTGCGGCGCGTGCTGCAGAACTTCCTAGCCAACGCGGTGCGCTACGCCATCCAGGGCAGCGTGCTGCTGGGCGTGCGCCGCGACGGCGCGCACCTGCGCATCGAAGTCCACGACACCGGCCCGGGCATCGCGCTGGAGCATCAGACCGCGATTTTCGAGGAGTTCCGGCGCGGCGAAGACGCGCCCGGCCAGGGCCTAGGGTTGGGCCTGTCGATCGCCGACCGCATCGCCCAGCTGCTGGACGCGCCGCTCAGCTTGCGCAGCCACCTCGGTCGCGGCACGGCGTTCGCGGTACGGGTGGCGCGCGTGCCCGCGCGCGGCGCGCATGCGGGCGCGCACCGCGCACGCGGCGGCCGCACCAGCTTGCGGGTGTTGGCGGTCGACAACGACGCGCAGGCGCTGGCGGCCCTGGCCGATCTGCTGCGGCGCTGGGGCTTCGAGGTCGCGACCGCATCCGATGGCGCGCAGGCGCAGCGCGCGATGAACGACGATCCGGCCTCGCTGTGGCTGTTCGACTACCACCTCGACGACGGCGACACCGGCGTCGCCCTGGCCGAGCGCCTGGGCGCCGCGTTCGGGCCGCGGCCGACCCTGATCCTCAGCGCCGACAGCGGCGAGTCGGTGCGTCGCGCGGTGCACGAGGCCGGCCTGTCGCTGCTGACCAAGCCGCTCAAGCCGCTGGCGCTGAAATCGGTGCTGGATCGCATGCTGGCCGCGCGGGAGTTGGAAATCGGCTAGCCGCGCCAGGCGCGATGATGCGCTGCGCAACGGCGCCAGCGTGAATGCGCGGATTTCCTTGCGTTGCGTCGAGGAATCGCGTGCGGCGCGCGCAGCGGCTTTGCCTGCGGCGCGCCACGGGGTAGGGTGCGAGGGGCAGGGGGTTCGCGTTTCAAAGGAGAGGAACGATGAAGACCACGGCTTCCGTGTTTTCGCTTGCGCTGGCGTTGGGTGTCGGCTTGTTTTCGGCCTTGCCCGCGCAGGCGTCGTGTCAGAGCATCTGTGTGCGCCTGTACAACATCTGCCTGGCCAGCGGCGAATCGCCGGCCGCGTGCGAGGCCGAACGCGCGGCGTGTTTCGCCGACTGCGGATCCGGCGGCGGCGCCAAGGCGCTGAGCTTGCAGACGCATAAGCACAGCTGCGAGACGGCGAAACGGACTCAGTGCGAGTACCGCGCGCCGCAGCGCTTGCGGCTGAGCGCTAGCTGATCCAGGCGCGAGCACAGGCTGTGCACCGGGGGCGACGTCCATCGGCGTCGCTCCCATCGCGGGCACCGCTCCCCTTTATGTGGGAGCGGCGTAAGCCGCGATCGCGAAGCCTCGACGACGACGGAAGATCGCATTCGCCCGCATTGGCGTGGAGCGCGCAGATGCGACGTCGAGCGTGCGTGGTCGCGGCGTCAGGGGGTAGCGCTATCGCGGCTTACGCCGATCCCACAGGCATCGGCGGAAAACGTAGACGATTGACGCTCAATCCGCGATCTGTCGCGCCGGGTCGCTGAGTTCTAGCTCGCGCAGCACCACGCCGGCCTGGGTGCGGTTGCGCACGCCCAGGCGGTCGAATATCGCCGACAGGTGGGCCTTGACCGTGCGTTCCTGCACATCCAGGCGATCGGCGATCTGTTTGTTGAGCAGGCCATCGGCGACGAGAGTCAGCACGCGGAACTGCTGCGGCGACAGGCTGGCCAGGCGCGCGGCCAGGTCGGCGTCGGCGCTGGCGCTGTCGGTGCGCGCGACCGCCGCGCGTAGCGAGGCCGGCAGCCATTGCTCGCAGGCCAGCACGGCGCGGATCGCATCGCGCAATTCGTCCAGGCCCGCGCTCTTGGGCAGATAGCCGGCCGCGCCATGGTCGAGCGCGCGCCGCACCACGCGCGGATCGTCGTTGGCCGACACCACCACCACCGCCACGCCGGGGTATTGGGCGCGGATCGCGGCCAGCCCGGCCAGGCCGTGATTACCCGGCATGTGCAGGTCCAGCAGGACCAGGTCGATGCCGGGCTCGGCGTCCAGCGCGGCCAGCACGCCGTCCAGGGTGTCGGTTTCGCGCACCTGGGTGTCGGCCACCGCATCGGCGGCGGCCTGGCGCAGGGCGGCGCGGAACAGCGGGTGGTCGTCGGCGATCAGCAAAGTGGGCATCGTCGCTAGCCTAGCGCACCCAGGCGCGGACACGGGCGGGCCTGTACGAAAGTACGATGAGGGCAGGGCGGCGGCTTGCTACGCTCGCGGGATGAATCCGCCCACCCTGCGTATCGCCGCGGCCTGCGCCGCGCTCGTCATTCCCTTCGTGCTCGCCGCCTGCGCCAGCGGCGGTACGCGTGTCGCCAAGGAGTCCGCGCCGATGTTCACCGCGCAACGCGTCAGCGAGCACCGCGGCGACGACGACCTGCTCACCGCCGGCCTCGGCTTGGCCGGCCTGCGCGCGCTGACGCCGCCGGCCTTCGCCCGTCCGGAAGCCCCCAGCGTCGCCGAACTGCGCCGTCGCGCGATCTGGGCCAACTGGCGCGGTATCGCCGATCTCGCGCCCGGCGGCGGCTACGGCGAGCTCTACGGCAGCACCGCGACCGTGCCCGGCCGCGAGTTCAGCGCGTTGGCGACCGTGCCCGGCGCGAGCAAGCCGCATCGCGTGCTGGTGCAGGTGCCGGATGCGTTCGACGCCGGCAAGCGCTGCGTGGTGGTGGCGGCGTCCTCGGGCTCGCGCGGCATCTACGGCGCGATCTCGGTCGCCGCGGCCTGGGGCCTGCCCAAGGGCTGCGCGATCGCCTACACCGACAAGGGCACCGGCACCGACTACTTCGATCTGGACGCGGGCGAGGGCGTGCGCGCCGACGGTACGGTCGGCGCGCGCGACGCAGGTCTGGCGTTCCCGGCCGATGCGCCGGTCGGCGCCACCGGCATCGCCTTCAAGCATGCGCATTCCACCGACAATCCCGAGGCCGATTGGGGCCGTCACGTCAAACAAGCCGCGCAGTTCGCGCTGCAGGCGCTGGACGAGGCCCTGCCGCAATCGGCGCCGTTCACTTTCGCCAATACGCGGGTGATCGCGGTCGGCGTCTCCAACGGCGGCGGTGCGGTGCTGCGCGCGGCCGAGCTGGAAGGCGACTGGTTGGATGCGGTGGTCGCCGGCGAACCCAGCGTGCTCGCCGAAGGCGGCCGCGCGCTTTACGACTACACCACCGAGGCCGCGCTGCTGATGCCCTGCGCGCTGCTGGATCCCGCGCTGGGCCCGCTGCCGCAGCCGCCGCTGGCCGCGCAGGTCGCGCCGCTGTGGACCCAGCGCTGCGCCTCGCTCAAGGCCGCCGGTCTGGTCGAGGGCAACGATACCGCCGCGCAGGCGCGCTCGGCGCACGCGCAGCTCAAGGCCCAGGGTTGGACCGACGAGGCCTTGCGCGCGGGCGCGCTGTCGGTGGGCTTCGACCTGTGGCGCGCGGTCGCGGTCGCCTACGCTTCGGCCTACGGGCGCTATCGGGTCGGCGAGCATCCCTGCGGTTATTCCTACGCTGTGCTGAATCCGGATTTCAGCGCGCGTGCCGCCACCGCGGTCGAACGCGCGGCCTGGTGGTCCGACGCCAGCGGCATTCCGCCGGGCGCGGGCGTGGCCATCGTCGACAGCCGCATGCAGTTGCCCGATCCGAGTTTCGCCGGCCTGCAGTGCCTGCGCGGCTTGTGGCAGGGGCAGGGCGCCGACGCCGAGCGCGTGCGCAAGGGCGTGGCCGAAACCCGCGCCGGTCTGCCGCGCGCCGGCCTGCCGGTGCTGGTGATCCACGGCCGCGACGACGGCCTGATCCCGCCGGCGTTCACCAGCGCGCCTTATGTGCGCCAGGCCCAGGCGGCCGGGCGCGAGGTGCGTTACTGGCAGGTGCGCAACGCGCAGCACTTCGACGCCTTCCTTGGCTTGCCCGACTACGGCGCGCGTTATCTGCCGCTGCTGCCTTACGTGTACGAGGCGCTGGACCGTGTGTCCGCGCGCCTGGACGCGGGCACGCCGCTGCCGGCCGACGCGATCATCGACACCACGCCGCGTGGCGCCGGCAAGCCGGTATCGGCAGCTCATCTGGCGATACCGCGCTGACGGACGAGGTCGGGGCGAGGCCGTGCAGGCAGAGGCGATCCGGATCGCGATCGCCCGCGCGCGCCATCACCTCGTCGCTGCAAGCGCCGCTGCAAGCTAGGGCGTTGGATCGTCGCGACGATCGGCGTCCGCGACACGCGCCGGCGGGGACGCGCGCGCGGTAGCGGTGCGCCTTGAACCGATGGCGGCCATCCGTCAAGCGCTTGCCTGCGCAGCTCCGGCTTGGCAGGCTGTGACTTTCCATCACCGATCGCCGCACGCGGCGCCCGGCTCAGGAGCGCCGCATGAAGCGCCATTTTTCGATGCTCCGCGATTTTCATCTCGCGGACTGGTTCACCCTCGCCAACGCCTTCTGCGGCACCGGCGCGATCTTCGCCGCGATGCGCTTCCTGCAGGAGGGCGGCGTGCGCGACCTGATGATCGGCATGGCCTTGATCCCGCTGGCCTTCATCTTCGACGCCCTGGACGGCCGGGTCGCGCGTTGGCGCAAATCCTCGTCCACGCTGGGCCGCGAACTGGATTCGCTGGCCGACGTGATTTCCTTCGGCGTCGCGCCGGCCGCGCTGGCCTACGCCTGCGGCCTGCAGGGCGGCTGGGACTGGGCGGTGCTGAGCTACTTCGTCGGCTGCGGCGTGAGCCGCCTGGCGCGCTACAACGTCACCGCCGAGGCGCTCGCGGGCGACGACGATAAGGTCAAGTATTTCGAAGGCACGCCGATCCCGACCAGCCTGCTGCTGGTGGTGGTGCTGGCGGTTGCGGCCTGGCAGGGCGCGATCGGCCACGACTTGTGGTTCGGCGTGGTCCAGCTGGGGCCGTGGCAGTTCCATCCGCTGGTGCTGATGTTCGCGCTGTCGGGTTCGCTGATGATCAGCAAGACCCTGCGCATCCCCAAGCCCTGAGCGCGCGATTCCGTCGCCCGAGCTCCCACACGCACGGGTACGGAACGGCCCGATCCTGTGCCGCCCGGCACAGGCTGACGCGACGCAACATCGCGTTGTTATGATCGGACCAAACTTGGAGGATGCGATGGCCAATCACGGATTCGGCTCCGGCGGCGGTTTCAAGCCGGGCGGCTTTGGACAGGACGGTTTCGGGCAAGGCGACTTCGACGCCGTCGCGCGCCAGTACTGGAACGCCTGGGGCGAAATGATGCGCGGCGCGCAGGCGCCGGCGGCGACCACCGCGCCGGGCTGGAACGAGGCCGTGCAGTGGTGGTCGCAGTTGGCCCAGGGCGGCCGCAGCGAGGCCAACGAGGCGCTGGAGCGCTTCAATTCGCAGGCGCGCGGCTGGTTCGGGCAGATGCAGCAACTGGCCGCGCAGTTCGCCGGCCGCGACGCCTCGGCCGGCGACGTCGCCCAGGCCTGGAAGCAGGCGCTGGGCGGCAGCGGCGCCAATCCCTTCGCCGACGTGTTCGGCAGCATGCGCGGCCCCGGCCAGAACGATCTCTCGCAGTGGCTCGAACAGGCCGCGCCCTATCTGCAGCAGTGGCAGCGCGACGGCCAGTCCTGGCTGGGGATGCCTGCGTTCGGTTTCGCGCGCGAGCATCAGGAGCGCTTGCAGGCGCTGGCGCTGGCGCATTCGAATTACCAGCAGCAAAGCCAGGCTTACAACGCGCTGATGGCCGAAGCCGGGCAGAACGCGTTCGCGCGTTTCGAGGACAAGCTGGCCGAGCGCAGCGAGCCGGGCCGGCAGTTGCAGTCGGCGCGTGCCTTGTTCGATCTGTGGATCGACGCGGCCGAAGATGCCTACGCCGAGATCGCGCTGTCGCCGCGTTTCCGCGATGCCTACGCGGCCTTGGTCAATTCGCAGATGAAGCTGCGCGGCGCGATCCAGACCGAAGTCGAGCACGCGACCGGCAGCTTCGGTATTCCCACCCGCACCGAGATCGACGCTGCGCACCGCAAGATCGTGCAGTTGGAACGCGAAGTGCGCCGACTGCGCGACGCCATCCAGGCCGCGCCCGCGCGCGCGGTGCCGCGCACGAGCGAGCCGGCGGCCAACGACGCCACGCCGGCTAAGCCCGCGCCTGCGCGGAAGCCGGCCGCCGCGAAACCGGCCAGTGCCAAGAAGGCGGCCGCCAAGAAATCCGCGATCGCGCGCCCGCAACCGCCGACGCGCCCGGTCGCGACCAAGGCCGCCGCCAAGCAGGCCAGCAAGCCGACCAAATTGAGCAAGCCAGGCAAGGGAGCGCGCTGACATGACCGGCCCCATCCAGTTCACTCCCGAATCGCTGGCGCAGGAAGCGATGCGCACCCAGGCCAAGCTACGCGCGGGCCTGGACACGCTGCGCGAACTCGACGACGTCGAATACGGCGCGACCCGCAAGGAAGAAGTCTGGCGCGACGGCAAGGTCGCGCTGTACCGCTACCGCGGCGAGACCGCGCCCACCGCCATGGTGCCGCTGCTGATCGCCTACGCTCTGGTCAATCGGCCTTACATGGTCGATCTGCAGTCGGACAAATCGATCGTGCGCGGCCTGCTGGAACGCGGCGAGGACGTGTACATCCTCGACTGGGGCTATCCGGACCGTTCCGACCGCTACCTCGAGCTCGAGGACTACATCCAGCGCTTCCTCGGCGGCGCGGTGGACTACCTGCGCGGCGCCTACCGCATGGATTCGATCAACCTGCTCGGCATCTGCCAGGGCGGCGCATTCTCGCTGTGTTACGCGGCGCTGAATCCGAATAAGGTCCGCAACTTCATCGCCATGGTCACGCCGGTGGATTTCCACACCAGCGACAACATGCTGTCGAACTGGACCCGCAATCTCGACGTCGATCAGTTCGTCGACACCCTGGGCAATGTGCCGGCCGACTTGATGAACTGGTGCTACCTCACGCTCAAGCCCTGGCGGCTGTTCGTGCAGAAGTACGTGGGGCTGGTCGATATCCTCGACGACAAGAGGGCGCTGGAGGATTTCCTGCGCATGGAGAAGTGGATCTTCGACTCGCCGGACCAGGCCGGCGAAGCCTTCCGCCAATTCATCAAGCAGTTCTACCAGGGCAACGGCTTCGTCAAGGGCGGCATCGACATCGGCGGACGCGCGGTCGACCTGGGCTATCTGGACATGCCGGTGCTGAACATCTACGCCGAGCAGGACCACCTGGTCCCGCCGGACGCCTCGCGGGCGCTGCGCGGGTTGGTCGGCACCACCGACTACACCGAGCTCTCGTTCAAGGGCGGCCACATCGGCATCTACGTCTCCAGCCGCGCCCAGCGCGAAGTGCCCAGCGCGATCCACGATTGGCTGGAGCAGCGCTCGCGCTGACCCACCTTGCCTCCCCCTTTGAAAAAGGGGGATTGAGGGGAATTTGCTTTAGCCCCGCCGCAGCCGCGCCACCGATAGCTCGCCAACCCCACCAGCAACGTTGACGAAGCGGCGCACCGCTTAGGAGCGCCGCACCATCCCAACAGCCGCTGCTCCTCCCCCTTTGAAAAAGGGGGATTGAGGGGGATTTGCTTTTAACCCCCGCCGCAGCCGCGCCCCGCCTACGCGCGCCACATCATCGCCGCGGCACGCTAGGCTAGGCCCTGGTCCGTCGAGAGCCGCCCGCGTATGCGCCGTCTGCTAGTCCCGCTGCTGCTGATCCTGCTCGCCGCCTGCCGCGCTACCGCTCCGGCCGCCGCCGCGAGCGCACCCGCGCCGGCAACGCCCGCACCCGCGACACCTGCCGCGCCCAACGATTGGGCCCGTTTCGAACCCGACATCGCCGCTTTCGAAGCCGAGGACAGCCGCGTGCGCCGCATGCCGGGCGCGGTGGTGTTCGTCGGCAGTTCCTCGTTCCGCCTGTGGACCACGCTGCACGAGGACCTGCCCGGCATCGTCGCGATCAACCGCGGTTACGGCGGTTCGCGCGTGTACGACTCGGTCCACTACGCCGACCGCATCGTGACCCCGTACCAGCCTCGCGCGGTGGTGTTCTACGCCGGCGACAACGACCTGCAGGAAGGGCGCACGCCGCAAGAGGTCGCCCAGGATTTCGCGGCCTTCGTCCAGCGCGTGCGCGCGGCCCAGCCTGGCCTGCCGATCGCCTTCGTCTCGATCAAACCCAGTCCGGTGCGCGCGCATCTGCTGCCGCAGGTGCGCACCGCCAACCTGCTGATCCGCGACTACGCCGCCCGCGACCAAGTCGCCTATCTGGACGTCTACACCCCCATGCTCGATGCCAAGGCCCAGCCGCGCGAGGACTTGTTCGTGGCCGACCGCCTGCACATGAACGAAAAGGGCTATGCGATCTGGGCGAACGTGATCGGTCCCTGGGTGCGTGGGTTGTAATACCCGCATGAACTCACGCCTCGCCGCCTTATTGTTGCCGTTGCTGGCCGTCGCCTCGACCGCTCACGCCGCACCGCCGCCCCAGGCCGAACGCGAGATCGAACAGCTGATCGCGACCCTGGCGCGTTCGGGCTGCCAGTTCCAGCGCAACGGCAGCTGGTACGACGCCGCTCAGGCCCAAGCCCACCTGCGCAAGAAGTACGCCTACCTGCGCAAGCGCGACCTGGTCGCCAGCGCCGAGCAGTTCATCGAGCGCGCCGCCAGCGAAAGCAGCATGAGCGGCCGCGCCTACCAGATCCGCTGCGGCACCGCCGCGGCGACGCTGTCGGCGACCTGGCTGCGCGCGCGCCTGAACGAAATTCGCGCCAAACCGGCCGCCACGCCGCCTTCGCGCTGAGGCGCTAAACTGCGGGCGTCGCCGCCAGGAGCAGCCGCATGAGCCAAGCATCGCGACCCTTCGTCCGTTCGCGTCACGACCGCATGATCGCCGGCGTCGTCGGCGGCATCGCCCGGCGCTTCGGCTGGAACCCGACCCTGCTGCGCGCGATCTACGTGATCGTGTCGATCGCGTCGGTCGCGTTCCCCGGCATCCTGGTCTACCTGATCCTATGGCTGCTGATGCCGGAAGAGGGCAGCGCCTGAGCCCGTTGCTGCGCAGCGCCGGGCGCGCGCTCGGCATCGTCTGGGCGTCGCCGGTGAGCCTGCTCGGCCTGATCGCCGGCGCGGTCGGCATGGCGCGCGGCGCGCACGTGCATCTGCGCCGGCGCGATTTGGCGCTGGTGTTCCACCGCTGGCCCTGGGGGCCGGGCGGCGCGATCACCCTGGGCAATGTGATCCTGCATACCGGCGACAGTCTGGATTCGCCCTGCGCGACCTACGCCCATCGCGCCGGCCATGGCGACGAAGCCGAGATCCAGCTCGCCGACCACGAGCGCGCGCATGTCTACCAGTACATGGTGCTGGGCGCGCTGTTTCTGCCGCTGTACCTGCTGTGCGGCGGAGTCAGCGTGCGCAACCCCTTCGAACGCGCGGCCGACCGCTACGCCCAGACCGGGCGCGGCTGGTGGCCCTGGGGCGCGTAGCACGCGCGCATCACGGAAATTTGACCGCGGCCTAACGGCGCCGCGTTTAGGATCGCGGCGTCGGAGAAAAATCTACGGACGCGAGTCCGATGCAACCGCTCCGACACGGAAGGCCCAGCCACCCGAGGGAAACCTCGAAGCCTGGGCCTTCTCATTTGCGGCTCGACGGCTACGGCGCAGCCTGCTTCTGTGGGATCGGCATCGGCCGCGATAGTGGGATGACGTATCGCGACGAAAGCGTATGCGGTGAAGTACTCGCGGCTCACGCCGCTCCCATAGGAAGCGGGTAGCGAGTGGGGAGGCGATCGTTCAACGGCGCAGCGGCAATACCGTCGCGGTCTCGCCGCCGGGTGCGGCGTCGGGGCCGTAGCGACGTTCGACGAATACGATCGAATCCGCGCCCACCAGGACGATGGTGCTGCAGCGCGTGCCGTAGCGTTCGCCGCGTACGAACGGTGGCGACAGCACGCGTTCCAGTTCCAGGCCGACGCCGGTATCCGGCAGTTCGGCGTCCGGTGCGGGCGTGGTGTCGGCGAGGGCGGCGAACAAGGGCCGCAAGGCCTCCGTGTCGGGGCTGTCGCGTTCGGAGGCGGGCGAGGCCAACCAATTCGACAAGGCGCGCGTGGCGTGGCCGCTCTTGGGCCATTGCGCGTCGAAGGCGCCGTTCGACATGGCGTGCATGCCGGGCGCGATCGGGTGCTCGGCGTACTGCGGATAATTGCTGGCGAAGGCCAGCGATTCGCCGTCCCATAGCACCAGATTGAAACGGCCGTAGTCGGGCGCCTGTTCGCGCACCGTCGCCAGCGTGGCTTGCGCCGATACGCTGCCGCGCACGAAGCCGCGCACCAGGGCGCCGCGCGAACGCGGCGCGGCATCGGCGGCGAGACCGGCGCGCACGTTGGTGACCGCGGCCAGGCGGCCGCGCGTGGACACCATCAGCCAACCGCCGCCCTGGACCAGGTCGCGGCCGCCGTAAACGTCGGGCGCTTCGGGATCGGGGCCGGCCGCGGCGGCGGCGCGCGCGTGCGATTCGTCGCGGTTGGCGATCAGGGCGAGCGGGTAGCGCGGATGGCTACGCCAGGACAGGGCGATCAGGCACATGCGACATGCTACCCCGGACGCGGCAGGGCCGCGCCCGGGTCGCGCTCAGCGATGGCGCACGATGCGCGGATCGTTCAACAGACGCGCGAGATAATCGCGACGGCGGTTCGATTGCGGCAGCGCGTCGGGCGCCTCCTGCCGCGCCAGCGCGGGTTGCGCGGCCATGCTCATGCCGGCGCCCTGCACGGCCAGGTCGCTGCCCTGGACGATGCCCAGGGGCGTGTAGCCGCTGTAACCCGGGAACACCGTGCTGAGCTGATTGTTGCCCATGCGCCGGACCAGGATTTCCGACAGCACGCGTCGGTGGTCGGTGGTCACCGGCACGTCGCCGTAATAGGCCGACAGGGTTTCCGGGTTCAGGCTCGGCCACTGGCCGTAGAAGCGACGGCCGTTGACCGCGCCGCCCAACACCATCACGGGGTTGCCGTAGCCGTGATCGGTGCCGCGGTTAGCGTTCTCGCGCACGCGTCGGCCGAACTCGGATTGCACCACCGTGGTCACGCGCGACAGGTGGCCGCTGGCGGCCAGTTCGTTGTGGAACGCGGCCAGCGCCGCCGACAGTTCGGCGATCTTGTTCTGGTAGTAGTGATAGCCGGTGCCGGCGCTGCCTTGGCCGTCGTGCGTATCCCAGCCGCCGAGGTCGAGGGTGGCGTAGCGCAGGCCGAGGTTGAAGCGGATCGACTGTGCGATCGTCCACAGCTGCTCGGCGAAATTGCCGGTCGGCCAATTCGCCGGCAACGCGGCGTAGCTTTGCTGGGCGATCACGCGCAGCGAACCGTCGGCGCGCTGGCCGCCGTATTCCAAGCCGGTGTTGCCGTTCCACAACGAAGCCAGGGTTTCGTTGACGCCGCGCAGGCCCACGGGCGAATCCGAGCGCGTCTTCTGCCACTGCCAGGCCCCGGCATCGAGCGCGAAATCCGACGGCCGCCCCATGGTCAGCGCGCGCGTGGTGCCGTTGAGATTGGCCGGCTGGCGGTTGTTCACCGCCAGCGCGGGCATGGCCTCGGCGCCGCTGACGCCGGGTTGGCTGTTCATCGCGCGCGCCAGCCAGCCCACGCCGCCGCCTTGGCCGGGCGTGCCCAGGTCGATCGACAACTGGGCGTCGAAATGGCTGCGCGTGACCGAGGTCAGCAAGCCGCAGGCGTGCACGATCGCGAGCTGACCGCTGTTCCAGATATCGCGCAGCCCGGTCGCCGACGGATGCAGGCCGAAGCCGGTGCCCGCGCCGCCGGCCAGGGTCAGGGGCAGGGCGCCGTAGGTGCCGCTGGTGGCGATCTGCAGCGCAGGGCGCGCCTGCTCGTAGAAACCGCGATCGCTGCCGTCGACCGGCACGACCAGGTTGAGACCGTCCATGCCGCCGCGCAGGAACAGGAACACCACGGTGTCGTGCGCGTTCGCGGCGGCTTCGGCGGGGCTGGAGAACAGCAGGGTGGGACCGACCGCGCCGACCGCGGCGGTGGCGGCGCAGGCCTTGAGGAAACCGCGACGGCTGAGGGTGATCGAAGACATGGCGTGCTCCTCAGCGGCTCAGGAATTCGGGCGTCATCAACACCAGCGACACCATGCTGCGCAGGCGTTGCTGGTTGTAGTGGCGCTTGAGGTCGGTGCCGGACCAGGTGTCCGTATCGGTGATGACGTAGCTGGCGGGGTCGCCGTTCTGGGCCATGAACGCGATCAGGGTCTGGCGCCGCGCGGCGTCGGGCAGATAGCCGAGCAGACGCCGGCACCAGTAGTCGACCAGGTTGGGTGCGGTCCAGCTGGCGACCTCGCTGCGGCTGAGCTGCAGCACCGGCAGCAACGGCACACTGGCCTCGCTGGTTTCGGTCAGCCAGTTGAGCATCTTCCAGGTGGTGGCGTAGCTGCCCGCTCCCGACCAGGCCAGGCCGGTGTCGGGATAACCGTTGGGCGCCGGCCAGTCGTAGGGCGCGTGGCCGGTGAAGCCGAAGCGGTACAGGAAGTCCTCGGACTTGCTGTGCGCGGGCCGCAGGGTCCAATCGCTGCCGGCCGCGCGCATCGCCGCGACGATGGCCTCGAACGGGCGCCGGTTCTTCTGGCCCCAGGCACTGCTGAATGCGCTGGAGTTGAGGATGTGGCGCAGCACGTGTTCGATCTGGTTCGGGCTCTGCCAGTGCTGACGAAACACCGCCGCGGCCGATGCGACCAGCGCCGGCGGCGGCGTATCGTTGACGAAGCGGCGCACCAGCTTGGCGCAGACGAAGCGTGCGACGCCGGGATGGCTGGCCAGACGATCCAGCACGTCGCGCCCGTCCTTCATCGCTGGTTGTTCGGGATTGAGCAGCCGGCCGAGCACGAACTTCGGACCCGCATCGTGCCAGGCCTGGCGATAGACGAAGCTGCCGTCGTTTTCGGTCGGGTACTGCCAGTGCGCGTTCTTCAGGCTCCAGCCGGTGAACGCCGAGGCGGTCTCGTAGACGTCGATGTCGGTGTAGCCCGACGGATAGGCGGCGTCCTCCGGATCCGGCGGCACCATGAAGGGATCGGTGAAGCCCAGGTAGCGGCCGGCGCCCAGGGTGTGCAGCTCCAGCAATTCGCGCGCCCAGTTCTCGTTCGGGCCGGAGCGGCTGTTGGACACGTTGTCGAGGTAGAACAACATCGACGGACTGCAGGCCACGTCTTCGAGCATGACCCGGAAATTGCCGAACGCCGACTTGCGCAGCACGTCGCGGTCGTAGTGCACGTACACCGGACCGGACGCGAAATCGTTGGCGGTGACGTTGAAATGGTCGTGCCAGAAGTTGACCATCACCTCGCGCAGCTGCCGCTTCGAATAAGTGGCGCGCACGAAGGCCGCGCGCTGGATTTCCCAGGCCGGGCGCATGCGCACGTCGTAGGCGGGGTCGGGCACGACGTGATCGGCCCACAGCTGGGTCAGCGACTTGCCCAGCGTGGTGTAGCCGGCCGCGTTCAGGCGCGTATCGATCGCGCTGTCGTCGATCGCGGTCCAGTCCAACTGCCAGTCGATGTAGTTCTGCAGGCGCTGGGCGTCGTTGGAGCCCAAGCCGTTGAATTCCGCCAGCGAGCTCGGCGTGACGCCATAGCTCAGGTTGTTGAGCGCGCGGATCGCCAGACTGGGGCGGGCGAGGGTGAGCAACTGCGCCTGCGAATCGCGCGATGTGGTCGGCCCGCCGGCCATCTGCGGCGTGTCCGTATTCCAGTTCGCCTCGACCGGTTGCGCCGCAGCGGTCGCCGCCTCCTGCAGCTCCTGCGCGCGCGCCGAGTTCTCGAAGCGCTGCGGTCGGATCCAACGCCCCTTTCCGTAGCGACGGAACAGGTGCGACTGCGCCAACGCCCGTTCGCGCCTGGCTTTGCGATTCATGACGGATTCCCTGGGACGTCCCCTTTGTCCAGCAGTATCCGGTTTGGAAGTGACGGGGGAACGCGAATGGGGTCACATAAATGATGCCAATCGCGTGCGATCGGCTCAGGCGTCCGGCAGGCTCGGGTAGCGGAACACCAGATGCGGATAGGCCTGTTCCGCGGTCAGGTTCAGCTCGCGGATCAACAGCTCCTGGACGGCGTCGAACGCGCCCAGGCAGGAGCCGTGCAGCGGATCGTCGAACACGATGTGACTGCCCGGGCCCAAGTGAGGTAGGCAGGCGCGGATCACGTATTTGATCGGCTCGTAGATGTCGCAATCGACATGCAACAGGCCAGGCGCCTGGCTTTGCTCGGCGAGCACGCCCGGCAGGGTTTCGTCGAAGCGGCCCTTGACCAGCGACAGATGCGTTTGCAGCTCGTTGTCGCGGATGTAGCTCAGCAGGCCGTCGAACTTGGTGTCGGCGAAATCGCCCTGGCGATGCAAGTCGCGGACCGGATCGGTTTCCGGCATGCCTTCGAAGGTATCGAACGCGAACACCCGCGAGCCGCGTTTCAGCAGTTTCAGCGCGGTGGCCATGAACACCGCCGAGCCGCCCATGTAGCTGCCGAACTCGAAGACATGCGCCTGCGGATCGGGCATGGCGTAGCGCAGGATCAAGTACAGATTGGCCAGCTTGTTAGTGGACACCAAGGTCCCGCGCGCGGTGGCGGCGCGCAAGGCGCGCTGGAAGATCGGGTCGCTACCCAGGTCCTTGTTCGCCAGATCGGAGAACTCCAGCCAGCAGCCACGGGTGTGCCCCGCGCCGATGTCCCGGCCGTTCGACACTTGGATCGGATAGGAGGACGCGTCGTAGATGCTCTTTTCCATGCTATGGGACGCTGCCTGCGAGTCGCGGATCGGGACGGCATCCTATGTGGAAACAACACATCTTTTTTGTGCACAATTTGTGCTACTTGATATTTGCTGACGGAATCGGAAGTTTTTTCGGGCCATGGTCATGGCCGCCCGCCTGCGATGGCGAGGGGTGGGGCCGATCACGCCGATTCAGCAGGGGCCATCCTCCGATCGAGAGCGGCGAATGCTTGCGCTATGGGCGGCTCCTCGATGGATCGAGGCCTTTCACTGGAATGCCAGCGCGAGGATGCGCAAAGCGTCTCGCGTTCGGCGGTCGCTGAGGTTGCTGTAGAGCATCACGTCTTGCGGGCGAATCGGCGGCAGCGACAGCAGCGCGCCGACGTCGATCGTGCCTGGCGGGGCCGCGCGCCGTGCCAGTACCGCCACCGCGAGGCCGGCGACGGCTGCGGCTCCCAGGATCGCGGCGCCCCTGCCTACGAAGACTTCGCGCCATTCGATACCGGCCCGGTCCAGCGCGCGCACCGCCTCGATGCGGACCCGGCAGGATTCGCCTTGCGTCGCCAGCGGCAACGGCTGTCCAGCATGCGGCTCCCAGCCGGCCGCCGCGAACCACGAGAAGGATTCCGCGAACGCCGCCTTGCCCCGCTTGCCGCGATCTTCGGGGCGCAGTACCAGCACGGCGTCGAGTTCCCCCTGGTCCAGGCCCTGCATGAGTTCGTTTGTGCCGGCGATGCGCATTTCCACCAGCAGATGCGGATCGTGATTGCGCATCTGTCGCAGCAGAGACGGGAGTTGGCTGCCGACCAGTTGCTGGTTGATGCCGATCGCCAAGCGCCGCGGCTCGGTCTCGAAGGCGGTGGCCGCGCGGTCGTGCGACGACACCAGTTCGCGCGCCACGCCCAGAAACGCCAGCCCCTCGGCCGACAGGCGTACCTGCCGCGGCGTGCGTTCCAGCAAGCGGCGGCCGAGCTGCTCTTCCAGACGCCGCAGCTTGATGCTGACGGCGGACTGGGTGGTGCCCAGCACCTCGGCGGCGCGGGTGAAACTCTGCAGGTCGGCCGCCAGCAGGAAAGCCCTAACCGCGTCCACGTCCATCGCCTTCATCGGGATAGATTCGTTTTTGAAATGATAGATATATTTTTAGATGTATTTTTCATATCTATCAAGCGGCCTAGGATGGGCCTTCGATCCCGCCTAAGGACTCACCGCGATGAAAACACTGACCGGCGCACTGGTCGCAATGCTGACGGGGCTGGCCGCGCGCGACGCGCAAATGCCAACCGGCGCGTTCCCATTGCAGGGCACCTGGACCCTGGTTGCCGCGGACAAGGTCCTGCCCGATGGCGAGACCGTACGGGACTACGGCGAGAACCCGAAGGGCCGACTCGTCGTCGATGGCAAGGGGCGGTACTCGCTGCAGATCTTCAAGTCCGAACGCCTGCGTTTCGCAAGCGACAGCAAGACCGATGGCGGCGTCGATGAATTCCGGTCCGCGGTCATGGGTAGCAGTACCCACTACGGGACGATGACGATCGAGCCCGGGGCAGGGGTGCTGGTGTTCTCGATCGAGGGTTCGTCCTTTCCCAACTGGGAAGGCACGATCCAGAAGCGCCAGTACCGGTTCGACGGCGCCGAGCTGCGTTACCAAGTGCCGCGCCGCGCGGACGGCAGCATCCCGATTTCCGTGTGGCGCAGGCTCGATTGAAGCCTCCCGCACTTGCGTTCCGGGGCGCTCGCATCTCCGATCCCCGCATCAACCGATGGAGCCAGCATGCCGCACTTCGTAGTCGACTGTTCTCAGGAGCTACTTCGGATTCACGATGAGGAGTCGATCATCGCCCGCCTGCACCGGGCGGTGACTTCATCGGGGCTGTTCGAGGAATCGGACATCAAGATCCGCGTCCATCCCTTCGCGACTTACGCCGTCGGCGGGGGACGTGAGGATTTCATCCACACCTTCGCCTGGATCATGCAGGGGCGCAGCGTCGAGCAGCGCGCTGCCCTGTCGCAGGCCATCGTCAGCGAGCTGGCCCAGCTGTTTCCGCTACTTCCCCGCATCGCCGTGAACGTCGCCGAGTTCGAGCAGGCGACGTATTTCAATCGAGCGATGTTGCGACCTTGACGAGCCGCTCTTTGCGAGTTCGCTCATCGAAGCCGTATTGATCTTCGGCCTGGCTGGCGGATCGCCATGGCATGCGACGGAGTCGCCTCCCCGCGCAGCGGTGATCGGGAGCAGTCACATCGCGGTGGTCGCCAACCGTTGGGGCAACCTGGGCCTGTTCGAAGCGATGACGCGCGAGATTGCGGCGCTGCTGTGATCGAGGGCCTCGCGGCGCCAAGTCAGGCCGCAGACGCGAAAAAGCCCGCTTCGGCGGGCTTTTTCTGGTGCCGGAGGTGGGACTCGAACCCACACGCTTTTAAGGGCGGCGGATTTTGAGTCCGCTGCGTCTACCGATTCCGCCACTCCGGCAGCGGGCGCGCAGTATAGCCGAGGTCGGCGCCCGTGGTCTGCCTGTTCTGGGGCGGTGGCGCTCAGAAGCCGCCGTAGCGGGCCATCGCGGCGGCCAGGACCAGGATCGCGGCGATCAGGATCAGCTCGAAGCGGATCACGCCGCGCTGGCGGGCGACGTCGGCGGGGTCGGGCAGGAAGGCCGGGTTGGCGCTCAGGGCCTTGCGCCAGCGCAGGAAGCGCAGGGTCGGCAGCAGCGAGAGCAGGCCGATCAGGACGTAGGCGCCGAGCTTGGCGTGAAACCAGGGGTTGTGCAGGTAGAACTCGCTGCCCTTGACCCCGTAGAACACGCGCAGCAGGCCCGCGACCAGCAGCAGGCCGGCGGCGGCGCCGTAGCCGGCGTCGATGCGGGCCACGCGATTGAGGGCGGTGGCGTCGAGCGGGCCGCGCAGCAGGGTCGATTCGGCGACCAGCATGGCGATCAGGGCGAACACCAGCAGGTGGTGCAGGGCGGCTAGCAACAGGTCGGTCAGCATGGGGCGCTCGGCTGTTGTGGCGGGAGAGGGGATTGTAGGTGTGGGCCCGCCCTGCGGCACGGGTAGCCGCGCGCGAATCCGCAGGTCGGCCTCGGAACGATCAATGCGTGCGATGAGCTAGCGACGTGGTCCGTGTGGGAACGACGTCGCTGCGATGGGGCCAGCGCGTGGTGTGGGGTTCAATCGCGACTCACGTCGCTCCCACAGGAGGCATGCGCTACGGTGCGGCCGATCAGGCCGCTTCGTCGGTCTTGAGGGTCTTGTCGACGCGTGTAAACCATTCGCCTTCGTGCGGCACGAACATCGAGCAGGCTTCCATCGGCGCCTTGTAGATGTGCAGCGAGACGGCGACGTTGTCGCCGCTGGCGTTGCGGATTGTGTGGTACTCGTGCGGCGGGATCAGGCTGCCGGCGCTGCCGGGGCCGGCGTGCATACCGCCGGCGGCGCGGAAGCGGAAGTTGTCGCCGTTGCGCTCCAGCAGTTCGAACTGGGTGATTTCCAGTTCGCCGTCCCAGACGCCTTCCACGCACCACAGGCCGCAGTGGTCGTGCACCGGCGTGCCCTGGCCCGGGCCCCAGGTCATGGCGACCACGCTGTAACCCAGGCGCGGGCTGCGGTAGATCTCGCGGCGCGCGTAGTGGTCGTCGATGGCGTCGAACACGCAATCGGGCAGTTGCACGTCGCGGTCGCGGATCATCCGGCACAGCGTATTGCGCAGCGCCGAGGTGACCGCATGTTCGTCGCCGGCGTTGACGGCGTCGTCGATGGCCGCGACCAGCTTGTCGTGGCCGGGGAAGTCGAGATCCGGAAGGACCTCGGCCTGATGACATCGGGTTATGTCCATATAACCATTCTAGCGGGTCGCGGGCACGCCGGCACGTGACGGCGCGGCCCCGGACCGGTGGGCGTCACAACTGGGCGAGAAAGCCCGCCACCGCCGGTCCGAAGCGGCCGATATCGACCAGGAAGGCATCGTGGCCCTGCGGCGATTCCAGCGGCAGGAAGCGCGCGTCGGCGCCGCCGGCGCGCAGGCCGTCGGCGATCTCCTCCTGCTGCTGCAGCGGGAACAGGATGTCGGTGCGCACGCCGATCGCCAGGGCCTGCTCGATGCGGATCTTGGCCAGGCCGGCGCGGGTGTCGGCCGGGCCGGCGTCGTCGGCGCCGCGCGCGTAGTCGCCCAGGTCGAACCAGTCCATGGAGCGGCTGAGGTAGAGATAGCAGTTGGGGTCGAAGCGACGCACGAAACGGCGGGCGTGGCCTTCGAGATAGCTTTCGACCTCGAACTCCAGGCCGAAGGGCTCTTCGTCGGCGCGGTCGGAGTCCAGGCGCACGCGGCCGAAGCGGCCGTCCCATTCCAGCGCCGAGCGGTAGGTGATCACGCCCAGCTTGCGCGCCATGCGCATGCCGGCTTCGGGGTAGCTGCGTTCGTCGTAGCGGCCCTGGTACCAGTGCGGATCCAGGCGGATCGCCTCGCGCTGCAGCGAGCGGATCGCGATCGAGAACGGCAGCGCGCGCGCGGCGCCGGAGATGTTGATGTGGCTGCGGGCGATGCCGGGGTGGCGGATCAGCAGCGCCAGCGCGGTCATGCCGCCCATGGAGTTGCCGATCACGCAGGCCAGGCGCTCGATGCCCAAGCCGCGTACCACCACGGCGGCGGCGTCGGCGCCGTCCTCGACCGACAGCTCGGGGAAGTCCAGGCGGTAGGGTTCGCGGGTGGCCGGGTTGATCGAGGCCGGGCCGGTCGAGCCCTTGCAACTGCCCAGCGAGTTCACGCAGATCACGAACCAGCGCTCGCTGTCGATCGGCTTGCCGGGGCCTAGCATGGCCTCCCACCAGCCCGGTTCGGGGTTGTCGGCGTTGGCCGCGGCGTGGGCGTCGGGCGAGAGGCCGGTGACGATCAGCACCGCGTTGTCGCGCGCGGCGTTGGGTTCGCCCCAGGTTTCGTAGGCGACGCGGGCGCCGTCGAGGCGGCCGCCGCGCTTCATCGGGAAGCCGTCGGGCAGGGCGAAATAGCGGGTGCCGGGCGGAATGAATTCGGTCATGCCGGGTTGCTGCCTTCCTGGTTGCGGGCGCGGCGCGCTGCGTGCGGCGCCGGCGCTAGGGGGACCATTTTGCCTGGGTGGGGCGGCGGGGGTAAGGCGCGGGTGGGAATGGGGGCATGCCGTAGCGCGTACCACGCGCTGCGAGGGCGCGAGTCGCTTGGGATGGCGGCGCGATGTTCGCGCCTTTCGCTTGCGCCGGCCCTCACCCCAATCCCTGTCCCGGCCCAAACGGCCCGCGCCGGGCGTTCGCAGGCGCGCCCGCCCGCGCGGGAGAGGGGCTGGCGGCAGGCTTTATGGAACGACCTGGTCGATGGTGATCTCGAGCGTGCTCTTGCTGTCGGTGCGCACGGTCTGCGGCTTGGAGGCGAGGTCGCCGCTCTGGGCGATCGCCTGGCCGGAAGCGGATACGCGCGCGAGTACGGCCACTTGCTGCAACTGCGACAGCTTCAACGTCGGCATCGGGCTGTCGCCGTCGTCCAGCACCACCTCGACCGGGAAATCCTTGGCCCGCAGCTTTTCGACCGCGACGGGCATCGGCGGGCCGTCGGGCTGGCGCGCGAGCACGAACAGGCTGGCGTCGGCGGGCAGCTTCGCGGCCAGCGCGGGCGCCAAAGCGACGCGGATTTTAAGTCCGCCGGCGGAAGCCGCGGCGGGCGGCGCGGGCAGCGGCGGCTGACCGGCGTCCTTGCGGGCGGCGTCGATCTGCTCGCGCAGGCTGGCGGCGGTGCGCGGATCGACCACGGCCAGCAGCGGCTCCCAGGTGCGTGCGGCCTCGGCCGGCTGGTCGGATTGGCGCAGCGAGATGCCGAGGAACCAGCGCGCGCGCTGGTGCATGGGCTGGATATCCAGCGCGCGCCGCAGCGAGGCGACCGCGGCCGGATCGAACTTGCGGCCGTCGGTGGCCAGCGCGCTGATCTCCGCGCTTTCCACCAGCAGATCGGGATCCTCGGGCGCCAGCTTGAGCGCGCGCGCGATCGCCGCGCGCGCCTTGTCCAGGCGCCCGGCCTCGGCGTAGGCGCGCGCGAGCAGGCGCCAGCCGTCGATGCGATTGGGTTCGCGTTCCAACTGCGCTTCGAGCTGGGCGATCGCATCCTGCGCGGTCGCGGGCGGATCGCGGCGGGCCGGGTTGAGCGCGTCGGGGGTGCCGATCAGGGCGTAGGTCAGACCGGTGATCGCGGCCAATCCGACGAACACGCCGGCCGCGGCGACCGGTTTGGCCCGCCACAGCGGTCGCAGCACATAGGCGAGCACCAGCAGGACCAGCGCGGCGCTGGCCAGTACGAACGCGGTCATCACCATTCCTCGTTGTCGTCTTGGTCGTCGGCGCCCGGGCGCTCGGCCGACGCGGCGCGCGCGCGGCCGCGCACGATGACCGCCAGCGCGGCGCCGCCGGCCAGCAGCACCAGGGCCGGGCCGAACCACAGCAGCCAGGTCTTGGATTCGACCTGCGGGCGGTACAGCACGAACTCGCCGTAGCGCGCGACCAGGAACTGCTTGATCGCGCGGTCGTCCTTGCCCTGGCGCATCAGCGCCAGCACTTCGCGGCGCAGGTCGTGGGCGATCTGGGCGTTGGATTCGGCCAGCGACTGGTTCTGGCACATCACGCAACGCAGCTCGGCGGCCAGGGCATGGAAGCGGGCTTCCTCGGCGGCATCGTTGAATTGCAGCGGGACCGGATCGTTGGCGGGCTGGGCGGCGAGCGGGGTGGCGATGGCCAGCGTCAGCGCGGCGCCGACCAGCAGGCTGCGCAAGGCAACAGCAAATCCCCCTCGGCCCATCCGGCCAGCGGGCACCGCCCGCTGGCGTTCAGTCGCGCACGAACCTGCGGTTCGTAAACGCGCGCCTTCGCCCTTTTTCAAAAGGGGAAGACCAGCGGCGGCTGCGAGCCGGGGAGCAGGGCGTCGGCTGTTCCCCCTTTTGAAAAAGGGGGGCAGGGGGGATTTGCTCCTCATCGCGTCTTCTCGACTTCCGTCAGCGCCGGCAGCAGCTCGTCGCGGATGGTGGCTTCGCTCATCGGACCGACGTGCTTCCAACGCACCACGCCCTTGGCGTCGACCAGGAAGGTCTCCGGCGCGCCGTAGATGCCCCAGTCGATCGCGACCTTGCCGTCGTAGTCGGCCAGCACCATCCAATAGGGATTGCCGTACTGCTCCAGCCAACGCATCGCGTCGGCGTGCTCGTCCTTCCAGTTGAAACCGATCACGCGCACGCGCTTGGTTTCGGCGAAGCGGGTCAGCACCGGATGCTCGTCGCGGCAGGCCGGGCACCAGCTGCCCCAGACGTTAAGCAGATAGGGCGAACCGCGCAGCTGCTCGGAACTCATCAATCGCCCGGCCTCGTGCAGCACCGGCAGCGAGAACGCGGGCGCGGGCTTGCCGATCAGCGGCGATGGCAGGGCTTCGCGATTGGGATTGCGGCTCAGCCACACGCCGGCGGCGAGCAGCACGGCGAGCGCGGCGAACACGGCCAGGGGCAACCAGCGACTCTTGTTCATGCTCGGTCGCCTCCCAGGGCGGCATCGTCGCGCGCGCCGTCGGCGAGCGCGCTGCGGTTATGGGCGAGGATCGGGTCTCGCGGCGGCGTCGCGTCGCGCGCGGGTTCGGACTCGACGGCGAGCTTGGGGCGGAAGCGGCGGTCGGCCGCGGCCACGAAGCCGCCCAACATCATCAGCAGCGCGCCGGCCCAGATCCAGCGCACGAAGGGCTTGATATGCACGCGCATGGCCCAGGCGCCGTCGCCCAGCGGTTCGCCGAGAGCGACGTAGAGATCGCGACTCAGGCCGGGATCGATCGCGGCCTCGGTCATGACCTGGCCGCCGCTGGCGTAGGCGCGCTTTTCCGGATGCATCACCTGCAGCAGGCGGTCGTTCTCGAACACGGTCACGGTGCCGCGGTCGGCTTCGAAGTTCGGGCCCTGGCGATGGGCGACGCCGTCGAAACGGAAGGCGTAGCGGCCGACCTCGACGGTCTGGCCTGGCGACAGCGCGAGCTCGCGTTGTTGGCTCAAACCTTCGGTCAGCAGGGCGCCGATCAGGAACACCGCGACGCCGGCGTGGGCCAGGGTCATGCCCAGCATCTCGGCGGTGTAACGGGTGCCGTCGCCGCGCAGGCGCGTCCACACGAAACGCAGCGTACCGGCCGCCACCCAGACCGCGCCGCCGATGCCGGCGGCGACTTTCCACGCGCCCTGCGGGGCCATGAAGTAGGCGCCGATCGCCGCACCGATGGCCAGACCGGCCCAGGGCAGCAGCATCGCGGCCGGGCGCGAGAGCTGCTCGCGCTGCCAGCGGAACAGCGGGCCGAACGGCAGCAGCAACACCAGCGGCGTCATCAGCAGCACGAACATCAGCGCGAAGTAGGGCGGGCCCACCGACAGCTTGCCCAGCTCCAGCGCGTCGGCCAGCAGCGGGTACAGGGTGCCCAGCAGGACCATCGCGCAGGCGGTGGTCAGCAGCAGGTTGTTGGCCAGCAGCAGGGTCTCGCGCGAGCTGGCCTGGAAGGGTTTTCCGGAATCGGGCTGGCCCGGCTCGTCGGAGGGCGCGCGCAGCGCGTAGAGCAGCAGCGAACCGCCGATCACGATGCCGAGAAAGATCAGTACGAACAGGCCGCGCGAAGGATCGGCGGCGAAGGCGTGCACGCTGGTGAGCACGCCGGAGCGGACCAGGAAGGTGCCCAGCAGCGACAGCGAGAAGGTGGCGATCGCCAGCAGCAGGGTCCAGCCGCGGAAGCTGCCGCGCTTCTCGGTCACCGCCTGCGAATGCAGCAGCGCGGCGCCGGCCAGCCAGGGCATGAAGCTGGCGTTCTCGACCGGATCCCAGAACCACCAGCCGCCCCAGCCCAGTTCGTAATACGCCCACCACGAGCCCAGGGCGATGCCGAGGGTGAGGAAGGCCCAGGCGATGTTGGTCCAGGGGCGCGTCCAACGCAGCCAGCGCGCATCGATCTTGCCATCCAGCAATGCCGCGATCGCGAACGCGAACGGCACCGCGAAGCCGACATAACCGATGTAGAGCATCGGCGGATGGATGATCAGGCCCGGGTCCTGCAGCAGCGGATTGAGATCGCGGCCTTCGACCACCGCCGGCAGCAGGCGCGCGAACGGATTGCTGGTGAAGATCAGGAACGACAGGAAGCCGACGCTGACGATGCCCATCACTCCGAGCACGCGCGCGATCACCGGCTGCGGCAGCGCGCGCGAGTAGCGCGCGACCGCGCCGGTCCACAGCGCCAGCACCAGCGCCCATAGCAGCAGCGAACCCTCGTGGGCGCCCCATACCGCCGAGTAGCGATAACCCATCGGCAGCAGCGAATTGCTGTTCTCGGCCACGTAGCGTAGCGAGAAGTCCTGGACCACGAAGGCGTGGGTGAGGATCGCGAACGCGCCGGCGACCAGCGCCAGTTGCGCATACGCGGCCGGGCGCGCGAGCGCCATCCAAGGGCCGATGCCGCGGTGCGCGCCCAGCAACGGCAGCAGCGCCTGCAGAATGGCGATCAGCAGCGCCAGGATCAGGGCGATCTGGCCGAGTTCAGGCAGCATGTCTGGGTTCCGAAAAGCGTGGGCTGGCGTTCAAGCGAGCCAGGCGCTGGAGTGCATGCGCGGCAGCGCCTGCGACGGACTTGCGCGCGGACGACGTGCTGGCGATAGCGCGGCGCGCAGCGATGCCGGTCCGCATCAACGCATCGGCTCCGTGCCGCCCGGCGCGGCGACGTCGTGCTTCTTGTGCGCCATGCCCATCTTGTCGGCGACTTCCTTGGGCATATAGGTTTCGTCGTGCTTGGCCAGGATTTCCTCGGCCACGAAGCGGCCGTCCTGCATGCGTCCGGTCGCGACCACGGCCTGCTTCTCGCGGAACAGGTCGGGCAGGATGCCGGTATAGACCACGGGCATTTCGGCGTCGCCGTCGGTGACGCGGAAATGCGCCTCCAGCGAGCCGGTCGCGCGCTTGAAGGAGTTGGCCGCGACCATGCCGCCGAGGCGGAAGCGGGCATGATCGCCGGCCTCGCCGCGCAGCACTTCGCTGGGCGTGTACAGATAGGCGACGTTGCGCTGCAGCGCCATCGCCACCAGGGTCACGGCGATGGCGGACGCGGCGACCAGCGCCAGTACCCACAACAGACGACGGCGACGGGTCGGATTCATCGGCTCAATTCACTCGTTTGGCTGCGTGCGGTCTGGCTGGCCTGGCGCGCCGCGCGTGCGCGCGCATTGCGCAGCTCGCGGCGGATCTGCAGGCGGGTGGCGACGAAGTCCCAGATCAGCACGAGGGCGAACACCGCGTAGGCGGCGATGACGTAGTTGAGGTAATTCATGCCAGCGGGCCCTCGCCGCGCGATACGCCGGCCAGTTGCGCGACCCAGGCCTTGCCCGATTCGCGGCGCAGGTTGTCGGCGCGCGCGCGCGCCAGCAGGGCGCCGACGAACCACAGCTTGGTGCCCACGATCATCCAGATCAGCGGCGCGATCATGCTCGCGTCCATGCTCGACTCGCCCAGCAGGCGGATGGTCTGGCCCTGGTGCAGCGAGTTCCACCATTCCACCGAATAGCGGATCACCGGCAGCAGGACCACGCCCACGATCGCCAGCAGGCCGGCCGCGCGCGCGGCGGCGCGGCGGTCGTCGATGGCGTTGTACAGGCCGATCACGCCCAGGTAGAGGAACAGCAGGATCAGCTCGCTGGTCAGGCGCGGGTCCCAGTCCCACCAGGTGCCCCACATCGGCTTGCCCCAGATCGAACCGGTGGCCAGGGTGATCAGGGTGAAGCCGGCGCCGATCGGCGCGCAGGCCATGGCCAGGATCTCGCACAGCTTGATCCGCCAGATCAGCGCGATCGCGGCGTAGATGGCCATCAGCGCGAACACCGCCATGCTCATCCAGGCGCTGGGCACGTGGATATAGAGGATGCGGAAGCTGTCGCCCTGTTGGTAATCGGCCGGCACCACGAACAAGGCGCCGTACAGGCCCCAGGCCATGACCAGCAGGCCGGACAGGTAAGCCCACGGCGCCCAACGCGCGGCGAAGCGGTCGAAGGTGGGCGGCGAACCGAGTTGGTGGAACCAGCGGACGAGTGGATTCATGCAGCGTTTCGGTCCGTCCCGGCGACGGGCGTGTTGGGGGCGCGGCGGTTGGACCGCGCGGGCGGTGATCGGTTCGTCGCGGCCGGGTTCGGGGTCCGGACCGGCCGCGGGCGAGCGGTCAGTTCAGGGCGATCCGGATCGCGGCAGCGGCGGCCAGCGGTGCCAGCACCAGCGCCACCACCAAGCCGGCGCCGAGCATCAGCAGCCCGCCGGTGGCGTCCAGCCCCTGGGCCGAGGCGGCCACGCTGCCGGCGCCGAACACCAGCACGGGCACGTACAGCGGCAGCGCCAACAAGGCCACCAGGATACCAGAGCGCCGCATGCCGACCGTCAGCGCGGCGACCACGGCGCCGAGCAGACTCAGCAACGGCGTGCCCAGCGCCAGCGAGGCCAGCAGCACCGGCAGCTGCGCGCGCGGCAGGTGCAGCAGCTCGGCCAGGAACGGCGTGGCGATCAGCAGCGGCAGGGCGGTGGTGGCCCAGTGCATGAAGGTGCGCACCGCGACCAGCCAGCCCAGCGGCACCGGCGCCAGCATCCACTGCTCCAGCGAGCCGTCCTCGGCATCGCCGCGGAACAGGGTGTCCAGGGCGAGCAGGCCGGCCAGCAGCACCGACAACCACAGCACCGCGCCGGCGACCTTGGATAAGGACTGGGCCTCGCCGCCCAGGGCGAGCGCGAACAGCACCACCACCAGCAAGGCGAACAGGGCCGGCTGCAGGGCATCGCCGCGGCGGCGCCAAAGCAGGCGCAGATCGCGCGCGAGCAGGGCGCGCGCGGCGCCGATCAGGCCGGGCAGGGCGGCGCTGCCGGGGCGCTGCGCGCGGACGGTCGGGTTCGGGGTCATGCGGGTTTCTCGAGCATCAGCATGCGCGTGCGCACCGGCGGCGCCGCGTAGGCGCCGTGGGTGGTGACCAGGGCCGCGCCGCCGTCGCGCAGGTGCGCCTGGACCATGCGGTTGACCAGTTCGATACCGTCCAGGTCGAGGTTGGCGTAGGGCTCGTCCAGCAGCCACAGCGGCGCCGGCGACATCCACAGCCGCGCCAGCGACAGGCGCTTCTTCTGTCCGGCCGAGAGCTGGCGCGCCAGCGCGTCCTCGTAGCCGGCCAGGCCGACGATCGCCAAGGCGTTCTCGGGCAGCTGGGCGCGGCGGCGGCCCTGCAGACCGCACAGGAAATTGAGGTTCTCCAGCGCGCTCAGATCGGCCTTCAGCCCGGGCAGATGGCCCAGGTAGGCGATCGCGCGCGCCCGCCGCGCGGCGCGCGCGCGTTCGCCGTCGATGTCGATCTCGCCGCCGTCGGCGCGCAGCAGGCCGGCCAGCACCCGCAACAGCGTGGTCTTGCCGGCGCCGTTGCCGCCCTGCACCAGCAGCGCTTCGCCGGCATCGACGGAGAAATCCAAGGGCCCGAACACGGGTTCGTCGTTGCGCGCGAAACGCAGGCCGCGGGCTTCCAGCAACGCAGGGGCGGGGCGGTCGAGTGGTGTCATCGGTCGGGCGCGGGCGGCGGTGGGCCGCGTAGCCGGCTAGTTTAGCGCCAGTCGCGCGCCGCACCCTTGCCCGGGACGGCGCTTAGGGCACGACCCAGTCGGTATGGGCCTGCGTCGCGACCGCGGCCGGCGTCGCCAGCAGCATGCGCAGGCGCACCGGCTGGCCGCGCCGCCAGGCCAGCACCGCGGCTTGGCCGAAGTCGGCGGCCAGGCGGTCGGCGGCCGACTGTTCGATCCCGCTCAGCAGCCAGCCCGGTTCGCGCCATTGGCCGTCGGGCGCGCTGGCCCAGGCCGCCTGGCGGGCGATGCCGGCCGCGTCCAGGCGCGCGACCAGAGCCGCGTCGGCGGCCTCGTTGGCTGCGTCCGAGCGCGGCTCCGAGGCCGGGTTCCAGGCGCTGACCAGTACGTAGGCCGCGGCCGGCAGGTAGGCCTCCAGGTCCGGCGCGGGCTCGCCGACCCGCAGTGCGATCGCATCGCCGTCGACGACCACGGCATAGCTCGCCGCGGCGTACAGGGCGGCCAGCTCGGCGGCGTCGACGATCTGGATTTCGCGCATGCGGTCAGTCTGGTGCCGCTCGCACCGGCGCGCAAACGCAGGCCGACGGACGGCGGCGCCGTCGCGCTGACGCTGAGAGAAAACCCCTATGCGAGGCGGGCATGGCGCAGCCGCATGAGCCGGTTCCGCATCGTCATGCCGCCTTCCTTATATGTTGCAACGACGATTCCGTACACTCGGCATCCCCCTCGCCACGTTCCGGATCCATGAGCCCCGAGACCAAGCTGCCGAAGGTCGGCACCACCATCTTCACCGTGATGTCGCAGCTCGCAGCCGAGCACGGCGCGGTCAACCTGGGCCAGGGCTTCCCCGACTTCGAGGTGCCCGCGCGCCTGGTCGACGCGCTGACGCGGGCGATGCGCGAGGGCAAGAACCAGTACGCGCCGATGACCGGCATCCCGGCCCTGCGCCAGGCGATCGCGGCCAAGACCGAGCGCTGCTACGGCCACCGCCCCGACGCCGACAGCGAGGTCACCGTGGTCTCCGGCGCCAGCGAGGCGATCTTCGACGCCATCCACGCCGTGGTCCGGCCGGGCGAGGAAGTGATCGTGCTCGACCCTTGCTACGACAGCTACGAGCCTTCGATCGATCTGGCCGGCGGCCGCGCGGTGCACGTGCCGCTGGACCCGCGTACCTTCGCGGTGGATTGGGATCGGGTGCGCGCGGCGGTGACGCCCAAGACCCGCATGCTGATGATCAATTCGCCGCACAACCCGTCCGGCGCCATGTTCACGCCCGACGATATCGCCCACTTGAGCGCGCTGCTGCGCCAGACCGGTATCTATCTGCTGTCGGACGAAGTCTACGAACACATCGTCTTCGACGGCGTGCGCCACGAGTCGGTGCTGCGCTACCCGGAGCTGCGCGAGCGCGCGTTCGTGGTCTCCAGCTTCGGCAAGACCTACCACTGCACGGGTTGGAAGATCGGCTACTGCATCGCCCCGCCGGCGCTGTCGGCCGAATTCCGCAAGGTCCACCAGTACAACAGCTTCTGCAGTTTCGCCCCGGCCCAGTGGGCGTTCGCCGAGATGATCGAGGCCGAGCCGGAGCACTACGAGCAGCTCGGCGCCTTCTACGAGGCCAAGCGCGATCGGTTTCGCGCGCAACTATCCGCGACGCGTCTGCAGGCGCTGCCGGTGGCCGGCGGCTACTTCCAACTGGTCGATTATTCGGCGATCAGCGATCTCGACGACGTCGCGTTCTGTCGTTGGCTGACGATAGAAAAAGGTGTGACCGCGATCCCATTGTCGCCGTTTTACGAGTCCGCACCGGCCAATCAACGCCTGGCTCGGCTCTGTTTCGCCAAGAACGAAACGACCTTGGATGCGGCGATCGAGCGTCTAATTGGCTTGTAACAGACGCCGTGCGGCACAAATGCACACTTAAGTTGCGCCAACCTATTGCTCATCGGTTTAAGTTCGGGCTAACCTTCAGTGACGAGCGTCGCATAGCTCGTTAACAATGTGGCCGTGGTGTAAGGGGGGAGTTCATGGACAGAACGATTTTCTCTAGTCGTTCATCGGATGCGACGTCGTCGCCGTCCGGTGCGACGAGAGCACGCGCGGCCCGCGCCGTCGGGGAGACGGCGCCCGGAACCGCATACCGACCGAGCTGCGTCCGGTCATCTCAATTTCACTGATCTAGACGATGGTGGCGCGAGCGCACCGGCGATGCCGGCCGCGTCCGCCACCTTCAACGATCGGTGCGCGCGTCAATTCAAGACTATTGGGGAAAGCGTGAGTATCTCTACTGCAACCAGTCATCGTGTTTGGGTCGCGGCGTTGTTGGCCGTCGCTTTGGTCGGCTGCGCGTCGCGCCCGGCTCCGGATTTCGGCGGTCGCTGGAAGCCGGTCAACCATTTCGCCGCGGTTCCTGACGAAATCCCCCTGCAAAAGACCTACGTCTACTACCCGTCGCCGATGGACGGCACGCTGAAGACGATGCTCGAGCGCTGGTCGCAGGATTCGCAGATGCCGCTGTCCTACCTGCATCCGTCCGATTTCACCCTGCATCAGGCCGTGGCCCAGATCCACACCACCAGCGTCCAGGACGCGGTCGCCCAGCTGAGCTCGGCGTATTCCGCCCAGGGCGTGTCGGTGACGGTCGAGAACGGCCAGATCGTGGTCCGCGCGGCGACGCCGGCGGCGAGCTCCGCGTCGATGTCGGGCGAAACCGCACCGTCGTCCGAGGCCGCCCAGGCCGAGGCGGCGCACGTGGCCGGGGTCGCGCCGTAAACGCGCGCACGTCGTCGTCGCGCGCGGTCGTGGCCTGTCGGCCCGCGCGCGCGACAGGCGACGCACTTTCCATGCTCGTACTGGATGCAGCCTAGATGTTCGGAAAGAAAGCAGTCACTCCTCAAGTGGAGAACGCGGTCGCCAAGGCCGTGAACTACGAAGTCACCGTCGCCGATATCGCACGCCGCAGCGAAAAGCGCGCGTGGATCGTGGCGTGGGCGGCGATCCTGATGGCCCTGATCCTGGCCGGCGGCTATTTCTACTTCCTGCCGCTGAAGGAAAAGGTGCCTTACCTGGTGATGGCCGACGCCTACACCGGCACGGTCACCATCGCGCGTCTGCGCGACGACTTCGCCAACCCGACCATCGCCGCCAGCGAGGCGCTCAACAAGAGCAACATCTCGCACTTCATCATGGCGCGCGAGTCCTACGACTTCTCGCAGATCGGCGAGCGCGACTGGTCCACGGTGTTCGCGATGGGCACCCCGCAGGTCACCAGCGGCTACAAGCAGCTGTACGACAGCACCAATCGCAACAACCCGATCACGTTGTTCGGCAAGACCAAGACCGTGCGCGTGAAGATCCTCAGCATGCAGCTGCACGGCGCGTCCAATACCGACGACAAGACCAAGACGGCGACCGCGCGCTTCCAGCGCACGCTGTACAACAAGGAAAGCGGCGCTTCGGAGCCGCTGGACAGCAAGATCGCGACGATCGAGTTCCTGTACAAGTCGAACCTGAAGATGGACGAGAACAACCGCGTCCTCAATCCGCTCGGCTTCCAGGTCACCGGCTATCGCGTCGACAACGACTACGCCGCGTCGCCGCCGGTCAATACCGGCAGCGAATTCCCGGTGCCGACCCAGGCAGCTCCGGCCGCGGCGCCCGCCGCCGTGCCCGGCCAGCCGGTCGATCCCAACCTGGTTCCGGCCGCGCCGCAGCCTGGCATGCCGGCACCCGCCGGCGCCGTGCCGCAACCCGGCGCGCCCGCCCCCAACACCGTCAACCCGGCGACGCCGCCGGCCGCACCCGCACCGACCGGTAATGCGAATGGAGTCAGCACCCGATGAATTGCCTGCGTAAACATCGCCTCGCCGCCGCCCTGTTGCTTCTGGCGCTCGCCGGCTCGGCGCTACCCGCCGCGGCCCAAGTGGTCCAGGAATACGAATACGAACCCAGCCGCATCTACCAGGTGCGCACCGGTCTGGGCATCACCACGCAGGTCGAGCTGGACCCGAACGAGGTCATCCTCGATTACAGCACCGGCTTCAGCGCGGGTTGGGACCTGAGCCGTCGCGACAACGTCTTCTATTTGAAGCCGAAGAACGTCGACGTCGACACCAACATGATGATCCGCACCGCGACCCACTCCTACATACTGGAGCTCAAGGTCGTCGCCACCGACTGGCGCGTGCTGGAGCAGGCCAAGCAGGCCGGCGTGCAGTACAAGATCAAGTTCGTGTATCCGAAGGACACCGAGTTCGCCGCCGCCAAGGCCAAGGAAGCCGAGGCCCCGGTGCCGGAGATCAGCACCGCGCTGGACAAGAACCGGCTGTACCACTTCGACTACCAGTATTCGACGCGCAGCGCCAAGAAGAAGGCCTGGCTGATTCCGGTCAACGTCTACGACGACGGCCAGTTCACCTACGTCAAGATGAGTGGCCTGAAGGACCTGCCGACCGGCAACTTCCCGGCGGTGTTCGCGCGCGAACGTGAGAGCGGCGAGGACTTCGTGGTCAACACCACGGTCGAGGACAACACCATCGTCATCCACGGCACCTATCCCTACTTGATCATCCGCCACGGCAAGAACGTCGTCGGTCTGCGCAGGAACAAGCAGAAATGAGCCAACACATGCCGCCCAACCAGGGCCAGCCCGACGAAAACACCGGCGCTCCGCAGGATCAGCAGAGCTACGGCTACACCGGCGCCAATCCGTACTACGGCCAGCAGTCGAACGCCCAGCAGGCGCCCGACCTGGACGCGGGCGCGCCGCTGCTCAAATCCAGCGACGTCCAGAAGCTCAACCGCAAGGCCCTGCTGTTCCTGGCCGGCATCGTGGTGCTGCTGGTGTTCGCGGCGGTGTGGATGTTCACCCGCGCGACCTCCAGCGAAGACGACAAGGCCAAGGTCGAGGAAGAGGTGGTCAACATTCCCGAGCTGCCCAAGGCCGCTTCGGATGTGGCGCCGCCGCTGCCGCCGGAGCAGGTCTCGGATCTGCCGCCGGTGCCGCTGGCCCCGGAAATGCCGCCGCCGCAGCAGAACGACGCGCCGCAGATGGTGGTCGAGGACACCGGTCCGCGCGGTCCGACGCTGATGGAGCGCCGGATGATGAACAGCGCCGACGGTTCCGGCGCGGGCGGCATGACCCCGGGTCAGGCCGCGACCGCCGGCATGACCCCGCCGGACGAGTACGCCAAGCAGATGATGGCGATGGTGCCCAACGCCAACGGCCAGATGCCGCAGCAGGGCCCGCAGCGCGAGGCGGCGGCCGTGGCCAGCGCCAAGCCGATCTACAACCCGGACACCCTGCTGGTGCGCGGTACCTACATCCGCTGCGTGATGGAGACCCGCATCGTCACCGACGTGTCGGGCTTCACCTCCTGCATCGTCACCGAGCCGACCTACTCGATCAACGGCCGCCGCCTCTTGCTGCCCAAGGGCTCCAAGATCTCCGGCCGCTACCAGAACGAGAACATCAACGGCCCGCGCGTGTCGGTGATCTGGGACCGCATCACCACCCCGACCGGCATCGACGTGAACATGGCCAGCCCGGGCGTGGACAACCTCGGCGGCGCCGGCCATCCGGGCGACTACAACGCGCATTGGGGCAGCCGCATCGCCTCGGCGCTGATGATCAGCCTGATCGCCGACGCGTTTAAGTACGCCGCGGCCGAGAACGGTCCGGAAACCAACACGATCGCCCCGGGCGGCGTGGTGGTGCAGAGCCCCTACGAGAGCGTGACCGCGCGTTCGGTCGAGCGTCTGGCCAACCAGGCCCTGGACAAGAGCGTGAACCGTCCGCCGACGGTGACGATCAACCAGGGCACCGTGGTCAACGTTTACGTGGCCAAGGACGTCGACTTCTCGTCCATCATCCGCTGATGATGGACGGGGAGACGGTCTGAATGGGTATGGACGATTCGCCGATCGCGAAGGTGTCGAGCGGGTTCCTGGAGTACCAGTACGAAGTGCTGGGCATCCACGAATACATGAGCTCGCCCGACGTCACCGAAATCTGCATCAACAAGCCGGGCGAGTTGTACCTGGAAACCCGTGAGGGCTGGAAGTTCATCGAGGTGCCGACGCTGACCTTCGAGCGGGCGCGGCAGTTCTGTACGGCGGTGGTCAACGAGAGCAACACGGGGCAGCGCATCACCGATGCCGACCCGGTGGTCTCGTTGACCTTCCCGACCGGGCAGCGCGCGCAGTTCGTGATCCCGCCGGCCTGCGACGCCGGCAAGGTCTCGATCACCATCCGCCTGCCGTCCAAGCACAACAAGACCCTGCAGCAGTACCAGGACGACGGCTTCTTCGCCCAAATCCTGGAAAGCACGCATGTCCTGAGCGAGCACGACCGCGAACTGCTGGAGCTGCGCGCCTCGCGCAACTACTCGGAGTTCTTCAAAAAGGCCGTCCAGTACAAGAAGAACATCGTCGTCGCCGGCGCCACCGGCAGCGGCAAGACCACGTTCATGAAGTCGCTGGTGGGGCATATCCCCGACGTCGAGCGCCTGGTCACCATCGAGGACGCGCGCGAGCTTTTCATCCAGCAGCCGAACGTAGTGCACTTGCTCTATTCGAAAGGTGGACAAAGCACTAGCAACGTCACTGCAAAGAGTTGCATGGAAGCTTGTCTGCGCATGAAGCCGGACCGGATCATCCTGGCGGAGTTGCGCGGCGACGAATCGTTCTACTTCATCCGAAATTGCGCCTCCGGCCACCCCGGGTCGATCACCAGCTGCCACGCCGGCAGCACGACCCAGACCTGGGACCAGTTGGCGCTGATGGTGAAGGCTTCGGCGGAGGGCTCGGGCCTCGAGTTCGCGGTCATCAAGCGGTTGTTGATGATGACCATCGATATCGTGGTCCATATCAAGGCCCACGCCGGGCAGCGTCACATTACGGGCATCGATTTCAACCCGGAACGTGCGCACAGCGAATAAACGCGAGGTCTGTCTCATTATTGGGGGCGCGACCTTGCCGGGGCAGGGTAGGGGAGCGCTTATTGACATCATTCGTCTGTAGATGAATGATAAGTGTGTCGATCAGGCGCATAACAGGCTGTTTATAAGACGGTTTTGTTAGGTCGACGCCAAGGTCGGCACAGGGGGAAATACGGATGTTGCCCGGTATCGAATTGATGAGCTGCCCCAGTCTGGCGGTTCCGCACGAAGTGATGCATCACGTCGTGCGCGTTGAGTCGTCCTACAATCCGTACGCCATCGGCGTCGTCGGCGGCCGCCTCGTGCGCCAGCCGCGCAGCCTGCCCGAAGCGCTGGCCACCGTGCGCATGCTCGAAGGCAAGGGCTACAACTTCTCCTTGGGCCTGGCCCAGGTCAATCGTTACAACCTGGCCAAGTACGGTCTGGATTCTTACGAAAAGGCCTTCGAGGCCTGCCCGAACCTGCAGGCCGGCTCGAAGATCCTGGCCGAGTGCTACGGTCGCTCCAGCGGCGATTGGGGCAAGTCCTTCAGCTGTTACTACTCCGGCAACTTCGTCACCGGCTACCGCCACGGCTACGTGCAGAAGGTCTACGCCTCGATGGGCGCCAAGACCACCGCGTCCGACGGCCAGGCCATCGCCGTGATCAGCAAGCCCTCGCGCCGCTCGGTGCCGGTCAGCCGTATGCCGCTGTTCGCCAACACCCGCCAGAGCGGCGCCACGCGCCTGCCGGCCGCCGGTGCGGCGCCGGCCCAGGTCATCAGCCGCGTCAGCATGGCGGTAGCCGCGCCGCCGGCCATGCCGATGGCGCCCAATCCCGTTCAGATTCCGGTCGCGTCCGCGAATCCGGCCCCGGCCGCGTTCGCTCCGCAGCCCGTCGCTCCCATGCCGGTCGCGGCGATGGGCGCGGTGGTCGCCGCGCAGGCGCCGCAGCCGGTGAAAGTGCAACCCATGGCGGGCGCCCCCGCGGCCGCCACGGAGCAATCCCAGGGGGATCAGGCATTCGTTTTTTAGCGTGCCGCTTGTAGTTTGAACCGAAGCTAGTTTCACCATTCAAATCGTTGTCAATCGAAAGAGGGATCTATCCATGAACTCCAACGCGCACCTCAAGACCATCTTCACGTCCTTCGTCATGGCGGCCCTGTTCGTCGGCATGCTGCTCGTGCCGGACATCGCGTTCGCTCAGAGCGGCGGCGGCGCCGACGCTACGGGCCGCGTGAAGGGCTTCATCAACAACATCAACGGTCTCCTGAACATCGCTTCCGTCGCCGTCGTCACCATGGCTCTGATCTACACCGGCTATCAGATCGCGTTCGCCAACAAGCGCATCATGGACATGCTGCCGATCCTGGTCGGCGCGTTCGTGATCGGTGCGGCCGCTCAGATCGCCAAGATGATCATCCCGGAAGACGTCGGTTCGGGCGTGATGCTGACCATCCTCAGCGCGTCCTATGCATAAGAACGTGTTATTCCGCGGCTGCACGCGGCCGGCGATGTTCCTGGGGGTGCCCTACATCCCCTTCGCCATCGGTGCGGGCGCGGTCATCGTGTTGACGATGTACGTCAACATGTTTTGCATCGCGTTGTTGCCGTTCGTCATCTTCGTGATGCGGCAAATGACACGACGCGACGAAATGATCTTCCGCTTGCTCAGCCTGCGTTGGAAGTTCCGCTTCCGCATGCGCAATCTGCAGCACCACTCGGGCATGTGGGTGTTCACTCAGAACACCTACCGCGGCTCGGGCGACAAGCGGAAGTGAAACGCCCCCGGCGCCATCGCGGTCCGACCGCGATGGCGCACGGGTTTGCAGGTCCCGACGGTCGCGTAGCCGCAAGGCATCGCGCCGGCGGCAGGTGATCGATCCATAGCCCGTCCGACTTCAGAGCAGACCCAGTACGCCATGCTGACTCCCGATACGCCCATCAGCGATTTCATTCCGCTGTCCACGCATGTGTCCCCGACCGTCATCAAGACCACGGGCGGCGATTACATGCTCGTGTGGAGCCTGGGCGGACTGCCCTTCGTCGGTCGCGAGGAATGGGAGATCGAGCACCGCCACAACACGTTCAACCGCATGCTGCAGACGCTGCGCGCGCCCGATTTCACCAACGTCGCGTTCTGGGTCCACGACGTGCGCCGCAAGCGCCGCGTCCAGGGCGGCGCCAAGTTCGACCAGCAGTTCAATCAGGATATGTCCGACGCGTACTTCACCACGCTGTCGGGCGCCAAGCTGATGCAGAACGAGCTGTACATGACGATGATGTACCGGCCGATCGTGTCGGGTAAGCGCTTCGTCGAGAAGTCCACCAGCGCCGCCCAGTTGCAGGACCAGCAGGATCAGGCCGTGGCCAAGATCCTCGAGCTGGCCAGCAACGTCGAGGCCGTGCTGAAGGACTACGCCCCGTACCGCCTGGGCATGTACGAGGCCAAGAACGGCATCGTGTTCTCCGAGGCGCTGGAATTCTTCGGTTATCTGCTCAACCGCATCGACGAGCCGGTGCCGGTGCTGCCGGCGCCGATCCCGAGCTATCTGCCGGTCAGCCGGCTGATGTTCTCGGCCAAGACCGGCGATTTCGTCGTCAACACTCCGACCGGCGTCAACCACTTCGGTGCGATGCTCAACGTCAAGGAGTACACCGACGGCACCTATCCCGGCATCCTCAACGGCATGAAGTATCTGGACTTCGAGTACGTGATCACGCACTCGTTCAGTCCGATGGGCCGCCAGGACGCGCTCAAGGTGCTCGACCGCACCAAGGGCATGATGATTTCGTCCGGCGACAAGGCGGTCAGCCAGATCGTCGAACTCGACATGGCGATGGACCAGCTGGCCTCGGGCAACTTCGTGCTCGGCGAGTACCACTTCACCATCTGCCTGTTCGCCGAAAGCCAGGAGAAGCTGGCCAACAACATCGCGATGGCGCGCGCCGAGCTGTCCAACGCCGGCTTCGTCTCGGCCAAGGAAGACCTGGCCGTGACCGCGTCGTTCTACGCGCAGTTCCCCGGCAACTGGCAGTACCGCACGCGTCTGGCCAACGTCAGCTCGCTGAACTTCCTCGGCCTGTCGCCGCTGCACAACTTCGCGACCGGCAAGAAGGAGAACAACCCCTGGGGCGAGTGCGTCACCACGCTGCAGACCACCAACGGCCAGCCGTACTACTTCAATTTCCACGCCACTCACCCGGCCGAGAATTCGCTGGGCGAGAAGGCGATCGCCAACACCATGGTGATCGGCAAGTCCGGTACCGGTAAGACCGCGCTGATCAACTTCCTGTTGAGCCAGGTGCAGAAGCTCAAGCCGACGCCGACGATCTTCTTCTTCGACAAGGACCGCGGCGCCGAGATCTTCGTGCGCGCCTGCGGCGGCAACTACCTGGCGCTGGAAAACGGCCAGCCGACCGGCTTCAACCCGTTGCAGTGCGAGCGCAACGAGGCCAACACCCAGTTCCTGGCCGACCTGATCAAGGTGCTGTGCGGCAAGACCCAGTACTCGGCGCGCGAGGACGAGGACATCTTCCGCGCGGTCGAGAACATGCTTGACACGCCCAAGCACCTGCGCAGCATGACCAACCTGCAGAAGAGCTTGCCCAACATGGGCGACGACGGTCTGTTCGCGCGCATGCGCAAGTGGACCGCGGGCAATTCGCTGGGCTGGGTGTTCGACAACCCGGTCGACACCATCAATCTCGAGAAGGCCAACATCATCGGTTTCGACTACACCGATGTGATCGACAACCCCGAAGTGCGCGTGCCGGTGATCAATTACCTGCTGCACCGCCTCGAGGAGCTGATCGACGGCCGCCCGCTGATCTACGTGATGGACGAGTTCTGGAAGATCCTGGATGGCTCCGGCGGCCTCAAGGAATTCGCCAAGAACAAGCAGAAGACCATCCGTAAGCAGAACGGCCTGGGCATCTTCGCCACCCAGAGCCCGGAAGACGCGCTGGCCAGCGACATCTCGGCCTCGCTGATCGAGCAGACCGCGACCCTGATCCTGCTGCCGAACCCGAACGCCAGCCGCGAGGACTACATGGAAGGCCTCAAGCTGACCGACTCGGAGTACCAGGTGGTCAAGAGCCTGGACGAGCGTTCGCGCTGCTTCCTGGTCAAGCAAGGCCACGCGGCCACGGTCTGCCAGCTCAACCTGCGCGGCCTGGACGACTCGCTGGCGGTGATCTCTGCCTCCACCGACAACATCGAAATCATGCACAACGTGCTTCAGACCGAAGCCGGTCGCGCCGGAATCACGGTCGACGAACTGCGTCCGGAGCAATGGCTCGCCTCGTTCTACGCCAATCGCAAGGGCTCGGGCAAAGGCAAGGCGACCAGTACCGACCGACCGCAACAGGCCACGGCCTGATCCCCCCACACGGATTCACGCAGCACGCGAACGACAACGACGCACCGCTACCTGCCATCGAAGAGGAACTTCACCATGATCATCAAGCGCAATAACCAGGCCAACGGCCGCAAGTCCAAGAAGCTGGCGCTCGCCAGCATCCTCCTGACCTGCTCGCTGGCCGCCGGCAACGGCAGCGCCATGGGGCCGGTGGTCGAGGTCGGTCCGAACCTGATCCAGAGCATCCTGAATCAGATCAACACCTACTCGCAGCGCTTCGCCGATACCGCGGCTTACGCGAACGACGCCAAGAGCTGGCTCGATCAGCTCAACCACATGAAGCAGCAGCTGATCAACATGCAGAGCCTGCTCAGCTCCGTCTCCATGCCCAACGGCACCACCTGGACCAAGGTCAACGCCAACACCTACCTGGTCGAGGAATCCTGCAACCGCGGCGGCGGCGGCCTCAGCGTCAGCGGCCTGCTGAGCATGATCGGCCTGGATCCGGCCGGCGACTGGGTGGCCAAGCAGAAGGAAATCTGCGTCAACATCCGTCGCGCTCGCAACGAGAAGTACAACTACACGGTCGAGTTCGTCATGAACGTCGCGCCGCAGATGCAGAACATGCTGAAGACGGTCAACACCCGTCGCAACTCCAGCAACACCCAGGGCAACGTGGCGGCGGTGGACAGCTCGTCCAACGAAATCTCCAACGACCTGGCGCTGAAGTTCCAGATCTGGCAGGGCCAGATGCAGACCTACGACGTCTACATCGCCACCATGGAAGAGAACCAGCGCACGCTGGCCTACAAGGCGATGAAGGGTCAGCAGACCATCCTGGGTTCGCTGGTCAAGACCGGCGCGCTGGCGACGGCGCTGAAGGTCGGCAACTGAGTTAGGGGAACGGCTGGAGCGGCCGGGCCCTTAGCGGCCCGCTGCTTCGTCGGCCGGTAGTGAGTCTGCGCCGATGGGTTCGGTGCGGTGGGTGAACAGGGGCAGGCCAGCGGCAATGACCCGACAGGCAGATAGGCGCGCAGATGAGCAGGGGAATCGAAATCGTGGGTGATTGGCTGAAGGGCAGCATCGGCAACTGGCTGGATTGGCTCAATCCGCAGGTACAGTCGGTGGGGGATTTCGTCTTCTTCCGCCTGATCCTGGCCTATCTGCGCGAGGAGATCCAAAAGTTCGGCGTCGGCATGATGACCAACGCCATGACGTGGGTGGGCGCTATCGCCCTCACCGCGATGACGCTGTGGATCCTGGTGCAGGGCTATCGCATCGTGACCGGCATCTCGCGCGAACCGATGATGGCCTTGGTGAGCAATTCGTTGCGCGCCGCCTTCATCATCGGCGTGGCCACCTCGATGGCCGCGTTCGGCACCAACATGCATACGTTCTTCACGGAGGACCTGAACAAGGAAATCCATTGGATCGTCACCGGCAAGGACACCAAGATCGAGGACCAGATCGACAAGAGCCTGGCCTGGATGCAGGTGGCCTTGACCAGTATCGACATGATCGACGTGGTCCGGGACCCGACCCTGGACGACGACAAGAACCGCGCCATGTGGTTCGTCGGCATGGGTACGGGCGGGCCCGCGATCGTCAGCGGCACCATGCTGCTGCTCTACGAGATCGCGATGGCGATGTTCGTCGGCTTCGGGCCGATATTCATATTGTGTTTGCTGTTCGACCAGACAAAACAGCTATTCACTAAATGGCTTTACTACGGCATAGGAACGCTATTCTCGATGGCGGTCCTAAGCGCGATGGTGTCGATAGCCCTGGAGATGGTTACGCGCGTATCGGCAGCCTTCTGGACAACCGCCTTGGCGGGCAGGTTGATGGGCAGCGACTTCAGCGACGGTATGACCAGCCAGGCCATGCAGCAAGGCGGCATGGGCCTGATCCTCACCATCCTGATCGTCAGCGCACCGCCGATGGCCGCGATGTTCTTCCAGGGCCTGCTCGGTACGCCCAGCGCCTACAACAGCATGGGCGGCGCCGGTTCGGCCGCGCCAGGCGCCGGCATGCCCCCGGGCTACGCCGGCAGCGCGGGCTATCGTCCGACCACGCCGACCTACGGCGGCGGTGGCGGCGGCGGTCAGCCGGGTTACGTGCCGGGCGCCCAAGGTGGGCAGGGCGGTGGCGCGCCGAACCCATCGCTGCAACAGGGCGCGGCGACCGGGCGGCCAGGTTCATCTCCCACTCATACCGACACCATTAAACCTACTCCGAACGTCACCCCAGGCACGCGCTAATTCATAGGGAGGTGGTTAAGGATGAAAGCTTGGTGTTGTGTGCTCCTGCTTGGACTCGCGAGTTCCGGCTGGGCGCGCGCGGAGCAGGGTTGTCCCGCCGGCCTGGCCCCCATCGGCCAGGCGCCGGGACCGATCTGCGTACCGCAGCCCGGTTACGGTTTGGGCGCGCCCAGCGCGGGCCAGCCGTCGCAACCGCGCGGCCCGCAATGGCAGTCGCGTTTCGGCGCGATGTCGATCGACTACACCCGTGGCAAGCTCGGCACGGCGTCGAACATGGCCAACACCCGCAAGGCGGAGAAGGCCGCGATCGCGCAATGCCGCGCCAACGGCGGCGACGACAGCAGTTGTAAGAAAAATCTGCTTTCCTGGGGCAACGGCTGTGGCGTGGTCGCCTGGGGCGCCAGCTTCGCGGCCATGCGCAGCGGCGCTTCGGTGGACGCGGCGGCCGGCGAGGCGCTGCAGGTCTGCGGTCAGAACACCGGCGACTGCCAGATCTACTATTCGGGCTGCAGCTACCCGGTGCAGTACTGAGCGGCGCTTGCGATTTGGCGGTATTGAGGCGAGCATAGGCTCAAACCGGTGGCGACGGATTCGCCGCCGGATGCGGTAAAGTAGTCGTAGGCGGCGCGTTGGCGGACTTCGGTCCACACCGCCCGCAGCGCTAGATCAAGGGGCGCGATCGCACAGTCGTGACTAGGATGTCGCGGCGATCCTGCAATCGATGCTCCGAGGAGTTACACCGCCGGCATCCGCCGACGGACAACGTGCCCTCAGGCCGCGCGGCCGAAGGCACCAGGAGACGCCGCGTCGGAGTTTTCGACGTGGCGTAGAGGTTTGCATGAAGCTACAACTCGTTCCCTTTGCGCTGTTGCTATGCATGCTCAGCGCCTGCGATTCGGCGTCACATGCGCCGGCCGCACCCAAGGACGACCCCGTCACCGCAGCCACCGCCGCTGCGCCTGGCGCCTCCGACACGGTCGCTCCGCCTGCTCAAACCCCGCCCGTCACCGACAGCGCCGCACCGGCCGCTACGGTCCTGCCCGATCCTTCGTTGCCCGAATCGGCCTGTACGCCCGATGGGTTCCGCGAGTTCTTCGAGGCTTACGTCGACTCCGCTTCCGTACGCAACGCCTATACCTGGGCGGACGTGCGGATCGGCCGTTACGCCGCGCCCAAGCAAGACGCCCGCAGCGTCGCCAAGGCCGGCTATCGCGACTTCAGGATCGGCGCCGTCGATTACCGGTGGGTGTACCTGGACCCGGCCATCAAGGAGCCGGGCGACTATCCGCGACTCGATATCGATATCAAGCCCAAGGACAAGACCGCTCAGGTCGAGTACGTGAAGGCCGAATTCGATGCCGAAGACAACCTGGTGCGAACGGTCGGCGACCGTGGCGCCTACGTCTTCGAGTTGCGCGACAAGTGCTGGTACCTGACGCAGGACCTGCGCTGATCCAGCGCGGGTTTTCTTCTTTGTTCCGAGAAAATACGGAGGTGTCTCGTGGGCGGTAAGTACACGATCGTTGAGAGCGGCCCGAAGGGTCGTGAAGCTGTGCATTCGTACGAAGATCTCGAAATCCATCATCCCAGCAAGAAGGGCAAGGAGCCGGGGCGCCACTACCAGGTGGTGGGCGGCCACAATCAGGAAGTGCTGTCCTCGAACGGCAAGGTCGCGCATTCCAAAGAAGGGCACGTGTTCGTGTCCAAGGACTTCATCCTGCTCGACGACAAGGGCAGCAAGGAAGGCCTGCGCACGCCGGCTCCGGCCGAGGGTTACATCAAGATCGAGAAGAACAGCGGTCTGGTGAAGATCTACGACAAGCTGCCCGACGGCGAGATGATCGCCCAGGTCCGCCACATGGATCTGCGCGGATCTGGCCTCAAGGACGGCGACCACATCAAGTACGGTCAGCCGATGGGCATCCAGTCCGGCATGGGCGGCGGCAAGCTCGACGCCTATCCGACCCACACCCATATCGACTTCAACGCCAATCATCTCGACAAGCTCAAGCAGTACATCCGCGATATCGACACCGGCGTGATCACCGCCGATCGTTATCCGACCAAGGGCCAGGCCACGCCGACGCCGGTCGCGGCGCCGGTGACCTCGCACGAGCGTCCCGCCGCCGAGCCGGTCAAGCACGCGCCGCCGCGCGCGTCGGCCGACGGCGTGCTGCGTTCGGGCGAGCAGGGCGCCGAGATCCGCGCGTTGCAGGAATCGCTGAACAAGCTGGGCTACCACGACGGCAAGGGCCATGCGCTGAAGCCCGACGCCGACTTCGGCGCCAGCACCAAGCAAGCGCTGCAGGCGTTCCAGCGCGCGCACGGTCTGACCGACGACGGCATCGCCGGTCCCAAGACCCTGGGCGCGTTGAAGAAGGCCGAGCAGACGCCGTTGCTGTCCAATCCCGCGCACCCGGACCACGCCATGTTCAAGCAGGCGGTGGGCGGGCTGGAGAAGCTGGGCCCGCAGGCCGGCTTCAAGAGCCATGCCGAACTCGAGCGCGCCGCGGCCACGCTGACCTTCGAAGCCAAGGTCGGCGGCCTCAACCGCATCGACCACGTCGCGCTGAGCACCAACGGCACCGGCTTGTTCGCAGTGCAGGGCGGGCTGACCGATCCGGGCCATCACCGTGCGCATGTGGACAAGGCTCAGGCCGGCGCGCAACCGCTGGAGCAGTCGACGTTCCAGATGCAGCAGGACGCACAGCAGCGCCAGAAGCTGGAACAGGCGCCCGCGGTCGCGCAGCAGCAGCGCGAAGCGCGGGTCATGGCCTGAGGATGCGAACGCCGATCGACGCGGGGCGTCGGTCGGCGCTCAGCCGGTCGCGGGTCGGGTTACCGCCGCAACCGGCAAAGCCGAATGGAGTGCCGAGCGAGAACATGCGCAAGTCGTTGACCTTGTTAGTGCTGATGACGTCGCTGGCGGCATGCCAGGCGGCGGCGCCCGGCGACGCGGAACCGCAGGCAGCTGCGTCCGCGCCGGCCGCGCAGACGCAGCCAAACCCGCAACAGGAAGTGCCCGTGAACAATCTGTCCGTGACGCCGCAGCAAGACGACCTGAGCCGATTCATTCCCGCCGGCAGCAAGCAGTTGGCGGTGCAACGCGCCGATCTGGACGGCGACGGCCGCGAGGACGCGGTGCTGGTGATCGATCCGCCAGCCCAGCCCGGCGCCAAGTTGGGCGAGGGCGCGCCGCGCACCGTGGTGGTGCTGATCCGCGACGCCGCCGGCAAGCTGCAGGCGGTCAAGCGCAGCGAGCGGCTGGTGCCATGCGCGAAGTGCGGTGGCATCGCCGGCGACCCGTTCGGCTACGTGCGCGCCTACGCGGGTGGGTTCACGGTGCTGATCGAGGGCGGTTCGCGCGAGCGCTGGTCGGACGAGTTCGGCTTCGCCTATTCGGCCGAGCAGCAGGATTGGTTGTTGGAGAAGGCGGTGCGCAGCGTGGTCGACACCGACACCGGCGAAGACAAGCGTTTGGATCTGCAGCGCAAGGATTTCGGCGCGATCCGGCTCGAGGAATTCGACCGGGACAAGCTGCCGTCCGTGGAAGGGACCTGAGTACGCAGCATCGGCGCCAGCACGGACCAGGACGGTTCGCGCAGGGCTTGGGTTTAGGCGATATGGCTAAGTCAACCAGGAGCTACACATGACGACGGATAGGGAAACGCAACTGTTGCAGGCCGCGACGGCATCGGGGATCTCCTCGCGTCGCGAGCTGGCGAATTTCATGGCCCAGGTCGGCCACGAATCGCACGGCCTGACCAAGCTCGAAGAGGGCTTCCGCTACACCAAGGGCATCTCGCAGATCCCGGTGAAATCGGCGATGCGCGAAGGCGCGCAGGCGCTGGAATCGGCGCGCCTGGAGGCCCTGCGCGGGCGTCCGGAAGCGTTGGCCGACCTGATGTACGGCGGCCGCATGGGCAACGACGAGCCCGGCGACGGCTACAAATACCGCGGTCGCGGCTACATGCAGCTGACCGGCAAGGACAACTACCGCTCCGCCGGCGAAGCGCTGGGCCTGGATCTGGTCCACCACCCGGATCTGGCCGCCAAGCCCGAGAACGCGGCCCGCATCGCGACCTGGTACTGGCAGCACAACGTGCCGCAGAACGCGCGCGAAGACGTGACCAAGGCCACCCGCGCGGTCAACGGCGGCACCAACGGCCTGGCCGATCGCGAGTCGCGCAACGAGCGCTGGCTGCAGACCCTGACCCCGGAGCTGATGGAACAGCTCGCCGCCGGCCGCATCGGCCGCGCGGTGGAACCCCCTGCGCCGGCCATGCCCGCGCGCACCGCGCCGAACGCGGCCGCCGACGGCGTGCTGAAGGCGGGCGAGAAGGGGCCGGCGATCGAAACCTTGCAGAAATCCCTGCACGCGCTGGGCTATACCGACGGCAAGGATCGCGCGCTGAATCCCGACGGCCACTTCGGCGCCAGCACCAAGGAAGCGCTGCAGGCGTTCCAGCGCGCCCACGGTCTCAAGGACGACGGCGTCGCCGGTCCCAAGACCCTGGACGCGCTCAAGAAGGCCGAGCAGACCCCGCTGCTGTCCAATCCCGCGCACCCGGACCACGCCATGTTCAAGCAGGCGGTGGGCGGACTGGAGAAGCTGGGCCCGCAGGCCGGCTTCAAAAACCACGCCGAGCTCGAACGCGCGGCGGCCACGCTGACCTTCGAAGCCAAGGTCGGCGGCCTCGAGCGCATCGACCACGTCGCGTTGAGCACCAACGGCACCGGCCTGTTCGCGGTGCAGGGCAACCTCAACGATCCTGGCCATCACCGTGCGCACGTGAACAAGCAGCAGGCCGGCGAGCAGCCCCTGGAACAGTCGACGTTCCAACTGCAGCAGGACACGCAGCAGCGCCAGAAGCTCGAAGCTCAGGCCAATCCGAACCAGACCCAGCCGCCGCCGACGCGCGCGATGGGTTGAGTCGACCCGCCGCCGCGCGTAGGCGCGGCGCAGGTACGGCCGCGTCCGCTAGGGGGCGACGCGGCCGTCGGCCCGATCCGGTGCGTCCCGTAGCAGGGCGCACCGGATCGAGTCGGTCGATTTCGTCACTCCCGAATTCGCTTCAGGAATCCTCATGAAATCTGCAAATCTGTTGTGCGTCGCGCTGCTGACCGTGTTGGCGGGCTGCAACGCGGCGACCGCGCCGGCCGATGCCGGCGCGAGCGCCAGCGAAACCGAAGCTGCGCCGCCGGCGCCGATGGCCGCCGCCGTGCCTGCGGTGCCCGCCGAAGTCGCGCCCGCCACTGCGCCCGGCGCCGCGCCCGCCACCGGCGACGCGCGCTCGCTGTGCGCGGCCGGCGAAGACATCGTGCTGTCGTGCAAGCTGGCCGGCGGTCAATTGGCCTCGCTGTGCGCGTCCAAGGGCGTGAGCGATCAGGCCGGCTACGTCTACTTCGCCCAGGGCGCGGCGGGCCAGCCCGACTACGTCTTTCCGGCCGACAAGGGCGTGCACGCCAAGCGCTTCAAGCGCACCCAGCTGGGTTTCGCCGGCAACACCGGCGGTTACGCCTATTCGTTCGAGGACGGCGGCCGCAAGCGCATCTTCTACGCGATCTCCGGCGAGAACGGCCTGGAAGAGCGTGGCCTGCTGATCGCCAACGGCGATGCGGCCAAGGCCGACAGCGTGGCCGCGTGCGAGCCCGGCAGCGTCGTCGACGATATCGACGACACCTTGTTCAAGTTCACCCGCGGTTGGGACCGCGACGCTGCGATCGATCGTGGCGGACTTCCGGCCAAGCCCTGATCCGCACGGCCGCAGCCACCACCACGAATAGCGATCGCATCAAAGAGGAAATCTTATGTCTACACCGAGCAACCGCGACTACCTGCTGCAACGCGCCTACGAGGCGGGCATCCACGACCCGCGCGAACTGGCCGCCTTCATGGGCCAGATGCAGGTCGAATCCCGATCCTTCGCCAGCATGCACGAGAACCTGGGCTACAGCGCCGAGCGCCTGCATGAGGTGTTCCCCGACCGCAACGGCATGAACACCCTGGCCGAAGCGCGTGAGGTCGTGCGCGGCGGCCGCGAGCAGATCGCCGAGACCATCTACGGCGGCCGCTGGGGCCGCGACAACCTGGGCAACACCGAGCCGGGCGACGGCTGGCGTTTCCACGGCCGCGGCTACGTGCAGCTGACCGGCCGCGACAACTACGAACGCGCCGGGCGCGAACTCGGCCTGGACCTGACCGGCAATCCCGATCTGGGCGCGGACCGCAGCAACGCGGCCAGCATCGCCGTGCATTACTGGCAGAGCCGAGTGGTGCCGCACGGCCATCAGTTCGATGTGCGCGAAGCCACCCACGACATCAACGGCGGCTACAAGCACCTGCCGGAGCGCCGCGCGGCGGTGGCCGAGTGGGAGCGCATGCTGACCCCGGAAGTGATGCAGGGCCTGGCGCGCGGCGAAGTGGTGCTGCCCGCGCAGGGCCGCGGCGGTCGCGATCCCATGGCCGACGGCGTGCTCAAGCTCAACGAGCGCGGCCAGGCCGTCGAGGACATGCAGGAAGCGCTCAAGCGCCTGGGCTATCGCGACGCCCAGGGCAACGAACTCAACCCCGACGGCCATTTCGGCCGCCGCAGCCAGGAAGCGCTGAAAGCGTTCCAGCGCGATCAGGGCCTGACCGACGACGGCATCGCCGGCCGCGATACCTTGAACGCGCTGCGCAACGCGCAAAGCCAGTTGCCGGCGAACGAGCGCGGCCGCGATCAGCCGGCTCAGCCGGTCACCGCCGACCCGGCCCGCAGCAGCGCGCTGTCGGATCCGGGCAATCGCGACAACGCGGTCTACCGCCAGGCGGTCGCCGGGCTGGAGCGCCTGGGCCCGAACGGCGGCTTCAACAGCCGCGAGGACATGGAGCGCGCCGCCGCCACCCTGACCTACGAAGCGCGGGTCAGCGGCCTGAACCGCATCGACCACGTGGTGCCCAACACCACCGGCACCGGCCTGTTCGCGGTCCAGGGCGGCCTCAACGACCCGGCCCACCACCGCGCCTTCGCCGATCGCGGTCAGGCGGTGGGGCAGAGCGTGGAGCAGACCAGCCAGCGCCTGCAGCAGGACGTGCCGCAGCAGCCGGTCCAGGCGTTGCCGCAGCCCCAGCAGGAGCGCCAGCAGGCGCGCGCGTGATCGCAGCGGCCATGCGCCGCCGTCGGCGGCGCGCGGCCATGCACCTACCTGCGGGCGCGCGTTTGGCGCGTCCGCGATCGGACCTCAGCCGTGCAGCCCCCCCGGGACGCGGTTGTGGCGGCCAGTCGGATGCGGGACCGTTCTGCGGTTCCGCATCCGCCTAGCCTTGAAGCACCCTCGCGATTGCGCGAGCATACGGGCCAGGCTGCAGCAGCGGAGGCGCCATGAACGGACTCCCCCAGGGACAGGAACGCAAGGTCGACAGCGACGCGTTGGTGAAGACCTTGGACGACCTGCGACAGGCCGAACAACGCGCGCTGTTGAGCAGTCCCAGCCATCCCAACCACGACCTGTTCAAGCAGGTGCGGGTGTGCCTGGATCGCCAGGACACCGTGACCTCGCGTTCCCCCGAACAGAACGACAACCTCGCGGCCGCACTCGCGGTCGAGGCCCGGCGCAACGAAATGCGCGTCAACCACGTCGTCCTGAGCAAGGACGGCGAGCGCGCATTCGCGGTCGAGGGCGACCTCAACTCGCCGGGGCGCCGGGTCACTTACGTCGAAACCGCACAGGCCGCCGCGCAACCGATCGAGCGCAGCGGCGAGCAGTTGGCGCAGTTGTCGCGCGAGCAGGAACAGCGCGACCGCCGTCAGCAGCAGGAGAAGCAGGCCGAGCCGCAGCGCGAAGCACCGCTGCTGGGGCTGGGGCCGCGTTCCCTGTGAGGGCGGTGCAGACGCGGCCGGTCAGCGGGGTCGCACAGGCATTGGAGGCTAGATTGTGAGCGAATACCAACATCACGTACTGACGCGCGGCCACTATCACATCGTCGCCTTGACCCGCGACCAGGAGTTCGAGAACGACGACATCTACGCTTACGCGGTGATGTCGTCTTCCGGCGTCAAACTGCGTCAGGAGCTCTCGCTCAGCGACGCCAGGAACTGGATAGACGATAGGATAGAGCAGGACCGGGGCAGCCCCAGCAGCCCCGAACCAGCACGCGCACGCGAACGCGATCCGGTAGAAGCGACCCGCACGCGATCCACGTTGACCCGGCCCGGCCGGAAGCGGCGATGATGGCGGGGCGGGTCTTGGGGAACTTCATTAGGGAATAACACGTGAAAGGGAAGCTGATCTTCGCCCTCGGCCTGGGCCTCGTCGCCCTGGTCGCCGGCCTGTACCTGTCGGGCTACTTGACGCTGCTGCTGCTGAAACTGGACACCGGTCTGCTCAAGTGGAACACCTACACGGACTACGTGAGGGTGCTCGACCTGCCGCAATACAAGCCGTATGCGGGCAAGATCAAGGCCTCGGGCTACATCGGCTTCGGCCTGCCGGTGGTGGCTTACCTGGCCATGGCGGTGCTGATCCTCAAGCCCAAGGCGCGCTCCATGCACGGCGACGCGCGCTTCGCCAACGGCATGGACCTGCAGGCCAAGGGCATGTTCAAGGCCTCGCCCAACGGCATCGTGGTCGGCAAGTACAACGGCAAGCTGGTGCGCCTGGGCGGCCAGCAGTTCGTGATCCTGGCCGCGCCGACGCGCTCGGGCAAGGGCGTGGGCATCGTCATCCCGAACCTGCTCGAGTACCAGGAATCGATGGTGGTGCTGGACATCAAGCAGGAGAACTTCGACCTGACCAGCGGCTGGCGCGCCCAGCAGGGGCAGGAGATCTTCCTGTTCAACCCCTTCGCCGAAGACCGCCGCACCCACCGCTGGAATCCGCTGACCTACGTGTCCAGCGACCCGGCGTTCCGGGTCTCGGACCTGATGAGCATCGCGGCGATGCTGTACCCGGACGGCTCCGACGACCAGAAATTCTGGGTCAGCCAGGCCCGCAACGCCTTCATGGCGTTCTCGCTGTATCTGTTCGAGGCCTTCGAGGAAGAGAACAAGATCGGTTTCCCGTTCGCCAGCGCGCCCACCATCGGCGCGATCTATCGGCTGTCCTCGGGCGATGGCAAGAGCGAGCTCAAGCCCTACCTGCAGGGACTGTCGCAGCGTCCGTTCCTGAGCGACAACGCACGCTCGGCGTTCGCCAACATGCTGTCGCAGGCCGACGAGACCTTCGCCTCGATCCTGGGCACGTTCAAGGAACCCTTGAACCCCTGGATCAATCCGGTGCTGGATGCGGCCACCAGCGCCGATGACTTCCTGCTCACCGATCTGCGCAAGAAGCGGATGACCATCTACGTCGGCATCCAGCCCAACAAGCTGGCCGAAAGCCGCCTGATCGTGAACCTGTTCTTCAGCCAGATCATCAACCTCAATACCCGCGAACTGCCGCAGAACAACAAGGCGCTCAAGCACCAGTGCCTGCTGCTGATGGACGAATTCACCTCGATCGGCAAGGTCGACATCATCGCCTCGGCGGTGTCGTACATGGCCGGCTACAACATCCGCCTGCTGCCGATCATCCAGAGCATGTCGCAGCTGGACGCGACCTACGGCAAGGACATCTCGCGCACCATCATCACCAACCACGCGCTGCAGATCATCTACGCGCCGCGCGAGCAGCAGGACGCCAACGACTACTCCGACATGCTGGGCTACACCACGGTGCGCAAGCAAAACGTGACCCGCGGCCGCGAGTTCTCGCGCAGCGAATCCGAGGAGCGCCGCGCGCTGATGCTGCCGCAGGAGCTCAAGGCGATGGGCTTCGACACCGAAGTGTTCCTGTACGAAGGCATCCCGCACCCGGTGAAGTGCGACAAGATCAAGTACTACCAGGACAAGTACTTCACCTCGCGCCTGCTGCCCAAGGTGGAAGTGCCGACCCTGACCATCCGGGTCTGAGCCCCGGCTGAGCCGCCGTCGCCGCGCACCGGCGCGGCGGCTGCACGATCGCAGCCGCGGCGATACGATGTGCCTCATCGGCCGCCCCCGCGGCCCCATGCGACCGAACCTCATCCCATGCAGAACCTGCGCATCTCCCTGGTCCAAGGCGCCACCCGTTGGCACGACCCGGCCGGCAATCGCGACTACTACGGCCACCTGATCTCCGGGTTGCGAGGCAACACCGATCTGGTGCTGCTGCCGGAAACCTTCACCAGCGGTTTCAGCAACGAAGCCATCGGCAACGCCGAGACCATGGACGGCCCGACCGTGGCCTGGGTCCGCGAGCAGGCGGCCAAGCTGGGCGCGGCCGTCACCGGCAGCGTCCAACTGCGCACCGACGAGGGCGTGTTCAACCGCCTGCTGTTCGCCACGCCCGACGGTGAGCTGCAGACCTACGACAAGCGCCACCTGTTCCGCTACGCCAACGAGCACGAGCGCTACGCCGCCGGCCGCGATCGCCTCACGGTGGAGTGGAAGGGCTGGCGGATCTGCCCGCAGGTTTGCTACGACCTGCGTTTCCCGGTGTTCTCGCGCAACCGCTACGACGTCGAACGCCCCGGCGCGCTGGACTACGACCTGCTGCTGTACGTGGCCAACTGGCCCTCGGCGCGCGCCTACCCGTGGAAGACCTTGCTGCGCGCGCGCGCGATCGAAAACTTGTGTTACGTCGCCGGCCTCAACCGCGTCGGCGACGACGGCAACGGCCTGCATTACTCCGGCGACAGCGCGGTGATCGATTTCCTCGGTCACCCGCTCAGCGAGTGCACCGACGAGGAAGTGGTGTCGACCACGACCCTGCTGGCCGACGAACTGGCCGCGCATCGCGCCCGCTTCCCGGCGATGCTGGACGGGGATGCCTTCGCCCTGAAGTGAGGGCAGGGTAGCCGCCTACATCCGCCCCAGAGCAGCCGCGCCGGTCCCCTGTAGGAGCGGCACAAGCCGCGACCCGCAACTCCGAGCACCCGCGCAGGTTCCACTGCCGCCGTAACAGCGTCGGCCACGATTTACGCCGAGATTGGACGGATCACGGTCGCGGCTTACGCCGCTCCTATCCCAAAGCGGCCCGCACGACTCCCTGTGGGAGCGGCGCAAGCCGCGACCCGCAACCTCACGCACCCGCGCAGTTTCCACTGCCGCGGTAACAACATCGGCCACGATTTGCGCCGAGATCGGACGGATCGCGGTCGCGGCTTACGCCGCTCCTGCCCCGAAGCAGCCCGCACGGCTTCCTGTAGGAGCGGCGTAAGCCGCGACCCGCAACCTCACGCACCCGCGCCGGTTTCGCTGCTGCCGCTGCTGAGGCCGCCCGGATTTGGGCCCGGATCGGATAGATCGCGGTCGCGGCTCACGCCGCTCCTACCCCGAAGCGGATGCGCCCGGCCCCGCGTGACCGATGGCACTGTGCGTGCCGGTGGGCTATGCCCAAACGTAGCCCGCCATCCCGCGGCGTTCGTCGGGAGCGGGAATCGCGCCATGCCGCTCAGCAAAATCCTCCTGGGCTTTCTTGCCGCCGCCGCGATCGCGCTGACCGGCTGCGGCGCCGTACGCCCCCCGGACGTGCGTCAGGCCGACGGCCTAGCGCGTGCGCATGCCCGCGGCGAGCTGATCCAATTGGAGGCGTTGGGGCCGTTAGAGCGCGCCCGCCTGCAGCAGATCGCGTCCGAATTCCCGGGCAAGATCGCGGTCGCCGGCGGCGCCTCGCTTTATCGCGTCGTCTATTGGACGCCGTACCGCGGCCGGCTGGTCGCGGCCTCCGGCCTGTACGCCGTGCCCACTGGCGCGGCGGCCGCGAAGGGCACGGTGGTCTATCTGCACGGCACTCAGATCACGCGCGCCGCGTCGCCTTCGCAGCCGCAGCGCGTGGACGGCAACGAAGAAACCGCGGTGTTCGCCGGCAACGGCTACGAGGTAGTCTTGCCGGACTACATCGGCTTGGGCGTATCCACCGAACCGCAGGCCTATCTGATCGCCGCGGCCCAGGTCGACGCCACCCTCGATCTGCTGCGGGCGGTGCGCTCGGCCTCGATAGGTCTGGGCCGCGACGCTGCGCCATCGCTGTACCTGATGGGGTTCTCGCAAGGCGGGCAGAGTGCGGCCGCCGTGCATCGCGCTCTGGAGCGCGAGCCGCTGGCCGGCTATCGCTTGCGCGGTTCGATCGGCATCGCCGGTCCCTACGACCTGCGCGCGCTGGTGGTGAACAAGCTGGCGCCCGCGCACGCCGCGGCGCCCAACAACGCGGGCTATTTCGCCTTCATCGCCAACGCTTATTCGGGCCACTACGGGCATGCCCTGGACGAAACGCTGACGGCCGAGTACGCAGCCGCCGTGCCCGCGCTGTTCGACGGCAGCAAGACCCCGCAGCAGCTCGCGCCGGTGCTGCCCGAGGACGCCCGCCGCTTGTTCCGGCCCGAGTTCCTGCATGCGCTGCAGGCCGATCAGGACAACTGGCTCACGCGCGCGCTGGACGACAACCGCACCGACCACTGGGCGCCGGTCGCGCCGTTCCGGATCTACTACGGCGACGACGACAGCGATGTGTTGCCGCAGTCGGCAAAAACCTTCTATGCGTACGCGAAAGCGCACGGCGGCAACGTGTCGCTACACGCTTTGGGCGCGGTGGATCACTGGAACAGCGCCGCGCTGACCTATGCGCCGGCGCTTGCCTGGTTCGATGCATTGAGCGTTGCGGAGTAGCGCACCGCAGGGGGCGGTGATAGCCGCATCGTCGCGGGCGCTGGAGGGTGCGATGGCGCGGTTCGCATACGCTCACCGCACCCTACGAACATACGCCTTCGCCTTTTCCGAAGGGGGACGGCGAGCTCGTAGGCTGCGGCGATGACCGCACCGTCATGCGAAACGGAGCTCGCGATAAGGATTAATCACTCCGCCCGCCGCAGCTCGTAGGGTGCGGTGATAACCGCACCGTCGCGGGCGCTGGACGGTGCGATGGTGCGGTTCGCATACGCTCACCACACCCTACGTCTATGGTGAGTGTGTCGGATCGCATGCGCACATCACACGGAAAATCTCCCTCATTCCCCTTTTTTCAATGGGGCATGCGAGCTCGTAGGGTGCGGCGATAACCGCACCGTCGCGGGCGCTGGAGGGTGCGATGATGCGGTTCGCATACGCTCACCGCACCCTACGAACGTACGCTCGCGATAAGGATGGATCACTCGGCCCGCCGCAGCACCCGCGCCTGGCTGTCGCCGCGCTTGTGGAAGTAGACCTGCTCGGCGGCCCAGCGCAGCGGCGCGGAGTGCAGCAGCAGATCGAAGGGCCAGTCGAACTGGAAGCGGTCGAAGGCCCAGCGCAGGGCGCGCTTGGTGCGGAAGCGCGGCGCGCTGTCGATCGCGACCTGCTCCGGCGCGGGGCCGCCGCTGCGCACGTGCGCGGCCAAAGCCTGGCCCAGGGTCCAGCCGTGCGCCCAGGCCGAGTGGATGCCGCCGGCGGTCACCGGCGAGACGATGCCGGCGGCGTCGCCGGTCAGCAGCGCGCCGTCGCGCGCCAGCGGGAACACCGGGCCGCTGCAGGGAATCAGCCCGGCCCGGGTTGCGTCGGGCGCGGCGGTGGGCAGGCCGACCAAGGCGCCCACGCGGGCCAGGAATCCGTCGATATCGGGCACGCGCGCGCGCTCGGGATCGTGGCGCAGGGCCAGGCCGGCCTGCACGCCGGTGGGGTTCTGCGCGACCCAGCCGATGTAGCCCGGCGCGTAGCGCTTGCTGACGAAGCAGTGCAGGGCGTCGGGCTCGGGCAGTTGCGCGCCGGCGAATTCGTACTCGATGCCGTACAGGAATTCGTTGACCCGGCCCAAACCGGTGCGCTCGGCCACGCGCGACTTGGCGCCGTCGGCGCCGACCAGGCAGCGTGCGCGGCATCGGATCGGCAGCAACCCCTGCGACATGCCCTCGATGCGCCAGCCGTCGCCGTCGCGCTGGGCCTGGGTGAACGAAGCGCCCAGGCGCAGATCGACGCCGTTGCGGCGCAGTTCGTCGGCCAGCCAGCGCATCAGCCGCGGCGTGTCGGTGGTGAGGAAGTAGTAGCCGGGCGCGTTCAGAGCCAGGCTTTGCAGGCGCGGCGAGTACAGACGCACGCGCTCGACGCGATGCAGGCAGTCGCTGGGCGCGCGGCTCAGCCAGGTTTGTTCCGCGGCTTCCTTGACCACGATGCCGGTGGTATGCAGGCGCTCGCCAGGATCGGTCTTGCGCTCCAGCACGGTCACGCGCAGACCCGCGCGCGCCGCCGCGAGCGCGCAGGCGGCGCCGGCGAAGCTGGCGCCGACCACCAGCACGTCGCAATCGTAGGAAGTGTCGTGTAGGGGCATGGCGGGCGTCCTGATCGAAGGGCGCGGCCACTGTCGCGCCTGGCGATGAAGCCTGGATGGGGCGAATGTGAAGTCCGGGCGCCGGGGCGGCGCCTGCCGCGTCAGCCCTCGCCGCAGCGCCAGCGCGGCAGCACGGGGAAGCGCGTCGGTTCGAACGCCGGCAACACGCTCAAGGTCGCATCGCCCAGCGCCCGCGAGATCATGCCGGTCGCGCCTTCGTCGCCCGGCGGGTCCTGCGGAATCGATTCCGCCAGCGCCAGATTCAGTTCCATGGGCAGATAAGCGGCGGCCATGCGTATGTTGGACAGCACGCACTCGCGCGCCTGAGCGGGCGAGAAATCCTCTAGCAGGTGTTCGAAATCGGCAGCGCTTTCGACCAGCGCGGCGAACAGGAAGTGCTCGAAGATCGCCGACTCGATCGCGCTGTCGTCCCGGTCGTGCCAGATCATTCCGACGCCGACCCCACCGTCGGCGCTGGGCATCAGGCAGTAGGCGTCGCCGGCGCCGGAGATGGCGAAAGGCAGAAACCTGCGACCGTCCTGAAAGCGGGGGTTGAGCCAGCCCTCTACGATCTCATCGGCCTGCGCTGGATCTATCCATTCCAGGTCGTAGGCGCACGACAGCAGTGGCTGCGCCTTCAGGCTGTACTCGAGCCAGTTGGATTTCCAATCTTCCAGGTTGTCGCCGTAGCGCGTTCTGCCATCCGCCTGCAGCCTGATGAAGGACGAGGGCAGGGCGATGCCGGTGCGCGCGGCGAGCATTTCGAAGTGCATGGGTCGAATTGTCGCACCGAGTGCGCTGTTGCCGCGTAGGGGCGGGGCAGGCTGATCTCACCGGAAGGGAAGGCTACACGCAAAAGAAAAGGCGCCGCAGCGCCTTTTCTTCGTTACCGCTCGCCAGCGCTTAACCGCGCGGGCCGCGACCGCCGCCGGGACGGCCGCCGCCGCGCGGGCCGCCGGGACGCGGGCCGTTGGCGTTCGGGCGCGCGCCGCCGGGGCGCGGAGCGCCACCGGGACGACCGCCGGGCTTGCCGCCCGGGCCACCCGGGCCGCCGGCCGGACGCGGGCTGCGCGGACGATCGCCGTAGGGGTTGAAGCCGCCGGGATTGGCGTGGTCGGACGGGAAGCTGGGCGCGTTGCCCGGGTGGCCGTAGGGACGCGAGCGCTGGCCCTGACCCTGGCTTTGTCCCTGACCGCCGCCACCGCCGCCACGACGTTCGCCGTAGGGGCTGTTGCCGCCGCCGCTGCGTTCGCCGCCGTAGCCGCCACCGCCGCCGGGGCCGCGCTCGGAGCGGCCCTGGCCGCCACCGCCGTAACCGCCGCCGCTGCGCGCGCCGCCGCCAGCACCCGCGCCGGCACGACCGCCGCCGCCGCCCGGCTTGCCGCCGTAAGGCTTCTTCGGGCCGCGAGCGTCGGGATTGCGATGACCGCTGGGGCCGGTGTCGACACCGTCGGGCACGTACCAGGTGCGGAATGCGGCCGGATTGCCGTCCGGCAGCGGCTTGGGACCCTTGTCCTTGCGCTGCTTGAACGGCTTCTGCGATTGATTGGCCGCGGCTTCGCCGCTGACCGTGAGACCGCCGTGCTTGCGCGGGCCGCCGCGGCCGCGGCCGCCGCGATCTTCGCGCACGTGATCGAAGCGGCGCAGTTCGCGACCTTCGTCGGCGGTGTTGTGGCCGCCCACGTAGCCCTGCGAACGCTCGCCGCCGGACAGGTGCACGGTGGACTTGGCCGCCTTGCGCTGGCCGATCACCGGCTGCAGGGTCAGTGCCGACGGCGTGCCGTCTTCCAGGCCCAGTTCGCCGCGCAGCGACTCGACCTTGTCGGAAGCGAGCTCCTGCGATTGGCCGCGCAGCAGTTCGCGCGGCAGCGAGACGCTGCCGTAGCGGATGCGCTTGAGGCGGCTGACCTGGCAGCCCTGGGATTCCCAGAGGCGGCGCACTTCGCGGTTGCGGCCTTCCTTCACCACCACCCGGAACCAGTCGTGCGAATCGCTGCCGCCGACGCGCTCGATCTCGTCGAACTTGGCCGGGCCGTCCTCGAGCGAGACGCCGCGGGCGAGGCGGTCGACGATATTGTCGGCGACCTTGTCCTGGCCTTCCGGCGCGCGCACGCGGCACACGTACTCGCGTTCGACCTCGAACGACGGGTGCATCAGCGCGTTGGCGAGCTCACCGTCGGTGGTCAGCAGGAGCAGACCGGTGGTGTTGATGTCGAGGCGGCCGATCGCGATCCAGCGCGCGCCCTTGAGCGCCGGCAGGGATTCGAAGATGGTCGGGCGGCCTTCGGGGTCTTCACGGGTGGTGACTTCGCCTTCGGGCTTGTTGTACATCAGCACGCGGGCCGGCTCGGTCAGCGCGCTGGCGACGAAGCTGCGGCCGTCGAGCTCGATCTTGTCGCCGCCCTTGATGCTCATGCCGATTTGCGCGGTCTCGCCGTTGACCTTGACCAGACCATCGGCGATGCGCTGTTCCAGCGCACGGCGCGAGCCCAGTCCGGCCTGCGCCAGCACTTTGTGCAGACGCTCTTCCAGACGCGGCGCCTCGGTGGAGGCGGCGTCACCGCTGCGCTTCAGGGAAAGCTTGCGGGGTTTTTGTTCGCTCATTTCTGTTGCTCCGGCCGGTCGTCTTCGGACTCGGCCTCTGTGTTCGGAACGGTCGTCGTCTCGACGGCGTGAGGGTCTTGCTCGTGATCGTTCGCGTCTGCCGCGCGCTCGCCCGGCGCGGCATCGGGGTCGTCCATGGGGACGGATTCGGAGTCTTGCTGATCGTCGTCGGCGGGTTCGCCGGCGGCGTCTTCGTTGTCTTGGGTTTCGTCGCCGGCTTCGGGTTCGGCGTCGCCATCGTCGAGATCCACGGCCTCGTTGTCGCTGGCATTCGTTGCGGTGTCGCTGTCGTCGCCGGCGGTCTCGTCATTGCCGGCGTCTTCGCCATCGGCTTCATCGTTGCCGGCCGCGCCGTCCTCATCGCCCGCGTTGCCGATGCCGCCGGCCTCGATCTGGCTGGGCGCGGGCGGACCGTCGAACTGCAGCTGCGGCTCCAGCTCGCCGATGTCCTTGAGCTCCGACAGCGGCGGCAGCTCGTCCAGGCGCTTGAGGCCGAAGTAGTCCAGGAAGGTCTTGGTGGTGCCGAACAGGGCCGGCTTGCCGGGCACGTCGCGGTGGCCGACCACACGGATCCACTCGCGCTCTTCCAGGGCCTTGATGATGTTGCTGTTGACCGCGACGCCGCGGACCTGCTCGATCTCGCCGCGCGTGATCGGCTGGCGGTAGGCGATCAGGGCCAGGGTTTCCAGGGTGGCGCGGGTGTAGCGGGTCTGGCGCTCGGTCCACAGGCGCGCGACCCAGGGGTGCACGTCGGACTGGACCTGGTAGCGGAAGCCAGAGGCCAGCTCCACCAGTTCCACGCCGCGTTCCGCGCAGCCTTCGCGCAGGGTTTCCAGCGCCTGCTCGACGCTGTCGGCGGGGGCCGGCTGGTCTTCCGGGAACAGCGAGTGCAGCTGCGCCAGGGTCAGCGGCTGGTTGGCCGCGAGCAGGGCGGCCTCGACGATGCGGGTGATGAAATGTTGATCCATGGGGCGTGCGTGTTCTTACCGTTAGGTGCCTTGCGGCGGCGCTGCGGCGTTCGATGCGCGGCCAAGGCCGGCGGAAGCGCGCAGGGTCAGGCTCATGCGTTGGGATCGTCGTTGGCGGCGTGGTCGAACTCGCTGCTGAGTTCGATCTCGTCGGGGTCCTTCATCAGCGCCAGCGACTTGACGTAGATCGGCTCCAGCGGGCCTTCCTGGACGATCTCGATCAGTTGCTCCTTGGCCAGCGTCAGCAGGCCCAGGAAGGTCACCACCACGCCGAGCCGGCCTTCCTCGACCGTGAACAGCGACTCGAAGCGGTGGAACACGCCGTCTGCCATGCGCGTGAGCAGCTCGCCCATGCGCTGGCGCACGCTCAGCGCGTCGCGCTTGATCGCGTGCTGGGTGTACAGCTCGGCGCGCTTGAACACGTCGTGCAGGGCCAGCAGCATTTCCTTCAGGTCCACCGGCGGCGGCAGGCGGATCGAGGCGCGGTCGGGCACGAAGGCCTGCACCGGCACCGTGTCACGGTCCTGGCGGGGCAGGGCGTCGATGTCCTCGGCCGCCTTCTTGAAGCGCTCGTACTCCTGCAGGCGGCGCACCAGGTCGGCGCGCGGGTCTTCCTCGATGCCTTCCTCGTTGGGCGCGCGCGGCAGCAGCATGCGCGATTTGATCTCGGCCAGCATCGCGGCCATGACCAGGTAGTCGGCGGCTAGCTCGAAGCGCATCTCGTGCATGGCCTGGATGTACTGCACGTACTGGCGGGTGATGTCCGCCACCGGGATGTCCAGGATGTCCAGGTTCTGGCGCCGGATCAGGTACAGCAACAGGTCCAGCGGGCCTTCGAACGCTTCGAGGATCACTTCCAGCGCGTCCGGCGGGATGTACAGGTCCTGCGGGATCTGCAGCACCGGCTGGCCGTGGATCATCGCCAGCGGCATTTCCTGCTGCTGCGGACGGTGGGCGGCGGTCGTCGCCGCGCCATCGGCCGCCGGGGTGGTGTCGTCGGGCGCGGGCGACGCGGGCTCGGCGCCGGCGGCGGAGGGCTCCGCTGCGGAGGCGTCGGGCGCGCTCTCGTCGGGCTGCGCTTCGTCGGACACGTTTTCGTTGGTCATGCTGGGCCGGCCCCTCCGGGCCGTGGGTACTGCTGATGGCGACGCAACGAGCGCGGTGTTCGCGACTCGGCGGCGCCGGGTGAAGACAGACCTCGGCAACCACATCCGCGCACGACGATCCGGCACCGCGGGCGGTGCCTGTAGCCAACCGGCAACGGGCGCGGTCCGGCCTGGACGAAGGCGAGGCGTAACTCAATAAAGTCGGAGCTGGGCCCGAACGGCTCGGCCCGTGCCGCGCATACCGCGTGGCGACGACGTTCGAGAGGGTTGCGGGCGCGGGCCGGTGGTCTGCAGCGGTGCTGAGTCGTGGCGACGGTGTGGGGAACCTGTCGCGACGGGCCGCTGCGTCCGGCCTCGGGCGTTGAGACTTAGGGTAAGCGCTGACGCGCGCAGTGTCCAGCGCCGGCCGGGGGGCCGGCGCTGGAGGTGCACGCCGGAGTATCCCGGCGTTCAGCGGGGCGTGCTGGAGGGGCCGGACGACTCGCGGGGCCCGGCCCGGGTTTGGATCGCGCGCCTGCGCCGATGAACGGCCACGCCGGCAGGGGCATGGCCGTTCGAGGCGAGGCCGTTCAGGGCCGGAAGGCGGCGACCGTGGCCTTGGTGTTGACCAGCACGCGCTGGTTGTCGCTCTGGGTCGCGGTGCCCATCGGCACACCGCCATAGCTGATGCTGGGGTTGGACCAGTAGTTCAGGCGCGTGCAGCTGGGGCTGCAGTTGTAGGCCATGATCGTGCGCCAGCGGGTCCCCGTGGCCGGCTGATAGCGATAGCCGTGGCCGTAGGCGTAGGGGCTGGTGGACGGATCGGTGGCCGGGTCGTGGCGCGCGCTCTGCAGGTGGCCGATCTCGTGGGCGAAGCTGTAGTAGCCGGTCGCGCAATCCCAGTACACCGACGCGAACGCGGTGGCCGCGGTCGAACCGATGCCCGAGGCCAGCCCGCAGTACGAGCTGTTATTGAGGACGATCACGCCGACGTCGGCCGCGCTGCTGTTGCGGGTGGTGTGGATGTTGTCCATGTAGCCGTCGCTGGTGCCGCGGAAGCGGGCCAGGTCGGTGCTGAAGTTGCCCGACTCGGTGTAGCTGGTGGTGGTGTAGCTGGCCAGCACCAGATTGATGCCGACGTTGCTGTTGACGTAGCCCTGGTTGGACTCGGCCACCGCCAGCTGGATCAGCGACTGCATGTTGCCGCCGTAGGCCGCCACCGCCTGGTTGGTCGCCACCACCATCACCCGGATGGTCGCCGTCGGTCCCGGCGGAATGCCGAGCGCGCCGACGCGGCCGTCGTCCGCGGGCGCGGCCATGCGGATGGTCGGCAGGCGGTTGTAATCGTGCGGATGCTCGGCCGGCAGGCGGCTCTCGTCGACCTCGACGATCGCGTGTTCGCCGCCGGGCAGCGGACGCACCCGATAGAGCTTGCCGTTGCTGCGCAGGGTGCCGGTGACGGTGTCGCCGCTGCGCACCAGGATCGCCGAGTTCAGCGGATCCACGCCCGACAGGGTTTTGGCGCTCACGCGCGGGCCGAAGTTGCCGTACCACACGGTGTCGCCGGTCTCGGTGCGTTCGACCTTGTTGCGGTTGGCGGTGAGCACGCGCCCGTCGAGCTCGATTTCGATCTGCGACCCGTCCACCGCGCTCGCGTCGACCTGGACCAAGCGCACGTTGGCGGTCGAGGCGCTGGACAGCAGACTTTCCAGTGCGACGTCGTTGCCGGCCTTGGCCAGCGTGGCGGTGCTGCTGACCAGCGGCTTGCCGGCGGCAACCGCGGAACCTGCGAGTATCATGCTCACGATCGCGGCCGTGGCCTTCACGGAATTCGACTTCATGTCACTCCTCCTGAGTAGATGGCGGCGCTGCCGCCTGAATGAAGATGTCCCGGTTGTCACGTTCCCCTGTGCGGGACGCAGCGATTAGGACGCGCTCGCCCTGTGTTCATGCAATCGGGATTTCCCCCAATTTGCTGAACCCAGAACCCCGCATCACGCTTGGAGGTTGATCGGAATCACATGTGGTATCTCATCGAAGGGTATGACGGCAGCGACGTGCTGCCGCAACGTCTGGCCGCGCGTCCGGACCACCTCGCGCGCCTGCTCGCGCTGCGCGACGAAGGCCGTCTGATGCTGGCCGGCCCGTGTCCGGCGATCGACGCCGAAGATCCCGGCCCGGCCGGTTTCAGCGGCAGCCTGATCGTGGCCGAGTTCGATTCATTGGAAGACGCGCGCGCCTGGGCCGACGCCGACCCCTACGTCGCCGCCGGCGTCTACACCCGCGTCGACGTGCGCCCGTTCAAGCGGGTGTTGCCGTGAGCGCCGGCCCGCTGCCGCGCGAGCAACGCGTGGACGCGATCCGGGCCGCCCTCGAAGCCGCGCTGTCGCCCGAATCGCTCAGCGTGGTCGACGACAGCCACCGCCACGCCGGTCATGCCGGGGCGCAGGACGGGCGAGGGCACTACAACGTCGAGATCGTCAGCGCGGCCTTCGCTGGCCTCAACCCGATCGCGCGTCACCGGGCGGTGTACGCTGCGTTGGGGGAGATGATGACCACCGATATCCATGCGCTGGCGATCAAGGCGAGGGCGCCTGGGGAGGGCTAGGGCGCCGCATGATGCCGCAGTGCAGCATGTACGGCAGGCCAAGCCTGTTGTTCCTGCAAGGATTTATCGCCGAGGCCGGCTTGGATAACACGAACTTTACACTCGTGTTTGAAAACGTTTACAGTCGGCCCCGCATCCCAACCGCGGAGGGGCGGTTCAGGGCGTGACCAGCGTAACCATCAAAGATGTAGCGAGAGTGGCCCAGGTTTCCGTGGCCACCGTATCGCGTGCGCTCAACGGACACGGCAACGTGGCCGAGGAAGTGCGTCGCCGCGTGCTGGCCGCCGCCAATGAACTGCGTTACACCCCGCACGCCGCCGCGCGCAGCCTCAGCAGCCGCCGCACCCAGACCCTGGGCGTGGTGCTGCCGGACCTGCACGGCGAGTTCTTCTCCGAACTGGTGCGCGGCATCGACCAGGTCGCCCGCGAGCACCGTCTGCACCTGCTGGTCTCCAGCTACCACGGTCACCCGGAGGAGCAGGGCGCCGCGTTGCGCGCCATGCGCGGTCGCGTCGACGGCCTGCTGGTGATGTCGCCGTTCGTGGCCGCGCCCGGCCCGCTGGCCGAGGAACTCGCGCCGACCCTGCCGACGGTGCTGATCAATACCCAACATGCGACCGCGGGCGTGATCTCGCTGGGCGTGGACAACTACGGCGGCGCCGTGGCGATGGTCGAACACCTGGTCGCCTCCGGGCATCGCCGCATCGCCTTCATCGCCGGCCCCAGCGACAACTTCGACGCCCACGAGCGCCTGCGCGGTTACCGCGACGCGCTCAATCGCCTGCTGCCCGATGCCGAGGAATGGGTGCTGCCGGGCGACTTCGATGAGGCCTCGGGCCATCAGGCCGGGCTGGAGATCCTCGGTGCCAAACAGCGCCCGGATGCGGTGTTCGCGGCCAACGACATGATGGCCCTGGGCTGTCTGTTCGTGTTCGCGCAGGGCGGGGTGGACGTGCCGGGCGAGATCGCGCTGGCCGGCTTCGACGACATCCCGCTGGCGCGTTACGTGCACCCGACCTTGACCACCATGCGGGTCAATATCGCCGAACTCGGCGCCCGCGCCGCGCGGCTGCTGCTGACGCAGATCGCCGGCGAAGCCCATGCGGACGAGGGGCGCGAGGCCCTGCGTCCGGAACTGATCGTGCGCGCCTCCAGCGCGTCCGCGGAAAACAAGCGCAGCGGAAGCGCATGACGACCTTTTTTTACGTGTTGATGTAACCGTTTTCAACCAGCTCGAATGCTTCTTGGAGAGAGGGAAAGCATATGAAGCCGTATCACCGCTCGACCCGTCGGCCCACGCCGAGATTGTTAGCCTGCGCCCTGGCCAGCTGCCTGGCGATGGCCGCCCCCGCCGCCTTCGCCCAGTCCACCGCCGCCACCATCCGAGGTCAGGTGACCGTGGATTCGGCGCCGGCGACCGACGCGAAGGTCACCGCCACCAATGTCGCTACCGGTTTGACCCGTAGCGTGCAGTCCACTGCCAACGGCGGTTACGCCGTGGCCGGCCTACCGCCGGGTACCTACCGAATCGATGTAAGCGCGGGCGGGCAGACCAATTCCAAGACCATCACCGTCCAGGTCGGTCAGACAGCCACCGTGAACCTGTCGACCGGAGGCGTGGCCGAGACCGCGCCCGCAGGCGAGGCGACCAACATCGACGCGGTGACCGTGACCGCCGCGCCGGTGTTCGAGACCAAGACCTCGGAAGTGGCGACCTACATCACCCAGCGCCAGATCGAGGCGCTGCCGCAGACGTCGCGTAACTTCCTGGCGTTCGCGGATATCGTGCCGGGCGTGATCTTCGATACGAAGGGCGACGGTTCGACCCAGTTGCGCAGCGGTGCGCAGAGCGCGAACGGCATCAACGTCTTCATCGACGGCGTTGGGCAGAAGGGCTATGTGCTGAAGGGCGGCATCAGCGGACAGGACGCGAGCCGCGGCAACCCGTTCCCGCAGCTGGCGATCGGCGAGTACAAGGTCATCACCTCGAACTACAAGGCCGAGTACGACCAGATCAGCAGCGCCGCAATCACCGCGGTGACCAAGTCGGGTACTAACGAGTTCCATGGCGATTTTTTCTGGGATCGCTATAACACCCCCAGTTGGCGATCGCCCACCCCAGCGGAAGAACGGGCAGGGCGTAAGGCGCCGTCAGGAGAGACTCAGTACGGCGCAGCGTTCGGCGGCCCGATCATCCAAGACCGTTTGTTCTTCTTCGGTACGTACGAGAAGAAGGAGTTCGAGATTCCGCAGACCATCAGCGGCGGCTCCCTGGAAAACGGCTATGGCCTGACTCCCGACTTGGCAGCTCTAACTGGTCCCACCTCGGCCCCGTTCGATGAGGATCTCTGGTTCGGAAAGCTGACCTGGCAGCCGGGCGACGATCACTTGTTCGAGTTTTCGGTCAAGAAGCGCGACGAGAGCGAGATCAAGGGCATCGGTGGCCGCGATACCGAGACCTACGGCAAGACCAACGACAACGAAAGCACCCGTTACGATTTGCGCTACCAGTGGAGCGGCATCAACTGGCTCAACGACGCTCACATCACCTACGAGGATGAAACCTTCAATCCGCGTGCGATCACGCTGTCCCCGGGCTTCCTGGTCCAGAATCGCAACCGCGGTGCGGTTCTCAATGTCGGCGGCGGCCAGGACTACCAGGACAAAGGCCAGAAGGGCTGGGGCTTCCAGGACGATCTGACCTTCAGCGGCATCGAAGGCCACACGATGAAGATGGGCTTCAAATACAAGTCCGTCGAAATCAACTCGTTCGAACAGCAGCCGTATAACCCGCAGTTCTCGATCAATCTGCCGGCCAATATCGATGCCGGCCGCAACTCGCTGGCGACGTTCCAGCCCTATCAGGTGCGCTTCGGCGCGCCGTTGCCCGGCGTCGGCGACCGGAACATCTCCTCGGACAACAAGCAGTACGGCATCTACTTCCAGGACGACTGGGAGGTCAACGAGAAGCTGACGCTGAACTTGGGTCTGCGCTACGACTACGAGACTACGCCGAGCTACGAGAACTACGTGACGCCGGCCAATCTTGTCACCGCGCTGCGCTCCTGGTCGAACATTCACAACGCCAACGTCGATTACAACATCGAGGACTACATCAGCACGGGCAACAATCGCAAGGCGTTCAAGGACGCATGGCAGCCGAGGCTGGGCTTCTCATACGACCTGTTCGCCGACCAGCGGCACGTGATTTTCGGCGGTGCTGGCCGAGCCTACGACCGCAACTTGTTCGATTACATCGCCTTGGAACAGTCCAAGAGCACGTTCCCGTCGTACACGCTTTTGTTCAATACGCCCGGCAACGCCTGCACGGTCAACAACACTACGTGCTTCGCCTGGGATCCCAAGTACTTGAACCCACAGGAGCTCTACGCGTTGGTGGCGGCTAATCCGAACCGCGGTTCGGAAGTGAATCTGATCAACAACGACATCAAGGTGCCTTACTCGGATCAGTTCAGCCTGGGTATGCGCAACACGATCGCCGTGTTCAATCAGGACTGGAATACCTCGGTGTCGGTGGTGCATATCCGCAGTCACGACGGCATCATCTTCTCGCTCGGCAACCGCTACCCCGACGGCACGTTCTACGGACCGGGTCGTACCTTCGGCGGCGCGCCGTTCGGGCAGCCGATTCCGGGCTTCGGCTCGTTGATCAAGGCCGACAACGGCGTCGAAACGCGAATGAACCAGCTGCTGCTGTCGGCAGAGAAGCCGTTCACGGCGGAGTCCCCGTGGGGTGTGACGCTGGCCTACACCTACACCGATTCGGAAGAGAATCGCATCAATGCGGCCAATTCCGACGAACATTACGTGTTCGACTACCCCAATCTGGACGATCATCCCTGGGTCCCGTCGATCGGCATCGCCAAGCATCGCTTCGTCGGCACCGGCATCTATTCGAACTGGGGTCTCACGTTCTCCACCAAGGTGGTCGTGACGAGCGCGGTCGCGAAGGATTCGCTGAACTGCATGGCGGCGACCTTGCCGGGTCAGGATGGATGCGCGAACGGCACGTTCAAGGCCGAGTATTTCGATGATGCCAAGTTCTTCCAGTGGGACATTGCCGTACAGAAGGAATGGGATACGGGAACGGATGTGAAGCTGCGCGTTCGCGGCGACATCCTCAACGTCACCAATCACCGCAACTGGACCGGATTCGAGACCTTCCGCGGCGTCAATGGCGTGGAGAACCCCAACTTCGGCAACCACAACGACGACATCACCATGCCAACCCGTACCTTCAAGCTCTCGCTCGGCTTCAGCTGGTAACCCCCGCCCGCCTGCCGCCCCTTACCGGGCGGCAGGCGGAGCGACGCTACACCCCACACCCCCATTCGCGGCCGCGCTTCGGTCGCCCCCGTCATCACAGGCCCCCGTTTCATGCCGTCAGCCGCTTCCGCCCCGCGCTCCCTGATCACGATGCTGCTGGTGGCATCGCTGACCTTCTTTGCGGGTTGCCAGCGTCAGGAAACCCAGACGTATCCGATCGCGCCCGCGGGCCCCGTCGAGGTCGAGCCGCTCAAGGCGACCAAGATGGAGCTGCCGCCGCTGTTCCGCGACATCGAAAAGCGCACCTTCCAGTTCTTCTGGGACACCACCAACGAGCAGAACGGGCTGACGCCCGACCGGTTTCCCTCGCGGCCGTTCGCCAGCATCGCCTCGGTGGGCTATGCGCTGACCGCGTACCCGATCGGGGTCGAGAACGGCTGGGTCAGCCGCAGCCAGGCGGTGGACCGCACCTTGCTGACGCTGAAGTTCTTCCGCGACTTGCCCTCGGGCCCGCAGAAGACCGGCAAGGGCAGTTACAACGGCTTCTACTACCACTTCCTCGACATGCAGAAGGGCCAGCGTTACGACAGCTGGGTCGAGCTGTCGAGCGTGGACACCGCCCTGCTGATGATGGGCGTGCTGTTCGCGCAGTCCTACTACGACCGCGACGACGCGCGCGAAAAGGAGATCCGCGAGATCGCCGACACGCTGTACCGTCGCGTCGACTGGACCTGGCTGCAGAAGAACAAGCCGCTGGTGTCGATGGGCTGGTTCCCCGAGAGCGGCTTCATCAAGCACGACTGGACCGGCTACAACGAGGCCATGCTGTTGTACGTACTGGCCTTGGGTTCGCCCAGCCACCCGGTCAGTCCGGATGCGTGGACGGTGTGGACGCGCACCTACAACGACGTCTGGGGCGTGTACCAGGGCGAGGAGTTCCTCGCGTTCGGCCCCTTGTTCGGCCACCAGTACAGCCACGTCTGGATCGATTTCCGCGGGATCCAGGACGACTACATGCGCGAGCGCGGCATCGATTACTTCGAGAACAGCCGCCGCGCCGCCTACGCCCAGCGCGCCTACGCCATCGCCAACCCGATGAAGTGGGAGGACTACGGCCCGGAAGTCTGGGGCCTGACCGCCAGCGACGGCCCGCAGCAGACCCTGCAGGAATACCGCGGCGAGCAGCGCCAGTTCCGCCACTACTCGGCGCGCGGCGCCGGCCTGCGCGAGAACTTCGACGACGGCACCATCGCCCCGACCGCGGCGATCGCCTCGCTGCCGTTCGCGCCGGAGATCGTGATCCCCAGCACCGTGGCCATGCACGAGCGCTACGGCGAGTTCCTGTATTCCAGCTACGGCTTCCTGGATTCGTTCAATCCCAGCTTCAAGTACGACATTCCGCTCAAGACCGGGCGGGTGGTGCCCAACCAGGGCTGGGTGGCCAGCGATTACATCGGCATCGATCAGGGTCCGATCCTGGCGATGATCGCCAACTACCGCAACGACTTCGTCTGGAACGTGATGAAGCGCAATCCCTACATCCGCTCCGGCCTGGAACGCGCGGGCTTCAAGGGCGGCTGGCTGGAACCGCCGAAGGTCCAGGCCGACGGCAAGGAAGCGCTGCCCGAGACCACGCCCAAGCCGCAGACCAAGGCCGAGAAGGAGGCCGCAACCGCGCGTGCGCTGGGCGAGGCGGAGTCGCGCGCGGGCCGCGCCAACGAGGCCCAGGCGCCCAAGCAGCAGCCGGACTAAGCTGCGGCGTATGCCTATTTCATTCGCATTCCCCGATCGCCGGCGCGCCTCGCGCGCGCCGCGCGTGCGCAGCGCCTTCGCGGCGCTGTTGGTGCTGCTCGTCTGCGTACTCGCGGCGGCCTGCAGCCGCCAGGACGACCGCCGCAAGGTGGTGCGGTTCTGGGCCATGGGTTACGAAGGCGAGGTCGTGGCCCAGCTGATCCCGGAGTTCGAGCGCCTCAACCCGGGCATCCGGGTCGAGATCCAGCAACTGCCGATCACCTCCGCGCACGAGAAGCTGCTGACCGCGTTCGCCGGCGATTCGCTGCCCGACGTGTGCGCGATCGGCAACACCTGGATCCCGGAGTTCGCGTTGTTGAACGCCTTGCAGCCGCTGGATGCGCGCATTGCGGCGACGCCGTCGCTGGCGGTGCAAGACTATTTCAGCGGTGCCTGGGACAGCGGCGTGATCGGCGGCCAGGCCTATGCGGTGCCGTGGTATGTGGAGACGCGGTTGCCGTTCTACCGTCGCGACATCGCCGAGCGCGCCGGCATCAAGACCCCGCCGCAGACCTGGGACGAGTGGCGCCAGGCGATGGCGGCGATCAAGCGCGACGTCGGGCCGGACCGCTACGCGATCCTGCTGCCGCTCAACGAGCCCGAACCGCTGCTCAACCTGGGCATCCAGTCGCCCGATCCGCTGCTGCGCGAAGACGGGCGCTACGGCAATTTTCGTAGCCCGGGCTTCAAGCGTGCGTTGACGTTCTATCGCGAGATGTTCGACCAACGCTGGGCGCCGCTGCTCAGCAATACCCAGGTCGCCAACGTCTGGAACGAATTCGGCCGCGGCTACTTCAGCTACTACATCAACGGCCCCTGGAACATCGCCGAGTTCCGCAAGCGCCTGCCGGCGGACGTGCAGGGCGATTGGATGACCATGCCGCTGCCGGGCGAGCACGGCCCCGGCGCCTCGATCGCCGGCGGCGCCAGCTTCGTGGTGTTCCGCGGTTCCAAACGCCAGGACGCGGCCTGGAAACTGGTCGAGTACCTGTCGCGCACCGAAACCCAGATCCGCTTCCACGGCCTGACCGGCAACCTGCCGCCGCGTCGCAGCGCCTGGAACGCGCCGGCGCTGACGGCTGACCCGTATGCGCGCGCCTATCGCGACCAGCTCGAACGCGCACGGCCCACGCCGAAGGTGCCGGAGTGGGAGCGCATCGCCATGGAGATCAAGCTGGTCGGCGAGCAACTGGCCAACCGTCGTCTCAGCGTGGACGAGGCCGCGGCCGAGCTCGACCGCCGCACCGACAAGATTCTGGAGAAGCGGCGTTGGATGCTGGATCACCAGGCCGCGGCGCAGGCGGGGGCAGGGCGATGAAGGCCTCCACCGCCGGCTGGGTGTTCGCCGGGCCCGCGCTGACGGTGATCGGCGTGTTCTTCGGCTTGCCGGTGCTGGCCGCGCTGGCGCTCAGCCTGACCGACTTCGACATCTACGCGCTGTCGGACATCGGCAACCTGCGCTTCGTCGGGCTCGACAACTACCTCAACCTGCTGCAGAACCCGTTGTTCTGGCGCGCGCTGGGCAACACGATGTACTTCGTGATCGTCGGCGTGCCGCTGTCGATCGCGGTCTCGCTGGGCGCGGCGCTGCTGCTGCATTCCAAGCTGGGTTACCTCAAGCCGTTCTTTCGCACCGCCTATTTCGCGCCGGTGGTAACCACGGTGGTGGCGGTGGCGGTGATCTGGCGCTATCTGTTCCACACCCGCTACGGCCTGGTGAACTGGGCGCTGTCGGGCCTGGGCATCGATCCGATCGACTGGCTGGGCGATCCGACCTGGGCCATGCCCACCATCATCCTGTTCGCGGTGTGGAAGAACTTCGGCTACAACATGATCATCTTCCTCGCAGGGCTGCAGGCGATCCCGGAAGACCTGTACGAAGCCGCGCGTATCGACGGCGCCTCGCCCTGGCGTCAGTTCCGCCACGTGACCCTGCCGATGCTGGGGCCGGTGCTGGTGCTGGTCGGCATCCTCACGCTTGCCGGCTACTTCCAACTGTTCGCCGAGCCCTACGTGATCACCCAGGGCGGTCCGCTGCAGAGCACGGTCAGCGTGCTGTACCTGATGTACGAAGAAGGCTTCAAGTGGTGGAACCTGGGCAACGCCTCGGCGGTCGCGTTCCTGTTGTTCGTGCTGATGACCGCGGTCACCAGCGGCCTGCTGTGGTTCGCGCGCCGCAAGGGGGTGGAGTGATGAGCCCGCGTCTGGCGCGCGCCATCGTCAACGGCCTGCTGCTGGGCCTGGCGATACTGAGCCTGGCGCCGCTGCTGTGGATGCTGTCGGTGTCGCTGATGCAGCCCGGCGAGGCGGCGAGCTTCCCGCCGCCACTGCTGCCCGCGCATCCGACCCTGGCCAACTACCACGAGCTGTTCGAGCGCATCGGCATGGGGCGCTACCTGTTCAACAGCTTTCTGATCGCGACGATGACCACCCTGGTCGCGCTGCTGCTCAACACCATGGCCGGCTACGCCTTCGCCAAGCTGCGCTTCGCCGGCCGCGATCGCGTGTTCCGCACCTTGCTGGCGGCGCTGGTGATCCCGGCCCAGGTCACGATGATGCCGCTGTTCCTGATGCTCAAGCAGATCGGGCTGATCAACACCTACGTCGGCGCGGTGGTGCCGGGCATGGCCGGCATCTTCGGTATCTTCCTGGTGCGGCAGTACGCGCGTTCGATCCCGGACGAACTGCTGGAAGCGGCGCGCATCGACGGCGCCGGCGAGTTCCGCATCTTCTTCCAGATCGTGCTGCCCGCGCTGAAGCCGATCCTGGTGACCCTGGCGATCTTCAGTTTCCTCGGCGCCTGGAACGATTTCATGTGGCCGCTGATCGTGCTCAGCGACAGCGGCCTGCAGACCCTGCCGGTGGCGCTGGCCTCGCTGTCGCGCGAGCACGTGCAGGACAACGAACTGATGATGGCCGGCTCGGTGGTCACCGTGCTGCCGGTGCTGCTGCTGTTCCTGGTACTGCAGCGCTATTACCTGCAGGGCCTATTAGTGGGCAGCGTCAAGGGCTGAGCGGACGATGGTGATGAGGAGTGGAATGTTGGCGAGTGTGGCGCGGTGGTCTAAGAGCAAATCCCCCTCGGTCCCCCTTTTTCAAAGGAGGAGGACAAGCGCGTCGCCTGCTCCGACACCGGTCCCCCCCTTCGCAAAAGGGGGGCTAGGGGGGATTTGCTTTGCGCTCCTGCTCCTGACCAGTCTCCCAGCCAGCGCCAAACCCCGTACCCTCGATACCTTCGAATCCACCGCCCCCTGGACCGTCGTCACCTCCAACCAGGTCAGCGGCCAGTTGCGCCTCGCCGACGGCGCGCAAGGCAAGGCGATCTGCCTGGACTACGACTTCAACGACGTCTCCGGCTATGTCGGCCTGCAGCGCGCCTTGCCGATGCAGTACCCGGACAACTACGCCTTCTCGTTCCAACTGCGCGGCGACTCGCCGGTCAACGACCTGCAGTTCAAGTTGGTCGACGACAGCGGCGACAACGTGTGGTGGGTCAACCGGCCCAAGTACGCGTTCCCGAAGCAGTGGACGCCGGTGGTCTATAAACAGCGCCACATCAGCCGCGCCTGGGGCCCGGCGCCGGACCCGACCCTGCGACGCAGCGCCAAGCTGGAATTCACTATCTACAACAGCAGCGGCGGCAAGGGCTCGGTGTGCTTCGACCAGCTGACCTTCGAGCCGCTGCCGAAGGACGACGGCGCGCCGTTGACCGGCCGTGTCGTCGCGACTACCGCGGCCCAGGGCAGCCGCGCCGAGTTCGCCGTCGACGGCGATCCCAAGACCGCTTGGCACGCCGGCTTCGCGACCGATCCCGACCCGGCCCTGACCCTCGACCTGGGCCGCAAGCGCGAGTTCGGCGGCGTGGTGCTGCGCTGGGCGGATGACGAATACGCCTCCGATTACCGCCTGCAGCTGTCCGATGACGGCAAGCAATGGCAGCCAGCGATCGGCGTGCAGGGTGGCAACGGCGGCACCGACCATCTTCCGCTGCCCGAAGCCGAAGCGCGCTATCTGCGGCTGCTACCGGAGAACGGCGCGGGGCTCGGTTTTGGATTGGCCGAATTCAGTGTGCAGCCCTTGGCTTTCGCCGCCACACCCAACGACTTCGTCGCTGTGATCGCCAAGGAGGCGCCGCGCGGCCGTTATCCGCGCGGTTTCAGCGGCGAGCAGCCGTACTGGACCATCGTCGGCGTCGATGGCGGTGAAGATCAGGGCCTGATCGGCGAGGATGGCGCGATCGAGGTGGGCAAGGGCGGTTTCAGCATCGAGCCGTTCGTGGTCAGTGGCGATCGGCTAATCACCTGGGCCGATGCGCAAACCTCTCAATCCTTGCAGGACGGCTATCTACCGATTCCGTCGGTGAAATGGGCGCACCCTGAGTTCGCGCTGGATATCACGGCGTTCGCGCAGGGCGTGCGCGAAGACTCGACGCTGTACGCGCGCTACCGGCTCACAAACACCGGCGCTTCACCGCGTCGTTATGTGTTCGTGTTGGCCGCGCGCCCCTTGCAGGTCAATCCGCCCAGCCAGTTCCTCAATACTGTCGGCGGCGTCAGCCCGATTTACAAGATCTCCGCCAGCGAAGGGATTTTCACGGTGGCCGGCCGCGAGCGTGTTCGCGCCAGCAAGTCCGCGGCGGCTTTCGCCAGCGCCTACGATCAGGGCGATGTGGTCGAACGCCTCGCGAACGCGGACTGGTCGAGTTTCTGCAAGCAAGCTTGCGCCGACAACGAGCGGCCGTTCACCCTGGTCGGCAGCAGCGCCGCTGAAGTCAGCGACGCCAGCGGCCTGGCTTCCGGTGCTTTGCTCTACGCCGTCGAGCTGGCTCCGGGCGCCAGCCAGGACTTCAGTTGGGACTCGCGTTTGAGCGGTGCCAATCCCGCCGGGCCGCCGCCACCGCCGCGGTCGCCGCAGCAGGTGCAGGATGATGTGGCCCGGCAATGGCGCGACAAACTCGACCGCGTGCGCATTGCGGTGCCGAAGCAAGGCCAGCCTATCGTCGATACCTTGCGCACGGGCCTGGCCCACATGCTGATCAGCCGCGTCGGCCCGCGTTTGCAGCCGGGCACGCGCTCGTATTCGCGCGCCTGGATCCGCGACGGCGCGATGATAGGCGAGGGCCTGCTGCGCATGGGGCGCGAGGACGTGGCAGAGGAGTTCCTGCGCTGGTACGCGCCGTATCAGTTCGACAACGGCAAGGTGCCGTGCTGCGTGGACGACCGCGGCAGCGACCCGGTGCCGGAGAACGACAGCCACGGCGAGCTGATCTTCACCGTCGCCGAGGTCTACCGTTACCGCCGCGACCGCGCGTTGCTCGACGCGATGTGGCCGCACGTGGTGGGCGCGGTGATGTACATGGACGAGCTGCGCCTGAGCGAGCGCACCGAGGCCAACCGCGCGAAGAATCCGGCCTTCTACGGCATGATGCCGGCCTCGATCAGCCACGAGGGCTATTCGGCCAAGCCGATGCACTCGTACTGGGACAATTTCTGGGCGCTGCGCGGCTATAAGGACGCGGTCGAGATCGCGCAATGGCTGGGTAAGGACGACGAGGCCCGGCGCATCAAAGCCTCGCGCGACCAGTTCCGCGACGATCTCTACGCCTCCATCGCCGCCGCCACCCGCGACCGCGGCATCGATTTCATTCCGGGCGCCGCCGAGCTCGGCGATTTCGACGCCACCTCGACCACGATCGCGCTGGCGCCCGGCGGCGAGCAGGGGCGCCTGCCCGAGGCGCTGCTGCGCAATACCTTCGAGCGCTACTGGAAGGAATTCGTGGATCGCCGCGACGGCCGCCGCGAGTGGAAGGACTACACGCCCTACGAACTGCGCACCATCGGCAGCTTCGTGCGCCTGGGCTGGCGCGAGCGCGCGCACCAGGCTCTGGATTTCTTCTTCAAGGACCAGCAGCCGCGTGGCTGGAACCAATGGGCCGAGGTGGTCTCACGTACGCCGCGCAAGCCGTTCTTCGTCGGCGACTTGCCGCATGCCTGGGTCGAGTCCGACTACGTGCGCTCGGCGCTGGACTTGTTCGCCTATACCCGCGACCTGGACGAGGCGCTGGTGATCGGCGCCGGTCTTCCGGCGGACTGGCTGGACGAGGGCGTGTCGGTGACCGAGCTGCGCACGCCTTATGGCCCGCTGTCCTATCGTTTGCGCAGCCAGCGCAAGCAACTGCAGCTGAGCCTGGAGGCCGGCCTGACGCCGCCCGCCGGCGGCGTGGTGCTGAGCTGGCCTTACCCGCAGGCGCCGGGCGCCACCCGCATCGACGGCCAGCCCGCGCAATGGCGCAACGGCGAGCTGCGGATCGAGCGGGTGCCGGCGAAGGTGACGGTCGAGTTGGCGCAGTAGTCGTAGGCGAGATTGCCGGCGAACTTGCGCCACCGTCCTGTAGGAGCGACGCAAGTCGCGACCCGCGCAGGTCGCCGAAGCTGCGCAATCGCGACTCACGTCGCTCCCACAGAAGGCGGGTCGCGCAGGTGGCCGAAGTTTCGTGGTCGCGACTCACGTCGCTCCTACCCCAAAGCCGCGGCCGCTCCTGGTGCAGCGCCGCCACCAAACAAGAACGCCGGGCCTGCGTGCAGGCCCGGCGCGGTGCCGGCGAGGGGAGGGCGCCGGCTCGGGGAGGGAATCAGGCGGCCAGACGCAGCGGGGTCGGGATCGACGCGTGCGCCTGGGCCAGCGCGTCGCTGCGGTGCTGCGGCGAATAGGCCACGCCCTCGGCGCGTACGAACTCGACCTGGTCGATGCCCAGGAAGGCGAACACCTGGCGCAGGTAGGGCTCCTGGAAGTCGGTGGGCGCGCCGGCGTGGAAGCCGCCGCGACCCGTGGCGACGATCACGCGCTTGCCCTTGGCCAGGCCTTCCGGCCCGTTCTCGGTATAGCGGAAGGTGCGGCCGGCGACGGCGACACGGTCGATCCAGGCCTTCAGGGTCGAGCTCACGCCGAAGTTGTACATGGGCGAGCCGATCACGATCACGTCGGCGTCCAGGAACTGCTGGATCACGCGCTCGCCCTCGTCGGCCTCGGCCGGATCGGCCTTGGCCAGGGTGCGACCGGTAAGATGCGGGATCGGCTCGGCGTCCAGGTCGCGGTACTCGACCTTGAGCGCCGGCAGAGCGTCCTGCCAGCGTGCCACCACGGCCGCGCTAAGCTCGCGGGTCACGGAATTGGCGCCCAGGGCGCTGGAATCGATGTGCAGGAGTTTCATGGCTGGCCTCGGTGGGCGGTTGCGGCGGCGCCGCGTTGAGGCAAACTGTAGTTCGTTGCAAAAATAGGATAAAGCTGGTTTAATATCACTTACTGTTCTGAATTCGGAACTATAGCCATGCACGATCTCAACGACCTCTACTACTTCGCGATGGTCGTAGACCACGCCGGTTTCGCCGCCGCCGAGCGCGCGCTGGGCATACCGAAGTCGCGTCTGAGCCGGCGCATCAGCCAGCTCGAGACCGATCTGGGCGTGCGCCTGCTGCAGCGTTCCACGCGGCGCTTCGCCGTCACCGACGTCGGCAACAGCGTCTATCGCCACGCCCAGTCGATGCTGGCCGAGGCCCAGGCCGCGCGCGAAGTGGTGGACCGCCTCAGCGCCGAGCCGCGCGGCGTGATCCGCGTCAGCGTGCCGGTCGGCCTGGCCCAGCAGCAGTTGCCCAAGCTGTTGCCCGAATTCCTGGCCAAGTACCCGCAGGTGCGCGTGCAACTGCACGTCAGCAACCGCCGCGTCGACATCATCAACGAAGGCATCGACGTCGCCTTGCGCGTGCGTTCCAAGCTCGACGACGACGGCAGCCTGGTGATGCGCAGCTTCGGCCAGATCCAGGAACTGCTGGTCGCCAGCCCGAAGTACCTCACCCGCATGGGCCGCCCCAAGAACCCCGACGAACTGTCCGACCATGTCACCCTCAGCATCAGCGAGGACGACGCTCGCCAGCGCTGGGAGCTGCACGGCCCTGACGGCGAAGTGCGCCGGGTCGAACTCAAGCCGCGTGTGATGGGCTTCGATTTCCCGATGCTGATGGCGCTGGCCGAACAGGGCGTGGGCATCACCCTGCTGCCGGAAACCGTCTGCGCCGAAGCCGTGCGCCGCGGCGAACTGGAAGTGGTGCTGCCGAACTGGCGCCTGCCGCAAGGCATCTTCCACGCCGTGTTCGCCTCCCGCCGCGGCCTGCTTCCGGCGGTGCGCGTGTTCATCGACTTCCTGGCCGAAAAGGCCCCGTCCCTGGTCGAATCCGCGCGTCTGCAGTGCAGCGACATCAAGGGCGCCCCGTGCCCCGACGGCGTCGCCAAGAACGACGCCAAGGCGCGCAGCAAGACCGCGGCGTGAGAGAATCCCGCGGCGTCGCCGGCCACGCCCGGCGCCGCGACCCCGCTACGGAGAGATGGCCGAGTGGTTTAAGGCAGCGGTCTTGAAAACCGCCGAAGGGTTAAACCTTCCGTGGGTTCGAATCCCACTCTCTCCGCCAACATTTGCGGAACATCGCAAACAGCATCGTCTTGTTCGCTGTTCGTCGTTATGGCGTGTGCTGCAGCTCGGCCTTGTGAGCACTCTGTAGCGCCTGCATAAAAATCGGCGCCTGCGGCAACGCGATCGGTCCGATATCGCTCACCGCGACTCCGGGTGTCCACGAGTTCATGACCGCAGCGCCCGCCAGGCCGGACAAATCGGCCAGTCGCATTTCTTGATCGCGCTGCGCCACACCTAGCCGATCCAACTGCCGCCGCACGATCCCCATCGTCGTGCCGATCAGCATGTCCGCGATCGGCCACACCACGGCTTCGCCATCCCAGAACACCAGATTCCAGATCGAGGCTTCGCTGAGGCGGCCGTGGCGGTCCACGAAGGCGGCGTCGTCGAAACCTTGCGCGACGGCTGCGCGCAGGTAGTGGGTTTTGGCGACTTCGCCTACGTGCTTCACGTTGGGGAGCGGGCGTTCGTAGTCGAAGGTGGCCAGGGATAGCGGGCCTGCGGGGCCGGTGGCGGCGGGGCTGGTGCGGATCAGGACTTCGGGTTCGATGTCGGGGCCGGCGACGACGAATTCGCCAGACGGCGAGTAGACCGTGGCGGTCAGCGAGAGGTCGGCCGGGCCGGCTGCGATGGCGCTGCGCAGGTAGGCGCGGATGCGTTCGTCGGGCAGGGCGCGGCCGTACATCTGCATCGAAGCGGTGCGCAGGCGGTCCAGGTGCAGGTCGAGGCCGCGGATTTTGCGGTCGCGGACTTGCATGGCGGTGAAGTGGGCGTGGCCGGCGAAGGCGAGTGGGGCGAGGGTTTCGGCGTTGGCGTCTTGGCCGTTGCGTTGGGTGACGTAGGTGGGCGAGGCAGTGAGCATGGCGGGGCACTCCAAGGATTAGGCGCTGCATTGCCCGTAGAAGAGCAGTGCAGCGGTTCGATGGGTGCGACTATCCGCCGCGGTTTCGATGTGGAGAAACGAATGTTTCTTGTTGGGGCTTCAAGTTTGGTTTGAAGTCTGGGACGCGTCGTAGGTGGGGTTACGTGGTCGCGGCTTATGCCGCACCTACCCCAAAGCGGGGTTGGCGTTGGGACGCGGGTGCGGCTATTTGCGGATATCGAAGCCGGGGTTGTCGTTGATCGAGCCGTCCGGTTCCAGCACGGCGTAGCGGCCGTCGGCGTGGAAGACCACCGGTATCGGTTCTTTGAACAGCGGGCGGCGCACGAAGCGCAGGGTCCAGCGGAAGTGTTCCAGCGTCTCCAAGGCGGACAGCTGTTCGGGCGTCAGGCCGGCGCGCAATTGCGCATCGGTCGGTTCGGCGGTGCGTCGGCGTTCCTTGTCCGGCATGTGGTGCGGCCCCGTGTAATGCCTGGCGTGGCTGACAGTCTGGTGTCTCGGCAGAGAATAAGGCGTGAGCGTGCCGGCGGCGCGGTCTTTCGCGGCATGGAAGCACGGAATCGGCCGCCAGACTTTGAGCGCGCGTAAAAGTTGTGATCTGAATCCCCAATCGGCGTGGCCGATGGTGTCAGCGGACGTGCTTAGAGCTGGAAGGCGATCGCGCGCACCGCGCCTTCCAGCAGGTCGGCGCCCATGCCGGCCGGGCGGGGCTGGTAGGCCTGGGATTCGCCGCGTCGGGCGTCGATCCATTGGGCGAGCCAGTCGATTTCGTGGCGGCCGTAGAACAGCACCGAGGCCTCGTGGTTGAGGAACAGGCTGCGCAGGTCGAGGTTGATCGAGCCGCACATCGCCAGGTCGTCGTCGAACACCACCGCCTTGGCGTGCAGCATGCGCGGGTGCAGCCAGAAGCGCGCGCCGGCCGCGGCCAGGTCGCGCATGGAGCGGCGGCGGGCGAGGTCGGCGAGGCGGTGGTTGGATTGCGCGGGCAGGACCAGGTCGACTTGGATGCCGCGCAGCGCGGCCAGTTTCAATGTCTGTTGCAGGCTGTCGTCGGGCACGAAATAAGGCGTGACCGCGAGCAGGCGGCGGCGCACGCGGTAGCCGCCGGCGACCAGCAGGGCCTGGGCGCTGTCCTCGGGCAACTCGGGGCCGCTGGGCAGGAATTGGGCGGCCGCGACCAGCGGTTGCGCGGGCTGGGGCACGGATGCGGCCAATGCGGGCAGCGGCCGGTGCACGGCCTTGCACCAGTCGCGCTCGAAGCGGTCGGCGGCGTCGGCGGCGACGGCGCCGTCGATGGTGAACGACAGGTCCAGCCAGGCCGGGCGCTCGGGCCGATCGAGGAAGTACTCGATGGCGAGATTGCGGCCGCCGCTCCACAGGCGCTGGCCGTCGGCGATCGCGAGCTTGCGGTGATTGCGCAGATTGCGCGGCGCTCCATCGGGGCGGCCGAGCAGACCACGGAAGAACGCGACCTCGGCGCCGCTGCGGCGCAAAACGCGCAGGGCGGCGCGATCGGTGCGCAGCGAGCCGACGCCGTCCAGCAACAGCCGCACGCGCACGCCGCGTTGCTGGGCCGCGGCCAGCGCCTGCAGTACGCGCGCGCCGACCTGGTCGCTGCCGAGGATGAAGCTGCACACGTCCAAGCGCTGGCGGGCGCCGTCGATCAGCGCCAGCATCGATGCGAGCGCGGCCGTGCCGTCGGCGTCGAACTGCGTGTTCGCGCTGGCCGGCGTGGGCAGGCCCAGCGAGACCAGCAGTTCGGCGGCCCAATGCGTCTGCGCTTGCGTGTGCGCACGCAGGTGCACGCGCTCGCGCGTGAGTTTGCGCCGGCCGAAGGCGAGATACAGCGGCAGCGCGAGGTAGGGCAGCAGGGCCAGCGCGATCACCCAGGCGATCGCGGCCGCGGGCGCGCGGCGTTCCTGCGCGCCGCGCGTGGTCAGGACATAGATCAGCACCGCCAGCGCGGCGGCGGCCAGGTGCGCGAAGGTGCCCGTCAGCCAATGGAACATGCGTCTGCCTCGGCGCTAGCGCCGCGCCGGTGGAGCCGGCGCGTGCGCGTTGCAGGCAATGTACACCGGCGCCGCGCGCCGCCGCGTCAGCGTGCGGCGAACAGCGCGTTGATGTCGGCGTAGGGCATGGCGCCGGCGGACAGCGGCGCGGAGTCGCCGTCGCGGAAGAAGCCGCTGGCGAGCTCGGCGGCGCGCGCGAACAGGGTCTGCGACAGGCCGGAGCCCGCGCTGAGGCGGCGCACGCCCAACTGCGCCAGCTCCGCCGCGGCCGGCAGGCCCGGGCGTGCGAGCACGTTCACCGGCAGGGGCGTGCCAGCGACGACGTCGGCGATATCGCTGCGCTCGACGATGCCGGGCACGAACAGGCCGTCGGCGCCGGCGTCGCGGTACAGCCGCGCGCGCGCCAGGGTGGCGCCGACGCGCTCGCCTTCGGGGGCGAGGCCGCGCAGGTAGATGTCGGTGCGCACGTTGACGAAGAGGTCGACGCCGGCCTGGGCGCAGGCGCGCTTGATCGCGTCGAGCTTGGCGCACAGCGCCTCGGGCGTGCCGTCGCCGTCTTCGAGATTGATGCCGACCGCGCCCAGCGCGCCCAGTCGAGCGATCGTCGCGCCGACTGTGGCCGGATCGTCGGAATAGCCGCCTTCGGCGTCGACCGTCAGCGGCACGCGGATCGCGCGCGCGATGCTTTCCACCGCGGCGTACAGGCGTTCGACCGGCAGCGCGTCGCCGTCGGCGTAACCGTTCGACCAGGCCAGGCCTGCGCTGGTGGTGGCGACGGCTTTCGCGCCCAGGCTTTCGATCAAGCGCGCGCTGCCCGCGTCCCAGGCGTTGGCGAGCAGGAGCAGGCCGTCCTGATGCAGACGGCAGAAGGCGGTGGCGTGGTCGGTCATTCGGTGCTCCGGGGGAGAGGGCTGGATGCGGTGATGCTGACAGCTGGGCGCGATGCCGACTCGCCGGATTCGGACAGCGCCGTGGCGCTGTGCTTGGGGTCGCGTCGGCGGGTATCGATCACGATAGCCTGCGTGTCGCTGGCAACCTGTGCGGCGCTTGCGAATTCGCCGCAAGACGGGCGCGCGCTCGCGGCGGCAGCCGCCGCGAGCGCCGATCGCGTTACGGCGCGGACTGCGCGTCCCAACGGCGCAGCGCGCGTTCCACCGCATCCACGCCGCGCGCGGCCGCGACCGCGTCGACCTGGCTGACGGTGTCGGCGTCGCTGTGGATCACCTGCATCACCTTCGGCACCGGCTTGGGCTTCTTGCCGGCGAACGCTTCCAACGTCAGCGGAATCTCCGCCGCGCCGAGCAGCGAGTACGACACCGCCGGCCAGCCGGCCTTGAGGAAGGCCAGATGATCGGACGGCGGGTATTTGTCGCCAGCGGACAGGCTGATACCGGTTTCGTCGGTGGCGGCGCGCGATGCGGCGACCAGCGGCTGATTGGCATCGGGCGTCATCATCCACAGCGTGTCGCCCCAGCCGAACACGTCGAAATTGACGTACAGCGCGGGCTTGACCTTGCCGTCGGCGACGTAGGCCTTGGCGCCGAGCAGGCCGCGTTCCTCCAGGTCCCAGAACGCGACCGCGACGCGATGGTGCCGCAGCGGTTCGCGCTTGAAGCGTTCGGCCAGGGCCAGCACCGCCGCGCTGCCTGAGGCGTTGTCGGTGGCGCCGCGGCCGACGTCTACCTTGTCCGAATGCGCGCCCAGCAACAGCAGCGGCGCATCGGCCGAGCCGGAGACGTCGGCCAGCAGGTTTTCGCCGCTGTGTTCGCCGGCGCTGAACGGTACGGCGCGCCACTGGATGCCCAGGCCCTGCAGGCGGCGCTGGATCACCGCGCGGCGGTCGCCAGCGGCCTGGCTGTCGGACATCGCGACCACGTCGGCCAGCCAGCCGGCGGCGGCGGGTTGGCTGGTGGCGTCCACGCTCGGCGGCGGTGCGGCCGGTGCAACCGGCGCGGTTTGCGCGCAGGCGGCGATCGCGAGGCTGAGCGCGAGGACGACAAGACGGCTTTTGTGCGGCATTTGGGTTCCTTCGCCTAACGAATTAGCTGGAGTTTGCACAGCGCGGCAATGGATCGAATGTGCCAAAGGTTCGCGACTGCTTGCGTGCCCCGCGGGCGCCGCGTAGCCTCGTTTGCGGCAGGCCGCAGCGGCCGGGGACAGCATGACGATACGCGTTTACCTTGTCGACGATCACGCGCTGGTGCGAACCGGCATGCGCATGATCTTGTCGGCGGAAACCGACATCGAAGTGGTGGGCGACGCCGAAAGCGGCGAGCTCGCCTTGCCGGAAATCCGCAAGCTGCGTCCCGACGTGGTGCTGTGCGATCTGCATCTGCCCGGCTACAGCGGGCTGGAAGTGACCGAGCGCGTGATCAAGGGCGACCACGGCACGCGGGTGATCATCGTGTCGGTGCTGGAGGACGGGCCGATGCCGCAGCGCCTGCTCGCGGCCGGCGCCTCGGGCTACGTCAACAAGGGCGGCGACGCCGCCGAGCTGTTGCGCGCGGTGCGCGACGTCGCGCGCGGCAAGCGTTATCTGGCCGTCGCGATCGCCCAGAACATGGCTTTGGCCAAGGTCGACGGCGGCGCGTCGCCGTTCGACGAATTGTCGCCGCGCGAAATCGAAATCGCGCTGTTGCTGGTGCAGGGGCTGCGTCAGGAAGAGATCGCCAAGCGTCTGAGCCTTAGCGCCAAAACCGTCAACACCCACAAGACGCGCTTGTTCGCGAAGCTGGGCGTGGTCGACACCATCGCGCTGGCGCGCTTGGCCGGGCAGTACGGTTTGGCGGATCCGGCGCACGCGTTGTAAGCGGCGCCGCAGGTTACGCGGCATGCTTCGCCGCTTATGGTTCGACACGCGCGCCGCGTACGCCTCCTGGGGTTTCTTCACCTTGCTTGTCTTCCCCCTTTGCAAAAGGGGGATTGAGGGGGATTTGCTTTTGCCTTGTCACGGGCCCGCCGCTCATGGTTCGACAAGCTCACCACGAACAGCTCGTGGAGCTTCTTCGCCTTGCTTGTCTTCCCCCTTTGCAAAAGGGGGATTGAGGGGATTTGCTTTTGCCTTGGCGCGGGCCCACCGCCCATGGTTCGACGGGCTCACCACGAACGGCTCGTGGGGTTTCTTCGCCTTGCTTGTCTTCCCCCTTTGCAAAAGGGGGATTGAGGGGGATTTGCTTTTGCCTTGTCACGGGCCCACCGCTCATGGCTCGACAAGCTCACCAAGAACGGCTCGTCACGAACGCCTCCGTTCCTAGCCCCCAAATAGAAACGGGCCGCAGCTAGCGGCCCGTTTCCTGTCGCACTACGACCTCACCCGATCAGGCGTGACGGTCGCCTTCCTTGGGCTCGTCGTCCGCATCGGCCTGGCCTTCGACCGCGGCATCGGCAGGTGCCGGCGTCGCCGGACGCGGCGGCTGCGGGACCGGATCGAACAGGCTGGCGGTGTGCGGCATCGACGGCGCGACGGCTTCCGCCTTCGCTTCGACCGCCGGCACCACGGCCGGCGTTTCGACCACGGTCTCTTCGATCGCGACCGGTGCCGGCACGACTTCGGCTTCGACCACCAGCGGGGCGACGACTTCAGGCTCGACCACGACCGCGGTGGGCGTCACGACGGCCGCTTCGTCGGCCTTGGGCGCGACGGGCTGGGCGTACTGCGGCGCGATCACGACCGGCGCTTCGACGGGCTTCGGTGCCTCGTAAGCCTGCGGTGCTTCGTAGGCCTTGGGCGCTTCGGCCTTCGGAGCCTCATAGGCCTTCGGAGCTTCGTACGCCTTCGGTGCCACGTAGGCGCTAGTGGGCGCTTCCGTCTTGGCGGCGGCGACCGGCGCTGCTTCCACCGGAGCGGTGGCGACCGGCGCGATCGCGGCCGCCGCGGCGGCGGCCGGCGTCGGCTCCACGGCCGGGGCGGTCTCGACCGCCTGGACGGGGGCCGCGGCCGCGGGCACGACCTGTTCGGCGGCGTTGTAGCTGCGCGTGGGCTCGTGCGGTTCGAACACCGGCTGGGTGTCGAAGGACGGCGCGGCGGCCACGGCGGCGGCGACCGGTGCCGCGGTCGCGACCGCGCTGGGCGCGGCCGGAGCGGGCGCCGAAGCCGGAGCCGGCTTGGCCGGTGCCGAGGCATCGTCGTCGAAATCGAACTCGGGCTGCGAGCGGTTCGCGGCCGCGACCGGCGTCGCGCCCGGCTCGTCGCCGGCTTCGTCGTCGTCGTCGTTCAAGACATCGTCGTGCAGCTGCGATTCGCCGGCGGCGCCGGCTTCGCCCGCACCGCGACGACGGCGGCGACCGCCGCGACGGCCACGGCGGCGACGGCCGCCGCTTTCGCCGGCGGCGTCATCGGCTGCGGCGCCGTTCTCGTTGCTGGCATTGACGGCGTCTTCGCGCTTGATCGCTTCCTCGGCGGCCACGGCTTCGCCGGTCGCGGCGGCGACGGCGGGCAGGGCAGCGGCGGCGGCGATCGCGGGTGCGTTCAGCGCGTCGGTGTCGGGCTTGGGCTGCGCTGCGGCCGGCTTGGGCTCGCGCGGCGGACGCGGGGCGTTGTTGGCCTGCGCCTGCTGCGGGGCGTTGCCCGTGCGCTGCTCTTCGCCCTGCGGTTGCTGCTGGGGCTTGGGCTGCTTGGGCTGCTGCGCCTGCTGCTTGGGCGGGTTCTGCGGCTGCGCTTGCTTGGCCGGCTGCTCCTGCTTGACGCGCGGCTGCTGCTGGCCGCCCGGGGCCTGCTGCTGGGCCTGCGGCTTGTCGCGGCGCTGCTCGTCGCGGCGACCGCCATCGCGGCCGCCCTTGCCGTTGCGGCCTTCGTTGCGGCCGTCGCGGCGCTGACCGCCGTTGCGGTCGCCGCGTTCGTTACGGCCGCGGCCGTCCTGCGCGCGCGCGGCCGGAGCCGGCGCGGCGGGGGCAGCGGCGGCGCCGCCGCGGAACAGGTTAATGAGGCGTCCGAACAAACCGACCTGCGGCGCCGCGACCACCACCGGCGCCGGCACCGCGAAGGCGGCCACGGCGGCCGGCTCTTCGCGCGGCTCGCGCATCGGCGCGGGCTGGGCGGGCTTGACGTTGGTCACCATCGGCGCATCCGGAATGTTCAGATGGGCCTTGGTCAGGGCGTGGGTCGGCAGCTTGCGCGGGGTGCCGCGCTGGTAGCTGGGCTTGCTGGATTCTTCGCCCAGCTCGTTCTCGCGGATGCGGGTGACCTCGTAGTGCGGGGTCTCCAACTGCTCGTCGGCGACGATCACGATCGGCGAGTCGTGGCGCTGTTCGATCTCGCTGAGCGCGCGGCGCTTTTCGTTGAGCAGGTAGTTGGCGATCTCGGTCGGGGCCTGCACCAGCACCTGGCCGGTGTTCTCCTTCATCGCGTGCTCTTCGGCCACGCGCAGGATCGACAGCGACAGCGACTCGACGCTGCGCATGCGGCCGTGGCCGTCGCAACGCGGGCAGACCAGCTGGCTGGACTCGCCCAGCGACGGGCGCAGGCGCTGGCGGCTCAGCTCGAGCAGGCCGAAGCGCGAGATGCGGCCGATCTGGACGCGCGCGCGGTCCTGCTTGAGGGCATTTTGCAGCTTGTTCTCGACCTCGCGCTGGTGGCGGTTGGACGACATGTCGATGAAGTCGATCACCACCAGGCCGCCGAGGTCGCGCAGGCGCATCTGGCGGGCGACTTCCTCGGCCGCTTCCAGGTTGGTGTTGAACGCGGTTTCCTCGATGTCGCCGCCCTTGGTGGCGCGCGCCGAGTTCACGTCGACCGCGGTCAGGGCCTCGGTCTGGTCGATCACCAGGGCGCCGCCGGAGGGCAGGCGTACGGTGCGCTCGTAGGCGTTCTCGATCTGCGACTCGATCTGGAAGCGGTTGAACAGCGGGGTATCGTCGCTGTACTTCTTCAGCTTGCGCAGGTTGTGCGGCATGACTTGTTCGACGAAGTCGCGCGCCTCGGCGTACATCTCGTCGGTGTCGACCAGGATCTCGCCGATGTCCGGGCGCATGTAGTCGCGCAGGGCGCGGATGATCAGGCGCGATTCCTGGTAGATCAGGAACGGCGAGGGCTTGCTCAGGGCGCCCTCGGCGATCGACTTCCAGACCTGGAGCAGGTAGTCCAGGTCCCATTGCAGCTCTTCGGCATCGCGGCCGACGCCGGCGGTGCGGATGATCACGCCCATGTCGTCGGGGATGGCCAGCTTGTCCATCGCCTCCTTGAGGGCGGCGCGGTCGTCGCCCTCGATGCGGCGCGAGACGCCGCCGGCGGTGGGCGAGTTCGGCATCAGCACCATGTAGCGGCCGGCCAGGGAGATGAACGTGGTCAGGGCGGCGCCCTTGTTGCCGCGCTCTTCCTTATCGACCTGAACCACCACTTCCTGGCCTTCGCGCAGGAGCTCGCGCAGGCCGGCCTTGTTGTGGTCGACGCCGGCCTGGAAATAGTCGCGGGAGATTTCCTTCAGCGGCAGGAAGCCGTGGCGCTCGGCGCCGTATTCCACGAACGCCGCTTCGAGCGAGGGCTCGAGGCGGGTGATGCGACCCTTGTAGATGTTGGACTTCTTCTGTTCCTTGGCCGGTTGTTCGATGTCGATGTCGTACAGGTTCTGGCCGTCGACGATCGCGACGCGCAGTTCTTCCGCCTGCGTCGCATTGATCAGCATGCGCTTCATTGTTGCGTTCCTCGCGCGCTCTACCGCGCGGAACGCCATGGCGTTTCGCTATCTGGGAACCGAAGCCCCGCCGTCGCGGCCTGTACGCTGCAGGGCGGTAAACCGCTCTGCGCCCGGCGCGCGCCGGCGAAACTTCCACTACCAGCGCTTCTACACCACGGCACGCCGCGGGAGCGCTTGTTTCTTTATTGCCTGACTTTCGGACCGGCGACGCGAACGTCGCTCGGGGCGGGGGCCCGGCGGCAGCCTTCGGTTCGAACCGGGGCGCCGCGCGGGTCGTGTTCATCGCGATGGTGTCGCCCCTGCGGGAGAGCCACCGGGCGAGGGCGGGTTCCGCCGGACCGTCGCTGCTAACATGGCTACCCCGTGGGCAGTGGTTAGACGCGGACCGGAATCGCGAGGAGGGGCTTTCGGCCCACATCCTGCGGTCATGCCCATCTGGCGCGACCTGCAGGACAACTCCCAGCGAAATCAAAACCTTATCTCGCGTCGCGAGTGTAACAGATAACGCTTTCCGGATGACCTCTCCAGCCAACACCGCCACGGGCCCCGGGGCCCGCACTATTCGTGTGCCGGACGACCGTGAAGGTCAGCGGCTCGATAACTTCCTGCTCGGCCAGCTCAAAGGCGCGCCGCGTTCATTGATTTATAAGCTGGTCCGTTCGGGCCAGGTCCGGGTCAACGGCGGCCGCGCCAAGGCCGAGCGCAAGCTCGAGGCCGGCGACGAGGTGCGCATTCCGCCGGTCCGTCTCAGCGAGGTCGGAGAAAAAGCGGCCCCGCCCAAGGGCTTCATGGACGCCCTGGACGCCGCGATCGTGTTCGAGGACGCGCGCCTGCTGGCCCTGAACAAGCCCTCCGGGGTGGCCAGCCACGGCGGCAGCGGCATCAGTTTCGGCGCCATCGAGACCCTGCGCGCGCTGCGCCCCGGCCAGACCCTGGAGCTGGTCCACCGCCTGGACCGCGACACCTCGGGGCTGCTGATCGTGGCCAAGAAGCGCTCGGCCCTGACCGAGATGCAGGCCCTGATGCGCGAGGACGGCGGTATCGCAAAACGCTACCTGGCCCTGCTGACCGGGCGCGTGCCCGACGGGGTGATGAGCGTGGATGCACCGCTGCACATCGGCCTGCGCCAGGGCGGCGAGCGCCACGTTCAGGTCCACCGCGACGGCAAGGCCTCGCTCAGCCATTTCAAGGTGCTGGAGCGGCGCGGGGGGCAGTCCTATTGCGAGGTCCGGATCGAGACCGGGCGCACCCACCAGATCCGCGTGCACGCCCAGCACATCGGCCACGCGGTGGCCGGCGACGACAAGTACGGCGACCCGGAGGCCAACAAGCGCCTGCGCGACCAGGCCGGCCTGCGCCGGCTGTTCCTGCACGCCTCGACCCTGGAGTTCGCGCTGGACGGCGGCCGCGAACCTTATCTATTGAACGCGCCGCTGGCGCCGGAGTTGATCGAGGTGCTGGATCGGTTGGCTTGATCCAGCGAGTCATTGGCCCACCAGGGAGTGGTGCGCCTTGGCGGCCAGATAGCAGTCCACGCACACCACCGCGAAGTCGTTGAACGCCCGGAAGGCCTCGGTCATGTCGCCTTCGGCTTCGAACTTGGCTTCGCAGGCATGGCACCAGGCCTGAAGGTCGTTCGGGTCGTCGCTGTTCTCGATGAACCCCGCCCTGGGGAGGTCGCTGCCGCCGAGCAAGTGGCGGCAGATGACGGTGGCGATGCGCTGGCCGTGTTCGCCGCAGTTGAGCATCAAGGGTTCGAGATCGCTGCCCATCGTCGTCTGTCGGTGCTTGCTCAACGCACCTCGATCGCCGTGCTGCTGCGCAGTTCGCCGTCGACGCGGACTTCGAACAGGTAGGCGCCCGCGCTCAGCGGCTGTGGCGTGGCGTAGTCGAGGCTGCTGAATTCGGCGTGCGCCGGGGGTTCCAGGCTGCGGCTTTCTTCGTGCACCACCGGATACAGGTCGGGGTTGTCGCTGGCCTTGGGGTCGGCGCGGCGCAGCGCCAGCCTGAGCTCGAGCTTGGCGGGTACGTACAGGCCGATCTTCGCGCGCAGCGGTTGGCCGACCGGGGGTGGGGTGAGCTGCGCGGCGCCTTGCGCGTCGACCAGGGCCACGCTCACGCGCCGGCAGCTTTCGGACGAGACCTCGGGCAGCACGAAATCGACCGGAATGCGCGCCCGCGACGGCGTGGCCTGGCCGTTGAAGATCTCCGGGGTCCAGCGCGTCTCGCGGGCGGCCGCAAACGCGGCGCGGTCGAGGTTGCGGTTGCGCGAGCTGTGTTCGATCCCGACGTCGAGCACGTCGCCTTCGGCCCCGATCGTCACGACCAAAGTGGTAGTGCCGGAGATGCGCATGCAGGCTTCGGCGTCGGGGTAGCGCACCCGCATCGGGGTCTTCATCTTGGCGTCGCGCTGGCGCAGGCGCGGATCGACCACGCGTGGCGGTGTGTCCCAGCCGCCCTGCGGCGGCGAGGGAGGCGGCGGAAGCGGCGTTTGCGCGTGAACCGCGGCATACGACGACAACAGGATCAGCGCGAACAGGGGTGCGGCGCGGCGTGCAAGGGTACGGATCATGTAAAACGAGGCCTCCCCAGGTCTCGGTGGGATGCGCTGCCGCCGCCATGACGGACGCGGACGCCATCATCGCCGATTCGCGCTCGCTCGCCGTGCAGTCGCCCGATACCTTGCGGCAGGCCGTGCGCGGCTTGCGGCAGCGCCACCGGCGCGCGCACGGAACGCCTCAGCGCACTTCGAATTCGTGGTGCGCGCGCGGCTCGCCGTCGACCAACACGTCCAGCGCGTAGCGCCCCGGGCTGGGCGGCCGCGGCACGCTTGCGTCGAACGAGCTGCGACGCTCGTTGTCCGGTCGCTCCAGCTTGCGGCGCTGTTCGTGGATCGGGGATTCGCTCTGCGACGGCGCGCCGATGCGGCGCAATTGCAACCGTGCTTCCAGTACGGTCGGCACGAACAATTCCACCCGCATCTCGATCGGCTCCGCGGATGCGGGAATAACGTCCTCGCCGTCGTCCCCGAACAGGGTGATCTCGACGCGCCGACAGTACTCGCGCGGCTCATCGTCCGACACGAACTTCACCGCCAGGGGCAGGCTGGCGGCGACCGCTTCGCCGTTCACGATTTCGGCCTGCCAGCGCGTGCGACGCGCGCCCTCGGCCGCCGCGCGGTCTAGTTCGGCGCTGCCCGAGCTGCGTTCGATCTCGACCGCCGACACACTGTCGTCGGCGCCGACGGTGACGACCAGGCCGACGGTGCCCTCTATGCGCAAACAGGCCTGATCGCGCGGATAGCGCGGTTGCACTGCCGAGCGCGCGGCGAGCGGGCGCTGCGGCTTGCTCGGATCGATCGCGACCGATGCCGGCGGGCCAGGTGGCGCGGGCGGGGTTTGCGCGATCGCACTGCCGGCCAACAGGATCAGCGCGAGTGGCCACAGCCTGCGGCGATTCGGACGAACGGACATGGTGGCGCGGCTCCCCGGAGCTCGTGATGCTGCAAATGCGAATAGACGATCCAAGGCAAAGGCCGCGCGCGAACCGCACGGCCTCAGACCCCAGCGCAATCCTCGCTCAGAGCTTGTTCTTCTTTTCCTCGTCGTACACGAAGCACGACTCCGGACGCACCGCCGGCGGGGCGAAGGTCACCGGCACCTGGATCGAGACCGGCGTGGGCTTGCCGGCGCGGGTGGCGGCGCGGAAGGTCCAACCGCGCACCGCCGTGACCGCGGCGTCGTCGAGCTGCTTGGTCTTGCTGGTCTGGACGATGCGGATATCGGTGGGCTTGCCCTCGACCCCGATGACGACCTTGAGCACGGCCGTGCCGCCGATGTCCTCGCAGCCCAGTTCCATCGGGTAGGTGGGGGGCGGCGTGCTCACCGCGAGCGGCTCGGTGGAGCGGATGATGGGTTCCTCGGCCGGCTTCTTGCAGGCCGCGAGCGACGCGCACAGGGCCACGGTCGCGGCCACGATGCGCAGGGAAGGGAGCGAAACGGGGCTGGTCATGGCGGCGGTCAACCGGTGAGGGCGTCGGCTTTGGCGGCGCAGATGAAATCGTTCTCGCTGAGCCCGCCGACGTCGTGAGTGGAATAACGCACCACGCAACGGTCGTAATGCACGCCCAGGTCGGGGTGGTGGTCCTCGCGATGAGCCATGAAGGCCAGCGCGTTCACGAAGGCCATGGTGCGGTAGTAGTCGTCGAAGCGGAAGGTGCGCACCAGCGCGTGACCGTCTTCGGCCAGTTCCCAGCCCGGCACTTCCGGCAGCAGTTCGCGCACGCGCGCCTCGCTGAGGCGGTGTTCGCTGCCGCGGCGGGCCAGGCAATGCGCCTGGGCGAGGGGGATCAGATCGTTCATCGGACTTGCGCTCCTTGCGGGGCTGGGCTGCGGGTCCGTTCGGGCTTGCCTGAATGGAACTCGCAACAGCGGCCGCCGCGGCCGTCGGGGTGTGTCTTCACGTGACACGGACCCCGCTAGAATAGCCCCATGATCAACATTTCCGAATCCGCACAGACCCATTTCCGCAAGCTGATCGAGCGCGAGGCGCTGCCCGGCCTGGGCGTGAAGCTGTCGGCGGTGCACGCCGGCACGCCGCGCGCGGACGTGCGCCTGGAGTTCGCCGAGCCCGGCGACCTGGCCGGCGACGAATGGGCGATCGACTGCGACGGCTTCACCCTGTGGCTGGAAGCGGTCAGCGTGAAGTACCTGGACGGCGCCGAGATCGACTACGAAACCATGGCCACCGGCGGCCAACTGCAGATCCGCGCGCCCAAGATCAAGGGCGAGGCGCCGACCGACTCGGCCTCGCTGGTCGAGCGCGTGCATTGGCTGGTCGAGCACGAGATCAATCCGCAGCTGGCCGAACATCGCGGCCACGTGTCGGTGCAGGAAGTGACCGCCGAGGGCGTGGTGCTGCTGCGCTTCGGCGGCGGTTGCCACGGCTGCGGCATGGCCGACGTCACCCTCAAGCAGGGCATCGAGAAGACCCTGATGAGCAAGGTGCCCGGCGTGACCGCGGTGCGCGACGCCACCGACCACGAGACCGGCGAGGCTCCGTATATCCGCCGCGAATCCGCGGCCTGAGCCCGGCGCGGCGCCGTAGATGTATTCCGCCGCCGCACTCATCGAAGCCCTGCAGCGCAGGCTGCGTCTGAATGTGCGTCGCGATTCGCTCAAGCCCGGCGAGTTTCCGCCCGGCTGGGCGACCTGGTTCGCCGCCATGGGCGAACGCGTCGGCCGGGTGACCGGCGCGCCCGCCGCCGCCATCGTCGATCAACTGCTGGAACGGCCGCTGACCCAGCCGCCGCGCCGGGTCGGCGATCTCAACCGTTGGCAGGCCTTCGCGACGCTGTGGCGCCAGCAATGGCAGCCGCCGGAGCGCGAGACCCGCGGCGTGCACTGGTTCGCGGTCGTGGTCACGCTGTTGTGGCATTTGTTCTTCGGCGGCCTGCTGCTGTGGCTGATGTACCTGCAGTTCCTGGGCACGCCGGCGCCGCCGCCCGAGGGCGAGACCGTGGTCCAGGTCGAGTACATCGGCGTGGGCACGCCGGAGGAACCCGGCGGCGGCCCCGACCAGCCCAGCCAGCAACCGCAGGAATCCGCGGCCCAGGCCGCGCCGGCGCCGGCCGATGCGGCCGCGTCGGCGACCGCCAGCATCGCCTCGCCGGCGCTGCCCACGCCGACCCTGGAAGCGGCCGCGCCCGATATCCCGCAGCGCGACGTGCCCGAGCCGCAGTTGCCGCCGCCGACGGTGGAGCAGCCGGTGGCGGTGAGCGAGCCGGTGCCCAGCCCGCCGGAAACCACCGTATTCACCCTGCCGCCGACCAAGCGCCGCACCGAGACCGCGATCGTCGTGCCGGAGCTGTCGGCGCCGACCCAGCAAGTGCGCCAGGCCGACGTCTCCGAGCCGGTGCAGCCGATCCGGCGCGACCTGCCGCAGCGCGAACTCGCCGCGCCGTCTCTGAGCGCGCGCCTGCCCGAGGTCGCCGCGCGCGAAGTGCCGGCGCCGCTGCAGCGCGCGCCGATACGCGAACTGCCGACTCCGACCGCGGCCGCGCCGCAGCTGCGCGCGGCCACTCCGAACGTACGCACCCGCGATGTTCCGGCGCCGGCCGCTGCCGCCGCGAGCGCGGCCGCGACGGCGCCTGCGTCGTCGTCGGCGTCGTCCAACGCGCCCGCTTCGACGGCGGCGACGCGTTCGGCGCCGACCGCCGCGCCCAGCACCGCCGGCACGCCGAGCCCCAGCGGCACGCGTCCGGCCGCGAGTGCCGGCGGCGCCGGTCCCAAGCCGACGCCGGCGCCGGGCGGCATCGCCACGCCGCGGCGCGGCGACGACTGGGGCCAGTCCACGCGCAACGTCCCCGGCGGCCAGCGCGGCGAGAAGCCGGGCCTGTTCAACAGCGACGGCAGCGTGCGCCTGGGCGAGCAGCCGGGCTCGGCCTCGCCGGGCTTCCCGCCGGGCACGATCACTCAGGAAATCAAGAACATCGACCGCGCCGGCACCTGGCTGCGGCGCAAGCCCAACGATTACGAGCCGACCGCGTTCGACAAGTACTGGCGGCCCAACGAGACCCTGTTGCAGGAATGGGTGCGCAAGGGCTTCAAGGAAGTCGCGATCCCGATCCCGGGCACCACCAAGAGCATCGTCTGCGGCGTCTCGCTGCTGGCCCTGGGCGGCGCCTGCAGCATCAACGACCCCAACCTCAACGAGCAACCCGCGATCGCGCGCCCGCCGCCGGACATTCCGTTCAAGCCCGGCCTGCAGGAGGACAATGGCAGCGTGAAGCCTGGGGGCTAGGGGCTTAGGAGCGAGAAGTGAGTAGTGAGAAGTGAGTAACGAGGAGCGCTGGTCGCTCACTGCGCACTTCTCATTCCCAAAAAAAAGGCCCGCCGAAGCGGGCCTTTTGCTATCGCGTGCGCCTGGATCAATGCACGTTATGCAGATCGTGCAGCTTGCTTTCGCGCGAACCGAAGTAGGCGGCGAGGTCGGCGATCTGCTGGTCGGTCAGGGGCTTGGCCTGGCTCGCCATCGTCGAATTCTCGCGGTCGCCGTCGCGGTACATCTGCAGCGAGTGCGCGATGTAGTCGTGGTACTGGCCGCCGAGCATGGGGTAGGTGGCGTCGATCGGGGCATTGCCTTCGGCGCCGTGGCAGTCCACGCAGGACTGGCCGGTGGCCGCGCTCTTGGTGCTGGCCAACTTCTCGCCGGCGGCGATGTGGCCGGCCGGCAGGCCGGACGAGGAGGAGGTGTGGCCTTCGGCGCGGTCGGCGGAGGAATGCTCGGCCGGGGTGTCGCCCTGCGAGCAGGCGGACACGGCGAGGGCGGCGAACAGGGCGATGGCGAGGTGCTTGGTCGTCATGGGGCGGCTGCTCACTGCTTCGCGGTCGAAAGGAAGGCGGCGATATCGGCGATGTCCTGATCCGAGAAGCTCTGCGCCTGCGCCTGCATCGTCGGATGCTTGCGGGTGCCCTTCTTGTATTCGGTCAACGCGGTGGTCAGGTACACCTCCGACTGGCCGACGATCTTCGGCACGTGATAGTTCGGATAGGCGTTCTTGTAGCCGGTGACGCCGTGGCAGCCCTGGCAGGTGTAGGTGAGCTGGCGACCCGTGTCGGCGTTGCCCTTGATGGCCGGCGCCTTGGCGGCGGGAGCCGGAGCGGCGGTGGCCGCGGCCGGAGCGGCGGGAGTGGCGGCCGGAGCCTTGTCCTCGGCGTTCGCGGCCAATGCGGCGGCGATGGTCAGGGCAAAGCAGGCGGCGATCGTCAGCGGTCGCATCATGTCGTAATCCGCAATCTCGAATGGCTAGCGAAAGAGTTGTAGCTGGCTGTGCACGGTCACGACCGCGCATAAGTCCGCAAGTATAGCCCGCGATGCGGATGCAACGAAGTCGTCCCTCGATGCATCGCATAGACAGGGTGTGCCGATGAGGCGCGCGTCGCCCGTTGTCCTGTTTGCCGGTCGCCGCGCCCTGGGCATGGCGGCAGTCACCATGACCTTCGGCGGATGCGGTTTCGGAGGTGGGTGATATACCTATATACAACACCGGCACAAGCGCCGGTTCCAGCTAGCAAGTTCAGCCATCGGGGTCGTCTGAAATGCGTCAAAACACCACATTCCGTAAGGCCGGGGCCGCCCGTGTCGCTCTCCTGGCGCTGTCCTGCGCCCTGGCCCTGACGGCCTGCAAGGGCGGCGGCGGGGCCGGCGAGGCCCAGGCCAAGGAACAGAAGGCGCCCGACGCCGTCCCGGTCGAAGTCGCCCTGGCCTCGCGCCGGGCGATCGCGGCCAGCTACACCGGCACCGCCCCCCTGGAGGCGCGCGCCGAATCCCAGGTGGTCGCCAAGACCTCGGGCGTGGCCTTGAACGTGATGGCCGAGGAAGGCCAGATCGTGCACGCCGGCCAGACCTTGGTGCGCCTGGACTCGGCGCGTTCGGAACTGCAGGCCGCCCAGACCTCGGCGCAGATGCGCAAGCTGGAGGCCAACTTCGCCCGTTCCAAGCAATTGGCCGAGCAGCGCCTGCTCAGCGCCAACGACAACGACCAGCTGCGCTACGACCTGGAAAACGCGCGCGCCGCCAACCGTCTGGCCAATCTCGAACTGTCCTACGCCAACGTGCAGGCGCCTATCTCGGGCGTGATCGCCTCGCGTTCGATCAAGACCGGCAACTTCGTCCAGATCAACACTCCGATCTTCCGCATCGTCGACACCTCGCGCCTGGAAGCCACGCTCAATGTCCCCGAGCGCGAGCTGGCCACCCTCAAGGCCGGCCTGCCGGTACAACTGGCGGTCGACGCGCTGCCGGGCAAGATCTTCCAGGGCACGGTCGATCGCGTCGCCCCGGTGGTGGACTCGGGCAGCGGCACCTTCCGCGTGGTCTGCACCTTCGCCGGCGGCGACACCCTGCAGCCGGGCATGTTCGGCCGCGTCCGCATCGACTACGACAACCGCGCCGACGCCCTGGTGGTGCCGCGCATCGCATTGCTCGAAGACGAGGGCGATCCGGCGGTGTTCGTGATCCGCAACGCCAAGGCCACGCGCGTACCGATCAAGCTGGGCTACCTGGACGGCGAATGGGCCGAGGTGCGCGCTGGCATCAAGCAGGGCGATCAGGTCGTGGTGGCGGGCAAGACCGCGCTGCGCGACGGCACCCTGGTGCAGTTGATCGGCAAGAACGCGCCCAAGCAGGTCGCGTCCGCCGAGAAATCCGATAAGCCGAAGCAGTAAGGGCGGAGACGCACCGTGACCCCGGCTTCCAAGAACCACGCCCACGAGGGCGGCTCCTTCAATTTGGTCGAATTTTCCACACGCCGCCGGGTCACCGTGGCGATGGTGACCATCACCTTCCTGCTGTTCGGCGTGATCGCGCTGCGCGCCCTCAAGGTCAACCTGCTGCCCGACCTGAGCTATCCGACCCTGACCGTGCGCACCGAGTACACCGGTGCGGCGCCATCGGAAATCGAAACCCTGATCTCCGAGCCGGTCGAAGAGGCCGTGGGCGTGGTCAAGGGCCTGCGCAAGCTCAAGTCGGTCTCGCGTACCGGCCAGAGCGACGTCGTGCTCGAGTTCGCCTGGGGCACCGACATGGACCAGGCCAGCCTGGAGGTGCGCGACAAGATGGAAGTGCTGCAGCTGCCGCTGGAGGCCAAGGCCCCGGTGCTGCTGCGCTTCAATCCCTCGACCGAGCCGATATTGCGCCTCGCCCTGTCGGCCAAGACCGACGGCGATTCGACCCGCCAGCTCACCGCGCTGCGCCGCTACGCCGACGACGACCTCAAGAAGAAGTTGGAACCGGTCGACGGCGTCGCCGCGGTCAAGGTCGGCGGCGGTCTGGAGGACGAGATCCAGGTCGATATCGACCAGCAGAAGCTGGCCCAGCTGAACCTGCCGATCGACACCGTGATCCAGCGCCTGCAGCAGGAGAACATCAATATCTCCGGCGGCCGTCTGGAAGAGGGTTCGCAGCGTTATCTGGTGCGTACCGTCAACCAGTTCGCCAGCGTGCCTGAAATGCGCGAGATGCTGGTCACCACCCAGAGCGGCGGCGGCAACGCGGCCGCCGACGCGGCCGCGCAGATGGCGGCGATCGCGGCCTCCAGCGGCGATGCGGCGGCGATGGCCGCGGCGGCTTCGGTGCAGAGCGCCAACTCCGGTTCCGGCTCCTCCGTGGCCGGCGGCATGCCGGTGCGCCTGAAGGACATCGCCGAGGTCCGTCAGGGCTACAAGGAGCGCGAAGCGATCATCCGCATGGGCGGCAAGGAAGCGGTCGAGCTGGCCATCTATAAGGAAGGCGACGCCAACACCGTCGCCACCGCCGACGCGATCCAGGCCCGCCTGGAGCAGCTCAAGGCGCAGATCCCGCCCGACGTCGAACTGACCACCATCGACGACCAGTCGAAGTTCATTCGCGAGTCGATCTACGAGGTGAAGAAGGACGGCATCATCGGCGCGGCGCTGGCGATCCTGATCATCTTCCTGTTCCTGCGCGACGGCTGGAGCACCTTCGTGGTCGGCCTGTCGCTGCCGGTCTCGATCGTCACCACCTTCTTCTTCATGGACCGCCTGGGGCTGAGCCTCAACGTGATGTCGCTGGGCGGCCTGGCGCTGGCCACCGGCCTGGTGGTGGACGACTCGATCGTGGTGCTGGAAAGCATCGCCAAGGCGCGAGAACGCGGGCTGGGCATCCTCGACGCCGCCGTCACCGGCACCCGCGAAGTCAGCATGGCCGTGGTCGCCTCGACCCTGACCACCATCGCGGTGTTCCTGCCGCTGGTGTTCGTCGAAGGCATCGCCGGCCAGCTGTTCCGCGATCAGGCCCTGACCGTGGCTCTGGCGATCGGCATCTCGCTGATCGTGTCGATGACCCTGATCCCGATGCTGAGCGCGCTCAAGGGCCGCTCGCCGATGGCGTTCCCGGAGGAGGCGCCGCATCCGCGCTGGACGCCCGATTCCAAGTTCCAGAAGCCGCTGGCCGCCACCAGCCACGGCCTGGGCGTGGCCGGCCGCGGCGTGTTCTTCGGCATCGCCTGGTTCTTCGTGCGGCTCTGGCGCGGCATCGTCTCCGTGGTCGGTCCGATCATGCGCAAGGCCAGCGACCTCGCGATGTGGCCGTACAGTCGCGCCGAGGCTGGCTATATGCGCCTGCTGCCCAGCGCGATGCGCCGGCCCTGGCTGGTGCTGGGCGCGGCCGCCGCCGCGTTCGCGCTGACCCTGCTGGCGGTGCCGATGCTGGGCGCCGACCTGATCCCGCAGCTGGCCCAGGACCGTTTCGAAATGACGGTCAAGCTGCCGCCAGGCACGCCGCTGCGCGAGACCGACGCCTTGGTGCGCGAGCTGCAGGGCAAGCATGCCAAGGACCCGGGCATCGCCACCGTGTTCGGCGTCAGCGGCGCCGGTACGCGTCTGGACGCCAACCCGACCGAGAGCGGCGAGAACATCGGCAAGCTCAGCATCGTGATGACCGACGGTGGCAGCAAGCAGATCGAAGCCGCCGAGACCGAACGCCTGCGCCAGACCATGCGTGCCCATCCCAGCGCCCAGGTCAATTTCAGCCGTCCGGCGCTGTTCTCGTTCTCCACGCCCTTGGAAATCGAGTTGCGCGGGCAGGACATGGCGACCATCCAGCGCGCGGGTCAGCGCGTGGCCGCGATGCTGCGCGAGAACCCGCACTACGCCGACGTCAAATCGACGGTGGAGCAGGGCTTCCCCGAGATCCAGATCCGCTTCGATCAGGAACGCGCCGGTGCGCTCGGCCTGACCACGCGCCAGATCGCCGACGTGGTGGTCAAGAAGGTGCGCGGCGACGTCGCCACCCGCTACAGCTTCCGCGATCGCAAGATCGACGTGCTGGTGCGGGCGCGCGAAGCCGACCGCGCCTCGGTCGAAAGCATCCGCCGTCTGATCGTCAATCCGGGCAGCAACCGCCCCGTGACCCTGGACTCGGTCGCCGACGTGATCTCCACCACCGGCCCCAGCGAAATCCATCGCGCCGATCAGGTGCGCGTGGCGATCGTTTCGGCCAACCTGCGCGATATCGACCTCGGCGGCGCCGTGGCCGAGGTGCAGAAGATGGTCGCCGACAATCCGCTGCCGGACGTGCGCATGCACATCGGCGGTCAGGGCGAGGAACTGCAGCAATCGATCAACTCGCTGCTGTTCGCGTTCGGCCTGGCGATCTTCCTGGTCTACCTGGTGATGGCCTCGCAGTTCGAGTCGCTGCTGCATCCGTTCGTGATCCTGTTCACCATTCCGCTGGCCCTGGTCGGCGCGGTGCTGGCGCTGCTGATCAGCAACTCGGCGGTGTCGGTGGTGGTGTTCATCGGCCTGATCCTGCTGGTCGGCCTGGTGGTGAAGAACGCCATCATCCTGATCGACAAGGTCAACCAGCTGCGCGAGCAGGGCGTGGCCAAGCGCGATGCCCTGGTCGAAGGCGCGCGTTCGCGTCTGCGCCCGATCATCATGACCACGCTGTGCACCTTGTTCGGCTTTCTGCCGCTGGCGCTCGCCACGGGGCAGGGCGCCGAAGTGCGTTCGCCGATGGCGATCACGGTGATCGGCGGCCTGCTGGTGTCGACCCTTCTGACCCTGATAGTGATCCCGGTGGTGTACGACCTGCTCGACCGCCGCTCCGACGAGCACTACCGCGAACGCGCGCGCCGCGCCCGTCGCGAGGAGCGCGCCGCGGCCGAGCTGATCGAGGACGATCAAACGCCGCTGGTCGATCCGACCGGTCCGGGCCAGGCTTGAGGAGCGCACGATGAGCATCGCCGAGCTCAGCATCAAGCGTCCCGTCACCACGGTCATGCTGTTCGTGTCGCTGTTCGTGATCGGCCTGATCGCCGCGATCAGGCTGCCCCTGGAAGCGTTCCCGGAGGTCTCGCCGCCCTTCATCTTCGTGCAGATGCCGTACACCGGCTCGACCCCGGAAGAGGTCGAGCGCACGGTGTTGCGTCCGGTCGAGGAATCGCTGTCGACCATGACCGGCATCAAGCGCATGGATGCCAGCGCGCGTTCGGACGGCGCCAACATCTTCATCCAGTTCTCCAACTGGGACCGCGATGTCGCGATCGCCGCGTCGGAGGCGCGCGAGCGCATCGACGCGATCCGCTCCGATCTGCCGGACGACTTGCAGCGCTACTTCGTGCTCAAGTTCTCGACCACCGACCAGCCGGTGCTGCGCGTGCGTCTGGCCGGCGACATCGACCTGACCGGCGCCTACGACCTCATCGATCGCGAGTTCAAACGCCGCATCGAGCGTCTGCCCGGCGTGGCCCGGGTCGAGGTCTCCGGCGCGCCGCCGAACGAGGTCGAGATCGCGATCCAGCCCGATCGCCTGAACGCGCACAACCTCAGCCTCAACGACCTGACCACGCGCCTGCAGGCGGTGAACTTCTCGGTCTCGGCCGGGCAGATCGACGACGGCGGCCAGCGCCTGCGCGTGCAGCCGGTGGGCGAGGTCACCGACCTGCAGCAACTGCGCGACCTGGTGATCGGCGGCAACGGCACGCGCCTGGGCGATATCGCCGACGTGCGCATGAAGCCGGCGCGCATGGACTATGGCCGTCGCCTCGACGGCCGCCCGGCGGTCGGCTTGGACGTCTTCAAGGAGCGCAACGCCAACCTGGTCGAGGTCTCGCGGCTGGCGCTGCAGGAGGTCGAGGACATCCGCAAGGAGCCCTCGCTGCGCGGCGTGCAGATCAAGATCATCGAGAACCAGGGCGAAAACGTCACCACCTCGCTGCTGGACCTGGCCGAGGCCGGCGGCATCGGCCTGGTGCTGTCGATCGCGGTGCTGTTCTTCTTCCTGCGCCACTGGCCGTCGACGCTGATGGTGACCCTGGCCATCCCGATCTGCTTCGTGATGACCCTGGGTTTCATGTACTTCGCCGGCGTCACCCTCAACATTTTGTCGATGATGGGCCTGCTGCTGGCGGTCGGCATGCTGGTGGACAACGCCGTGGTGGTGGTGGAGAGCATCTACCAGGAACGCGAGAAGATGCCCGGGCAGCCGCGCCTGGCCTCGATCCTGGGCACCCGCCACGTCGCCATCGCGCTGACGGCGGGCACCCTGTGCCATTGCATCGTGTTCCTGCCCAACCTGTTCGGCGAGCGCAACTTCCTCAGCATTTACATGGCCCAGATCGCGATCACGATCTCGGTGTCCCTGCTGGCCTCGTGGCTGGTCGCGGTCAGCCTGATCCCGATGATCTCGGCGCGTCTGAAGACCCCGCCCACGGTCAACAACACCACCGGCCTGATTCCGCGTCTGCAGACCCGCTACGCGCGTTTCCTGCGTTGGACCCTGGCCCACCGCGGCTGGAGCGTGCTGGGCATCGTGCTGATCGTCGCGGTCAGCGTGATCCCGATGAAGATGACCAAGTTCGACATGTTCGGCGGCGACGAAGGTGGCGAAGTCAACGTCTTCTACCAATGGAAGGGCAGCTACACCAAGGAACAGATGTCGGAGGAAGTGCTGCGGGTCGAGAAGTTCCTCGACGCCAACCGCAAGCGTTACCACATCACCCAGGTCTACTCCTACTACAGCGAAGTCGGCGGCGCGGGCACCCGCATCACCTTCGACACCAAGGAGGCCAGCGCGACCAAGCCGCTGGTGGACGCGATCAGCAAGGCGCTGCCGAAGTCGGCGCGCGCCGACATCGGTATCGGCGACCAGGGCGGTCCCGGTGGCGGTGGCGGCCAGCCCGGTAAGAACGTGCAGGTGCAACTGGTCGGCGATTCGACCCAGACCCTGGCCGAGGTGGCCAAGGACATCGTGCCGATCCTGGCCAAGCGCAAGGAACTGCGCGACGTGCGTGTCGATGCCGGCGATCAGAACAGCGAGCTGGCGGTGCGGGTGGACCGCGAGCGCGCGGCCTCGTTCGGCTTCAGCGCCCAGGAAGTCTCGCGCTTCGTCGGCCTGGCCCTGCGCGGCGCGCCGCTGCGCGAGTTCCGTCGCGGCGAGACCGAAGTGCCGGTGTGGGTGCGTTTCGCCGGCGCCGAGAACTACGGCGTCGAGGACATCGCCTCGTTCACCGTGCGCGCGCCTGACGGCCGCACCGTGCCGCTGCTGAGCATGGTCGACGTCAGCGTGCGTCCGGCCGCGACCGAGATCCGCCGCGCCAACCGCCAGACCACCCTGACCATCCAGGCCAACCTGGCCGACAAGGCCACCATGCCGGATGCGCGCAAGGCGATGGAGGACACCCTAAAGTCGGTGTCGTTCCCCGCCGGCTACAGCTACTCCTTCGAGGGCGGCGCGTTCGAGGACGAGGACGACGCGATGGGGCAGATGGTGTTCAACCTGGTCCTGGCCCTGATCATGATCTACGTGGTGATGGCGGCGGTGTTCGAATCGCTGCTGTTCCCGGCGGCGATCATGAGCGGCGTGCTGTTCTCGGTGTTCGGCGTGTTCTGGCTGTTCTGGCTCACCGGCACCACCTTCGGCATCATGTCCTTCATCGGCATCCTGGTGCTGATGGGCGTGGTGGTGAACAACGGCATCGTCATGATCGAGCACATCAACAACCTGCGCCGGCGCGGCCTGTCGCGCACCGAGGCCCTGGTCGAGGGCAGCCGCGAACGCCTGCGGCCGATCCTGATGACCATGGGCACGGCGATCCTGGCGATGGTGCCGATCGCGCTGTCGACCAGCGGCAGCAACGACATGCCGGCCTACTACCCGATGGCGCGCGCGATCGCCGGCGGCCTCGCGTTCTCGACCCTGGTCAGCCTGCTGTTCCTGCCGACCATCTACGCCATCCTCGACGACCTGCGTAACGGCAGCGCCCGCGCTGTCCGCCGCGCGCGCGGCAAATCGGGCGACCCGGCGCTGCCGGCCGCGTCAGTCGCGGCCCTGCACGCCGAGTGAGCCCCGCTCCCGGGTCCGCCCCAACGGCGGACCCGGGGCAGGGCGGCGCCTGCCGCCCCCGGGGTAGGAGCGGCGCAAGCCGCGACCGCGCCCCCGCGAGGGCCCGTGCAGGCTGCCCCCAGCCGGATCCGGCCCCAAACCGACGCCCCCGCCCGAATTCGGCCCCAACCGGCGCCTCCCCAACCCCCGATTTGCACCTAAGCCCTTGACCCTGCCATAATTTCCGGCTCCCGCGAGGCCCCGTGCCATCGCAGGACCCTTGCCCTACCGCGCCCGGCGATCCCTCGCCCGGTGGCGGGGGGCTACACCGGCCCGGTTTTCGGGCCGACACCCACAAGGAAACAACGATGCGTCATTACGAAGTCGTGTTCCTGGTCCACCCGGACCAGAGCGAGCAGGTCCCGGCCATGATCGAGCGCTACAAGTCGCTGATCGAAGCCGGCGAAGGCAAGATCCACCGTCTCGAGGATTGGGGCCGCCGTCAGCTGGCCTACCCGATCGAGAACCTGGTCAAGGCCCACTACGTCCTGCTCAACATCGAAGTCACCCAGACCGTGCTCAACGAGCTGGTCGACGGCTTCCGTTTCAACGACGCGGTGCTGCGTCACCTGGTCATGAAGCGCGACGAGGCCGACACCGAACAGTCCCTGATCATGAAGTTCAAGGACGAGAAGGGCGACAAGCCCGAGCGCGGCGAGCGCCGTCGTCGTGACGACGACAGCGACAACGCAGTCGGCACCGCCGACAGCGCCGAAGACAACGCCGAAGCCGCCTAAGGGATCGCACTCATGTCCAAGTTCTTCCGCCGCCGCAAGTTCTGCAAGTTCACCGCCGAAGGCGTGAAAGAGATCGACTACAAGGATCTCAACACCCTGCGTCAGTACCTCACCGAGACCGGCAAGATCGTGCCGAGCCGCGTGACCGGTACCAAGTCGAAGTACCAGCGCCAGCTGTCGACGGCCGTCAAGCGCGCCCGTTTCCTCGCGCTGATCCCGTACACCGACAATCACAACGCGTAAGTAAGGACGTTCGCCCGCTTGCGGGCGAACCCTTTGTCTCCCTCTCCCGCTGGCGGGAGAGGGCAGGGGTGAGGGCCGCGACCGCGCCCGAACCCGCACAAAGCCTTTTCGGACAGCGTCCTCTGCTGCGGACCTACAGGCCCGCTAACGAATACGGAGCACCACCATGCAACTGATCCTTCTGCAGAAAGTCACCAACCTGGGCAACCTCGGCGACAAGGTCAACGTGAAGCCGGGCTACGGCCGCAACTTCCTGGTCCCGCAGGGCAAGGCTGTGCCGGCCACCGCCGCCAACCTGGCCGAGTTCGAAGCCAAGCGCGCCGACTACGAGGCCAAGGCCAAGTCGCTGCTCGACGGCGCCGAAGGCCGCAAGGCCAAGCTCGAGGACGTCTCGGTGACGATCCACGCCAACGCCTCCACCGAAGGCAAGCTGTACGGTTCGGTCACCCCGCGCGATATCGCCGAGGCCCTGACCAAGCACGGCCACCCGGTCGAGAAGTCGGAAGTGATCATGGGCGAAGGCCCGCTGCGTCGCACCGGCGAATACGACATCCTGCTGCACCTGCACGCGGACGTCGAAGTCACCGTCAAGGTCGTGATCGAAGGCGAAGCCGCCTGATCCGATCGTCGCGTAGGCGATGACGACGAAAGGCGCCGCGAGGCGCCTTTCGTTTTTGCGCCGCCGTCGCCGCCCGCCGATGGAAGGTAGGCCGCAGTCTCAGCCCGTGAGACCGCGCCCCGGATGCTGAAGCCTGTGCGCTATCCACGTGATATCCACAGACTTATCCGTGGCCCCGACCTACGGCGGCGACTACGATGCCTCAGCAGCCCGGCCAGCTTCCGTCCGACCGTACCGACCCACGCCTCGCGCCAGTCGGGCGTGACGGCGAGACCCAGGTCGCGGCCACCTCCCTCAGCAAGACCGCACGTCCCAGGGGACCAGCACATCCATGAGCCTACGTCCGGGGTCCCGCGGCGAGAAACGTTACGAAACGCGCGCCGAGCAGCGCATCGATCAGTTGCGCGTGCCGCCGCAGTCGGTCGAGGCCGAACAGGCCGTGCTGGGCGGCCTGATGCTGGCGCCCGACGCCTACGACCGCGTCGCCGACCAACTGGTCGAGGAAGACTTCTACCGCCGCGACCACCAGCTGATCTACCGCGCGATCCGCGAGCTGGCCGAGAAGAACCGTCCCTTCGACGCCGTGACCCTGGGCGAATGGTTCGACTCGATGGGCCTGTCCGAGCAGGTCGCCGGCGGCGCCTATCTGATCGAGCTGGCCAGCACCACGCCCTCGGCGGCCAACATCGCCGCCTACGCCGAGATCGTGCGCGACAAGGCGGTGCTGCGCCAGCTGATCGAGGTCGGTACCGGCATCGTCAACGACGGCTTCCAGCCCGACGGCCGCGACAGCGGCGAGATCCTGGCCAAGGCCGAGCAAGAGGTGTTCGCGATCGCCGAAGCCGGCGCGCGCGGCCGCACCGATTTCACCCCGGTCAACAAGGCGCTGTCGGAAGCCTTCGACGTGCTGCAGACGCGCTACGCCAACGGCGGCAGCGTGACCGGCCTGCCGACCGGCTACACCGAATTCGACGAGATGACCGCGGGCCTGCAGAACACCGACCTGCTGATCATCGCCGCGCGTCCGGCCATGGGTAAGTGCGTCGCCCACGATTCCGAAATCGTGCTCGACGACGGCAGTGTGGTCAGCATCGAGCGCTTGTTCGACGGCCACCGCGGCGCAGCGGTCGCTACCTTGGGCGACGATTTTCGCTTGTCGCGGCAGGTGCCCAGCGACTACGTCGACGATGGCCTCAAACCGGTGTTCGAGGTCACGACTGCGCTGGGTCGACGCATCGAAACCACCTTGAGCCACCCCTATCTGACGGTGGAAGGCTGGAAGCCGCTGCACGAGCTGGCCGAGGGCGACAGCATCGCGGTGCCTCGCAGCCTGCCGGTGTTCGGCAGCGAGCGCTGGCGCGATTGCGAACTCAGGCTGCTTGGGTATCTGATCGGCGACGGTGGGCTCACCGGCGCCACGCCGCGTTTCACCAACTCGAACCCCCGCATCGTCGAGGACTTCACCGCGGCCTCGCGGGAGTTCGGCGGGGTCGTGGTCAGGCAGACCGAAAAACGCGCCGGCTTCGCCCCGAGCATGGCGGTGATCGCCGACGCGGGCGAGGTCGCGGCGCAGCGCCGCGGTTTCTCGGCCGCACTGCAGCACGCGCTCGCCGGTCGTGGTTTGAGCCAGAACGCGGTCGCCAGACAGCTCGGCGTCTCGCCCGCGTCGCTGAGCCATTGGCGGCATGGGCGTACCGTACCTGCCGCGGCGGTTTTCGAGCGGCTGTGCCAAGTGCTCGAGCTGCGTCCCGAGACGCTCGCGCCCGAAGGGATCGCCTCGGCCAGGCGCAACCAGCGTAATCCGCTCGGGCAGTGGCTGTCCGGGTTGGGGCTGCTCGGCCAGGGCTCCGCCGGGAAGTTCATTCCCGAGGCGGTATTCAGACTGGACGCCGAATCCTTGGCGACTTTCGTGAATCGCCTGTTCGCTACCGACGGCTGGGCCACGGTTACCCGCGCGGGGCAGGCCCAAATCGGCTATGCGAGCGTCAGCGAACGCCTGGTTCGGCAGTTGCAGCATGTGTTGCTGCGCTTCGGCGTGATCGCGGCGATTCGTCATCGCTGGGTGCGCTACCGCGACACCCGGCGCTCGAGCTGGCAACTGGATATCACGCATAACGCATCGTTGCGCCTGTTCTGCGAGCGTATCGGCATGTTCGGCAAGGAGCCGGCCATGGCGCGCGTGCTGGCGGCGCTGGACGCGCATCCGCCCAAGGTCAATCGCGATCTGGTGCCGGCGGCGGTGTGGCAGCGGATCGAAGACTGCAAGGGCGAGCTGAGTTGGGCCGAACTGGCGCGGCGTGCCGGCGTGGCGGATTCGAATCCGCATCCAGGCAAGCGCGCGATGAGCCGCGCCCACCTGGCGAAGTTCGCCATGGCGTTGGGCGACCCGACATTGCGCGCGCTGGCGTCGAGCGACGTCTACTGGGACCGGATCGTGTCCATCGTCCCTCTGGGCGAGAAGCAGGTGTACGACCTCACCATTCCCGATACGCATAACTTCATCGCCAACGATGTGTGCGTGCACAACACCACCCTGGCCCTGAACATGGCCGAGTACGCTGCCTTCCGCAGCAAGAAGGCGGTGGCGGTGTTCTCGATGGAAATGTCGGCCAGCCAGCTCGCTTTGCGCCTGATCTCCTCGGTGGGTCGCGTCAACGCCCAGCGCCTGCGCTCGGGCCAGCTCGAGGACGAGGACTGGAGCCGCGTGACCAGCGCGATCCGTCAGCTGCGCGAGGCCAAGATCTTCATCGACGACACCCCGGGCCTGTCGCCGGACGTGCTGCGCGCCAAGTCGCGCCGCCTCAAGCGCGAGCACGACCTGGGCCTGATCGTGATCGACTACCTGCAGCTGATGTCGGTGCCCGGCAACAGCGAGAACCGCGCCACCGAAATCTCCGAGATCTCGCGCTCGCTCAAGCACCTGGCCAAGGAACTCAACCTGCCGGTGATCGCGCTGTCGCAGCTCAACCGCTCGCTGGAACAGCGCGCCGACAAGCGCCCAGTGATGGCCGACCTGCGCGAGTCCGGCGCCATCGAGCAGGACGCCGACGTGATCGTCTTCATCTACCGCGACGATTACTACAACAAGGAAACCTCGCCGGACAAAGGCCTGGCCGAGGTCATCATCGGCAAGCAGCGTTCCGGCCCGACCGGCTCGCTCAAGCTCAAGTTCTTCGGCGAGTACACCCGTTTCGACAACCTCGCGCACGACTCGGTGGGGTCGTTCGAGTAAGCGACCTGGCCGGGGCGCGCAAGGCGGCCCGGTCTTGGACCCAGCGCGGCCGCGTCGGTCGCGGTCCATGAGGGCAGGGCAGGGCGCGGCAAGGTCGTCCGCCCGAGCCCGCCCCGGAGCGAGGCGCTCGGCGCGGACGGCCATGCGCGCCGCCGTTCGTCGTGCTAGCGGCGGATGTGATCGACGTGGCAGCGCGCGCGCCGGCGACGGTTCAGACTGAAAGGACCAGACTGTCGCGCAGGCACGATGCCGCGCTTGACGCGGCCGTGACGACGCGCGGCGCATGTTGGCCGTGGCCCCCACTCCTACCGGTGAATCCGCATGAACGCCAAACTCAAATCCACGATCGCCGTCGCCCTGATGTCCTGCGTCATGGTCACTGGCGCCGCCGGCGCCCAGACCAAGTCCAAGACCAAGGCCAAGCAGCCGCATTGCTACGACGTCGAGGTGCAGCGTCCGAAGGAAGTGAAGGACAAGCACAAGATCACCGGCACCGCCCTGGGCGCGGTCGCGGGCGGCCTGCTCGGCAATCAGGTCGGCGGCGGCAACGGCAAGAAGGTCGCGACCGCGGCCGGCGCCGTCGGCGGTGCCCTGGTCGGACGCAAGATCCAGGAAAATCAGCAGAACAAGACCGAGACCGTGATCGAGCGTCGCTGCGACTGATCGCGCGATCGCTGTCTCGAAGGACGGGCCGGCCTAGCCGGCCCGTTTTTTTTTGCGCCGCCGCGCGCCAGGCATGACAAACGTAACTTGCGCCAGCCGACCCGCTCGAACAGCATCCGCTAGCGGTCCCCTCGAGCGCGTACATGCAGCGACTGATCGAAGTGCGTACCTACCGGCTCAAGCCCGAATCGGGCACCCGGTTCGAACAGGTCATGACCCGGCGCGCGCTGCCGCTGTTGCGCGAACGCGGCATGGACGTGGTCGCGTTCGGGCGCAGCCGGCACGAGCACGAAAGCTGGTACCTGATCCGCGCCTACCGCGACCAGGCCGACCTGGTCGCGCAGCAGGACGCCTTCTACTCCTCCGCGATCTGGCGCGAAGGCCCGCGCGCCGACGTCGTCGGCTGCATCGAGGATTACCTCAATACCTTGCTGTGGTTGTCGGACGCGGCCATCGACGAGTTGCGCACGGCGATTTGAATTCATCGGCCCCGGCGCCTCGCGTCGGGCGACTTCCCCTCGTTGCCAGGACGACCCCTCCGCATGCGCGCCATCGCGTTCGCCGCCTTGCTTTCCTTCGCCGGTTTCCTCCACGCGGCCGATCGCGCCGCGCCCCTGCGCCAGTCCTTCGATCTGCAGGTGCCGGCTGCGCCCGCGCCGGTGCATATGGACGGCGCGTCGGTGCTGGTCTACGAGCTGCATGCGACCAACTTCAGCAACGAGCCGCTGCGCTTGCTGGGCATGGAAGCGCGCGACGCCGGGCGCGGGCAGGCGTTGGCGAGCTACGAAGGCGAAGCGCTGAAGCGCCGCTTCGATCGCATCGCGGCGGTCAAGGACAGCGACGCGCTGACCCTGGCGCCTGGTCAGCGCGGCGTGCTGTACCTGGAACTGACGCTGCCAGCGAACGTGCCGGCGCCGCAGCGGCTCGACCACCGCCTGCGCTACTCGGTGGCCGGCAACGACACGCCGCAGTCGGTCGACGGCGGCGAAGTCGCGGTAGCCGCGGCACCGCGCCTGATCCTGGGCGCGCCGGTGCGCGGCGGCCCCTGGATCGCGATCCATCATCCGGACTGGGCGCGCGGTCACCGCCGCGTGCTGTATACCGTCGACGGCAAGGCGCGTATCCCAGGGCGCCACGCGATCGACTGGGTCAAGCTCGATGCCCAGGGCCGCACCAGCCAGGGCGACAAGGACCTGGTCGCCAACACCTACGGCTACGGCGCCGAGGTGGTGGCGGTGGCCGACGCCACCGTGGTGGCGATGCGCGACGACGTCGCCGAAACCGTGCGCATCTCCGAGCACGGCAAGCAGACCCTGGGCGAGGCCACCGGCAACTACGTCGCCCTGGATCTGGGCGACGGCCGCTACGCGTTCTACGAGCACCTCAAGACCGGCAGCGCGCGCGTGCGAACCGGCCAACGCGTGCGCCGTGGCGAGGTCCTGGCCGCGCTGGGCTTCACCGGCGACTCCACCGGCCCCCATCTGCACTTCCACGTCTCCGACCGCAATTCGCCGCTGGGCGCGGAGGGCGTCGCCTTCGAACTGCGGGGTTTCCGCGTGCTGGGCCGCTATCCGGATCTGTCTCAGCTCGGCAAGACGCCGTGGACGCCGCCGCAGGCGTCCGAACGGCTGACGCGCGAACGCGAGCGGCCAGCGCCGAATACGGTGCTGGAGTTCGAGGACTGAGCACGCGCCTTTAGCTGCTCTCAGTGCGCTTAGGCCCTCTCCCGCTTGCGGAGTGAGGGGCGTCGCTTGCGAGCCACTGGCTCACGCCGCACCGAACGCCCGAGCGCTGTGCGGTCGGGCCGGGATGCGGGTTGGGGTGCGGGCAGACGCAGGCGTGCAACTCCAGCCTCAGTCGCAGCCCTCATCCGCCCTCCGCGCACCTTCCCAACTTTGCACTCTTTCGGTCGCCGCAAGCGCGAGCAGGAACAGCAGGCACTCGCTCATTCCATCGCAACCTTGCTTAGCCCCTCTCCCGCTTGCGGGAGAGGGATTGGGGTGAGGGCCGCCGCAGCCGTGCAACTCCAGTCTCAGTCGCAGCCCTCATCCGCCCTCCGCGCACCTTCCCAACTTTGCACTCTTTCGGTCGTCGCAAGCGCGAGCAGGAACAGCAGGCACTCGCTCATTCCATCGCAACCTTGCTTAGCCCCTCTCCCGCTTGCGGGAGAGGGGTTGGGGTGAGGGCCGCCGCAGCCGTGCAACGCCAACTTCAGCGCCCTCCAAGCACCTTCCCAGCTTTGCACTTCCTTCGGCTGCGGTAAGCGGGAGCAGGGATACCCCAACCCGACAGCCTGCGCACGCCCGCCAGCCGATAAACTAGCGCGATGGCACGTCCGACTTCCGCAAGCATCCACACCGACGCCCTGCGTCACAACCTCGCCCAGGCGCGCGCGCGCGCGCCGCACAGCCGCGTCATGGCGGTGGTCAAGGCCGACGGCTACGGCCACGGCCTGGAGCGCGTCGCCCGTGCCCTGGAAGGCGCCGACGCCTTCGGCGTGGCGGCCTTGTCCGACGCCGACCGCCTGCGCGCGGCCGGCCTGTCGCAACCCATCGTGCTGCTGTCGGGCTTCGACGAAGCCGACGATCTGCCGCAACTGCGCCGTCTCGGCGTGGAAACCGTGGTCCACCACCTCAGCCAGATCGAAATGCTGGAGCAGGCCGCCGACGGCGAGCCGATCCGCTGCTGGCTCAAGGTCGACACCGGCATGCACCGGCTCGGCTTCGCGCCCGAGCAGGTGCGCGAGGCCTACGCGCGCCTGTCCGCCTTGGCGGGCGTGGCCGACGGCATCGTGCTGATGAACCATTTCGCCAGCTCCGACGAATTCGCCAATCCGCAAACGCCCGCGCAGCTGCGCGCGTTCGGCGACGCCACCGCCGGGCTCGGCGGCGCGCGCTCGCTGGCCAATTCCGCCGCCGTGCTGGGCTGGCCCGACGCGCACGCCGACTGGATCCGCCCCGGCGGCGCCCTGTACGGCATCTCGGTGGTGGAGGGCACCACGGGTGCCGACTTCGGCCTGCGCCCGGCCATGACCCTGTCCACGCGCCTGATCGCGGTCAACCGCGTGCGCCGCGGCGAGCGCATCGGCTATGCCGCGACTTGGGAATGCCCGGAAGACATGAACGTCGGCGTGGCCGCGATCGGCTACGGCGACGGCTATCCGCGCGCCGCGCCCTCGGGCACGCCGGTGCTGGTGGGCGGCCAGGCGACCCAGGTGATCGGCCGCGTCTCGATGGACCTGATGACCATCGACCTGCGCGGCATCCCCGACGCCCGCGTCGGCGATCCGGTGACGCTGTGGGGCCCGGAGCTGCCGGTGGAACGCATCGCCGAGGTCTCGGGCACGATCGGTTACGAGCTGACCTGCTCGATCACGCGTCGGGTGCGTTTCGTCGAGACCTGAGCGGTCGCGGTCGCTGGCATGCTGGCCGTGGAATGCCGGTGCGCGCGGCGACGTGAGCCTCTCTGAATCGTGACCCGTGTCACGATTCGTGGGGCGAAACCCCCGTGTCCCGGCGTGCGCTTTATTTTCCTATTTGGATAAGTTTGGCTGATCGGGCGCGTTTCGCGCCCAAGCCAACGGCCGCTCCGTCCGGAAGCGGCCGACTTTCCACTAGGGGGATCGATGAAGCAGAGCAAGTTGATGTACGCGCTGGGTCTGGGCCTGGCCACGATGGTGGCCACCACCGCCGTCGCAGCGCAGGACCAGCCCAACCCGAATCGCGTGTGGGTCAAGTTCAAGGCCGGTACCGCCAGCGCCGCCGCCGGCAAGAGCGCCGGTGCTTCGACCCTGAGCCTGGGCCAGCGTGTCCAGGCCCTGCGCGGCAAGCTGACCGCCGCGCGCGCCGGCGACGCGGTCGTCAACCACCAGTTCGACCGCCTCAACAGCGCGGTGATGACCCTGTCCTCGCCTGAGGCCGTCAAGGCCCTGCGCAGCAATCCCGATGTGGAATCGGTCGAGATCGACCAGCCGCGTTACCTGCAGGCGCAGAGCGTCCCCTACGGCATCGACAAGGTGCAGGCGCGCAATGTGTGGGACGTCAACCAGGACGGCGTGCTCGACGTCGGCGCGCCCACCGGCGCGGGCATCAAGGTCTGCGTGATCGACTCGGGCATCAACAAGACCCATGAGGATTTCGCGGGCGTCGCCATGACCGGTTACCCGACCGGCTGGGACACCGACACTTGCGGCCACGGCACCCACGTTGCCGGCACCATCGCCGCGACCAACAACGGCACCGGCGTGGTCGGCGTGAGCCCGGGCAAGGTCTCGCTGCACATCATCAAGATCTTCGGCACCAACGGCACCAACGGCAGCGGCCATGGCCAGTGCACCTGGACCTATTCGTCGACCCTGGTCGACGCGGCCAACCGCTGCAGCACCGCCGGCGCCAAGATCATCAGCATGAGCATCGGCGGCCCGACCTTCTCGACCTCCGAGCAGACCGCGTTCCAGGCCCTGGCCAACAACGGCGTGCTCAGCATCGCCGCGGCCGGCAACGAAGGCGATTCCAGCCTCAGCTACCCGGCGTCCTACAGCTCGGTGGTGTCGGTGGCGGCGGTGGACTCGGCCAACGTCAAGGCCGATTTCTCGCAGTTCAACAGCGCCGTCGACATCGCCGCGCCGGGCGTGGACGNGCTCGGTGGTGTCGGTGGCGGCGGTGGACTCGGCCAACGTCAAGGCCGATTTCTCGCAGTTCAACAGCGCCGTCGACATCGCCGCGCCGGGCGTGGACGTACTCAGTACCTATCCGCAGAAGAACGACCCGCTGCTGGTTGGCAGCTCCAGCTTCGCCGCGATACCGATCGGCGGTTCCAAGCAGACCAATGCCAGCGCGGGCTGGGTCAACGGCGGCCTGTGCCAGACCACGTCCACCACCTGGCGCAACAAGATCGTGCTGTGCCAGCGCGGCACCAGCACCTTCGTCGACAAGATCACCAAGGTCCAGTCCAGCCGCGCTCTGGGCGTGGTGATCTACAACAACGTCGACGGCGAGCTGCGCATCGGCATGTACGACGCCAACAGCAACGCGCTCACCACCACGCTGCCGGGCGTCGGCATCAGCAAGGCCGACGGCGAAGCCATCCTGGCCGGTCTGGCCGGTCAGACCATGACGGTCGACGCTACGCCGTCGTTGTCCAATACCGCCTACCAGAACATGAACGGTACCTCGATGGCGGCCCCGCACGTGTCGGGCGCGGCCGCGGTGGTGTGGAGCGCCAAGCCGACCGCGACCGCGGCGCAGGTGCGCGATGCGCTGCTGACCACGGCGCAGGACATCGACGCCGCCGGTTACGACAACAACACCGGTTGGGGCCTGGTCCAGACCAAGTCCGCGATCGACGAGTTGCTGTCGCCCTGAGCCCGCCCAGCCCCGGACGGGGCCCGATGCCTCGGGCCCCGTCCCCGGCGCCTGGTTTTATGGCGCAATAAATACGGATTATTGGTGCCAGTTGATGCAGCGGGTATCTCTACAGGCTGTCCAGAACTGAGAAGTCCAGCATAAAACGGCACGCTTTTTCCCTGATGGGTAGGGGGGCAGGCGACTGCCCCCGTTTGGATTAGTCGGTCGATTGAGCGCTTACGGCACGCTCAAGCCACAAGGCCGCTCCGCCCGGAGCGCGACCGACCTTCCATTGGGGGATCGATGAAGCAGAGCAAGTTGATGTACGCGCTGGGCCTGGGCCTGGCCACGATGGTCGCTGCCAGCACCGCTGCGGCGCAGGAACAGCCCAACCCGAACCGCGTCTGGGTCAAGTTCAAGGCCGGCACCGCCAGCGCCGCCGCCGGCAAGAGCGCCGGTGCCTCGACCCTGAGCCTGGGTCAGCGCATCCAGACGCTGCGCGGCAAGCTGACCGCCGCGCGCGGCGGCGATGCCGTGGTCAACTATCAGTTCGACCGCCTCAACAGCGCGGTGATGACCCTGTCCTCGCCGGAGGCCATCAAGGCCCTGCGCAGCAACCCCGACGTGGAGTCGGTCGAGATCGACCAGCCGCGCTACCTGCAGGCGCAGAGCGTGCCCTACGGCATCGATCAGGTGCAGGCCCGCAACGTGTGGGACGCCAACCACGACGGCGTGCTCGACACCGGTGCGGCCACCGGCGCCGGCATCAAGGTCTGCGTGATCGATTCGGGCATCAACAAGACCCACGAAGATTTCGCCGGCATGACCATCACCGGTTATCCGACCGGTTGGGATACCGACACCTGCGGCCACGGCACCCACGTTGCCGGCACCATCGCCGCGGCCAACAACAGCACCGGCGTGGTCGGCGTGAGCCCGGGCAAGGTCTCGCTGCACATCATCAAGATCTTCGGCACCAACGGCACCAACGGCGGCGGCCACGGCCAGTGCAACTGGACCTATTCGTCGACCCTGGTCGACGCGGCCAACCGCTGCAACACCGCCGGCGCCAAGATCATCAGCATGAGCCTGGGCGGCCCGACCAGCTCGACCACCGAGCAGAACGCCTTCCAGACCCTGGCCAACAACGGCGTGCTCAGCATCGCCGCGGCCGGCAACGACGGCGATTCCAGCCTCAGCTACCCGGCGTCCTACAGCTCGGTGGTGTCGGTGGCGGCGGTGGACTCGGCCAACGTCAAGGCCGATTTCTCGCAGTTCAANCGGCGATTCCAGCCTCAGCTACCCGGCGTCCTACAGCTCGGTGGTGTCGGTGGCGGCGGTGGACTCGGCCAACGTCAAGGCCGATTTCTCGCAGTTCAACAGCGCCGTCGACATCGCCGCGCCGGGCGTGGACACGCTCAGCACCTATCCGCTGAAGAACGACCCGCTGCTGGTCGGCAGCTCCAGCTTCGCCGCGATTCCGGTCGCCGGTTCCAAGCAGACCACCGCCAGCGCGGGCTGGGTCAACGGCGGCCTGTGCCAGACCTCGTCCAGCACCTGGCGCAACAAGATCGTGATCTGCCAGCGCGGCACCAACACCTTCGTCGACAAGATCACCAAGGCCAAGTCCGGCCGCGCCCTGGGCGTGGTGATCTACAACAACGTCGCCGGCGAGCTGCGCATCGGCATGTACGACGCCAACGGCAATCCGGTCACCACCACGCTGCCGGCGGTGGGCATCAGCCAGGCCGACGGCCAGACCATCGTGGCCAATCTGGCCGGGCAGACCGCGACCGTCGACGCTACCCCGTCGGTGTCCAACACCGCCTACCAGACCATGAGCGGCACCTCGATGGCCACCCCGCACGTGTCCGGCGCGGCCGCGGTGGTGTGGAGCGCCAAGCCGACCGCGACCGCGGCGCAGGTGCGCGACGCCCTGCTGACCACGGCGCAGGACATCGACGCCGCCGGTTACGACAACAACACCGGTTGGGGCCTGGTCCAGACCCAGTCGGCGATCACCGAACTGCAGTCGCCGTAAGTCTGGCAAGACCCGGACGGGGCCCCACGCGGGCCCCGTCTCTTTGAGGCCGGCGGGGCGGCATACTGGCACTCCCTGGACTGCCCCGGTTCCGCGATGTCCGACGTTGCCGCCGCCACCGCGCTGGTCTGGTTCCGCAACGACCTGCGCCTGGCCGACAACCCGGCCCTGCGGGCGGCGCTGGACGACGGCTACACGCCGATCCCGATCTACATCCATGCGCCCGACGAGCAGGGCGACTGGCGGCCCGGTGCCGCCTCCGACGCCTGGCGTCATCATTCCCTGGCCGCGCTGGACCGCGAACTGCGCGCGCGCGGCTCGCACCTGCGCCGCTTCGTCGGCCCCAGCCTGCCGACCCTGCAATCGCTGCTGCTGGCCACCGACGCCGAGGCGGTGTACTGGAACCGCCGCTACGAACCGGCGATCGAGAAGCGCGATACCCGCATCAAGCAGACCCTGCGCCGTCAGGGCGTGCGCGCGGAGAGCCACAACGGCGCGCTGCTGTTCGAGCCCTGGCAACTGGCGACCAAGCAGGGCGATCCCTATCGCGTGTTCACGCCGTTCTGGCGCACGGCCCTGGCCGCATGGCGCCTGCAGCCGACCTGGGAGCCGCCGGCCCGCCTGCCCAGCAGCGTGCACGGGCCGGAGGGCGTGGCCCTGGAGGCGCTCAAGCTGTTGCCGTCGCGGGACTGGGACAGCGGCTTCTGGGAGCACTGGACGCCCGGCGAAGCCGGCGCGCGCGAGACCCTGGAGACCTTCTTGGAAGGCGCGCTGGAGGGCTATGCCCAACAGCGCGACCGGCCCGATCGCGTCGGCACCTCGCGGTTGTCGCCGCACCTGCATTTCGGCGAGATCGCGCCCTGGCGCGTGGTCGCCGCGCTGGAGACGCAGCGCAACGCCGCGCGCGCCGGCGACATCGACGCGGCGATCCGCGAGTTGGGCTGGCGCGAATTCGCCCATCATCTGCTGCACCACTTCCCGCACACCCCGGAGCGCAATTTCAATCCGCGCTTCGACGACTTCGACTGGGCGCGTCTGGTCCAGCCGCGCCTGCAGGACTGGCAGCACGGCCGCACCGGCGTGCCCATCGTCGATGCCGGCATGCGCGAGCTGTGGCACACCGGCTGGATGCACAACCGCGTACGCATGATCGTAGCCAGCTATCTGACCAAGCACCTGCGTTACCACTGGCGCCACGGCGCGCGCTGGTTCTGGGACACCCTGGTCGACGCCGACCTGGCCAACAACACCCTGGGCTGGCAGTGGGTCGCCGGCACCGGCGCCGACGCCGCGCCGTACTTCCGCGTGTTCAATCCGGTCACCCAGTCCGAAAAGTTCGATCCCGACGGTCGCTACATCGCGCGGTGGGTGCCGGAGCTGGCGGCGCTGCCGTTGCCGCTGCGCCATGCGCCCTGGCGCGAGCCGGCGACCTTGCGCCGCTTCGCGCCGGACTATCCGCCGCAGCCGTTGGTCGATCTGGCGGCAGGCCGCGACGCCGCCTTGGCCGCCTACCGGAAACAGCGCGGGTAGGGGCCTGGGCGCATGCGTCCGGAGTTCATGGCCAGCGGCGGTCTCGCGATCCGATCTCGAATCCGGCCTCAGCCGCGTTGACGCCGCTCGCGGCTGCGTGATTCACTCGGCGCAGACGCTTGGAGGGCGCATGGCCACAGCAGAACCGCGCAAGCGAGCGCGTCGCGAACCGATGTCGCGAGTGGATACGGCCTGGTTGCGCATGGAGCGACCGACCAATCCGATGATGATTACCGGCGTGCTGATGTTCGCCGAACCGATGTCGATCGACGCCCTGCGGCGCGTGGTCAAACAACGCTTCCTGGCCTATACGCGCTTCCGCCAGAAGGCGGTGGACACGCCGGCTGGCGCGTCCTGGCAGACCGACGAGGATTTCGATCTCGACTGGCATGTGCAGCTGACCGCGCTGCCCGGGCGCGGCGGCAAGCGCGGCCTGGAGCGCTTCGTGAGCCAGCTCGCGTCCAGCCCGCTCGATCACAGCCGGCCGCTGTGGCAGTTCCATCTGGTCGAACGCTACGACGGCGGCTCGGCCCTGATCGCGCGCATCCACCACAGCTACGCCGACGGCATCGCCCTGGTCCAGGTGCTGCTGTCGCTGACCGACACCACTCGCGAGCCGGCCAAGGGCAGCGATCTGCCGCACGCCTGGCTCAAGACCGACGGCGTCGAGGTCGCGCGCCGGGTCGGTGCGGTCGACCGCTACATGAAGCTGGGCTCGCGCGCGCTGGAAAAGGGCATGGAGATGTACCGCGACCCGACCCTGGCCGGCATGCTGGCCAAAGAGGGCGGCGAGATCGCGCGCGAACTGCTCAATGCCTTGGCCTTGTCCGACGATCCGCCCTCGCTGCTGCGCGGCAAGCTCGGCGTAAGCAAACGCGTGGCCTGGGCCGAGCCCTTGGATCTGGAAGAGGTGAAGGCGGTCGGTCGCGCCTGCGACTGCACCGTCAACGACGTGCTGATGGCCACCGCCGCCGGCGCCTTGCGCAACTACATGATCGAACGCGGCGACAACGTCGACGGCGTGACCCTGCGCGCGACCGTGCCGGTCAACCTGCGTCCGCTCGAACACGCCAAGAAGCTCGGCAACCATTTCGGCCTGGTGTTCCTGGAGCTGCCGGTTGGCGAGCACAACCCGATCCGCCGGGTCGAGCGCGTGGCCGAATGCATGAATAATCTTAAGAATTCACGGCAAGCTATTGTTGCATTTGGGCTTTTGGCTGCGTTAGGCATGGCGCCGTCGCAGGTGCAAGGGCTGGCACTGGAGCTCTTCAGCCGCAAGGCCACCGCCGTCGCGACCAATGTGCCCGGACCGCAGCAGCCCCTGTATCTGGCGGGCTGCACCCTGCGCGAAATGATGTTCTGGGTACCGCAGACCGGTTCGATCGGCGTCGGCATTTCCATTCTCAGCTACAACGGCCGCGTCCACTTCGGCCTGATCGCCGACGCCAAACTGATCCCCGATCCCGACGCGGTGATCAGCCGCTTCGGCGCCGAGTTCGACAAGCTGCTGTACCTGGCGCTGATGGGTAACTGGGACCACACCCTCGACGCCGCCGGCGCCGACGCGCTGGTCGCCGTCGGCGACTGAGCGCCGCCCGCAGGCGCGGTGCGATCCGAATCGCACCGCGCCGTGCCATCGCCCACGCTCCGGGTAGGAGCGGCGCAAGCCGCGACCACACCACCTCATTCGCCGCCGCCGCTCGCGGTTCCACGCATTCTGTGGGAGCGGCGTGAGCCGCGATCGAACCCCAACCATCGCGCAACAACGCCAAGCGAGCGTTGCCTAGAGCGCACGACGCCCTCACGCACCCCTGCCGACAGCTGAACTGCGGCAAGCCCTCGTCACCCACCCGTGACGCTTGCGTGATTAGCTTTGGCTCCGCCGAATTCAGCCGAGGACGCCCCATGAAAACCCAGATCAAGATTGCGATGGCCGCCGCCGCGATGACCGCTTTGCTCGCCGGCTGCGCCACGGGCGGCGGCGGATACTACGGCGGTCAGCCGCAGGGCCAGTACCCGCAAGGCCAATACCCGCAAGAACGCCAAGGCATGAGCCGCACCCAGAAGGGCGCCCTGATCGGCGCGCTGGCCGGCGTCGCCGCGGGCCTGCTCAGCGGCGACGACGCCACCGAGCGCCGCCAGCGCGCCCTGATCGGCGCTGGCGTCGGCGGCCTGGCCGGCGGCGCGATCGGCAACTACCAGGACCGTCAGGAGCGCGCGCTGCGTGAGCGCATGGCCGGTACCGGCGTCGACGTGGTGCGCCAGGGCGACAACATCACCCTCAACATGCCCAGCAACATCACCTTCGCCTTCAACAGCGCTTCGCTCGAATCGCAGTTCTATCCGGTGCTGGACAACGTCGCCTCGACCCTGCAGGAGTACAACCAGACCATCGTCGAGGTCGCCGGCCACACCGACAGCATCGGCACCGACGCGGTCAATCAGCGCCTGTCCGAGCAGCGTGCGGCTTCGGTCGGCAACTACCTGATGTCGCGCGGCCTGGTCCGCGACCGCTTCATCCTCACCGGCGCCGGCAAGACCCGTCCGATCGCCAGCAACGACACAGAGGAAGGCCGCGCCCAGAACCGCCGCGTCGAGATCACCCTGGTGCCGCTGCGCTCCTGAGGCGTATCGATTCGGAGTTCGGCGTCGCGCGCGTCGAGTCCGGATCCCCAACGTTCCGCCGAACGGGCCGCGCGAGCGGACCGTTCGCATTGCGCCGAGCCCACCGCAGCGGCATGCCGGCGGTAGGAGCGGCGCAAGCCGCGACCGCGCCCCTGCACCCGCGACGAACCCTGCGACGCCCCGGCAAGGCAGTGCGGTCGTTTGGATCAAGCGACCGGGGCGCCCTTGCGCAGCGTGCCCGGTTTCGGCTCGCGGCTTGCGCCGCGGCCACCGCGAGACGCGTATCGCCGCTTTGCGATGCAAGCGCCGCTCATTGGCTGCGCTGAAACGAAAACAGCCGCGCCAGTGGATGCGCCTTGCGTTCGATCAGCGCCCGCAGCAGCCCCGCGCCGATCTGCGCATAGGTGATGCCGTTGCCGCCGTAGGCCATCGCGAAATGCACCCGTGGCCCGTACTGCTCGTGCGGGCCGAAGTAGGGCAGGCCGTCGTCGGTTTCGGCGAAGGTCCCGGCCCAGGCGAAGGCCGGCGTGAGTTCCAGGCCAGGGAAACGCTGCGCCACCGCCCGCACCAGGCGCCGGGCTTTTTTATCCAGGCGCGCGTCGCGCCGCGCCGGGATGTCGACCGCATCGTCCTCGCCGCCGACCATGACGCGGCCGTCGCCGGTGCCGCGCAGATAGAGGTAGGGGCGCGCGGACTCCCAGATCAGGGTGCGCTCCAGGCCGCGGGTCGCATCCGCCGCCATCGGGTCGGTGACGAAGGCGTAGCTGCTGCGGTTGCGCGCCACCCGCTGGCGCAGCCAGCGCTGTCCCGCGTAACCCAGCGCCAGCACCACCTGCGCCGCCCGGATCGTATGCCCTTGCGGGGTGCGCAGCAGCACCGAGCGCGCGCCGGGTTCGAGCGCCGCGATCTCGCTGCGGTCGTGCACGCGCACGCCCTGTCGCGCCAGGCGCATCAACAGCCGATAGGTCAGCCGATACGGATCCACGCGCGCGCCCAAGCGGCTCAGGATCGCGCCCGGCGCATGCAGACCGTAGCGCTCGTGCAGGTCGGCCGCATTGAGCCAGCGCACGTCGAAACCGTGCCGACGCCGCAGCGCCAGTTCGTGCTTGAGCGCATACACATGCCGTTGCTTGCTGGCGCAGTAGACGCTGTCGTTGCGCGCGAAGTCGACGCCGCCCAGGCCGCGCACGCGTTCGCGCAGAGTGTCCACGGCCTCGCCGCAGGCCAGGTAGGCGAGGGCGGCGGCGTCCTCGCCGTAGCGCTGGGCCAAGTCGATCATGTGAGTGTCGATCTCGTACTGCAGCAGCGCCGTGCTCGCCGCGGTGCTGCCCCAGCCGATGTCGCGTTGCTCGATCACGATCACGTCGTGGCCGTGACGGCTCAATTCGTCGGCGATCAGGGCGCCGCTGATGCCACCGCCGATCACCGCGACGTCGCAGCGCGCATCGGCGTCCAGGGCCGGGAACGCATGCATCAGGCCGTTGCGCACGGCCCAGTAGGGATAACCGCTCTTCAGATCCATGCGCGGCGCCTGGGCATGCGAGGGGCTCGTTGGGAAGCGACGGGCACAGCACACTCCATCGGCCGTCGTCGCGGAGTGAGCGCGACGGCACGGCCGTGGCGCTGCGGGGAACGCTCTCCACGCGATTCACTTACATGAGCGCAGGCCATACCTCGACCGCAGGCTAACGAAATACTGCCCTTGCGTTTACTCCCTGCGGCCTAGCCTCGGCCATGCGTCGGAACGGTTCCGACCGGAGATGCATCCATGCCTCGTGGAGACAAATCCACCTATACCGACAAACAAAAGCGCCAGGCCCGCCATATCGAACAGGGCTACCGGCAGGAGGGCTTGCCCGAGAAGACCGCCGAACAGCGCGCCTGGGCCACCGTCAACAAGCTCGACGGCGGCGGCAAAAAATCCGGCTCAGGGCGCGCGCGTCACCATTGAATGCCGCGCCCAGCCCTGCGTGCGCAACCGTTGCGCGCCGCCTCCCCATCGTCACTCGCGCGCAACCGCGCGCCCCAGGCTACGCCGCGCATCGCGACGGCGTGGCCGCTTCGCCGCTACACCCCTTAGGAGTACGCATATGAACCTCATCTCCCATCGCCTCGCTTCCGCGCTCGCCGTGGTCCTGCTGGCCGGCCTGCCTGTCGTCGCCTTCGCCCAGGAACCAACGCCGACGCCGCAGACCGGCGAATCGAATCAGCCGGTCAGCGACACCTGGATCACCACCAAGGTCAAGACCGAACTACTCGCCGCCAAGGATGTGTCCGGCCTAAAGATCGATGTCGACACCGTCAACGGCGTGGTCACGCTGTCGGGCAAGGTGGACAGTCAGGCCCAGGTCGACAAAGCGATGGCCGTAGCCAAGTCCGTGCAGGGCGTACGCAGCGTGGACACCAAGGGCTTGATGGCCGCCAAGCACGGCGGCCACTGACAGAGACGGTCTATGCCGGCACCGATGCCGCAGTAGATCGGGCCGCGACGGCGTCTCCGCCGTCGCGGCCGCAGCGGTCAGGCGCCGGGCGGCGTAGCCGCGTCGTCGCCGCCGACCACTTCGTTCCAGCTCAACTCGACACCCTTGCGATGTCCTTTCTCGGTGAGCTTCAAACCGTGGCCGTCGATCGTGAGGGTGTAGAGCTTGTCGCCGATTTCCAGTTCGCGTCGCAGCGGCTTGTCCAACTTGGTCGTCATGGCGTTCTCCGTTGATGTCGCATCGCGGGGCGTATCGCGTCAAGGACGCATACCGGGCCGAGGATACAACGGCCGGCGCGGCTGCGGCGTGGCGCCGCGCGCGCAATTGCGTGGCCGCTGTTCGCGCCGACTTGCGTTTCACGCCGCGATCACACGACGGTGCCGACGAACAATAGACCTTCCATCCGACACTCCAAGGAGACCGCTATGGCGAACGTGAGCGCTTTCATGACACCCAACCCGGCCGCCTGCGACGTCACCACACCGCTGCGCGAGGTCGCCCGCATGATGGCCGACCACGACTGCGGCGAGATTCCCGTGCTGGACGCACGCGGCGTGCCGCTGGGCGTGGTCACCGATCGCGATATCGCGGTACGCGTGGTCGCGGTCGGCCGCGACGGCAACGCGACCGCCGGCGATGCGATGACGATGCCGGCACTATGCGTCGGAGTGGATGCCGACCTGCGCGACTGCGTGGAGCTGATGGAACGCGCCCGCATCCGACGCGTGCCGGTGGTCGATGCCGACGGGCGCCTGGCCGGCATCGTGTCGCTGGCCGATATCGCCCTGGCCGGCCAGAGCCGGGCCATCGCCGAGGTCGTGCGCGAGGTCTCCGCGCCGCCGCGATGAGCGTCGCAGCGTCGCAGCGGTTGAGACGCGACCGCGGCAGGCTGGCCTTGCGATCGCGAGGTCGCGGGTAGGCTGAACGACGGCCAGCGGCCGGCCCGGCCCGGGGCCGTCGCGGCAGCGCTACCATTCCCTAAGCGCCCGACCGCCCCCATACCGGGTGCGGCCCCCACCGGAACTTCGCCGCAGCGATCGCGCCCGCGCGCCATGCCACTGTCCGCCTTCCATCCCGCCGTCGCCGCCTGGTTCGCGGCGACCTTCCCGGCGCCGACCCAGGCCCAGGTCCTGGCGTGGCCGTCGATCCGTGCCGGGCGGCATACCCTGGTGGCGGCGCCGACCGGCTCGGGCAAGACCCTGACCGCCTTCCTGGCCGCGATCGACGCCCTGGTCCGCCAGGCCGAGGCGCAGGGCGGCCTGCCCGACGAGACCACGGTGGTCTACGTCTCCCCGCTGAAAGCGCTGTCCAACGACATCCATCTGAACCTCGACGCGCCGCTGGCCGGCATCCGCGAACAGCTCGCACGCATGGGCCGTGCCGATCCCGGCATCCGCAGCGCGGTGCGCACCGGCGACACCACCGCCAGCGAGCGCACGCGCATGCGCAAGCAACCGCCGCATCTGCTGGTGACCACGCCCGAATCGCTGTACGTGCTGATGGGCTCGGAATCCGGACGCGCGATGCTCTCGACCGTGCGCACGGTGATCGTCGACGAAATCCACGCCGTCGCCGCGAGCAAGCGCGGCAGCCATCTGGCGCTGACGCTGGAGCGCCTGCAAGCGCTGTGCGAACACCCGATCGCGCGCATCGGCCTGTCGGCGACGCAGAAGCCGATCGAGGAGGTCGCGCGCTTCCTGGTCGGCAAAGCGGCGGTCGATGCCGACGGCCGCCCGGACTGCGAGATCGTCGATATCGGCTACGCAAAGCAGCGCGATCTGGCCCTGGAACTGCCGCCGTCGCCGCTGAGCGCGGTGATGTCGCACGAACAATGGGACCAGGTCTATCTGCGCCTGGCCGAGCTGGTCGCCGAGCATCGCACCACCCTGGTATTCGTCAACACCCGGCGCATGGCCGAACGCGCCGCGCGCCATCTCGGCGAACGCCTGGGCAAGGACGCGGTGGCCGCCCACCACGGCAGCCTGTCGCGCGAGTTGCGCCTGGACGCCGAGCAACGCCTCAAGCGCGGCGAGCTGCGCGTGTTGGTCGCGACCGCATCGCTGGAGCTGGGCATCGACATCGGCGATGTCGACCTGGTCTGCCAGCTCGGCTCGCCGCGCGCGATCGCGGCCTTCCTGCAGCGCGTCGGCCGCGCCGGCCACCACGTCGGCGGCGTACCCAAGGGGCGCTTGTTCCCGCAGTCGCGCGACGATCTGGTCGAGTGCGCGGCGCTGCTGGACTGCGTGCGCCGCGGCGAGCTGGACGCGCTGGAAATCCCGGTCGCGCCGCTGGACGTGCTCGCGCAGCAGATCGTCGCCGAAGTCGCTTCGCGCGAATGGGACGAGGACGCGCTGTACGCGCGCCTGACCCAGGCCTGGCCGTACGCGGGCCTGGCGCGCCCGGACTTCGACGCGGTGGTGCGCATGCTCGCCGAGGGCTTCACCACCCGTCGCGGCGCGCGCGCCGGCTACGTCCACCGCGATGCCGTGCACCGGCGTCTGCGCGCGCGTCGCGGCGGCGCCCTGACCGCGGTCACTTCCGGCGGCACCATCCCCGACACCGGCGATTACGCCGTGGTGCTGGAGCCGCAGGCGACCACGATCGGCAACGTCAATGAAGACTTCGCGATCGAAAGCCTGGCCGGCGACGTGTTCCAGCTCGGCAACGCCAGCTACCGCATCCTGCGCGTCGAGCCGGGGCGGGTGCGGGTGGAGGATGCACAGGGTGCGCCGCCGAACATTCCGTTCTGGCTGGGCGAAGCGCCGGGCCGCACCGACGAACTTTCGCTGGGCGTATCGCGCCTGCGCGGCCTGGTCGACGCCCAACTGGCCGCGTTCGGCGAGCCCGATCCGGCGACCCTGGCGCAGGTGCACGCGCAGGTCGCGGCCGCGATCGCGCGCGAACTCGGCCTGGGCGAGGACGCCGCCGCCCAGCTGGTCGACTATCTGGCGCGCACGCGCTACGCCCTGGGCGCGGTGCCGACCCAGGACACCGTGGTGCTGGAGCGCTTCTTCGACGAATCCGGCGGCACCCAGCTGGTGATCCACACGCCGTACGGCAGCCGCGTCAACCGCGCCTGGGGCCTGGCCCTGCGCAAACGTTTCTGCCGCAAGTTCAATTTCGAGCTGCAGGCGGCCGCGACCGAGGATGCGATCGTGCTGTCGCTGTCGACCAGCCACAGCTTTCCTTTGATCGAAGTCGCGCGCTATCTGCACAGCGCCAGCGCGCTGGACGTATTGATCCAGGCCTTGCTCGACGCGCCCTTGTTCGGCGTGCGCTGGCGTTGGAACGCGACCACCTCGCTGGCCCTGCCGCGCTACGTGGGCGGGCGCAAGGTCGCGCCGCAGCTGCAGCGCATGAAGAGCGAGGACCTGCTGGCCACGGTGTTCCCCGACCAGGTCGCCTGCGCCGAGAACCTGGTCGGCGAACGCGAGGTGCCGGACCATCCCCTGGTCGCGCAGACCCTGCACGACTGTCTGTACGAAGCCATGGACGCGCGGGGCTGGCTGCGCTTGCTGGGCCGGTTGGAGCGTGGCGAAGTGCAGGTGATCGCGCGCGACGTGACCGGCCCGTCGCCGATCGCGGCCGAGGCCATCAATGCGCGGCCCTATGCCTTCCTCGACGATGCGCCGCTGGAAGAGCGCCGCACCCAGGCGGTGATGAGCCGCCGCTACGCCGATCCGGACAGCGCCGACGATCTGGGGCGCCTGGATCCGGAGGCGATCTCCGCCGTGCGCGCCGAGGCCTGGCCGGAGGTACGCAACGCCGACGAGATGCACGAGGCGCTGATCGGACTGGCTTACGTCGAGTCTGAGGAGGCGCGCACGCACGGCTGGCTGGATGCCTTGCGCATTCTGGCCGAGGCCGGGCGCGCGACCCGGCTGCGGCCTGCCGTCGAACTCGGCGACGAGGCGGCGCTGTGGATCGCCACCGAAACCCTGCCGCAGGCGCGCGCGCTGTTTCCGGACGCGAGCTGGGCGCCTGAAGTCGTGGTCCCGCCCGAGTACGCCGCCACCGCCTGGGATGCCGACGGCGTGCTGGCCGAATGGCTGCGCTCGCGCCTGACCGGCTTGGGCCCAGCGACCGTGGCTGTCCTTGCGGGCTCGCTGCGGCAACCGGCGCTGGCGGTGGAGATCGCGCTGGCGCGCCTGGAGGGCGAGGGCTATGTGATGCGCGGCCGCTATACCCGCGAGAGCAGCGAAGGCGGCGCCGAGGAATGGTGCGAGCGCCACCTGCTCGCGCGCATCCACCGTTACACCGTGGGCCGCCTGCGGCGCGAGGTCGAACCGGTCTCGCCGCGCGATTTCGTGCGTTTCCTATTCGACTGGCAACGCGTGTCCGCGGCTACCCGCATGAGCGGCCGCGACGCGGTCGAAGCGGTGTTGAGCCAGTTGCAGGGCTACGAAGCGCCGGCGGCGGTGTGGGAGAGCGAGCTGTTGAACGCGCGCATCGCCGACTACAGCCCCGCCTGGCTGGACGACCTGTGCGGCGCCGGTCGCGTGACCTGGGCGCGCCTGCGCCCGACCCGCGTCGAGGCGGGCAGTGCGACCGCACCCTCGGTGCGACAGACGCCGATCGTGCTGCTGCCGCGGCGCGACCTGGCGGTGTGGTCCACGCTGACCGCCGGCCGCAGCGACGACGCGCCGCTGTCCTCGCGCGCGACCCGTGTGGTCGATTGCCTGCGCGTGCGCGGCGCGTCCTTCTTCGACGAACTCGAACGCGGCGCGCACCTGCTCAAGACCGAGTTGGAAGAGGCCCTGGGCGAACTGGTCGCGCGTGGGCGCGTGACCTGCGACAGCTACGCCGGCTTGCGCGCACTGCTGGTGCCGCCGTCCAAGCGCGACGGCGCGCGCGGCGGACGCAGCCGGCGCACGCCGCTGTTCGGCATCCAGGACGCCGGGCGCTGGTCGCTCACCCCGCGCCCGGCCGAGGACGCGCCCGTACCCGCGATCGATGCCGAGACCGTCGAGCACGCCGCGCGCAGCCTGCTCGATCGCTACGGCGTGGTGTTCTGGCGTTTGATCGAGCGCGAAGCCCACTGGCTGCCGCCCTGGCGCGAGCTGCTGCGCGTGTACCGGCGCTGGGAAGCGCGCGGCGAGATCCGCGGCGGGCGCTTCGTCAGCGGCATGTCCGGCGAGCAGTTCGCGCTGCCCGACGCGATCGGCGCGCTGCGCAAGTTGCGCCAGCGCCCCGACAGCGGCGAACTGGTCTGCGTCTCGGCGATGGACCCGCTCAACCTGGCCGGCACCGTGCTCGCCGGCGAACGCGTCGCGCGCCTGCCGGGCGCGCGCGTGCTGTTCCGCGACGGCGTGCCGATCGCCTGCCTCAGCGCGGGCAAGGTCGAGCTGATCGAAACCGACCTGGCGCCGGCCGACGCCGAACGCGCGCGCCAGGCGCTGGTGCGCCGGCGCGGTACAGCCGTGGAACCCGAAGCCGACCTCTACGCGCGCCTGGCGCCGGTATAGGCGCCAGCGTTCGCGGCGCGCGGTACACGCTGCCACGCAAGAACAGCATGCCGGTCTTCCCCCTTTGAAAAAGGGGGATTGAGGGGGATTTGCTTTTAGCGTCCCCAGCGCCCCCCCGCGCCCCCGTTTCAGTACCGCCCCTCAAACCCCTTCGCCAACTCCCGCGTCAATTCGCCCGCCGGCACCTCGCGACACCCACTGGGATTCTGTCCCGACCACAACGGCGAAAAATCGCCGCTGCCCAGCGCCTCGGCGCGCGCGCGGACAGGCGCCAACGCGCCACCCGCGAGCGGAAACGGCGGCGCCAGCTCGCTGATCGGTCCGCGCTCGCGCATGTAGCGATTGACGATGCCGCGCGCGGGACGTCCGCTGAACAGATTGGTGAGCGCGGTGTGCTCGGCACCCGCGCCCTTCAAGGCGGCGCGATGCACGGCGCTGGTGCTGGCTTCCGGGCAAAGCAGGTAGGCCGTGCCGATCTGTACGCCGGCCGCACCCAGGCGCATCGCCGCCGCCACGCCCTGCGCATCGGCGATGCCGCCGGCGGCGATCACCGGTATCCGCAGCGCGCGCACCAGCTGCGGCAACAGCGCGAACGTGCCCGACTGCCGGCTCAGATCGGCATCCAGAAAATGCCCGCGATGCCCGCCGGCCTCCAGGCCCTGCGCGATCACCGCGTCCACGCCTTGCGCCTGCAGCCAGCGTCCTTCCTCCAGCGTGGTCGCCGAGGACAGCACCTTCGCGCCCCAGACGCGCACCTGCGCGAGTAGCGCGGGCGAGGGCAGGCCGAAGTGGAAACTGACCACGCGCGGCCGGAACTGCGCCAGCAGCTCCGCCGCTTCCGCATCGAAGGGGCGCCGGCCCGCGCCGGGGCCCGCCGTGGCGGGGTCGATCCCGAACTCGCGGTAGTAAGGCGCCAGCGATTCGCGCCAGGCCGCTTCGACGCCGGCATCGGGCGCAGGCGAGGTGTGGCAGAAGAAGTTGACGTTGTAGGGGCGGTCGGTCTGTGCCGCGATCGCCGCGAGCTCCTCGCTCAGGCTTTGCGCGCTCAACATGGCCGCCGGCAACGAGCCCAGGCCGCCGGCCTCGCAGACCGCGACGGCCAGGGCGCTGCCCTGCGAGCCGGCCATGGGGGCCTGGATCAGCGGGAACTCAAGGTCCGAGAACAGGGCAGGGGGCATGGGACTGATCGCTGGCTGCGGCCCGATCGCGGGCACCCCGATTCTAGACGTCGCTGCCTGTGCCGCGCTCGATCGCGCGTCGATTCACCCCGTCGGGTCGCGCGGCTCGGCGGGCGCCTGCGTTTCGGTGTGCTTGTCGATCAGGGCCAGCGCGGCTTCCAGTTCCGCCAGGGTGCGCGCTTGTACTTCGGTGTCCTTGAATTTGATGCGGATGGATTTTCCGGCCGAAGCCTTCATCCATTCGATCAGCAACTCCCGAGCGAACTTGAGAAAGGCGATCGCGCCGCCGGAGGCCGAGAACGCGATGGCCAGCGTTTCGTAGACGTGGTTGCCCATTCCGCCGTCGTAGTGCTTTCGGCTGTCCTGGTGCCGGACCTCGCGACGGTCCACATTGGCGGCATGCTCCGTAGCCAAACCCTGCAGGCGCCCGGCGATTTCCCGACTGCGCGTCTGCTGCGGGAGCGGTGGCTCGTGGGAGACGGTTTCGCTGCCGCTACTGCGGTCGAATCCGTGGCGCTGATAGCGGCTGTCCGAGAGTTCGATGATCAGATCGTCCATGCTGCCTGCCGCGCTCCTGTGTATTGACGGTTCGTGCCCGTGTTCGCTCGCCGCGCGAGCAGGCCGCTCCCCAGGACGGCGTCCTGGCCTTCCTGGCGCCGTCCCTGGATGAAATCTAACCTGGATAAGGACGGCGCGCTCCAGCGACGCGGCCGGTCGGGCGGTCGCAGGCCGCGCCGGCAAGCCCGACCTCGCCCCGCCAGCGGCATGAACGGCGCCCATCGCCGCGCTTGTGAATGCGCCCGCCGCCCCTATACTGACCGGGTCAGCGTTAGCTGTCCCCGGGGGTGCACTGGCTTCGACGGGGGTTGCGAAATCGCCTGGTGCATGCCGAGGGGGTAGCTTTCCTCGTAAATCCAGCTGCAAACTTTTAGTTGCCAACGACGACAACTACGCTCTCGCCGCTTAAGGCGTAAGCCCCGAAACTGCTTGTGTCCGTGCTCGCAGCGTAGGGTCATCATCACGGAATCGCTGGGGTCGGTTGCCTGTCAAACCCCGGTTAACCCAAAACAGGCTGGTTCCCGGATGCGCTTTGCGCGCCGTGCTGTTCGGGGGCGAGATCTAACGGAGCGCTAAGCATGTAGTGCCGGGGATGGAGTGCCTTCGGACGGCGGTTCGATTCCGCCCACCTCCACCAATACCGCCGTCGCAAGACGGAACAAGAAAGGTCGGATCGCCAGCAGGCTTCCGGCCTTTTTTGTGTTTGAAGCCGGCGTCCGGCGCAAGCGTTCCTGATCCGCGAATCACGCCAGCGTACGCAGCTTGGCCTCGCGCGCCCACTGGCGCTTCATGGCCTGAGCGATGAACGAGCGCGTATCGCCCGCGTCGACCACGCCCGCGTCGCGCTCCGCGCCGCCTGCATTCAATAGCGCTTGCGCGCCGGCATCGGCCGCGATCGCCTTGAGGTGGCCGTAAGCGTCGCGCACGAAGTCGACCGCGGCGGCTTCCTTGGCCAGGCGCTTGCCGGCCTTGTCGCTCAACACCAGGGCGACCGCGTCGAATACCGGCGATGGCGTGCCGGCCAACTGGCCGTCGGCGGCTAGGGTCTTGCCGTCGCTCAGCTTGGCGCCGCCGATGCGCGGCGCGACGATCTTGACGCGCGCGCCGGCGGCTTCGACCGCCTTGCACAATGCGCGCACCGTGGCGGCATCGGAGCCGTCGTCGATCAACACGCCGACGCAGCGCCCCTGCAGGGTCGGTTTCATCTTGCCGATGATCTGCAGCGGCGGCGACGCGGGCAGGTCCTGGACCGCGACCGCGGCCGGCGGCGCCGGGGGCAGCGCAGCCAGGCCCAGGCCGTCGGCGACACGGCGCGCCAGCGCGGCGTCGATATGGCGCAAGTGGCCCACGACGGCTTCGCGTACGTGCGCGGTGCCGACCTTGGACAGCTCGAACACCAGCGCCGAAGCCATATGCGCCTGCTCGTAGTCGGTCTGGCTGCGGTAGAACTGGCGCGCCTGGCTATAGTGGTCGGCGAAGCTTTCCGGACGCACGCGGCCCTTGACGCCGTCGTCGCTGGGCACGCCGGCGCTGCGGAAACCGGCTGGCGTCTCGCGCGGCGATTGCGGATCCAGAGAACTGGGTTCGTAGTTCACCCGGCCGCGCGGCACCCGCATCTGCATATGGCCGTCGCGCTGCAGATTCGCAAAGGGACACTTGGGCGCATTGATCGGCAACTGGTGGAAGTTCGGCGAGCCCAGCCGCGACAGCTGCGTATCCAAATAGGAGAACAAACGTCCCTGCAGCAGCGGGTCGTTGGAGAAGTCGATGCCCGGCACCACATGCGAGGGGCAGAAGGCCACCTGCTCGGTCTCGGCGAAGAAGTTGTCCGGCCAGCGATCCAGGACCATGCGGCCGATCACCGTCAGCGGCACCAGTTCCTCGGGGATCAGCTTGGTCGCGTCGAGATGGTCGAACGGAAAGACATCCGCCTGTTCCTGGGTGAACAGCTGCACCGCGAGTTCCCATTCGGGGAAGTCGCCGTTCTGTATCGCCTCGAACAGGTCGCGACGATGGAAGTCCGGATCGGCGCCGGCCAGCTTGCAGGCTTCGTCCCACAGCGTCGATTGCAGGCCCAGCTTGGGCCGCCAATGGAACTTGACGAAGGTCGAGGCGCCCTTGGCGTTGACGAGGCGGAAGCTGTGCACGCCGAAACCTTCGATCATGCGCAACGAGCGCGGGATGGTGCGGTCCGACATCGCCCACATGATCATGTGCATGGCTTCGGGCGTAAGCGATATGAAATCCCAGAACGTGTCGTGGGCGCTTCCGGCCTGCGGAAAACCACGGTCGGGCTCCATCTTCACCGAATGCACCACATCCGGGAACTTCATCGCATCCTGGATGAAGAACACCGGAATGTTGTTGCCCACCAGGTCCCAATTGCCTTGCTGGGTGTAGAACTTGACCGCGAAGCCGCGCACATCGCGTGGGGTATCGATCGAACCGGCACCGCCGGCCACGGTGGAGAAGCGGCAGAACAGCGGCGTGCGTTCGCCCACCTTGGTCAGAATATCCGCCGTGGTGTAGCGGCTGAGCGATTTGCTCAGCTCGAAGTAACCGTGCGCGCCCGAGCCGCGCGCATGCACGATGCGCTCGGGAATGCGTTCATGATCGAAGTGGGTGATCTTCTCTCGCAGAATGAAGTCTTCGAGCAGGCCCGGACCGCGCTCGGTCGCACGCAGCGAGTTCTGGTTGTCCGATATGGGCAGGCCCTGATTGGTCGTCAGTGACGGATGCTTGTCGCCAGCGCTCTGGTGCAGTTCGTCGCCCACTCCACGACTGTCGCGCGTGGTTCCGCCGGTACGGGTCTTAGCGGCTTTCTTGGTGGCCATGGCGCAACTCCTGAGCGGATGAGCGGGCGGCGATCGCTGCCGATGGTTCGATCATGCGGCGCTTGCGGTGAACATCGCGTCGTGCGAGCGAGTGTGCGCATTCATATGCTCGCGCTGCAGCCCGCATCCGGTTTTCGCACAGGTGCTCGATCACCTGAACGGTTCATGCTTCGCCGCGTGCCGACAGTCGCGTGTTCTATTGCGAAAAGACGCTCGCATTAAAAGGGGTTGCATCACGCGCCGCCGACGTATCCGGAATTAGCTTGGCCTCGCCACGCGAAGCTGGCGCCTGAATACGAGTTGGATATGAGCGACACGGTAGATCTGAAAGAAAAGCTGTGGAAAGCCTTGTCTTCCGATCGCACGGTAATGCTGGGTCTGGATGGCGTGGAATCCGGTCATACCCGCCCTATGACCGCGATCGCCGAAGACCACCATGGCCCGATCTGGTTCTTCACCTCGACCGATAATGCGCTGGTGCAGAAATTGAATTCCAGCCATGCCGCCATCGCGGCGTTCTCCTCCAAGGGCCACGATCTGTTCGCCAGCATCAGCGGCAGCTTGCGCCGCGACCAGGATCGAGCCGTGATCGAGCGCCTGTGGAATCCCTTCATCGCGGCCTGGTTCGAGGGCGGCAAGGACGATCCGAAGCTGGCCCTGCTGCGCTTCGATGCCACCGAGGCGGAGGTGTGGCTCAACGAGAACAGCTTGCTCGCCGGGGTGAAGATGCTGCTGGGCATCGATCCCAAGAAGGACTACGAGGACAAGGTCGGTGAGGTGCGTCTGAGTTAGCCATGCTTCGGCAGCGCAGTGTCGAGGCATGCGCCGACCATTGCCCGCCACGTCCGAGCACTGCTGTCGGCGTAGGATCCGGTGCTTGTGGCCGTCGTCATCGGAACATGGCCTGACGCCTGGAGGACCGCCTCATGGACATCATCGACGTCGTAGTGGTGGGCGGCGGTCCGGCGGGCCTGACGGCCGCCACCTACCTGCGTCGTTTTCATCGCAGTTGCGTGGTGTTGGACGGCGGCGACAGTCGGGCCAGGCGCATTCCGGAGAGCCACAATTGTCCGGGCTTCCCCGACGGCGTGTCCGGCCCCGATCTGTTGCGGCGCATGCGCACGCAGGCGCTGGAGGCGGGCGTGCGCATCGAGCCGGTCGTGGTGGATGCGCTGCTGCGGGAGGGCGAGGGCTTTCGCGCCGTCGCCGGCGGGCGCAGTTGGCGCGCCCGCGCGGTGGTGCTGGCCACGGGCGTGCGCGACGTGCTGCCTGACGTGGACTGGGCGGAGCAGGCGATCTCCTGCGGCGCGATTCGACTGTGCGCGATCTGCGACGCGTTCGAAGCCACCGATCTGCGCATCGGCGTGTACGGCCCACGCGAGGCCGTCGCCTCCCATGCGCGCTTTCTGCGGGGCTACACGTCACGCCTGGTGCTGATGCCGATCGATCGGGCGTTCGACGATCGGTTTCCGCCGCCTTATCGGGAGGAGACGGTGCTGGTGCTTCCTCCCGGCGGCGAGCTTATGTTCGACGGAACGTGCTGCCGCTATCGGGCGAGCGACGGATCCGAGACGGTGTTGGACACCGTCTATCCCTTCCTCGGTACCCAGGAGGCGCATCCGTTGGTGGCGTCCGCCGGCGCCTGGCCCGACGAGCCGGGCGAGACCGTGGTCGATGCGAATCAGATGACGCGCGTCGCCGGCCTGTACGCCATAGGCGACATGGTCAGCGGCCTCAACCAGATCTCGGTGGCGGTGGGGCAGGCCGCGATCGCGGCCACCCACTTGCACCAGCAACTGCCGATCGTGCCGCGAACCGCAGAACAGGGCGGGTGAACCAGGACCCTCGCGTAAGCCTATGCCGGTGCTCGCAACGGCGTCCGACCGCCGCCGCGGAGCTCAGCGCCTGGCGAGCCGGGCCCTGTTGGCGGTCACGGTGCGTGCGACCGGTTTGAGTCCGGCGGCCAGAATGCGGTCGCCGGCTAGCGTAAGTCCGGACCAGCGTTGCCACGGACTCGACCACGGCGACCAGAACGACCACGCGCCCGTCGATAGCGGCGCCAGCCAGAGGGCATTGAACATGCCCCACCAGCCTTCCATCGTGGCCGCGCCCTTCTCGGCGATCATCCGGTTCCACTCGCGCAGGTCGCGGCCGGACAGCGGCTGCGTCGCCAGCGAAAGATCCATGAGGCGTTGCGCCGCCACGAAGGGCGATGCCTGGGCGATGGCGGACAGTTGTCGGGACGTGCGGTTGTGCGGGGGCGACATCGCGTGGGCCTTGTTCGCAAGCGGATGCTTATAGGCGAGCGAGTGTGTCACGCGTATGTGCAATCGCAGTGACGAGCGATGACGCGATGGCAGGCCGCGCATTCCAGGTCTGAACCGTTCACGAAACCAGCTTCGCAATTCACGGTGCGCGCATCGCGCCGCTCCTATGGTCGGGCCTGGGTCTGCGTCGTCCGACGCTCTTTAAGGAGACCCCGATGGCCAAGACAGCACAAGATTCCGTCCAAGTCGAAGAACTGCTGTATCAGGCACTCGAGACCGAACTGGGCGGAATTCAGATTTATGGGGCGGCCATTCGGTGCGCGGTGAACGAAGATCTGCGCGCGGAGTGGGGCGAGTACCTGCAACAGACGCGCACGCACCGCAAAGTGCTGATGCAGGTGTTCGAGTCCCTGGGCTTGGACCCGGATGCCGTGACGCCCGGTCGCGAGGTGGTCGCGCATATCGGCAGTTCCCTGGTCAGGGCCATGGAAATGGCGCTGGCCGCTGGCGATGCGACCGCGGCCGAGCGGGTCGCGTGCGAATGCGTGGTGCTGGCCGAAACCAAGGACCATCTGAACTGGGAACTCATCGGCCACGTCGCCAAGCACGGCAAGGGACCCGAAGTGGAGATCCTGCAGGCCGCCTTCGACGCCGTCGAGCAGGATGAGGATCACCACCTTTATCACACGCAGGGTTGGACCCGCGAGCTGTGGATTCAGTCGCTGGGCTTCCCGGCGGTGCTGCCGCCGCCAGAGGAGATCAAGCAAGTCGAGACGGCGATCGGCGCCGCGCGCGCCGAACAGGCGCGCGACCAGATGTTGAAAAAGAACTGATAGCCAGTGTCGCCGAGCCGGACTTTCGGTTCGGTGTCTTTGCCATGCCTTGTCGGCCGGCATCGGTGTCGGTCGGCTTTGCCCGGCGTAACGGGCCGTTAACCGGTGCGAGGTTAGCGTCGCCTGCTGCGCACCGACCGAGTAGGGGTTATGCACGACAAACGTACCCCGGCGATACGCGCATTCGAAGCCGAACAGCAGTTCCAACTGCTGGTTCAGAGCGTGGTCGATTACGCGATCTACATGCTCGATCCCGACGGCTACATCTGCAACTGGAACGAAGGCGGGCGCCGGATCAAGGGCTACGACGATGCCGAGATCATCGGTCAGCACTTCTCACGCTTCTACGAGTTGGTCGATCGCGACGCGGGCGAGCCCGAGTACGGCCTTCGTATGGCGCGCGAGAACGGTCGCTACGAGAAGGAAGGCTGGCGCTTGCGCAAGGACGGCTCGCGCTTCTGGGCCAGCGTGGTGATCGACCCGATCCGGGTGGGCGGCCAACTGATCGGTTACGCCAAGGTCGCCCGCGATATCACCGAACGCCATGAGTCCGCGCTGAGACTGGCTGAGGCGCAGCAAGCGCTGTTGCAGGCCAAGAAGATCGAGGCGATCGGCAAGCTCACCCTGGGCTTGTCCCACGATTTCAACAACCTGCTGGGGGTGATCGTCAACAGCCTGGACCTGATCAGCGCCCATCGCGACGATGAGAAGCGCGTGACCCGCTTGGTCGAGGGCGCATTGCGCGCCGCCGACCGCGGCATGCTGCTCACCCGCCAATTGCTGAGCTTCGCCCGCGGCCAGGCCTTGGCGCCTGAGGTGCGCGACGTCAACGAGTTGGTGCTGGGCATGAAGGACGTGCTGATGCGCTCCTGCGGCTTGGGCGTCGATATCGAACTGTCCTTGGCGCAGGACCTGCCGCCGATCCGGGTCGATCCGACCCAGCTGGAAGCCGCGCTGCTCAACCTGGTGATCAACAGCCGCGACTCGTTCGCCGAGGGCGGCACCATCACCGTCGCCACCGGTCTTGCCGATCGCCGCCCGCCGGAGATCGAATCGACGGCCCGCGACTTCGTCTGTGTGTGCGTGGTCGACGATGGCTCCGGCATGAGCGATGAGGTGGTGCAGCAGGCGGTGCAGCCGTTCTTCACCACCAAGGAAGTAGGGCGCGGCAGCGGCCTGGGGCTGAGCCAGGCGCATGGCTTCGCGGCGCAGTCGGGCGGTTATCTGCATATCACCAGCGAACCGGGGCAGGGTACGCGCGTGACCTTGTATTTCCCGGCCTTGGAGGACTGAGCCGTGTCCTCGTCCTGCATCCTGATAGTGGAAGACGACGATCTGTTGCGCGAGGTCGTGGTCGAGGCCTTACAGGAAACGCACTACACCGTATTGTCGGCGTGCAACGGCCCGCAGGCCCTGGCCATGATCGACGCCCATGCGGAGATCGATGTGATCTTCAGCGACGTCAGCATGCCGGAGGGCGTGTCGGGCATCGACCTGGCCCATACCTTGCGCGCTCTCAAGCCGAACCTGCGTTTCATCCTCGCCTCGGGCTACGCCAAATCGCAATTGCCGCCGATGCCGGAAGGCGTGCTGTTCTTGCCCAAGCCGTACCGGGTGATGCAGTTGCTCGCGCTGCTGGATGCGCAAGAGGCCGGTTGAGCGCCATGCGCCCGACTCGAGACGCACGGGCCGACCGCGGCCGCCAGTAACGCGCGGATACAGGCGGCGATTGCTACGATGTACACACGATGTGCAAGCACACTCCCAAATCCATCGCCAAGCGTCTGGACGAGCTGGCCGAGCGGATGCCGCAATTGGTCGCCGATCACCCGGATGAGGGCGATTTTTGGGCGGCGTACGTCCGTGTTTCCAGCCCCATCGTTCAAGACGCGGGCGTGGTCAGCGAGCAGGCGCTGCTACACGCGCAAAGACGGCTGGAGGAGCTGCTGGCCGAGCACGAAAAGATCGGATCGCTCGCGCCGCCGCCGGCCGTGGGAAGCGAGGTCGTGCCCGATTCGGATTGGTTGAGCCGAATCAGAAAGAGAAAGAAGAAGCGAATCTTCTAGCCGAGCCGAGCGCGCGGCCGCCAATTGCGCCGCCCGCGCATGTCCGCGCCATCCGCCTTGTGCTTAGCCGCCTTCGTTCGCCGGTCGAGTCTTAACCCTTCATATAACCGCGCGCGCAATTCACGCCCTCGTACCCGCGCGAGCCTACTGTGGATTACCGACGCCGATGGGCGTCGGCCCCACAGGAGTAAGCAAGATGAGCGATGTCAAAAAAGACCACAGCGTCGGCGCGGGCACGGGTGCGGTAGCGGGCGCCATCGCAGGTGCCGCGGTCGGTTCCGCCGCCGGTCCCATCGGCAGCGCGGTCGGCGCGGTCGTCGGCGGCGTGGTAGGCGCCAAGGCTGGCGATTCGATCGCCGAAGCGGTCAATCCCACCGAATACACCGCCCACTTCCAGAGCGAGTACCAAAAGTCGCCGTCCTATGTGGCGGGCCGCGAATGGAGCGATTACCAGCCGGCCTATCAGTACGGCTACGACACCTACGGCGAGTACCGCGGGCAAACCTACGATGCGGTCGAAAGCGACCTGCAGCGCAAATGGGACGAAACCCGTCACGCCTCGCGTCTGCCCTGGGACGAGGCCAGGCATGCGGTGCGCGATGGCTGGCATTACATCGAGCGCGCGATGCCGGGCGACGCCGACAAAGACGGCCGCTAAGCGCGCGGCAGCGGAAGCTCAGTGGAGTTGCGGGACCGCCATGCGGTCCCGTTTCTTTTTGCGAGGCCGACACCCTTGAGTCGTGCGCGCAGCGCGCTTGCGAATCGCAGCGGCGAAGGCGCTCGCGCGCGTCAAGGCAGGGGCGTGCTCCGGTCGCCGGCGTCGGCGTGCCTGGCCAAGCCGTGCGCGAGCAGCATCGCGTCCACGCGTCGCACTACGTGCGGCTGATCTTCCGCACCGGCGCGCGCCAGGATCTGCGAGGCCAGCGCGTCGAATTGAGGCCCGAACTGCGCCGGGTGGCGCAGTCTCTCCAGCCAGGGCGGAAGCATGTCGGCCAGATGATCCAGTTCGGCATCCAGCTCCGCGCGCACGCTCATGCCGGTGGGCGCGGCCATTGCAGCTCGACCTCATGCGCGGCGCCGTCGTCGATCAGCGGGAATGCGAGGTCGGCCTGCTCCACACCGTCCAATCGCAGCGACGTCGAGCCGCCGTCGCATTGGCGCACGCGGATCGAGTAGGCGCTGCTGCCGTGGCGGTACTGCAGGCGATACTCCGGCCATTCGGCGGGCAGGCAGGGACGCAGCGACAGCCGGTCGCCCTGGCGGTGCAGGCCCAGCAGGGATTCGGTGAGCAGGCGGTACATCCAGCCGGCCGAACCGGTGTACCAGGTCCAGCCGCCGCGGCCCACGTGCGGCGCCACGCCGTACACGTCCGCGGCCAGCACATACGGCTCCACCTTGTAGCGCTGCACGTCATCGGCGTCGCGTGCGTGGTGGATGGGGTTGATCATGCGCGCCAGTTCCCAGGCCCGCTCGGCATCGCCGCGGTGGGCGAAGGCCATCGCCGCCCATACCGCGGCATGCGTGTACTGACCGCCGTTCTCGCGCACGCCGGGCACGTAGCCGCGGATGTAGCCAGGGTCCTTGACGGTCTTGTCGAACGGAGGGTCCAGCAGCTGGATCAATCCGGCGTCGCGCCGGACCAAGTGGCGATCCAGCGAGGCCATGGCCTGGCGCGCGCGCTCGGGATCGGCCGCGTCCGACAACACCGACCAGCTTTGCGATATCGAGTCGATCGTGCATTCGTCGCTGGCGGTGGACCCCAGCGGCGTGCCGTCGTCGAACCAGGCGCGGCGATACCACTGCCCATCCCAGGCGTTGGCTTCGAGATTCTCGCGCAGGCGTTGCGCCTGTTCGCGGCAATAGCCGGCAAAGCTGTGGTCCGCGCGCGCGTGTGCGACCTCCGTGAAGGCTTCCAGGGTTTCGAACAGGAAGAAGCCCAGCCACACGCTTTCGCCGCGGCCGGCTTCGCCGACCCGGTTCATGCCGTCGTTCCAGTCGCCGGTGCCGATCAGGGGCAGTCCGCGCTCGCCCAGCAGGGCGCAGCCGCGCTGCAGGGCGAGCACGCAATGCTCGTAGAACGACTGCTGCAGGTAGGAGGGCACCGGCAGGTCGTAGTAGGACTCCTCGTCCGGGTTGACCGGACGCCCCTCGATGTAGCGCACCTTCTCGTCCAGCACGCCGGTGTCGCCGGTGACCGTCAGGTAACGGCAGGCCGCCAGCGGCAGCCACAGGTAATCGTCCGAACAGCGCGTGCGTACGCCGCGGCCCTGGGGCGGATGCCACCAGTGCAGCACGTCGCCGTGCGGGAACTGATGGGCCGCGCACAGCAGCAGATGTTCGCGGGTCAGGGCCGGCTTGGCGTGCACGCTGGCCATCACGTCCTGCAACTGATCGCGGAAACCGAAGGCGCCGCCGGACTGGTAGTAGCCGCTGCGCGCCACGTAGCGGCAGGCCAGGGTCTGGTACAGCAGCCAGCCGTTGGCCAGCGCGTCCACGCTGGGGTCGGGAGTCTGCACCTGCACGCTCGACAGCAGCGTGCGCCAGTAGATACGCACGCCGTCCAGCACATCGTGCGCCCAGCCGACGCCACGCACCTTGGCCGCCAGCCTCAAGGCTTCGCCGTGGTCCTTGCCCATGCCCAGGCGGAACACCGTCTCGCTTTGCTCGCCGGCGGCCAGCACGATCGGCACCTGGATCGCGGCGCAGGGGTCCAGGCCCACGCCCAAGCGGCCGGACAGACGCTCGCGCCGCAGTGCCGCCGGCTCGCCCAGGCTGCCGTTGCGGCCGAGGAACTCGGTGCGGTCGGCGGTATAGCTGCAGCCGTTGGCGTCGGTGTCGAAGAAGGCGACGCGGCCGTTGAATTCGGTGTTGTAGGGATTGCGCGCGGTCAGTACGCCGTTTTCGGCGTTGAGTTCGCTGACCACGTGCATCTGCGACTTGCCGCGCAGGTCGCCCAACACCCATTCCACATAGCCGGTGGCGGACAGCCGGCGCGCGCGGCCGGACAGGTTGCGCACCTTCAGCACCGAGTACTTCACTGCGTCCTCGACGCCCACGTACACCCACAGCTCGCTGGCGATGCCGTCCTCGAGGTGTTCGTAAACGCTGTAACCGAAGCCATGGCGGGTGCGGTAGTCGCCGCGCCCGCGGCAAGGCAGCGGCATCGGCGACCACAGCCGCCCGCTGTCTTCGTCGCGCAGGTAGAAGGCCTCGCCGGCGCTGTCGGCGACCGGGTCGTTATGCCATGGCGTCAGGCGGAATTCGTGCGCGTTCTCGAACCAGGTGTAGCCCGGGGCGCTCTCGCTGACCACGGTGCCGAAGTTCGCGTTGGCCATCACATTGCACCATGGCGCCGGCGTCGGCGCGCCTTCGCGCGAAACGATCACGTACTCGCGGCCGTCGGCGGAGAACGCGCCGGTGCCGTTGTCGAACAGGAACTCCTGAGCCACCGCGTCGAACGGCCAGACGTCCTCGGCTTGGTCGTCGTGCCTGGGCGGCAGACCGTTCGATGCGTCCGTATCGGCGACCGCGGCCAGCTCCGCCGCAGCTTCCGGCAGCAGGGCGGGGATCGCCCGTTCCGGAGGCACGTGGCGGCCGATCTGGGCCGCCAGGGTGCCCTTCTGATCGTCGACGATCACGCGCGCCACCGACTGCAGCAGGATGCGATCCTCCTGCGAGATCTGCTGGGCCGGGCGCACGAAGATGCCGCCCGGCCGATCGAGAATGTTGCCTTCGGGGTCGGCCGAGACCATGCCCAGGATCAGGTCCTGCAGCTGCTGGCGGTAGCCGGCCTGGCTTTCGTTCCAGATCACCAGATCGGCGCGCAGGCCTTTGAGGCGCCAGTACGCGTGCGCCTGCACCATCTGCCGCACCAGTTCGATGTTGTCGGCGTCGGCGATGCGCAACAGCACGATGGGCAGGTCGCCGGAGATCGCATGGCCCCACAGGCCGGATTGGCCGCGCTGGTTCTGCAGCAACACCGCCGGATCGGCGCGCAGCAGGGGATGGGCGTACACGATCAGGCCGGCCAGGCGTTCGTACAACTGCGCGTCGGCCTGCGAAGCGTTGATCTGGCGGCGCACCACCTGGCTGTGCGTCCAGGCCAGATCGAACACGCGGTCGGCCAGGCGACGGTCGCGGTACTTGTCGACCAGCCCCATGCAGGCGTCGCGATCCGCGCCCACGCCGGTGACCATGTCGATCATCGCGGTCTGCCCGGGCGCCAGTTCGATCCGGCAGCGGATCGCCACGATCGGGTCCAGCACCGAGCCTTCGGTATCCGACAGCGCCACGTCGATCGACAGCGCGCGCGGCGTGCGCGGGGTGTTGCCGCGGCCGAGGAAGCGCGCGCGGTCGGTCTCGTAGGAAATCGCTCCGATATCGGCGTCGTGCGCGGCGACCAGGTGGAACATCCACGGCGGCACTTCGTCATGCGAGCGCGGGCGTCGCGTGCACAGCAGCGCCTGCTTCTGCCTGAGGATCTCCGACTGCACGAACAGATTGCTGAAGGCCGGATGCAGTTCGTCGGCGATCGCCGGCGCCAGCACGACTTCGGCGTAGGTGGTGATCTCGATGGTGCGCGTTTGCCGGCTGCGATTGCTCAGGCGCAGCCGGCGCAGCTCGATGTCGTCCTCGGCCGAGATCGCGATTTCCAGGTGGCTCTCGTAGCCGCGCTTGCGCCCGCGGAACTCGGCCTTGGCGTCGGAGAAGATCGCCTCGTACTGGTCCACCTGCACCCCGGTCGGCTGCAGCGCGGCCGACCAGAACTCGCCGCTGTCGACGTCGCGCAAGTAACAGAAGCTGCCCCAATGGTCGCGGGTACCGTCCTCGCGCCAGCGCGTGACCGCCATGTCCTGCTGGCGGCTGTAACCGCCGCCGGCGCTGGTCAGCAGGCCGTGATAGCGCCCGTTGGACAGCAACTGCACGGCCGGACGGGTCGTGCCGGGATTACGGAAGATCCGCAGCTGGGTTTCGGTTTCGCCGGCCGCGCCGCGCGAACCCAGGGTTTCGGCCTCGTGCGGATGGAACACGCCGGTATGCGGGATGCGTTCCTGCAACAGCAGCAAGGTGGCCTGGAACTCGGCGTCGGCGACGAAGCGCCGCTGCATGGGCTGGTGGCGCAGCAGATGGTCCAACGAGAGCAGACCCATGCCCTGGTGGTGAGCCATGAACGAGCGCACCACCACGCAGTCCTGGCCGTGCGGCACGCGCGCCGGCGTGTAGTCGATCGCTTCGTACAGGCCGAAGTCGCCGCCGAAGCCTTGCGCGGTCAGCCGCTGCAGGTTCTGGCAGGCGGCTTCCGGCGCCACCATCAGCGCCATCATGCTGGCGTAGGGCGCGATCACCAGGTCCAGGCCCAGACCGCGCTTGAGGCCCAGGCCCGGCACCCCGAACGCGCGGTACTGGTAGTTCATGCGCGCATCGACGGTGTTGTAGCCGGACTCGGACACGCCCCAGGGCACGGCGCGCTGCGCGCCGTGCGCGATCTGCGCATCCACCGCGTGGCGCGAGGTCTGGTCGAGCAGGGTGTCCGGATAGCTGGGCATCACCAGTTGCGGCATCAGGTACTCGAACATCGAGCCGCTCCACGACAGCAGCGTGGCGTCGCCGTTGACCTCGGTCAGCAGGCGTCCCAGCGCGAACCAGCTGTCCTGCGGCAACTGGCCCTGGGCGATCGCCACGAAGCTGCACAGCCGCGCCTCGGAGGCCAACAGATCGTAGTAGCCGGCGTCCAAGCGATGCTCGTCCACGTTGTAGCCGATCGACAGCAGATGGCGCGCGCGGTCGTAGAGGAATTCGTATTCCATCAACGAGAACTGCCCGGCGACGTGCGCGAGGCGTTCGAGTTCGTGGACGCGTGCGCGCGCGCGCTCCTGCGCCGTGGCGTTGGAGGATCGGGCCTGCAATTCGCGCAGGCTGGGGATGGGCTGGCTTTCGTCGTCATCGGTCGGCAGCGGCAGCAGACCGAAATGCCGCAGCTCGGCCAGCGCGGAGCGACAGGCGGCGGCCAGGGCGTGGACCCAGTGATCGGCGATCGGGTCCTCGCTCGCGGGCCACACCGCCAGCACCTGGTCGGCGTGCGCGAGCAGTTCGGTCAGAGCGCGTTCGGCATCGCCCACGGTGACGGGCGCCTGTTCGAGCAATGGATCGAGGGTGGCGCGCAGATCGGCCAGGGCGCGCGTCAGGGCCTCGCCGTCGAGACCGGCCGCGCGTTGGGTTTCCTCCAGCACGCCCAGGGTGTCGGCCAAGCCGGCATAGGTGCTGGGCGCCAGCACCGGTGCCTCGATCAGCGCTAGCAGGCCCTGGCGCAAGGTCAGCAGATGGCCGGCGAGGTTGCCGCTGTCGACCGTGGAGATGTAGCGCGGCGGCAGCGGCTGCAGTGTTTCGGTGTCGTACCAGTTGTAGAAATGGCCGCGGTGGCGCGGCAGCGTCTCCAAGGTGGCGAAGACCCGGCGGGTGCGTTCCAGCACGCCGTCGGTCTGCAGATAGCCGAAGTCGTAGGCCGACAGATTGGCCAGCAGCGACAGGCCGATGTTGGTCGGCGAGGTGCGGCGCGCGACCACCAGGGCGGGGTGCTCCTGCACATTGTCCGGCGGCAACCAGTGGTCCTCGGCGCGCACGTAGGTTTCGAAGAAGCCCCAGGTGCGGCGCGCCAATCGGCCCAGGAACGCCAGCTGCGTGGACGACAGATCGGCATCGCGCTGGGGCGGCGGATGGCCCAGCCAGGCCATCAGCGCGGGCGACAGCAGCCACAAGCCCAACAGGGGCAGGGCCAGCCATAGCGAGGTGGGCCGCACGGCGACCAACAACGCCGCCGCGGCGACGGCGAACAGCGGCGCGGCGAGCATGCCGCGCAACTCCGCGCCCATGCCGCTGCCCAGGCTGCGTTCGACCTCGCTGGACGGATTCCACTGCAGCAGATGGCGACGGCTGATCGTCAGCCGCCACAGCGTGCGCGCGATCGCGCCCAGGCTCAGCAGGGCTTCGTAGGGCAGACAGGCCAGGCCGACCGCGGCGCGCTGCAATTGCAACAGCGTGGACTTGCCCACTCTGAGCAGATGGCTCTCCAGCGGCATATCCACCGGCACGACGAAGGCTTCGCGCACCGCCGGCAGCAGCACCGGCAGCAGCCACAGGCACAGCAGCCATCCGGTCCAGGCCAGCGGATGCGCCGAGTACAGCCAGCCCCACAGCAGCAGGGCGGTGGCGGCGGCCGGCACCAGGCTGCGGCGCAGGTTGTCGAGCAGCTTGCCGCGCGACAGCCACGACAGCGGATTGCGCTCGTAGCCGCCCTGCGCGCGCGGCACCCAGGGCAGCAGCCAGGGCAGCAGTTGCCAATCGCCGCGTATCCAGCGGTAGCGCCGCTTCGCATCGGCGGCGTAGCGCGAGGGGTAGTCCTCGAACAGGCGCACGTCGCTGACCAGTCCGGCGCGCGCGTAGCAGCCTTCCAGCAGATCGTGGCTGAGGATGCGGTTGTCGGGGAAGCGATCGGCCAGCGCCGCTTCGAAGGCGTCGACGTCGTAGATGCCCTTGCCGACGAAGGAGCCTTCGCCGAACAGGTCCTGGTACACGTCCGATACGGTGCGGGTGTAGGGATCGATACCCGGTTCGCTGCCGAACATGCGCGCGTAGCGGGTGCTGCGGCGTCCGCTCTGGCTGGTGCCCACGCTGGGCTGGAGGATGCCGTAGCCGCGCACCACGCGGCCGCGCTGGGCGTCGTAGCGGGCGCGGTTCAAGGGATGCGCGAGGGTGCCGACGAACTCGCGCGCGGCGTCGCGCGGCAGGCGGGTGTCGGTGTCCAGGGTGATCACGTAACGCACCTGGCTCAGCGCCTCGGTGTTGCCGGTCACTCGCAGGAACTCGTCCTGCGCGCCGCCGCGCAGCAGGCGGTTCAGCGCCGCCAGCTTGCCGCGCTTGCGTTCGTAGCCCATCCAGCGGCGTTCGCGCGGATTCCACTGGCGCGCGCGATGGAACAGGAAGAAGCGGTCGCCGTCTTCGGGCGCATAGCGCTCGTTGAGGGTCGCTATCCGCTGCGCGGCCCGCGCCAGCAGCGCATCGTCGGCCGGCAGGCTGGCCTGGTCGGCATCCAGAAAATCGCTGAGCAGGGCGAAATGCAGGTGGCGGTCGCGATTGGCCAAAAAGCGCACTTCCAGGCCCTCGGCCAGGCTGTCCACCGCGTCGGCGCTGCTGAGCATGCATGGCACCACCACCAAGCTGCGGGCCTGCGCCGGTATGCCCTCGGAATAGTCCATGCGCGGCAACGGCCGCGGCGCGACCAGCAGGGTCGCGATCCAGTTGACCAGGGCGATGCCCAGTTCGCTGTAGGCGATCGCCGCCAGCACGGCCAACAGCCACAGCGTCGCCGGGTGCTGCGGCAGTTCGGAGCGGTGCGAGAGCAGGCCCCATGCGAACAGGCCGGTGACGGCGGCGATCGGCGCCAGGTAGGCGCCAAGCGGAATGCGCGCGGGGCGCAGGCGCAAGGGCCGGCGCTCGGGCCCGGACGCGGCCACCGCCGCCCGGGTCAGGGGCACGCCGTCGTCGACCAGGTAGTAGCCGACATGCGCCTGGGTGTCGTCGGGTGCGGTCGCTGCGGCGCGCGAACGCGCCAGGCCCAGTACCAGCTCGGCGACCTCCGGTTCGCTGGCGCCGCTCAGGCGCGCCATCTTCTCGATCACGTGGCGGTAGCCGTCGCGCGTGCTGAAGTCCATCAGGGCGTAGGTGCCCGCGGGGTCTTCGCGCAAGCGATGTTCGACCACGCTCATGTCTTCGACGAACTCGCGCCAATCCATGGTGGCCAGGAAGCGCAGGCTGCCGATGCTGTTGCTGATCGAAACCTGGTCGGCGGCTTGCTGCTGGCTTTCCAAATGCACCAGTTCCTCGATGCTCTGGCCGCCGTCGACGACCCACTGTTCCAGCCAGGTGATCGGCATCGAGAACGCGCCGCCGCGGCCCTGTAACCCGCGCGTGAGCTCGGACACGAAGGCGCCGGTGAGCGGCGGCTGCGAGCGCGCCATGTCGGCGACCATCAGCACCACGTCCTTGGGGTTGTCGGCGGCGGTGCGATTGAGCAGATCGGCCCACTCGCGCGCCAGACGGTGGTCGGCGCCGTCGCGCATGACCCGCACGGCCATGCGGCGCAGGTTGTCGAGCAGCGCCAGGCGCAACATGATCGGGATGGCCCACAGCTCGCCCAGCTTCAGCGGGGCGACCGACTGATAGGCGGCGACGAAGCGGCCGATGGTTTCGGCGTCGATGCGGCCGTCGCCGTGGGCGATGGCTTCCAGCGACAGGTCGTAGACGCGCGGCAGGCCGCTGGAGGGCCCCTGGCTCAGCGAGGGCAATTGTCGGCTATAGCCCTTGGGCAGATGCCGGCGCGCGGTGTGGATCTGTTCTTCCACCAGGTAATAGTTGTCGAGCAACCATTCGCCTGCCGGTGTGATGCGCATTTCGTCCTGCACCATGCGGGTGAGCAGGGTGGAGGCGTCGTCGAGCAGGCCTTCGTTCTCTTCCAGGCGACGCAGCAGCAGTTCCGGACCGGCGCGCGCGTGCAGCCGGTGCGAAGTCGCCAGGGCGCGGCCGTGCAGTTCCATCTGCTCGGCGTTGAACAGTTGCGATCGCAGGGGTTCTTCGGACGTCAGCGTGCGCTGGGTCGCTTCGCGGCGCCAGCGCCATAGGCGCCTGCGCAGGCGCAACCAATGACTGAACATCCTCCATAACTGAGGCATCGGAGACCTAAACAAGGGCGATCAGTCGCCGAGGCCTCGATCCTGGCATCTATCGCGGTACAACAAGGTGAAAATCGATCGGTCGCTTGCCTGCGCGGGCTCGCAACGCACGCGGCATCGCCGCGCTAGCGATCGTGGGTCCATGCATCGTGGATGCAGGTTGCGCCGCCCGTAGGCGCGCTTACGCGATCAACGGTGCGGCGGATGGCCGCATATAGCGTATGGTCCAGGCATGATGCACGAATTCCTCACTGCGAACCGGATCGAGTTGATCGCACGGTGCCGTGAGAAGGTCGCTCAGCGCGGGACGCCGGGTGCGTCCGAGGAAGAGCTCGCATACGGCATCAGCACTTTCCTGGATCAGCTGATCAAGACGCTGGTGGTGGAAAAGACCGCCACGCCGATGCGCAGCCGGGAAGTCTCGGGGCCTTCCGGCGGCGGACAGCCGAACTTGTCGGAGATCGGCGAATCCGCCACCCAGCACGGCCGCGAGCTGCAGCGCCACGGCTTCACCGCCGAGCAGGTGGTGCACGATTACGGCGATCTTTGCCAATCGATTTCGGATTTGGCGATGGAACGCGGTCAGGCCATCGAAGTCGACGAATTCCGCACTCTCAATCGCTGCCTGGACAACGCCATCGCCAATGCGGTCACCGAGTTCGGCTACCAACGCGACTTCGTGATCGCCGACCGCCAGGCCATGCATCTGAACGAGCGCCTCGGATTCCTGGCGCACGAGCTACGCAACCAGCTTTGCACCGCGACGTTAGCCCTTTCCATCATCAAGCAAGGCAACGTGGGCTTGTCGGGCGCGACCGGCGGGGTGCTGGATCGCGCGCTGGTCGGCTTGGGCAATCTGATCGATCGTTCGCTGGCGGAGGTGCGGATGACGGCGGGGTTGCCGATTCAGCACCGTTTGTTCTCGCTGGCCGACTTCATCGCGGAGGTGAAGCAATCGGCCTCGCTGGAAGCGCAGGTCGTCGGCTGTTCCCTGACCGTATCGGATGTCGATCCGCTGCTGGCGGTGGACGTGGATCGCGACCTGTTGCTGTCCGCCGCCGGCAATCTGTTGCAGAATGCGTTCAAGTTCACGCATCCGGGCAGCGAGGTGGTGCTGAACGTCTACGCCTTGTCCGATCGCATCTTCATCGACGTGCAGGACCACTGCGGGGGGCTGGCACCCGGTGCCGCCGAAGATCTGTTTACGCCGTTCACGCAGGGCGCCGCGGATCGCAGCGGCTTGGGACTGGGCTTGTCCATCGCGCGCCGCGGCGTGGCAGCCAATCACGGCACGCTGGGCGTGCGCGACCTGCCGGGCGTCGGATGCGTATTCACGATCAATCTTCCGCGGCATGCCGTGGCGGCGTAGCGCGTGTTTCGAAGGTCGCCACGACCGCCTCAGGGCCAGGTCGTCGGGGAGCCGATGTTCGCGGGCGAAACTCCGGTCGTTGGCAAGCCCGGCAGCTTCGCTGAAGAACGCCAGGCCGCTGCGCGAGTAAGGCCTATAATGCGCGGATGGATTACCAGCTCATCATCAAGCTGTGGCGCAAGTCGCTGACAGACGAGACCTTTTTGACCACGCTGGAAAGCCAGCTGAAGGCGGCCTTGGGCGACACCGTGGAGCTGGAGGGCTACGACGTCAGCCCGAAAGAGATCAATGTGTTCATGACCACGGCCGATCCGCGCCATTCTTTCCGGCGCGCCCGCAGCGTGCTGGAGACACTGGGCGTGGCGCAGGGCGTGTCGGCCGCCTTCCGTCTCGTCGGCGGCGCCAGTTTCACCTCGATCTGGCCGCTGCGCGCGATGCGCAAGTTCACGCTGCCGTAGAACAGGCGCGAGGCCAGGGCGCCGGTGCGCGCTGCGCCAACGCCGAATCCTGACCCCAGTCACGGATCGCGCCCCGAATGAAGCGAGACGGCCTTGGACTTGCGTGGAACACCTCGCTAGGGTCGTAAGCGTTCGCTGTCCGTTTCCGGTTGCGGCTTGCGTTGGACGATGGTCGGGCGTGCGAAAGCCCTGCGGGCGGTTGTCGCTGGTGCAGGCGCGGCCCGGTGCGCCGATGTGCCACCCCAGACGGAGTCCGCCACGAGCTCAGGGAGACGTCCGCATGACCCGCAGTCGGTTCGACCTTAAGCGCGCGAAGGTGGGGGCAGGGCGGTGGTCGCCCGTGGAGCTCGTAGGCAGGCCTACGCGTATCGCCTGGCGCGCCGCGATTCGTTCGCTCGGTTCGGTTCACGCCCATTCGGAAATGCGCTCATGACCGAAGTCACGCCAGACCGCAGCGACTATCCGAACGACGATTTTCCTTACTACAACGCGAGGCCGGTCGCGATTTCGGGCGCGCAGTGGCTGTTCGTGCTGCTCATGGTCGCGATCGGCTTCGCAGTGCTTGCGGCGCCCATCCCGCTGTTCCGCGACGGCTGGGGCCAATTCATTCCCGCGGTCGCGTTCTTCGCGATTCCGCTGCTGGGCCTGGCGATCGTCGCCCCGCATCACTGGACCGCCGTCTTCCGTCGCGTCGGCTGGCGAGCGCTGCTGTGGATGCTCGCCTTCGCCGCGCTCAATCTGCTGGTCAGCCTGGCGGTCGGCCTGCTGGTCATGAAAGGGACCGGTGTCGCCAGTAATCCGGCCTTCGCCATCCTGGCCCAGCAAGGCACAGGCGAACGCGCGTTGTTCTTTCTCAAGACGCTGCCGCAACTGTTGGGCGAAGAAGTGCTGACCGTGCTGCCTTTGCTGGCGCTGACCTGGTACCTGCACAGCAAGCGGGGCTGGTCGCGTTCGCGCGCGCTGCTGGCGGCGTGGCTGGCGACCGCGGCCATGTTCGGCGCGCTGCATCTGCCCACCTACGGCTGGAACCTGCTGCAGTGCCTGGTCGTGATCGGCAGCGCGCGGTTGGTGCTTACGCTGGCCTATCTCAAAACCAAGAACCTGTGGGTGTCGTTCGGCGCGCATGTGATCAACGACTGGTCGCTGTTCGGTATCGGCCTGCTGGGCGCGAGCGCGAGCGCCGTGTGAGCTTGCCGGTGCGGTTCGTGGCGGGCGCCGAAGTATGCGTACCGAGTTTTCACCGGATCGAGGTGGGCAAGATGGCAAAAATACGCGCACCGCCATCGACGCCATCGACGTTCGGGTTTCATTGGCGGGTGCACGGGCATCATCAGCTCCGTGCGTCCGATTGCCGCAACGCGCTTCCCCCAACCCAAGGAGTTCCCAAGATGAAATGGATCCTCGTCTCCACCGCCGCCGCCGCGTCCCTGTTCGCCTGCAATGCCTACGCCGGCCTGCCGCAGCTCAACGGCACCTGCCCGGGCAAGCTGTCGGTGCACGCCGACGAAGGCGGCCCGGTGTACATCAACGGCAAGGAAACCAAGCTCAAGCGCTTCAACGACAACTACTACGAAGCCAAGGACGCCACCAGCGGCGTGACCTTGTCGATCAGCATCAATCCCGACGGCTCGCCCAGCCTGTCCTACACCGGCAAGAACCGCGCTAACGGCGTGTGCCAGCTCGGTGCCGCCGCCGCCGCGCAGCCCGCGGCCGCGCCCAAGACCGGCGCGCGCGAATCGCATCCGGCCGCCGAGAAGGCCTGCCTGGCCGCGGTCGCCAAGACCACCAACGTCCAGGCGAACACCCTGTCGGTGATCAGCGCCGAGTGGAGTCAGGCCGGCACCGGGGTCAAGGTCAAGGTGCCGGGCGCCGACGCGCCGTGGGCCTGCATGGTCGACGACAAGGGCAAGGTCTGGAACGTCAGCTACACCGGTTCGGAAGGCAAGCTCTAAGCCGAAGATCGGTTTGAGACGCCGCGCGATCGGCAAGATCGCGCGGCGTGCGGGCTCAGGCCGTGGCCTGGGCGGCCTCGTCGATCAGCGCGGCGACTTCGGCTGGCTGCGAGGCCAGCGAGGCGTGGCTGGCCGCCAGCTCTATCACCTTGCGCGCGCCCATTCGCGCCGACATGCGCTTTTGGTTCTCGGGCGCGATCATGCGGTCCTGGCTGGAGATCTGATACCAGGACGGCTTGTGTTTCCAGGCCGGCGCGCTCACCGCATCGCCAAAGGTGCTGGCCAGCGGCGCCTTCTGGGTGATGCCCATGACGTAGCCCTCGTCGGGCGTGAGGTCCTGGCAGAAGCTTTCATGGAACTTGTCGGCCTGCACCCACAGGTAGCCGTCGCTGTCGGGCGCCAGATTCGAGGCCGCGATCGGCACGTGCTCCTGGGTGATGCCGCCGGGACTTTCGCCGGCATCCGGCGCGAAGGCGGCGATGTAGACCAGGGCGACCACGTTGGGCAGGTTGCCCGCTTGGCTGATCACCGCGCCGCCGTAGGAATGCCCGACCAGCACCACCGGCCCGTCGACCTGGGCGACCATCTTGCGGGTGCGCTCGGCGTCGTCGGCCAGCGAGGTCAGCGGCAGCTCGACCGCGCCTATCGAGCCATAGCCCTGGCGCTTGAGCTCCAGGATGACCTTGTTCCAATGGGCGGCGCCGCCCCAGAAACCGTGTACCAGCACCACCGTGGGCTTGCCGCTCATGATCGCTCTCCTGACGTTGGGGGCGCCGACGGTGTGCCGGCAGGGCCGGTCGGCGCGGCCTTGGCGGGCGGACATCGGTCGAGCCGTAGGCGGCGGGGAGCGGATCCGTGCGGTGGCCGGTGCGATGGCGGTCGAGCGGTGCGGCCCGCACAGACTCGATCCGGGCGCGTTAAGTCCGGGCGAAATGTGGCGCAGGTGTGGATGCTGAGATAGGCGGGCGACGGACCCTGACGCAGGGGCGGACGCAGGCCACGAGCCGCGTCGCGATCGCGTCGTGTCCGGATACGACGCGCCCGCGATGCCGGTGCCTATCCGCGGCCGCGTGGTCGGTCCCGCGCGCGGAACTGCGCGCCTGATCTCGCCCCATGCGACGCGCACGGCGCAGCCTCGACGCAACGGCCGTCGTGCCGATGGGAGGGAGGTGCGATCCGCGCCGGTCAGGCCCCGCGCTGGCTCAATGGCCGTCCAGCAGCTCGATCAGGGCGCGCCGCTTCTTGCGCGACAGCTTGCGCATCAGGCCCATCAGGCGCAGTTCGTCGGGGTCGCTGTATTTGGTGGTCTGGTCGCGCACCGACAGCGACTTGCCTTCGATGGTGCCGCGGCCGGTGGCCAGCCATTCGAAGCTCACATGCTGCTGCACCGCGATCGAGAGCATGCGCTCCAACTCGGGCAGGGCCAGGCCGATCAGCCATTTGCGCGCGGTCTCGCGGCTGACGCCGTAGTAGGAGGCGAGCGCGCCGGTGCGGGCGCGGCCCTTGGCGAAGCCGGAGAAATCCAGCGCCTGATGCAGGCGGCGGGCGAATTCGTCGTGGGGTGTATTGCTCATGCGGTACCGCCTGTGCGTCCTGCCAGGCTCGATCGGTTGTCCGTCACCGGGTGTCCACTCGTTCTTGCGCGGGAGAGCGCAACTCATTCTTGCGCATCTTGTGGAAACGAATCACACTTTTTGGGTGTTGTATTTCGCTATTTCAAGTTGTATATTGCGGTGGCGTAGACGACGATAGGGATGTCGTGGCCGATACAGCTCGTGCAGTACCAGCCGCCAGCGCGGAAGGCGGAAATTCCCGCGAAAACCCGATCCAGCGTTATGTCGCCTGCTTCGCGACAGTCGGGTTGGCGGCCAAGGCCGCCGGTGTGTCCACAGAAATGCTGCGTCAAATGCGTATTCGTGGCTTCGTTTCTACGCGCAACCGAGCTTTGCGCATGGCCGAGGCTTGCGCCGGGCGGGTCAGCGCGGTCGAGTTGATGGCGCTGCCGCGTCGGGCCGGGCGGGGCTGATGCCGATGGGCCGGCCGGACCCGCGGGTCGAGGCGCCCGGACGCGAATCCGACACCACCGCCCTGGTGGCGGTCGCGGCGGCCGAACCGGCGTCGCCGCTGCGCGCGGACTGGGCCGATGCCTCGTCCGTGGCGGCCGGTCTGGCCGCGGCGCTGGCCTTGCTGATCGCGGCCGCGGCCTGCGCGCTGGCGGTGTCGATGCGGCGCCAACCCAGCTTGCCGGAGCTGGCCGAACGCGAGAGCGATAACGGCGACACGCTGTTGTGGCTGGCGCGCGAGATCGAGCGTCACGTCGCGCAGTCGGAGCAGGCCGGACGCAACGCCGGCGAGCAGCGGCGCTGGGCGCGCCTGTGCCGGCGCATCGCCGGCGAACATCTGGAGTGCGTGAACGCCTTGATGCTGGAGGGCCTGCGCCGCGAGGCGCCGTCGCCGTCCCGGCGCGAGGCGGCCGAACCCTAAGCGGCGGGCGTGCCGCAAACGTGCCTCGGCGCTGGCTCGGCTTGTATGCTCGCGCTATGAGCTCAACCCATTCGGACGATTCCGCCGCGGCACAGCTGTCTGGCCTGGTGCCGCGTCGCAGCTATCTGCTGGCCTTGCTGGTGCTGATCGGCGCGCTGGTGCTGGTGTTCACCACCTGGACCGTGGCGCGCGATCGCGAACTGCGCACCGCCGAATCGGAGTTTCAGGTCCAGACCGAGGTCATCACCGACCTGATGCGGCAGCGCCTGATCTATTACGAATTGGTCGCCGGCGGCGGCGTGTCGCTGTTCGCCTCGGTGGCGCGGCCGACCCCGCAACAGTGGCGCGCCTACGTCGAGGGCATGAACCTGAGCCAGCGCTTCTCGGCGATGCTGGGGCTGGGCTTCGGCGGCTACGTGCGCAGCTCGCGCCTGCCGGACCTGCAAACCGAATGGCGCGAATCCGGCTACGGCCTGCTCGAGGTGCGGCCGCGCGGCGTGCGCCGCGACTACGGCCCGATCCTGTACCTGGAACCCAAGACCGCGGCCAACGTGGCGGCGATCGGCTACGACATGTACTCCGAGCCGACCCGCGCGGCCGCGATGCTGGCGGCGCTGGAATCCGGCCAACCGCAGCTGACCGGGCCGTTGCAACTCATCCAGGACGGAGCCGAGAAGCAGACCGGGCTGGTGCTGTACCTGCCGGTGTACCGCGGCGGCGATCGGCCGCAGAGCCTGGACGCGCGTCGCAGCTCGATGCAGGGCTGGGTCTACGTGCCGTTCCGCATGCAACGTTTCGCCGAGAATTCGATGGGCGGCGCCTTCAAGGACGCGCGCTTCCGCGTCTACGACGTCGAAGGCGCCCGCAGCACCTTGCTGTACGCCAGCCCGCGCGGGCGCGACGAGGTGGAGTCGGCGTTCCGCCACTCGACCACACTGGACGTCTACGGGCGGCGCTGGCGGTTGGAGTTCGAATCCAGCCCGCAGGCGCAGTCGGCGCCGCGCCTGGCCAGTCTGCAGAACATGCTGGCGCTGGGCTTGTTCGCCTCCCTGCTGCTGTACGCGGTAGCGCTGACCCTGGCCCGCACCGAGGCGCGCGCCCGCAAGATCGCCTTGCGCATGACCGAGGACTATCGCCGCAGCGAAACCCGTTTCCGCAGCGCGATGCGCTATTCGGCGATCGGCAAGGCCCTGCTGGACAGCGAAGGCCGCATCGTCGAGGCCAATCCGGCCCTGGTCGCGATCGTCGGCAACAACGAAGCGGCCTTGCTGGGCACGCGTTTCGATGCCCTGTTCGATAACGAGGACCACGAACTGATCGGCAAGGCCACCGGCCGCACCGACACCGACGGCGTGCACCGGGCGACGCGGCGCCTGCATCGCGGGGACGGGCTGGTGCGTCAGGTCCAACTGACCTATTCGCCGGTGCCCGGCAACGTCGGCCAGGACATCACCGGCCTGGTCCAGATCGAGGACGTGACCGAGCGCTTGCGCGCGGAGGCACGCGTGCACGCGCTCAACCGTACCCTGGAGGCGCGCGTGGCCTTGCGCACGCGCGAGCTGAGCGTGGCCAACCAGGAGCTGGAGGCGTTCGCCTACAGCGTCTCGCACGATCTGCGCGCGCCCTTGCGCGCGATCGAGGGCTTCAGCCGCATCCTGATCGAGAAACACGCCGCGCAACTCGACGACTCCGGCCGCGACTACCTCAGCCGGGTGCGCAAGGCGGCCGGGCGCATGGGCGAGCTGATCGACGCCCTGCTGCAGATGTCGCGTCTGGCGCGCAGCGAGCTCAAGTTCGATCGCATCGACCTGAGCAGGATGGCCGGAGAAATCGTCGAGGAGCTGCGCACCGCCGACCCGCAGCGCAGCGTCGAAGTCGAGATCGAACCCGGCCTGACCGTGGTCGGCGATGCGCCGCTGCTGCGTAACCTGCTCGCGAACCTGCTGGGCAACGCCTGGAAGTTCACCCGCGGCCAGGCTCAGGCGCGCATCGCGTTCGGCGCCACCACCAATGCGCAGGGGCTGACGGAGTTCCACGTACGCGACAACGGCGCGGGCTTCGCCCAGGAATACGTGGGCAAGTTGTTCCGGCCGTTCCAGCGCCTGCACACCGACAGCGATTTCCCCGGCCACGGCATCGGCCTGGCCTCGGTCAAGCGCATCGTCGAACGCCACGGCGGCAGCATCCGCGCCGAGGGCGTGGAAGGGAAGGGCGCGACGTTTACGTTTACCTTGCCGGGGGAGTAGTTGTTCGTCGCGGTGCGGCTCGATGGAGTTCAATGCCGCGGCGACGACAGCCATGTGGGCTATCGATAGGGCGAGCTGTGTCCGGTGGCATGGGCAAATTTGTCTTACAGTGTGCTGACATTCATTCCCGTACCGCCGCAGCCGTGTCGACGATCGGCTGGTTCGTGCCTAGGTAACCCGCGATGTCCTATCCCCTGCATTCGATACACGGTTATGTTCATCTATCCCGGATCGGCGTGCTGGTGGAGTTCGGATTAGAAACGGACTTCGCCGAGCGCACGGAAGAGTTCAGGCAGCTTGCCCACGACATCGCGTTGCATATCGCCGCCATGGCGCCTGCGGATATCCCCAACTTGCTGTCGCAGCCGTTCGTCAAATACCCCGAGCGGACGGTGGGAGAATCGATGGAAGAGGTCGCAGGGCGGCTGCGCGAGCGGCTTGCGGTGGTTCGCTTCATCCGCTGGAATACGCAACTCGCCGAGCGCGACGGTGCCGAACCCGAGCCTCCGCGGCCTCCGGCGGTCGCAGCCGGGTTGCGACTGATTCGCTAGATTCCCGGGCGAACGGCGCTCGACTCGTAGGATGGGGTGAGTCGAAGGCGAACCGTAGCCGCGCGTGGGCCCGGCCCATGGCGGGACTTTCAGGCGTCGGTCCTCGCACGCGCGCCCATTCCCCTCTCCCGGCAAGAGGGGCTAGCGAATCCGATCTCCAGGCTGCAACCGGCTACGCCCTCAAGCGTCGCGGTTATGGCGCCGCATCGTGCGCTGCTTTTCGCGCGCCCAATCCTTTTCCTTGCTGGCTTCGCGCTTGTCGTGGCTCTGTTTGCCCTTGGCCAGGGCGATCTCGGCCTTGACCTTGTTGCCCTTCCAGTACAGCGCGGTGAGCACCACGGTGTAGCCGTCGCGTTGGATCCGGCCGATCAGGTTGTCGATCTCGCGCCGGTGCAGGAGCAGCTTGCGGGTGCGCCGTTCCTCGGCCACGACGTGGGTCGAGGCCGAGATCAGCGGATTGATCTGGGAGCCGTACAGGAACATCTCGCCCGCGCGGATGACCGCGTAGGCATCGGTGATGTTGGCGCGCCCGGCGCGGATCGACTTGAGCTCCCAGCCCTGCAGGGCCAGGCCCGCCTCGAAGCGTTCCTCGAGGTGGTAGTCGTGGCGCGAGCGCTTGTTCAGGGCAATGGTGCCGCCGGCGCCGCCCTTTCCTTTATCCTTGCCGGCCTTGTTGTTTGCATTTTTAGCCATCGCGCCATTGTCCTCGATTGCGCGGCCGCTAGCGAATATTCCATGCCGACCATCCGTCGTTCCGCCCTAGTCGAACATTCCGCCGCGCGCATGTACGCGCTGGTCAACGACGTCGCGGCCTATCCGCGGCGCTTCGACTGGTGCGAGAACGCGCAGGTGCTGGAGGCCAGCGACAGCCACATGGTGGCGCGGCTGGACCTGGGACTGGGGGCGCTGCGGACCTGGTTCACCACCCGCAATACCCTGTCGCCGCCCCACCATATCGAGCTCAAGCTGGTCGACGGCCCGTTCCGCCAGCTCGGCGGGCGCTGGGAGTTCCACGCCCTGGACGAGTCGGCCTGCAAGGTCACCCTGACCCTGGAGTTCGAGCCGGCGGTGAAGCTGCTGGGCCCGGCGATGGCGATCGGCTTCCAAAGCCTGGCCGACCGCATGGTCGACGACTTCGTGCGGGTCGCCGATCGCGGGGACGAGGCGTGAAGATCGAGCTGGTCCGCGCCTGGCCGCGGCGGTTCGAGACCTGCGCGCTGGACCTGCCCGAGGGCGCGCGCGTGCGCGACGCGCTGGCCGCGGCGGGCTGGGCGCGGGACGAGGAGGCGGTGGCTTATGCGGTGTACGGGGTGCGCGCGGAGCCCGACGCGGTCCTGCGCGATGGCGACCGGGTCGAGTTGCTGCGGCCCCTGCTGGCCGATCCCAAGGACGCGCGCAGGCGCCGCGCGCAGGCGCGCGGTCCGCTCAAGGGCGGCTCGTCCAAGTAAGGGGCAGGCACCGCTTGGCGGTGCCGGAAACGCTGGAAACCGGAGAAGCGCGGCCTCAGCGGCGGCGCTTCTTGTCCTTTTCCTTGGCCAGGTTGCGGCCGAACTGCTTCGGCGCGGCCTTGGCGATCTGCTCGTCCTGCTCCGGGAAGTAGTCGCCGTCCCAGCGGGCCAGGGCGTCGTTCTCGAAGTACAGGACCAGGTTCTTCTTCTCGGTCCGCGCCAGGCGGCCGGTGCGCTGGGTCGCGGTGTAGTCCCAGCGATCGTGGTGGAACGGGTCTTCGATCGAAGGGCTGCCCAGCAGCAACTGCACCTGCTGCTTGGTCATGCCGGTCTGCAGCTGGTCGACCGCGGTCTTCTCGAGCAGGTTGCCCTGGTAGATCGGCTGCTTATAGAGAATGCCGCAACCGGAGGTGATCAAGGCGATCGAAAGGACGAGCAGGAGCTTGCGCATCGTGTGCTGGGACCTATGTCTGCGACGGGCGGGTAACGCGCCGATGATACACTGAAGGCCGCATCCACAAGGGGTGGACCGGGGCGCGCCGAGACGCGTTCATCCGCCGTTCCGGCCGCGGCCGCCGCGCCGCCGGCGCGCGAACGCCGACCCGGGCCGCCCAGTCAGCACGATAAAGAAGGACGATCAGATGGAATCGCAGGACCTGCGCAACGCCGGACTCAAGGTCACCCATCCGCGCATGCGGATCCTGGAGCTGCTGGAGCAATCCAAGCCGCGCCACATGACCGCCGAAGACATTTACCGGCTGTTGCTGGAAAAGGGCGAGGACATCGGCCTGGCCACGGTCTACCGCGTACTGACCCAGTTCGAATCCGCGGGCCTGGTGCTCAAGCACAACTTCGAGGCCGGGCAGTCGGTGTACGAGCTCGACCGCGGCCATCATCACGACCACATGGTCGACATCGAGACCGGCAAGATCACCGAGTTCGAGAGCGCCGAGATCGAAGAGCTGCAGCGCAAGATCGCGGCCAAGCACGGCTACGAGATCGAAGAGCACTCGCTGGTGCTGTACGTGCGCAAGAAGCGCTGAGGGGCGCGGTGCGGGATCGGTGGAGCGCCGCGCTCGCCGGTGCCGCCAGACTAGAAGGGCCCGCTCATGGCGGGCCTTTGCTTTGGTGCGGGCCGTGTTGCCGCGGCAGGCTTAGGTCCAATACGGGACGCGTCCGCGGCGTCGTTCGCGCGCTGACTCCACTCGGCACGTGAGTGGTCACCCACTATGGAACCGAGAGGTTCTAGGGCGCTTGCGTCGTCGGCGATAGGCCGAGCAAGTCACTGGATCCCCGCCTTCGCGGGGATGACGAATCGAGAGTGGCCACGGCACGCAAAGCTCTTCCGATTCCCGATTCCCGATTCCCGATTCCCGATTCCCGATTCCCGATTCCCGATTCCCGAATCCCGAATCCCGAATCCCGAATCCCGAATCCCGAATCCCGAATCCCGAATCCCGAATCCCGAATCCCGAATCCCGGCCTTAAACCACATCCGCCAGCAGCCGCTTGGCCGCCGCGCGCACTTCCTTGGTCAGCTCGACGCCGCCGAGCATGCGCGCCAGTTCCTCTTCGCGCTGCTTGGCGTCCAGGCGCTGGACCGCGCTCTGGGTGACGCCTTCGCTGGCCGACTTGCTGACCCGGTAGTGGGCGTGGCCCTGGGCCGCGACCTGGGGCAGGTGGGTCACGCACAGAACCTGGCGGCTCGCGCCCAGGGCGCGCAGCTTCTGGCCGACGATCTCGGCCACGGCGCCGCCGATGCCGGAGTCGACCTCGTCGAAGACCATGCTGGGGACCGTGTCCAGGCCCAGCGCGGCGACTTCGATCGCCAGCGAGACGCGCGAGAGCTCGCCGCCGGAGGCGACCTTGCGCAGGGCGCGCGCGGGCTGGCCGGGGTTGGCCGCGACCAGGAACTCGACGCGCTCGCTGCCCTGCGGATCGGGGCGGTCTTCGTCGATGGGCTCCAGAGCGATCTCGAAACGGCCGCCGCCCATGCCGAGTTCGCCGATCAGGCCGGTGGTCGCGGCCGACAGGGCCTGGGCGGCGCTCTTGCGCGAGGCGGTCAGGGCGTCGGCGTTGCCGCGCCAGGCCTTGCGCGCGCCGGCGATCTCGCCGTCCAGGCGCGTCAGGCGTTCGCCGGCGCCGCGCAGGACGTCCAGTTCGGCGCCCATGCCGTCGCGGTGCGCGGCCAGTTGTTCGGGGGCGACGCGGTGCTTGCGCGCGAGCTCGTGCAGACGGCCCAGGCGTTGTTCCAGGGTGTCGAACGCGGACGGGTCCAGGTCGAGGTCGTCGCGCACGCGGCCGAGCAGGGCCAGGGCTTCGTCGACCTGGATCGCGGCGGCGTCGAGCATGGCGTCGACGTCGCTCAGGCGCGCCTCGTGCTCGACCACGCGCTGCAGTTCGGCGCGCACCTGCTGCAGATTGCGCGACAGCGAGGGGCCGTCCTCGCCGCCGAGGCGGGCGAAGGCGTCGTCGCAGGCGGCGATCAGGCCGGCGGCGTGGGCATGGCGCTTGTGATCGGCGTTCAGGCGCGCGATCGCCTCGGGTTCCAGGGTTTCGCGCTCGAGTTCGGCGTGCTGGTGCTCCAGCCAGCCGATGCGTTCGGAGACGTCGCCCTTGGCGATCAGGGCGTCGCGTTCGCGCAGCAGGGCGCTCCAGTCGCGCGCGGCGGTTTCGACCGCGGCGCGCGCGGCATCGTTGCGCGCGTAGGCGTCGAGCAGGGCGAGCTGGCTGGCCTTGGACAGCAGGGCCTGGTGCTCGTGCTGGCCGTGGATCTCGACCAGGCGCGAGGCCAGGTCGGCGAGCTGGCCCAGGGTGGCCGGGCGGCCGTTGATCCAGGCGCGCGAGCCGCCGTCGGCGCGGATCACCCGCCGGACCTGGCAGCTGTCGTCCTCGTCCAGTTCGTTCTCGCGCAGCCAGGCCGCGGCCGGCGCGGCGTCTGCCAGCGAGAAGTCGGCGACCAGTTCGGCGCGGTCGGCGCCGTGGCGGACCACGCCGCTGTCGGCGCGCAGGCCGCTGATCAGGCCCAGGGCATCGACCAGCAGCGACTTGCCGGCGCCGGTTTCGCCGGAGATCACGGTCAAGCCCGGGCCGAACGAGAGTTCGGCCGCGCTGACCACGACGAAATGCTTGAGAGAAAGGTGGGTGAGCATGCGCTGGCGGCGTTGTGGAGCGGCGATTGTGCCGGGTCGGGGGTGACCGGGCTAGCAGGGAATGCCGCCAATCTGTGTCGGATTAGTCTCCAGGGTTGAGATTGGGCGGCGGTGGGCAAGTTTCGAGTGCGGGCGGCGCGATCGCGGGTTACGTCGCTCCGACGGGAGGGCGGAACTCGTTAGGTATCGAGCTTGGGGAGGAGGGCGAGGAACGGGAGTTACGTCGCGGCTCGATGGCGCGGTCGCGAACTTGCGTCGCTCCTACAGGGGGACGTTGTGGGGAGCCCGCTGGCATCGATTTCAGGGTTTGAGCAAGGAGCGGGGGCGCATCATGGCTCGATGACGCGGTCGCGACTTGCGTCACTCCTACCGCAAACCCGACCGACCGACTGGCGGTGCGTGCAGGCACGCTTCCTGTGGGAGCGGCGTGAGCCGCGATTGCGTGGCTGCCAGGCCCCGCAGGCCAGCCAGCCGGGGGCGCTCTCACACGCGCCTCCGGCCGCATGAACGGCGCGCGCGCATCGCCGCGCTTGCGCCCACCGCCCGGCGCGCTTATATCGAAAGCGATGAATCGCCGTTCTTCCGACCTCAGCCTGGACCCGCGCGCGCGCCAGTTGTTGCGCACGCTGATCGGGCGCTACATCCACAGTGGCGAACCGGTGGGCTCGCAGACGCTGGCGCGCCATGCCGGCCTGGACGTGAGCGCGGCGACCATCCGCAACATCCTGTCCGACCTGGAGGACGCCGGCCTGCTCAGCGCGCCGCATACCTCGGCCGGACGCATCCCGACCGCGCAGGGCTATCGTTTGTTCGTGGATTCGCTGCTGCAGGTGCGGCCGCTGCCCGAGGGCGACCTGGCGCGCCTGCGCAACGAGCTGCCGACCGGTTCGGGCACCCAGGCCTTGCTCGGCAGCGCTTCGGAGCTGCTGTCGGCGATGACCCATTTCGTCGGCGTGGTCAGCGTGCCCAAGCGCGAGCAGTTCGCGTTCCGGCGCATCGATTTCGTCCCGCTGGACGCGCAGCGCGTGCTCGCGATCCTGGTGTTCGCCGATCACGACGTGCAGAACCGCATCATCCAGACCAAGCGGCCCTACGACGCCGGCGAGCTGGAACGGGTCGCCAACTACCTCAACAGCCATTTCGCCGGGCGCCCGGTCGCCGACATCCGCGCGACCCTGCTGCACGAGCTGCGCAGCGCGCAGTCGGAAATGGCCGCGTTGCTGGCGCAGTCGGTCGAGCTGGCCGAGCAGGCGCTGGCGCCGGACCGCGACGACGACATGGTGCTGGCCGGGCAGACCCGGCTGATGGGCGTGCAGGAGCTGTCCGACGTGGATCGCCTGCGCGAGCTGTTCGAGGCCTTCGCGCGCAAGCGCGAGATCCTGCAGCTGCTGGAGCGCACCATCCACGCCCCGGGCGTGCGCATCTTCATCGGCGAGGAAACCGGCCTGGCGCCGCTGGAAGGCGTGTCGCTGGTGACCGCGCCGTACACCGCCGGCGGCCAGGTACTGGGTGTATTGGGCGTGATCGGGCCGACCCGGATGGCCTACGACCGGGTGATCCCGGTGGTGCAGGCCGCGGCGGATGCCCTGGGGGATGCGTTCAAGCCCGAGGCTTGAGCGGGGGCGTGCGTCTGGGGATTTGGCCTTCTATCCGCGGGCGCGGGCCTTGGCTTTCTGTGGGAGCGGCGTGAGCCGCGATCGCGAAAGCCGTCGTGCTGCGGGTATTGGCTTCGGGTTTTTCTACCAGCCTCGGCGCGCCACCGCTTCGGCATCGCGGCTCACGCCGCTCCCACAGGAAGCAGGTGAGGCGAGGCGGGGTGGGCGTCGCCATTGGTGGCAATGGCCGCGACTCGCATCGCTGCTGCCCAAGGCCATCGCCGTCGCCGATCAGCCGCTTTGGGGTAGGAGCGGCGTGAGCCGCGATCCCCGAAGCCGAAGTCCGCCGATCACCGAGGTTCCAGCCGAAGCCGGGCCCGCGTCGGTCGCCGACTCCCGCGGTCGCGGCTTGCGCTGCTCCTATAGGGGATGGGCGGGGCGGCATCGTTGCCGGGGAGGCGTGGTCGCGGCTTGCGCCGCTCGCGCTCAATGATGCCGATGGCGGCGCGATAGCCCCTGCGGCTATGCCCATCGTCCCAAAAACGGTATCGAACCGCCCCGGTCGCCGCCGTTGCCGCACGATCGCCGCAGATGCCGGCACTTCTGTGCGGCGCGCACTTGAACGGTCCGGGCTTGGCCCCAATAGCTGCCCCTGTCGCGGATATACCGCCAGGACCAGCCCAGCATGAGCCACCACGATCCGAATACCGAACTCCACCCCGACGCGCAGGACCCGGCTTCCGCCGCCGCGCCGAACGAGGTCGAGACCCTGCGCGCCGAACTGGCCCAGGTCCGCGAGGACGCGCTGCGCGAGCGCGCCGAACTCGACAACCAACGCAAGCGCCTGGCGCGCGACATAGACACGGCGCGCAAGTTCGCCAACGAGCGCCTGCTCGGCGACCTGCTGCCGGTGATCGACAGCCTGGAAGCCGGCCTGGCCGCGGCCGGCGGCGACGCCAGCGCGCTGCGCGAGGGCATGGAACTGACCCTGCGCCAGCTGCTCAAGGTCGCCGGCGACAACGGCCTGATCGCGGTGGACCCCACCGGCCAGCCGTTCAACCCCGAACAGCACCAGGCCATGAGCATGGTTCCGGCCCCGGGCGTCGCCCCCAACCACGTGGTCCAGGTCTACCAGAAGGGCTGGCTGCTGAACGAGCGGCTGCTGCGCCCGGCCCTGGTCGTGGTCGCCCAGGACGCCTGAACCGTCGCCGGCGCGAGCGCGCCGGAGCGCGCGGGCGAGGGCGGGGGCGCTTGAACCGCCCGCGACCGGACCCCAAATAACGCACATCGGCGCCGCAACGGCAGCCGCAACATCTAAAGCATTCGAGAGGGAGCAACACCATGGGCAAGATCATCGGCATCGACCTGGGCACGACCAATTCCTGCGTCGCGATCATGGAAGGCGGCAACGTCAAGGTCATCGAGAACGCGGAAGGCGATCGCACCACGCCGTCCATCGTGGCCTTCACCAAGGACGGCGAAGTCCTGGTCGGCGCTTCGGCCAAGCGCCAGGCCGTCACCAATCCCAAGAACACCTTCTACGCGGTGAAGCGCCTGATCGGCCGCAAGTTCACCGACGCCGAAGTGCAGAAGGACCTGGACCTGGTGCCCTACGGCATCGCCCAGCACGACAACGGCGACGCCTGGGTGGCGACCGCCGACGGCAAGAAGATGGCGCCGCAGCAGATCTCGGCCGAAGTGCTGGCCAAGATGAAGAAGACCGCCGAGGCCTACCTGGGCGAGACCGTCACCGAGGCGGTCATCACCGTGCCGGCCTACTTCAACGACAGCCAGCGTCAGGCCACCAAGGACGCGGGCAAGATCGCCGGCCTGGAGGTCAAGCGCATCATCAACGAGCCGACCGCGGCGGCGTTGGCCTACGGCATGGACAAGAAGGGCGGCGATCGCAAGGTCGCGGTCTACGACCTGGGCGGCGGCACCTTCGACGTGTCGATCATCGAGATCGCCTCGGTCGACGGCGAAATGCAGGTCGAGGTGCTGGCCACCAACGGCGACACCTTCCTGGGCGGCGAAGACTTCGACAAGCGCGTCATCGACTACTTGGTCGAAGAGTTCCAGAAGGATCAGGGCATCGACCTGCGCAAGGATCCGCTGGCCCTGCAGCGTCTGAAGGACGCCGCCGAGCGCGCCAAGATCGAGCTGTCCAGCGCCCAGCAGACCGAAGTCAATCTGCCCTACGTGACCGCCGATGCCTCGGGCCCGAAGCACCTCAACATCAAGCTGACCCGCACCAAGCTGGAGTCGCTGGTCGAGGACCTGGTCAAGAAGACCATCGAACCCTGCCGCATCGCGCTCAACGACGCCGGCCTGCGCGCGGGCGACATCAGCGAAGTGATCCTGGTCGGCGGTCAGACCCGCATGCCCAAGGTCGCGCAGGCCGTGGCCGAGTTCTTCGGCAAGGAACCGCGCAAGGACGTCAACCCGGACGAAGCCGTGGCCGTCGGCGCGGCGATCCAGGGCGGCGTGCTGGCCGGCGAGGTCAAGGACGTGCTGCTGCTGGACGTGACCCCGCTGAGCCTGGGCATCGAAACCCTGGGCGGCGTGTTCACCAAGATCATCGAGAAGAACACCACGGTACCGACCAAGGCCTCGCAGACCTTCTCCACCGCCGAGGACAACCAGTCGGCCGTGACCGTGCACGTGCTGCAGGGCGAGCGCGAGCAGGCCCGCTACAACAAGTCGCTGGCGCGCTTCGACCTGTCCGGCATCGAGCCCTCGCCGCGCGGCATGCCGCAGGTCGAGGTGTCCTTCGACATCGACGCCAACGGCATCCTGCACGTGTCGGCCAAGGACAAGAAGACCGGCAAGGAACAGAAGGTCGAGATCAAGGCCGGTTCGGGCCTGTCCGAGGACGAGATCGCCAAGATGGTCGCGGACGCGGAAGCCAACCGCGAGGAAGACCAGAAGTTCCACGACCTGGTCCAGGCCCGCAACCAGGCCGACGGCCTGATCCACATGGCGCGCAGCACGATCAAGGAGCACGGTGAGAAGCTGCCGGGCGACGCGATCGGCCGCACCGAGGGCGCGATCGCCGAGCTCGAGACCGCGATGAAGGGCGACGACAAGGGCCAGATCGAGGCCAAGTCCAAGGCCCTGGAAGAGGCCGCGCAGGCCCTGTTCGCGGCGGTCCAGGCCCAGCAGCCGGGCGCGGACGCGGGCGGCAACGCCGGCGCCAAGTCCGACGACGTGGTCGACGCCGAGTTCACCGAGGTCAAGGACGATCAGAAGCCGTGATTCGGGATTAGGGATTAGAGATTGGAAGGAGCGGGTTTTCCCGCTCCTTTCGCTATTCTCCCACCGGTTCCGTCCCTGAGTTTTGCGCCGTAACGAATCACGAATCCCGAATCACGAATCCCGGCCCATGAGCAAACGCGACTATTACGAAGTGCTGGGCGTGGCCCGCAACGCCAGCGACGACGACCTGAAGAAGGCCTATCGGCGCTGCGCGATGAAGCACCATCCCGACCGCAACCCCGGCGACAACGCCGCCGAGGCGGCGTTCAAGGAGTGCAAGGAGGCCTACGAGGTGCTGTCCGACGCCAATCGTCGGCGCGCCTACGACCAGCACGGCCACGCCGCCTTCGAGCACGGCATGGGCGGCGGTGGCGGCGGCGGTGGGCCCGGCTACGCCGACATGGGCGATATTTTCGGCGACATCTTCGGCAACATCTTCGGCGGCGGTGGCGGCCAGCGCGGTCCGCGCCGCGGCGCCGATATCGGCTATGTGATGGAGCTGTCGCTGGAAGAGGCGGTCGGCGGCCTGGACAAGCAGATCGAAATCCCGACCCTGGACGAATGCGACACCTGCAACGGCTCGGGTTCGGCCGACGGCAAGCTGGAAACCTGCACCACCTGCAGCGGCCGCGGCCAGGTCCGGTTCCAGCGCGGCATCTTCTCGATGCAGCAAGCCTGCCCGCATTGCGGCGGCCGTGGCCAGACCATCGCCGATCCCTGCAAGGACTGCCACGGCCAGGGCCGGGTGGAACGCACCAAGACCCTGCAGGTCAAGATTCCGGCCGGCGTCGACAACGGCGACCGCATCCGCCTGACCGGCGAGGGCGAGGCCGGCCCGGCCGGTTCGCCGCCGGGCGATCTGTACGTGGAAGTGCGCGTGCGCGAGCACGATATCTTCCAGCGCGACGGCGACGACCTGCACTGCGAGGTGCCGATCCGCATTTCCCAGGCCGCGCTGGGCGATACGATCCGCGTGCCCACGCTGGGCGGCGAGGTCGAGCTGCGGATTCCGTTCGAGACCCAGAGCGGCAAGCTGTTCCGCCTGCGCGACAAGGGCGTGAAGTCGGTGCGCAGCCGCAAGCCGGGCGATCTGTATTGTCGGGTGGTGGTGGAAACCCCGGTCAATCTGACCGTCGAACAGCGCGAGTTGCTGGAAAAGTTCGAAGCGACCTTCATCGGCGAGGGGGCGCGCAAGCATTCGCCGCGTTCCTCGACCTTCCTCGACGGGGTCAAGGGTTTCTGGGACCGGATGACGTCCTGAGCCCGAGGCATAGCCAAATCCGAAGGGGGCTGCGGCCCCCTTTTTCGTGCCCGTTGTGTGCCGCCGCCGGCTTGCGCTGGAACGGTCTTAGCGGCGCTCGCGCGATGTGATAGAACGTCTCGCATCCGGTGTACGGCCGGTTCAGGACGGCGCCCCGCGAGCCTATGCGCGGCGCTCGTCGCCCACGTAGCGACAGGGGGAAGGGATGCGTATCGCAACACTGCGGCTGTGCGCCGCGATCGGCATTGCGCTGGCGGCTACGGCCGCGGCGGCGCAGAACGCCACGCCGGCGACGGCGCCCGCCGCCTCCGAGGATCCGGTGCGCAGCGAACGCGCGCACGTGACCTACACCGTGCAGCCCGACGGCAGCTACGTCGAACAGCACGAGACCGAACTCAAGGTGCTGGACGAACGCGCGGTCGAATACGCCAAGCGCGAGTCGATCAGCTACAGCGCCAGCATTCAGCGGTTCGAGGTGATCGAGGCCTATACGCGCAAGGCCGACGGCCGCCGCATCGAGGTGCCCAAGTCCAACTATCAGGTCGAGACCAACGACGGCCGCGAAGGCGGCGGTGCGGCGTTCTCCGACATCGCCACCACCAGCCTGATCTTCCCCGATGTCGCCGCCGGCGACACCGTGGTGCTGTCCTATCGCCTGATCGGCAAGCAGCCGATGTTCGACCGCCAGTTCTCCGAACTCGACAGCTTCAGCAATCACCGCTACGCGGGCGACGTGCGCATCAAGATCGACGCGCCGGCGGCGATGTGGGCCCAGCACAAGGCCTGGGGCGCGTTGAAGCAGGTACGCGACGAGACCGTCGGCGACCGTCGTATCGTCGAGTGGAGCTATCAGAACCGTGCCCCGGCCAAGAGCAAGCGCACGGACTACTCGGTCTACCAGGTCGAGGATTTCCCGGGCTTCGCCTATTCGACCTTTCGCAGCTACGGCGACATCGCCCGCGTCTACGGCGAGCGCGCGCTGCCCAAGGCGGTGCCCACGGCGCGCGCGCGCAAGCTGGCCGACGAGATCGCGGCCGGCAAGACCGCGCCGCGCGAGGTCGCGCGCGCCCTGTACGAATGGGTGTCGACCAACATCCACTATGGCGGCAACTGCATCGGTCTGGGCGCGGTGGTGCCGCGCGACCAGGACTTCGTGCTCGACAACCGCCTGGGCGACTGCAAGGACCACGCCACCCTGCTGCAGGCGCTGCTGGCGGCCAAGGGCATCGAGGCCAGCCAGGCCCTGGTCAACGCCGGCAACGTCTACCGCCTGCCGGAGATTCCGGTCGCCTCCAGCGTCAACCACGTGATCAATTACCTGCCCGGGCTGGATCTGTACCTGGACGCCACCGCCAAGGGCATCCCGTTCGGCGACCTGCCGCCGAACGTGGCCGGCAAGCCGGTGCTGCGCGTCGACCAGCCCGAATTGAAGGCGCACACGCCGGCCTATCGTTCCGAGCGCAACCGCCAGCGCATGACCACCCATCTGACCGTGAGCGAGGACGGCTCGGTCAAGGGCAAGGTCGCGGTGGAGGTGTCGGGTTTCCCGGCGGTCTCCTTGCGCGGCGCGCTGCGCGAGATGACCCAGGAGCAGGCCCGGGACCTGGTCAAGAACTACTTCCAGTCCAGCGGCCTGGTCGCGCAGGGCAGCTTCCGCCAGGACGATCCCAAGCCCCTGATCGACAGCCAGAACTACGACGCCCAATTCGAGGTCGCGCAGATGCTGCCGGTGCCGGGCGCGATCCCGCTGCGGCCGATGTTCATGAACCCGCAGCCGGTCGCGAGCTTCGTCTCAAGCGCCAACGAAGACCTCAGCGCGGAGGGCGAAACCGCCTGCACCGGCGGGCGCTCCGAGGAGATCTACCGCATCGAGTTTCCGGCCAGCATGAAGGTGATCGCGGTGCCCACCAATCTGTCGATCGAATCCGGCGGCCTGCGCTACCACGCCACCTACAGCCTCAAGGGCAATGTGCTCGAGGCCAGCCGGGTGTTCGAGGACGGCACGCCCGGCCCGCTGTGCACGCCCGAGTACAACCGCGCTTTCCAGGCCTTCGCCAAGAAGGTGCTGCCGAACCTGAAGTCGCAGGTGGTGTACCAGTAGGCGGGCAGGGCATGCGCTGCGCGACACAGCCGATGGCGGAACGGACGCATGCCGACGCCTGTGCATGAGCTGGTGCTGACGCCGGGCCGCCACGCTTGCGGCCTGCAGGCGGGCGCCAGCCGCCTGTTCAACGTGCTGGGCATCGCCCGCCAGCGTCTGATCGAGCGTCATGGGCCGAACCAGTCCTACGATTTCTACTGGGAAGGCCAGCGCGACGGCGTGGTCTGCCGGGTGCGCGGCAGCGAATGGGATCCGCAACTGCCGCAGGCCCGCTTCCACGTCGAACTCAGCCGCGCCGCCGCGGCCGCGGCGATGCTGCAACGTCTGCACGAGTACGCCGCGCAGCAGGGTTGGGGTTCGGCCGAGGTCGCCGACGCATGAGGCGGACCGGCCTGTCCACGCTGCGCGCCGCTCCCGCCGCCGGGAGGCCGCATGCCGCCTAGCTATGCCGCGATCCGGCCCTTGCTGGCGCCCTGGGGCGAGTTGCGCGCGCAGCCGGCATCGGACTGGCAGGGCGAGTTCGCGCTGCCGCCGGCCTTGCTGGACTTCTATCGCGAGGTCGGCCCCTGGGGCGGCGTCCGCCACGCGTCGGTCGGCCCGCTCGGTCTGGATCTGGCCTGCGGCGGCAATCCGGTGTCGATCCCGCCGCTGCAGAACCTATGGGCGCGCCAGGCCGGCTATCGCTGGCATGGGCTCAGCGGCGAGCGCCTGCGCGGCTGGAAGGACGAATGGCTGGTGGTGGCGATGGAGGGCAGCCATCCCTTCATCTACGACCTGATCAGCGGTGCGGTGTCGTTCGACCTGGCCGGCGGCGACTGGAACCCGCGCCCGATCGCCGACGATCTGGCCACCGCGTTCGGCGCGCTGGCGACCGTGGCCAACACCTACGCCGCGCTGGGCGAGTCGGCACTGGACGAGGATTACGAGTTGCGGCCGCAGGCGCGCACGAGCGTGCGCGACGCGCTGGCCGAGTTCCTGGGGCAGGGGCCCGCTCAAGCCGATGCGCTGCTGCATGCGTGGCGCTGGTATGAATGAGCGTGCGCGGTCGTTCGCGCCGTGGGCGTCCAGGCCAGACCCGCGTGTGCGCGTCGCGTGGCGATCGTTACCCCAATCAGGACGCTTTATGAAACGGACACTGGCGCTCATCGCCGCCTACGCGCTCGCTGCGCCCGCGCACGCGGCCTGCCTGGGCGAGACGCCGTTGGCCGCCGCGCAGGCCTGGTTTCGGCATCACTACACGTTCTGGAACGAGCCGCCGGCGGCCCTGGGCGACGCCTTCGCGCCGCCCTTGCTGCGGCTGCTGGAACGCGAGCAGGCCTGCAAAGTCGAGGGCGTGTGCGCGATCGACGCCGATCCCTGGCTGGACGCGCAAGACGGCGAGGCCCGCGACCCGGAGTACTTCGTCGAAGCCGAGGACGTGGTGCGGTTGCGTTACCGCTTCGTGCTCGACGAGCGCATGCCGACGCAGTCGCGCGAGCTGCGCTTGCGCTTCAGCGGCGCGGACCGCTGCTGGCGCGCGGCCGATCTGGTCGGTCCCGACGGCCGTTCCTTGCTGCGCACGCTGACGTCCTATTACGACGAGTAGGGCGGCGCGCCGTCGTCGCCGCTTGTCGAAACTCCGGCCCAGCCGGTAGCCTGCCGGCATGAACGATATCCCCCGACTCCTGATCCACGGCGCCTCCGGGCGCATGGGGCTGGCGCTGCTGCGTCTGGCCGCGGCCCGCGACGATCTCAGCGTGGTGGCCGCGGTCTCGCGCAAATCGCCGGCGCAGCGCGTGGTCGACGGCGTGCCGCAGTTCGCCGCCAGCGAATTGAGCGGCGTGCCCGAGTTCGACGTCGCCATCGATTTCAGCCTGCCGGAGGGTTTCGACCCGGTGCTGGCGCTGTGCGCCGAACGCGGCCGCGCCCTGGTTTCGGGCACCACCGGCCTGTCCTCGGAGCAGAACCGCGCGATCGAGGCCGCCTCGGCGCGCATCGCGATCGTGTGGGCGGCCAATTACAGCCTGGGCGTGGCGGTGCTGACCGAACTGGTGCGGCGCGCCTCGGCCGCCTTGCCGAGTTGGGACTGCGACATCGTCGAGGCCCACCACACCCGCAAGCTGGACGCGCCTTCGGGCACGGCCCTGCACCTGGGCCAGGCGGTCGCGATCGGCAGCGGCCGCGACCCGCACTACGCCAGCCTGCGCGCGGGCGACATCGTCGGCGAGCACACGGTGCAGTTCGCCAGCGCCGGCGAGCGCCTGGAGCTGATCCACCGCGCGACCAACCGCGACATCTTCGCGCGCGGTGCGCTGGAGGCGGCGTTGAAGGTGGCGCGCCAAGGCCCGGGCCGCTACGGCCTGGCCGAGCTGATGTTCCCGAATCTGTGAGCCGCTGAGCGCGCAGCTCAGGCCCCGGCGGGCGCCGCCCGTATCCAGCCTGCGGCCCGATGGGGCGAAGTAGGCTCCGCGTAGCGCCACGGACCGGGCGCCGCGCCGGTTTGCCGATCCGGGCCGCAGCGGCCGCGCCGCCACGGCGAAGGTGAACAGCCGGTTTGCGGGCGCGTGGGCGCCGCTTCGAAGGGGCCTGCGCGGCTGGCGTTCGGCAGCCCGCGTCGGTACAATTCTCGCTCGCCTGAACCCCGCCCGCCGGACCGGTCCCGCACCGCGTCCGTGTTTTGCTGCAAGCCGGTTTTGCCGGTGCGCGCTGGACGGGGTCAGTATCCTCGGCAGCCAAGGCGACCCCCGTGACCCAACCCGCAATCCTCGCTCTCGAAGACGGCACCGTATTCGAGGGCGTTTCCGTAGGCGCGCCCGGCCTCAGCGTCGGCGAAGTCGTCTTCAATACCGCCATTACCGGTTACCAGGAAATCCTCACCGACCCGTCCTACGCGCGCCAACTGGTCACGCTGACCTATCCGCACGTGGGCAACACCGGCTGCACCGACCAGGACGACGAAGCCGGCCAGGTCTGGGCCTCGGGCCTGATCGTGCGCGACGTGCCGCGCCGCCCCAGCAACTGGCGCAGCCAGATCGCGTTGCCGCAGTGGCTGGCCGAGCGCGGCGTGGTCGCGATCGCCGACATCGACACCCGCCAGCTGACCCGCTTGCTGCGCGATCGCGGCGCCCAGAACGGCGCGCTGATGGCGGGCGAGGGCATCGACGCGGCCAAGGCCATCGAGGCCGCGCGCAAGTTCCCGGGCCTGAAGGGCATGGACCTGGCCAAGGAAGTCAGCACGCGCGAGCGTTACGAGTGGCGCGACGGCCAGCTCGATCTGGACGCCAACGCCTTCGTCCAGGCGGAACCGCGTTTCCACGTGGTCGCCTACGACTTCGGCGTCAAGCGCAACATCCTGCGCATGCTGGCCGAGCGCGGCTGCCGGGTGACGGTGGTGCCGGCGCAGACCTCGGCCGCCGAGGTGCTGGCGCTGAATCCGGACGGCGTGTTCCTGTCCAACGGCCCCGGCGATCCGGAGCCCTGCGACTACGCGATCGCCGCGATCCGCGAATTCCTGGCGCGCAAGCTGCCGACCTTCGGCATCTGCCTGGGCCACCAGCTGCTGGGCCTGGCCGCGGGCGCCAAGACGCTGAAGATGAAGTTCGGCCACCACGGCGCCAACCATCCGGTCCAGGACCTGGACAGCGGCCGCGTCATGATCACCTCGCAGAACCACGGCTTCGCTGTCGACGAGGCCACGCTGCCCGCCAACGTGCGAGTGATCCACCGCTCACTGTTCGATGGCAGCAACCAGGGCATCGAGCTCAGCGACGCGCCGGCTTTCAGCTTCCAGGGCCACCCGGAAGCCAGCCCCGGCCCGCACGATGTCGCGCCCTTGTTCGACCGTTTCGTCGCCAGCATGGAGTCGGCACGATGAAGTTCCACGCGTTCGCCGCCGTCCTGGCCGCGGGTCTGGCCTGGTCGGCCCCGGCCGCCGCGGCCGCGCCCACCGATGCCGAAGTCGCCCAGATCCAGCAGTTGCTGGGCTTCGATGTCGCGATCGAGCGCGTGATCGCCGGCAAGATCGACAACGCCGAAGAGTTCAAGGTCTTCAACGACAGCCAACGCGGCTGCATCAAGGGCGAGCTGCTGCCGGAATTCCGCAGCAGCATGGTCGACGCCTTCCGCCAGCTGTTCGGCGACGGCGAGACCATCGCCGCCTGGACCCGTTTCGGCCAGACCAAGGGCGGCGCCAAGTTCGTCGCCGGCATGCGCGAGCAGGTCAAGGGCAACATCGACAACGCCGTCGACGGCGCGCCCAAGGCCGAGGCGGTCGAATTCTTCAAGGGCATGCAGGCCGACGAGCTGATGGAGGTCATGGAGTTCATGCAGAGCCCGGCCGCCAAGGTGCTGGAACGCGAATTCCCCGACACCGACGTCAGCCCGGAACAGCTGCAGAAGCTCAGCGAGCGCGTGTCCAAGCGCTGCGGCATCGAGATGCCCAAGGCCTGATGAGCGCCGCCACGATCCAGGCCGCGACCGCAGCGCGCAAGCCCGCGCGCCGCTGGCGTCGTTGGCTGATCGCCGGCGCCGTGGTCGCGGCCTATCCGGCCTTCGTCCTGATCGTGGTGTATTCGCAGTTCTTCGCCGCCGGCCTGCCGGGCGGCCGTAACGGCCCCGCCGACGCCTACCGGCACACGTTGGCCAGCGCCGTGGTCGCCTACACCACCTCGCCGCGCATCGTGGACTGGGTCACCCGTGTCATGGAGCGCGACGGGCAGGGCAACCGCAGCCGCGCCATGGACGCGCACAACAACCGCATCGGCGCGCGCATCGGCCGCGACGCCGACAGCTGGCAGGCGATGAACCTGAGCGTGCGCGACGCCGTGCGCGCCGGCGCGATCGACGCCACCGGCAACCAGCAGATCACCTGGTTGCCCCCGGGCGACTGGCAGGACCGCTTGTACTGACATGCAACACACCACACCACCCGCGACGCGCACTCAACGGAGACAAGGAATGACCCTGCAAGCTCGCTGCAATGCCGTCGTCGCCGCCACTTTGCTGGCGCTGCTTCCTATCGTCGCCAGCGCCCAGAACGCGCAGGCCCAGGCCGACAAGCTGGCCGACGTGATGATGCAGATGCTGCCGTTCGGCAAGATCCTCGACGATGCCGCCGCCGGCGACCCCGAGTGGCCGCTGCAAGGCAAGGCCGACAAGGTCGAGCCGGCCAAGCTGAGCTGCCTGCGTAACGAGCTGTCCACCGACGGCTATCGCCGCAGTAAGCGCGCCCAGGCCCTGGAGTACGTCAAGGCCAATCCCGGCCGCGCCGACGCCGACCTGGCCCTGCTCAACGGCGGCGCCGCCAGCGTGTTCTCCGATTTCATCAATGCCGGGGTCAATGAAGCCCAGACCGGCAAGAAGGTCGAAACGACCGAAGTGATGAAGAAGATGAAGGCCGATCAGATGCTGTCCTTCATCGATTTCATCACCGAGCCCAAGCACGCGCCGCTGCGCGAGCTGGTCGGCATCGGCGAAGCCTTCGATCCCTCCAAGACGGCGCAGGAGAACAGCGACGCCGGCAAGAGCATCGGCACCCGTCTGGTGCTGAAGCTGATGCTCGGCGCGATGACCACTTGCGACGTACCGCCTTCCACGATCCTCGAGTGACACAATGCCCAAGCGCACCGACATCAAAACCGTCCTGATCATCGGCGCCGGGCCGATCGTGATCGGTCAGGCCTGCGAATTCGACTACTCGGGCGCGCAAGCCTGCAAGGCGCTGCGCGACGAGGGTTATCGCGTGGTGCTGGTGAACAGCAATCCGGCCACCATCATGACCGACCCGAACATGGCCGACGCCGTGTACATCGAGCCGATCAACTGGCAGACGGTCGAGAAGATCATCGCCAAGGAAAAGCCCGACGCGCTGCTGCCGACCATGGGCGGCCAGACCGCGCTGAACTGCGCGCTGGACCTGGCCGACAACGGCGTGCTGGAGAAGTACAACGTCGAGCTGATCGGCGCCAAGCGCGAAGCCATCCGCATGGCCGAGGACCGCGAGCTGTTCCGCGTGGCGATGGCCGAGATCGGCCTGGAATGCCCCAAGGCCGAAGTCGCGCGCAGCTTCGAGCAGGCGGTCGATATCCAGACCCGGGTCGGCTACCCGACCATCATCCGTCCCAGCTTCACCCTGGGCGGCAGCGGCGGCGGCATCGCCTACAACAAGGAAGAGTTCGAGGATATCGCCAAGCGCGGCCTCGAGCTGTCGCCGGTGCACGAGATCCTGGTCGAGGAGTCGGTGCTGGGCTGGAAGGAGTTCGAGATGGAAGTGGTCCGCGACACCGCGGACAACTGCATCATCGTGTGCTCGATCGAGAACTTCGACGCCATGGGCGTGCACACCGGCGACTCGATCACGGTCGCGCCGGCGCAGACCCTGACCGACAAGGAATACCAGCGCCTGCGCGATGCCTCGATCGCGGTGCTGCGCAAGATCGGCGTCGACACCGGCGGCTCCAACGTGCAGTTCGGCATCAACGCCCAGAACGGTCGCGTGGTCGTGATCGAGATGAACCCGCGCGTGTCGCGTTCCTCTGCGCTGGCCTCCAAGGCCACCGGCTTCCCGATCGCCAAGATCGCCGCCAAGCTGGCGATCGGTTACACCCTGGACGAACTGCGCAACGAGATCACCGGCGGCGCCACCCCGGCCTCGTTCGAGCCGACCATCGATTACGTGGTCACCAAGATTCCGCGCTTCGCCTTCGAGAAGTTCCCGCAGGCCGACGCGCGCCTGACCACGCAGATGAAGTCGGTCGGTGAAGTCATGGCGATGGGCCGGACCTTCCAGGAATCGCTGCACAAGGCCCTGCGCGGTCTGGAGACCGGCAAGGTCGGCCTCGACCCGACCGGCCTGGACCTGTCCAGCGACACCGACATGGCCAAGCTGCGCCGCGAGCTGAAGGAGCCGGGCCCGGAGCGCATGTTCCATATCGGCGACGCCTTCCGCGCCGGCATGAGCGTGGAGGACGTGCACGCGCTGTCCTTCGTCGATCCCTGGTTCCTGGACCAGATCGAGGAACTGATCGCCGCCGAACGCAAGCTCGCCGAGGCCGGCCTGGCTTCGCTGGACAAGGCCCGCATGCGCGCGCTCAAGCGCATGGGCTTCTCCGATGCGCGCATCGCTCAGCTCACCGGCACCGACGAGACCGCCGTGCGCACCCTGCGCCGCGCCTTCGGCGTGCGCCCGGTGTACAAGCGCGTGGACTCCTGCGCGGCCGAGTTCGCCACCACCACCGCCTACATGTACTCGACCTACGAGGACGAGTGCGAGGCCCAGCCGACCAACCGTGACAAGATCATCGTGCTCGGCGGCGGCCCCAACCGCATCGGCCAGGGCATCGAGTTCGACTACTGCTGCGTGCATGCCGCGCTCGCCCTGCGCGAGGACGGCTATGAAACCATCATGGTCAACTGCAACCCGGAAACGGTCTCGACCGACTACGACACCTCCGACCGCCTGTACTTCGAGCCGCTGACGCTGGAAGACGTGCTGGAGATCGCCGACCTCGAGAAGCCCAAGGGCGTGATCGTGCAGTACGGCGGCCAGACCCCGCTGAAGCTGGCGCGCGCGCTGGAAGCCAACGGCGTGCCGATCATCGGCACCAGCCCGGACAGCATCGATCTTGCCGAGGACCGCGAGCGCTTCCAGCAGCTGGTCCAGGAGCTGGGCCTGGCGCAGCCGATCAACCGTACCGCGCGCAATCCCGAGGAAGCGCTGTTGCTGGCCGGCCAGATCGGCTATCCGATGGTGGTGCGCCCGAGCTACGTGCTGGGCGGCCGCGCCATGGAAATCGTCTATTCCGACGCCGACCTCACCCGCTACATCCGCGACGCGGTCAAGGTTTCCAACGACTCGCCGGTGCTGCTGGACCGCTTCCTCGACAACGCCGTCGAGGTCGACGTCGACATCATCGCCGACCGCGAAGGCCACGTGCTGATCGGCGGCGTGATGGAGCACATCGAAGAGGCCGGCGTGCACTCCGGCGACTCCTCCTGCTCGTTGCCGCCGTATTCGCTGTCGCCGGCGACCCAGGACGAGCTGCGCAAGCAGGTCGTGGCGCTGGCCAAGTCGCTCAAGGTCGTGGGCCTGATGAACACCCAGTTCGCGATCCAGACCGACGCCGAAGGCCGCGACACCATCTTCCTGATCGAAGTGAACCCGCGCGCCTCGCGCACGGTGCCGTTCGTGTCCAAGGCCACCGGCATGCCGCTGGCCAAGATCGCCGCGCGCTGCATGGTCGGCCAGACCCTGGCTTCGCAGGGCGCGCTGGAAGAGATCGTGCCGGACTACTACTCGGTCAAGGAAGCGATCTTCCCGTTCGCCAAGTTCCAGGGCGTGGACCCGATCCTCGGGCCGGAGATGCGCTCCACCGGCGAGGTCATGGGCGTGGGCAAGAACTTCGGCGCGGCCATGGCGCGCGCCCAGGAAGCCGGCGGCATCAAGGCGCCGCCGGTGGGCAAGGTGTTCGTCTCGGTGCGCGATCCGGACAAGCAGCGCGTGCTGACGGTGGCGCAGGAACTGGTGCGCCGCGGCTATACCCTGGTCGCCACCAGCGGCACCCAGGCCTTCCTCAGCGGCCACGGCGTGGCCTGCGAAGTGGTCAACAAGGTCACCGAGGGCCGCCCGCACGTGGTCGACCTGATCAAGAACGGCGAGATCGTCTACATCATCAACACCACCGAAGGCCGCCAGGCCATCTCGGACTCGTTCTCGATCCGCCGCGAGGCGCTGCAGGCGCGCATCACGTATTCGACCACGGTGTCCGGCGCGCGCGCGCTGGTGAACTCGCTGGACTACCGCGGCCAGGGCCCGGTGTGGTCGCTGCAGGAGCTGCACGCGCAGATCCAGGGCGCGGCCTGAGCCGGCACGGGACGCGGAACCGCTCCGCGTCCCGGCGGCCCGTGCGCCGAGCGCGGGTTTCGCGCCCGATTTCGAGGGATTTTCCCGCCGGCGCCCGATGGGGTGCCAAGCGGCCGCGTTCGCGGCACAATCGAACTTTGCAAACGGAAGCGACCGGCCCCCGGCCGGCACGAGGAACGATGAGATGAGAGCACCGATCACGGTGAAGGGCGCCCAGCGCCTGCGCGCGGAACTGGAAGAGTTGAAGTCGGTCAAGCGACCGGCCGTGATCAACGCGATCGCGGAAGCGCGCGCGCACGGCGACCTCAAGGAGAACGCCGAGTATCACGCCGCGCGCGAGCAGCAGAGCTTCATCGAGGGCCGCATCAAGCAGCTCGAGTCCGAGCTCTCGCATGCTCAGCTGATCGACGTGTCCACCCTCAACGCCGGTTCCAAGATCGTGTTCGGCGCCACCGTCGAGCTGGCCGATGTCGAGACCGACGAAGAACGCACCTACCAGATCGTGGGCGACCTGGAAGCCGACATCAAGCAAGGACTGATCGCGATCTCCTCGCCGGTCGCGCGCGCCCTGATCGGCAAGCACGAGGGCGACAGCGTCGTCATCGAGGCGCCGGGCGGCACCCACGAGTACGAAATCGTCGGCGTCAGCTACGCCGGCTGAGCAGGCCGCGACCGCGAGGCCGCGCATGACTCCGACCACCGCGACCCTGCTGCTGCCCGAGCGCGAGCGCTTCGGCGGCCAGCGCCTGTCCGAGGACCTGGGCCGCCGGCTCGCGCGCGCCGACCGGATCGCGCGCAGCGGCGATCCGCTCGCGCGCGTGCTCGACGTGCTGCCGCGCGGTTGGCCGGTGGCCGCGGCCACCCGCCAGCGCGACGCCCGCGATGCCGCCCACGCGGCCTGGATGCGCGCCGATCCGGCTTATGTGCGACCCGACCTCAACGGCGCGCGCCTGCTCGCCTACGGCCAGGCCCTGGGCCTGGACGAGGCGGAGGCCGCCGACTTCCTGCGCACGCTCAAGCCCTTGTTCGGCGATGCCGGTTTTCCGATCGACGCGCCGCGGCCCTCGCGCTGGTACCTGCGCCTGCCGCAAGGCGCCAAGCTGCCGAGCTTCGCCAGCCCGGAAACCGTGCTCGGCGCCGACTTGTTCGAACACCTGCCGGACGCGGCCGACCAGAGTCCCGAAGGCCGGCGCTGGCGCTCGCTGCTGAGCGAAGCGCAGGTGACGCTGCACAACCACCCACGCAACGCCCAGCGCATCGCCGCCGGCCAGGCGCCGGTGAACTCGCTGTGGTTCTGGGGCGCGGGGCTGCTGCCCGATCACGTGCGCAGCGCCTACGCGCGCATCTGCAGCGACGACGAGGCCCTGACCGCGCTGGGCGCGCTGGCCGGCGTCCAGGCCACGGCGCTGCCGCCGCGTTGGAGCGCGGGCGAGGGCGACCTGGCGGTCGATCTGCGCCGCGCACGCGACCTGCAAGCCTTGGAGCGCGACTGGCTGACGCCGTTGAGCGCCGAACTCGATGCCGGCCGAGTGAGCCGGATCGCGCTGGAATTCGGCGGCAGCGAAGCCTACGAACTCGCGCGCGCGCAGCGCTGGCGCTTCTGGCGCAAGCCGCTGCGTTCGCTGCAAGCATGACCGCGCGCGCATGACCGAACCCGCCCGCCTGCGCCGCCGCCAGATCGCCGACCCCGGCGCCTGGCCCGACAGCGTGTCGCCGCTGCTGCGGCGCGTGTATGCCGCGCGCGGCGCGTTCGCGATCGAACAGGCGCAGCCGCGCCTGGCCCAATTGCTGCCGCCCGACGGACTCGGCGGCCTGGACGCCGCCACCGCCTTGCTCGCCGATGCGATCGCCCAGGATCGCCACATCGTCGTGGTCGGCGACTTCGACTGCGACGGCGCCACCGCCTGCGCGGTCGGCGTGCGCGGACTGCGCATGCTCGGCGCGCGCCGGGTCTCGCATGCGGTGCCCAACCGCATGGTGCACGGCTACGGCCTGTCGCCGGCGCTGGTGGACGAACTGGCCGCGCTGCAACCCGATCTGCTGGTCACCGTCGATCACGGCATCGCCTGCCACGCCGGCATCGCCGCGGCCAAGGCGCGCGGCTGGCAGGTGCTGGTCACCGACCACCATCTGCCCGGCGAACGCCTGCCGCCCGCGGACGCGATCGTCGATCCGAACCTGCCCGGCGATGCATTTCCCAGCAAAGCCCTGGCCGGCGTCGGCGTGATGTTCTACGTGCTGCTGGCGCTACGCCGCGCGCTGCGCGCGCAGGGGCGCTGCGAAGGCAATGGGCCGGACTTGCAGGTATTGCTGGATCTGGTCGCGGTCGGCACCGTCGCCGACCTGGTGCCGCTGGACGCGAACAACCGCGCCCTGGTGGCCGCTGGCTTGCGCCGGCTGCGCGCGGGGCAGGGCGGCGCCGGCCTGCGCGCCCTGATCGAGGTCTCGCAACGCGATGCGCGCCGTCTGACCGCGGCCGACATCGGCTATGCGCTGGCGCCGCGCCTCAACGCCGCCGGTCGTCTGGAAGACATGGCCTTGGGCATCGAATGCCTGCTGACCGAGAACGAGGCGCAGGCGCGCGAGATCGCCCACAGTCTTAACGAGATCAACGCCGAACGACGCGCGGTGCAGCAGCAGATGACCGACGAGGCCGCGGCCGCGTTCGCCAAAGTCGCGCTGGATGCCAAGGCCGTACCGTTCGCGGTCTGTTTGTTCGACGAAGATTGGCATCCGGGCGTGGTCGGCCTGGTCGCGTCCAAGATGAAGGAGCGCCTGCACCGCCCGGTGATCGCGTTCGCGCCGGCCGAACCCGGCAGCGACGCGCTGCGCGGTTCGGCGCGCTCCATCCCCGGCTTCCACATCCGCGACGCGCTGGCTGACGTGGCCGCGCAGCATCCCGAGCTGATCGAACGCTTCGGCGGTCATGCCATGGCCGCGGGGCTGTCGCTGCGCCGCGACGCTCTCGACGCGTTCCGCGCCGCATTCGAACGCTGCGCGGGTGCGTCGCTCACACCGGAACTGCTGCAGGCCGACGTGCTCAGCGACGGCGAGCTCGGCGCGGGCGAGTTCGACCGCGCCAGCGCCGAATCGCTGCGCGACGGCGGGCCGTGGGGGCAGGGCTTTCCGGAACCGCAGTTCGACGGCGAGTTCCCCGTGCTGGGTTGGCGCGTGGTCGGCGAGCGTCATCTCAAGCTGGAACTGGGCCATCAAGGCCGGCGCTTGAACGCGATCGAGTTCGGCGGCTGGCACGGCGATCCGCCGCCGGCGCGCGTGCGCATCGCTTATCGGCTGGAACCGGACGACTACCGTGGCGGCGATGTGATCCAGTTGGTGATAGTGCACCGCGAGCCGGCTTAGCCGACGACGGCCGCGCAACGGCCTTCTTTCCAGTGCGGTCCGTAGCGGAGACAATGCGCTCCCCGATCCAGGTGCGCCGTCGATGGAGTTCTCGCCCGAGGTCATCGCCTTTCTCATGGCCGTGGCCTTCGTCGCGGGCGCCATCGACGCGCTGGCCGGCGGCGGCGGGTTGCTGACGATTCCGGCGCTGATGGCGGTGGGCATCCCGCCGGTGGCGGCCATCGCCACCAACAAACTGCAAAGCGCGATCGGCACCTCTAGCGCGGTGTTCGCGTTCGCGCGCAAGGGCCATATCGATTTCCGGCGTTACGCCTTGCCCGCGCTGGGCGCGTTCGTGGGATCGGCCGGCGGCGCCTGGCTGCTGCAGCGCATGGACCCGTCATTCCTCAGCGGCGTGATTCCCTTGTTGCTGATCGCAATGGCGGCCTACTTCCTGCTCGCGCCGCGCATGAGCGATCAGGACAGCCATCAGCGCATCGGCCCGTACGCGCTGGCGGCGCTGATCGCGCTGATCGGCGTCTACGACGGCTTCTTCGGGCCCGGCACCGGTTCGTTCATGGCGACCGCCCTGGTCGCGCTGGGCGGCCTGGGCGTGGTGCGCGCGACCGCGCAGACCAAGTTCTTCAACCTGGCCAGCAATCTGGCCGCGTTGGCGGTGATGATCGCCGGCGGGCATGTGCTGTGGACGGTCGGACTGGCGATGGCCCTGGCCAGCGTTGCGGGCGGGCAGGTCGGTGCGCACGCGGCGATGCGTTTCGGCGCGCGCGCGGTGCGGCCGGTGTTGGTGGTGATCTGTCTGGCGCTCACGGTGAAACTGTTGTCGGACCCGGGCAATCCCTTGCGTTTGGCGTTGGCGGCGCATTTTTCCGACGCCGGCGGCGGCTGAGCGCCCGCGTCCTTGCCGGTGCGACTGGGCCTCATCGCCTCGCGCCGCATGCGCGCCGGCGAGTCGCCTGTTGCGGCAAATAGTGAATGCGTGCGGTCCGCGTCACGCGGTTGACACACGCTTTTTCCACATGTTATTTGATTGCGGGGTCCTCGTACGCTGCGAACCTATGTTCTCCTACGGCACATTGCTGCGTTGCCTGCTGATCGTGGCGTTCTGCCTCGAAGGCACGCTGTCGCTGTGGAGTTCCAGCGTCATGGCCACCGAGGGCGTCGCCGCCGCGGTGTCCGCCGAAGCCGCCGCGGCAGTGGTGGCGGACGAAGACTGCGAAGAGCAGACTCCGCATCGCGAAGGCGGTTCGCCGCATCGCGATTGCGATTGCGGCACCGGTTCGGGTTGCTGCGCCTGCGCCTTCCCGGTGTTGGCGGTAATCCACAGCGTGCCGTTCGCGGCCCAGCACCGTCTCGCCGACCAACCCGTGGCGTTGGCGCCGGTGTCCGCCGCCCCCGCAGCCGCTACCGGCGTATTCCGACCTCCGATCGCCTGATCCGGTCCGACCACCTGCGTGGTGGTCTCCGTCGCTTCCAGCTTCGCGTGCGCGCATCCGCGCGGGCGTCGCCGTGGGCGTTCGACACCAGATCCAGAACCGTTCGGGGAATTCCATGTACTGCAAGCGCAACCACCTCGCCGCCGCGATAGGCCTGATGCTGTCCGCGGGCCTATGCCAGGCCGTCAACGCTCAAACCGCCGCACCGATCGACCCCACGGACGACAGCCCCGCGCAGGAAGCGACCACCATCGATACGGTCACCGTGACCGGCAGCCATATCAAGCGCGCCCAGATTTCCGGCGTCGGTCCGGTCACGGTGATCGACCGCGAAGCGATCCAGCGCTCCGGCGCGATCTCGGTCGACACCTTGCTGCAACGTTTGCCCGCGGCCGCGGGCTTCGCCGGCAATCAGACCAATGCCTATTGGGCCGATAACGGCTACGGCACCACCCAGGTCAATCTGCGCGGCCTCGGCATCAACCGCACCCTGGTGCTGTTGAACGGCCGCCGTATCGTCAACGGCGGCACCGGCGCCAACAGCTCGGTCGATCTCAACGTGATCCCGATCGCCCTGATCGAGCGCGTCGAGGTGCTCAAGGACGGCGCTTCGGCCATCTACGGCGCCGACGCGGTGGCCGGCGTGGTCAACATCATCACCAAGAAGAAGTTCGACGGCGTCGAAGCCTCGCTGCGCTACGGCCAGACCTTCCAGGGCGATGGCGATGAGACCGCGGTCGATCTGACCTGGGGCATGAGCGGCGAGCGCGGCTCGATCATGGCCGCGGTCAATTACACCGAGGGTGGCTCGGTCAACATGGCCGATCGCGCGCCCTGCGGCCTGGGCGAGTCCAACGGCCAACTGGTCTGCGTGGGCAGCTCGACCACCATCGGCGGCCGCGCCGTGCTAGCCGACGGGCGCCGGGTGAACTTCAACCAGGATCCCAACGGCGACGGAGATTTCTACGAGACCTATTCGCCGGCCAAGCACAACTACAACAGCAACCCGTATCTCAACGCGGTCAACCCGATCAAGCGCCTGAGCTTCAGCAGCTTCGGCAATCTGAACCTCAACGACGACCTGCGCCTGTTCACCGAGCTGATGTACACCAACCGGCGTTCCAACCAGCTCGCCACGCCGGGCGCGATCGGCCAGTACCGGCCGATCAACATCGCCGCCAACCATCCGACCAACCCGACCGGACAGAACCTGCTGCTGCAGCGCCGTCGTTTGCAGGAGGCCGGCGTGCGCGAGTTCTACCAGGAGACCGACACCTTCCGCGTGGTGCTGGGCCTGGACGGCAAGCTCGGCGTGGGCTGGGACTGGTCGGCGGCGCTGAACTGGGGGCGCAACACCGGCATCGACGGCTCCAACAACGTCGCCAACCTGGACCGCGTCGATCAGACCTTGAACACCGCCTTGTGCAGCAACGCGCCGGGCGCGGCGATTCCCTGCGCCGATTATCTGGGCTACGGCGACGTCACCCAGCAGGTGCTGGACTACATCATGTTCACCACCCGCGACAGCGGCGGCAACGAGCAGAAAAGCTTCACCGCCAACATCAGCGGCCAGCTGTTCGAGCTGCCGGCCGGCTGGGTCGGCTTGGCGACCGGCGTGGAAGTGCGCAAGGAGCGCGGCTGGCGCGACCCCGATCCGCTGACCGTGCTGGGCATCGCCAACACCAACCAGCAGCAGCGCATCGCCGGCGAGTACACCGCCAAGGAAGTGTTCGCCGAAGTCGCGGTGCCCTTGCTGCAGGGCAGGGCCCTGGCCGAATCGCTGACTCTCAACGCGGCGGTGCGTTATTCCGACTACGACCTGTTCGGCGCCGACACCAACTACAAGGTCGGCCTGGATTGGCAGGTGGTGCCTTCGCTGAAGTTGCGCGCGACCTATGCCACCGCGTTCCGCATCCCCAACGTGCCCGAGCTGTTCGGCGGCGTGTCCGAAGGCAACCTCACCACCACCGATCCCTGCAGCGGCTGGAGCAGCCAGCCGGCGTCGTCGACGATCCACCAGAACTGCCAGGCCTCGGGCGTGCCGGTGGGCTATACCCAATTGGGCAACACTGTGCTGACCACCGTGGGCGGCAACGCGGACCTCAAACCGGAGGACGCCAAGACGCTGACCGTCGGCGCGGTCTGGACGCCGAGCTTCTTGCCCGACCTGACCCTGACCCTGGACTACTACAACATCAAGATCGATCACGCGATCCAGCGCATCGACGGTTCGACCAAGCTTTCGGTCTGCTACAACACGCCGGGTTTGAGCCACCCGTTCTGCAGCAACGCCAATTTCACCCGCAATCCGCTCACCGGCGAGATCGACTTCCTGTCGGCGCAGCCGGTCAACGCGGCCAGCGAGCGAGTCTCGGGCATCGACCTGGGCCTGCTGTACCAATTCGCGCTGGGCGGCTGGGACGCGACCGTGAATTGGGACCTGTCGTATCTGAAGAACTACGACGTGCGGCCGTTCCTGGGCGCCGACGAGATCCGCTACGCCGGCAAGATCACCGGCGGCCGCGGCAGCTACACGCAGTGGCGTTCGTTCGGCTCGCTGACCCTGGCGCGCGGTCCGTGGTCTGGCTCCTACAGCGTGCAGTACATCGGCTCGGCCGACGACATCAACGCCGAACGCGGCGACATCGGCGATCGCGCGCCCAGCCTGAGTTACCACAACGCCCAGGTGAAGTACGCCTTCAGCGAGTCGCTGGATCTCTCGGTCGGCGTAGACAATCTGTTCGACAAATCGCCGCCGTTCATTCAGAGCTGGACCGACGCCAACACCGACACCATGACCTACGACCTGCTGGGCCGGCGCTGGAACCTCAAAGCCACCTACCGCTGGTGAGACCCGAACGTTCCTGCCGGCCGCGCGCCGGCAGGAACGCGGACTCGCCGACTACATGAACTCCGATAGGTGACGCTATGAAACCTGCATTCTGGGCGCGTCGCGCCCACAAATGGATCGCCCTGGTGGTGGGCGTCCAGGCCCTGCTGTGGATGATCAGCGGCCTCTACATGACCTCGATCTCGATCGACATCATCCATGGCGATCATCTGGCGCATACCCGGGCCCAGCCGCTGTCGGCGGCCAGCGCGTTTTTGAGCCCCGACCAACTGCGCGCGCGCTACCCGCAGCTGAGCGAATTCCGGCTCAAGCGCTTCATGCAGCGCGAGGTCTACGAACTGCGCCAGGGCGAGCGCCTGAGCCTGGTCGATGCGATCAGCGGCGATCCTATCAGCCCCTTGGACGAGGCCACCGCCAGCGCCCTGGCGGTGTCGCTGTATCAGGGTAAGGCGCCGATCGCCTCGGTCGAGCTGTTGCATGAGGCGCCCAGCGAAGTCAAAACCCGACCGGTGCCGATGTGGCGGGTCGCGTTCGCCGACGGCAACGAAACCGCGCTGTATCTCTCGCCGCAAACCGGCGAGTTGCTGGCCAAGCGCCACGACCTGTGGCGCTGGTTCGACTTCCTGTGGATGTTCCACATCATGGATTACCAGGAACGCAGCGACGTCAACAACAACCTGCTGCGGATCGCGTCCGGGCTGGGTCTGGTCTTCGCGCTCAGCGGCGTGTGGCTGCTGCTGTACAGCTTCAGCCGGAGGCGGCCCGCATGACGCCCTGGATGCGCAAGCTGCATAAGTGGGTAGGCCTGATCGTCGCGCTGCAGTTCGTGCTGTGGACCGCGAGCGGGCTGGTGATGAGCGTGCTCGATCACGACACCGTCCAAGGCCATCAGCATCGCGCCCACGCCGAGGCGCAGGCGCGCGCCTGGCCCGCGCGCACGCTGGCGCCGACGCAACTGCTGGCCCAGGCCGGCAAGCCGGTGCAAAGCGTCGATGCGGCCTGGTTGCTGGAACGGCCGGTCTATCGCCTCAGCCATAAGTCCGCAGCCTGGCTGGTGGATGCGCGCGACGGTATGCCGCTGAAGATCGATGCCGCGTTGGCCGCGCGACTGGCCGCGGCGGATTACGTGGGCGAGGGGCGTCCCGGCGCGCCGCAGTGGATGCCGCGCGCGACGCTGGAGGTGCGCGGCCATGCCGGGCCGATCTGGCGGGTGGATTTCGGCGACGCCGACGGCACCAGTGTGTACCTGTCGGCGCAGGACGGCCGCATCCTGGAACGGCGCAACGACAGCTGGCGCCTGTTCGATCTGTTCTGGATGCTGCACATCATGGACTACACCGGTCGCCAGGATTTCAACAATCCACTGGTGATCATGGCCGCGGCCGGCGGTTTGTGGATCGCGTTGTCGGGCGCGTGGCTGCTGGTCGCCAGCTTCCGCCTGGGCGAGTTCGTGCCCGCGCGCTGGCGGCTGCGGCGCGCGCTGACGGTGTTCGATCAAGCCGGCGACAAGCTGCGCTCGCTGGAATCGCACCGCGGCGACACGGTCTATCTGGCGATGGGCCGCAGCGGCCTGCAACTGCCCTCGAACTGCGGCGGCGGCCAAAGCTGCGGTCTGTGCGAGGTGCGCGTGCGCGGCGCCGCGCCGCCGCCCAGCAGCGCCGACCGCGCCCACCTGGCCGAAAGCAAATTGCGCCTGGGGCATCGCCTGGCCTGCAACCTGGCCCTGGATGGCGATTTGCAGATCGAAGTGGCGGGCGGGGCGGCGCTGTGGACGCAGCGCAAGGCCACGGTCGAGTCGGTGCACGCGGTCACGCCGTTCCTGCGCGAGATCGTGCTGCGGCCGCAGTCGCCACCGGGGGCGGAATTCCAGCCCGGCGCCTACCTGCAGCTGCACGTGCCCGACTACACGCTGCGACGCGACGACATCGACTATCCCGAGCACCACCGCGAGGACTGGGCCGCGCTGGATCTGCCGGCCAGTCTGCACAACAAGGAGCCGGTGCGCCGTTCGTACTCGCTGGCCTTGCCGGTGGAGCAGGCCGATGGGTGCCTGACCCTGCTGGCGCGATTCAGCCCCGGCGGCCAGCACAAGAAGCGCACCTTGTTCGGCAAGGGATCGACCTATCTGTATTCGCTCAAGCCCGGCGACGACGTCGACTTCAGCGGCGCCTTCGGCGACTTCGCGTTGCGGCCCGGGGAGCGCGAGAAGATCTTCATCGGCGGCGGCGCGGGCATGGCGCCGCTGCGGGCGATGATTCGCGCACGATTGGATCGGGGCGGGCCCGAGCGCATCCACTACTGGTACGGCGCGCGGCGTTTGCGCGAAGCGCCGTACGTGCAGGAGATGGCCGAGCTCGCGCGGCGCCACGCCAATTTCAGCTGGCACCTGGTGCTGTCGGAGGAAGCCGAGCGGGGCGACGGCCTGGTGCGCGGCCTGGTCCACGAGGCCACCCATACGCACCTGCTGAGCGCGCATCCGGACCTGGACGCGTGCGAGTTCTACCTGTGCGGACCGCCAGCGATGCTGGCTGCGACGCGGCAGCTGTTGCGCAAGTTGGGTGTGGCGGAGGAACGCATCGCGTTCGACGATTTCAAGATCTGAGCGCCGCGACGCGGCGGCGCCGCCTCTCCCGCGCAGTGCGGGAGAGGCGGGCCGTCGGTGCTGGTCGCGATCAGGGGCCGAAGTAGGTCGAGATGCTGGACCACACGCCGCTGAGCTGGGAGTAGCCGTCCGGATCGTTGGGCGCCGAGCAGAACGAGGTGCCGCCGTACAGGCCGCCGCGCAGCTGGTAGTCGCCGGAGGCGGCGATGGTGAACAGCGCCGAGCCCGAGGAGCCGCCCTCGGTGACGCCGGTGTTCCAGGCCACGCGGGTCAGCGGCGACTTGCCGTCCAGCGTGTACGACAGGCTGGTCACCGAACCCAGCGAGTACTTCTTCAGATCGCCGGCCGGATGGTGGATGCCTTCGATCGCGGTGCCGTTGACGGTGATGGCGCTGCTGTTCCAGGCGGCGTAGTAGGCGCCGGTGGGCGGCGCGGTCTTCAGCTCGAGCAGCGACGTGTCGCGGGTGGTGTTGGCGTGACGCAGGTAGGCGCCGCCGGTCAGCGTCACCGCACCCGGGTTGGCGGTGTCGTTATTGCAGGCGGTGGCATCGAAGAACCAATAGGTCTGCAGCGTGTCGGCGACCCTCTGGGTGCTGATGCAGTGGGCCGCGGTCCAGAACAGCTGGCGCTTGGGCGAGTTGTTGTTGTTGAGCAGGGTGCCGGTGCACAGGTAGGACTTGCCTTTGGCGGTGTAGACCATGCGCGCCACCGACTTGCTGGCCGCCAGGAAGCCCGGAGTCGGGTTGACGCGGCAGACGATGTCTTTTTCGCAGGCGCCGCTGGCGCCGACGCCGCTGGCCTTGGACAGATCGCGCGTGTTCGACGCCGGGTCCACGTCCAGGTGCGACAACTGCGGCACGTTCAGGTCGAAGCCGTCCGGGCGCTGGCCCGGCGCGAGCACGATTTCGACGGTCAGCGTGTCGCCGGCCACGGTCGGCGACCAGCCGGCTTCGTCGCCGCTGTAGTTGCGGCCGTTGTCGGTGAAGACGCGGCCGTCGCTGCCGGCGAAGCGCAGGGTCACCGCGGCGGGATCGCCGCCGTTCTTGCGCGTGGGGCGCAGCAGCAGGCCAGCGCGCAGGGCGACGGCTTGGGTCGAGGTCAGGGTGAAGCGGGCGCCGTGGGACCCGTCGGGCAGGGCTTCCCAGTCCAGGCTGGTCAGATCGACGCGGCTGCGGCCGACGTTGCGGGCGTAGCCGATTTCCATCGGCTGGCCGTGCTTGTACTGATCGGCGCGGCGGGTACGCAAGGCCTTCAGGCTGGCCGCATCGGGCAGGCCCAGGTCGACTGCGCGCTGCGATCGGACCTTCAGGCCGGTGGCGAAATCGGCGCCGCCCAAGGCGCTGGCCATGGGCTTGGCGGTGACCGGCGCGGCGCTCATTTCCGCCGCCGAGGCGGTGGCGGTCGTGGCGGAAATAGCGGCCAACAGCGCGTAGCGAAGCATGCCTTTACGTGTCATTGCGTCTGGCTCCCAGTGTGCTGATGAAGTAGTCCGTTGTGCCCTCGCATCGGCGGGGCTGCTGGGATCATGGCGGAGCGCCGGCGGGCGGCAGCGCGCTTGGAGTCTGGGTAAACACTCATTAAATGAGACGTAAGTAACATTTTTAGAAAGGGCCTCCCTGCGCCCGGGGATCCGGCCTCGCCGGGTCGGACGCGCGTCCGGCCCGCGACCGGGCGGCAGGCCTTAAGGTAGGCGAGGGGCTGACAAGAGTGCCGTGCCTGGAGGGATTGAGTGGCGACTCAACCCCGTTCAGCGTGCGCGCGCGTTGGCTACCAGCAGGCGTGATCGACGACCAATCCAGGAGAGACCACCGGTGCGTTCCTATGTCTTGCATGTGTGCCTGCTATTGGGGCTGAGCGGAGCGGTCGCCGCCCAGGTCATCGGTCCGCCGGACCGGGGTTCGGTCACCGCGCCGCCGCTGATGCGCGCGCCCGGCGCCGAGCGGCCGATCGTGCTGGAGACGGCCGCGGTCGAGGTCGAGCTCAACGGCGGGCTGGCCCAGACCACGGTCGAGCTGACGTTCCGCAATCCCAACGCGCGGCCGCTGGAAGGCGAGCTGCAGTTTCCGCTGCACGAAGGCCAGCAGATCAGCGCGTTCGCGCTGGATATCGACGGCCGCATGCGCGCGGCCGTGCCGGTGCCCAAGGCGCAGGGGCAGGCGGTGTTCGAGTCGATCGAACGGCGCGGGGTCGATCCGGCCCTGCTGGAGAAGACCGAGGGCAATCACTTCCGCCTGCGCGTGTATCCGATCCCGGCCCAGGGCACCCGCCGGGTGCGCCTGAGCTATGTCGAGGCCTTGCGCCCGGACCGCGACGGCCGGCGTTTGCGGCTGCCGCTGGATTACGCGCGCGGCGCCGATGCGGTGGACCTGCGGGTGATCGCGCGCGGCGCCTCGGCGCCGCGGGTCGACAGCGGTTTCGGCCGGGTCGATTTCAAGCGCGACGGCCAGGGCGGTTACCGCGCCCGGATCGAACGCGCGCAGCTGGTCGGCGGCGGCTTGGGCCTGCGTTTCGCCCGCGCCGAATCGGCGCAGGTCTACACCCAGAGCGTCGACGGCCAGCACTACTTTCTCGCCGAGGTGCCGGTGGCCGCGAGCGTCGCCCAGCGCCCGTTGCCCCAGCGCGTGGGCCTGGTGTGGGACAGCTCGGCCTCCGGCCGCAAGCGCGATCTGGCCGGCGAGTTGGCGCTGCTGGATCGCTACTTCGCCGCCCTCGGCGACGCCCAGGTGCGCCTGATCCGCCTGCGCGACCGCGCCGAGGACGCGGGCGATTTCCGCGTCCAGGGCGGCGACTGGCGCGCGCTGCGCGACGCGCTCAAGGCCACGGTCTACGACGGCGCCACCGACCCCGGCGGCTGGACGCCGCAGGCCGAGGTCGAGGAATACCTGCTGGTCAGCGACGGCCTGTTCAATTACGGCCAGCGCCGTTTCCCCGAACTGGGCCGCGGCCAGCGTCTGTACGCGATCAATTCCGCCGGCAACGCCGCCGACAGCGCGCGCCTGAGCGCGCTGGCCGAGGGCCACGGCGGCCGTCTGATCGCCTGGCAGACCCCGGGCGCGATCGAGAGCGGCGCGCGCGAACTGTTGGCGGCCGACGCGCGCCTTGCCGACCTGGAAGCGCTGGGCGCGACCGACCTGGTCGCCGAATCCGCCTATCCCCAGGATGGCGTGCTGCGCGTGGCCGGGCGCCTGACCGCGCCGAGCGCGACACTGACATTGGGTTTCGCCGGCCAGTCGCCGCAGCCGTTGACCATCGGCGCCGACGCGCCGGACAGCGCCTACGCGGCGCGCCTGTGGGCGGGTTACCGGGTGCGTGCGCTGGGCGCCGAACCGGAGCTCAATCGCGCCGCCATCGCGCGCCTGAGCCAGCAGTTCGGCCTGGTCACGCCCGAGAGTTCGCTGCTGGTGCTGGAAGCGGTCGCCGACTATCTGCAGTACGACATCCTGCCGCCGGCCGAGCTGCGCGCCGAGTTCGACCGGCTCAAGTCCGCGCAGTTCGCGCAACGCGATGCGGCGCGTCGCTCGCATCTGGACCAGATCGCGGCGCAGTTCGAGGGCACCGTGCAGTGGTGGCAGAAGACCTGGCCCAAGGGTCGGCCGCCGCAGCCCGAACGTACGGTCGCCGCTCCCTCGGCCGAGGCCGACGGCTACGCCTACGCGCCGCCGATGCCGATGGCCGCACCCGCGCCCAGCGCGGTGCGCGAAGTGGCGGCGGCGGACGCGGCGTCGCAGAGCCTGGAGCGGATCGAAGTCACCGGCGCGCGCATCAGCGCCGAGGATCTGGAGCCCGAGGCCGCGCCCAAGGGCGAGGCCGGCGACGGCGGCGAAGGCCGCGGCGCGACCATCGCCCTGCAGGCCTGGAAGCCCGATTCGCCGTACGCCGCGCGCCTGCGCAAGGCCGGGCCGGAGCAGGCCTACGCGATCTACCTGGACGAGCGCGACGGCTATGCCGCCAGCACCGCGTTCTACCTGGACGTGGCCGACGTGCTGCTGGAGAAGAAGCAGCGCGCACTGGCGCTGCGGGTGCTGTCCAACCTGGCCGAACTGGACCTGGAGAACCGCCACATCCTGCGCGTGCTCGGCTATCGCCTGCTGCAGGCCGACGAGCCGACGCTGGCGGTGCCGCTGTTCGAGCGCGTGGTGCGGCTGGCCGAAGAGGAGCCGCAAAGCTTCCGCGACCTCGGCCTGGCCCATGCGGCCGCGCGCGACTATCAGCCGGCCATCGACAGTCTCTACCAGGTGGTGAGCCGAACCTGGGACAGCCGTTTCGACGGCGTGGCCTTGATCGCGCTCAACGAACTCAACGCGATCGTGGCGACCTCGGGCCGACCGTTGGACACCTCGGCGATGGATAAGCGCCTGCTGCGCAATCTGCCGCTGGACCTGCGTGCGGTGCTGAGCTGGGACAGCGACAACTCCGACATGGACCTGTGGGTGACCGACCCCAACGGCGAGCGTTGCTACTACCAGCACACCTTGACCTACCAGGGCGGGCGCATCTCCAACGACTTCACCGGCGGCTACGGCCCCGAGGAATTCATGCTGCGCGACGCTAAGCCCGGCAAGTACAAGGTCGAAGCCAACTTCTATGGCGACCGCCAGCAACTGGTCACCGGCGCCACCACGCTGCAGCTGTGGCTGAGCACTGGCTTCGGCACCGCCCGCCAGCAGGATCAGCGCGTGACCCTGCGCCTGAAGCAGCAGTCGGAAACGGTGTTGGTCGGCGAGTTCGAGGTGAAGTGAGCGCCACGCCCGGCGCCGCCCAGGGCGGCGTCGGGACGGTCCTGGGCCGCTCCCGGCCCTGCGCACCGCAGCCGCAGCCGGCCACGCCGCCGAGCCTGCTAGAATCGCCGGTTCATCCGCATCAAAACCACCGGACATGATCGAACTCAATCCCGTCCGCCAGCGCATCGCCGACCTCACCGGACGGCTGGATTCGCTCAGGGGGTATCTTTGACTACGACAGCAAGGTCGAACGTCTAGAAGAAGTAAACCGCGAACTCGAAAACCCCGACATCTGGAACGACGCCGAGCGCGCCCAGGGCCTGGGCCGCGAGCGCGCCTCGCTGGAAAAGGTCGTGGACGGCATCCGCAACCTCACCGACGGCCTGGTCGGCGCCGGCGAACTGCTGGAACTGGCCGAGATGGAGGACGACGAGTCCACCGCGCAGGCTGTGGTGGCGGACGTCGAGGGCTACGCCAAGGAAGTCGAGAAGCTCGAGTTCCGGCGCATGTTCTCCGGCAAGATGGACGCGTGCAACGCCTTCGTCGACATTCAGGCCGGCGCTGGCGGCACCGAGGCCCAGGACTGGGCCGAAATACTGCTGCGCATGTACCTGCGCTGGTGCGAGTCGCGCGGCTGGAAGACCGAACTGATGGAAGCCAGCGGCGGCGACGTCGCCGGCATCAAGTCGGCCACGCTGCGGGTCGAGGGCGATTTCGCCTACGGCTGGCTCAAGACCGAAACCGGCGTGCACCGGCTGGTGCGCAAGTCGCCGTTCGACTCCGACAACCGCCGCCACACCAGCTTCACCTCGGTGTTCGTGTCGCCGGAAGTCGACGACAACATCGACATCGAGATCAACCCGGCCGACCTGCGCACCGACGTCTACCGCTCCTCGGGTGCCGGCGGCCAGCACGTCAACAAGACCGAGTCGGCGGTGCGCATCACCCACATCCCCAGCGGGATCGTGGTGGCCTGCCAGACCGGCCGCAGCCAGCACCAGAACCGCGACAACGCGATGAAGATGCTCGCCGCCAAGCTGTACGAGCTGGAAATCCAGAAGCGCAACGCCGAACGCGACGCGGTCGAGGCGACCAAGTCCGACATCGGCTGGGGCAGCCAGATCCGCAACTACGTGCTCGACCAGAGCCGGATCAAGGACCTGCGCACCGGCATCGAGCGCAGCGACACCCAGAAGGTGCTCGACGGCGACCTCGACGAGTTCGTCGAGGCCAGTCTGAAATCGGGCCTGGAAGTGGGCTCCAAACGCAGCGACGCGGTCTGAACCCCGCCGGCGACGGGCGCGACCACGGTCGTCGCCCGCCGCCTGGGGACCGCGTTGCCGCCCCTCTAGGGTTGGGCGGCCGTCGCGGCGACCTTGGCCTGATCGCGCTGCGCCAGGTGCTGACCGAACTCGTGGCCGGCGCGGGCGAGGGCGCAGACCACCGCCACCATCGCCAGGCCGATCAGAAATTTCTTGAACATGCTGCATCCACCTCGTGGGCGCGCCGCCGGATAGGGCGCACGACCGAATCTAGACCCGGCCGACCGCGCGCGTATGTGCGCAAGGTCACCCGGTCTTTCGGGAGCCGGCTACCGCCCGGTGGCGAGCAAACCGCCGCCGCTGCCAGTACTCTGCGCTCCTGAGCACCGCCTTACCGACCCCGTCCCACCGCAACCCTCAAACGCGAAGACCATGACCGACCAGACGCCCGAGACCACGCCGCACGACGAGAACCACCTGATCGCCGAGCGTCGCGCCAAACTCACGGCGCTGCGCGGGCAGGGCATCGCCTTCCCGAACGACTTCCGCCGCAGCGACTACGTCGGCGACCTGCAGGCGCAGTACGTCGACGCCGAGCAGTGGGGCGCCGAGGCGCTGGAAGGCCAGCACCACCGCGTCGCCGTGGCCGGCCGCGTGCTGCTCAAGCGCGACATGGGCAAGGCCGGCTTCTGCCAGATCCAGGACGAGTCCGGGCGCCTGCAGCTGTGGCTGAAGAAGGACGTGCTGGGCGAGGCCTACGAGGTGTTCAAGGACCTCGACCTGGGCGACATCGTCTCGGCCGAGGGCGAGCTCACCCGCACCCGCACCGGCGAACTGTCGCTGAAGGCCGAGAGCCTGCGCCTGCTGACCAAGGCGCTGCGTCCGCTGCCGGACAAGTTCCACGGCATGGCCGACGTCGAGCAGCGCTACCGCCAGCGCTACGTCGACCTGATCGTCTCGCCCGACGCGCGCGACGTGTTCGTCAAGCGCTCGCTGATCATCCGCGCGATCCGCGCCTGGCTGGACGCGCGGCGTTTCCTGGAAGTGGAAACGCCGATGATGCATTACATCCCCGGCGGCGCCGCGGCCAAGCCCTTCACCACCCACCACAACGCCCTCGATCTGGAGCTGTACCTGCGCGTGGCGCCGGAGCTCTACCTCAAGCGCCTGGTGGTCGGCGGCCTGGAACGCGTCTACGAGATCAACCGCAATTTCCGCAACGAGGGCGTGTCGACCCGGCACAACCCCGAATTCACCATGCTCGAGCTGTACGAGGCCTACGCCACCTACACCGAGATCATGGACCTGACCGAGGCGGTGATCCGCCACTGCGCGCAGCAGGTGGACGCGGTGGTGTCCGAATGGGACGGCAACTCCATCGACCTGGGCCCGGCGTTCCGGCGCTGGTCGATGATCGACGCGGTGCTGGAGCACAACCCCGAGATCAAGCGCGAGGAACTGCGCGACCTGGCCGTCATGCGCGCCCACTGTGCGCGCCTGAAGCTGCCGGTCAAGGCTTCCTACGGCTGGGGCAAGCTGCTGCTGGAGATTTTCGAGGCCACCGTCGAGCACACCCTGATCCAGCCGACCTTCATCACCGACCACCCGGTCGAGGTCAGCCCGCTGGCGCGCGCCAACGACCTCGACCCGGAGCTCACCGACCGCTTCGAATTGTTCATCGGCGGCAAGGAGCTGGCCAACGGCTTTTCCGAGCTCAACGACCCCGAGGACCAGGCCGCTCGCTTCCGCGCCCAGGTCGACCAGAAGGCCGGTGGCGACGACGAGGCCATGCATTACGACGCCGACTACATCCGCGCGCTGGAGGTCGGCCTGCCACCCACCGGCGGCCTGGGCGTGGGCATCGACCGCCTGGTGATGCTGCTGACCGGTTCGTCGTCGATCCGCGACGTCCTGCTGTTCCCCTACATGCGGCCCGAAGCCGGCTGATCGTCAAGCTGGGCGGGGCGCGGGGGGACGAAGCAGGGCGACGATCGTGAACCCCGCCGCACCGACTCGGCGCAAACTCGGAAGGCCGCCGCGGCGGCCTTCCTGCGTTATCGATGTACGCCGGCAAGCAAAATGAACGGGGCGGCTGCCAACAGCCGCTGGGCGGGGTATCCTCGCCTTGTCGGCCACCACAGGGGGTGGCCCCTCACGGATGCCGGTGTGAACGTCGTTATCGTCGATGACCAAACGTCCGCGCGCACGATGCTGCGCCACATCATCGAGGACATTGCGTCCGAGCTGGCCGTGCACGACTTCGGCGAACCGGAAGCCGCGCTGGCCTGGTGCGAGTCGAGCCAGCCGGATCTGTTGTTGCTGGACTACCGCATGCCTGGCATCGACGGCCTGGAATTCGCGCGCCGCTTCCGCCGCCTGCCGCTGCATCGCGACATCCCGATCATCCTGGTCACCGTGGTCGGCGACGAGCCCGTGCGCCAGGCCGCACTCGAGGCCGGGGTGATCGACTTCCTGGTCAAGCCGGTGCGTCCGCGCGAACTGCGCGCGCGTTGCCGCAACCTGCTGCAGCTGCGCCAGCAGTCCGAGAACGTGAAGCAACGCGCGCTGTCGCTGGAACAGCGCCTGCTGTCGAGCATGCACGAGGTCGAGGAACGCGAACGCGAAACGCTGTCGCGGCTGGCGCGCGCGATCGAGTACCGCGACGCCGGCACCAGCGCCTACCTGGAGCGCATGGCCCACATCGCCGGGCTGATCGCCGAGGCGCTGGGCATGTTCGAAGACGAAGTGCGGGTGATCGAGATGGCCGCGCCGCTGCACGACGTGGGCAAGATCGCGATCCCCGACGCGGTGCTGATGAAGCCGGGCCCGTTGACCGAGGAGGAGACGGCGGTGATGCGCCGCCATCCCAAGATCGGCTACGAACTGCTCAGCGGCAGCCAGAACCGCTTCATCCAGGCCGGCGCGATGATCGCGCTGCGTCACCACGAACGTTACGACGGCAGCGGCTATCCGGACGGTCTGGTCGGCGAGGAGATTCCGCTGGAAGCGCGGATCGTCGCGGTCGCCGACGTGTTCGACGCCCTGATCTCGCCGCGCCCCTACAAGAAGGCCTGGGACGTGGACGCGGCCCTGGGCTATCTGTACGCGCAGCGCGGTCGCCTGTTCGACCCGCGCTGCGTGGACGCCCTGATCCGCAGCCGCGCCCGCCTCGAAGAGATTTGCAGCCGATATTCGACGAGTGTCCCCCGTCCCGGCATGGAGTAGCCGATGGCTTCCGCCCTGCGCTTGTTGAAGGAGCGCCTTTCGAATCGCCCGGACAGCGAGCACGGGCAGGCGTTGGTGCGATTGGTGATCGCCTGCCTGATCGTGGCCTACCTGCTGGGCCTGCAGGCCTTCGAGCACGACAGTCAGGCCACCATGGTCATGCTGTGGGTCATGCTGGGCGAGTCGGTGATCGGCCTGGCCCTGCTGGCCGGGATCGTGGCCTCGCCGGGCGTGTCGCATACCCGGCGCTGGATCGGCATGATCGCCGACTATTCGACCCTGGCGATGCTGATGTCGCTGGACGCGCCCTCGCTGGCGCCGCTGTACGTGATCGTGCTGTGGGTGACCATCGGCAACGGTCTGCGTTACGGCACCACCTATCTGTACACCGCCGCGGGCCTGGCGGCGGTGTCGTTCATGGCGGTGATCCTGGGTAATCCCTATTGGCGCGTGCAGCCTTATCTGGCCGCGGGCCTGTGGCTGGGCCTGGTCGCGATCCCCGCCTACCTGTCCTCGCTGCTGCGCAGCCTGCAGAAGGCCACCGAAGACGCGCGCCGCGCCAACGAGGCCAAGAGCCGTTTCCTGGCCAATATGAGCCACGAGCTGCGCACGCCCTTGAACGGCATCATCGGCATGGCCGAACTCATGCACGGCACCCGTCTGGCGCCGGAGCAGCGCGAGTACGCCGAGGTCATCCACACCTCGGCGCAGTCGCTGCTGTTGCTGGTCAACGACGTGCTCGACATCTCGGCGATCGAGGCCGGCAAGCTGCAGCGTCGCGACGTCGACTTCAACCTGCAGGAAGTGCTCAAGCGTCTGCAGAAGATGCTGCAGCCGCTGGCCTCGGCCAAGGGCCTGACCTTCAAGGTCGACATCGAGGACGACGTGCCGGTGCGCCTCAACGGCGACAGCGCGTTGCTGACCCAGGTGCTGTTGAACCTGATGCACAACGCGGTCAAGTTCACCGAGAAGGGCGGAGTGTCGCTGGTCGCGCGCCTGGCCGGCGACCGCGCCGAGAGCGGCGATTCCGAACGCCGCGTATGGCTGCGTTTCTCGGTCCGCGACACCGGCATCGGCGTGCCCAGCCAGGACGCCGAGCGCATCTTCCAGGCCTTCGAGCAGGTCGACACCGGCCCGACCCGGCGCTTCGGCGGCACCGGTTTGGGCACCACCATCGCGCGCACCCTGACCCAGCTGCTGGGCGGCGAAATCGGGCTGGAAGAGAACCCCGGTGGCGGCAGCCATTTCTGGATCGAGCTGCCGATGCTGCTGGAGGAGACCCAGCCGACCCAGCAGCACGACACCGTCAGCAGCGACGGCGGCAAGGTGATCTCGTTCGAGGATCCCTTCATCTCGTCACAAGACCCGGGTGCGCAATCTGCGCGTGCTGATCGCCGACGATCAGCAGGCCAACCGCACCGTGCTTACGCGCATCCTCGAGCGCGCCGGCCACCGCGTGACCGCGGTCAACGACGGCGAGCAGGCCTTGGACCAGCTCGAGGTCGCGCAGTTCGAACTGGCTGTGCTGGACATGCACATGCCCGGCCTCAGCGGCCTGGACGTGATCCGCCAGCTGCGTTTCATGCAGGCCGGCACCGGCCGCAACACGCCCACCATCATCCTCAGCGCCGACGCCACCCTGCAGGCCTCGGAAGCGGCCAACGAAGCCGGCGCGATGGCCTTTTTGACCAAGCCCATCGTGGTCGGGCGCCTGCTCGAGACCATCGCCGACGTGGTCGATTCGCAGAAGCTGCCGGCGGTGCGCGCGATCAGCGACGTCAGCCGTCCGCTGACCAATCCGGCGGTGCTGGCGGAACTGGCGGAAATGGGCCTGGGCGAGCAGTTCCTGCGCGATTTCGTCGAGCAGTGCCTGAAGGACGCCGGCGGCTGCCAGCAGGAGCTGGCCAAGGTCGGTGCGGCGCGCAACTGGGAGGAGTTTCGCGAGGTCGCGCACGCCTACAAGGGCGTGGCCGAGAACCTGGGCGCGCACTCGATCGCCGAGCGCTGCTCGCAGATCATGCGCGCGAGCGACGAAGCCCTGGCGCGCGAGCAATCCAAGCTGGTTTCGGACCTGGCCTCGCAGCTAACGGCGGTGACCGACGCCAGCCGTCATGAGGTCGCCCGCCTCAGCCGCAACGGGCGCGGCAAGGACGTCCCCGACGTCTCCTAGGCCCTTCGTCCTGCCACGCAAGACGCGTGGCAGGCTCCCCCTGCGAAGTCCTCATGCGAATGCAAGCGCCGGAGCGTTCGATTCCGCGCGGCGCTGCTGAGCGCGCACCAGGCGTTCCATGGTCTTCAGCCCGCGGTCGTTCAGGCGCATCGCCGCATCGACCCATTCGGTGGTGACCGACAGCAGTTCGTCCAGAGTGACCGGGTTGCAGGCCTGGCGGACCGTGTTCATCGCGCGCAGCGCGTTGCCGATGCGCTGGTTGCGCTTGACCATGTCGGCCGCCGCACGCAGGCCTTCGCCGCGCGGCACGACCAGGTCGACCACGCCCATGCGCTGCAGTTCCTCGACCGGGTACACGCGCGCGTCCAGCATCATGCGCTCGGCCTGGACCGGGGTGACGCGGCGGGTGAGGAAGGTGTAGGCGCCCATGCCCGGGAACAGGTCGAACAGCACCTCCGGGAAACCCATGCCAGTGCCTTCCTCGGCGATGATGGTGTGGCAGCACAGCGCGGCCTCGAAGCCGCCGCCGAGCGCGTCGCCCTGGATCACGGCGATGCTGTGCACGCGGTCTTCGTAGAGCTGATAGAGGTTGAACGCGACCTCGATGCAGAGCTTGGCGTACTCGAGCAGGCGGCCGCGGTTGCCGTTGCGGATCAGCTGCGAGAACAGGGCCAGATCGCCGCCGAGGTTGAAGGCCTGGGCGTCGTCGGAGGCGAGCACGAGATGATGGATGCCGGCGCGCGCATCGTCGGACGCGGCAAGCTCGCGACGGATGCATTCCTGGGTGCGCTTCATATCCCACAGCAGGCGCTCGGAGAAGCAGGGGTGGTAGACCTGGGAGGGATTGGCGTGCATGTAGCACCAATCGGCGGTGCCGGCGGCATCGGTGACGCGGCGGAACAGCGAGGAATCTTCGAGGTGCAAACGTGCGGGGACAGCAGACATGGCGAGGCTCCTAGTCGTAGTAGGGAATGGCGGGCGTTAGCCCGGCAAATTCATGCTACACCTGCCGTTCAGACTCGAAGCTCCAGAAATTGGCCGACCCCGCATCCGGAACGGGCGTGTGGCCGATTCAGCATGCCTCAGCGGGCGTGACCCGCTTGGCAAACCGATGCCCGGCACGGGCGATTCTAAGCGCCCAAAACGAAGCGCCCGCAAGGCTCGGGGCCTTACGGGCGCGTTTAAGCGGCTTATCGGACGGACGGTGCCGTTAGCTGCCGGATCGGCGGCGTTCAGGCCGCCGGCGCGTCTCGCAGCTCGCGGCGCAGGATCTTGCCGACGTTGGTCTTGGGCAGCTCGGTACGGAACTCGACGTACTTGGGATGCTTGTAGCCGGTGAGATTTTCGCGCGCGTGCGCCTTGACCTGCTCGGCGGTCAGCGACGGGTCCTTCTTGACGATCACGACCTTGACCGCCTCGCCGGACTTCTCGTCGGGCACGCCGACCGCGGCCACTTCCAGCACGCCGGGCATCATCGCGATCACGTCCTCGACCTCGTTCGGATACACGTTGAAGCCCGACACCAGGATCATGTCCTTCTTGCGGTCGACGATATAGAAATAGCCCTGTTCGTCCATGCGCGCCATGTCGCCGGTGTGCAGCCAACCTTCGTTGTCGATGACGTTGGCGGTTTCCTCCGGACGCTTCCAATAGCCCTTCATGACCTGCGGGCCCTTGATGCACAGCTCGCCGACTTCGCCCATCGGCAGCATGTTGCCGTTCTCGTCCTTGACGCAGGCGTCGGTGGAGGAGATCGGCAGGCCGATGGCGCCGTTGTAGTCGGCCAGGTTCATCGGGTTGATGCAGGCGGCGGGCGAGGTTTCGGTGAGGCCGTAGGCTTCCAGCAGGGTCACGCCGGTGACCTGCTTCCAACGCTCGGCCACGGCGCGCTGCACCGCCATGCCGCCGCCCAGGGTCAGGTGCAGACGCGAGAAATCGACCTCGTCGAAGCCGGGCGTGTTGAGCAGGCCGTTGAACAAGGTGTTGACGCCGGTGATGGCGGTGAACGGCGTTTTCTTCAGTTCTTTGACGAACCCAGGCATGTCGCGCGGGTTGGTGATCATGTGGTTGAGGCCGCCGAACTTCATGAAGACCAGACCGTTCGCCGTCAAAGCGAAGATGTGGTACAGCGGCAGCGCGGTGATGATGATTTCTTCGCCCAGCTTGACGTTGGTGCCGACCCAGGCCGCGGCCTGCTGCATGTTGGCGACCAGGTTGCGGTGGGTGAGCATCGCGCCCTTGGCCACGCCGGTGGTGCCGCCGGTGTATTGCAGGAAGGCGATGTCGTCGGGCGTGATCTCGATGTCGGGCAGCTTGTGCATCTGGCCCAGGGTCAGCGCGTCGCGGAAGCGGGTGGCGCCCGGGATGTTGTAGTCCGGGACCATCTTCTTCACGTGCTTGAGCATGAAGTTGACGATTGCGCCCTTGGGGAAGCCGAGCATGTCGCCCAGGCCGGTGGTGATGACCTTGATCGAGCTGCCGGCCACCACGTTCTGCACGGTGTCGCCGAAGTTGTCGAGCACGAAGATGACGCTGGCGCCGGAGTCGTCGAGCTGGTGCTTGAGCTCGCGCGGCGTGTACATCGGGTTGGTGTTGACCACGGTCAGGCCGGCGCGCAGCACGCCGAAGGTCGCGATCGGGTACTGCAGGCAGTTGGGCATCATGATCGCGACGCGATCGCCCTTCTTGAGCTTGAGCTCGCCCAGCAGGTAAGCCGCGAACTGGGCGCTGAGGCGGTCGATCTCGGCGTAGGTCAGGACCTTGCCGAGGTTGGAGAAGGCCGGGCGGTCGCGATACTTCTCAATCGCGGTTTCCAGCACCGAAACGATGGACGGGAACTCGTCCACGTCGATTTGCGGCGGCACTTCCGCCGGGTACTGGGCAAGCCACGGACGTTCAAAACTCATCGCGATCCCCTCTCTATCGCCGCTGTTTCCGTTCGCTGGCGGCGCAAGCGAATGCGCTGCCGTACGGTCCTCACTGGATTGGAGCATAGGCTCTATTGGCTGGCAAGGAGAGCCAGTGCGGGGGCGCGAAACACCGCCGCGACGTGTCACGATGGCGACCGAAAAAACGAACGGACGGTCAGGTCTATGAGCCCCCCAACGACGAGTTTCGGGACGCCGCGTTGGCGTCGCATCGCCCTCGGCCTGTGCGCATTGGCGCTGCTGGCCTTGCTGGTCGCCTGCGCGCGCACGCCGCCCGAGCAGCGTCTGCGCGAAACCCTGGGCGAGTTGCAGACGGCTTTGGAGCAGCGCGATCTGGAGGCCCTGCACGCCAGCCTGGCCGATGATTTCGTCGGCCCGGACGGCATGGACCGCAACGGCGCCCGCGCATTGGCGATGCTCAGCTTCCGGCGTTACCGCGACGTGGGCGTGGCGCTGGGGCCGGCGCAGATCGAGATCCAGGGCGACCGCGCCACGGTGCGCTTCAGCGCGGCGCTGACGGGCGGCGCGGGGCAGGTGCTGCCGGAGGCCGCGCAGGTCTACGAGGTGCAGACCGGCTGGCGCGAAAGCGACGGCGAATGGCGGATGAGCAGCGCGGAGTGGAAGCCGAAGTTGTAGGGCTGGGAGAGGAGGGCGGATGACCGCTTTCCCCTACTAGGGCCCTACCGCTTTCCCTTCTCCCGCTTGCGGGAGAAGGTGCCCGAAGGGCGGATGAGGGCAACGGATGAGGTTGGAGTTTCGCRCCTRCGGCGGCCCTCACCCCAACCCGCACCCCGGCCCGACCGCACAGCGGCCGGGCGTTCGGTGCAGCGCGAGCCATGGCTCGCAAACGCCGCCCCTCACCCCGCAGGCGGGAGAGGGG
>NZ_LMJF01000001.1:59628-1257416 GCF_001429785.1 Lysobacter sp. Root916 | reverse complement strand
CGCACCCCGGCCCGACCGCACAGCGGCCGGGCGTTCGGTGCAGCGCGAGCCATGGCTCGCAAACGCCGCCCCTCACCCYGCAGGCGGGAGAGGGGCTAATGCGCGCGGATGTACGGGGGCGTTTCCCTTCTCCCGCTTGCGGGAGAAGGTGCCCGAAGGGYGGATGAGGGCARCGGATGAGGTTGGAGTTYMGCGCCTGCGRCGGCCCTCACCCCAACCCGCACCCCGGCCCGACCGCACAGCGGCCGGGCGTTCGGTGYAGCGCGAGCCATGGCTCGCAAACGCCGCCCCTCACCCCGCAGGCGGGAGAGGGGCTAATGCGCGCGGATGTACGRGGTTCGTTTCCCTTCTCCCGCTTGCGGGAGAAGGTGCCCGAAGGGTGGATGAGGGCAACGGATGCGCACCCCGGCCCGACCGCACAGCGGCCGGGCGTTCGGTGCAGCGCGAGCCATGGCTCGCAAACGCCGCCCCTCACCCCGCAGGCGGGAGAGGGGCTACGAGCCGAGCAGGGCTTAAGACCGCTTACGCCGCCTTGCGCGCTGCCAACTGCCGCAGCACGTAATGCAGGATGCCGCCGTGCCGGAAGTACTCGACTTCCTTAGGCGTCAGCAGCAGCACCTTGACCTCGAACTGGACGCGGCGGCCGTCGGCCTTGGTCGCGGTCAGGGTGGCGGTCTTGGCGGCGCCGTCCTGCAGGCCGGTCACGTCGATCACTTCCGAACCGTCCAGGCCATGGGTCTGGGCGTTCTCGCCGTCCTTGAACTGCAGCGGCAGCACGCCCATGCCGACCAGATTGGAGCGGTGGATGCGCTCGAAGCTCTCGGCGATCACCGCTTTGACGCCCAGCAGGTTGGTGCCCTTTGCGGCCCAGTCGCGCGAGGAGCCGGTGCCGTATTCCTTGCCCGCGAACACCACCAGCGGCACGCCGTCGGCCTTGTACTTCATGGCCGCATCGTAGATCGCCAGCTTCTCGCCGGCGCCGCCGTCCTTGCCGAAATAAAGGGTGTTGCCGCCTTCCTCGCCGCCGAACATCAGGTTCTTGATGCGGATGTTGGCGAAGGTGCCGCGCACCATCACGTCGTCGTTGCCGCGGCGCGAGCCGTAGCTGTTGAAGTCGACCGGCTGCACGCCGCGTTCCTGCAGGAAGCGGCCGGCTGGCGAATCCTTCTTGATGTTGCCGGCCGGCGAGATGTGGTCGGTGGTGATCGAGTCGCCGAACAGGCCCATCACGCGCGCGCCGGCCACGTCGGCGATATGTCCGACCTGCATGGTCATGCCGTCGAAGTAGGGCGGGTTCTTGATGTAGGTGGAGGCCTCGTCCCACTGGAAGGACTCGCCGTCGGGCGAGGCGATCTGGTTCCAGCGCGAGTCGCCCTTGAACACGTCGGCGTAGTTCTGCGCGAACAGCTCCGGGCCGACGGTGGCGGCGATGGTGTCGCCGATTTCCTTATTGCTGGGCCAGATGTCGCGCAGGTAGACGTCCTGGCCGTCGCTGCCCTTGCCGATCGGTTCCTGGGTAAGGTCGATATTGACCGTGCCCGCGATCGCGTAGGCCACCACCAGCGGCGGCGAGGCCAGGTAGTTGGCCTTTACTTCCGGATGCACGCGGCCTTCGAAGTTGCGGTTGCCCGACAGCACCGAGGCCACCACCAGCTCGTTCTCGGCGATGCCCTTGGAGACTTCGTCCGGCAGCGGGCCGGAGTTGCCGATGCAGGTGGTGCAGCCGTAGCCGACCACGTAGAAGCCCAGCTTCTCCAGATCGTCGAGCACGCCGGCCTTTTTCAGGTAATCGGTAACCACCAGCGAGCCCGGCCCCAGCGAGGTCTTGACCCAGGGCTTGGATTTCAGGCCCAGGCGCGCGGCGTTGCGCGCGAGCAGGCCGGCGCCCAGCATCACCGCCGGGTTGGAGGTGTTGGTGCAGGAGGTGATCGCGGCGATCACCACCGAGCCGTCGCAGAGCTCGGCGTCCTGGTCCTTGATGCGGATCCTGGACACCGGCTTGGCGGCCAGGTGCTCGGCCTGCGGCTGCGCGCCGCCCTCGGCCTTGAGCTCGTCGATCGCGCAACCGACCTTCGGCTTGCGGTTGGCGACCAGCGGGCCGAGGTTGTCCTGGAAGTTGCTGTGCACGTTTTCCAGCAACACGCGGTCCTGCGGGCGCTTGGGGCCGGCCAGCGAGGGTTTGACGTCGCCCAGGTCCAGTTCCAGCGTGGCCGAATAGGTGGCATGGGCCTGGCCGGGCTCGTGCCACAGGCCCTGGGCCTTGGCGTAGGCCTCGACCAGGGCGATCTGTTCCTCCGAGCGGCCGGACAGGCGCAGGTAGGTCAGGGCCTCGGCGTCGATCGGGAAGATGCCGCAGGTTGCGCCGTACTCGGGCGCCATGTTGGCGATGGTGGCGCGGTCGGCCAGCGGCAGGTGCTGCAGGCCGTCGCCGTAGAACTCGACGAACTTGCCGACCACCCCGTGCTTGCGCAGCATCTGGGTCACGGTCAGCACCAGGTCGGTGGCGGTGGCGCCCTCGGGCAGCTTGCCGGTCAGCTTGAAGCCGACCACCTGCGGAATCAGCATCGACGAAGGCTGGCCCAGCATCGCCGCCTCGGCCTCGATGCCGCCCACGCCCCAGCCCAGCACGCCGATGCCGTTGATCATGGTGGTGTGGCTGTCGGTGCCGAATACCGTGTCCGGGAAGGCCTGCAGCTCGCCGTTGACTTCGCGGCCCATGACCACGCGGGCCAGGTTCTCCAGGTTGACCTGGTGGACGATGCCGGTGTTGGGCGGCACCACCTTGAAGTTCTCGAAGGATTTCTGGCCCCAGCGCAGGAAGCTGTAGCGCTCCTGGTTGCGCTGGAACTCGATCTTGCCGTTGAGGTCCAGGGCCTCGGGACTGCCGTAGACGTCGACCTGGACCGAGTGGTCGATGACCAGCTCGGACGGGATCAGCGGGTTGATCTGCGAGGGCTTGCCGCCCAGGCGGCCGACCGCGTCGCGCATCGCGGCCAGATCGACCACGCAGGGCACGCCGGTGAAGTCCTGCAGGACCACGCGCGCGGGCATGAAGGCGATCTCGGTGTCCGGCTCGCGGGTCGCGTCCCATTGCGCGACCGCCTCGATGTGCTCCGGGCCCACGGTCATGCCGCCGTCCTCGTGGCGCAGCAGGTTCTCCAGCAGGATCTTCATGGAGTAGGGCAGGCGGGCGATGTCGTAGCGCTCGCCCAGGGCCGGCAGGCTGAAATAGGTGTAGTCGCGGCCGTTGACGGAAAGCTGGCGGCGGGTCGAATAGGAGTCGGGCATGGGGGTGATGCTCCTGATGTGCGGCTGGCGTGCCCGCGTGTGCGGGCAAGGTGGCGTGCGTTCGTCGCGATTATCACCTTATCGGATTCAGGTAGCGTGCAGACAATGGTCGCAAGCGCGCCACAGCGTTCCGTAAAAACCACGCAAAGCCTTGCCGGATATGGCTGTCAGGCCCCGGGCGCGTTGCCGCGAAACGCCTTTCCAGGCAAAATACGCGGTCGAGGGGCCGCCCGCTTCAGACCCGCTCCGAAAGGGCAAGCTCCGAACCCCGCCAGCCCGCGACGCATCCCATTCCGGTGGCCGATGCGGCGCCGGCGCGGTGCACACCAGCTCCATCTACGGGACTCTCCATGCTCTCCAGCTACCGCCAACACGTTGCCGAGCGCGCCGCGCTGGGCATTCCGCCGCTGCCGCTGACCGCTCAGCAGACCGCCGAGGTCATCGAACTGCTGAAGAACCCGCCGGCGGGCGAGGGCGAGTTCCTGCTCGACCTGATCACCCACCGCGTCCCGGCCGGCGTCGACGACGCCGCCAAGGTCAAGGCCTCCTATCTGGCCGCGGTCGCGTTCGGCACCGAAACCAACCCGCTGATCAGCCGCGAGCGCGCCACCGAGCTGCTGGGCACCATGCTGGGCGGCTACAACATCCATCCGCTGATCGAGCTGCTCGACGACGCCCAGGTCGGCGGCGTGGCCGCGAACGCGCTCAAGCACACCCTGCTGATGTTCGACGCCTTCCACGACGTCCAGGAAAAGGCCGAGCAGGGCAACGCCAACGCCCGCGCCGTGCTGCAGAGCTGGGCCGACGCCGAATGGTTCACCAGCAAGCCGGAAGTGCCGGAAAGCCTGACCATCACCGTGTTCAAGGTGACCGGCGAGACCAACACCGACGACCTGTCGCCGGCGCCCGACGCCACCACGCGCCCGGACATCCCGCTGCACGCGCTGGCGATGCTGAAGAACAAGCGCGACGGTATCGAGCCCGAGGAAGACGGCAAGCGCGGCCCGATCGCCTTCATCGAGTCGCTCAAGGATCAGGGCCACCTGGTCGCCTACGTCGGCGACGTGGTCGGCACCGGCTCCAGCCGCAAGTCGGCGACCAACTCGGTGCTGTGGTTCACCGGCGAGGACATCCCCTACATCCCGAACAAGCGCTTCGGCGGCGTGTGCCTGGGTTCGAAGATCGCGCCGATCTTCTACAACACCATGGAAGACGCCGGCGCGCTGCCGATCGAACTCGACGTGTCGCAGATGAACATGGGCGACGTGGTCGAGCTGCGTCCCTACGACGGCAAGGCGATCAAGGACGGCGTGGTGATCGCCGAGTTCGCGCTCAAGTCCGACGTGCTGCTGGACGAAGTCCGCGCCGGCGGCCGCATCCCGCTGATCGTCGGCCGCGGCCTCACCGCCAAGGCGCGCGAGGCCCTGGGCCTGCCCACCTCGACCCTGTTCCGCCTGCCGCAGAACCCGGCCGACACCGGCAAGGGCTATTCGCTGGCGCAGAAGATGGTCGGCCGCGCCTGCGGCCTGCCGGAAGTCGACGGCGTCCAGCCGGGCATCCGTCCGGGCACCTACTGCGAGCCGAAGATGACCTCGGTGGGCTCGCAGGACACCACCGGCCCGATGACCCGCGACGAGCTCAAGGACCTGGCCTGCCTGGGCTTCTCGGCCGACCTGGTGATGCAGTCGTTCTGCCACACCGCCGCGTACCCGAAGCCGGTCGACGTCAAGACCCACCACGACCTGCCGGCCTTCATCAGCAACCGCGGCGGCATCGCCCTGCGCCCGGGCGACGGCGTGATCCACTCCTGGCTCAACCGCATGCTGATGCCCGACACCGTCGGCACCGGCGGCGACTCCCACACCCGGTTCCCGGTCGGCATCTCGTTCCCGGCCGGCTCCGGCCTGGTCGCGTTCGCCGCGGCCACCGGCGTGATGCCGCTGGATATGCCCGAGTCGGTGCTGGTGCGCTTCAAGGGCGAGATGCAGCCCGGCGTGACCCTGCGCGACCTGGTCAACGCGATCCCGCTGGCCGCGATCCAGCAGGGCCTGCTGACCGTGGCCAAGCAGGGCAAGAAGAACATCTTCTCCGGCCGCATCCTCGAGATCGAAGGCCTGCCGCAGCTCAAGGTCGAACAGGCCTTCGAACTGTCCGACGCCTCGGCCGAGCGCTCCGCCGCCGGCTGCACGGTGAAGCTGGATGCCGAACCGATCATCGAGTACCTGACCAGCAACATCACTCTGCTCAAGTGGATGATCGCCGAAGGCTACGCCGACCCGCGCTCGCTGCAGCGCCGGATCAAGGCGATGGAAGGCTGGCTGGCCAACCCGCAGCTGCTGGAAGGCGACGCCGACGCCGAGTACGCCGCGGTCATCGACATCGACCTCAACCAGATCGTCGAACCCATCGTGGCTTGCCCGAACGACCCGGACGACGTGAAGACCCTGTCCGACGTCGCCGGCGCGGTCATCGACGAGGTCTTCATCGGCTCGTGCATGACCAACATCGGCCACTTCCGCGCCGCCGCCAAGCTGCTGGAAGGCAAGCGCGACATCCCGACCCGTCTGTGGGTCGCGCCGCCGACCAAGATGGACGCCTCCGAGCTCACCAAGGAAGGCCACTACGGCACCTTCGGCACCGCCGGTGCGCGCATGGAAATGCCCGGCTGCTCGCTGTGCATGGGCAACCAGGCCCAGGCTCGCGAGGGCGCGACCGTGTTCTCGACCAGCACGCGCAACTTCCCCAACCGCCTGGGCCGCAACACCAACGTCTACCTGGGCTCGGCCGAACTGGCCGCCATCTGCTCGCGTCTGGGCCGCATCCCGACCCGCGAGGAGTACATGGCGGACGTCGGCGTGCTCAAGGCCAGCGGCGACCAGATCTACCGCTACATGAACTTCGATCAGATCGAGGATTACAAGACCGTGGCTGATACTGTCGCGGCTTGATCGGATCGCAAGTTTCGGGCGCTAGGCGCGCTCGCGAAAAACCCGGCTTCGGCCGGGTTTTTTTGTGTCTTTCTAAACATAGTTATATGGAGATTCTGTGGGTTTTTGTCCGCATTGAACAGACCGAACCTTGAGGAATAAGCGCTGGATTGCTTATGACCGTGACATCCTCTAGCGTCCTAAGTTGCGGTACGGCAATCCACTAAGGCCGATGCTTCGCGGCTCGGCTTAGTTCACGCGTTAGGTCCCGGGGGCGGTATGTCGTTTGTTTGGAAACAGCTGGACGAGTGGTTGTCCTCCAATGCACCGGAGGCATACCTGTCTCTCAATCCTCCGGCGACAGAAGGGCAAATAGCGGCCGCTGAAGAGCGCATGGGCTTGTCATTTCCCGCCTCCTTGCGTGGCACGTACCTCGCGCATGACGGAGAGTCAGATGACTCTGCTGGATTGTTCAATTCTTGGATGCTCCTTCCTCTTTTAAGGGTGGTGGAGCATTGGGAGGAGTTCGTCCAACTCGAAGAAGACGATCCGGGTGGGTGGGGAGATGGAGATTTTTCCGCAAAAACATCGATCCCGGTCATGTGGTTTGAGGGTGAGATTCGGTACGTCACCACGTCCGGCCCAACTGCAGGGGCGGTGTATGAGCTACCTCGCCACGGCAAACCCGTGTTGCTGGCCCCCAGTTTTGACTGCTTCCTCGAAAATACGTATCGCCAATGTGTAGACGGCAGCCTAATCGTTGAGCCAGATTTTGGTTATAACTTAGTGCTTGCTGCTGGTGCTTAATTCACTCAAGGCGAAGCCACTTCGCGACTTGGCTTAATTCTGGCATCAGGAGCAACATGTGACATCCCTGCGAACATGGTTGGAGATATTGATCGCTGCGGTGGCGCTGCTAAACGTTGCTGCCACGCTTGAAGCAGCGCTCAGCCCTTTTCTACGCAATGGGCAGCGGGTGAGCTGGTTAGCCTTCATTTGGCTTGTGCCGATTATCGGTGCTGTCTTCTCGCTCTTTCGCGCATGGCGGCGCTATCGCGGACTGGATCGCTCGCTGGATGGCGAGATCATGGCTGATGTGGCCGACCTCACCGGAGTTCCAGTGGTAGGCCGGCCTCGCGGGAGGTCCTCGGATGGCTGGGACGGCGACACCGATGATTGATTGCGTCCGGCATCCACGCTACTCACGACAAAAGCCATGAGCACCGCATTTTCCATCCTCGCTGGTGTGATCACTCTGGGCGCCTTTCTGTTCTTGGTCGTCCATGTGACCTGGATCTTTGCCGTCCGACTACGCTCCAAAGAGTCCCCGCCAAAGTCATTCTTCCGGTGGCTGAGAGACCTCTTTGATCTTGCACAAGGTCTGTAGGCCGGAGTGGCTATCAGGCAGCCTAGCCATGCGGTTAAAGTCCTGCCCACTGGCCTCGTGTACTCATGCGGGGCCCAACAATTCATTCAAGCCGAACCCGCTTCGCGGGTCGGCTTAATTCAGGCGTTGGGCTGCACATGAAGCAAATGACGCATCTGATAGTCATCGTTCTGCTCGTAGCGCTTGTGTCTTGCCGCTCTGTCGGTACTCGCCAAGACGACTCGCGCGAGAACCACTGCGAGATTGCTGTATTGCTTCAAGACAAACTATTCGCTAGCGAGAGCGGCAAGTGTGGGTTGAGGGCCATTGCAGATCGGTGTAATGATATCGACGCTTGCCTAATCAGCTGCTGGAAGGATGGTTGGACGGAGTACAACATCGGTGGCGGGTGTCATCACATCTGTCGTGACGGAGGCGACAGACTTTGGGAACCGCCCGCGGCCGCAAAATTATGCCGAGTGCAGTCTGACAATTCATTCGAGCCGAAGCCGCTTCGCGGCTCGGCTTAATTCAGGCGTTAGGCACCGCATGAGAATTCTTGCTATTCGAATCTATAGAACGCCGCGTCACAGCATTCCCTGCTCACCTGAATCTCTAACCCTGGATCCAGGCGCGCTGCTGGCGACTCTTCCCGTTTCAACGCAGTCGGATAAGCCGCTAAATAAAGAGCGTGCCAAGAAGGCCGTGGCAGCCGTACTACCGCAAGCGGGCAAGCCATGGGTAATGTGGCAGCGCCCGGATGGTTGGCTAACCTCTATCGAGTATTCGGGCAGCAAAGCGTGGGCACTCGTTAGCGAGGTCGCCGGTGCCTAACAATTCATTCAAGCCGAAGCCGCTTCGCGGGTCGGCTTAATTCAGGCGTCAGGCATTAGTAGAATGGCTACTGAGATCGGAGAGTTCCGCCAAATGCTTGAGGCTGGTCGGCGCTACCTGGTAGGGACCTGCTCCATACAAGAGCTCAACGGTCGCATCAGTGGTCTAGCTACAGCAGCAAAGTTCTGGGGCAGTCACCCTGCGTTTGCTGAGGTTGCTGGCGACTGGTCCACTATGGTTGACCGGCGCTGGAATGAGTGGGGCCACAATCCAAATCCACTCTCAGAGCAGGAGTTCGTGGCATGGCTAGAAGGGCAGCTCAGCTCTCTCGGGCAGATGCCTAACAATTCATTCAAGCCGACGCCGCGACGCGACTCGGCTTAATTCAGGCGTTAGGCTCGCATGAGGTTGCAAGGTGAGTGAGGCAGGAATCCAACTTAGCGCGTCTTCCGAAGATCTGCGTCGTCTCGCCAGCGAATACAACTGGGACGACGGCTTCGCTTTTCCCTGCCATATCGCTGACCACCCCAACTGTGATCTGGCAGCGGCACTGGAACTTTTCTGGCTTGCAAATGCTGACGCGGTGTACCTTGGTGAGGCGCAAGACTCACCGCACAATGCTGCATGGCGCTCATTCTCGGAGATATTGGCCAAAAGAATTATCGACGGCTTCTATTCCCCAGGCCCAGGAACGTTCGATCCTCCACTCACAAAAGTGCAAGCCTATAACTTGCGTAAAAGAGGTCTGCCTGAGATATTCCTTGCCAGCGTTATTGGCGGGCGGGCCTAACAATTCATTCAAGCCGACACCGCTTCGCGGCGCGGCTTAATTCAGGCGTTAGACCTGCATGGAAAGCTCCTTGGATCTCTGGGTAACGCGTAAGTCACCGATTTCTCTCGGTGAGTGGCAGTCCTTTGTTGCCTCGCGCTCCCTGACGGCCAACCTATTACCCTTCCCCAAGGCGAGTCCTATTGGTGGCTTGGTCACGATGCTGGTGAGACTGTCCCGGTCGCATTTGCAAACGGTGCAGTGCATATTGCAGACGGCACCCCTTCCTCGCGAGCACTGGCCGACAGTTTGGCAACGTTCTTTGGTGGGGCCGTGCATGAGGGTTAGCGCGTGCAGGTCTAACAATTCATTCAAGCCGAAGCCGCTTCGCGGCTCGGCTTAATTCAGGTGTTAGGCCGCATGAGAGACATCATTGCAAGTGTACGCAGCTTCTGGCCGTTCTACCTCAGCGCCTGGCTGTTCTTCCCCGTCCTCGTTCTTGCGGTTCGGTTCCTCGGCATCTCATTGCCAGGCTGGTGGCTACTTGTTTGCTCGTTCTCTCTCGCCGCAGGCCTTATCCCCTGGGTACCCTGGCTCCGCGGGAACGTCAGTTACTCAGTCAATGCGTTCTGGGCAATCCTCGTCCCATTCATTAGTCTATTGCTGGCGGTCACGGTCGCATCGGTTGCGGCCTAACAATTCATTCAAGCCGAAGCCGCTTCGCGGCTCGGCTTAATTCAGGCGTTAGGCGGCTCGGCATGATCATTGATTCTCCAACATGGGTACTGAGCAACGGGGTCTGCCCTACGTGCGAGCAAACTCATGTCCTTCAGTTCATCGCTTGCCCTGGGTGTGCGAGCGTTGCGCTAGCTTGTGAGGACTGTGGCGCTTACTGCCCGGACCCGAGAGATCCGCCCGCGTACACGGAGCCATGCGTATGTCGTGCCTGCGGCAAGCTTCCCCTGTCCACATTCAAGCCGGCGTCGGCAGCTCAAATCCAGTCGGCCGGTTTCCAGCCGGGCGAGTATGAGTAGTTCGCCGCCTAACAATTCATTCAAGCCGAAGCCGCTTCGCGGCTCGGCTTAATTCAGGCGTTAGCCCTATCTAATGAGCACCGCATCTGATTTAACTAAACGCATTGACAACTTCGACCAGTTCTTGGACGAGCGCATGCCCGTTCTCTATGAATTTGCTCAGTCCCTCAGACTACCCGCTCCCCACGCCATCCTTACGGACCCAATGTCTGTGCTTAGCGGCATTAGTGCGTGGCTAGCCCTCCAGCACATTGAGCAAGAAGATCGAGCTTGGGTTCTTTCTCGTGTCGGCTACTACATTGGCGAGCTTCTCGTTACTCATTATTCCGGAGCATGGCTAGTGTGTACGGCACCAGCTTCTAGGTTCTATGGCCGCTATGTTGTTGGGCAGTTTCGCGACTTCGACAACGCGGAATCCCTTGCGGATCCCTTTGAGGCTGCCGCTGTCTGCATTGATGAGCCTCCGGGCCGTTCTCTTGAGAACATCATTAATGGAATTGTGGCCTCATTGCGTGCAGCATAGGGCTAACAATTCATTCAAGCCGAACCCGCTTCGCGGGTCGGCTTAATTCAGGTGTTAGGCGGCATGAGAACGTTCATCGCACTCATAGTTCTGTTGGTCGCTTCGGCCGGCTGCGCCCCATCCCCGCGCTTGGTGGCTGTACCACCCCACTGGTCTAGGCATTGCACCGCATCGGATATACCCGTCGGTAGCACTTCGGAGAAAGACTACTTTGAGCATCTCGCCGGTAAATGCGATCCACGAGATGCCTGTGTTCTTGCATGCTCCCGCAGCGGCTGCGCCACAAACATTGGCGGCGGCTGCGAGCACGTTTGCTCCAGGGGTTTCCCGGAGGATCTCGCAAGGCGTGCAGACTTGTGGGCAGAGCGTCCCTCGTGCAGGCTGCCGCCTAACAATTCATTCAAGCCGAAGCCACTTCGTGGCTCGGCTTAATTCAGGTGTTAGGTGCCGCTACAGTCATGCTGCCAGTCGAGACAACAACAAAAAAACTGCGATTGGGTGGGTTCATTGGTGTCGTGCTTATTTCTTTAAGCCTCTGTAGCTACCGTTTTATTAGTCCGAGTGCTCGGGTAGCGCGCGACACAATTCAGAATCTATCGGCTACTAGCATCTCCGAGGTCGTCTTGGAACCTGTGCGCGAGGCGTCTTTGATTCAAGCGGGTCAACGCCTCACGGATCCGGCCACCATTGCCGAGTGGACGCGGGCTTTTGCATCGGTTCAACCCTTTCGTCCCGAGCATCCCCTTGTGCAACGGTGCATGTACGTGAGCTTTGCCACAACTCGCGGCACTGTCGGTGGGCAACTCTGCACCCTTCGTTCCGGCGGGCATATGCTCACCCAGTGGAGCTCGGTCCGCTCTGGCTGGTACTACGGGAGCTACTTGCTTCCGGCCAGCGTTAAGCTAGAACCTCTACTTAGGGCGGCCAATCATCGAGGGGCGGCACCTAACAATTCATTCAAGCCGATGCCGCTTCGCGGCGCGGCTTAATTCAGGCGTTAGGCAACATATGTCGATTGTCGCAGCCGAGGCGCAGCTCCTTACCTGCTTGGCGAGCGGGTCGCAGCCGGATCCTGAAGGGATTGAGGAGCTCATCGCTTCAATACTCTCGGCGCACGGCACGCACCGGGCCCGCGCACTGGACGGATTCGTACTTGAGCGGCAAATCGAAGGCTTGAACGAGCTGCGATTGTTCGGCTTCGGAATCCTCGTGGACGATCAGAGCGTCGAGCCCGTTGTTCTCCACTTGCTTGTTAACGAGCGCACGATTGGAGACGGCTCATCGCTCATGTTCGGTGAGAATTCCGCGGATCGAGCCCCGTACGGCTCAGCAGCGCACGGGCGCATGTTTAAGCGGCTCCATGCGGATCCTCCGTCCATCCAGTGGCAACTTCACTTTGTCCGGGCAGCTGGCGTTTGGAAAATCGCGCAGAATGTTGCCTAACTAATCATTCAAGCCGACGCCTTCGGCGCGGCTTAACTCAGGCGTTAGACCTGCATGGAAAGCTCCTTGGATCTCTGGGTAACGCGTAAGTCACCGATTTCTCTCGGTGAGTGGCAGTCCTTTGTTGCCTCGCGCTNTCAGGCGTTAGACCTGCATGGAAAGCTCCTTGGATCTCTGGGTAACGCGTAAGTCACCGATTTCTCTCGGTGAGTGGCAGTCCTTTGTTGCCTCGCGCTCCGATTTCGAACCCACCGGCCAGTTGCATGGCCTCAGCCCTGACGGCCAACCTATTACCCTTCCCCAAGGCGAGTCCTATTGGTGGCTTGGTCACGATGCTGGTGAGACTGTCCCGGTCGCATTTGCAAACGGTGCNCCTGACGGCCAACCTATTACCCTTCCCCAAGGCGAGTCCTATTGGTGGCTTGGTCACGATGCTGGTGAGACTGTCCCGGTCGCATTTGCAAACGGTGCGGTGCATATTGCAGATGGCACCCCTTCCTCGCGAGCACTGGCCGACAGTTTGGCAACGTTCTTTGATGGGGCCGAGCATGAGGGTTAGCGCGTGCAGGTCTAACAATTCATTCAAGCCGAAGCCGCTTCGCGGCTCGGCTTAATTCAGGTGCTAGGGGGCATGACCAAATGTCATGGGTGACCAATATTTCTTCCTTCAAAGACTTCTTGTCGCTGGTGATCGTCCATGCTCCGGATGACTTCCCGCAGGAAGACTTCCTTAAGCTTCACGAGCAGCTGAGCCTAGAAAGTGCATTTCACGAGCTGAGCCATGGACTCACTCTCATGGCCCAGTCCGGCGTGAGTGCAAACGCAATCACCAACCTCGCCGACCTCTTAGAGAAGTCCTTGGCCTCCTACCGATCCGGGGACGACATTGCGGGCGCGCACCTGCTTCAAGAGCTAGAGTCGCAAGCTTTCGGGTCGCCGCATGCCCCCTAACAATTCATTCAAGCCGACTCCGCTTCGTTCCGGCGTCAGGCATGGCAGGAAAAGCTTGCCATGCCTGCCACCTCCACTGCGCTGCGCGGCTTAACTCAGGCGTTAGGTGGCCATGGAAGAACTCATCGAACTCGAAGCGACTTTGCGCAACCTTGTTCGACGGCTCGGCGAGCCGGAGGCTAAGAAATGGCGCAAACGCGTCGAGAAGTACGCCAATCAAATTGCTTCTGGAAAAACGTCGGACACCCCCACATTCTTGGCGATGTATCAAGGCGGCATGGGCTCATTTCTCGACTTCCAGGGAGCCACCGCGGAGTCGCATCGGGAGCTACTCGCTTTGCGAGACCGCGCGTATAAGTTGGCCAGTTGTATTCGTAGATGAATCTGGCAGGCTGGCCACTCAACAATTCATTCAAGCCGACGCCGCATCGCGGCTCGGCTTAATTCAGGCGTTATACGTGCTGGAGGGTTCATGGGCTTTGCAATTTCTTGGTTAGCCGTCTCTGGGAAAGATCCTCAACAAGTGTTGCAAGAGCTTCAGCTCCATCGCACAGGTGAGACCGAGGAGTTTCCGGAGTCTCCCGTTTCGGCCGCTCAACTTCCTACTGGCTGGTTCTTAGTCTTTGCCAACAGGTTTGCCTCGCCGCTGGTCGCAGATAGATCTTTGCAGCAACTTTCAGCTGGCTGCACCGTTATTTCTTGCCAAGTTGAGGAGCACGTAATGTTTAGCTCCGTAATGTGCTATGCCAACGGAAAGAACAATTGGCACGTAACGCATGACGCACAAGAGGGCATTTATCATCTCTCCGTCAGTGGTGACCTTCCACCGCAGTTCAATGACATCTACGCATCGCTAAAGCAAGAGCAAGATGACTCTGGCGGGGACAAGTCCGACGTTGATTACATTCATGATGTTCCGGTGTCCTTAGCCAAGGTGATTACATCATTTCGGCACGACCAAGATATTCAGGGTGGACCCCCTGAGCCATTTGAGGCTCTTGCCTCAAGCAGTTCGCCTGCATCGGCTAAACCTTGGTGGAAGATCTGGTAAGCACGTATAACAACTCATTCAAGCCGAACCCGCTTCGCGGGTCGGCTTAATTCAGGCGTTGGGCCCCAGAAGAGGAGTAGCTCTTCGTATGTACATTCTCGCAGCGCAGCGTGACGCCGATGCGATGGCCGCGGGAGAGCGTTACGCCGCCTATCTTCGCGAAAATGCAGCGCGCTTCCCAAAGGGAGCACTGTCGCTCGCGCAATCGGAGTGGTACTTTAATTTCTTCGATCACCACTGCCCGCATGACGCCTGGCTGGAATGGGTTCGCATCGATGAGCCAGCAACCGGCGAGCGCCGAGAGATTCGCCGCACATCACTAACGGTGCGCCTGCTGGGTGCGTATCACGACGGATACATCGAGCTTCATTATCCCGAGGTCACAAGCTATCGCCTTGACATGCAAGACGTGCGAGGCGGTCACCGCGACTGGCGGTATGACGAATTTCGAGTATCAGATGAAGGACTGCTGGTACACGAGATCGAATGGAGCGGATACCGTGACTCGGGTTCATGGTTGATCACTTCCTCTGATGTCGAATACAGGTGGATCGATGGATCGATATAGAGGTTGCCGCTGGCCTGGCGCACTTGGGCCCAACCAGGCGTTGCAGCCGACGTCTCTGCCTCCGGGCCTTCGGCCCTCCGGCAGAGCCACGGCTGAACTTGGTTGTTAGATGCCATGTGGAAGATCATCGTGATCGGCAGCTTGTTCTTTCTGATGGCGTGCGCTCCCGCGCCAGAAGAGCCCGCGCGCCAACCAGCTCAGGTCGCTCAGCCAGCACTGCCAGAACCGCCGCCACCGCCTGACATGTCTTTCCTTAACGCGTTGACTGGCAAATGCGCCGCAACGCCAGAGGTAGTACCTACTGCTGCGGAGGAATGCTGGGTGAAAGAGCTAGCAGCTGAGTGCAGCCCCGCAAATGATTGCCTTGTAAGTTGTCTAAGCTCAGGGCAGGCCCGGCACACGGGTGGCGGCTGCTGGCATGTATGCTGGCCAAATGTTCCTGGCTTCGACAACTGGCAGGCACCTCCTGGAGCTGCTCGGTGTAAGGCGCTGGGTCACGTAAATGGCATCTAAAAATTCATTCAAGTCGAAGCCGCTTCGCGGGTCGGCTTAATTCAGGCGTTAGATTTGCGTCAGGGGGACGCAGCTCATGAAAAGAAACCTACAGCTACTTCTCGGCATACCACTCATTTTCATCATTGGTATTGTTGCCTGGGAGACCAAGCAATTCTTATGGCTTGGCCTCTACATTCCGGTTGTTGTGATGCGCTACTTCATGCGTCGTGAAATTTCTAGCAATGACGTCGTCGTCATGCCGCGCAGAGACAGACCGGACATCACGGATACAAATTATGTCGCGCAGCAACATCAAGGGCCTCAGCAGTAGAACTCGCGCCATGTGGGACAAATCTAACAATTCATTCAAGCCGAACCCGCTTCGCGGGTCGGCTTAATTCAGGCGCTAGCCCTTATCCATGATCTCAATCGGTGCTCATTATGGCGGCCCTGAACTCAGAGGTGGCCCGCTCAACCTAGCGATCCAGCGCATTGCTGGAATCGTCAAGGACTTGCGGGCTGAGTCTGAGATACGACTCAACGCAATTTTTTACGTGCCTGGTTCTCTGACCAACAAAGTCCCATTTGACGGACTTCGCTATGGGCAGTTCTCGCCAAGCCCTCCCTGTCTAGTCGTACAAGTTGCTATCGGTGATTCAACAGAAAATGATCCAATTCAACTCCTGCTACAGGCATTGAGAGGTTGCAATGCGCTGGCTTTTGAGTTTTACAGACAGAAAGGCCTTTTTTATCCATTAGCAGATGTAGAGAACTTGATAAATTCAGTTGAAAAACGGATAGCTTGGGGTGACTGAGCGGGCTAACAATTCATGCAAGCCGACACCGCTTCGCGGTGCGGCGTTAGGCGCCAATGCGGAGCTATCGTGCCTTACATAGCCACTATTGAATGTGCGATTCACGGGCTGCAGCGGGAGACGTTTGTCTGCCAACACATCATCCAGGGGCTACAAGAAAGGCGTCGTGTCGGCTTTTTCTGGTCTGCCGATGATCCAGGTACCCCACATCCCGACGCTTGGTGTGCCGAATGCCAGGAACGCGTGGCGTTGACGGGCGGAGAATGGGTTGGAGAGGCGGCCGCCCATCTTGGCATCCAGATTCTTTGCAGTGTCTGCTATGACAAGGCAAGAAGATTCCATTTGGGTGGCAATCCATAGGCGGCCTAAGGCCCAGGTTGGCGCCTGCAATTCATTCAAGCCGAAGCCGCTTCGCGGCTCGGCTTAACTCGGGCGTTAGGTATCAGCAGAATGGCCACTGAGATCGGAGAGTTTCGCCAAATGCTTGAGGCTGGTCGGCGCTACCTGACAGGGGCATGCTCCATCCAAGAGCTCAACGGTCGCATCAGTGATCTAGCTACAGCAGCAAAGTTCTGGGGTGGTCACCCTGCGCTTGCTGAGGTTGCTGGCGACTGGTCCACTATGGTTGACCGGCGCTGGAGTGAGTGGGGCCACAATCCAAACCCACTCTCAGAGCAGGAGTTCTTGGCATGGCTAGAGGGGCAACTCAGTTCTCTCGGGCAGATGCCTAACAATTCATTCAAGCCGAAGCCGCTTCGCGGCTCGGCTTAATTCAGGCGTTAGGCCGCTGCATTGACAATGAATGACTTCAGTCGCGATGACGCCGTTGAGTGGCTACGTGCCAGAGGCCTTGGAGCGAACAAGCGTGACTGGAGCTTTGGGGAGAGCGTAGTCGCTGGGACCATCGTGCAAAGAGACAATGGCATTCCTTATTGGAATAGCTGCGTTTGTATCCACCTGTGGAAAGGGCACTGGACCGTGACGGACTTCAGTGATCCTAGGTCTGCTCCAGTTACCTGCGGGACATTGCAACTGGCCGCGCAACACGCAGCTGGCGTCCTAGAGGCCGGTGGTGTAGGTTCCGCCTAACATTTCGTTCAAGGCGGACGGCTTCGCCGCCGCTTAACTCAAGCGCTAGGCGTCAGCGATGAGGCTCCTACTTCAAGTGCAGGATGCGTTTCAGATCCCTGGCAAGGGACTTCTGGTTGCACCGTGTATTCCCTTTCCGCCTCCCCCGCGGTTTGCTAAGTTTATTGAGTCCGTAACGCTGCTTCCACCTGGTGGTAGTCTCCAGGAAGTCCCAGCGCAGTTCTCGCTCATCCATCTCAAGCCGGGCGGCTATAAGCTTATGCTGTCGTTCTCGGACTTGGATCGAGCGCTGCTTCCGGTTGGGACCGACGTCATGGTGTCTGAGGCAGTGCACGCAAGGCTTCGCGGCGCAGATGCCTAATAATTCATTCAAGGCGAGCGCGCTTCGCGGGTCGGCTTAATCCAGGCGTTAGGCGCCAATGCACGATTACCGGTCATACCAAGACAATCTTTCTCTGGCGTCCGTGTACTACTCACACGCCATGCGATCCATGGGGTGCACGCCGGACCAAGGGCTCGGCTACTGTGTCGACGAGATCGAGCCTGAGAAGCCCCGAGGTCAACTCGCATCCTTCTCTACGCCGCCATTCTTCGTATCGGCCTTCGGTTTGGCATCTCCCCGCTATCTGACCGGTATCCTTTTGGCGCCGAGCTTCGTGATGAAATAGAGGCGTGCTGGGATGGCCTTAGCAGAGAGCGCTTGGCTTCACTTGGAGCCAGTCCATCGGATATAGAGGCTCTGGCGAAAGACGTTAGACTGATCTGCCAAGAGCTAGGGTTTTCTACGGTTTCGCTTGGCGCCATCTAGATTCTCGGTTGGCGCCTAACAATTAATTCAAGCCGAACCAGCTTCGCGGGTCGGCTTAATTCAGGCGTTAGCCCTACCAAACATGACGGATCCAACCACAGAAGAAGTGTTCGCTTACCACATAGCTACTGGCTGTCCGGCCATCCTTGCCAAGGAGACGCTGCGAGCTATGCAGCCGCTTCTTAGAGCGCGTGTGTTGCTGTCCATTCAACGCCCAAAACGGTCGGTTGGCTTGGTTGATCCCGTAGAAGATGCCCCGGATTTGGGTCCCGTCATTTCGGCTGCAGCGGTTGAGGCAAGGGAACTAGCTAAAAAAGTGGGGTGCACTGGAAGAGGTAGCTGCCATTTTGTCTGGCGCGAGCAAGCCAGGATCTTGCTTGAGCGTCACAATATCGTGTGGTTCTCACCAAAGCAGATGAACCCGCACATTGTGTATGACTAGCAGGGTTAACAATTCATTCAATCCGAACCCGCTTCGCGGCTCGGCTTAATTCAGGCGTTAGGCGCGCTTAGGAGCATCAATGCGGCTGATACAGCTCTTCTTCACTAGCCTGCTCCTCAGCGGCTGCGTAACGACAAGTCAAGCAGCTCTGACCAGTCAGGCCCTTGTGGGCACTTGGCGCTGCGGGCCTACTGTCATACATGGCCCAAACTTCGATATTGCCGTTACAACAGAGACCTCCAATGCGTCTGACGGTACGTACTCGACCCTCACAACTTCAATCATAACGCCTCACGGCAAACCTCCCATCACCACCACCGACAGAGCGTGGGGGACGTGGCTACTGGAGAATGACGTTATTACCTCCACCGTTCAAAGAGTGGAGTTTTTGACATCGTCTGACCCATCTATAACAAAGGAGATCGGGCAGCAAGCGCAGGACGCTCAAGTACGCAAAAAATCTTCTTATCAATCGCGCATATTGGAATTCACGGGCCGATCTTCGCGCTCTATTCCCGTTAACTCGATGTACGAAGAGGCGGCAGTCGAGTCTTCCTGTGAGCGCGCCTAACGATTCCTTCAAGCCGACGCCGCTTCGCGGCGCGGCTTAACTCAGGCGTTAGAGGGCTATGCGAGTAATGCGGCTACCTGGAATTATTCTCGTCGTTGTTCTCTGCGCTGGCTGTCAGTCCTGGCGTGATAGTCAGATGGAGTCGCGACTTGATCGCGATCGCGCTGCCGCCCTCGCCAAGATCGACCAACCTGCCTGCCAAGCTAAGGGCGGCCACATTCGTTCCGTTGGCATGTTTGGCACCCCGGTATGTGCCATTCCGTTCGTAGACGGAGGCAAGTCGTGCTCGGACAAGTCTGACTGTTCTAGCAAGTGCCTGATCTACAACAGCGACCTTCCGGTAGGCGCCTCTAGCAGCGGTCAATGCCAGCGCGACGACCACATTGATGGTTGCTGGTCGGAGATCGTAGAGGGCAAGATCATGGGTGGGTGGTGCGTTGACTAGTACGCTTCCCTAACAATTCACTCAAGCCGAAGCCGCTTCGCGGCTCGGCCTAATTCAGGCGTTAGGCCGTTATGGTCGATATGCAAATTGCTGAAATTCCCTATCCTTCGGGAACGATTCGCTTCCGCTACTCGCGCTACTTGGCAGCCGATGGCTCCGCTTGGGTGCGCCACGGGATGTTCCGTGCGTACCACGAGGACGGGGCTCTGGCCTCGGAGGGCAACTATGAGCACGGGCAGGAGCATGGCCCATGGCGGGACTATCATCCCAATGGTCAACTCGCAGCAGAGGGAAGCTATGCAAACGGCTCAGAGGTTGGCGCTTGGAAATACTGGTCAGCCGGTGGTTCACTTGAGTCGTCGGGAGCGGCCTAACAATTCATTCAAGCCGAAGCCGCTTCGCGGCTCGGCTTGATTCAGGCGTTAGGTCACATTGGAGAGTTTCCTTGTTTGGATGGCTAAAGAGAAAGGCACCACCACCCCCTCCGCCCAAGGAGCGGTTCCCGCCCGTTCCCGACTGGCAGCCTTCGATTCTCCAGCCGCTGGATAGGATCGAGGATCGCGTGCGCTACTACACGGACGGAAAGAGAGACTTTGCACTGTTCAGCAATGGCACCTTCGTCCTCCTCCCTGACGCCCTATCAGATGCGCAAGCCGAGGCCTTTGCACTCGGGGCTCTTCGCGACGTCTTCCATGCGCATCCCGACATGCACCCCGTAGCTATGGATGACGGCAACATTCTGATTGGCTACAAAAACAACATTACTGGCAACGTCGTGCTTTCTGACGTAGCTACTGCAAACTGGGCAGAGATCGAGACGCAGCATCAACGCGCCCTAGCGACGCATGAGGTCCTTATTACTCCGCTTGGGCAAAACAAGTTCGACGCATTCGGCATCAAGGCACTCTTCGGGCGCTGCTTTATGTTCATGGATGCACAGCATCCGCAGGTCATCAGGGTTGCACGGCATGTGGCCTAACAATTCATTCAAGCCGAAGCCGCTTCGCGGCTTGGCTTAATTCAGTGTTAGGCCCCTATGGAAGATCCTGAGAACCCATTGATAAAGATTGTCCGCGCTGGGCTCGAGCGAGCCTGCGGAGACTTCACGCGTGCCATTGCTCCTCTTGGGTTCACCCGCACCAAGAAGATGGTCTGGGGTCGGCCGCGGGGCGATCTATTTGACCAGATCGGCTTCTTCAGGCTCGGCAGCAGCTACGGTCCGCCTCGGACCGCATCCGTCGATATCCGCGTCTCCTTTTCTATTGAGGATCCTCTGGGTTCTCCCGCACTCAGAGTTGTCGGCCCTTCAACCGATCAATTACGTGACCATCGTGGTTACGCATATCATCTTCGCTTCAACGCTTCATCGTGGAGCACGTACGATCGCTGCATTTCCGATCTGATTCGCGTTACCAACGACCACGCAATACCCTGGTTCACGCAGTCGGGGCCTGACAATTCAGTCAAGTCGAAGCCGCTTCGCGGATCGGCTTAATTCAGGTGTTAGACCCTATGGCAGCGATCTTTAAAGTTAAGTACGCTTTCCCTCTGACTTCCCGTTCGCTGTTTGTCTTTGCCGGGAAGGTCATCCAAGGCGCTGTAGAGCGCGGGATGAGTATCCACATTTCCCTCAACGAGGATGCAACGATGGATGTTCCGGTACAGGGCGTGGATGTCCTCCGGAGGGATGGCGACGAGCTTGTTGCTCTCACTGTCGCAATCGAGGATCAAAGTGATGCGGACTTCCTTCAGCAGTTTGACGTCGTTGGTGAGAGTCTGACCGTATTGGACGAGACCTAACAATTCATTCAAGCCGAAGCCGATCGCGGCTCGGCTTAAGGCGCTAGGCTTTATGGATACAGCTCCCATCGCGTTCCCCGTCATCTACCGCTTCGGTGACGACATCGTGCCCTGCGGAAAAGAACTGATCGCCTTTGGGGATTTTCGCCACGTCGGCGCTAACCGCTACCTTTGCAGTGAAGGCGCCCGTACCGATCGGAAGTTCCGCTGGTTGGTGGATCGGCATGGCCAGCTACGTGAGTTTCAAGTAACGGGGTATCGGCGACGTTGGCTCAGCAAGCTGAACTGGCTCTGGAGCATGAGTTTGGTTGAGTACGAGTTACTGCCCGGCCGAGCGGTCACTGTATCTGAGCTGCTTGGGTTGCTGGCGCGTAGCAACCCGGATTCGGAAAAATCCTCGTCCAGGAGCTTTCGCAGGTTCTTGAAGCGCTTGGATCCGGCACAGGTTCTTGGAGAGGCTGACTTTCTCACATACATGCGGGAGCCTCCATCGGCAATCTATGATCGCTATCCGGAGGTACCGGGCCATGAGGTCTAGCAGTTCAGTCAAGCCGACGCCGCTTCGCGGCTCGACTTAATTGAGGCGGTGTCCAGCTGGCGGATTCAACGTGTAGAGTCCTAGCAGTTCATTCAACCGAAGCCGCTTCGCGGCGTAGCTTAATTCAGGTTTTAGGTCCCTTGATATGCATGCCGACGAGATTGAAGCCTTGAGAATTGCTGGTGCTGCTGCCCAAACACGAGGTTGGCCGTGGCGCCCTCCATACTGGATCGACCTTGAGGATGGAGAGTGGCGAGTTCAGGCGGAGAATGAGTGCGTCATTCGCATTAGTGAGGCCACGGGCAGGATCACCCCGGAAATCGTTCCGCTAGATCCCTCCATTGCAATTTCCGCTGCCAAGGACTACGCCCGGAGCAGGGGGCTTGGCTGGAAACCGTCCTTCACAATGAGGCTTGAAAGCGATTGTTGGGAGGTTGGCTCCTGTCAGCATCAGCTCGGTGGGCAAACTCACATCTATGTTAGCCATCAAGGTGTCGTCCTCCGCCACTGGGTCAATCCCAAATGACCTCGGCAGCGGAGCCTAACAGTTCATTCAAGCCGAAGCCGCTTCGCGGCTCGGCTTAATTCGGGCGTTAGGCCGATGTCACACAATCCTTACTCTGCACCTACTGCTCCGTTGCCGATCTCGTCGCGCGCGACGCGACCAGCTTCTGTCGCAATCTCCGCATGGCTCTACGGGATCAGCTACGCAATCGGACTAATTATTGCCATAACTAGAGTGGGCATTCCTAGAACGCCTATCTTCATTGCCGGCCTGCTCCTTGGCCTACTTGTTTCCACGGCTATGTTGTTCGCTATCTGCTCTCGCCGGAACTGGGGCAGATGGTTGGTAGTTATTCTCATGGCAGTCAACGTTGTCTTACTCGTAGGCGCTGTTTCGCGCGATTCCGATGCTCTTAAGGTCATGTACGCAGCTCAAGGATTTCTCCAGCTAGCTGCTGTTGTCCTACTTTTGATGCCCGTGTCGAATCGCTGGTATCGGCCTGACAGTCAATTCAAGCCGAACCCGCTTCGCGGCTCGGCTTAATTCAGGCTCTAGGGAACATTGAAGTCATGCGGGATGTCCCGGAAACGCTCCGATTGGTGCTTCGAACCTTTTGCCACATGGAGTGGTACGAGACGCACGAGCTTCGAGCCATGATTCGAGATGGCACCCTCCACGCGGAGATGAAAACGCTCATCTCGGAGTTTCAATCTATGTTGGACGATGCCATTTTGCAGGCCTACATCACTCCAGCCCAATTCGTGGAAATGACTTCAGATGATTGCGAGTCAAACGCAGAGGTCGTAGTTCGTCTCGAAAGGATCCGAAATGAGGTTTTCCCACGACCGAGCGACCAGCAGGTGCCGCCGGATGACAGCTAGCAATTCATTCAATCCGAACCCGCTTCGAGGGTTGACTTAATCTAGGCGTTAGGTCGTATAACCATGCACGTCAGCTATCCGATAGTAAAAAAACGCCGGGAACTCTGTCGCCTGCGACTGCCTCTTGCCGTATGCGAGGCATACCTCGTCGGCCTAATGGACACGGCGCATCATTTGGAGGTGGAGCTGCGCCCAATCGCGCTCCAACTTGCGGCCGCAACAACTAGTGGGCTTTCCGATGACCCTTACCCACTCAGCGCCGCCACCCCGACTGAGGGACGGCTGCTCGAGTTCATGGCAGCAGAGGCCCTCGAAAAAGGGCTTGGTTTTGTATGGTGTTCGCAATGCGGTCGCGAGTTCGAAGCTGCTGGAACCATATTTGAGAGATACCAGCGTGGGCGAGGGGCACTTGAGGGCAGTGAGGGCCGTCGTTTCTACTGCGGGTCATCTGCTCATCTGCTGCTTGCGGTAGTTGACCTACGGGCCTAACAATTCATTCAAGCTGGCGCTCTTGACGCGGCTTAGACTCAGGCATGAGCCGCCGTGGCAAGTATCGGGCACGATCGGTGCTTAAGGAGTTTCGATGAGAACAAATAGCTACTACCTAGTCCGCCCCAAATCGTCACTTGTTCAACTCACTACCGACATGGATGAACTGTCCAGAGATGTTTTGAGGGAGTCTCAGCTTTGGCAAAGCCCCGAGGGCGGAAAAAGCCTATGGACCCTGGAGGATTACGCTCTCCGAGCAAAGTTGGCATTCCTCATATACCTCAAGACGGAGTACAGAGGCGCCCCTGGCGTTGATCTCGTTCTGTCAGGGGCAAAAATCGGGGGCGCTCTTTTTGATAGCCACTGGGAGATCGAGCCCTTAGAACTCAAGGGTGATGTGAATGAGATATCTATCAGCTTGTTGGATAGAGCAGAGGTTGATCTTTCTGGGCAAGAGATTGTCGACAGTTGGCTGCAAGGCCGGGTCCGCCGAGTTGCACCCTCGGCGGCGGACTGACCATGGGCTGAGGTGGCACGCGGCCTAAGAATCCATTCAAGTTAAAGCCGCCTCGCAGGGCGGCCTAGTTCATGCGCGAGATCACTCGGAGAATTCATGCCGCTGCTGTACTACTTATGCGTGGGCCTATTTATTGCCGTCATAGCGAGCGATTGGTTGCTGGCCAGGAAGGTCCGAAAAGCGGTGGAGTCGCAACGATTGAGCTACCCGGATCTCGGAAATGTCCGCTTCGGCGGCTCACCAGTGGGAATCGTCCTCAACCTCTTCCGCATGCGAAAGGTACCCACGGCCGATGATCTATCGGACCCGGACCACATCGCCATTCGGCGGCACTACCGCATTCACCAAATTCTCATCGTATTGTTGGCTACTTGTATCGCGACGGGCTTCTTTCGCAGGATAATGTCCTAGCTAATCATTCTAGCTGAGGCCGCTCCTCGGGCCGGTTCCACTCTGGCGATAGGTGCAACATGAAGTGCATGATCGTCTTTCTATTTTTGTTGACGGCTTCTGCGCCAACTGCAGCATGCTCGATCGTTCTATTTCCTCCCGATTACGAGTTCGAGCGCAGTGAAATTGTTGTATTGGCGCGGCCAGTAGCGGTTTCATTCCGGCCCCGACAAGCCGCTGATCTTCGTTACGCCGAGAGCTTCCGCGAAACTGTTTTATGGGAGGTCCTTCTCGGCTGGAAAGGGGGGCGAAAATCCGGGGATAGGTTCACTACTCGCCGCACTTTTCCAGCGTCGCCATGCAACTACGAGGTTCGCCTGTCCGATAAGAACGCTTACCTCCTGTACGGCAACGGACAGGAACCATATAAGCACTTCCGCCTGATACCTGCCGCAGAGTCGTCTTATTACATCCGACATTTATCCAAGAAGGCTGTGCGATGAATCGGGCAGGCTCGAACCCAGTCGAGAACATGCTGGAGCAGTGATTTGAGTTCGCGGTGCGGCATTTTGGCTTGCAGGGGCGACGATTGGTGCAGTTCCTGCTGACAGTTCATTCAAGTCGAAGCCGCTTCGCGGCTCGGCTTAATTTAGGCGTCTTGACCCAAAGTGAGAATTGTAACTCTTGAGACAAGTGCAGCGGTTCCCTTTCGGCTTGGAGTGGGCTCGTGTTCTTTCGAGGTCGCGCCACCCGAGGTCCGAAATCGTTTGGCATCGGGTCGCTTGTGGCACCTTGTTGCGTGGACAGATGAGGCTGCCGGAACTGCTGGCCTATGTCACAAGGGGCGCTGCATGAGCGTTACTTGGCCAGCTGCCCGTATTTCCATTGGGTCAATGCAGCGAGCCAAAGGGCCGGGCTTCGTCGCGCTTGAGATTTCCGCTCCCAAGGGATCTCCAGTCGCAGTCCTACATTCTGATAGCTATAGTGAACCCCTGCTATCGTGGCTTGTCCTCCACCGGGCAGCCCTATCGTCCATCTTTGGTTGTGCTGTTGAGATTGAGAACTGGGGCTCGGACTACTAGGTTTGGCCCTAACAATTCATTCAAACCGAATTCGCTTCGCGGGTCGGCTTAATTCAGCGTTAGGCTGTCATGCGACTGACGACCGTAAATCCGTTGCCATACACACCGAAGGACGAACTCGAACGCGAGCTATGCGACCGGGTGAGGACTTTGTCAGGCGAGATGGTCATTCAGGTATGGACGCCCAATTCATATCCGTACGAGGACGTTCACGGGAACCAGGTAGCCCTTGACGCCGACTACGAAATCAAAACCGGTCGACTCAGTGAAGGGCTGGTTGCGAGCGGGAGCATCTATCGCGCTTTCGTTCGCGATGGAAGGCTTGATATCGAACCTGAAGGGGCATGGAATGAGTGAGGCATCAGGCCTAGTCCATCGTTCCAGCGGGCCGCCTGCGGCGGCCGCTGAACTCAAACGTTAGGCGCCGCATGAAGGTTTATGACAACTCGCCAAAGCCCGGGCGCATTTGGTCTATCGAGATCTCCTCGTCGATCGGTAGACGAACTGTTGCACGCATCGTTTCAAGCATTCCGGGCGTGCTGGTGACGCAGAAGCCAGGTCTCCTGTTTGGCTTTCGCGGTAAGCCCTTCTGTCGCTTTCAGTTAAACGGCCGCAATTTTACGATTGAGTCAACCTGGCCCGCCGGGGAGCGATTTGAGATCAGCCCTGACCCTCGTGGTTGGGTGACAGAGCTCTTGGTGGTTCGTGAGGCATTGCTTGCATATCAAGCAGGCGGGGCCTAACAATTCATTTGTGCCGAGCTCGCTTTGCGGGTCGGCTTTATTCAGGCGCTAGGCTTCTATGCGAAGTGGCACCGCTTTTTTGGTAGTTGTTCTGCTCGCAGCTTGTGCACCAGAGCACGCAGAACCTCAAGTTGCCGATCCTGCGTCAGGTGGCTTCATCGGCGTTGCCTACTACGACCGTAACAATGACGGTGTCGCGGACTTCGAGCTGCATTTACGTGGCTGTGATGACTGTGACTGGGCCCTAGTGGACAAAGATTTCAACGGGCGCTACGAAATGCACGCACGCTGGGGCTTTTCGTTGATCCGGAAGTCTGTCGACATTCCCGTTCCCCTTGCTGTTGAACTGAGAACTGGCCAATCACCACCTTACGGCTGGATGGACTGATCTCTAAGGGGGCTACAATTCGTTCATGCCGAGACCGCTTCGCGACTCGTCTGAAATGGTGAGGTGTGTCATCACGCCGCGCCGCGCAGCGGTCCGGCTTAACTCAGGCGTTAGGTGGCACTCATGGAAGCAATGGTAAATCCTTGTGCTCGTCTTCTGGTTGAGATACCCGCGGAGCGCTACCGGCTCCTCACAGCAGCAGGGCGTGCTCCGCAGATCGAAGACATGGTGGTTCTGGATCAGGGGTTCACCGGCGAAGGTGGTCTGCCGATGGTATTGGCGTACTTCCCGGCCGTTGGGGACGACAGCCTATATGAGGTGGAAGTGTATGAATCGGAGTTGGAATAGCGAGTCGGAGATGGTGCTTACGGTCGGTGGGCACCTGCCACCTGACAGTTCATTCAATCCGAATCTGCTCCGCGGGTCCGCTTAGTTCAGGCGTTAGACGGCACATGTTGAATCCCGCATGCCTTGAACATCAGTGGTCCCAGTACCGCAAACGCCAACAATTGCATCTGCGTTCGCTTCCGGCTTCTGTAGCAATTGGTCTGGCTGGTGGTTTCTTGGCTAGCGCACTTAACGTGGACTGGATCTTCTATGTACTGGCCTTCTCCGCGGTATTGGCCCCCGCGCTGACGGCAAACTACGTCTGGCTATTTCGTTGCCCCCACTGCGACAATCGATTTGCCTCAGGCAGGTTCTGGCGTAATCCCTATACTCGCAAGTGCTTGCACTGCGGTAGGGCGGTCGGCAGTGTCGCCTAACAATTCGTTCAAGCCGAACCCGCTTCGCGGCTCGGCTCAACTCAGGCCTTAGGATTCGCATGAGCGATCAGCGCGAGCGAGATAGGATTGATGCACTCATCGGCGCCTTCTTTTCAGCCTTCGACAATCGCGGTGGTGTTCTGCCGGAGCTGAAACGTGTCGTTGACTGCTTCAGTGATAAGGCGGTTATTGTTCGCCATTCTAAAGCAGCGACAGCTATCTACACTCCACTCGAGTTTGCGTTGCCGCGTATTTATCTGCTTGCAAATGGCTCGCTGCGAGACTTTCACGAATACGAGACCGACTCAAGTACGTCCATTTTTGGCGGCATAGCGACTCGTACGTCACGCTACAGCAAGCTCGGGATACTCAACGATCGCGACTACTCGGGGTCAGGCACCAAGTGCTTCCAGCTTGTAGATCTAAGCGATGGATGGCGCATATCCTCGCTTGCCTGGGTCGACGACGATGCCTGACAATTCATTCAAGCCGAAGTCGCTTCGCGGGACGGCCCAGTTCAAGCGTAAGGCCTTATGATAAGTACACAAGCGCTAGAAGCAGCCGAGAGAGCACGAGACAGCATCGCACTAAGAGCAGCGCTCTGCGCGGGGCAAATTCCTCCAAGCGCTCTCCGTCGGTTGTTGTTGGAGGACTGGCATGACGTTGACGAGGACATAGTTTTCAGCATCGATCAAAGCGGCGACGAGTCTGCTATAGGTGCCATTGCCCAAGCGGTAAATATTCCGTTTCCTCACTTGATCCGTTGGGGAAATCTCCATGAGTTTCAGCGAAAGTGTGCCTTTGCTCTTGTCGGGATTGGAACGCCATCAGCCCATGCGGCCCTTGAGGTTATGGCATCAAGTGCTGATCCATTTCTACGCCGGTATGGAGAAGAGGGTCTATTCAAATGGTAGTCGTAGGATTCCGCTAAGGCCTGACGGCTCATTCAAGCCGATACAGTTTTGAGAGTCGGCTTAATTCAGGTATTGCGCCACATGTTGACAATTCAAGCGCTGAATTTGCGATGGATCCAGGGCGCGCCGGATGATCCGCTAGACCAGTGCGCCCATGGCGAAATGATGATCACCGTCAATGGTGTGGAGCTAGTTACCGCTAAGGATGGGGAGCTGACCCTCAGCGGCGCGGCCTTCTTTCTTCTGCGCACTCTCAAGTCCTCCCATACAGCGACCACCTCTGTAACGGACGGCAATCATCTTCTTCCGTGCTGCGCTTTCAACGCGTGGCCCGCTGGCGAGGGCGGGGCGCTGATTCTCCTCGGTTGTGGAGTAGGGATCGATTTCAGCGTGGAGCATCTTGCGGATGACCAGGTCCGAATCGCTCGCGGGGTAGCCGCCGTCACTGTTGAGGTCGCGGTCTGGCGCGCGGCGGTTATACAATTTGCAAGGCAGATTGACGCCTTTTATGCTTCATCTACACCCAAAGTCGAGATCGACGATGCTTTTGATCGCAAAGGCTGGGCGCTGTTCTGGGCTGAATGGCGCGCCCTCATCGGCAAGTACGCAGACGCGGCCTAACAATTCATTCAAGCCGAATCCGCTGGGCGGGTTGGCTTGGTTCAAGCGTTAGGCAGTACATGACGGATCGTTTTTGCCCAGGCTGTGGTGCTCTTCTGGTTCTCTCGATCTCGGAGGGGTCGAGATCGGTTTCTTGCAGCGAGTGCTCTTGGGCTGTTACCACGACCAACTATGACCTTCCTCAGTGGGATAAAACCCAGTACCGGATTCGCTTGGTCACAACCAATGGCCATCTGGCTAAAGCAGCGGCTTGTGTCGCTGCAGAACTTGGCATTACCGGTCGACAAGCACTCCAAATCCTAAGAGATGGCCAGCAACTCGGCACAATGCTTACTGCAATGGATGTGCTTCGGATTGATAGCAAGTTGACCCCTCAGGGGTTCTGCCTATCAACGGAGCCGCCATTTCCCTGGGGCCTCACCGGCGGTGGGTTCTGGCAATTCATTCAAGCCGAAGTCGCTTCGCGGGACGGCTTAATTCAGGCGCTAGCGCTAGGGAATAGACATGGCAAACGGTGAGAGGAAGCAAGCTCTGGCTTTGCTAGTCCTGGCTATCTTCTGGTTTGGGGTTGCGTGCGCGTTCCGTGACGGTCTCGGTCTTGTTGTCTTCTTGGCCCTTGGACTGGCTACTTTCGTGCAACTCATTCGGGTTGCGCTGCGTGGTGGCCACAACAAGGCCTTCAGGCAACTCTGGTCGGCGTTCAAAGATGCGCTCTGGGGAATAGGGTGAAGATCAAGGAATTGCTTGCATCGCCCGTCGTGCCTGAACAATCATGCGATTCGAATCCGCTTTGTGAGGCGGCTCAATGCCGGCCTTTAGCCTTACAGGGGAGGTCGCATGAATCTGGAGACGATTGAGATCAAAGCGTTTGTTCCGGCTCGCGAGCTTGCCGAGTCCATAGCTTTCTACGAGGCGCTCGGCTTCGAAGCGACGATGGAGTCGGATGAGCTCGCTTATCTTCGTTTTGGTAAGACCTCATTTCTGCTTTCGCAGTTCTACAATCCGGAGCATGCAAACAACTTCGTAATGCACATGCTTGTCTCAAATGCAGACGATTGGCATCGGAACGTCGAGGCGTCGGATGTAGTCGCAAAGTTCGCGGTTCGCCTTAGTCCGCCAGATGATAGGCCCTGGGGGATCAGGGACTTCACACTCATCGATCCGACAGGTGTGCTTTGGCGCATTGGACACGTCATTCCGTCCGAACTCTAGCTATTCATTCAAGCTGAAGCCGTTGGGCGGCTCGGCTTAATTCAGGTGTCAGGTCGCATGGAAGGCTATCGGTTTAAGTCAACCCTGTTTGACATAGAGCCGGGCGAGGATGAGCAGACCAATCCTCGCATGTACGGCAGGCAGCTTGCAGCGTGGCTGAAAGTCCAATTGGAGGGTCGTGGCTATGTCGTCGAGCCTGTCATTGATGAGGATTGGGGGCGCTGCCTGGTGTGCTTGCGAGCCCCTTTCATGTTGTGGGTCGGTTGCGGGAGTGTCGCTGACTACGACACCGCAAAACCGGGAGACCCGCCACCCGCCAAGGAGGACGTGATCTGGCATTGCTTTCCGGAGGCTGAGGTCTCTCTCTGGAAGCGCCTCTTCAGAAGAATCGACACTACTGTGGCGGTCGCGAAACTCGATGCGGATCTACGGGCCATCCTGGCCGGCGAGTCTCGTATCACCCTCATGGACGTTTAAGATGCGGTCCAACAATCATCCAGCCCGGACCCGCTTCGTGACGGGCCTCAATTCTGTCTCTACGGTTAATTCCGAATGTCATCACGCGTCTATGCCTATCTGACGGTTTCTGGATTTTCCTGCGAGCCGAATGCGATCACGGCGCTCGTAGGTCTTCCGATGGCGCGCCTCGGGCTATCTGGTGATCGCACACGCGGCGATCGACTTGTCACAGAGAACACTTGGTCCAGCCAGCCGCCGGTGCCGCCCGGTGAAGAGCAGCCGGATTACTACGTGTCGGCTATCCTGGACCACATTGCTACTCGGTCTGCTGAGTTGACGAATTTCTTGCGCAGTCATAGCTCCGGCATCAATTGCGTGGGCGAGTTCCGTCGGATCAATGGCGGCTTCCACATGTCGCAGGAGCTCGTTTCACGCTGTGCAAGCCTCGGCCTCTGGCTGGACTTCGATCTGTACAACTTCACCATGCAAGACGAACGCTAGCAGGCCATTCAAGCCGATGCCGCTTCTCGGTTCGACCTAATCCAAGTGTTATGCGCCAAATGAACTTGCCATGAGACTTGTAGGAAGAATTTCAGGCTGGAACGAGGAAAAAGGATACGGCTTCGTCACGCCGCATGCCGGTGGCGGCAGCGTCCGTGCCTTTGTTCATATCAAAGCATTCCAGCCCGGGTCTCGTCGCCCTGTTGACGGAGACCTCATCTCGTACTCGGTGTCTAAGGACGATCGCGGCCGCGCGAACGCAGTGGATGTGCGTTATGCCGGTCAGAAGATCGAGCAACGCAAGTCATCCAGGCCAATGCCAAGGTTGGCGATCGGCGTTCTATTCTTGCTTGCAAGCGCATTTGCCGCGTTCTTCGGTTTCATCCCGTTTGCAATCATCGCGGGCTACGCGCTGCTGAGTTGCTTGTCTTACATCATGTACTCGGTAGACAAGGCTGCAGCGGGGAAGGGCATGCAGCGCACTCCGGAAAGCACGCTGCATTTCGTGGATGCGCTTGGCGGCTGGCCTGGCGCGCTCATGGCGCAGCAACGGTTTCGCCATAAGACCGTGAAGACATCGTTTCAATCGGTTTTCTGGGTTACCGTTCTCATTAACATTGTTGCTACTATTTGGCTTATACGCAGTGGTGCCGCGAGGTCGTTGACAACCGCACTTCTCGGCAGCTAACGATTCACTCAAGTCGACGCCGCTTGGCGGCGCTGCTTAATTCAGGCTTTTGCGCTTATGTCCGATACCCCCAGCGTTTGGGAAGGTGTGCCTTCGGCCCTGCTGGGCGCATGGCGCCAAGCCTTTTCCGAAGCCCCCGCGCGGATACGCGTCGCCCATCCTTGTCCTGTGTGTGGCGAGCGCAGGCTTCTTAGGTGGCATGACGGCGGCCGGGGCCTTTGGGAGTGGTGTCAATCCTGTCTCAGCTATGAGCATTCAACAGCGCGGGCTCCGGCAGGTTGGGAGCCGGAGTTGGACATTTTTCCTGTTGGTGCGACGGCGGAGCCAATCGCAATCGCTAGCGCATTGCGTGAAGCAGGATTCATATGAGAGATAGCTGTTTGTTCAGGCCAAAATTGCTTCGCGGCTGGGCTTGGTTCGGAGTTGAGGTGGCTATGGTGTTTCGTAACTTGATGTTTTATTTGCTTCTTTTGCTGGCTTCCATGGAGGTTGCTGCTCAGCCGGATCAGAGTCCTAAAGTCGGTTGGCTCGTTGGGACCTGGGTTCTTTGCGAAGATCCCGACAATAGCCCCAAGGACTCATTGCAGTTCAACGGAGACGGGACCGGTATGGTCATCCGGGCCAAAGGCAGCATTGAGTTTTTGCATAGGCATTCTGGTCGATCTGTGTCTCTCCTCGCTAATGCGAACGGTTACGCGATCCCTATAGCGTTATCTGCTTCGCCTGCGTACGACCAATTGCTGCTGCATAGCGACAAGACCGGCAACACGGCAAGTTATGTGCGCGCCGATAGCCGGCAAGTCAGCGGCTGCGGCATCCAGTGAAAGCCTTTGGCAATTCGTGCAATCCGACCCCGCCGTGTGGGTCGTCTTCGCTCGCGTGTTAGTAGGCAGGGGTGGGTTCATGGCGAGATCAAAGCGCAAGACGCCTGTCAGTGGGGTTACATCAGCGACGTCCGAAAAATCCGACAAAGCAGCATCGCACCGCAAGATTAGGCGTGCTGTTCGTCAGATCGTTCCGGTCACACCCGAAGCAGTGCTGCCGCTTGAAAAGGAACTTACCAACACGTTCTCTATGGACAAAGACGGAAAGGCCCGCTTCGATCCTGCGGAATCACCGGAGTTGCTGCGCAAATGAGGGCCTGTCTGTCCCGGTCGGAACCCATTTCATCCAAACAGAGCGCTTCGCGGCTCGGCTTAACAGGTGCTATGCAATCATGAAGCTCAATGACATCGAGAAACTAGCGCTTGAGCTAAACGAGCTTTACGAAAAGCTCGAGATCAAAAGGTATGGGCGTGTCTGGAGCACAGAAGAGCTTGCGCTCGGCTTCGTGGGCGATGTGGGCGATCTGGCAAAGCTGATTCAGGCGAACGCGGGCATCAGACATATCGACGACTGCAAAGCAAAGCTCGGCCATGAATTGTCGGACTGTTTATGGTCCATTATTGTGCTTGCAAATAAGTGCGGCATCGACTTGGAGGCGGAGTTTGTCAAGAACACCGGCGAGCTGGTTGCACATGTATCCGGCGAGCTGGATGCATAGCCATTGGTTCACCCGGCGCCGCATCGCGGCTCGGCTCAATTCGGGCGTTAGGCCTGTTGCCAGCCATCGAAGATGCTCGAAAGGCCTTAACTCGCTTCCAAATCGCTCGTTTGTTTTCTTTTCGATGCTCGTAAGTCCAACCCTCGCGCATGCTTCAGACCCCACGGAGTTGGCGATATTCCTCTATGCGGTTCTCGCCGTGGTCTTTGCCATCGTCTTTGCTATCACTTGGCTCTTGACTAGGCGCATGTCCAAACAATGGCTCAAGATATCGATCAGGGCGGCGGTAGTTCTCCTCTTCTGGACACCTGTTCCATTGGGAGGCGCAGGCTATTGGTGGCCTGTGCCCTTCGCGCTGTTCGCTTAGTGAGTTGCAGAGGACATGAATGACCTTGGCGATGCTAGGCCTGGGTTGTCCGTAGATGGATCGCGTCGTGATCGGGCCCCGTCGTGGCCATTACGCTCGGCGATGCGCGCGTGGCGCGCTAGGCTGGCATTCCGGTTTCAGGCGGATTTGCGATGACGATACGGGCGGTGGTGTTCGACGTGTACGGCACCTTGGTGCGCATCGGCGAACGGCGCGCGCCGTTCCGGGCGTTGCTGGCGCGCATGGAGGCGGCCGGGCGGGCGCGACAGGCCGGCGACGCCGCTACGATCATGAGCCGGCGGCTCGACCTGGCTGACGCCGCGGCGCTGCTCGGGGCCGATCTTTCCGCGTCGGAGCTGGCCGCGCTGGAGGGCGAGCTGCAAGCCGAACTGGCATCGGTGCGCCTGTTCCCCGACACCCTGGGCGTGCTGCAGGCCCTGGCCAGGCGGGGCCTCAAGCTCGGCCTGTGCTCCAACCTGGCCGCGCCCTATGCGGCGCCGGTGCTGGCTCTGCTGCCGCCCTTGGACGCCTACGCCTGGAGCTTCGAGGTCGGCGCGATCAAGCCCGAACCGGCCATTTATGCCCACGTCTGCCGCGAGCTGGGCTGTGAGCCCGCGCAGGTGCTGATGGTGGGCGATACGCCCGAAGCCGATCTGCACGGCCCGCGCCGGTTCGGCATGCGTAGCCTGCTGCTGCGGCGCGAGGGGACAAGGCCGGGCGATGAGGCGGCCGACACGATCTCCGACCTTGGCGGGGTGTTGGAGGCGCTGGACGTACCGTGACTCGCAGGATTGGGCGAGCGGCAGCGAAGCTGCATCGCAACCCGTTCCCGTGCCGGACTGGCCCATGCCTGCGCTCGCATGGCGGTTTTCGTGTCCGGGGCGAGCCGGGGACGGGCCGCAGTTGGGTGTGCGTGGTGATGCGGTTCGCTGCGCTCACCACATCCTACGTGGGGCTACTCCGGCGGCCGGCTGGCGTTGCCTTTGCATCGCGATGAATGCATCGCCATCTTCGCGAGCCTGGAGCCCGCCGGATTTGGCCGGCGTTTCAAGTGCGCGGCGTATTCTTCATAGGCAGGACGCATCGTCGCAGGACCGCGATGCGAAGACGCGAAGCAGGTCGCATTCCGCGGCGCTGCGCTGCACGGCGACGTGACGGCATTCGCAGATGCAAAACGCGTGCTGGTGTGTGATTGCACGCGCAGGGGGAATGCAATGAAATCCGTTAAATCGCTTCGAGCCGACCGGCTGGACCGTGCTCTGCGCTGGACCTTGGGCCTGGTCCTGATCGCGGCGGTAGCCTGGGCCTGGGCCCACGGCGGCAGCACGCTCTAAGTTGCTCTGTCGATAGGGGCGCCCTGGCGCACTTTGGCCATCGTTACGCGTCGCCCTCGGCGTCGCGGCCGTTCGATGGCGCCGATGCGGTGCGCCTAGGGCTTACCGCATCCTACGGACCTATCGATTGGGCGCGCCCTGGCGCGCTATCGCCATCTTTACGCATTGCCCTCGGCGTCGCGGCCGTTTCGATGGCGCCGATGCGGTGCGCCTAGGGCTTAGCGCATCCTACGGGGGCTGCCTGCGGCTCACCGCCGGGCGGCTTCGAGCTAGTCGAGATAGGCGTGGAGCGCCGCGATCATGTCGCGCCGGCGCAGCAGGAAGTCCCACAAGCTGCCGCCCAGCTGACGCCACAACACCGCCGAGCGCACTGCCGCCAGCAGCACCGCGCGCACTTCCGCGACCACGTTGGCCTGACCCAGGTAATGCGGGTTGCCCTGCACCAGCACGCGCGGGCGCAGGTGGCTCAGGGTTTCGGCGTACAGCCCGCCCAGCGCGGCCAGTACATCCGGATGCGCGCTGCCCAGGCGTTCGGCGGCGCCGGACTGGGCGCGGATGCCGGCCTGCACCCGTTCGGCCATGGCCGAGTCGCGCACGAAACGGCGCTCCAGCTGCATCACCGCCATCGCTAGGCGCGGCAGTTGCTCGTCCTTGGTGTCGTTGACGAAGTAGTCGCGCAGCAGCACCAGGCCGGGGCGCAGGGCCTCGGTGCCGCCATAGACCTGGGCGGGCGAGGCGGCGTCGATGCGGAACACCGAGTCCAGCGCCGTGCCCAGCACCGCGGCGTTGGCCTGGCCGGTGTCGGCGATGCGGCGAACCTGGGCCAGGGCCTGGACCAGGCCGGCCAGGGCGAGCACGCGCTCGGAAATCGCCGAGGAAGCGGGGGAGGCGGTGGAGCTCATGCGGCATTGACCTTCAAATGTTGTTCCAGCGGCGCGTCGGTGGCGGCGATCACGGCGCCACCCAGACAGACCTCTCCGTCGTACAGCACCAGCGATTGACCGGGGGTGACCGCGCGTTGCGGGCGGGCGAAGCGCACCTGCAGGCGGCCGTCGTCCAGCACTTCGACCTCGCAGGCCTCGTCGGGCTGGCGGTAGCGGGTTTGTGCGCTGCAGGCGAAGCGCCGCGCGGGCGGCGCGCCGTCGATCCAGTGCGCGGTTTCCGACCACAGCGCCTGCGAACGCAGCCAGGGGCTGTCGCTGCCCTGGTCCACGTACAGCACGTTGCGGGCGACGTCCTTGCCGACCACGTACCAGGGCGCCGCCTCGTAGCCGCGCACGCCGCCGATATTGAGGCCTTCGCGCTGGCCGAGGGTGAAATAGAACACGCCCGCGTGGCGGCCGATCGCCCGGCCGTCGGCGCGCTCGCCGTCGACGGCGCGGATCTCGCCTTCGCGCGCGGGCAGGTAGCGCGACAGGAACTCGCGGAAGTCGCGCTCGCCGATGAAGCAGATGCCGGTCGAGTCCTTCTTGGCCGCGGTCGGCAGGCCGGCGTCCTGGGCCATCTGGCGCACGTCGCGCTTGATCAGATCGCCCAGCGGGAACAGGGTGGAGGCCAGCTGGGCCTGGCCGAGCTGGTGCAGGAAATAGCTCTGGTCCTTGCCGCGGTCGGCGGCGCGCAGCAGGCGCTGGCGGCCGCCGACGCGCTCGACCCGCGCGTAGTGACCGGTGGCGATGAATTCGGCGCCCAGCTCATGGGCGGCGTCCAGGAAGTGCTTGAACTTGATTTCGCGGTTGCACAGCACGTCCGGGTTGGGCGTGCGGCCGGCCGCGTATTCGGCCAGGAAGTGGGCGAACACGCCGTCCCAGTACTGGCTGGAGAAATCGCGGAAGTGGATGGGCAGGCCGAGCCGGCCGCAGACCGCGACCGCGTCGCGGCGGTCGTCCTCCGCCCGGCAGTCGCTCTTGCCGGCCGCTTTCGGCTTCCTGCCTTCAGCGGCACTCGCGCTGTCCTGCGCATCGTCATCGGCCCAGTTCTGCATGAACAAGCCCGCGATCGGCTCGCCGGCGTCGCGCAGGCGCAGCGCGGCGACCGACGAATCGACGCCGCCGGACATGCCCACCACGGTGCGTAGCGAAGCCACTGCGTTCAATCCAGGTGCTGCATCAGGTCCAGCGGGTGGCGGCGCCCGGCCAGGAAATCGCTGGCGGTGCGCCAGACCAGGGGGCTGCGGTGGCGCGCGGATTCGGCCTGCAGCTCGTCCGGGGTCAGCCACAGGGCGCGCACGATGCCTTCGTCCAGGCGCCGGTTCGGGTCGTGCACCACCGGCACCGCGGCGAAGGCGAAGCGCAGGTAGTGGCGGCCGCCACTGCCGTCGGGCTGCAACGGTGCTTTCCACTGGTAGGCACCGACGAAGCCAGTCAGGCGCACGTCCCAGCCGGTTTCCTCGCGGGTTTCGCGCAGGGCGGCGTCGACCAGGCTCTCGTCGGGCTCGAGATGGCCGGCGGGCTGGTTGATCACCAGGCGTCCGCCGACCGTCTCCTCGACCACGAGCAGCCGCCCGCCGTCGACCACCACCGTGGCCACGGTGACGTCCGGCTGCCAGAAGCGGCCCTCGCGGTAGCTCATCAGAACTCGTCCTTGCCCGGGGTCAGCTCGGATTCCATCAGATCGGCCGCGCGCAGGGCGTAGTCCAGAGCGTCGTCGAGCTCCTCGGCCGGCGCGTCGGCGCGCAGCTTGACCACGAACACGGCCATGTTGCCCTGCTTGACCCAGCCGCCCATCTTGCTGGACTGGCTGTCCTCGAGCAGCTTGTTGGCTAGCTCGGCCGGGAAGGCGTCGCCCTCGGCGCGGTAGGCCGGGGCCCAGACTTCGCGGACCTTGTGCTTGCCGTAGCTCTCGGTGCGCGAAATCACGAAACCCAGCTGGCTGCGGTCGTCGTCCATCTCGAAGGTCAACTTGTAGTCGCCGTCCTCGTCCACTTCGTACTTGTACCCCAAGCCGTCCAACTGCTTGGCGATGCGCGGGTCGGCGGCGGTCGAGTGCTTGGCCTCGTCGGCCTGGGCCTTGTTGCTGGCGGCCTGGGCGGCGGCGGGCAGCAGCAGGGCGGCGGCCAGCGCGGCGGGTAGGGCCAGGGCGGTAAGGCGCATCGGGATTCCTTTCACTTGGGAGGTTGGGATGGGGCGGAAGCCGCCATTTTGCTTGCCGCGCTCTCGGGCGTCCACGGCTCGCGGCCTGCCGGCCGTATAATTTGCGTATGCCCAAACAAACCGATCACGAACACAGCCACGGCGTCATGGTGGAGACCGGGAAGCCGGAAGTCGCCCGGCCGCCGCTGTACTCCGTGCTGTTGCTGAACGACGACTACACCCCGATGGACTTCGTGGTGGAGGTGCTGATGCGCTTTTTCCCCATGAATGCCGAGAAAGCGACCCAGATCATGCTCCATGTGCACACCCGCGGCCGCGGCGTCTGCGGCGTCTTCACGCGCGAAGTCGCCGAGTCCAAGGTGGCGCAAGTGAACGAATTTTCAAGGCTGCACCAGCACCCCTTGCTGTGCACGATGGAAAAGGCTTAGAACTCTGCTGTAGCTCCGCGACGACGGGGATGGAAAAACCGCCGGCCGGCCCCAATCAAGGGTGCATACGTACTGGAGGCCCCCTCCCATGTTCAGCAAGGATCTCGAATACAGCATCGGCCAGTGCTACAAGCGCGCCCGCGAGGCGCGCCACGAGTACATGACGGTCGAACACCTGCTGCTGGCGCTTTTGGACAATCCCTCCGCCGAGGGCGTGCTCAAGGCCTGCGGCGCCGACTTCGCGCGACTGCGCAGCGACCTCGAACAGGCCATCGCGACCTCAGTCTCGGTGCTGCCCGAGGACGTCGATCGCGATACCCAGCCCACCCTGGGCTTCCAGCGCGTGCTGCAGCGCGCGGTCTACCACGTCCAGTCCTCGGGCAAGAAGGAGGTCACCGGCGCCAACGTGCTGGTGGCGATCTTCGGCGAGAAGGACTCGCACGCGGTCTACTTCCTCAACCAGCAGGACGTGGCCCGCCTGGACGTGGTCAATTACCTGTCGCACGGCATCGCCAAGCACGGCGCCGAGGACGCGGGCGGCCAGCACGAGGACGGCGAAGCCAAGCCGGCCGAGGGCGGCGAGGGCGAGGGCAAGTCCGACGCCCTGGCCGAGTTCGCGGTCAACCTCAACCAGCTCGCTCGCGACGGCCGCATCGACCCCCTGGTCGGGCGCGCCGACGAGGTCGAGCGCACCATCCAGGTGCTGTGCCGCCGGCGCAAGAACAACCCGCTGTACGTCGGCGAGGCCGGCGTGGGCAAGACCGCGATCGCCGAAGGCCTGGCCAAGCGCATCGTCGACGGCGACGTGCCGATGGTGCTGGAGAACGCGACCATCTACGCCCTGGACCTGGGCGCGCTGGTGGCCGGCACCAAGTACCGCGGCGACTTCGAAAAGCGCCTCAAGGCGGTGCTGGCGCAGCTCAAGAAGCTGCCCGACGCGGTGCTGTTCATCGACGAGATCCACACCATCATCGGTGCCGGTTCCGCCAGTGGCGGCACCATGGACGCCAGCAACCTGATCAAGCCGGCGCTGTCCTCGGGCGAGCTGCGCTGCATCGGTTCCACCACGTTCCAGGAATACCGCGGCATCTTCGAGAAGGACCGCGCGTTGGCGCGGCGCTTCCAGAAGATCGACATCGTCGAGCCGACCGTGGGCGAGACCTTCGAAATCCTGCAGGGCCTCAAGCCCAAGTACGAGGCGCACCACGGCGTAACCTACGCCGACGAGGCGCTGCAGGCGGCGGTGGATCTGTCGGTCAAGCACATCGGCGACCGCCTGCTGCCGGACAAGGCCATCGACGTGATCGACGAGGCCGGCGCGCGCCAGCGCCTGCTGCCCGAGAACGTGCGCAAGAGCCTGATCGACATCGAAGAGATCGAGACCATCGTGGCCAAGATGGCGCGCATCCCGACCAAGCAGGTCTCGGCCAGCGACAAGGACGTGCTGCGCAATCTCGAGCGCAATCTCAAGATGGTGATCTTCGGCCAGGATCCGGCCATCGACACCCTGACCGCGGCGATCAAGCTCGCGCGTTCGGGGCTGGGCAATCCGGACAAGCCGATCGGCAACTTCCTGTTCGCCGGCCCGACCGGCGTGGGCAAGACCGAGGTCACCAAGCAGCTCGCACTGCAGTTGGGCATCGAGCTGGTGCGCTTCGACATGTCCGAGTACATGGAGCCGCATTCGGTCAGCCGCCTGATCGGCGCGCCTCCGGGCTACGTCGGCTTCGACCAGGGCGGCCTGCTGACCGAGAAGATCGTCAAGACCCCGCACTGCGTGCTGCTGCTGGACGAGGTCGAGAAGGCGCATCCGGACATCTTCAACATCCTGTTGCAGGTCATGGACCGCGGCACCCTGACCGACACCAACGGTCGCGAGGCCAACTTCAAGAACGTGATCCTGGTGATGACCACCAACGCCGGCGCGGCGCAGGCGGCGCGGCGCACGATCGGCTTCACCCAGCAGGACCATTCGACCGACGCCATGGAAGTGATCCGTCGCAGCTTCACCCCGGAATTCCGCAACCGCCTCGATGCGGTGGTGCAGTTCCAGGCGCTGGGCTTCGATCACATCCTGCGCGTGGTAGACAAGTTCCTGATCGAGCTGGAAGCGCAGTTGCACGAGAAGAACGTCACCCTCAGCGCTACCCCGACCGCGCGCGACTGGCTGGCCCAGCACGGCTTCGATCCGCTGATGGGCGCGCGCCCGATGGCGCGCGTGATCCAGGACAAGATCAAGCGCCCGCTCGCGGACGAGTTGCTGTTCGGCAAGTTGATCGGCGGCGGCCGCGTCAGCATCGACGTCAAGGACGACGAGCTGGTGGTCGAAGCCCAGGCCGAACCGGAGAAGCTGTTGCCGGTCACGGTGTGATCCGACGGCGCCGCGCTGTTCGCGCGGTGTCAGGCGATACGAAACAGGCGGCCGGATGGCCGCCTGTTTTGGTTTGGGTCTCTCGTTACGCTATGACGGCCGATCGCGGTGCTACTCCAGCGCCCTTCGCCGCGAGCCGGTCCTCTCGCGGGCGGATTGTCGCGTAGCGAGGAGGAGCAAATCCTCCCCAACCCTCCTTTTTCAAAGGAGGGGGCGAAGGCGGGTGCCTGCCGACGCGTTCGCTCACCGCACCCTGCCGCGCAACACGGCTCGCGACTCGTTCTGCAGCGCTCAGCGGCGCTTGTTGTAGCGCGCGTACGCGGTCTCGTCGATGCGCTCGACCGCGCTGACCTTGCAGTCGTCCTTGTTGAGCTTGACGCGGGTGCCGCTGGGGCAGATGCGGCCGCTCTGGCCGTCGGCGGAGAGGTCGAAGCGGGTCGCCATTTGCAGGCCGTCGCAGGAGCTGGAGACGCTGAGGCGGTAAAAGGCGTCGCCGTCGGCGACCAGCACGTACTGGGTGCCGAAGCGCGATACCTGCTGCGAGCCGCTGAGCTCCACGCATTCCTGGATGGCTTCGCCGGCGACGGCTTGCGCGCTGGCGGCGCACAGGCCGAGCGCGAGCAACAGGGTGATTCGGTGGGTGTGGCGCATGGCATCTCTCCTGGTTTGGGAACGGGGCGTGATTAAAGTAGTGATGCGCGGTTCGTGCCGAATCTGGAGGAAGTCGCCCTGACCTCCGGCACCGTGAACATCGGCCTATGTCCGATTCCGAACGAAACGCGTATGACGGTGCCTATGCTGCGTGCCGTCCTTTGCGGCGCAAGGCGTTTGCGACGATTCGGGCCGCGACCGGCGCGAATCGCCGCAGACGCCGACGAATCCCTCGGCCCTGCGCCGCATCGGCGCGACTTGTGCGCAGGGCGCGAGCTATCGCGACGATCTTCCTAACGGACGATCGCTCGTCGCCACACGTCGGTTGGATTGCGGCATGCGGGTATGGATGCGCGAGCGCGCGATTGGGTCGCAATCGATGCGTGGGGTCGCTCGAATCTCGCAGGAACCGCCATCGAGCGCGCTGTAGCGGGCGCTGGCGTCGGGTACCTCCAGGCCCCGTCCATCGCGGCCCTGCCGTCGGTGTCGTGTGGCCGCCGGCTTGCTCTCTTCGCTGCGCGTGCGGCGACGGCATCGCCGCCAGGTCGCCAACATCTCCTCGCATCCGGACGTACCGCAATCCCCGGCCCCGTGCTCGCGCTGCGCCGCTTTCAGGGCCCCGCAGGCGGGTGCCGTCCGCGCCGGCTCATTGCGCCAAGCCCGGATTCAACACAGAGGGCGTGCGCCTCGGGTCGGCCAGGCGCAGCAGGCCGTAGGCGATGCCGGATAGACCGATCATCAGGCCCAGCGGCTCCTGGCCGGGTTGATTCACGCCGCAACGCCAGCACTGCCGGCCTTGCTGCAGGATCCGTGCGCCATAGCTGCGGCAGCGTCGCAGCAAATCGCGATCGCCGCGATGCAACGCGAGTTGCAGCATGAAATCCAGCTGACCGAGCTGGCCGTGGCAAAGGCAGTGACTGCCGCTCAGGCCGGTGCGTTCGACCGTGGCCAGGCAGGCGTCGAGCTCGGCTTCGACAGGGGGCTGCGGCAGCGTCCGCGCCAGCAGCAGGCGCGACATGCCGCGGCCGCCGGCGCCGTGGCACCAGGACGCCGGATCCGCCTGCGTCGAGGCATCCGCGCCGAGACGGCTGCGGCGACGCTCGAAGCGCAGGGCCCGCTCGGCCAGCGCTTGAAAATGTCGCTGGCCGCTGCGGCGGGCGTAGGCGGACAGGGCGACGGCTATGCCCGCGCTGCCGTGGGCATAGCCGCAGAACGGGACCTCGGGCGCGCCCAGGCTCAGCCAATAGGCATCGCGGCCTTCGATGGTTGCGGACGCGGCGAGGTGTTCGGCGCAGACCTGTGCCAGCGCCGCGAGGCCCGGGTCGGGGCAGGCGTCGTCCAGGCGCATCAGCGTCAGCAGGCAGCCGGCGGCGCCGCCGATCAGGTCGAGTTCGCGGTCTTGAGCGATGCGTTCGCGCAAGCCCGCCGCGCTGGCGACGGCGTCGCGCAGCAAGGAGCGGCGGCGCCAGCTCAGGCCCAACTGCAACTGGGTGTGGATCCAGCCGGCCGTGCCGGTGTACAGGCCGATCGAGGCCAGCGCCTCGGGCTCGTCGCGCAGGCGTCGGCGGATCGACTGCAGCGCGGCCTCGGCCGCGCGCAGGTAACGCGGTTGCCGGCACTGACGGCCGAGTTCGGCGAAGCTCAGCGCCAGCCCGCACAGGCCTTCGTACAGCCCCAGGCCCATGGGCCGTATCGCGGGGCGGTCGGCCTGGTCGTACTCGACCTGCAGATAGGCCGAGCCGCGGCCATCGCGAAAGGCCAGGGCCAGCAGGCGATCGCCGATGGCCGCCGCCGCGCTGCGAAACTCGACTGGCGAGGGCGGCGGCGGCAAAGTCTCGCGCACGCGCGATCGCGACGACGGCGCCACGACCGCGTCCGCGCGCATGCATTCCAGCGCTTGCGCGAGCACGTAGCGTTGACGCTGCAGATCGCGCGGCGACCACTCGCGCAAACGACGGCGCACCTCCGCCCATCCCGAGCGCGCGTGGGTGCGGCCGATTCGGCGGCCGAGCTCGTCGATCGCGTCGGTGCCGTCGACCGTCATCGAAAAGCGCGGCACGTCGCCGCGCAGCAAGGCCTCGCGCTCGGAGCCGTGCGACTGGGCCAGGAACGGCCACTGCCGCTCGCCCAGGCGCAGGCGGGCCAGCACGTCCTCGCGGGCGGCCGACGAGCCCATGAACTTGGGGTGCGACATCGCCGAGAGTAGGCGACCGTAGATATGAGTCGAGCGCAGCAACAGGCGCATGCGTGCATGCCGGAACCGGGACAGAGGGCCGTCCGGCGCCAGCAGCGCCGGCTTGATCGCGAGCAGGCCGAGGTAGGTCTGTTCGAAGCCGGCGACGATGTCGGCGATGTGGTCCTGGGGCAGGGCGCGGGTGCCGTCGTTGAAGCGCGGCAGGTTCTGGCCGTGCGCGGTGACCGTTTCGACCTCGTCCAGACGCAGCGTATCGGTGCCCGGGTCCACCGGCACGCGCGAGGTCACGGTGTGCAGCGCGAACGCCAAGCCGCTCAGATCGTGCTCATCGGCGGCGTCGCGTGCGCGCGGCACTAGATTGGAGAACAGCACCGAGGCGCCATAGACGTCGTAGCGGATGCGGCCGCCGTGGCGCGCACCCAGGCGCGGCTGGAACAGGGTTTCCAGGTCGATCGCGACCGGATAGGCGCCGCTGGCGATCAGGTTTTCGTAGTGCAGGTCCGAGATCGCCAGCAATTGCGCGATCGCGACCAGGCCGCCGTAGCGCCGGTAGTACTGGACGGCGTCCTGGCGATCGGCGATCGGCGCATGCACGGCCTCGGCGGCGTAGCCGTAGCGGCCCAGGTCCGCTACCGCGACCGAGCGCTGCGCAGGCGCGATGCCGTGCCGGGCCAGGTCGGCGAGGAAATCCGCATAAGCGACATCCGCGGCGAAGCTGCGCGGCTTGTAATACGCGCAGCCATGTTCGAAACGCAGCCGCACCACGCTGCGCCCGTGGTCGTGCGGGTCGCCCAGCCCGGTGCGGAATCCGGTGGCGGCCCCCAGGTCGCATCCGGCGAACAGCCGGCCCAGCGGTGCGCGGTCGCCGGCAAGGCGTTGCAGGAACTCGGCCAGGAAGCGCTCGCTCTGGGCGACCTGCCGTTCGACATCGGCGCGCATCAGCGGATAGCGCGCATGCACCTGCCGCCTTCCGGCCGCGCTACCGATCCAGCGCAGGAAATCGGCGTGGCGTTCCTGCGGCGTCGCGCCGCGCAGGCGTTGCTGGTGCCGGGCGATGCGCAGTTCCAGCAGCAGGCAGCGGTAGCTCCAGCGCAACGCGGTCCTGTCCAGCGCGCGTGCGACGGAGTCCTGGAAACCGACCAGGTCGAATTCGCGGGCCTTGGCTTCGCGCCGCAACCGGCGCAGCAGCGCGCTCAACCGCCGTTGCGGCGGCGCGAGTAGCGGCCGGGCCCATTCCAGCAAGGGCAGCAGACCGGCCTCGAAAGGCGTGTAGTCGTCCAGCTCGATGGCAGGCGGATCGGGTTCGGACATCCGTGGTCCTAGGCCGTTGCCCGCGCCGATGCGCGTGGGTGCGGGCGGTCCTGGTAGCGATCCGGGCCGCGTCGCGGCGACCCGGATCGTGGGTGCGTCAACCGAAGTAGTCGGCGCCGATCATGCAGGTGCAACGTACGGTGTCGACCGGGGAGCGAAGATTCGCGGTCTGGTCGACCAGCTTTTCGTCCTTCAACTCGACATCGCCGACGCTTTCGATCATCAGCCGGTTCATGACGTCTTCGGGGATCCGTGCAGGCATGTGCGTTCCTCCTTGGCAGCGGAGCGCCGCGCGCTTGGCGGCGTTCCGGAATGGGCGCGTTCCGAGCACCCTCCTTGTGCGTGCGCCCTGACTCGCACAGGGATCGGATTTCCAATGCGGAAATGGCCTTATCCCGAACGTAGCACAGCCCAATGCGCGCGCGCGACTGCCTATGCGCGGCATTTGCGCCGTAAGCCGAGGCGGGCGCTACGCGTTAGGGTTGTTTGTGCCGTTAGGCACATCCTCAGCGTATAACGCTGGCGCCGGGAACACGGCGGGAGGGCCGAAACGAAAAAAGCGGCCATAGGCCGCTTTTTTTCTGATCGCTGCTCGCAACCGCACTTACTTCATGCGGTAGGTGATGCGTCCCTTGGTCAGGTCGTAAGGCGTCATTTCGACCTTGACCTTGTCGCCGGTCAGGATGCGGATGTAGTTCTTGCGCATCCGTCCCGAAATGTGGGCGATGATCTCGTGCCCGTTTTCGAGGCGCACGCGGAACATGGTGTTCGGAAGGGTTTCCGCCACCGTGCCCTCGAATTCGATCACGTCATCTTTTGCCATGTGTTTCCTGAATGAGGAAGAACGGGCGTTTCGCGCCCGCGAAGCCCGGCATTGTGCCACGCCTGGCGCATCGACGCAAAAATAGCGTTAATCGGCGCCGCAATCCCCGGCCGCGTCGGCCAACTCGCTGGCGGGGCGATCGCCGAAGGCCGCGGTCCAGGGGCCTGGCGCGGCGTCGGCGGCGCTGAGTTCGGCCACCGCCGCCAGGAAGCGCGTGCGCGGCCAGAGTTGCGCGCCCAGGCTCAGCAGGTGCTCGTTCTCGACCTGGGCGTCCAGCAGCGGCCAGCCCCAGGCGTGCAGACGCCGCGCCAGTCCCGCCAGGGCGACCTTGGAGCCGCCCGATTGCAGCGAGACCATGGACTCGCCGAAGAACATGCGTCCGATCGCCACGCCGTAGATGCCGCCGACCAGGCGCTCGCCGTCATAGACCTCGACCGAATGCGCATGGCCCAGCCGGTGCAGCTGCAGATAGGCCGCGCGCATTTCGTCGGTGATCCAGGTGCCGTCCTGGCCGGGGCGCGGCATGTGCGCGCAAGCGTCGACGACCTCGGCGAAGGCGGTGTCGGCGCGCAGGCGCCAGGCGCTGCGGCGCAGTTGGCGACGGAACTTCGAGGACAGGCGCACGCCGTCGCTGCGGAACACCGTGCGCGGGTCGGGGCACCACCACAGCAGGGGCTGGCCTTCGGCGTACCAGGGGAAGATGCCGTGCCGATAGGCGTTGAGCAGCCGCGTCGGCGTCAGGTCGCCGCCCGCCGCGAGCAGACCCTCCGGCCGGCGCAGGGCACGCTCGGCGGGCGGGAACGGGGACTCGGGATCGGCCGACAGCAGCGTGGGCAGGGGACTCATCGCGGGCATGATCGCCGAGTTGGCGTACGGCTGCAGGGCTGGTGCGGGGCGCGGCGGATCGAAAGCGCATGCTCCCCAGCCCGGCCGGTCTTGAACGCAGTGCTCACCCTGCGACAAAGGAGGGAGGCCACAGAGGTACAGCAAGGAGGGGCAAGGCGTCTCAGTCGGCCTGCTTGAACGGGCTGTGCTCGGCCAAGGTGCGGGCGTAGTCGCGGATCGATGCGCGTTCGTCGCGGCACCAGGGCGCGAGCGCGGCGCGGAAGCCTTCGTGGGCGATCCAGTGGCGGCTGCGCACGAAGGTGGGCAGGAAGCCGCGCGCGAGTTTGTGCTCGCCCTGGGCGCCGGGCTCGAAGCGGCTGAGGCCTTCGCGCAGGCAGTAGTCGATGCCCTGGTAGTAGCAGGTCTCGAAATGCAGACCGGGCAGGGCGGTCTCGGCGCCCCAGTAGCGGCCGTAGAGGGTATCGCCGCCGCGCAGGCACAACGCGCCGGCGATGGCGCGGCGGTCCAGCTCGGCCAGAAACATCACCAGCGCGCGTGGCAACTCGCGCGCCAGGTGGCGCAGGAAGTCCAGGGTCAGCGCTGGATGGTTGCCGTAATCGGCGAAGGTGCGCAGATAGAAGCCGTGCATCAGCGCCAGATCGGCGTCGCTGGCGTCGGCGCCTTCGACGGTGCGGAAGCGCACCCCGGCGCGCGCGACCTTGGCGCGCTCCTGGCGGATGTTCTTACGGTGCTTGTGGTCGAACGCGGCCAGGAAGGCTTCGAAATCGCGCCAGGCCGGACCGTCGGCGCCGGCGGGATTTCGCCAGTGGTACTGGACGTCGCTGCGCGCGAGCCAGTCGTCGCCGAACAGTGCGTCCTCACCCTCGCCGTGGAAGTTCACATGCGCCGATGACAGCGCCAGGCGTTCGGCCAGCGCGCTCATGGCCTCGACCAGCAGGCGGCGGTCGGCGGGCTCGTGCGCGAGCAGGCGCGGGCCGGTCACCGGCGAGTAGGGCACCGCGCACAGCCACTTGGGGAAATAGTCCAGCCCGTGTTGCGCGTAGGCATGGGCCCAGGCGTGGTCGAACACGAACTCGCCGTGCGAGTTGTCCTTGAGATAGGCGGGTGCCGCCGCGATCAGCTGGTCGCCGCGCCACAGCGTGAGGTGCTGGGGCCGCCAGCCCCATTCTTCGCGCAAGCAGCCGTGCCGCTCCAGGCCGGACAGGAAGGCATGCGCGACGAAGGGATTGCGGCCGTCGTGGAGCGCGTCCCACTGTGCGGGCGCCAGCTCCGACAGGTCCTCCAGCAGGCGCGCGCGGACCGGCTCAGTCGCCGCGTCGGTAGACATCGGGATCGTGACGCTGCATGTGGTACTCGGGCTGGCTCAAGGCTTGAAAACCCAGCCCCGCGTACAGGCGTTGCATGTCGCGGGTGACCAGGTGCCAGCGTCGCAGGCCTTGCACGCGCGCGTCGTCCATCAGCGCGCCCACCAGCGCGCGGGCGTGGCCGCGGCCGCGATGGGCGGGCAGGACGAACACGTCGGCGAGGTAGGCGAAGGTGGCCTGGTCGGTGACCGCGCGCGCGAACGCGACCAGTTCGCCGTCGACATAGCCGCGATAGCACAGCGAATGATCGAGCGCGCGACGCAGGGTGTCGGCGGGAATGCCGGCGGCCCAGTAGGACTGTCCGATGAAGTCGTGGATACGCGCGAAGTCCTGCTCCGAGCAGGGGCCGTCGCGGTCGTCGCGGATCTGCAGCGAAGAGGCGGGTGCGGTCATCAGCGCTTGATCGAGAACGGAATGCCCATGCCGGCGGGCTGGCTGAAGATGTACTGCTGCGCCGGGCCGCTGGCGTTCTTGCGTTCGGCGGCCAGCTCGGTTCGGTCCAGGCAGAACATGCCCTGCTCGCGCGCGGCCGCCGCGGGCGCGATCGCCAGCGCCACCATCAGCGATGCCGCCGCGAGCGCGCCGCGCACCCTCAAGCGTCCTTGTCGAGGAACTTCTCGGCGTCCAGGGCGGCCATGCAGCCGAAGCCGGCGGAGGTGATGGCCTGACGGTAGACCTGATCGGCGACGTCGCCGGCGGCGAACACGCCCTCGACCGAGGTCTGGGTGGCGTTGCCGTCCAGGCCGGTCTTGATGGTCAGGTAGCCGTTCTTCATGTCCAACTGGCCTTCGAACAGGGTGGTGTTCGGGGTGTGGCCGATGGCGACGAAGAAGCCGTGGATCGCCAGCTCGCGCACCGAGTCGTCCTGCACCGACTTCACCCGCAGGCCGGTCACGCCGGCGTCGTTGCCCAGCACTTCCTCGACCACGTGGTGCCACACCGGCTCGATCTTGCCGGCCTGGATCTTGGCATGCAGCTTGTCCTGCATGATCTTCTCGGCGCGCAGGGTGTCGCGGCGGTGGACCAGGTAGACCTTGCGCGCGATGTTGGACAGGTACAGCGCTTCCTCGACCGCGGTGTTGCCGCCGCCGATCACCGCCACGTCCTGGTCCTTGTAGAAGAATCCGTCGCAGGTGGCGCAGGCGGACACGCCGCGGCCCTTGTATTCCTCTTCCGAGGGCAGGCCCAGGTACTTGGCGGTGGCGCCGGTGGCGATGATCAGGGCGTCGGCGGTGTACTCGCCGCTGTCGCCGGTGAGGCGGAACGGGCGCTTGGACAGATCGGCGCTGTGGATATGGTCGAACACCACCTCGGTATCGAAGCGTTCGGCATGCGCCTGCATGCGCGTCATCAGGTCCGGCCCCATCAGGCCGTGGGCGTCGCCCGGCCAGTTGTCGACCTCGGTCGTGGTCATCAGCTGACCGCCCTGCTGCAGGCCGGTGATGACCAGCGGCTTGAGGTTGGCGCGGGCGGCGTAGACGGCGGCGGTCCAGCCGGCGGGGCCGGAACCGAGGATGACGACGCGGGAGTGCTTCGAAGGGGTCATGTAGGGATCGCGGGCTATGAGGACGCGCCTGGGCGCGATGTGTCTCCGTCGCGCGAGCCGATGCTGGCGCGGCGAAGATGCGGTGGCCACATAGCTTGGCGGCGGCGTCCCGGCAACACAAGGCGCGCGCCGCGGACGCAACGTTGCATGGCCCGCGATCCACGCCATTGCGGCGCGATCGCGGTCGGAGCGCGTTGAACATCCATCGGCGCCATGGAGCCGATCGACCAGGCCTGCGCCGCGAACGTTGCGGGCGATGACGCGCAGGCGTAGGCCGAGGCGGAGCAGGGCGCGCGGCCCGGACGATCCGTGCGGCGATCCTGCGCGACGCGGCATGAAGCTGTAACGTGGCGTCCTGGCCTGCCGCGACGCAGGCCGGTCCGGCCGCTGTCCCGCCGGGACGACGGCGAGACGCCCGCGGCGTCCGCGGATCCCCGCCACGGCGGGGATCTTGCTGTGAATTGGCTGTTAATTCAGTTTGTTCCGCCGTATATTCAATAACTAACGGTATCTAGCTCAGGCAGAACATCACGGTGGCGCAAGCTCCCTCCGCAAGCCGCAAGAAGGCCGCTCCGGCCAAGGAAAAGGCGCCGCCTTCGCCGCGCCGGCAGCGGCTGGTGCGCGATATCGCGCTGATTCTGATCGCGCCGCTGTTGTTGTACCTGCTGGCCAGCCTGCTGTCGTTCTCGACCGAGGATCCGGGCTGGTCGCATTCGGGCTCGATCACCGCGCCGCTGCACAACCTGGGCGGCCGCGTCGGTGCCTGGACCGCCGACGTGCTGTTGTACCTGTGCGGCTACGTCGCCTTCCTGCTGCCGCTGATGCTGGGCGCGATCGCCTGGATCGCCCTGTTCGGCATGGACAGCGATGGCGATGGCGACGCCGACCTCGGTCCGGCGCTGCGCCTGGTCGGCATCGTCGGCTTCCTGGTCTCGGCCACCGGCCTGCTGCAGTTGCGCTTCGGCCCGGCCGCCGATTTCTCGGCCGGCAGCGGCGGCATCCTCGGCCAGTTGGTCGGGCGCTCGCTGTACTCCGGCTTCGGCCCGGTCGGCGGCAACCTGTTCCTGCTCGCATTGCTGCTGGTCTCGCTGACCCTGGCCACCGGGATTTCCTGGCTGGCGGTGATGGACAGGATCGGAGGCTGGGCGATGGCGCTGGGGCCGGTCCTGAGCAAGCTGTTCCGGCGCGGCAGCCAGCAGGCCACCGAATGGCAGCAGACCCGCGCCTTCCGCGAAGAGCGCGAGGAAGCGCGCAAGGTCGACACCGAGCTGCGCGCCAAGCGCGAGAAGGTCCGCATCGAGCCGCCGCCGGCGCCGGTGGTGGAGAAGAGCGAGCGCGCCAAGCGCGAGCAGCAGATTCCGCTGTTCCACGTCGGCGACGGCACCGGCATTCCGCCCCTGGCCCTGCTCGACGACCCCAAGCCGCAGCCCAAGGGCTACAGCGAAGAGACCCTGGAAACGCTGTCGCGGCAGATCGAGTTCAAGCTCAAGGACTTCCGCATCGACGCCCAGGTGGTCGGCGCCTACCCGGGTCCGGTCATCACCCGTTTCGAAGTGCAGCCCGCGGCCGGCATCAAGGTCAGCCAGATCAGTTCGCTGGACAAGGACATCGCGCGCGGTCTGTCGGTGAAGTCGGTGCGCGTGGTCGACGTGATCCCGGGCAAGTCGGTGATCGGCCTGGAAACGCCGAACACCACCCGCGAGATGATCTTCCTGTCCGAGCTGCTGCGCTCCAAGGAATACGACAAGTCCGGTAGCCCGCTGACCCTGGCGCTGGGCAAGGACATCGCCGGCCGCCCGACCGTGGCCGACCTGGCGCGCATGCCGCATCTGCTGGTCGCCGGCACCACCGGTTCGGGCAAGTCGGTCGCGGTCAACGCGATGGTGCTGAGCCTGTTGTACAAGGCCTCCGCGAAGGAACTGCGGATGCTGATGATCGACCCCAAGATGCTGGAGCTGTCGGTCTACCAGGGCATCCCGCACCTGCTGGCGCCGGTGGTGACCGACATGAAGGAAGCCGCCAACGGCCTGCGCTGGTGCGTGGCCGAGATGGAGCGGCGCTACAAGCTGATGTCGATGGTCGGCGTGCGCAACCTGGCCGGCTTCAACAAGAAGGTCCGCGACGCCGAGGAAGCGGGCCAGCCGATGATGGACCCGCTGTTCAAACCCAATGCCGAGCTCGGCGAGGCGCCGCGTCCCTTGGAGACGCTGCCCTTCATCGTGATCTTCATCGACGAATTCGCCGACATGATGATGATCGTCGGCAAGAAGGTCGAAGAGCTGATCGCGCGCCTGGCGCAGAAGGCGCGCGCGGCCGGCATCCATTTGATCCTGGCCACCCAGCGTCCGTCGGTGGACGTCATCACCGGCCTGATCAAGGCCAATATTCCGACCCGCATCGCCTTCCAGGTCTCCAGCAAGATCGACTCGCGCACCATCCTGGACCAGTCCGGCGCCGAGACCCTGCTGGGCCACGGCGACATGCTCTATCTGCCGCCGGGCACGGCCATGCCCGAGCGCGTGCACGGCGCCTTCGTCTCCGACGAGGAAGTGCACCGCGTGGTCGAGCACCTCAAGCAGGTCGGCGGTGGGCCGGACTACATCGAAGGCGTGCTGGACGAGGTCCAGACCCTGGGCGACGGCATCGTAGTCGGCGCCACCGGGCTGCCGGAGAGCGGTGGCGGCGGCGACGAGTCCGATCCGCTCTACGACGAGGCCGTGCGCATCGTCACCGAGACCCGCCGTGCCTCGATCTCCGGCGTGCAGCGCCGGCTCAAGATCGGCTACAACCGCGCCGCGCGCCTGATCGAGGCGATGGAGGCGGCCGGCATCGTCACCGCCCCCGAGCACAACGGCGACCGCAGCGTGCTGGCGCCGCCGCCGCCGAAATAGGGCCGCGCCGCCGGAACCGGGCCGGGCGCCGACGGGCGGCGGGCGCCGGACTGGCGGCTGTCACAACGACGCCCTAAGCTGGACCGCAGGGGGGGATTACGCGGTTCGGACTCGGGGGATGGCCGCCATGGCCTGGAATTCGAGCAGGACGGGCGTCGCGATCGCGGCGTTCTGGATGATCGTCTGCGTTTCGCCGCCGGCGCTGGCCCAGGAATGGGTGCGCTGGCGCGGGACGCCTTCGTTGCTGGATCAGGATCCGGCCAAACGCCTGCCGCAGTCGCCGGCGCCGAAGGCGCGGACGCCGCAAGCAGCCGGGGCCGCGCGAGAGGTGGTTCCCGTCCCCGAACCCCCCACGGTCGCCAGGCCCGCGCCGCGTGTCGCAGCGCAAAGCGTTGCGATTGCGCCGGCACCGCCGCCTGCCGTGGCAACGCTGGCTCCCGTGCCGCCCGTATCGCAAGCCGCGCCCGCCGATGCGGCGACCGCACCGGCTGCGCTTGCCGGCGTCGAGGTCGCGACGATCGCGCGGACACCGGTCGTTCCGGCCGCGGGGGCTGCCTTGCCCGCAGCCACGATGCCGACCGCCGCAGCGCCGAAGCGCGGCGCGCCCGCGATCACCTTGGCGGCCCCCGTCGACGCCGCCGCGCTCGAGATCGCGCCCTTGAGTGCGGACGAGCCGTCCATCGCCGCCGCCACCGCCGCCGGGCCCGAGCGGGCCTCGGTTGCGACCGCGGCCGTCGCCCGCGCCGAGACCGAAGTGCGCGCGCCGCGCGCCGGCGGCGCCTACGTGACCGTCGGCAGCGACGGCGACGCCAGCGTGGTGGCGGCGGCGCCGCAGGTCTATTCCTGCGACGAGTCCGGGCGCTGCGAGCACCTGGAGAACGAACTCCCCAGCGTCGGCCTGCAGGCCGCGCCGGGCGTGGACAACTCGCCGCATCGCCAGATCGAATCGGAAATCAAGCGCAGCGCGCTGCGCGGCTTCTGAGCGGTCGCCGACGCGCGGCGGCGCTCACGCCGCCATCGCGCGACTGAACGTCGCCCGCGCTTTCGCGCGATACTGGCGCATTGCGCAGCACCTATTCAGTTTGCTCGCGGCAGACTCGCCGCAGCACGTCTTTCCGGAGCGATCGATCGCATGAGCCTGTCCGTCCTTCCCACCGCCCGCCATGCTGCGCGCATCGTTCTGATCGCCGCGGCGCTGTTCGCCGGCAGCGCCGTCGCCGCCGCGCGCGACGATCTCAACAGCTTCACCCGCGGCCTCAAGGGCCTGGAAGGGCAGTTCACCCAGCAGGTGTTCGACGCCAACGGCAAGCGCAAGGAAGCCTCCAGCGGCAACCTCGCGCTGTCCGCGCCGCGCCTGTTCCGCTGGGAGTACGTGAAGCCGTACCCGCAGCTGATCGTGGCCGACGGCAAGAAGGTCTGGGTGCACGATCCGGATCTGCAGCAGGTCACCGTGCGTCCGCAGGGCGCCGAAGAGCAGAACAGCCCGCTGTCTGCGCTGATCGATCCGGCCAAGCTGGACGCGCAGTTCGTGGTCAAGGACGCCGGCAAGGCCGACGGCCTGAACTGGCTGTCGCTGGCGCCCAAGGGCAACGCCGAGGCCAACTTCCGCACCGCCAAGCTTGGCTTCGACGGCAACGGCCTGGCCCGCATGCAGGTGGTCGACAGCCTGGGCCAGCGCACCGAGGTCGTGTTCAGCGGCTGGAAGCGCAACCCTGGCTTCGCCGCCGGCAAGTTCAAGTTCGTGCCGCCCGCCGGCACCGATGTGATCGGCGAGCGCTGAGCCCGGCGAGATTCGTGGCAGCGTCCGCGCTGCCGCATGCGCGCTGGCTGCGTCGTTACGAGGGCTGCGTCAGCGCCTTCTCGTAGCGAATCGTGGTGAGCCCGCTGTTCCATTCCAGATCGGGATAGCGCGCGACCTCGCGGTAGCCCAGGGCCAGGTACAGCGCCTGGCTCTCGGCGTTGAAGGTGTCGGTCTCCAGGCTCGCCAGTGCGAGGCCTTGCGCGCGCATCTGTGCTTCGGCGGCGGCCATCAAGCGGCGCGCGATTCCGCGTCGGCGATAGCGTTGCGTCACGTGCAGGGCTTGCACGAATCCCGCCTCGTGATGCACGAAGCCGGCGATGCGGCCCTCGCATTCGGCGATCAGGAAATGCGCGCCTTGCGCATCGACATAACGCTCGGCGACGCGATCGCGGCGGTAGGCCTCGATCGCGGCCGCGCTGAGCTGCGGCTGCCAAGTGTGCTGGAAGGTTTCCTCCAGCAGGGCCAGCACGGCGTGGCGGTCGTCGGGCCGCCAGGTGCGCAGGGCAGGGGTGTTCATTCGCAGGTCCGTTCGCGGCTCAGCATCGTCGGCATTGTCGCGCGCGGCCGCCTCGGCTGCGCGGATGCGCGCGTACACGATGGCCCCGGACCGGCTCACGGATCGCTCATGGCGCGTTGACCGGGAACCATTGCGCGCGGCGCAGCCAGCCGGCGAGGAAGCGCGCCAGCACCGGATGCTGCGTCGCCAGCAGGCGGTAGTAGTCGATGCGGCCCTGGCGGTAGCGCGCGTACAGGGTGCGTTGCTCCGCGGCTTCCAACGCCGCCAGGGTGTCGTGGCCGAACACGCCGTCCACCGCCACCGGTGCGCCGAGCAGGCGCTGGATCAGGAAGATCGCATGCACGCCGGCATTGACGTAGAAGTCGAACAGATCCTCGGCCAGGCACTGCAACTGGATCTGATCGCACTGCAGCGCGTCCCAGTACAGGGCGCGGTAGAGCGCGGCGGCCTGCTGGTCGGTGAGCGCCTGCAAATTGGCCAAGGTGGGGGCCAGGTTCAACAGCCGCCCGGCATGGCTTTGGAACGTACGCAGGGTGATGCCCTTGTTGGTCGCGCCGCCGGGGTCGTGGGGGTCGTCGACATAGCCGCCTTCGAAGATCAGCAGTTGCGGCAAGTACAGATCGAAATTGGCCATTGAACGCAGTCCGGTCCGAGTGGGCGCGTGGACGCGCCGGGCGGCGCGGTTGCCGGCCCGGTAATGCCAACGCGCGCAGGCCGCGCCTGTGAGCGATGCCGGTCAAGGCCTTGCGGATCAAGGTCTTGGCGTCGGTCGCGGCGCCGCGTGCGCACGAACTTGCTATCGTGTCGGTCGACACCGCCGTAAGCGACCGACCCCCACGTGGCCCGCCGAACTTCCCGCCGTTCCGAGGACGAACCCGACCTGCTCAGCGTCGACCGCGAGGGCCTGCGCCCGCTGGCCGAACGCATGCGCCCGCGCAGCCTGGACGACATGGTCGGCCAGCGCCGCCTGGTCGCGCCCGGCACCGCGCTGCGGCGCGCGGTCGAATCCGGGCACGTGCATTCGATGATCCTGTGGGGGCCGCCGGGCTGCGGCAAGACCACCCTGGCGCTGTTGCTGGCGCGTTATTCCGACGCCGAGTTCCGCGCGATCTCGGCGGTGCTGTCCGGCCTGCCCGAGGTCCGCCAAGTGCTGGCCGAAGCCGCGCACCGTTTCGCCGAGGGCCGGCGCACGGTGTTGTTCGTCGACGAGGTCCATCGTTTCAACAAGGCCCAGCAGGATGCGTTCCTGCCGCACATCGAGCGCGGCACCATCCTGTTCGTTGGCGCGACCACCGAGAACCCCTCGTTCGAACTCAACTCGGCGCTGCTCTCGCGTTGCCGCGTGCATGTGATGGAGGCGGTGTCGGCCGACGACATCGCGCTGGCGCTGCGGCATGCGCTCAGCGACGAGGAACGCGGCCTGGGCGCGCAGGGCATCGCGGTGGACGACGACTTGCTGCTGCAGATCGCCGGCGCCGCCGACGGCGACGTGCGTCGTGGCCTGACCCTGCTGGAGATCGCCGCCGAACTGGCGGCCGACGAGGGCGGCCGCATCACCGAGGCCAGCCTGGCCCAGGTGCTGGCCGATCGCACCCGCCGCTTCGACAAGGGCGGCGAGCAGTTCTACGACCAGATCTCGGCGCTGCATAAATCCGTGCGCAGCTCCAATCCCGACGCCGCGCTGTACTGGCTGGCGCGCATGCTCGACGGCGGCTGCGATCCGGCCTACCTGGCGCGCCGGCTGACCCGGATGGCCGTCGAGGACATCGGTCTGGCCGATCCGCGCGCCTTGCAGATGGCGCTGGAAGCCTGGGACACCTACGACCGCCTCGGCAGCCCCGAAGGCGAGCTGGCGTTCGCGCAACTGGCGATCTATCTGGCCAGCACCGCCAAATCCAATGCGGCCTACGCGGCCTACAATGCGGCCCGCAGCGACGTCGCCCAATACGGCACCCAGGCCGTGCCTCTGCATCTGCGCAACGCGCCGACCAAGCTGATGAAGCAGCTCGGCTACGCCCAGGGCTATCAGTACGATCACGACGCCGAAGGCGGGATCGCGCTGGATCAAACCGGATTTCCCGACGAGATGGGCGAGCGCGTCTATTACCAGCCGGTCGAACGCGGGCTGGAGATCAAGCTCAAGGACAAACTCGACCGCCTGCGCTCGGCGCGCGCCAAGGCGCGCGGCGACGACTGAGCCCGCGCCGCACGGAGAACCACGCGATGCCTTATGCCTTCCTCGCCATCGGTGTGGGCGCCGCGCTCGGCGCCTGGGCACGCTGGGGCCTGTCGCTGTGGCTCAACCCGCTGGCCGCGAGTCTGCCGCTGGGTACGCTCGCGGCCAATCTGATCGGCGGCTACGGCGTGGGCCTGGCGGTGGCCTGGTTCGATGCGCATGCCTCGATCGCGCCGGAGTGGCGTTTGTTCGCGATCACCGGATTGCTGGGCGGCTTGACCACGTTCTCGACCTTCTCGGCCGAGGTCGTCCAGCAACTGCTGCGCCAGCAGTACGGCTGGGCGCTGGCGACTGCGGCACTGCACTTATTCGGTTCGCTGGCGATGACGGCCTTGGGGATCGCCAGCGTGCGCGGCTGGAGTGGGGTGGGCTAGCAGTGGAGTATCGCAAGCGCAACTGCGGGGTCACTTCAATTACTTTATATAAGTATCTGAAATTAATAGTAAATTAAGCCATTCCATCGACCGGAAATTAGACACTGTTTCGCTACTGAAACGTCTGGTCGAATGATTGGGCCTGGGTGGCCTATCCCTTGACGATCAAGCATCTGGCGCGGCTCGGCGCCCACGAGTTGGCCTCGGACGACTCAGGCGATGTTGCAGCGATGCAACCTTTTCGCACTCTCTAGCTTCGATAAGGGATTGCGCAATTTTTGTGTATGCAGTGCGCCTTTAAGAGAGCGATATCTGCCAAGGCAGATCGGCTTGGCTAAGTCGATCAGGAGACCGCGATTGCGCGTAGTGGCGCATCGCGTCCGCCCCCTGGCATCCGCTGGTACCGAAGGAGACAAGCATGCGCGCCTGTTGGCCATAGCGATGATTCTCCATCTCGTTTTCGCGGCCAGGCGTCACGCCGCCACGGAAACGACGACCACAGCGCGAGCGCGATCGACAGTTCCTGCAACGGCACCGTCGACTGGCGCGGCCGCGCAAGCGCCGGCAACGACAACACAGCGGCGGATTTCTTGTGCCTGGCCCTGGCTATCGGAGTGAGCCGCGATACTCCCGATGCAATTCTGACCGCAGGTGCCACGCTCGTTCTGAGCGCATGCGCGGGTTGCGACGCGGCCGCTATGCGCACCGTTCGACGTTGCGGCGCAACACCCGCGTGGGAGTTGTCGGCCATCGCGACTGAGCGCAAGCTCGCTATCGCGGGTTCGGGGGAACCCACCTACGTTGCGGGGAGAACGACTATGCGGATAGCGATTACGGGCCTGATCGGCGCGATCGTGATGTTCATCTGGGGCGCGGTCGCGCACATGGCGCTGCCGATCGGCGAAGCCGGCATGAAGCTGCCGGCTCAGCAGGATGCGGTGCTGAGCGCGCTTAGCCAGTCGGCGGCGGGCGAGGGCGTGTACACGTATCCGAGCATGGCGCCGGAGAAGTGGAGCGACGAAGCGGCGAGGCAGAGCTTCATCGCCGAGAACCAGGGCAAAGCCTATGCCTTCGTGATCTATCAGCCCGCTGGCAATCCGGCGATTTCCAGCATGGGCCCGAATCTGGGCAAACAGTTCGTAAGCTGCCTGCTGGGTGCGATGCTGGCGGCCTGGGTGATGGCGCTGGCCGCGCGCAGCTTCGGCCGACGCGTGCTGATCGCCGGCGCGATGGCGCTGTTCGCCTGGTTCGCGCTTAGCGTGCCGTACTGGAACTGGTACCTGTTCCCGATCGACTTCACGCTCGCCGCTTTGGCCGAACAGTTGATCGGCTGGTTGCTGGCCGGTGCGGCGATGGCCTGGTGGCTGGGTCGTAAGGATCGCGCCACGGCGTGATCGACGATGCGCCGGCGGCCTGCGGCCGTCGGCGCGCTCGCGCTTCGCCGCGGGGTTGGCGACCCGCGGATCCCGACCGCTCAGTCCGGCGCCAGCACTCGCGGCTGGCCCTGCGCCACGGTCGCACTGCGATTGGCCAGCACTTGCTGCAGGGCTTCGACCTCGGCCCAGAGCATGTGCTGCAAGCCCTGCAGCAGGGTGCTGCCGGCATCGGACAGGCACAGACGGCCCTCGCGATTCAGGGCCAGGCCTTCTTCGACCAGGCAATGTTTCAGATGACTGGTTTCCGGCTGTACGCCACGCTGCAGCCCCACCAGCACGCTCATCAATGCGTGCTCCCTCAACGACACTTTGAACACCCGCAATCCCCCCTTCTTGTGCCGGGCGAATCTAGGATCGGGTGTGTTAACCGTGCGCAACGTCGCGTTAGTCGTGTGAAGGGTTTTGACAAAGCGTTCAGCTTCTCGACGCACTTTTCACATCTGCGCCGGCAGCGACAGCACTTAAAACACATACGATATGCACAACAATGGCGTCGTATCTACGACCATGGGCGGATCGGAATATCGCTCAGGCTTGGTTAGTCTGGACGTCATACGAATCGCGCAAGGCAAGGAACGCAGTCGTGAAATGTCTGGTCGTGGTCGCGCACCCGCTGCACGACAGTTTGTGCGTCTCGTTGTCGCGTTTGGTGATCGACGCCTTGACCGCCGATGGTCATGAGGTCGAAACCGAGTCCTTATACGCGGAAGGTTTTCAGCCGGCGCTGAGCGCGCGCGAACGCGGTTCCTACTACGAGGCCGGCGCTTACGACGACACCGCGGTGCGCGCGCAGTTGGCGCGATTGAGCGCGGCGGAGGCCTTGGTACTGGTGTTTCCGACTTGGTGGTTCGGTTTTCCGGCCATGCTCAAGGGCTGGTTCGATCGGGTCTGGGCGCCGGGCCACGCGTATCACCATGCCTCCGATCTGAGCGCGATCAAGCCCGCCTTGCACGGCTTGCGGCGCACGATCGCGATCACCACGCTGGGCTCGCCCTGGTGGGTCGACTGGCTGTGGCTGCGTCGGCCGGTTAGACGCGTGCTCGCGCACGCCTTGCTCGGCACCTGCGCGCCGCGTTGCCGGCTGGAGCTGCTGTCGCTGTATCGCGCCGAGCGGGTCGAGCGCGGTCGCCTGGAGCGTTTCGAGCGCCGCATCCTGGCGCGGCTCCGCGGCTTGCGTTGAGCGCCGCACGGCCGGGCGCAGAGTTCGATGTTTCGGTCGGCGCGCGGAGGATGAATTCGCGGGCTTGCGCGGACGCGGGGCGAGCGGCGCGGGTCAGGGCGGGCGGGGCAGGGATCTGACGCACCGCCATACGGCGTCTAGCCCCGCGATTTCAGTCTAGACGACCGGTCTAATTGAGTTTAAAGTCCCGGCCTATGAATCCCGCCGCCGCCATCGCCGACGTCCGCCAGCACATCCTCGACGTCGCCCATCCCTTGCTGCTCAGCAAGGGCTTCACCGCGGTGGGGCTGGCCGAAGTGCTGGCCGCTGCCCGCGTGCCGAAGGGCTCGTTCTATCACTACTTCGGTTCCAAGGAAGCCTTCGGCGAAGCGCTGCTGGAGAACTACTTCAACGAGTACCTGGCGCGTACCGACGCCCTGCTGAGCGCCCCGGGCCCGGCCGCGCAACGCTTGCTGGCCTACTTCCACGATTGGTTGGACTCGCAGACCGGCGAGCAGGCGCAAAGCCGCTGTCTGGTGGTCAAGCTCGGCGCCGAGGTCTGCGACCTGTCCGAGAGCATGCGCACCGCGCTCGCGCAGGGTACCCGCCGGATCATCGCGCGGCTGGCCGCGTGCATCGAAGCGGGCAGGCAGGACGGGTCGTTGGCGTCGGCGCCAGCGGATCCGCAGGCCGCCGCGGCCGCGCTCTATCAGAACTGGTTGGGCGCCAGCCTACTGGCCAAGATCACCCGCGACCGCGCGCCCTTGGACACGGCCCTGGTCGGCACCCGCCAACTGCTCGGCCTTAACCTGTACGTCTGAGGCGGGAGTTGCGCATGCATTCCCGCCCTTTTTGTATCCGCCTTCTAGACGACCGGTCTAGTTGCGCCCGCTGCCGGCCCTGCGCCGTTGCCAGCCCGATCGCACGCCCACTCGCGCCCCACTCACCCCACACCACGGAGTAAACCCATGTCGTCCAGCGCCACCGTCAACCGCCGCATCGTCCTGGCCGCGCGTCCGCGCGGCGTGCCGACCCCGCAGGACTTCCGCCTGGACCAGACCGAGGTGCCGACGCCGGAGGAGGGGCAACTGCTGCTGCGCACTCTCTACCTCTCGCTGGATCCCTACATGCGCCAGCTCATGAACGAAATCGGGCCGACCTATGCACCTTCGGTGGCGCTGGGCCAGCCTATGGTCGGCGGCACCGTCAATCGCGTGGTCGCATCGCGGCACCCCCAGTTCCGCGCCGGCGACCTGGTCCTGGGCAACGCCGGTTGGCAGGACTACGCCCTGTCGGACGGCAGCGATCTGGTCGCGCTGGGCGACATGCCTCAGCCGTCCTTAGCGCTGGGCGGCTTGGGCATGCCGGCCTTTACCGCCTACGTCGGCCTGCTCGATATCGGCCAGCCCAAGCCGGGAGAGACCGTGGTCGTGGCCGCCGCGACCGGCGCGGTCGGCGCCATGGTCGGCCAGATCGCCAAGCTCAAAGGCGCGCGCGTGGTCGGCATCGCCGGCGGCGCCGACAAGTGCCGCTACGCAGTGGAGGAACTGGGTTTCGATGTCTGCCTGGACCGCCGCGAGTCGGACCTGGCTCAGCGCCTGGCCGCGGCATGCCCGGACGGCATCGACGTCTACTTCGAAAACGTCGGCGGCGAAGTGTTCGATGCGGTGCTGCCGCTGCTCAATATCGGCGCGCGCGTACCGGTGTGCGGCGTGATCGCGCACTACAACGAGGAGTCCCCGCCGCCGGGCCCGAACCGTCTGCCCCAGCTGACCACGATGCTGGTGCAAAAGCGCATCCGCATGCAGGGCTTCGTGATCCTCGACCACTACGCCGACCGCTACCAGGCCTTCCGTCGCGACATGGACCAATGGTTCGCCGACGGACTGGTCAAACTGCGCGAGGATCGGGTCGATGGACTGGAGCGGGCACCGGCGGCGTTCGCGGGCCTGCTCGAGGGGCGCAACTTCGGCAAGCTGGTGGTGCAGGTCGCCGACGCCTGATCCTTACGGCCTGAGCAAGACGCCAGCTATCAACGAGGCGGAACCGCGAAAGCGACTTCCGTCCGCGTATCGCCGCTCTCGCGAAGGAGCGGCGATACGCGTCGGCCGGCGATCGGATGCGCGACCGACCTCGCTCGGCGCCAAGGCAGCGATCCAGCGCGTGACGGACCGTCGACCGCGCGCGCCTCGCCGGCGCCGCCTCGATGCAGATCCGCTCGGATACGCGCAGTGTTGGATGCTCCTATCCGCCGCCGCCCGCCAGCCGCCCCAAGGTCGCCAGCGCCGCATCCACGCGCGCATCCAGCGGGTGCCCGCAGTTGAGGCGCAGGCAGTGGCCGAAACCGCGCCGCACCGAGAACATCGGCCCCGGCGCGATGCTGATGTCCAGGGCCGAGGCGCGTTGATAGACGCGCAGCGCGTCGCCGCCCTCCGGCAGTTCGATCCAGAGGAAGTAGCCGCCGGCCGGACGGGTCACGCGAGTGCCTGGCGGAAAATGCCGCGCCACCGCCGCCAGATACTGCGCCTGCTGCGCCGACAGCGTCGCGCGCAGCCGCCGCAGGTGACGGTCGTAGCCGCCTTTCTCCAGATAGTGCGCGATCGCAAGCTGCGCCGGCACGCAGGTGCTCAAGGTCGCGGTGAGCTTGCGCCGCGCGACCTCGCGCGCATAACGCCCGGGCGCGACCCAGCCGATCCGATAGCCCGGCGCCAGGCTCTTGGAAAAAGAACCGCAATGCATCACCAGCCCCTCACGATCGTAGGCCTTGGCCGGCGTCGGTCGGCGCTCGCCGAAGTAGAGCTCGCCATAGACGTCGTCCTCGATCAGCGGCACGCCATGGTGGGTCAGCAGTTCGACCAGGGCGCGCTTCTTCTCATCGGGCATGGCGCTGCCCAAGGGGTTTTGGAAGTTGGTCATCAGCCAGCACGCACGCGGGCGATGGCGTTCGATGGCCGCGGCCAGCGCCTCCAGGTCGATGCCGTCGCGCGGATGCGTGGGTACCTCGATCGCGTGCAGACCGTGGCGCTCCAGCGATTGCAGCGCGGCGTAGAAGCAGGGCGACTCCACCAGTACGGCATCGCCCGGGCGGGTCACCGCGGCCACGCAAAGATTCAAGGCTTCCAGCGCGCCGTTGGTGACCACGATCTCGTCGGCGCCGATCTGCAGGCCGTCGATCCGGTAGCGCAGCGCGATCTGGCGCCGCAGCGCCGCATTGCCCGGGGTCAGATCGTCGACCGTGCTCCAAGGGTCCAGATGCACCGCCGCCGAAGCCATCGCCCGACCCAACTTCTGCAGCGGGTACAGCAAGGGGCTGGGGAACGCCGACCCCAGCGGCACCACCGTGTGCGCCATCGCCGATCCCAGCACCTCGAACACCAGTTCGGACACATCGACCGCGCGCGATTCGCCGTCCGGCTGCGAGGCCGCGTCCGGCTCCGGCGGCAGCAGCGCGGACGGGCGGGTCACGTAGTAACCCGAGCGCGCGCGCGATCTCACCAGGCCGCGCGCCTCCAGCAGGTAATAGGCCTGGAACACCGTCGCCGGACTGATCCCGCGCGCCGCGCTGGCCTGACGCACCGAGGGCAGCCGTTGGCCCGGACGCAGCAGGCCGTCGCGGATCGAGGCCGCGATGTCGTCGGCTAGGGCTTCGTAACGCTTCAAGGCGAGGCTCCAGAGCGCGGCGGGACGGCCGCTCAGGCTCAACTGATACGGTTTTTTATCTCATTTCTGATTCTGGCGAAACTGATATGGTCGGCGCAGTATGGCCTCAACCCCACAGAGTCGCCGTCGATGCTCGCCGCCGCCATGAATCCGCAGGTCGAACTCAACCTCGCGCTGATACTGTTCGTGCCCTGGTTCTCGATCCTGGCCTGGCTGTACTGGGCCTACCCGAAGCAGCCGCGCCTGGCCGCGCGCACCGTCTTCGACAGCGGCGCCTTGCTGCTGGCCACGCTGCTGGCCGGGTGGGGCATGCATTGGTCGATGTACAACGCCGACCCCAACGCGGGTGCGATCTGGAAACAGGTGCTCGCAACCTCCGTCGCCTACGGCCTGTTCCTGCTGATCATGACCGCCGCCGTGTTCCTACGCCTGCGCATGTTGCCGCGCTGGCGCAAGGCCGTCGCCTCCGCGGACGCCTGAACCCGCCGCCGCCCGCGGCGTCCCGCGGGCTCGCTACGTCGCCGGCCGCGCCGGCATGGAACCCGTATGAAAACGCTGTTCATCGTCGCCTTCCTGAGCCTGATCGTCTGGAACCTGGGCGCCGGCCTGTACTACATGCTCGTCGATCACGGACAGAGCCGGCGCACCGTCAACGCGCTCACCCGCCGCATCGTCTTGTCGGTAGCATTGATCGCGCTGGTCGCGGCCGGCATCGCCACGGGCGTCATCGAACCGCACGGCATCGGCCGCTGAGCGCGCAGCGCTCCGCGCAACCACGCGAAACCGCAAGATCCGCGCAGCCTGCGCGAGCGCACGCGGGCATGCTGCGCGACGGGCGCCGTTCGCGTCCCTCGCCATCGATCCCGCAAGGAACCCGCAATGCGCCTGTACTCGCTGCTGCCGCTGTCCATCGTCCTGGCGCTGTGCGCGCCCGCCGCCATCGCCGCCGATCGCAGCGCCGACGAACGCGCCATCCTGCAGTTGGAGCGCGACATCTGCGCGGCCTATGAAGCCGAGGACGCCGCCTGGATCGGCAAGCACCTGGCCCCGGACTTCACCCTGACCGCGTCCAACGGCAAGATCACCACGCGCGACGATGAGGTCGCCGAACTCGCCAAAGGCGTGACCACCTACGAGGTGTTCCGCAACCACGGCACCCGCCTGCGTTACTACGGCAACGACACCGCGATCGCGCTGGGCATCACCAGCGTCAAGGGCGTCTCCGAAGGCAAAGCCTTCGCCGCCGATTTCCAGTTCACCGACACCTACGTGCGCGGGCCGCAGGGCTGGGTGATGGTGGCCAGCCACGCCTCGCGCCTGCCAGCGGCGCCTGCGGCCAAGCCCTGACCCAGGCTAGGGCGCCCGCGCCATTGCGGGACCTCGCTCATCGAGGCCCGCCGCCCGAGCTCTTCGTTGCTCCTGCGCCTCGCGTGCTAGCCGCCCATCGCTGCACAGGCTCGCCAGAACGTACCTAATCAGCACGCCCCGGCTCTGGTGCGATCGCCGACCTCCAGCCGGGAGCCGCTCGACCTGGTCCTTTGCTAAAGGGGGCAGGGGGATTGGGTACTGCGCGCGCATGCCCACCGCTGATGACCCGACCAGCGCGCCACGAACTCCCACAGGCCTCGAAGCGCTACGCGGTACCGGTGCCTTGAGAACGCGCGGCTGCAATGCCGGCCTCCGCAAATCCGGATAAGGGCTTTCCTACGTCCCGATCCTCCTTTATCCGACCCCGATCCGCGCGCTCCACCGCTGGCGATGATCTCCCGCCACGATCAATCTGACCGCACCCCACAACGCGGCCCCGCCGCATCGGTCAAGGACGATCGCCATGCCCCTCCATCCCATCTGCACGCTGCTGTTGCTGCTACCTACCGTCGCCGACGCCGCCAGCCTCTACAAATGCGTCGCGCGCTCCGGTGCGGTCAGCTATCAATCCGAACCTTGCGCCGCCGCCACCGCCCGGGTCTGGGAGGCCACACCTCAACCGCCGCCCGATACGGCCGAATTGGCCCGCCGTCAGCAGGCCGAGCAGCGCGGCCAAGCCGATTCGCGCTATCTCTCGCGCCTGGCCGGCACCGACCGCCCCGGCGGCGCGCGCGCCTACGCGATCCGGCTCGGCGATGGCCGCGACTGCGATGTCGCGCGCGAACGCCGCGAACGAAAGCTCGCCGCCGTCGGCATGGAACGCGACTACGCGTTGGTCAGCGCGCTCAACGACGCGGTTTTCGAAGCCTGCAAATAGCCGGAGTGGCGCGACGGCCGGTCATGACGTGACCGTGCGCACACCTCGGACGGAGTGCCCGGCGGCCGCTAGTCGGCGCCGGCCGCGAATACATGTTTTGCTAACGATTGATGCACTATTAGTGCGGGGTCGCAGCGGCATGGGGTGAGCCATGTTCCGTACGCCAGTATCGCCGGACCGTCGCGCCGGGCTCGCCACGGCTGGGGGCTCCGTCGGTGCGCCGTATGGCCTGAATCTGGAGCCGCGCGCGTTCTTGATGAGCGCAGGCGCACCTGGGGCCGACCCGCCAGTGCGCTGCGGATGCCCGCCCGACCCATCGATGTCCCGCAAGCGCTGAACCGATCGCCACCGAACCGCCAGGACGCCGTTCGTTCACGAGGAGAAGGAAAGCCGCCCACACATCGTCGTTCCCTCGTCCACCGTTCGGCCCCTCTCGGCCGACGGCGCTTCGTCCGCTTCCCATCCTCAGGAGAACCGCATGAAACGATGCATATTGTTGGTGGCCGTCGTGCTGCTGTGCCTCAGTCCATTGGCGCTGGCGAAGACCAAGAACGAACCCGTGGCCGTCACCCCGGAGGGCCTGCTCAAGCGCATGGACCGCGACGGCGACGGCAAGCTCTCGTTCGAGGAATACCGCAACGCCATGATCCGCCGATTCGCCCAGGCCGACGCGGACCGCGACGGCGTGCTGCGCGGCGCCGAGATCCCGGCGCACCTGGTGCCTACCGCACGCGCGGAAAACCCGCAGCACGAGATCACCATGGACGCCTACGGCGACGCGCTGCGGCCGGTCTTCGACAGCTTCGATACCGATCGCGACGGCTACCTCGCCGGCGCCGAACTCGAAGCCCTGGCCCAGGCCCGCCGGGCCGCGAAGTGAAGGAGACGACCATGAAACGAATCGTCAGCAGCGTCCTCGTCCTCGCCCTGGTCGTGCCCTCGTTGGGCCAGAGCGCCTACGCGGGCCAAACCGTGCGTTGCGAATCCGGCAACGGCCAGTACAAGAGTTGCCCGGTCGATACCCGCGGCGGCGTCACCCTGTCGCGCCAGCTCAGCTCTTCGGGCTGCTGGCAGAACGATACCTGGGGCTACGACCGCAACCGGGTATGGGTGACCAACGGTTGCCGCGCCGAGTTCAACGTCGGCGACTATCAGTCCTCCGGTCACGACAATTCCAACGCCGTCGCCGGCGCGGTGGTGGTGGGCCTGATCGGCGCCGCGATCCTGGCCAACAAGAACAAGAAGGACCGCGATCGCGACCGCTACGACGACGATCGCTACAACGGCGGCAACTACTACCAGCCCAGCAACACCGTGCGTTGCGAGTCCAACGACAACAACTACGTGCGCTGCCCGTTCTACGGCCGCGGCCACGTCGAGGTGCAGCGCCAGCTCAGCAAGACCTATTGCCAGTACGGCCAGAACTGGGGCGTCGAGCGCAACACGATCTGGGTCGACAACGGCTGCCGCGCAGATTTCGCGGTGTATTGAGTCCGCTCCGACCCGCGCCCACGACCGCCCGCCGCGGTCGCGGGCCGGGTCCTGTATGTTGGCGCCCATGCGCATCGCCATCTTCCTGCCGTTGATGCTGCTCCTGTCCGGCTGCGTCTCGACCTCGCCACCAGCATCGCCACCAGCGCCGAGCGCCGCGGTCGCGCCGCGCCTGTCGCCCGCTAGCGACGCCGATGCGGCCGGCATGGTCGACGTGCGCGCATCGGTGCCGGATCTGGCCCTGGAAATCCGCTACGCCTCCGCCGACAACTTCGTCGGCCGTCCGGTCGAAGGCTACGCTGCGGCGCGCTGCTACCTGCTGCGCCCGGTTGCGCAGGCCCTGCAACGGGTCGAGCGCAGGCTGCGCACCGAAGGCCTGCGTCTGAAGCTCTTCGATTGCTATCGCCCGGCCCGCGCGGTCGGCGACTTCGTGGCCTGGGCGGGCGACCTGCACGACCAATCCACCAAGGCCGCCTATTACCCCAGACTGGACAAGAGCGCCTTGCTCGGCGACTACATCTCGCCGACCTCCGGCCACAGCCGCGGCGCCACCTTGGACCTCACCCTGATGCGTTGCGGGTCGGCGAGCGATCCGGCCACCTGCACGCCCTTGGACATGGGCACGCCCTTCGATTATTTCGACGTCTCCGCGCATACCGATTGGCCCGGTGCCAGCCCCGCCCAGCGCGAAGACCGCCAGCGCCTGTTGGCCGCGATGGCGCGCGAAGGCTTCGTCAACTATCCGCTGGAGTGGTGGCACTACACCTACAAGCCCGAGCCCACGCCCGATACCGCCTACGACTTCCCGATCCGCTGAGCGCGGGCTGCGCTCAATCCCGCTTGCGGCCGAACGCCAGGTAGGCCAACACCGCGGTCAGCACCACCAGGGCGGTGACCACGATGGCGAAGCCGTGGCCGTGCTCCGACAGCGGCACGCCGCCCACGTTCATGCCGAACAGGCCCGCGATCAGGTTGACCGGCAGCGCCAGCACCGTTACCACGGTCAGCACGAACAGGCTGCGACCGGTCTGCTCGTTGACCAGCGCCGCCAGTTCTTCCTGGATCAGCTTGACGCGCTCGACCAGTGCGGCCGAGTCGCCGATCGCGGTGGAGAACTCCTCGGCGGCCTGCTGCAGGTCCTGCACGTCGTCGCGATCGACCCAGGCCGGTGGGCGGTTCAACAGCCGGAACAGCGCGGTCGGCTCCGGCGCCATCAGCCGCTGCAGGCGCACCAAGGAGCGCCGCAAGCTGCCCAGCTCGGTGCGGTCGCTGGCGATGCGATTGGCCAGCAGGCGGTCTTCGATGCCGTCCACGCGTACGGTCGACTTGCGCAGGATATCGCTGAGCACGTTGGCCTGATCGCGCAACAGATGCGCGAGCAGTTCCACCGGCGAGCGGAACGGCTGCCCCGCACGTACCGCCGCGCGCAGCCGGTCGACCGATCGCAAGGGGCGCAGGCGCGCGCTGACGATCAGGCGCGGATTGATGCACAGGCTGGTGGTGCCGACCTCGGAGGCATCGAAGCTGGATTCGAACAGCACGTCGTGGATCACCGCGATCAGGGCATCGTCGTCCTGCTCCAAGCGGGTCGAACCGACCTGGCTGCCGAGCGACTCGAAGAAGGCCTCGGGCAGATCCAGCACGCGCCGCAGATAGCGCTCCGCGCCCTGATTGGAGAGCGAGAAATGCAGCCACAGGAACTCGCCGGTGGAGGCGACGCTTTGCGCGGCCAGGAACGCCGCGACCGCGTCGGTGCCGATGGCCTGCGCGGCCTGGCCGGGCGCGAACCGATAGCCCCAGATCAGTCCATCCTCATTGGAGCCGTAAGTAGCGTCGATCGAGCGCATCGTGCGTATTCCGGGATTTGTCGAAAGCCTAGCGGAAGTTGGTGGCGGGCGATGCCTTTGGGCTTGCGGGCGGGCCCGCCGGGTCGCGGCCTCGGAACGGCGGCCGGGTAGGGCGCGATGAGTAGCTAGCTTGCGGGGGCGAAGCGGAGTCCCAGTTCGCCACCCAGTCGGGCGGCGCGATCCGATCCGGGAGTGCAGTCAGGCGGACCCGCACCGCGGCAGTCGCCGGATTCGCGTCAGCCGCGCTTCGGCGGCAGGCCTAGTATTCTCTTCCGCGCGCTCCCGCATCGGCGGCGCCAGCACGCCCTCACCGCACCTCAGCACCGGTATCGCAAGCCATGGATCGAGAGCCAGAAGCCCAAGGCGGGGAGCATGCCCGCGTCGTCAATCAAGGCGAAGTGTTCTGGCTGCCGCCCGATCCCACGAAAGGCTCGATCCCGGGCGCGCCGCATCCGCACGTGATCGTGCAGGACGATGTATTCAATCATTCGCGCATCGGCACGGTGGTGGTGTGCGCGCTGAGTTCCAACTTGAACCGTGCCAGCGAGCCCGGCAACCTGCTGCTGGACCCGGACGAGGGCGGGTTGAGCAAGCGCAGCGTGGTGGTGGTCTCGCAGGTATCGACGGTCTACAAGGCGCGACTGGGCGAACGCATCGGCAGCCTGTCGGGCGAACGCGTCGCCCAGATCCTGGCCGGGATGCGCTTCCTGCAGGCCTCATTCTTCCGTCGCTGAGCGGGCCGGTCCGCGCCACCGGTCGCGCCTGGCCGGCATTCATCCAGTCCTTGTCGTCGCCTGTCGTTGTCGCGCTTGAACGCGCTGGCGACGCATGACGACAGTGGGCCTCGCCGATGAGGCGGGGAACGAAGGGACGAGATGAACAACATCACCACCGTGGGTCGCTGGATCGGGGCGAGCATGCTGCTCAGTTTCGCCTTAGGCATGTATTCGAACTTCAAACTGCAGACCGATCTGTTCGTCGGCGAGGGCCTGCTGGTGAATGCCGCGCAGCATCCGTATCGGATAGGCCTGATCGCGGTGATCGGCCTATGCACCAGCTTGCTGAAACTATGGGTGGCGGCACTGGTGTCGGCGCACTTCCGCCGCAGCCACCCGGCGATCGTCACCTTCTATTTCGGGCTGGCGGCGGCCGCCCTGGCGATCTCCCTGATCGAATGTTCCACCCTGGTCGCGTTCGCCAGCCTCAGCGAGGCCTACACCGCCGCCGGTCCGCACGCGGGCGAACTGTTCCTGCCGGCCAAGAGCCTGCTGACCGGGTTGCGCAACAGCATCCACTTCATGGACGTGCTGATGGGCGGTGCGAGCGTACTGGTGCTGTTCGCGTTTCTTTACCGGGCGCGGCTGGTGCCGCGCGCGCTTGCGGTGGTCGGCATCGCGGCGGCGACGGCGCAGATGTTCTCCGTCGGTCGCCCTTTGTTCGGGCTGCCGGTGATCTATCCCTTGATCGCTCCCTTGGCCTTGGTCTACCTGACGTTGCTGTGCTGGCTGCTGGTCAAGGGCTTCCCCAAGGAGACGAACGCGCAGCGCGCGGTCGATGGCTGACGGGCGGCGGTGGTCGGCGCGTCGTCGGCGCCGACCCGCCGCGATGCCTCAATCCAACTGCATACCTGGCTTCCATCCGCTCTTGGCCAGGAAGGCCTTGGCGTCTTCGAATTCGATGATCTCGCGCACCGCGGCCCGTTTGTCCTTGGCCTGACGGTAGTAGGCCTTGGCGATGCGATAGCCGACCCAGTAACCCAGGTCGCCCGGGCGCTCAGGCGTGCCCAGGCCGTTGTACAGCCAGGCCGAGCCTTCGGCTTTCTGGTCCTGGTCGGCAAGGAACGCGGTTTCCAGCGCCAGTTCCTTTCCGCGCGTCGCGGCGCGCAGATGGCTGTAACCGACCGAACCGGAGATCAGCTCGCCCACGAATTCGGCGCCGCCTTCGATCAGCGAGGCCTTGAGCACCGTGCTATTGGAGTCCTCCACCTGCGCGGCCGGTTGCAGCACGTGCGCGTACTCGTGTGCGATCACGTAGACGAAGCGGTCCTCCAGATTGGGGTTGAGGACGTCCACCGCGCACAGAGACTCCAACCCAATCATCACCCCGCTGGCGTTGGCGGTGCCGACCGGCTTGCCGCGCCCGATCGCCAGGGTCACCGGAGGGAAACGCGTAGGCGGGTAGTACTGGCTGAGCTTGCCCAGCGCTGTGCCCAGCCGGGTCTCCACCGCGGGCAGCACGTCCACGCAGCGCTTGGCGTTGGTGTACAGCGCGGGCCGCTCGGCGATCATGCCGGCGATGCGTTCGCCGGTGATCCTGCGCATCCGAGCGAACTCCAGCAAGCCAGGGCTGCCCTGATCCAGATAGTCGCGCTGCAGTTCTTCCGCGCTCGGCTTGCCGCCGGCGCGATCGTAGATCGCATAGAAGCGTTCGACATCGTCGACGCGTATTTCCGGGCCGCGCTGGGCCGGGACGGCGGCGGTGAGCAGGAGCAGGGATACGGTGGTCAGAAGCAGGCGTGTGGCTCGCATGGGGGCATTCCATTCGTCGTAGGCGGTTTGGAATCGGCTGGTCGTGCTGCGCCTGCATGGTAGCGCCGCACCGCCTCGGCGATAGCGGCCCGAGTAGGCCGGACGACGGTGAACTCAAGAGGCTTGACAGCCGAAGCGGAGGCGCTGCGACGGTGGCGTCCTGCTCCTTCGTCGATAGCGCCGTGCCTTTAGACTATGCCGCCCGCGGTCTTCGTCCGCTCCACGCAGTCTTCCCGAATGCCGCTCACCGCGCTCGCACGCCGTTATGCTTTATTCGTCCTGTCGCTCGCGTCGGGTCAGGCCCTGGCCCTGGATGCGGCGCCGACCCTGGATCAGGCCAATGCCGCCTTGTACGCGGCCTTGAGCGCGGAACGGGCCGGGCCCCAGGCGGCGGCGTCGCCGCTCGGCCGGGCCTTGCTGGAATCGCTGAAGTTCTCGCTCGTGCAAGGGTGTCAGTCGCTGGTCCCCGCGCAGACCGCCTGCATCGTCAAGATCGAAGCGCCGATGCGCGATGCGTATCAGGTCTTCGCCTTCGACCTGGACGGTGCGCACTGGCGGCTGGTCAAACGGTCCGATATCGAGGCTCCGCAACCGACCCTGGGCAGCGCGCAAGCGCTGCTGCGCGAACATTTGCAGGCGCTGGGCGCGCGCGAAACCGATGCCCGGCGCGCCGCCGAGTATCGTCGGTTCGCGCTCGCCCTCGAAGTCGCCGCGCTGGAGTCCTGCGATCTGGACCGCGACAGCGGCGCGGTCGAATGCGATGCGCAACTGCATACGCCCGGTGCCGGCGCAGGCTCCAAACGGGTGCGCTTCCAACTGCAGGGTTCGCAGTGGAGCTTATTGCCGGACTGAGGCCGCCAAGGCGCGGGACCCCGGCAGTCCGGGCGCTTAACCGATGCACTGCCCCGAGCGTCCAGCGTCGGTCGGAATCGGCGACCCCTGCTTCTCGACGTGGTAGTACAAGGACAGCACCTGCCACTGCGTGCCCACCTTGTAGAGCTGGACGCTGTTGACGCCGACGAAGTCCGGACGCGCCGCGTGCTTGTCGGCCCGGGATTCGACCACGCTGTAGGCCACCGCGAAACGATCGTAGGTGTGGACCACGCGCGCGACTTCGCATTCGTGGAAGCCTTGCTTGCGCACGCCCTGGAAGTTTTTCAGGAAATCGGCGGCGGACCAGCGCCGAACCACCGGCGCGCCGTCCTTGTAGCGGCCGCCGAAGACCACCGCATCGGCATGGAATAGCCGTTCCAGCGCGGTCAGATCCGCGCTGCCTCCGGCTTCATTGGACGAGGCGCGCCACAACGTCGACACGGCTTGCTCCGGCGTGGCCTCGGCAGCGCAAGCGCACCACGGCAGCAACAGGGCCGTCAGCAGAAGGCTACGCATAGGGATTCCGAATAGGGCATCGGCCCACAGTATCGCGTCGCGCCAGAGCGATCGGCCAGCCAGTCCCGCAGCGAGCGGCGCAGCGTTCAGGCGGCGGTTCGTGACCGTGCGTTGCGGGGGCCAGGGCGCCGCGGCTCAGGTCTGCTAGCCTGCGCTTATCAACCGGGGGGTGATGGATGCGAATCGGACTCGCATGCCTGTTGCTGGCGTTCGCTGGCACGGTCCAGGGCCAAAGCGTGCACAAGTGCGTCGGCAAGGGCGGAGCGGTCAGCTATCAAAGCGAGCCCTGCGCGCCCGCGCAGAAGGCGGTGAAGTCCTGGGACGCAACGCCGGCGCCGCCGCCTAGCAACGACGAATTGTGGCGGCGCCACTATCGGCGTAAACAAGGCGAGGCGGATTCGCGGTACTTATCGCGCCTGGCCGGCACCGACGGTTCGCGGGCCAGCGCCGCCTACGCACCGTCGCCGGCCGCAACCGACGCCTGCGCGGCGGCCAAGGCCCGACGCGAGGCCATCCTGCGTCAGCACAACGACGACGTAGGCTACGACGCGCGCCGGGCCTTGAACGACAGGGTGTACGACGCCTGCAAGTAGGCTGATGGGGGAGCGCGCGGCGAAGCGATCCGGCCGGCACCGCGCGCGGCGTCCTGGAGGGAATGAACCGATGCCACCGAATTCCAACGCGTTCGACCTGGTTCTGGCGTACCCGCAATGGCAGGGCTCCGGACGCCATCGCAACCTGGCGCGCGGTGCCGCGGCCGCCGCCGCGGTCTGCGCGCGCTTCGCGCCCCTGCAGCGGGTGCCGGTAAGCGCCGCCGAGGGCGACGCCCACGGCGTGCGGCGCTGGAGTGCGATCCTCGAGCAGTTCCGCGATGCCCAGAACATCCTCGCGCGCTCGGGCGCCAAACGCGTGCTGACCGCCGGTGGCGACTGTGCCGTCGATATCGCGGTGATCGATCATCTGCATCGCACCCATCCGCAGCTCACCGTGATCTGGATCGATGCCCACCTCGATGCGAACACGCCCGAAACCTCGCCCAGCGGCAGCTTCCATGGCATGCCGGTCGCGGCCGTCCTTGGCCGCGCGCCCGCGCCGATGCGGTCGCTAATGGGCGCGCCGCTCGATCCCGGGCGCTTGCGCTACTTCGGCATCCACGTCGGAGACGAAGGCGACTGGGCGCTGCGGCGCGAACTGGACCTGCAGACCCTGGACCCGACGCAGCTTCCCAACGGGCCCGTGCACATCCACTTCGACCTCGACGTGCTCGAACCCAGCGAGTTTCCCTACCTGGCCTATACCGATGGCGATCTGCGCGTGGACGATGCGGTCGCCCTGGTGCGTCGCATCGCCGAGGCGGCGGATCTGGTCGGACTTACCCTGACCGAGTTCTCGCCCGCCGACGCGCTGGAAGCGGAGCAGGGCAGCGGGGTGATCGCGCGCCTGTGCGAGGCGGCCCTGCGCCGTTGAGGCCCTAACCGCGCACCGAACCGGTCGTATCGACCGGGGCGCGTCCGTTCCCGGCCCGCCCCGCAGCCAAGCGCCGACGCCTTTATGGAGACTTCCGCGGGCTAATGCGGACGCGACTGCCTTGGAGCGCAGGCACGGCACCCTTGCCTGCGCCATGACCGCCGTCAGTTGCGGTCTCAGCGGGATAGTGTTTACATCGAGTATCTTCACGTGAAGATATATTCGCCGGCACGATCCTGACCGTCGGCAACCGACGAGCACATGCCTGTCGTCACCCGACATCGCCCCGAGGACACCTTGAAACGCCTATTTCTCGACTCGAACGGACGCGTGCGCAACGGCTGGTGGATCCTGATCTTCGCCGCGCTGATGTTCGCCAGCCGTTTCGTCTACACCCCGGTGAGCCGGGCGCTGCAGGGCTGGGGCGCGTCGCAGGAGGCCCTGGAACCGCTGCGCTTCGTCTTCCTGCTGCTGGTCACCTGGATCTGCGTGCGTCTGCGCAAGGAGCCGCTGTCCAGCATCGGTTTCGTGTTGAATGCGCGCTGGGCCAGGGAGCTGGGCGTGGGTTCCTTGCTTGGCTTGACGACGGCCGTGCTTGCGGTCGCGATGATCTGGGCGGTCGGCGGCGTGCGGCTGGAACTGGACCCGGCGCGCAGCTTCGGCCTGCTGGCCTATGGCCTCTACATCTTCTTGTTCGTGGCCTTGTTCGAGGAAACCCTGTTCCGAGGCTTCGTATTCCAGCGACTGATCGCCGGCGCCGGCGTGTGGGTCGCGCAATTGGCCTTGGGCCTGCTGTTCGCGAGCAGTCACTGGGGCAACCCGGACATGCAGGGCGGCACCCTGGTCTGGGCGACGATCGAACTGTTCCTGGGCGCGGTCCTGCTGGGCCTGGCCTATCTGCGCACGCGCAGTCTGGCCATGCCCGTCGGCATCCACCTGGGTTGGAACTGGGCGCAGGGTTATCTGTTGGGCTTCGACGTCAGCGGCTTCGCGCACGCGGGCTGGTTCCATCCGCAACTGCTGGACCGGCCGCAGTGGGTGACCGGCGGCAGTTTCGGCCCCGAAGCCAGCATCTTCGCGGTGGTCGTGGACGCGATCCTGATTTCGATCCTGTGGAAGTGGAAGGGTTCGGTACCCGCGGCGGCTGCAGCCGATGCGGACCCGCTGCCGCACGCGCCCTCGCAATGATCGCAAGCGCGCGCAGCCTGGCCCGACGCAGGTCGGCCATATGCGAAAACGTGATGCAGCCCGTCGCGACTGTTGCAGCGCACATTGCGCCGCCCCGGACCGTACGCTAGCGTCTGGGGGCGATGGTAGGGGGAGAGACGCCCGGAAAACTGCGGGCGTCCTCATCGTGATCGGGTTTAGCGTTTTCTCAGCGGGCACCAACCGGTGTCCGTGGCGCACATCATTTCGAAGGGGAATTAAGGATGAAGACTCTGTTCCGCACCAGGGCGGGGCGGTGGCTGTCGGCTGCTGCGCTGCTTGCGCTCGCGGCTCCGGCCATGGCCAGCACGCTCAACCAGAACGTGTCGTGGACCATCGACCGGGCCGGGACCAGCACCAAGTACCGCGTCGTCGCGTACGGCGATTCGATCTTCGCCGGCTACAACGGCTCGATCAGCAACGCGGCGCGCTACTCGGCGCCGACGGTGGACGCCGAATACCTGTCGGCGCGTTGGAACGCCGACATCGAAAGCATCCGCCGCGCCAAGTCCGGCGCCGTGGCGCGCGACGTCTACGAGAACAAGATCGTGGCCGAGCGTTCCTACATGCAGGCCGCGACCACCCGCGTGGTGAGCTTCGAAATGTGCGGCAACGACGGCCTGCAGGCGCGTTCCGCCTTCAAGTCGCAGACCGGAACCTGCGATTACAGCGGCCTGGACGCGGCGGTCAATTCCTGCAAGACCTACGTGTCGGCGGCGATGGACTACATCAATACCAATGCGCACGCCAACACCCGTCTCAAGGTGATCTCCAACCTGTACTACCCGGGTTACAACGCCGACAACGTGCAGAGCTCCTGCCGCGACGCCAGCACCGGTCAAACGGTGAATATGCGCGATCGCTTCCTGCCCGCGATCGCCAAGATGAACTACTGGATGTGCGAATACGCCCGCCAGAAGGGCTTCCAGTGCGCGGACAGCTTCGCCCAGTACATGGGCGCGGACTACGACAGCAACGGCGACGGCCAGATCGATGCCGACGCACTGCGCTACGTGTCCGGCGAAAGCGAGGCCAGCTACATCAACCGCACCGCGGTCACCCTGCGTGCGACCTTGCGCGACGCCAACACCAAGTTCGTCTCGTCCTCCAGCTCGTTCGACTACATCCAGTCCGACGACACCCATCCCACCTACACCGGCGGTACCGTGTCGGCCGGGCTCTGGGGCGGCAGCACCGGCAGCGGCGCGCCGCGCTACTCCAGCTTCAGCAACGGCCGCAGCCCGATCTGGAACCAGTACGGACACGAGCGCATGGGCTGGGCGCTGTCGGTGTATCAGCCGGCCACGCCCTGACGGATGGGCTAGGAAACCCGCCTCGTGGCCAAGCGCAGCCAGCCGCGTACCCCGTCGTCCCGAGCGGACGGCGAGGGCATGCGTGTGATCGCGAAGCCGCCCACCGCCCGCGGCAGATGGCTGCCGTGGGCGGTTTGCATCCTCGTCGCGCTGGTCGCGGCGTCGGCCTGGTGGGTGCTCAAGCCAGAATCCGCTGATCGCAACAACGCGCTCGCCGCACAGGCCGGCGCGCAAGACGATGCGACGGCCGGCCTGATCGAGGGCCGGCCGCCGTACGCGCGCCCGAAGCTGCAGGCCGCATCGATGCAGGAGCCCGAGGCCATGCCCAGCCAGGATCCCGACGATCTGGCGGCCTACTTCCAACCCGGCGATCCGGAACCCAGCGGCGCGCAGGTGATCGAGGCCTTGCAGCAGGCCGGCGTGCGCACCGGTCTGGGCGCGTTCAATCCGCCCGGCACCAGCCCGCCGCTGGCGGGACTGGCCGTGCCGGAGGGCTACGACCTGCCCGAGGGTTATGTCCGCCATCACCAGGTCACCGACGAAGGCGTCGCGATCGAACCGATCCTGATGTTCGCGCCCGACTTCACGCTCTACGATCCGCAAGGCCGGCCGATTCAGATGCCGTCCGATCGCGTCGTTCCGCCCGCGCTCGCGCCACCGGGCATGCCGTTGCGGCAGGTCCGCATTCCTCCGCGCTAAGACCGCTACACGGAGTTCTTCGACTTGACCAAGGAACGGTTGTCTACGTCCCGCTGGCGCAGCCTCGCCGGCATCCTCGCCACCGCCTTGTTGCTCGGCCTATACGCTCGCGGCGGCCCCGCCTGGGGGCTGGGCTTCGTCGCCTTGGTGCCTTGGCTGCTGGCGCTCGATACCGATCGCAGCTTGCAGCGCGTGCTGGCGATAGGCGCGCTGATGAGCGTCGCCTTCGTGGCCGCGGCGTTTCATTGGTTCGGCGCGGCGATCGGCGCCTACACTGGCGTGGGCGCGGCGACGGCGACGGTGGCGCTGCTGCTATTGGCGCCGTTGCTGCAGCCGCAGTTCATCGCCTACGCACTGGTCCGCCAACTGACCGGACGCCGCTACGGGCCGCTGCTGCGCGCGTTGGCCGCGGCCTCGGCCTGGGTGGCCTGCGAATGGCTGCTGCCCAAGCTGTTGGGCGACACCCTGGGGCACGGCCTGTTTCCGTCCGCGGTCCTGCGCCAGATGGCGGACCTCGGCGGCGCCGCGGGCATCACCCTGGTACTGCTGCTGGTCAACGAGGCGCTGGCCTTCGCCATCCGCCAACGCGAACGCGGCTTGCGCGCGGCGCTGCGGCCGTTGGCGCTGGCGGCGCTGATCGTGGCCTGCATGGCCGGCTACGGCCTGCTGCGGCGCGCCGCCTTGCAGGCGCCCGCGATAGCCGATGCGGCGACGCTGCGCGTGGCCATGGTCCAGGCCAGCATTACCGACTACGAGCGGCTGCGCGAGGAAATGGGCGCCTACGCGGTGGTCCGCCACGTGCTCGATACCCATTACGCCTTGTCCTGGTCGGCGATCCGCGACCACGACGCGGACGTGCTGCTGTGGTCGGAAACCGTCTATCCCACCAGTTTCGGTAGCCCGCGCAGCGAAGACGGCGCAGCCCTGGATCGGGAGATCCAAGGCTTCGTCGATGCCGCCGGAGTGCCGCTGGTGTTCGGCACCTACGACCGCGACGAGCAGGGCGAGTACAACGCGGCTGCGTTCCTCGAACCCGGCAAGGGCCTGCTCGGCGCTTATCGCAAGACCTATCCGTTTCCGCTGACCGAATACGTGCCGCGTTGGCTGGACGGCCCCTGGTTGCGCGGCTTGCTGCCGTGGGCCGGCGGCTGGCGCCCGGGCGAGGGCGCGCGCGTGCTGCCCTTGCGCAGCGCGGACGGGCGCGAAGTCAACGTGGTGCCGCTGATCTGTCTGGACGACGTGCATACCGACCTGGCCATCGACGGCGCACGCTTGGGGGCGCAGGCCATCATCGGCATGTCCAACGATTCCTGGTTCACCGCCTATCCGGTCGGCGCCCGATTGCATCTGGCGGTCGCGGCCTTCCGCAGCATCGAGACGCGGCTGCCGCAGGTGCGCGTCACCACCAACGGACTCAGCGCCATCATCGACGACACCGGCGAAGTGCTGGCGAGTACGTCGATGGGCGATCAGGCCGTGCTCACCGCCTTCGTCAGCGCCCGCGATCCGGCGCCGACCTTGATGGTGCGCTGGGGCGACTGGGTGGGGCGTGCGGGCGCGGTGTTCCTGCTCGCGTTGGCCGCATTGAGCGTCTGGCGCGTCCGCTACCGCCGTGCCGCCGCCGTGCCGAAAGACGAATCGACGGTAGCGGTCGTCGCGCTCACGCCATTGTGGCGTATGGCGGCCGGCGCGTTGAGGCTGTGCGCGGGCGTGGGCTTGCTGTGGCTGGCCTACGACATGCTGTCGCGCATCGGCCTGCAGATCCAATCCTTGTCGCAGCTGAAGATCTTCGCCGCCGCGGTGGTGGCGCCGGCGCTAGCGGCCTGGGCGATCGAGCGCGCGTTCCTCGCGCAAGCGCGCGTGGAAGGGCCGTTGCTGGTGCTGGACCAACGCCGGCAACGGATCGAGATGCCCCTGGCCTCGATCGCCGCCTTGCGTCCCTGGCGGCTGCCGCTGCCACGCAGCGGCGTCGACCTGCGCTTGGCCGAGGGGCCTTACTGGACACGCGCCCTGGCGCTGTCTCGGCCGCATGCCTTGCGGCGCCTGTTGGCCGCGACCGGCACAGCGGTGGACGGGGGAGGGCGCCTGACGAACGCGTTGGCCGATCTGGCCCAAACGCGTGCGGACGCACGCCGGCCGCGGCTGGATCACGCGCTGGTGAAGTTCGCGCTATTCCCTTTGCTGCTGGCGCTGGTGGCGTTTCGTCTGCACCAGGTCATCGCCTTCGGCGGCAGCTTCGGCGAGTACTACAGCTACGGGCTGGCGGCCTACCTGACGGGGTTGCTGATCTGGTGGGCGTCCTGGTCGATCGGCCTGATGCTGTTCGCCGCCGTGCTGCGGATCGCGATCGAAACGGCGGTGGCGTTGGCGATAGCGCTGCGCTCCGCGCACCTGGCCGCGCTGCGCGACGCCTTGGAATGGCTGGGCCGTCTGGCGTTTTATCTGGGCGTTCCGGCTTGGCTGGCGTTTCGTCTGATCTCCACGGGATAAGCGGTCTATCGTCCGACTTCGGGGGTGGCGTTCGGGGGTGCGGAGCCGGGCAGGCGAGGGCAAGCAGAGCCCGCTTGCGACCAATCGGCCACGGCCGGCATCCGTACTGGGATCTGGCTTAGCCCGCGAGGATCCGCCATGCGCCACCATGAGACCAACTCCGGCATATACCCGGGCCTGCTAGCCATCGGCCTGTCCGCACTGCTCGCGATCGTTTCGCCGGCCTTCGCCGCGGACCCGGACGATCCCTATCCGGCGGCGATCGAGACCCTGGCGGACAAATTGGCGACGCGCTTCGTCGATCCGGGCGTGGGCCGGCGTTACGCGGACATGCTGCGTAGCAAGCTAAGCGCGGGCGAGTACGCGGACATCGACGACGCCAAGGACCTGGCGCAGCGCCTGACCCTGGACCTGCAAGCGGTCGCGGCCGATGGTCATCTGCGCGTCGATCTGGCGCCGGACCTCGGCGCGGGCGCCGGGCCCGTGTCCAACGGTCCGCGGCGAGTCGTTGGCCCCGCGCCGACGGGTACCGGAAGTGCGGGAGCATCGCCGCAACGCATGCCGGCGGCGAGCGGAGCGCCGAGTCGGGTATCCGCACTGGCTCCGATCGACCTGCCCAGCGTCGCCGAGACCAAGTGGATCGCGGACGGTGTGGCCTACATACGCTTCAACCAGTTCGCTGGCGAACCGGCGTCCGTGGCGGCGATCCGGGCCTTCGTGCAAGACCATGCGAACGCCAAGGCCGTCATCATCGACACGCGCAGCTTGGCGCGGGGCGGCGGACTGGCGGAGATGGACGCCTTGTTTCCTTTCTTGTTCGCGCAAGAAACGGTGCTGGTGGAAATGTCGGTGGCGAAGAACGAGAGGCCAGGGCGAGGTCCGGTGCCGTTCGCAACCCCGACGCTGCGTACCGTCCCGGGTGCCGCGAACCAGCTGGTACGCCAGCATGTGGCCATTCCCGACCCGGCCGAACGCCGCCTGCGCCAGGCCAAGGTGTTCTACCTGACCTCCAAACGCACGCGTTCGGCGGGCGAACATTTCGCTCTCGCCTTGCAGCGCACCCACCGAGGCACGTTGATCGGCGAGCGTACCGCGGGCGCCAATCACTTCGGCGGCATCGAGCCCATCGGTGCGGGCCTGGCCGCGTTCATCCCGGTAGGACGCACCTATGATCCGGACACCGGCAAGGATTGGGAGGGCGTCGGCATCGTTCCCGATATCGAAGTTCCGGCCGACGAAGCTTTGGCCAAAGCCTTGACGCTGGCCGGCGCTTGAAAGAGTCCGCGCTTCGGAACGGGCAGGCAGGCGAGTGGGAGATGGCGACGGAACGACGAATGCGCGACATCCCGCGACGAACAATCCTGTCAATGCCATCAACGACGCCGGGAACTGCCGATTCTTCGTCGACAATCCCTACGCCGACTGGCCTTGCGCAAGCCTGCGCCGCGCGCAGGCTTGCATAGGCCCGGTGGGCCGGTTCAAGCGCCGTCCTGCGCCGCGGTCACGTCGCGGTCCGTGCCGAGCTTCGCATGCTGCGAACGCGCCAAGGGCAAGGCCAATCTGAAACAAGCGCCTTGCCGCGGCGCGTCCACGATCTCGATGGAGCCCCGGTGCAGTCGCACGATGTCGCGGACCAGATTCAATCCCAGCCCGCTGCCGCGTTGGTTGCCCCGGACGCGATAGAAGCGTTCGAACACTTTCTCGCGATACTCGGGACGAATGCCGGGGCCTTGGTCGGATACTTCGATAATGCCGTGGCCGCTATCGCGACCGACGAAGATCGTGATCGCGCCGCTATTGCCGCCGTGCTCGATGGCGTTCTGAACCAGATTCACCAGGACGCGTTCCAACGCCAGCGCGTCGCCCGCGACCCGGGCCGCGTCGGTAACGGTTTCGAATGCGAGCTCGTAACCGGCGGAAATCGCCAGCGGCGCCAGGTTGGCGGCGGTTTGCCGGCCCAGGTCGACCAGGTCGATCGGTTGGAAATTCGGGTTGCTTCGATCCAGGCGCTGCAGGTTCAGCAAGTGCTCGGCCAGCACGGACAATCGCGCGACGTCCTGCAGGAGTCGTGCCCGGTCGGGGGAGGGGGGCATCGACTCCAGGCGGGCGTTGAGTATCGCGACGGGAGTGCGCAGCTCGTGCGCGGCGTCCACCAGGAAGCGTCGGCGTCTTTCGTGGCCTTCGTCGTAGCGCCCCAGGGCGTCGTTGACCGCCGACACCAAGGGAAGCACTTCCTCGGGCACGCCGGCTTCGGGCAGACGCGCTCCGCGCTGTTCGACATCGAGCTTGCGCGCGGTGTCGACGACGGGCTCCAGGCTCTTCAAGGACCAACGCACGACCTTGGGGGTGGCGATCAGGGTGACCAAGGTCATCAGGACCAGTAACGGCAGCAGGACGGTGACCAAGACCGACAGAATCAGCCAGCTCGCGCGGCCGGGCGCCATCACCCGGCCTTCTTCGGTCGTCAGTATCTGGACCCTGCCGTACGGAGTGTCGACCCGCTTGAGGCGCGCGCCGGTCGCCTTGTCGTCGTCTATCAGGTATCCCAGCCGGGCCTGACTGACCTGGTCCAACGCGCCGCCGATAGAGGCGAACTCCGGCGGAATCGGACCATGGCGCAGTTCGCGGCCTCGCCGATCGCGGATGACGTACCACAGGGCCGGAATTTCCCGGCGCAGTTCCATAAGGTCCGGCGTTTCGCGCAAGCTCATCCGGCCGCGGTCGTCCAGCGTCAATGCCTCCTGCAGAATCTCGACCGCATTGTCGGCGTCCTTGGCGACGTTGCTGCTGTACAGCGCCAATACGATCAGCAATCCGAAGACCGCCAGGAGCGCGCCTTGCAGTGCCAGCAGTCTCCACAGCAGGCGCTGCTTCAGCGAGTGCGGGCGCGATCGGGTCACGCCGCCTCCCGCAGCAGGTAACCGATGCCGCGGATGCTGTGGATCTCCACGCCGGCGCCGGCTTCGGCCAACTTGCGGCGCAAGCGGGAAACATGGGAATCGAGTGTGTTCGACTGTATGTCGTCGTCGAATCCATAGACGGACTCTTCGATCACGCTGCGCATCACGGTGCGGCCGCGGCGTCGCAGCAGGGCTTCGAGCAGCAACAGTTCGCGGCGCGGCAGTTCCAGCGGTCGTCCCGCGACCTCCGCCAGCCGTTCCACCAGGTCGAACGCAAGCAGGCCCACGCGTATCGTGTCGGATGCCATCCGCGCCGGCCGGCGCAACACGGCACGCAGCCGGGCAAGCAGCTCCTCGATCGCGAAGGGCTTGACCAGATAATCGTCGGCGCCGGCGTCCAGGCCGACGACGCGATCGGTCAGATCTCCGCGCGCGGTCAGCACGATTACCGGCGTGCGCAGGCCCATTGCGCGCAAACGCGGTATCAAGGCGACCCCATCGCCGTCGGGCAGGCTTCTATCGAGCACGATCGCGTCGTGGACGTCGCCCATCGCGGCCGCTTGCCCTTCGCCCAGGGTGGGGACGTGGTCGGCGACCATGTCGTAGCGCTTCAGGGCCTGCGTCAGGGCCGCGGCGAACTCGAGCTCGTCTTCGATCAGCAAGATGCGCATGGGTCCGACCCTGTCGCGTAGGCTGCATTCTGCCACCGCCATCGCAGGCTCATGCTCCGATCCAGCGCGAGGCCGCCCGTCGTGTTACCCGATACACCGTCGCGGGAGGCAGATTGCCGTACACGCGACCCAGCCTTTGCACCTTGAAGCCATGACGGTCCGTCCACGAGCGCGGCAATGGGAAGCGTGCGCCATAAGTGAACTGGTAGAACGCGCCGTCGACGGCAAGATGGCCGAATGCGCCGAGCAGCACGGCGAGCCGATGCCGTCGCGACAGGTTGCGCAAGGGCAGGCCACTGACCACGGCGGAGACTGGGCTGCCGACCCGCGAGAGCGGGTGCGGAAGGTAGCGGGCGTCGGCGCGCAGGACCTGCGCCGCCGGAAAGCGCCGCTCCAGCAGTGCGGCGAACTCCGGTGCCGCCTCGACCAGAACCAGATCCTCCTCGCGAACCCCTCGTTCGAGCAAGGCGCGGGTGAATACGCCGGTGCCGGGCCCCAATTCCAATACCCGGCCGGGGGCTGCCGCTACCTCGCTGGTAATCAAGCGGGCCAGCGCGACGCTGGACGGCGCGATCGCTCCGACGCGTCCAGGCGAGCGCCGCCAGGTACGCAGGAACGACCAGAGGTCGCGCCATCCGGGGTAGGCGGCCGCGGAAGAGTCCAGCGGCGCGGATTCGTGCGGGGTTTGAGGTAGCGATGCTGGACTCATTCGAACTCCACAGGGCAGGCGAGAGTCCGATCTTAGGAAGGAAGGTTGCGCCAACATTGCGTGCTCTCCCCCTGCGCCGGGACTTGGGTTCCGATTGGGGCACGGTCGAATGGGCGCTGCGGGCATGACGGTCGTCCATGCCTTGGTGCTGTTGGTCCCAGTGGCAACAGGGGAGCGGGGCGGGTGTCGCATGCTAGTTTGGTCTTCGGGCAGCGAACGGATTGGAAGCGGCTCCGCTGCAGTGGTTTTCCCTTGAACTTGAGGGGCAGCCTATGGCATTGGTTCCCAGCCGAATCGGTTGCCCGTCGACCAAGGTTGTCCGGAGAGCAAGCCTTCATGCACAAAATCGCTACGATTCGGTTTTTCGCACTGGTATTCGCGTGCGTAATCGGTTCCGCTCAAGCCAATCAAGCGGAAATGGCCGCGCATGCGCGAGCGATGAACGATATCGCCGCGACGCCTCCGTGTTGCAACGGCGGCGACGATGAAGACGACGATGGCTGGGAAGGCTACGAACCCAACTTCTCGGCCGCGGAGTTGCAGGAGATGCTGGATCGCTCGCGCAGAGAGGAGGCGGAAAGCCTGCGCCGGCATCAGGAACGCATGGCGCGCGATCCGGAGTATCGGTCCTTCTTCGACGGCTTCTGGAACTTCAGGCCCGCCCAGGACAACGCGCCGGGACAGTACTGCGCCGCGCGTTTCTATCGCGAAGGCAGCAGCATGATCGTTCTGGGCCCGGGCGGCGATTCTCCGTACGCCTACCTGGCGCTGTACGGACGTGGCGTACCGGTGCCCAAGTCGCCCAGAAAGCTGACCGTCCGGCTCCATCAGACTGGAGAAGCACCCCAAACCGTCGAGGTCTTCAACCTGGCCATGGCGGGCACCGGCGGAGACGGCGGCATGCTGCTGATGGCGGCCCCGAATGCGGACGCGCTGCTGGACGGCATGCTGGACCAGCATCGGTTCGAGGTCTTCGACAGCAAGCAGCGCGAGGTGTTCTACATACTCGAATGGACCGGCGGCCTCGCGGCGCGCGACAAGCTGCGGGCTTGCATCGGTACGAAGTCGTAAATACCGCGATCGCCGTCGTCGAACGGGGCGGGATTCCGGCGAGCTACCTCGGCACGCCGGCCCGGCGTCAGCTGTCCAATCGCTAGCCGCCTGCGGCCCGGGGCGGACCGCGGCGCCGCAGGTACGGCGCCGCGATGCGCGCTGGATGTCAGGCCTTCGCTTCGACGTGGCGGGCGAAGTTGTCGAGGATCGCCTGCCAGCCGGCGCGCTGCATTTCCGGCGAGTTCTCCGACTCGGCGTCGAAGGTGGACTTGACCAGGACGCCGTCGGCCTGAGCGACGAACTCGGACTGGACTTCGCGGCCGTCCTCCATCCGATACTCGATCGTCTGCTGCGGGACCACACGGGTGTAGGTGCCCTCGAAGTCGAAACCGAAGCTGCCGTCCTTGGCCTCCATGCGCGAAAGGAACTTGCCGCCCTCGCGCAGATCGACCGTGCTGTGGGTGGTGTGCCAGTCGTCGCTGGCGGCGTTCCACTGCTTGATGTCCTCCGGGGTATTCCAGGCCTTCCAGACCTGGTCCAGGTCGGCGCGTACCACGGCTTCGATGGTGATCTTCATGTTGTGCTCCAGTGCGGCCCGGAATGGGCGTTCATTAGCAGCGTCGAACGGAGGGGCGTCGAATCGACAGGCTCGCGAGGATTTTTTCAGATCGCCGCGCCGATGTCGCCGAACCGGGATGTCGCGCGGCCCCGTCCAGGCGCGTCACGGCGGGGCAGGGCTCGGCTCAGGACAACATGGTCGGCAGTTGCGCCTTTTTGTTGCTTTGAGCCTGTCTTCGGCCAGGGCAGGGCAGGCGCATCCGGTCCGGATCCGATTCGAACGATACGGCGGCATCGCGAGGGGCGTCGCGACGCCCCCCGGCCTTCGGCACCCGTTCGATTTGCGCTTGGTGTGCGCTTGACTTTGTCCGGTGGCGGTGCTGCGATGATCCGGTCCGCACCGTACGGCAAGGCAAGGATGCCCATGTACCCTCGTGGTCAGGTCGCCCAACCGGATATGGATGTCTCGCCACCGCCGCAGCGGGCGGAGCGCGACGATGCCGATCTGGATCGCAGAGGACGAGACGCTCGCGGGGACTCCGAAGATCCCGCGCAAGGCGACCCCGGCGAATCGCCGGACTCGCAGATCCGAATCCCCTCCGATGCCATCCACTTGCATTCCCTAGGGGGTGCGGAGGGCAAATCCTCGATGCTGGGGATAACGCTGCTGGAGTATCAGGGGCTTCCTTTTTTCGAGTTGACGGTGAAGGGTTCCTTCGAGGTCGGCCCCAGCCTCAGCATCGACTACGTTCCATCCCCGAGCATGCTCCTGGACGCCAAGTCCCTGAAGGAGGGCAGCTCCTTCGAGACGCCGATACCGCTGCCGCTGGCCGGTACGTCCTTGAACTTCGGCGTCGGCATGGACGGATCGCAGACCATCGGCCTGGAGTTGGGGCTGGGTCCCAAGCTCGGCAGGGCGTCCTTGGGCGGCGCGCAGGTCTACGCCTATACGGTTTGCCCGGATTCCGGCCCTTGTTTCGACGCCGGCGCGAAGCTCAAGACGGGCAACATCACCTACAAGGCCGACGTCGGCGTTTCGCTGGGCCGCGGGTTCGACGTCATGGCCGACGAGATCGGCCGCGCGATCATTCGTTCGCTGGAGCTGCCGGTACCCGGAGCAAACGGCGGTAGTCAACGCTGAAACGCACAGGGGGTGCGCGTATGTCGTCGTCTTCGGATTCGCTGTTTTCCAAGGTGCAATCGCCCGACGAGCTGATCCAGCGATTGCGATTCGACCCGGACCCGATTCCGACCGATTCCGACGAACTGCTGGACTTCCTGAAGCGCGACAAGGACCTTCAGCTGCGCCTGCTGATCCGGGACAAGGCCAAGGACATTCCCTTGTCGGGGATCGTGCAGCAAGGCGGCAAGATCCGGATCACCGTGCTGGATACCCTGCTCGAGCCGGGTCTGAATCCGTTTCTCGTGCTCGAGAACATCGGCGTCGCCCGCTCGCTATTGTCGGATTGCCTGGAGCTGCGCCGGCGCATCGAGGCGCTGCAGCTCGACCTGTTCAACTACGCGCAGGAATCCTACGAGTTCGAGGAGACCAAGAAGCTGCGGGACGCCGAGCTGGCCCGCCTTGCCGACGAAGTACAACTGCACGACGGCTTGCTGGCCGCCAAGCGCAAGGAGCAAACCGCTTTCGCGACCGTGATCGCGAACTGGGCCGAGGCCATGGCCAGCCATGGTGCGGACGCTCCCGGGCACACGTCCGAGCATCGAGTCGACCGGATGCTGGTCCAGTCCTATTGGCCGGTGATCCATTCCACGTCGACGCCGGGTAATGGCACGCCGGAATTGGTGAAAGTGTCGAATGCGCCCTACAGCGCCCTGTTCTCCGGTTCCGTCTTCGACATCGTCTGGGCGGCGATGTCCTCCGATGCCAAGCGCAGCGTAAAGTTCGAGACCGCCAACCAACGCAACGAAACCCTGCGTCTGCAGAACGAGAAGTCCGCGATCGACAGCCAGATCGCCCAGATCTCGGCCGCCAAGAAGATCGCCGTCTACGACCACGACTTGGCGAAGAATCGCAATGCGATACGCGACGAGAAGTGGCGCCGCAAGGTGGTGCAGTTCGAGACCAACTCCGGCCTGGGCCTCAATCGCCGCTTGCGCGACTCGCTGATGCTGTATTCGGAGATCTTCGGCCAGCTGCGTGTCGCGCTGCACGCGATCGAGTTCGGCCAGACGGAAATCCTGGGCATGACCATCGAAGGCTTCGACGCCGAAAGGCTGGACCTTCGCAATCGTTACATCCTGGAACCGGCGCGCACGCAAACGCAAAGCGCGCCGGGCGCGGACGTGCAGGAGTCGTTCGACGACGGCATCTGGATTTCGCTGGACACGCTGGGCAGCTACCTGGTCCAGGCCGAGGCCAGGATGCGCAGGCGCGCCCATTCGACGCACGTCACCCAATCCGTGCTGCGGCTGGACGGCGAATTGGGCGAGGGCAGTGCACCCATCAATCTGGAACAAGCCATCGGCCCCAACAGCGCGCTCGCGGCGGACACACGGCGGGACAATATTCTCGCCATCCGCATCCTCAACCTCGGCGACCCGATCAGCCTGAGCCTGCGCTTGCGGCGGCCGCAGCCGATGGGCCAGTACGTCCCTCCGGATTTGCAGCATCCGAACGGGTCCTGGCTGCCCGATCCGATATGGAAAATATTGTCGAGCTACGATCTGGCGCTGGACTACGCCTATCTGCCCAGCACCTCGGCGGCCGTCGCGCCCGAGGTGCCGTCCGTGGTCACGCAGTTCTTGAACCGGGAACTCAACGGTCTGTTGAAAGCGACCGTCGGACCGGCGGAGCCGACCGCGCGGAAGCTGTCGCTGAGGATCGAGGTGTGGCACACCTGATGGTCGCCATCGATGACGCTATGCGGTTGCGGCAGACCCTGGCCAGGATTAGTGCCGAATCAGTCCGGAGGCGGTCCCGAACAAGGACGCCGGATGGTTGCCATGCTGAGCGACGGCTGCGGTCGCACCGAGGGCGTGGGTCTAGCCGGCCCGGCCAGGGCTCACAGGGCCATTGGGGAGAGCCTGCGCGTAGTGGTGGGACAGGAAGTAGCGTTAACTTTGACCGTAACTCCTGCGCCAGTGCGACCTAGTCACGATCCAATTCAGGTGTTGAGTGTTCGGTATTTTGGCAGGTAGTGAATATCGATAAGGCGGGGATTAGGGAGGGTTATCGAGGGCAGGGGGGATGTCGGCTTCCGACCCTAAGTGGCCACAGAATCTATCAGTGGTACCTTGACCGTGCACGTTTGAGCATAATCGATGAGGCACTTCTATGGCTTCGGTTGGAGCACAAATCCAAAGCGCAAGCGAGGCCATCTGCCAGAATATTGCTTCGTTAACCGAGCAGCGCCCGCTGCTATCGCAGAACGTCCTCGCGCAACTTCGCAATCTGGTCGAGGGAGTTATTGTGCGACTGCATCTCGGTGCTGACAGCCCTCAGTTTCGCTATGAGGATGTCGAGCCTGCTTTGGCCCACATCCGTAGTCAGGCCAAGCTTAACTTTCTCGGCCGCTTCCACAAATTGCTGCAAGCCAGTGCGTCGCATTACACCCTCGACGGCGACGCCTCAGAGCGGCTGATGCTTAAGTACTACGAATACCTGTACCGCTTGCGAAGCCTGGTCTGGGCTAGCTGTCAAACGAGTGTATTGGCCAACCTGGAGTCGTTCCCAGTCGACCTGGACCCATCCCTTCGGGAATATCACTTGAGGATCGCCGAGCGCATCGAAGCTGTGCGCCAAACGAAGCTAAATCGAGAGGCCGGTGCGCGGTACTACATCCATAAGATCCGCCCGCTCTTCGTCGAAGGGCGCATCTACTACGAAGTAACGTTCCATCGTGCTGTGAACCGGGTGAGCAAGTTCGATCGCGCTATCGCTTTTACCGACATTGACATGACGGATAAGTACTCCGCCTACTTGGTCCTACAGCGCGACTCCATTCGTGTGCTTGATCGAGGTATGCCGATCACGATTATTCGTGCATGGGACGTGTCGATCCGGCCATGCGAATTGACAAACTTCGCCCGACTTCTTGGCATCAACGCCGGTATCCAAAGCACCTCAGCAGAATACCGCTACCTGATGCATGGTCTTACAGCCACATCTGGAAGCTTGCTAGATTTGATGGACATGGATGATGCGGAGTATCAATCTATTCGCTTCATCCCCAAGGCGGGGGAGAAGGCACTTATCTTCTCAGTCTTGGATGAGGCACGTCGGCTCATTCGGAGCCGGGCCCATGGTCACATCCTCCTGCGTTACTTGATGCTCCGGATGCACAACCAGACGATAAAATTGCAGTATGCATCCGAACCCTGCCGGTGGCTGTCAAACCTTCGCCTGCAGATGGGATGCATTCCATTTGAAACTATGCCGTTTTGCACTTCTCCCCGAGGCCATAACCCCCGCCTATCGGATCTTTTCGAAGCACTGGATGCGGGCGAGAGGCGACACGAGTTGCTCGCGCGGCGGCTCCATACCAACGTCGAACAGCACGGAATGCTGTACACGCCGGAGGAGGATCTCCTTGCATTCGGCGATCCAAGTGCGTTGATGGCATCATTCAATGAAAGGCTTTACCACAAGCACGCGCATCGCAAGCTTGTGCAGGACAAGCGCCATGTCTTCATCATTGGGTACGAGGATGAGACGGCAGAGATTGTCTCGACTCTACAAGCCGTGGCCGACGAGGGAATCGCAGGTTACACCCAAGCCGTGCAGCGCTGGATGCAACAAGCTCCGGGCGAGATCGACGATCCCGCCAAGAAAGACGCGATCGAGCGCTTGTTCACTGACTCAAGAGTCGCATTGATTTACGGCGCGGCGGGCACCGGAAAGTCAACGATGGTTAACCACATCGCGACCTATTTCAATGACAAGTCCAAGCTCTTCCTTGCCCATACCAACCCGGCTGTTGATAACCTGAAACGTAAGGTGATTACCCAGAACGCGACCTTTCGGACGATCAGCAGTCACATACATCGGTATGGTCACGATCCCGAGTACGACCTTCTCGTCATCGACGAGTGCAGCACGGTCAGCAACACGGACTTACTCAAGGTGCTCCGGAAAGGCTCGTTCAAACTCCTGGTTCTAGTCGGGGATGTCTTTCAGATCGAGGCAATTCAGTTCGGTAACTGGTTCTCGATCATCCGCTCGTTCCTCGCGCCGAGTGCAATTTTCGAGCTGACGACGCCGTATCGAACGAAGAATCCGGCGCTGCTGCGATTATGGGATAGAGTGCGATACATCGAGGAAGACATCGACGAAGTTATTGCGAAGAACGGCTATTCATGCGTTCTCGACCGAACTCTCTTCGAACGCATCTCAGACGACGAGATCATTCTGTGTCTGAACTACGATGGTCTCTATGGGATAAACAACGTCAATAGGTTTCTTCAGAGCAGCAATCCAAGCCCCGCTGTCATTTGGCGGGAGGCGACATATAAAGTGGGCGACCCGATCCTGTTCAACGAATCCGAGCGCTTCCGTTCGGTGTTCTACAACAACCTGAAGGGTCGAATCGTTGCAATAACCCAATCCCTGGACTCCCTATCCTTCGATGTTGATGTAGATCGACCGGTCAGCGCATTCGACGTCTTGGGAACGGACGTGGAGTGGGTGGCGGGATCGATCGTGCGGTTCACCGTTTTCGACCATGACGCCAGCGACGATGATGATGACGCACTGCACACCCTAGTTCCATTCCAGGTTGCCTATGCCGTCTCGATTCATAAGGCACAAGGATTGGAGTACGACTCAGTCAAGGTCGTCGTGACCAATGCGAACGAGGAAGACCTAACCCACAGCATCTTCTATACCGCTATCACGCGAGCTCGAGAAGATTTGCGGATCTTCTGGACACCAGAGACCCAACGCAAAGTGCTGGGCAACCTGCACCGCACAGTAAATCCGAAAGACGTCCAATTGCTTGCAGCGCGTCGCGGACTTCAACTGACGCGCTAAGTCGGCAGCGGAGCGCAGCGCAAGTTCGACCTTGCCTTGCGGTTGGATGTCGGCTTCTGGCCGATAGTGTACATCCGGCTGGTTGAGTTCGCTTCGGCGATGCTAATGTCCGCTTTCGACCCATAGCGGATGCGACCTTGGGGCATCTGCTGGCCATGCTCAGATCAAATACGACTAGGCACCACCGCTATAAGTGCCGAACGCTCTACAACAGCCAGAATATGTCGAATTCTCGCCGCGGTGTCGAAAGATCAGCGTTCAACTAGGTAGCTGTCCTGGCGCCCCGGGGATCCCCTTCACGATGGTCTGCATGAAGTGGTTTAGATTCAAGGCGACCTGAAGCGCATTGGCGTCCGAACGCTCGAGCGGATTGTGTTCGAGAACCATCTTCAGAACTGTGGGGACAGGCCCCGCTTCCGTAGCGACCTGGACGACTGCTTGACCGGACAGTAGGAAGAGCGGCGATGTCTTGCCCGTGAACGCCTGATGCCAATCCGCCTCAGTGCGATCCCGCTCCGCCAGCTCTGCCAAGCCACGCAGCTCAGAGCGAAGCGCTTGAATCGCCGAGTCCACCGTTGGGAACGGTGTCGCCCACAGGCTAGCGTGATCGATCGACCCTCGCGCGGCAATAAAGACGATGCCGCGTTCTGCTGAGCACGTCTCCGCGTTAATCTGCTTCGAGGCCTTGAGAATATTCTCGAAGATCGTTTGGCCTGATCGCGAAGCGATGCTCTTGATCGCAATGGCCCAGCGAGTTCTCACACCGCTGATATCTTCGGTGGTAAACATCACATCGGGATTGTCTCCTTGAGAAGCCTGGGGATGATCCAATACCACGTCGTGCGCGAAATGTACTGCCAATGCGCCGACGTAGAGCTCCGTAAGCTTCCGGCCTGCGTCATCTCGCGGGTCGCCTGCTTTTGACTGGAGCGACGAAGTGTAGAGCGCTGGCTTTGCGAACAACCTCAGGTGCGGTGTAAACGTCGCGAACTCCGGTTCGCCAGCAATCGACAACAATTTGGCGGCGAGGTCATACATGCCACCGGCTTCCGCGAGCAATTCGATTGAGATGTCCTGGGGCCGCGCTCTACGTGCGCGCTCCATAACTTCCAGTGGCGCAAGTAGTTCATGCTCGACGCGGGAGTCCACTGGAGGTGTCACGCCGTGCTTTGCCAAGAGATCGATCAAGCGGTCTGTCACCTGCGCCGCTTCGGGGAATGTTGAAATGACCACGCCAATTCGCGCCTGCATGAAGGTGAGATTTGCAAGGAGTGTGCCAAGTCCGCTCTCGCTTGACCATCTGTGCCAGCAGCACAAGGGAGAAAGGGGGGGCGAGCACTTCGAATCGCTCGCAGAGGCGCTCTTTCTGGCGACCCGTCCTGCTCATGCTCGCCGTCGGATCAGGCGTCGCTCGACCCCGTAACGGCCGCTCGTGGCCGCATGCTGACAGGCCAGTTCCCAGGGCAGCTATCGACGCGAAGCGGACATCCCTTCAATGCTTGTCCGCGGCTTTCGAGGTGCACTCTGTTCAGCTCGCTGGATTCGGTTATACATCGGCTTGTTAGCCGGCCCCAGCAGTCATAAGATCGAGCTGTATCAAGGGATAGCCGGCCATACGGCGGGCTCTGGATAAGTCGTATAACCGGATCCAGAGATCCGACTACTAGGTAGTTTGGGCACAGGGGCAGCATGGCCGCATCTCAACCCTCGCAAGATCAACTGCACTTGGCTCACGTACTCGGGATTGACATTTCCGCCGATACATTTGACACGGCAGCAGCTCGCTTACTTGACGGTGTTGCAGCGGCTATCGGTTACGAGCCCGCCGACAGGTCCAGCGAGCGGCAACGAGCTTTTGCCGAGTCGCTCGGTCAGGATGTGGCAGGCGATTCAAAGCGTGTCGCAAGCGCCAAGATCGGCGAGGCTCTTCTTTCCAAGAACCGGAGTGCAATTGAGTCCTTGGACCTACGACCGGGTAATCGCGTCATCCGTGTCATTCAGTTCGAGCATGCCGGGGAGCTACGATCTTTCGAGCAAGAGTTCATTGTTTCCTCAATCCAGCCAAATGGTCGGGCATTCTTCAAAGGTGGCAATGGCCAGGGCGCTTGGCCAACCCAGCTTCGTAAGCCTACGCCCTAACAATTCATTCAAGCCGAACCCGCTTCGCGGTTAGGCTTAACTCCGGTGTTATGCCCCAATGGAAAGAGCCAGCAGGCCACAGGTCGGATTAATCCACCTTGAGGTGATAGACCGCTTTAACTTCGCGGAGTTCGAGACGGCTGTCCGCTCAGAAGGGCTAGACCTGCGGATCGAGTCAAGACCAGATCCCGGTCCTTACGCTGGTATTGAGTGGCTAATTCCTACAGCTGTCGTGATCTATATCGGCAAGGCCTACTTCGATTCATTCCTTAAAGAGGCTGGTAAAGATCACTACACCGTCTTAAAAGCGGCCGTCTCAAGTCTTTCTTCAAAGTTCTTTGGCAAAAATACGCCAAAGGGTCGTGTGGTCTTCTCAGAAGGCAAAGCCGAGTCGGAGCATCCGCGCTACTCAATCTTTTATTCTATCGTAGCGGACTTCGGAGATGGCTACTCCGTCAAGCTACTTCTTCAAAGCGACTTTGATGCGGATCTCTGCAACGAAGCGCAAGACGCGTTCCTGCAATTTCTGTCCGAGGCCGCGGCCGGAAAGTTGGATCCAAACGCAGTGAAAGGGCTCTCCACCGCCAAACCGATCGGTCATACCTTGCTCATCGCGTACAACCCAGATAGAAGGGCCCTTGAGGTCATCGATCCATTAGGTCCGCGTTAGGCCGTACTAGAGGAGATCTAAGCGAGGCCGGGGATTAAGCGGGTTTATTGGGGTAGGGAAGGCCTGCCCCCGACCCAAAGTGGACATCCGACTCGGCGCCTGGATTGAGCCGTGTTTCGAGGCGGCGTTAGCTCGTTCGACCTATTGAGCGCTGGCCGATTTGAGTAGCACAGAGTTATGCGGTGACAGACATACTCTGCGGTGAATGATGTTCCGGATGCTTCCAACTTCTGGGGAGAACGTGGAAGCTCGATTCGCGGCTTACGCCTCTGGGGTGACCTCAGGTTCAGGGTACGCGGCTTCTTGGGCGATCAGGGGCGGGCGTCGAAACTGTTCCATGTACCACGTCGGCAGCGGATGCCGGAAATGGCGTGCCGACAGCACTAGCAGCTCTTCTTGGTTCTTGGCAACGCAGGCTACCTCGCTCGCACCCGCTGCGCCAACCGGCACAGTCACAGACGCGGCCGCTTCTTCTGCACAGCTGCCCTGGAGGGCTATCAGGGCGCGCGATACGCCCGGCAATCCGTCTTGGGGGCGCGCGGCGATCTGATCGATGGGCGCGGCGGGGAACCAGCGTTCTTTAGTGACATCCCCGAGCAGAGGGTGCAGCTCTTCGCGCAGCACACGTAAGGCTTCGTCGGCTTGTGCGAACGCAGCCACACTTGCCAGCATCGGGACGAGCGAAGTGGTTCGGCATAGCACCTCGGTTCGACCGTCGCCATCGCGCAGTGTAAGCGCGTCCTCAATCCTATCCGTCGAAACCGGGGTACAGCGACCATCGCCCCGGGCGGTCACCACGAATCGGCTCGCGACGTCTTGCGCGAGGAGAGAGACGTTTTTGTAGTCGCCAACGGACATCAATGCGGCCAATGCAATGGATAAATCGACCGCTCGGCCATCGAGCGCCGGTAGGCGTCCGCCAGGGTGCGCGTTGAACAATGCCACGATTTTCACCCCGAGATCGGCGCGAAGACCCTGATTTTCCTCCTCGTCTGGTGTGAGTAGCAGCAGCAAGCCGAGGCGGCCGGCTTCCTGCAGGACCAGGCGGTTGTAAAAAGCTCCTTCGCCGACATGGTCCATCAACACGTACTGGTCGATCAGTTGCGGCCAGATCTTCTCGAAGTAGCGCGTCAGTGCGTCGCGAAACTGGGATTTCATGCCGTCGAACCGAGCCAGGAACGCCGGGTCGTCCGCCAAGTCAGCCGCCAGTGCTTCCGCCCAAGCACGCAAGAGGAGGTATTCAGCGCCCTCGACGCTGGGGCGCAGGTTGGATTCGGACTTTCCCCAAATATCGAACACGCCCCAGCCCATCTGCGCGGCCGCGAACCGCTTGAGCAACAGCCGCTTCTTGGCGGCAGGCGAGGGCGCGGCTCGCACGTCTGCTGGGTCGAACGCGCGATCGACGAATCGTCGAAAATGCTTGGATGCTTCCTCGCTCTCTTCCAACGTCGCGATGGCCGCGCGCAGGTGGTCTCGGCCAGCCTTCAGCAACAAAGCCTCGTTAAGGAGGTTTTCTTCAATCAGTGTCGCGAGCTTGTCGATATCCCATAATTCGAGTTTGAAGCCCGGCTGCCGTTGCACATCCTCAGCCAGCGCGGAGAACCCCGCCTGCACGGTCTGCTTGAGCTCGCCACTGGTGACGACCACCAGATGTTTTGCGCGTTCGCGCAACCTCGGATCGAGGCGGTTTCGTGCGAAGTCGGTATAGGCCTCGCGGACGGAAGGTTCGATGGCCTGTGTACCGACGTACATGTCATCGCGTCCGATGTCACCAAACTTGATGATGTACATATAGGCGTCGTCATCGTCGCCGGTGGGCGCGAAGGTGGATACAACATCGACGCCGGCCTGGCCGGCACCCAGTTGGGGGCGGCTAAGCACCGTGTGCCCCATCGCCACCAGCAACTCCGGAAGCAGCGCATCGAGCTCGTCGCGTTCCCGCAGGGAACTCAGATATTGGGTCAGGAGGAGCCGGATACTCATGGCAAACTGCCTTCCACCAGCCGGTTTCGGATGCCTTCGGCGCCGAGCGGGTCAGTCCGTTCCAGAAAGGGCAGCTCGTAAACTAGCGAGAACTCCTGCATCGAAACCACCTGTTCGTGCGTCTCGCCTCCCGTATTGAACTGGAAGGCCGCTTGCTGCGCGTACTTAAAGTGGGCGCGAGTCACGATCTGGGCGAACACTGACGCTTCCTCTGCGTGCTGTTCGATGTCACGTCGCTCCTGAAGCCGTCGGCTCTGGCGGATGATTCGGTCTTCGACCGACAGGGTGAGTTCCTTGAGCCGTGGAGCCTGCGCGCGGTGTTCGTAGAGGGCGTTTGAGGCTCGAATCGTTTCTGCAAGCGTCGGATAGCGCTCGGTGAGGGCCGGGGCGGCACCGCCGAGAAGCTGTCTCGTGGTGTCCGGGAACTGGCGCGCCATATGCCGTAGCAACGGGCCCAGCGTAGCCTCCGAAGGATCGAGCCCAGCTTGCAGACAGGCCACGATCCAACCCAAGGACACGGCGGGGGTCGCATGGACGCCGACCAGACGATGAGCCACCAACAGGGCGTCCACTGGGTCAATCCTACCCGGTTCGAACGGGGTCAGGGCCTCGGCCCGCAAATGGGTCACGCTGAGCTCGTGTTCGATCGCCTTGCCCATTTGGGCCGCCACCGTTCTTCCGAACCAGGCCCCAAGGGCCACTGTCGCCATGACCGGCGACGAAGCCAGAACATGGATACAGTGGTTGAGCTCGAAGCTATTGACCGGGAGGGCAGCGATTTCTGCCAGTAGTGGGGTCACTGCTGCTGGATCGTTCTCGGCGGCTGCTAGCCGCCCGAAGAGGTGGTCTGGACTGGTCGCCATAGATCCGCTCGAACTAGGGGTCAGCGAGCACCACTCAAGGCGCCCAGCCGCCCCTGGATGCTAGCAAAGACCTAGGTACAACGTCCTCGGGTCGGCACGAGTCTCGTGGTCCTGTATTCGCTCTCGCACTGAAAGTGCTCGGTCACAAGGACCTCGACACCAAGCGATGCCATATCCATGCGCTAGCCCGCGGGGCAAACGGTGTGTAAGTCCACGGGATGCGGCGCTGTGGAGGATTCGATGTCCGCTCATGCCGAGAGCAGACTCCGAGATAGGGATATGCTGATCCAGTTCTACAGATACTCAATGACTCCGTCCTCTGAGAACCAGTCCTGATCGAGCACGAAGCGTTTGACGCGCTCTGGGTTGGAACTGTATGCCACCAATGCACAGCATTACCTGTCGGGATGTAACAACTTCACCTGTCCCGCCAGAACCGGCCGCTAATACGGCGTGCCATCCGTTCGCACCACCGAACCAAACTTCGCATAATGTATATTATGTAAATACGAACCTGGGCCCCAGGCCACGTGTCGGCAACCCGCTTTGTCAGCTTCGGACGCCAGATCCGCAAGCAACATGCCGGCTGGCTGGAGTTGGTTAAGGACTAGGCCTTTCGCGCCGGCGTGCCATTGCGGGCTGAGCTAGCGGATCTGGCGCAGGACTCTGATGACGGCTACTTCGACTGGCTGCAACTTCCTGCCGAAAGCACATTCTGATCACAGGACATCGGCATGTTGGTTGACAGGTTGATAGGCATGCCTGGACCCTAAGCGGCATGAACATTGATGTCGATAAGCTCAACCTCTCGGAACTGAAGTCCCTACTGACCGCCGCGGAGCAGCGAATGCGGCTGATTTCCAGCCGTCGCCCCATTGCCTTGGTGCGTCGAAAACTGATCGCACTCGCCGCCCAGCACGGTTACACGATCGAGGAACTCTATGGCGATCAGCCGGTAGCTGAGATTGCGACTAAGAAGCGAGCGCCGCGGCGAAAGGCGAGCAAGGTTGCCGCCAAGTACCGCGACCCAGAGAACATGCGCAACACCTGGTCGGGCCGTGGACGTATGCCGCGATGGCTGGCCCAGAAGACGAAGTATGGCCGGAGCGTCACGGACTTCCTGATTCCCGGCCTAGGAAAGCCAACCGCACGCAAGGGCGGATCAATAGGCCAACGAACGCTCATCAAGCAAGGATGACGCGAAATCGGAAGTCGCGAATGGCGGCCTTGGGTCGGAAGCTGCCTCCCCTACCCTAGATGACCCTCGCTAACCGCCCGGTTCTTCGTGAGATCCGCGGTCTCCGCGCTTGCCCAACTCATGGATTCCGACCAGATCCAGCCGTCTCACGCTCAGCGCCGGCCTCCAGATTTCATTCTGGCCGGTTGGTGCTCGCATCAGCCCTGGTTTTGCGCGCAGCGCGACGTCCGGCGCGGTCCTGAGCTATAGACCGGCTACGTTGTCGATCGCCGTCGCTCTCTTGCCGGCCAGTTTCGACCCATCGCCCTGGGTGCAGGTGCTCCGGATCCAATCACGGCGGATCGCAGCTGCCGTCGTCCGGCAGCGATCATCAGCCACTGACGTTTTGCCCGACTCGTCAGAGGCTTGCTTGGTCGCGATTAAATGCTAATGAGAATCACTTGCTATCGCGCGATGAATCGAGGACGATTACGAGCGCTGGGCCATCGGGAACGGAGACAGCCTGAGCATGGTGGGTGTCGTTCGCGCTTGCTGACCACAGATCGCTGGATGTGAGGGCATGCTGATCTCGCGCGCAAGGGGCGCATCGCATGTTGTGATCCAGGCCCGCTTCTGTGCGTTGCGCTCTCCCCTACTCCCGCCGCGCTGCCGCCTGCGACGCCCCGCGCCGGGAACTTATTAATCCCTTCTTAAACTCGCCACCCTAAGCTGGGTCACGATGCGCCAGTCAGAGTCTGGATTCGTCTGCCGTTGGATCGGTCGTCGTGTGACCCCATCAGCGACTGCGCCGAAACGGGCTTACCACTTTTCTTCTACGGAATCTTCCATGCGTGCACGCTCCCCGCGTTGGCTAATCGTGTTCCTGGTCTGCTCGCTGTTGGCGGCGTGCGGAGGCGCCAAGGAGGAAGACAAGGCCAGCGACGCGTCGGCCCTGGCGGTATCGCTGGTTGCGGCGCGTGCGCAGCCTCTGGCGCGCAGCGTGCTGGTGTCCGGGCCGGTGTCGCCTTATGAGGAGATGCAGCTCGGGGTGGAACTCAGCGGGCAGCGAGTGACCTCGTTGCTGGTCGATGTCGGTCAGTCGGTGCGCAAAGGCCAGGTGCTGCTGGAACTGGACCATCGCACGCTGGACAGCGAGTTGGCCCAGGCCGAAGCCTCGCTGCGGCAGGCGCAGGCGTCCTTGTCGCTGGCGCAGGTCAGCTACGACCGCGGCGCCAAGCTGGCGGCCGAACAACTGATCAGCGCCGGCAATCTGGACGAGCTGCGCGCCACCCGTGTGCAGGCCGAAGCGCAAGTCGCCACCGCCCGCGCGGGTCGCGATGCGGCCAAGTTGCGGCGCGACTTCGCAGAACTGCGTGCGCCCGCCGATGGAGTCATCTCCAAGCGGCTGGTGCAGCCGGGCCAGGTCGTGGCCGCGGGCAACGAGCTGCTGCGCCTGATTCGCGACGGCCGTCTGGAATGGCGCGCCGAGTTGCCCGAGGACCAACTGGCCGGCGTCGCCGTCGGCAACACGGTCGAGCTGCCCTATGGCGGCGGCATCATCGCCGGGCGCATCCGCGCGGTCACGCCCGGCGTCGATGCGCAGACCCGCACCGGCACGGTGTACGTCGATCTGCCCGAGCCGGGGCCGCTCAAGCCCGGCGTCTATGTGGAAGGCCGCATCGTCACCGGCGCCGGCCGTGCGCTGATGGTGCCCACCGCGGCTGTGGTGCAGCGCGACGGTCATAGCTATGTGTTCACGATGAAGGACCAGCAGACCGTGCAGCGCGTACGCGTGCGCACCGGCCAGACCGGCAACGGCCAGGTCGAGATCGTGCAAGGCTTGAAGGACGGCGATCGGGTGGTCGCCGAAGGGGCGGGCTTCCTCGGCGACGGCGATCGCGTGCGGGTGGTGCCGGCCGCCGCGGCCGGGAAGGCCGCACGATGAATTTCTCCGCCTGGGCGATCAAGCGGCCGTTGCCGGCGCTGATGGTGTTCTTCGTGTTGTGCGTGGCCGGGCTGTGGGGCTTCCACAAGCTGCCGGTGGCGCGCTTCCCCGATATCGCCTTCCCGATGACCACGGTCACGATCACTCAGCCCGGCGCCTCGCCCAGCCAGCTCGAGGCCGAGGTCACCCGCAAGGTCGAGGACTCGGTCGCCACGGTGACCAACGTCAAGCGGGTGATCTCGACGGTCAGCGAAGGCGTCAGCACCACCACCATCGAGTTCCAGCTGGAAGCCGATCTGGCCACCGCGCTGGACGACACCCGCGACGCGGTCACGCGCATCCGCACCGACCTGCCGCAGGACATCCAAGAGCCGGTGATCTCCAAGGTCGATATCGGCGGTTCGCTGATGACCTATGCCCTGGTCGCGCCGCAGATGACGCCGGACGAGGCCAGCTGGTTCGTCGATCGCGAGGTCTCGCGCGCCATGTACGGCGTGCCCGGCGTGGCCCGGGTCACGCGCGTGGGCGGCGTGCAGCGACAGGTGCGCGTGGACCTGGACGCGAACGCACTGCAGGCTTTCGGCGTCACCGCCGGCGCCGTGTCGCATCAGCTCGCCCAGATCCAGGTCGAGCGCGCCGGCGGCAAGGCCGAACTGGACGGTGCGCAGCAGACCATCCGCACCCTGGGCACGGTCGGCAACGCGCAAGCCTTGCGCGATTACACGATCAGCCTGCCGGACGGGCGCTCGGTGCGTCTGTCGGCGCTGGCCAAGGTGACCGATGCCGCCGCCGACCCCACCGAGGCAGCCTTGCTGGACGGGCGCGACGTGGTCGCGTTCTCGATGTCGCGCACGCGCGGATCCAGCGAGGTCAAGGTCGAGGAAGGCGTGCACAAGGCGCTGGACGCCCTCAAGGCCAGCCACGCGGGCATCGACTTCCGCCTGGTCACCACCGTCATCGACGAGACCCATCGTTCCTACGATTCGTCGATGACCATGTTGTGGGAGGGCGCGTTGCTGGCCCTGCTGGTGGTGTGGCTGTTCCTGCGCGACTGGCGCGCGACCTGGGTATCGGCGCTGGCCCTGCCCTTGTCGATCATCCCGACCTTCGCGGTGATGTACTGGTTCGGTTTCACCTTGAACCTGATCACCCTGCTGGCGCTGTCGGTGGTGGTGGGCATCCTGGTCGACGACGCCATCGTTGAGATCGAGAACATCGTGCGCCATCTGCGCATGGGCAAACCGCCGCTGGAGGCTGCCCGCGAGGCGGCCAACGAGATCGGCAACGCGGTGATCGCGACCTCGCTGACCCTGGCGGCGGTGTTCGTGCCGGTCGCCTTCATGCCCGGCATCGCCGGCAAGTTCTTCCGCGAGTTCGGCTGGACCGCGGCCACCGCGGTGTTGTTCTCACTATTGGTGGCGCGTCTGCTGACGCCGATGATGGCCGCCTATCTGCTCAAGCCGCATGGCGAGGAGAAAGGCGATAGCAAGCTGATGCGCTGGTACCTGGGCTGGGTGGACGCGGCCCTGCGCCATCGCGCGCGCACACTGTGGATCGCCACCGGTCTGTTCGTCGCCTCGCTGGCGCTGGTGCCGCTGATCCCCGCCACCTTCATTCCGCAGTCCGATCTGGGGCGCAGCAACCTGAGCCTGGAACTGCCGCCGGGCACGCGCCTGGAGGAAACCAAGGCGGTGGCCGAACGCGCGCGCGTGCTGCTCAAGGACATGCCGGAGCTCAAGCAGGTCTACACCGCGATCGGCAGCGTGCTGGACCTGGGCGATCCCTCCACCACCGGCATCGGCGAGTCGCGCAAGGCCACTCTGGTACTGGACTGGGGCGTGGCGGACGAGCGCGAGCGCGACCAGCGCGTGCTGGAACGCGAGGCGCGTTCGCGACTGGCCCAACTGGCCGGCGTGCGCGTGAGCTACGTCAGTTCCGAGCCCGGCAATCAACTGCAGCTGGTGTTGTCCGGCGACGATCCGCAGCATCTGCAGGATGCGGCGATCGCCTTGGAACGCGACCTGCGCCGCATCCCCGGCCTGGGCAGCGTGACTTCGTCGGCATCGCTGTTGCGGCCCGAGATCCAGATATTGCCGGACCCGGCGCGGGCCGCCGACCTGGGCGTGGCCACCGCCGACATCGCCGAGGCCGCGCGCATCGCGACCGCCGGCGACTACGAGCAGCGCCTGGCCAAGCTCAACCTGCCCGACCGCCAGATTCCGATCCGCGTGGGATTCTCCGAGGCGACCCTGGCGAATCCGGCCCTGATCGGGCAGTTGCGCGTGCCCGGCCGCTACGGGCCGGTGCCCTTGGCGGCGGTCGCGGACATCAAGATGGGCAGCGGCCCGTCGCTGATCTCGCGTTACCAGCGCCAGCGCAACGTCACCTTGACCGCCGAACTCAATGGCCGGCCGCTGGGCGATGTGATGGAGACGGTGCAAAAGCTGCCCAGCGTGAAGCAACTGCCGCCCGGCGTGAGCTTCCTCAATACCGGCGACGCCGAAGTCTTCGTCGAACTGTTCATCGGCTTCATGCTGGCGATGGCCGCGGGCCTGGTCTGCATCTACATGGTGCTGTTGCTGCTGTTCAACCACGCGCTGATGCCGCTGACCATCCTGACGGCGGTACCGCTGTGCGCGGGCGGCGCGTTCGGCGCGCTGCTGCTGACCCAGAACATGCTGTCGTTGCCGGCCTTGATCGGTCTGCTGATGCTGATCGGCATCGCCACCAAGAACTCGATCCTGCTGGTCGACTACGCGGTGATCGCCGAGGACGAGCACGGCCTGAGCCAGCACGACGCCCTGATCGACGCCTGCCGCAAGCGCGCCCAGCCGATCATCATGACCACGCTGGCCATGGGCGCGGGCATGATGCCGATCGCGATGGGCTTCTCCGGCGATTCCAGTTTCCGCGCGCCGATGGCGATCGCGGTCATCGGCGGCCTGATCACGTCGACCCTGCTGAGCCTGATCGTGATCCCGGCGGCGTTCACCGTCGTCGACGATCTGGGCGAATGGATGACGCGGCGTTTCCGCCGCCGCTCCTCGCATCCGCGGCAGCACACGCCTCCGGCCTGACGACGCAAACGGCCCCGCCGATCCGGGTACGGCGACCAGGCCGTACCCGGCGCAGGCGTTTCAGGATTTGCGCCGGCGGCGACGACGCTTGAGGAAACCGAGCATCGCCAGCTCCCACTGGCGGTCCCCGCGCGCTCGCGCCGCGTACGACGCCAAGGCCTCCTCGCGCCAGCCTGCGAAGACGGTGGGATCGATGTACGACTTGCGGCAGACCGCCGGCGTGTTGCGCAAGGCTTGCGCAACTTCGCCTACGACCGCCTTCTCGATCCGAGCCAAGGCACGCTCGCTGGGCGTTGCGCTCCGTTTGCCCTCTGGTAGCGGCAGTTGGGCCAGGCGTCGGAAGGCGGCCAGGGTCGCGCCCCAGGTGCGGAAATCCTTGGCGCTGAACTCGCCGCCCATGACCTCGCGCAGGTAGCCGTTGATCGCGTCCGAATCCACCGGCTGCACCGTGCCGTCGTCGTCGCGGTACTGGAACAGCGACTGCCCGGGCAGTTGCTGGCAGCGCCGGATCTGTTTCACCAGTTTGGCGTCGTCGATGGCGACGTCGTGCATCTTTCCGCCTTTGCCGCGGAAGTGCAAACGCGCGCGACCGTCGCGCAGGAAGTCGATGTGGCGGTTACGCAAGGTGCTCAGGCCGAACGTGCCGTTGCTGCGCATGTAGGCGTCGTTGCCGACGCGCAGCAGGGTGTCGGCCATCAACGCGACCACGATCGCCAGCACTTTGGCGCGTGGAAATCCGGCCAGTTGGAGATCGCTGCGCAAGCGCCGGCGCAGGCGCGGCAGGGCTGCGCCGAACTCCACGATGCGGTCGAATTTGCCGTGGTCGCGTGCGTGCCGCCAATCCGGGTGGTAGCGGTACTGTTTGCGCCCGCGCGCATCGCGGCCGGTGGCCTGCAAGTGGCCGCTGGCCTGGGCGCAGATCCAGACCTCGCGATAGGCCGGCGGTACCGCCAGTGAGCGGATCCGCTTCAGGGTGGTCGGGTCGCGCACGGCGCGCCCCTGGGCGTCGCGGTAGCGGAAGCCGCGCCCCGAGTGCAGGCGCGCGATGCCGGGATCGGCGTCGCTGACGTAGCGCAGACCGGCCTGCGCGGCCACGCGCGCGGACGCGGCGTCGGGCATGGGACCGGGCGTGGGTACGGCCTTCGCGGGTTTAGCCATGCGCCACAGATACGCAGCGGTCCGTCAACGCGATGAAAACGCCCGGCCGCCGCCGCTCGGAAGCGGTCCAGGGTCTGAACCATGGTTCAGGCTTGCAACGGCGTTTTTCGGCGGATTTGACGACAAGCCCACGCGCTGGCGCTAAAGTAGCCGGGTGATGTCCGTCCTGCTGCGACTGCTGCTGTGCGTCGGCCTGATCCTCAACGGATCGGCGTACGCGGTCGCGTCCACGCAAATGCAGTTGACGCATATGAGCGCCGCGATCGAAGCGGCGGCCACCGTCCAGACCTCTTGCCACGACGGCATGGCTGCAGGCGGCATGGCTCACGACGGCATGGCGATGGCCGCGATGGATCACGCGTCGATGTCGGCGCCCTCCGATCACAGCCATCACGGCCAAGGCCAGGCGCCCGACGGCGCCCAGCCGGACTGCTGCAAGTCGCCGACCTGTACCTGCTCCTGCCTGCAACCCGCGCCGGCCACGGCGATCGCGTTCGCCCTCGGCGGCGCGCATATCGGCCACAGCCTGATCGCGCGGCCGATGTCGGTCGATCACGACGCGCCGGCCCTGCCCTACCCCATCCGACCTCCCATCGCTTAAGCGCTCCACGCGCCGCCGTCGCGGCGCGCTCAGGCAGGTCGCGTGCGGCGTTCGCGTCTACGCGGCCTGGTGTCGCCGATCGCATCGTGCGTCGGCGTTATCGATCCTTTGGAGTTCGACGATGTCTTCCGATTTCTCCGGCCGACGGCCGGATGCCCTGGCCGAGCCTTCGCGCCGGCGTTTCGTTACCGGTCTGGCCGCGGGCAGTGTCGCCGCAGGCCTGGGCCTGTGGCGCTCGCCCGCGTTCGCGGGCGCGGCGCTGGCCACCACCGCACGCGAACTGCGTGGCCTCGATTTCGACCTCGCCATCGACGCGGCGCCGGTCAACTTCACCGGCCGGGTGCGCCCGGCGATCACCGTCAACGGCTCGCTGCCGGGCCCGATCCTGCGTTGGCGCGAGGGCGACACGGTCACCTTGCGCGTCGCCAACCGCCTGCGCGACACCAGCTCCATCCATTGGCACGGCATCCTGCTGCCGGCCAACATGGACGGCGTGCCGGGCCTGAGTTTCGACGGCATTCCGCCGGGCGAGACCTACGCCTATCGCTTCCAGCTGCGCCAGTCGGGTAGCTACTGGTACCACAGCCATTCGATGTTCCAGGAACAGGCCGGGCTGTACGGCGCGATCGTGGTCGATCCGTTGCAGCCGCCGCCGTTCCACTACGACCGCGAGCACGTGATGCTGCTGTCGGACTGGACCGATCTGGATCCGGCCGCGCTGTTCCGGCGCATGAAGAAGATGTCGGACTACGACAACACCTACAAGCGCACGGTCGGCGACTTCGCCCGCGACGCGCGCGAGCAGGGCCTAGCGGCGACCCTGCGCGATCGCGGCCAGTGGGGGCGCATGCGCATGACCCCGACCGATCTGTCGGACATCAACGCGCACACTTACACCTACCTGCTCAACGGAACCGCGCCGGCGGCCAACTGGACCGGGCTGTTCCGTTCGGGCGAGAGGGTCCTGCTGCGCTTCATCAACGCCTCGGCGATGAGCTACTTCGACGTGCGCATCCCCGGCCTGAAGATGACCGTGGTCGCGGCCGACGGCCAGTACATTCATCCGGTCAGCGTCGACGAGTTCCGCATCGCGGTGGCCGAGACCTTCGACGTGATCGTCGAACCCTCGGGCCAGGATGCGTACACGATCTTCGCCCAGGACATGGGCCGCACCGGCTATGCGCGCGGCACCCTGGCGGTGCGCGAGGGCCTGTCGGCGCCGGTGCCTGCGTCCGATCCGCGCGTCATCTTGACCATGGACGATATGGGCCACGGCGGCATGGATCACGGCAGCATGGACCACGGCAGCCACGGCGCACCCAAGCAAAAGACGATGCCCGAAGGCGGCTGCGGCGCCAGCATGGGCATGGCCGGCATGGACCATTCCGGCGGCGGCATGGCAGGCATGGACGGCGGTGCGACGCACCCGGCCAGCGAAAACGGCAACCCGCTGATCGACATGCAGACGATGGCCAGCACGCCGCGGCTGGACGATCCGGGCATCGGATTGCGCGACAACGGGCGCCGCGTGTTGCGCTACGCCGACCTCAAGAGCCTGTTCGAGGACCCCGATGGCCGTGAGCCCAGCCGCACGGTCGAGCTGCATCTGACCGGCCATATGGAGAAGTTCGCCTGGTCGTTCGACGGGCTGAAGTTCATGGATGCGCAGCCGCTGCGCCTGAACTACGGCGAGCGCATGCGCATCACCCTGGTCAACGACACCATGATGACCCACCCGATCCATCTGCACGGGCTGTGGAGCGACCTGGAGAACGAGCAAGGCGAGTTCCAGGTGCGCAAACACACCATCGACATGCCGCCCGGAACCCGCCGCAGTTATCGCGTGCGCGCCGACGCGCTGGGCCGCTGGGCCTACCACTGCCATCTGCTCTACCACATGGAAGCGGGCATGATGCGCGAAGTGAGGGTCGAAGAATGAGCGCCCTCCACTCTCCGCGCCGCGCCGCGCTCGCGGCCGCATTGACGCTGGCCTTCGTCGGGGCCGCGCAGGCCCAGCATCACGCTGCGCAGGCCGCGCCGACGCCGCCCGAACCCGCGCCGGTCGCGACCGAGCCGGCCGTGGACCACGCCGCGATGGGGCATGCCGCGCCCAGCAAGGTGAATGCCGATCACGACAGCATGGACCATTCGAAGATGGACCACGCCGCGATGGGCCACGCTGCGCCCAGCAAGGCGGACGCCGACCACGGCAGCATGGACCATTCGAAGATGGATCACGCGGCCATGGCCGACACGGCCCCGTCGGCGGCGAGCCAGACCCCGCGCGAACCTATTCCCGATGTAACCGACGCCGACCGCGCGGCCGCCTTCCCGCGCCTGCGTCACCACATGCAGCACGCGCGTGAGTTCAACAGCTATGTCTTGTTCGATCGCCTCGAGGTCGGCGACACCGACCACGGTCGCAGCGAGGCCTGGGAGGCCACGGCCTGGTTCGGCAGCGATCTCAACCGCGTGTGGTTGCGCAGCGAGGGCGAACGCGAAGGCGGTGCCACCGCCGCGGCCGATCTGGAGGTGCTGTACGGCCGCAGCGTCACGCCCTGGTGGGACGTGGTGGTCGGCTTGAAACACGACTTCAAACCCGGTCGCTCGCAGGATTGGCTGGCCGTCGGTGTGCAGGGCATGTCGCCCTACAAGTTCGAGGTTCAGGCCACCGCCTATGTCGGCGCCTCGGGACGCGTCGCGGCCAATGTCGAGGCCGAGTACGACGTGCTGCTGACCAATCGCCTGATCCTGCAGCCGCTGGTCGAGTTGGACTTCAACGGCAGCCAGGACACGCGCCGCGGCATCGGCTCCGGACTGAGTACGCTGGAAGCCGGACTGCGCCTGCGCTACGAGTTCAGCCGCCGCTTCGCGCCATATGTGGGCGTGGTCCACGAACGCAGCTTCGGCAACACCGCCGAGTTGCGCCGCGACGAAGGCGAAGCCCGCGAGGACACCCGCGTCGTCGCCGGCGTGCGGATCTGGTTCTGAGGGCACGCCCATGACCCTCACAACCCGAAAGGCGGCGGTGGCGGTCGCCATCGCCGCGACGGCATTGGCGGCGGCGGCAGGCGGCCTGGTCTTCGCTGGCGTCTACGACGTCGGCGCCGACACGCCGCATACGCGACCGGTGTACGCGCTGCTGGAAACCGTACGCGAACGCTCGATCGCCGCGCGTGCGGACGAGTTGCAGGCCCCGCCGGATCTGAACAGTCCGGCGCGCATCCGCCAGGGCGCGGGCAATTACCAGGCCATGTGTTCCGGCTGCCACCTGGCACCGGGCATGCAGAGCACCGAGCTCAGCCGCGGCCTCTACCCTGCCCCGCCCGACCTCAGCAAGACGCCGGTTGATCCGCGCCACGCGTTCTGGACCATCAAGCACGGGATCAAGGCCTCGGGCATGCCGGCCTGGGGCGCGAGCGTGGGCGACGAGTACATCTGGAACATGGCGGCCTTGTTGCAGGCCTTGCCGAGCATGGACGCGGCCCAGTACCGCGCACTGGTCGCCGAAAGTGGCGGACATTCGCACGGCGGCGGCGAGACCGCAGCCGGCGACGACCACCACGGCCGCAGCGCGCCCGCCGAGACGCAAGGACACGGCCACCACGAAGCGGTGAGCCAACTGGCCGCGAGCGAGCCAGGCGCCGCGTCCGAGTCCGCTCACGCCCCCGCCGATGGCAAGCCGCATGCGCACGCGCCGACACCGAAGGCGCCGACCAAGGCGGTCGCGCCGCAAGCCGCGCCCGCCGAACCGCCCACCGACGAACATCAGGCGCATGAGCATGCGCATTGACCGCGAGGATCCACGATGAAACCAGCAACGAGCCGATTCGTCGTCGCGTTGAGCGTCGCGTTGACGGCCAGCGCCTGCAGCGGCACCGCCGCGCCGGAGCGAGCCGTCGCGGCAACGACGCCGGCGACACCCACAGCCGCCTCCGCCTCGCAAGCTGCTGACGATCACGCCGATCACGCCGATCACGCCGATCACGCCGATCACGCCGATCACAGCGCGCACGCGGCTCACGGCGAGCAAGCCGACCACGCCAAGCCTGCGACCGCCTCCGTGTCCGCATCGCTGCCGAAAATGGTGGTGCACAAGAGTCCTACCTGCGGCTGCTGCAGCCTCTGGGTCGATCACGTGCGCGCGGCCGGGTTCGAGGTCGAAGTGCGCGATCGCGAGGACCTGTCGGCGATCAAGGAGCGCCTGGGCGTGCCCTACGCCAAAGGCTCCTGCCACACCGCCGAAGTCGGCGGCTATTTCGTCGAGGGGCATGTCCCCGCCGTGGATATCCAGCGCCTGCTCCAGGAACGTCCGCAGGCGCACGGCCTGACCGTTCCCGGCATGCCGGCCGGTTCGCCGGGCATGGAGACGCCCGACGGCAGCAAGCAGGCCTACGCCGTCGAACTGGTGGCCGACGACGGCACGACCACGGCCTACGCCCGACACTGAGCCCTAGGCGCGGGCGGCGGCGCACGCCGTCGCCCGCGAAGGCTTGACTCTGGACCATGGTCCAGACCGGAGACTGGCCCCCTCTCCACTCTCTTCAAGGGACTGCAGCCATGCAGATCGGTCTACTGGCCAAACGCGCCGGCGTCCCCATCGACACCGTGCGCTACTACGAACGCAACGGCATCCTGCCGGCTCCCGAGCGCCAGGCCTCGGGCTATCGGGCCTATGACGAGCGCGACGTCGAACGCCTGCGCTTCCTGCGCCGCGCCAAGGCGCTGGGCTTCACCCTGGTCGAGATCCGCGACCTGCTGGAACTGTCCTCGCGCCGCGACGACGACATGGGCAGCCTCAAGGCGGCCGCGAGCGAGAAGCTCGCCGATGTCGAGCGCAAGCTGGCCGAACTGAGCCTCATCCGCGACGGCCTGCGCATGCTGATCGAGGCCTGTCCCGGCCACGGCGCGCTGCAGCGCTGCCCGATCCTGGCCGCGCTGGCGCAGGAGGACGCATGAACCACCGCGACCACGACCACAGCGCGCATCCGACGCCCGCGCCCGCCGCCGCGCATGCCTGCTGCGCGAACAAGTCCGCCGACGTCGGCGTCACGACCGTGATCGATCCGGTCTGCGGCATGCGCGTGGATCCGGCCAAGAGCCCGCACCACGCCCAGCACGAAGGCCACGATCACGCCTTTTGCTCGGCCGGGTGCCGCAATAAGTTCGTCGCCGATCCGCTCAAGTACCTCGCGCCCTCGCCCGCCGAAACGGTGGCGGCGCCGGCCGGCACGATCTACACCTGCCCCATGCATCCGGACGTGCGCCAGATCGGGCCCGGCACCTGCCCGATCTGCGGCATGGCGCTGGAGCCGGACATGCCCAGCCTGGACGAGGAAGACAATCCGGAACTGCGCGATTTCGGCCGCCGTTTCGCCTGGACCTTGCCGCTGAGCGTGGCGACCCTGCTACTGGCGATGTTCGGACACCGCTGGTCGGCGCTGTCCACCGACACCCGCACCTGGCTGGAACTCGCCTTGAGCGCGCCGGTGGTGCTGTGGGCCGGTTGGCCGTTCTTCCAGCGTTGCCTGGCCTCGATCCGCAATCGCAGCCCCAACATGTGGACCCTGATCGGCATCGGTGTGGCCGCGGCTTTCGGCTACAGCGTGGTGGCGACCTTGGCGCCGGGCATCTTCCCGGCCTCGTTCCGAGAGCATGGCCGCGTCGGCGTCTACTACGAAGCAGCCGCGGTGATCGTGTCGCTGACTCTGCTGGGGCAGTTGCTGGAACTGCGCGCACGCTCCAAGACCTCGGCCGCGATCAAGCGCCTGCTCGGCCTGGCGCCGGACCACGCCCGCCGCTTGCGCGACGACGGCGAGGAGGAAGACGTGCCGCTGGCGCAGGTGCAGGTCGGCGACCGTCTGCGCGTGCGTCCGGGCGAGAAGGTACCGGTGGACGGCGAAGTGCTGGACGGCCGCTCCAGCATCGACGAATCGATGCTGACCGGCGAGCCGATGCCGGTCGCCAAGCAGGCCGGCGACAACCTGATCGGCGCCACCCTCAACGGCACCGGCAGCCTGGTCATGCGCGCCTCGCGCGTCGGCGCCGACACGGTGCTGGCGCAGATCGTGCAACTGGTGGCGCAGGCGCAGCGCTCGCGCGCGCCGATGCAGCGCATGGCCGATCGGGTCGCGTTCTGGTTCGTGCTGGGCGTGCTCGGCACCGCCGTGGCCACCCTGCTCGGCTGGGGCCTGTTCGGCCCGGAACCCTCGTGGACCTATGGCGTGCTCAACGCGGTCGCGGTGCTGATCATCGCCTGCCCCTGCGCGCTGGGCCTGGCCACGCCGATGTCGATCATGGTCGCCAGCGGCCGCGCCGCCGAAGCTGGCGTGCTGTTCCGCGACGCCGAAGCGATCGAGCGCCTGCGCGAGATCGATACCCTGATCGTGGACAAGACCGGCACCCTCACCGAAGGCCGGCCCGCGTTCCGCGATGCGATCGCGGTCGAAGGCCGCACGCCCGACGAGGTGCTGCGCCTGGCCGCCAGCCTGGACCAGGGCAGCGAGCACCCGCTGGCGGCGGCCCTGATCGCCGCCGCACGCGAACGTGGCCTGGCGTTGGAGGCCGCGCAGGACTTCGATTCCGCGACCGGCCAGGGCGTGCGCGGGCGCATCGGTGAGCGACGTTTGGCGCTAGGCAACGCGGCCTTGATGGCGCAGGACGGCGTGGATCTCGGCGACCTGGCGGCGCAGGCCGAAACCCTGCGCCAGGACGGCGCCAGCGCGATGTTCCTGGCCGTGGACGGCCGCGCCGCCGGCGTGCTGGCGGTGGCCGACCCGATCAAGGCCACCACCGCCGCCGCGATCCGTGCGCTGCAGGACGCCGGCCTCAAGGTGGTCATGGCCAGCGGCGACGCCGCGACCACCGCGCACGCGGTCGGCCGCAGGCTGGGCCTGGACGGCGTGCACGGCGAGATGCGGCCGCAGGACAAGGCGGCGCTGGTGGAACGCCTGCGCGCGCAGGGCCGACGCGTGGCCATGGCCGGCGACGGCATCAACGACGCCCCCGCGCTGGCCAGCGCCGACGTCGGCATCGCCATGGGCACCGGCACCGACGTGGCCATGGCCAGCGCCCAGGTCACCCTGATCAAGGGCGATCTGAACGGCATCGTGCGCGCACGCGCGATTTCGGCGGCGGCGGTGGCCAACATGAAACAGAACCTCGCCTTCGCCTTCCTCTACAACGCGCTGGGCGTACCGATCGCGGCGGGTCTGCTGTATCCGTTCACCGGCAGCCTGTTGAGTCCGATGATCGCCGCGCTGGCGATGAGCCTGAGCTCGGTGTCGGTGGTGGCCAACGCCCTGCGCCTGAACTCGACACGGATCGGCTGAACGCCAGGCCGCGCCGCGCGCCCGACGACGGGGCGCGGCGCCTTCCGGCTCGGGCTATGATCTGCGCGTAGACAGTCCGGTAGCGGCCAGAGGAAGCCCCATGTCGATCCATTCCAAAGCCCGTCGCGACGCCAAGAAGCGCAAGGCCGCCAAGGCCGCCCGCGCCCCCGCCCCGCCCGCGATCGAGCCCCACGCCGAGATGCGCGACCGCAACGGCCAGTTGCTGGGCGGCATCGTGCGGCGCGACGGCGAATGGACCCTGGGCCTGGGCGGACGCATCGTCGGCGGCTCCGACAGCGCCGCCAAGGTGTTGATCATGCTCAAGCGCGCGGCCGCGCTGCACGAGCGCGAAGGCGAAACCGTGCAGCTCAAGTTCTCGCCCGCGCTCAGCGCCGCCGCCGCCCAGGAAGCCGCCGACCGCGGCCTGAGTTTCGAGCAGTTCGAGGCCGAGTTCGAAAAGGAACTCGCCGACAGCCAGCGGCCCTCACTGGATGGGCCTAGCGGCGGTAACGAAGCGGTGCATTAAGCCCGATTCGCAAGGGCCGCCGACTAGGCATACCTCGCTTGGCGTTCCCCGTACCGCACGGACTTGACGATCAGAGTCAGCCCGCCTCGCCAGGGCGCCTAGGCGACGCTACTTCTCGCCAACCGACGACTTCGCCGCGATCGGTACGTACAAGGCACTGGGATGCTGCGCATCGTGATACAGCGTTACCGTCACTTTGCGCGCGTCCTTGCCGGATTCGTCCGCGGCGACGCCGCCGCTGTTGTAGTTCTTCTGCATCGCCAGGCTGTTCAGCGGCGCGATCACCAGGCGTAGGCGGCTGCCTTGGCTCAAGCGTCGCGCGGTGAAGGGAAAGCGATCGAAGTCGTAACGCTCTACTTTGCCCGGCGTGACCAATACCGCCTCGCGCAGACTTGCGCGATAACGCGCGCGCTTGAGCTCCTGGGTCAGGTATACCGTGCTGCCGTCGGCTCTGACTTCGTAGAGCTTCGCGGTGAAGTCGGTGTCCGGCTGGTCAAGAGCGATGTACGCCGATAGCTTGAAGAAACCGGCGATGTCGGTATCGCGATCCAGCACGGGCGTGTGGTAGACCAACTGCTTGCCCGACGACAACTGCGTCCCGCGCTGATCGAGGATGTAGGCGTAGCCCGGCGCGAACACGTCCGGCCGGTACTCGTACTGCAGCGGGCCTGTGTCCAGCGGATCATAGACGTATCGGTCCGGCGTGCTGGCGGCCGACGGCGCGCCGCGCAGTTGGCCGGCTTCGAATACATCGTTGGCACGGCCGCCTTGCGAATCCAGATACCAAGTCTGGGTGCTCGCGGTGGCGGCCTGCAGCGACGGCGCGTAACGCCAGGCCTCCTCGCCGACCATGTAGAACGCGACCTTGTCCTTCAGGAACTCGGGCTTCTTGCCCTGCTTCAAAACCCAGTCGTACCAAGCGATATGCAAGGCGGGCATGTCGATCAAGGCGGCCGGCGCGAACTTGAGCCCGCCCATCTCCGCCTGCGGAATATTGGTGCCGTCGTGATCCCACGGGCCGATGATCAGGTAGTGCGCGGCCTTGGCGCGGTTGCCGCCATGGCGCATGTGCTCCTTGTAGTAGCTCAGCGCGCCTGGCTGATCGTCGTCGTAGTGGCCGGTAATGCTCAGGATCGGCATCGTCATCTTCGCGTACTGCTCGGGCGATGGCCGATAGCTGTCCCAGTAGGCGTCCTGTTGCGGATGCTCGATCCAGCCTTGGAAGATCGGCGACGGATTGCCGATGTAGGTATCGAGTTCCTTGAACGGCGCGTGCGCCTCGTACCAACGCTTGTATTGCGCTCCCCAGAACGCGCCATCCGCGAAAATCCGATCCTGCGAGGCATGGCCGCTGACGAAGGTCAGCCATTGCATGTTGTAGGTATAGGGAATGTTGTTGAGGATCGGGAAATCGATGCCCGGCCCCACCGCCGCCACCGGAACGATCGTCACCAGATGCGGCGGCAACTCTTTGGCTACCGCCCATTGGCTGTAGCCGCCATACGATCCACCGCTCATCGCAACCTTGCCGTTGCATTCGGGCTGTCGCGCCAGCCATTCGCTCACGTCGTAGCCGTCCTTCGCCTCCTGCAGCATCGGCGTGAATACGCCTCCGGAATTGCCGCGGCCGCGCACGTCGACGGCGTAGTAGGTGTAACCCTGGCCGGCGAAGTACATCGCGCGCGGATGATTGCGCTGGGCCGTGTACGGAGTCAGCGCGAAAATGCACGGCGTGCCGACTTGCTGGGCCTGCGGGCGATAGCGGATCGCACTGAGGTTCACGCCATCGCGCAGCGGAATCCTCACGTTCCATTGAAACGCGATCTCGGGTGTCGTGGGCTTCGGCTCCTGGGCGACGGCCGATCCGGCCAGCCACAAGGCGCCCAGGATCCCGCCTGCGATGACGCGTGCGTACATGAGGTTTCTCCGATTTCAGCGAATCGTCGCCACGATCCGACCGGCTGTCGAGTGTCCTGCACGCTTGCCGCAGCGATTCCGCTGCGGCGGGCACGCGCAATGGGGATATTTGGGGGCTGGTAGACGGCGGCCGTTGGCGTTGAAGGCATCTTCAAGCCACATAAATGCCACTGAATCCGAGTGCTTCACCGGCGCTGGGTAGCGTCGTCTCCTGGCCGCGCTCGTGGCGACGCGAACCGGTCTTCGTGGGGCAGCGGATGTACAAATCCCCGCTTGCGACCGCTGCGTCATTGGGCCGATTCTCTGGATAATCCATCCACGATCGCCCGGCCAATGCGGGCGATGGCCTTGCCTAGAATCGGATCTCCCCCTCACCACGGAGACGTTCATGGCAGATCATTCTCTCAACGGCAAAGTCGCGCTGATCGCTGGCGGCGCCAAGAATCTAGGCGGCTTGATCGCACGCGATCTGGCCAAGCACGGCGTCAAGGCCGTGGCGATCCATTACAACAGTGCGGCGACTCGCGCCGACGCCGAGGCTACGGTGGCGGCGGTGAAAGCCGCGGGCGCGCATGCGGTCGCGCTGCAGGCCGACCTGACCAGCGCCGGTGCGATGGCCAAGCTTTTCGAAGACGCGGTCGCCGCGGTGGGGCGGCCCGACATCGCCATCAATACCGTCGGTAAAGTCCTGAAGAAGCCCTTCGTCGACATCAGCGAAGCCGAATACGACGAGATGACGGCGGTGAACTCGAAGTCGGCATTCTTCTTCCTGCAGCAGGCCGGCCGTCACCTCAACGACAACGGCAAGGTCTGCACCCTGGTGACCTCGCTGTTGGGTGCGTTCACGCCCTACTACGCCGCCTACGCGGGCACCAAGGCGCCGGTGGAGCACTACACCCGCGCCGCGTCCAAGGAGTTCGGCCAGCGCGGCATTTCGGTCACCGCGATCGGTCCGGGCCCGATGGATACGCCGTTCTTCTATCCGGCCGAAGGCGCCGACGCGGTCGAGTACCACAAGGGCGCCGCGGCGCTGTCGCCGTTCTCCAAGACCGGTCTGACCGACATCGAGGACGTGGTGCCCTTCGTCCGCTTCCTGGTGTCCGAGGGCTGGTGGATCACCGGCCAGACCCTGCTGATCAACGGCGGCTACACCACCAAGTGACCTCATCGCGCACGGCCGTGCCCGCGTCGCCGTGCGCTCGGTGGGGCGCGACGGGCGCGGCGGGCGCGGCGGCGTCTATTCTGCAAGCATCCCAGCGCCCAAGGCCGGAACCGCCGTGGATCTCCTCGACCAATACCGCGTATTCGTGCGGATCGCCGAAATGGGCAGCTTCATCAAGGCCGCCCACGCCTTGGACCTACCGCGCGCCTCCGCATCCGCGGCGATACAGCAGCTCGAGCGCGACATCGGCGCGCGCCTGCTGCACCGCACGACGCGCGAGGTGCGGCTGACCGCCGATGGCGCGCAACTGCTGGAGCGCGTGCGTCCCTTGCTGGCCGATGCCGAAGACATCCAGCAACTGTTTCAGACCCGCCAGCGCCAAGTGGCCGGCCGCCTGAACGTCGACCTGCCCAGCCGCATCGCCCGGCGCCTGGTCGCGCCCGCGCTGCCCGGCCTGGTGCGGCGCTACCCGCGCCTGCAGCTGGCCCTGGGCTCCAGCGATCGCATGATCGATCTGGTCCATGAAGGGGTGGATTGCGCCATCCGCGTCGGCGACCTGCAAGACAGCCGGCTGGTCGCCTATCCGCTGGGCCGGATCGCGTTGGTGAACTGCGCCAGCCCCGCCTATCTGCGCGAGTTCGGCTTGCCGGAAACGCCGGACGCACTGACGCGCGGCCATTGGTCGGTGGGCTACGCCTCGCCCAGCACCGGACGCGAACTGCCTTGGGAGTACGAATGCGGCGGCAGCACGCATACGGCGCCGCTGCACAGTCGCGTGCTGGTCAACAACGCCGAGAGTTACATCGCCTGCTGCCGCGCCGGTCTGGGGCTGATCCAGGTGCCGCGCTTCGACGTGCAGCACTTGCTCGACCGCGGCGAATTGATCGAAGTGATGCCCGCCTATCGCGCCGGCGCGATGACGGTCTCGGCGCTGTATCCGCACCGTCGTCAGCGCTCGCGGCGTTTGAGCGCGTTCGTCGACTGGTTCCAGGCGCTGATCCGTCCGCATCTGGACGCGTAGCGTCTATAGCGCAGCGCGCAGCGCGCAGCGCGCAGCGGCTGCGATGCTTGTCGTTCGACGAGCAGAGCGCAACGCGAGCGCGCGGCCGCCGCGGAATCGGTGAGCAAGATCGCGATCGCGCGACGCATCATCCGCGCCATGCGCGACGAACTCCATCGCGTACGCGGATGCGGATGCGGGTTCTCATGCGTGCGCCTGCGTCCCCGCGCACGGAAGCAAAAGTAAGAAAGCGCATCGCATTCGTTCTGCCCCACGCAATCGCGCCGCCATCGGCCGCGCTAGTCGCGCGCAAGATGCCGAACGCCAAAAACACTTAGGGCCCGGTTTCCCGAGCCCTAAGTGCTTTTTACTTGGCGTCCCCACGGGGATTCGAACCCCGGTCGCTACCGTGAAAGGGTAATGTCCTAGGCCTCTAGACGATGGGGACAAAACTGATTGTTCTTGCAGCTAACTCGTCGAAACCCTTTCACAGTGTTCGAAGAGTGGTGGAGCCAGCCGGGATCGAACCGGCGACCTCTACAATGCCATTGTAGCGCTCTCCCAGCTGAGCTATGGCCCCACGTGCTGGAAAGACGAAAATTCTAGCGGGCGTTCAGCGATGTCGTCAAGCATTCATCGCTAATTTTTTTGCCGCCCCGCCGGGACCCTCGTTGAGGGGTGTTCCGGGCGGGTGAATCTCGACCGGGCGCAATGTTGCCATGCCATGACCGCGTTCGGCTAGATACTCGAGCCACTTTCCTAGAAAAGTGTTCATGCGCATGCGGTGGCCGATCAGCTCCGCCGGCGGCGGATACATGCCGATCACGTCCTGCCAGCGGCGCCCGACATAGCAATGGGTGGCTTCCAGTTGGTGGGCGTCGTTGTACAGGCGCAGCCAGGCCGAGGGATCGGGCTCGCCGGTGAGCGGATCCAGCAACGCATAGGTCATGCGCAGCTCGGTGGTGTAGCGGTGCTGCTCGATCACGTCCAGCTGCAGATCCAGGCCGTCCCCGATCGAGGACCGGTAGGTGCCGACGGCCAGGTCGGCGGGCGCGAACAGGCGCGTGAGGCGGCGGTGGTTCTCGGCGTACAGGCCCATCAGCCAACCGAAACGGGTCAGTCGCGGGATGCGTGCGGAGCGGGCGGAAAGCGATGTCATGCGAGCGATGCTACACGCGCAAACCGCTTCGCGGCAGCGTTGACGGACCTGTCGCGGAGGCCTAAGTTAAGGGTTCCTACCGCATCATTGGTGGCGCTGGCGAAAACGCCGCCGCCAGGCGCCGCCGGCGCTTAGAACATCTCGCGGTGGATTCCCAACGTCGTCAGCACCTTGCTCGAGATTTCCTCGATCGAGGTATGGGTCGTGCTCAGGGTCGGAATGCGCTCGGCGCGGAACATCATCTCGGCCGCGGCGACTTCGCGCTTGCAGGTGTCCAGCTGGGCGTAGCGCGAGTTGGGGCGGCGTTCCTGGCGGATCTGCTGCAGGCGGATCGGGTCGATGGTCAGGCCGAACAGCTTGTTGCGGTATGGGCGCAGGCGCGGCGGCAGGCGGTCGTGCTCAAGGTCTTCCTCGGTCAGCGGATAGTTGGCTGCGCGTACGCCGTAGTGCAACGCCAGGTAAACGCAGGTGGGCGTTTTGCCCGCCCGCGACACCGCCACCAGGATCAGATCGGCCTCGGCGTAATCGATGCTCTGGCCGTCGTCGTGGGTCAGGGCGAAATTCATCGCGTTGATGCGGCGATGGTAGGTCTCGAAATCGGCGATGCCGTGGGCCTGGCCGATGCGGCGCTGGCGCCCCTCGCCCAGTTCGCGCTCCAGCGGCTCGATGAAGGGCGCGAATACGTCCAGCATCAGCGCCCCGCTCTCGGCCAGGGCCGCGCCCACGTCGCCGTCCATGCAGGAATTGATCACGATCGGGCGCACGCCATGGACTTCCGCGGCCTCGCGGATCTTGGCCCCGACCTCGCGCGCGCGCTCGACGCTGTCCACGAACGGGATGCGGTCGGTGACGAAGCGGGTCTCGGTGAATTGGGTCAGCAGGCTATGGCCTATGGTCTCGGCGGTGATGCCGGTGCCGTCCGAAACGTAGAAAACCGGCCGTGTTCCCGCCATCGCCCACCCCTCCAAAACCGCGTTCCAATACGAAAAAGCCCGTCGGATCAAGCTTGTATGCGCCCGACGCAGCGGCGATCATATCCGCTTGGCCGCGCCCCCACGCGCGCCCCCCTCGGAGACAGTGTGCCTTGAACGAGAATATCCTCTGGCTGCACGCGCTGCGCCTCAACGATCTGGCCCGCGTAGGCGGCAAGAATTCCTCCCTCGGCGAGATGATCGGCAACCTCGCCAATCTGGGGGTCTCGGTCCCGGGCGGCTATGCCACCACGGCCGAGGCGTTCAAGGACTTCATCGCCCATAACGACCTGCACCAGCGCATTTTCGACCGCCTGGCCACGCTGGACGTGGAGGACGTGCCGGCCCTGACCGCGGCCGGCGGCGAGATCCGCGGCTGGGTCATCGACGCCCCGCTGCAGCCGGCCCTGGATCAGGACATCCGCACCGCCTATCGCCAGCTCTGCGCCGAGAACGGCGGCGGCGACGTGGCGGTGGCGGTGCGCTCCTCGGCCACCGCCGAGGACCTGCCCGACGCCTCCTTCGCCGGCCAGCAGGAGACTTTCCTGAACGTGACCGGCGAGGACGACGTGGTCCGCAAGGTCAAGGAGGTCTTCGCCAGCCTCTACAACGACCGCGCCATCGCCTACCGCGTCCACCACGGTTTCAAGCACGAGGACGTGTTCCTGTCCGCCGGCGTGCAGCTGATGGTGCGCTCCAACGTCGGTTCCTCCGGCGTGCTGTTCACCCTGGACACCGAATCGGGCTTCCGCGATGTGGTCTTCATCACCTCCAGCTACGGCCTGGGCGAGATGGTGGTCCAGGGCGCGGTCAATCCGGACGAGTTCTACGTCTACAAGCCCACCCTGAGCCAGGGCAAGCCGGCGATCCTGCGCCGCTCGATCGGCGCCAAGCAGCTGCGCATGGTCTATTCCGACCAGCCCGGCGAGCGCGTGCGCACCGAGGACACCCCGGCCGAGCTGCGCAATCGCTTCTCGATCGACGATGCCGACGTGCACGAGCTGGCCAAGCAGGCGCTGGTGATCGAAACGCACTACGGCCGCCCGATGGACATCGAGTGGGCCAAGGACGGCGTCAGCGGCAAGCTGTTCATCGTTCAGGCGCGCCCGGAAACGGTGAAATCGCGCGGCAAGGCCACCCAGATCGAGCGCTACCAGCTCGGCGCCCGCGGCCCGGTGATCGCCGAGGGTCGCGCCATCGGCCAGAAGATCGGCAGCGGCGTGGCGCGCGTGGTGCGCAGCCTGGACGACATGGCCCGCGTGCAGCCCGGCGACGTGCTGGTGGCGGACATGACCGATCCCGATTGGGAGCCGGTGATGAAGCGTTCGGCCGCGATCGTGACCAACCGCGGCGGCCGCACCTGCCACGCGGCGATCATCGCCCGCGAGCTGGGCGTGCCGGCCGTGGTCGGTACCGGCAACGCGCTGGAGACGATCAAGGACGGCGAGACCATCACGGTCAGCTGCGCCGAGGGCGACACCGGCTTCATCTACGACGGCGCCCTGCCCTTCGAGCGCCACGTCGCCGACCTGGACAAGATGCCGCCGGCGCCGCTCAAGGTGATGATGAACGTCGCCAACCCGGAGCGCGCGTTCGACTTCGCCATGCTGCCCAACGCCGGCGTCGGCCTGGCGCGCCTGGAGATGATCATCGCCAGCCACATCGGCATCCATCCCAAGGCGCTGCTGGAATACGCGCAGCAGGACGCGGCGACCAAGAAGAAGATCGACGAGAAGATCGCCGGTTACGGCGACGATCCGGTGCAGTTCTACGTCGATCGCCTGGCCGAGGGCATCGCCACCATCACCGCTTCGTTCGCGCCGCATCCGGTGATCGTGCGCCTGTCGGACTTCAAGTCCAACGAATACGCCAACCTGATCGGCGGCTCGCGCTACGAGCCGCACGAAGAGAACCCGATGATCGGCTTCCGCGGCGCCAGCCGTTACGTCGATCCGTCCTTCTCCGACGCGTTCGCGCTGGAATGCCAGGCGGTGCTGAAGGTGCGCGAGCAGATGGGGCTGACCAATTGCTGGGTCATGATCCCGTTCGTGCGCACCCTGGACGAAGGCCGGCGCGTGGTCGAGGTGCTGGAGAAGAACGGCCTCAAGCAGGGCCAGAACGGCCTGAAGATCATCATGATGTGCGAGGTGCCGTCCAACGCGCTGCTCGCCGACGAGTTCCTGGACATCTTCGACGGCTTCTCGATCGGCTCCAACGACCTGACTCAGCTGACCCTGGGCCTGGATCGCGACTCGGCGATCGTGGCCAAGCTGTTCGACGAACGCGACCCGGCGGTGAAGAAGCTGCTGGCGATGGCGATCTCGGCCGCGCGCGCCAAGGGCAAGTACGTCGGCATCTGCGGCCAGGGCCCCAGCGATCACCCCGATCTGGCGGTGTGGCTGATGGAACAGGGCATCGAGTCGGTGTCGCTGAACCCCGATACCGTGGTCGACACCTGGCTGCGCCTGGCGAAGGCCAAGGCGGGCTGAGGCGGTGACGGCGAAAGTCCCGCCGGTGCAGGTCGAGGTCCCGGCGTCGCTGGCGGAGCTCAAGGGCTTCGATTGGCTGGGCATGGCGCAGGCCGCCGGGCTCAAGCTGATCGGCGCGCTGCTGGTCCTGCTGATCGGGATCTGGCTGGCCAAGCGCCTGTCCAACGCCCTGGACCGGGCCATGGCGCGCGGCCACATGGAAGCCACCCTGCGCGGCTTCCTGCGCAACATCGCCTACGCCGGCATGGTGGTCGTGGTCACCACCTCGGCGCTGTTCACCCTGGGCGTGTCGCCGGCCTCGGTGCTGGCGGTGCTGGGCGCAGCCGGCCTGGCGATCGGCCTGGCGCTGAAGGATTCGCTGTCCAATATCGCCTCGGGCGTGATGCTGATCATGCAGCGCCCGTTCCGCGTGGGCGACTACGTGCAGGCCGCAGGCGTCGAGGGCACGGTGGACCAAATCCGGGTGTTCCAGACCCGTCTGCGCACCATCGACAACCGCACCGTGGTGCTGCCCAACAGCCTCATCACCACCGCGCCGATCGTGAACTTCACCGCCAATCCGCGCCGCCGCATCGACATCGCGGTGGGCGTGGGCTACGACGACGATCTGCAGCAGGCGCGCGAGACCCTGCTGGGCGCCGCGGCCGCGCATCCGAAGGTGTTGAAGGAGCCCGCGCCGGAGGTGTTGGTGGTGGCGCTGGGCGAGAGCAGCGTCAATCTGGAGCTGCGGGTCTGGGCCAAGACGGCGGACGTGCTGCGCACGCGCAGCGATCTCAACGAAGCGGTGCGCAACGACATCATCGGGCGCGGGCTGAGCATTCCGTATCCGCAGCGCGATCTGCACGTGTACCACCACGATGCCGACGGCCGGCCGTTGTCGGACGTGCTGGTGAAGGCGGTCGCCGATGATGGCGACGTGGCGCGGCCTGCGGGCAAGCCGAAGACCTGAGCGGGCGCCGTTGCGGGAGCGGCGTGAGCCTGAATCCTGGCAACGATGACGGCGCGCAATAGCGTCGCGGCTTACGCTGCTTCTACAAGAGCGGCTCGTGTGCCGGCCTGTGGGCCTCTGTGCGCTGCTTTGGGGTAGGAGTGGCGTGAGCCGCGACCTGCGCGGGTGGCCGGAGATTCGCAATCGCGACTTACGTCGCTCCCACAGGAAGCGGAAGCGGGCGGGTCTGCGGATGGCGACACATGTGCGCTGCTTTGGGGTAGGAGCGGCGTGAGCCGCGACCTGCGCGGGTGGCCGTAAGGGCGTGGTCGCGGCTTGCGCCGCTCCTACAGGGGCTTGCGGGCGGCTCCGCGCGACGTGTTGCGTTGAGCTAGGAGGCTCAGCCCAGGCCGCCCAGCTTGCCCATCGAGGCGCGGTAATGGCGCAGTTCGGCGATGGAGTCGTGCACGTCGCTCAGGGCGGTGTGCTTGGCATCCTTGCCGACGCCGGCCAGCACCTCCGGGGCCCAGCGGCGCGCGAGTTCCTTGACGGTGCTGACGTCGAGGTTGCGGTAGTGGAAGTACTTCTCCAGGCGCGGCATCTGGCGGTGCAGAAAGCGGCGGTCCTGGCAGATCGAGTTGCCGCACATCGGCGAGGCGTTCTGCGCCACCCACTGCGCCAGGAAGGCCAGGGTGCGGTCCTCGGCCTCTTCCAGGCTCACGCCCTGGTCCAGCGAGCGCTGCCACAGGCCGGACTTGCTGTGCTGGTTGCGGTTCCACTCGTCCATGGCCATCAGCCGTTCCAGCGGCTGGTGGATCGCCAGTTCCGGCCCTTCGGCCAGCACCTGCAACTGGGCGTCGGTGACGACGGTCGCGATCTCCAGGATGGCGTCGTTGTCGGTGTCGAGCCCGGTCATCTCCAGGTCGATCCAGATCAGTCGGTGGTCGTTGCCGTTCTTCGCTGTCATGGGCCCCTGTCGTGTCCTCGCCGTGATGCGTCCGTTCGGGGCATCATAGCCCACCTCCCCTCCCCGCTCTCCCGGCCGATGTCGCAGACCGCCGCCTACGCCCATTACGCGATCCTGACTGCGATGCTGGCGCCCGCGTTTTTCCTGACCGCGACCGCCTCGCTGCTGCTGTCGGCCAACAACCGCCTGGCGCGCGTGATCGACCGCGCGCGCGTGCTGTTGAAGGAACTGGCCGAGAGCGAGGACGAGGAAGAGCGCGAGATGCTGGAACGCCACATCACCCGCCAGAAGCGCCGCAGCAAGATCATCCTGCGCGGCAGCCAGCTGCTGTACACCGCGATCAGCTTCTTCGTCGGCACCAGCCTGACCGTCGCCGGCGACGCCTACCTGGGCTACCGCCTGGCCTCGCTGCCGACCATCCTGGCGGTGTTCGGCGTGCTGGCGATGTTCGCCGCCAGCGTGCTGTTGGCGCTGGAGTCCTCGCTGGCGGTGGAAGCGGTGAACGAGGAAATGGACCACGGCCACCGCCGCGCCAAGGTCCGGCGCCCGCGCGACGGCGACTGACGAACGACGCGTCTGGCGGCATCATAGGCGGGTCGTCCCAACGGGACCTTGCCGTCGGAAACCGCGCCCATGAGCGATGTGCTGAACCTGACCACCGGCCACTACGCCGTGGTCTCGGCGATGATCACGCCGGCGTTCTTCCTGACCGCGACCGCGTCGCTGCTGGTGTCGTCGAACAACCGCCTGGCGCGCGTGGTCGACCGCATGCGCCAGCAGCTCAAGCAGCTCGAAGAGACCACCAACGACGATGCGCGCGCCTATCTGGAGGCGCGCATTATCCAGCACCGGCGCCGGGTCCGGCTGATCCTGACCTGCCTGCAGTTGCTGTACGCGGCAATGAGCGCGTTCGTGGCCACCAGCCTGTCGATCGGCATCGACCAGTTCAGCGACTACCGCCTGCGCGGCGTGCCGACCGGGTTGGCCATGTTGGGCGTGCTGCTGGTGCTGGCGGCCTCGATCAACCTGGGCCGCGAGGCGCGCATGAGCGTGACCATGCTGGACGCCGAGCTCAAGCGCGAGTTCGACCGCGACGGGCGCAAGCTGCCGGTGGAGTGAGGCGGCGCCCTGCCTTGGGGTAGGAGCGGCGTGAGCCGCGACCGCGTCGATTGAATTACGGCGCAGGCCGGATACGCACGCGATCGCGCGGCGACGGAATCGCAGTAGCACCGTGGGCGGGGCATGGCGGTCGCGGCTCACGCCGCTCCTACCCCAAAGCGAGTGTGGCTCAGTCGGTCTTGCCGCGCTTGCGCCGAAAGTACGCGGTCAGGCGGCTGCCGGCTTCCTCGCCCAGCACGCCGCCGCGGACTTCGACGCGGTGGTTGTGGCGCGGGTCGGCGAGCAGGTCGAACACGCTGCCGGCGGCACCGGTCTTGGGGTCGCTGGCGCCGTAGACCACCCGGGCGACGCGCGCATGCACCATCGCCATCGCGCACATCGCGCAGGGCTCCAGGGTCACGTACAGGGTGGTGCCGATCAGGCGGTGGTTGTCGAGACGGCGGCCGGCCTCGCGCATCGCCACGATCTCGGCGTGGGCGCTGGGATCGCGGTCGCCGATGTTGCGGTTGCCGCCCTCTCCCAGGACCTCGCCCGCGGCCGAGACCAGCACCGCGCCGACCGGGATCTCGTCGTGCTCGCGTTCGGCGCGCTCGGCCAAGGCCAGGGCGTGGCGCATCCAGCGTTCGTCGATGTCGTCCTGCTCGCTCACCAAGGCATCCCGTACGCGCAAACCGCGATTATCCCCGAGCCGCGCCGGGCGCGCACCGTTGCGGCCGCAGCTCGCGGGTTTCGAGGCGCGAGCCTGCGTGCCTCGGTGCAGGGCGCCGTTGCGGGTCTCAGGCTCTCGCGTTCGCCCGTTTTGCGGCGATCGACGGCTCGGGCATGTCCAGGATCAAGCGGCCGAACTCCAGCGCGGCCGGGGTCTTGCCGCCGGCGCCGCAGATCAGGGCGAAATCCGCCTTCGGCAACGACGGCAGACCGTACATGCCGTCGACGATCTTCATGCCCGGCTCCAGGTCGTCCACCGTCAGCGCGGTCACCGCCAGCCCGGCGAGCACGGCCGCGCGCAGGCCCTGATGGCTGGGCGAGGTGAAGATCACATGCCATTCGACGTCGGTGCGGCCGAGCGCGGCCAGGCTCTCGCGCCGATAGACACAAGGCGGCGGATAGAACGCGAGCGGCAAGGAAGCGCCGGGCGCGGGGTCGAAGCCGTCCGCGGCGATCCAGACCAGGCGCGTGCGCCGCAGCACGGTGCCGCGCTCGTGCTTGGGCACGGAAATCACCACCGCCAGATCGAGATCGTCGGCGTCGATCATGCTGTGCAGGTCGAAGTTCATGCCCACGCTCACGTCCATTCGCACCGCCGGATAGCCGCGCGCGAACTGGCACAGCAGGGTCGGCAGGCGTTCGCCCATGAAGTTCTCCGGCACGCCGAAGCGCACGATGCCCGACACCGGCGACGGCAGGAAACGCCGGCTCAACGCATCCAGCGACTCCAGGATCTGCTCGGCGTAGCGCAGGAAGTCTTCGCCGTCCTCGGTCAGGGTCAGGCTGCGCGTCGTGCGATGCAGCAGCGGCCGGCCGACGTGTTCTTCGAGGCGGCGTATCTGATGGCTGACCGCGGACTGGGTCAGGTGCAGGCGCTGCGCCGCGCGGGTGAATCCTCCGCAGTGTTTGACGGCGACGAAGGCGCGCAACAGGGTCGGGTCGAAGTCCACGGCCGGACATCCATGATGTGAATTAATTAATACTACAAAATTAAATCATTTCCATCATGAAATCGCTGGGCCGAGAATGGCCTGCGTCGACCGGCCTGCAGGCGCCTTCAGGCCAGCGACAGCGGCGCCCGGCGGGCCGCGCCGAACGCGGACCGATGTGCCGGACTCGTCAGCCGCGCGCCGTCTACGCCGCACGCTGCGGCGGTTTCTTCCTCCCCTACCCGATGGGTCCGGCCGCGATATCCGCGACGCGGCCGCGTGCCCGCCTCACTATCGAGAACCTACGCATGAGTTCATCCGCCACCGGCAAGAACGCGATCGCGCTGGCCGCCGTGTCCCTGTCGGCCTTGATGTTCGGCCTGGAAATTTCCAGCGTGCCGGTGATCCTGCCGACCCTGGAGACGCTGCTGCATGGCGACTTCAACGACATGCAGTGGATCATGAATGCCTACACCATCGCCTGCACCACGGTGCTGATGGCCGCCGGCACCCTCGCCGATCGCTACGGCCGTAAGCGCGTCCTGCTCATCAGCCTGCTGCTGTTCGGCCTGACCTCGTTGATCTGCGGACTGGCGTGGGACGCCCAGGTGTTGATCGTCGCGCGCTTCCTGCAGGGCATGAGCGCGGGCACGATGCTGATCTGCCAGACCGCCGTGCTCTCGCATCAGTTCCGGCCCGGCCCGGAGCGCAGCAAGGCCTTCGCCGTCTGGGGCATCGTGTTCGGCGTCGGCCTGGGTTTCGGCCCGATCATCGGCGGCGCGATCGTGGCGCTGTCGAACTGGCAGTGGGTGTTCCTGGTGCATGCGCCGCTAAGCCTGCTGACCATGTCCCTGGCCGTGGCCGGCATCGTGGAGTCGCGCGACACCCAGGCGCAGCGGCTGGACGTGCCCGGCATCCTCACCCTGTCGCTGTCCGTGCTGGGCCTGACCTACTACATCACCCAGGGGCCGGAACTGGGCTACGCCAGTCCCGCCGGCATCGGCATCGTCGCGGCGACGCTCGCGGCCTTCGTCGCTTTTTGCGTCGTCGAACGCTTAGCGCCGCACCCGATGTTCGACTTTTCGGTGTTCAAGTCGCGCGACTTTTCCGGCGCGCTGATCGGCTCGGTCGGCATGAACTTCAGCTTCTGGCCGTTCATGATCTACCTGCCGATCTACTTCCAGGGCGCGCTGGGCTACGACGCGGTCGCCACCGGCCTGGCCTTGTTGGCCTACACCTTGCCGACCCTGGTGGTGCCGCCGCTGGCCGAACGCCTGGCCTTGCGCTATCGCCCGGGGCTGGTCATTCCCAGCGGCTTGTTCGCGATCGGCCTGGGCTTCGTGGCGATGCGTTACGGCAGCGCGGTCGCGCAGCCGAGCTGGCTGAGCATGCTGCCGGGCGCCCTGCTCTCCGGCATCGGCCTGGGCCTGACCAATACGCCGGTCACCAACACCGCGACCGGCGCGGTATCGAGCGACCGCGCCGGCATGGCCTCGGGCATCGACATGAGCGCGCGCCTGATCACGCTGGCGATCAACATCGCGCTGATGGGCTTCCTGCTGCTGGCGGGCATCGCGTCGCACCTCCGCCAGGAGCTGCCCGCTACGGTCGACGCCGCGCAGTTGCAAGCGATGGCGCAGCGGATCGCGGCCGGCCATGCGGCCGCGTTGCCGGCGGGAACCTCGGGCGAGCTGTCGCCCGCGGCGATCGAAGCCGTCGGGCACGCCGCGCTGGTGCACGGCTTCGGCTGGGTGCTGTGGTTCGGCGGCGTGGGGGTGTGCGTGCTCGCGGCGCTGAGCTTGCTGGTGTTCGGGCCGGCGAAACGCAGCGAGCTGGCGACTGTCTAGCTGGCTCCGTGCGGCTAGCGGGGAAGCGCTAGCGCCCAGCAGCCACGCGGCTGCCGTCCATGGCGCGACACTTCAGCTTCGGCGGGTCCGACCCGGCCGTTCATGGCCGGTCAGTAGTCGAGCTGCGAGCCAGTGGCTCGCGAAGACGCGGCTGCCGTCCATGGCGCGACACTTCAGCTGCGGCGGGTCCGGCCCGGCCATCCATGGCCGGTCAATAGCCCACCTGCGAGCCAGTGGCTCGCAAGCAGGTGGGCTATTCCCACTCGATCGTCGCCGGCGGCTTACCGCTGATGTCGTAAACGACACGAGAAACACCGCGCAACTCATTGATAATACGGTTGGAAACCGTACCCAAGAAGTCGTAAGGCAGGTGCGCCCAGTGCGCGGTCATGAAGTCGATGGTCTCGACCGCGCGCAGCGCGATCACCCATTCGTAGGCGCGCGCGTCGCCGACCACGCCCACCGACTTCACCGGCAGGAACACCGCGAAGGCCTGGCTGGTCTTGTCGTACAGGCCGGCCTTGCGCAGTTCGTCGATGTAGATGTGGTCGGCCTTGGCCAGCAGATCGGCGTACTCGCGCTTTACTTCGCCCAGGATGCGCACGCCCAGGCCGGGGCCCGGGAACGGATGGCGGTAGACCATCTCGCGCGGCAGGCCGAGTTCGACGCCCAGGCGCCGCACCTCGTCCTTGAACAGCTCGCGCAGCGGCTCGACCAGGCCCAGCTTCATGTTCTCGGGCAGGCCGCCGACGTTGTGGTGGCTCTTGATGACGTGGGCCTTGCCGGTCTTGCTGCCGGCCGACTCGATCACGTCGGGGTAGATCGTGCCTTGCGCCAGCCATTTGGCGTTGGCGAGCTTGTGCGATTCCTCGTCGAAGATCTCGACGAACAGGTTGCCGATGATCTTGCGCTTGGCTTCCGGGTCGCTGACGCCGGCCAGGCGCTCGAAATAGCGGTCGGCGGCGTTCACCCGCACCACCTTGACGCCCATGTGCTCGGCGAACATCGCCATCACCTGGTCGCCTTCGTTGTAGCGCAGCAGGCCGGTGTCGACGAACACGCAGGTGAGCTGGTCGCCGATGGCCTTGTGCAGCAGCGCCGCCACCACCGAGGAATCGACGCCGCCGGACAGGCCGAGGATGACCTCGTCGCTGCCGACCTGGGCGCGTACGCGCTCGATCTGGTCCTCGATGATGTGGGCCGCGTCCCACAGGGTCTGGCAGCCGCAGATGTCGACCACGAAGCGGCGCAGCAGGGTCTGGCCCTGCTTGGTGTGGGTGACTTCGGGGTGGAACTGCACGCCGTACCAGCGGCGCGCGTCGTCGGCGAAAGCGGCGACCGGGATGCGGTCGGTCTTGGCGGTGACGACGAAGCCGTCCGGGGCCTTGGAGACGTGGTCGCCGTGGCTCATCCACACATCCAGACGCGGCGGCGAACCCGGATGGTCCTTGAGGCCGTCGAACAGGCGGTCGTGCGCGACCAGTTGCACTTCGGCATGGCCGAACTCGCGCTGGTCGGCCGCTTCGGTGTCGCCGCCGAGCTGCTTGGCCATGGTCTGCATGCCGTAGCAGATGCCCAGGATCGGCAGGCCGGCGTCGAACACCTGCTGCGGCGCGCTGGGCGCGCCGGCTTCGGTGGTCGATTCGGGGCCACCGGACAGGATGATGCCCTTGGCGCCGAACGCGGCGATCTCGGCCGGGTCGTGGTCCCAGGCCCAGATCTCGCAATACACGCCGATCTCGCGGATGCGGCGGGCGATCAACTGCGTGTACTGCGCGCCGAAGTCGAGGATCAGGATCTTGTCGCTGTGGATGTCAGTCATGAGAGCCGGGATTCGGGAATGGGGATTCGGGATTCGTCAAAGCGGAACGCTGGGATGGGAACGGACCGGCTTCGCCGAATCTCGAATCCCGAATCCCCAATCCCGCGCGCCGGCTTAGCCGGCGCGATAGTTCGGCGGTTCCTTGGTGATCTGGACGTCGTGCACGTGGCTTTCGCGGGCGCCGGCGTTGGTGATGCGCACGAAGCTGGGGTTCTTGCGCATCTCCTCGATCGTCGCGCAGCCCACGTAGCCCATGGTGGCGCGCAGGCCGCCGGCGAGCTGGTGGACCACGCCGCCGAGCGAGCCGCGGTACGGTACGCGGCCTTCGATGCCTTCGGGCACCAGCTTGTCGGCGTCGGAAGCATCCTGGAAATAACGGTCCTTGGAGCCCTGCTCCATCGCGCCCAGGCTGCCCATGCCGCGATAGCTCTTGTAGCTGCGGCCCTGGAACAGCTCGATCTCGCCCGGCGCTTCCTCGGTGCCGGCGAACAGGCCGCCGACCATCACCGTGGACGCGCCCGCGACCAGCGCCTTGCCGATGTCGCCGGAATAGCGGATGCCGCCGTCGGCGATCAGCGGGATGCGGTCTTGCAAGGCTTCGGCCACCATCGCCACCGCGGTGACCTGCGGGACGCCGACGCCGGCGACCACGCGCGTGGTGCAGATCGAACCGGGGCCCACGCCGACCTTGACCGCGTCGGCGCCATGATCCATCAGCGCCAGCGCGGCGTCGCCGGTGACGATGTTGCCGCCGATCACCTGCAACTGCGGGAAGTTCTTCTTGACCCAGCGCACCCGCTCCAGCACGCCCTGCGAATGGCCGTGCGCGGTATCGACCACGATCACGTCCACGCCGGCCATGGCCAGCGCTTCCACGCGCGCTTCGGTGTCGCCGCCGACGCCGACCGCGGCGCCGACCAGCAAGCGCTCGGCGCTGTCCTTGGCGGCGTTGGGGTTGTCGGATTTCTTCTGGATGTCCTTGACCGTGATCAGGCCGCGTAGCTCGAAACCGTCGTTGACCACCAGGATCTTTTCGATGCGGTGCTTGTGCAGCAGCTGCAGCACTTCCTCGTCGCTGGCGCCTTCGTGCACTGTGACCAGGCGATCGCGCTTGGTCATGATGTGACGGACCGGATCGTCCAGCTTGGTCTCGAAACGCATGTCGCGGCTGGTGACGATGCCGACCAACTGGCCGCCGTCGACCACCGGCACGCCGGAGATGTTGCGCGCGCGGGTCAGCTTGAGCACTTCGCCGATGGTGGTCGCCGGCCCCACGGTGAACGGTTCGCGGATCACCCCGGCCTCGAACTTCTTGACCTTGGCGACCTGCGCGGCCTGGGCTTCCAGGCTCATGTTCTTGTGCAGGATGCTGATGCCGCCCAGCTGGGCCAGCGCGATCGCGAGACGGGCCTCGCTGACGGTGTCCATGGCCGCCGACAAAATCGGCAGGCGTATCGACAAGTCGCGGGTCAGGCGCGTGGAGAGGTTTACGTCCTTAGGCAGGACATTCGAATGCGCGGGGACGAGAGACACATCGTCGTAAGTAAGCGCTTCAGCCTGGATGCGCAGCATGGGCGGTCCCGGGAGGATGAAGCGAGCCATTGTAACCCGAATCGCAGCCGCGGCGCTGGGGCGACGGGTGGAATTCGGCGTTCCGCGGGCGGATGCGCCACTAGGGCTGGGTGCGCCCCGGGCCCGGGCCACCAGATGCGGGTTCGGTGCCGGCCTAGGGGTATGAGCGGCGTGAGCCGCGACCCGCGCAGGTGGCCGTAGCTTCGTGGTCGCGGCTTACGCCGCTCCTACCCCGAAGCCGCGAAGCTTAGGTGTCGGAAGCCTCGGCCGCTTCCAGGGTGTTCTGCATCAGCGTGGCGACCGTCATCGGGCCGACGCCGCCGGGGACCGGGGTGATCCAGCTGGCGCGCTGGGCGGCGGCCTCGAAGCCGATATCGCCGACCAGGCGGCCGTCGTCGAGGCGGTTGATGCCGACATCGATGACCACCGCGCCAGGCTTGACCCACTCGCCCGGAATCAGGCCCGGGCGGCCGGCGGCCACCACCAGGATGTCGGCGCCGCGCACCGAGGCTTCCAGCACCTCGGGCGGGGTGAATTTATGGCAACTGGTGACGGTGCAACCGGCGATCAGCAGCTCCAGCGCCATCGGCCGGCCAACGTGGTTGCTGACGCCGACGATGGTGGCGCTCTGCCCGCGCACCGGGCGGTCGGTATAGCCCAGCAGCGTGGTGATGCCGCGCGGGGTGCACGGGCGCAGGCCGAACTGGCGCAGCGCGAGGTGGCCGACGTTCTCGGGGTGGAAGCCGTCGACGTCCTTGCGCGGGTCGATGCGGTGGATCAGGGCGGTGCCGTCGCGGCGGTCCGGCAGCGGCAGCTGGACCAGGATGCCGTGAACCTCGGGATCGGCGTTGAGGCGGTCGACCAGGGCCAGCAGCTCGGCGTCGCTGGTACTGGCCGGCAGGTCGTAGTCGATCGCGCGAATGCCGACCTTCTGCGCGGCGCGGCGCTTGTTCTTGACGTAGACGCTGGAGGCCGGGTCGTTGCCGACCAGGACCACGGCCAGGCCGGGGCGCGACAGGCCGGCCGCCACGCGTGCGTCGACCCGGGCCTTGAGATTGTCGAGCAAGTCCTCGGCGATGCGTTTGCCGTCGAGGATGCGGGCCGGGGTCGGAGCGGACGTCATGAGGCGGGATTGGCGTCGGGTTCTGGGCCGCGCATTATCCCCCATTCACGACGCACCAACCGAGCCGCCATGAACGAAATCGATCACGACACCCTTGCCATCGAGGCCGCCGCGTTCCGGCGCCTGCGCCAGCACCTGATGCAGGACCGCCCGGACGTGCAGAACATCGATCTGATGATCCTGGCCGGCTTCTGCCGCAACTGCCTGGCCGACTGGTACCGCGAGGCCGCCGAGTCGCGCGGCATCGGCATGACCCGCGACGAAGCGCGCGAGGCGGTCTATGGCCAGCCCTTCGCGCAATGGAAGGCGCAGCACCAGGCCGAGGCCACCCCGGAGCAGTTGGCCGCGTTCGAGGCCGCGCAGCGCGCGCATCCGCGATGACCGGGGCCGCCTCCCGTATCAATCTGGCCAGCGACAACGTGGTCGGCGCCAGCGCCCAGGTGCTGGATGCGATCGTGCGCGCCAACGCCGACGCCGAACCCTCCTACGGCGCCGACCGCTACTGCGCCCAGGCCGAGGCCGCGCTGGCCGAACTGTTCGAGCGACCGCTACAGGTTTGCCTGACCGCCACCGGCACCGCCGCCAACGCGTTGGCGCTGGCCGCGCTGTGTCCGCCCTGGGGCGCGGTGCTATGCCACGCCGAAAGCCACATCCTCGAAGACGAGTGCGGCGCGCCCGAGTTCTACAGCGGCGGCGCCAAGCTGATCGGCATACCCGGCGTGGCCGGCAAGATCACCCCCGCCGGCCTGACCGACGCCCTAGCCCGCCTGAGCCCCGGCGTCGCGCGCAGCGTGCAGCCGGCGGCGCTGTCGCTGTCGCAGGTCACCGAGGCCGGCACGCTGTACAGCCTGGACGAGCTGCAGGCGCTGACCGCGCTGGCGCGCCAGCACGGCCTGCGCTGCCACCTGGACGGCTCGCGCTACGCCAACGCGATGGTGGCGCTGGACTGCAGCGCCGCGGCGATGAGCTGGCAGGCCGGCTTCGACGCGATCACGTTCGGCGCGACCAAGAACGGCGCGCTGGCCTGCGAGGCGGTGCTGATGTTCGATCCGGCGCTGGCCGCGTCGCTGCCGTTCCAGCGCAAGCGCGCCGGTCACACCCTGTCCAAGAGCCGCCTGCTCGGCGCGCAGATGGCCGCCTATCTGCAGGACGGGCATTGGCGCGACAACGCCCTGCACGCCAATGCGATGGCGGCGCGCCTGGCCGCGGCGCTGGCCGCCGTGCCCGGCGTGCGCCTGCCCTGGCCGACCCAGGCCAACGAGGTGTTCGCGGTGGTACCGGCGGCGCTGGACGCGCGTTGGCGCGAGGCCGGCATCGTCTGCGCGGGTTGGTCCAGCTGCGGCCTGCCCGAGGGTTTCGCGATCGCCGCCGAGCAGCGTTTCCTGCGCTTTGTGACTAGTTACGCGACCACGCAAGGGCAACTGGCCGCCCTCGAGGGCGTGTAGCGCACCCATCCGCGATGAGTGATACAAAGCAAGCGAGTCGGACTGACTACAAAAATAAACGGACGTGAATTTTCTGGGGGGAAGCATGGAAAGAAGGCATCAAGTTTTTATTTCATCCACATTCTCGGACCTGACAGAAGAGAGGAGTGAGATAATACAGGCGCTGCTTGAGCTTGACTGCTTCCCGGCTGGAATGGAAATGTTTCCGGCCACCAATGAGGCAGCCTGGGAGCTCATTAAGCATGTGATAGATGACTCCGACTACTACTGCTTAGTAGTCGCAGGCAGATATGGCTCAATGGATAGCAGCGGATTGAGTTACACAGAAAAAGAGTATGACTATGCCGTCGCGAGTGGAAAGCCAATAATTTCTTTCTTGCACTCCGATCCCAGCAAAATTTCAGCCGGAAAATGCGACACCGACCAAACTGCGCGCGAGCGTCTATCGAAATTCAGATCGAAAATTGAGGGAAATCACCACTGCAAGTATTGGGCAACACCCGAAGACCTGGGCAGCAAAGTTTCTCGCGCTATGGTTTCTCTGCGAAAGAACCATCCTTCAGATGGCTGGGTGCCCGGGGCTTTTGCTGCTGATGAAGGAACGAGACTGGAATTAGCTGCATATAAAGCTCGAATCTTGGAGCTCGAAGCGGAGCTGGCAAAAATAGCATCGGCTGAAACCACTCAGTCACTGGAAGGTATCGCAGGGGGGGATGATGAATTTGCAGCTAGCGTGGCCTACAGACACAGTGGCGATACCAGTTGGCACGAAGTCACGGTTACATGGGATGAGGTACTGGCTTATGTCGGGCCAACGTTACTGGCGGAGTGCAGTAACGAAGAGCTGATTGAAAAGATTCATTTATGCTTTTATCACGCACTTGAAATCGCGCTACCAGGCTCTGAAATGAGCTTCTCTGATGTTATTGTAACCCACCTTACCATTGACCAGATTAAAGTGCAGTTGCGTGCTTTAGGCCAGATGATTCCCGGGACAAAACGGAGGGCTGTCGCGGACCGAAAAACTTACTGGAAACTTAGCACCATAGGTGAGGCCCGCCTGCTAAGTGTTCAAGCTTTAAAGAAGACTAATCCTCAGCTTTCTTTGCCGGTCAAATAGACTACGTAAGTTTTCTGGGCTGACACCCCTGCGCCAGGTGTGTTCAACGGTAGCCTGTGCATGCTCCATTAGGTTGGCCCATCGGACGCCCGTTGCCAGACGCGTTCGACGTTGGTCATAGTCGTAACCGTTCGCAACCGCGGTATCGGCCAGGGGGAGACGATGGCGCTCAAAGTCTCGCGGCATGCCTTGATGGCGATGTTGGGGTTGCCGGCGGTGGTCTACGCCGGCATCTGCGGCCTGATGTACGCCAAGCAGCGCGATCTGATCTATTACGGCCAGTACACGCGCGTCGATCCGGCCAGCACCGATTTCGTGCTGGAACGCGAGGGCGTGCAGTTGCGCGGCTGGGCGGTGAACCCGGACGCGCCGCGCCCCCTGCTCTACTTCGGCGGCAACGCCGAGCGCATCGAGGCGCGCCGCGACCAGCTCGCACGTTTGTTCCCCGATCGCAGCGTCTATCTGCTCGCCTACCGCGGCTTCGGCGCCAGCGACGGCCAGCCCAGCGAGGCGGCCTTGTTCGGCGACGCGCTGAGCTTCTACGACCGCGTGCGCGCCGCGCATCCGGGCCAGCCCATCGACGTGATCGGTTGCAGCCTGGGCAGCGGCGTGGCCAGCCACGTCGCCTCGCAGCGGCCGGTGGCGCGGCTGGCCCTGGTGACCCCGTTCGACAGCCTGGCCGCGGTCGCGCAGTCGCATTATCCGCTGCTGCCGGTGGGCTGGCTGGTGCGCGACCGTTTCGACTCGGCGCGCTGGCTGGCGGGCTATCGCGGACCGACCCTGGTGCTGCGCGCGGGCCTCGACCAAGTGATCCCGGCCGGCAACACCGACCGCCTGATCGCGGCGCTGGCGACACCGCCCAAAGTGGTCGCGCTGTCCTATGCCGACCACAGCAGCATCGGCGAGCAGCCGGCGTTCGAGCAGGCCTTGCGCGAGTTCTTCGCGGTGGCGGACGCGGCGCGCTAGTTCGCCGGCGCGGGCGCTTCCGGCAGCGGCGACGCAGCCGGTGCGATCGGGCAGCGCTGCATGCCGTCGGGAATAGGCAGCGGGCAGACCTCGCAGCAATTGCGCACCGGCGTCAGGGTCGGCGCCGGCGTGGTCGGCACCATGGTCTTGAGCTTGAGCAGCACGGCCCAGTCCTGGCGATTGAAACTGCAGCCCTGCTCGTGACCGGGGCGGCAGTCCGCGGGCGCGCCGTCGCGGCGCGGCAAGGCCCACAGCAGGCCGCCCGCATTGAGGTTGAGCTCGCGCAGGGTCACGCTCTGCAGCACGTTGCCGCCGATCAGATAGAGCTTGCCGCCGTCGATGCTGGCGGCGATATCGCAGTGCATGTTCAAGGCGCCCTGGTCGCGATCGAGGAAGGCCTTGAGGCCCGCGTACCCGAACGGCGTGGACGAGGCGCGCACGAAGCACAGCAGATCGCCCAGCGCGGGCGCGGTGGTGTCGGGATCGGCGAAGGTGTACGGGCTGCTATCGGGATGCAGGTAGGCGTCGCGTACGTAATCGATGTGGCTGGCCGAGGCGCGGAAGTTGGGCACGCCGGCGCGGTTCATCACGTAGGACACGAACACCGCCGACCAGGGGTTGTCGATCAGGAAGGCGCGGCAGGAGGCGTTGGCGACGCGCATCTGGACCGGATCGGCGGCCGGCGAATAGCCGCATTCGCTGGCGCCGGCGAAACTGCTCATCTGCCACAGCAGGCCGCTGCCCTTCCAATAGTCGGCGACGCGGCGCCAGGCCGGGGTGCTGGCGTCGCGCAGGCGCGAGGTCTCGGCTTCGGCGACGGTGGTGCTGGCCAGGCGGCCGTCGCCGTCGATGAAGGCGCCGAACCACAGCGCGTTCTCCTGGCAGGCGATCGCGGCGATGCGGTTGGCGTAGCTGTCGGGCCCGGCGGTGGGAACGCAGACGCCGCTGGCGTGCGCGGGTATCAGGGCCATGGCCAGCCACAGCGCTATCGTCGCCCACCCTGCCAGCATGCTCCGCTCCATCGGCTATCCCCGATGGAGCGAACGTCGCACAGTCCGTGTGTCGGCCGTTTTCACATCGCCGCGCTCAATGCGCGGCGCAGAACGCGGCGTAGTCGATGTAACCCGGGAAGGCCAGGCCCGGCGCGCACACCGCGCAGCCCGGATCGGGACGCAGGCGGGTTTCGCGAAAGCGCATGCCCAGCGCGTCGAAATGCAGCAGGCGTCCGCGCAGCGGTTCGCCCAAGCCCAGGATCAGCTTGATCGCCTCGGTCGCCTGCAACAGGCCGATCACCCCTGGCAGCACGCCGAGCACGCCGGCCTCGGCGCAGTTGGGCGCGGCTTCCGGCGGCGGCGGCTCCGGGAACAGGCAGCGGTAGCACGGCGCCTGGCCGCGTTGGCGGCCGGCGTCGAACACGCTGGTCTGGCCTTCGAAGCGATGCACGGCGCCGTAGATCAGCGGCTTGCCCAGCTTCACGCAGGCGTCGTTGAGCAGATAGCGCACCGGGAAATTGTCGGCGCCGTCGATGACCACATCGGCGTCGGCGATCAGGCGCTCGACGTTGCCCGAATCGATGCGCTCGGGGAACGCGATCACCTCGATGTGCGGATTCAAGGCGGTCAGCGCGATCCGCGCGGAATCGACCTTGGGGGTGCCGACGCGCGCTTCGGTGTGCAGGATCTGGCGCTGCAGGTTGCTGCGATCGACATGGTCGTCGTCGGCGAGCACCAGCGTGCCGATGCCCGCCGCGGCCAGGTAATACGCGGCCGGCGAACCCAGGCCGCCCGCGCCGACCATGGCCACGCGCGCGGCCAGCAGACGGCGCTGCCCGTCCTCGCCCACTTCCGGCAGACGCAGGTGGCGCGAATAGCGGTCGTAGAAATCGGCCTGCGCATCCGGCGGCGCCAGCGGCAGGCCCTCGGCTATCCAACGCGCGGTGCCGCCGTCGACCGAGGCGACGCGCGTGTAACCGGCCTCTAGCAGCGCCTGCGCGGCCAGCAGCGAACGCGCGCCGGACTGACAGATCAGCAGGACCTCGGCGTCGCGGTCGGCGACGCTGGCGGCGGGGTCGGTTTCCAGCTCGGTGCGGGCCACGCCCAGCGCGTGCTCGGCGCGGCCGGCGGCGCGTTCGTGGGCTTCGCGCACGTCGATCAATACCGCGCCCGCGCGTTGCCGGCGCAAGGCTTCGGCCGGGGTGATGCGTTCGATGCTCATGCCGCGATTATCCGCCTTCGCGGTGGCGCTGTGCGGCGCGGGCGGCGACGCAGCGTTGCGCGCATCAATACGGCAGCACCTCGACCACCGCGCCGGCGGCCAGGCGTTGCGGGCCTTCGCCGATCACGATCAGGGCATTGGAATCGGCGGCCGCGCGCAGGCGGTGCGAGCCGGTGGCGGGATTGGGATCGGCGTACAGGCTGCCGTCCTCGCCCGCGGACAGGCGCGCGCGGATGAACTCGCGGCGCGGGTGGGTCTTGTCGACCGCATCGGCGAGGCGCGCGCGCCAGCGCGGGCGCGGCTCGCTGCGGCCTTGCAGGCCGTCGATCAGCGCGCGTCCGAAGGTCAGATAGGTCGCCATCACCGAGACCGGATTGCCCGGCAGGCCGAGGAAGCGGGCCTGGTCCAGGCTGCCGAACAGCAGCGGCATGCCTGGCTTCATGCGCACCTTCCAGAAATGGGTACGCCCAAACTGCGCCAGCACGGCCGGCACATGGTCCTTTTCGCCGGCCGAGACCGCGCCGCAGGTCAGGATCAGGTCGAAGGCGCAGGCGGCGTCGCGCAGCGCGATCTCGACCTGGCGCGGATCGTCGGGCAGGCGCGGCCAGGCGGTGGGCTCCAGGCCGTCGGCGCGCAGCAAGCCCATCAGCAGGTCGCGATTGCTGTCGTGGATCTGACCCGGTCCCAGCGGCAGTCCGGGTTCGACCAGTTCGTCGCCGGTGGTGAACACCGCCACGGTCGGGCGCCGCGCCACGCGCAGCGAGGGCAGCCCCAGCGAGGCAGCCAGCGACACCCGCGCCGGCGTCAGCGCCTGGCCCGCGTGCAGCACACGGTCGCCCACACGCACGTCTTCGCCGGCGTAGCGCACGTTGGCGCCAGGGACTGTGTCGGCCGGGATGCGCACGCGCTCGCCGTCGAGCCGCACGTTTTCCTTGATCGCGACCGTGTCGGCGCCCGCCGGCAACGCTGCGCCGGTGGTGATGCGCAGGCACTGGCCCGCGTCCAGCGCCGGCGCGAGCGCGGCGCCCGCAAACTGCTCGCCGGCCAGACGCAGGCCGTCGCCCTGCCCGGCCAGATCGGCATGGCGGAAGGCGTAACCATCCATCGCGCTGTTGTCGAACGGCGGCAACGCCAGCGGCGCGTCCACGTCCTGAGCCAGCACGCGGCCGTGGCAGCGCGGCAGGGCCAGGCTTTCGGTGTCGAGGCGGTGCGTGGCCGCGACCTCGGCGACGATGGCCAGCGCTTCGTCGTAGCTCAGACCGGTCGGGAACTCATGCATGGCTTCGATCAATCGCGTGCGGGCGCGACGATCCCGGCCGCGGCCAGATCGTCGTGCGTGTTGAGGTTGCCGAAGCGTAGGCCATCGCAGCGCACGCGCGCCATGCCCAGATCGGTCTGCAGCCGCTGCACCGCGAGGCGGCCCTGCGCGAGCGCCTCGCGCAGCGTCGGGCGCAGGCTGTCCACGTGCCAGAGCGCGAACAAGGGTTGCAGGCCGTCGTCGTCGATCGCGCAGGCGCCGTGCGGGCCGGCGGCCGCGAGGCGCGCGAGCAGATCGTCGGGCGGGTTCAAGGCATCGACCGGCAGTGTGAACAACCAGGGCGTGGCGGTGGCCGCGGCCAGCGCTTCCAGGCCGCCCAGCGGGCCCAGGTCGGGATGCGGGTCGGGGACGGCGCGCAGGCCGTGGGCGGTATAGCGGTCGAGGTCGCGGTTGGCGCTGATCAGGGTCGCGCTGGTTTGGGCTGCGTAGCGCTGGGTGAGATACAGGACTTGCGGCACGCCGTCGCGTTCTAGCCAGGCCTTGTCGAGGCCGCCGAGGCGAGTGGCGCGGCCACCGGCTAGGAGGCCTAGGGTTAGGTCGGAGGGGGCGATAACGTTGGCAGGCTGCGCTCGCATTGGCTTGGGATCGACTCCGAAGACGAACTAGCAGTGCAAGCCCGCAAGCACCGCGCGCTTTTGCTCGTCATTCCCGCGAAGGCGGGCTCCGCTTCACTTCGGCGGAGCCGAACATCCAGTGACTTTAGCGAGCGCTACAAGATGTCGAGTAGTGGCAAAGAACAGCCATGGAATTAGACGCTGCTAGGGAACTAACGACGATCATCGCTGCATGGCGCTAAAGCCACTGGATGTTCGGCTCCGCCGAAGTGAAGCGGAGCCCGCTTTCGCGGGAATGACGACGCTGAGGAGCGGGTATCTACGCTACTACGAGCTATCTCAGTCGAGCGCGCAACACCTGCGCGCCCGCCTCACTTCCCGCGCTTCACATGCCGGATCAAGCGCCGCTTCTTCGCCACCTGCTTCTCGGTCAGCACGTTCTTCTTGCCCTCGTAAGGGTTGGTGCCTTCCTTGAAGATGAAGCGCACCGGCGTGCCGACCAGCTTGAAGCGCTTGCGGAAGAAGTTTTCCAGGTAGCGCTTGTAGCTGTCGGCCAGGGTGCGCAGGCGCGTGCCGTGGACGACGAAGGTGGGCGGATTGCTGGCCGCCGGGTGGGCGTAGCGCAGCTTGGCGACGTGACCGCGCACCACCGGCGGCGGATTGGTCTCGTAGGCGATTTCCAGCGCCTTGGTGACCTCGGCGGTGGCGAACTCGCGGGTCGCCGAGTCGTGGGCGCGGTGCACGGCCTTGAACAGCTCGCGCAGGCCGGAGCCATGCTTGGCGCTGATGCGCACCGCTTCGGCCCAGTCTACGAAGGCGAGCTTGCGCACCAACAGGTTTTCGGTCTGCTGGCGCTGATAGTCGGTCTGGCCGTCCCACTTGTTGACCGCCACCACCAGCGCGCGGCCGGCGTCCAGCGCGTAACCGAGCACGCTGGCGTCCTGGTCGGTCACGCCCTCGCCCGCGTCCAGCATCACCACCGCGACCTGGCACTGCTCGATCGCCTGCAGGGTCTTGATGATGGAGAACTTCTCCACCGCTTCCTCGACGCGCGACTTGCGGCGCAGGCCGGCGGTGTCGATCAGCCGGTACAGGCGGCCGTCGCGTTCCATGTCGATGGCGACCGAATCGCGGGTGGTGCCCGGCACTTCGGAGGCGATCATGCGTTCTTCGCCGAGCAGGCGATTGACCAGGGTCGACTTGCCCACGTTGGGGCGGCCGATGAAGGCCACGCGGATGCGCGAGGGGTCGCTGTCGAGCTCGGCCTGGGTGCCCTCTTCCGGCAGCTTGGCCAGCACTTCCTCGAGCAGGCGGTCGATGCCCTGGCGATGCGCCGAGGACACCGCGACGCGGTCGCTGAAGCCGTAACGGGCGAAATCGTTGAGCGCGGCCTGGACGTCGATGCCGTCGGTCTTGTTGACCACCAGCAAGGTCGGACGCGCGGCCCTGCGCAACCACTTGAGGATGTCGTCGTCCAGGGCCGAGGCGCCTTCGCGGCCATCGACGATGAACAGCACCAGGTCGGCCTCCTCGGCGGCGGCGCGGGCCTGGCGCGCGGTCGCGCCGGCCAGTCCTTCGTCCTCGCCGGCGATGCCGCCGGTGTCGACCACCGCGAACGGGCGCAGGCCCTCGGGGCGGCAGACGCCGTAGTGACGGTCGCGCGTGACGCCGGGCTGGTCGTGGACCAGCGCATCGCGGCTGCGCGTGAGCGCGTTGAACAAGGTGGATTTTCCGACGTTGGGGCGGCCAACGAGGGCAACTAACGGAAGCATGATTTAGAGCCGGGATTTGGGAATCGGGATTCGGGATTCGGAAAAGCACAAGCGCGGAGCCCAGGGGCTCGCGGCCGGATTTCCGAGGGGCATAGCGGTACATAGTGCCAGAGCGGCCGCCCCGGCGTTTTGCCGCGCTGGTAAAGGGCGCGCTTAAAGGCCACAAACGAACGGCCCGGAGCGGCATACGCCGCCCGGGCCCTACCTGACGGTGGGTCGAGCCGAACGGCGCAAACCGCGCCGCTTCGGGATCCGCTCTTGCGAATCCCTACTCCCGAATCCCGAATCCCGGCTTTACTGCAGCTTGAACGCGGTCAGCTCGCCTTCGACGTTCTGCACCACCAGGACGCCGTCGGAGACCACCGGCGCGGCGCGCAGGGCCTTGCCGCCGACGCGCTGACGCGCGGCGAACTCGCCGTTGTCGAGCTTCAGCCAATGCACGTAGCCGTCGAAGTCGCCGACCACGGCGTAATCGCCCTGGATCGCGGCGCCGGTGACGTTGCGACGGGCCAGGCCGGCCTGCTGCCACATCGCGCTGCCGCCGGCCTTGTCCAGGCCGAACACGGTGCCGGTGGGATCGGTGACGACCAGACGGTCGGCGCTGACGCCGATCCGGCCGGCGCCGCCGTGCTCGCTGTTCCACATCGGGCGGCCGCTGGGGCCGTCGATCGCCAGGGTCTGCTTCTTGAAGCTGCTTGCGTACAGCGTGCTGCCTTCCAGCACCGGGGTGCCGTCGATGTCGGCCATGCGGTCCAGCTCGGTGCGGCCTTCCGGCTGCGACACGGCCTGTTCCCACATCGGGCGGCCGTCGGTGGCCGACAGCGCGACCACGGTGCCGTCGTCGTTGCCGACGAAGACGAAGCCCGGGCCCAGCACCGGCGCGTCGTTGCCGCGCAGCGACAGCATCGGCACGTCGCGGGTCCAGAACCAGCGGCGCTCGCCGCTGGCGGCGTCGAACGCGCTCAGGCGGCCGTCGTTGGAACGCACGAACACCAGGCCCATGCCGACGGCGGGCGCGGCGATGACTTCGTTGCCGACCTTGGCGCGCCACTTCTCGGCGCCGCTGGCGGCGTCCAGCGCGATCACGTCGCCTTCCAGGCTGCCGACCACGACCAGGCCTTCGCCTACGCCGGGGCCGCCGGAGAGGCGGATGTCCTTGTCCTTCTTCTTGGCGTCCTCGCCCTGACGCATCGGCAGGTAGTCCCAGATCGACTTGCCGGTCTGCAGGTCGAAGGCGTGCACGCCGCCCTCGATCGCGGCGGCGTAGACGCGGCCGTCGGCGATGGCCGGGCCCTGGCGCACGCCCATGCGGTCCTCGCCCTTGCCGGCATGCGTCGACCACAGCTTGGCGACGTTGGCGGTCGGGGTGATGTCGGTCAGTTCGACCGGCTCGTTGGGCTTGCCGTCGTCCTTCTTGCTACCGCCGAACCAGCCCTTGACGGTGGAGCAGCCGGCCAGCGCGAAAGCGCACATCAGGACGGCGGAAACGCGGACTACGGTGCGGCTGGGGGGCATGGCTGCAACCTTCATCAAGACTTGGCCTCGGGCTTGACCGGGGAACCGCCGGCTTCGGTGAGCTTGAGTTCGAGCAGGCGGCGCTGCGGCGAGGCCACGTCCAGCTTGGTCATCGCCTGCGTATACGCTTCCTGCGCCTTGGCGCGCTGGCCCAGGGCCAGTTGCGCGTCGCCGCGCACCGCGATGGCGGTGGGCGTGGTTGCGTTGGCCAGCAGCTTGAGCGCGGCGTCGGCCTGCTTGGCGTCGATCAACAGACGCGCCAGGCGCAGATTGACGATCTCGGCGATGGCCGGCTCGTCGCTCTGGATCGAGCGCAGGGTCGCGATCGCGGCGTCGCGCTGGTTGGCGACCACCTGCGACTGCGCCAGACGCAGCGCGGCGAGCGTGTGATAGGTGTTCTGGCCCAGCGCCTTGACCTTGGCTTCGGCGCCCTTGTCCTTGGCCTCGATCGCGTCGAGCGCGGCCTGATACTGGTTGGCGATTTGCGCCTGCTGCTGGACCTGATGGTTCTCCCACCACTTCCAACCGCCGATCGCGGCCAAGCCCAGGGCGATGCCGCCGATCAGTCCGGCGCCGTTGCGGCGCAGCCACTCCAGTACGCGTTCGCTTTGTTCGTGTTCGTCAGCCAGATCGTCGATCGCCATCGTTCATCTCGCTCCGCCGACCGGCTGGAGCCCAAAGGAATATAACCGGCCCGCAGTGCGGGCCAGTGAGGGACATGCCGGATTACCGGGGCATGCGCAGACCCGCGTCGCGGGTCAGTCGGAGACCGGCGCGAGGGAACCGTCAGAGGATAGCGTAAAGCGCGCGACGTTCGCGCGGCTGAACGGCGCCAGATCGACGGGTTGGCCCGCCTGCTGCACTTCGACCGCGGACGAGTTGCCCAGCACCACGCGCGCGACTTCGCCGGCGGCGTAGCTGCGGCGTTCGCCGGCGCCTAGCAGGCCCTGTTCCAGGGTGCTGCCGTCGGTCGCGTAGACCTGCACCCAGCTGTCGCCGGTGAAGTTCAGCGACAAGGCGGTCTGCGCTTGCGCCGCCGGCGCGGCCGGCAGCGGCGCCATCGAGGCGATCAGCGGGGTGCGCTGGGCCGCGGCGGCGGGTTCGGTGGAGGGCGTGGCGCCGGCGCTCAGCGCGCTGGCCGGCACGTCCAGCGACTGCACGGCCAGGTTGCTGTCCAGGTGCGGACGCGTGGCCAGCCAGACCGGCACCGCGATCGCGGCGGTCAGCACGATGTAGATCGCGCGGCGGGTGGCCTGTTCGAACACGCGGCGGTAGCGCGGCGTGTGGGTGTGGCTGACCAGCTGCGACGGCGCCAGTTGGGCGACGGCGACGCGGTCGAGTTCGGGTTCCAGATCGACCCCGAGCAGGCGCGCATAGCTGCGCAGTTGGCCGCGCACGAACACCGGCGCGCCGATGCGCGACAGGTCGTCCTCTTCCAGCGCCTGCACCACGCGGGTCGGCATCTTGAGGCGCGCGGACACGTCCGCGTGCGACAGACCGGCCCGTTCGCGGGCGAGTTTCAGGCGCGCGCCACAGCTACCCCCGCCGTCAGGCGCGACTTCGTTAGAAAGCATCATCGCTTACCGTCATCCCCTGTCCCGGAGCCCTGCGCGTCAGGGAACTCCGCCCGTAGACGCTGAACGTATCTTGCGGCGGCAGCCGTGTCGCCGAGTTTTTGTTCGATTTGTGACGCAAGCACCAGCGCGTCCGGATCCGCCGGGGCGGCAGCCAGCCTGCGTTCAGAAAAAGCCCGGGCCTCGAAGGCATTGCCCTGCTGCAGCTCGATCCGCGCCAGGCCGCCCAGGGCCAGCGCGTTGTTGGCGTCCAGCGCCAGCGCGGTACGCAGGTCGCGCTCGGCGCGCTGGGTCTGGCCGGCGGTGGCGGCGCAGCTGCCGGCATTGGCCAGCGCCGCGGTCGGGGTGGCGTAGGCGCTGTCGGCCAGGGCGCGGTCGAACCAGCTCAGCGATTCGGCGGCGTGGCCGCTGGCGCACAGCCAGGCGCCGTAGTTGTTGAGGAAAGCGCCGCGCTCGGGCGCGAGATCGACCGCCTTTTTGTAGTGCTGCCCTGCCCCGGCCATGTCGCCACGGCGTTCGGCGACCGCGCCCAGGATGGTGATGGCGTCGACCGAGCGCGGGTCGGCCTTGAGCGCGGTGCGGGCGTCGCGCTCGGCGCCGTCGAGGTCGCCGTTGCGCAGCGCGGCCTGGGCCAGCTGGACCCGGGTGCGCGCCGAGGAAGCGTCCTTGGTGCGCTTGTCGTCGCGCACCGCGTAGTCGGGCCCGGTGTGCTCGTACTTGGCCTTATCGAAGTTCGGCCGCACGAAGGTCAGGCGCTTGCAGCCGGACAGCGAGATCGCGGCGAGCGCGATCAGCGCCGCCAACAGCGGCCACTTGACCCACAGCGGACGTCCTTCAAGCCGCATCGCCCAGCCCTTGAGATTCGAGTTTCTTGCGGAATTCGGCCTGACGCCGGGTCCGGTCCATGACCTGGCCCTTGAGCTGGCCGCAGGCCGCGTCGATGTCGTCACCGCGGGTGCGGCGCACCGGCGCGATCATGCCGGCGTCGTTGAGCAGCTTCTGGAAGCTGCGGATCGCGGCGTCGTCCGGGCGCTCGAAGCGCGTGCCCGGGAACGGATTGAACGGGATCAGGTTGACCTTGGCGGCGTCCTTCATCTGCACCGCGTTGTCGAACTGACGCAGCAGACGCAGCAGCTGACGCGCGTGCTGGGGCTGGTCGTTGACGCCCTTCATCAGGGTGTACTCGAAGGTCACCGAGGTGCCGCGCTTGCGCAGCGCGTAACGCACGCAGGCTTCCATCAACTGCGCGATCGGGTACTTCTTGTTGAGCGGGACCAGTTCGCTGCGCAACTCGTCGTTGGCCGCGTGCAGCGAGACCGCCAGCGAGACGTCGCTGACTTCGCCCAGCTTGTCGATCATCGGCACCATGCCGGCGGTGGACAGGGTCACGCGCTTGTTGGCCAGGCCGTAGCCCAGGTCGTCGCGCATGATGCTCATGGCGCGCACGACGTTGTCGAAATTCGCCAGCGGCTCGCCCATGCCCATCATCACCACGTTGGTGAGCTTGCGCTGCTGATGCGGGACGTTGCCCAGATGGCGCGCCGCCACCCAGACCTGGCCGATGATCTCGGCGGTCGACAGGTTGCGGTTGAAGCCCTGGGTGGCGGTGGAGCAGAACTGGCAGTTCAGGGCGCAGCCGACCTGCGAGGACACGCACAGGGTGCCGCGGCCTTTGTCGGGGATGAACACCGTTTCGATCGCGTTCTTGGGGTCCATGCCCAGCAGCCACTTGTGGGTGCCGTCGGTCGAGGCCTTGTCGAACACGACTTGCGGCACGCGCACCTGCGCATGCTGCTCGAGCTTGGCGCGCAGCGCCTTGCCCAGGTCGGTCATGTCGTTGAAATCGGTGACGTAGCGGTGGTGGATCCACTTCATCACCTGGTGCGCGCGGAAGCGCTTCTCGCCCAGGGTCTGCTCGAAGAAATCTTCCAGCGACACGCGGTCGAGATCGAACAGATTGGTCTTGCTCGGATCGACGGCGACGTAGCCGGGCGTGGCCGGCTGCGCCGCCGCGATCGCGACGTCGTTGGCGAGGGCTTGCGCGCTCACGGGCGTTGCCGCCGCCGGCGCGTCGCCGGCGTGCGGAAGATCGTTCGTGTTGGCGCGCAGCTCGGTCACGGCGATTTAGCGCGCGTAGACGTCGGTGGCCGGGAAGAAGTACGCGATTTCGATCGCGGCGTTCTCCAGGCTGTCCGAGCCGTGCACGGCATTGGCATCGATGCTGTCGGCGAAGTCGGCGCGGATCGTGCCCGGCGCGGCGTCCTTCGGATTGGTCGCGCCCATCAGGTCGCGGTGCTTGAGCACGGCGTTCTCGCCCTGCAGCGCCTGGATCACCACCGGGCCGCTGATCATGAATTCGACCAGGGCGGCGAAGAACGGACGCTCGCGGTGCACGGCGTAGAAACCTTCGGCTTCCTGCTTGGAGAGGTGCTTCATCTTGGAGGCGACGACCTTCAGGCCCGCCTTCTCGAAGCGCGTGTAGATCTCACCGATGACGTTCTTGGCGACGGCGTCGGGCTTGATGATGGACAGGGTGCGCTCCAGCGCCATGGAAATTCTCCGGGTAGGCGGGCCGCTGCTGCTTCCTTGCGAGGGCCCGAGAATAACAGAAAACCCGCGACAGGACGCGGGTTTAGCCAATATGGCTACGGTAATTCTACCGGATCGGTCAGGCGATTTGCACGGTTGTGCTGAAAATCCGTTGACGATCCGGCCGGGGCGGGACTAGGATCAAACAAGCGTTTGATTCAGCCCAGCCCCGGAGCCCCATGGCCGCCACCGCGCATTTCTCCACCAAGGACCGCATTCTCGGCGCCGCCGAGGAACTGTTCGCCCAGTTCGGCTTCACCGGCACTTCGTTGCGCCAGGTGACCAGCCGCGCCGACGTCAACATCGCGGCGGTCAACTACCACTTCGGCAGCAAGGAAAACCTGGTCAACGAGGTGTTCCGCCGACGCATGGACGACATGAGCCGGCAGCGCCTGAGCGCCCTGCAGGAGGCCGTGCAGCAGCATCCGGGCGAGCTGGATCCGATCCTGGCCGCGTTCGTGGAGCCGGCCCTGGCCTTGGCCCAGGACCGCCACGGCGGCGCCGCCTTCGTGCGCGTGGTCGCCCGCGCCTATGCCGAGAAGAACGACAGCCTGCGCAAGTTCCTGTCCGACCATTACGGCCACGTGCTGCGCGAGTTCGCCAAGGCGATCGCGGCCGCGGTGCCGGGCCTGAGCAAGGAAGAGCTGTACTGGCGCCTGGACTTCCTGGCCGGCGCCCTGACCTATGCCATGGCCGATTTCGGCCTGATCAAGCGTCCCGCCGGTGTCACCGAGGCGGCGCATCGTGAACGTGCGGGCCGCGAACTGATCCGCTTCGCCGCCGCCGGCTTCAAGAGCTGAGCGCCACGCCCAGCCGCTTTTTTCCTGTCGCGTCCGGGCGACCCCATCGGGGCCCTCGCTTCCGTTTCCGTCCGGACGCTGCAACATAAATGCAATCAATCCAAGGAGTTGCAGACGATGTCTAATAAATTGCTTGTCCGCCGTGCCGCGGTCCTGGGCGCCGGCGTCATGGGCGCGCAGATCGCCGCGCACCTGACCAACGCGGGCGTCGACACGGTGCTGTTCGACCTGCCGGCCAAGGAGGGCGACCCCAACGGCATCGTCGCCAAGGCGATCGCCAACCTGGGCAAGCTCAGCCCCGCCCCGCTCGCCGCCAAGGGCTTGGCCGAGCGCATCAGCGCGGCCAACTACGAGACCGGCCTGGAACAGCTGCGCGACTGCGACCTGATCATCGAGGCCATCGCCGAGCGCATGGACTGGAAGCAGGACCTGTACAAGAAGATCGCGCCGTTCGTGGCCGCGCACACCGTGCTGGCCTCCAATACCTCCGGCCTGGGCATCAACAAGCTGGCCGAAGTCCTGCCCGAGGAACTGCGCCACCGCTTCCTGGGCGTGCACTTCTTCAACCCGCCGCGCTACATGCACCTGGCCGAGCTGATCCCGGCCCGCGGCACCGACGCCAGCGTGCTCGAGGGCCTGGAAACCTTCCTCACCACCACCCTGGGCAAGGGCGTGGTGATCGCCAAGGACACCCCGAACTTCATCGGCAACCGCATCGGCGTGTTCTCGATGCTGGCCGCGATGCACCACACCGAGCAGTTCGGCCTGGGCTTCGACACCGTCGACGCCCTGACCGGTCCGGCGATCGGGCGCCCGAAGTCGGCGACCTACCGCACCGCCGACGTGGTCGGCCTGGACACCATGGCCCATGTCATCAAGACCATGGCCGACACCCTGCCCGACGACCCGTGGCATCAGTACTTCAAGGCGCCCAAGTGGCTGGCCGCGCTGATCGAAAAGGGCGCGCTGGGCCAGAAGACCGGCGCCGGCGTGTACACCAAGCGCGGCAAGGACATCCTGGTGCTCGACCTCAAGGCGCAGGACTACCGCGTCTCGGCCGGTGAGCTCGATGCCGACGTCGCCGCCCTGCTCAAGGAGCGCGACCCGGCCAAGAAGTTCGCCGCCCTGCGCGCCAGCAGCCATCCGCAGGCGCAGTTCCTGTGGGCGGTGTTCCGCGACAGCTTCCACTACAGCGCTTTCCACCTGGAATCGATCGCCGACACCGCGCGCGACGTCGACTTCGCGATGCGCTGGGGCTACGGCTGGTCGCTGGGCCCGTTCGAGACCTGGCAGGCCGCGGGCTGGAAGCAGGTCGCCGACTGGATCGCCGAGGACATCGTGGCCGGCAAGGCGATGGCGCCCGCGCCGCTGCCGAACTGGGTGTTCGACGGCCGCGACGGCGTGCACGGCGCCGACGGCAGCTACAGCCCGGGCCGTAACGCCAAGGTCGCGCGTTCGTCCAACCCGGTCTACGCGCGCCAGCGCTTCCCCGACGCCCTGCTCGGCGAGAAGTTCTCGCAGGGCCAGACCGTGTTCGAGAACGACGGCATCCGCCTGTGGGCCGACGACGGCGACGACATCGCGGTGATCAGCTTCAAGACCAAGATGCACACGGTCAACGACCACGTGCTCAACGGCATCCAGGAAGCGATCGGCATCGCCGAAAAGAAGTTCAAGGGCGTGGTGATCTGGCAGCCCAAGGAGCCGTTCTCGGCCGGCGCCGACCTGTCCGGCGCGCTCGGTCTGCTGCAGGCCGGCGATCTCAAGGGCTTCGAGGCCATGGTCGCCAACTTCCAGGCCACCAGCCAGCGCATCAAGTATTCGCTGGTGCCGGTGGTGGCGGCGGTGCGCGGCCTGGCCCTGGGCGGCGGCTGCGAGTTCCAGATGCACGCGGCCAAGAGCGTGCTCGCGCTGGAAAGCTACATCGGCCTGGTCGAGGCCGGCGTTGGCCTGCTGCCGGCCGGCGGCGGCCTGAAGGAGTTCGCGGTGCGCGCCTCCGACGCGGCCGGCCCGGGCGGCGATGTGTTAGCCCAGCTCAAGACCGCGTTCGAATCCGTGGCCATGGCCAAGGTCTCTACCTCGGCCTTCGAGGCGCGCGAGCTCAAGCTGGCGCGCGACGGCGACGCGGTGGTGTTCAACGCCTTCGAACTGCTGCACGTGGCCAAGGCCCAGGCCCGCGCCCTGGCCGAGAGCGGCTATCGCCCGCCCCTGCCCGGCCGCCGCGTCCAGGTCGCCGGCGACGTCGGCATCGCGACCTTCAAGATGCTGCTGGTCAACATGCTGGAAGGCCGCTTCATCTCGCCGCACGACTACGAGATCGCCACCCGCATCGCCACCGTGATCTGCGGCGGCGAAGTCGACCGCGGCGCGCTGGTCGACGAGGAATGGCTGCTCAAGCTCGAGCGCGAACACTTCGTCGCCCTGGCGCAGATGCCCAAGACGCAGGAGCGCATCGCGCACATGCTCAAGACCGGTAAGCCGCTGAGGAACTGAGAATCGGGAATGGGGAATCGGGAATCGCAGAAGCGCGGCTTCTTCTCCCGCCTCCCCGCTACTACCCCCACATAGAAGAACCGGGAGCAAGAATCGAATCGGAATGTCGCCGGGCCTTTGCTCCGACGATTCCCGATTCCCGATTCTCGATTCCCGGCTATCGGAGAAAGCCATGACCAAGCAAGTTCAAGACGCCTACATCGTCGCCGCCACCCGCACCCCGGTCGGCAAGGCCCCGCGCGGCGTATTCCGCAACACCCGTCCCGACGACATGCTCGCCCACGTGTTGAAGTCGGTGGTGGCGCAGGCCCCGGGCATCGACCTCAACCGCATCGACGACGCCATCATCGGCTGCGCCATGCCCGAGGGCGAGCAAGGCATGAACGTGGCGCGCATCGGCGTGCTGCTGGCCGGCCTGCCCAACACCATCGCCGCGCAGACCATCAACCGCTTCTGCTCCTCCGGCCTGCAGGCCGTGGCCCTGGCCGCCAACGAGATCCGCCTGGGCAACTCCGATCTGGTCCTGGCCGGCGGCACCGAGTCGATGTCGATGGTGCCGATGATGGGCAACAAGGTCGCGCTGAGCCCCAGCGTGTTCAAGGACGACCACGTCGCCATCGCCTACGGCATGGGCATCACCGCCGAGAAGGTCGCCGAGGAATGGAAGATCTCGCGCGAGGACCAGGACGCGTTCGCGCTGGCCTCGCACCGCAAGGCGATCGCCGCGCAGCAGGCCGGCGAGTTCGCCGCCGAGATCAGCCCCTACGAGGTGCTGTCGCACCAGCCCGATCTGAGCGGCAACACGATCAAGCTGCGCAAGAGCCTGATCGAGCTGGACGAGGGCCCGCGCGCCGACGCTTCGCTGGAAGCGCTGGCCAAGCTCAAGCCGGTGTTCCGCAACGGCCAGTTCGGCGGCACGGTCACCGCCGGCACCGCTTCGCAGATGAGCGACGGCGCGGCCGCGGTGCTGCTGGCTTCCGGCCAGGCGGTCAAGGACTACGGCCTGACCCCGCTCGCGCGTTTCGTCAGCTTCTCGGTCGCCGGCGTGCGCCCGGAAGTGATGGGCATCGGCCCGATCGCGGCGATTCCCAAGGCGCTCAAGCAGGCCGGCCTGACCCAGGACCAGATCGACTGGATCGAGCTCAACGAAGCCTTCGCCGCGCAGGCGCTGGCGGTGATCCGCGACAGCGGCCTGGACCCGTCCAAGGTCAACCCGCTGGGCGGCGCGATCGCGCTGGGCCATCCGCTGGGCGCGACCGGTGCGATCCGCACCGCGACCATCGTCCACGGCCTGCGCCGTCGTCAGCAGAAGTACGGCCTGGTGACCATGTGCATCGGCACCGGCATGGGCGCGGCGGGCGTGTTCGAGGCGCTCTGAGTTCGGCCATCGAGCGAAGGCCTCGGCCTTCGCATCGAATCATCGGGGCGGCTACGGTCGCCCCGATGCGTTTACGGCCCACAAAAAAAGCGAGGGCAGCCGGAACCGCCCTCGCCTCGCACCACGCTGGGCGCGCGACGCCCGGCCCACGGTAGCCGGCGTCGTGCGCGCACTACTTCGGGCAGGCGGTGAATTTGCCCTGGGCGTCGCGGCAACGCTTGCTGGCGGCCTGCTTGTCGCAGGACACGAACTTGCCCTGGGGATCGCGGCAGTGGTTCGCCGCGGTCGCTTTGGCCGGCGCCGGTTTGGCCGCGGCCGCCATCGGTTGGACGGCGGCACGCGCGGGCGCGGGCTTGGCGGCGGGCGCCGGATGCGTGGCCGCTGCGGGTTGCGTGGCGCCGGCGGCCAGGCTCAGCGACAGCAAGGCGGCGGCGATCGGTAGCAGGGATGTACGGAACATGACGGCCTCTCCCTAAGACGCGACCGGTGCGATCGCGTTCGCAGGCTAGGCGCGGCGAGACTACGGCCGGCTGGGCGTGGGATTAAACATTTTTAATCCGGCAACTCTTGTGCAGGAGCGGCGTAAGCCACGACCGCGCCACAGGCTAGCGTCGCTGCTGCGATGGCGGGTCGCGGCTTACGCCGCTCCTACCCCAGAGCAGTGCGGGTAGCTCAGGCCAGGCGCGTTCCGTTCGGCACCGGCCGTTCGATCGCGGTGACCACCACGCCTTCGTCGGTGGGGAAGCCGGTGAGCAGGAATTCGGAACGGAACGGGCCGACCTGCTTGGGCGGGAAATTGATCACGCCGACGATCTGGCGCCCGACCAGTTCTTCGGCCGTGTACAGCTGTTTCACCTGCGCGCTGGTCTTGCGCACGCCGTGCGGTCCGAAGTCCACCCACAGTTTCCAGGCCGGCTTGCGCGCTTCCGGGAACGCCTCGACCCGCAGCACCGTGCCCGCGCACAGCATCACCCGCTCGAACTCGCTCCAGCTCAGATCGCCGCCGGCGACCGTGGTTTCGTTTTCGCTCACGCGCGCCTGCCCTCGTTCCAATCTTTCCAATGATCCTTGAACTGGGCCCAGCTGTAACTCAGCTGCGCGCCCAGCAACCCCGCCGGCTTCAGCGCCGAGACCAGGCCGTAATGGGCGAACTCGCGCCAGCGAGGATCGCCGTGCGCGATCGCCGCGGCCAGCACTTCGCCCGCGTAGGTGGTCGGCGCCACGCCGTGGCCGCCGAAGGCTTGGGCCAGCCACAGGCCGTCCTCGACCTGGCCGATCTGCGGCATCTGGTGGCGCGCATAGCTCATCAGGCCGGACCAGGCCTGCTCGATGCGCACGCCCTCCAATTGCGGGAACACCTTGAGCAAGTCGCGCCGCAACAGGCGCTCCACCGCCGCCGGCGAGCGGTCCAGCACCGAGATGCGCCCGCCCCAGAGCAGCCGCGTGTCCGGCAGCGGCCGGTAGTAGTCGAACGCGAAACGGGTGTCGTAGACCGCCGCGCGCGTGCGCAGAGCCTCGTCCAGGCGCGCGCCCAGGGGCTCGGTGACCATGACGTAGGTCGCGATCGGCATCACGCCCGCGTCCACGCGCGCGCTCAGGCCGGCCAGGTAGCCGCCGCAGGCCAGCACGACCTGGCGCGCGGCGATCTCGCCTTGCGGCGTGGTCACCCGCCAATGAGCGCCCTCGCGGCGCAGCGCGGTCGCCGGCGTGCGCTCGTGCACGGCGACGCCGGCGCGCTCGGCCAGTGCGGCCAGCCCGTGCGCGTACTTGAGCGGGTGGAAATGGAAGGCCTGCGGTTCGAACAGGCCGTCGTGGTAGCGCGGGCTGCGTACCAGGTCGCGCAGTTCGTCCTGCGCCAGCCAGCGCCACTCGGCGCCGTAGCGCTCGGCCAGCAGACGTTGGCGCGAACGCAGGACCTCGGGATCGCGGAACCAGTTGGCCCAGATCACGCCGGCCTGGACCGCGTCGCAGTCCAGGCCGTGGCGATGGATGCGCGTGCGAATCAGCTCGACCGCCTCGGTGGTGCCCGCATAGAGGGCGCGCGCGCGTTCGGGGCCGAGTTCGCGCAGCAGCGCGTCCTCGCCGCGCGAATAGCCGCCGAACACGAAACCGCCGTTGCGACCGGAGGCACCGTGACCCAGGCCCTGGGCCTCGATCAGGGCGACGCCGGCGACACCGCGCTCGGCCAGGCCCAGCGCGGTGTTGAGCCCGGCGAAGCCGCCGCCGATCACGCACACCGAGGCCTCGCGGCGGCCCTGCAGCGCCGGGCGTTCGGGCGTCGGCGGCAAGGTGGCGCGGTAGTAGCTGGGGACGGTCATGGGCGGTCTGGAATGCGGCGGTCGGGTTTGTTGAAATGCGCGGGAACGCTCGGACTCACAGGAACGCGATAGTGCGCGAAGCGGACATCCACCCGGCCGACCTAGCCTATCGCAGGCGCAGCCTGCTGATCATCGCCGCGATCGTGGTGCTGGCCTTGTTCGGCTTGTGGCAACTCGACGGCTGGCTGAGCGGGCTCGCGACCCAGCTGGCCCAGGACGGCGACCCGCAGCGCACCCGGCGCTGGCTGCGCGGCCTGCTGGTCGCGCTGGCGCTGTTGCCGGTGGTCCCGCTGTCGCTGTTGGCGCGCAGCTTGCGGCGTCTGGCCGCGGCGGCCCAGGCCGAGCGGCGCTTCCCACCACGCGACTGGCGCACCCTGCGCGACGTGCGCGTGCTGCGCGGCGTGGTCGCGCAGCGCTGGATCGTGCGGGTGCGGCGCATGGCCGCGGCCGCGAGCGTGCTGGCCATCCTGTGCGCGGTCCTGGCGATGGCGATGCTCTGGTATTACCGGTGAACGGTAAGCGCAGGAAACGGTTGCCCTGACTGGCCTTCGCATACATCGTGATGCGTGCCCGCAGCCCAAGCGCCATAGAGGTCGAAGACGTGCAGTGGATCGATGCATTGCGGCAACGGGCTCGCGAACTCAAGCGCGAGATCCATGCGCTCTATCTCGCGGCGCGGCACCCGCTCACGCCGTGGTACGCCAAGCTGCTGGTCGCGGCGATCGTGGCCTATGCGCTCAGCCCCATCGACCTGATTCCGGACTTCATCCCGGTCCTGGGCTATCTGGACGACCTGCTCCTGCTTCCGCTAGGGATCGCCTGGGCGATCCGCATGATTCCAGCGACCGTCATGATCGAGTGCCGCGCGCGTGCCGCGCAGGCCGGCGATCCCGAGGGCGGTTTGGCAGGCCGCGTCGCGGCCGCTGCGATCGTGACGCTCTGGATCGGGTTCGCCGCGCTATGCGCGTTGCTGGCCTATCGGGCGCATCGCGGCACGCCTTGATCGAGCCGCCATCGCCGTGCGCGCGTTGCGCGGGCCGATGGCGATGGCGACGTTCTGGCGCTGCGGGTGAGGGGCAGGAACGAGTAAGTAGTAGCGAGTAAGTAGTAACGAGTGAGACAGCTGCCCGCCTCTACTCGTTACTCGTTGCTTCACTCTAGCTACCGCCTCACTCCAGATCCGCCACGCCCAGTTCCGCCAAGGCGTTCTGCATCAGCTGGCGCGCCGAGTCGCTGAGCACTTCGTGGTCCAGAGCGAAACGGATCGTGGCTTCGATCAGGCCCAGGTGGGTGCCGCAGTCGAAACGCGTGCCCTGGAAGCGGTAGGCGTTGACGGCCTCCTCGGTGAGCATCGCCGCGATCGCGTCGGTGAGCTGGATCTCGCCGCCGGCGCCAGGCGTGGTGTTCTCCAGCAGGGAGAAGATGCGCGGGTTGAGCACGTAGCGGCCGACCACGGCCAGGTTGCTGGGCGCGACGTCCGGCGAGGGCTTCTCGACGATGGCGCGGATACGGCCCTGGCGCGCGGCGAAACCGTCGGTGGCGACGATGCCGTAACTGCCGGTCTGCTCGCGCGGCACGTCCTGCACCGCGATCACGCTGGCGCCGGAGATTTCGGCCGCGTCGGCCATCTGCTTCAGCGCGCCCGGGCCGCGGTTCCAGATCAGGTCGTCCGGCAGCACCACCGCGAACGGCTCGTCGCCGACCACGGGCTTGGCGCACAGCACGGCATGGCCCAGGCCCAGCGCCTCGGCCTGCGTCACGAACACCGCCCGCACGCCCGGAGGCAGCACGTTGCGCACCAGTTCCAGTTGCTCGAGCTTGCCGCTGCGTTCGAGCTTCTGTTCCAGCTCGTAGGCCTTGTCGAAGTAGTCGGCGACCGCGTGCTTGTAGCGGTTGGTGACGAAGATCAGGGTGTCGCAGCCGGCTTCGATGGCTTCGTCGACGGCGTACTGGATCAGCGGCCGATCGACGATCGGCAGCATTTCCTTGGGGACGGTCTTGGTCGCGGGCAGGAACCGGGTCCCCAGCCCTGCGACCGGGAATACGGCTTTGCGGATGCGAGCGGCCATCAAACCTTCCTGGCGTTGCGTGTGGGGAACGCCACCACGGTGGCGGATTCGACATAGTCGGGATGCTCGCCGACCGGCGCGAATTCGGGCACCGCCATGCGCAGCAACTGGTTGAGCAATTCGCGGTCGTAGCGCGCCGAGGCCTCGCGCAGCTGTGCGATGGCCGACTCGATCGCGTGGGCGGACACCTCGCGCGGCTCGGCCTGCAGGATCTTGGGGTGCTGGGTCGGGCGGTAGCGCTCGTCGGCGTGAAACAGGGTCTCGTGCAGCTTCTCGCCCGGACGCAGGCCGGTGTAGATGATCGCGACGTCGCGGCCCGGCTGCTTGCCGGCCAGACGGATCATCTGCTCGGCCAACAGGCGGATCGGCACCGGCTCGCCCATATCGAGGGTATAGATCGCCTCGTGCGTGCCGATCGCCGAGGCCTGCAGGATCAGCTGGCAGGCTTCGGGGATGGTCATGAAGAAGCGCGTGACCTCCGGATCGGTGACCGTGACCGGGCCGCCGCTGCGGATCTGTTCTCGGAACAACGGCACCACGCTGCCGGCCGAGTCGAGCACGTTGCCGAAGCGCACGGTCACGAAGCGGGTCGAGCGCTGGTCGGCCAGCGATTGGCAGGTCATCTCGGCCAGGCGCTTGGTCGCGCCGAGCACGTTGACCGGATCGACCGCCTTGTCGGTGGAGATCAGCACGAAGGTGCCGACGCCGGCCTCGCGGCAGGCCTTGGCCACGGTCGCGGTGGCGAGCACGTTGTTGCGCACGGCCTCGCGCAGTTGCGCTTCCAGCAGCGGCACCTGCTTGTAGGCGGCGGCGTGGAAGACCGCGTCGGGTTCGGACTGGCCCAGCGCGAACGCGATCACCGCCGGATCGCCGCAGTCGCCGAGGATGGGGATGTATTCCAGATCGGGGAAGTCGCGGCGCAGCGCGGCCTCGGTCTGGGTCAGGGCGAGTTCGTCGATCTCGATCAAGGCGATGCGGCGTGCGCCGTGGCGCGCGCACTGGCGGCACAGCTCCGAGCCGATCGAACCGCCGGCGCCGGTGACCAGCACCGAACGCGCGCCCAGCCAGCTGCGGATCGCCTTCCAATCCGGCAGTACCGGCTTGCGGCCGAGCAGGTCCTCGATCGCGACCTCTTTCAACTCGCCCGGCAGCGAACGCCCTTCCAGCACGTCCTGCAGGCGCGGCACCATCCGGAACGGCAGCCCGGTGCGCTCGCAGGCGATCACCACCCGTTGCAGCGCGTTGGCGTCGGCCGACGGCATCGCGATCACCAGCAGCTTGGCCGCGGTCTCGCGCGCGATCTCCGCCACTTCGGGCACGCGCCCCAGCACCGGCACGCCCTGGACCTTGCTGCCACGCAGGCGCGCGGCGTCGTCGAGGAAGCCGACGGGTTCGTAGGTGCCGAAGCGGCGCAGGTCGCGCACCAGCGCTTCGCCGGCACGGCCGGCGCCGAGGATCAGGATGCGCACCGAGGCGGTGTCGGCGCGTTCGACGCGGCTGTCCTTCCAGGCGCGGTACAGCAGGCGCGGCGCGCCCAGCATGCCCACCAGCACCACCGGATACAGCACCAGCACCGTGCGCGGCATCGTGGTGTCGAGGCGGTTATAGAGGAACAGCACCAGCACGATCGCGAACAGACCGAGCATGCAGGCCTTGAAGATGTTCCAAAGGTCGGGCACGCCGGCGAAGCGCCACAGGCCGCGGTACAGACCGACCTGCCAGAACACCAGGCCCTGGGCCACCATCACCAGCGCGATCTCGGACGACCACAGCGGCAGCGGAACCGGGGCGGGGATGATGCCGAAGCGCAAACGGTACAGGGCCTGCCAGACCAACCACACCATCGCGAGATCGTGCGCGACTACCGCCATGCGCGGCAGTGCACCTTTAAGACGATCGCGCCATGAGCTCATTCCATGCCCCTATACCTTGCCGGGAGAATTCAACGCCGGCTCGGAGCCGGCGCGTTGTAACCACCACCACAAAAAAGCGCCGGACATATACCACGCCGCAACCGTACACAACATGAAAGCCATTCTCGTTTGCAGCAGGACTGGGAGCGCCAGCACAGCGACGAGGGTGTGCATGGCGTAGGCGATGGTGACTTTGGTGTGCCCTACCCTCCTGGCCCAAACCTGATATGCATGCTGAGAATGCGCCGTCCACCACGCTTCCCGACGCAGCATGCGGCGCAACAGTGTCAAGCCCGCGTCGATAAGGAACGCCGACAGCGGCATCAGGACGACCGCTGATCGGCTGCCCAGCACGGTCGCGGCCAGGACCATGAGCCCGGCCAGGGCATAGCCGAGCGCTCCGCTGCCCACATCGCCCATGAAAATCCGGGCCTTGGGGAAGTTGAAGGGCAGGAAACCGAGGCAGGCCGCGGCCAGGGCCAGACCCAGCCACAGCCCCGGCGCTCCGGCCAGCCAACCCAGCGCCACGGCGATCAGGGCGGCCTGGCTGGCGGCCAGGCCGTTGATGCCGTCCATGAAGTTGCAAACGTTGGTCAGCGCCAGCGCGGCCACGAACGCGCCCAGGGCCAGCCAGGGCGCGTCCAGCACGTGCCAGACCGCGTAGGCCAGCACCGCCGCGGCCACAGCGTGCACCGCCAGCCGCAGCGAGGCCGACAGCGGGCGGTGGTCGTCGATCAGGCCGACCCCGGCCACCAGGGCCAAGCCCAGGCCGAACGCGGCCAGCAAAGGCGCCTGCGCGGGCAGGCGCACGGCCAGGGCCAGGGTCGCGACCAGCAGGGCGATCACCAGCGCGATGCCGCCGCCGCGCGGAGTCGCCACGGCGTGGCTGCGGCGCTCGCCGGGCTGGTCGATCAGTTCGTTGCGCAGCGCGTACCAACGCGCCAGCCAGGTGCCGACCGCTCCGATCAGCAGGTGGATGAGCAGCCAACTCGCCATGGGATCAGACCACCGCGTAGTTCAGCAGCGGCTTGACCGTTCCCCATTCCTTGCAGCTGGGGCATTGCCAATGGTGGCTGCGCGCGCCGAAGCCGCAGCGGTTGCAGCGATAGCTGGGGTTACGCACCAGCAGCTGGTCGGTGATGTGCTTGAGATCGTGCAGGGTCGCCAGCGGATCGGCGCCCTCGGCCAGGGTCAGGTCGATCAGGGCGGCCTCGCCGCGCACCGAGGGCCGGTCCTTGAGCTGGCGCGCCAGATAGCTGCGCGCGGCCGGCACGCCGTCCTCGGCCTCGACCATGCGGGTCAGGGCCAGCACCGGGGCGATGCCGCGGTAGTGCTCGCACATCTCGGCCAGGAACGCGCGCGCACCGGTCGGGTCGCCGTCGCGTTCGTAGCAGCTCAGCAGCGCGGGCAGCACTTCGGGCAGGTAGTCGGGATCGGCGCGGGCGACGCGCTCGAACGCGCGGATGGCGGCGGCGTCGTTGCCGGCCTCGACCTCGATCCGGCCCTCGAGCATGCCGGCGCGCACCGAGTTCGCGTCGGCATCGAAGGCGCGCTTGACCGAACCGCGCGCGGCCTCGACGTCGCCGGCGGCGCGATGGCGATCGGCCAGTTCGCACTCGAACTGCGCAATCAGCTTGCCCATGGGCTCGCCGGTGGCGGCCTCGTAGCGGCGCGCGTTCTCGATCGCCTTGTCCCAATCGCGTTCGGACTGGTAGATGCCGATCAGGTGGCGCAGCGCCAGCGGCGCCATGTCCAAGGCGACCAGGTCGCTGAATACGGTCTCGGCGCGGTCGAGCAGGCCCGAGCGCATGTAGTCCTCGCCCAAGGCCAGCAACGCCTGGACCTTCTGCTGATCGCTCAGGCCTGGGCGCTGCACCAGCGCCTGGTGCAGGCGGATCGCGCGATCGACTTCGCCGCGGCGGCGGAACAGATGGCCCAGCGCGACCTGGGTCTCGAAGGTGTCCTTATCGAGCTCGGCGATGTGCAGGAAGATCTCGATGGCCTTGTCGGGCTGCTCGTTGAGCAGGTAGTTCAGGCCGCGGAAGTAGGTGGTCGACAGGTGGCTGACCTGGTTGTCGCTGTGGCGTTCGCCGCCACGACGGCCGATCACCCAGCCGCTGACGGCCGCGATCGGCAGCAGCAGAAAGAACCAGAACCACTCGCTGATGAATTCCATGCGTCAGGCCTCGCGCGGGGCGGCGGCGGCGCGCTCGGCGCGGGCCAGGCGGCGACGCAGCGGCAGCACCAGGCTGGCCGTGATCGCCAGGCCGCCGGCGAGCACGCCGATCAGCAGCGACACGATCAGGGCCACGCCCAGAGTGGTCGGAAAGGTGCCGAAGCCCAAGTCGATGGGCACGATCTGCCGATTGAGCGCGCCGACGGTGGCGCCGGCCGCGAGGCAGACGAAGGCGATGAGGAAACGGATCAGGCGCATGGGGGATGGGTCCAACGTCCGCGATGTCGCTCTAGCTTAAGGCCAGAAACGAGTGCAGAGGAACGAGGAACTAGAGAAAAGCCGATGCCGGCCATGCCAGCGGCCAGAATAGCGAAACGACAAAGCGCGATGACGAGCGCACGGCAACGCCGCCCTACTCGCTCCTCACTGCTCTAAGCTCGTTCCTAGCCCTTAGGCTTCGTCATCCAGCGGCGCCACGCCGCTGACGCGTTCGCGCAGTTCCTTGCCGGGCTTGAAATGCGGGACGTGCTTGCCGGGCAATGCCACCGACTCGCCGGTCTTGGGGTTGCGACCCAGGCGCGGCGGACGGAAGTGCAAGGAGAAGCTGCCGAAGCCGCGGATCTCGATGCGTTCGCCCACCGACAGCGCGCCGCCCATCATTTCGAGCAAGGCCTTCACCGCCAGATCCACGTCGTCGCCCTTCAGGTGGGCCTGACGCTGCGAAAGGATCTCGATGAGTTCGGACTTGGTCATGGGCGCTGCGCAAGCTCTAGTACTGGGATGTCGGGACGGTGCCGATACGACGGCGCCGCGACGGTGCCACAAATCGAAGGCGACCCGGCTCGGCCGGGCCGCCTCCGCGGTAGTGCGGCCACGCCGATCCGGTTGCCCGGAACGGCGCGCCTTGACGCTGGTATTACTCGGACTTGTTGCCGCTCAGCTGCTCGCGCAGCAGCGCGCCCAGCTTGGTGGTGCCGCTGGAGGCATCCGACGCCGAACGGTTGTAGTCGGCCAGGGCCTCCTGCTGCTCGGCTTCGTCCTTGGCCTTGATCGACAGCTGCATGGAACGGCCCTTGCGGTCCGTGCCGACGATCTTGGCTTCGACTTCCTGACCGACCTTGAGGTACTGGCTGGCGTCCTCGACGCGCTCCTTGGCGATGTCGCGTGCGGCGACGTAGCCTTCGATGCCGTCGGCGAGTTCGATCGTGGCGCCCTTGGCGTCGACTTCCTTCACCACGCCCTTGACGATCGAGCCCTTGGCGTTGGAAGCGACGTACTGACCCATCGGGTCCTGCTCCAGCTGCTTGACGCCCAGGCTGATGCGCTCGCGCTCCGGATCCACGGCCAGGACGACGGCTTCGAGCGTGTCGCCCTTCTTGTAGTTGCGGACCACGTCTTCGCCGGTGGTGTTCCAGCTGATGTCGGACAGGTGGACCAGGCCGTCGATGCCGCCGTCCAGGCCGATGAAGATGCCGAAGTCGGTGATCGACTTGATCTGGCCTTCGACCTTGTCGCCCTTCTTGTGGATGGCCGCGAAGGTCTCCCACGGGTTCGAGGTGACCTGCTTCATGCCCAGCGAGATACGGCGACGCTCTTCATCGACGTCCAGCACCATGACCTGAACCTCGTCGCCGACCTGCACGATCTTGGACGGGTTGACGTTCTTGTTGGTCCAATCCATTTCGGAGACGTGGACCAGGCCTTCGACGCCCGGCTCGATCTCGACGAACGCGCCGTAATCGGTGACGTTGCTGACCTTGCCGAACACGCGGGTGTCGGCCGGGTAGCGGCGCGCGATGTTGTCCCACGGATCCTCGCCCAGCTGCTTGAGGCCGAGGCTGACGCGGTTGCGTTCGCGGTCGTACTTGAGCACGCGGACGTCCAGCTCCTGGCCGACTTCCACGACTTCCGACGGGTGACGCACGCGCTTCCACGCCATGTCGGTGATGTGCAGCAGGCCATCGATGCCGCCGAGGTCGACGAACGCACCGTAATCGGTGAGGTTCTTGACGACGCCCTTGAGGATCGCGCCTTCCTGCAGCTTCTCCATCAGCTGCTCGCGCTCGACGCTGTACTCGCTCTCGACCACCGCACGGCGGGAGACGACGATGTTATTGCGCTTGCGATCGAGCTTGATGAGCTTGAACTCGAGCTCCTTGCCTTCCAGGTAGGCGGAGTCGCGCACGGGGCGCACGTCCACCAGCGAACCCGGCAGGAAGCCGCGGACATCCTTGATGTCGACGGTGAAACCACCCTTGACCTTGCCGCTGATGCGGCCGGTGATGGTCTCGTTCTTTTCGAGCGCCTCTTCGAGCTCGTCCCACACCATCGCGCGCTTGGCCTTCTCGCGGGACAGCACGGTTTCGCCGAAGCCGTTCTCGATCGAGTCGAGGGCGACCTTGACTTCGTCGCCAACGGCAACGTCGATCTCGCCGGCGTCGTTACGGAACTGTTCGATCGGCACGATGCCTTCGGACTTCAGGCCGGCGTTGATCACGACGACGTCGCCGCGGACTTCCACGACTACGCCGACGACGATAGCGCCCGGCTTCAGCTTGGCCAGGTACTGCTGGCTGGATTCGAACAGCTCGGCAAATGATTCGGTCATTGGTTGATTTACTCGGTTGAACACACGGGCCGCACCGGCTGGCATCGTCGCTGTCGTAGCGACGCAAGCAGCACGTGGTCGACCCACCCGTTATGTGGCGCGATGGACTGCACCATGTGTCGTTGTGGATCCCGCCGCGGAATTACGGCGGGGCTGTTTTTTGTTGCGTACTGCCGCGTTCGATCCGCGTTTGCGGAAACGTCAGCGCGCCGGCAACAAGGCCAGCACGCGTTCGACCACCTGCGCGATGCCCAGGCCGGTGGTGTCGATGCGCACGGCGTCGTCGGCCGGGCGCAGCGGTGCCACCGCTCGCTGTGCATCGCGGGCGTCGCGGGCGAGAATCTCCCGCAGCAGACCGTCTAAAGTAACGGAAACCCCTTTGTCTTTCAACTGCTTATAGCGCCTTTCCGCCCTTTCGTCGGCGCTGGCGGTCAGGAACACCTTGTAGGGGGCGTCCGGGAAGATCACCGTGCCCATGTCGCGGCCGTCGGCGACCAGGCCCGGCGGCTGGCGGAAGGCGCGCTGGCGGTCCTTGAGGGCGGCCCGGACCTCGGGGATGGCGGCAATGGCCGAGGCGGCCGCGCCGGCGGTCTCGGTGCGCAGCTCGTCGGTGGCGTCCTGGTCGTTGACCAGCACCCGCAGCTCGCCGCGCTCGTCGTCGCGGAAGCCGATCCGGGTGTCGAAGGCGCAGCGGACCAGGGCGGCCGGGTCGGCCAGGTCCAGGTCGGCCCAGCCGGCGGCGACGCCGACCGCGCGGTAGAGGGCGCCGGAATCCAGGTAATGCCAGCCCAGGGACTGGGCGACCAGGCGGCTGATCGTGCCCTTGCCGGAGCCGGAGGGGCCGTCGATGGTGAGGACGGGGATGCTGCTGTCGTGAGGGGTAGTCATGCCGGCTATTATGCAAGGACGCCGGCCCTTCCCTGTTCATCGTGACGGCCGCAAGCGCCCCGATCCGGATGCGCGGCGGGGCCCGATTCGGCCCACCCGCAATTTATTTCGCGCAAACACTTGATCGCAGTGGGATTTACCCGCTATTATCGCGGGCTGTCTATTCCAATCCTGTTGCCGAGGTCTGTCATGAAGGTCCTGTCCTCCCTGAAGTCGGCGAAGGCCCGTCACCGCGACTGCAAAGTCGTTCGCCGCCGTGGCAAGGTCTTCGTGATCTGCAAGTCGAATCCGCGTTTCAAAGCGCGTCAGCGCTGAAACCAGGGGCATGTTCAAAGCGCGTCAGCGCTGAGAAGCCCGTTCGCGGCGTTCGCGCCTCGAACCGCTCGACTGGAAGGCCGCCGCGAGGCGGCCTTTCTGCGTTGCGTGCCGGCGCCCTCGCTGGCCCGGCCGAATCGCGAAAACGTGACGGCCGCGTGCTGCCGTGGCATCGGGGCTTGTGCGTACAATCTCGCGTCCTCCAGCGAGGTTGCACCCATGACGTCCCGCACCGCTCCTGCCGTACTCGCGCTTGCCGCCCTGCTGCTCCTGTCCACCGCCGCCTCCGCCGACACCCTGCTGATCGAGCGCGTGTCCGAAGAGAACAAGGCGGCCATGCCCGTCCGCGGCCAGACCATGGCCCAGGTCGAGGCCCGCTACGGCGCCCCGGCCGAACGCCTGGACCCGCGCGGCGGCCAGAAGCGCCAGTGGCCCACCATCAACCGTTGGGTCTACCCGGCGTTCACCGTGTACTTCGAGAAGAACAAGGTGGTCGACGTGGTCGCCAACAAGGCCGACGCGCAAGAGATCGGGCCCAAGCCGCCCGTGCGCTGAGCCGCCGAACGAGACCGTAGTTTTGACCGAGCATGCATTGCGCTTCCCCGCGGAGTGGGAACCCCAGTCCGCGGTCCTGATCGCCTGGCCCAACGCCGACACCGACTGGGCCGATCGCCTGGGTGAGGTCGAGGAGACCTACATCGCCCTGGTCGCGGCGATCACCCGTTTCCAGCCGGCGATCGTCTGCGTCGCCGACGACGACGTGCAGGCTTATGCGCGTGCGCGCCTGTCCTCGGCCCGCATCGACATGGACCGGGTGCGCTTCGTCGAAGCGCCTTACGACGACACCTGGCTGCGCGATTCCGGCCCGATCAGCCTGCGCGCCGGCGAGGGCTTCCGCCTGCTCGATTTCCGCTTCACCGGCTGGGGCGGCAAGTTCGACGCCAGCCAGGACGATCTGCTGGTCGAGCGTCTGCACGACTTGGGAATATTCTCGAAAAGTGAGCGCCAAAGCATTGATTTTGCTTTGGAAGGCGGCGCCATCGAAACCGACGGCGCGGGCAGCCTGCTAAGCACCTGGCAGTGCCTGCACGAGCGCCATCCGGACGCCAGCCGCGAAGAGATCACCGCCAAGCTGGCCGACTGGCTGTGCCAGGACCGCGTGCTATGGCTGGACCACGGCTACCTCGAGGGCGACGACACCGACGCCCATATCGACACCTTGGCCCGCTTCGCCGGCCCGGACGCGATCGTCTACCAGGGCTGCGACGACCCGATCGACTCGCACTACGCCGAACTGCAGGCCATGGCCGCCGAGCTGGCCGCACTGCGCACCCGCGACGGTCAGCCCTATCGCCTGTTCGCGCTGCCGTGGGCGCAGCCGATCATCGACGAAAACCGAAGGCTGGCAGCCAGTTACGCCAACTTTCTCATCGTCAACGGAGCTGTATTGATGCCGGCCTACGGCGATGCCGCCGACGCCGACGCCCAGGCGATACTGGCCCAGGCCTTCCCCGATCGCGAGATCGTGGCGGTGCCCTGCCGCCCGCTGATCTGGCAGAACGGCAGCCTGCACTGCATCACCATGCAGCTGCCGGCCGGGCTGGTCTAAGCGATTCCGGCAGCCGGCGCCGCGGAATGCGTCACCTCGCGCCGGCCTTCCTGGAGTCGACCCTGAGACGCGGTGCGACGCTGGAACAGTTCATGGGCGGAAGCGTCGGCCCACTCGGCGAACGATCGGTGCGCTGGATCGAGTTGTGCCCGACAAAGGCCGGGATCGAAGTCCGCGAGTACCACGCCGCCGATGTCGGCGGATCGCTCAGCGAAACATCTCTGGACCTCTACGCGCTGTGCGATCTGCACGACCTTTACGAGGCACAGCCTGAGCCGACGATGGTCGCGGACGAGCCGGCGCAGGCCTTGGCCTATGCGCACTCCGTGCTGCGGGCCCAGCCTTTACGCTGGGTCAATCAGGGCGTGTCGCAAGACGAGTTGCTGGATTTCCTGCGTGCGGGGCGTCCGGCCCTCTGGCCGCCCGAGGCGGCCCAGCAATAGCGACCGCTACTCGGGCTGTCGCAGACACGCAAGCCTTACAATGCCAGGCTACGCCGCCGCTCCGGCTTGCCGGGCCCGCCCATACGAATCCGCCCATGAAGAAGACCACTCTCCCCGTCGCCCTGATCCAGGACCGCGACCACGGCTCGCGCGAGGCCAACCTCGCCAATATCGAGGACCGCGTGGGCGAAGCCGCCAGGCGCGGCGCCAAGCTGGTACTGCTGCAGGAACTGCACAACGGCCCCTACTTCTGTCAGCACGAGTCGGTGGACGAATTCGACCTGGCCGAGACCATCCCCGGCCCCAGTACCGAGCGTCTGGGCGCGCTGGCCAAGCAGCACGGCGTGGTCCTGGTGAGCTCGCTGTTCGAGCGCCGCGCGGCCGGCCTGTACCACAACACGGCGGTGGTCTTCGACGCCGACGGCTCCACCGCCGGCAAATACCGCAAGATGCACATCCCGGACGATCCGGGCTTCTACGAGAAGTTCTACTTCACTCCGGGCGACCTCGGTTTCGAGCCGATCCAGACCTCGGTCGGCCGCCTCGGCGTGCTGGTGTGCTGGGATCAGTGGTACCCGGAAGGCGCGCGTCTGATGGCGCTGGCCGGCGCCGAGCTGCTGCTGTATCCGACCGCGATCGGTTGGGATCCCAGCGACGAGCAGGCAGAGAAGGACCGCCAGCGCGACGCCTGGGTGCTCAGCCACCGCGGCCACGCGGTCGCCAACGGCCTGCCGGTGCTGAGCTGCAACCGGGTCGGCCATGAGCCGTCGCCGATGGGCGCGTCCGGCATCGACTTCTGGGGTACCAGCCACGTGCTCGGCCCGCAGGGCGAGTTCCTGGCCCAGTCCGCCCAGGCCGAGCCCGAGATCCTGGTGGCCGAGGTCGACCTGCAGCGCAGCGAGCACGTGCGCCGGATCTGGCCGTTCCTGCGCGACCGCCGCATCGACGCCTACGGCGACCTGCTCAAGCGCTATCGCGATTGAGCGCGGTGGCCGCCGCGCCGCTGATCCGCGCCGCCGTCGCCGGCGATCTACCGGCGATCGCCGCCCTGTATGCGCTGGAAGTGCGTGAGGGCGTGGCCACCTACGAATACGAAGTGCCGGACCTGGCCGAGATGACGCGGCGCTGGCAGGGTGTGCTGGCTCAGGGCTATCCCTATCTGGTCGCCGAACTCGACGGCGCCTTCGCCGGCTACGCCTACGCCAGCAGCTACCGCAGCCGCGAGGGTTACCGCTGGACGGTCGAGGACACGGTCTATGTGCAGCCCGGTTGCCAGGGCCGCGGCGTCGGCCGCGCCCTGCTGCAGGCGCTGATCGCCGACTGCGAGGCGCGCGGCTATCGGCAGATGGTGGCGGTGATCGGCGACGGCTCCAACGCCGCCTCGGTGGCCCTGCACGAGCGCCTGGGCTTTCGTACCGTGGGCGTGTTCCAAGGCTTGGGGCGCAAGCACGGGCGCTGGCTGGATACCGTGCAGATGCTGCGCCCGCTGGGTCCGGGCGATGGCGCGGCGCCGGAATCGCGCTGAGTCGCGCACGCTGAATGTGCCATTCTGCCGACGAGCGGTAGGCGTAAAACGAACGAACGTGCTATTTTCTCAGCCATGTCCAATCTGACCGCCACCGGCAAGGGCGCCGCCACCCGCGACGCCATCATCGACCGGGCCTACAGCATCGCCATCGGCGGCGGTCTGGAGAGCCTGTCGATCGGTCCGCTGGCGCAGGCGGTGGGCATGTCCAAGAGCGGCGTGTTCGCCCACTTCGGCTCGCGCGAGGACCTGCAGCTGGCGGTGCTCGACGCCGCCGGCCAGCGCTTCCTCGAGTACGTGCTGCTGCCGGCGCTGAAGGCCAAGCGCGGCCTGCCGCGCCTGCGCGCGATCATCGCCGCCTGGTTCGACTGGGCCCGCCACACCTCCGGCGGTTGCGTGCTGTTGTCGGCCGTCAACGAGTACGACGACCGCCCCGGCGTGCTGCGCGATCGCGTGCTGCAGCACGAAACCCGTTGGCGCAACGACATCGCGCGCGCAGTGCAGATGGCGGTCGACGCCGGCGAACTGCAGGCCGACACCGACGCCCACCAATTGGCGTTCGAGATCTACGGGCTGGCCCTGGTCGTGCACCACGACGCCGGCCTGTTCGGCTTCGAAGCCAGCGTCGAGCGCGGCCACCGCGCGTTCGAACGCCTGATCCGTTCCTACTCCTCCCCCACCGCCTGAGCTCGCGCAGAGAGGCTCCGCCATGTACCCGCTTATCCCCAAAATTAGCACGACCGTTCGTAGCTTTATTAAACTCTACGGCGTCCGCCTGGGCTTCCTGATCGGCAGCCGTTTCGCGCCCGAAGCGGCTGTGCAGCGCGCCGCGCGCTTGTTCAGCACCCCGTTCGCGTCCTCGCGCAGCCGGGCGCTGGCCGCGCCCAGCCATGGCGCCCAGGAGGGCGAACTGGAGGTCGCCGGCCATCGCATCGTCACCTACGTCTGGGGCGATCCGCAGCGCCAGCCCTATGTGCTGTTCGCGCACGGCTGGTCCAGCCACGGCACCCGCATCGCGCCCTGGCTGGAGCGCCTGCGCGGCGACGGCTACGCGGTGGTCGCGTTCGACCAGCCCGCGCACGGCAAGAGCCCCGGCCGTCAGAGCACCCTGCCCGACTTCACCCACCACCTGCTCGCGGTCGGCCGCCACTACGGCCCGGCGGCGGCGGTGATCGGCCATTCGCTGGGCGGCGCGGCGACCCTGCTGGCGATGGCGCGCGGCCTGCGCGCCGAACGCGCGGTGCTGATCGCGCCGGCCGCCGACCCGGTCGCGGCCGCCCACCGTTTCGCCGATCTGGTCTGGATCGGCGAGCACCTGTGCCGGCGCATGTTCGCCTACTTCGAGGCGCGCATCGGCATCGGCTTTCAGGAACAACAGGCGCATCTCAACGCGCCGGCCATCGCCAGTCCGGCCCTGATCGTGCACGACCTGGGCGACCGCGAAGTGCCGTGGTCGGAGGGCGAACGCTACGCGCGCTACTGGCCCGACTCGCGCCTGCTCAGCACCACCGGGCTGGGCCACAAGCGCGTGCTCGAAGACCGCGGCGTGATCGACGCCGGCCTGCGCTTCCTGCACGGCGAGTGCGTCGGCGATCGCATGGTGTCCAGCCCCAACCTGCCCTACGGCTGGGCGTGAGCGCGCAGGCGGCGCGACGCCCGCCGATACCCGCGCCGCGTTGCCGCCGATGAGCCGCCGGTGAGCCGCCGCGCCAGCGCCGCGCCCTGAGCCGCGACGCCACTCTTGTTCCGGCGCCGCGCTTGCTTCTACTCTGCGCGCTGGCGGCCCGCGGGCCGCGGCGAAACCAGGGGAAGACGCGGTGAATTCGGCTACGCACACCCACGCCCGACGCGCGCGCTCGGACGCACGCAGGAGCGCGCGCCCGTGATCTCCCCGGTCCGCCTGTTGCTGATCCTCGGCGCCGGCCTGCTCGCGTTCGGTTACCTCAAGCGCGACACCGTGCCCGAGCACGGCCTGCTGCTGCCCGAGGTCCTGACCGAACCGCGCCAACGCGCGGTCGAGGAGGCGCCGTTCTCGGTGCGCGCCGGCGACGTCGACTACCGCATCGAGCCGGTCGCCGACTACGACATCACCGGCCTGGTGGTGAGCCGGCACGACTCGGACACGTTCTGGGATAGCTTCCACACCCGCGCCAACGACCACCTCAACGTCGCCGACCTGTGCCTGGTCTGGGGCGCCAACGCCAGCGACGGCGCCTACGAGCGCATGGCGTTCTGGAACGGCCAGTGGACCTGTAATTTCCGCTACGGCGGCGACGCCGCGATCGGGCCCGAGCACACCCGCGCGCTGTCCAACAATCATCTGCTGACCGAGCGCAGCGACATCGCCGAACGCATCCGCGACCTGCGCGTGGGCGACCAGGTGCGCCTGCGCGGCCAATTGGCGGTGTACAAGCACCAGGCCGGCATGAATTTCGTGCGCGGCACCTCGCTGTCGCGCGACGACACCGGCAACGGCGCCTGCGAGACCCTGTTCGTGAGCCAGCTCGACCTGCTCCAGCCCGCGCCGGCGTGGCCGCGCTGGCTGCGCTGGATAGGCGCGGTCTTGCTCGCGCTGGGCCTGGTGTTGTGGTATCGGGCCCCGTTCGACGCGCGCGAGCAGTGATCGCGCCGGCCCGGGCACTTCCGGGCCCGGCCGCGGTCGGACCTACGCGGTTTGCCGCTATCTCCCCCAGCCTCTATCCTGCCGGCCTTCCTGTGCCAGCCCCCGTACGGCGCCCAATCACCGAATGAATGCACCGATCAGCGACGGCCTGCACGGCCAACCCCATGCCATCGTCGAACGCGACGGCGTCCGCTATACCCTGCTCGGGACCGCGCACGTGTCGCAGGCCAGCGTGGACGCGGTGCGCGACGCGATCGGCAGCGGCGCCTACGACGCGGTCGCGGTGGAACTGGACCCGCAACGCCTGCAGGCGCTCACCGACCCCGACGCGCTCGCGCGCCTGGACCTGATCCAGGTTCTGCGCACCGGCAAGACCGCGCTGTTCGCGGCCAACCTGGCCCTGGCCGCTTACCAGCGCCGGCTCGCCGAGCAGTTGGGCATCGAGCCCGGCGCCGAACTCAAGCGCGCGGTGCTGGAAGCGCGCCAGCGCGACCTGCCCGTGCACCTGATCGACCGCGAGGTCGGCCTGACCTTCAAGCGCGCCTCCAGCAAGCTGGGCTGGTGGGGCCGGGCCAAGCTCGGCGGCGGCCTGCTGGCGGCGCTGTTCGTCGACGAGGAAGTCGGCGAAGAGGAGATCGAGAAGCTCAAGCAAGGCGACATGCTCGAATCCAGCTTCGGCGAATTCGCCAGCGAAAGCCCGCAGCTGTACGAAAGCGTGATCGCCGAGCGCGACCGCTACATGGCCGCGCGCCTGCGCGAATCGCACGGCGACGCGCGCGAAGTGCTGGCCGTGGTCGGCGCCGGCCACCTCCAGGGCCTGGCCCAGCACCTGCGCGAGGAAACCCGCGCGCCGGCGACGGTGCGCGAGGAACTCGAATCGCTGCCGCAGAAGAGCAGCATTCCCTGGTTCACGATCATCCTGTCCGCGTTCGTGCTCGGCGGTTTCGCCTGGGGCTTCTGGCGCGGCGGCATCGACGTCGGTTCCGACTTGCTGCTGCAGTGGGTGCTGGCCACCGGCGTGCTCGGCGCGATCGGCTGCGCGGTCGCCGGCGGCCATCCGCTGAGCATCCTGGTCGCGTTCGTGGCCTCGCCGATCACCCCGCTGCACCCGGCCCTGGCCTCGGGCACGCTCAGCGCGCTCACCGAGGCCTGGGTACGCAAGCCCACCTACGCTGACTTCATGGCCCTGCGCGACGACGTCCAGACCTTGCGCGGCTGGTGGCGCAACCGGGTCGCGCGCGTGCTGCTGAACTTCTTCCTGACCAGCCTGGGTACCGCGATCGGCGTGTGGACGGGTGGGTTGCGGATGTTGGGCAAGTTGATCGGGTGATCGATTGAGAGCGGGTGGAGCAAATCCCCCCTAGCCCCCCTTTTTCAAAGGGGGGGAACCGTCGACTTCGGAACGCCCCGTATGGCGCCTGTTTGTCTTCCCCCTTTGAAAAAGGGGGATTGAGGGGGATTTGCTTGTCCCCAGCAGCCGAGCAAGCTCAGCGCTTGCCCTGCTCAGCCGCGATCCACGCATCGATATGCGCCTCCAGCGCCTGCAGCGGCACCGAGCCGGTCGCCAGCACTTCGTCGTTGAACGCGCGCAGGTCGAAACGCTCGCCCAGCGCGGCCTTGGCCTTGGCGCGCAGCGCCGAGATCTTGAGCTGGCCGATCTTGTAGGCCAGCGCCTGCCCCGGCGTGCCGATGTAACGGTCGACCTCGTTGACGATGTCCTGGTCGGTCTTGGCGGCGTTGTCCTTGAAGTAGGCGATCGCGCGCTCGCGGCTCCAGCCCTTGGCGTGCATGCCGGTGTCCACCACCAGGCGCACCGCGCGCCACATCTCGTAGGTGAGCTGGCCGAAGCGGTCGTAGGGATCGTCGTACAGGCCCATGTCGTAGCCGAGCTGCTCGGCGTACAGGCCCCAGCCTTCGCCGTAGGCGACGAAGTAGGCGGTGCGGCGGAACATCGGCCGCTCCGGCAGCTCCAGCCCGCGCGCGAACTGGAAGTGGTGGCCGGGCACGGCCTCGTGCAGCGACAAGGCCATCATTTCCCAGCTCGGGCGCACCTCCGGCTTGTACAGATTCACGTAGTAGAAACCGGCGCGGCTGCCATCGACGGCGCCGGGCTGGTAATAGGCGGTGGTGGTATCCGGGGCGATGTTGTCGGGGATCGGACGCACGCCATAAGGCTGCCGCGGGATGGTGTGGAAGACCTTCACCAGCTCCGGATCGATGCGCTTGGAGAGCGCGCGATACGCGGTCAGCAGGTCCTGCGGCGTCTTGTAGAAGAACTTCGGATCGCTGCGCAGGTAGGCGAAGAACTCGGGCAACGTGCCCTTGAAGCCGACCTCGGCCTTGACCTGCTCCATCTGCGCGCGGATGCGCGCGACTTCCTGCAGGCCGGTCTGATGGATCTGCTCGGCGCTCAGGTCGGTGGTGGTGTAGTAGCGCGCCAGAAAATCGTAATAGGCCTTGCCGTCGGGCTGCTCGGCCACGGCGATGCCGGTGCGGGTCTTGGGCAGGTATTCGTCGTTGAAGAAGGCGGCGAACTTGCGGTACGCGGGCACGATGCGCTCGGCGATCGCCTGCCTGGCCTGGGCCTGCAGCGCGGCGCGGTCGGACTCGGGCACCGTGGCCGGAAAGCGCAGGAACGGACGGTAGAACGCGCTCTTGGCCGGGTCGTCGACGATCTGCGAGGCGATCTGCGCCGGCACGCGCTGCATCAGCACGCGCGGCGGCGTGCTGCCCTGCTTCAGGCCTTCGCGCATCAGCACGGTGGTCTGTTCGATCGTGGCCGGCAGCGCGTTCAAGCGCGCCAGCCAGTCGCGATAGTCCTTGACGCTGGCGAAGGGCAGCACCTCGGCGATGCCGTCGGCGGTCTGCACGCCGCCCTGGTGGCCGACCGGCTGCAGGTACTCGCGGAACTTCTGGCGCTCGATGTTGCGCTCCAGGTTCCAGGCGTAGGTGTCGTAATCGAGCTGGCTGTCGGCCGACAGGGCGGCGCGGTCGATCGCCTTGAGCCGGCTCAGCGCGTCGCGGTCGGCGCCTTCGCGCTGCGCGATCGCGGCCAGGCTGCGGTCGGTCCAGCGGTCGTTGAAGCGGTTGTCGCCGTTGTAGCTGGCGCCTTCCGGGCTCTCGACCAGGCCGCGCTCCCACTCGGCCTCGAAATAGGCCTTGAGGCGGGCGTCGGCATTCTGCGCATGCGCGGGCGCGACGAACACGGCCGCGGCGAGCGCGGCGAACACGAGCTTGCGGAACATGGCGATCCCCTGGAAGCGGATCCCGAGTCTAGCCCGCGACTTGCGCATCGGCGCTAGGCCGAAAGTCAATGTCGGCACTATCGGACCGATTCGGACAGGCTGGGTCTGCGCGCCTGCGGGCGAGGTTTCAGTCGCGGTCGAGACGACGCGACCCGCCGCGCACGGCGCGGGATCGGAATCGTCAGGGGAGGTCGCGACCCGGCCGGGTCGCGGGCTCAGGCCGCGTCGGCGGCGGTGGTGAAGCTCTCGCCGCAGCCGCACTCGGCGCTCACGTTCGGGTTCTGGAACACGAACTGCTCGCCCAGGCCCTGCTTCATGAACTCGATGCGGGTGCCGTCGACCAGCGGCAGGCTGATCGGATCGACATAGATGCGCACGCCGTCCTGCTCGAACACGGTGTCGCCCGGGCGCTGGTCGCGGGCCAAATCGGCGATGTGCTGCCAACCCGAGCAACCGGTGCGGGTCACGCCGAAACGCAGGCCCAAGGCATCGGGCGCCTCGGCCAGGAAATGGCGGACGCGTTCGAGGGCGGCGGGGGCGAGGCTGACGGACATCGGGGGACTCTCGTTGCTAGGCGGTCATGGTAACAGGCAGGCCGCGGCGACGGCCTGGGCCCTACCGATATGGCCCCGGGACGCAGCGTTTCAAGTTCCAGGCGGGAGCAGCAGATAGGTGGCGAAACTACCCAGCCAGTGCGCGCCGGCATAGTGCGCGTCGCTGACCGCGGCCAGGCCGCTGTCGCGATGGCGCGCGGCGGCCGCGCGCAGGGCGGCAATGCGGCGGTCGCCGGGCGGCAGGCCGCGCGCCATGCCTTCCAGCATCCAGGCCCGGCTCAGGTTCAGGCCGTCCAGGTGGGCGAGCTTGCCGTCGGTGGGGTCCAGGACCACGCCCGGGGTCAGCCAGCCGGCGTCGGCCTTGCGCGGAATCGCGGGCAGGAAGGCCTTCAGCCAACGCGCGTATTCGGCCGGCGGCAGCACGCGCCGCATCAGGTCGGCCTCGGCCAGACAAGGCGAGAGGAAGTCCTGGCCGGAAGGTTCGTAGGCGATCGGGCAGTCGCGATCGTTCAGATGGAACTGGCGTATGCGCGCCAGCAGCGCCTCGCGCAGGCGCGCATCGCCGCTGGCCTGGCTCCAGTCCAGGGCCAGGCCGAACGCGAACGCGGTCTGCGAATGCTCGCCGACCCGGATCGGCATGGTCAGCTTGGGCAGCCAACGCAGCAGGCGCCCGGCGGCCTCGCGCTCCAGCGGCTCCAGCGCCGCGGCCCACTGCCGCGCCTGCGGATCGTCCCAGCTGCGCAGCTGCGTGCCCAGCTGCAGCAGCCAGGCCAGCCCGTAGGGGCGTTCGAAGGATTCGTCGCTGCCGGCGCGCAGATAGGCCAGCTCGCCGGCGATGTTGGCCGCGGTCAGGTTGGCGGCCAGGGCGCGCCGCGCGGGCGCGGCGAACTCGGCCTGCGGATAACGCTGCAGCAGGCGCGCCAGCAGCCAATGCCCGTGCACCGAGGAGTGCCAGTCGTAGCAGCCGTAGAAGGCCGGATACAGCTTGCGCGGGGGTAGCGCGTCGGCGTCGCTGCGCAGTTGGTGCGACAGCTTGTTCGGGTACTCGCGTTGCACGCAATCCAGCGCCAGCTTGGCGAAGCGCTCGGCGCGGGCTTCGTCCAGCGCCGCCGGCGCCTGCGCCCACGCGCTCGCGGCGCACAGCCACAGCAGCGCCACCATCCAGCCTCGTCGCATGTCCCACTCCCCTGCCCGATCCTGGCCCGAGTGTAGCGGCGCCGTCGGCGCTTCGGGCCGCGCCGATCCGTTATCATCCCCGGTTCTTATCGAACAGCGTTCCGAGGCAGGAATCCCATGACGGTGGTCAGCGTCGAACAGGCACTCGCAGGCAAGGTCCCGGCGGGCGGTGAAGTCACGGTGCGCGGCTGGGTGCGTACCCGTCGCGACTCCAAGGCCGGGCTCAGCTTCGTCAATGTCAGCGACGGTTCCTGCTTCGCGCCGATCCAGGTGGTGGCGCCGGCCACGCTGGCCAACTACGACGGCGAGATCAAGCACCTGACCACGGGCTGTTCGGTGATCGCCACCGGCACCCTGGTGGCCTCGCAGGGCCAGGGCCAGAGCTACGAGATCCAGGCCAGCGCGCTGGAGGTGGTGGGCTGGGTCGAACAGCCGCTGACCTACCCCATGCAGCCCAAGCAGCACACGCTGGAGTACCTGCGCGAGTTCGCCCACCTGCGCCCGCGCACCAATCTGTTCGGCGCGGTCACCCGCATCCGCCACAGCCTGGCCCAGGCCGCGCACCGTTTCTTCCACGAGAACGGCTTCAACTGGATCAGCACCCCGATCGTGACCACGTCCGACGCCGAGGGCGCGGGCCAGATGTTCCGCGTCTCGACCCTGGACCTGGCCAACCTGCCGCGCGGCAAGGACGGCGAGGTCGATTTCTCGCGCGACTTCTTCGGTAAGGAAACCTTCCTGACCGTGTCCGGCCAGCTCAACGCCGAGGCCTATGCGCTGGCGCTGAGCAAGGTCTACACCTTCGGTCCGACCTTCCGCGCCGAGAACAGCAACACCACCCGCCATCTGGCCGAGTTCTGGATGATCGAGCCGGAGGTCGCCTTCAACGACCTGGCCGCCAACGCGCGCCTGGCCGAGGATTTCCTCAAGTACATGTTCCGCGCGGTGCTCGACGAGCGCGGCGACGACCTGGCCTTCATCGCCGAGCGCGTCCAGCCCGATGCGATCACCCGCCTGGAAGCCTTCGTCAACGCGCCGTTCGAACGCATCGACTACACCGATGCGATCGGCCTGCTGCAGAAGTCGGGGCAGAAGTTCGACTTCCCGGTCGAATGGGGCTTGGACCTGCAGACCGAGCACGAGCGCTGGCTGACCGAGCAGCACGTCGGCCGTCCGGTGGTGGTCACCAACTACCCCGAGCACATCAAATCCTTCTATATGCGCCTCAACGACGACGGCAAGACCGTCGCCGCGATGGACGTGCTGGCACCGGGCATCGGCGAGATCATCGGCGGCAGTCAGCGCGAGGAGCGCCTGGATGTGCTCGATGCGCGCATCGCCCAGTTCGGCCTGGACACGACCCACTACGGCTGGTACCGCGACCTGCGCCGCTACGGCACGGTGCCGCACGCCGGCTTCGGCCTCGGCTTCGAGCGCCTGGTGGTCTACGTCTGCGGCCTGAGCAATATCCGCGACGCGATCCCCTACCCGCGCGCGCCTGGTAGTGCCGAGTTCTGAGCCCCCGCACGCCATGACCACGGTGACCCTGTATCGCCCGACCGGCCCGAAGGAACTGGCCCTGGTCGAGGCCAGCGGCTTCCGGCGCTGGCCGCCGCGCCTGCCCGAGCAGCCGATCTTCTATCCGGTGACCAACGAGCAGTACGCGATCGACATCGCCACCCAGTGGAACATCAAGGACAGCGGCGTCGGCTATGTGACCCGGTTCGAAGTCGATGCGGATTTCATGGCGCGCTACGAAATCCAGAAGGTCGGCGGCGCGCACCACACCGAATGGTGGATACCGGCCGAGGAGTTGGAGCAGCTCAACGACCACATCGTCGGGCCGATCGAAGTCATCGGCGAATACCGCGCACCGCAATCCTGAGTAGCCCGTGATCCTGTTTCTAGCCCTGCTGTTCGTCGCCGTCGCCATTGCCGGCTTCTGCGCTTTCGTGATTTTCTGGCCGCTGTCGCTGGTGCACATCCGCGACCGCCATCCGGACCTGCAGCGCGAGCTCGGCGCGGGCGCGTTCGCCAATCCCTCGGCCTGGCGCTGGCTGTTGGGTCGCGGCTACCGCAGCGCCAACGACCGCAACCTCGACGGCCTGGCCAATCCGGCCCGGCTGTCGCTGCTGACCATCATCGCCGGCCTGGTTTGCGCCGGCCTGCTGTGGGCGCTGTCCACGGTGCTGCCATGAGCGATGCCTCCATGAACGATGAAGCCGTGAACGACACTCTGCGCGAGGAATGGTGGCTGGCCACTTTGGGCCGCACCGTGATCTGGGCGCGCCTGCGCGTGCGCGAGGCCGGTACCGCCGAGGTGTTCGACAGCGACGGCAATACCCTGGCCTACGACAGCGAGGACACGGCCCGCGCGGCCCTGATGGACGCCGAGTTCGTGTCGCTGGACGGCCTGGACGACGAAGATGCGGCTGAACGCGGTTTCGCGGTGGACGAACTGACCCCGCCGCGCGCCGACGACGACGAGGTGCTGCGCGAGCTGATGGTGCGCAAACTGCCGCAGCGGCACTGAGCGACGCATGTACCTGCCGCGCGCCTTCGCCGAGACCGATCTGGCCGCCTTGGACGCACTGTTCGCGCGCGACAACTTCATCAGTCTGATCAGCGTGCGCGACGGCGAGCCCACGCTCTCGCACCTGCCGGTGCTGTACCACCGCGACGGCGAGCGCATCCAACTGCGCGGGCACTGGGCCAAACCGAATCCGCAATCCCAGCACGCCGGGCCCGCATTGGCCGTGGTGCATGGGCCGCACGCCTACATCTCGCCGGGTTGGTACACCGACAAAGAGGAAGCCGCGCGCGTGCCGACCTGGAACTACGCGGTCGCGCATCTGCACGGGCGCTTGGACACGTTCGAGGACGAAGCCGAACTCGCGCGCCTGGTCGACGATCTCAGCGTACGACACGAGGCCGAAGTCGGCAGCGACTGGCGCTTCGAGGTTGAGCGCGACGACCTGCGCCGGCAGTTGCGCGGTATCGTCGGTTTTCGTTTCGAAGTCGAACGCGCCACGCTCAAGTTCAAGCTCAGCCAGAATCACCCGCTCGCCAACCGGGTCGCGGTGGCCGAGCGCCTGGACGCGCTGGGCGGCGAGAACGCGACCGAGGTCGCCGCGCTGATGCGCGCCGCCCTGCCCGACGCCTGATCTCTCTCACGCCGTATCGCAACCGGAGCACCGCCATGGACCTCGATCTGACCGGCAAACACGCCCTGGTATGCGGCGGCTCCGACGGCATCGGCCGCGCCGCCGCGCACGAACTGGCCCTGCTCGGCGCCGACGTCACCGTACTCGCGCGCCGGCCCGATGCGCTGCAAGCGGTGGTCGCGGCCCTGCCCACGCGCGCGGCGCAGCAGCACGGCTGGATCGCCGCCGACGTCTCCGACACCGCCGGCCTGCGCGCCCAGGTCGAAGCCCTCGCCGCCGGTCGGCCGGTGCACATCCTGATCAACAACAGCGGCGGCCCGCCCGGCGGACCCGCCCACAGCGCCCAGCTCGACGCCTACCTGGATGCCTTCAACCGCCACCTGCTCGCCAACCAGACCTTGGTCGCGGCGGTGCTTGCGGGCATGCAGTCGGCGCGCTGGGGCCGCATCGTCAACGTGATCTCGACTTCGGTGAAGGAACCCATCGTCGGCCTGGGCGTGTCCAACACGATCCGCGGCGCGGTCGCGAGCTGGGCCAAGACCCTGTCGCGCGAACTGGCGCCGTTCGGCATCACCGTCAACAACGTGCTGCCCGGCTACACCGAGACCGGTCGCATCACCCAGATCATCGGCGACCGAGCTCGTAGCTCGGGGCAATCCGAAGAAGCGGTCATCGAAACCATGCGCAAGACCGTGCCGGCTGGCCGCTTCGCCCAGCCCGCCGAGATCGCCGCCAGCATCGCCTTCCTGGCCTCGCCCGCCGCCGCTTACGTCAACGGCGTGAGCCTGGCGGTGGACGGCGGACGCATGCAGTCGATCTGAGCCGGCGAGCGCCGGCATCGCACGGGATGCGCCTCAGACCGCCGCGGGCGGGCGTCCCAGGCGCGAGCGTTCGAACCACCACAACGCCGCACTGAACAACAACCAGGCCAGGAACCAGGGCCAGGATGCGCTGCGATGCGTGTTCGCAGCGACGTCCGCAACGTCTGTGCGCGACGACGGCTGCGCGGCCAGCGCCAAGGTCTCCGCCTGCAGAGCGGCCGCGCGCAGGCCCGGCGCTTCGTCGGCGCTGCGCACCGCGAACGGCCAGGCGCGGTCGCCCTGGCGCAACGTGTGCCAGCCCGGCAGGCGCGGCCAGTAAGCGGCGCAGCGCGCCGCGCCGCTGGCCGGATCGATCGGCAACACCAGCTCGCTGCCGTCCGGCGCGGACACGCGCGCGCCCGCGCTTAGGCCGCACAGGCGCATGCGCCGGTGTGGTCGCGCTTCGGTGTCGATGTCCGGCGCGCCGCCGCTCTGCGCACGCGCCACCTTGGCCAGCAAGTCGTTCCACAAACGCGCGTGCAGATCGCCGCGGCCGGCCAGGGCCAGGCGGAAGCTGTCGGTCAGCGTCCACAGCGCGACGCGTCCGCGCCCTTGCTCGCGCCACACCGCCAAGGCGACGCCGCCGGCATCGCGCAGCAGGGTCTGGGTCCGCGGCGATTCCAGTCGCAGCACGCGTCGGCTCAGCACCGGCGTCTCCGGCACGGCCTCGTCGCGCGCTCGCGGCGCGTCGGCGCTGCCCGGGCCGAGGCGCGCGCGGATCGCGTCTTCGTCGGCGCCGCCGTCCAGCGCGAGCTTGGCGGTGGCGGCTTCGCGGCCGGCGTCGACGTTGAAGCCCAGCGCACGCCATTGCGCGCGCGTGCTCTCGGACAAAGGCCCGGTCGCGCGCAGGACCACGCCCAGGCCGTTGCGCATGGCCTCGATCAGGGCGGCGCGCTGGGCCGCGCCCAGGCCCTCCCAACTGCGATCGTCCAGCACGGCCAGATCGAAGTTGGCGAGGCCGGTGGCGTTGAGCGCGATCGGCGCATCGCCCAACTGCAGGCCGCCGCCGACGCTGATCTGGGTGTGCAGATCGGCGCCGCTGTCCAGCGCCCAGCGTCGCAGGTACTTGAGTTCGGGACTGGGCGCGCCGGCCAGGATCAGGATGCGCGGCGCGGTCTGGGCGGCGACGCTCAACGGCAGCTCGACGTCCTGCACGACTTTGCGTTGGGCATCGAGCAGGCGCAGACGGAACGGGGCGAGACCGGCGCCGCGCGCACTGCCGCTCAGGGCCAGGGCGCCGTTCGCGTCCACAGCCACGCGATCGACGCGTTGTCCGGCCGGATCCAGCAGTTCGGCGCTGCCGCCGGCCAGGCCATGGGCGCGCGCATGCACGACGAAATCGTCGCCGGCGGCGATCCGGCGCGGCAGCCACAGTCCGGTGAGGCCGCGCGGCAAGGGCAACGGCCGGAATTCGATCGCCAGGCCGCTTGCGGCATCCAGATCGCGGGCCTCCAGGCCGGCGCCGATCACGCGCAAGCGCCGCGTGCCGGGATGCCGGCGCAAGGCGGTGGCCAGGTCGGGCACGCGCTCGCCTTCCAGCGTGGCGGGCGCTTCCGGCAGAACCACGCGCACGTCGCCGGCGACGCCCTCGGCGAAATCGGCGATGCCCTGGGTCGCGACCACCATCGTGCCGGCTTCGCCCGGCAAGCGCGGCGGCAGCAGCGCCAGGTAGAGCAGGATCGCGCCCAGCGGTTGCGCGATCAGCAGCAAGCCCAGACGCCAACCCCGCGCGCCCCCGCCCGCGGGCGCACGCGCCTGGCGCAGAACCAGTCCGGTCCAGGCCGCCAACACCGCCAGCGCGAGCAGCGCGGCCAAGGCGAATTCCGGCGTGAGGTAGGCGGGGTTCACGGCGCCGACTCCTTGCGCAGGGCATCGAGATAGCGCCGCCCTTCTTCGCCGCCGTCCTCGCGCCGCGGCAGCGCCGCCGGCGGACGAGGCAGCAGCGGCCACAGCAAACCGCGCAGACGCGCGCGGCACGGCAGGCAGTCGGGACGCTCGCGCAAGGCATCGATCGCGGCCACGAACGCGAGCGGATCGGCGACGCGCGCCTCGTGCTCGCCCAGCCAGCGCTCCAGCGCGGCGGTGTCGACGGTTGCGTTCGCCGCGCCAGGTGCGGTCTCCAGGCTGCGCCACAGACTTTCGAGGCTGGCATCGGGCGCGCTGGCCGCGCTCAGCGCATCGCCGCGCCGCGCCAGACCTTCGCGCTCGCCGCTCATGCGCCGGCTCTCGTCGATCGGCGGCAGCTCCGGGCCGACCCGCGCCAGGTAGATGCGGCTGGCCTGCTGCACTTGCTTGATGTAGCGCAAGGCGCGATAGGCATAGGGCAAGGCGGTCTCCGGATGGGCCTGGCGCAGGTGCAGCTCCGATTGCCACATCTCGTCCAGCGCGGCCTTGAGCAATTTGCGCGTCTCCGGATCCAGCAAGGTCGCGGCCTCGGCGTGATCGTGGGTGTGGCCGTATTCCTCCAGCACCGAGCCCGCATCGCCGAAACGCGAGGGCGTCTGCGCCGGTGCGTGATCGTGATCGTCGTGGGCCTCGGGCTTCGCTTGGGCGTCGTGCCCGCCGTCCGCATGCGCCTGGTCTTCGGCATCGTTGGTCGGCGGCGGCTTGGGCTCGCCTTCGGCTTCCTCGCCCAGGAACTGGCCATAGCGCAGGCGCAGGATGCGCTGATCCACGCCGATCGCGTCCGAGCGCTGTTCGTATTGCGCGGCCGCCAGCTTGCGCCGCTGCGCGTACAAGGCCTCGGCGTCGATGATGATCTGGCGCTGGCTGCGGAAATACGCCGGCAAGGTGGTCTTGACCAGGCCTTCGATGCCGGTCGCCTCCTGGCCCAGGTCCGCCGGCCAGCGCAGGATCAGGCTGGGGCTGCGCGCGCTCTGCGGCTGTGGCGCGCGGTTGTCGTCGACGCTGAGTTGCACGATCAGGTCGTCGCCGACCGCGAAGCCCAGCGCGGCCAGATCCAGACGATGCGCATACCGCTTGGCGGTGGCGCCGCCGCTGCCGCGCAGGCCGATGCGCTGTTCGCGGAAGGTAATGCTCTCGCCGGAGCCCTGGGCCAGGGTGATGCGCAGGCTCGCGTTCGCGGCCAGGCCGTAGTCGTCGCTGGCGTCGAACACCAGCGGCCACACGCGCTGCCCCGGCGTGAGCAGGCTCAAGCCGCGGTCGGGTTCGATCACGCGCAGTTGCGGCGCACGGTCGGGGGTGAGATCGAGACGATAAAGGCGCCGCTGCTGCAAGGGCAGCGCATGCGCATCCAGCACGATGCGGTACAGCGTCGACTTCTCCAGCACCGCGCTCGCCGACCAGTCCTCGCCCTGGCGCTGCAAGGCCAGGCGGCGGCCGTCGTGGAACACCAGCTCGGCCGAGCCCGGCTGCGGCTGGAAGCGCAGGCGCCAGCGCAAACGCGCGCCCTGCACGGTCTTGGCCTCCAGTTGCGCTTCCTCGCGCGCCGGCAGACGCGTGTAGGCGGGCGGCGCGATCGCCAGCGAGGTCTCGCTCAGCCGCGTATGCGTGGGCGACGACGCCAGGCCGACCGCATCGGCCAGCCGTTCGCTCAAGGGCGCATCGTTCGGGCGCGGCCACAGCGACAGTCCGAGCAAGGCGAGTCCGGCCAGCGCCGCCGACAGCCACGCGCGACGCGACGACACGACCGGTCCCAGTGCGGGCGTCGCCACGCTTTCGAGACGCCCTTGCAGGCGCGTGCGCTGCAGCCGCTGCAGAGCACCCAGCGTCGCCGCGTTGGCGAACAGCAGATCGGCGCTGTCGTCCATATCGCGGCGGCGCGCATTGAGCTGGCGCGTGAGCCAGGCCGTGTCCAGGCGCAGCGCCAGGCGCCAGGCCAGCAGCGCGACGGCGACGATACCCAGCAGCGCGACCGAGGCCGCGACCGGTCCCCCGCTCCATCGCCAGGCGGCGACCGCCGCGACGATCGCCCAGGGTGCGGCCACCCGAACGGCATCGAGCCCGCGCCGCCAGCGCGCCGCGCGCAACAAGCGCTGCAGTTCGCCAGTTGCGTTCATGGCGTCGTCCCGCGGCCGGGCCGGCAGGCCAGCCAGCGTTCCAGCGCGAACAGCAGGCCGATCAACAAGGCCAGCCAGGGTTGCAGATCGCGGGCGGGCGCGGCATAGGCCGGGCCGCCGCTGCGCGGCGCGTAGTCGCTGGCTAGCGCGAGCGTGGGCTCGGGTGCCGGCGCGCTCAGCAGCTCGCGCAGACGGCGCGGAAACTCGGGCTCCAACAGCACCGGCATCGCCTGCGGCGTAAGCGCGCGGGTGAAGCGCAGCACGCGCCCGTCCCGGTAGCGACCGCCTTCGACCAGCACCGCGCCGTCGGCGTCGCGCCACAGCGGCGCCGGCGAGGTTCCCTCCGGCAGCGGCGCGCCCGCATCGAGCAGAACGCTACCGCCCGCCCCTACCCATTCCAGCAGCGGCGCAGGCAAGGCACCCGGCGCCAGCCATAGCAGGCTGCGCGTGCCCGGATCGCCGGGCGCAGCCGACGTCGCGGCCGCGACGTCGAGCGCGGCGGCTTGCGGCGACCACGACGACACCGCCGCACGCAGGTAGGGCAGCGAGGGCGCGCGCTCGGGCGCATAGCGGATCGCGAGCTTCGGCACCGCGAGCGGGCGCGCGACCGGCGCGGCCGGCGCCGCAGCGGCCACCACCTGCCATTCGATCTTGCGCGACAGCAGCGGGCGTTCGCCATCGGCGCCGGTCAGTTGCGCCGGCACCAGCACGCGCAGCGGCACATCCGCCGGCAGGGTCGCATCCAGCTCGCGCAGCAGGCTGGCCAGCGCGACCGGCTGGGTCGGCGATGGCGTGTCGATCTTCGGGAAGCCTGGCGCCAGCCAATGCGCGCGCGCATCGGGCGGGAGCTGCAGCGTGCGCGGATCCAGCCCCGGCGCGACCGCGACCCAGGGCCGCGCGGTCGCCGCCCCGTACATCACCGGGCGCGCCAGCCACAGCGCCAGCAAGGCCAGCAACAACAGTCGCAGCAGCAACAGCCAGCGTTCGTCGAAGCGAATGCGGTGGCGCGGCCGCGGCTTGTGGCGCAGCCAGCGCAGCGCCGCGAAATCGGTGGGACGCTGCTCGCTGCGCCGGGCCAGATGGATCAGCAGCGGCAGCAGCAGGGCCGCAAGCGCGGCCAGGGCGGCAGGCAGCAACAGCGCGAAGCTCACGCGTACTCCGCGGCGTCGCGGGCGCCGAACAAGCGGCGCAGCGGCAGATCGAGCTCCTGGTCGAGCACGTACTCGGCATGGCGAATACCGCAGGCATCCAGGCGCGCATCGACCTCGGCGCGGGCGGCGGCGAAACGCGCCAGGAACTCGTTGCGCAGCGCGACGCCGTCTCCCAGCAGCTCCTCGCCGGTCTCGGGGTCGCGGAAGCGGTGCCCGCCCTGATACGGGAAATCGCGTTCCTCGGCGGTCAGGATGCGCACGCTCAAGACCTCGCGCCGCGCCGATGCGAGACGCTCGGCCACCGCGATGCCGCTTTCGTCGAAGCCGTCGCCGAGCATCAGCACCAGGTCGTCGGCGCCGATGCGTTCCCACAGCGGGCGCAACTGCTCGCTGCTGGGCCAGGCGCCTTGCGCGGACAGCGCCTGCAGTTCCAGCAGCAAGCGATCGCGCTGACGCGGGCCGCTGGCGGGCGCGAGCAGACGCAAGCCGTCGCCGCGCAGGCCGATCAATCCGAAGCGGTCGCCTTGGCGCAAGGCCAGTTCGGCCACGCAGGCGGCCAGGCCCTTGGCCGCATCCAGTCGGCTCCAGTTCGGACGCGCGGCGTCGGTCTGATTCATCGAGGCGCTGGCGTCGACCAGCAGCCACACCGCGAGCGGGCTTTCGCGCTCGGCTTCGCGCACGAAGAAGCGGTCCGAGCGCGCATACAGTTTCCAGTCGATCTGGCGCAGTTCGTCGCCGGGTTCGTAGGCGCGGTACTGGGCGAACTCCAGGCCGGCGCCGCGGCTGCGGCTGCGGTGCAGACCCAGCCCGTGCGCGCCGACCGCGCGCCGCGAGGTCAGGCGCAGGGTGCGCAAGCGCGCCCGCACCGCCGCCGGAATCAAATCGCCGCTCATCGCGCTATCCGCCCTGCCCCGACGCTCAGGCGCCGGCGAACGGCACGCCGCGCAGCAGCGCCGCGATCACGTCGTCGGCGCTCTTCTGTTCGGCCTCGGCCGCGAACGACAGCAGCAGGCGGTGGCGCATCACCGGCGCCGCCAGCGCCAGCACGTCGTCACGGGTCGCCGCGAGGCGCCCATGCAGCAGCGCGCGCGCCTTGGCCGCGAGCACCAGCGACTGGCCCGCGCGCGGACCGGCGCCCCACTTCACCCATTGCCGCACTTCGGCCAGGGCGCTGTCGCGCGGCCGGCTCGCGCGCACCAGGCGGGTGATCCACAGCAGCAGATCGTCGCCCAGATGGACCTCGCGCACGCGCGCCTGCAGGGCTAGTACCTGCTCGCCGTGCATCACCCGCGGCACCTGCGCGCTGTGCGCGCCGGTGGTCTGCTGCAGGATGTCGTGCTCCTCGCGCTCGCTGGGGTAGTCGACGCGGATATGCAGCAGGAAACGATCCAGCTGCGCTTCCGGCAAGGGATAGGTGCCGGCCTGTTCCAGCGGGTTCTGGGTGGCCAGCACGAAGAACGGCGACGGCAGCGTGTGGGTGACGCCGGCGTAGCTGACCGTGCGTTCCTGCATCGCTTCCAGCAGCGCGGCCTGGGTCTTGGGCGGTGTGCGGTTGAGTTCGTCGGCCAGCAGCAGATTGGTGAAGATCGGGCCGGGCTGGAAACGGAAATGGCGATGGCCGGTGCCGTGGTCCTCCTCCAGCAGCTCGGTGCCGAGGATGTCGCTGGGCATCAGGTCGGGGGTGAACTGCACGCGCCGGAACTGCAGTTCCAGCGCCTGCCCCAACGAGCGCACCAGCAGGGTCTTGCCCAGACCCGGCACGCCTTCGAGCAGGCAGTGGCCGCCGGCCAGCAGGCCGATCAGCAACTGTTCGACCACGTCGTCCTGGCCGACGATGGCCTGCGCGATCGCGCTGCGCAGCGTGCTCAGCTGGGCCAGTTCGGCCTGGATGTCGGATTCGCTGGGGGTCTGGCTCATGGGTGTGCCCTTGCTGGTTCGTTCACGCGGTCAGCGCGTACATGACGATGTTGACCGCGAACTTGGTGTTGTCCTCGGCCAGGAAGCGCTTGTTGCGCCAGTCGTAGTCCCACTCGCAGCCGTAGTCCTTGTTGCTGTAGAGCACGCCCAGACGACCGTCGATCTCGATGCCCTGCAGGTACTCGTGGACCAGGTCGTCGCCCCAGCCGTTGAGTTCGAAGCCGGTCGCGGGCGGGCCGTCGAAGACGAAGAAGCTGCGGTAGATCGGATGGTTCTTGGGCAGCTTCTTCATCGCCTTGCGGCCGAAGATCGCCGCCATCTGCGATTCGAACGAGCGCGCGAACAGGCCGTCGATATCGTGATTGCAGTCGTCGACGAAGACGAAGCCGCCGTTGCGCACATAGCGCTCGAAGTTGCGGCGCTCGTCGGGATTGAACTCGAGCAGCTTGTGCCCGGCCAGGTAGCAGAACGGCGCGGTCAGCATCTTGGGATCGGCCAGCGCCAGCACGTGCTCCTTGGGATCCACGCGCAGGTTGGTGTAGTCGATCAGCGAGGTGATCAGGTTGGCCGGCATGCGCTGGTCCACGTCCCAGTCGCCGGAGTCGTACTTCAAACGGGTGAACCAGAAGTCGTACTCGGCCGCAGCCAGGGCCGCCTGCCAAGGCCGGGCCAAGGCCGCGCCGGCCAGGCCGCCCAGCATCAGGCGCAGGAACTGCGCGCGGTTCATGCGTACGCGCCCGCGCTCGGAAGCGCCTGAGGGCTGCGGGCGACGACACTGAGCATCGGCGGCTACAGCGAACGCGCGGTGTTGATGATGTTGACGCCGTTGAAGCGCGTCGTGCTCGATCCGTGCGACACCGCCGAGACCTGGCTGGGCTGGCCCTTGCCGTCGAAGAAGGAGCCGCCCATGCGGAAATCGCGCTGGTCGCAGACCGCCACGCAGGCGTTCCAGAACTCCGGCGTGCGGATCTGGTAGGCCGCGTCCTCGACCAGGCCCACGACCTGGCCGTTCTTGATCTCGAAGAACAGCTGACCGCCGAACTGGGCGTTGTAGCGCTGCTGGTCGATCGAATAGGAACCGCGCCCGTGCACGTACAGCCCACGCTCCACGCCCTTGACCATCTCCGCCACGCTCAGGGGTTTCTTGCCGGGCTTCAGCGAGACGTTGGCCATACGCTGGAACTGCACGCTGGACCAGCTGTCGGCGTAGCTGCAGCCGTGCGATTCCTTGTGGCCGAGGATATGCGCCTCGTCGCGGGTGGCCTGGTAGTCGACCAGGATGCCGTCGCGGACCAGGTCCCACTCGCGCGTCTTCACGCCCTCGTCGTCGTAGCCGACCGCGCCCAGGCTGCCGGGACGGGTCTTGTCGGCGACGAAGTTGACCAGCTCGCTGCCGTAACGGTAGCCCTGCTCGCGCTTGTCGAGGGTGGCGAAGCTGGTGCCGGCGTAGTTGGCCTCGTAGCCGAGCACGCGGTCCAGTTCCAACGGATGGCCAACGTTCTCGTGGATGGTCAGGAACAGGTTGGACGGGTCCACCACCAGGTCGTACTTGCCGGGCTTGACCGAGGGCGCCTTGAGCTTGGCGCGCGCATGCTTGGCGGCCGCGACCGCGTCCTCCATGACGTCGTAGGAGCTGCCGTAGCCGGTCATGCCGCCGGGCAAGGCGTGCTTGCCGGCCGGATCGGCGTCCAGGTATTCGTAGCCCAGGCCCATCGGCGCCGACAGGCCGTCGCGGGTGCGGAACTTGCCGCTGGCCTTGTCCACCGCAGTCGCGGTGAGCGGCAGCCAGATGCGGTGCACGTCCTGATCGATGTAGCTGCCGTCGGTGGAGGCGAAGTACTTCTGCTCGTTGATCACGAACAGGGTCGAATTGACGAAATCGGCGCCGGCCTTGATCGCCGCGGCGTTGACGCCCAGCAACAGCTCGACCTTGTCCTTGATCGGCACTGCCATCGCGTTCTTGCGCACCGGCGTGGCCCAGCGCACCTCGCCCACACCGCGCACCGGCGCCAGCTCGACCTTGCGGGTCTGGACCTTGGCGTTGGCGCGCGCGATCGCCAGGGCCTGGCGCGCCGCGGCGGCCACCGCCTCGGGCGTGGAGCGCGCGGTGGCGGCGAAGCCCCAGGCGCCGTCGCAGAGCACGCGGATACCGACGCCGGCCGACTCGCCGTTGACGATGTTGCGCACCTGGGCCTCGCGGGTGATCACCGACTGGCGCAGGTAGCGGCCGATGCGCACGTCGCAGTACGACGCCCCGCCCTCGCGCGCGGCGCTCAGGGCGGTGTCGGCCAGGGCGCGCCGACGCACGGCGTCGACCGGCTCCAGCAGGGCCTCCGCCGCGATGCTGCGGCCGTAGGGAAGCATGAGACCGGCCAGACCGAGGCCGGTGAAACTCAGAAAGTCGCGTCGTTGCACGGGTCGCAGGCTCGGCTGTAGCGGGGGAACGCGCGGCTGGCGCGTCGGCGATGGGCGGCGCGCCGGACACCGGCGGCACCGCCCGCGCCCTGTGGCGTCAGACCGCGTCCGACAACGAAGTGAAGGTGAAATCGCGCAGCTTCATCGGCGGAATCATCATCACGAACGAGGACTCGTCGCCGGCCACGCGCACCGGCTTGCCGAGTTCTTCGATGTTGTTGAGCATGATCACCGGCGACTCGTTGAAGCGGAAATTCTTCACCGGGTGCTTGATCACGCCGTTCTCGATGTAGAAGGTGCCGTCGCGGGTCAGACCGGTCAGCAGCACGGTCTGCGGATCGACCAGGCGGATGTACCAGGTGCGGGTGACCAGGATGCCCTTCTGGGTGCCCTTGATCAGTTCCGCGGTGGACTTGTCGCCGCCGGCCATCAGCAGGTTGCCGGGCGTACCGACCGCGCGCTTGCCCTGCTTCTTGGCCCAGTAGCGCGAGTAGCGCAGCGCCGCGATCTTGCCGTTCTCGACCACCGCCATCTTCTCGCGCGGCAGGCCCTCGCCGTCCCAGGGCATGACCGCGGCGCGCTCGTCCCAGGGATCGGCGACGATGTTCACGCGCGGGTCGTAGACCTGCTCGCCCAGCTTGTTGCCGCCGCCCTTCTTGGACAGGAAGCTGCGGCCCTCGTCGGCCTGACGGGCGTCGAAGAAATTCATCATGAACGAGATCAGGCCGGCGGCCGCGGCCGGCTCCAGGATCACCGTGTACTTGCCCGGCTCCAGCGCCTTGGCTTCGGCCGATTCGGTGGCCTTGCGCATCGCCGTACGCACGTCGCTGTCGACCTTGAAGTCGCCCGCGCTCTTGAGGTTGCGGCCGACCCAGCCAGAACCGCGGCCGTCGTCGGTGCGCACGGTGCAGGTGTAGTCGAAGTTGGTCGCGCGCTGATAGCCGAAATTGCCCTTGCTGTTGGCGAAGGCGACGAAGCTCTGGCCGTCCTCGAGGAAGCCGGCGGCGGTCAGTTTGTCGGCGCGGCAGGGCGCGATCGAATCGGCGGCGACCTTGGCGCGGTACTCGGGCGTGATCGCGGCGGTGGCTTCGCTGAAGGTATTGCTGGGCTTGTAGGTTTGCTTCTCGATCGCCGGCATGAATTCGGGGTTCTCCGGCGCCAGGCGCGCCAGATCCTCGGCGCGGCGCACCACGCGCTCGAGCGCGTCATCGTCGAACTCGTTGATCGTGGCCACGCCGACGCGGTTGCCGAATGCGACCTGGACCGCCAGATCGGCGTCGTCGACGATGCCGCTGGTGGAGACGTTATTGAGCGCGAAACGGATGTTGCCGTTGATCGAGCCGCTCAGCGTGGCCGTGCATTCGTCGGCCTTGGACAGCTTGACGACCTTCTCCAGCAGGGTCCGGGCTTCGGCTTCGGTAAAGATACTCATCGTGAATTCTCCTGGCGTCGCTTAGCCGAGCTTGCGGGCGGTGTTGATGACGTTGATGCCGTTGAAGCGCGCCGTGCTCGATCCGTGCGAGACCGCCGACACCTGGCCCGGCTGGCCCTTGCCGTCGAAGAACGAGCCACCGAGGCGGTAGTCGCTGTCGTCGCAGACGGCGGTGCAGGCGTTCCAGAACTCCGGGGTGCGGATCTGGTAGGCCACGTCCTCGAGCATGCCGGTGATCTTGCCGTTCTTGATTTCGTAGAACAGCTGGCCGCCGAACTGTGCGTTGTAGCGCTGCTGGTCGATCGAGAACGAACCGTCGCCGATGATGTAGATGCCGTTCTCGACGTCCTTGATCATGTCGGCGACGCTGAGCTTGTTCTTGCCCGGCGCCAGCGAGACGTTGGCCATGCGCTGGAATTGCACGCTGGACCAGCTGTCGGCATAGCAGCAGCCGTCGGACTCGGTCTTGCCGACGATATGGGCCTGGTCGCGGATGGTCTGGTAGTCGACCAGGGTGCCGTCCTTGACCAGGTTCCAACGCTTGGTCTTGACGCCCTCGTCGTCGTAGCCGACCGCGCCGAGGCTGCCGACCTGGGTCTTGTCGGCGAACAGGGTGACGTTGTCGCTGCCGTAGCGGAACTTGTCCTTGAGCTTGTCCAGGGTGGCGAAGCTGGTGCCGGCGTAGTTGGCCTCGTAGCCGAGCACGCGGTCCAGTTCCAGCGGATGGCCGACCGACTCGTGGATGGTCAGCCAGGTGTGCGAAGGGTCCAGCACCAGGTCGTACTTGCCCGGCTTGACCGAGGGCGCGGTCAGCTTCTCGCGCGCCTGCTTGGCCGAAGCCACGGCGTCCTCGAGCATGTCGTAGGAATCGCTGTAGTTGACCACGCCATTGGGCGAGACCACCTTGCCCGAGGCGGCGCCGTCGAGATACTCGAAGCCCATGCCCATCGGCGAGGACAGGCCGTCGCGGGTGCGGAACTTGCCGCTGGCCTTGTCGATGGCGGTCACCGTCATCGGCGCCCAGATCCGGTGCACGTCCTGATCGATGTAGGAGCCGTCGGTGGACGCGAAGTACTTCTGCTCGTTGACCAGGAACAGCATCGAGTTGACGAAGTCGGCGCCGGCCTTGACCGCGGCGGCGTTCACGCCCAGCAGCAGATCGACCTTCTCCTTGAGCGGAACTTCCATCGAGTTCTTCTTGATCGGCGTCTTCCACGACACCTCGCCCACGCCCGGCGCCTTGGCCAGCTGCACCGGCGCGGTCTGGCTCTTGGCGTTGGCGCGCGCGATCGCGGCGGCCTGCTGCGCGGCCTTGACCACGCCGTCGTTGGTGAGGCGGTTGGTGGCGGCGAAGCCCCAGGCGCCGTTGACCAGCACGCGCACGCCGATGCCGGTGGACTCGGTGTTGACCACGTTCTGGACCTTGTCCTCGCGCGTGATCACGAACTGGCGCAGGTAGCGCCCGATGCGCACATCGCAGTAGGAGGCTCCGGCCTGGGTGGCCGCGCCCAGCGCGGCGTCGGCCAGCACCTTCTTCTTGGCCACATCCAACGGCGAAAGCAGCGCCTCGGCGGCGATGAGGTTGCCGTAGGGAACCATCAGCCCGGCCAATCCCAGGCCCGACATCGTCAGGAAATCTCGTCTGTCCACGTTGATTCTTCCGCCGTTGAGGCCCGCATGTCGACGTCGCCGTCCGCCATCGGGCGTGGATGAGAAGGGTCCGTCCGAATGTGCAGAGCCGCTAACCGGCGCGTCAAGTGCCGAGAGGCCCGGGTCATGCCCGCGTGGCGCGAAGCTGGGACCTGGATGCGTATGCGCTTTGCATAACTTGGCCGCAGCGCGTTCGAGGACGAGCGTGCCGGACGGACGCGCCTGCGCACGCCGCCGATGGGCGCGCGACGGCCCACGCGCTAAGCTAGCCGGATGCGATATTTCCGGCACTGCATCGACGGACAGTCCCGCGACCCTGCCAGCGGCCGCTGGCTAGATGTCTACGACCCCGCCAATGCGCAGGCGTATGCAAAAGTCGCCGCCGGCGACGCCGCCGATGTCGAGGCCGCGATCGCGGCCGCCGGCCAGGCCTTCCCGGCCTGGGCCGGCCTGCCCCACAGCGAGCGCGCACGCTGGATGGAGAAGCTGGCCGACGCGCTGGAAGCGCGCCTGGATGCGTTCGCGCAGGCCGAGTCCGAGGACGCCGGCAAGCCGATCCGACTCGCGCGCGAGGTCGAGATTCCGCGCGCGGTCGCCAACCTGCGCTTCTTCGCTCACGCCGCGACCCAGTTCGCCAGCGAATCCCACCACGGCCAGGCCGGGCTCAACTACACCCTGCGCTCGCCGCTGGGCGTGGTCGCGACGATCTCGCCCTGGAACCTGCCGCTGTACCTGTTCACCTGGAAGATCGCCCCGGCCCTGGCCGCCGGCAACGCGGTGGTCGCCAAGCCCTCGGAGGTGACGCCGGCCACGGCGACGATGCTGGGCGAACTCGCGATCGAGATCGGCTTCCCGGCCGGCGTGCTCAACATCGTCCACGGCCTGGGGCCCCAGGTCGGCGAGCCGCTGGTGAATCACGACGCGGTGCGCGCGGTGTCGTTCACCGGCAGCACCGCGGTCGGCAAGCGCATCGCCGCGCTGGCCGCGCCGCGCCTGAAGAAGGTCTCGCTGGAACTGGGCGGCAAGAATCCGACCCTGGTGTTCGCCGACAGCGACTGGCGCGCCCAGCTCGACACCCTGGCGCGCTCGGCGTTCCAGAACTCGGGCCAGATCTGTCTGTGCGGCTCGCGCCTGCTGGTGGAACGTTCGATCTACGCCGAGGTGCGCGAGGCCATGATCGAGCGCGCGCAAGCGCTGCGCGCGGGCGCGCCCGCGGACGAGGCGACCACGCTAGGCCCGCTGGTATCGCAGGCGCATTACGACAAGGTTCTGCTGGCGCTAGCGCGCGCCCGCGAGGAAGGCGGCCAGGTCCTGTGCGGCGGCCATGCGCTTGAGCGCGCGGGCTGGTACGTGGCCCCCACCGTGATCGAAGGCCTGGGGCCGGACAGCGTCAGCAATCGCGAGGAGATCTTCGGGCCTGTGGTCACCCTGCAGCCCTTCGACGACGACAGCCACGCCCTGGCCCTGGCCAACGCCGGCGACTACGGCCTGTCGGCCTCGATCTGGACCCGCGATCTCAACCGCGCGCATCGCCTGGCCGCGCAACTGCGCGTGGGCATGGTCTGGATCAACACCTGGCTGCAACGCGACCTGCGCACGCCGTTCGGCGGCGTCGGCGCGTCCGGCCTGGGCCGCGAAGGCGGTGCCGAGGCCATGCGCTTCTTCACCGACGCCAAGAACGTCGGTCTGCACCTGGGATGAGCCCGTCCATGCCGCCGTCCGCCGCCGAATCGCGCCCGCGCTCGATCCGCGGGGCCCTGACCGCAGTACTCGCCCTGCTGCTGTCCGGCGTCGCCCTGCTCGCCCAGGCTCAGCAGGCGCCGTTGGATCCGGTCGACGAGTTCTATCGCCAATTCAACGCCCAGCCCGACGAGTACAGCCGCTTCCTGCTCGCGTACGGCTACGACAGCGGCCAGGACGAGGCCCTGGCTAACGAAATCGGGCAGATGCTGGCGACCCAGTACGGCTTCTTCGGCCGACCCAACGACGCCGACCGCACGATGCCGTTCTGGGAGGAGGCGCCCGCAGGCTTCAGCTTGCCGGACCGGCCCCGTTATACCGCCCTGCCCGCGCTGGAATGGATCGCCGCGCGCGCCGCGCGACGTCAGGTGTTGATGATCAACGAGGCCCATCACCGCAACGACACCCGCCGCCTGACCCTGGCCCTGTTGCCGCGCCTGCGCGCGCTCGGCTACACGCATGTGGCGTTGGAAACCCTGGAAGCCGACGACACCGGGCTGCGCCAACGCGGCTATCCGCTCTACTCTCGCACCGGCTACTACAGCGGCGACCCGATCTACGCCGAGATCATTCGCACGGCGCTGCGTCTGGGCTTCGTGCTGGTGCCCTACGATTCGATCCGGGTGCCCGGCCAGACTCAACAGCAGCGCGAAACCCGCCAGGCCGAGCAACTGATCGAACGCGTGTTCCGCGACAACCCGCGCGCCAAGCTGCTGGTGCATGCCGGCTACGCGCATATCGACAAGTCGCCCGGAGGCTTCGGGCCGCGCACCCGGCCGATGGCGATGGAGTTCCAACGCCTGAGCGGGATCGAGCCGCTCAGCGTCGAGCAGGCGCTGCTGACACCGGCACCGCCGGGAACCGCCGCCTCGATCGCCGACCGCATCGCCGCGGAATTCCGTCTGACCCGACCCAGCGTCTTGCTCGACCGCCGCGTCGGCCGCGAATGGACGTTGTGGCCGGGACGCAACGATCTCACCGTGATGTTCCCGGACACGGCCGATTCGGTGTTGCGCCCGGATTGGATGCGCCTGGGCGGCCAGCGTAATCCGATCGATCTGTCCGACGAATTGCGGCCCTGTCTGGCACGCCTGCCGTGCGCGCTGGAAGCGCGATATCTCGGCGAAAGCGTCGATGCGGTACCGGCCGACCAGACCGTGATCCTGAGCGCGGCGGAGCATCGCCTGCCGCTGTACCTGAAACCGGGACGCTACGACCTCAAGGTCCGCGACCGCAGCGGCCAAGTTGTAGGTCGACACCTTTTGCGGGTCTGCGCTCCGGCGCAGGCCGCGTACGTGCGCGCTTGCGCCCGTCCGTCCCGCGCCGCCCACTGAAACGGACTCTGCGAACCCGCCATGAGCTCACTCGAAAACCTGCTTGGCCGAAACCGCGAATGGTCCGAACGGCTGCGTGCCGAGGACCCCGACTTCTTCGCACGCCTGTCTAGCCAGCAGGCACCCGAATACCTGTGGATCGGCTGCTCCGATTCGCGCGTGCCCGCCAACCAGATCGTCGATCTCGCCCCCGGCGAGGTCTTCGTCCATCGCAATATCGCCAACGTGGTCGTGCACACCGACCTGAACTGCCTGTCGGTAATCCAGTTCGCGGTCGACGTGCTCAAGGTCAAGCACATCCTGGTGGTCGGCCATTACGGCTGCGGCGGCGTGCACGCGGCCCTGCACGGCCATCGCTACGGCCTGGTCGACAATTGGCTGCGCCATGTCACCGACGTCGCCGACAAGCACGTCTCCTGCATCAGCCATGCCCATCATGACGAGCGCCACGACCGCCTGTGCGAGCTCAACGTGATCGAACAAGTGCAGAACGTCTGCCTGACCACGATCGTGCGCGACGCCTGGGCGCGCGGCCAGCCGCTGACCGTGCACGGCTGGGTCTACAGCCTGCGCAACGGCCGGGTCAACGACCTGGGCATGGACATCGAAGCGCACGAGGAACTGCAATCGGCCTACGACTCGGCGATCGCGCGCGTGCATTCCACCCACGGCGGTTCGCCGCGATGAGCGCCGCCGGCGACAGCATCCGCACCGACGCCGCGCCGCGCGCGGTCGGCCTGTATCCGCATGCGCGCCGGGTCGGCGAGCTGCTGTTCCTGTCCGGCATCGGCCCGCGCGATCCGGCCGGCAACGGCATACCCGGCAACGTCCACGACGCCGACGGCCGCCTGATCGCCTACGACATCGGCCTGCAATGCCGCGCGGTGTTCTCCAACGTGCGCGCGGTGCTGGAAGCCAGCGGCGCCGGCTGGGACGACCTGGTCGACGTCACCGTCTACCTGACCGACATGGCCCGCGATTTCGCTGCCTACAACGCAGCCTGGGCCGACGCCTTTCCCGACATCGACCGCGCGCCCTGCCGCACCACCCTGGGCATCACCGCGCTGCCGACTCCGATCGCGATCGAACTCAAATGCATCGCGCGCCTGGCGCGCCCCGCGGAGTAAATCATGCTGCCCGGACCGATCAACCTGCAGGCCTGGATCGAGGAACACCGCCACCTGCTCAAGCCGCCGGTCGGCAACAAGACGATCTACGTCGACGACTTCATCGTCATGATCGTCGGCGGCCCCAACCAGCGCACCGACTACCACTGGGACGAGGGCGCGGAGTGGTTCTACCAGCTCGAGGGCGAGATGGTGCTGCGCATTCAAGAGGACGGCGCCGTTCGCGACATCCCGATCCGCGCCGGCGAGACCTTCCTGCTGCCGCCGCGCGTGCCGCATTCGCCGCAGCGCATGCCCGACTCCATCGGCCTGGTGATCGAGCGCCGCCGCCGTCCCGACGAGGACGACGGCCTGATGTGGTTCTGCGAACGCTGCAACCACAAGCTCTACGAAGAGTACTTCCATCTGCGCAACATCGAGACCGACTTCCCACCGGTGTTCGAGCGCTTCTACGCCTCGCGCGAGCACCGCAGCTGCAAGCAATGCGGGCACCTGAACCCGGCCCCGTCCAAGTACGTGATGCCGGATACCTGAGGCCGCCACGGGGCCGTTGGGTCCGATGCGCGACCCTGCGGACGGCAGCGGCGCTCGGGGCCCCAATCGGGCCCAGCCGGACAGGCGGCCCGATCGGCCCACCGAACGCATCCCGGTCGGTGGCGAAGGCCGTATCCTTGAGTTCCCGCGGTCGCTCATCGACGCAGCCGGGCGAGCTCGCCGCCACGCCCGGCCTGATACGCTCAATCCACCAGGCGATTAAGGTTTCCGGCATTCCGTGCTCAAGATCGACACCCACGCCCACTACCTGCCGCGCGACTGGCCCGACCTGGCGCGCAAGTTCGGCGACGACCGTTTCCCGGTGATTCACCACACCGACGACGGCCGCCACCGCATCTACAAGGACGGCAAGTTCTTCCGCGAAATCTGGTCCAAGACCTGGGACCCGCAGGAACGCATCGACGACTACGCGCGTTTCGGCGTGCAGGTGCAGGTGATCAGCACCGTGCCGGTGATGTTCAGTTACTGGGCCAAGCCGCACCACGCGCTGGAGCTGCACCAGGCCCTCAATGACCACATGGCCGAGACCTGCCGCAGCCATCCGCGCCACTACGCCGGCATCGGCACGGTGCCGCTGCAATCGCCGCGTCTGGCGGTGCAGGAGCTGGAGCGCTGCATGGACCAGTTGGGCCTGCAGGGCGTGCAGATCGGCAGCCACGTCAACGACTGGAACCTGGACGCGCCAGAGCTGTTCGAGTTCTTCCAGGCCGCCAGCGACCTGGGCGCGGCGGTGCTGGTGCACCCCTGGGACATGATGGGCGCGGCCAGCATGCCCAAGTACTGGCTGCCCTGGCTGGTCGGCATGCCGGCCGAGCAGTCGCGCGCGGCCTGCTGCCTGGTGTTCGGCGGCGTACTCGAACGCCTGCCCAAGCTGAAGATCTGCATGGCCCACGGCGGCGGCAGTTTCCCCTACACCATCGGCCGCATCGAGCACGGCTTCAACATGCGCCCCGACCTGGTCGCCACCGACAACCCGCGCAACCCGCGCGAGTATCTGGGACGAATGTACTTCGATTCCTGGGTCGCCGATCCCCGCGCCCTGCAGTACCTGCTCGATACCTGCGGCGTGTCGCGGGTGATGCTGGGCACCGACTATCCGTTCCCGCTGGGCGAACAGGAGCCCGGCGCGGGCATCGCCTCGCTGGCGCTGCCGGAGGCGGACCAGGCGCGGCTGTACCACGGCACCGCCCTGGAGTGGCTGGGGCTGCCCTTGGCGCGCTTCGCCTGAGTTCCAGCGATGCCGCATCTGAGCCTGCAGTACACCGCCAATCTCGAAGGCTACGACGCCGACGCGGCCCTGGCCGAGCTCAATCGCGCGCTCGCGGACAGCGGCCATTTCGACGAATTCGCGATCAAGAGCCGCGCCTTTTTGCTGAACCACTACCGCGTCGACACCGCCGACGGCGGCCGCGCCTTCGTCCACGCGCAGCTCAAGATCCTGCCCGGCCGCAGCGAGGCGGTACGCGGCGCCTTGTCCGCGATCGCGCTCGACGCCCTGCGCCGCGGCCTGCCCTCGCACCATCCGTCCGTGCAGCTGTGCGTCGAAGTCGACGAGCTGTATGCGCCCGCCTACGCCAAAACCGTCCTAGACGCGAACCTGCCCTGAGTCCATGACCGACCTGTATTCCGAATCGCACGCACTGGCGCTGGATGCCGCCGACCCGCTGCCGACCCTGCGCGAGCAGTTCCTGTTGCCGCGCCACGGCGAATCCGAGCAAGCCTACTTCTGCGGCAACTCCCTGGGCCTGCAGCCGCGCGGCGCGCGCGCGCACGTCGAGGAAGTGCTGGACAAGTGGGCGCACGAAGCGGTCGAAGGCCACTTCACCGGTCAGGCCCAGTGGATGTCCTACCATGAGCTGGTGCGCGAGCCATTGGCGCGCCTCGTCGGCGCGCAGCCCTCGGAAGTGGTGGCGATGAATTCGCTGACCGCCAACCTGCATCTGATGATGGCCAGCTTCTATCGGCCCACGCGCGAGCGCCCGGCGATCCTGATCGAGGCCGGCGCGTTTCCGTCCGATCGCCATGCGGTGGCCTCGCAGATCGACTTCCACGGTTACGACTCGGCGGCCGATCTGATCGAGCTGGAACCCGATCAGCCGGGCGGCACCTATTCGATGGCCGCGATCGAACGCGCGATCGTCGAGCACGGTCACCGTCTGGCCCTGGTGCTGTGGCCCGGCATCCAGTACCGCAGCGGTCAGGCCTTCGATCTGGCCGCGATCGCGCGGGTGGCACGCGCGCAAGGCGCGGTCTGCGGTTTCGACCTCGCCCACGCGGTCGGCAATCTCGAACTCGCCCTGCACGACAGCGGCGTCGATTTCGCGGTGTGGTGCCACTACAAGTATTTGAACGCGGGCCCCGGTGCGGTCGCCGGCTGTTTTGTGCACGAGCGCCATGCGCGCACGCAGCGTCCGCGCTTCGCCGGCTGGTGGGGCCATGAAGCGGCCACGCGCTTCCGCATGGGGCCGCAGTTCGTGCCCACGCCCGGCGCCGACGGCTGGCAGCTCAGCAACCCGCCGATCCTGGGCCTGGCGCCGCTGCGCGCCTCGCTGGACCTGTTCGACCGCGTCGGCATGCCGGCCCTGCGCGCGAAATCGCTGCGCCTGACCGGTTACCTGGAGGCGCTGATCCGCGAGCGTTTGTCCGAGACCCTGCAGATCGCCACGCCGGCCGATCCGGGCCAGCGCGGCTGCCAGCTGTCCCTGCGCGTGATCGGCGGCCGCGGTCTCAGCGGCCGAGACGCCGGCCGCGCACTGTTCGACTACCTGGCCGCGAACGGCGTGCTCGGCGACTGGCGCGAACCGGACGTGATCCGGATCTCCCCGGCGCCGTTGTACAACACGCATGCGGATGTGCTGCGGTTTGTGCGGGCGGTGGAGGCTTGGAGGAACTCTGGCTCTTAAAGCTGTCATTCCCGCCGAGGAGCTCTGGCTCTTAAAGCTGTCATTCCCGCGAAGGCGGGAATCCAGTGACCCGACGTCATGAGCAAATCGCCGGCAGTCTATGTCCTGGCAAGCTCCCGCAAGGGAACGCTATACGTCGGCGTTACCAGTGATCTAGTGAGTCGCATTTGGCAGCACCGCGAACACATCACCGACGGTTTCAGCAAGCGATACGATGTCACGCGTCTGGTCTGGTACGAACTGACCGAATCGATGGAAAGCGCGATACAACGCGAGAAGCAGATCAAGAAGTGGAATCGGGAATGGAAAATACGCCTGATTGAAGAGCGGAATCCGACCTGGAGGGATCTATGGCCGGAGATTGCAGGTAACGCTGAAGTCCCTGGATTCCCGCCTTCGCGGGAATGACGGCAAGAACAACAGCTTAGAGCGAAACGCCTTGAACACACCCGCACCCCACAAACACCTCACCATCATCGGCGCAGGCCTCGCCGGCGCGCTGCTGGCCACCCTGCTGGCGCGGCGCGGCTGGGACGTGGATGTGTACGAGAAGCGCGGCGATCCGCGTTTGAAGGGGTATCAGGGCGGGCGTTCGATCAACCTCGCCCTGGCCGAGCGCGGTCTGCACGCGCTGCGCCTGGCTGGCGCCGATGCGGCGGTGATGGCGCAGGCGGTGATGATGCGCGGGCGCATGGTGCATTTCCTCGACGGTCGCACCGACCTGCAGCGCTACGGGCGCGACGACAGCGAAGTGATCTGGTCGGTGCACCGCGGCGAGCTCAACCTGATCCTGCTGCAGATCGCCCAGGACGCGGGCGCGCGCCTGCATTTCCATCGCGGCCTGCAATCGGTGGACTTCGACGCCCGCGTCGCGCGCTTCCTGGACGAGCGCGACGGCAGCGTTCACGAGGCCGGTTTCGGCAGCCTGGTCGGCGCCGACGGCGCCGGCTCGGCGCTGCGCGCTGCGATGAACCGCGCCACCGATCTGGGCGAGCGCACCGAATTCCTCGGCCACTCCTACAAGGAACTGGAGATCCCACCCGCGCCCGACGGCGGCTTCAGCGTCGAACCCAATGCACTGCACATTTGGCCGCGCGGGCGCTACATGTGCATCGCCCTGCCCAACGACGAGCGCACCTTCACCGTCACCCTGTTCCTGCCCAACGAGGGCGAGCCCAGTTTCGCCAGCATCCGCGACGGCGCCCAGGCGCGCGCCTTGTTCGAGCGCGACTTCGCCGACGCCCTGCCGCTGATCCCGAACCTGGAGCAGGACTTCGAGCGCAATCCCGCCGGCCTGCTCGCCACCCTCTACCTGGAACGTTGGCACCTGGACGAACGCGCGGTGCTGCTGGGCGACGCCGCGCATGCGATGGTGCCCTTCCACGGCCAAGGCATGAACTGCGCCTTCGAAGACTGCGTCGCCCTGGCCCAGCAGTTGGAGGACGGCGCCGACCGCGCCGCCGCGTTCGCCGCGTTCCAGGCCCAGCGCCTGCCGAACGCGCGCGCGATCCAGGCCATGGCGCTGGAGAACTACCTGGAGATGCGCGACCGCGTCGACGACGACGACTACCTGCTGCAGCGCGCCCTGGAGCGGCGCCTGGCCGAGCGCCATCCCGATCGCTTCATGCCGCGCTACGCCATGGTCACCTTCCATCGCATGCCCTATGCGGTCGCGTTCGAGCGCGGCAACCTGCAGCGCGAATTGCTGGTCGAACTGACCCGCGGCCACGACAGCCTGGACACCCTGGACTGGGACCGCGTCGACGCCGCGGTGCGTGCGCGCCTTTCGCCGTTACCCGTGGACGACTGAACGCATGCCCGCCAGCTTCCTGTTCTACGACCTGGAGACCTACGGCGCCGACCCGCGCACGACCCGCATCGCCCAGTTCGCGGCGATGCGCACCGACGCGGATCTGAACGAGATCGAGGAACCGATCAGCGTCTTCGTCAAACCCGCCGACGATCTGCTGCCCTCGCCCACCGCCACCCTGATCACCGGCATCGCTCCGCAGGACGCCCTGCGCGAGGGCATGAGCGAGGCCGAGGCCTGCGCCCTGATCTACGACGAGATGGCGCGCCCGGAGACCTGCAGTCTGGGCTACAACTCGCTGCGCTTCGACGACGAGTTCGTGCGCTACAGCCTGTTCCGCAATTTCTACGATCCCTACGAACGCGAGTGGCGCGGCGGCAATTCGCGCTGGGACCTGCTCGATGTGCTGCGCCTGGCCCACGCCCTGCGCCCCGACGGGCTGATCTGGCCGCGGCGCGAGGACGGCCTGGCCTCGTTCAAGCTCGAACACCTGGCCCTGGCCAACGAGGTACGCATCGGCGACGCCCACGAGGCGCTGTCGGACGTGCGCGCCCTGATCGGCCTGGCGCGCAAGTTCAAGGCCGCGCAGCCGCGCCTGTGGGATTACGCCCTGCGCCTGCGCGACAAGCGCTACGCCGCCAGCCTGCTCGACGTGGTCGGCATGAAACCGGTGCTGCACGTTTCGCAGCGCTTCCCGGCCAGCCGACTGTGCGCGGCCGCGGTGCTGCCGATCGCGCGCCATCCGCGCATCGACAGCCGGGTGATCGTGTTCGACCTGGATCAGGAACCCGACGCCCTGCTCAGCCTGGACGCCGACGCGATCGCCGATCGTCTGTACACGCCCCTGGCCGATCTGCCCGAGGGCGAGACCCGGGTCGCGCTGAAGGAAGTGCAGACCAACCGCTGTCCGGCGCTGATCGCCTGGGACCACCTGCGCGAACCCGACTTCGAGCGCCTGAAGATCGACCCGGCCGTGATCGAACGCCGCGCGGCGGTGCTGCGCGCGGTCGGCCCGGCCCTGGCCGACAAGGTGCGTCGCGTCTATGGCGCCGAACGCGAACGTGCGGCTGCCGACGCCGACGCCTCGCTCTATGACGGCTTCATCGGCGACGGCGACAAGCGCCTGTTCACGCAGGTGCGCACCACCGCGCCGGCCGAATTGGGCGTCGCCAGCTTCGGTTTCCGCGACGCGCGCCTGCCCGAACTGCTGTTCCGCTACCGTGCGCGCAACTGGCCCGACACCCTGACGCCGGCCGAGCACGAGCGCTGGAACGACTACCGTCGCCGGCGCCTGTACCAGGACGCCGGCTTGGCCGAATACAACTTCGAACGCTTCCACGCCGAACTGGCCGCGCTGCGCCAGACCCACGCCGAGGACGGCGCGCGCCTGGCCCTGCTCGATCGACTCGAGGCCTGGGGCCGCGATATCGACGCCGGCTTGGCGTGAAAGCCAGGAGTGAGCGGGGAGAAGTGAGGAGTGAGCGAAAGCGGTCGACAGCTCATTACTCGCGGCTCATTTCCTGTCTTGAAGCGCATAGGGGTGAGCGGCGAGCCAAAGCGGGGTAATCTCGGGCTCACTCCTCACTTCTCCCCGCTCACTCCTCGCTTATGAGCCGCTATTTCTCCGACGCCAGCTTCAAGTTCCTGCGCGGTCTGGCGCGCCACAACGAGCGCGAATGGTTCCAGGCCCACAAGGCCGAATACGACGAGCAGGTGCGCGCGCCGTTCCAGCGCCTGCTCACCGACCTGCAACCGGTGCTGGCCGGGGTCAGCGAGCACTACCGCTCCGAGCCCAAGACCGTCGGCGGTTCGCTGTTCCGGATCCAGCGCGACACCCGCTTCGCCAACGACAAGACCCCGTACAAGACCTGGCAGGGCGCGCGCCTGTTCCACGAGCGCGGCCGTCAGGTCGAGGCGCCCTCGTTCTATCTGCATCTACAGCCGGGCAATTGCTTCATCGCCACCGGCCTGTGGCACCCGGAGCCGGATTCGCTGCGCCGCATCCGCCATTTCATCCTGGACAATCCGGGCAGTTGGAAGGCCGCGGCGCACGATCCCAAGTTCCGCCGCCGTTTCGACCTCGACGAGGACGAGATGCTGGTACGCATGCCGCGCGGCTTTCCCGACGACTTCGAGTTCGCCCACGACCTGCGCCGCAAGAACTTCGTGGCCCTGCGCGCGATCGACGACGAGGTGATGACCGGCCCGCGCCTGCTCAAGACGCTGCAAACCGACTTGAGCGGGCTGGCGCCGTTCACCGACTACCTGTGCGCGGCGCTGGATCTGGAATTCTGAGAACGAGTCCGAGGCGCGGCCCGCAGGCGACAGCGGCGGGCCTGGCCGCCACCGCTGACGCCGGCCTTGCCGCGTTTACGAGAAAGGACAGACCAAGTAGCTGATCTGCACGTCTTCGGTGGCGATGCCGCCGCTGGTCAAACGTCCCTTGCAGTCGCGTTGCGCCCAGCCCACGTGCTGGCCGTCCTGGTAGTACTCGTGCACCTCGCCCACGTACACGGGCGGAATCGCCCACGCCGCGGTCGCCACCGCCAGCAACGCCAATCCAAGCGCCCACATCGGTTTCTTGTTACGCATCGTTCGCTCCTTGCCGTGCGCCGGCCTCATTGCCGGCGACCACGACCTTAGCCGCTCGCGCCGCGTTCGCGCGCACGCCCTGGCGCAGCGCGCGCCCGCTTCGACGCAAGCGCGTACACGACGGGCGCCGGGCCCGCGTCGCGCCCGCAAAGGCCGACATTCATCACGCGCGGACGCCACGGCGCTAAGCTGGGCCCTTCCCGTGCCCGGTAGGCCCGTATGAAGAAGTGGATCGCCCTCGTCGTCCTGGTGCTGCTGTTGCTGGTCGGCTACGTCGCCGCCGGCCCGTATCTGACCGTCAACGCGATCCGCAAGGCGGTGCAGGAGCAGGACACCGCCGCGCTGTCCGAGCACATCGATTTCCCGGCTCTGCGCCTGAGCCTGAAGGCCCAGCTCGAGGACTACCTGGTGCGCGAGGCCGGCGAGGACGTGCAGGCCAATCCCTTCGGCGCGATCGCGGTGCGCATCGCCAGCGGCGTCGCCGGCGGCGCGGTCGATGCGCTGGCCACGCCGGTCGGTATCGGCGCGGTGCTGGAAGGCCGCAACCTGTTCAACCGCCTGGGCGGCGGCGGGCGCGGCCAGGACAGCTACGCGCCCAACATTCCCGCCGATCCGCTCAAGGACGCCAAGTACGGCTTCGAGTCGCCGTCGCGCTTCACCGCCACGGTCAACAACGCCGACGGCGAACCGGTGGTGTTCGTGCTGACCCGCTCCGGCTTGAGCTGGAAACTCAGCGACATTCGCCTGCCCTTCGGCGACGCCGCGCCCACGCCTCGCTGAGCGCCGATCTCAGCGGTTGGCCACGCCGTGCGGCACGTGGCCGGCGGCGACGTGGTCGCGCGCCGAAACGATGTTGTGCTCGGAATCGTCGAAGAAGATGTCGGCGCCGAAGGCTTCCAGAAACGGCCCCTTGGCGCGACCGCCTAGAAACAGCGCCTCGTCCAGGCGGATGCCCCATTCGCGCAGGGTGCGGATCACGCGCTCGTGCGCCGGCACCGAACGCGCGGTGACCAGGGCGGTGCGGATCGGCGCGTCCGGGCCGATCGGGAACGCCGCCTGCAGGCGATGCAGGGCGTCCAGAAAACCGCGGAACGGCCCGCCCGACAGCGGCTCGCCGGCATGTTCGCGCTCGTGCTTGGCGAACGCGGCCAGACCGCCCTCGCGCGACACGCGCTCGCCCTCGTCGTCGAAGATCACCGCGTCGCCGTCGAAGGCGATGCGCAGCTGGTCGTGGCGCTGCTGCGGTGCCTTGGCCGGCAGCAAGGTAGCGGCGGCGACCCCGGCGCTGAGCGCGTTGCGCACGTCCTCGGCGTTGGCCGACAGGAACAGGTCGGCGCCGAACGGCTTGATATAGGGGAACGGCGGCGCGCCGTTGCTGAAGGCCGCGCGCTTGATCGACAGGCCGTGGTGGGCGATCGAGTTGAAGATGCGCAGGCCGCTGTCGGCGGAATTGCGCGAGATCAGGATCACCTCCACCCGCGGCGCCTCCGCCGGCGCGCCGTCGTTGAGCGCGAGCAGCTTGCGCACCAGCGGAAATGCGATGCCGGGCGCGAGCAGATCGTCCTCGTGCTGGCGCTGGAAGCTGGCGTAGGCGTCCAGGCCCTCGCGCTCGAACAGCAAGTGGCTCTCCTCCATGTCGAACAGGGTTCGCGAGGAGATCGCTACGATCAAAGGGTCGGCGTCGCGGTCGGGCATGCGGCTATTGTGCCTCCTGCGGCGTCTCAGCGCTTGCGACGGCGGCGCCTGCACGACGGAGCAGCGGCTTGAGCCGCGATCCGAGTCGGCCCTCCGCGTGCCGACGCGGCCACCTCCCTGAGTGGGAGCGGCGTGAGACGCGATCGCGCAACTCCATGAAGAGACGAACGCGGCTCACGCCGCTCCTACAGGAAGCCAGCGGCGCCCGCCTCAACCGCTGGTGAACTGCTCGATCAGCATGCGCTCTTCGAGGTTGTGCTCGGGATCGAACAGCAAGGTCACGGTGCGGTCCAGCGACTCGCGGATCATCACCTCGACCACGTCGCGTACCTCGTGCGAATCGGCGGTGGCGCTGACCGGACGCTTGTAGGGGTCGAGCACGCGGAAACGCACCTCGGTGTCGGCCTTGAGCAGCGCGCCGCGCCAGCGGCGCGGACGGAACGCGGCGATCGGGGTCAGCGCGATCACGCTGGAGCCCAGCGGCAGGATCGGGCCGTGGGCGGAGAAGTTGTAGGCGGTGCTGCCGGCCGGCGTCGCCACCAGCACGCCGTCGCAAATCAACTCGTCCAGCCGGGTCTGGCCGTTGAGATCGATGCGCAGATGCGCGGCCTGGCGGGTCTGGCGCAGCAACGAGACCTCGTTGTAGGCCAGCGAGCCCACGGTGGCCCCGGATTCGGTCTGCGCGACCATCTCCAGCGGCCGCAATACCGCGGGTTCGGCCGCGGCCAGGCGTTCAAGCAAGCCCTCGCCGTGTTGGTTCATCAGGAAGCCGACCGTGCCCAGTTTCATGCCGTACACCGGCTTGCCGAGGCTGCCGTAGCGATGCAGGGTCTGCAGCATGAAACCGTCGCCGCCCAGCGCGACCAGGACGTCGGCATCGGCCGGCTCGTGCTGTCCGTGCGATGCGATCAGCTCGGCGAGCGCGCGTTGCGCTTCGTCGATGGGACTGGCGAGGAAGGCGATGCGAGGCGTCGCGGTCATCGGCGGCTCCGAACGGATGGCGACCGCAGCATAACCCGCGCCAGGGGAAATGCCGATGACGACGGATTCCGCGGGGAAGCGGAGGCAGACAAAGCCGTGGCGGGAAAACCGCGCCCCTCCCCCATCGGGAGAGGGGCGCGTGGATCAGCCGCGCGAGGCCAGTTGCGACAGACGCTGCACCGCGACCGAGGCGGTCGGGTAGTCCAGGGCCTTCTGCGCGGCGAGTTCGTTGAGCATCGCCAGGGTGAAACGCAGCGAGACGTCGTCGCGCTCCAGCCACTGCTTGACCTTGGCTTCGGCGCTGGCGCCCGGCATCGCCAGGACCTGACCGACCAGGATGCGCTGCTGGGTGCCCAGTTCCTCGCGCAGCACGCCGCGTGCGACCGCGTGCCAGCGGCCGTCGACGGTCAGCGCGTCGATCTGCTCCAGCAGCCACGGCAGGCGCAGCGCCTCGCCGAGGCGGAAGTGGACCTTGGCCACATCGACCGGCTTGAGCTTGCGCTCGCGCGCGACCTCGATCACGTCGCAGCTGGGCTCCAGGTAGGGCAGCGCCGCGAGCTGGTCGGCCAACGCGACCGGCACGCCCTTGGCCTTCCAGTCGGCGAAGCTGGCCTCGTAGACCGGTCGCTGACCGTCGCCGAGGATGCCCTTGCCGGCGCGGATGTCCTTGAAGCCGTCGTGATAGCGCGCGACCGCGGTGGCGATGTCCGGAATCGCGCCCGGACGCGACAGCAGCCAGCGCGTGAACGAGCGCTGCAGGTTCCAGATCACCTGCAGGGCGTCGATCTGGGTGGACTCGGCGACCTTGCCGTCGAGCGCGTCGATCTGCGCCCACAGCTCGCGCGCGTCCAGCGTCTCGCGGGTGATGGTGAAGGCCTTGGCGACCTCGCCCGGGGTGCGGCCGCTGTCTTCCTGCATGCGCAGCAGGAAGGTCGCGCCCATGCGGTTGATGGTGGAGTTGGTGACCGCGGTGGCGATGATCTCGCGCTTCAGGCGGTGGTTCTCCATCGCCTTGGCGTACTTCTTCTGCAGCGGCTCGGGGAAGTAGCGGACCAGTTCCTTGGACAGGTACGGGTCTTCCGGCACGTCCGAATCCAGCAACTGCTGGAACGCCACCAGCTTGGAATAGGACAGCAGCACCGACAGTTCCGGACGGGTCAGGCCCTGGCCGCGCGCCTTGCGCTCGGCGATCTCGGCGTCGGACGGCAGGAACTCGATCTGGCGGTCGAGCAGGCCCTGCGATTCCAGGGTGCGGATGAAGTGCTGCTTGGAGCCCAGGCGCGACAGACTCATCCGCTCCATCAGGCTGATCGCCTGGTTCTGGCGGTAGTTGTCGTTGAGCACCAGCCCGGCGACCTCGTCGGTCATCGAGGCCAGCAGCTTGTTGCGCTCGGGCAGGGTCAGCTTTTTGGTCTGGACCTGGCCGTTGAGCAGGATCTTGATGTTGACCTCGTGGTCCGAGGTGTCCACGCCGGCCGAGTTGTCGATGAAGTCGGTGTTAAGCAGCACGCCGTGCAGCGCGGCCTCGATGCGGCCGAGCTGGGTCAGGCCCAGGTTGCCGCCCTCGCCCACCATCTTGCAACGCAGCTCGTTGCCGTTGACGCGCAGGCCGTTGTTGGCGCGGTCGCCGACGTCCAGGTTGGACTCGCTGCTGGCCTTGACGTAGGTGCCGATGCCGCCGTTCCACAGCAGGTCCACCGGCGCCTTCAGGATCGCGCTCATCAGCTCGGTCGGGCTGAGCGCGGCCACGCCGGCGTCGATGCCCAACGCGGCCTTGATCTCCGGCGACAGCGGGATCGACTTGGCCGAGCGCGGGTACACGCCGCCGCCCTTGCTGATCAGCTTCTTGTCGTAGTCGTCCCAGCTCGAGCGCGGCAGCTTGAACATGCGCTCGCGTTCCTTGAACGTCCTGGCCGCATCCGGGTTCGGGTCGAGGAAAATGTGGCGGTGGTCGAACGCGGCCAGCAGGCGGATGTGCTGGCTCAGCAGCATGCCGTTGCCGAACACGTCGCCGGACATGTCGCCGATGCCGACCGTGGTGAAGTCCTGGGTCTGGCTGTCGCGGCCGAGGCTGCGGAAGTGGCGCTTGACCGACTCCCAGGCGCCCTTGGCGGTGATGCCCATGCCCTTGTGGTCGTAGCCGACCGAACCGCCCGAGGCGAACGCGTCGTCGAGCCAGAAGCCGTGCTCGGCGGCGATGCCATTGGCGATGTCGGAGAAGGTCGCAGTGCCCTTGTCGGCGGCCACCACCAGGTAGGGATCGTCGTTGTCGTGACGGACCACGTCGCGCGGCGGCACGATCTTGCCGTCGACGATGTTGTCGGTGATGTCGAGCAGGCCGTTGATGAACATCTTGTAGCAGGCGATGCCTTCGGCCAGCACGGCGTCGCGATCGCCGCCGACCGGCGGACGCTTGGCGAAGAAGCCGCCCTTGGAGCCGACCGGCACGATCACGGTGTTCTTGACCATCTGCGCCTTGACCAGGCCCAGCACTTCGGTACGGAAGTCCTCGCGACGGTCCGACCAGCGCAGACCGCCGCGCGCGACCGGGCCGAAGCGCAGGTGCACGCCTTCCACGCGCGGGCCGTAGACGAAGATCTCGCGGTACGGACGCGGCTTGGGCAGGTCCGGTACCTGCGCCGAATCGAACTTGTAGCTGACGTAACCGCGCTCGCCGCCGTTGGCCGGGCGCTGGTAGTAGCTGGTGCGCAGGGTGGCGTCGATCACGCCGATGAAGCTGCGCAGGATGCGGTCCTCGTCGAGGCTGGCGACGCGGTCGAGCAGACCCTTCAGGGTCGAGCGGGTCACGTCGACCTGCTGCTCGCGCTTGCCGTTACGGGCCTCGATCACCGGCTGCAGCGCCGCCAGCACGGCCGCGTCGCCGCCGGCCAGCGCTTGCAACTGCTGGCTCAGGCGTTCGATGCCGGCCTTGATATCGGCCTTGCTTTCCTTGCCGGTGCAGGGATCGAAGCGGGCTTCGAACAGCTCGACCAGCAGGCGCGCCAGCAACGGATAGCGGAAGAAGGTTTCCTCGACGTAGCTCTGCGAGAACGGCACGCCGACCTGCAGCAGGTACTTGCAGTAGGCACGCAACATCGCGACCTGACGCCAGGACAGGTTGGCGGCCAGGATCAGGCGGTTGAAGCCGTCGTTCTCGGCGTTGCCGCGCCAGATCTGGCCGAACGCGTCCTCGAAGGTCTCGTCCAGGCGCGACACGTCGACGTCGGCGCCGACGGTCTCGACCTCGAAGTCCTGGATGTACAGCGGGGTGTCGCCGGCGGTCAGGCGGTAGGGGTGCTCGGAGATCACCCGCAGGCCCATGTTCTCCATCATCGGCAGCGCGTCCGACAGCGGGATGTCGTCGTGCTGGCGATAGAACTTGAAGCGCAGACCGCCCTCGCCGCTGCCGATGCGGCGCAGGTTGAGGCGCAGGTCGTCCGGGCCGCTGAGCGCGGCCAGGTGTTCGATGTCGTTGGCGGCGACCGCGGCCGAGACTTCGTCGACGTAGCCGGTCGGCAGCGCGCGGCCGTACTGGTTGATCAGGGCCAGGCCGCGCTCCTCGCCGTGGCGGGCGACCAGGGCCTCGCGCAGCTCGTCGCGACGGTCGCGCACGATCTGGGCCAGTTCGGCCTCGATCGCGGCGTTGTCGATCTGGATCGCCTCGCCCGACTTCGGCCGCACGATCAGGTGCAGCTGGGCCAGCGGCGATTCGCCGATCAGTACCGTGGTGTCGACCTGCTCGCCGTGCAGCATGCGCTTGAGCATGGCCTCGATGCGCAGACGCACGTCGGTGTTGAAGCGGTCGCGCGGGATGTAGACCAGGCCGGAGAAGAAACGGCCGTAGCGGTCGCGGCGCAGGAACAGCTTGCTGCGTACGCGCTCCTGCAGGCCGAGGATGCCGGTGGAGGTGCGCAGCAGTTCCTCTTCGCCGGACTGGAACAGCTCGTCGCGCGGCAGGGTTTCGAGGATGTGGCGCAGGGCCTTGCCGCTGTGGCTGTCGGAGGACAGGCCGGACTTGTCCATCACGTAGGCGTGGCGCTGGCGCACCAGCGGGATGTCCCAGGGGCGGCGGTTGTAGGCGCTGGAGGTGTACAGGCCGATGAAACGCTCCTCGCGCACCGGCTTGCCGTCGGCGTCGAAGCTGAGCACGCCGATGTAGTCCATGTAGCCCGGACGGTGCACCGACGAGCGCGCGTTGGTCTTGGTCAGGATCAGGGCGTCGACCGAACCCGACTGCGGCATGTAGTGCGCCGCCAGCGAGGTCAGCGGACGCGGCTTGCCGGCGTCCTGGCCGCGCAGCAGGCCCAGGCCGCTGTCGGGCACCGCGCACAGCACTTCCTGGCCGCCCTTCTTGGTGACTTCGTATTCGCGATAGCCCAGGAAGGTGAAATGGTTGTCGGCGGCCCAGCGCAGGAACTCCTGCGCCTCGCGGCGGCCGTCGTCGCTGACCGGCAGCTTGCGACCGCCCAGGGCATCGGCGACCTCGCCCATCTTGTCGCGCATCCGCGCCCAGTCGCGCACGCTCGCGCGCACGTCCTCGAGCACGGCTTCCAGCGCCTTCTGCACGCGCGGCATGGCTTCGACCGACTGGCGGTCGATCTCCAGGTGCATCAGCGATTCGGCCACGCCCTCGCCGACGGCGACGATCTTGCCGCTCTTGTCGCGGCGGAAGGTCACCACCGGGTGGCCCAGCACGTGCACGCCGATGCCCTGCTCGGCCAGCGCCATGGTGACCGAGTCGACCAGGAACGGCATGTCGTCGTTGGCGATCTGCAGCACGGTGTGCGCCGATTCCCAACCGTGGGTCTTGATGGTCGGGTTGAACAGGCGCACCAGCGCCTTGCCGGTCTTGCGCGCGCGCGCGAACTCGAGGAAGTCGCTGGCCAGCGCGGCCCAGCCGTCGGCGCTGTGCTGCGGCAGCTCGTCGCCGCTCATGCGGCGGTAGAAGGCCTGGGCGAAGGCCTCGGCCTCGGCGTGGCGCGCCTTGGGCAGGCGCTTGCGCATCGCGGCGATGATCGGCTCGAGGGACACCGCGTCGCTCTTGGGCGCGGCGGGCTGGCTGACGTTGCGCTTGGCGACCGGCTTGCTGGCTGCCGCCTTGGTGGCCTTGGTGGCTGCGGCCTTGGCGGGTGCCGATTTCGAGGCGGCCTGGGCGGTCGGTTTCGCGGCTTTGGGTTTGCTGCTCATGGGAACTTGGAGGTCCGATGGAATGAGGCCCACGCTCGCGCATGGGCCGTGAAGAGATTCAGTTCGCTGGCGTGACGGCTTGATGCAGAACGACGCCTCCGCGGGCCGGGCGGCCCGCGTCGCGTTTGACGGTCTTTGATACCCGCAGACCGCGAGCGCGATCCCCGGGTGAGGCGGTGACTCGATACGAGCCGATGCGCTTCATATCGATGCGTTTCATGCCGTGGCGATCAGCGCAGACCGGTTTCGTTGCGGGCGATCACCAGGCGCTGGATCTCGCTGGTGCCCTCGTAGATCTCGGTGATCTTGGCGTCGCGGAAGTAGCGCTCCAGCGGCATTTCCTTGGAATAGCCCATGCCGCCGTGGATCTGCACGGCCTGGTGGGCGATCCACATCGCCGCCTCGGAGGCGGTCAGCTTGGCGATCGCGGCCTCGTTGCTGAAACGGCCGCCGTTCTTCTCGGTCTGGCCCTTCTGCCAGGCCGCGCGCAAGGTCAGCAGCAGGGCCGCGTCCAGCTTGCACTTCATGTCGGCGATCTTGGCCTGGGTCATCTGGAAGGCGCCGATCGGCTGGCCGAAGGCCTTGCGCTCGCGCACGTAGGCCAGGGTGGCCTCGTAGGCGGCGCGGGCGATGCCGATGGCCTGGCTGGCGATGCCGATGCGGCCGGCGTCGAGCACGCCCATGGCGATCTTGAAGCCGTGGCCTTCGTCGCCGAGCACGTCCTCGGCACGGGCGACGTAGTCCTCGAACTCGATCTCGCAGGTGGCCGAGGCGCGGATGCCCAGCTTGGGCTCGGTCTTGCCGCGGTGGAAGCCCGCACGCGAGGTGTCGACCATGAAGGCGGTGATGCCGCGCGCGCCCTTGTCCGGGTCGGTCATGGCGAACAGGACGATGTACTTGGCGACCGGGCCGGAGGTGATCCAGCTCTTCTTGCCGTTGATCACGAAGCTGCCGTCGGCCTGCTTGACCGCCTTGCAGCGCATCGCGGTGGCGTCGGAGCCGGACTGCGGTTCGGTCAGGGCGAAGGCGCCGATCTCGCGGCCCTCGGCGATCGCGCGCACGTAGAGCTGCTTCTGCTCCTCGGTGCCGAACTTGAGGATGCCGTTGCAGAACAGCGAGTTGTTCACCGACACGATGGTCGAGTGGGCGGCGTCGCCGGCCGCGATCTCGACCATGGCCAGCACGTAGCTGATCGGATCCATGCCCGCGCCGCCGTACTCGGCCGGCACTTCGATGCCCATCAGGCCGTTCTCGCCCAGGGTGCGGATGTTCTCGAGCGGGAATTCGCCGGTCCGGTCGTGGTGCTCGGCGCTGGGAGCAATCTTTTCCTGGGCGATACGGCGCGCCACGTCCTGGATCATCAACTGCTCTTCGGTAAAGCCAAAATCCACGTCGGCACCTCTGCTGGTTCTGGAGTGGCGGCGGCCTGAAACCGCCCCCGGGACAGGGATCCGCGCCGCGCAAACCGGCGCGCGGATCGAGCCGCGGCCATCGTTCCGCGGCCGCTATGCGAATTGTAGCCGCGCGCGCCGAATAACCCCACCTCCCAGCCCAACGCCAGCTGCATCGCGCGCGGCGCAAGACTTGACCCTTTCGGGCGCGCGGAGGACACTTATCTCTGTATCGCGATAGGTTGATGGAAGCCAGGGCCGGCGATCGCGGATCCAGCCCGTGCCCGCTGCGGCGCCGGCGCCGCCCTGTCCTCTCCGTCGCGACTCCCGAATCCCGCATATCTAAGGCTCAACCCATGGATCTCGAAGGCTGGTCGTCCCGACTCAAGGTGTTCGCAGACGCCACCCGCGTGCGCCTGCTGACCCTGCTGGAAGGCGAGGAGCTGACCGTGGCCGAGCTGTCGGCGATCACCCGCCTGGCCCAGCCGCGCGTGTCGACCCACCTGTCCAAGCTCAAGGAGGCCGGCCTGGTGCGCGACCGGCGCGCCGGCGTGTCGGCCTACTACCGCTTCGACGAAGCCGCCCTGGACCAGGCCCAACGCGCGCTCTGGCAGACCCTGAGCACCGGCAGCGACGATCCCCTGCTGCGCCAGGACGCCGAGCGCGTGGCCGGGGTGCTGTCGATGCGCGCGGCCGATCAGAACTGGGCCGACTCGGTCGCCGGCGACATGGAACGCCACTATTCCCCGGGCCGCACCTGGGAGGCGCTGGCGCGCTCGGCGGTGCCTCTGCTGCAGCCCGGCGACGTGCTCGACATCGCCTCCGGCGACGGCGTACTGGCCGAACTGCTGGCACCGCACGCCAACCGCTATCTGTGCCTGGACGCCAGCACCAAGGTGGTCGCCGCCGCGTCCGAGCGCCTGCGTCGGCTCGACAACGTCGAAGTGCGCGAAGGCGACATGCACGCGCTGCCCTTCCCCGACGCCAGCTTCGACCTGGTGGTGTTGATGCACGCGCTCACCTATGCCGAGCACCCGGCGCAGGCGGTGGCCGAGGCCGAGCGCGTGCTGCGCCCGGGCGGCCGCCTGCTGCTGACCAGCCTGGCCCGGCACGAGCACCGCGGCGTGGTCGCGGCCTACGGCCACGTCAACCTGGGCTTCTCGGAGAAGGACCTGCAGAAGTTCTCGACCAAGGCCGGCTTCGAGATCGTCAGCTGCGAAACCGTGACCCGCGAGCGCCGGCCGCCGCATTTCGAAGTCATCGCCCTGATCGCGCGCAAGCCCCCCGTCGAAACTCCGGCGCGCAAGCCGTCCAAGAAGGCCTGAACATGAAGACCCTGCCCTGGCTCAACCCGACCCGTGCGCACGCCCTGCAAGACGCGCTCGCCGCACGCATCCTGCTGATGGACGGCGCCATGGGCACCATGATCCAGCGCCACGAGCTGGACGAGGCCGCCTACCGCGGCGAACGCTTCGCCCAGGGCTACGACGGCCTGCGCGCGCCCGAGGCCGAGGCCGGCCATGCGCACGGCGAAGGCTGCGGCTGCGCGCGCGACCAGCGCGGCAACAACGACCTGCTCAGCCTGACCCGGCCCGAGGTGATCTCCGGCATCCACGCCGAGTACCTGGCCGCCGGCGCCGACCTGATCGAGACCAACACCTTCAACTCGACCACGATCTCGCTGGCCGACTATGGCCTGGAGCACCTGGCCTACGAGCTCAACGCCACCGGCGCGCGCCTGGCGCGCGCGGCCTGCGACGCCGCCGAAGCGCTGGACCCGTCGCGCCCGCGCTTCGTGATCGGCGTGCTCGGCCCGACCAGCCGCACCGCCTCGCTGAGCCCGGACGTGAACCGCCCCGGCTACCGCGCGGTGACCTTCGACGAGCTGCGCATCGCCTACCGCGAGGCCACCGACGGCCTGATCGACGGCGGCGCCGACGTGATCATGGTCGAGACCATCTTCGACACCCTCAACGCCAAGGCGGCGGTGTTCGCGGTCGAGGAAGCCTTCGACGCGCGCGGCGCGCGCCTGCCGCTGATGATCTCCGGCACCATCACCGACGCCTCCGGCCGCACCCTCTCGGGCCAGACCGCGGAAGCGTTCTGGTACTCGTTGCGCCACGTCCAGCCGATGGCGATCGGCCTGAACTGCGCGCTCGGCGCCAAGGACCTGCGCGCCCACGTCGACGTGCTGGCCCAGGTCGCCGACGCCTATGTCAGCGCCCACCCCAACGCCGGCCTGCCCAACGCCTTCGGCGGCTACGACGAAACCCCCGAGGACATGGCGGCGGTGCTGTCCGAGTTCGCCGAAGCCGGCCTGCTGAACCTGGTCGGCGGCTGCTGCGGCAGTACCCCGGCGCATATCGCGGCGATCGCCGAAGCGGTGAAGGGCATGCCGCCGCGACGCCTGCCGGAATTGGTCAGCGCTGCGGCGTGAATCGGTAACGAGCAATAAGTCAGTAACGAGTAAAGAGAGAAAACAGCAACAAGCCGACGCACCCCAACTCGTTACTAGATTCTCGTCGCTACTCCTCAGCTTCCAGCCTCAAGAGCATTTCGAACCCCACACCCGATGACCACCGCACTCCCCCGCCAGACCCGCCTCAGCGGCCTCGAGCCGCTGCAGATCACGCCCGAAAGCAACTTCATCAACGTCGGCGAACGCACCAACGTGACCGGCAGCGCGCAGTTCAAGAAGCTGATCATGGAAGGCCGCCTGGACGAAGCGGTCGTGGTCGCGCGCCAGCAGGTCGAGAACGGCGCCCAGGTCATCGACGTCAACATGGACGAGGGCCTGCTCGATTCCGAGAAGGCGATGGTCGAATACCTCAACCTGATCGCGGCCGAGCCGGACATCGCGCGCGTGCCGGTGATGGTGGACAGCTCCAAGTGGAGCGTGATCGAGGCCGGCCTGAAGTGCCTGCAGGGCAAGGGCATCGTCAACTCGATCTCGATGAAGGAAGGCGAAGCCGAGTTCCTGCGCCAGGCGCGCCTGGTGCGTCGCTACGGCGCGGCGGTGGTGGTGATGGCTTTCGACGAGGTCGGCCAGGCCGACACCATCGATCGCAAGGTCGACATCTGTTCGCGCGCCTACAAGCTGCTGACCGAGGAAATCGGGTTCCCGCCCGAGGACATCATCTTCGATCCCAACGTGTTCGCGATCGCCACTGGCATCGAGGAGCACAACAACTACGCGGTCGACTTCATCGAGGCCACCCGCGAGCTCAAGCGCCGCTTCCCCTACAGCCACATCTCCGGCGGCGTCTCCAACGTCTCGTTCTCGTTCCGCGGCAACGAGGTGGTGCGCCAGGCCATCCACGTGGTGTTCCTGTACCACGCGATCCGCGCCGGCATGGACATGGGCATCGTCAACGCCGGCGCCCTGCCGCTGTACGACGATCTCGATACCGACCTGCGCGAGCGGGTCGAGGACGTGGTGCTGAACCGGCGCGCCGACGGCACCGAGCGCCTGCTCGAGATCGCCGATCGCTACAAGGGCAAGAAGGGCGAGAAGCGGGTCGAGGACCTGGCATGGCGCGAACGCCCGGTGCGCGACCGCCTCAGCCATTCGCTGGTGCACGGCATCGACCAGTGGATCGAGGAGGACACCGAAGCCGCGCGCGCCGAATCCACGCGCCCGCTGGACGTGATCGAAGGGCCGCTGATGGCCGGCATGAACGTGGTCGGCGACCTGTTCGGCGCCGGCAAGATGTTCCTGCCGCAGGTGGTGAAGTCGGCGCGGGTGATGAAGAAGGCGGTGGCCTACCTGCTGCCCTACATCGAGGCCGAGAAGCTGCGCACCGGCGAAGTCGGCAAGTCCAACGGCAAGATCGTGATGGCCACGGTCAAGGGCGACGTGCACGACATCGGCAAGAACATCGTCGGCGTGGTCCTGGCCTGCAACAACTTCGACGTGGTCGACCTGGGCGTGATGGTGCCGGCGCAGACCATCCTGGATCGGGCCAAGGCGGAGAACGCCGACCTGATCGGCCTGTCCGGCCTGATCACGCCCTCGCTGGAGGAAATGAGCCACGTCGCGCGCGAGATGCAGCGCCAGGGCTTCACCATGCCGCTGCTGATCGGCGGCGCCACCACTTCGCGCGCACACACCGCGCTCAAGATCGATCCGCACTACAAGTCGCCGACGATCTGGGTCAAGGACGCCTCGCGCGCGGTCGGCGTGGCCCAGTCGCTGATCTCGATCGAACTGCGCGAACCGTTCGTGGCCGCCAACGCCTCCGACTACGCCGAGATCCGCCAGCGTCACAAGAACCGCGGCGACGGCAAGCGCCTGGTGCCGCTGGAGAAGGCGCGCGGCCAGCGCTACGACGGCGGCTGGGCCGATTACGCGCCGCCGGCGCCGCGCCAGCCCGGCCTGCACGTGTTCGACGACTATCCGCTGGCCGAGCTGGTCGACTACATCGACTGGACGCCGTTCTTCAACACCTGGGAACTGGCCGGCCGTTACCCCGCCATCCTCACCGACGAGGTCGTCGGCGCCCAGGCCAGCGAGCTCTACCGCGACGCGCGCGCGATGCTCAAGCGCATCGTCGAAGAGAAGTGGATCGGCGCCAAGGCCGTGTTCGGGCTGTGGCCGGCCAACAGCGTCGGCGACGACGTGGTGCTGGGCGACGAGGCCGGCACGGTGCTGCACTTCCTGCGTCAGCAAGCCGACAAGCCGGTCGACCGCCCCGACTTCTGCCTGGCCGATTTCATCGCGCCCAAGGACTCCGGCCGCCAGGACTGGATCGGCGGCTTCGCCGTCACCGCCGGCCTGGGCATCGAGCCGCACGTGGCGCGCTTCGAGGCCGACCACGACGACTACAACGCGATCATGCTCAAGGCCCTGGCCGACCGCTTCGCCGAGGCCCTGGCCGAGCGCCTGCACGAGCGCGTGCGCAAGGAGTTCTGGGGCTACGCCGACGACGAAACCCTGAGCAACGACGCCCTGATCGACGAAGGCTACCGCGGCATCCGCCCGGCCCCGGGCTACCCCGCCTGCCCTGAGCACAGCGAGAAGGCCACCCTGTTCCGCCTGCTCGACGCTGAGAACAAGGCCGGCCTGCAGCTGACCGAGAGCTACGCCATGTACCCGGCCGCGGCGGTCTCGGGCTACTACTTCAGCCATCCGGGCAGCCAGTACTTCGTGGTCGGCCGGGTCAACAAGGAACAGGTCGAGGACTACGCGCGCCGCAAGGGCGTGAGCGTGATCCAGGCCGAGCGCTGGCTGGCCTCGAATCTGGATTACGATCCGGAGTGACACCGCGCGGGGCGCTCGTCGACCGCCCCGCCCGCCGCCCTTGCCGAGCACGACCGATGAGCGAAACGCTGCCGCCCGACCACGATGCCGACACCGACGACGAGAGCCTCGGCAACGCGGCCTTCATCGAGAAATACGCCGGCCCCGGCCGGATCGGCCTGTGCGGCGGCCGCGACTTCATCAACAAGCTGATCCGCAAGGCGCAGGCGCCGCTGACCCACGATGGCCATCGCAGCCTGTGGTCGCACGCCTTCGTCTTCAGCGAGCGCCGCGTCGACGGCCAGTGGTGGGTGATCGAGTCCGACCTGGACCTGCGCTACCGCCAGATCCGTCTGGGCGTGCAGGAGAACCGGGTCGAGCGCTATTACGACGCCGAGGCCTTCCCGAACATCGCCATCCTCGACTTCGGCCTGGACGAGACGCAGATCCGCCAGGTCCAGATCGCCGGCCTGGACCTGCTGTCGGGCCTGTCCAGTTATTCGATCAGCGAGCTGGTCGGCACCCTGATGGCCATGCACAGCCGGCGCCTGCGCCGGCGCAGCAACCTGCTGGCCAAGGAAGGCGCGCTGTACTGCTCGGCGCTGGTCCAGCACTGCTACGCCGCGGCCGGCATCGAATTCCTGCCCGGCGTGCCCGGCAAGAACATCGCCCCGCACGACATCGACGAATCGCCGCTGCCGCACCGCACCCACCGCATCCTGCGCGACCTGGGCGTGTCTACGGTGCGCGAACTCGGTCACGAGGCGCTGTCGCGCTTCAGCTGACGCGCGCCGCGCGGGCCGTGATTCCCGCGAAGGCGGGGATCCAGGGGCCTCGCCAGGCATGACTTTGCAGTCACTGGACCCCCGCCTTCGCGGCAAGCACGGCCTACCCGTGCAAGCCGGCCGCGGATCGCCGTTACGCGCGCGATCCGCGGCCCGCGCCTACCTCAGTGCGGCTCGATCCAGGGCTGCACCACGTTGAAGCGCGACACCCCGCAGATCTCGAAACCGCCGCCCATGGCGTTGACCACGATGTTCTCCACGCAGGTGTGGTCGTTGGTATCGCTGCTGACCGCCGAACGCCCGCGCACGGTTTGCAGGGCGATGGTGTTGTGCACCAGGCGGGTGCGCGGCGATTCCTGCATCGAGATCACTCCGTCGGTCTCGGCCAGAAAATCCAGCATCTGGTTGCCGGTGAGCTGCGACTCGGGCGAACGCATCATCAGGATGCCGCGGTTACCGCGGTAGCCCACGACCACGTTGTTGATCAGCTGCGACTTGGGCAGATCCCACACTTCGATCGCGGGCGTCCAGGCCGGGACCTCGTGGCCTTGGCGCTCGTAGCCCACGACCCGGTTGCCGGTCAGGCGCGAGCCCTGCGGATCGCGGCTGCCGGAGACGAAAATCGGCTGCCCGGCGTTGCTCACGGTGTTGTTGATGAGCTGGCCGTTGCGCTGGATCAGCATTTCGATGCCCACCGGATAGCCGTCGACGCGGCAATTGCGCACGGTCACGTTGTCGTGGCGCCGTACTTCGATGCCGATGTGCCTACTTTGCTGATCGCCGCGCGAAATCGTGCGGGTCTTGCAGTCGAGCTCCACATCGGAGGCGTCGATGGCGACCGGGTGATCGCGATTGGCGTTGAGGCAGTACTTGCCGGGCGCGTCGATGACGTAAACATCGGCGGCCAGCACGGTGTCGCAGGCCAGCACGGAGGTGGAACACAACAGGCCGGACAAAACCAGGCCCAGAGTCGGTACGACGCGCATGAAATCCCTCTCGATCGATGTCGCGCCGGTCGGCGCGGGGCCGCTCATCGGCCCTGGTTCATCCTAGGCGGCCGCTGTCGCATAGCCCGCGACTTGCGGCCACGGCTGCGCCCAGGCGTGCGCGTCTTGCGACAGTCCGTTCGCGGCTTCGCGCCACGGTGCGACGCTCGATCATCGCCGTTGCCGCGAATGCGGTTCGTGATCGAAGGTCGGCAAAACTTCCGTCCCTCCAGCGCCGCGTCCTCAGCGGATGCCCCGAGACCGTACTCAATGGTATGGTTGATTCTACACCCGTCTCGCCGCGCCCCGCCATGTCCGATCTGCTGCTGTTCTCGCACGCTAACGGCTTTCCGGCGCCGGTCTACGGACTGATGCTGGACGCGCTGGCGGCCGACTACCGGATCGAGCGGCCGGAACGCATCGGCCACGATCCGCGCTATCCGGTCACGCCGGACTGGCCGCACCTGGCCGAGGAACTGGTCGCACGCGTGCATGCCGCGGCTGGCGATGCGCGCCGCATCTGGCTGGTCGGCCATTCGCTGGGCGGCTACCTCAGCCTGCTCGCCGCGCACCGCCTGGCCGACAGCGCATTGGGCGCACGCGTGGCCGGCGTGGTGATGCTGGATTCGCCGCTGATCGCGGGCTGGCGCGCGCACTTGGTCGCGATCGGCCGCCGCACCGGCCTGGACAATCTGCTGATGCCGATGCGCGCGACCCTGCAGCGACGCCAGCACTGGCCCGACCGCGAGGCGGTGCTCGCGCACTTCCAGGCCAAGCCCGCGTTCGCACGCTGGCACCCGCGCGTGCTGCAGGATTATGTCGAACACGGCACCCGGGTCGCCGACGACGGCGGCCGCGAACTGGCGTTCGTGCGCGAAACCGAATACGCGATCTACCGCAGCCTGCCGACCACCGCGCTGAGCGACCTGGCCACGCGGCTGCGCGTGCCGGTGGCCTTCCTGGCCGGCACGCGTTCGCGCGAACTGCGCCATGCCGGCAGCGCGGCCACGCGCCGTCTGGTCGACGGGCGTTGGGCCTGGATCGAAGGCAGCCATCTGTTTCCGATGGAGCGGCCGCTGGACACCGCACAGGCGGTCGCGGCGATGATCGCGCGCATGCGCCCTGCCGCCGCCGCCGACGGCGCGACGCAGGCGATGCAAGCCGCCTGAACCGGCGCGCCCTGAACCTTACTGCGCGGGCGCGGCCACAGCCGGAGCCGACGCGCCCGTCTTCAAACCGTCCAGGTGCGCGGCGAAGCCCGGCAACAGCACGCGATTGCCGTAGCCGCTGAGGTGGTCGCCGTCGAAGTACAGCGGGCGGCCATCGCGCAGCGCGGCGCAGGTCGGGCCGGGGCATAGCAGCGGGAACGGGTCCCAGACGCTGGCGCCCGGCACCTGCGCGGCGATCTGCTGCAAGGCCGTCACCGCCGGCGCCCGGTAACGCTGCAGGAAATCGCGCTCCACGGTCAGCCCGCGCGCGCAGATCGGATTGTCTCGGTTGAACCAATCCGAACAGCGGTAGGGCGGCGCGCGCAGCAAGGGCTTGGGCGCCTCGAACACGATGCGCACGCCGCGCTGCGCCAGCGGGCGCAGGCGCTCGATCGCACCGGCCACGCCCTGGCGCCGCGAGGCGTCGGCATCGGCGCTGAACATCGCGCTCACCGCCGCCTGTTCGTCGAACAGCATCCATTGCTCGGACAGCCGCGGCAGGCGCAGCGCCGGCAGGAACAGCACGTCGCCGCTGCGCGCCTGGCGCGTCACGTCGGCGAGCACGGCATCGACGTAGCCGCGGCATTGCGGATTGTCGAACTCGCGGCGATCGACCAGACCGGCCACACCGCAACCGCCGGCGAAGTACAGCCGCACCGTGCGGCCGCTGGCCAGCACCGAGCGTTGCAGCAGTTCCGAATAGGCGCCGGCATGCGAATCGCCGGCCACGAACACGCGCCGCGCGTCCACCGGCGCCGACGCGCAGCCGCTGCGCTCGTAGACCCAGGCCGCGCCGCCTTCGATCTGTTCGGTGCGCGATACCAGCTTGCAGCCCGGATACGCCGGATCGGTTTCCGGCCCGTACGGATACCAGTCGCCGGCGTTGCGGCTGACCACGCTCAGCGAGTAATCCTGCGCGTGCCGCGCGACGTGCCGGTAGATCGCGCTGGAGGCGAACACCACCAGCACCGCCGCGGTCACGAAGCCCCAATTGCGCATGCGCACCAGCGGCGCGGCATGCCGCAGCGGGCGTTCTACCCACAGATAGGACGCCGTAGCGAGCGCGAACGTGAGGCCCAGCGCGAGCGAGCGCGTGCCGGCCGACTCCAGTCCCAGGGTCCAGCGGAACAGCACGAACACCGGCCAATGCCACAGGTACAGCGAATACGAGATGCGTCCGATGCCGACCGCCGGCGCGGTCGACAGCACGCGTCCGACCCAGCCGCCCGCGCCGCCGGCGTACAGCAGCCCCAGCAGCAATAGCGTGCCCAGCACCGGCCACACGCCGTCGGGCCAAGGCGAATGGCCGGGCCGCGCATACACGAAACCGGCCGCGATCAGCAGCACCGCCAGCGCCAGTCCGGCCGAACGCAGCCAGGCCCCGACGCGCGCACTGCCCTCGCCCGTGCGCGCCGACACGCCCGCCAGGCTCAGCGCCTGGTACAGCAACACGCCCGCGCCCAGCTGCCAGAAGCGGCTGGTGCTGAGGTAGAAGGCCTCGACCGCGCGGTCGCCGGCCCCTGCCAGCAAACGCGCGTACCACAGCGACACCAGCGCGCCTACTGCAAACAGCCCCAGCGAGATCCAGCGCTTGCGCGCACCGTAGCTCCAAGCCAGGAACAGCAGCGGGAACACCACATAGAACTGTTCCTCCACGCCCAGCGACCAGGTGTGGGTGTAGGGGTTGAACTCGACCTTGGGCGAGAAATAGTCGTTGCCGGTCGCGGCCAGGACGAAGTTGCTGAGCCCGAAGAAGGCCATGCGCCCGGTATTGCGGCTGGTCTCGCTGAGCCAGGCCTCGGGAATGAACAAGGCGCTGGCGACCACGGTCGCGAGCAGGCAGACGATCAGCGCCGGCGCGATCCGGCGCAGGCGGCGCGCGTAGAAGCGCAGCAGCGATTCGAAGAAGCCGGCGCGCGGAAAACGCGCGACCGAGGCGCTGACCACGAAGCCGGAAATGACGAAGAATATGTCGACGCCGGTGAAACCGCCCGGCAGCCACGCCGCGTTGAGGTGGTAGGCGACCACCGCGAGCACGGCGACGGCGCGCAGGCCGTCGATATACGGAAGATAGTCTGACTGACGCTCGTCTACGCGCATCGGTATCCATTCGCGGACGAGCCGCGTGCGCCGCGGCGCGGGTGATCGGAACGGCGCGACCTTACCAGACCAGGTCGTCGGGCACCTGGTATTGCGGATCGGCGTAGGGGTCGTCCTGCGCGGGCGCGTTCGGATCGACCTTGAGCGCGACCGCCGGCGCGAACACCGCCTCGGCCTGGGCCAGCATCTGCGCGCTCACCAGCACGTAGCGGCCGTCCATCTGCAGCACGCCCAGCTCGCCGGCGTTGAGCGCCTTGAGCTGATCGGGGGTGACGTAGATGCGCTTGATCTTGCCGCCGTACGGGAAGTGGCGCGCGATCTCGGCGTCGGGCACGTTGAGCGCCTGATCCTTGACCAGTTCGGCCAGGCGCGCGCGCGCCTCGCGGCGCTGGCGCGCCTCTTCCTGCTTGGCCTGTTCGGCGGCGATGCGCTCGTCCTTCTCGCGCTGGGCGCGGATCGCGTAGGCCTTGGCCAGGTCGATGTCCTCGCGCGAGCGCGGCTTGCCCTGCCCCGGCTGGCCCGGCTTTCCGGCCGGCCTTCCAGCCGGCTTGCCGCCCGGGCCGCGACGCTGTTCGTTGCGGTGCTGACCCGGCTGTGCGGGCTTGGCGCCCGGGCCGCGCGCATCGGCGCGCACGCCCGACGCGGGCTTGCCGTCGCGACGACCGTTGCCGCGCTTGGGATCGTTGCCGCGTTCGGGCCGCTCGGGCTTGGGCGCGGGCTTGAAGCCCAGGCCTAACAATTGGTCGCGCAGTGTGTCGCTCATCGGCTTGGATCTTCGGCTGGGGGACGTGCGTGGATAAGGGATCTAACGAGTTCGGGCGCTGTCGGTGAACGCGCCGCGGCGATCAGTAATGCGGCGGCGGCGGCTCGCTGGCGGCGTCGTTGCCGAGCGGACCGCCGCTGGACATGGCCATGCGCAGCTGGCGCAGTTCCTCCAGGGCGCGGTGCAGCAGCAGCGTGGTACGCGTTTCCTCGTCGCGCGAGGCGGCGAGCGCGTCGCTGAGTTCGAGCAGGGCATGCTCCTGGAACGCGAGCCGCGTCTCCAGGTCGATCAGGCGCCGCTCGACCTCGGCGCTGGCGGTGTCGGCGCTCACGGCGTGTCCAGCCGGATCGAGCGGCCGCGGCCGATGCCGTAATAGGCCAGGCCCGCCGACTCGACCTCATCGGGATGGTAGAGGTTGCGTCCGTCGAAGATCACCGCGTCGGCCAGCGCGTTGCGCACGCGCGCGAAATCGGGGCTGCGGAACTGCTTCCACTCGGTGACCACGACCAAGGCGTCGGCGTCGGCCAGGGCCGCGCGCGAGGAGTCGCACAGGACCAGATCGTCGCGCTCGCCGAAGACGCGCTGGGCTTCCTCGGTCGCCTCGGGATCGTAGGCGCGCACCTTGGCGCCGGCCTCCCACAACTGCGCCAACAGGCGTCGGCTCGAGGCCTCGCGCATGTCGTCGGTGTTGGGCTTGAAGGCCAGGCCCCAGACCGCGAAGGTCTTGCCTTCGATGGCGCCGCCGTAATGGCGCTGGATCAGTTCGAACAGGTGGCCCTTCTGGCTGTCGTTGACCGCCTCCACCGCATCCAGCAGACGCGCGCTGTAACCGCTGTGCTGGGCGGTACGCGCCAGCGCCTGCACGTCCTTGGGGAAGCAGGAGCCGCCGTAGCCGGCGCCCGGGTAAATGAAATGCCAGCCGATGCGCGGATCCGAGCCGATGCCCTGGCGCACCATCTCGATATCGGCGCCGACTTTCTCGGCGATGTTGGCGATCTCGTTCATGAAGCTGATCTTGGTCGCCAGCATCGCGTTGGCGGCGTACTTGGTCAGCTCGGCCGAACGCACATCCATCACCACGATGCGCTCGTGATTGCGGTTGAACGGCGCGTACAGGCGCTTGAGTTTCTCCACCGCGGCCGGATTGGACGAACCCACCACGATGCGGTCCGGACGCATGCAGTCGTTGACCGCATCGCCCTCTTTCAGGAATTCGGGATTGGAGGCGACATCGAAACCGACCTCGACCCCGCGCTGGGCGAGCTCGGCGGCGATCGCGGCCTGGACCTTGTCGGCGGTGCCGACCGGCACGGTCGATTTGTTGACCACCACCACCGCGCGTTCGATATGCCGGCCGATGGTGCGGGCCACCGCCAGCACGTACTGCAGGTCGGCGCTGCCGTCCTCGTCGGGCGGCGTGCCGACCGCGATGAAGATCATGTCGCCGTGCGCGATCGCGGCGGCGGCATCGGTGGTGAAGTGCAGACGGCCGGCGGCGTGATTGGCCTTGACCATCGGCTCCAGGCCGGGCTCGTAGATCGGAATCACGCCCTGGTTCAGGCCTTCGACCTTGGCCGCGTCGATGTCGACGCAGACCACGTCGTGGCCGACGTCAGCCAGACAGGTACCGGTGACCAAGCCCACGTAACCGGTGCCGAAAATCGTAACGCGCATATCGGGCTCTCTTGTTGCGTTGCGTTCGTGCCCGGCGAACTCCGCCGCCGGGCACGTGTGCGCGCGAGGCGCGGCGGCTTACTTGCCGGGCTTGGGACCGCCGGCGCCGAGCACGTCGAGCAGTTCGACCTCGAACACCAGCACCGAGTTCGGCGGAATCGGACCGCCCGGGGTGCCCTTCTCGCCGTAGCCGAGCTTGCTCGGGATCCACAGCTTGTACTTGCTGCCGACCGGCATCAGCGCGATGCCTTCCTGCCAGCCCGGCACCACCTGCTGCAGCGGGAACTCGACCGGCTGGTTGCGCTCGTAGGAGCTGTCGAACTCCTTGCCGTCCAGCAAGGTGCCCTTGTAGTGCACGCGCACCATGTCGGTGGGCTTGGGCTTGGCGCCCTTGCCTTCGGTCAGCACCTGGTACTGCAGGCCCGAGGCGGTGGTCACCACGCCCGGCTTCTTGCCGTTGGTGGCCAGGAAGGCCTCGCCGTCGGTGAGGTTCTTCTTGGCCTCGGCCATCATCTTGGCGATCTGCTTGGCCTGGATCTTCTGGGCGAAGCTGTCGCGCACTTCGGCGGCCTGCTTTTCGTCCATCAGCGGCTTTTCGCCGGCCAGGGCGGTCTTCATGGCCTTGTTGATGGTGTCCAGGTCGATCTCGTCCTTGGCCATCTCCAGCGACTTGGCGATGTCCAGGCCGATCATGTAGCTGACCTGCTCCTTCTCGGTGGCCAGGCCGGGGATGGCCTTGACCTCGCCCTTGCCGTCGGCCTTTGCGGTTTCGGTTTTGGCCGCGTCGGCTGCTTTTTCGCCGGGCTTCTTGTCGCAGCCGGCAGCGAACAGAACCAACGAACCCACGGCGAGCGCGAGGGCGGTGTGGCGCAGGAAGGGCTTCATCAAACGGAACTCCTGGTGGGTGGGCATGCCTGCTCGGTCATGCCGTCTTGCAATCGGGGGAGCCGCCAAGTTGCCAGCGGCCGGCTGAACGTATCGCTTATCGCATGCCGCGCGTGTCCGACGCCGTGACGCCGGACACCTAGTCCTTACAGGATCTCGACCAGCTCGACGTCGAAGGTCAAGGTCGCGTTCGGCCCGATGCTCGGCGGCGCGCCCTTGGGACCGTAGGCCAGTTCGGCCGGGATCCAGAAGCGGAACTTCGCGCCCACGTTCATCATCGCCACGCCTTCGGACCAGCCCTGGATCACTTGGTTCAAACCGAAGTCGGCCGGCTGGCCGCGGTCGTAGGAGCTATCGAATACGGTGCCGTCCAGCAGCGAGCCCTTGTAGTTCACGCGCACGCGATCGCTGGGCTTGGGACGCGCGCCGGAACCGGCGCGCAGCACCATGTACTGCAGGCCCGACGGGGTGGTGAACACGCCCTTGACCGCCTTGTTCTTGGCCAGGAAGTCGGCGCCGGCGACGCGGTTCTTCTCGCCCGCGGCGGCCGCATCGGCTTCCATCTTCTTGCGCATGCGCTCGCTGAAAGCGGTCAGCACGGCCTTTTCCTGGGTCTCGTCGAGCAGCGGCTTGGCGTCGCCCAGCACGGTGCGCACCGCCTGCATCAGCAGCGGCACTTCGATTTCGGCTTTGATCGGCGCCAGCGAGGGGCCGACCATGTAGCCGCCGACCAGCTGACTGACCTTTTCCTTGGCCACGGCCGGCGGAGCCGGCGGCGGCGTGCCCGGGGCGCTGCCCGGCGCGGGCTTGCCGTCGCGTGCGGCCACGCGCGCGCGCAGGGCCTGATCGGTGGCGCGCGCCTCGTCCTCGCTGATCAACGGCTTGCCGCCGTCGAAGCTGTTGCGCACCGCCTTCTCGAACGCGGCCATATCCAGGTCGGGACCCACCGGCTTGATCGACTTGCCTACGTCCAGGCCGATCGCATAGCTGATCTTTTCGCGTTCGGTGGTCAGCACGGTCTTGTCCTGGGCAATGGCCGCCGCGCTGCTCAGCGCGACCGCAGTGGTGATCAGCGCGGCGGCGCCGCGCACAAAAGCCTTCATCGGGTCCCTACTCCTTTGTATTGGGAATGATTGACGCTGCGGATGCGGGCGCAAGCCTGCCATTGTCGCGGGCTGCGCGCCTATCGGCAATCGCACCGAAATTCACAGTATTTGCGCCGGCGCCTTGCTCGCACCGGCTGGGCCGCTGCGCGCGCTCAACCGGCCTTCTTGGGGCGCGGTGCCTTCAGCGCGGCCTCGATCGCGGCCACCACGGTCGGATCGTCGGGCTTGATCTTGCTGCCGTAGCTGGCGATCAGCTTGCCGTCGCGGCCGATCAGGTACTTGTGGAAGTTCCATTTCGGCGCTTCTCCGGCGCTGCGGGCCAGATCCTGATACAGCGGCGTGGCCTGTTCGCCGACCACGTGCACCTTCTCGAACATCGGGAACTTGACCCCGTAGGTGAGCGTGCAGAACTCCTGGATCTGCTTCTCGTCCTCGAATTCCTGGGCCTTGAAATCGCCCGAGGGGAAGCCGAGCACGGCGAAACCCTGGCCCTTGTACTTGGCGTGCAGGCCTTCCAGCGCCTCGAATTGCGGGGTGAAACCGCATTTGCTGGCGGTATTGACCACCAGCAGCACCTGACCGCCGTACTGGCCACGCAGGTTGACCGCCTGCTTGCCCGCCAGCGGGCGGAAGCTGCGGTCCAGCAGGCCGCCCGCGGCCGAGGCCAGGCCGGCGACCAGGAGCAGGGAAACGGCGGCGACGGCGGCCGTACGGCGGATGCGGGGGGCGATAGCGTTCATGGCGGGCTTCGGAGCGGGGCCGGACGGCCGGTGGGCCAAGTATGACTTCAGTTGGGTAGGCCGGACTTGACCGGGCGTGTTTTGGTGTTATAGTTGCATACAACACCGGTCTACCAACGAGCAGGACGTTCGCCATGAACAGCAAGCTCCATAACTCGATTTCAGCCCTCCTGGTCAGCGGCGCCACGCTGGTGCTGGCCCTGGTGGCGGCGAACCCGGCCCTGCCGGAAGCCCCCGCCGCCCAGGTCGCGGCTGCGGCCGCGCCCCTGCCCTTGGATGCCGCCGCCATCGTGCGTCGCGCCGAGGCCCAGGCCCTGCGCATCGAGGCCCGCGCCCAGCAGGTCGAAAACCTGGCCGACGTCGCCGCCCTGACCGCCGAGGTCGCCACCGCGGTGGCCCTGGCGAACGCACTGGATAAAGCCTCTGCCGCGGAGCCGGCCGTTGACGCAGTACCGCACCGCAAGGCCCGGAAGGCCACGCGGCGCAATCGCCAGGCCTTAGTCATGCCTTATTTCTCATTCGCACCGCGGGGCTGAACCATGACCGCTATCCAATGGAGCGACGGCGCTCCCATCTATCGCCAGCTGAAGGAACGCGTCGTCGCCATGATGCTCGACGGCGTGCTCAAGCCCGGCGACGCCCTGCCCTCCGTGCGGCAGGTGGCGGCCGAGTACCAGCTCAACCCCATCACCGTCTCGCGCGCCTACCAAGAGCTGGCGGACGAGGCACTAGTCGAAAAACGCCGAGGACTGGGCATGTACGTCACCGAAGAGGCTGCCAAGAAACTGCTGCTGAACGAGCGCGAGCGGTTCCTGCGCGAGGAATGGCCGTTGGTGCTGGAGCGCATCCTGCGGTTGGGCCTGAGCACGGAAGAGCTGCTGACGGCGGGCAACAAGGCAGGTGCGCAATGAACGCCGACTCCCTCGCCAGCTCCGCCAATGTCGTCAGCGCGCGCGGTTTGCGCAAGGCCTATAAGAACAAGCTCGCGCTGGACAACACCGCGTTCGAGATTCCGGCCGGACGCATCGTCGGCCTGATCGGCCCCAACGGCGCCGGCAAGACCACCGCGCTCAAGGCCATCCTCGGCCTGATCCCGTTCGAGGGCGACCTCAAGGTGCTGGGCCGCGACCCGCGCACCCAGCGCGACGAACTGATGCGCGACGTGTGCTTCATCGCCGACGTGGCGGTGCTGCCGCGCTGGATCCGGGTCAAGGAGGCGATCGAATTCGTCGCCGGCGTGCACCCGCGCTTCGACCGCGCCAAGTGCGAACGCTTCCTCGCCGGCACCCAGCTCAAGCCCGAGCTGCGCGTGCGCGAACTGTCCAAGGGCATGATCGTGCAGTTGCATCTGGCCCTGGTGATGGCGATCGACGCCCGCCTGCTGGTGCTGGACGAGCCCACCCTGGGCCTGGACATCCTTTACCGCAAGCAGTTCTACCAGCGCCTGCTGGAGGATTACTTCGACGAGGACAAGACCATCATCGTCACCACCCACCAGGTCGAGGAGATCGAACACATCCTCACCGACGTGATGTTCATCCGCGACGGCAAAGTCGTGCTCAACAGCGATATGGAAGTGCTAGGCGAGCGTTTCGTCGAAGTGCTGGTCAACGCCGACAAGCTCGAACAGGCGCGCAGCCTGAAGCCGCTGGACGAACGCGCACTGCCGTTCGGCAAGACCGTGATGCTGTTCGACGGCGCGCCGCACGAACGCCTGGCGGAGCTCGGCGAAACCCGCACGCCGGGCCTGGCCGATCTGTTCGTCGCCACCATGAAGGGGACCTACGCATGAACGCGCTCGATATCAACGCCGACCGTCCGGCCCCGCGCGCCGTAGCCGCGGTCCATCCCACCCACACCTTCCGGCTGTTGCTGCGGCGCGAGTTCTGGGAGAACCGCGGCGGCTTCCTCAAGGCGCCGTTGATCGCCGGCGCGATCTCCCTGTTCCTGCTGGTGCTGGTGATCGTGTTCTTCGAGGCGGTCGCGCTGCCCAAGATCCAGGACCAGAACATCGAAATGAACGGCGGGCGTTTCGCCGTCAACGGCCTGGATCTGAATGCCCTGATCAGCAAGATGGATCCGGAGGACCTGCGCCACATCGGCCCGGCGATCGATCTGTCGCTGTACGGCGCCTCGCTGTGGCCCTTCATCGTGCTGGCTTTCGTGGTGTTCTTCTATTGCCTCGGCAGCCTCTACGACGAGCGCAAGGACCGCAGCGTGCTGTTCTGGAAGTCGCTACCGGTATCGGACGGTCAAACCGTACTGTCCAAGCTGGTGAGCGCGGCGCTGGTCGCCCCGGCACTGGCCACGGCGGCGGCTATCGCGACCATGTTCGGTTATCTCCTGATCATGAGCGGATTCGTCATGCTGCACGGCGCCAATCCGATCGATCTGCTGTGGGGACCGGGCAATCCGCTGTCGGTGGCCGCCACGCTGATCGCCGCGATCCCGATCTACGCGCTGTGGGCCCTGCCGACCATCGGCTGGCTGATGTTCTGCTCCGCCTGGGCCCGTAGCCTGCCCTTCCTGTGGGCCATCCTGATCCCGGTCGTGGCCACCCTGCTGCTGGGCTGGATCACCTTGATGGGCGTGGTCGATGCGGACTCCTTCATGTGGATCCTGCAGCACGTGAGTTCCCGCTCCCTGACGAGCGCGATCCCCGGCACCTGGATGAGCGCCATCCCCGCTTCCGTCCTCAACAACATCGAAGGGCCGGACTCGGTCAGCCACCTGGTCGGTATCCGCACCATGTACTCGACCCTGCTGAGTCCGCATATGTGGGGCGGTGCGGTGGCCGGTGCGGCGATGATCTTCGCCTCGGTCCGTCTGCGCCGCTGGCGCGACGAGGGTTGACCCCGCGGCGCCGGGCGGACCGCACAGCGGCACCGCCCGGCGCACGCTCTCAAGCGACACCTCGGCACCACCCGATTGCAACCTTGATCGCTCCCGCTGCATCCGAGTACGCGACGCCCGCCGCTGCGGCGGGTCAGACCCGACAGGAGTACGTGATGCGCAAGTCCATGCTCGCCGTCCTAGCCCTGCTGCCGCTGGCAGCCATGGCGCAGGACCGCAACTGCCAGCATTCCCAGGCCCGCGATCTGAAGCTGGACCTGGCCGGCGCCAAAGCGGTGGTCTTCGATATCGGCCAGCACGATCTGAACGTGGTGACCGGCAGCGAATACGCCGTCCACGGCCGCGCCTGCGCCTCCGACGCCAAGTACCTGCCCGAGCTCACCCTCACCCAGCACCGCGTCGGCGACAAGCTGGTGGTGGTGGCCCGGCGCAGCGAACGCAATTGGTTCAACCTCGGCGACCACTACGCCTACCTGCGCCTGGAAGCGACGGTACCGGCCGATCTGATGGTCCAGCTCAACGTCGGCTCCGGCGACGCGCGCGCCACCGGCGTGGCCGCGCTCAGCGCCGATGTCGGTTCCGGCGACGTGCGCGCCGAGAACGTGCGCGGCCAGGTCACCGCCGACGTCGGCTCCGGCGACATCGAGCTGGACAACATCGGTTCGCTGCACGTGGTCTCGGTCGGTTCCGGCGACCTCAAGGCGCGCCGCATCGCCCAGAACGTCAAGGTCGGCGATATCGGTTCGGGCGACGTCGAGCTGCGCGAGGTCGGCGGCAACGTCGACGTCGACGAGATCGGCTCGGGCGACATCGATGTCGTCGGCGTGCGCGGCAACCTGCGCGTGCACGCGGTCGGCAGCGGCTCGGTCGACCACCGCGACGTCGCCGGCACGGTCGCCGTGCCGCGCGACAACGAATGATCGCGTTCCCCACCCTCTTACGTCCTCGGGACTTCGCCATGAAACTCGCCACCGCCGCTTTCGCCTGCACCCTGCTCGCCCTCGCCCTGGTCGGCTGCGGCAGCCAAGACCGAGCAACGATCGGCAACAGCGTCCTCAAGGGCATCGAACTCGGCGACGACCGCATCAGCCTGCACGGCGGGCGCGAAGTCGCGGTCATCACCAAGCAAGGCGATCTGAGCATCGGCGGCAAGGCGGTGGCCTTGAATCCGGCTCAGCGCAGCCAGGCCCAGCGCCTGTACGCCAACGCGGTGGGCGTGCGCGACGACGGCATCGCGATCGGCAAGGCCGGGGCTGCGATCGCCGGCAAGGCCGTCAGCGAAACCATCGAAGGCATGGTCAAGGGCGACCCCGGCGCGGTCGGCGACAAGATGGACGCCGAAGCCAACAACATCGCCCAGCAGGCCCAGCGCCTGTGCAAGCGCGTGGTCGAAATGCGCGCCGCCCAGGACGCGCTGGTCGAAACCCTGCCCGCGTTCAAGCCCTTCGCCACCCTGGACCGGGGCAGCGTGACCGACTGCAACGCTTAACCGAGTGCGGTGCCCGTCGCTTCTCCGGTGCTGCGACGGGCACCCGCTCGACCTGTAACGCATCTCCCTACGCCCGCCACGCGGGTCGCCGTCCGAACGCCATCGGAGGTCTCGTCATGCCCGCTCGTCGCTCGTTCACCCGGTTTCTGCCCGCCTGTTTCGCGATCCTGCTGCTGGCCGGCTGCGCCGGCCAGGCCGTACGCGAGCCCGCGCCCCTGCGCGGCCCGGCGCTGGACCGCGAAGTCGAACGCCTGATGCAAGCCGCGCGCGTGCCCGGCCTGGCGCTGGCGGTCATCGACGACGGCCGCGTCGTGCACCTGAAGGCTTACGGTTCGCGCGATCTCGAACAGCGGTTGCCGCTGAACACCGACACCATCATGTACGGCGCTTCGATCACCAAGGGCGAGTTCGCCTACGCGGCGATGTCGCTGGTCGAGTCCGGGCAATTGGATCTGGACCGCTCGATCGCGCAGTACCTGCCCAAGCCGCTGCCCGAGTACGAGAAGTACGCCGACCTGGCCGGCGACGAGCGTTGGCGCAAACTGACCCCGCGCATGCTGCTGTCGCACACGTCGGGCTTCCCGAACTTCCGCTTTTTCCTGCCGGACGGGACCTTCGACCAGAACGGCAAGCTCAAGTTCTATTTCGAACCGGGTGCGCGCTACGCCTACTCCGGCGAAGGCATCAACCTGATGCAGTTCGTGATCGAGGTCGGTCTGGGCATCGACGTCGCCGACCTGATGCAGCGCCAGGTCTACGATCGCTTCGGCATGACGCGCACCAGCCTGGTGTGGCGCGAGGATTTCGCCGACAACCTGGCGATCGGCTACGACCAGCAGAACAAACCGCTGGGCCATAAGAAACGCGGCGCGGTGCGCGCAGCCGGATCGATGGACACCAGCATCGCCGACCAAGCCGCCTTCCTGGCCGGGCTGGTCCGTGGCGAGGGGCTGAGCGCGGCCGGCAAGGCCGAACTGCTACGCCCGCAGATCGCGATCGATTCGGTACAGCAGTTCCCCACTCTGTTGACGGACACGACTCAGGACAACCGCGGCATCGCGCTGTCCTATGCCCTGGGCTGGCTGACCTATCGCGAGCCGCAAGGCCAGGCCTGGGCCAAGGGCGGCCACGACGACGGCACCAACAACCTCGCCCTGTGCGTGGCCGACGGCCGCCGCTGCATGGTGATCCTGAGCAACAGCTCCAACGGCGAAGGCCTGTTCAAGTACCTCGCCGACGCCACCCTGAGGCCGACCTGCCTGCCCTGGTTCTGGAACGGCTATATCCCCTACGACCACCCGGAATGGCGCGAACCGGCCGCGCGTGCGCAGCCGCATCCGGCCTGCGCGCCGTTGCCGCGGCCGTAATCGCGCCCGGACTCAGCCGCCGCCACCAGCGCCGGCATGGATGCCGCCGCGGGTCAGCGCGGTCGGGTCCAGCAGCCGGCGCAGTTCCTTTTCGGACAGGCCGGTCTCGGCGATCGCGACCTCCAGCACCGGCCGGCCTTCCTTGTAGGCGCGCTTGGCGATCGCGGCGGCCTTTTCGTAACCGATGATGGGATTGAGCGCGGTGACCAGGATCGGGTTGCGATCCAGCGCCTCGCGCACGCGGTCCTCGCGCACCTTGAGCCCCGCGATCGCGCTGTCGGCGAGCACACGCATGACATTGGCGAGCAAGCGGATCGAATCCAGCAGGTCGTAGGCGATCAGCGGCAGCATCACGTTGAGCTGGAAGTTGCCGCTCTGGCCGGCCACGGTGATCGCGCCGTGGTGGCCGATGACCTGGGCGCAAACCATGGCCACGGCTTCCGGGATCACCGGATTGACCTTGCCCGGCATGATCGAGCTGCCCGGCTGCAGTGCCGGCAGCTCGATTTCGCCCAGGCCGGCGAGCGGGCCGGAATTCATCCAGCGCAGGTCGTTGGCGATCTTGCTTAGCGCCACCGCCAGGGTCAGCAGCTGGCCGGACAGCTCGACCGCGTCGTCCTGCGCGGCCAGGCCTTCGAACTTGTCGGTGGCCGACTCGAACTTGCTGCCGCCCAGCGCCGACAGCGCGCGCGCCATGGCCTTGCCGAAACGCGGATCGGCGTTGATGCCGGTGCCGATCGCGGTGCCGCCGATCGGCAAACGGCGCACGCGCTTGAGGCTGTCCTCGATGCGCGCCTGCGCCGAGCCCAGCTGCGAGGCCCAGGCCCCGAACTCCTGGCCGAAGGTCAGCGGCATCGCGTCCATCAGATGGGTGCGGCCGGTCTTGGTGACCTTGGACAGGGACTTGGCGCGGCGTTCGATGGTCTTGCGCAAGTGCTTGAGCGCGGGCAGCAGCGATTCGGTGGCGGCCAGCTTGGCCGAGACCCGGATCGCGGTCGGGATCACGTCGTTGGAGCTCTGCCCCAGATTGACGTGGTCGTTGGGATGGATGGCGAGCTTGCTGGCGCGCGTGGCCAGGGTCGCGATGACCTCGTTGGCGTTCATGTTGCTGGAGGTGCCCGAACCGGTCTGGAACACGTCGATCGGGAACTGGGCGTCGTGGCGGCCGTCGGCCACTTCCAGGGCGGCGTCGCGGATCGCCAGCCAGTGGCCCTCGTCCAGCAGTTCGAGATCGCCGTTGACCTCGGCCGCGGCGGCCTTGACGTAGGCCAGGGCGCGGATGAACTCGCGCGGCATGGGCTGGCCGGAAATCGGGAAGTTCTGCACCGCGCGTTGGGTCTGCGCGCCCCACAGCGCGGCCGTGGGCACCCGCAGCTCGCCCATGCTGTCGTGTTCGAGGCGGAACGCCGCGGCCGGGGTCCGGCCCTGGCCGGGCACGTATTTCGCAGGCTTGCTGTTCGCGGCCTGGGCCGGGGTCTTGCGTCGGGTCGCCATTGCCAACTCCATTGCGTCGTGGGATTCGGGAGCGTGGCGGCGCGCGGGCCTGGCGGGCGCGCGGGCGGCCACGTCGATCAGATCGGGTGCGCCGTGCTCGCTTGCAAGAGCGGCGCGGCCGGCTGGCATCGGACAGCGCTGGCGGCCGTCATGATGGCCGCCGCGGCCCGGGGCGTCGAGTGCGAGCGGCCGTGGCAGGCGCCATATGGCGTGGTCCGAACGGAGAAAACCGGCGGGCTGTTAGAATGTTCGACTGTTTCCCGCCGCCTCTGCCCATGTCCGCCGACCCCAACGCCCAGCTGCTCGCCCTTTCCCCGCTCGACGGCCGCTACGCCGCCAAGGTCGACGCGCTGCGCCCGATCTTCTCCGAATTCGGCCTGATCAAGGCCCGGGTCAAGGTCGAGGTGGAATGGCTGCTGGCGCTGGCCGAGGAGCCGGGGATCGCCGAACTGGCGCCGTTCTCGGCCGCCGCCGCCGCGCGCCTGCGCGCGCTTGCCGACGATCTTTCGGTGGCCGATGCGGCCCGGGTCAAGGAAATCGAGCGCACCACCAACCACGACGTCAAGGCGGTCGAGTACCTGATCAAGGAGCGCCTGAAGGACGACGCCGAGCTGGGCCCGGCACTGGAGTTCGTGCACTTCGCCTGCACCAGCGAGGACATCAACAACCTCAGCTACGCCCTGATGCTCAACCAAGCGCGCCAGCACGTGCTGCTGCCGCGCCTGGACCAGCTGATCCAGGTCCTGCGCGCGATGGCGCACGAGCACGCCGCACTGCCGATGCTGTCGCGCACCCACGGCCAGACCGCATCGCCGACCACCGTCGGCAAGGAAATCGCCAACGTGGTCGCGCGCCTGCTGCGCCAGGGCGAGACCCTGGCCGCGGCGCCGATGCCGGGCAAGATCAACGGCGCGGTCGGCAACTACAACGCGCACGTCGCCGCGTATCCGGACATCGACTGGCCGGCGTTCTCGCAGCGCTTCGTGAGCTCGCTGGGCCTGGACTGGCAGCCCTACACCACCCAGATCGAACCGCACGACGGCATCGCCGAGATCTGCGACGCCCAGCGCCGCATCGACACCATCTGCGTGGACCTGTGCCGCGACATCTGGGGCTACATCTCGCTGGGCTACTTCAAGCAGGCGGTCAAGGCCGGCGAAGTCGGCAGCTCGACCATGCCGCACAAGGTCAACCCGATCGACTTCGAGAACGCCGAGGGCAACTTCGGCATCGCCAACGCGCTGTTCGAGCATTTCGCCGCCAAGCTGCCGATCAGCCGCTGGCAGCGCGACCTCACTGACTCGACCGTGCTGCGAGCCCTGGGCACCGCCTTCGGCCACGCCCTGATCGGCTACGACGCGCTGCTGCGCGGCCTGGGCAAGCTCAGCGTGAATCCCGAGCGTCTGGCCGCCGATCTGGACGCGGCCTGGGAAGTGCTGGCCGAAGCCGTGCAGACGGTGATGCGCCGCCACGGCCTGCCCAACCCCTACGAGCAGCTCAAGGCGCTGACCCGCGGCCACGGCATCACCGAAGCCTCGATGCGCGAGTTCATCGCCGGTCTGGAGCTGCCGGCGGAAGACAAACAGCGCCTGCTGGCGATGACGCCGGGCAGCTACAGCGGCCTGGCCGAACGCCTGGCGCGCGAGATCTAAGGCCGCCAGGAGCGCACGCGCCATGGAAGACACCCGCGGCTGGACCCTGGCCGAACACCGCGCCGACGACGGCCTGTCGCTGATGCGGCTCAAGCGCTTCGAGCGCGGTTTCGATTTCCGCGCCTACCCCGAACGCCTGAACCTGATCTGGGCCTACCAGGACGACCGCAGCGTCGACACCGCCTCGCCGGAGGAACTGGAGGCCATGCAGCGCTTCGAGGACCGCGTCTGCGAACGCATCGAAGCCGCCGGTCACAGCCTGCTGGCGATCGTGTTCACCGAACCGGACCATCGCGAGTACGTGTTTTACAGCCGCAATGTCGAGGCTTTCATCGGCGTGCTCAACGCGATGCCGCAGGAAGCCACGCCCTACCCGATCGAGATCGACCGCGAGAGCGATCCGGGCGGCGAGTTCTACCGCTCCTTCGCCGAAGCCATCGGCCTGCGTTGAAGCAGGGCCGCGCCGAGACCGAGCCATCGGCCTGCGTTGAAGCAGGGCCGCGCCGAGACCGAGCCATGACGACGACGATGCGCCTGCTGCTCAATCTCGACGTCCCCGACCTGGCCACGGCCGAAGCCTTCTACGTCGCCGCCTTCGGCCTGCGTCCGGCGCGCAGGCTCGGCGATGGCGTGCTCGAACTCGACGGCGCGCAGGTGCCGGTCTACCTGCTGCGCAAGCCGGCCGGCAGCGTCGGCGCCAGCGGCTCGGCGCGCGATTACGCGCGCCATTGGATGCCGGCGCACGTGGACGTGGTGGTCGACGACCTGGATGCGGCGTTGACGCGCGCGCTCGCCGCCGGCGCGATTCAGGAAGGCGCGGTGCGCGAAGCCGACTGGGGCCGCATCGTGCAACTGGCCGACCCGTTCGGGCACGGCTGGTGCCTGTTGCAGTTTCTGGGCCGCGGCTACGACGAGATCGCAGGCTGACGCCTCGTCGGCGGGTTCTCCATCGCGCCCTCTCGATCGCCTCCTTTGCAACGGGGGGACGCCAACCGTCGCCACCTTTGCAAAAGGGGGCGGGCGCCCGATGTGAATCGATGTCGATGCTCTACTCGTGGCGCCGGGGGATTTGCTGTTGCTCGCGCAGAGCCAAAAGCAAATCCCCCCTAGCCCCCCTTTTTCAAAGGGGGGAACTCGCCCCCAATCTTCCACGCCGCATGAGCGACAATGAGGCGATCCGCGCGGATCGCCGCGCCACCGCATCGAGCCAGCCCGCCCCATGGCCAAGAAATCCCCCGCCGCGTCCACCGGCCAGTCCAAAACCGCCGCCGCGCCCATCGAGGTCGACGCCAGCCGCGCGCCGCCGCTGGGCATGCCCGCCGCGCAGTTCCTGCGCGATTACTGGCAAAAGCGCCCGCTGCTGATCCGCAACGCCTTTCCCGGCCTGGTCTCGCCGATCCAGCCCGAGGACCTGGCCGGCCTGGCCTGCGAGGAGGCCGCGCTGTCGCGGCTGATCCAGCACGACCGCGCCAGCGACCGCTATTCGTTGCGCCACGGCCCCTTCGAGGAGGCCGAGTTCCCGGCGCTGCCGCATCAGGACTGGACCCTGCTGGTGCAGGACGTGGACAAATGGGACGCCGACGTGGCCGCGCTGCTACCCGCATTCGACTTCCTGCCGCGCTGGCGCGTCGACGACATCATGGTGTCCTTCGCCGCGCCCGGCGGCTCGGTCGGCGCGCATGTCGACCAGTACGACGTGTTCCTGCTCCAGGCCCAGGGCCATCGGCGCTGGCAGATCGATGCCGGCCCCAACCCGCCGCAGGAATTCCGCGCCGACGCCGAGCTCAAGCTGCTGCGCGAGTTCGCGCCCAGCCACGAGTGGGTGCTGGGCCCCGGCGACATGCTCTATCTGCCGCCCGGCGTGCCCCACCATGGCATCGCCGAGGACGCCTGCCTGACCTTCTCGGTGGGCATGCGCGCGCCCTCCTCGGCCGAGCTGATGGGCGACTACATCGACACCCTGGCCGCCGAGGCCGACGAGTCGCTGCGCTACCGCGATCCCGACCTGAGCCCGCCGACCGACCCGGCCGAGATCGATGCCGCCGCGATGACGCGCGTGGTCGAGGCCCTGAACACCCTGCGCATGAACGACCCCGACCGCCTGGGCGACTGGTTCGGCCGCTTCATCACCGTCTACCGCGCCGCCGGCGTGGTCTCGGCGGGCGCCGAACCGGCGCGCTCGCGCATCGAGATCGAATGGGACCTGGAGCAGGGCGCGAGCCTGTGGCGCCACCCCTGGTCGCGCCTGGCCTGGCGCCGCGCCCACGCCAAGGGCCAGGCCGCGCGCCTGTACGTGAGCGGCCAGGAGTACGCCCTGGCGGCCAAGGACGCGCAGGCCCTGGCCAATGCGGTCGAGATCGACCAGGCCGTGTACGCCGCGCTGTCCGAAGCCGGCCGCGCCTGCGTGCATGAGCTGATCGCCGGCGGCCACTACCGCCTGGGCCTGGACAACGACGAAGGCGAGGACGAAGGAGAAGGCGCGTGAGCGCGGCCGGCCACGGCTTCAGCGTGGTCGCCGTGGCCGACTACGCGGCCGCGAAGCCGGCGCTGCGGGCGGTACGCGAGGCGGTGTTCGTGCGCGAACAGCAGGTGCCCGAGGCGCTGGAACTGGACGCCGAACGCGACCCGCTGTGCGAACACGTGCTGGCCCTGGACGCGGCCGGTGTCCCGATCGGCACCGGCCGGCTCACCCCGGACCGGCGCATCGGCCGCATGGCCGTGCTCGCGCCCTGGCGCGGCCGCGGCGTCGGCGACGCCCTGCTCGCCGCGCTGCTGCAGCGCGCCGCCGAGCTGGGCTGGCGCGAGGTGTCGCTGCACAGCCAGGCCGCGGCGGTCGGTTTCTACGCCCGCCACGGCTTTCTGCCGCTGGGCGAGCGCTTCCTGGAAGCCGGGATCGAGCACCTGGGCATGCGCCGCCTGCTCGGCGCGGCCAACCCGGTCGAGAGCCGCGAGGCCGCCCTGGCGGCCTTGCTGGGCGTGATCGCGGGCGCGCGGCGCGGCCTGTCGATCTACAGCCGCGAACTCGACCCCGGCCTGCTCGACCGCGCCGACGCGATCGCGGCGCTGCGCCGCCACGCCACCGCCGGCGGCGGCGTGCGCGTGCTGCTGCAGGACCCGGCCGCGCCGCAACGCGCGCTGGCGCCGCTGATCGGCCTGGCCCAACGCCTGCCGACCGCGTTCGAGTTCCGCGCGATCGAGGAACCCGTCGATCAGAACTACCCTTCCGCCTACGTCGTCAACGACCGCGACGGCTGGTACTTCCGCACCCTGGGACACCGCTTCGACGGCGAGACCCGCATCGACGACGGCGCCCGCGCGCGCCAGCTGCGCGCGCATTTCGATCCGGTCTGGGAGCGCGCCCGCCCTTGCAGCGAGTACCGCGCGCTCGGGATCTGAGCCGGGCCCGGCCCGGCTTCGACGCCGGGGCCTGAGTGCCGGTTAAATCCCCGCCCCGCTGCGGCCGCCTTCCGGCGCGGCTTGAAAGCGCGCGCGCCAGCCCAAGATTTTCCGGGCTTGCCGCAACGGCCGCTTCGACGGTCCGGCCCGGTCGGCTGCCGGAAATCGAAGAAAATCTGTCGCTTAGACCTAAGTAGTTATGCCGCTGGGCTTAACACTACCGCTATAATTCCGATCCTATGTCCGCGCGCCGCGCCGTCAGCGCGCGCGCGACTCCACATCCGCCCCCTAGAGTTTCCCGATAATCATCGTGGACAGCCTCCTGAAGCAGTTCTCCCAGTCCTCGCAACTCGGCGCCAACGCCGCCTTCATCGAAGACCTGTACGAGCAGTACCTGGTCGATCCCGACAGCGTCGGGGCCAAATGGAAGGCTTACTTCGACGGTTTCAAGGGCCGCGAAGCCGGCGACGTGCCGCATTCGGCCGCCATCGACGCCATCGCCCAGGCCAGCCGGGCCGCCGCCCGCGGCGCGTCCAACGGCGCCGCGCCGGGCACCGGCCCCAGCGACGAACGCGAGCGCGGGGTCGGCAAACTGATCACCGCCTACCGTTCGCGCGGCCACCTGGCAGCCAACATCGACCCGCTGGGCCTGCTCGAGAAGCCGGAAGCGCCGGACCTGGCGCTGGGCTTCCACCGCCTGTCCGAAAGCGACCTGTCCGGCGAGTTCAGCACCGGCGGCGTGGGCGGCAAGGAACGCATGAAGCTGGGCGACCTGGTCGCCCTGCTCAAGGCCACCTACACCGGCCCGATCGGCGCCGAGTTCATGCACATCGCCGACGCCGAACAGCGCCGCTGGATGTACGAGCGTCTGGAAACCGCGGCCGGCAAGTACGGTCGCAGCGCCGAAGACAAGAAGCGCATCCTCGAGCGCCTGACCGCGGCCGATGGCCTGGAACGCTACCTGGGCACCAAGTACGTCGGCCAGAAGCGCTTCTCGCTGGAAGGCGGCGACGCCCTGATCCCGCTGATGGACACCACCATCCGCCGCGCCGGCGAGCACGGCGCCCAGGACGTGGTGATCGGCATGGCCCACCGCGGCCGCCTCAACGTGCTGGTCAACACGCTCGGCAAGCCGCCGCGCAAGCTGTTCGACGAGTTCGAAGGCAAGTTCGAGCACATCGAAGGCGACCTCGCCCACACCGGCGACGTCAAGTACCACATGGGCTTCAGCGCCGACGTCGCCACCCCGGGCGGCCCGGTCCACCTGGCGCTGGCGTTCAATCCCTCGCACCTGGAAATCGTCAACCCGGTGGTGGCCGGCAGCGTGCGTTCGCGCCAGACCCGCCGCGGCGACCAGGGCCGCGCCCAGGTGCTGCCGATCCTGCTGCACGGCGACGCTGCGTTCGCCGGCCAGGGCGTGGGCATGGAACTGTTCCAGATGTCGCAGGCGCGCGGTTTCGCGGTCGGCGGCACGCTCCACATCGTGATCAACAACCAGGTCGGCTTCACCACCAGCGCCCGCGAAGACGCGCGCTCGACCCTGTACTGCACCGACGTGGCCAAGATGGTCGGCGCGCCGATCCTGCACGTGAACGGCGACGATCCGGAAGCGGTGGTGTTCTGCGCAGAACTGGCGCTGGACTTCCGCAACCGCTTCGGCCGCGACGTGGTCATCGACCTGGTCTGCTACCGCCGCCACGGCCATAACGAGGCCGACGAGCCGGCGGCGACGCAGCCGCTGATGTACCAGGTGATCCGCAAGCACAAGACCCCGCGCGAGCTGTACGCCGAGCGCCTGGTCGCCGAGGGCACGCTGCAAGCCGCCGACGCGCAGGCCCTGGTCGACGGTTACCGCGACAAGCTCGACGCCGGCGCGGTCACCACCGAACTGGTCGAGGTCAAGCCGGACGAGTTCACCATCGACTGGTCCAAGTACCTGTCGGGCAAGGTCACCGACCCGGTCGACACCACCTTCGACCGCGCCAAGCTCGACGGCCTGGCGGTGCAGATCAACACCGTCGCCGACAGCGTCAAGCTGCACCCGCGCGTGGCCAAGATCTACGAGGACCGCCGCAAGATGGCGGCCGGCGAACTCGCCGGCGACTGGGGCTTCGCCGAGAACCTGGCCTACGCCACCCTGCTGACCGAGGGCTACAAGCTGCGCCTGGTCGGCCAGGACTGCGGCCGCGGCACCTTCTTCCACCGCCACGCGATCCTGCACGAGCAGACCAGCGACGATTACGTGCTACCGCTGCGCGAGTTGGTCAAGACGCCGTCGGACGTGACCATCATCGACTCGCTGCTTAGCGAGGAAGCGGTGATGGCGTTCGAGTACGGCTACTCGACCGCCGATCCCATGACCCTGGACATCTGGGAAGCCCAGTTCGGCGACTTCGCCAACGGCGCCCAGGTCGTGATCGACCAGTTCCTGTCCTCGGGCGAAGCCAAGTGGGGCCGTCTGTGCGGCCTGGCGCTGTTCCTGCCGCACGGCTACGAAGGCCAGGGCCCGGAGCACAGCTCTGCGCGTCTGGAGCGTTTCCTGCAGCTGTGCGCGCTGGAGAACATGCTGGTGTGCGCGCCGACCACCCCGGCCCAGGCCTACCACATGATCCGCCGCCAGATGCGCATGAGCACGCGCAAGCCGCTGGTGGTGATGACGCCCAAGTCGCTGCTGCGCCACAAGCTGGCGGTGTCGAGCCTGGACGAACTGGCCCAGGGCGAGTTCCAGCACCTGATTCCGGACGCCGCCGCCAATCCGAAGAAGGTCAAGCGGGTCGTGCTGTGCTCGGGCAAGGTCTACTACGACCTGCTGGAAGAGTCGCAGAAGCAGGGCCTGGAAGACGTCGCCCTGCTGCGCGTCGAGCAGCTCTACCCATTCCCGCGCCAGGCCCTGAGCGAACAGCTCAAGCGCTACGCCGCGGCCAAGGACGTGGTGTGGTGCCAGGAAGAGCCGCAGAACCAGGGCGCGTGGTACCAGATCCGCCATCACCTCGCCGCCTGCCTGGCGCCGAAGCAGGCCCTGCATTACGCCGGCCGCGCGCGTTCGCCTTCGCCGGCGGCGGGCCATCTGGCCGACCACGTCGCCGAGCAGACCAAGCTGGTCGCCGACGCCCTGGTCAATTCGCTGCACGGCGAGGACAGCGCCGAGTAATCGGCGCCGTCCCGCGCATACCCCCTACCTACGCCCCATATCAATCAAGCAAGCCAGGATGCCCACCCCATGAGCACCGAGATCAAAGTCCCCGTCCTGCCCGAGTCCGTCTCCGACGCCACCATCGCCACGTGGCACAAGAAGCCGGGCGATGCGGTCAAGCGCGACGAGAACCTGGTCGACCTCGAAACCGACAAGGTCGTGCTCGAAGTCCCCTCGCCGGTCGACGGCGTGCTCAAGGAAATCAAGTTCGAGGAAGGCGCCACCGTGACCAGCTCGCAGCTGATCGCGATCGTGGAAGCCGGCGCCGTCGCCGAGGCCAAGCCGGCCGCGGAAGCCGCTCCGGCCGCCGCCAAGGCCGCCGAACTGCCGGCCGCCGGCGCGCAGCCGATCACCCCGAAGCCCGAGGCCGCCAAGGCGCCGGCCGGTAACGACCAGCTGCCCCCGGGCGCGCGCTTCACCGCGAACAAGGAAGGCATCGACGCCTCCCAGGTCGAAGGCACCGGCCGCAAGGGCGCCGTGACCAAGGAAGACATCCTCAACTACGCCAAGTCCGGCGGCGTCGGCAACGCCTCGGGCGCACGTGCCGAAGAGCGCGTGCCGATGACCCGCATCCGCGCGCGCATCGCCGAGCGCCTGATGCAGTCGAAGAACTCGATCGCGATGCTGACCTCGTTCAACGAAGTCAACCTCGGCAAGGTCATGGCCATGCGCAAGGAGCTGGGCGAGTCCTTCGAGAAGGCCAACGGCGTCAAGCTGGGCTTCATGAGCTTCTTCGCCAAGGCCGCCGCCAACGCGCTGCAGCGCCACCCGGTGGTCAACGCCTCGGTCGACGGCAACGACATCGTCTATCACGGCTACGCCGACATCTCGATCGCCGTGTCCACCGACAAGGGCCTGGTCACGCCGGTGCTGCGCAATGTCGAGCGCATGGGCTTCGCCGACGTCGAAAAGGCCATCGGCGATTACGCCAAGAAGGCCCGCGACGGCAAGCTGGCGCTGGAAGACCTGCAGGGCGGCACCTTCACCATCACCAACGGCGGCACCTTCGGTTCGCTGATGTCGACCCCGATCGTGAACCCGCCGCAGTCGGCGATCCTGGGCATGCACGCCATCAAGGAGCGCGCGATCGTCGAGAACGGCGCCGTGATCGCCGCGCCGATGATGTACATCGCGCTGTCCTACGATCACCGCATCATCGACGGCAAGGACGCGGTGCTGTTCCTGGTCGACATCAAGAACCAGCTCGAGAACCCGCATCGCATGCTGCTGGGCATGTAATGCCCAGCCGGGATTCGGGATTGGAGATTCGGGATTCGCAAAGGCAAAAGGCCGATGCGGGTTCCTCCCCTCTCCCGAAACCTTGGCCTATCGCAAGCATTTTTCGCGGGCTTCGGAATTCGCAGCGCTGACGCGCTTTGAACGAATCCCGAATCCCCAATCCCGAATCCCGTGAGCGAATGATAATGAGCGAACAATTCGACGTAGTCGTCATCGGCGCCGGCCCGGCCGGCTACCACGCCGCCATCCGCGCCGCCCAACTCGGTCTCAAGACCGCCTGCATCGACGCCGCGCTGGGCAAGGACGGCAAGCCCGCGCTCGGCGGCACCTGCCTGCGCGTGGGCTGCATCCCGTCCAAGGCGCTGCTCGACAGCTCGCGCCAGTTCTGGAACCTGCAGCACCTGTTCGGCGAACACGGCATCACCACCGACAACGCCAAGATCGACGTCGCCACCATGATCGGCCGCAAGGACAAGATCGTGAAGCAGTTCACCGGCGGCATCGCGATGCTGTTCAAGGCCAACAAGATCGCCCCGTACTACGGCTTCGGCACCCTGCATCCGGGCAACGTGGTCAAGGTCAAGCAGCACGACGGTTCGGAAGTCGAACTCAAGGGCACCAACGTCATCATCGCCGCCGGTTCGGATTCGATCGAGCTGCCGTTCGCCAAGTTCGACGGCGACAAGATCGTCGACAACGTCGGCGCGCTGGATTTCACCGAGGTGCCCAAGCGCCTGGGCGTGATCGGCGCCGGCGTGATCGGCCTGGAGCTGGGTAGCGTGTGGAAGCGCCTGGGCTCGGAAGTCACCATCCTCGAAGCCCTGCCCGACTTCCTCGCCGCCGCTGATGCCGAGGTCGCCAAGACCGCGGCCAAGGAATTCAAGAAGCAGGGCCTGGACATCAAGCTGGGCGCCAAGGTCAGCAAGGCCGAGATCAAGAAGGACGGCGTGCACCTGACCTACAACGACGGCAAGGCCGATCAGGCACTGGTCGTGGACAAGCTGCTGGTGGCCGTCGGCCGTCGCGCTGCGTCCAAGGGCCTGCTGGCCGAAGGCACCGGCGTCAAGCTCAACGAGCGCGGCCAGATCGAAGTCGACGAGCACTGCCACACCGGCGTCGACGGCGTGTGGGCGGTCGGCGACTGCGTGCGCGGCCCGATGCTGGCGCACAAGGGCTTCGAGGAAGGCATCGCGGTCGCCGAGCTGATCGCCGGCCTGCCGGGCCACGTCAATCTCGACACCGTGCCGTGGGTGATCTACACCGAGCCGGAAATCGCCTGGGTCGGCAAGACCGAGCAGCAGCTCAAGGCCGAGAACATCCCGTACAAGACCGGCAGCTTCCCGTTCGCGGCGATAGGCCGCGCCGTGGCCATGGGCGAGCCGGCCGGCTTCGTCAAGGTCATCGCGCACGCCGAGACCGATCGCGTGCTCGGCCTGCACCTGGTCGGCGTCGGCGTGTCGGAGCTGGTCCACGAGGGCGTGCTGACCATGGAATTCAACGGCTCGGCCGACGACCTCGCCCGCATCTGCCACGCCCATCCGACCCTGTCGGAAGCGATCCACGACGCGGCGATGGCGGTGGACAAGCGCGCGATCCATAAAGCCAACTAAGCCGGCAATCGGGAATGGAGAATCGGGAATCGGTAGGAGCGCAACGCGCTCGTCCGGTTCCCGATTCGCTTTTGGGCCCCATGAACCTGCGTTGGCGCTTTTGCCGTTCCGATTCCCTATTCCCCATTCCCGATTCCCTTAGCCAATGAAAAGCCTTTGCGTCTACTGCGGCTCCAATTCCGGCTCGCAACCGATCTACACCGAACGCGCGATGGCGCTGGGCCAGCGCATGGCCCGCGACGGCATCGCTCTGGTCTACGGCGGCGGCAACGTCGGCCTGATGGGCGTGGTCGCCGACGCGGTGCTGGAAGCCGGCGGCGAGGCCATCGGCGTGATCCCCGAGCAACTGGTCAACTGGGAAGTCGCGCATCGCGGGCTGAGCAAACTCGAAGTGGTCGGCTCCATGCACGAGCGCAAGGCGCGCATGTTCGATCTCGCCGACGCCTTCGTCGCCCTGCCCGGTGGCTTCGGCACTCTCGACGAGATGTTCGAGATGCTGACCTGGCGCCAGCTCGGCATCGGCGACAAGCCCTGCGCCTTCCTCGACGTCGAAGGCTTCTACTCACCGCTGATGGCGATGCTGGACCGCATGGTCGCCGAACGCTTCCTGCATGCCGACCAGCGCCGCGACCTGTGGCACGGCGACGACCTGGACGCGATGCTGACCTGGATGCGGGCCTACCGCCCGGCCGAAGCCAGCAAGTGGATGGACGAGAAGCGCCGCAACGCGCTGCGCTAAGCTGCATCGATCCAGAAGGAGATCGGACGATGCGCGCGATCGCGGTGCCCTTGCTGCTCGGCTTATGCGCCTGCCAGCCCGCCGAATCGGTCGAGCCCGAGTTCCGCGACGACACCCATGTCGTGCTCAAGCGCAGCGGCTGCCCCGGTGCGTGCACGCCCTACGAGGTGCATATCGGCCCCGGCGGCAATGCCGTGTTCGTCGGACGCGATCGAAACGGCAAGCACCCCGAGCGCAATCAGGACGGCGATCTGGTCAGGGCCTATGCGCTGGCCTACCCGCATCGCCGCGCGATGTTCGATCTGATCTTCTCCCCACGCTACGCCGAACTCGAACCGGTCTACAGTGCCGGCACCGGCGACGGCCAGACCACGACGATCACCATCACCGATCGCCAAGGCACCCGCTCGGTCTCGCGCAACGGCGCCGCCTGCCTGCGCGACAGCAAGCAGCCGGGCGCGCTTAAGGCGATCGCGGCGGCCGGCAAGCCGGCGCGCTGGGTGCCGGACGTGTTCTGCGAAACCGTAGAGCTGATCGACAGCGCCAGCTGCGCCACCTATTGGAGCGCCGAACTCGAAGCGCCCGACGACCCGGCCGATCCGCGCCTGTCGCCGCCGTGGCAATGCCGCCCGGCGGATCATCCCCACTGACGACGCCGCTCGCGCCGCCGGCCCGGATCCGCCCCGGGCTGCGTTAGGATCGCGTCGGGGAATACAGAATCCGGAACATCCGATGCGCACTCCGTTCGCGACCGCCGCGCTCGCGGCCTTGCTGGTCTGGCCGCTGGCCGCCGGCGCCAAAGACAAAGCGGCCAAATCGGCCTACGACTGCGCCGAGGTCGCCGAGCTGCCCGCCGATGCCAGCGACACCGACCGCCGCCTGACCTGCACCATCCCCGACAAATACCGCCGCGACGTCGCCATCGCCGAGTACATCGGCAACGCGATCCGCCGCCACGACCTGGCGGCGTGGCTGACCACCGACCAGTTGGTCAAGATCAAGGCCCTGCCGGACGCGCCCGGCCAGCCCTCGGGTTGGCTCACCCTCGAGCGCGACGACGACATCGACGTGCGTTACTTCAGCAAGGTCGATGGCCAGTTGGTCGCGTTCGCATCGGCGACCCTGGGCTTGGCGCCCCTCGGTGTGCGCGACGCCACCCGCCTGCAACCGCCGCAGCCCGCGCAGCCGCGCGAACAACGGTTGATGGCGGCGCTGCATCTGGCCCGCCAGCAGGACCAGGTCTATTGCAGCCAACGTCCGCCCAATACCGTCGCCTTCGAATACGAAGAAGACGGCCAGGACCAGATCCTGGTGTTCGTGATGACCCCATGGCTGGACGAGTCCGCGCCGCTGGGCGGTTACGCGATGTACCGCATCGACGCCCAGGGCGAACGCCTGATCGACCGTTACGAACAGACCCGCGGCTGCGTGAACACGACCCTGGATCAGGCGCGCAAGCCCGATGCGCTGTTCGTCTCGCATCTGACCTCGGCCGCGCCGACCATGTTCCATGTGTTCATGAGCCTGCAGTACGGCACGCCGATCGTGGTGTTCACCACCCAGAACGAGCAGTTGTGGAAGGTCGAGCAAGGCCGCATCCGGCTGTTGGGCCCGGACGAGCCCGACTACCGCAAACTCAAGCAGTGGAGCGACGGCATCGAACGCAAGCACGAAGCCGCGCCGACTTCGAGCCCGATCGGCTAAGCGCGACGCGTCCGCGTCTGGCCACGCCATGACGGGGCGCGCAATCGCGCTCGGTTATCATCGCGTTCTGTCCGCAGAGACCGCGCCATGACCGTGCCCAGCGACTTCAACGCCTTCCGCATCCACAGCGACGACGCCGGCTACCGCAGCGGCATCGAACGCGTGTCCATCGACGCGCTCTCGCCGGGCGAGATCGTGATCAAGACCGCCTATTCCTCGATCAACTTCAAGGATGCGCTGGCCGGCACCGGCGAAGGCAAGATCCTGCGCCGCTTCCCGCTGGTGGGCGGCATCGACGTGGCCGGCCATGTGGTCGCCTCCAGCGACGACAAGTTCCGCGAGGGCGACGCCGTGCTGGTGACCGGCTGCGGCCTCAGCGAAACCCGCGACGGCGGCTACGCCGAGTACGCGCGCCTGGAAGCGCAATGGGCGATTCCCCTGCCCGGCGGCCTCAGCCTGCGCGAGAGCATGATCCTGGGCACCGCCGGCTTCACCGCCGCGCTCGCCCTGCACCGCATGCAGGACAACCGCCAGACGCCCGAACTGGGCCCGCTGGCGGTGACCGGCGCCAGCGGCGGCGTGGGCTCGCTGGCGATCGACATCTTCAGCCGCGCTGGCTACGAAGTGCACGCGATCAGCGGCAAGGCCGAGCAGGCCGACTATCTGAAGTCCATCGGCGCCAGCCAGGTGCTGGGGCGCGACGCTCTGGCCACCGCCCGGCCGATGGAATCGGCGCGCTTCGGCGGCGGCCTGGACAACGTCGGCGGGCCGATGCTGACCAGCCTGCTGGCCCAGACCGCGCCCTACGGCAACGTCGCCAGCGCGGGCCTGGCCGCCAGCCCCGCGCTGGACGCCACGGTGATGCCGTTCATCATCCGCGGCGTGTGCCTGCTGGGGGTGGCCTCGGCCGGCACCGCGCGCCAGATCCGCGACGAAGTCTGGCGCCATCTGGGCAGCGACTGGAAACCCGCGCACCTGGACCGCATATGCACCCGTGAAGTGGGGCTGGCCGAACTGCCCCAGGTGTTCCCGGGCATGCTGGCCGGGGGTTCCCTGGGCCGGACGCTGGTCGTGATCTAGTTGGCATTGCGGCGTCAGCGCGCATCGCTACAATCGAGACAATTCCGGGGGAAACACATGGCGCGTATTCTGATCGTCGACGACTCACCGTCTCAGCTGATGGGCATCCGCCGCATCGTCGAGAAGCTGGGGCATGAGGCCTTGACCGCCGAAGACGGCGCGGCGGGCGTGGAAGCCGCCAAGCGCGAAATCCCCGACCTGATCCTGATGGACGTGGTGATGCCGAACCTCAACGGCTTCCAGGCCACGCGCTCGATCTGCCGCGAGGCCACCACCAAGCACATCCCGATCGTGCTGGTGACCACCAAGGACCTGGACACCGACCGGGTCTGGGGCATGCGCCAGGGCGCCAAGGCCTACATCACCAAGCCCTTCAGCGAAAGCGACCTGTCCGAGATCATCGCCCAGCTGTTGCCGGGCTGATCGACGCCCGCGGGCCGTGGCAGGCCCGCCGCTTTACCGTAAAGCCCTACCGCTTTCCGTGGGAGCGACGCGAGTCGCGATCGTGGAGCGTCGGCGTGCGGCGCAGTTCGGCCTCGCGTAGACCTGATGCGTAGGATGTGGTGAGCCGCAGGCGAACCGCATCGCCCGTCGCCAGTGCGATCTCGCGCCGGTGCGGTTCGCTGCGCTCACCGCACCCTAGGCCATCCGCTCAGCCGCGCCGCCAATCGTCGCCGAAGGCGTCGCGCATGCGCGCGTAGGCCTCGTGCTGTTCCTCGGTGTGGGCGCGCGGCGCCAGCACCTCCAGTTCGACGATCTGGTCGCCCGGCGGCGTGCCCGGCAGGCCGCGGCCGCGCAGGCGCAGCTTGCGCCCGGCTTCCGAGTTCGGCGGAATCTTCAGCTCGACCGCGCCGCCCAGGGTGGGCACGCTGATGGTCGCGCCCAGCGCCGCTTCCCAGGGCGCCAGCGGCAGCACGTGGATCACGTTGCGGCCGTCGACCTCGAAATGCGGATGCGCGGCGTATTCGATCTCCAGCAGCAGATCGCCGTGCGTCCCCTGCCCGCCCAGGCGTATCAACTGCCCCGGCTGGATGCCCTTGGGAATGCGCACTTCCAAGGTGCGACCGTTGACCGAGATGCGCACCATGCCGCCTTCGTAGATCGTCTCCAGCGCCACCGCCAACTTGGCGCGGCTATCGCCGCGCGGCGGCGGACGCCCGGCCTGGCCGCCGAAACCGGCCGGGCCGCGACCGCGTCCGAACAGGCTCTCGAAGAAGTCGCTGAAACCGCCGCCCGCGCCGCCGCCGGCGAAGATCTCGTCGAAATCGGCGCCGCCGTAACCGCCGCCGAAGCCGCCCGGCGGCGGCTGGACCTCGTCGCCGGGCCGGTAGCCGCGCGCGCGCAGTTGGTCGTAGGCGCCGCGCTTCTGCGGATCGCGCAGCGCTTCGTAAGCCTCGTTGACGGCCTTGAACTTGTCCTCGGCGCCGGCCTCCTTGCTGACGTCCGGATGGTACTTGCGCGCCAGCCGCCGGTACGCGGTCTTGATCTCGGCCTCGCCGGCGCTGGGCTCCACACCCAGGGTTTCGTAGTAATCCTTGAACTGCATCGCGGCTCCCTCAAGCTCGCTGGTGAGCGGCCGACACCGCCCCACAGAGTAGGCGGCGCGCGATCGCACGGGAAGACCGGGTCGAAATGGCCGCTGCGCCTGCGTTTTTCAATGCTTGCGCGCACAATGCGCGCTGTACCCGGGTCTTGACGCGCCGTTACGCGCGCGCCGACCAGACTGCCATCCCCACCGGAGAATATCCCCATGAGCATCCAGGTCGGCGACCGCCTGCCCGAAGTCAATCTGCAACGCATCCGCGAAGGCGTCGAGACCGTCGACACCAACGCCCTGTTCGACGGCCGCAAGATCGTGCTGTTCGCCGTGCCCGGCGCCTTCACCCCGACCTGCTCGGAAAAGCATCTGCCCGGCTTCGTCTCGCACTTCCACGATTTCCGCGCCAAGGGCATCGAAGTCGCCTGCATGGCGGTCAACGACCCCTTCGTGATGCAGGCCTGGGGCCAGAGCCAGCACGTGCCCGACGGCCTGATGATGCTGGCCGACGGCAACGGCGACTTCACCCGCGCGCTCGGCCTGGAGCTGGACGCCAGCGCCTACGGCATGGGCACGCGCGCCAAGCGTTTCGCCCTGTACGCCGAGAACGGCGTGGTCACCCAGTTGGAAGTCGAAGCCCCGGGCGAGTACCGCGTTTCCTCGGCCGAGCACATGCTGTCGCTGGTCTGACCGCAGCGAACTGAACGCGGGAGGCGGCGCCTACATCGCCGTCACCGGCCGCCGGGCATCGTTGGGGGCACCTCGCCCCCAGCGACCCGCCAGGAGGTCGATATGAGTGCCAAACCCACACGCAAGTCCGCACATGCGGTCGCCGCCACGGCCAGCCGCAAGCCCGAAGCGGCGATGATCACCGACGTCAAGGCGATCCGCGCCCGCGCCCGTCAGCATATTCAGGACGGCGCGATCACCAGCAGCTACAACGCCGACCGCGGCACCGTGATCAAGCTGCTCAACGAAGCGCTGGCGACCGAAATCGTCTGCGTATTGCGCTACAAGCGCCACTACTTCATGGCCAGCGGCCTGATGGCCGACGCGGTCAAGGCCGAGTTCCTCGAGCATGCCAACGAGGAGCAGGCGCACGCCGACCGCATCGCCGAACGCATCGTCCAGCTCGGCGGCGAGCCCGACCTGAACCCCGATGTCTTGTCCAAGCGTTCGCATGCCGAGTACGTGGAAGGCAGCGATCTGCGCGACATGGTCAAGGAGGATCTGGTCGCCGAACGCATCGCCATCGACAGCTATCGCGCGATCATCGACTACCTCGGCGACCGCGACACCACCACCAAGCGCATGCTGGAAGCCATCCTCGCCCAGGAAGAGGAACACGCCGACGAGCTGGCCGACCTGCTCGACGGCTGGACCGGCAAGTAAGCGCCTAGGCGGCGCGCCCGGATCGGGCGACGGCGGCGGCCGCCAGGGCCGCTGCTAGACTCGCCGCATGAGCCGCCTGGTCCATATCGCCCGCATGCGCGCCCGTCTGGAGCGCGCGCATTGGCCGCGCCTGCAGATGGCGACGGTGGTCGCCATTACCGGCGGCGTCGGCTTCGTGGCCTCTTACGTTCTGCTGCGCGGCGGCATGGACGCGATGTGGCAGCGTTACCCGCTCGCGGTCGCCATCGCCTACGCCGTATTTCTGTTGTTGTTGTGGCTGTGGGCACGGTTCTTCGAGCGCAAGGCCTACGACTGGCTCGACCTGGTGCCCGATGGCGGCGGCCACAGCGGCGGTGGCGGCTCCAGCGGATCTCCCGGTGGCGGCGGGCACAGCGGCGGCGGTGGCGCTTCGGCGTCGTTCGAGGTCGACGGCAACGTGCCCATGCCCTCGATCGCGGCGCCCGACATCGACATGAGCCTGCCCGAGCTGGAACTGCCCGACGCATTGGGCGGCGTCGAGGAAGGCGGCTGCGCGCTGGCGCTCCTGCTGCTGGTGGCGACGGTGGCGCTGGGCGCCCTGCTGTTGACCGTCGGCTGGGTGGTCTGGATCGCGCCCACCCTGATGGCCGAGCTGATCCTGGACGTTGCCCTGGCCGGTAGCCTGTACCGGAGACTGCGCCGTATCCAGACCCAGCACTGGCTGCGCACCGCGCTGCGACGCACGATCTGGCCGGTGCTGGGCGTCGCCCTGACCCTGGCCGTGCTCGGTTATGCCGGAACGCGCTACGCGCCGGGCGCGGACTCCATCGGCGACGTGGTCGCCGCGATGCGGGCGCGCGAGTGAAACCTCAACGCATGCGCCCTTTGCCGCGCGAATTCGTCCCGTTCCGCCTGCTCGGCGCGCCGGTGGTGTTCCACTGGAGCGTGCTGGTGGTCGTGGCGCTGCTCCTCAGCTTGTCGTTCAGAAGCAATCCGCTCACCGCCGCCGTGGGCGTGCTCGCGTACCTGCTGTTGATCGTCGCTCATGAAGCCGGCCACGCCTGGGTCGCGCGCCGCCATGGTCTCTACGTGGAGAGCCTGCGGATCTATCCGATGCATGGCTGCTGCGTGCACGAAGCGGCGCGTACGCCCGCGCAGGACATCGCGATCGCCTGGGGCGGCGTCGGCGCGCAGGCCCTGCTGTTCGGGTTGGCGATGCTGATCGGCGCGCTGCCCTCCACGCCCGGGTTGCTCGCCTCGCTGCAGACCGCGGTGGTGATCGCCTGGGGGCCGGTCAACCTGATGATCCTGGTGCTTAACCTGCTGCCGGTGCCGCCGTTGGACGGCGTTCGCGCCTGGCGCGTACTGCCCTGGTTGCGGCAGCGTTGGCGCATGCGCGCGCAGGCCAAGCCGGTCAAGCCGAAGCCGCGCGCGCCGGGCGAACGCGGCCAGGTCGTATCGCTGGACGAGCATCGCAAGCGCAAACCGCGCAGCGACGACTGAGACGTCGCGCTTAAAGCGCGGCGACCAGATGATCGCCCGGCGGCGTTTTAGGATGCGGTGAGCGCGGCGAACCGCATCACTGGCGTGAGTCCTGCATGGCGACGGTGCGGTTCGCCTGAGGCTCACCGCACCCTACGGCGGATCGGCGCGGGGTGGTTGCGATCCAACCGCCATGCATGCCCACTTACAGCGTCTTTTCCAGATACGCCTTGGTCTTGTCGGAAATGTTCGGCGTGTCCACATCGAAGGCGAAGGTCAGCGTGCCGTCCGCGGCCAGGCTGAAACTGCCGTTGCGGTCGCCGGGTTTGTGGCTGCAACGCAAGGCCTTGACCTTGGCCGCGATGGCCGCCTTGGACGTGGGGTCGTCGCACATATGCGCCATGCCGTCGGCGACGGCCTGGCAATAGTTCGAGGCGACCTGCTTTTGCGCCACGAACGGCGCGACCAGATTCGGATCGAGCTTGGCGCCGAGGGCATAGCCGCATTTTTCCTGGAACAGCGAGACCTTCGCATCCAGCCAACCCTGCCATTGCAGCAACTGCTTCTGCTCGCCCAAGGATTGCGCGAACGCGGGCAAAGCGGCGATCGACAGCACAGCAAGCACGGTGATTCTGTTCATGAGCACATCCTGTAGTGACGGAGGCGCGAGGCGCGCAACGGCAGCCGGCTTTCCACCATCGCCTCATCGCCACGATCATGCCGGCCGCTGCAATGGAACAGCCGTGCGGTTAGCGTCGAGTGACGAATCGGACGGCATGCACAGACATCACACTGCACAAGCACCAAATAGACATGCGCAGTGTCCATCTGATGCATTTGCAGCGTGCCATTCTCCGTCGTTACGAGCTTGCGATTCAGGCCCGGACGAACACCGCGCTATTCGAGCCAGCTCAGCGCAGCACCCGGAACCGCACTCGCGACCAGGCGCCGCTGTCGGCCAAGGCGGTGAGCTGATGATCGCCGGGCTCGCCGAAGTCGTGCGCGAAGGCGGTGTCGCCCTCGGTCTCGCCGATCAGGCGCCCATCCAGCAACCAACGGATCCGCGCCGCGCTGCCGATCGCACGCAGGGACAGCCGCAGCGCATGCACGCTGCCGGGCGCGCGCGCGATCGTGGCCTGGTCGGCCAGACCCTCGATGCGCAGTTCCTCGCTGGCGTCGCGCCCATCGGCGGCGCAGTCCGGCGCCAGCGCCGGCAGGCGCGAGGCGCGGCGGGTTTCCGCGGCCAGCCAGGGCGAGGCCAGGGCCGGCCAGCGCGCGATGCTGGCCTCGCGGCGCGCATGCGAGGCGCTGCAATCGGCGGACAGGCGCAGGCCGCTGCGCGCATCGACCTGGAAACGCTCGACGCCCGCGTTCCACAGGCGCGCATCGCGCTCGGCGAAGGTCGGCGGCACCGAGCCGTCCAGGGTCCAGGCCTGCAGCTTCTTCTGGCACAGCTGCGGCGCCAGCGGATCCGGCGGCAAGCCCAGCGGCCAGCACACCTCGATCTGCTCGACGTTCGCCGGCGGCGGCTTCAGCGCGCCGTCGCCGCGTTGGCGCGGCAGGCTGTCGACCACCTCGAACAGCAGCGGCAAGGCGGTGACCGCGCCGTACTGGCCGGGCAAGGGCGTGCCGTCCGGCCGCCCGACCCAGACCCCGACCGTGTAGCGGCGCGTGCTGCCCAGCGCCCAAGCGTCGCGGAAGCCGTAACTGGTGCCGGTTTTCCAGGCCACCCGCGGTCGGCCCGAGGTGTCGAAGGTATCGGCGACGGCGCCCGGCCGCGGATTGGCCTCGAGGATTTCGCGCACGATCCAGCCCGCGCCCGGCGACAACAAGCGCCGTTCCAGCAGCGGCGCGTCCGGCGTGTAGCGCACGCGTCCGGCCAGGCCTTCGCGGTTCAGCGCCGCGTAGGCGCCGACCAGATCCTCCAGGCGCGCGCCGGTGCCGCCCAGGATCATCGACAGGTTCGGGGTCGCGCCGCGCGGCCAATGCAGTTCGATGCCCGCATGCGCGAGCCGCGCCGAGAAACGACTGGGCCCGACCCGATCCAGCAGATCCACCGCGGGCACATTGAGCGACAAGCGCAGCGCCTCGGCCGCGCCCACCGGCCCGTTGAAGGTCGCGTCGAAATTGCCCGGCCGGTAGTCGCCGAACGACTGCGGCGCGTCGACCAGCAGGCTTTCGGAATGGATCAGGCCGTCGTCCAGGGCCAGGCCGTACAGGAAGGGCTTGAGCGTCGAACCGGGCGAGCGCCAGGCCTTGACCATGTCGACGTGGCCCAGGCGCGCGGTATCGGCGAAGGTCGCCGAGCCGACGTAGGCGCGCGCCTCCAGGCTGGCGTTGTCGATCACCAGCAAGGCCGCCGAGGTGCGCTCGGGCAGATTGGAGAAGTAGGCCGCGACGCGGTCCTCGAGGGTGCGCTGCAGTTCGATGTCGATGGTCGAGGTCAGCCGCGTCGCCTTGGGCTGCTCGAAGCGCAGTCGCTGCGCCAGCAGGGGCGCGTGCTGCGGCGGTTGCAGCGAACGCGCCACCACCGGTTCGATGCGCGCGTCGGCGACCAGCGCGCGCGACCACACGCCCAGCGCGGCCATGCGCGCCAGCACCTTGTCGCGCGCCACGCGCGCGCGCTCGGGTTCGCGGTCCGGACGCAGCCGGCTCGGCGACTGCGGCAGCACCGCCAACAGCGCGGCCTCGGCATGCGACAGGCGCGACGAAGGCTTGCCCAGATAGGCCCAACTCGCCGCCTCCACGCCTTCGACGGTGCCGCCGAACGGGGCGCGATTGAGATAGAGGGTCAGGATCTCGCGCTTGGACAGATGCGTTTCCAACTGCAGCGCGCGCAGCAACTGCTTGAGCTTGCCCCAGGGCGTGCGCGTATGCGGATCCAGGATGCGCGCGACCTGCATGGTCAGGGTCGAGCCACCGGACACCACCCGGCCGCTGCCCAGCCACTGCCCGCCCGCGCGCAGCAAGGCGTAGGGATTCACGCCGGGATGCTTCCAGAACCAGCGGTCCTCGTAGTTCAGCAGGGCCTGCAGGTACAGCGGCGAGACCTGCTCGATGCGCACCGGGTACCGCCAGATGCCGCCGCGATCGGCGAACGCGCGCAGCGGCGTGCCGTCGGCGGCGACCACCACCGCGCCGGCCTGACCCTCGCGCGGCAGCGGCAGCGGGAAGGCCAGATCGAGCAGCATCGCCGAGGTGACGAACAGCAGCGCGGCGAGCAGCAGCTTCATTCCGAAGCGGCGCGGCGTCGGCAGCGTGGTCGTTGCCGTTGCGGGGTCGGACTTCGCTGCGCGCAGGCGATGCCACCAGCGCTTGCACGCGCCTATGCCCCCTCTCCCGCCTGCGGGTGAGGGTTGGGGTGAGGGCCGCTCCGGCGCCGGAGGTTCCGTACTGCTCACTGGATTCACCGGCTTTCGTTTACTGGAAGTACTTGGGAATGGAAGCACTCACGCCTGCGGCGCTCGCTTCCCTCATCCGCCCTACGGGCACCTTCTCCCGCCAGCGGGAGAAGGGACAGCATTGGTTACGCCTCATGCGCTGCACCGAACGCCCGACCGCCATGCAGTCGGGCCGGGGCGCGGCTTGGGGTGAGGGCCGCCGCGAGCCCGCCCGCGGCGCTACCTCACTTGCCCGGCTGCGTCACCGTCAGCATCGCCGGTACCGCCTTGCCGACGCCACGCAGATCCGGACGGTACATGTCCTCGACCAACGACGGCGGCACGGTGTAGGTGCCCGGCGTGACCGCGCGCACCAGGTAGAACACCCGCGCGGTGTCGCCGACGTCGAGCTTGAGCGCGGCCACGTAACGGTCGTCGCGGAACTCCTCGTGACGCACTTCGGCGGCGTCGTCGCGGTCGGAGATCTCGATGCCGTCCACCACCACGCCGGCCCACTGCTTGGCGTCGCCGAGGTTGAAGTTCTCGATCTCCAGGCCCGCCGGCAGCAGGTCGGTGAGCAGGGCATCGGGCATGCTGCGGCTGGCCTTGATGCTGACCTGCACGATCAGGGCCTCGCCCTCCTCCAGGCTGCCGCCTTCCCACTCCTCGCCCTTGGTCGTGTAGTACTTGCGCTTGACCTCGATCACCGAGCTGTCCGGGTCCGGCGCGCGGCGCGGCACGCCGGCCACTTCCATGCTCGCGTACAGCGGCGGCTGACCGACCGGCGCGAAGCTCACGCCCGCGGCCAGCGCGTCGTAGTCGAACAGGCGGCCGACGATCTTGGCCGCACCGGCATCGCTGGCGACATCGCCGACCTTCCATTGGCCGGACACGGTCTTGGCCTGGTCGGCCATCAGCGCCTTGCCCAGGCGCGCCAGCGCGACCTGCTCCTGCGTGCTCAGCCACAGCCAACCGCGATTGCGGCGCGCGTCCAGCTCCAGGCCCAGCGGCACCGCGCGGCCGTCGTAGGCCGGCGTGGCGTAGCCGCGCTCGTGCACCAGCGCGATCATCAAGGCGTCGTCGCGCACGCGGCTGCCGTAGTCGCCCAGGTACTCCGGACGGTCCTTGGAGTCCTTGGCGAAACCTTCGGCGATCGCCTTCTTGCCGCGCGCCTTGTCGCCCTGCATCGACAGCGCCAGGCCCAGGTGCACCAGCGGCAGGCCGGTCACGCTGTTCTTGCGCTCGTTGTCGTAGAGCGCGCGCAAGGTACCCAGCGGCGCGCGGTTGACGCGCGCCAGCACATAGCCGGCGTGGGCCTGATAGGCGAACTTGAGGTGTTCGCGGCGGTCGTAGCCGAAGAACTGGGCGCCGCCCGACAGCAGGTCCTCGTTGAGCACCTTCAGCGACTTCTGCAGCATCGTCTCGGGCACCGCGAAACCGGCGTCGCGCGCGTCCAGCAGGAACTCGACCACGTAGGGTGTGATCGCCTGATTGACGTAGTCGCCGTCGCCCCACATCGAATAGTGGCCGGAGCCGATCTGCATCGCCGCCAGGCGACCGAACGCGCCTTCCATGCGCGCGCGCCGCTGCTTGGCGTCCAGGCCCTTGACCCCGAGCATCTTGGCGGTCGCCTCGTCCAGCTCCAGCGCGGCATAGCCCTTGCTGGTGGTCTGCTCGGCGCAGCCGTACGGATACTCCAGCGCGCCCTGCAGCGCGCTGGCGAACGGAATCGGCGGCAAGGCGCTGACCGTCATGCGCGCGTTCACCGAGCCCGGCATCAGGCCTTCGGCGAAGTCCGCGCCCAGGCGCACCGAGGCGTTGTCCTCCAGCACCTGGGTGCGCGCACGCAAGACCTGCGGCCAGGCCGGCCGCACCGGCACGTCGTAGCGCCGGTCGACCTTGTAGCCGTTGCCCTCCACGCGCACGCGCACCTGCGCGACCGTGTAGCCCTCGCGGGCGACGATCGGGAAGGTGTAGGTGGTCTTGGCCTCCACGCCCAGGTTGGCCTTGCGGTTGCCGTCGCTCAGCGACAGCGGGCCGATGCCTTCGACCTTGACCTCGAACTCGCCGGGCTTGCCGGTGAAGTTCTGCACGTCCAGGGTGACGTTGCTGCGGTCGCCCGGCGCGAGCACGCGCGGCGTGCTGGCCTCGGCCAGCACCGGCGCGCGCACGATGGTCTCGCGGTCGCGCTTGCCGTACTTGCCGCCGGAGTACACCAGCGCCGACACCCGCAAGGTGCCGTTGAAATCGGGCACCGCCAGCTTGACCAGGGCATTGCCCTTGGCGTCCAGCCGCACCGGCCCGGCGAACAGGTCCACCGTCTGCACCTTGGCGGTCGGGCGCCGCGCCTGCGGCAACGCCTCCAACGCCGCGTCGCCGCCGAAGCGGAGCTTGGCTGTGCCGCCCTCGAAGCTCTCGATCACGCGCCCGTAGACGTCGTAGGCGTCCACGCCCAGACGACGCTGGGCGAAGAAATGCGCGGCCGCGTCCGGCACCGGGAAGCGGGTGATGTTGAGGATGCCCACATCGACCGCGGACACGGTCACGTAGGCCTCCTGCCCGGCCAGCTGCGGCGCGCTGACGGTGACCGGCAGGTCCTGCTCCGGCCGCATCAGCTTGGGCACGTTGAGGCCGACCGCGACCGTGCGCTCGCGCCGGTCCATCGGCACGTGGGCGATGCCGACCGCACGCGCGGGCGTGATCTTGCTGGGCGCGCTGCCGCCGCGGAACACCAGCGCGGTCACGTAGACGTCGTGGCGGTCCCAATCGTTGGTGACCGGAATCTCGAAGCTGCTGCCGGCCTTCACGTCGATCGCCTGCACGTACAGCATGCGATCGCTTTCGACCATCAGCAGGCCCTTGCCAGCGTGCGGCGGGGTCAGGGTGACCTTGAGGGTGTCGCCGGCCTTGTAGGCGGTCTTATCGAGCGCGATCTTGACCTTGTCGGGGCGCGCGTCGAGGCCGCGGTTCTGGTCGTCCCAGCTCCAGCCGGCCTTGAACGGATAGCGCGAGGTCAGCTGGGTCGCCGGGTCGTAGACGTCGATGCGGTACTCGCCCCACTTGACCGGGAAATCCAGGCGCAGCGGCGAGGCGCCGAGGTCGACGTTGCGGGTCTGCACGTCTTCGTAGCGGCGGTTGAAGTCGTAGTCCCAGCCGCCGTCGGCGTCGTAGTTCCAGTGGTAGTCGCGGTGTTCGCGGATCAGGGTCACGCGCAGGCCGCGCGCCGGGCGCGGCTTGCCGTCGGCGCCGACGCGGGTCAGCTCGAAACCGGCGTTGCCGTTGGAATCGGTGCCTTCCTTGTCGTCGAACAGCGGACGCACGCCGACCAGGGCGTCGGCCGGCCACAGCACGCGCTTGAGGCTGCGATTGACGCTGCGGCCGCCGCTTTCGTAGACGCTGCCGGTGAGGATGGCGGCGATCGGGCTGACCGGCTTGGCCTCGCTGGGCAGCGCCACGCTCTGCTGCAACTTGCCCTGGGCGTCGAGCGCGGTATCGACCACGTCCTTGGCTTCCTTGGGCAGGCTCAGGGTCGGGTCGCCGAAGAAGTAGCCGGGCAGTTGTTCCAACGGATGCTGCTCCACCATCACCGCCAGCTTGGCGGTGAAGCGGTTGCCGGCCGCGGGCGCACCATAGAGGTAGGCGCCGTCGACGGCGAGCTTGATCGGCTCGCCCGGCTTCAGCGTGGCCTGGGCGTTGAGGTCCAGCTTGAGACGCTCGGGCAGGAACTCCTCGATGCGCAGGGTCATGCCCTGCACCGCTTCCTTGCTGGCCGGATCGGTGCGGAACTCGACCCGCCAACGGCCGGTCGCGGCGTCGGCCGGAATCACCTGGGCGTGGCGCACATAGCCCTGACTGTCGGGCTGCAGGCGCGTTTCCAGGAAGGTCTTGCCGTCGGGCTGCACGTAGCGCAGGAACACCGGCTGCAAGGCCTTGCCCTTGAGCGCGACCGGCTTGCCGTCCTGATCGCGCAGCAGCGCCGACAGGCGCACGGTCTCGCCCGGGCGGTAGAGATCGCGGCCCGACCAGGCGAACACGTCGAACCAGGCCTGCTCGCGGCCGGAGACCGCGAACTCGGACAGGTCCAGCGCCGGCTGGTTGAACGGCAGCATCGACACGTCGCTGCCGCGCTGCGCCACCAGCACCTGGGTGGCGTCGAGCTTGTAGGCCAGCATCACGTTGCCGTTGCGATCGGTCTCGCCCTTCAGCACCGGCTCGCCATTGGCATCCAGCACCTTGAGCTCGACCCCGCCGACCGCATCGCCGTTCTCCAGCGAGGCGGTATGCACGAACAGCTTGTCCTTGTAGGCGCGCGCGTGCAGGCCGAGATCGCTGACGGTGAAGAACGCGGTCTCGAACTCGTCCTTGAACTGGCCGCTGCGCTTCATCACCGCGAAGTACAGACCCGGCTTCTGCAGCTCCTCGATGTCCTGCAGCGGCAGATAGGTCAACACGCGCTCGTTGGGCTTGCCGCCGAGCACGAAACGATTGACGTAGACCGGCTCGGCCAGCTTGGACAGCGGCGTCTTGTCGTCCCAGTCGCGCTCCAGCTCCCAGCTGCCGCGACGGCCGCCGCGCTGGTACTCGGCGAAGAACTTGGGCAGTTCCTTGTCCTTGATGCGCATGAACTCGACGTCGACTTCGGCGACGTTGATCGACACCACCGGCAGGCCGCGGCTCTCGCGCGCCGGCAGCACGCTGCCTTGCGAGGCGAAGCCGACCACCGGATCCAGCGGACCGGTGTAGACGTTGCGGGTGACGGCCTTGCCGATGCGGTCGCCGTCGGCGGCGGTGAGGCCGCCCTTGATGGTGACCACGTAATCCTTGCTGGCTTCGACGTGGGGGAAACGCAGGACCTTGCCGCCGTCGTCCAGCACCCAGCTGCCCTTGACCACGGCGCCGTTCTTGTCGGCGACCGCGATCAGGTCGTCGAAGGCCTGGCTGCCGACCAGCGGCTGGCTGAATTCCAGGGCGATCGCGAGCTGCTCGTCGGCTTTCTGATCGGGATAAGCCGCGACCAGCCCGAAGCCCTCGACGGTCTCGCGCTTGGCCTTGATCGCCTCGCCGCTGACCTCGGGCAGTTGCCCGGTGGTGTCGCGCTTGCAGGCGACGGGCCCGCCGATCAGCAGCAGCGCCAAGGCCAAGCCAGCGGCCGCGCGCACGACGCGCCGGAACGAAAATGCAGCACCACCCACCACGCTATCCATGTCGTCTCCCCTAGGGTTGCGACGAGTATAGAGCGCGCCCAGCATCGCCATAAGGACAATTTGCGGGCCATGCGCAGGCATCGTTTTGCTGGCGTTGCCGAACGCCGACGGCGGCCGCATCGAGCGCCCGGCGCAATCGCCCCTCACACCCTGGAACAATGTTTCAAACCGAAGTCGGGCCGATCCAGCGCCAGCGACGCATGTGCCAATGCATGACTCGAATCACACTGTGAGTACAGGCGCGGTTGGTTTCCCCTGCCCCGCCCTGGCGCCTCGTTGGCTAGCTTGGAAAACGGCCGGATCGACGATCCGTCCGCCATCGCCCTGCGCATCGGCTAGCACGGACGCCGCGCCAGGGATCGCCATCGACGCGGCCGCGCCCCGGCCGACCAGGGAGAGAGAACCCGATGACCACCCGTAAGCATGCAGCGCGCCTGGCCCAGGCCGCCCTGCTCCTGTCCATCGCCAGCGCCCCAGCGTTCGCGGCCAAGCCGCTGTTCGTCGGACAGGCGCCGGCCCCGCAACGCGCCGCGCTCGCCACCGCCCAGCAGCTGTCGCACGCCGCCCCCACCCGCAGCCTGCGCATCGAACGCGCCGACGCCTCGGTGGTCAGCGCGCACAACCGCGAGATCGAACTGCGCCTGGGCTCGCGCCTGGTCACCGCCACGCTGGACGACGCGCACCAGACCGAGCGCGGCAACACCGTCTGGCTCGGTCGTCTGCGCGATTCGCGCGGCGCCGCGGCCTTGCGCGGCTCCCGCGAAGTGCGTGTCGACGAACGCAACTCGGTGGCCCTGGTCCGCCACGGCGACCGCATCACCGGCAACGTGCGCGTCGACGGCACCCTGTACCGCATCCAGTCCCTGCCCGACGGCAGCAACGCGGTGATCGAAGTCGACGAAAGCCGCCTGCCGCCGGATCACGCGGCCGACTACAACGAAGCCGGCATGCCGCAGATCGACATGCGCGCCGCCGCGGCGCGCGCCGTGAGCGGCGGCGGCCTGGTCGGCGCGGCCGCGATCGACCCCGGTGCCACCGCCACCATCCGCGTCCAGGTGGTCGCCACCAACCAGGCGGTCGCCGCGTACGGCGGCGACATGGAAGCGTTGATCGAACTGGCCGTGGCCGAGAGCAACCAGGGCTACGTCAACTCCAACGTCGGCATCAACATGGTCCTGGCCAACTACCGCACGGTGCAATACACCTCGGTCGGCGACGGCCACGCCACCGACGTGCAGCGTTTCGCGGGCACCAGCGACGGTTACATGGACGACGTGCATGCCAGCCGCGACGCCAACGCCGCCGACGTCAACGTGCTGGTCATCGACGACGACAGCAACTGCGGCCGCGCCAGTTCGATCGGCTCCAACGCCGCCAGCGCGTTCGCGACGGTGTATTGGGATTGCGCGACCGGCTACTACAGCTTCGCCCACGAGATCGGCCACCTGTTGTCGGCGCGCCACGATCCGACCAACGACCCCAGCAGCACGCCCTACGCCTACGGCCACGGCTACCAGTACGCACCGGCCACGGGCACGCGCTGGCGCACCATCATGGCCTACCAGTGCAGCGGCGCCGCCTGCACGCGCCTGAACTACTGGTCCAACCCCGACGTCAGCTATAACGGCGTGCCGATGGGCAACACCAACCTCAGCCACAACCAGCGCGTGCTGGTGCAGACCAAGGCGGCGATGGCGGCGTTCCGCGCCGACCCGGGTGCCAACGTCGCGCCGACGGCCAACTTCAGCTCCTCGGCCAGCGGCCTGACGGTAAGCTTCACCGACGCCTCCACTGACAGCGACGGCACGATCGCTACGCGCAGTTGGAACTTCGGCGACGGCACCACCTCCACCGCCACCAGCCCCAGCAAGACCTACGCGACGGCCGGCACCTACACCGTCACCCTGACCGTCACCGACGACGACGGCGCCAGCAACACCAAGACGGCCACCGTCACGGTTTCCACCGGCGGCGCGCAGACCTACAGCAACGGCACCGACGTCAACATTCCCGACAACAACGCCACCGGCGTGAGCAGCTCGATCGTGGTCTCCGGCCGCACCGGCAACGCCCCGTCCAACGCTTCGATCTCGGTCAACATCGTCCATCCCTACAAGGGCGACCTGATCGTGGACCTGCTGGCGCCGGACGGCTCGGTCTACAACATCCACAACCGCAGCGGCGGCAGCGCCGACAACGTCAGCGGCACCTTCGTCAAGAACCTGTCCACCGAAGCGCTCAACGGCACCTGGCGCCTGCGCGCGGCCGACCGGGCCGGCCAGGACGTGGGCTACATCGACAACTGGAGCATCACCTTCTGATGCGCCGCGACCGGGCCCGCGCGCCCGGCTCCGGATCCCACCGAAACCCCGGCCACGGCCGGGGTTTCTCTTGCGCCAGCGGGAAGCGCCACGGCGGCATCGCCCGACGAGCCCGCCCTCACCTCGGCAAGTACTTGTCCCACATCCGATTGCGGAAACGTCCTCGCGGATCGATCTGGCGCTTGAGCGCCGCGAACGTCGGCGCTGCCGGATAGCCGCGTAGAAACTGCTCGCGCGTGGCATGCAGGCGGTATGGCAGATAGTGGCGGCCGCCGTGATCCAGGGCCAGATCGATCAGGCGCCGCGTCCATTGTCCGGAGACCGCGTCGGCGCGCGCGCCGCTGCGCTGCTTGTGATAGAGCACGAACGAAAACACCTCGGTCGGCGACCAGCTCAGCAGCGATTGCCGATCCGCGGGCGCATGCCGGATCGAAACGTTCAATGCGTGCACCTCGAAGTCGCGCAGGACCCGCGCCAGCGCGCGCGCGAACTCGGCGAAGGCCGGGACCGGCACGAAGTACTCCTGCAGCAGATAGGTCGAATAGCGGCGCGTGCTCGGCTCCAGCGAAGCGATGTCCAAGCTGGCTTCGCGATTGCGCCAGACCACCTCGCGCTCGCGCAGCAGCCTCTCGACCGAGTATCGCTCGCGCATCCAGGGGCCGCCCGGCAATTCGGACGCGCTCCAGATCAGTTTGCGGTCGCGGCGGTAGTCGCCATTGCGCGCGATCAGGCGTTCATCGACGGTCAGCGGCTCTGCGCAGCGGCTCCAGGTCACCGCGACCGGCGCGTCGAAGCGTGGCGGCAGCAAGTCGGCGTTGTGCAGCACGCTGGCTGGATCGGCGAGCACGCGTTCGGCGAACCAGGCCGGATACTCGTCCAAGGCCACCCGCTCGGCGCGCCGCACGATGCGATGGTTGAGGCTGAGATCGAACTCGGCCTCGGTGATCGCGCCCAGCCCGCCATAGCCGCCCACCGCCGCATGGAACAACCGCGGGTCGCGCTCGCGGCTGAGCTCGTGCACCTGCCCGTCGCCGTCGATCAGTTGAAGCGCGCGCAGGCTGTGGATCAGGCTGCCCTTGCCGACGTAGCGGCCGTGGCAATTGACCGAGAGGGAGCCGCCTATGCTGAAGTTGCTGTAGCTTTGCATGATCGAAACCGCCAGACCGTGCGGGTCGATCAGCTCCTGCAACTCGCGCCAGGACATGCCGGTCTGCACGCGCACGCGCCGCTGCGCGGGGTCCAGCCACACCATGCGATTCAAGCCGCGCATGTCCAGATGCAACGATCCGTCCGCGGCGATCTGGCCGCCCATGCTGCAACGCGCGCCGCCGATCGACACCGCGCCTGGACCGCTTCGCAATGCGGCCACGACCGCGGCCACCGAGTTCGGTCTGAGCACGCGTCCCACTTCGATTTCGTCGATGCCGCCGATATCGCGCAGACGGCGTTCGTCGCGGTCCGGCGACTCGCGCGCGCAGCCGGACACGCCCAGCGCGGCGCAGGTGGCAAGCACCCGCAGCGCCTGGCGCCGTCCGGGATCGGCGCAAACCTCGTTCGCGACGTCGGCGTCGCCGCAGGCGGTATCGCTGTCGTCGCGGCCCATCAACGTGGGTCGCCTCCGGCCCGATCGGCGCGGCGCCCTCCACCCTGCCGCCGCGCGCCGGCCGGTCCGAATGCCGGGATCTCGATCGAAGCGTGGGGCGCGCGGGGCATGCGGTCAGGTTAGCGACCGTGCGCCAGGTGCACCAGATCGGTGGTCTAGGCCTGGCCGTGCCTGGCTGGAGGACGGAGGCCGGACTTCCGCGGCGTCGCGGTCGCGGCGGACACCCGCTCATCGAATCCGCATCGCCGGGCCCGTCAGCGTCTGCGAAGACCGGCTCCTGCCGTAACTGGAATAGCCCCCACGCTTATGCGCGGAATTAGGTCACATTCGATGATTGATTATCTAGCTGAAAATAATCAAGACCGCTTACTCGTTCATGTTAGTGAGCGTGAAAGCCTTTGATTTCGCTGGATAAGATCATCAACGCATTCAGGCGACAAAACCCCCACCCGCACCGCGCATAATCCTTGTGCATTGCAACAATATATTTAAAACATTATTACAATCCGATGGCGGTCTCGTGAAATCCGGATTCACGCGCCAAATACGGCAAAAAAACGGTTTCAGATGCAAGCGCCATGCACTGCATCAGTACGCATTCATTCCTTAACGAATGTGACTTAGTTCCACAGCTTTGACCCCAATTTGCACCCCGGCCTAGCGTCGCTCCGCCGTCGCGAAGGACATCGCGGCGGCATCCGATAGACCCACGACCTACCGCACGCACAAGGACGATCGAGTGCGCAGGGCCAGGGCGTGTTGGTGACAGGGGGCGGATGCACCACCTGCAGTGAGCCGGCCGCGACCGCGGCCCGACCAACAACACTAGCTTCGGGGGTAACACCAGTGAATCGTCATTCCGTACCGAAACTGCACGCACTCGCGGCCGCGGCCGCCCTGGTCCTGGCCGCTGGCGCGGCCGATGCGGCGCAACGCGTCGATCTGCACCAGAGCAACGTCAACCAGCTCAATCAGCAGTATCGCGCGGCCGCGGCCAGCGTCGGCGCCAGCGCCGATGCCGGTGCGCGTCACGCCGAGCTGCTGGCGCTGGACACGCAGTCCACGCTCAAGGCGGTCGCGATCAAGGCCGACCGCGACGGCACCCGCCACTACCGTTATCAGCAGAGCCATCGCGGCGTGCGGATCTTCGGCGAGCAGATGGTCGTCAGCGAAGACGCCAACGGCAACGTGCGCACGCTGTTCGGTCAGATGATCAACGGCATCGACGCCGACGTGCCCAGCGTCACGCCCAAGCTGGCCAAGTCGCAGGCGCTGAGCGTCGGCAAGCGCGCCGGCCTGGGCAACCGTCAGGGCCTGCTCGGCACCCGCGACGAGAAGACCGAGCAGGTCATCTATGTCGACGACGGCGGCCGCGCCCACCTGGCCTATGTCGTGTCGTACTTCGCCGACGCCGCCAAGGGCGGTTCGCCGACGCGTCCGTTCGTGATCGTCGACGCCAACGACGGCCGCGTGCTCAAGCAGTGGGACGCGCTGGCGCACGCCAACGGCACCGGCCCCGGCGGCAACCAGAAGACCGGCCAGTACGAGTACGGCACCAACTTCGGTTTCCTCGACGTGGCGCAGAGCGGCAGCACCTGCACCATGAACAACGCCAACGTGAAGACGGTCAACCTCAATCACGGCACCACCGGCAGCACGGCGTTCTCGTACACCTGCCCGCGCAACACCGTGAAGACCATCAACGGCGCCTATTCGCCGCTCAACGACGCGCACTACTTCGGCAAGGTCGTCTACGACATGTACGGCGCTTACGTGGGCGTGCCGCCGCTGAGCTTCCAGCTGACCATGCGCGTGCATTACAGCAACAGCTACCAGAACGCGTTCTGGGACGGCTCGGCGATGACCTTCGGCGACGGCGGCTCGACCTTCTACCCGCTGGTCAGCCTGGACGTGTCGGCGCACGAGGTCTCGCACGGTTTCACCGAGCAGAACTCGAACCTGACCTACTCCGGCCAGTCCGGCGGCATCAACGAAGCGTTCTCCGACATGGCCGGCGAAGCCGCCGAGTACTACATGAACGGCACGAACGACTTCCTGGTCGGCGCGCAGATCTTCAAGGCCACCGGCGCCCTGCGCTACATGGCCAACCCGCCGCAGGACGGCAGCTCGATCGGCCACGCCTCGAACTACACCAACGGCATGGACGTGCACTACTCGTCCGGCGTGTACAACAAGGCGTTCTGGAAGCTGGCGACCACCTCGGGCTGGGATACGCAGAAGGCGTTCAAGGCCTTCGCCCGCGCCAACCAGCTGTACTGGACGGCGAGCACCAACTTCATCCAGGGCTCCTGCGGCGTCGAGACCGCGGCCACCGATCTGGGCTACAACGTCGCCGACGTGAGTGCGGCCTTCGCGCTGGTCGGCGTCGACTGCCCAGGCGGCGGCAACGCTCCCCCGGTGGCGAACTTCACCTCGTCGGTCAGCGGCCTGACCGTGGCCTTCACCGATACCTCCACCGACAGCGACGGCTCCATCGCCTCGCGTAGCTGGAACTTCGGCGACAGCACCACCTCCACCGCCACCAACCCCAGCAAGACCTACACGACGGCGGGTACCTACACGGTGACCCTGACGGTGACCGACAACAACGGCGCCACCAACACCAAGACCTCCACGGTCACGGTCGGCGGCACCGGCGGCACCCAGACCTACAGCAACGGCACGGACTTCCCGATCGCCGACAACAGCACGGTCGAAAGCCCGATCTCGGTCTCCGGTCGTACCGGCAACGGTCCGAGCAACGCTTCGATCACCGTCAACATCCTGCACACCTACAAGGGTGATCTGAAGGTCGATCTGGTCGCGCCGGACGGCACGCTGTACAACATCCACAACCGCACCGGCGGCAGCGCCGACAACGTGACCGGCACCTTCACCAAGAACCTGACCAGCGAAGCGCTGAACGGCACTTGGAAGCTGCGCGTCAACGACAACGCTTCGCTCGACACCGGCAAGATCGACAGCTGGAGCATCACGTTCTGATTGCCCGATCCGGGCCAAGGAACGGCTCGGCGACGGCTATGCGATAAAAAAACCCCGGCTTCGGCCGGGGTTTTTCTTTTGAGCGTCGCGCTGCATGCGCGAACCACACGAACGCTCACGCTACGATCCCGATCGGCGACGCGTCGTCCGGACGCCGCAAACGAGAACGCCACCCGCAGGTGGCGTTCTCGTGGCAAGCGCGGGCCGCGGATCAGCTTTCCGGGCTGGGCGCGTCGCCTGCCTTGTCGCCCGCATCCGCGATCGGCGGCAGGCCATCGCCGCTCTCGTCCGCGTCGTCTTCCAACGAAGCATCGACGCGCTCGATGGTCTGCAAGGTCTCGTCTTCTGCCAGACGCATCAGGGTCACGCCCTGGGTGTTGCGGCCGACCTGAGAGATTTCCGCCGCGCGCGTACGCACCAGGGTGCCGCCGTCGGAGATCATCAGCACTTCGTGGTGATCGCTGAGCTGGATCGCGCCGACCAGGGCGCCGTTGCGCTCGGTGGTCTTCAGCGCGATCACGCCCTGAGTGCCGCGACCCTTGCACGGATACTCCTCGACCGGAGTGCGCTTGCCGTAGCCGCGCTGGCTGGCGGTGAGGATGTCGCCGTCGCCGTCGATCACGATCATGCTGACCACCATCTCGCCCGAAGCCAGCTTGATGCCGCGCACGCCGCGGCTGTTGCGGCCGGTGGAGCGAACGCCGCCCTTGCCGCGCTTGGACTTGTCGGCGCCTTCGCCCTCACCCGCCGCCTCGGCCTCGACGCCGTCCTCGGCGCCCTCGATCTCGGCCGACTCGTCGGCGCTGTCCGCCTCGTCCTCGCGACCGCTTTCGGCGAAGCGCACGGCCTTGCCATTGCTGGCGAACAGCATCACTTCGCGCTGGCCGTCGGTCAGGGCCACATCGACCAGGGCGTCGCCCTCGTCGAGGTTGATCGCGATCTTGCCGCGCGCCAGACGGTAGGCGAACTCGGTCAGCGGCGTCTTCTTGACCATGCCCTTGCGGGTGGCGAAGAACACGAAGTGCTGGTCGTCGTACTCGCGCACCGGCAGCACGGCCTGGACCTGCTCGCCGGCTTCCAGCGCCAGCCAGTTGATGATCGGACGGCCGCGCGCGTTAGGCCCGGCCTCCGGCAACTGGTGCACCGGCAGCCAGAACACGCGGCCGGAGCTGGTGAAGGTCAACAAGGTGTCGTGGGTGTTGACCAACCACAGCTTGTCGATGAAATCCTCGTCCTTGGTCGCCGCCGCGTTGCGGCCCTTGCCGCCGCGCTTCTGGGCGCGATAGGCGCTGACCGGCTGACGCTTGGCGTAGCCCGAATGCGACAGCGTGACCACCACGTCCTCCGGCGCGATCAGGTCGAGGATGTCGAGATCCTCTTCGCTGGCGCGGATTTCGCTGCGGCGCGCGTCGCCGAACTCTTCCTTCAGGTTCAGCAGCTCGGTGCGGATCACTTCCAGCAGCACGTCGGGATTCTCGAGGATCTCGATCAGGCCGCGGATGGTCTCCAGCAGCAGCTTGTACTCGTCGGTGAGCTTTTCCTGCTCCAGACCGGTCAGGCGGTGCAGGCGCATTTCCAGGATCTGGCTGGCCTGTGCCTCGGTGAGCTGGTAGCGGCCGTCGGCGAAACCGACGCCGGCCGGCAGATCGTCTGGACGCGAGGCCTCGGCGCCGGCGGCGGCCAGCAACGCGCCGACCAGGCCCGGTTCCCAGGTTTTGGCCAGCATGCGCTCGCGCGCTTCGTTGGGGTTCGCCGAGGTCTTGATCAGCTCGATCATCTCGTCGATGTTGGCCAGCGCGACCGTCAAACCTTCCAGGATGTGCGCGCGCTGACGCGCCTTGCGCAGATCGAAGATGGTGCGGCGGGTCACCACTTCGCGGCGGTGACGGATGAAGGCCTCGATGATTTGCTTGAGGTTCAGCAACTGCGGGCGGCCGTCGACCAGCGCCACCATGTTGATGCCGAACACCGACTCCATCTGGGTCTGCTGATACAGATTGTTCAGCACCACCTCGGCCGATTCGCCGCGCTTGACCTCGATGAAGATGCGCATGCCGTCCTTGTCGGACTCGTCGCGCAGCTCGCTGATGCCCTCGAGCTTCTTTTCCTTGACCAGCTCGGCGATCTTCTCGATCAGCCGCGCCTTATTGACCTGGTACGGGATCTCGGTGACCGCGATCGCCTCGCGACCGGTGTCCTCGTTGACCTCGATGTCGGCGCGCGCGCGCATGCGCACGCGGCCGCGGCCGGTGCGGTAGGCGGCGATGATGCCGGCGGTGCCGTTGATGATGCCCGCGGTCGGAAAATCCGGGCCGGGGATGTATTCCATCAGGCCGTCGACGTCCAGCTCCGGATCGTTGATCAGGGCGATGGTCGCGTTGATCACTTCCGATAGGTTGTGCGGCGGGATGTTGGTCGCCATACCCACGGCGATACCGGCCGAGCCGTTGACCAGCAGGTTCGGCACCCGGGTCGGCATGACCGTGGGTTCGAGTTCCTTTTCGTCGTAGTTGGGCTGGAAGTCGACGGTTTCCTTGTCGATGTCCGCCATCAGCTCGTGGGTGAGCTTGGCCATGCGCGATTCGGTGTAACGCATCGCGGCGGCGGAGTCGCCGTCGACCGAACCGAAGTTGCCCTGGCCGTCGACCAGCAGGTAACGCAGCGAGAACGGCTGGGCCATGCGCACCAGCGTGTCGTAGACCGACTGATCGCCGTGCGGGTGGTACTTACCGATCACGTCGCCGACGATACGCGCCGACTTGAAATGGGGCTTGTTGCTGTGCGCGCCGAGCTCGCTCATCGCGTACAGGACGCGGCGGTGCACCGGCTTGAGACCATCGCGGACGTCGGGGAGCGCGCGGCCCACGATCACGCTCATGGCGTAATCGAGATAGCTGCGACGCATCTCGTCTTCGAGATTGATCTGGATGATTTCCTTGGCGAGTTCGGCCATCAGGGTTCCGTGCTGAGCGGTTTTGCTAGGCGCCCCGGACGGCGGCGAAACCTGCCCGTGCGGGCCTGTTCTGCAGCTCGCTCAAGGCGGCATCAAAAGGACAGGAAATGATAGCACGAAACGGGGTCGGACAGCGGCCCGATTCCCACGCAGAAACAAGCACTTGCGGGTGCTTTTCCAGGCTTTGGCGCAGCCGCGCGACAGGCGCGGCGATCAGGCCGCGAACGCGGCCCGCATCGCCTGCGCGTCGGGACGCTCGATTACGCCGCGCTCGGTGACGATGGCGTCGATCAGTTCGTGCGGGGTGACGTCGAACACCGGGTTCCAGGCGCCGACCTGCTCGGCCGCCGTGCGCACCCCGCCGACCGCGAACAGCTCGCCGGGATCGCGCTCCTCGATCTCGATCGCCTCGCCCGAGGCGGTGGCCATGTCGACCGTCGAGGACGGCGCGGCGACCATGAATTTGACCCCGTGATGGCGCGCGGCGATCGCGAGCTGGTAGGTGCCGATCTTGTTGGCGGTGTCGCCGTTGGCGCAGATGCGATCGGCGCCGACCACCACCCACTGCACGCGCCCGCTCTTCATCAGATGCGCGGCGGCGGAGTCGGCGATCAGGATCGGCGCGATGCCGTCCTGCTGCAGTTCCCACACGGTCAGGCGCGCGCCCTGCAGCCAGGGCCGGGTCTCGCCGGCGTAGACCTGGTCGATGCGGCCCTGGGCGACACCGGCGCGGATCACGCCCAGCGCGGTGCCGAAGCCAGCGGTGGCCAGCGAGCCGGTGTTGCAATGGGTGAGCACGCCGCTGCCGGGCGCGATCAGGGCCGCGCCCAGCGCGCCCATGCGGCGGTTGGCGGCCAGGTCCTCGTCGGCGATCGCCTGGGCCTCGCGCGCGAGCGTGGCGCGCCAATCGGCGCCCGCCCCGCTCAGGCTGCGGCGCATGCGCGCCAGCGCCCAGGCCAGGTTGACCGCGGTCGGACGCGCGGCGTTGAGCCGCTGCAGCGCAGGTTCCAGCGCGGCCAGTGCGCCGGCGCCGTCGTCGGCCTGGATATCGCGCGCGGCCAGCACCACGCCCCAGGCGGCGGCGATGCCGATCGCCGGGGCGCCGCGCACGGTCAGGGCGTGGATCGCGGCCGCGACCGCGTCGCTGTCCTGGCAACGCACGTATTCGACGTGGAACGGCAGGCGGCGCTGATCCAGCAGTTCCAGGGCGTCGCCGGTCCAGCGGATCGGGCGAATGCGGTCGTAGCGGTCGAAGTCGATGTCGTTCATGCGCGCAGTTTATCGCAGCCGCGCCAGGCCCTGGTTGCGGGCGCGCGAAAGCGCCAACGAAAACGGGCCCCGCGTCGCCGCGGGGCCCGTCGTCCTCAAGCGCTGGCGCGGGCGATCAGCGCACGCTGAACTCGCCGCGGCAGCCCATCTGCACCCAGATGCCGTTCTGATCCCAGCCCCAGGTCTGGCCTTCGATGCAGGCGCCCTTGGACTTCTGGCGGATCAGGCGCGCGCCGTCGCGGATGCTGGTATTGCAGCGACGCATGCGGCCCTCGCGACCGTCGTTGGATTCGCACACCACGGTGCGCCACTGGTTGTTGCCGCCGTTCCAGCCGCCACCGTTCCAGCCACCGCCGCCGCGGCCGCTGCTGAACTCGCCGCGGCAGCCGTTGCTGACCCACACGCTGCCGCGTTGCGAGCCCCAGCTCTGGCCTTCCACGCAGGGCGACTTCGAAAGCTGGCGCACCAGGCGCGCGCGGTTGCCGCCGATGGCGCAGGTGCGGTAACGGCCGTCGTCGGATTCGCAGCGCACGGTGTCGCCGTTGTTGCCGCCGTTATTGCCGCCGCCGTTCCAACCGCCACCGCCGTTCCAGCCACCGTCGCCGCCGCGGCCCAGTTCGAACTCGGCGCGGCAACCGCCGCTGACCCAGATGGTGTCGCGGTTGTAGCCCCAGGTGCTGCCCTGGATGCACTGCGACTTGGAGAACTGGCGGACCAGGCGCACGCCGCCGCGGGTGTCGGCATAGCATTGACGGTTGCGGCCGTCGTCGGACTCGCAGCGGATGGTCTGCTGACCGCCGCCGTAGTAACCGGAATCGTATTGCGGCGCCGCCTGTGCGGTCGCGCTGAAACCCAGCGCCAGGGCGAAACAGGAAACGATGCGTACGAACATGTCCGTCACTCCTTTGTCAGTTGGCTGCAACTTTATCCACGCCCGCTTAACGCAGGCTCAAGATTTCGGCACCGCGCCGGACCCGATTCGGATGCGTTTATCTGCCGCTTAACGAGTCCCGGGGTCGCGGCCGGACAGCGGCGCGCATGGGCGCAAGTATGCCGCGCGCAGGGGGCGGCAGTCGCCCGGACTTATGGCAGGTGGCGACGGCGCGCGACGGCGCCGCGGTGGGGCCTCAGCCGCCGCGCGGCGTATCGACTTCGAACTCGGCGCGGCAGCCGTCTTCGACCCAGATGCCGTTGCCGTCGAAGCCCCAGCTGCGTCCTTCCACGCATTGCGAGCGCGAGAGCTGCTTGTGCAGGCGCACGCCAGCGCCGGTCTCGACCGCGCAGCGCTGGGCCTGGCTCTTGATCGATTCGCACAGCACCACCTTGCCGCGCGGCGCGACGGCGACCGGCTCGGTGGCACCGTCGGACAGCATTTGGAACTCGCCGCGGCAACCGCCGGACACCCACAGACCCTGGGCGTCCACACCCCAGTTCTGGTCGCGGATGCAGGGGCGCTTGGACAACTGGCGCACCAGCTGCACGCCATTGGCGCTGTTGCCACGGCAGTGATTCCAGCGCCCGCCCTTGGATTCGCACCGCATGACACGATCGCCACTGCGGCTGTCGCGGCCGCTGCCGCCCTGGCCGAGCACGAAGTCGGCGCTGCAGCCGCGCGCGACCCAGACGCCGCTGCGATTCACGCCCCAGCCCTTGCCCTCGACGCAGTCGCTGTCGGACAGGCGCCGCGCCAGACGCACGCCGCCGGTGGTGTCGGCCGGACATTGGCGCGGGGTTTCGCCATCGGATTCGCAACGCAGCACGCGGTCGCCGTACAGCCGTTCGCCGCCGGCCTGGGCCATGGCGTCGCCCGCGCCGGCCATCAAGACCAGCGCCAACGACAGTGCCGCGGCAGTACCTGTGCGCATTGCGAGCTCCCCCTTGCGATACGCGATCACTCTACCCCGCGCACCTGAATGGTCAATCAAAACATCTTGCAACTGCGCCGACTTGCGCTCTGCGTTCAGGCTTGTCATGCGCGCGCGAAATCGAAGGCCAAGGTATCGGCGATGCGCGGAACGTTCAGCATCGCCATTAGCAAACGGTCCACGCCCAGCGCAACGCCCGCGCAGTCCGGCAGACCGGCGGCGAGGCCGGCCAGCAGCGCCTCGTCGCGCGGCGGCGCGGGCGCGCCGCGTTGCGCGCGCAGCGCGAGGTCGCGTGCGAAGCGCACGCCCTGTTCGTGCGCGTCGGCGAGTTCGTGATAGCCGTTGGCCAGTTCCAGCGGCCCCAGGTAAAGCTCGAAGCGCTCGGCCAGCGGCGGCTCGCCGGCGCGCACGCGCGCGAGCGCGCACTGCGAGGCCGGGTAGTCGTAGACGGCGAGCAGGCGATCGGACGCGAAGCCGGGCTGCAGGCGGTGGGTCATCAGCAGATCCAGCCAATCGTCGCGGCCCAGGCCCTCGGGATCGATCACCAGCTCGCCCAAGGCGGCGCGCAATTCGGCTTCGTCGGCGCTCAGCGGATCCAGACCCAGGCGCTGTTGATAAAGCTCGCGATAGGCCACGCGTTCCAGCGCCGCCTCGCGCCCGACCAGGGCCAACGCGGCCTGGATCAGTTCGGCAGTCTCGGCGATCAAATCCTGATGGTCGTAGCCCAGCCGGTACCACTCGAGCATGCTGAATTCGGGGTTGTGGCGGCCGCCGGCCTCGCCGTCGCGAAACACCCGGCCGAGTTCGTAACAGTCGCCGAAGCCGGCCGCGAGCAGACGCTTGAGCGGGTATTCGGGCGACGTGCGCAGCCAGCGCGTGCGCGGTGCGCCGTCGGTGCGGCCGCTGAATTGCAGCGAGAACGAGGCGATGTTGGGGTCGGTGTTGCCGGCCATCGACAACACCGGGGTCTCGACCTCGGTCACGCCGCGCTGGGCGAAGAATTCGCGGATGCGCGCATTGAGCGCCGCGCGCAGGCGCAGCGCCTCGAAGCTCGCCGATGGCCGCCAGTCGCGTGCGCCGGTCTCGCTCACGGGACCGAGCGGCCGTGTTCGGCCAGGAACGCGAGCAACTGCGCCTCGTCCCAGATCGGCACGCCCAGCTCCTGGGCCTTGTCGAGCTTGGAACCGGCGGCCTCGCCGGCGACCACGAAGCTGGTCTTCTTGGACACGCTGCCGGCGACCTTGGCGCCCAGCGCTTCCAAGTGATCCTTGGCCTGATCGCGCGACAAGGCGCTGAGGCTGCCGGTGAGCACGGCGGTCTGGCCGTCCAGCGGGCCGGCGGCCGCGGCCGCCGCGGCCGCATCGGGCAGGCGCGCCTGCAGTTGCGCCAACGCCGCGCCCACGCGTTGTAGCAGGGCCGCGTTGTCGGCGTCGTCGCGCCACAGGGCGAAGGCCTGCGCGCTGTCGGCGGGCAGGCCGGCGGTGACGTAGGCGTGCTCGGGCGCGGCCGCCAGCTTGGCCGCATCCGCGAACGCGGCGGCCAGCTGTTCGGCGCGGATGCGGGTGACCTTGGGAATTTCCATATCCACCAACAAGGTCGCCAGATTCAGATCCGGAGCGAGCTTGGGCGTAGGCTCATGGGTGTCGGTAATGGTCACGCCGCGCGCGAGCAGGTCGTCGATCACCTGCTGGTTGCCAGGCTGGTCCAGGAAATGGCCCAGCGAACGCGCGACTTCGCCGCCGATGTCCGGCACGCGCTTGAACATGGGCCAGGGCAGATGGCGGATCAGGGCCAGATCGCCGAACCAGACCGCGAGCGCCTTGGCGGTGCTCTCGCCGACGTGCTGGATGCCGAGCGCGAACAGGAAGCGTTCGAGCGTGGTCGCGCGGCTGTGGTCGATCGCCTCGATCAGATTGTCGGCCCACTTGGTCGCGACCTTGCCGGCCTTGACCGTTTCCGGCGTGGTGCCGTCGCGCTCGTCCGCACGGCGCTTCATCTCCAGCAGGTCGTCCAGGCCCAGCTTGTACAGATCGGCCACCGACTGCACATAGCCCAGGTCCGACAGCACCTCGACATAACGCTCGCCCAGGCCTTCGATGTCCATGGCGCGGCGCGAAGCGAAATGAATGATGGCTTCCTTGCGCTGAGCCGGGCAGATCAGCTCGCCCGAGCAGCGCCAGACCACCTCGCCTTCCTCGCGCACCAGCTCCGAGCCGCACTGCGGACAGGTCTCGGGCATGGCCCAGGCCCGGGTGCCGGGCGGGCGCTGTTCGATCACCACCCGCACCACCTCGGGGATCACGTCGCCGGCGCGGCGCACGATCACGGTGTCGCCGTTGCGCACGTCCAGGCGCGCGACCTGATCGGCGTTGTGCAAGGTGGCGCGGGTCACGACCACGCCGCCCACCTGCACCGGCGCCATCAGCGCCCACGGCGTCACCGCGCCGGTGCGGCCGACGTTGATCTCGATCGATTCGACCGTGGTCGCCTGTTCCTGCGCCGGGAATTTATGCGCAATCGCCCAACGCGGTGCGCGCGAGACGAAGCCCATCTCGCGCTGGCCGGCGTAGTCGTCGAGCTTGTAGACCACGCCGTCGATGTCGAACGGCAGCTTGTCGCGCTTTTCGCCGATGCGGCGGTAGTAGCCGAGCAGGCCCTGGGTGCCGGCGACCACATCGCTTTCGGCGCTGACCGGGAAGCCCCACTCGCGCAACTGCGCCAGCGTGGCCGAATGCGTGGCCGGCAGCTCGTAGCCTTCGACGATGCCGACCGCGTAGGCGTAGAACGCCAGCGGACGCTGCGCAGTGATGCGCGGATCGAGCTGGCGCAGCGAACCGGCCGCGCCGTTGCGCGGATTGGCCAGGACCTTGCCGCCGTCCTTGAGCGCGCGCTCGTTGTAGGCCTTGAACGCGGCCAGCGGCATGTAGACCTCGCCGCGCACTTCCAGCACGTCCGGCCAGCCTTTGCCGCGCAGTTGCAGCGGGATCGCCTTGACGGTGCGCAAGTTCGCGGTCACGTCCTCGCCGGTGGCGCCGTCGCCGCGGGTCGCGCCCTGGACGAAGCGGCCGTGCTCGTAGCGCAGGCTGATCGCCAGGCCGTCGAGTTTGGGCTCGACCGAGAAGCTCGGCGAGCTGCGCTCCAGGCGCTCCTCGATGCGGCGTTCGAAGTCGGCGACTTCCTCGTCGCTGAAAGCGTTGCCCAGCGACAGCATCGGAATCGCGTGACGGACCTCGGCGAAGGCCGAGGACGGCGCGTTGCCGACGCGCTGGGTCGGCGAATCGGGCGTGAGCAGCTCGGGATGCGCGGCTTCAAGCTGGTCGAGCTCGCGCAGCAGGCGGTCGTACTCGGCGTCCGGAATGCTGGGATCGTCGAGCACGTGGTAGCGGTAGTTGGCGTCTTCGAGCTGCTGGCGCAATACGGCGGCGCGTTGCGCGGCTTTGGCGGAGTCGGTCATCGCGGGCGTCCATGGCGCTGCGGTTGCGGCGCTATCGGCGCATTTTGACCGGTTTGGGCGAATCTGGGGATGCTGGGTTTGTGAGTTTGCGTGGGGTGGAGCAAATCCCCCCTGCCCCCCTTTTCCAAAGGGGGGAACAGCAACGGCAACGGCGAGAGCAACGGCGACATAGGCGCGTGGGGGGCATGGGCGGCAATGGCGGCAATGGCGGCACCGGCGGCATCGGCGGCATCGGCGGCATCGGCGGCATCGGCGGCAATGGTGGCAATGGTGGCAATGGCGGCATCAGCGACAACGGTGCCATCAGCGGCATCAGCGGCATCGGCGCCAACGGCGCCAACGGCGCCAACGGCGGTAACGGCGGTAACGGCGGCAACGCCAACCGTAACGCTCATCGTCGCAGCCGATACTCCCGGCCTTGCACGGTCGATTGTCTTCCCCCTTTGAAAAAGGGGGATCGAGGGGGATTTGCTTTTCGAGCCGCGACGTCGCCGCGGCGCACCCGAGCTAAAGCGCGGGATCGCTTACCAGCGCGTAGGCCGCGTCAGCGGCGGCGCTTCGCGCTGGCGGTCGTAGGCGCGCAGCTCGTCGCGCAGATGGGCGATGCGCTGGCGGCCGAGGGCGTTGCGCTGCTCGTCCAGGACCACGCCGTCCAGCAATTCGGCCATGCGCTGCGCGGTGGGCAGCATGGTTTCCCAGGCGTCCAGCGCGGGCACCGGCGCCGGCAGGGTCAGGAAGAACGCGATCGCCGGCGTTTCCAGGGCCTGGATCTGGGCCATGTCGAAACTGCCGGGTTTCATGATGTTGGCCACGCTGAACACCGGGCCGCGCTCGGGATGGCCCTCGACCAGGCGGTGGAACACGCCCATGTGGCCGTAGACCAGGCCGGCCTTCTCGGCCGCGACCACGATGTCCGGGCCGTGCAGCTTGGCGCCGGCGCGCGCGGCCAGGTAGAGGGTGACGATCTTGTCGAATTCCTCGGTGGCGCGGCGGCCGAGTTCGCTGTTGGCGGCGCCGCCTTCGAGGGTACGATCGAACAGTTCCAGTTCGGCCTGGCGCGTGCTTTCGCCGGCCGCGGCCGCTTCGCCCTCGCCTTCGATCAGCTCGCCCAGGGTGGGCTCGCGACGGCCGCCCTCGCCCTTGCGCGCATCCGCGCCGCTCTCGCGCGGCACGCGCTTGCCCTGCCCGGGCTTGCGCGGACGGCCGAAGAACACGATCGCGCCGATCAGGATCAAGCCGGCGATCAGGATGCCGATCCGCAGCAGGGTCACTTCGGACATCGATTGCTCCTTTGAAAGCGGAGATTCGGGATTCGAGATTCGGGATTCGTCGAAGCACTTGCGCCGACTTTCGATTCCCTACCCGCTCCCGGCTCCTAAGTTAACTGCAAAAAAGCAGTTGCGATGCGACATCACGGGCCGGGCAGCGGCTCTTGCCAATCCCGAATCCCAAATCACTAATCCCGGCGTGGCCGCTTAGGCCGCGCCTGCCAGACGCGTCGCCTCGGCCAGGTCCACCGAGACCAGACGGCTGACGCCCGGCTCGCGCATGGTCACGCCCGACAGCTGCTGCGCGGCTTCCATCGTCGCCTTGTTGTGGCTCACGAACAGGAACTGTACCTGTTCGCTCATCTCGCTGACCATCGCCGTGAAACGGCCGACGTTGGCTTCGTCCAGCGGCGCGTCGACCTCGTCGAGCAGACAGAACGGCGCCGGGTTGAGGCGGAAGATCGCGAACACCAGCGCCACCGCGGTCATCGCCTTCTCGCCGCCGGACAGCAGCGAGATGTTGGACACGCGCTTGCCGGGCGGGCGCGCCATGATCGCCACGCCGGTATCGAGCAGGTCCTCGCCGGTGAGTTCCAGGTAGGCATGACCGCCGCCGAACAGGCGCGGATACAGCTCCTGCACGCCGGAGTTGACGCGGTCGAAGGTGTCCTTGAAGCGGCCGCGGGTCTCGCGGTCGATCTTGCGGATCGCGTCTTCCAGGGTCTCCAGCGCGGTGGTGAGGTCGGTGTACTGCGCGTCCAGGTAGTCCTTGCGGGTCGCGGCCTCGGCATGCTCGGCGATCGCGGCCAGATTGACCGGCTCCAGCCGGCGCAGCTTGCCGTCGAGTTCGGCGACGGTGCGCTCCCAGACCTGCGGCTGCATGTCCTCGGTGAGGGTGTTGACCACGTCCTCGAGCACGAACCCAGCCTCGGCGATCGCCGCCGACAGGGTCTCGGCCTTGAGCACCAGGGCCTGCTGTTCGAGGCGGCGCTGGCCGATGGCCTCGCGCTGCTGCAGGGCCTGCTCGTCGCGCTGGTGGCGGGTCTGCTCGTAGCGGCGCAGGTCGTTGTCGATGCCGTCGAGGTGGCTGCGCGCGCTGGTCAGGCTCTGCTCGGCGAGCACGCGTTGTTCCAGCGCGACCTGGCGCTGGGTCTCCAGCGATTGCACCGGCTGGTCGCCTTCGGCCAGCTGCGCGGCGAGTTCGCCCAGGCGGTTGTCGAGCTGGCCGCGCTGGCCGCCCATGCGGTCCAGGGCCTGCGACAGGCCGACGATCTGGGTGCGCTGCGCTTCCAGGGTCAGGGCCAGGGCATGCGCCATGTCGCGCGATTCGCGCGCGGCGTTGCGCGCGGCTTCGCGCGCGTCGCCCAGGCTGCGGCGCTCGGATTCCAGCGCCAGGCGGGTGTCTTCGAGTTCGCCCATGCGCTCGACCGCGGCTTCCTGGCGCGCACGCGCGTCGCGGGCCTGGTCGCGGCTGCCGTCGAGGGTGAGGATCAGTTGTTCCAGCTCGGCTTCGATCTTCTCGATGCGGCCGCGCGCGGTGTCCAGGCGGCCCTGCTGGCTCTGCAGTTGGCCGGCCAGTTCGGATACGCCGCGGTGGGCCATGTACAGGCCGCGCTGGGCGTCTTCGCGCTGCTGTTCGGCGGCCAGGGTGCGGTCGCGCAGTTGCACCAGCAGCGATTCGAGTTCGCGTTCGCGGTTGAGCAGGGTCTCGATCTCGCCGCGCAGGGTCTGGATCTCGCGCTCGCGCAGCAGCGCGCCCTGCTGGGCGGCGCCGGAGCGCAGCACCCGCACCCAGCCCGCGCCTAGGCGCTCGCCGCCGCGGGTGATGACCGAGTCGCCTTCGTCCAGTGAGGACTGCAGCGCACGCGCCGCGGCCAGATCCTCCGCCGTGTGCAGGCGCGCGAGCAGGCGCCGGATCGCGCGCGGGCCGCGCACCTTGGCGGCCAGCGAGGTCGGCGGATACACGCTGTCGTCGGCCTCGGGCGACACCAGGCTGAGGCGGCCGTCGGCGAGTTCGCCGATCGCGTCGACCAGGGACTCCGGGGCGTCGACCAGCACGCCCTCGATGAGTTGGCCGAGCGCGCTTTCGACCGCGTTCTCCCAGCCGGCGTCGACGTCCAGACGCTCGCCCACGCGCGCGGCGCTGTCCAGGCCGCGGCTCTTGAGCCAGTTCACCGCCGCGCCCTGCTCCTGGCCCAGCGCGGCGTGCTGCAAGGTTTCCAGCGAGGACAGGCGGCCGCGCGCGGCCTGCGCCTGCTTGCGCGCTTCGGCCAGTTCGGACTGGGTGCCGCGCTGCTGTTCCTGCAGCTCGGTGACGCTGGCCTTGCGGGTTTCGAGTTCGTGGGTCAGGCCTTCCAGCGATTCCTTCTGGACGTCGTGCTGGCTCTGGATCTGTTCGAAGGCGGCCGCCAGCGCGCTCAGGTCCAGGCCGGTGCGCTCGTTGGACAGGGCTTCGCGCCGGCGTTCGGCGTCCAGGCTCTGGCGGTCCAGGCCCTCGATGCGGGTGCGCTCGACGTCGGCCGCGCGCGCGGCCTCGGACTGGGCGCGGCTGTGCGCGTCCCAGCGCTGCTGCCAGTCGTTGAGCTTGGTCTCGGCGTCGCGCAGGGCTTCCTGGCGCGCTTCGTCGTTGTCGCGCAGCGCTTCCAGGCGCGGCTCGGCGTCCTCGACCGCGGCGCGCAGCGCGTCCAGGCGTTCCTGGTCGCTGCCCATGTGGCTGCCCAGTTCGGCCAGCTGCGCGGCGGCTTCGTCGCGCGCGCGCTGCAGGCGGGTGGTCATCTCGCGCTGGTGCTGGATCTGCTGTTCGATCCGGGCCAAGGCGCCGCCGACTTCGTAACTGGCGGCCTGGGCCTTGTTGAGCGCTTCGGCGGCTTCCTCGCGGCGCACGCGTCCGGTCTCGAGCTCGCGCTCGGCCTCGCGCTGCTCGGCGATCAGCTGCTGCAGGCGGGTTTCCTGCTGCGACAGCTTCTCGCGCTGCGCCTGCAGTTTCTGGTCCAGGGCGCGGTGTTCCAGCGCCTTCCACTCGGCGTCCTTGACCCGGCGCTCGGCCTGGATCGCCTGGTACTGCTCGGCCTGGCGGGCCTGGCGGCGCAGGTGTTCGAGCTGCTTGCCGACTTCCTCGCGCAGGTCGTTGAGGCGGTCGAGGTTTTCGCGGGTGTGGCGGATGCGGGTCTCGGTTTCCTTGCGGCGCTCCTTGTACTTGGAGATGCCGGCGGCCTCTTCCAGGTAGACGCGCAGTTCCTCGGGCTTGGCCTCGATGATCTGGCTGATCATGCCCTGTTCGATGATCGAGTAGCTGCGCGGGCCCAGGCCGGTGCCGAGGAACAGATCGGTGATGTCGCGACGACGGCACTTGCCGCCGTTGAGGTAGTACTGGCTGGTGCCGTCGCGGCTGACCGTGCGCTTGACCGAGATCTCGTTGAAGGCCGCGAATTCGCCGGTGATGGTGTGGTCGGAGTTGTCGAAGATCAGCTCGACCATCGCCTGCGACACCGGCTTGCGCGCCGAGGAGCCGGCGAAGATCACGTCGGTCAGCGAGTCGCCGCGCAGTCGGCTGGCCGAGCTCTCGCCCATCACCCAGCGCACCGCGTCGATGATGTTGGACTTGCCGCAGCCGTTGGGACCGACCACGCCGGTCATGTTGGTGGGCAGGTGCAACGTGGTCGGATCGACGAAGGACTTGAAACCGGAGAGCTTGATCGTGGACAGACGCATGCGGCGGGGTTGCCTCTGGCGCGCCTGCGAGGCGCTGCCGTAGATACCAAGGAAGATGAAGTTGTTCGTCTAAATTACTGATTACTATAGACGATATGCAGCGAAAACGCCGCACAGCCTCGTGAGTATAACGGGCCGGAGCCGGCCTCGCCGGGCCCGTCGCCGGTGCAGCCGCGGCCCGGATCGGCACAGGCTTCCGCCGCCCCGGGGGACTGCGAACCGCAACGGCCGTCATGCTATTGATGACGCACGGACCCGGACGCGGTCCGCGCCCGTCCGCAACGCAAGGTAGCCAGGCCGATGAGCCGACCCCGCGCCCAACGCCGCAAGAAAGAACCCGGCGACAGCCCGACCATGGCCGATCTGGCCAAGCTGGCCGGGGTCTCGGCGATCACGGTTTCGCGCGCCCTGCGCGACAGCCCCTTGGTCAATCCCGAGACCCGCGCCCAGATCAAGGCGCTGGCCGAGACCCAGGGCTACATGTTCAACATCTCGGCGCGCAATCTGCGCCTGCGCCGCAGCATGACCGTGGCGGTGGTGGTCGAGATGACCCCGACCATCGAACGCCAGATGTCCGGGCCCTACCCCTTGGACCTGCTCGGCGGCATCAGCCAGGAACTGACCTCGTCCGGCTACGCGGTGCTGCTGACCTCGCTGCAGGGCGGCGCGCTGCCCAGCGTGCAGGCCGCCGACGGCGTGATCCTGCTGGGCCAGGGCGCGCACGAGGACGCCATGCACCAGGTCGAGCGCTGGGGCCGGCCGATGGTGGTCTGGGGCGCGGTCAGCCGCCACGAATCGCAGGTGGTGGTGGGCAGCGACAACCAGCGCGGCGGCGCGCTCGCGGCCGAGCGTTTCATCGCCCTGGGGCGGCGCCGGCCGGTGTTCCTGGGCGATCCCGCGCACGGCGAATTCGCCGAGCGCCTGGACGGCTACAGCCGCGCCCTCGCCCGTCACGACCTGATTCCGCTCACGCCCTCGGTGCCGGCCCTGACCGTAAGCGCCGGCGCGGCCGCGGTGCATCGCCTGCTCGACGAGCATCCGCAGTTCGACGCCCTGTTCGCGGCCAGCGACTTGCTCGCGATCGGCGCGATCCGGGCCCTGATCGAACGCGGCCGGCGGGTGCCGGAGGACGTCTCGGTGATCGGCTACGACGACACCCCGCTGGGCGCGACCTATCTGCCGCCGCTGACCTCGGTGCACCAGAACTTCACCGACGCCGGCGTGCTGCTGGCGCGCAAGATCCTGGCCCTGATCGAGGGCCAGCCAGCGCAGTCGGAGATCCTGGCGACCAACCTGGTGGTGCGGGTGACCTGAGCCCGGCCTGGGCGCGGCGCAGACGCATGCTGCGCCGCAACGCGATTGACCGCAGCGCAATAGCGGACGCCGGGCGCCAGCGATTCGGCCCGCCCGCGTCGCGGCAACCAAAAACCGTCATGAATTCAGACGCCTAGACCTGGGCCAACGCGGGATCGAATGCTCCTGCGGCCCTGATCGGCAGCTCGGCACGCCCATGACGTCGGCTTTTGTTATCGATAACTTGACATCGATAACAATGCGCTTTTAGGGTCCGCCTCCAAGCCGCCGACCGGCGGTCCAGCGTGCAGGCCGAACCCGCGTGACCGATACGAATCCCCCGCCCCGCCCCGACCAAGACCCGCAAGCGCAGCGCGCCTGGCGCCTGCGCCAGGACCGTTACGAGCCGGCGCGCCGACAGCGCGACGCCAGCCTGTACGCGCTGGCCAACGGCTCGCTGGGCGTGCGCGGCGGTTTCGAGGAAGGTCGCGGCGACGGCGACGGCTGCTACCTGGCCGCGGTCTACGAGCACCACCCGATCCACTACCACGAGCGCTTCCGTGGTTTCGCCCTGAGCACCGACACCCGCGTGCCGGTCGCCGACGGCAAACGCATCGAGGTCTGGCTGGGCGAACAACGCCTGGATCCGGAAACCGCGGAAGTGCTGGCGTTCGAGCGCGAACTCGACCTGCATGCCGGCGCGCTACGGCGGCGCATGCGTCTGCGCGATGCGCACGGCGCGACGGTCGAAATCCTGGCCGAACGCGTGGTGCCGCTGAACGTGCATCCAGGCGCTTGCGACCTGCTGGCGATCCGCTACCGGGTGACCTCGATCGACTACAGCGGCCCGATCGCGCTGGTGTCGGCGATAGAAAGCGGCCGCCAGGCCGCGGCCCAGGGCGACGATCCGCGCATCGGCGTGTCCGGCAGCGAAGGCCTGCTCGCCAACGGCGCGCGCGCCGACGCCGTGCAGGCCCGCTACGGCCAGCGCACCCGCCACGGTACCGGCGCGGTGCTGTGCGGCCAACGCCATCGTCTGCCCTCGGGCGAGGCGAGCTTGCGCTATGCCGACGCCGTGGCCGACGAGGCGGGCGCCGCGCAGCGCTATGAAGCGCAGTTGCTGCCGGGCGCCAGCGTGGTGCTGGAGAAGTTCGTCGCCTACGCCAGCGCCGCCGATGCCGGCGGCTTGGACGCGCGCGTCGACAGCGCATTGTCGGCGGCGGTGGAGGCTGGCTATGAGGCCCTGGCCGCATTGCAGTCCGGCGCCATGGCCGAGTTCTGGCGCGACGCCGAACTGTCCATCGACGGCGATCCCGACAGCGAACTGGCGCTGCGCTTCAACCTGTTCCACCTGTGGCAGTCCGCTGGCCGCGACGGCGTGTCGGGCACCGCCGCCAAGGGCCTGACCGGCGAAGGCTACGAAGGCCATTGCTTCTGGGACACCGAGGCCTTCGTGCTGCCGGTGATGGCCTACACCGCGCCGGAAGTCGCGCGCGCGATGCTGCAGGCGCGCCACGGCATGCTCGAGGCCGCGCGGGCGCATGCGCGCGAGATGAACCACGCCGCCGGCGCGCTGTACCCCTGGCGCACCATCGGCGGCGGCGAGTGCTCGGCGCACTACCCTTCGGGCTCGGCCGCGTACCACATCAACGCCGCCATCGCCTACGCGATCGGCCTGTACCTGGACGCCAGCGACGACGTCGGCTTCCTGTTCGACGGCGGCGCCGAGATGCTGTTCGAGACCGCGCGCATCTGGCCGCAGATCGGCCACTACAACCCGCGCCGCGGCGGCGCCTTCTGCATCCACGAAGTCACCGGGCCGGACGAGTACACGGCCATGGTCGACAACAACTACTACACCAACCGCCTGGCCCAGCAGCATCTGCGGCGCGCGGTCGCGGTGTGGCGGCGCCTGCACGAGGAGCGACCGCAAGCGGCCATCGCCCTGGCCGCGCGCCTGGGCTTGGACGCCGACGAAGTCGCGAACTGGGAGCGCGCTGCCGAGGCGATGTACCTGCCTTACGACGAAGCCCTGGGCGTATACGCGCAGGACGACGGCTTCCTCGACAAACCGCGCTGGCCGTTCCCGCCGCGACAGGGCGAACACCGCCCGCTGCTGCTGGATTACCACCCGCTCACGCTCTACCGCTACCAGGTCTGCAAGCAGGCCGACGTGGTGATGGCGCTGGTGCTGGCCGGCGCCGACATCGACCTGGCGCGCAAGCGCCGCAGTTACGACTACTACGAAGCGGTGACCACCCACGACTCGACCCTGTCGGCGTCGATGTTCGGCATCCTCGCCAGCGAGGTCGGTTACGCCGATCGCGCGCTGCATTACTTCGACGCCAGCCTGCGCGTGGACCTGGACGACCTGCACGGCAACACCGATCACGGCGTGCACATGGCGGCGATGGCCGGGAGCTGGCTGGCCCTGACCCAGGGCTTCGCCGGCCTGCGCGCGATCGAGGGCGAACTGCATTTCGCCCCCACCCTGCCCGCGCGCTGGAACGGCTACGGCTTCGGCCTGCGCTGGCGCGGCCGCGAACTGCATGTGGGCGTCGAACGCGCGCAGGTGGTGTATCGGCTGATCGAAGGCGAGCCGTTGGAGATCGTGCACGCCGGACAACGCCTGCGCCTGAGTGTGGACGCCGCACAGACCCTGGCGCGCGCGCCCGCCGATGCCGCCGCATCCGCCCCGTTCCCGCGCCCGACCCAGGCCCTGATCTTCGACCTGGACGGCGTGCTCACCGACACCGCGCACACCCATTACCTGGCCTGGAAGCGCCTGGCCGACGAGATCGGCGTGCCCTTCGACGAGACCGTGAACCTGCGCCTGAAGGGCGTGGACCGCGAGGCCTCGCTGGCGATCATCCTGGAGCGCGCGGACCGGCCCTACGACGAGGCCGAACGACGCGAACTGGCCGCGCGCAAGAATGGCTACTACCGCGCCGCGATCGAAAGCATGGGCCCGCAGGACCTGTATCCCGGCGTGACCGAACTGCTGGAGGCGGCGCGTGCGCGCGGCCTCAAGCTCGGCCTGGCCTCGGCCAGCAAGAACGCGCCCGCGCTGTTGGCGCGGCTGGGCATCGCCGACCGCTTCGACTACGTCGCCGATGCCGCCCGCATCGCGCGCGCCAAACCGGCGCCGGACATTTTCCTGAGCGTGGCGCAGGCGCTGGGCGTTCCGCCCGAGCGCTGCATCGGCATCGAGGACGCGGCCGCCGGCATCGTCGCGATCCGCGCCGCCGGCATGCCCGCGGTCGGCATCGGCGCGGCCGATGCCCTGCCCGGCGCCGATGCGCACCTGCCCGAGATCGCCGCTTTCGACCTGGACGCTTTCGTGACGCCCTGACGCCGCGCCGGCACTCGGCGCGATCTACGCAACCTGACATTCTTGAGGAGTGGGGAGAACACCATGCAGCAGCAGTCTCTGATCCGTTACGCCCTGTCGATGGCCATCGCCGCCGCGTTGAGCCCGGGCCTGGCGCGCGCGCAGGACGCCACGCCGGCCGCGGATGCGCCGCCCGCCGACGAAAGTCAGGCCACCACCCTGGATGCGGTGGTGGTCTCCGGTACCGCGCGTTTCAAGGGCGTGCGCAAGCGCGACGCCAGCTTCTCGATCACCACCGCCTCGCTGGAGCAGTTGCAGGAAGCGGTGCCGCTGAGCACGGCCGACGCCCTCAAGGTGGTACCCGGCATCTGGGCCGAATCGGCCGGCGGCAGCACCGGCGCCAACATCTTCGTGCGCGGCATGCCGTCGGAAGGCGACGCCCCGTTCGTGACCGTGCAGATGGACGGCGCGCCGCTGTTCCCGCCGCCGACCCTGTCGTTCCTGGAGAACTCCACCCTGTTCCGCATGGACGACACCATCGACCGCATGGAAGTGCTGCGCGGCGGCCCCAGCCCGATCTTCTCCAACGGCCAACCCGGCGCCACCGTCAACTTCATCCAGAAGAAGGGCGGCGAAGAGACCGAAGGCAGCCTGCGCGTGACCGCCGGCAGCGACAACCTGCGCCGCGTCGACGTGTTCAACAGCGGCAAGCTCGGCGAAGGCTGGTACTACAGCATCGGCGGCTTCTACCGCGTCACCGACGGCGTGCGCGACACCCAGTTCCCGGCCGACAAAGGCGGCCAGTTCAGCGCCACCCTGACCCGCAGTTGGGACAGTGGCGAGATCACCCTGTACGCGCGCCACACCGACGACAAGAACGCCTTCTTCACTCCGATCCCGCTGCTGTCGCGCAACAACGGCAAGGACCTGTCCAGCTTCCCGGGCTTGAACGCGCAATCGGGCACCCTGCTGGGCAACGACTTCCGCCGCGTGACCATTCCGACCGGTCCCAACGGCCAGACCATCAGCCGCGACCTCGCCGACGGCCGCGGCATCAACCTCGACGTGTTCGGCGCATCGATGGACTTCTACGTCGGCGACTGGACCATCAGCGACCGCGTCAACTACGTCAACGGCAGCGCGCCCACCAACGGCCTGTTCACCGGCGCCAGCCCGCAGACCATCAGCAGCTACATCGCCTCCTTCGGCAGCCCCGGCACCGCCACCTACACCAACGGCGGCGGCGCGGTGGATCCGAACCAGCAGGTACTGACCGCCGGCTTCTGGGTGGTCGACAAGCAGATCGAGTCCTTCACCAACGACCTGCGCTTCAGCCGCGACCTGTTCGAGGGCAACACCCTCACCGCCGGCGTCTACTACGCGCGCTATTCCTCCAAGGACACCTGGTACCTGGGCAACAACATGCTGCTGACCGCGCAGAACAACGCGCGCCGCATCGACGTGACCCTGGCCGACGGCCGCCAAGTCACCCGCGACGGCTTCGTCGGCACCTCGTTCTTCTCGCTGCGCGGCGACTACGACGGTCAGAACACCGCCGTATTCCTGGCCGACGAATGGCAGATCAACGACCGCCTGCGCCTGGACGGCGGCATCCGCTACGAGTGGCAACAGGTCGACGGCACCGTGCACAACACCGCCACGGTCGATCTGGACGGCAACCCCAACACGCTCTACGACAACAACACCTCGATCTCGCTGCCGAGCACGCGCCGCATCGACCAGGACGACAAGCATTTCTCCTGGACCCTGGGCCTGAACTTCAAGCTCAACGAGACCTCCAGCCTGTTCGCGCGCGCCAACTCGGGCTACAAGCTGCCGGCCTTCGACAACCTGCGCGACGGCAACACCAAGGTCCAGGAAGTCGACCAGTACGAGCTGGGCTTCAAGTCCGGCAACTCGGTCTACGACCTGTACCTGACCGCGTTCTACAACAGCTTCACCAACTCGCCGTTCCAGGCTTTCCTCGACGACGGCAGCAACTTCACCACGGTCGGCGATTCGCGCGCCTACGGCGTCGAGCTGGAAGGCGCGATCCGTCCCTTCGGCGGCTTCGAGCTGCGCGCGACCGGGGTGTGGCTGGACGCCCAGTACGAGAACTATCGCGAGTTCACCGGCAACCAGGTGATGCGCCAGCCCAAGACCCAGTTCCGGATCACCCCGAGCTATTACTGGACCCTGCCGGTCGGCGATCTGAAGCTGTTCGCGACCTACTCGCACATCGGCGACCGCTACGCCGACCTGGCCAACACCCAGCAGTTGCCCTCGTACCACACGCTGGACGTGGGCGCGAACCTGCACGTGGGCGAGCATTGGGAGTTCACCGCCAGCGGCAGCAACGTCAGCGACGAGCTGGGCCTGACCGAGGGCAACGTGCGCGTGCCCGGCGCCGCCACCGGCGGCGTGTTCCTGGGCCGGCCGATCGCAGGCCGTTCCTACCAACTCTCGGCGGCCTACCGCTGGTGAGCGCGGCGGCGGCGGAGCGGCATGCGATGCTCGCTCCGTCGCGTTCGACCGCCGCGCGCCGCCCGGCGCGCGGTTTTCGAAGCCCGTTCGCGACGCGCTCCCGGAATCGCCGCCTGCGCAAGCCCTCCCCCCAAGGCGCAGGCGGCCTCCGCGACCGTCGCGAACGGTCTTTTTCTTCACAGCGCCCGGCCGCGACGGCCGTGCGCAGGAGCAGCGCATGAGCCCTACCGGCAGCCACCGCGGCCGCATGATCCTGGCGATGGTGTTGACCTACATGGTGTTCGCGGTGCTGCTCAACAGCGTCGGCACCGTGATCCTGCAGGCGATCCAGGGTTTCGGCGTGGACAAGGCCGAGGCCAGTTTCCTGGAAGCGTTCAAGGACCTGCCGATCGCGATCGTGTCGTTCCTGACCGCCTCCCTGCTGCCGCGCCTGGGCTATCGGCGCGCGATGATCCTGGGCCTGAGCCTGGTCGCCGCGGCCTGCGCGCTGATGCCGCTGTTCCACGCGTTCTGGGCGACCAAGCTGCTGTTCGCGACCGTCGGCGCCTCGTTCGCGCTGGCCAAGGTCGCGGTGTATTCCTCGATCGGCCTGCTCACCGACGGCAAGCAGCAGCACGCCAGTCTGACCAGCACCATCGAAGGCTGGTTCATGGTCGGCGTGCTCGCCGGCTATTGGCTGTTCGCGAGCTTCATCAATCCCGAATCGCCCGCCGATCCGCGCTGGCTGCGGGTGTACTACGTGATCGCCGCGGTCGCCGCCGCGACCGCGCTGCTGCTGGCGGGCAGCCGCCTGGACGAATCCGCCGCGCGCGACGACCATGCGCCGGGCCAGGCCTTCTTCGACATGTTCCGCCTGATCGCGCAGCCGCTGATCGGCGTGTTCCTGGCCTCGGCCTTCCTGTACGTGCTGATCGAACAGAGCATCGGCACCTGGCTGCCGACCTTCAACCGCGAAATCCTGCACCTGCCCACGACCATGAGCGTGCAGGCCGCGAGCATCTTCGCCGTGTCGCTGGCGCTGGGCCGGCTCGGCGCCGGCCTGCTGCTGCGGCGCGTGCCCTGGCATTGGCTGCTGATCGCCTGCGTGCTGGCGATGGGCGCGCTGGTGCTGCTGGCGTTGCCGCTGGCCGCGGGCCTGCGCCCGGATCCGAACGCCAGCTGGACCCACGCCCCGGTCGCGGCCTATGTGTTCCCGTTGATCGGCTTGTTCATGGCGCCGATCTATCCGGCGATCAATTCGGTGGTGCTGAGCGCGCTGCCGAAGTCGCGGCACGCCGCGATGACCGGCCTGATCGTGGTGTTCTCGGCGTTGGGCGGCACCACGGGCTCCTTCATCACCGGCCAGCTGTTCGCGCGCACCGGCGGCGAGACCGCGTTCTATCTGTCGCTGGCGCCGATGGCCCTGTTGCTGCTCGCGATCGTCGGCCTCAAGCGCCAATCCTTGCGCGCCGACGCGGCCCTGGCCGCGCAAGGTGCCGCCTGAGGCACAGGGTGGTTATCGGCAACGACGGAGCGTCGCGCCGTCGCGCAGGTCAGGCGCCGCAGCGATCGTCCCGCATCGTTCAGGAACACGACGCGTCGCGCTCGCCCAGCGTGCGCCCGCCGAACGCCAGCAGTAGCTGCTCCAGCGATCGCGCCGACACCGTCAGCTCGTTCTCGTCCATGCAGCCCATGCCGACCTCGTACACCGTGGACTGGTCGCCGCGCATCAGCAGCGCCCTACCGCCGCTGTCGTCGCCGATCATCACATAGCCGGGCAGATAGACCTGCACTTCGTAATCGGCATTGCGCGGGCCGATCGCAGCCAGTTCCAGCAGCGCCAGCCGGCCTTGCGTATGCAGGCCATCGCTGAGGCGCAGCAGCGCCGCGTAGTCGCCCGGCAGGCGAAAGGCCAGCTCCGCTTCGGCCGCGGCGATCGCCTGGACGTCGCATCCGGGATTCAGGGCATACAGCGCCGCCAGGCGCGGGCGAGCGATCGTGAGCAAACCGGCTTCCTCTCCGTTTCCGTCGCGGGGTCGTCGCTCAGCGCAGCAGTTCGTAGCCTGTGCCCGCATCGTTGAAGCGATACTCGCAGCCCAGCAGCCGCGCCGTGATCAGGTAGGAGTGTTCGTCGTCGGTCGGGTATTCCTTGTACGGCAGGCTCTTGAGATCGATGGTCGCATCGGTCACCGGCTGGCCGTCGCGCATGTCCAATACCTTGCTGCCGACCTGGAACAGCGCCGGCCCGAGCGGCGCGATCGCGCGCACCTGCCGGTCCAGCAGGCGCCAGGGCCGCGGGTTGTAGGTCGCGGCCAGGAACTCGCCGCCGCTGCCGAGCAGGTTGCGCACCGCCAGGCCGGCGTCCTCGATGCCGTCCGGCGGGGTGTCATCCGCGCCGATGCGGTCGTACACGTCGTACAGATAGCCCCAGCCTCCGCGCGCCAGGGCGACGTAGCCATAAGCGTAGCCCGCGCCCTCGACCAGCGGCACGCAGAACATCGCGCCTTCCGGGATGGCCGTCGCCTGATCGATCCGCATGCGCCGCTCCTTGGGTGGGACTGTCCGCGCTCAGCCGGCGGCCGGCGCCGGGCGCAGGCTGCGCTCGGTGTCGGGGTCGAAGTAATGCATGCGCTCGGGCGCATAGCCCAGGTGCACGGTATCGCCCGGCGTGGGCAGGTCGTAGGGCGGCAGGCGCAGCACCAGGTCGCAGCCGCCGCAGCCCAGGTTGAGGAAGGCCTCGTTGCCGACCGGCTCCACCACTTCCACGCGCGCGGCCAGGCGCTCGGGCGCGGCTTCGGCCAGATGCATGTCCTCCGGCCGCAGGCCGACGGTGAGCTGGCGGCCGAGGTAGCCGCGCACGCTCTCGCGCAGCGATTCGTCGGGCTGCAGCGGCAGCTCCACGCCTTCGGCGATGCGCAGGCGCAGGCCGTCGCGTTCGATCACCTCGCCCCACAGCAGGTTCATTTTCGGACTGCCCAGGAAGGTCGCCACGAACAGATTGGCCGGATGCCGGTACAGCGCCATCGGCGTGTCGATCTGCTGGATCTTGCCGTCCTTGAGCACGACGATGCGCTGGCCCAGGGTCATGGCCTCGATCTGGTCGTGGGTGACGTAGACCATGGTGGTGCCGAGCTGACGGTGCAGGCGCGCGATCTCCACGCGCATGCCCATGCGCAGCTTGGCGTCCAGATTCGACAGCGGCTCGTCGAGCAGGAACACCTGCGGCTGGCGCACCAGCGCCCGGCCCAGGGCCACGCGCTGACGCTGGCCGCCGGACAGCGCCGCCGGCTTGCGCTGCAGCATCGATTCCAGCTCCAGCGTGGCCGCGGCCTCGTTCACGCGCGCCTCGATCTCGGCCTTGGACGCGCCGCGCAGCTTGAGGCCGAAGCCGAGGTTCTCGGCCACGGTCATGTGCGGGTACAGGGCGTAGCTCTGGAACACCATGGCGATGTCGCGGTCCTTGGGCGGGACCTCGTTGACCCGGCGCTCGCCGATGCGCAGCTCGCCGCTGCTGATCGTCTCCAGCCCCGCGATCATGCGCAGCAGGGTCGACTTGCCGCAGCCCGAAGGCCCCACCAGCACCAGCAGCTCGCCGTCGCGGATCTCGAAACTGGCCTCGTCGACGCCGACGAACCCGTTCGGATAGACCTTGCGCAGACGTTCAAGCGTGACCTTCGCCATGAATTCTCCCAATCGTGACCCCGGCCACGATGCAATTGTCGTCGCCCTGGGCTATTCTGCCATGTAACCGTTTACATGCACGCCGGCGCTCGAAACGGGCGCCCGCTCCGGAGACCAAACCGCGATGAGTCAAGTTCGTGTCTTTCCCGAGGGGTTCCTGTGGGGGGCGGCCACCGCCGCCCACCAGATCGAGGGTTCCCCGCTCGCCGACGGCGCCGGTCCCAGCATCTGGACCCGCTTCGCCCACACGCCGGGGATGACCCTCAACGGCGACACCGGCGACGTCGCCTGCGACCACTACCGGCGCTGGAAGGACGACGTCGCGCTGATGAAGCGCCTGGGCCTGCAGGCCTACCGTTTCAGCGTGTCCTGGTCGCGGATCCTGCCCGAGGGCACCGGCCGGGTGAACCAGGCCGGCGTCGACTTCTATTCGCGTCTGGTCGACGAACTGCTGGCCAACGGCATCGAACCCCTGCTCACCCTCTACCACTGGGACATGCCGGCGGCGCTGGACGACCGTGGCGGCTGGCTCAACCGCGACTGCGCCGACTGGTTCGCCGAATACGGCGGCGTGCTCTATCGCGCGCTCGACGGCCGGGTCAAGAAGTGGGTCACCCTCAACGAACCCTGGGTGATCACCGACGGCGGCTACCTGCACGGCGCGCTCGCGCCCGGCCACCGCAGCCGCTTCGAAGCCCCGATCGCCTCGCACAACCTGATGCGCGCGCACGGCGCCGCGGTCCAGGCCTACCGTGCGATCGGCCAGCACGAGATCGGCCTGGTGGTGAACATCGAACCCAAGTACGCCGCCACCGACAGCGCCGCCGACGCCGCCGCGGTCAAGCGCGCGCACGCCTACATGAACGAGCAGTACCTCGACCCCGCCCTGCTCGGCTCCTATCCGCCGGAGCTGCGCGAGATCTTCGGCGAGGCCTGGCCGGAGTGGCCGGCCGAGGACTACGCGCTGATCCAGCAGAAGCTCGATTTCGTCGGCATCAACTACTACACCCGCAGCGTCACCCAGGACGCGGTCAGCTACCCGCTCAACACCGGCGTGGTGCGCCAGCCCTCGGGCACCTACACCGAAACCGGCTGGGAAGTGTTCCCGCAGGGCCTCACCGACACCCTGACCTGGTTCAAGCAGCGCTACGGCGACATCCCGATGTACGTCACCGAGAACGGCGCGGCCTTCTTCGATCCGCCGGTGGCCGAGCCCGACGCCAGCGGCGAGCGCCGGGTGCGCGACCCGCTGCGCATGGACTATCTGCAAAAGCACCTCAGCGCGATCCACGACGCGATTCAGGCCGGCTGCGACATCCGCGGCTACATGGTGTGGTCGCTGCTGGACAACCTGGAATGGTCGCTGGGCTACTCCAAGCGCTTCGGCGTGGTCCACGTGAACTACGCGACCCAGGAGCGCACGCCCAAGGACAGCGCGAAGTGGTACTCGAACGTGATCGCGACGCATGGCCGTTCGCTGTCCGAGCCGTTACCTTAAGCGCTTCGATCCCGACCAGGCGGCGGCGCCATGCACGACACCCTGTTGCTGTTCGGCGCCACGGGTGATCTCGCCCAGCGCTATCTGTTCCCGTCGCTGATCCACCTCTGGCGCGACCGTCTGCTGCCGCCCGACTTCCGCCTGATCGCGGTCGGGCGGCAGGATCTGAGCGACGAGGACTTCCGCGCCTGGCTGCGCGAACGCATGGCGGCCGAAGCCGCCGACGACGCCGCGTCCGTGGACGGGCTGCTGCGCTGCATCGTCTATGTCGCGGTCGACCTGCGCGACACCGCCGCGATCGCGGCCGCGCTGCCGCGTTACGCCGACCGCCCCAGCGTGAGCTACCTGGCCACGCCGCCGGACCTGTTCGTGTCGGTGGCGCAAGGCCTGAGCGCGGCCGGCGTGCTCGCCGATCCCTCGCGTCTGGTCCTGGAAAAACCGATCGGCCGCGACCTGGCCTCGGCGCGCGAAATCAACGCCGCGCTGCGCGCCTGCCTGGACGAGTCGCGGATCTTCCGCATCGACCACTACCTGGGCAAGGCCGCGGTGCAGAACCTGCTGGCGCTGCGCCTGGGCAACACCTTGCTGGAAGCGGTGTGGCAGCACCGCTGGATCGAATCGGTCGACATCCTGGTCGCCGAGACCGCCGGCGTCGACGGCCGCGAGGAGTACTACGCCGGCTACGGCGCGCTGCGCGACATGGTCCAGAACCACATGTTGCAGTTGCTGGCGCTGATCGCGATGGAGCCGCCCTCGAATCTGGACGCCGACAGCATCCGCGAGGAGAAGCGCAAGGTGCTGCGCGCGCTGCGCCCGATGAACGCCGCCGACGCCGCGCGCGACACCGTGCGCGGCCGCTACGGCGCCGGCGTGGTCGAGGGCCGCGCGGTCAAGGGCTTCGTCCACGACGCGCCGGTGGAGACCTTCGTCGCCCTGCGCACCTATATCGACAATTGGCGCTGGGCCGGCGTGCCGTTCCGGCTGGTGACCGGCAAGCGCCTGGCCGCGCGCGCGACCGAAGTGGTGGTCTCGTTCAAGCCGGTCTCGCACTGGCTGTTCGAGCGCCCCGCGCGCGGGCGCGAACGGCCCAATCGCCTGCGCATGCGCCTGCAGCCCGACGAAACCGTCGAGCTGGGCCTGATGGGCAGCCTGGCCGCGCCCGAATGGGGCGCGCTGGAACTGCGGCCGATGTCGCTGGACCTGTCGATGTCGAACTCGCCGCAACGCCGCATCGCCTACGAACGCCTGCTGGTGGACGCGCTGCGCGGCAACCAGACCCTGTTCGTGCGCGACGACGAGGTCGAATCGGCCTGGCAGTGGATCGACAGCGTCGAACGCGCCTGGAGCGGCACCGCCCAGCCCGTGATCGAGTACCCGGCCGGCTCCTGGGGCCCGACCGAGGCCGCCGACTTCCTGCCGGCGACGCTGCGCCAGGGCCGCGGAGGCGAACCGTGAGCGCGTCCACGCCGGATACCTTGCTGGCCGATATCGGCGGTACCAATGCGCGTTTCGCCCTGGCCGCGCCGCAGCTCGAGCAGCCGCTGCGCGAGGACAGCGTGCAGGTGTTCTCGGTCGCCGACTTCCCGTCCCTGGCCGACGCCGCGCGCCACTATCTCGACCGCATCGGCGCCACGCCGAGCGAGGCCGTATTCGCGGTCGCCGGCCGCGTCGACGGCGACGAAGCGCGCATCACCAATCATCCCTGGGTGATCTCGGCCGCGCGCACGCGCCAGGCCCTGGGCCTGGAACGCCTGCAACTGGTCAACGATTTCGCTGCGCAGGCGATGGCGGTGTCCTTGCTGCGCGCGCAGGACGTGGTCGCGATCGGTGGCAACGCCTGGCGCGGCGCCGACGAGGAAGGCGACCGTACCTATGCGGTGATCGGCGCCGGCACCGGGCTCGGAGTGGGCGGACTGATCCGCCGAGACGGCCGCTACTACCCGCTGCAGACCGAGGGCGGGCACGTGAGTTTCGCGCCCGGCACGCCTGAGGAAATCGAAATCCTGCAGCGCCTGTCGGGCGAGTTCGGCCGCGTCTCCAACGAGCGCCTGGTCAGCGGCAGCGGCCTGGTCAATCTGCATCGCGCGCTCAGCCAGATCGCGGGCGAGGACCCGGGCCCGCTGCAGCCGGCCGACATCACCGCGATGGCGCGCGAAGGCGACGCGCGCTGCCTGCGCGCGATCGACGTGTTCTGCGCGGTGTACGGCGCCGCCGCCGGCGACCTGGTGCTGACCCTGGGCGCCTGGGACGGCGTATTCCTGCCCGGCGGGCTGGTGCCGCGCCTGATGCCCTGGCTGCAGCATTCCGGCTTCCGCCAGCGCTTCGAGCACAAGGGCCGCTTCTCGCCGGCCATGGCGCGTATCCCCACCCTCGCCGTCACCCATCCCCAGCCCGGCTTGCTGGGTGCGGCGGCTCTGGCCAGGCACACGCCACGTTGAGGTGGTTCGTGCGAAGATCGGGAGATGCTCGACGATACGTCGCCCGCCTCAGCCGCTCCTCCGGAGCCGGAAACGACACGCTATGTGATGCACGCACATCGGGGCCGCGATGTGTGGACCTGGGCGTGCGCGGTCGCGATCGCGGCCGAATTGCGCCGCGACCTGTCGCTGCGCCCGCGCGCGCGCCTGCTGTTGTCGGGCGGCAGCACGCCCGGCCCGGTCTATCGCGCGCTGGCCAAGGCCCCGCTGGAATGGAGCCGGGTCGACATCGGCCTGGTCGATGAGCGCTGGCTGCTGCCGGACGATCCCGACAGCAACGCGCGCATGGTCCGCACCCATCTGCTGCACGACCACGCCGCCGCCGCGCGCTTCGAGCCGCTGACCCTGGCCGGCCGCCGCATCGAGGACGCGGTCGCCGCCGCCAACGCCCACGCCCAACTCGGCGCCAGCGCCGCGGTGCTGGGCATGGGCGAGGACGGCCACACCGCCTCGCTGTTCCCCAACAGCCGCGACCTCGCGCGCGCGCTCGAGAGCCGTCAGGCCTATGTCGCCGTCGACGCCCGGGACGCCCCCGGCGCGCAACAGTGGCCGCGCCGCATCAGCCTGACCCCGGTCGGCCTGGCGCGCGTGCAGACCCGGCTGCTGCTGATCCAGGGCGAACGCAAACGCGAAGTCTTCGAAGCCGCGCTACGCAGCGGCGATGTGACGCGCTATCCGGTGCTGGCGGCGCTGGAGGCGGGGCATGGCGCGCCGTTGCATGTGCATTGGTGCGAGTGAAGCGTCGGAACGCAAAACGTTGGTGGCTGCATAGCTGGCTGGGTGAGGATTCGACCTCAGCGTTCTCTTCGTGTCAGCGAGGCACGGTATCGGGCTACTTGAGCTCGCCTGGCCGGTACGGCCACCTTGGCGCCTATAGCCGGCAGCTTGTTGGGCAAGAGTTTCGTTGTGACAGGTGAGGCGGGAGGCGGCGGCAACACGGTCACTTCGGCTCGTCATTCTCGCGGACGCGGGCTCCGCTTCGCTTTGGCGCAGTCGAACATCCAGCGACGTAGGATGCGGTGATAACCGCATAGCTTTTTTGCTCGTCATTCCCGCGAAGGCGGGAATCCAGTGACTTCAGCGCGATGCGCCGGTGTATCGCGAACTGACATCGAGCGAACGCAATCGGAGACATGCAGCGCGACGCGCCTCCGTTCGACTACGTCGTGGCTATAGATGAGTCCAAGTCACTGGATTCCCGCCTACGCGGGAATGACGAATCGGAATATTCGCGATGCGGCGTAGTACGCGTGCGGTGCGCCTTCGGCTTACCGCACCCTACAACGGCACGGTAGCGAGCGCTCGCTAGAGCGCCGCACCGTTACCTCGGCCGCCGCATCAATCGATGCGCTCAGCCCCACCCATATACGAGCGCAGCGCCTCGGGCACGGTGATCGAGCCGTCGGCGTTCTGGTAGTTCTCCATCACCGCGATCAGGGCGCGGCCGATGGCGACGCCGGAGCCGTTGAGGGTGTGCACGGGCTCGGGCTTGTCGGTGGCCGGGTTGCGCCAGCGCGCCTGCATGCGGCGGGCCTGGAAGGCCTCGCAGTTCGAGCACGAGGAGATTTCGCGGTAGTTGTCCTGGCTGGGCAGCCAGACTTCCAGATCGTAGGTCTTGGTCGCGGAGAACCCCATGTCGCCGGTGCACAGCAGCATGCGGCGGTACGGCAGGCCGAGTTGCTCCAGCACCACCTCGGCGCAACGGGTCATGCGCTCGTGCTCTTCGTAGCTTTCGTGCGGGCGCGCGATCGTGACCAGCTCGACCTTCTCGAACTGGTGCTGGCGGATCATGCCGCGGGTGTCGCGGCCGTGGCTGCCGGCCTCGGCGCGGAAGCACATCGAGTGCGCGGTCATGCGCAGCGGCAGCGCCGCGTCCTCGACGATCGCGTCGCGCACGATATTGGTCAGCGGCACTTCGGACGTCGGGATCAGATAGCGCTTGCTGGCCGCCTCGCCCTCGCCCACCGTGGTCGCGAACAGGTCGTCCTCGAACTTCGGCAGCTGGCCGGTGCCGCGCATCGAATCGGCATTGACGAGCAGCGGCACGTTGGTTTCTTCGTAGCCGTGTTCGTTGGAATGCAGGTCCAGCATGAACTGCGCGAGCGCGCGGTGCAGGCGCGCGAGCTGGCCGCGCAGCACGGTGAAGCGCGCACCCGACAGCTTGGCGGCGGTGTCGCCGTCCAGCCAGCCCTTGCGCGCGCCCAGTTCGACATGGTCCTTGACCGCGAAATCGAAGGCGCGCGGCGCGCCCCAGCGATGCTGTTCGACGTTGCCGGTTTCGTCGCGGCCGGCCGGGACCGACTCGTGCGGCAGATTCGGGATGCCCAACGCGATCGCCTCGATCTGACCGCGGATTTCGTCCAGGCGCAGTTCGCTGGCCTTGAGCTCGTCGCCGAAGCCGGCGACTTCGGCCATCAGCGCGGCCACGTCCTCGCCCTTGGCCTTGGCCTGGCCGATCGCCTTGGAGCGGGTGTTGCGCAGGTTCTGCAGTTCCTGGGTACGGATCTGGATCTGCTTGCGCTCGCTTTCCAGCGACTCCAGCGCGCTCGCGTCGAGTACGTAGCCGCGGCTATCGCGCAGGCGCGCGGCGAGTTCGGCGGGTTGCTGGCGCAGCAAAATAGGATCGAGCATGGCGGAACCGGTGGGGAAGCGGAGCGCGATTATCGCGTGCTTAACGCGTTCAGGGCCAATCGCGGCCGCAAACCGCGACCGGTTGCCGACGGATTAACCCCGTTAGAGGCAGAATGCGCTCAGCCACGTTCCCTATCCCCGCCGGATCCCGCATGTCGACACCGTCCCCCGCACCGTCCCGTCCCAGCCTCGATCTGGCTGCCTGGCGCCCCTCGCGCAAGGCCCTGTGGTGGGTACTGGGCGCGTTCGCGCTCGGTCTGATCCTGTTCGCCCTGGTATGGTCGCGCAGCGGCGAGTACGACTTCTATCGCGCCGACGGGGTCGCCCCGCCGACCGCGGCCGGCCCCAACTACGCGCCCTTGCCGGCGCCGATGTCGGGCAACGAGGGCAGCGGCGTCGGTCCCGCGCCGCAGTCCGCGCCGCCCCGCGGCAGCGATCAACCGCGCCTGGTCGAGACCGCGCCTCCGCCGCCGGCCGATGCCGCGATCCCCGCGAGCCCGCAGACCCCGGCGCCGGCCGCGGTGGCCAGTTCCGACCCCAAGCCGATCCCGGGCCAGAATCCCGCGCCGCGCTACCCGCCCCAGGCCCTGCGCCGCGGCGAAAGCGGCACCGTCACGGTACGCGTGCAGATCGGCGCCGACGGTGTGCCGACCGACGTCAGCGTGGGCACCACCAGCGGCTCGCGCATGCTCGATCGCGCCGCCCAGGATGCGGTCCGGCGCTGGCGTTTCCGCCCCGCCCTGGCCAACGGCCAGCCGGTCAGCGGCACCGTGATGGTCCCGATCACATTCGATGCCAGTCGCTGAACGCGTAACGCCCTGACCCCCTCCGCCTCACTCGCCGCTAACACCGGCGTGGGGAAAGTCGGATCGCCACCCGGAACACCGGGGACGACCCGAGGAGGGACACATGACGGACAACACGCTGGACCATCGCGACACTCAACCGCAAGCCACCGCGGACGCCGCCGAGCCTGCGCGCAACCGTACCGGCCTCTGGCTGCTGGTGCTGCTGGCTGCGATCCTGCTGATCTGGTACCTATTGAGCCAACGTGCGCCGCTACCGGTGCCGATGCCGCCGGATGCCTCGATCGCGCCGGTTCCGACCGACACCACGCCCGCGACCACGCCCGAAGGCGACGCGCGCAAGCCGGTCGCGAGCGCGGCCAAGCCCAAGCCGACCAAGCCGGCGATCGCCGCCCCGCGTGAGACCGCGCCGGAACGCATCGCCAGCCGCAGTCCCGAACCCGAGTACCCCGCCACCGCGCTGCGTCGCGGCGAGGGCGGCGACGTACTGCTGCGGGTGAACGTGGGCGCCGACGGCGTGCCGGGCGAGATCGACTTCGTCCGCCGCAGCAGTTCGCGCGAGCTCGACCGCGCCGCCCAGGACGCGGTGCGCCGCTGGCGCTTCGAACCGGCCACGCGCAACGGCAAGGCCGTGCCGGCGGTCGTGGAAGTGCCGATCGAGTTCAAGCCGCAGGCCTGAGCGCGATCCAGACCCAACGGTCCTGAGCCGTAGGACCGCGCAATCGGGGGAGAGCGGGCTCCGGCCGCCACGACGGCGGCCGGAGCGATGCAAGAAGTGCGAATGCGGACGCACCCGCCGTCAACGAACCCGCTACCGACGCTCAGCCGCGAGCGCCCTGCCCGGCTTCGCTGCGCCGGCGGATCAAGCCCCAGGCCAGACAGGCGCCGAACAGGAACTCCAGCGGCGCACGGCCGTATTCGAAACGCCACAGCAGCGAATCGAAATTGTTCGCTACCAGGACGATGCCGACGCTGCCGGTCAGCGCCCAGAACCCCGCCAACGGCATCAGGCCGCGCCGCCAGGCCAGCAAGGCCTCGCGCAGCAACAGCGCGAACGCGACCGCCAGCAGCAGCGTGCCCAGCGCGCCCAAGCCCACCAGCGCGTCCAGATAGGTGTTGTGCAGATGCATGTGATGCTGACCGGCCATGTCGCGCCGGCTCTCGGCGATCAGCGACGGCGTGCTGCGCAGGCCCCAGCCCAGCAACGGCCGCTCCAGCCACTTCTCCATGCCCAGCTTGTACAGGGCCATGCGCACGCTCACGGCCTTGTTGTTGACCTGGGTCTGCTGGGCCGCGATCGCAGTCGGGATCGGTGCGGCGACAGGCGCCGCGGGCGTGGCGGCAGGCGTCGCGACGGGCGCGGCAGGAGCCGCCGGCGCCGGCGTGGGCGCGATCGCGACGGTGCCCGCGGCCGCGGCCTGCTGGGCCTCGCTGACCACGGTCTCGGAGCCGGCGAAGCGCAGGCTGATCAGATCGCGGGCCGCGAACAGCAACAGGGCCGACACCAGCGCCGCCGCGATCGCGGGCACCAGCGCGCCATAGCCGCCGCGGCCGCGGCGCAGCGCCCAGGCGTAGCCCAGCACCACCGGCGGCAGCACCGCCGCGAAGGCCAGCCAGGCGCCGCGCGACTGCGAGAACAGCAGCAGGCAGAAGCAGCCCACATAGGCGAGGAAGCCGATCGCCAGGGCCAGGCCGCGCCCGCGTTCGCGCCGCCGTGCCCACAGCGCCATCGACAAGCACAATGCCAGCCAGCCGCCGACCGCGGCGAGTTGGCCGCTCAGGTTTTCCGGAATCCCCAGGTCCGGGCGCAAACGCCCGTTCCACAAGGCATCGGCCTGGGTCCACGGCAGGTAGATCAGCGCCGACAACAGCAGGCCCAGGCCCATCAGCACGACCAGGCGCGGGATCGCGCGCGGCATCAGCGACAGCCACCAGCCGGTCACGCAGGTGAATACGGCCAGTCGCACCAACTTGCCCGCAGTCGACAACTGCGCCGACAGCGGTATGTCCGGCATCACGCTCACCGCCGCGTAGACCGCCTGCACCACCACGAACACGATCAGCAGCAGCAGCGCGCGCACCGCCGGCTGCGCCGCCAGTTCGCGCCAGGGGCGGCGGCCGGCGCAAACCATCAGCAGCAGGAGCACGCCCGCGCCCAGCTCCGGCCGCAGATACAGGCCAATGTCGGTCAGCGAGAAGAAGGCCTGGTAGGCCAGCGCGAACAGCGCGACCCGGCGCAGCCACGGCGGCAGATCGGCGGCGGCCTCGGAGTACAGAGCCATGCCCGCGCCTTCCGCACGGGCGCGCGATGCACGGTTCATGGCGAGCGCATCCTCAGCCATGCGCGATCGCCGCCGGCATCGCAAAATCGCTCGACGTCCGCACGTGCACGCGCGTGGCTGGCGTCGTCGAGCCGCATCGGGGTTGCTGCATCGCTTGCGTCCTCTCGTAAATCGCGCCGGGCCTGGCGCGAACCACGTGATGACCGTCGCGCCGCGGGGGCGGTGGACGACGGCCGTTACCTCCTTGTTCGCACATCCGGGTGCGTACGTCGGCCGATCGAGCGCCGCCGGCGGCGCGATTCGATCGGTCGACGAAGTCTAGCGAAACCCGGCTTCGCTGCCTGTCTACAAACCAAACGCCGTACGCAGTTCGAAGCCGCAGCCGCGCGCCAGGCCGTCGAAGTTCGGAAACGACGTCGCCACATTCTCGACATCGCCGATCCGGACGTCGCCGCGCGCGCGCTGCGCCGCCACCGCGAAGCTCATCGCGATGCGATGGTCGCCGTGGCTGTCGACCGCGCCGCCCTGCAAGGCGCCGCCGTCGATGATTGCGCCGTCCGGCGTCTCTTCGATTTGTGCACCAAGAATGCGTAACCCTTGTGCCATGGTCGCGATACGGTCCGACTCCTTGACTCGCAGTTCGGCCGCGCCGGAGATCCGGCTGCGCCCTTGCGCGCAAGCCGCCGCCACGAACAGAGCCGGGAACTCGTCGATCATGTCCGGCACCAGCGCCTCGGGCACCTCGACGCCGTGCAGCGGCGCGTAGCGCACGCGCAGATCGGCGACCGCTTCGCCGCCCTCCGCGCGCGCATGCTCCTCGACGATGTCGGCACCCATCAGGCGCAGGGCCGCGAGCAGGCCGGTGCGGCGCGGGTTCATGCCCACCGCTTCCAGCAACAGCTCCGAGCCCGGCACCACGCTGGCCGCGACCAGGAAGAACGCGGCCGAGGAGAAATCCGCGGGCACCGCGACCTGGGTCGCGCGCAGCGCGTGGCCGCCGCTGAGGCGCGCATAGCCGGGCGAGAACTCGATCGGCCAGCCGAACGCGGCCAGCATGCGCTCGGTGTAGTCGCGGGTCGGGTGCGGTTCGCGCACCACGGTCTCGCCTTGCGCGTACAGGCCGGCCAGCAGCAAGGCCGACTTCACCTGCGCGCTCGCCACCGGCAGGGTGTAGTCGATGCCCTGCAGGCCGCGTCCGCCGTGGATGCGCAGGGGCGGCAAGCCGCCGGCCTTGCTGTCGATGCGCGCGCCCATCGCCGCCAGCGGCTCGGTCACGCGCCGCATCGGCCGCTTGGACAGCGATTCGTCGCCGATCAAAACCGAATCGAAACCCTGCCCCGCCAGCACGCCCGCGAGCAAACGCATGCCGGTGCCGGCGTTGCCGCAGTCCAGCGCCTGCGCGCTCGCGCGCAGACCGTGCAGGCCGACGCCATGGACGATGCGCTCGCTGGCGCTGGGCGTTTCGATGCGCACGCCCAGTCGCTCGAACACGCGCGCGGTGGCGCGGGTGTCCTCGCCTTCCAGGAAGCCGGTGACGCGAGTGACGCCCTCGGCCAGCGCGCCCAGCATGACCGCGCGATGCGACACCGATTTGTCGCCGGGGACGCGCAGCGTGCCGCGCAGCGGCGCGCCGGGCGCCGCGATCCAGGTCTGGCCCGCGCTCATGCGCGCACCGCGTCCAGCGCGGCCAGCAAGCGGCGGTTTTCGTCGGCGTCGCCGACGGTGATACGCAGACAGTCGCCCAGGCCGTAGCCGCCCATCGGGCGCAGCACCACGCCGCGCGCGATCAGTTCGGATTCGATGCGCGCGGTATCGGCGCCGAATTCGACCAGGACGAAATTGGTCTGCGAGGGGAACACGCGCAAGCCGCGTTCGCGCAATGCGGCGCTCAGCGCGGCGCGCTGCTCGGCGTTGCGCGCGCAGGCCGATTCCAGATAGGCCTCGTCGGCCAGCGCGGCCTCGCAGGCGGCCAGCGCGGGCCCGTTGACGTTGAAGCTCTCGCGCAAGCGCTCCATCACCGCGACCAGGCCTGGCGCAGCCAGCAGATAGCCCACGCGCAGTCCGGCCAGGCCGTAGGCCTTGCTGAAGGTGCGGGTCACGATCAGGTTCGGATGCGCGCCCAGCAACGCGACCGCGCTGGCGAAATCGGCGGCCTCGCCGCGGTCGACCATCTCGGCGTAGGCCTCGTCCATCACCACCAGGGTCTCGGCCGGCACCCGCGCCAGGAACGCCTGCAGCGCCGCGCGATCGAACCAGGTGCCGGTGGGATTGTTGGGGTTGGCCAGGTAGACCAGGCGCGTCCGCGGCCCGATCGCGTCGGCGATCGCGTCCAGATCGTGGCCGGCCGGCATCGCCGCGTCGCGCGGCAGCGCCTCGACGATGCGCATGTCCGCGCCGGCGGCCTGGGTGGCCAGCGCGAACACCGCGAAGCCGTAGCGCGAGAACGCCACTTCGCTGCCCGGCGCGGCGAACACCTGCGCCAGTTGCATCAGCAGTTCGTGGGAGCCGTTGCCGAGCAGGATCTGCGCGCCGCTCACGCCGTGCTTGGCGGCCAGCGCGCGCTTGAGATCGGCGCCCAGCGGATCGGGATAGCGGTGCAGCTGATCCAACTGCGCCAATGCCGCCGCGCGCGCGCGCGGCGACGGGCCGTAGGGGTTTTCGTTGGAGCCCAGCTCGACCAGCTGCGCGGCGCCGAACTTGCGTCGCAGCGCGACCAGATCGTGGCCCGGGTCGTAGGCGCGCAGGCGCTGCACGCCCGCCTGCGCGCGCGCGGCGAACCAGGCCTCGTCATAGGCCGGCGTCGCCGCTGGCAAGGACGGCGCCGCGCTCACGCGATCGCGACCGGGTAGGAGCCCAGCACCTTGACTTCGTGCGCCAGCTCTTCGAGCTCCTCCAGCGCCTCGCGCATCGCCGGTTCCTGGACGTGGCCGCCGATGTCGACGAAGAACGCGTACTGCCAGCGGCCGGTATGGCCCGGACGCGACTCGATGCGGTTCATGCTCAGGCCGCGCTTGGCGAACGGCGACAGCACGTTGTAGAGCGCGCCGGGCTGGTCCTTGATGAAGATCAGCAGCGAGGTGCGGTCGTTGCCCGAAGGCGTGAACAGCTCACGTCCGATCACCAGGAAGCGGGTGGTGTTGTCGGGGCGGTCCTCGATCGGGCCGGCCACGTTCTTCAGGCCGTAGACGTTGCCGGCGCTGGCGCCCGCGATCGCGGCTGCGTCGTCGGCGTTGCGCGCGCGGCGCGCGGCCTCGGCGTTGCTGGCCACCGCGATCTTCTCGGCCTTGGGCAGGTACTGGCGCAGCCAGGCCTTGCATTGGGCGAAGGACTGCGGATGCGAGTAGACGCGCTCGATGTCCTCGATACGGCCGCTGCGCGAGAGCAAGTGCTGGTGCACGCGCAACTCGACTTCGCCGGAGATCTTGAGCTTCGAGGTCAGGAACATGTCCAGGGTCGACTGGATCGTGCCCTGGGTGGAGTTTTCCACCGGCACCACGCCGAAATCGGCGTTGCCGGCTTCGACCTCCTGGAACACCTCCTCGATGCTGGACAGCGGCAGGCCGTGGATCGAGTGGCCGAAATGCTTGAACACCGCCTGCTGCGAATGCGTGCCCTCCGGGCCGAGGAAGCCGATCTTGAGCGGCTCCTGCTGGGCCAGGCAGGCCGACATGATTTCGCGGAACAGCCGCACCAGCACTTCGTCGTTGAGCGGGCCGTCGTTGCGGTCGACCACGCGGCGCAGCACCTGGGCCTCGCGCTCGGGGCGGTAATAGTCCACCGCCGCCGCCAGCTTGCCCTTGGCCTTGCCGACCTGGTTGGCGAACTGGGCGCGCTCGGCGATCAGCTGCTGGATGTGCTGGTCGATGCCGTCAATGCGGGTGCGCAGGGTCGGGAGGTCGAGTGCGGGCGGCTCGGGCGTGGGCTCGGGGACGGCGGGCTTGAGCTTCGCGGCTTTGGCCGGTTTGGCGGCGGCCTTGTTCGGCTTCGGCTTCGGCGGCGCGGGCTTGGTGGGGTTCTTTGCCATGGTTGTCTCGTGGGTCCGGGGGGCTCGGCCGGAGGTGGTGCTGAGGTACGAGGATCTTTGAGGGTTACGAAAATCTACGACGCGAGCTGGAGTTCTAGGCTGCCGTCCATGGCGAGACTAGCTCGCTTGAGGACCGTCCGGCCCGGCCATCCATGGCCGTGCGTTCGCTACCGTAGTCGATGCCGATAGGGCATCGACTGAGCACGGCTGCTCACCCATGGCCGGGCGTTCGCCACCGCAACCGATGCCAATGAGGCATCGGTTAAGCGCGGTGGCTCACCCATTCCGCTGCTGGAAGTCCTGCATGAAGGTCGCCAGCGCCTGCACGCCTTCTTCCGGCATCGCGTTGTAGATCGAGGCGCGCATGCCGCCCAGGGCGCGGTGGCCCTTGAGCGAGATCAGGCCGGCGGCCTCGGCTTCCTTCAGGAACGGCTTGTCCAGCGCTTCGTCCTTGAGGAAGAACGGCACGTTCATGCGCGAGCGCGCGGCGGCCGCGACCTCGTTGCGATAGAAACCGCCGGAGTTGTCGATGGTCTGGTACAGCAGCGCCGACTTGCGCGCGTTGCGCTGGGCGAACTCGGTCACGCCGCCCTGCGCGATCATCCACTTGAACACCAGGCCGGCCAGGTACCAGTTCCAGGTCGGCGGGGTGTTGAGCATGGACTCGCCCTTGACGTGGGCGCGGTAGTCGAGGATCTCGGCGCGCGGCTGGCCGGCGCGCTCGAGCAGGTCGCGACGCACGATCACCACGCTCACGCCGACCGGGCCCAGGTTCTTCTGCGCGCCGGCGTAGATCACGCCGAACTTGGACACGTCCAGCGGCTCGGACACGATGCTGGAGCTGAAGTCGCCGATCAGCGGCACGTCGCCGGTCTGCGGAATGTCGCGGAACTCGACGCCGTGGATGGTTTCGTTGGCGGTGTAGTGGACGTAGGCGGCGTCCTTGGACAGCTGCCACTCGCCGTAGGCCGGGATGTCGCGATAGCCGCCAGCTTCACCATCGGCGACCACCTTGGCGTTGACGTAGGGCTTGACCTGCTTGAGCGCGGTCTTGCCCCAGTGGCCGGTCACCGCGTAGTCCACGGTCTGGCCCGGGGCGGCGAAATTCAGCGCGATCAAGGCCTGCTGGGTGGTCGCGCCGCCCTGCAGGAACAGCACCGCATAGTCCGCGGGGATCGACATCAGCGTGCGCAGGTCGGCTTCGGCCTCCTGCGCGACCTGCAGGAACTCCGGCCCGCGGTGGCTCAGCTCGACGATCGAGGCGCCGACGCCATGCCAGTCCAGCATTTCGGCCTGGGCCTGCTGGAGGACGGCTTCGGGCAAGGTCGCGGGGCCGGCACTGAAGTTGAACGCGCGGGACATCGGGTGCTCCGTGGGAGTGGGGTTGGAGCCCAAGTATGCCGCAGTGCAACACTTGCGCGCGCCTTGGTTACCCGCGCAACTTTTACCCCTCCGGCTGCCTCTATATGGCTAACCCGGCCGTATCTCCCGTACGACCCCGCGACGGTTCCCGCCGCACCCGCTTCCTGCAGGAGTCAGCTCCAATGGCATTGCGCGACGCCTTTACCCTCCCCGCCCGCGAAATCACCGACGAAACCGTCTACCGCGAGCGCCGGCGCCTGCTGGCCGCATTCGCCGCCGCACCCGCGCTGGGCCTGGCCGGCTGCGCCGATGCCGAGCCCCCGCCCGCGCCCAAGACCGCGATCACGCCCGCGCAGGCGGCCTCGGGCTTCCGCACCGACGAAACCCTGACCCGCTACGAGGACGTCACCAGCTACAACAACTACTACGAGTTCGGCACCGGCAAGGCCGATCCCGGCAAGGCGCCCAAGACCCTGCGCACCCGGCCCTGGACGGTCGCCGTCGGCGGCGCCTGCGCCAAGCCCGGCGCCCTGGCCCTGGACGACCTGCTCAAGGGCCTGACGCCGCAGGAGCGCATTTACCGCCTGCGCTGCGTGGAAGGCTGGTCGATGGTGATCCCCTGGCTGGGGGTGCCGCTGGGCGAGGTGCTCAAGCGCTTCCAGCCGACCTCAAAGGCCAAGTACGTGGCCTTCACCACCCTGGCCGACCGCAAGCAGATGCCGGGCCTGGCCTACCCCGCGCTGGACTGGCCGTACCGCGAAGGCCTGCGCATCGACGAAGCCATGCATCCGCTGACCCTGCTGGCGACCGGCCTGTACGGCAAGCCGCTGCCGCAGCAGAACGGCGCGCCGCTGCGGCTGGTGGTGCCGTGGAAGTACGGCTTCAAGAGCATCAAGTCGATCGTCGCGATCACCTTCGTCGAGAAGATGCCGTTCACCAGTTGGAACGACGCCCAGTCCAGCGAGTACGGTTTCTTCTCCAACGTGAACCCCAACGTCGATCACCCGCGCTGGACCCAGAAGAGCGAACGCCGCATCGCCGGCACCGCCAGCAAGCTGTTCGCCGAGCGCATCCCGACCCGGCCGTTCAACGGCTACGGCGACCAGGTCGCGTCCATGTACGCTGGCATGAACCTCAAGCAGTGGTTCTGAGCGCATGAACGACCGCACTCCGGCCGCCGCCGCGCGGCCGGCGCCGCGCCGCGCCGCATCCAAGGCCATGATCGCGGCCAAAACCCTGGTCCACCTGCTCGCGCTGACCCCGGCGGCGATCCTGGCCTGGCAGATCCGCGAAGAGTTCCTGACCGGCAGCGGCGGCCTCGGCGCCGACCCGGTCGCCGAGATCGAGCACCGCCTGGGTCTGTGGGCGCTGCGCTTGCTGTTGCTGACCCTGGCGATCACGCCGCTGCGCCAGCTCAGCGGGCAAGCGGTGCTGATCCGGTTCCGGCGCCTGCTCGGCCTGTACGCGTTCTTCTATGCCTGCCTGCATTTCGCCGCCTACCTGGTCCTGGACCTGCGCGGCTACTGGACCCAGATCTTCGAGGAGATCCTCAAGCGGCCCTACATCACCGTCGGTTTCCTGGCCTGGCTGCTGCTGGTGCCGCTGGCGCTGACCTCGACCCAGGCCGCGATGCGCAAGCTGGGCCGGCTCTGGGGCCGGCTGCATCAGCTCATCTACGCGATCGCAGTGCTGGCGGTGCTGCACTTCTGGTGGCTGGTGAAGTCCGACATCCGCGAGCCGCTGCTGTACGCGGCGATCCTGGCCGTGCTGCTGGGCTGGCGGGTGTGGAAGAAGCTGCGCGCGCTCAGCTCGCGCCGTACAGCAGCAGCAGGCTGAGCGCGGCGGCCAGCAACGCGGCCGCCAATAACAGCCACGGCATGCGCCGCACCGACGACGGCAGGGCCGCGGCCGGGCGCGTGCGCTCTTCGGCCTCGAATTCGACCGGATGCGGGGTATGCGGCGGCTCGCCGCCGCCGCCGCGGCTGGGCGCTTCGATCACGAAGCGGTGCTGCGATTCCAGCACCAGTTGATCGCCAGGCCGCAGCAGCGCGTTGCGTACCGAGCGGCCGTTGACCAGGCTGCCTTCCACCGAACCCATATCGCGCAGGACCACGCCGTCGGCGTGCGCTTCCAGGCGCGCGTGGCGCTCGGCGAAGGAGGCGTCGTCGATGCGGATATCGCACTCGCTGGCGCGGCCGATGGTGCGCGGCTTGTCCAAGGGATAGCAGCGGCCGTGATGCGGACCGGCGATGCCGCGGATCACCAGACGGCTCTCCGGCGCCTCGCCGAAACCATAGTCGGCCGGGGCCGGCAAGGGCTCGCCGGCGAGCAACAGCAGTTCGACGCCGTCCAGGAAGATCGTGTCGCCCGCGCGCAGCATCGCCATGCGCCGCACCGGGCGGCCGTTGACGTGCAGGCCGCGCACGCCTTCGCGCACCTGCAGCCATACGCCGCGACGGTCCACGCACACCTGTGCGACCGCGTCCGCGCCGTCGCGGACCAGGGCAGTGCGACCGTCGGCGTCGCGGCCGATCGCATGCACGCCCGGGCTCAGGGCCAGGTCGGCATGTTCGCGGTTGGGGTATCGCAGTCTTAGGCTTTCCACGCAGCGGAAATCTAGCATGCTGCGCGGCCATCACGCACACCGCATCGACGGCCGCTGTCGGCGCACTCTTGGATGCGGCGCGTCACGCCCGCACAATAGGCGGACCCTGGGAGGGAACCGTTTATGTCGAGCATCGATATCCGCCACGATCATTCGCTGACGCCGTCCAAGGCCCGCAAAGCCGTCGAAGAGGTGGCGGAAAAGCTGGCCGAACGCTTCGGCATCGAGTACGACTGGGCCGGCGACACCCTCAACTTCGCCCGCAGCGGCGTCGACGGCAAGATCGCGCTGGGCCCCAAGCAGCTGCGCGTGACCGCGAGCCTGGGCTTCCTGCTGGGCGCGCTCAAAGGCCCGATCGAAAGCGAGATCCGGCGGGTGTTGGACGAGCGCTTCAAGTAAGACGAGCGCGGCGGCGCTAGCGCCGCTGCGCGGCTTCGACTCGGGGGATCGTCCTCGAGTTGCGTTGCGTGATTCGGGCGCCGCAGGTCTGGCGCTCTTGGTCTGACCTAGTCGCCAAGCACGACGTCGTCATCTCGCGCAGTCATACGAGTCGCACGCAGTCACGCGCAGTCCCGCGCGGCCACAGCCACCCGGGCGCGCCCCGAAGTGACCTCGCGGTCGTCCTGAGCGGGCTCGCCCCCAACCGACAGATCTAGCAAGCCCGCCCTACTCCAACCCCGGAAACGGGTCCGGATCGCCCTCGAACAGGCGCTGCGCGACCTCGCGTTCGTCCTCTTCGATCTCGGCGATGAACTCGCGCACGTCGCCCAACTGGCCGAAGGCCGCGAAGCCGCGTTCGAGAAAGCCCTGCAACTCCGCCACGCCGGCCGCCTTGGCCGGTCCGCGCGAGAGTTTCAGCAAGGTCGCCACGCCCGGCATCCGCACCGCCCGTCCCAGGCCCAGGCCGACGCGTCCGATCAGGTCGATCTGGTGCCCGCGCAGGCGCGGCAGGCCGCAGTCGCGGTAGGCCAGCGCGTACAGGGCCGCGTCCAGGCGCCGGCGCCGCGGCGCCAGGGTCTGCAGGCGCTGGGCCATGCGCAGGTCGAAAGCGTGGGTGAGCAGCCCCAGCTCGATCGCGTCGGCGACCGTGCTCAACAGCGCCGAGGGCAACAGCCGCTGCATCATCGGCAGCACCCGCGCGATGTCGGCGTCGCGGCGGCTGAAGTCGTGGTCGTTGTAGACGTCGCTGAGGAAGAACTGCGCCGCCGGGCGCCGTCGTGGGTCGCGCAGGAAGCGGTCGAAGCTGGCCTCCAGGCGCCAGGCCTGCCACGCGCGTACCTCGGGCAACCAGCGCAAGCCGTTGCGCGACTCCTGTCGTGGGTCGTGCAGGGCCTGATGGCGCGCCAGCAGGTCGCTCAGGCGGGCGGAAAGGTCGGTCGTCCTGGACATCGAGCGCATGATCGCGGCCGCGGCCGGCTGCCGCAACCGCCCCTGGCTACGACCAAAGTCGCGGCGTCTGGCGTGCCCGCCGCGGTCGGCTACACTCGCGGGATACTCCTCCGCACGGTCGCCGCTCACCTCATGCTGTCACTCCATTCCGCCCAGCAACGGGCGCGTAGCACCGGCGCGCCGGCCAAGATCGGCCTGGCCATTGCCGGCGGCGGTCCGATCGGCGGCATGTACGAACTGGGGGCGCTGCGCGCGTTGGACGAAGCCCTGGAGGGCCTCGACCTGACCCGCCTGGATTGCTACGTCGGCGTCAGCAGCGGCGCCTTCCTGGCCGCGGGCCTGGCCAACCGCATGGACACCGCCGAGATGTGCCGGATCTTCATCACCGGCGACAGCGACGACGTCCAGTTCCGGCCCGAGACCTTCATGCGGCCGGCCTTCTTCGAATACATGAAGCGCGCCGCGAGCTTCCCGCGCCTGGCCACGCAGTGGTGGCGCGAGCTGCTGTTCTCGCCGCGCGAGGCGCGCTGGTCGGACCTGATCACCCGCTTCGGCGGCCTGATCCCGAACGGCCTGTTCGACAACGGCGAGGTCGAGCGCTTCCTGCGCGAGGTCTTCACCCGGCGCGGCCGCAGCAACGATTTCCGCGAACTCGATGCGCGCCTGTACGTGGTCGCGGTCGACATCGACAGCGGCGACGCGGTGCGCTTCGGCGGCGACGACTGGAACGACGTCCCGATCTCCAAGGCGGTCCAGGCCAGCGCCGCCCTGCCCGGTCTGTACCCGCCGGTGAATATCCGCGGACGCCATTTCGTCGACGGCGCGCTGCGCCGGACCATGCATGCCTCGCTGGTGCTGGAACAGGGCATCGACCTGCTGATCGGCATCAATCCGCTGGTGCCGTTCAACCACAACCACGGCGGCGCGCCGGTGGCCGAGGACAACAGCCTGGCCGCGGGCGGCCTGCCGGCGGTGCTGTCGCAGACCTTCCGCACCCTGCTGCAATCGCGCATGCAGGTCGGCCTGGCGCGCTACGCCCAGCAGTACCCCAACATCGACCAGTTGGTGTTCGAGCCCAATGCCGAGGACGGCGAGCTGTTCTTCACCAACGCCTTCAGTTTCTCGGCGCGGCGGCGGATCTGCGAGATCGCCTACCGCAACACCCTGGCCGACCTGCGCCAGCGCGCCGATGCCCTGCGACCGGTGCTGGCCGCGCACGGCATCCGCCTGCGCGAGGAGGTCCTGGCCGATCCGCAGCGCTCGGTCCTGGACGGCATCGCGCCGCCCTCGCGCGACACCGAAACCACCGCACGCCTGCGCCGGGCGCTGGACGATGTCGACCATTTGGTGACGAGCCGTCGCAAGCGCGCCAGGGCCAAGTAGCCGTAGGGTGCGGTGATGACCGCACCGGCACGGAGGTTCGGTTCGGCGCGATGATGCGGTTCGCCTTCGGCTCACCACATCCTACGGGCTGGCAGCGCCGGCTTCGCTGATTTTCGTCGGCCTTGGCCGCGCGTCCCGTCCAATGGTGTGAAAACTCTAGACAGCGCGCCCATCGTGCAGTGACATCGAATTCACGCCCGCTTGGAGGGCACATGGCCAAGTTCAAGAAGAACGCTAAGAAAACGACGGCCGGCAAGGCCAGCAGCAGCGCCCAGGAGCAGGCCGAGCGCCTGTCCAAGACCCTGAGCGAATCCGCGCAGCAGATCTGGCTGGCCGGCGTCGGCGCGTTCGGTCGCGCCCAGGCCGAGGGCACCAAGCTGTTCGAAGGCCTGGTCAAGGAAGGCCTGAACCTGGAGCAGACCGCGCGCAAGTTCACCGGCGGTCAGGCCGATGCCCTGCGCGACGTGGTCGAGTCCAAGGTCGGTCACGCGCGCGAGCGCGCCGCCGACACCTGGGACCGCCTGGAGAAGGTGTTCGAAGAGCGCGTGCAGCGCGCCCTGGTCAAGCTGGGCGTACCGGGCCGCGACGACCTCGCCGGCCTCAGCCAGCGCGTCGACACCCTGACCGCCGAACTGCGCCGCCAGGGCGGCAAGCCCGCCGCCAAGCGCGTCGCCGCCAAGCCGGCCCCGGCCAAGAAGGCCAGCGCCGCAAAGAAGGCGCCGGCCAAGAAGCCGGCCGCCAAGAAGGCCGCGAGCAAGGCGCCGCGCAAGTCGATCGCCAAGCCCAAGCCGCCGGTCGCTCCCTGATCCACCCCAGCCGGGCGGTCCGCCGCCCGGCCGCAGCGCTTCAATGCTCCAGCTCGCGCGCCTGAACGCCGGCCGCGCGACCCGCTAAGCCCGCCAGTCCGTCGCTCCGTATGCTCCCCTCCCCTTACGGTTTCGGACTGGCGGGCTTTCTTTGTCCGCCGCCCGCGGGCGCCCGCGTTTCTGTGGAAACCGGCGCCGATCTGTGTTCGCGGTGTGGCCGCTCGCGCATAGCGTGAGCCACGGCCGCAGCTGAAGGTGCCGAGTGGCGTATATTTTGCGCCCCACATTCGGCCTGAGGCCTGCATGTCCAATGCTGTTTCGCTGCTGACCGCGCTCCTGACCGCCGTGCTGGCCGGCGGCGCGATCACGGCCTATCTGTGGTTGTACCGCCGTCGCCGCGCCGAGACCAAGGCCGGCATCGACGCCCTGGCGACCATGCGCTGGCGCGAATTCTCGCGCCTGGTGGTGGAAGCCCTGCAGCCGCGCGGCTTCGAACCCGAATCGGTCGAGCAGACCCTGGAACGCGGCACCCAATCCGAGGAGCTGCGCCTACAGCGCGACGGCCGCCCCTGGCTGCTGGCCTGCAAGCAGGGCCATGCCGACTACCAGGTCAGCGCCGCGGTGGTGGCCGAGTTCGCCAACGCGGTGCGCTTCGCCGGCGCCAGCGGCGGCGTGCTGGCCACGCCCGGCCGGATCGCCGACGTCGAAGTGCGCGGGACCGAACTGGAACGCTACGACGGCCCCGCGCTGTGGGCGCTGGTGCGCCCGCTGCTGCCGGAGTCGCTGCGCAACGACCTGACCGCGAGCACGCGCAAGCGGGTGATGCGCGAGACCCTGTTCGGCTGGGCCGCGGCGATCGTGCTGGGCGCGCTGGCGAGCCTGCTGCTGCCGGATCCGCCGCGTAACCTCGACGCCGCGCCGGTGGCGCCCATCGCCGCCGCTCCGGCCGCTGCCGCGCCGCCGGCCGCCACCGCCGAACCGGTGCTGACCGCGCCCGCGCCGGCCGACCCGAATCGCGAGCAATACGAACGCGCCGAAGTGATGCGCATGGTCTCGTCGCTACCGAACGTGGAGCGCGCGTTGTGGTCGACCTCGTCGACGCTGCTGGTGTACCAGCTGCGCGAGGACGACCAGACCGACGCCAAGGAGATCTGCACCATCCTGGAGCGCTACGCCTTCCTGCGCTCCTCGCGTCTGCAACTGCAGCCGCCGCCGGGCAGCGACAAGCGGGTGCGTTTCCTGCAGTGCAAGACTTACTGAGCGCGTTCGTCTGTTGGAAGTTGTCGCCTCCGACGATCCTCCCCGTCTGAGGCTCTTCCCCGCTGCTGCTCTTCCCCGCTGATGCTCTTCCCCCCTTTGAAAAAGGGGGGCCAGGGGGGATTTGCTTCTCGCTCGAAAAGCACAAGGCACCAGCAACAGCAAATCCCCCCTAGCCCCCCTTTTTCAAAGGGGGGAATCGCGTAGGTAGGATGTGGTGAGCCGAAGGCGAACCGCATCGCCACCGCCCAGCGCTCTGCCCCTACCCCGGACAAAGAATCGGCCGCGCAAGGCGGCCGATTCCATACCCGCGATTCGCGCTACGCCTACCAGTGCACGCCGCGCATCAAGGCCGCAAACGCGATCTGCTCGTTGCTCGCGTGCTCGTCCTTCAGGCCCTTGCGATCGCCCTTGGCCGCGGCCGAGTCCGGGAACAGTTCGAAGGCGGTGCTCATCACCACCTCGTAGGCCTTGGGCGCCAGCGCGTTGACCACCGAGGCGAAGATGCCCAGGCGGGTCGCGATGCGGCTGGGCTTCTCGATGATGCCCTTCACCACCAGATCGGCGGCCTCGTCCGGGCTCAGGGTCGGGATGCTGTCGTACATCTTGGTCGGCGCGATCATCGGCGTCTTCACCAGCGGCATGTTGATGGTGGTGAAGCTGATGCCCTTGCCCGACAGTTCGCCCTGGGCGCAGCGGCTGAACGCGTCCAGCGCCGCCTTGCTGGCCACATACGCCGAGAAACGCGGCGAATTGGCCAGCACGCCGATCGAGGAGATGTTGATGATGTGGCCCTTGCGGCGCTCGGTCATCTTCGGCATGAAGCCCATGATCAGGCGCAGGCTGCCGAAGTAGTTGAGCTGCATGGTGCGCTCGAAATCGTGGAAGCGGTCGTAGCTGAGCTCGATCGAACGCCGGATCGAACGGCCGGCGTTGTTGACCAGGATGTCGACGTGGCCGTGCTCGGCCAGGATCTGCTTGACCAGGCGGTCGCAGTCGGCCATGTCGGCCAGATCCGCGGTGTAGGCGAAGACCTTGCCGCCGGCCGCCTTCATCGCGTCGCGGGCCTTGAACAGCTCCTCCTCGCCGCGCGCCACGATCACCGTGATCGCGCCGGCCGCGGCCACCTTCTCCGCGGTCGCCAGGCCGATGCCCGAGGAACCGCCAGTGATCACCACCACCTTGTTGCGGACCTTGCCCTTGAGGGTGCGGTCGATGAACAGGTCCGGGTCCAGGTGGCGTTCCCAGTAGTCCCACAGGCGCCAGGCGTAGCCGTCCAGGTGCGGCACCTTGATCCCGCTGCCGCGCAGCGCGCGCTCGGTTTCGCGGTTGTCGAAGCGGGTCGGATAGGTGATGAACTTCATCACCTCCTTGGGAATCTTGAAGTCGCGCAGCAGCATGCCGATGAAGCGCTTGACCGGCGGCAGGTTGCCGACCGCGCCGCGGATGCCCGAGGGCACGAAAGCGAACATGCGCGCGTCGATGCGCATGGTCATCTCCGGCGCGTGGCCGGCGCGGGCGAAGGTGTTGAGCACCTCGCCGACGCGCTGCGGCTCCGGATCGGTCAGGTGGAAGCAATGCCCGTCCAGCTTGGGCTTGTGCGCGATGTGGTCCATCGCGTCGACCACGTAATCGACCGGGATGATGTTGATGCGCCCGCCCTCGATGCCCAGGGTCGGCATCCACGGCGGCAGCATCTCGCGCAGCTTCTTGAGGAAGGTGAAGAAGTAGTAGGGGCCGTCGATCTTGTCCATCTCGCCGGTCTGCGAGTGGCCGACCACCATGCCGGGCCGGTAGATGCGCCACTTGACGCGCTTCTCGGCGCGCACTAGGCCCTCGGAATCGTGCTTGGTGCGCAGGTAGGGATCGTCCAGGCCCTCGGCCTCGTCGAACATGTCCTCGCGGAACACGCCCTGGTACATGCCGGCGGCGGCGATCGAACTGGTGTGGTGGAAGCAGCCGGCGCCGATCGCCGCGGCCAGGTCCAGCGCGTGCTGGGTGCCGTCGATGTTCGCCGCGCGCTGCGCCTCGGCGCTGGCGGTGAGGTCGTAGATGGCCGCCAAATGGAAGAAATGCTTGATCTTGCCGTTGAGCGCGCGCAGTTGCGCCGCGCTGAGCCCGCACTTGGCCGCGGTCATGTCGCCGTAAACGGGGATCACCCGCTTCAGGTCCCAGCCCATCTTCTTGGCCGTGGCGTCGAACTTCTTTTGCGAATCCTTGCGCACCAGCACATGGATCGTGCCCTTGCGCTTGAGCAGGTTGCTGACCAGGAACCGGCCGATGAACCCGGTCGCGCCGGTAACGAAATAACTCATGCCCCTCTCCTTGACCCCAAGTCGGCCGCGCGGCGGCGGTACACGCCTAACTTGCCAGAGCCCGGGCGCGCGGACAATTCCCTTCCGTATTGACCACCCCGCCGGTGCGTGCGGTAATGCCCCATCACCTTGGTCGCCGGGAGGGGCACACCATGTCCGATCTGAAGTCCAGTTTCGAGCAAGCCGCAAAGGATGTGCAGTCGCTGTCCGAGCGCCCCGACAACGACACCCTGCTGCGCCTGTACGCGCTGTACAAGCAGGGCGCCGAGGGCGACGTCAGCGGCGCCAAGCCGGGATTCTTCGATTTCGTCGGCACCGCCAAGTACGAGGCCTGGGCCAAGCTCAAGGGCACCGGCCAGGACGAGGCGATGAAGAAGTACGTCGACCTCGTGAAGAAGCTGCGCGACTGATGCCGCGCGGGGCGCGCCGACCGATGGCGTCACGATCCAGGGCGGGTTGACCCCGTGGCCAAACAGACCCGCCAGCGCATCCTCGACGCCGCGTTGACCATGTTCAACGCCCAGGGCGAGCCCAACGTCACCACCAACCATATCGCCGACGAGCTGGAGATCAGCCCCGGCAACCTGTACTACCACTTCCGCAACAAGGACGACATCATCGAGCAGCTGTTCGCGCGCTACGAGGAGCGCATGGACGGCGCGCTCGCCGCGCCGCAGGGGCGCCTGCCCGGGCTGGAGGACATCTGGCTGCAACTGCACCTGGTGTTCGAGTGCATCTGGGACTACCGCTTCCTGTACCGCGACCTGGTCGAGATCCTCAGCCGCAACCGCCGCCTGCGCCTGCGCTTCGCGCGCATCCTCAAGCGCGCCGACGAACAGGCGCATACGGTCATGCGCGGCCTGTCCCAGGCCGGGGTGATGCGCGCCTCCAGCGACGAACTGGCCGCCACCGCCACCAACGTGCTGGTGATCGCCACCTTCTGGCTCAACTACGCCTCCGCGCGCGGCGACAAGGACGAACATGCCGCGATCCGCGACGGCATCGTCCAGGTGATGATGCTGATGGCGCCGTTCCTGCGCGACGCCGAGCGCGTCCACCTCAACTCGCTGACCCGCGCCTACCTGGACTGACCGCGAATCCGTCGTTACGGAATCAGGCGCCTGCTGTGGGAGCGGCGTAAGCCGCGATCGGCATTCCATCCGCAGCAGCGGCCGCGACCGCCGACGCCAGCCACAAAAAAGGGCGCCGATCGGCGCCCTTTCTCGTCGCTAACGCAGCGGCCTCAGGCCTTGCGCGCGGTCCGCTTGGCCGGCTTGCGCACCGCGCGCCGCGCCGGCGCCGGCTTCTTCTTGGCCTTGGCCGGCTTGCGCGCCTTGCGCTGGGCCTTGGGCTTGAGGCCCAGCTTGTCCAGCACCGGCGCCAGACGGGTCTCGACCTCGGCGCTGAACTTCACCACCCGCGGCTCGACCTGGCCACGTACGTTGTCCAACTGCCCGCGCAGGTTCTGGCGCGTTTCGCGTACCAACTTCTGCGCCCTGCGCTGCAGTGCGTCGGCGCGCTCGACCGCGCGGCCGGCGGCGTCGAAGCCGCCACGGCGGGCGATCGCGACCAGGCCGAGGCCGGCCAGCCACAGGTGGCGCAGCGTGGTTTCCTTGGGCGCGCGGGTCTTGCGTTTGACGGTTGCCATCTGAGTGCTCCGCTGACCGGCCGGAGGGCCGGTTTCTCGACCGCCACTGTGGCCAAGCGCCATGGAGCAATCACACTAGGCGCCGGCCCTTGCCAGAACACCGCCGGTGGCGGGATGCTGCGCTACCGACTTACGACAAGGACTGCAGATGGCCGCGAAATCCGCCTGGGCCGCTTTTCCGCACGATGCCAAGGGCTACGCCTACGCCGGCGACGCCCTCAAGAAAGCCTGGCCCAAGCTGCACGCCGGCGACACCGAAGCCTATCCGGACGCCAAGCGCGCGGCCGCGCTGATCGCCGCCGCCGGCAAGGCCGCGCCCAAGGGCCTGGATGCCGACGCGCTCGCGAGCGCGCTGCAGGACGCCTGGCGCGCCTTCCACCGCGGCGATTTCAAGGCCGCCTTCGACGCCGGCGAAGCGCTGGGCCCGGTCGGCGCCTCGGTGGCGGTGAAGGCGCTGGGCATCCACGCGACCTATCTGGTCGACGACGAGGCCGAGAAGCTCAAGCGCTACGAGCACGCGGCCAAGCTCGCCGAGGCCGCAGTCAAGGCCCTGCCCGACGAGGCCAACAGCCACTACCGCCACGCCTTCGCGCTGGGCCGCTACAGCCAGGGCCTGAGCATCGCCAAGGCGCTCAAGGCCGGCATCGCCGGCAAGGTCCGCGCCGCGCTCGACGCCACCCTGGAACTGGCGCCCAAGCACGCCGAGGCGCATACCGCGATGGCGCTGTACCACGCCGAGATCATCGGCAAGGTCGGCGCGATGATCGGCGGCCTCACCTACGGCGCCAAGGCGGCCGAGGCCGACAAGCACATTAAGACCGCGCTCAAGCTGACTCCGGACTCGCCGATCGCCTACATCGAGCAGGGCAACGTGCTGATGCTGCTGCACGGCGACAAGCAGGAGGATGCGGCCGCCGCGGCCTACGAAAAAGCCGCCAAACTCAAGCCCATCGACGCCATGGAGGCGCTGGACGGGGCCTACGCGCGCGCGCAGCTGGAATGAGGCCACGGGGGGCGGCAACGAGGAAGGCTTGCCTAGTCCGCGCCCGCCCCCTACAATCTGCGGCCCAAGTATTTGGGCGGTTAGCTCAGCGGTAGAGCACTGCTTTCACACGGCAGGGGTCACAAGTTCGAAACTTGTACCGCCCACCAGATACGGACGAAGGCCGGCGCAAGCCGGCCTTCGTCTTTTCCGCGGCTCGATTCTCCGGAGCCGGTACCGTGGGCCGTCGCCGTGCGATCGCGGCCGGCACTGCCGCCGTCAGGAGCGCGCGATGCAGCCTTCGTCCCCTACCCGCCTCTATCACAACCCCGGCTGCTCGAAGTCGCGCGGCGCGCTGGAGCTGCTGCGCGAGCGCGGCATCGAGCCGCAGATCGTGGCCTATCTGGAACGCGCGCCCGACGCCGAGGAACTGCGCGGCCTGCTGGACCTGCTGGGCCTGCCCGCGCGCGCCCTGCTGCGCAACGGCGAGGACGCCTATACCGCGCTCGGCCTGGACAACCCCAACCTCGACGACGCGGCGCTGATCGCCGCGATGGCCGCGCATCCGCAGCTGATCGAACGCCCGCTGTTCGTGCACGGCGGCCGCGCGGTGATCGGGCGACCGCCGGAACGGGTGTTGGAGCTGCTCTGAGTCTTGCCGCTTGGCCGCTTTGGACTTCTGTGGGAGCGGCGTGAGCCGCGATTGAACTCCAACGGCTGTCGGGCTCGCGCTGCGGTGTGCGGGCTCGATCGCGGCTCACGCCGCTCCCACAGAAAGCGGGCGCCGCCGCAAACCGCGGACTCACATGGACTTGCTGGCCCGCAGCGACGCCACCTTGTCGGGCGCGGCGAATGAATCGCTGCGCGCGCCGGCCCAGTAGCTCTGGAACACCGCGTGCTGCGGAATGCGCCCGATCAGATCGCCGGGCGCGAGGAAGTTGTACAGCGCGCCCAGCGAACGCACCTCGGTCGCCGACACCCGGCGCACGATGTGCTCGGGCCCCAGTTGCTCCGGATGCGACAGCCCCGCCGCGCACAGCAGATCGCGCAAGGCCTTGAGCGTGTTGTCGTGGAAATGGAACACGCGCGTGGCCTTGTCCGGCACGTCCAGGCGCCGCCAGCGGCTGGGATCCTGGGTGGCGACACCGGTCGGGCAACGATCGGTGTGGCAGCTCTGGGCCTGGATGCAGCCCAGCGCGAACATGTAGCCGCGCGCCGCGTTGCACCAGTCCGCGCCCATCGCCAGGGTGCGTGCGATATCGAAGGCGCTGGTGATGCGGCCGGCCGCGCCGATGCGGATGCGATCGCGCAGCTCCAGCCCGACCAGGGTGTTGTGGACCAGCATCAGCGCCTCGTGCATGGGCACGCCGACGTGATCGATGAACTCCGCCGGCGCCGCGCCGGTGCCGCCCTCGGCGCCGTCGACGACGATGAAGTCCGGCAGCAGCCCGGTTTCGTGCATGGCCTTGGCGATGCCGAACCATTCCCAGGGGTGGCCGATCGCGAGCTTGAAGCCGGTCGGCTTGCCGCCCGAGGCTTCGCGCAGGCGCGCGACGAACTCGAGCAGCCCGCGCGGCGAATCGAAGGCGCTGTGCTTGGCCGGCGAAACGCAGTCCTGACCCATCGGCACGCCGCGCGTGGCCGAGATCTCGGCGCTGACCTTGGCCGCCGGCAGCACCCCGCCGTGGCCGGGCTTGGCGCCTTGCGACAGCTTGATCTCGATCATCTTGACCTGCGGATCGGCCGCGGCCGCGGTGAAGCGCGCCAGGTCGAAACGGCCCTGCTCGTCGCGGCAGCCGAAATAGCCCGAGCCGATTTCCCAGACCAGGTCGCCGCCGTTCTCGCGGTGATACGGCGAGATCGAGCCCTCGCCGGTATCGTGGTAGAAGCCGCCCAGCTTGGCGCCGCGATTGAGCGCGCGGATCGCGTTGGCCGACAGCGAGCCGAAGCTCATCGCCGAGATGTTGAACACGCTGGCCGAGTACGGCTGCGCGCTGGCATCGCCGATGACGATGCGGAAATCGTGTTCGACATGCGGCGTGGGCGACATCGAATGGTTGATCCATTCGTAGTCGTGGCCGTACACATCCTGCTGGGTGCCGAACGGGCGCACGTCGTTGACCGACTTGGCGCGCTGATAGACCAGGGCGCGCTGCTGGCGCGAGTACGGCACCTCGGCGGTATCGGCCTCGATGAAGTACTGGCGCATCTCCGGGCCGATCGATTCCAGGCCGTAGCGGAAATGCGCGAGCACCGGATAGTTGCGGCGCAGGGTGCTGCGCGTCTGCAGCAGGTCCCAGGTGCCCAGCGCGGCGATGGCGCCGAACGCGAGCGCGCCCCACCACCAATCCGGTTCCCACAGGGTCGCGATCAGCACCGATGCGAGCAGCAGGATCAGGCTGGCGATGTAGACGGCATAGCGCATGGCGGGCGGTTCGATCGCGGGCTGCGGCGAGCATAACGCGGCCGCGCGTCGCGCGGGTCGCATCGAACGATCAAAGTCGGGCGTCGACCTGGTCGCGCGGGTAGACGCTCTTGATGTCGTACAGCAAGGCGCCCGGGCGCCCGTAGGCGCGCGCGCCGGCCGCGCCCAGCGCGCGGAACTGCTCGTGCGCGACCGCCAGCACGACCGCGTCGTAAGCGCCCGCCTGCGGCTGCGTCACCACCTCGACCCCGTATTCGCGCAAGGCGTGGTCGGCATCGACCCAGGGGTCGTGGATATCGACCTGGGCCCGGTACTCGCCGAACTGGCGCGCCAGTTCGATCACCCGGGTATTGCGCAGGTCGGCGCAGTTTTCCTTGAACGCCAGGCCCAGGATCAGGATGCGCGACCCGGCGACGGCGACGCCGCGCTGGATCATGCGCTTGATCACGTCGGCGGCGACGTGCTCGCCCATGGCGTCGTTGATGCGGCGGCAGGCGTGCAGGATCTCCGGGTGGTAGCCGGCGGCCTGCGCCTTCTGGATCAGGTAATACGGATCCACGCCGATGCAATGGCCGCCGACCAGACCCGGACGGAACGGCAGGAAATTCCACTTGGTGCCCGCGGCTTCCAGCACCTCGGTGGTGTCGATGCCCAGGCGCTGGAAGATCAGCGCGAATTCGTTGACCAGGGCGATGTTGGCGTCGCGCTGGGTGTTCTCGATCACCTTGGCGGCCTCGGCCACGCGCAGGCTGGAGGCCTTGTGGGTGCCGGCCAGGATGATGCTGCGGTACAGCGCATCGACCAGCTCGGCCGCCTCCGGGGTCGACCCCGAGGTCACCTTCGGAATATCGACCAGGCGCCGCTGCTTGTCGCCGGGATTGATCCGCTCCGGGCTGTAGCCGACGTGGAAGTCCTGGTTGTAGCGCAGGCCCGAGGCGCGCTCGAGCTCGGGCACGCAGATTTCCTCGGTCGCGCCCGGGTACACGGTGGATTCGTAGATCACCAGCGCGCCCGGCCGCATCAGGCCGCCGATGCTGCGACTGGCCTGCACCAGCGGGCCGAAGTCGGGGCGCTTGTGCTCGTCCACCGGCGTGGGCACGGTGACCACGAACACGTCGCGGTCGCGCAGGTCCTCGGGGTTGGCGCTCAAGCGCAGGCGCGCGGCGGCCGCGATCTCGTCGGCGCCGGCCTCGCCGTTGCCGTCCTCGCCCGCGGCCAGCGCAGCCACGCGCGCGGCGTCGATGTCGTAGCCCAGGGTGTCGTAGCGCTTGCCCAGCTCGATCGCGAGCGGCAGCCCGACGTAGCCCAGCCCGATGACCGCGATGCGTGCGCTTGCCAGATCCTGCATGCCCTGCCCTGACGTAGTGAGGAACCGCCACCGTCCCCGGGAAGGCCCAGGCCAGGCGCCGGCCGATTATAGGGGCGGCCCACGCCGCCAGCGCGCGGCAACGCACGACTGTCATCGGCGCGCGCCACCATCCGACCGCGAGGCGGCCGTGCGCACACATGAACGGGCCGATTCGGATTTTTCCTACATGCGTATCAGGCCTGCGCCGACTGACTCGCCATCGACGCGGGTGCAGACTGGCCCGGTCTGGCAGCCAACGCGGATCCGGACCAGGACCTCGCTCGTCCCTGGATGCCCGCCCGACCACCGGCCCGTCCAAGCCGGCCCCCGCCCACGCCACCGGGACCTGCGCCATGCCGTACCGAGTCGAACTTCGCGAACAGCACAACCACGGCAGCCTGATCTGCAGTCCGGCCACGATCGAGCCGCACCGCGACCTGCAGGCCGCGGGCGCCGCCGCGCACCAGGACGCGGTCGAGCACGCCAAGGCCTACCGGGTGGACGTGCGCGTGCAGATCTACGCCCCGTCCGGCCAGCTCGCCATGGGCACCCAGGTACGTCATTTCGAAGTCACCGCACCGGGCCGGCCGCGGCCGCATCTGACCCTGGTCGCAAGCGCACCCTGAGCGCGGGTGCAGGATGCCGGCGAGCTTAGCGCTCGCGATTTCGCATCCACATTCGTCGGCCCAGGCCGCGCTGCCGCGGCTACGCGGCTACATCCGTCGAATCCGGCGCCTACGCGATCGGCGCGATCGCGGCATCGGCGGCGCGGCGTCGAGCGCGCCCCGCGGCCTCAGTCGCGCGCCATCGCCTGCGCGCCGGCCAGGATCATCCGCACCATCTGGGTCAGCTGCTGAATCAGCTCGGCGTCCTTGTGCGGCGGCAGGTCCATCGCGGTGGCGCCGACCGCGAACACCAGGCGGGTGATCGCCTTGGCCACCAACGCCGGTTCCAGCAGGGTCACGCCGTCTGCCGCCGACAGGCGCACCAGGTCGATGCGCAGTTCTTCCTCGAAGAAGGTCAGCTCGCGATCCACCGCCTGCTTGAACGCGTCCGAGCCCACCGTGCCCTCGCGCAGCAGCACGTGCAGCAACTTGTCGTCGGCGCGCACCTGTTCCATGAAGGCGGTGACCGAGTCGCGCACGATGCTGTGACTGGTCGCGGCGCGCCGGCGCGCCGCGCCGACGATCTTGCGCAGCGACTGCCCGGCCAGATCGATCAGGGCCACCGCCAACTCGTCGATGTCGCGGAACTGGCGATAGAAGCTGTTGGGCGCGATCCCGGCCTCGCGCGCGACCTCGCGCAGGCTCAGGCTGGACACGCTGCGATGCGGCCCGATCAGGCGCAGCGCCGCGGCCAGCAGGTCGTCGCGAGAAATCGCGGCCTTGCGCGCGGAGGTCGAATCGTCGTCGGCAGCTACGGGGTGTTGGGTCACGGAGACGAGCATGGACGGGATCGGGCCTGCATCATAACGACGGCGGTCAATATACATGTGTCTATACACTTGTGCTCTCACGTGTATAGTGTTGCCCATGAGCGCCCGCCCCCGCCCCACCCCCGCCCGCAACTCCAGCCGCCCGGACAGCCCATTCAGGCGCCTGGCCCGGCCCTGGCTGTCGCCGGGCGTGTTCGATTTCTGGGCCTCGCGCCTGCACCCGACCTGGTCCTGGGAACGCCCGCTGGCGCGCATCCTTGAGCGCCGTGCCGAATCCGCCGACGCGGTGACCCTGGTCCTGCGCCCGAACCACCACTGGGCCGGCTGCCTGCCCGGCCAGCACCTCAACGTCAGCGCCGAGATCGACGGCTGCCGCGTGACCCGCAGCTACAGCCCCACCGGCCTGCCCGGCCGCGACCGCCGCATCGCGATCACGGTCAAGGCGGTCGAGGGCGGCAAGCTCAGCCGTTATCTGTGCGAACAGGCCCAGGTCGGCGATGTGCTCGACCTGGGCCCGGCCTTCGGCGAGCTGCGCCTGGACAAGGGCGCTCACGTGGCACGCCTGTTGCTGGCCGCGGGCAGCGGCATCACCCCGATGATCGCGCTCACCCGCGCCCTGGCCGCGCAGGGCATGCCCGCCCCGCTGAGCCTGTTGTACTGGGCGCGCAAGCGCGAGCAGCTGTGCTTCGTCGACGAACTGCGCGGCTACGCGGCCGCGCATCCGCAGTTCCAGGTGCGCTTCCTGCTCACCGGCGAGGCCGCGCTCGCGCGCGATGAGGGCGAAGGCCGCATCGACGCCGCGCAGCTGGCCAGCCTGCCCGATCTCGCGCAGCGCGAGGTCTACGCCTGCGGCCCCGGCGGTTTCGTCGACCAGGCGCGCGCCTTGCTCGCCACGCAGGCACGCTCGTTCCAAGCCGAGGCCTTCAGCCCGCCGCCGCGCACGCTGGAAACCGAGGGCACGGTCGAGATCACCCTGGCCGCGAGCGCACGCAGCTTCACCGTGGCGCGCGGGCAGTCCCTGCTCAGCGCGCTGGAAGCGCAAGGCCTCAAGCCCGCCTCCGGCTGCCGCATGGGCATCTGCAACACCTGCGCCTGCGGTAAGCGTTCGGGCAGCACCCGCCACCTGCACACCGGCGATGTCCAACACGAGCCGGTGTCCGCGCTGCGCCTGTGCGTGAACAGCGCCACCAGCGATCTCGTCCTCGATCTGTGACCCCCATGACCACCACATCCCGCAATCGTGCGCTGAGCCCCGACGAACTCGAACGTTTCGGCGTGGAACTCGACGCGGTGCGCGCGCGCACCGCCGCCCAGCTCGGCCAGCGCGACGCCGACTACATCCGCGCCATCGTCGCCGCGGTGCGCTGGACCGGCCTGGGCGGACGCCTGGCGCTGATGGTCGGCGCGATCGGCGGCGCCTTCCTGCCGGCCCTGCTGCTGCCGGCCTGGATCCTGGGCGTGCTGCTGCTGGCGCTGTCCAAGATCCTGGAGAACATGGAGCTGGGCCACAACGTCATGCACGGGCAGTACGACTGGATGCGCGACCCGCATCTGGACGGCAAGACCTACGAATGGGACATCGCCGGCACCAGCGACAACTGGCGCAAGACCCACAACTACCAGCACCACACCTGGACCAACGTGCGCGGCATGGACGACGACATCGGCTACGGCCTGCTGCGTCTGTTCCCGGAGCAACGCTGGAAGCCCTACTACCTGGTCCAGCCGCTGGTCGCGGTGATCTTCGCCCTGCTGTTCGAATGGGGCGTGGCGATCCAGGACCTGCGCCTGGGCCGCTGGTGGATCGGCAAGACCAGTACCGCGCAGTTGCGCCGGCACTTCCGTCCGGTCGGCCGCAAGATGGCGCGTCAGGTCCTGAAGGACTACGTGTTCTTCCCGCTGCTGGCCGGCCCGTTCTTCCTGCCGGTGCTGCTGGGCAACGTGGTCGCCAATGTGCTGCGCAACCTGTGGACCTACACCGTGATCTTCTGCGGTCACTTCACCGCCGACGCCGAAACCTTCTCCAAGGAGTCGGTGGCCGGCGAATCGCGCGGCCATTGGTACCTGCGCCAGCTGCGCGGCTCGTCCAACCTCACCGGCGGCAAGCTGATGGACCTGATGACGGGCAACCTCAGCCATCAGATCGAGCACCACTTCTATCCCGACATCCCCGCGCACCGCTACGCCGCGATGGCGGTGGACGTGCGCGAGATCTGCGCGCGCTACGGCCAGCACTACAACACCGGCTCGCTGCCGCGCCAGTTCGGCCAGGTGGTGTGGCGGATCCTGCGCCACGCCCTGCCCAGCCGCCCGCCGGCCAAGCAGGCGCGACTGGCGCGTTCGCCGGCCTGAGCCGGCGCCGTCAGTAGCCCAGCCGCACCGCCTTGATCTCGGTGTAGGCCGACAGGCCGACGTGGCCGTTCTCGCGGCCGTAACCGGACTGCTTGACCCCGTCGAACGGCAGCGTGACCTCGCCGCCGCCGCCGTTGACGATGACCTGGCCGCTCTGGAGTCGTCCGATCAGCTCGTGCACCGTGCCCAGGTCGCGCGCCCACAGCTTGGCCGACAAGCCGTAGTGCGAATCGTTGGCCAGCGCCGCGACCTGCGCCGGCGTCGCGTCGTCGTCGAAAGCCATCACCGTCAGCACCGGCGCGAAGATCTCCTCGCGCGCGATCCGCATGTGCGGCGTGGCTTGGGTCAGCAGAGTCGGCTCGTAGAAATAGCCGGGCCCCGGCCGCGCGCGCCCGCCGCGCAAGGCCTGCGCGCCCTCGCTCAGGCTGTGATCGACGATGGCCTGCGCGCGTTCGCGCTGGCGCTGGCGCTGCGAGATCATCGGCCCCATGTCGCTGCCCTGCGCGTAACCGGCGCCGATGCGAATCCCGTCCATCGCCGCTTGCATGCGTTCCAGCAGGGCGTCCTGGATCGAACGCTGCACGAACAAACGCGAACCGGCCGCGCAGTACTGCCCGCTCTTGAACGCGATCTCGCCGACGATCGCGCGCGCCGCCTTGTCCAGGTCGGCGTCGGCGAACACCAGCACCGGCGATTTTCTACCGCGCGGTGGCCTGATGCACGATCGCGTTGATCAGGTTGACTATCTCGATGTCGCGGCTGGCCGGCATGAGGGTTCCGCAATGGAAGGCCGGCGGATTGTTGGATCGGCGCCGCGCAAACGTCAAATGCGCGAGCGCGAACGCGGCACTGACGCGGTTTTCACAAACCCATACGGATTCCGCGCGTCGCGGCCACCAGAGCCGGTACGTTCATGTAGGCACAGGCAAGGTGCCGCGGTCGCCACGACTGCATGAGGCAAGCATGGATCTGGGCTATCTGGAAGTCGTTACGGAAAAGGGCGTGCTCATCGAGGTGCGCTACGGCGGCGTGCACGTCGGCTGGATCCGCCGCAGCGCCGACCAGGCGCGATACGAGTACTACCACGGCGTCCTCAACGACTTCGCCTATGCCTACAGCAACAGTAGCCTGGACGAACTCAAACGCGTGCTCGGCGCTCGCATGGGGCGCTCGCCGCTGTCCAGCACGGGCCTGATGGTCTAGGCCCGTGCACTCGGCGCACGGCCCGGCTCACTCCCGGGCCATCGCACCGGCTTCGCGCTCGCGCGGAAACGGGCGCAGTTGCAGGCGCTGGCGGCGGCACACGTCGATATCGCGATAGAGCTGGCTACGGCCGTCGCGGAAGGCGACCCGGAAATCGCGCCGGCAGGCCTCGCCGTCCAGCTCGATCGTGGCCGAGCCGCCGCCGCCGCGTAGCGACTCGCCCAGCGCCGCGTCGCGGAACGCGCTCTGGCCGGCGTCGGCGATCGCCACGGCGACCACGCTGTCGTGGGCTCGGTTGACCAATTCCAGGTAACGGCCGCGGGCATGGGCGTTCGCGGCGGTCGTGGCGGCGACGCACAGGGTGAGGGCGACGGCGAAACGGATGGGGCGCATGGCGGGGCTCCGGCGGGATGAAGGGGCGCCGCGGCGCGCATGCGCGTCGCCATCGGCGCGACCATCAGGGCAGCCCGCCGCCGCGCGCGAAAGCGATTCGGGACGAATCGTCGCAGCGCGGCGACCAATCGTAGCGAGCGCGTGCGGCGCTTCCAGCCGGCCAGCGCTGCGCCTAGGATGCGGACATCCCTCACGACCGCGCCCGATGAAGATCCGCTTCGGCAGCACCGAGATCGCCCTGTCGCGCTACCTCGTCCTGTGGTCGGCGGTGGTGGCAGTGTTCGCCCTGCAGGGCTACATGCACGACGCCCTGGGCGGCAGCACCTGGTCGTCCTTCGACTATCTGCGCTGGTCGGCGATCCAGTGGTACACCTGGGCCGCGTTGGCGCCGCTGGTGTTCCGCCTGGCCGAGCGTTACCCGATCCAGCCGCCGTTCCGCCTGGACTCGTTCGGCACCCAACTGCTCGCCAGCGCCGGCGTGAGCCTGCTGGCGCTGGTGATCGGCGCCTTGATCTCGAGCGTGACCGAGTCCAGCACCTTCGCCGATCAATTCCGCCAGTTCGTCGGCAAGCACACCGCCACCTGCCTGCTCACCTACTGGACCCTGCTGGCGATCCAGCAGGCCCTGCACTTCCGCGCCGAGCAGGCGCGGCGCGAACTGGAGGCCAGCCGGCTCGCGACCGAGTTGGCGCAGTCGCGCCTGCAGGTGCTCAAGACCCAGCTGCAGCCGCACTTCCTGTTCAACACCCTGCACGCCATCGTGACCCTGCTGGACGAGGATCAGCGCTCGGCCGAGGACATGCTGCTGCGCCTGAGCGATCTGTTGCGCGCGTTCCTGGAGGACTACGATGGCCAGGAGATCACCCTGCGCCGCGAACTGGCCCTGCTCGATCTCTATCTCGGCATCCAGCGCATGCGCTTCAAGGACCGCCTGAGCACGCGCATCTACATCGCCCCCGACACCCTCGACTGCGCCGTGCCCAGCCTGGTCCTGCAACCCATCGTCGAGAACGCGATCCGCCATGGCATCGGCCGCCGCGTGGGCGACGACTGCATCGAGATCGAGACCCGGCGCGAGGACGCCCAGCTCTGCATCGATGTGCGCAACCGCAACAGCACGCTGGAGGAAGGCGCCGATCCGCTGGGGCACGGCATCGGCCTGTCCAACACCCGCCTGCGTCTGAAGGAACTCTACGGCGAGACCGCGGATATCCGTCTCGACATGATCTGGCCCAGCGGCGTCGCCTGCCGCATACGCCTGCCCTACCGCGAGATCGAGGAAGCCGACGAGGCGCCGGAGCACGTACCCGCATGAACCTGACCGCGCTGGTGATCGACGACGAGCCGATCGCGCGCCACGCGATCGTGCGCCTGCTGCGCGACGATGCCCAGATCGAGCTGCTGGGCGAATGCGGGGACGGCGCCTCGGCGGTGGTCGCGATCCGTTCGCAACGGCCCGATCTGGTGTTCCTGGACATCCAGATGCCGGCGATGACCGGCATGGAGGTGGTCGCCGCGATCGGCGCCGAACGCATGCCGGCGACGATCTTCGTCACCGCCTACGAGCAATACGCGGTGCGCGCCTTCGAAGCCAACGCGGTCGACTACCTGGTCAAACCCTTCAGCCGCGAGCGCTTCGCCGCCACCCTCCAGCGCGCGAAGGCGCGCCTGAACGCGGCCGCCGACGGTGGCGCCCTGCCCTCCGTGCAGATCCTGCAGGCGCTGGAAGCGCTGCGCCGTCGCGACGACTACCTGGAGCGCATCCCAGTGCGCGTGGACGAACGCCTGGTCTTCATCCCGGTCGAGGACATCGTCTGGATCAAGGCCAGCCGCAACCTCGTGGAGATCCACCTGGCCGATCGCGTGCACGAGTTGCGCGAGACCATGGCCGCGCTGGCCGCACGCCTGGACCCGCGCCACTTCGCCCGCGTCCACCGCTCGGCGATCGTCAACGTGCGCCGCGTCCAGGCCATCCACCCCTGGTTCAACGGCCACCACGTGGTCACCATGGACACCGGTCAGCAGCTGCGCATGAGCCGCTACCAGCACGAAGCCTTCCTGCGCCTGGCGACGACGCGCCAGGAGTGAGCGAGCCGTCCTAGGCCCGCTCGCGCTTGTTGGGGCCGCGATCCGGCGAGCGCATGCCCGACTTGTCGCAGAAGTGGATCTCGTCGTGAGCGAACCGGACCATCTGCCCGCGCGGGAAACCCGCCACGCGCTCGGACAGTTCCTCGAAGCCTTCGACCGCGCCCAGATAGTCCTGCCCTGGGGCGGCGGTGCGCACCCGCACGATCAACTGGTGATCGAGCTCGTCGCCCGCGTCGACGCGCAATATGACCTGATCGCCGACTTCGACCATCGGCGCGAGCTTGTCCTCGCGCGAGGACCCGTAGCCCGCGAAGGCGAATTGAAACTCGCCGTCGTTCTTCTGAAACATGGCTAGCCCCTCTTGGCCGAGATTGCGTAGGAATGGGTGTTGGATCGCCGCATCGCCACACTCCGGTTTACAGGGGTTCGCCCGCGCATTCCAGTCCAAGCAGCATCCGCCCAATCCGGATCTCGACCCTGGCGCGGATGTCGGCCAGCGCCAGGGCATAGGTTCCGGCGCCGGCGCCGACGATACCGATCGCGCTGCCCTCCACCCAGGCCTGGGGATCGAAGCGGCCGCCGCGGTGCCCGGCGATGCCGATCTCATAGGCCACCCCGCGATAGCGCTCGAACAGGCGGCCATTGCTGGTCCTGCCGCTCGCAGCGGTTTCGGTGGCGCGCCCTACCATCCGTTCGTTGCCACGCTGACCAGGAACGCCACGCCGGCCACGGCCGTGATCCAGTAGGCCGCCAGCATCGCCGCGCGATTGCGTTCGCAATAGCGGATGCCGCTGGAATCCCGACTGGAAACGAAGGCGTGGTCCTTCAGATAGAGCATGGTCTCACGTGCGCTGAACAGCGTACGGTCCTGCCACAACGGCGGCTGCGCCGCGTGCGCCCATTGCTTGGGATGTTTGCGCCTCAGGCGCAGCAGAAAGCGCAGCGACACCGCGCTTTCCAGCAGCATGGCCGACACGAAGAAAACCAGGGCGCATAGGGTCGGGCCGCTGCTCATGGGCTGGGCGCGATTTCCTTGCGCGACCAACGCCCACCCGGCCGCGGGCCCGGCACCGCATGCAGGATCTGAACCAGCTGCGCACCCAACCATCGTGGGGGCCAGCCCTCGTTCTCCGCCGATTCGATGGCGGGACGGGAATACGGGTCGGACTCGCCCGCAGCCGCAGCTGAGTGACGGACGACGCGGTGACGCTTGACCGGATTCATGAGATCGTCTCGCTGGAGCGGACAAGATCCCGTAGCACATGCTGTGCCGCAGCCCTTGAAGGCAGCTTCAAACTAGCACCAACCGGCCTGCGGCGTTGAAGTTTCGGACCGGCGGTCGGCGATGCGAGAGCGCCGGATGAGGCCCGCATCGCGCGCGAAACGACGCATGACGGCACCCCGCCTGCGATCACGAATCAGTAACGCCGACGCGCGCATGCTCCTGCGGCACTACGACGCAAGGTCGTAACGGCCACTCAGCCGCGCAGCACGCTTCCCTCCCCATCCGCACTGAGCCTTTCGACCTCCTGCCGACGCGGGAGTCGCGGCCACGGCCGTTCCCGATTCCGCCCTCGTGCGGATCGCACTCATAGGCACTCATCGCATGAATCCCGACAACCGCGCGCCCAACAGCCAGAACCTGGTCGATACCGCCGCCGCCCACGGCTCGTTCAAGACCTTCGGTCAGGCGATCGACCGCGCCGGCATGAGCGACATCCTGCGCAGCGTAGGTCCGTACACCCTCTTCGCGCCCACCGACGCAGCCTTCGAGAAGCTGCCAGCCAGCGATCTGGAGCGCCTGTTCAAGCCCGAGAACAAGCAAGAGCTGACCTCGCTGCTGAACTACCACGTCGTCAGCGGACGCAGGCTGGTGGCCGATATCGGCCAGTGGGAAAACGCCAGAACCGTGAACGGCCAATCGGCGCCGATCGCCGTGCTCGACGACACGATCAGCATCGACGGCGCACGCATCACCGCGGCCGACATAGGCTCCAGCAACGGCGTCCTCCACGGCATCGACAAGGTCAACATTCCGACCCAGCAGTAGGACGCCGGCGACGGCGCGGCGGCGGGGCTCGCGTCCCGTCGCCGCGCTGCGCGTCGAGATCGACGGGATATCGGCCGTTCAGGGTTTCGACTGGATCGGCCTTGCTGACGCGCTGTGCACGCGCCGGTGCGCACCATCCGATCGCGATACGTCTCGGGAGCAGACTTATGCAAGTCACGTTCCGCAAAGGATCGAGCGCGGATGCCATCGACGTGTACTGCGACGGCAAGAGGGTCGGCTGCATCCGCCGCAGCCAGGACAGCCGGCGCTACGAGTACTACCACGGGCGCCACAACATTACGGCCTACGCCTACGAAAACGTGAGCCTGGATCCGCTCAAGGCGCTGCTGTCGAGCCGTATGGGCCGACGGCCCCTGCTCTCCCTGATAAGCGAAAGCTAGAGGCCCGGATCGCGCCATGGCCACTCGTCCGCCGCCCAGCGTATTGCCCGGCGCCTGCGAGCGGACGCCGCAATGAGTCTGAGCGAGTACCAGCGCAAACGGCGCTTCGACAAGACCCGGGAGCCGGTTGCGAAGACGGGACCGCGGCACGGCGATCGACCGCAGTTCGTCGTGCAACTGCACCACGCCGGCCGTCGCCACTACGACTTCCGCCTGCAGGTAGGCGACGTGCTGAAAAGCTGGGCCGTGCCCAAAGGGCCGTCCTACGACCCCAAGATCAAGCGCATGGCCGTGGAGGTCGAGGACCATCCACTGGGCTATGCCGCGTTCGAAGGCGCGATTCCCGAAGGCGAGTACGGCGCCGGCCACGTCGCCCAATTCGACCACGGCGCATGGACCACCGACGACGACGTGGAGACGCAACTGGCCAAGGGCCACCTGCGCTTCGCCTTGCACGGCCGCAAACTCAAGGGCGCCTGGCACTTGGTCCGATCCGGCAAGCCGGCGCGGCAACCGCAATGGCTGCTGTTCAAGGAAGCCGACGAATACGCCAGCGTCCTGGAGGCCGACGACCTGCTGGGCGACGTCACGCCCGCGCCCGCCGCGGACCGCAGGCGCGCCGGCACCGGCAAGGCGAGCAAACGCCGCCTGAGCGAAGTCGCCGCGCCGTCGCGCCGCCGTCGCATCGACTGGGGCGCGCGGGCGCTGGCGATCGCCGGTGCCACGAAAGCCCGCATCCGCGACCAGGCCTTCGAAGCCCAGCTCGCGCGTCTGCACGAGCGACCGCCCGCGGGCGACGGCTGGGTGCACGAGCTCAAATGGGACGGCTACCGCCTGCTGACGACGGTGGTCGACGGCAGGGTCCGGCTGTGGTCGCGTAGCGGCGTGGAATGGACGCAGCGCCTGCCGGACATCGTCTCGGCGCTGGCGTCCTTGCGGCTGAAGCAGGCCCAGCTCGACGGCGAGCTGATCGCCGGCGCCGGCACCAAGGCGGATTTCAATCTCCTGCAAGGCATTTTGTCCGGCGAGAGGACCGGTGCGCTCACCCTGATGCTGTTCGACCTGCCGCATCTGGAAGGCGTCGACCTGCGCAAGGCCACCCTGCTCGACCGCAAGCGCCTGCTTGCGCGCTTGCTCGAGCCGCCGCCCGCACGGCTGGGCCTGAGTTCGCACATCGCAGGCGACGGCGAAGCCGCCTATGAGTTGGCCGCCGACCGACACTACGAAGGCATCATCTCCAAGCGTGCCGACGGCCACTATCACGCCGGCCGCAGCGACGACTGGCGCAAGACCAAACGCTTGAGCAGCGACGAGTTCGCGGTGGTCGGCTACACCGCGCCCAAGGGCCGGCGTCAGGGCTTCGGCGCGCTGCTGTTGGCGCGCCCGGACGCGCGCCACGGCTGGGTATATGCGGGTCGCGTCGGCACCGGATTCTCTGAAGGCTTGATCCGACAACTCGCGCCGCTGCTCGCACGCGACGCGCAGGACAGCCCCAGCGTGCACGTGCCGCCGCACAGCACCGATCTGCGCGGCGCGCGCTGGTTCGAGCCGCGCGCGGTGGTCGAGGTCTACTACCGCGGTTACGGCGGCTACGGCCTGCTGCGCCAGCCCTCGCTCAAGGGCCTGCGTTCGGATAAGGCGCCGGCGGACCTCGTCGATTCCGATCGTCCGCGCGCGAAGCCGGCGGCGTCGACTTCGCCACGCAAGCGCGCCGCCGCCCAGGACAAAACCGCGCCACCGGAGACACAGATGCAGCTCACCAGTCCCAATCGCGTCGTCTATCCCGATCGCGGCACCACCAAACAGGACGTGGCCGACTACTACCAGGCCGTGATGGATTGGCTGTTGCCGGAACTGATCGATCGTCCGGTCTCGGTGATCCGCTGCACCCAGGGCACGGCGCGGCCGTGCTTTTTCCAGAAGCACCGCGTCGCCGGCCTGGAACGCGTCGACGCGGTGGCGCTGAAAGAGGAGTCCGGCGCGCGCGCCGACTATCTGGTGATCCGCGACGCGCCCGGCCTGATGGAGCTGGTGCAGTTCAATGCGCTGGAGTTCCATCCCTGGGGCGCGCTCGCCGACGCGCCGGACCGCGCCGACCGCATGGTCTTCGATCTGGACCCGGGACCGGGCGTGGCCTGGTCCGAGACCGTCGCCGCGGCGCGCAAGATCCGTACGCTGCTGGAGGCTTTGGAACTGCGCAGCTACGTGCGCACCTCCGGCGGCAAAGGCCTGCACGTGGTGGTGCCCTTGGCCCCGGCCTGCGACTGGTCGCAGGTGAAACCCTTCGCCCACGGTTTCGCCGAATCCATGGCGGCGGCGGAACCGCTCAACTACGTGGCGTCGGCGGCCAAGAAATTCCGCCGCAACAAGATCTTCATCGACTATCTGCGCAACGGCCGCGGCGCCACCAGCGTGGCCTCGTTCTCGCTACGCGCGCGCGCAGGCGCGCCGGTGGCGATGCCGCTGCGCTGGGAGGAGCTGGGGCGCGTCAAGGCCGGCGACGCCTTCGACATCGATTCCGCGCTGCGACGCCTCAAGCGCCTCAAAGCCCATCCCTGGGACGGCATCGAGCGCGTCTCGCAGGACCTGAATGGGATCGATGCCCTGCTCGCGCGGCACAGGCGGGCCTGAGCCGAGGCGCGTTCGGCGCGCCTTCAGCCCGATGAAACGGCGTTAACGCGGGCGCTCGTATCGTCCGGCCTAACGCCTTCGTCTCGTCTACGCAAGGAAAACGCCATGGCACGCCCCATCTGGACCGGCACCCTCTCGTTCGGTTTGCTCAATGTCCCGGTATCGCTGATGTCCGGCGAGCGCCGCACCGACCTGAGCTTCCGCATGCTCGACTCGCGCGACAAGAAACCGATCCGCTTCGAGCGCGTGAACGCGGACACCGGCGAGGAAGTGCCCTGGAAGGACATCGTCAAGGCCTTCGAATACGACAAGGGCAGCTATGTCGTGATCGAGAAGGAGGACATCGCCGCGGCCGCGCCCGAGACCCACGAATCCATCGACGTGGAAGCGTTCGTGGGCCGCGCGGAAATCGGCACGCGCTACTTCGAGAAGCCCTACGTGCTGGTGCCCGGCAAGAAGGCCGAAAAAGGCTACGTGCTGCTGCGCGAAACCCTGAAGGAGACCGACAAGGTCGGAGTGGCGCGGGTGGTGATCCGCACGCGCGAGTATCTGTGCGCGCTGATTCCGGAGGGCGACGCGTTGATCCTGATGCTGTTGCGCTACCCGCAGGAGCTGGTCGACCCAGAGGAATACAAGCTGCCGCACGCCGCCACCGGTCGCTACCGCATCGCGCCCAAGGAGCTGACCATGGCCAAGCAGCTGATCGAATCCATGACCTCGCAATGGAAGCCGGACGGCTACCACGACGAGTTCCGCAAGCGCCTGTCGGCGATCATCCAAAAGCGCATCAAATCGAAGGGCAAGACCACCAAGATCGTCGACGAGCCGGCCGAGCACGAGCACGCGGCGACCAACGTGGTCGACTTCATGGCCTTGCTGGAGCAAAGCCTGAAATCCAAGAAGCGCACGCCCGCGGCGAAGAAGGCCGCCCCCGCCAAGAAGGCGGCGAAGGCGAGCAAGCGTCGGGCCAGCAAGCGAGCCTCTTGAACGAGGTGCATATCGCCGACGGCGAACGGTTCACGTCGGTGACGACGGGGTCAATGCACGCGGCTGCACATGACGCAAGCTTGACTCGCGCAGGCGTATTGGACAGTCACACACGCCGAGTCCACCTTCCGATGTCCATCGACGCCGCCCTGCGGCTGGCCAGCCGCGAATACTATCCACCGGTCCCCGAGCTGCTCCTGCTCGCGGGCCTGGAGGCTCGCCAGGCCCGCCCCGCACGCGGCCCGCCGCAGGCGCGGGCCCTGGACGCGCTCGCGTCCCTGCAGGTCGACATCGTTGCCGAGGTCGGCGCCTGCTTCCGTCAGGCGGTAAGGCAACGCAATGCGCCGCCTTACCGTCGCCAGGCCCTGCTGTCCACGGCGATCCAGCTCGATCGCCGCGGCGCGACCGCCTTGGTGGAGCGTTGCTTGCATGCCTTCCTCGCTCTGCATCACTACGGGCCGATCGCGCAGGTGCCCCTGCACACCTGGGCCGATTACCTCACCTGTGCGGCCGCCGCCCGCACCGTGTTGCTGATCGGTGCGGCGCAGTACCGCGCCGATGCCGCCACGTCGCCAACCACGGCCGTGGCGCATCGCCGGCTGCACACCGTGACCGGCTGCTTCTGGGACATGGGCGAGGATGAACCGGTCGCCGGCATCGCCGGCTGGGTCAGCCCGCATGCCGACGATCCGCACCTGCTGATGTCGGCGCTGGTCGTCGGCGAACCACCGGCCTTGAACGAGTTGCGCATCGACGCGGTGCGCGCGTACGGCGCGCTGGCGGCGGCCTCGCTGGCGCAGCCGCATCGCATCAGCCGCCCCTACCGGATCGAAGCAGCCACATGAAACGCGAGGAGCGCGAATGAGCATGGATTGGATGGACCAGCTGTGGGTGATCGTCGACACCGGTTACGCCATGGCGCTGGGCGGCTTGATCGGCCTGGAGCGCGAGTTGAAGGATCGCCCCGCCGGCTTTCGCACCCACATGCTGGTCGCGAGCGCATCCGCCTTGCTGATCGGTATCGGTCAGCTCAGCCTGGCCGACGCCAACCTGGCGCCGCCTGGCCGGATCAGCACCGACCCTCTGCGTCTGGTCGAAGCGGTCGTCGCGGGTGTGGCCTTCATCGGCGCCGGCACGATCTTCTCGCACCGCCGCGGCCAGGCGGTCGCCGGCATCACCACCGCCGCTTCGCTGCTGATGGTGGCCGTGATCGGCGTCGCCTGCGGTTTCGGCTACCACGCCCTTGCCTTCGCCGCGACCCTATTGACCTTGCTGGTACTGACCGTGCTCAACGTCCTGGAACGCCGCGCCAAGACGCACGACGAGCGGCACGACCGCTAGATCCGGCCTGCCGCGCATCCTTGCGGCCGCCTCAGCATTTGCCCGCGGCCTTCAGCAGCGCGTTGCAGGTGCCGGAGCGCTGAGACTTGGGAGCCGACTGCCCCGCGCCCTTGCCGGTTTCGGTGCATACCGCTTCGGACACCGATTTCCCCAGCACCGACACCGAACCCCCGACGAAGCAGTTGAATGTGCGCCCGCCGCTCGCCTTGACCTGGTAGCGCGTGGTGGTGCCCTCGTCCATGCGATTGGAAATGGTGAACTCGCGCGGCTCCATGCCCAAGGCGAAGCCCGTGCGCTGGACCAGCGCGTCGTCGCTGACCGCGAAGGACGCGCAGGCCGACAGCAGCGCCGACGCCGCGATCGCCGCGATGCCGAACCGGGCCGACGGTTTGTTGCCTATGCTCATGTCTCGCTCCGTAGCGAATGGAAGAGACTGGATCAGAACGCATACCGCCTTCGCTGCGCGCGCGTCGGGGACGAACGCCATTACCGCGTCGACGAACCGCACTCTCACCGCGACAGGGAGCGGCGCTGCGCCGCCCTCGGCATCGTCAACCGATCAGATCGTGCACCTGGTCGCGGTAGTGGCGGCCGGAATGCAGATGCTGGCCGCCCCACAAGCTGATACGGAAGCGCCCGGAACCGATCGGGCGGATCTCGCGGACCGCGGCGATGCGTACCACCGCCGAGCGATGCACGCGCACGAAGCGCTGCGCTTCCAGACCGCCGTGGAACTCGGTCAGGGTGCCGCGAACCGTGTATACGGCGCCGGCGGCATGCACATCCAGGTAATTGCCCTGGGCCAGCACCAGATCGATCTGATCGACCGGCACCAGGTGGGTGCGCTGGCCGACCTGCAGCGACAGGCGTTTTCCCTCGCCCGGGACCTGCGCCGATGCGGCCAGCGCCGGCATGCTTTCGCGCACGCGCTTGAGGGTGTCGCGTAACCGCTCGGCCGAAACCGGCTTCATCAGGTAGTCGGTGGCGCGCGCATCGAAGGCACGCACGCCGTGTTGCGGATACGCGGTGACGAACACCACCTGCGGCCGCGGCCCCTGCCAGCGCGCCAACGCGCCGAACCCGCCCACCCCGGGCATCTCGATATCCAGGAACAGCACGTCCAGCCTAGCGCTGTCGGCGATCGCGATCAGTTCCTCGGCATCGACGCATTCGGCCACCACCTCCAGCGAACCGTTGCCGACTTTCCCCAGCAGACGGCGCAGGCGCGCGCGCGCCAGCGGCTCGTCATCGACGATGGCCACGCGTAGAGCGGTCACGAGAACGCCTCGCGCAGGCTCGGCTTCGCGACCCGATCCATCCGCACAGCCGGGATGTTCAGACGCATCAGATACCGCCCGGAATCGGTAACGGCCTGGCTCAGACCCGCCTCCGCCCCGTACAGCAACTGCAGGCGGCTGCGGGTACTCTGCAAGCCGATACCCGTGCCCGGAACCACGTCCGTCTGCGGCGCGGCGCTGTTCTCGACCTCCAGCAGCAGTTGTCGGCCGACGATTCTCGCGCTCAAGCGCAAGGTGCCGGCCGTGCGCCGGCGCGCGATGCCGTGAATGATGGCGTTCTCCACCAGCGGTTGCAGAATCAGCGCCGGCACCGGCACCTCCAGGCAATCGGCGGCGACCTGCCACTCGACGCGCAAGCGATCGCCGAGCCGTATCGCCTCTATCATCAGGTAATGGCGCACCAATGCGAGCTCCTCGCGCAAGGGCCGCTGCTGCCCTCGATCCAAGGCCAGGCTGTCGCGCAACAGCGACGACAGCGATACCAACATGCGATCGGCCTGCTCGGCATCGCGATGGACCATCTCCGCCACCGAGTTCAAGGCGTTGAACAAGAAGTGCGGATTGAGCTGGGCCCGCAACACATCCAACCGCGTCGTCGCCAGGCTGGTTTCCAGCTCCGCCACCTTTTTCTCGCGTTCGCGTATGCGTTCGTAGAAGACCAGGGCGTGCACCATGCCGACCACGATCCAGGACATCAAGAAGTTGCTGTCCACGCTGGCCAACAACACGCCACCGAAATCGGGCAGCGGTTTGTCGCCGTACCAGTCGAAGATCGAGTCGGTGGAGTAGACGTAGACGGCGCGCAGAAACACGATCACCGCCACCGCCGCCGCCATCACCAGCCCCGAGCGCAGGACCCGACCGCGCTCGATGGGGTAGCGCCGAATCAGCCAGTACAGGCCCAGCGTCAGGGGCACCCAGGTCATCCAGCCCGCGTAGGTGCTGACCAGGGACTCGGCCCAACTGACGGGCGTGCCCAGCGCCTGGTTCATCCGCACGGTCTGGCCGCTCAGGACCAGCGAGCAAGCGGCCCACCAGAAAAAGACGATCCAGAAGACCGATAGATTGCGCTTAGACATAGGGACGGATACCGATAGGGGGTCGCCGATACTTCAATACGAAGAACCACACCGCACACGGGGAAACAACCGGCATCCGTGCCCTTGGGTCGCGATATCCGCCTATGCGGACACGAACCAGCCAGCACTGCGGCTGGCTGGTTCGAGACACCACTATAAAGACCGGGGGCTCCGGTATCGAACCCTCACTCCTGCATGGCTTTCCAGACGCTCTCCGCTATTCCCGTCAGCTTCTTCTCCAGCTTCAGCAGATCCACCCCGTTCCTCTCCATCCAGGGCTTGGCGTAATGGGCATCGATCTCCGCATCCGTCGGCACTTCGATATTGCCGACGGTCGCCATTCCCGCTGCCCCGCTTATGGCTACGTCTCGTGCGGCTTTGTAGGCCTTCGTCACCGACTTGACGCACCCCCGGACGGCGCAGTCCGCGCCAGCCTGGGCAGGCAATGTCGTGAACAGGAAGTCCGCCGACACCCTCCTCCTCATGTACCACTCGGCCTGCTTGTCGGACATCTGACCCATGGGCGGATTCCGAACGGTCCCACGCGCAGGCACCGGCTTCGGAGCGAAAACATGAATGGTCTCGAGAATGGGAACCTCATCCGCAGCCGGCGGCGGCGGCGGCGGTGGAGTCGGCACCACGGGCGCGTTCCTGGCCTGACGCCCGTCCGGATCCACGAACCGATAGGGATTGCCGTCGGCATACCGGTACCGATTGAAGCCGTCGCCCGAGGTCGCGTTCGCAGCGATCGGATCCACGCTCAGAAAGCTACCCAACTGCGCGTCGTAGTAGCGCTGCTGCATGTAGGTGAGGCCGGTGGCGCCATCCATGTGATGACCGGTGTAGCCCAAGCCGTTGGGACTGGGCTGACCGACGATCGCGCCGTAAGGTTCGTACTCCTGACGCTCGATCACCGCTCCGGCCTGATTGGTCGTCGCTACCGGACTGCCCAGTGCGTCGGTATGCCGGTACTTGGCCTGACTCGCGCTGTCCAGCGTGGCCACCAGTTGGTCGCCGAGATAGATATACGAGTTATCCAGCTTGCCGGTCTCGTGCTGGAACAGCAGCTTCCCCTTCAGGCCGTACTGCGACATCAGCAGATCGGCGCCGTCCGGAGCCGCGGGACGCCAGCTCGTCACCCGGCGCCCCAGGCCGTCGTAACGGTAGTACTCCTTTCCGGTCACGGCGCGCAGGCGGTTGCCGCTGTCGAACTCGTAGCCCTGCCCATTCTTGTTCTGAAGGTTGCCGTGGAGGTCGTAGCCCAGACCGATCACCGAGGCGCCCGCGCTGTTGCGGACATTGGTCAGGCGATTGCGACCGTCGTACAGATACTCGGCATGGTCCTTGACGCCCGCCAGCTTCCACGACTTCATGTTGTCCAGCGCGTCGTAACCGAAGCGATGCCAGCAGTCGCCGCCGAAGGAACACGAGCCGGCGTCGGTCAGACGATCCAGACCGTCGTAACTCATCCAACGTCCGTAATGGTCGCCTCGCAGGCCATCGACCATCTGGGTGACATTGCCGTTCTGGTCGAAGTGGTAACCCAGGTCCAGCACGCCTGCGCTGCTGGCGATGCGTTGCGGCAGCTGCCTCGCGTTCTGGGTCATCGTGTAGACGAGACCGTTGCCGTAGGTGAACTGCTTGAGGGCGCCGTTCGGGTGGTAGCTGGCGCCGCGGGCGAACGGGCCGGCCTTGGTCGCCTGACCCAGCGCGTTCGGGGCGTAGTCGATCGCCACCCCGCCCGGATAGGTCTGCCAATCCATATGGCCGCGGGCGTCGTAGTGATAGCCGATACCCCAGGTGTACCAACCGGGCTGGGTCAACGATTCGCCTTCCAACAGGCGCCGGTTGTTGTAGGTGTAGCCGGTCACGACCGGGGCCGCGTCGTTGGGCTCGTTGTAGGCCGTGATGCTGGCCGGCAGCCCGTCCTGGGTGTAGGTCCACACCTGGTTGCCGCGACCGTCGCCCAGGAAGCTCAAACGCGACAGCCGATTGCGCGCATCGTAACTACGCAGCGCCAGACGCCCCGCGTTCCATGCAGCGACGTGCTGGCAGTCGTAGGACGGGCCGAAGGCGGTCGTGTCCAGGCCCGATGCGGACCAGGCTAGATTGCCGCTGGCGTCGTAGCCCATCACCGTCGCGCCGGTTTCGGGCTCGACCGTCTTGCACAACCGCGCATTGCCGTCGTAGGCGTAGTAGCGGCTGGCTTGCAGCGTGTTGTCGGCGCTGCGCTGCTTGAGCTGCAGCGGCCAGCCGAATTGCGCGTGGCGCGTGATTTCCACGACCTTGCCCTCCGGCTGCAGGCTCTGCACCGGAAGGTCGTAGCGCGGCTGCTCCCAGGCCATGTAGCGGTTGCTGATTTGCGCGCCGCGGGGGTTGGTGACCCGCGTCTGCAAGCCGGACAAGTACTCCGTCACCGTGGTCAGCGGGCCGTGCTCGCTGTGCTGTTCCACCTTGGTGACGCGACTCAGGGCGTCGTAGTAGGTACGCGTGCCCTCGGTCACGTCGGCGAAACCAACTACGCCTCGAGTCGGATAGGACTCGAACGTCTTGCGCCCGTCGGCGTCGTAACGCTTGACCACTTGCTTGAGGGTGCCGGCGATATCGTTGGCGTCCATGGACGCTTCCAGCAGCGGCTGCGCGAGTCCGTCGTAGTAGGTATTGATGTGCGCATTCGCGCCGATGCGCCTGGCCAGGCGCCAGTGGCCCGCCGCGATTCCGTGCTCCTCCGAATCGACATACTGAAGCGCGAGCGTGACCGGCTGCCAACGCGAGGCGTCGCAGACGCCGAGCGCGGTCTCGGACGGATACGTGATGCTGGCCAGCCGCCCCATCGCGTCGTAGCCATAGCAGGTCTTCGCGCCGACCTCGTCGGTCAACGAGGCTATCCGTCCGTTGTCGTCGACGGAGACCGATTTAACGGCGCCCGACGGCGCCTCGGGCGTCGCGGGGTAACGGGTCAGGCGCGGAATGCCGCGGTAATAGTTCTCGAAAGAGGTGGTGTTGCCGCGCCCGTCCGAGCTGGCGGCCAGGCTGCCGTCGGCCGCGTAGGTCATGGAGCTTTGCAGCGCTCCGAACGAATAGACCTCGGCGGGCAAGGCACGGTCGTTGTAGCGGATATCCAATTCGAGCATGCCGGTGCCCAGGTCGGCGCGCCGACGCATCTGGCCCAGTACCCACAGCGCCGGATTGTCGTGGTAAGCGATCTCCTCGCGCTTGCTGTAACCCAGGCTGCTGTGCTTCTTGACCACCGTGGGCCGCGCGTAGCCGTCGAAGCAGTAAGCCGCGCCGGCACAGGCCTCCACTTCCCACGCGAACGTAGCCCCGTCCTGCGTGATCGAGGTGGCGCGCAGGGGATGCAGGCGCTCGGTCGCGAAGCGGTTGTTGGTGAGGTTCGGGTCCCAGCCCACGCGGTCCGGATACGCCTGCCCGTTGGCGTCGGCCATGTAGGTGTGGGCGACGCTGCGCAGGACCGTGCCGTTGCTGACGACATCCACGCGCAGCAATTGCCCCGCGCTGCGGTAGTAGTCGTTTCCGAAGGTCGAACGCGTGACGGTTCCATCCGGGCCCACGACCTGGGTGGACGAGGTCGCGTTGCAGCTAGCGCCGGCCCAAGTGCAGTCGTCGGAATAACCGGTCGGGTTCCAGCTCCAACTGGGCTGGTACTGATAGCTCCACGTCATCGGGGCCAGACCCGGGCCGCTGACCTGCTTGGATATCAACGAGGCGACCTTGTAGGCCATCAGGTTCGGACTGAGATCGACCTGCAGCGGACGGTTCGGATTGGGAACCGAGCACGACCCCGGGGTGCGGTCGGTGCCGTGCAGCAAGGTCTTGAAGGTGAAGACGCCCTTGGCGCCGGCGGGATGCCCGATCGTCACCGACTGGGTCGCGTCGGCCAGGATGACGGGGTCGCAATCGATCCACACGACCCGTTGATTCTCCGGATTGAGCATGCGCTCGAGGTCGCCGTACTGATACGTCCAGCGGCCGCCGTCGGGTTGCACCACCGCGGCCAGCGCGCGACCGCCGGCATCGGTGTACTGGTACTGCCAACTGCGATCGCCGGTCGTGGCCGACACGATCTTGCCGTTGGCGCCGTACTGGAACGACACCGACACGCCGTCGTTGGACGTAATCGAGGTCAAGCGCCGCGGCCGCGCCGGGTCGTACTGGTACGCGACCCAGTTGCCGAAGCGGTCCTCGACCTTGGTCGCGTGCAGGAAGTACTCGCGTCGGTTGACGACGACCTGCTTGCTCAGGGCGCAGCCTCCCAGCGAACCGCCCCCGCCCTCGAACGCGTGCGCGTAATGGGTATTGAAGCCGCTCTCCCAGGTCAGCGGCGGACGCCCGAACTGGGTGGTCACCGGCGCCGACGGGCGCTGCGCGAACAGACTTTCGTACAAAGCGGTCGACACGCAGTTGCTGCTCTTGAGCGGCGCCGACTTGCGCGAGGAGATCCAATCGAAGGTGTACCGGGTTCCGTCGGGCAGGACGATCAGGAAGCCCTCGCCGGTGCCGTTCTTCAGCGTCGGGACGCAGGCCACGCGCCAATCGCCGCGCGTGGTCCAGTAGTAGGCGCGGCCATCGCTGGGACGCGAGCGCTCGGGCGGCAGATACAGCAAGGGATAGCGGCCGACATCCGGAATATTGACGTTGTTGCCGCTCCAGTACTCCTCCGGCAGGTAGTAGGTATTCCAGGACGTATAGGCGCTCTTGACCGCCGGCGGGCCGGCCGCTCCCCATCCGGAGATGCTGCATCGCTGCTGCCCGTTGGGCATGCTGGACACCCAGCCGGTGCGCTCGTCGAATATGCCGGAAATGTAGGGCACGTCGAGTTGCCAGTTGCCGAACAACTCGCCGTCGCTGGCCGGATCGGCGTACTGGCCGGCGTCCCGGGTGTTGATGCGCAGGGAACGCTTCACCGCTAGCGGCAGGCCGCTGTTGGTGCGCAGTTCGATATCGGTCGCGTCGAACGCGGTGGCGCCGTCCTTGAGATCGACGGATTCGCCGAACTGATCGGGGCCGGAGCGACTCAGGCTCTGGGCGCCCTTGATGGCGTTGTCGTAATCCTCTACTTCGGTCCTCGCCGTCTGCGCGCTCAGGCCCGGCGCGAAGCACAAGCCCGCCAGCGCCATCAGGCAGAGCAAGGATGCGAGCGTGCGGTTCGGCGTTCGAACCGCGCCCGATCCGGCGATCAATCTCAACAACGACAGCCTAGTTGCAACAGCACGCATATGCGGCCTCCTGACCCCGCCCCGACGCTCGGGGCTGTGCGATGTGGGCTCGATCTCCAGCGGCGCCCGCCCGGGCGCGACGCCAGTCAGGCGCGCGACACGGGTTCGACCACGGGAGTCCCCACACTCAGTCAATGCCAAGGCCGCCGCCGCGACAACGACGCAGGGGCGAAGCGCACGAATGGGTACGCGAACGTACGCGACCGTGCGGAATCGCCGCGGGCCACGGGCCACGGGCCACGGGCCACAGCGATTCTCGCTAAGGGCAAACGCGTGCGGAGCGCGCGGGCCGTCTCTTACGGCGCAGCCAAGGGCGCGCCGAAGGCGGCTATGGGCGGATCGCCCGAATCAGGGAATGGTGCCCGGGGCCGGACTCGAACCGGCATGGCCTTGCGGCCGGCGGATTTTAAGTCCGATGCGTCTACCGATTTCGCCACCCGGGCCTGGGTTGCGACTGCAGCGATAGCTTACGACACGGCGCCGCTGGTCTGGAAAGTGGCTGCGGTGGCTGCGGGTCGGCATCAAGCGAGGATGCGCAACAGCGCCCCCTCGATCGGTCCGGCCGGCGCGCGCAGACCATTGGCGTTCGGTCGCGCGCGAACCTGCGGTTCGTAAACGCGCCATCACCCGCTTCAAAGGGGCCGCGCGGGTCGTCGCGCGGCGACGCGCCAAAAAGAAAGCCCCGCTTGCGCGGGGCTTCGGAGTTCCGATAAAGCCGGACCCTGCAAGCAGGGTCCGAAATTGGAGGCCTCGAGCGGAATCGAACCGCTGTAAACGGATTTGCAATCCGGTGCATCACCACTCTGCCACGAGGCCGGTGACTGGTCGCAAGCATACCGCTTGCGGTGGCGATTGCACACGTCGCGCGTGGGCTATCGCCGAAAAAACAAAACCCCGCATGCGGGGCTTTGTTCCTGAGGATGACTCCTCGAATTTGGAGCGGGAAACGAGACTCGAACTCGCGACATCTACCTTGGCAAGGTAGTGCTCTACCAACTGAGCTATTCCCGCAGAGGAACCAACATTTTAGGCATGGAAACAAAACTGTCAACACCCAATTTCGTTTTCCTTACAGCCCCGGACCCGGGCTTCAGCCCCGGTGCATCCGGCCCCCAGTGCCCCGGAGACGGATACCGCGATCAGCCCGAGGGGCCCTTCGCGTCCTCGCGCATTATAGGCCATGCCGCGCGCAAATACGCTAGCCCCGACCACAAAGTCAGCAGCGCGGCGCCGGCCAGCAGCCATTCGCCGATGCGGAAGATCGGCAAACCGAATACAGGTTCTTGATACAAAAGGCATACCAGCGCGACCATCTGCACGATGGTCTTGATCTTGCCGATCGAGGCCACTTTCACCGCCGCGCGCTGGCCCAGTTCGGCCATCCATTCGCGCAGCGCGGACACCGCGATTTCGCGGCCCACGATCACCGCCGCCCACAGCGTCATCCACACCGTCGGGTGCTTCTGCACGATCAGCAGCAGCGCCACGGCGACCATGAGTTTGTCGGCGACCGGATCGAGAAAAGCGCCGAAGGCCGAGTACTGGTTGTAGCGGCGCGCGATCCAGCCGTCGAGCCAGTCGGTGACGGACGCGAACGCGAAGATGAAGGCCGCGGCGAAGTTGGTCCACTGGAACGGCAGATAGAACACCACCACCAGTACCGGGATCAGCACGATCCGCGCCAGGGTGAGCATGGTGGGTATCGTCAACTTCATCCTTCGCTCCGCGTGCCGCCGTTGGCCGCTTTCGGGTTGGCCTTGACCGGGGCGCCGGCATCCGGCGCCTCCAGCCCGTGCAGGGTCGCATAGATGCGCTCGGCCAGGGCGGCATTGACGCCCTCGACCCGCGAAATTTCCTCGATTCCGGCCGCTTTCAGCCCGCCCAGGCCGCCGAAGTGGCGCAGCAGGCTGGCGCGGCGGCGCGGGCCGATGCCCGGGATGTCCTCCAGCCGGCTGGTATTGCGCGCCTTCTGGCGACGGCCGCGGTGGCCGGTGATGGCGAAACGGTGGGCCTCGTCGCGGACCTGCTGGACCAGTTGCAGGGCCGGCGACTCCGCGCCCGGGTGCAGCACCCGGCCGTCCGGCAGCAGCAGTTCCTCGTCGCCGGGGCGGCGCGCCGGGCCCTTGGCCACGCCGACCAGGATCACGCCCTCGACCCCGAGTTCGTCCAGGGCCGCGCGCGCCTGCGCGACCTGCCCCGCGCCGCCGTCGATCAGCAGCACGTCCGGCATCACGCCGTTCTCTTCGACCGCGCGCCGGAAGCGCCGCTCGATCGCCTGGTTCATCGCCGCGTAGTCGTCGCCCTCGACGATGCCGGCGATGTTGTAGCGGCGGTACTGGCCGCGTACCGGGCCTTCGGCGTCGAACACCACGCACGAGGCCACCGTGGCCTCGCCCATGGTGTGGCTGATGTCGAAGCATTCGATCCGGGTCGGGATCGCCGCCATGCCCAGCATCTCGCGCAGGGCCTCGGCGCGCGCGTGCTGGGCGGCGTGGCTGGTGCGCTCGGCGGCCAGCGACAGCTCGGCATTGCGGCGCGCCAGATCGAGGTAGCCAGCGCGCTCGCCGCGTACGTTGCTGCGGATCTGGACCTTGCGCTCGCCGGCGGCCGACAGGGCCTGCTCCAACAGCTCGCGATCCGGGATGTCGCGATCGAGCACGATCTCGCGCGGCGGGGTCTGCTCGGCGTAGTACTGCGACACGAACGCGGCCAGCACTTCTTCGGCGTTGTCGCTGCCGTTGGTCTTGGGATAGAAGGCGCGGGTGCCGAGATTGCGGCCGTCGCGGAAGGCCAGCAGCAGCACGCAGGCGGCCACGCCCTGCATCGCCACCGCCAGCACGTCCAGGTCGGCGGCGCGGCCGTCGACGTACTGACGCGCCTGCAGGGTGCGGATCGAGGTGACCAGGTCGCGCATGCGCGCGGCCTCTTCGAAGTCCAGGCGCGCGCTGGCGGCCTCCATGGCGCTGCCGAGTTCGTCGGTGAGCTCGTCGCTGCGGCCGTCCAGCAGCAGCCCGGCGCGGCGCACGCTCTCGGCGTAGTCGCGCGCCGCGACTAGGCCCACGCAGGGCGCGCTGCAACGGCCGATCTGGTGCTGCAGGCAGGGCCGCGAGCGATTGCGGAACACGCTGTCCTCGCAACTGCGCAGGCGGAACAGCTTGTGCATCAGGTTCAGGCTGTCGCGCACCGCGCCGACGCTGGCGTAGGGGCCGAAATACCGCCCCGGGATCGCGCGCGGGCCTCGGTGCATGGCGATGCGCGGCCAGGCCTCCTGGGTCATCAGCACATAGGGATAGCTCTTGTCGTCGCGCAGCAGCACGTTGTAGCGCGGCTTCAGCGATTTGATCAGCTGGTTTTCCAGGATCAGCGCTTCGGCCTCGGTGCGGGTGACCGTGACCTCCATGCGCGCGGTCTGCGCCAGCATGGACATGATCCGGGCCGACTTCGGCGTGGCGTTGAAATAGCTGGAGACGCGGTTCTTGAGCGCGCCGGCCTTGCCCACGTAGAGCACGCCGTCGTCGGCGCCGATCATCCGGTAGACGCCGGGCGCCGTACTCAAGGCCTTGACGAAGGACTTGCCGTCGAACGGCGGCGGCAACGCGCTCATGCGGCCCGCTCCGTCGCGCTCGGGCGGCATGCGCGCGCGGCCGCGCCCGAGCCGCCAAAGCGCGCGGCGAGCGGAACGATAGGCGGGGTGCGGGCGGTCACGGTCGCGAACATCGGCTACTGGATTGGGCCGATTATGCGTGAAGGCAAGACGGCGGCGCTGGAATGGGGGTTGCGGACTGGTGAAGCAAATCCCCCCTAGCCCCCCTTTTGCAAAGGGGGGGGAACAAGCGCTGGTGTTCTCCCTTTTCGCGGTAGGGGGCGGCGGCTTGCCTTCTTCCATTTTCCGACGTGGGGCGAGAGCTTGTTTTCTACCTGCACCGAACAGGGCGGCACCTTGCCCCCTTTTCCGAAAGGGGAACCGCACCCTGCCCTCCCCCTTCCAACGGGGGAGCGAGGAGGATTTGCGCTAGCGCCCGCGCAACCCCAATTCCTCGCGCAGGCGCGCGATCGCGCCGTCGGCGGCGCGGTCCAGCAGGCCGAACACGTGTTCGAACTGGGCGGGACCGCCGGTGTAGGGATCGGGCACCTCGCCCTGGCTTTCAACGCCGGTCCAATCCAGCAGCAAGGCCGCCTGCGCACGCGCGCCGCGCGGCGCGCGCGCCTGCACGTCGCGCAGGTTGGCGCGGTCGGCGCACAGCAACCAGTCGAAGTCGCGGTAGTCGGCGGCCTGCAGCTGGCGCGCGCGCAGGCCGGCGATGTCGATGCCGTGCTCGGCCGCGTTGGCGATCGCGCGCCGGTCCGGCGGCTGGCCCACGTGCCAGTCGCCGGTGCCGGCCGAATCCAGTTCGACCTGGCCGGCCAACGTCGAGGCGGCGATACGCGCGCGCAGCACGCCTTCGGCCACCGGCGAGCGGCAGATGTTGCCCAGGCAGACCACCAGCAGGCGCACCGCTCAGGCGTCCTGAGCCAGGCGCGACTCGGCGCGCGCGAGGTCTTCCGGGGTGTCCACGCCGGGCGGAAACGGTTCGGGCGTAAGCGCGACCGCGATGCGGTGCCCGGCCTCGAGCACGCGCAGCTGCTCCAGCGATTCGATCCGCTCCAGCCGCCCCGGCGGCATCGCCGCGAAGCGCTGCAGGAATCCGGCGCGGTAGCCGTAAATGCCGATGTGGCGTAGCCACTGCCCGTGCTCGGGCATGCGCTCGCGGTCGCGCGCGAACTCGTCGCGCGGCCACGGGATCGGCGCGCGGCTGAAGTACAGCGCGTCGCCGTTGGCCGCGCGCACCAGCTTGACCGCATTGGGATCGAGCAGGGTTTCGACCTCGGTCACCGGCGCGGCCAGGGTCGACATCTCCGCGCCGCTCGCGCGCAGCGCCTCGGCGCAGGCGCGCACGCCCGCGGCCGGCGCGAACGGCTCGTCGCCTTGCAGGTTGACCACCACGGTGTCGTCCGACCAGCCGGCGATGCGCGCGCATTCGGCCAGGCGATCGGTGCCGGAGGCGTGTTCGGTCGAGGTCATCGCCACCTGTACGCCGCTGTCGCGCAGGGCCTGCGCGATGCGCGCGTCGTCGGCCGCTACCCACACCTCGCGCGCACCGGCCGCGAGCGCGCGGCGCGCGACGTGCAGCACCAGCGGCTCGCCGGCGAGCAGGCGCAGCGGCTTGCCGGGCAGACGCGTGGCGGCGTAACGGGCGGGAATGGCGACGACGAAGTCCTGGGACATGGGATTTCCGTTTCGCGGACGGGCCGCGGGGTGTGGGCTGACGGCGCAGGGCAAACCGCAGCCTGTCTCATCTTACGGCGGAGCTCGCGGATGCGCGTTGCGGCCCGCTCCGGCATGCCCGCCCCGGCCCGCCGAATACCGACCGATCAGCGTAAGAGCCGGTGCTTCACGCCTGCGGCAGGATTTGTGTTCGATGCGGCCCGCATCGCGGCCGCTAGCGCCCTTTCAATGCCGCCAGCTTGGCCAGCAACGACACCCAGAAGGCCTCGGGCAGTTCGGTGCGCACCGGCACGCTGAAGAACTGCTCGGTGACGAAGGAGCCCTCGCCCACGCCGACCAGCTTGACCGCGTCCTTCTCGGTCATCAGCACCGGCAGTTGGCTGCCGAACTCGAAATCGGCGGCGCTGTAGCGATGGTGGTCGGGAAACGCGTGCGGGACCAAGGCGATGCCGAAGCCGCGCAGCATGGCGAAGTAGCGCTCGGGATCGCCGATGCCGGCAACGGCATGCACGCGCTGGCCGGAATAGGCGCTGAGCTTGCGCCCGCGCCCGCCCAGCACCGGCTGGGCCTGGTCGGCGACCAGGCGCATCGGCCATTCGCCGAAGCCGGTCTCGCCGCCGTTGACCACGCGGAAGTCGCAACGCGCGGCGCGCTCGGGCAGTTCGCGCAGCGGGCCGGCGGGCAGCAGTTGCGCGTTGCCGTAGCGGCGACGGCCGTCGACCACCTCGATCTCGATGTCGCGCGCCAGTCGGTAATGCTGCAGTCCGTCGTCGCAGACCACCACGTCGCAGCCGGCCTCGACCAGCGCGCGCGCGGCCACGACGCGGTCGCGGTCGACGCGCACTTTGACGCCGGTGCGCATGGCGATCAGGACCGGTTCGTCGCCGCCCAAGGCGGGATCGGTGGCGGCCTCGACCCACATCGGCTGCGCCGCACGCTCGCGGCCGTAGCCGCGGCTGGCGACGCCCGGGTTCCAGCCCTCGGCGCGCAGGCGCTCGACCAGGGCGATCGTCATCGGGGTCTTGCCGGCGCCACCGGCGGTGATGTTGCCGACCACGATCACCGGCACGCCGGGATGGCGGCGACGCAGCCAGCCCTTCAGGTACAGGCCGCGGCGCAAGCCGCTGACGCTGCCGTATAGCGCCGACAGCAGGCGTGCGCCGAGCGGAATCGGCGCGTCGCCGTACCAGTACGCCGGCAGGCGCGCGCGGCGCTCGTGGGAACCGCCGGCCATGCCCTACTCCGCCTCGCGGAACTGCATGCGGTGCAGGTGCGCGTACAGGCCGCCCTGCTCCAGCAACTGTGCGTGGCTGCCGCGCTCGACGATGCGGCCCTGGTCCAGCACCAGCACCTGGTCGGCGTGCTCGATGGTCGAGAGCCGGTGCGCGATCACCAGGGTGGTGCGGTCGGGCATCAGCCGGTCGAGGGCGTCCTGCACCAGGCGTTCGGATTCGGTGTCCAGCGCCGCGGTGGCCTCGTCGAGGATCAAAATCGGCGCGTCCTTGAGCATCGCGCGCGCGATCGCCAGGCGCTGGCGCTGGCCGCCGGAGAGCTTGCCGCCCTTGGCGCCGATGTGGGTCTGCACGCCCTCGGACAGGCGCTCGACGAATTCCATCGCATTGGCGCCGCGCACCGCGCGCTCCAGGCCTTCGGGCGCGGCTTCCTGCAACTCGCCGTAGGCGACGTTGGCGGCCACGGTGCCATCGAACAGCATCACCTGCTGGCCGACCAGGGCGATCTGACGGCGCAGGTCGGCCAAGCGGTAGTCCTGCAGCGGATGGCCGTCGAGCAGGATCTGGCCGGATTCAGGCTCGTAGAAACGCGGAATCAGCTTGATCAGGGTCGATTTGCCGCTGCCGGAGCGGCCGACGATGGCGGTGACCGTGCCGGGCCTGGCGCTGAAACTGATGTCGGCCAGCGCCGGGTCCTTCTGGCCCGGATAGCGCGCGACCACATCGCGGAACTCGAGCTCGCCGCGCGCGCGGGTGAGCGGACGGCTGCCGTTGTCGGGTTCGTCGTCGGCGTCCAGTACCGAGAACAGGCGCTCGGCCGAGGCCACACCCCGTTGCAGCATGTTCTGCACGTTGGTGAGCTGACGCAGGGCCGGGATGATCGCGATCATCGAGGTCATCAGGGTCACGAACTTGCCCGCGTCCAGGCGCCCGGCCAGGGCTTCGCGCCCGGCCACGAACAGCAACAGCGCCAGACCGACCGCGCCCATCAGCTGCACCATCGCCGAGGCGATGGAGCGCGTGGACTCGACCTTCATGCTCAGCTTGAGGTGGTTGTCGGCGATCGCGCCGTAGCGCGCCAGCTCGACGTCCTGGGCGCCGTAGACCTTGACCTCCTGGTGGTTGCCCAGTGCCTGATCGGCCGACTGCAGCAACGCGCCCGCGCTCTCCTGGATGCGATGGCTGATGCGACGGTAACGGCGGCCGATCTTGTCCATCACGAAGGCCAGCGGCGGCGCCATCAACAGCACCGCCAGGGTCACCTGCCAGCTCGCGAACAGCATCGCGCCCAGCAGCGCGATGGCCTGAAAGCTCTGCTGCAGCATCACCTTCATCGCATCGACCGCGGCCTGCGCGACCTGGTCGCTGTCCGAGCCCAGGCGCACCAGCATCGACGGCACCGGCTCGGTGTCGAAGCGCAGGCCCGGCAGGCGCAGGTACTTGCCCAGCACGTTCACGCGCAGGTCGCGCGCGATGCTGCGGCCGGCCTTGGCCATGTGGTAGTCGGTGACGTAGCCGGCCACGCCGCGCAGCAGGAACAGGCCGACGATCGCCAGCGGCAACAGGGTGCTGAGGTTCTTTTCCTTCTCGATGAAGGTCAGATTGATGATCGGCGTCATCAAGGTGGTGAAGATGCCGGCCGCGGCGGCCTCGACCAGCATGCCGATCAGGGCCAGCCACAACAGCCCGCCGTAGGGACGGGCGAAGCCGAGCAGGCGGCGGTAGGTCTGCCAGGGCGATACCTGGGCGGTCACCGCTTGCCCTCGCTGGGCGCGGCGCCCGTGCCGGCCGGCGGCGCGGTCGCGCTCATGATGCGGCGAAAGCCGAGCTGGCCCAGGGCGTCGTATACGGTCACCACCGCCTGGTAGGGCGTGCGCGCGTCGGCGCGCAGCATCACCGGGCGCTCGCGGTCGCTGCCAGCGACCTCGGCGATGGTGGTCTTCAGCGATTCCAGATCGTCGCGCAGCACTTCACGATCGTCGACGAAATAGCGGCCATCGGCGTTGACCAACACGATCAGCGCCTTGGACGCGTCGCTGACCGGCTCGCCGCTGGCACGCGGCAGCTCCAGCTTGAGCACCGAACGCGCGTCGAAGGTGGCGGTGACCACGAAGAAGATGATCAGCACCAGGATCACGTCGATCAACGGGACCAGGTTGATCTCCGGCTCGTCGTCGGCGCGGTGGTCGCGTATGCGCATGCCGGCCCTGCCTCAGCCCGCGGCCTGCTGCTGCGCCGACGCCGGCGCCGCCGGCGTGGCTGCGACCGGGCGCGCGGGCGTGCGCGGGTCCAGGGTGTCCAGCAACTGGATCGCCTCGTGCTCCATCGCCACGATGTACTCGGCGATGCGGCCGCGGAACCAGCGGTGCGCGATCAGCGCCGGGATCGCCACGATCATGCCGGCCGCGGTGCAGACCAGGGCCTTGCCGATGCCGCCGGCGAGCTGGTTCACGTCGCCGATGCCGTGATCGAGGATGCCCAGGAACATCTGGATCATGCCGACCACGGTGCCGAACAGGCCTAGCAGCGGACCGGCGGCCGAGATCGTGCCGAGGGTGTTGAGGTAACGCTCCATGCGGTGGACCAGGTGGCGGCCCACGTCCTCGATGCGCTCGCGGATCTCGTCGCGCGGGCGACCGCGCACGTCCAGGGCCGCGGCCAGCAGCGCGCCCAGCGGCGAGGTCGCACGCAGGGATTCGATGTGGGCCGGGTCCAGCTTGCCGCGACCGGCCCAGGCACGGACTTCCTTGCCCAGCTCGGGCGGCAGCACGGCCTTGCGCCGCAACGTCCACAACCGCTCGATGATGATCGCCAGCGCGACGGCCGACAGCAGCAACAGCGGGATCATCGGCCAACCGCCGGCCTTGATCAGTTCCAGCACTCGCGAACCTCCGGCCCATTCGGCCGCGTCAATCTGACCGATAGGATAGCCCAGGCGGCGCGGCCTCCACCCGCCTGGCCGCGTCCCACAGCCTCGGATGTGCCTGGCGTCGCGTTTCCAGCTTGAGCCCCTCCGCCGCGAGCCGCAGTCGCAGGGCCCCGCCGCGGCTGGTGTCCCAGACGCTGGCGCCGGCCGCGCGCCAGCGCGTCAGCACCTGCGGCTTGGGGTGCCCGTAGCGATTGCCGTAGCCGCTGGAGATCAGGGCGTGGCGGGCGCCGGTGGCGGCCACGAAGGCCGGATCCGACGAGCCCCGGCTGCCGTGATGGGGAACCAGGACCACATCGGCGCGCAGGTCGCGACGGCCGCTCTCGCGATCGCGACGGACCAGATCGCGCTCGACCACCTCACCGATGTCGCCGGTCAGCAGCACCGCGCCATGGGCGGTGTCGATGCGCAGCACGCAACTGGACTCGTTGCGCAGATAAGGGAAATACGGCGGCGGGTGCAGGAAGCGGAAGCGCACCCCGTCCCAGGTCCAGGCCTCGCCGGCCACGCAGGCCCGGGCCAGCGCGATTCCGGCCCCTTCGGGTGCGCGCCGGTCGTCGCCGGGGTAGGCCCGCGCCACCGCCTCCAGCCCGCCCGCGTGATCGTTGTCGGCATGGCTGACCACCAGCCGGTCCAGCGAGCGCACACCCAGCGCGCGCAGGGTCGGCAGCACCGCGCGTTCGCCGGCGTCGTAGCCGTCGACCACGGCCGGCCCGAAGTCGTACAGCAGCTCGTGGCGCGCGGTACGCACGTGCACCGACAGCCCTTGGCCGACGTCGATCACGGTCAACTCGGCCTCGCCGGGCTGCGGCAGGTTCCGGTCCGGCCACAGCAACGGCAGCCACAGCAGCAGGGCCAAGGGCTTGCCGGGCACCCCGCGCGGCAGCAACAGCCAGAACGCTCCGAGCAGGGCCAGCGGCAGGGCGAACCATGGCGCCTGCGGCAACCACCACAACGCCAGGCCGCCCGTGGCCAGGCGCTCGAAGCAGGGCCAACTCAGATCGAAGCAGAGCGCCGCCAGGCGCCAGGCACCCTCGCCCGCTCCCGTCCACAGCAGATCCAGCCCGGTGCCGATCAAGGCCAGCGGCACCACCACCAGGCTCCACCAAGGCACGGCGAGCAGGTTCGCGAGCGGGCCCGCCAAGGAGGCCTGGCCGAACAGCGCCACGCAGGCCGGCAGCAGACCCAGGGTGGCCACGCCCTGCGCCGACAGGAACTCGCGCAGCAGCGAAGGCCGCGGCCCGCTGCGTGGCAGGCACCACAGCAGCCAGGCCACCCCGAGAAAGCTCAGCCAGAAGCCCGCACCCAGCACCGCCAGCGGATCCACCAGCAGGACCGCGATCGCGGCCAGGGCCAGCGCCGCGGCGCCCTCGAACGGCCGCCGCGACAGACGCACGCCGGCGACCACCGCGATCATCAGCAGGGTACGCACCGTGGGCAACGCGAACCCCGCCAGCGCGGCGTAGAGCAAGGCACCGGTGGCGGCCGCCGAGGCCGCGGCGATCGGCCGCGGCCAACGCCGCGCCAACCCCGGCCGCAGGCGCCACACGCCGCGCACGATCAAGGCGAAGAAGCCCGCGACCAGGCCGACGTGGAAACCGGAGATCGCGATCAGGTGGGTGAGTCCGTTCGCGCGCAACACCTCCCAGTCGCGCTCGTCCAAGGCGCGGGTGTCGCCCAACGCGAGCGCGCGCACGTAGCGCGACGAGGGCGCCGCGACCGCGTCGCGGATGCGGTCCGACAGGCGTTCGCGCAAGGCCTCCAGCCCGCTCGCCGGCGCCAACAGTTGCGCTTGCTCGGCGGCGACCAGATAGCCGTTCGCGCTCAGACCCTGCATTAGCGCGTACTTCTCGGCGTCGGCGCCGCCCGGATTGCGCAGGCCGCGCGGTGCGCGCAGCCGCAGCTTCCAGCGCCAGCGCTGGCCCGCGCGCAACCGCTCACGCTCGACGCGATCCTCGCTGTACCACGACAGGCGTAACAGCCGCCCGCGCAAGGGCGCCGGCTGATCGTCGCCGCCATCGACGCGGAACGCGAAGCGCGTGCGCCTGACTTCGTGCACCGGCATTTCGACGATGCGACCGGACACCGTCGCCTGCCGCCGTTCCCACTCCGGCGGCAGCTGCCGGGACAAGGCGTAGCCCGCGTGCAGCCCGGTCCAGGCGAACCCCACCAAGACGACCCCGAGCAAGCGCCACGCGCGACCGCAGCGGCGCCAGACCCACGCGCCGACCATGAGTAGGGGCAACAACAACAGAACCGGCGACAGAACGGGGGCCGCGAGACTGACCGCCGTACCGCCCAGCAAGCCGATCGCGGCCGCCGGACCGAAAGCCGCCACCGTCGTTGCCCTGATCCCGACGCCCTTCGCCATCGCCCCGCCCGCACCGAATCGTGTGCGTCCAGCTTAGGAAGCCGCCTGGCGCGCCACTATCGGCGCTACACCCGATGCGGCCTAGGATTAATCCGAATGCCGGCGACATCGGAGCGGCCGTATGATCGCCATGGGCGCGAGCAGGCCGCCAAGGAGATCAGACGCCATGCAACAGACCTATCGCGGTTCCTGCCATTGCGGCCGCGTGAGCTTCGAGCTCGACGGCGAAGTGAAGTACGCGATCGAGTGCAACTGTTCGATCTGCCGCCGCAAGGGCGCGCTCTGGCACGGCACCGCGGATGCCGGCCTGCGCATCCTCAGCGGCGAATCCGAGCTGACCCTGTACCAGTTCAACACCATGACCGCGAAACACTATTCGTGTCGGCATTGCGGCATCTCGCCGTTCTCGCGCCCGCGCCTGGACCCGAGCGTGTGGGTGGTAAATATCCGCTGCCTGGAGGGCGTGGACCTGGCGTGCCTGCCCGTGCACGGGTTCGATGGCGAGCATTGGGAGGAGGCGGCGCGTACTTTGCGGGGCGGATCGCAACAGGCCTAGGCGATGGCGCGGCTTAATCGACTCGGCTCGCTCCGCCGACCTCGATCGCAGCCCTGTTCGCGTTTCTTCCACTGCGCCAAAATGCCGGATCACTCAGGGGAACCCGCATGCTGCTCCCGATTCTGTTAGCCGCCGCAATCGGTGGCCTACCGCCGGACTCGAACCTGGACTCGGTCATCGCTTTCGGCAACTCGAGCTCGTATCCGCTCGGGGTGAAGACCTGTAAACAGCTGTTTCCCGAACACCGCGACGCCTACGACGCCGCCTTGAAGGAATGGAAGGCCGCCAACGCCGACAAGGTGAAGGCCGGCCGCGACATCATCGCCGAAGAGGGGCGACGCACCGGCGTCGACACCATCCGCACGATTCGCGACAACCAGATCTGGCTGGACGAACGCTTGCGCGCAGCGCCGAAGGAACAGCAGACCAATAGCTGCAATCAGCTTCTGAAGGAGATTCGGGGCGATGGCGATCCCGCCTCCGGCTCGAATGCATGAGCGGCGCGATTTCGCTCTCCAGGATCTGGTCGGACGACGATTTGACCGAGTTGCGCATCGTTGTAGCCGGCACGAATTCGTCGTTCGCCAATTCGGTCTATGTCGGGCACGACGCGCTCGCCTCCCTGGTCAGGCAGATGCTGGAGTTCCGGTGTCAGGTGGTCGGGACCTCGGATATCCGTCTTGGGGCGTTCGGCCCGGAGTATGCGAGTGGCGGATTCCATGCTCACCTGGAGTTCCGCGATCCTGGACGCTTGTTCGTCAGCACTCATCAACAGGATGAGTTCCAACCTTTTCCACACGATCGCGTAGCCAACGAAGCCAGGCTGTATTTAGTGAGTGAACCTGTGCTGCTGGACCGGTTCGCATACGAACTGCAGGGCCTCGCCGGCGGCACCAGAGAAGAAGCCCAACTCTTATGCCCGATTGCACCCGGAAGCTGATTTGAACCAAAGCACCAGCACCGCCCCCCCTTGCATGGCTCGCTACGCCCAGCAGCAATCCGCGCGCCGACCCGCTTAAATACCGCCAGCAACCGCTCAGCCGGAGATACATCATGCGTTTTGGCAGTTTGTTGGCATTCTCAATACTTGCATACGCCTACCAGGGCCAAGCCCACGCCGGCTCCGCCCCCGCCAGCCTGACCTGCACGCCGCTGACCAAGGGCTCGAGCATGCAGCTCGACGGCACGATTCCGGCGAGCGAGGAAACCCTGTCCCTGGTGGTTTCCAGCCGCGAGCATCGTTACACGCTCAGCGACGCGGGCTCCGAAACCACGGTGATCGAGTCCCTGGCGGAGGGCGTGTTCGCGCTGAACATCAGGTCGCGCGGGTTCGAGACTACGCTGTATGCCATTCCCGCCACGGTGAAAGCCACGCCTCTGCCCTACGGCACCGACGCCCGCTTCGTCGCGAAACTGACCGCGCTGCGCCCCTCGCGCCATGCGGACGCCGGCGCCAGCTACCTCTACGACGATTACGTGCGCGATATCAAGATGTCCTGCCACTATCGCTACGAGATATGAGCGCGCAGGCCACCCGTCGGCGACGGCAAACCGAAGATTCGAATACCGCTCCGCGGCGACAGGGTCGCGCCGACCTCGCCGACGATTCCGCTTGATACGCGCGCAGCTTCGAGGAGGCCTTTTGTCCGACATCAACATGGAAGCGATTCTCTCCGCGCTGGCCCTGCTGGGCGGCGCGATCGCCTGGCTGCATCAGCTGCGCACCAAGTCGCGCCGCGACAAGATCAAGCTCGACCTGGAGATACTGGAGAAATCGAGGCACATGTTCGGCGAGACGGACGAGCGCACGAATCGGGTGCGGGCCGCAGTCGGGCGGCGGATGGATCGGGTTTACGGCGAGCAGTCCGAGCAAGGCCGCAAGCCCCTGCCCTGGGCCGACCTGGTGCTGCTGCTGTTCTGCATCGGCGCAGCGATCTTCTTCGTCAGGAACGGCATCGCTGGCAGCGAAGCCTGGGAACTGGTGCTGGCGGGCCTGCTGGCCTTCGTGGGCGCCGGCGCGGCGATGAACGCCCTGGAGCACCGGCGGGACACGGACAGCTAGAATCCAACACACGCGCAGAGCCCAGGTCACCCGCATGGCCGCAAACGAGTTACCGCTGCGCTGCCCTTGCTCCGGCTGCAAAACCTTGGATGAGCGTCGCGCTTACGAGATCTGCGCGGTGTGCTGCTGGGAGGACGACGGCCAGGACGACGCCGACGCCGATGAGGTCCGCGGCGGGCCGAATGGCGAGCTCAGCTTGAGCCTGGCCAGACTCAACTACGGCCAGTTCGGTGCGTGTCACAGGCGCTTCCTGCCGCGCGTGCGCGCGCCGCGCCCCGAAGAAATCTGAGCGAAGCTCAGGTCCGGCGGACCGGACCTATCCGCGATCAGACCTCGCTGGCCGCCAGCTGGCGCAGCTTGCCTTCGTGCAGCTCCAGCACGCGATCCAGGCGGCGCGCGAGGCGGCGGTCGTGGGTGACCAGAACCAGGCTGGTGCCCTGCTCGCGGTTCAAGGCCAGCATCAGCTCGAACACGGTCGCGGCGGTCTTCTCGTCCAGGTTGCCGGTGGGCTCGTCGCCGAGCACGCACGCAGGCTTGTTGACCAGGGCGCGCGCGACCGCGGCGCGCTGGCGCTCGCCGCCGGACAGCTCGCCGGGCTTGTGTTCGAGACGATGGCCCAGGCCGACCGATTCCAGCAGCGCCTTGGCGCGCTGGCTGGCGTCGGGCACGGCCGCGCCAGCCAACAGCACCGGCAGCATCACGTTCTCCAGCGCGGTGAACTCGGGCAGCAGGTGGTGGAACTGATAGACGAAGCCCAGCGCCTGGTTGCGCAGCGCGCCGCGGGCGGCGTCGGACAAGGCGTTCATGCGCCGCCCGGCGACGAAGACCTCGCCCGCGGTCGGGGTGTCGAGACCGCCGAGCAAATGCAGCAGGGTGCTCTTGCCGGCGCCGGACGCGCCGAGGATGGCGACGGTCTCGCCGCGCTCCACCGCCAGGTCCAGGCCGTCGAACACCGGCGTGCGCATCTTGCCCTCGGCGTAGGTCATGGCCAGGCCGGAGCAGCGGATCACCGCGTCGTCGGCCATTTCGGCTTGCGGATTACTCATAGCGCAGCGCCTCCGCCGGAGCCGTGCGCGCGGCGCGCCAGGCGGGATAGATGGTGGCGACGAAGGCCATCGCCAGCGCGACCGCGGCGATCGCGACCACGTCGCCGGATTGCAGATCGGTGGGCAGGCCGGTGATGTAGTAGACGTCCTCGGGCAACAACTGCACGCCCAGCACCTTCTCGATGGCCTTGAGGATGTGTTCGAGGTTGAGGGTGAGGACGATGCCGCCGATCACGCCCAGCACGGTGCCGATCACGCCGATCAGGGTGCCCTGTACCACGAACACCTGCATCACCCCGCGCGGGGTCAGGCCCAAGGTGCGCAGGATCGCGATGTCGGCCTGCTTGTCGGTGACCAGCATCACCTGCGAGGACACCAGGTTGAACGCGCCCATCGCGATGATCAGCGACAGCAGGATCGCCATGATGGTTTTTTCCATCTTCAGCGCGCGAAACATATTGGCGTTGTCGCTGGTCCAGTCGCTGACGTTGTAGGGCCCGCCCAGACCGATCGCGAGATCGCGCGCCACGTCCCAGGCCAGGTCCATGTCGTGCAGCCTCAGGCGCACCCCAGTGACGCCGTCGCCCATGCGCAGCACGCGCTGGATGTCGCGCAGGTTGACCACCGCCAGGCCCTTGTCGAACTCGTTATAGCCGGCTTCGAAGATGCCGCTGACGGTGAAGCGTTTGAGCTGCGGCAGCGCGCCCATCGGGGTGCTGCGGAAGTCGGAGGTCATCATCACCACGCTGTCGCCGACCCCGACGCCCAGCCACGCCGCCAGTTCCTTGCCGAGCACGATGTTGTAGCTGCCGGGGGTAAGCGAATCGAGCTTGCCCTGGACCATCTTCTCGGCCAGCACCGAAACCTTGCCCTCCTCGGCCGGCAGCACGCCGCGCACCATCGCGGGCTGGTTGCGCGCGCCGGACAGCAGGGTCTCCTTCTCGATGTAGGGCGCCGCGCCGGCCACGCGCTTGTCGGCGATGGCGGCGTCGACGGCGCGCTGCCAGTCGGTGAGCGGCTCGCCGTAGGCACTGACGGTGGCGTGCGCGGCCATCTGCAGCATGCGGTCGCGGATTTCGCGCTGGAAGCCGCTCATCACCGCCAGGGTGGTGATCAGGGCGGTCACGCCCAGGGCGATGCCCGCGATCGAGGCCAGCGAGATGAAGGAGATGAAGCCGTTGCGGCGCTTGGCGCGCAGGTAGCGCAGGCCGATGGCGACAGGAATAGGTTTGAACATATCCGGCTATGGTGCCATCGAAAGCGAATCGGGCGTAGGCGTTTGGACCGGCCAAGCCAGCCGCAGTTCACGACGGCCGGTGGAATCCAGGGTGTCGGGCCACCAGATCCGGTACCGGAGCCGGCCGCAGCCGTCGCGATAGCGCAGAAACGCCAGCGGACCGCGCCATTGCAGGGCCGGCTGGTCCAGGGGCGCGCCGTCCAGGGAGACCGCGTCGGCCGATACGACCAGTTGCTGCGGCGCGCTGCGCAGCTCCCGCCGCGCCAGCCAGGCGCCGTAGAGCGCGGCGCCCGCGGCCAAGGGCAACGACCCCGGCGCCGGCAATTCGCTGCTCAGGACCGCACCGGCGGCGAGCAGCCCGATCGCGACCAGCGCGCAGGCGAGCCCGCGCGAGGGCCGCCATTCAAGCCGGCATGGCGCGGATGCGTTGGATGAGCGCGTCGAGTTCGGCATCGGGACAAGCGTCGTAGCCCATGAACCAGCGCCAGAGCTTATCGTCCTCGCAATCCAGCAAGCGTAGGAAAACGCCGCGCTGGGCTTCGGAATCCTGCGCCCAGGCGCGGTCGAGGTAGCGGCCGAACAGCTGATCCAGCTCGCGCATGCCGCGGCGGCTGCGCCAGCGCAGGCGCCGCAGTTCGACGTCGTCAGTCATGACCGGTCTCCTGGGTCGGTGCCGCCTTCGCTTCGGTCCCTTTGCCCGGCCCCACGCATAAACCGATGTCTGGGTTACGGCTGCAGTAATCGACCATGAAGCGGGCGACCTCCGCGTCGCGCGCCTTCAGCACTTGCAGTGCGTCCCATAGCGCGGTTTCCATCGGCTCCACCGCCAGGGCGCGAACTTCACCCGGCGCGCCGAGATTCGCCTTGACGATCTTTGGGAAGAACTTGTTGTCGACGTCGTCCTTGAAGCAGTTGGGCGGCTGCCCGGCTTCCAGGCGCCAGCGCGCGTAACATTCGGACTCGAAGCGCCCCGCGTCCGAGCGGACGTAGTCCAAGGCCTCGCGCAACTGGGCCACGCTCGCCGTCTTGGCCAAGCCCTGGGCCAGGGTTTCGTTCATGACCTCGCGCGGCGCATCGCGCAGGATGCGCGTGAGCATACGGTCGTCGGGGTCGGCCGGCGGGTCGGCCGAGACCATGCGATCGAACAGCGCCAGCACCCGGCCCGTGGCCACGTAGTCGCGCGCCAGGCTTAGGCGCTCGTCGGCGGCGGCGGGCTCGGCCGCACAGACGCTACCGGCCCAGCCCGTCAAAACGCCCGCGAGGACGAATCGCATCGTGACGTTGCGCAGCGTGCGCGAGGACCGTGGCCGGGAACCTCGAACCATCGCGGACGCGGCCCAGGTGTCGGCAGCCGAGACGGCGCGCGCGCCGTGCGCCCGCACCGCGGCCATGGCGCCGCCCTCAAGGCCGCTCATCGTCGTCTCCCGCCGCGCCATCTGCGCTCGTAGCCTGCTCCGCGGTAGCGTCCGCGCTGTATCCGCACATACCCTCGCTCGGCTTGCGCTTGCAGTAGTCGGCCAGCTGCGCGGCGATTTCGGAGTCGCGCGAAGCCAGGTCGCGGGTGGAGGCATTCAAAGCAGTGACGATGGCGTCGCCCTTGAGCAACTTGTTGACCAGGGGCCAGCCGGATTCGGTTTCGCCGTGCTCGGCCATGCGCAGGATTTGGGCCTTGCTGGCGCCGGCCTCGAGACAGGCTTGGTAGCCCTCGGCTGGCTGCGGCCAGCGCGACATGCAACCGAACTCGAGCCGGCCGATATCGCTCCTGGCGTGGGCCAGACCGGCCTTCAACACGTCGAGCGACGCATTGGCCGCAAGCGAGCGGGCCAACGAATCGGCGATGACATCGCGCGACAGGTCGCGCACGATGCGGCGCTTCATGGCCAGGTCGTCCGCGCTTTCCGGAGCGGCGGGATTGGCCGCCATGTAGTTGATCATGCCGTCCAGCAGGTCGACGAAGCGCGCGCTCACGACGTAGTCGCGCGCGACGCCCAACCGGTCGGCCGTCGCCTCCGCAGGCGCGGCCGACAGCGACCACGGCAGCGCCAGCGCCAGCAGACTCGACAGCGCGATCCTGGCGCGACGCGTGCGCGGGCGGCGTGGCTGGGTACGGTCAGTCATGGATGCGGCTCTCGGCGGTGGGCGTCGCCCCGCTGGGCGGGCGCAAGGATGGACATGGACCGGCTTGCGGTTGGCGAGCGCAGTAATCGTCGAAAAAACGGCGGGTATCGTCGTCGCTGGCCATCAGGGCGCGCAGCGCATCGGCGATGGCGCCCTGCATGCCCTGCGCCGCCAATTGGTACACCTGCCCGGGCACGCCCGACTGGGCTGCCACCACCTGCGCGAACAAGGGCTGCTGGTCTTCGTCGCTGCCGAAGCAGCCCTCGCCGCGCGCTCCGGCGAAAGGCATGCGCGCGAAGCAGTCGGCCGCGAAACGGCCGGCGTCGGATCGGGCGTAGGCCGCGGCCTCGCGCAGTTGTTCGAGGCTGGCGCGTTCGGCCAGGGCCACCGCCAGGGATTGCGCCAGGACCTCGCGCGGCATGGCGCGCACCGCGCGCGCGAGCCGCAGCCGATCGGTGTCGGCGTCCGGATCGGGCGGCGGCAGATGCTCGAGGAAGCCGTGCGGCTTGGCGTTGGCGACGTACTCGCGCGCCAGCGCCAGCCGATCGGTTTGGGCGTTGTCGGCGGCCGGGGCGGCCAGGCTCCAGAGCGCTGCGCCCAGGGCAAGCGCCAGCCACCCTCCGCGCCAGCCAGGGCCAGGTCGCGAAAACATCGCGCCCGCATCCGACCAGGGGATCGAGCTCTTCATGCGCGCAACAGCCCCCAGGCCAGATAAGCCCACAGCGACCACAGCGCCAAGGCGCCGGCGACGTAGACCGCGAACCGGTGCATGACCCGGTTGTAGCCGCAATGGATGGCGCTGTGGACGACGCGCAGCGCCACGAAGCTCCAGGCCAGGCTCAATACGACCCGATCGCCCAGCGAGGTCATGGCCGCCACGGTCAGCGCCAGGTACAGCAGCACCGGCAGTTCGAACAGGTTGCGGAAATTGTCGGCGGCCGCGCTCTGAGTGAGCCGGGCGCTGGCCTGGGCCGAGGTCGCCACCGCCTGCGGGTGGATGCGCTCGCGCCGCATCTGGCCGATACGGACCACATACAGACGGATCCAGACCAGGCAGGTCAGCGCCGCCATCGCGGCGGCGGGCAGGAACAACTGCTTGGGGTCCATCGCTCGCCTGTCGGTGTCGGGCTAGATGGGGATGGTAGCCGGGCTCGCGGAGCTGCGCTGCCCCCGCCCCGCAGGCGGGAGAGAGGGCAGGTCGCCGCGAACGGGCCGCTAGCGTCGCGTTTAGACGCGACGCGCCAGCATCAGCTTCTTGATCTCGCCGATTGCCTGCGCGGGGTTCAGACCCTTCGGGCAGGTGCGCGCGCAGTTCATGATGGTGTGGCAGCGGTAGAGCTTGAACGGATCTTCCAGGTCGTCCAGGCGCGCACCGGTGTCCTCGTCGCGCGAGTCGACGATCCAGCGGTAGGCCTGCAGCAGGATCGCCGGGCCTAGGTAACGGTCGCCGTTCCACCAGTAGCTGGGGCAGCTGGTCGAGCAGCAGGCGCACAGGATGCACTCGTACAGGCCGTCGAGCTTCTTGCGGTCTTCCGGCGACTGCAGGCGCTCGCGATCGGACGGGGTTGCGCTCTGGGTGCGCAGCCAGGGCTTGATCGAGGCGTACTGGGCGTAGAAGTGGGTCAGGTCCGGCACCAGATCCTTGACCACGTCCATGTGCGGCAGCGGATAGATCGGCACCTCGGCCTTGCCGCAGTCCGCGATCGCGCGCGTGCAGGCCAGGGTGTTGGTGCCGTCGATGTTCATCGCGCAGGAACCGCAGATGCCCTCGCGGCAGGAGCGGCGGAACGTCAGGGTCGGATCGATCTCGTTCTTGATCTTGATCAAGGCATCGAGAACCATCGGGCCGCAGGTCGCCAAGTCCACCTCGTAGGTGTCCACGCGCGGGTTCATGCCGTCGTCGGGGTTCCAGCGGTAGACCTTGAAGGTGCGCGGCTGCTTGGCGCCCGGCGTCGCCCAATGGCGGCCCTTCTGGATCTGCGAGTTCTTCGGTAGGGCGAATTCGGCCATGCTGGCAATCTCTCGGCTAGCGTCGGTACTGGGGTCGGGTGCGGTGCCGGCGCGCATTGCGGCGCGCGCCGTGTGGGCCGATCAGTACTTACGCTCCTTGGGCGGGACGTAGGCGACGTCGTCGGTGAGCGTGTAGTTGTGCACCGGGCGATAGTCGATGCTGGTCTTGCCGCTCTCATCGACGTAGCACAGCGTGTGCTTCTGCCACTGCTCGTCGTTGCGCGTCGGGAAGTCCTCGCGGGCGTGGGCGCCGCGCGACTCGGTGCGGTTCTCGGCCGAGACGATGGTCGCCAGGGCCTGACCGAGCAGGTTGGACAGCTCGTAGGTCTCGATCAGGTCCGAGTTCCAGATCAGCGAACGGTCGCTGACCTTGACGTCGGCGAACGAAGCGTGGATCTCGCGGATCTTGCGCACGCCGTCGCTGAGCGTCTCGCCGGTGCGGAACACCGCGGCGTCGGCCTGCATGGTGCGCTGCATCTTGTCGCGGATGACCGCGGTGGGCGTGCCGCCGTTGGCGTTGCGCAGCTTGTCCAGGCGCGCCAAGGCGACGTCGCAGGCGTCCGCGGCCAGACGCGGCTGCGGCGCGTCGGGCTTGACGGTCTCGGCGCAGCGGTTGGCGACCGCGCGGCCGAACACCACCAGGTCCAACAGCGAGTTGGAACCCAGGCGGTTGGCGCCGTGCACCGACACGCAGGCCGCTTCGCCGATCGCGTACAGGCCCGGCACCACCGCATCGGGGTTGCCGTTCTTCAACTGCACGACTTCGCCGTGGTAGTTGGTCGGGATGCCGCCCATGTTGTAGTGGACGGTCGGAATGACCGGGATCGGTTCCTTCTCGACGTCGACGTTGGCGAAGATGCGCGCCGACTCGGCGATGCCCGGCAGCTTTTCGTGGATCACTTCCGGGCCCAGGTGGGTCAGGTCGAGCAGGATGTGGTCCTTGTGCTCGCCGACGCCGCGGCCTTCGCGGATCTCGATGGTCATCGAACGGCTGACCATGTCGCGCGGCGCCAGGTCCTTCACGCTGGGCGCGTAGCGCTCCATGAAGCGCTCGCCGTTGCTGTTGCGCAGGATGCCGCCCTCGCCTCGCACGCCTTCGGTGATCAGGCAGCCGGCGCCGTAGATGCCGGTCGGGTGGAACTGCACGAACTCCATGTCCTGCAGGCCCAGGCCGGCGCGCAGCGCCATGCCGCCGCCGTCGCCGGTGCAGGTATGCGCCGAGGTCGCGGAGAAATAGGCGCGGCCGTAGCCGCCGGTCGCCAGCACCGTGCCCTGGGCGCGGAACAGGTGCAGCGTGCCCTCGGCCATGTCCAGGGCGAGCACGCCGCGGCAGGCGCCGTCGGCGTCCATGATCAGGTCGAGCGCGAAGTATTCGATGAAGAACTGCGCGTCGTGCGCCAGCGACTGCTGGTACAGGGTGTGCAGGATGGCGTGGCCGGTGCGGTCGGCGGCGGCGCAGGTGCGCTGGGCCGGCGGGCCTTCGCCGTACTTGGTGGTCATGCCGCCGAACGGGCGCTGGTAGATCTTGCCCTCTTCGGTGCGCGAGAACGGCACGCCCTGGTGTTCGAGTTCGATGATGGCCGGAATGGCCTCTTTGCACATGTACTCGATCGCGTCCTGGTCGCCCAGCCAGTCCGAACCCTTGACGGTATCGAAGAAGTGGTAGCGCCAGTCGTCCTCGCCCATGTTGGCCAGCGCGGCCGAGATGCCGCCCTGGGCGGCGACGGTGTGCGAGCGGGTCGGGAACACCTTGGTGATGCAGGCGGTCTTCAAGCCCTTCTGGGCCAGGCCGAAGGTGGCGCGCAGGCCGGCGCCGCCGGCGCCGACCACGATCATGTCGAACTTGTGTTCTTGAATCTTGTAAGCAGCGGCCACGGTCAGGCTCCCAGCGCGATGCGGATAACGGCGAGCACGCTAGCGAGCGCAGCGAGGACGCAAATGAAAACGACGGCCAGCTGCGAGGCGAGCGCCAGCCCGTGGTGGCTCACGTAATCCTCGATGATCACCTGCAGGCCGAGCTTGGCGTGCCAGAACATCGCGACCAGGAACGCCACCAGCAGCACGGCGTTGCAGGGGTGGGCGACCGAGGCGCGCACCGCGGCGTAGTCGCCGCCGATCCAGGAGATCACCAGGCCGAGCACGTACAGGCTCAGGAAGATCAGCGCGATCGCGGTGACGCGCTGGACCACGAAGTGATGGGTGCCGTCCTTCGCCGAGCCCAGGCCGCGCGCGGTCTTGAGCGGATTGCGCAACTTGCCGGGGCCGCTCATGCGCCACCTCGCTGCATCATCGCGACCAGCCAGATGACGGCGGTCAGCACCAGGCTGCCGATCACGCTGATCCAGCCGTTGCGCACGAAGCTCGCCACGCGGTAGGCGTAACCCGCGTCCTGGACCAGGTGACGGATGCCGTTGATCAGATGGTAGGCGAAGGCCCAGGTCCAGCCGAACAGGATCAGGAAGCCCAGCGGCGAGCGCGCGCAGGCGGTGAACTGGGCCCAGGCTTCGGGACCGGCCGCCAGCGCGACCAGCGCCCAGGCGATCAGGAGACCGCCGATGGCAAGGATGACACCGGTGGCCCGGTGCACGATCGAGGTCACCATTTGGATCTGCCAGGCGTAGACCTGCAGATGCGGTGACAAGGGGCGTTCGCGGTTCGCCATGAGCGATGGCTGTCTCGGCTGGGCGGCGGCGCCGCGTGGCAGGAAGGATCGGTGAGGTGTCGTGAAGGCGGGGCGTAGCTAGAAGTCGATGCAGCGGCCGTTTTTTTCCCAGTCGCCGTAGCGGGTCGGTTCGGGACCCTCGCGGCCGCCGTACTCCTTGCCCGGTGGCGCATCGCTGCCGGTGGCCGGAACGGAAGTCGTCGGAGCCTCGACCTGGGGGTCGGGCGCTGCTTCCGGGGTGGTTTCGCCTATCATCACAGCGTTAAATCTTAAGTCCCGCCCCCATGCATGACAACCCGCAGCCTTCGTCCGGACAGGCGTTCGCCCTGCCCGGCCACCGCGTGATCGAGCTTTCCGGCCGCGACGCGGCGACGTTCGCGCAGGCGCAGTTCATGAACGATGTCAACGCCTTGGCCTCCGGCCAGTGGCAGTGGAGCGGCTGGTTGACGCCCAAAGGACGGGTCATCGCGCTGATGGCTTTACTGCGTCTGGCCGATGAACGGATTTGGCTGCTGTTGCCCGATGCCGACCCGGAATCGGTCGTAACTGCGCTGAAACGCTTCTTGTTCAGAAGCAAGACGACCATCGTCGTACGCGACGATCTGCGCGCGTTCGGGCATTACGCTGCGCCGCAGGCGGCCGTGGGTGCGACCCTGGCCGGCGAGGAGACGACGGGCGTGGAACTGGACTATCGCGGCGACGGCGACGCGCGCGCGCTGCGCATCGCACCCGGGCAGGCGGCGGGCGCCGAAGACCCCGTCCGGGCCGCGCGCTGGGCCCTGGACGACCTGCGCCACGGCCTGCCCCGGCTGGGCCCGTCCCAGATCGAACAATGGACCCCGCAGCAGCTCTCGCTGGAGCGCCTGCGCGCCTTCAGCGTCAAGAAGGGCTGTTATCCGGGCCAGGAGATCGTGGCGCGCACGCATTTCCTGGGCAAGGCCAAACGTGGGCTGGCGCTGATCGAATCGCCGCACTCGGTGGCGGTCGGCGCCGAGCTGCGCTCGCACGATGCGGTGCTGGGCACGATCGCGGCCAGCGCCAGCGCAGGCGACCGCCACTTGGCCCTCGCGGTCGCGCCGTTGGAGCGTGCGGAAGGCGGACTCAGCCTGGACGGCCACACGGTGGCCGAGATCGCATTGCTGGACGGCTTGGCGCGCTAGCCGCCCAATGCCGCGCGGCAACCTCCGGTAGAGGCGACGCAAGCCGCGACCGCGCCGCCGCGTGTGGCGGCGAGGCTATGCCTCAAGGTCGCGGCTTGTGAGCGTAGGAAATCCCTGCAGGACGCCGCTCTTGCACCCAAGCGCTGACGCTAGCGGACGGAGCGAGTCGCTCCGCCCACCGATGCCTCAGCCCGCGGCCAGCGTGTCCGCCGCGGCGACGATGTCGTCTTCGCCCGGAATCACCAGGAAGGCCGCGCCCGCGAGCGGGGTGTAGGTGTCGACGCCGACCACGCGCTGGAACGGGCGCGCGCCGTAGCCGCCCTCGGCGATCGCGGTGATCACGCCCTCGCCCACGCCGGCGCTGCGCCGCCCTTCATCGACCACGATGATGCGCTTGGCGGTGCGCGCCTGCTCGGCGATATAGGCGTCGTTGAGCGGCACCAGCCAGCGCAGATCGACCACACGGGTCTTCCAGCCGTGCTTGGCCTCGATCGCGCGCGCGGCGCGCAGGCTCATCGGCACGCCGTTGCCGTAGCTGAAGATCACCAGATCCTCGCCATCCCCGTACACCCGGCCCTCGCCCAGCGTCATCGCCTGGTCGGGTTGCGGGTACGCGGTCAGCCAGGCGCCGTCGCCCGGCTCGTAGAGATCCTTGGTCATGTACAGCGCGATCGGCTCAAGGAACACCGCCACGCGCCCGTCGACCTTGGCCAGCGCGGTCAGGGTGCGCAGCATGGTGGCGGCGTCGTCGCCGCGCGAGGGGCAGCCGACCACCAGGCCCGGAATGTCGCGCAGCGCGGTGATCGAGTTGTCGTTGTGGAAGTGGCCGCCGAAACCGCGCTGGTAGCCCAGGCCGGCGATGCGCACCACCATCGGGTTGCGGTACTGGTTGTTGCTGAAGAACTGCAGCGAGGCTGCTTCGCCGCGGATCTGGTCGCAGGCGTTGTGAAAATACGCCAGGTACTGGATCTCGGGGATCGGCAGCAGGCCGACGTTGGCGAAGCCCTGGGCCATGCCCAGGATCATGGTTTCATCGAGCAGCGTGTTGAACACGCGGCGCGGGCCGAAGGCCTTCTGCAGGCCCTTGGTGACGGTGTAGACGCCGCCCTTCTGGGCCACGTCCTCGCCGAACAGCAGGGTCTCGGGGTACTTGGCGAAGAGGTCGTGCAGGGCGTTGTTGATCTGGATCGCCAGATGGCGCGGCGGCTGGTGCTCGGGCAGCTTGGCCTCGCCGCCGAACACCTCCAGGCGGCGCGGCGCGTAATCGGCGCGTTGCGCTTCCTGCGCGACCGCGGCCGGCGTGTACGGCGCCAGCGGCGCGATCACTTCGGCGAGTTGGTCGAGCTTGGGCCGGCGGTCGGCTTCCTCGGCCGCGGCGAAGCAGCGCTTGCGCGTGGCCTCGTACAGTTCGAGCACTTCGTCGCGCGACATCAGGCCCGACTCCAGCGCGATCGCCGCCGACCGCAGCAGCGGGTCGCTGGCTTCGACCGCGCACAGTTCCTCGATCGAACGCCATTCGATCTCGAAGTCGGTGCCGGCGTGGCCCATGATGCGGGTGGTGCGCAGGTGCAGGAAGGTCGGGCGGCGGTTGCGGCGGCAATGCTCGACCGCGCGCTGCACGTCGGCGTAGCCGCTGGCCAGGTCGAGGCCGTCGGCAGCGAAATAGTCCAGGCCGTCCATGTTGCGGAAGCGATTGCCGATCCAGCCGCCCGGAGTCTTCACCGAGATGCCGATGCCGTTGTCTTCGCACACGAACAACACCGGCGCCGGCAGCTTCTGGTAGGCGGTCCAGGCCGCGGCGTTGAACGCGGTCTGGGCGGTGGCGTGATTGGCCGAGGCATCGCCGAAAGAGCAGATCGCGATGCTGTCGTCGGGGATCGGCAGCGCATGGCCGAGGCGGCGACCGGTTTCGATCGCCACCGCCGTGCCCAGCGCCTTGGGCAGGTGCGAGGCGATGGTCGAGGTCTGCGGCAGCACCCACAAGGGCTTGCTGCCCCAGACCTTGTGACGGCCGCCGGAAGCCGGATCGTCCTTGCTGGCCGCGAACGACAGCGCCGAGTCCATCACCGGGTCCATGCCCGGCAGCTTGCGGAAGCGCTCGGCCATGAAGCCGCCGCTGCGGTAATGCAGGAAGGCCGGATCGGTATGGCGGGTCAGGCGGGCGACCATCGCGTTGCCTTCGTGGCCGCTGGAACCGATGGTGTAGAAGACCTTGTTCTGCACGCGCAGTACGCGCGCCATCAGATCCAGATGACGGCTGATCAGCTGCGATTCGAACAGCTCGCGAAAGCCTTGCGCGTCCAGCGCGCTGCCGTCCAGCACCGCCTCGTGGGCGGCCGGGCGCGCGTCGGCGCGGCCGCTCCAGGCTTTGACGAACTCGACGAAGTTGAGGTCGCAGATCTCGGCCCGGTTGAGGCCCTTCATGCGCGCCGGAATCGGGCTGGGCACGGCATTGAAGTGGGGGACGCTGCTGAAGATCGAAGACTGCGCTTGCGCTGACATCGTGAGGCTCCGCCGCCCCGGGGGCCGGCTAGTCGTAGGGGGAATCGGGTCGTTTAGTCGCGGATCGTGTTCATGGGGTCTGCGCGATGAGCTCGGCGGCGACCGCGTCGGGCTCGGGCAAGGCGACGAAGCCCGGCGTCGCGCGCACGCGCGCCAGCCAGGACCGCAGCGCCGGGTACGGCGTCAGATCGACGCCGCCGTGGCCGGCGACATCGGTGTAGGCGAACAAGGCGATATCGGCGATGCCATAGCGCCCGGCGCTGAACCAGTCGTGCTCGCGCAGGTGGATTTCCATCACCTGCAGGGCCGCGTGCGAACGTTCGCGCAGGCGCGGCAGTTCGGCGCGCCGCGGCGAGTCCAGCGGCGTCCAGCCGGCGATGAAACGCGCGACCGCGACATAGGGTTCGTGGCTGTATTGCTCGAAGTTCATCCAGCTCAGGGTCTGCGCGCGCTCCCACCTGTCGTCGGACAGGAACGGCGTGCCGTCGGCCAGGTAGTACAGGATCGCGTTCGACTCGCTGAGCGTGCGCCCGTCCTCAAGTTCGATCACCGGTACCTTGCCGTTCGGATTCAAGGCCAGGAACTGCGGCGTGCGGGTCTGGCCGCGGCTGCTGTCGACCTCGACCCAGCGATAGGGCTGGCCCAGTTGCTCCAGCAACAGCTTGAGCTTGTGGCAGTTGCCCGAGGGCGAGAAACCGTGGATCGCGATCATGCCGGCGCCTGCGCGCGACGCGCGCGCCATTGCTCGCGACTCTGGCCCCAGATCTCGATGTCCTTGTCGTCGAACGGCGCCGGCAGACGGTCCTGGCGCAGGTAGCGCGAGCCCAGCTTGGCGGCCACGCCCTTGGAGCCGAGGTTGCCGGTGTCGATGCTGTGGATCACTTCGCTCCAGCCCAGGTGCTCGAAGGCCCAGTCGATGGCCGCGGTCGCGCCTTCGGTCGCATAGCCCTTGCCGCCTTCGCTTTCGATGATGCCCCAACCCACTTCGGGACCGGGCCAGCCCTCGGGCTGCCACGGGCCGAGCCGGCCGATCCAGCGCCCGGAGGATTTCTCGAACACCGAGAAGAAGCCGTAGCCCATCGCCGCCCAGGAGCCGATCACCGACATCAGCGAGCGCCAGGCCGGCGAGCGCGCCTGCGGCCCGCCGAGGTAGCGCAGATAGTCGCCGCCGCCGGCCATGAAGGCTGCCCAATCCTCGAAATCGTCCAAGCGCGGCGGGCGCAGGAGCAACCGCGGCGTTTCCAGTTCGATGTCGGGGATGGTCATCACGGATCGGCTCTCCTGCTGAGCGTGCCATCGCTAGCGGTATGCAAGCCCCTCTCTTGCCGGGAGAGGGGTTGGGGTGAGGCCGCTCCTAAGCTTGCGACTTGCGCCGTGGTTGCCTTGGCGCGGGCCCTCATCCGGCCCTGCGGGCCACCTGCTCCCGCGCCGCGGGGGCAGGGAAACTCGTTAGAACGCGTTGATGCCCGTCAGCTCGCGACCGACCACCAACTGGTGAATCGTCTCGGTGCCTTCGTAGGTGATCACCGACTCCAGGTTCAGCGCGTGTCGGATCGCGGCGTGCTCGGTGGTGATGCCGGCGCCGCCGAGCAGGTCGCGGCATTCGCGCGCGATGTCGATGGCCATCCGGCAGTTGTTCCACTTGGCCAGCGAGACCTGGGTGGGCTGCATCTGGCCGGCGTCCTTGAGGCGGCCGAGCTGGACCACCAGCAACTGCGCCAGGGTGATGCGGCGCGCCATCTCGGCCATCTTGATCTGCGCCGACTGGGTCGCCGCGACCGGACGGTCGAACAGGATGCGTTCCTTGCTGTAGTTCAAGGCCTCGTCCAGGCAGGCGATGGCCGCGCCGATCGGGCCCCAGGTGATGCCGTAGCGGGCCTGGGTCAGGCAGCCCAGCGGGCCCTTGAGGCCCTTCACGTTGGGCAGGCGGTTGGCCTCGGGCACGCGCACGTTGTCGAAGAACAGCGACGAGGTCACCGACGCGCGCAGGCTCATCTTATGCTTGATTTCCTGGGCCGCGAAACCGGCCATGCCCTTCTCGACCACGAAGCCCTGGATGCCGTCCTCGGTCTGCGCCCAGACGATCGCGATGTCGGCCAGGTTGCCGTTGGTGATCCACATCTTGGAGCCGTTGAGCACCCAGTCGCCGCCGTCCTTCTTGGCGTGGGTCTTCATGTTGGCCGGATCGGAACCGCCGTGCGGCTCGGTGAGGCCGAAGCAGCCGATGATCTCGCCGCGGGCCATGCCCGGCAGCCAGCGCTGGCGCTGCTCTTCGCTGCCGTAGGCGTAGATCGGGTACATGCACAGCGAGGACTGCACGCTGACGAAACTGCGAATGCCGCTGTCGCCGCGCTCGAGTTCCTGGCAGATCAGGCCGTAACTGACCGCGTTGAGGCCGGCGCAGCCGTATTGCTCGGGCAGCGAGGAGCCCAGCAGGCCGAGGTCGGCGATCTCCGACACCAGTTCCTTGGGGAAACGGCCCTGGTCGAAGGCGTCGCCGATGATCGGGATCACGCGCTCGTCGGTGAAGCGGGCCACGGTGTCCTGGACGGCGCGCTCCTCTTCGGTGAGCAGGGAACGGACGTCGTACAGATCGTAGGGATGCAGGGCCATGGCGCGCTCAGGAGACCGTAGGAACGGAAAGACCGCCATTGTACTGGCCGCGCCCGGTCCGGGGTAAACCCGCACTGCGCGCGCTCAAGCCCGCATGTAAGCGTTATCAGGCCGGTCGGCGCTGGCGCTGCGCGGATACAGCGCACCCAAAAAGAAACGGGGCCGGATAGCCGGCCCCGTTCGGTTGCGCTGGATGGCCGCGGGCCATGCCCGCGCGCGCACTCAGCCGCGTTCGTTGCCCGCGCCGGCCGAGGCGGTCTGGGTCACGACCTTGCCGTCGATCACCGGCAACTGCTGGCCCGGACGCTCGTCCATGCGCACGGTCTGCTCCTGGCCCTGGTAACGGTAGGTCACGTCGTAGCCGACCACCTTGTTCTCGTCGCCCAGGGCGATGCGGTTGCCCGGCTTGCTGCCGGTGCGCATGGTGCCGGTGGTGCCGTCGGGATTGCGGTAGGTCACGTTGTAGGCGACCACGCGGGTGGACTGCGAGGTCTCCGACACGGTGTGGCACTGGCGCTCGGTGCGGTTCACGACCTTGCCGCCGACGTGGTTGCGGTCGACGCGGTTGCCGATGTAGCCGCCGGCGGCGGCGCCGGCCACGGTCGCGGCCTTCTTGCCGTTGCCGCCGCCGATCTGGTTGCCGACCAGGCCGCCGATCAGGGCGCCGGCGACCGTGCCGCCGACGTTGCCGTCGCGCTCGGGCAGGCGCTCCTGCACGACCACGTCCTCGCAGACTTCGCGCGGGGTCGAGGCGGTGCTGGTCTCGCGCACCGGGTCGGTGCCGATCACGGTGGCGTACAGCTTTTCCTTCTGGTTGATCGGCTTGACGTTGACGACGTCGGCGTAATCGACTTCCGGCTTGGCGGTGGTGGCGATCGCGCCGTTCGCGGCGATGTCGCCCTCGGCGGCAGCCGCGGCGTCGGCGCTGGTCAGCGCCGTGGTCGGGGCGGCCGAGCCGTTGCCACGGAAGCTCTGGAACGCGGCGACGGCGACGCCGCCTACGAGCAGCGAAGCGAGCGCTACAGCCAACATGTTCTTGTTCATCGTGAGCCTCCTGCAGTGAAGCGAATTGGTGCGGGACGAGCCGCGGGTGTGGACGGCGCCATTGCACCACTCGAAACCTGAACGAGCACCTATTGAAATCCGCAAAACTGTCCCCTGCATGAACCCGTCGCGACGACGTGCTAGCGTGTTTGCAACGCGTGTCACACCCCTGGTGAGTCCATGGCCAATCCCCTGCTCGCTCCTTTGATGGGCTTCCTCGGACGCCTGAGTTATCCGCGACTGTTCATGCTGACCGCGGTCCTGTTCGGCCTGGATCTGGTGATCCCGGACCTGGTGCCGTTCGCGGACGAATTGCTGCTGGGCCTGGGCACCTTGCTGCTGGCCAACTGGAAGAAGCGCAAAGCGCCGCTGGAGCCGCCCGCCCCGCCCGCGCGCTGAACCGTGGTGGCGCTGGTCGACAGCCACAGTCATCTGGACGCGGCCGAGTTCGACCCCGACCGCGATCGGGTCGTGGCGCGCGCACGCGCCGCCGGGGTGACCCGGCAGGTGGTGCCGGCGGTCGATGCCGCCGGCTGGCCCAAGCTGCGCGAGGTCTGCGCGCGCGATCCGGGGCTGTATCCGGCCTACGGGCTGCATCCGATGTATCTGGCGTCGCACCGGCCCGAGCACCTGCGCGAACTCGGCGACTGGATCGAGCGCGAGCGCCCGCTGGCGGTCGGCGAATGCGGGCTGGACTACTTCGTCGAAGACCTGGACCCGCAAGCGCAGTCGCTGTACTTCGACGGTCAGCTGCGGCTGGCGCGCGACTTCGATCTGCCGGTGATCGTGCATGCGCGGCGCGCGGTGGACGCGGTGATCGCGGCGATCCGCCGCTGCGGCCCGCTGCGCGGCGTGGTGCACAGCTATTCGGGCAGCGAGGAACAGGCGCGGCAGTTGTGGAAGGCCGGCTTCCTGCTGGGTCTGGGTGGGCCGGTCACCTACGAACGCGCGAATCGTTTGCGCGGGCTGGCGGCGAGCATGCCGATCGAACACCTGCTGCTGGAAACCGACGCGCCCGACCAGCCCGACGCCGGCATCCGTGGCCAGCGCAACGAACCGGCGCGATTGGCGACGGTGCGCGACACCATCGCGGCCTTGCGCGGAATCGATGCCGACGAACTCGCGCGCGCGACCAGCGCGAACGCGGAGCGGTTGTTTCGCTTGCCGGCCGCAAGCGTCGGATAAGGCGATCGCGGGCCTTRGGGTGGGAGCGGCGCAAGCCGCGACCGCGCCACCGCATAAGCCGGCGCCATCGCGGTCACTCGAAATCGTTGTGACTCGCGCGGCAAGCGCTATGTCACGGTCGCGGCTTGCGCCGCTCCTACCCGAACAAGCGGCGCTAAGACGCCGACTTGGGCTTCAGCAATATCTCCAACGCCCGCCCCACCGCCGCGAACGCGAAGGCGCCGGTGATATGGGTGGCCGCGCCCAGGCCGGCGCCGCAGTCGAGCTTGAGCGCGGCGTCCGCGTCCAGCTTGGGGCGCAGGCCGCAGACGGTGCCGTCGGCTTGCGGATACTTGACGTTCTCCAGCGAGTAGATCGCCGAGACGCCGAAGTAGCGGTCCGGATTCTTGGGGAAGTTGAACTCGCCGCGCAGCTTCTTGCGGATCAGGGCCAGCATCGCGTCGTGCTCGGTGCGCGACAGGTCGCGCACGCGCACCAGGGTCGCGTCGGTGCGGCCGCCGGCGGAACCCACCGCGATCACCGGCCGCTTGCGGCGGCGACACCAGGCGATCAACTCGACCTTGCTGCGGAAACTGTCGCAGGCGTCCAGCACCAGGTCGTAGTCGCGGTCCAGCAGTTCGTCCAGGTTGGACGGGGTCAGAAAGCTCTGCACCGCGTCCAGGCCGATTTCCGGATTGATCGCGCGGCAGCGCTCGGCCATGACCTCGACCTTGGCGCGACCGTAGTGGCCGTCCATGGCCGGCAACTGCCGGTTAGTGTTGGAAAGGCACAAATCGTCTGCATCGATCAGGGTCAGATGGCCGACGCCGCTGCGCGCCAGGGCCTCCACCGCCCACGAGCCCACGCCGCCCATCCCGATCACCGCGACGCGGCAGCGGGACAGCCGGGCGACGGTGCCGGTGCCGTAAAGCCGGTCGATGCCGGCGAAGCGCTCCCGCCATGCGGGCGCCAGGGTGTTTTCGCTCATGCGCGCATTGTACGGGCGCGCCGCACGGGGCCCGGTGGCGGAACGCGCAACGCTGCGTGTTAAGGTTCGGCCATCTTGGATGGAGGCCAGGCAATGAACGATACCCAGCCCAACACCGTCGCCGCCCCGCGTAAGGGCAACGGCAGGAAGTACCTGTTCCTGTTCCTGATCGGCCTGGTGATGGGCGCGATCGGCACGGTGATGCTGATGCGCGCCTGGCAGGCGCGCCAGGACCCCTTCCCCGACAGCGTGATGCACGTGCAGGCCTGGCACCTGAAGCAGTTGGAAAGCCGGGTGCAGGAGAACCGCTGCGCGGCCACCGACACCCTGCCCCACGTCAAGGCGCTGCGCACCACCGGCGACGACCTGGAATGGGCCTTCCCCGACCTCAAGGACGACGCCCGTTTCACTGGCCACGCGAGCAAATTCCGCGCGACCCTGGACAGCGCGCTGGCGAGTCCGCCGCTCAATTGCGCGGGCGTGGGCACGATGAACAAGCAGATCCAGGATGCCTGCGGCGCCTGTCACCAGGACTTCAAGGGCTAAGCGAGGCCGCCAGCCCCGCCGCAAGCTGAACATCGCGTCGCGGCACAGGAACGGTTGATCGGCTGTTCACGCGGAGCCGCCTAGTTTGGAGGGCGCGTGGCGAGGTATGCCACTCGCCCCTCCATCCGCAGGAGATCCGAATGAATACCCAGAATCTACGCCTGCTCGGCATCGCCGCGGCCGCCACCCTGGCCTTGGCCGGTTGCGCCACGGGACCGGGCTACTCCTCCGGTTACGGCAACCCGCAGCCCAGCTACGGCAATGCCCCGGCCAACTGCTACGACTGCGGCACCGTGACCCGGATCGAGCAGCTGGCCGGCGGCTCCGCGCCCAGCAAGACCGGCGCCGTGCTCGGCGGCATCGTCGGCGCGGTCGCCGGCCATGAAATCTCGTCCCACACCGGCGGCAGCAAGGGCAACCAGAACGTCGCCGCGGTGGCCGGCGCGGTCGGCGGCGCGATCGCCGGCAATGCGATCCAGAACCGCACCGACGGCGGCCGTTTCAACGTCTACGTACGCATGGACGACGGCCGCACCACGGTGGTCACCCAGAACGATCTGGGCGGCATTCGCGAAGGCAGCTACGTACGCGTCTACAACGGCCGCGCCTCGGTGCGCTGAGCCTCGGCGTCGCGAACACGAAGGCGGCCCGCTACGGCGGGCCGCCTTTTTTGCGCCTGAAGCGCTAGCACGACGACCTCGTCGATGCTGCACAGCAGCATCGACAGCCGATCGCCACACTGCAACGGCAGTCACGATTGCGTCGCGACGCTGTCGTGGCCGAGCGCGCCCAACGCCTGCGTAGAGGATTAGTGTCGGCAGGTCCGCCCCCGCGGGCCTCGCCTACCCAAGACATGGAGACCAGTCGAATGAAGCTATTGCACCTCGTGTCCGGCACCGCCGTTCTGGCCGGCGCCATCGCCGCGGCCACCGCCGCCGGCCCCGCCGCCCCGACCAATCCGCTGCGCGTGAGCATCAACGCCTTCGACGGCGGCGCCCAGGCGCTCAGCGCCGACGCCGGCGCGCTGCAGGGCGCGGTCGAAATCGCGGTCACCAACACCAGCCGCCGCACCGTGCGCCTGCCCAAGTGGCAGCTGCCGACCGAAGTGCTGGATGCCAATCTGTTCGAAGTCAGCGTCGACGGCGTCAAGCTCGACTACCAGGGCCCGATGATCAAGCGCGGCGCGCCGCAGGCGGCCGACTTCACGATCCTGCGTCCGGGCGAAACCTACCGCGTGGTGGTCGACCTGGCCTCGGCCTACGACCTCTCGCAGGCCGGCGACTACACCGTCACCTACAACGCCCCGCTGCAGTTCGCCTCCACCGACGACCGCAAGCTGCTCAACCAGGCCAACGGCCTGCCGATGAGCGCGCGCAGCGCGCCCTTGCGCCTGTGGCTGGACGGCGGCGCCAAGCTCGACGCCGCGCAGCGCGTGAGCGCGGCGGCCAAGCCGGTCGGCCCCTTGCAGGTGGTCAACGGCGTCAACTACGTCGGCTGCACCAGCGCACGCATCACCACCGCCGGGCAGGCCGTGACCGCGGCGCGCAATTACTCCGAGAACGCCAAGGGCTATCTCAACGGCGGCACCGTCGGCGCGCGCTACACCACCTGGTTCGGCGCCTACACCTCGTCGCGCTACAGCACCGCGCGCCAGCACTTCGTCTCGATCGACGCGGCGATGGACCAGAACAGCGGCCAGATCACCATCAACTGCGGCTGCACCAGCAGCGCCTACGCCTACGTGTATCCGAACCAGCCGTACCAGATCTACGTGTGCAAGGCGTTCTGGAACGCACCGCTGACCGGCACCGACTCCAAGGCCGGCACCCTGATCCACGAGATGAGCCACTTCAACGCGGTCGCCGGCACCGACGATCACGTCTACGGCCAGACCGGCGCCAAGAATCTGGCGATCAGCAATCCGACCAACGCGTTGGATAATGCCGACAACCACGAGTACTTCGCCGAGAACACCCCGTTCCAGAACTAAACGTCGACTATCCAACGACGTGGCGATACCGGAAAGCGGTCCGTTTCGACGGGCCGCTTTCTTTATGTTTCGAAATCGCAAGTTTTAGAAACTTTAGCGGGCGCGCGAGCGTCGGCGGCAGATACACGCCGAGAATAAATCCCGGAAAAAGAAAAACCCGGCTCACGCCGGGTTTTTCAGGTCCTGAGCGCCCCCTTGCGGCGACGCTTCGATCAGGGGTGTTGCCTTACAGCGGTTCGACGGCGTCGGCCTGCAGACCCTTCTGGCCCTGCACGACGGTGAAGGAGACCTTCTGGCCTTCCTTCAGGCTCTTGAAGCCCTGGGACTGAATCGCACGGAAGTGCACGAACACGTCCTCGCCGTTCTCGCGGCTGATGAAGCCGAAGCCCTTCGCATCGTTGAACCACTTGACGGTACCGAATTCACGGTTCGACATTTTTACTTGCTCCTTGAAACGTTGGTTGTTTAACCGCAGCTCGCGCTGCGTGCTGGTTGCAAGGAGGAAGCGAGGTGCAACGATGTAGCGGATCGAGGATCAACCGCATCGGGCCACGATTCACGGTGACCCTTGGCAAACACAGCGCCCGCAACTTACCCCGCTATGGGGCAAAATGCAAACAGCCCGGACAGCCTGTCCGGACGGGGGTTCTGGATGGATTTCACGACTGTTTATTACGTACTGGCCGGGCTGCTGATCCTGGTCGGAATCGCCGGTACGGTACTGCCGGCACTGCCGGGTTTGCCGCTGGTTTTCGCCGGCATGCTGCTGGCCGCCTGGGCCGGCAAATTCGAACAGGTCGGCTGGATCATGCTGACCGTGCTGGGGCTGTTGACCCTGGTATCGCTGGCCGTGGATTTCCTGGCCACGGCGATGGGCGCCAAGCGCGTCGGCGCCAGCAAGCTGGCCCTGATCGGCGCCGTGGTAGGCACCTTCGGCGGTCTGTTCGTGGGCGGCCCGATCGGCCTGTTTGCCGGCCCCTTCGTCGGCGCTCTGGTCGGCGAGCTGATCCACAGCCGTCAGCTCGGTCAGGCGACCAAGGTCGGGGTCGGCACCTGGGTCGGCATTCTGATCGGCACGGTGCTGAAACTCGGCCTCGCATTCGCGATGCTCGCGCTATTCGCCGCGGCCTGGATTTTCTAGGCCGATAGTTACTCGCGAGTTTCGCGGGAGGCCGGCTTGGATACTAAAAGCGCGGCTGAAGCTCGAGCTCATGAAAACTGGAAACCGCAGGCGGTGGAAGACACACTGTCCGCGTAATCGCTTCGATCATGGAACCCGCACATGCGTTCAGCCGCGAACCGTCCCGCCCGCTCCCGTCCCAACGCCCATGCCGCGGTCCGCCCGCTGCTGTGGGCGCTGGCGGCCGCGGCGCCCTTGGCCGCGTCGGCGCAACCGGTACCGGCCCCAGCCACGCCCGAGGCCTGCACCGCGATCGCCGGCGACGCCGATCGCCTGGCCTGCTACGACAAGGCGCTCAACCGGCAAGCCCCGGACACCCGCGCCGCCGACGTGGCAGCCAAGGAAGCCAAGGCGATCCAGCGCAATCTGGAACTGGCCGACCAGATCGAAGGCAAGGCGCCGCCGGTCGAGGCCGAAAGCCAGCGCCGCCGCAACGACCTGTATTCCAGCGAGGCGCCGTTGGACAGCGCGATCGCCAACGCCGGCAAGGGCGGCCTGCTCGACAGCCGCTGGGAACTGGCCAAGGACTCCAAGCTGGGCGTGTTCAACTTCCGCGCCTACAAGCCGGTGTATCTGTTGCCGGCGTTCTGGACCAGCGACATCAACGAACAGCCCTACTCGCCCAACCCGCGCAACCAGGTCCCGACCCCGCAAGCGCTGGACAGCGTCGAGGCCAAGTTCCAGCTCAGCTTCAAGACCAAGGCGGTGGAGAACCTGTTCGGCGACAACGGCGACATCTGGATGGGCTACACCCAGAGCTCGCGCTGGCAGGTCTACAACGCCGACAACTCGCGGCCGTTCCGCGAGACCAACTACGAGCCGGAAGTGCTGCTGGTATTCCGCAACAACTACCGCATCGGCGGCTGGAACGGGCGCATGGCCGCGATCGGCCTCAACCACCAGTCCAACGGCCGCGCCGATCCGCTCTCGCGCAGCTGGAACCGGGTGATCGCCAACATCGGCCTGGACCGCGAGGACTGGGCGGTGACGCTGCGGCCGTGGTGGCGCATCTCCGACGGCAACGACGACGACAATCCCGACATCGAGGATTACATCGGCCGCGGCGACATGACGATCGTCCACCGCCGCGGCGGCCACGAGTTCAGCCTGATGGCGCGGCATTCGCTGCGCGGCGGCGACCGCTCGCACGGCGCGGTCCAGTTCGACTGGGCGTTTCCGATCCACAATTCGCTGCGCGGCCGCCTGCAGATCTTCGATGGTTACGGCGAGAGCCTGATCGACTACAACCATCGCGCGACCTACATCGGCCTGGGCGTATCGCTGCTGGAATGGTACTGAGCGCACGAAACGCGCAAGACGGGCCCCGCCCGTTCGCAAACCGCGCGACTACGCTGGGGTAGGCTCGACCTACCCCACGCACGCGCGAGACTCCCCATGAAAATGCGCCGCATTCTGTCGCTGGACGGCGGCGGCATCCGCGGACTGGTCAGCTGCCTGTGGCTGGGCGGCGTCGAACAGGCGCTGGCCCAGGCCGGCAAGCCCGGATTGCCGCAGGCCTTCGACCTGCTCGCGGGCAGTTCCACCGGCGCCATCGTCGCCTCGGGCCTGGCGATCGGCCTGGCCCCGATCAAGATGGCCGACCTCTACCGCGATCACCGCCACGCCATCTTCCCGGGCATCGCGCAGCGCTTGTGGACGCGCGCCGGCAGCGTGCTCTCGGCCGGCGTGTCGGCACCCAAGTACGACGCCAAGGGTTTGGAGCAGGTGCTGAAACAGGTATTCGGCGACGCCACCCTTGGCGATGCCCAGGTGCCGTTGCTGATCACCGCGTACGACACGATTTCGCGCACGCCGGTGATGTTCAAGAGCTTCAACGCCAAACACCGCGACCTGCCGCTGTGGGAGGTCTGCCGCGCCTCGTCGGCGGCGCCGACCTATTTCCCCGCGCATGCGATGAAGATAGAGGGCCGCGACTGCGCCCTGATCGACGGCGGCGTGGTCGCCAACAACCCCACCGCCTGCGCGATCGCCGAGGCCCTGCGCAAGGACGCCCAGGTCGACAACAGCCGCGACCTGGTGGTGCTGTCGGTCGGCACCGGCGAGCGCACGCGCAGCATCTCGCTGGCCTCGGCGCGCGAGTGGGGCGCGCTGGAATGGGCGGTGCCGATCATCGACGTGCTGTTCGACGGCAGCACCGACTCGGTCGACTACATCGCCCGGCAACTGGTCGGCGACGGCTACTTCCGCATGCAGGAGCACCTGCACATCGGCCTGGACGATCTGGACGACACTAGCTCGACCAACCTGATCGCGCTGGAGTTCATGGCCAAGGAGTATCTGGCCAAGGCGGACACCCAGCAGATGCTGGCGGAGCTGGCGCGGCAGCTGTAGGCCCGCACCTGCGGCCAGTCGTATCGGCTTGGCGGGCAAGGCCGTGCGGACCGGCGCGCGCAGGCGTTAGGCTAGGCGTGCCGCCGCCTTGCGGTGTACCCCGCTCGCAGACATGACGTCGACCGCCACCCGCCCCCGCCGTTCGTTCTTCGCCTACGCCTCGGCCCTGCTGGGCCTGCTCAGCCTGATGGCGGTGTTGTGCTTCCACTTTCCCGAGTTGTTGACCAGCAAGGAATTCCGCGCGGTCTACAACGAGACCTTCGCCCGCCACCTGCTGCTGGTGGGCCTGGTGGCGGCGTTCGTGCTGGGCACCGTGGCGATCCTGCGCGACCGCAATAGGCGCGTGGCCATGCTCGGCGTCGGCGGCGCGACCCTGGCGGTGCTGCTGGGCGGCAGCAACGTGCAATTCGACGCGATCGGCCAGACGCCGTATTCGCTGGGGCTGGACTGGTTCGTGATCTCGCTGTTCTTCTCGGCGCTGGTGTTCGTGCCGCTGGAACACTACCTGGGACGCCGCCGGGTCTCGCCGCTGCGGCGCGGCTGGCGCACCGACGTGGCCTACTTTTTCATGAGCCATGTACTGGTGCAGTTCATCCTGATCCTGGTCACGGCGTCGACCTCGACCATCGCCGGGCTGGCGGTCTTTCCCGGCCTGAAGGCCGCGATCCAGTCCTTGCCGGTGTGGGCGCAGTTCCTGATCGCGGTGTTCATCGCCGATCTGGCGCAGGCGCTGCTGCACCGCGCGTATCACAACATCCCCTGGCTCTGGCGCTTCCATGCCGTGCACCATTCCAGCCGCGAGATGGACTGGCTGGCGGGCTCGCGCATCCATTTCGTCGAGATCGTGCTGACCCGCAGCGCGGTGCTGCTGCCGCTGCTGATCCTGGGCTTTTCCACCCCCGCGGTGAACGCCTACGTGATCCTGGTGGGTCTGCAAGCGGTGCTGGCGCACGCCAATCTCGGCATCCGCTTCGGCTGGCTGGAGTACCTGCTGGTGCTGCCGCGCTACCACCACTGGCACCACGCCCGGCAGTACGAGTACATCGACGTGAATTACGCCATCCACCTGCCGCTGGTGGACATGCTGATGGGCACCTTCAAGCTGCCGCGCGAGCGCGACGCCTGGCCGCAGGAGTACGGGGTGATGAAGCTGGCCACCGTGCCGCGCGGCATCGTCGAGCAGCACCTGATGCCGTTCCGCAAGGGCAAGCATTACGACGACCACGTGGCGTGACGGCGCATGCGCCGGCAGCGGCCGGGTTCGTCGATGCCTGAGTTGCGCGGTCGCGGCTAACGCCGCTCCTCCCCCAAGGCGAAGCTGCGCTCTTAAAGCGCAACGCCCGGCGCGGGCCGGGCGTTGCGAGGACGACGGTTCCGGCGCTCAGGCCGGTTCGACCACGACTGGGATCTTGCCGATCCGCGCCTGCCATTCTTTCGGGCCGGTCTTGTGCACCGACTCGCCGGCGCTGTCGACCGCCACCGTGACCGGCATGTCCTGCACGGTGAATTCGTAGATCGCCTCCATGCCCAGGTCGGCGAACCCGACCACGCGCGAGGCCTTGATCGCCTTCGACACCAGGTATGCCGCGCCGCCGACCGCCATCAGATACACCGAGCGGTGCTTCTTGATCGCCTCGATCGCGACCGGGCCGCGTTCGGCCTTGCCGACCATGCCCAGCAGGCCGGTCTGCGCCAGCACCTGCTCGGTGAACTTGTCCATGCGCGTGGCCGTGGTCGGACCGGCCGGGCCGACGACTTCGTCGCGCACCGGATCGACCGGCCCGACGTAATAAATGAAGCGGCCCTTGAAGTCGACCGGCAAGGGCTCGCCCTTGTTGAGCATGTCGACCATGCGCTTGTGCGCGGCGTCGCGCCCGGTCAGCAGCTTGCCGTTGAGCAGCAGCACTTCGCCCGGCTTCCAGCTCGCCACGTCTTCCGGCGTGACCGTGTCCAGATCGACGCGACGGCCCTTGGAGGCGTCGTAGGTCAGCTTCGGCCAGTCTTCCAGCGAGGGCGGATCCAGCATCACCGGGCCGCTGCCGTCGAGGGTGAAGTGGGCATGGCGGGTGGCGGCGCAGTTCGGAATCATCGCCACCGGCAGATTGGCCGCGTGGGTCGGGTAATCCTTGACCTTGATGTCCAGCACGGTGGTCAGGCCGCCCAGGCCCTGCGCGCCGATGCCCAGCGCGTTGACCTTCTCGTACAGCTCCAGGCGCAGCTCTTCGGCGCGGTTGCTGGCACCGCGCGCCTGCAGCTCGGTGATGTCGATCGGCTCCATCAGCGATTCCTTGGCCAGCAGCATCGCCTTCTCGGCGGTGCCGCCGATGCCGATGCCGAGCATGCCCGGCGGGCACCAGCCCGCGCCCATGGTCGGCACGGTCTTGAGCACCCAGTCGACGATGGAATCGGAGGGGTTGAGCATCGCGAACTTGGACTTGGCTTCCGAACCGCCGCCCTTGGCCGCCACGATCACGTCGACCGTATTGCCCGGCACGACCTTCACGTTGACGACGGCCGGCGTGTTGTCCTTGGTGTTGCTGCGCTTGCCGGCCGGATCGGCCAGCACGCTCGCGCGCAACTTGTTGTCGGGGTGGTTGTAGGCGCGACGCACGCCCTCGTTGACCATATCCTCCACGCCCATGGTGGCGCCGTCCCAGCGCACGTCCATGCCGATTTCCAGGAACACGGTGACGATGCCGGTGTCCTGGCAGATCGGCCGGTGGCCCTCCGCGCACATGCGCGAATTGATCAGGATCTGGGCGATCGCGTCCTTGGCGGCGACGCTCTCCTCGCGCTCGTAAGCGGCAGCGAGGTTCTTGATGTAGTCGACCGGGTGGTAGTAGCTGATGTACTGCAGGCCATCGGCGATGGACTGGATCAGGTCGTCCTGGCGGATGACGACTGGGCCGCTGGAGGCGGCGGGGGACGGGCTGGCGGTCACGGCGGGCTTAAGCTGGCGGTGGGGACGGCTATTCTACTCGCCCGGCCTGTCGCGCCGCCTGCGGCCGCCGAGCATCCCGGGCCGGGACCGCGCCGCCGCCGCTCCGTGCGGGAAGGCCCCGTGACCTTGGCCACGGGGCGCGTTTGCGCCGCTCGCGCACACTGCCCCCCTTCCGATTCGCTGGTGCAGCTTTGGCAAGAACCTCGACGATCGCCCGCAAACGCGCGTCCGCCGCCTGGCGTGCCTGCCTGCTCGCGCTGCTGATCCTGCCCGTCCACCTGTTCGCCGCCGTCCCCGGGGTGGCCGCGCCGGAGCCGGACGTCGCCACTACCTTGCGGCAACAGGGCCTGACCGGCGCGACCTGGGCGCTGGTCGAACCGCAGCACGTGCGGATCGGCGCGGCCGGTCTCAAGGACGCCCGTACCGGCACGCCGCTGCGCGCCGAGGATCGGGTGCTGGTCGGCTCGATCGCCAAGACCATGCTCGCCACCGGCGTATTGCGGCTGGTCAGCCAGGGCCGGCTGCGACTAGACCAGCCGGTGACCGAACTGCTGCCCGGCATCGCCTTCGACAACCCTTGGGCCGCGACCGATCCGGTGCGCCTGCGCCATCTGCTCGACCAAAGCGCCGGCCTCGACGACGCGCGCTTCAGTCAGGTGTTCAGCCGCAAGCCCACGCCCGACACGCCGCTCGCACAGGCGTTCGCGCGCGAAGACAGCCGCTTGCGCGTGCGCTCGCGGCCGGGCACGCGCATGTCCTACTCCAATAGCAGCTACACCCTGCTGGGCATGGTGGTGGAGGCCGCGGTCGGTCAGCGCTACGAAGCGTATCTGGACCGCGAACTGCTGCAGACGCTGGGCATGCGCGACAGCAGCTTCGCCTACACGGACCAGCACCGCGATCCGCGCCTGGCGATGGGCCATTTCGACGATGGCAGCACGCATCCGATCGTGCCGATCTATCTGCGGCCTGCCGGACAGTTCAGCACCACCGCCGCCGACATGGCGCGGTTCGCGCGCTTCCTGATGAGCGACGGCCGCGTCGGCGGCGCGCCCTTCATCGACCCGACGCTGCTGCGCGGCATGGGCCGCCCCACGGGCACCGAAGGGGCGAATGCCGGACTCGGCGTCGGCTATGCCCTGGGCCTGTTCGCACGCGACCGCCACGGCGTTTTCGGGCACTGCCACGGCGGCAGCACGATCGGCTACCGGGCGATGCTGTGCGTGTTTCCGCAGCAGCAGCGCGCGTTCTTTCACACCACCAACACCGACAGCGAAACCGCCGACGCCGGTGCGCTGGACCGGACCCTGATCCAGGCCCTGGACCTGCCTGCGCCGACGCTCGCCGCGAAGCGGCGCAGCGCGCTGTCGCTGCCGGCGTGGGAAGGCTATTACGTGCCCGCGCCCAATCGCTTCGCCAGCTTCGCCTGGCTGGACACCACGCTGGGGTTCGTCCGGCTGCGCCGCGAAGGCGACGGCCTGCGCCTGCTGCCGTTCCAGGGCCAGCCGACCGCGCTGACGCCGGTGGGCGGCGCCCTGTTCCGCGCCGAGGATCGAACCCAGGCTTCGCACGCGCTGCTCACCGCTGCCGACGGCGCTCAGGTACTCACCACCGGCACCCAGAGCTACCAGCGCATCGCGCTGTGGAAACTGCTGGCGCTGTGGGCCAGCCTGGCCGCGGGAGGCCTGGGCCTGCTGTGGTTGATGCTGGGCGGCAGCCTGCGCGCCGCGCTGCGCCGCTTGCGCCGACGCGACCCCGTCTTCGCGCCGTGGCTGGCGACGTTGGCCTTGCTGCTGCCGCTGCCGTTCCTCTATCGCCAGTCGTTCCTGCAACTGGGCGACCTGACCTTCGGCAGCGGCCTGCTCACCGCGGTCGCCTGCGCCCTGCCCGCCGCGCTGCTGTTCGGCCTGTGGCGCTATCTGCGCCTGCGACCGGCGGGCATCGTGGCGGCGCTGGATGCGGTGGCGATGCTCGCACTGCTGCAATGGACGCTGGTGCTGGCAGCCTGGGGGCTGTGGCCGCTGCGGTTGTGGGCCTGAGCGAAGCCAGGCCCGGCACCGGATTACTTCACCAGCGCTTCCGAATTCGGAACGATCAGCACACCGGAGAAGCCCAGGCCCGCGGCCTGCACCGTCGACGGCGCCAGCGCACGGATCAGGGTGTGGGTCTCGTCGCGACGCACGAACTCGTACTTCACAGCGGCATGGAAGCGCGGCGCCAGCGCTTCCACCTCGACCTTCATCTTGGCGAATTCGCCGGCCCGTCCTTCCAGATCGAGCTGCAGCACCTTCAAGGTCTCGATGTAGGAGTCGCGCAGCTGGGTTTCCAGCATCGTGCGTTCCGCTTCCGGCAGGCCGGCCACGACCGCCGCCGAGGCGACACGCGCCGGCAGCACGCGCGAATAGCGTCCGCGCCAACCGTCCAGGTCGACATCGACGATGGTCCAGAAGATCAGGCGCTCCTGCTTGTCGCGGGTGAGGTAGAGGCTGGGCCGCAGCTTGGCCTCGCGGCTGGCCGACGCGCTCGCCGGCATCGCCGTCAATGCGGCCAGCAGCAGCGCATCCGGCGCGAAGCCGAGCTTGCCGCGCAGGGCCTCGGCCTCGCGCGCGGTGTTCTTCTGGATCGCGAGGGCGTTGGCGCCCGCGCCGAACGGGCCGAGCAGCAGGCCGCCGGCCACGCCCATGCCGCCGAAGTCCTGGCGGTAGACGACGCTGCGCGCCTCGTCGAGATAGGCGACGCCGGAAACCTCCGGCGGCAGCGCACCGCGCTCGCCTTCGACCAGTCGCACCTCGCCCGCTGCCGAGGCCGCGGGCGGCAGCGCGTACTGGAGCTTGCGCGCGCCCGCAGGCGCGCTGGCGAAGCCGATCGCGAGGATCAGCGCAGACGCAAGAATTCTCATGATTCCCCTGATAGTGACGTAGTCGCGACGCCGGCGCGCGGTACGGGATTGCGCCGATTCGCCGCGGGATTGTTCGGCGCGCGCTCCTGCGCCGTCAAGAAAAACCCGGCGCCGTGCGCCGTGGCGGTGGCGCTGCTGACAAAAGCTGGCAGCCGCGCGCCTTAGCCTGAGGCTATTCCCGCCATCGCCGAGGCACCGCCGCATGTCCACCCCCACCACCGTCCTGCTGCATGGCGCCGGCGTCGGCGCCTGGGTCTGGGATCGCGTGATCGAACGCATGGCGGTCCCCGCGATCGCGCTGGATATCGCGGGTCGGCATGCCGACGCGACGCCGGAGCGCTGCGCACGGGCGCTGATCGCCGAACTGGACCGTCGCGGCCTCGACGAGGTGACGATCGTCGCGCACTCGCTGGCCGGCGTGCTGATGCCGGACCTGGCCGCGGGCCTGGGTGCGCGTCTGCGCCATGCCCTCTATCTGGCCGCGGTGGTGCCGCCGCCGGGCGGCGCCTTCGTCGATGCGCTGGGCACGGTCGAACGCACCCTGCTGCGCCTGCTGTTCCGCTTCAACCGCGACGGGCTCGCGCCCGGACCGGCGATGATCCGCAAGGAACTGTGCAACGACCTCGACGAGGCCAGCGCGGCCCTGGTGGTCTCGCGCTACCAAGCCGAGTTCCCCGGCCTCTACCTCACGCCCACATGCGCGCAGCCGGTGCGCGCGGCCGCGACCTATCTGCGCTTGTTGCGCGACCGCAGCCTGCTGCCGGCGCGCCAGGGCGCGATGATCGCGCGCCTGCCGCAGGCGCAGGTGCACGACCTCGACGCCGGTCATCTGGCCATGCTGTCGGCGCCGGCGCAGCTGGCCGAACGCCTGACCGCGATCGCACTGGCCTGCCCCGCGGAGCGGGCCGCGGCTTGAGGGCGAACCGCTCGCGGCGGCACCGGTGGGCATCGTCGCGGCTATGCTGCATGCACGCCTCCACCTCGATGCCGCCGCGATGACGCACAGCCTGGACTCCGCATTGTCCACTCCGATCCCGACGCCGTCGCTGGCTGCGCGCTACCTGCGCGTGGATCACGCCGGCGAGTTCGGCGCGATCCAGATCTATCGCGCCCAGATCCTGGTCGGGCGCTGGCTGGGCCGCCCCTCGGTTGGCCTGTTGGAAGACTTCCTCAGTCACGAGCGCCGCCATCTAGCCACCTTCGACGAAATCCTCGCCGCGCGCGGCATCCGTCGTTGCCGCAGCTTCCTGTGGTGCGGCGTCGGCGGATATGCCTTGGGCCTGATCACCGCCCTGCTGGGCGAGCGCGCGGTCATGGCCTGCACGCGCTCGGTCGAGACCGTGGTCAACCACCACCTAGAGGAACAGCTCGCCCACATGGCGCATAGCGATCCGGATGCGCACGCCGCGGTGGCCTCGATCGTGCACGACGAACTCGAGCACCGCGACGTCGCCGCCGAGCGCGTCGGCCGCGACGATGCGCTCACCCGCGGCATCGATACGGTGGTCGCGGCCTCCACCGAAGCGGTGATCCGGCTGGGCATGCGCCTGTGAGCCGCGTCGCTTTCACGGCCCTCTAGCGCAGCCCAGGCACAATCCGGCCATGCCCTCGCCCGCCGACGCCGCCCCGCCCGCCTCCAACCCGAGCGCACCTGACCAGAACGCTCCTGGACAGAGCACGCCCGGCCGCAACGCCGGCCGATCGAGCGGCAAGCCCAGCCTGCGCGAGCGTTTCGATGCGCTGCGCAATCTGCCGCCGTTCCTGCGCCAGATATGGCAGACCAGCCGTAGCCTGACTCTGATTACGCTGGGCCTGCGTCTGGTACGCGCATTCCTGCCGGTCGCGACCCTGTACGTCGGCAAGCTGATCATCGACGAGGCGGTGCGCCTGGTCGCGGCCGGCGTCGAGTTCGAATCGGTGCGCGCCGCGCTCGACGGCGGCCAGCTCACCACCCTGCTCGGCCTGCTGGCGCTGGAGTTCGGGCTGGCGATCGGCTCGGACCTGCTCGGCCGCCTGATCAGCTACGGCGATTCGCTGCTGTCGGAATTGTTCACCAACGCCACCAGCGTGCGCCTGATGGAGCACGCCGCGACCTTGGACCTGGAGGACTTCGAGGACCCCGACCTGCAGGACAAGCTGGACCGCGCGCGTCGCCAGACCATGGGGCGCATGAACCTGATGAGCCAGTTGTTCGGCCAGGTCCAGGACACGATCACGGTGATCAGCTTCGCGATCGGCCTGCTGGTGTACGCGCCCTGGCTGATCCTGCTGCTGGCGGTGGCGCTGATCCCGGCCTTCGTCGGCGAGGCGCATTTCAACGCCTTGGGTTATTCGCTCAACTTCGCCTGGACGCCCGAGCGCCGCCAACTCGAGTACGTGCGCCAGATGGGCGCCAGCGTCGAGACCGCCAAGGAGGTGAAGATCTTCAATCTTCACCGCTATCTGATCGCCAAGTACCGCGAGCTGGCGGACAAGTTCTTCAAGGCCAACCGCTCGCTGGCGCGGCGGCGCGCGTTCTGGGGCACCCTGTTGGCGGCGCTGGGCACGCTGGGCTACTACGTCGCCTACGCCTACATCGCCTGGCGCACGGTCAAGGGCGATTTCAGCATCGGCGACCTGACCTTCCTGGCCGGCAGCTTCCGGCGCCTGCGCCAGCTGCTGGAAGGTCTGTTGGTGGGGTTCTCGCAGGTGGCCGGCCAGGCCCTGTACCTGGACGATCTGTTCTCGTTCTTCGAGATCGAACCGGAGATCGTCTCGCCCGCCGATCCGCTGCCGGTACCGCGTCCGATCGCGCGCGGCTTCGCGTTCGAGAACGTCGGCTTCCGCTATCCCGATGCCGAGCGCTGGGCGCTGCGCGGTCTGAATTTCGAACTGCGCGCGGGTGAAGTGCTGGCCCTGGTCGGCGAGAACGGCGCCGGCAAGACCACCCTGGTCAAATTGCTGGCACGCCTGTACGACCCCGACGAAGGCCGCATCCTGCTCGACGGCCGCGACCTGCGCGAATACGACCTGGACGAGCTGCGTGCCAACATCGGCGTTATCTTCCAGGACTTCGTGCGCTACCACCTCACCGCCGGCGAGAACATCGGCGTCGGCCAGATCGACGCCATGCACGACGAGGAACGCATCCGCAACGCGGCCCGGCGCGCCATGGCCGACCAGGTCATCGAATCGCTGCCGCAGGGCTACGACCAGCAGATCGGGCGCCGCTTCAAGACCGGCGTCGACCTCTCCGGCGGGCAGTGGCAGAAGATCGCGATCGCGCGCGCCTACATGCGCGATGCCCAGGTCATGATCCTGGACGAACCGACCGCGGCCCTGGACGCGCGTTCGGAGTTCGAGGTATTCCAGCGCTTCAAGGAGTTGTCGGACGACCGCACCGCGGTGCTGATCTCCCACCGCTTCAGCAGCGTGCGCATGGCCGATCGTATCCTGGTGCTCGCCGAAGGCCGACTCGAGGCCAGCGGCACCCATACCGAGCTGCTCGCGCAAGGCGGGCGCTACGCCGAACTGTTCGAATTGCAAGCCGCCGGTTATCGCTAAGGAGATTCCCCGCATGGTTGTCCGTCACCGCAGCATCGCGCTCGCCCTTGCCCTCGCTTGCGCCCTGGTCGCCTGCGACAAGACCCCGGCCCAGGACAGCGCCGCGGCGCGGCCCGCGCCGGCGCAGCAGAAAGCCCAGCAACTGGCCAGCGAACGCGGGCCGATCCAGGTCACCGAGATCGCCCACGGCCTGGAGCAGCCCTGGAGCGTGGCGCTGCTGCCCGACGGCGGCTTCCTGGTCACCGAACGGCCGGGGCGTTTGCGCCGGATCGGCGCGGACGGCGCGATCTCGGCGCCGCTGGCCAACGTGCCGCAAGTCTGGGCCGAGGGCCAGGGCGGCCTGCTCGACGTGGTGCTGGCGCCGGACTTCGCCAGCAGCAAGCGTATCTACCTCAGTTTCGCCGAGCCGGGCCCCAACGGCAGCGCCGGCACCGCGGTCGCCACGGCGACGCTGGGCGATACCGGCCTGAGCGAGGTCGAAGTGATCTACCGCCAGCAGCCCAAGCTGGTCGGACCCAACCACTTCGGTTCGCGCATCGCCTTCGACGGCCACGGGCATGTCTTCATCACCCAAGGCGAGCGCCAGGAGCGCATGGCCTCGCAGGATCTGAAGATGCTGCAGGGCAAGCTGGTGCGCCTGAACCTGGACGGCAGCGTGCCGACCGACAATCCCTATGTCGGCCGCAGCGATGCGCGCGCCGAGATCTGGAGCTACGGCCATCGCAACATGCAGTCGCTGGCGCTGGATCCGCGCAGCGGCAAGCTGTGGGAAGCCGAGCACGGCCCGCGCGGCGGCGACGAAATCAATCTGCCCGAGCCGACCAAGAATTACGGCTGGCCCATTATCACCAATGGCATCGACTACAGCGGCCTGCCGATCTCGGAAGCCGAGGGCAAGAGCAAGCCCGGTATGGAATCGCCGTACCACGTTTGGGCGAAATCGCCGGGGCTGTCGGGCATGGCCTTCTATACCGGCCGCCCCGACTCGCCCTGGAACGACAGCCTGTTCCTGGGCGCGCTCGCCGACGGCAACCTGATCCGCCTCACGCTGGATGGCGACAAGATCGTCAAGGAAGAGCGCCTGCTCAAGGAGCTCGGCTTGCGCATCCGCGACGTGCGTGTTGGCGCCGACGGCAAGGTCTATGTGCTGACCGACGAGAAGGACGGCAAGTTGTTGCGCTTGGATCCGCCGGGGAAGGCTGGCGGCTGAGTAACTGCGTTGCGAGGCAACGCGGCGATGGCCGTGTTGCCGTGGCGACGTGCGATTACGCGACGATGCGGTTCGCCTAGGGCTCACCGCATCCTATGGTCGAGGCCAATGACGTGGGTTGCGGCGCCCTAAAGTCGCTGGATCCCCGCCTTCGCGGGGATGACGAGCAAAAACAGTCACGTGGGATGGCTTTGGGACCACCCTACGCGGCATGGCATCGCGGAATCAGTTCTTCTGCTTGGCCCGCGCGAACGCATCAGCCAACGCCCCGCCCATCGGCGCATTGCCCTTACCCGCCGGCGCGAACGAACCGCCGCGTGCGGGCGGCTCGCGACGCCCGCCACGGCCGCCATCGCCGCCGCGCGGACCACCGCGATCCGCGCCGGCGCGATCGCCGCCGCCCGGCGGACGCGGCGCCGGTACCGCGTCGTCGAGACGGCGGGTGAGTGCGATGCGCTTGCGCGCGATGTCGACTTCCAGCACCCGCACCTTGACCACGTCGCCGGCCTTGACCGCCTCGCGCGGGTCCTTGATGTACTTGTCCGACAGCGCCGAGATATGGATCAGGCCGTCCTGGTGCACACCGATGTCGACGAAGGCGCCGAATGCGGCGACGTTGCTGATCACGCCTTCCAGGATCATGCCGACCTTGAGGTCCTTGAGATCCTCGACGCCGTCGGCGAAACGCGCGGCCTTGAACTCGGGGCGCGGATCGCGGCCGGGCTTTTCCATTTCCTTGAGGATGTCGCGCACCGTCGGCAGGCCGAAGGTGTCGTCGGTGTACTGCTCGGCCTTGAGCCCGCGCACGAACTGCGGGTCGCCCAGCAGTTGCTTCACCTCGCGGCCGCACTGCTGGACGATGCGCTCGACCACCGGGTAGGCCTCGGGGTGCACCGCCGAGGCGTCCAGCGGCTGATCGCCGTCGACGATGCGCAGGAAGCCCGCGCATTGCTCGAACGTCTTGTCGCCCAGGCGCGGCACTTTCAACAAGGCCTTGCGCGAGGCGAAGGGACCGTTCTCGTCGCGGTGACGCACGATGTTCTCGGCGACCGTGCTGGACAGGCCCGACACGCGCGCGAGCAGCGCGGCCGACGCGGTGTTCACGTACACGCCGACCGCGTTCACGCAGTCCTCGACGCGCGCGTCCAGCGCGCGCGCGAGGCGGTACTGGTCGACGTCGTGCTGGTACTGGCCAACGCCGATCGCCTTGGGCTCGATCTTGACCAGCTCGGCCAGCGGATCCTGCAGCCGCCGCGCGATCGAGACCGCGCCGCGGATGCTCACGTCCAGGTCCGGAAATTCCTTGGATGCGAACTCGGAAGCCGAGTACACCGACGCGCCGGCCTCGCTGACCACGACCTTGGTCAGCTTCAGCTCGGGCGCCAGCTTGATCAGATCGCCGGCCAGTTTGTCGGTTTCGCGCGAGGCGGTGCCGTTGCCGATCGAGATCAGTTCGACCGCATGCTTGGCGCACAGCGCGCGCAGGGTGTGCAGCGACTGGTCCCACTGTTTGCGCGGTTCGTGCGGGTAGATGGTGTCGTGGGCGACCAGTTTGCCGGTGGCGTCGACCACCGCGACCTTGACGCCGGTGCGCAGGCCCGGGTCCAGTCCGAGCACCGCGCGCGGGCCGGCCGGTGCGGCCAACAACAGATCCTTGAGGTTGTCACCGAACACGTCGATGGCTTCGGCCTCGGCCTTCTCGCGCGCCTGCCCGAACAGGTCCAGCAGCAGGTGCAGGTGCAGCTTGGCGCGCCAGGTCATGCGGCAGGCGTCGAGCAGCCAGCGGTCGCCGGCGCGGCCGCGGTCGGCGACGCCGGCATGCAGGGCGACGCGGCCTTCGCCGTAAGCGTGGCCGGCAGCGGGATCGGTGGTGGGTTCCAGATCCAGGTACAGCACTTCCTCGCGGCGCGCGCGGAACAGCGCCAGCAGGCGGTGCGAGGGAATCTTGGCCAGCGCTTCGGCGTGGTCGAAGTAGTCGCGGTACTTGGCGCCCTCGTTCTCCTTGCCCTCGACCACGCGCGCACGGATCACGCCGGTCTGGTGCAGCCAGGTGCGCAGCTCGCCGACCAGCGCGGCGTCCTCGCCCCAGCGCTCCATCAGGATCGCGCGCGCGCCGTCCAGCGCGGCCTTGACGTCGGCGACCTGTTTTTCCTCGCTGACGAATTCGGCGGCGTAGACCTCGGGCTGCAGGGTCGGGTCGGCGAGCAGTCCGTCGGCGAGCGGCTCCAGGCCGGCCTCGCGCGCGATCTGGGCCTTGGTGCGGCGCTTGGGCTTGTACGGCAGGTACAGATCTTCCAGGCGCGCCTTGCTGTCGGCGGCCTCGATATCGGCGCGCAACGCGTCGGTGAGCTTGCCTTGTTCGGCGATGCTCTCCAGCACCGCGGCGCGGCGGTCCTCGAGCTCGCGCAGATAACGCAGGCGGCCCTCGAGATCGCGCAACTGGGTGTCGTCCAGCCCGCCGGTGACTTCCTTGCGGTAGCGCGCGATGAACGGCACCGTCGCGCCCTCGTCGAGCAGGGCGATGGCGGAGCGGGCCTGGGCCGGTTGCGCGCCGATCTCGGCGGCGATGGTGCGTGCGATCTGTTCGGCGATCTGCGGTGCGGACTTCGAGGTCGTGTCTTGCATTGCTTCCAATCGGTCTGGCACCCGCTAGCTGCGGGCTGGACCGATTGTCGCAACGCCGGGCGGCAGGGGAAACCCGTTGACAGCGGGCACGGAAGCGGGGTCGTTTCCGCGCTGTCGCCGCTGCCGCGGGATTCGTGCTATATCGCGCGAACCGCTGGCTGCGTTCACGGAGCGAACCATGGCGACCGCCCTGCCCCCGGCCCTGGCCCTGCTGCGGGCCATCTCCGATCCGTTTCCGGTCACGGAAGTGGATATCCGCAGGCGCCTACGCTTGCAAGATTTCGCCGTCGACACCGACTTGGCGACTGTGTTCGTGGCGCGCTCGATCGAGGCGATGCTGGTGTTGCCGATCCGTATGCAATGGGACATCGCCGCCCGCCTGTCCGAACCGGTCGGCGTGCATTGGGAGCGAATGTTCGTCGCCCATGCCGAAGCGCCTGCGCAGCGACTGGTCCACGAGCGGGTGATCGAGCAGCGCGCGAAGCTGGAACCGCTGATCGAGCAGTTGGCGCTGCAATTGCGCCGCATCCTTGCCGCGCTCACACCGGACGATCCCGAATCCGGTGCCAGCAACGCCCAGCGCGAACCCGACCAGGGCGGAAGCCCGGGCGGCGCAGCGAGGGCCACCAGCTTCGAATCGACGGTCGTGGGCTACGGCGCCGATGCCGACACCTGGATCCAGCCGCTCGAACAGCAAGCCTTGCAGGTGGAAATCGCGCCCGACTATGCCCGCCAGGCAGACATCGAACCCGATGTCGATCTGGATGAAGAAGCTCATCGCTACGGCCGAGGCATGAAGCCATGAGCAAGGTCGCCTTCGATATCGACCAGGCCATCGCGGAGGTCGGCCGGATCGCCGGCGCGCTCGGCGCCCACGTGGAGGACCGCCATCTGCGCCACAGCGACAAGAACCAAGAGAAGGGCAAGTGCTACGAAGCCTGGGTGATGCTGGCATTGTCGGCCGCGCTGGTGGAGGAACTGAAAACCCGTTCGGCGGGGTCGTACCACGCTCATTGGCATCTCGGCTCCGGCGCTTCGGCCACCAGCGCCGATCGTGCGGTAATTCGCGGCGGCCCCGGGCTGCTGGGCTCGCGCCCCAACAGCCCCGGTTACATCACCCTCTACCGCAACGCACAACCGATCGTGCAGTTGCATAACTCCCTCCGATTCTCCGGCCGCAGCGGCGTCGCGCACGAATTCGATATCGCCCTGCTGCGCCCGGGCGCCGTCGATGAGGAACGCCGGCGCATCGCCGCCGGCGGCAGTACCGAAGGCGGCCATAGGATGCCGGCGCTGGTGGCGCTGGAGCTCAAATGCCTCGCCACCGATATCGCCATCGGTATCGCGCGCGAGGCCGTCGCCATTCGCTTCGACGTATCGCTCAATGCGTGGCCTGCGCCGCAACAGCCCTACCTGCCCGTCACCCCGCCCGGCAGCCGTCACGCGATGGTCTGCTACGAAGGCTTCAGCGACGGGGCCATCAGCTTCGGGCGCGCCTATCAGGTCGAAGCCTACCCCCGGATCGGCCGAGAGCTCGATCCGGCCTGGACTGGCCCGGAAACCATTGCTGCGCTGGCAGCCGACATGGTGGCGGCGGTCTGAACCGCTGCCACGGCCGCCGCGCGACAGATGAGAGTCAATCTCATCAATCGGCTACAATGCGCTCCCAGCTCCACACCCCTGCCCCGCATGTCCTCCGCTTTTGGCACCGAGACGGTGCTGGACGTCCGTCACTGGACCGACGACTACTTCAGCTTCACCACCACCCGCGACGACGGATTCCGCTTCGACAACGGCCAGTTCGTGATGATCGGACTGCAGGTGCCGCAGGCGGACGGTTCGTCCAAGCCGTTGCTGCGCGCGTATTCGATCGCCAGCGCGAACTGGGAAGAACAGCTGGAGTTCTTCAGCATCAAGGTGCCCAACGGGCCGTTGACCTCGCGCCTGAAGGAAATCCGTCCCGGCGATGAGGTGCTGATCGGCCGCAAGCCCACCGGCACCCTGCTGATCCACGACCTGCACCCGGGCCGCAATCTGTATCTGTTGGGCACCGGCACCGGCTTCGCGCCGTGGCTGTCGATCATCAAGGACCCGGAGACCTACGAACGCTTCGAGCGCGTAATCCTGTGCCACGGCGTGCGCAGCGCGCAGGACCTGGCCTACCGCGACTACATCGTCAACGAGCTGCCCAAGCACGAATTCCTGGGCGAGCAGATCGCGGCCAAACTGCTGTACTACCCGGCGGTAAGCCGCGAGGGCTTCGATTTCGCCGGCCGCGACCAGCGCGGGCGCCTGACCGAGATGATGGCCACGGGACGCATGATGGAGCAGCTCGGGATCGAGCCGCTGGCGGCCGAACACGACCGCGCCATGATCTGCGGCAGCCCGCAGATGCTGGCCGATTTCCGCGAACTGCTGGACAGCCGCGGCTTCGGCGCGGCGCCGCGTATCGGCGTCCCCGGCCAGTACGTGTACGAGCGCGCGTTCGTCGAGAAATGAGCGCGCGCCCGCCCTCGCCGCTGACCCATACGCTGCGGGGCTGGCTGTTCGCAACGATGCTGGCGCTGCTGGGCGGCGCGGCGCTGCTGCCGGCGCAGGCCGCGAGGGGCGACGCCACACCGGCGAACGCGACCGAGCAGGGCCCGCAGGTCGGCGACCTGCCGCCCGACTGGCTGGGCCTGGACCGCGACGGCCGTTCGATCCAGGTCAGCCACTACCGCGGCAAGGTGGTGCTGGTGGTGTTCTGGGCCGGCTGGTGCGAGCAATGCCGGCGCGAGCTGCCGCAGCTGTCGGCGCTGCAGACCGGATTCGGCCGCGAGCGCCTGCAGATCGTCGCGATCAACTACGCCGAACCGCAGCGCGACTACGAGGCCTTCCTGCGCCAGAACCCCGGCCTGGACCTGTTGACGCTGCGCGACCCGGGCACGGTCGCGCGCTACTACCGGGTGCGCGCGGTCCCCAACGCCTTCCTGATCGACACCCGCGGCCGGATCGCGCACGTGCAGCGCGGCTACACCCCGCAGAAGGTCGAGCGCCTGGTGCGCGAGCTGCACGCCCTGCTGCCGCCGCCGGCCGCGCAGGCCGGCCGCGACTGAGACGGCTCAGGCCGCGCGCCGGTCCTGGCGCAGCACACCGCGGTAGCGCCGGCTGCACGGGATGCGGGTGCCGTCGCGCATAGTGATGCGCGCGTCGCCGCTTTCCAGCGGCTCGATCTCGCCCACGCAGTCCAGATTGACCATATAAGAACGGTGCACGCGCACGAAGCGCGCGGGGTCCAGTTGGGCCTCGATCGTGGCCATGGTGGTGCGCAGCGGATAGTCGCGGCCGCGCAAGTGCAGGTTCACGTAGTTGGACGAGGCCTGCAGCCATTCGACCTCGCCGGCCGCGATCAGGAATTCCTTGCCCAGCTTTCGCACCAGGAAGCGCTCCGGGCGCTCGGGCGTGGCCGGCTCGGGCAGGTCGTCGGGCGGCGCCAGCAGACTGGCCTCGCCCTGCCAACGCCGCATCAGCAGGCGGTAGCCCTCGATCCACAACACCATGTAGACGTAGGAACGCACGTCTTTCAGATACTCGTAGACCAGCCCCATGCCCCAGGAACCGAAATCGTAGGACTCGCCCAGCCCGGCATAGATCAGCTTGCGCAGACCGACCATCAGGCTCACGTGCAGCAACGACCAGACCACGCTGCCCAGCAGGTGCAGCGCCAGCGCCCGTCGCCAGCTGTCGATATGGAACGGGATCCGGCGGGTGTACCAGACCAGGGCCGGCACCAGGCACAGCGCGACCAGGCAGCTGGTCGCCTCCCAGATCGCGGGCGCCCAGTCGGGGATGTCCAAGCCGACCCGATGGATGTCGATGATGGTGGTCAGGGTGCCGCCGATCGCGTTGGCCGCGAACAGCAGCACCCAGCTCGCGACCTCGGCGGTGCGCCGCCAGGGCTGGTAGCGGTCCCAGGCGCTGAGCGGGGCGACCGGCTGGGCGGGCGGAATGGCGGTGTCGGCGTCGGCCGTCCTGGCCGCGGTCGGTTCGTAATTCATGCGCGCATTCTCGCCTGTGCGGGCACGCGCGCGGCAACCGGCCGTCCCCAGGGCCCGCGATTCGTCCCTGCCGGCCCGCCACCGGTCACCTGAGCGCTGCGCGCGGCGCCGCTCGCGGCAAGGCTGGGCGCACCTTCACTGCCGCGGACCGACCATGCAACGCCGCCACGACATCGACGCCCTGCGCGCGATCGCCTTCGCCCTGTTGATCCTCTACCACTGCGCCATGCTCTACGTCGCCGAGTGGGACTGGCATCTGAAAAGCACCCATCTGTCGGAACCGCTGCAGATCCCGATGCTGTTCATGAACCGCTGGCGCATGGATCTGATCTTCCTGATCTCGGGCCTGTCGGTGCACTTCCTGTTGCGCGGCACCTCGCTGGGCCGCTTCGTGATCCAGCGCAGCTGGCGCCTGCTGTTGCCGCTGACCTTCGGCTGCCTGGTGGTGGTGCCGATCCAGCCCTACGCCCAGGGCGTGGCCAACGGCCTGGTCGAGCCGGGTTTCGTCGACTTCCTGTTGCGCTACTACCAGTTCCAGCCCTGGCCCAAGGACGCCTTCGACGGCTGGGAGTACGGCTTCACCTGGAACCACCTGTGGTACCTGGCCTATCTGTGGGTCTACACCCTCGCCCTGGCCGCCCTGCTGCCGCTGTTCCGCAATGGTCTGGGCCGGCGCCTGCACGCATTGGCGACGGGCTTGCGTGGCTGGAAGCTGGTGATCCTGCCGGCCCTACCGCTGGCCCTGGCGACCATGCTGCTGCAGCCGCACTTCGAGGAAACCGGCGACCTGATCCACGACTGGTACCGCCACGCGATCTATTTCAGCGTGTTCCTGTACGGCTATTGGCTGGGTAACGACAGCGGTTTGTGGAACGAGCTGGTGCGGCTGCGCAAGTGGACCCTGAGCCTGGCCCTGGGCCTGTTCGGCTTCTACCTGACCCTGGTGCTGGTGCTGCCCGACCAGATTCCGGACCTGCTGCAGAACAGCGTGTGGCTGCTGCGCAATCTGTACATCTGGTTCGCGATTTCCGCGATCCTGGGCTGGGGCCATGCCCTGCTCAATCGCCCGTTCCGCTGGCTGCCCTGGGCCAACGAGGCGGTCTATCCCTGGTACGTGCTGCACCAGAGCCTAATCGTGCTGATCGCGTACTGGATCCTGCCGCTGCACCTGGGCCCGGTGAGCGAACCGGTCATCGTGGTGGTGGGCACGGTGCTGGGCTGCTGGGGGCTGCACGCGATCATTCGCCGGGTGCCGCTGCTGCGGCCGTGCTTCGGGCTCAAGGCGCGGGTCCAGCCGCGCCGCCAGGCGATCGCGGCGACGGGGTTGCAGGCGGCGAACGACGCGGCTTGAGGGCCGATAGCTCTGGGGTAGGAGCGGCGTGAGCCGCGACTGCGCAGTTTCGGCTACGACGCGGTCGCGGCTCACGCCGCTCCTACCCCAAAGCCCTAGCAGCTTGCGCTAGATCGTTCTGCGGTCCTGACGAATACCCAGCTGCTTCCGTTCACATTGCATGACATACATAGGTTCCAGTTGCCGACGAGTACTCCACCCAAGGCCCATCGAAGCTCATCATGCCGTGCAGCCCAACGGATTTCACGGTGAACCCTCCGCGCTTGTCTAACTCGTAATTGGCAGCAAGATGCCCCGGAAGCCCGACACGCGTCATGTCCTCATCGTTTCCAGGCTCTGGAAGCTTGCTGCGCTCCAACTTGAACCGATGGATCGCATGGACCACTTCATCCACTCTCGCGATCTCATCCGGATATCGGTACTCGCAGGGGCCGGATGTCGCGAACCCGATGAAAGCCGCACCACATACGGCCACCGCCAACGCGACATAGACGATGGCTTTAACGGCAGACCTCAGTGTCATTCGCATGCGGGCGAGCCCGGTCGCTTTCGATCTAGGCCAGCGCCTTCTCGATATCCGACGCGATCGACTCGGGCTTGTCGGTCGGGGCGTAGCGCTTGATGACCTTGCCGTCGCGGCCGACCAGGAACTTGCTGAAGTTCCATTTGATCGCGTCGATGCCGAGGAAGCCGCCCTTCTCGTCCTTGAGCCACTTCCACAACGGATGCGCCTGGTCGCCGTTGACGTCGACCTTGGCGTACAGCGGGAAACTCACGTCATAGGTCAGCGAGCAGAACTCCTTGATCTCGGCCTCGTTGCCCGGCTCCTGGTGGCCGAACTGGTCGCAGGGGAAGCCCAGCACTTCGAAGCCCCGCTCCTTGAACTTGCGCTCCAACTGTTCCAGGCCGGTGTACTGCGGTGTGAAGCCGCACTGCGAGGCGACGTTGACGATCAGCAGCACCTTGCCGCGATACTCGTCCAGCGAGCGCGGCTGGCCGTCGATGTCGGTGGCGGTGAAGTCATAGGCGGTGGTCATGGTCGCTCCGGCGGGGCGGCGGGGATTGGGAGACGATAGCGCGTTCCGAGGGTACGGAAATAGGAGTGAGCGGGGAGGAGTGAGAAGTGAGCCGGAGCAAGCCCCGCCTTTACTCACTTCTCACTACGCACTCCTCTCTTCTGCATAAAAAAACGGCCCGCGCGAGGCGGGCCGTCCGGTATTGCGATGGCAGGCGGCGGGCCGCCCTGCCCGGCCTTAGAAGCCGGCCTTGAACTCCACGCCCACGATGCGCGGCTCGTTGACGAAGCCGGTCAGGTTGTTGAAGTCGATCCCGCCGACCGCCTGCACCTTGTCGAGGATGTTGCGGCCGTACAGCGCCACTTCGTACTTGCCGTTTTCCCAGCCGTAACCCACGCGCAGGCCGCCTTCGACCAGGGCCTTGCCGCGGAACTCCTTGGCCTCGTAGAGGAAGTAGTTGATCTCGCTGCGGTAGGCCCAGTCGGTGTAGACGAAGAACTCGCCGCCGTCGCCGACCGGCAGCGAGTAGCGCGCGGTCAGGTTATAGACCCACTTGGGGGCCTGCGGCAGCGGGTTGCCGTTGATGAACGCCAACGTGGTACCGCCCACCACCGTGGTCGGATCGGTAACCGTGCAGTGCGGCGGATTGCCGTTGCTGGCGCCGCAGACCGCCACCGCCAGATTGCCGTCCTTGATCTCGGTGTCGTTGTAGCTCGCGCCCAGCGTGATCATCAGGTTGTCGGTGACGTAGGCGTCGAAGTCCAGCTCGAAACCCTGGCCCACGGTCTTGTCGGCATTGACCAGGATGGTCTGGTTCGCACCGCCGCCGACCGCGTTGAGTTGCTGGTTGTCGACGTTGTAATGGAACACCGCGAAGCCCAGGCGCGCGCGCTTGTCCCACAGGTCGGCCTTGACGCCGGCTTCGTAGGAAATGACCTTTTCGGCGTCGGCCACCGACGGCTGCGGCGGCACCTGGAACAGCAGACGGCCCTGGATCGACGGCGCGCGGAAGCCCTTGGCCACGCGGGCGTACAGGTTCACGTCCGGGGTGACCTGGTAGACCGCACTGGCGTCCCAGCTGACGTCGTCGACGTCGGTGTGGACCGGGAACGGGCCCGACACCGGCGCGCCGAACGGCGCGCTTTCCAGCACGCTGGCGGTGAAATCCTTCTTGTCCTGGGTGTAGCGCAGGCCGCCGCGCAGGGTCAGCTTGTCGGTCACGTCGTAGTCCAGCGAACCATAGGCCGCCCAGGCCTTGTTGCGCTGCTTCTGCTGCGCCCAACCGGCACGCGCACCGGCGGCAAAGATCGTGTCGTAGTTGAAGCTGTCGACGGTGATGTCTTCGTCGAAATAGAACAGGCCGGCCTGCCAGTTCAGCGGGCCGCTGTAGTTGGACTCCAGTCGGAATTCCTGAGTCCATTGGCGGTGATCGGGCAGACCGTCCGCGGATTCGGCCGAGAACGGAATGAAGCCAGGGCCCGAGGGCGGCGCGAATACCGCGCCCACGCCGCCGTCGATGTCGCCGCGGCTGAGCGAATCGGCCGTCTCGTAGCCGGTGATGGAGTACAGGGTGAGGTCGTTGCCGAAATCCCAGCTCAGGCGCGCGCTGGCGCCGAAGGTGTCGAGCTGCTGCGAGTTGCGCCCGTCGATGGCGACCTTGCTGTCGTCGAAACCAGCGACCAGGTCGTTGGTGCCCGGCTTGAAGATGTTGGCGCGGAACAGGCGCGCGGTGCCGTTGAGATGGCGCGCGTGCACGTTGAACAGGGCGTGGAAGGTCTCGCTGCCGTCGTACTGCAGCTGCAGGCGCGCGGCCGACTCGTCGTAGCCTTCCAGCTTGGGATTGGTACGGGCGTTCGGGTTGGTGTTGGTCACCCACTCGTCGCGGCGCTGGTACAGCACCGAGGCGCGCGCCGACCAGTTCGGGCCCAGCGGGCCGCTGATCGCGCCTTCGATATTGGTGGTGCCGTGGCTGCCGTAGGCGACCTGGCCGTAGCCTTCCAGCTCGCGGGTCGGCTTGGCCGATTCGAACTTGACCACGCCGGCCGGGGTGTTGCGGCCGAACAGCGTGCCCTGTGGGCCGCGCAGCAGTTCGACGTTCTCCATATCGAACACCGGGAAGCCCTTCAGCAGCGGGTTCTCCAACACGATGTCGTCGTACACCAGCGAGACCGGCTGCGAGGCGTTGAGGTCGAAGTCGGTGTTGCCCAGGCCGCGGATGTAGAAGCGCGGGAAGGCACGGCCGAACGAGGACTCGATGTTCAGGCTGGGCAGACGGCCGGACAGGAAGCGGATGTCGCCGCCGCCGGAACCGAGCACGTGCAGCTTCTCGGCGTCGACGGTGGTGAGCGCCATCGGCACGTCCTTGGCGCGTTCGACGCGGCGCTGCGCGGTGACCATCAGCGCGTCCAGGGTCTTGGCGTCGGATTCGGCGGCGGGCGCCGTCTCGGTGGCGGCGGCGGGCGCGTCCTGCGCGAAAGCGGCGGCGGAAGTCAGGCTGATCGCGACGGCGATGGCCAAGGCATGGCTGCGGGGAGCACGGACGTGCTGACGCATGGCGGGGGGTCTCGATGAAAGCGGCGGCCCGGATCGGGGCGGCCTGGGTTCGTAAGAAGCCGGGCGATGCATGCGCCTGGCATGCGGCTCGGCGACGGGACGACTGCTACGTCGGTCCGACCGTCCCCTGACGGCCGTAGCGCGGACCTGCCCGCGCCGGTGGCGGCTCTTTGACAGGCGAATGTTACCAAAGCATTAAAGAGCCCGTACTCGGCGGTATGCGTTTAGGCATGGATTTGGCACATGTTTCGGCCAAATCGCGATTGCAAGACTACGCGATAAAAATCGCGCAACTAAATGAAATAGCTGAATTTATACGCAGAAATCCTTGCCCTGCTCCGGGTAGGAGCGGCGCGAGCCGCAACCGCGAACCCAAGGGCCGACGCCGGTCGAATCGCGCGCGCTGCCGAACGGGCCGACGAAGCGGCGCGTGCAAGCGCGGGCCGTGGGGGGCTCGGCAGACCTCAAAAAGCCGCGGTCACCGACTCCCCAATCGCTAAACGAATCTGACGCCGCAACGGAAACGGCGCGGTCGCGGCTTGCGCCGCTCCCACCCTTAGGCCCGGAGCCGGGCACGGACGCGACCGCTGTCTGTGGGAGCGACGTGAGTCGCGATTGCGCGGGCAGTCGCGGTGGCGCGGCCGCGGCTTACGCCGCTGCTACCCCAAAGCGGGGCCGGTGGAATGGACCACCGCCGTGTCGGCGACGGTCCATTCGCTTGCGCTTACTGCGCGCCGCCGACCTTCACCGGCGCCGCGAACGGCTTGATGCCCAGCGCTTCGTCGATCTCGCTGGGGTAGTAGGCGACCTCGCCCTTGAGCACCAGCGCGACCTTGCGGATGTCGGCGATGTTGGCGGTCGGATCGCCGTCGATCAGGATCAGGTCGGCGCGTTTGCCCGGCGCGATCGAACCGCGGTCTTCCAGGGTGCGCGAGTACTTGGCGCCGTTCCAGGTCGCGATCTGCAGCGCCTGCGACGGGGTCATGCCGGCCTGCACGTACAGCTCGAGTTCGCGCTGCAGGGTGAAGCCCGGAATCGCGTCGGTGCCGGCCACGATCGGCACCCCGGCCTTGTACAGGCGACCGACGAACTCGACCAGCTTCCCGTAGGACTTGTTGTAGCGCGCGGCGGTGGCGTCGTCGGGGATGTTCATCTCGGCCACGCGCAGGCCGCGCTGCAGGTCCGGCGGCAGATGCGCGGCGACCGCGGCGTAGGCCTGCGACAGTTCGCCCGGCCGCTGACGCAGGAAATCGAAGGTGGTCAGGGTGGGATCGATCACGGTCTGCTTCTTGGCCAGCAGCGCGATGAAGTCCTGGACCGGCTTGGAATCGAAATCCAGGTCGGCGGTCTTGTCGGCGACCAGGTAGAACCGGGTCAGGGTGCGGGTGTCGGTCTTGTCGTCGACGAAGAAGTTCAGCAGCACCTGATTGATGTGCTGGATCTCGTCGTAGCCCTGCTCCACCACGTCCTGGGCGCGCATGAAGGCGGGCACGTGGCCGCTTACGCGCAGGCCCTTGCTGTGGGCGTAGGCGGCGGTGTCGCGCAGCAGGTCCTTGGGGAAGGAGTTGTAGATCTTGACCTGCGGATAGCCGTGCTCGGCGTACCAGTCCACCGCTTTCTTGGCGCCGTCCAGGTCTTTGATCACGAAGCCGTTGCGCGCCGAGAAGTTGCTCTCGCCCTCGATGAAGCCGGCCGGCACCACGTCCGGCGACATCAGCTTGCCCTCGCGGATTTCGCCCAGGATCTGCTGCAAGGTGGCGTTGTCGTTGCCCATGTCGCGCACGGTGGTGACGCCGGCGGCGAGGTTGAGCCCGCCGTCCCAGCGGCCGACGTGGCCGTGCATGTCGAACAGGCCGGGCAACAGCACCTTGCCGCCGGCGTCGATCGTGCGGTCGGCCTTGACCTTGGTGGCGCCGCCGGCCTCGACCGAGACGATGCGGCCGTCGCGCAGCAGCACGTCGGAGGCCGGGCCGAGCTTGGCGTGCTCGCTGTCGAACACGCGCGCGTTGCGGATCAGGGTGCTGCCGGCGATGGGATGGCCCAGGCGCTTGCGCAGATCGACCAGGGCCTCGCCCTCGGCGACTTTCTGCTGGGTTTCCAAGGCGTCGGCGTTGCCCTGCCAGCCCTCCTCGATCAACTGCAGGAAGCCCGGGAAGATGTAGGCGAACAAGCGCGGATTCTCGCCCTGGGTGGCCCAGGCGAAGGTCGGGGTGAGGCCGACGCCGGTCATCGCGACCAGTTGCACCTTCTGCTTCTTGCCGTCGCGCACGACCTCGGCTTCGCCGACCTTGCGCACGGTCAGATTGCCGCTGGGGATCAACGGCAGCTTGCCGTCGCTGCGCTTGCTCAGCGCGGCCAGGGCGACGCTGAAACCGGCCGGGGTGCCGCCCAGCGGCGAGTACAGCGCGCCCGCCGCGGCGGCCTGCTCGCCCTGGTCGGACGTGGATTTCCACTTGGCCTTGCCGTCGGCGATCGAAAAGCTTTCGTCCACCGGCGCGCCGAAGGTCGAGGTGCCCTTGACCGCGTAGGTCTGGTAGGTGCCGTCGGCGGCGAGGGTGTAGGTCTCTTTGAGTTCGGGGCCGCGGCCGTTGTCCTTGAAGATGAAGTCGACGGCGATGCTGCCGTCGTCGGCGCGGGTCACGGTCTGATGGCCGGCCTGTTTGCCGCCGTCGACCAGGGCCAGGTAACGCGTGGTCTCGGCCGCCAGCACGCTGCTGACGAAGCAGGCGCTCAGGCACAGCCCCAAGGCCAGGCGGGCCAAGGCGCGGCGCGGACGGATCGGATGGGGGATCGCGGACGTCGTAAGCACAAAGGTCATCGTCGTTTCGCTCGTCTCGGGGAGGTGGGTAAAAGACGCAGGCGCGGCCGCGGATGTGACCGCGCGCGTTTTAGGTGTGGGGATCATGACGGCGTCTCCGCCGGCATCTGCGACGCCGCGGCGGCCTGGATCGCAATGCCGGCTTTCGATGCGCAAGCCCGGGTAGGCATGGAATGCGGACGCGCACGGCGGTCGGCGAGGTGCGCCGAGCAGGTGCAGACGCGTACCGGCAGCGGATTCATACCCGGCCCCGGCGATGGGAATGCCGCGATCCACGCCCCTCGTTGCGCTGTCCCATGCGCCCTGCCCCGGCCTGTGCGTGCCCGGCAGTGTAAGCCAGGGCCCCCGGCGCGTATGTGCCTGAAGTCGCCGGTTCAGGCAGCTTCCGACCAGGCGTTCGGCCTTGCCGCAGCGGCCGGCCCGCGGCAACCATGCCTTTAGTCATACGTCGGCGCAGACCCCATCCGGTAGGCTTCAGGGTTCCTTTCGACAAGGTCCGTCCGATGAAGCACCCCCTCGCCCTGGCGCTGGCCGTGGCATTGAGCGTCACCGCCCCCACGTATGCCGCGTCCCCCGCTAAAAAGGCCGACACCGCCGTGAGCGCGCAAACCGCCAACCCGTTCTACGCTCAGAGCCCGCTGCCGCTGCAGTATCCGCAGTTCGACAAGATCAAGGACAGCGATTTCGCGCCGGCCTTCGATCGCGGCATGGCCGACCAGATCAAGGAAGTCGAGGCGATCGCCAATAACCCCGACGCGCCGACCTTCGACAACACCATCATCGCGCTGGAGCAGTCCGGCCGCATTCTCGGCCGCTCGACTTCGGTGTTCTACAACCTGGTCGGCACCGACACCAACCCGACCCGCGAGAAGCTACAGGCCGAATACGCGCCGAAGCTGTCGGCGCACCGCGACGCGATTTCGCTGAACCCGAAGCTGTTTGCACGCATCAAGAAGCTTCACGAAACCCGCGACTCGCTCGGCCTCGACGCTCAGGGCGTGCGCCTGATCGAGCGCTACTACACCGACTTCGTGCGCAGCGGCGCCAACCTGTCCGAGGCCGACAAGGCCAAGCTCAAGGCGATGAACGCCGAGCTCGCCGGGCTGGGAGCCAAGTTCAGCCAGAACGTGCTGGGCGAGGTCAACGCCTCGGCGATCACCGTCGACACCAAGGAAGAGCTGGCCGGCCTGTCCGACGAGCGCATCGCCGCCGCGGCCGAAGCGGCCAAGACGCGCAAGCTCGACGGCAAGTACGTGCTGACCCTGCTCAACACCACCGGCCAGCCGCCGGAAACCGACCTGGACAACCGCGCCCTGCGCGAGAAGCTGTATCGCGCCTCGGTCGCACGCGGCAGCCGCGGCAACGAGTTCGACAACACCGCCATCGTCGCCCAGGTCGTCAAGCTGCGCGCCGAGCGCGCCAAGATGATGGGCTACCCGAACTACGCCGCGTTCGTGCTCGAGGACGAGACCGCCAAGACCCCGAAGGCGGTCAACGACATGCTGGGCCAGCTCGCCCCGGCCGCCGTCGCCAACGCCAAGCTCGAAGCCGCCGATCTGCAGACCATGATCGACAAGGAGCAGGCCGCCAAGGGCCAGCCCTCGTTCAAGCTCGAGCCCTGGGATTGGGCCTACTACGCCGAGAAGGTGCGCCAGGAGAAGTACGCCTTCGACGAAGCGCAGCTCAAGCCGTACTTCGAGATGAACAACGTGCTGGAGAACGGCGTGTTCTACGCCGCCGGCCAGCTCTACGGCCTGAAGTTCAAGCGCCGCACCGACCTGCCGCTGTACCACCCCGACACCGCCGTGTACGACGTGTTCGACGCCAACGGCAAGCAGCTGGCGATCTTCATCGCCGACATGTACGCCCGCGACAGCAAGCGCGGCGGCGCCTGGATGAACTCCTACGTCGACCAATCGCAGTTGTACGGCACGCTGCCGGTGGTGGCCAACCACCTCAACATCCCGAAGCCGCCGGCCGGCAAGCCGACCCTGATGACCTGGGACGAGGTCACCACCATGTTCCATGAGTTCGGCCATGCCCTGCACGGCATGTTCTCGAACGTGAAGTACCCCTACTTCTCCGGCACCAACGTGCCGCGCGACTTCGTCGAGTTCCCGTCGCAGGTCAACGAGATGTGGGCCGACTGGCCGTCGATCCTGGCCAACTACGCCAAGCACTACCAGACCGGCGAGCCGATGCCGCAGGCGCTGTTGGACAAGGTGTTGGCCGCGTCCAAGTTCAACCAGGGCTTCACCACCACCGAGTACCTCGGCGCGGCGATGCTGGACCAGAACTGGCACCAGATCGGCAGCCCGGACCAGGTCCCGGCGGCCAAGGACGTGATGGCCTTCGAAGCGGCGGCGCTGCAGAAGGACGGCGTCAGCTACGCGCCGGTCCCGCCGCGCTACAAGACCCCGTACTTCAGCCACATCATGGGCGGCTACGCGGCCGGCTACTACGCCTACATCTGGTCGGAAGTGCTGGACGCGAACACGGTCAAGTGGATCAAGGAGCACGGCGGCCTGACCCGCGAGAACGGCGACCGCTTCCGCGCCACCTTGCTCTCGCAGGGCGGCAGCAAGGACGCGCTGCAGCTGTTCCGCGACTTCTCCGGCCACGAGCCGCAGATCCAGCCGCTGCTGGAGCGTCGCGGCCTGACCGCGCCGGCCGGCGGCAGCCCGGTCAAGACCGGCTCCAAGGAATAATCCTCCGGTTTACGCACCGCAACCGCCCGGAGCGATCCGGGCGGTTTTTTTTTGGCGGTCGTCAGGCAGGTGAAGAGCAAATCCCCCTCAATCCCCCTTTTTCAAAGGAGGAAGCTGAAAGCAAATGCGGAGGCGTTGCGTCGCAACGGTTCCTTTCCGACACGGTTCCCCTCTTTGGAAAAGAGGGGTTAGGGGAGATTTGCTTTCCGCGGCAGCGAAGCGGTCCGAGCCGGCGTTCCAGTGCGTGGTGGCTGCGGACTCGGGGGAGCAAATCCCCCTCAATCCCCCTTTTTCAAAGGGGGAGGCTGAAAGCAAATGCGGAGGCGTTGCGTCGCAACGGTTCCTTTCCGACACGGTCCCCCTCTTTGAAAAAGAGGGGTTAGGGGAGATTTGCTTTCCGCGGCAGCGAAGCGATCCGACCCAGCGCTCTAGAATGGACGCCATGACCACCCTACCCGACTCCGACCGCCATGACCCGCACGCGGCCGCACAGGCCCTACGCGATTGGTTGGACGGGCATCGTCGCGTGTTCGTGCTTACCGGCGCCGGCGTCAGCACCGGCTCGGGGATACCGCATTACCGCGGCGAAGACGGCCAATGGCAGCGCAAGCCGCCGGTCACCTATCAGGCTTTCGTCGGCGAGGCGGCGACGCGGGCGCGCTACTGGGCGCGCAGCTTCGTCGGCTGGCCCTGGTTCGCGCGCGCGCAGCCGAATGCGGGCCACGCCGCGCTCGCGCGCTGGCAGGCGCGCGGCGGGCTGTCGCGGCTGCTGACCCAGAATGTCGACGGCCTGCACCAGCGCGCGGGCAGTACCGACGTGATCGACCTGCACGGCCGTCTGGACGAGGCGGTCTGCCTGGATTGCGGCGCGCGACGCTCGCGCGCGGCGGTGCAGGAGGAGTTGGCGGCGAACAATCCCGAATGGACCGCGTTGAGCGCGCGCAGCGCGCCCGACGGCGACGCCGATCTGGAAGACGTGCGCTTCGAGGATTTCGTGCCGCCGCGCTGCGGGGTCTGCGCGGGCCTGCTCAAGCCCGACGTGGTGTTCTTCGGCGAGAACGTGCCGCGCACGCGCGTCGCCGCCGCCCACGAAGCCCTGCAAGCCTCGGATGCGATGCTGGTGGTGGGCTCGTCGCTGATGGTGTATTCCGGCTTCCGCTTCGCACGCGCGGCGCGCGAGGCCGGGCTGCCGCTGGCCCTGCTCAACCGCGGCGTGACCCGCGCCGACGACATCGCGACCTTGAAGCTGGAAGCCGATTGCGCGGCGACCTTGGATCTCGCGCTGGCGGCGTGACGCTGTACTCGCGCATCGCGCCAATAGCCCGCCCTTTTGCCTCCTGTGGGAGCGGCGTAAGCCGCGATCGCGTCATGCGTACAACTGCGCTGGTGGCGGTAGTTGCGCTATCGCGGCTTACGCCGCTCCCACAGAAAGCCTGCAACGCGGAGCCGCCCCCGCCTAGGAGTAGGAGCGGCGCGTGCCGCGACCACGTCGGGTCCGGTGCGACGCAAGCACCGAGGAGCGAGCCGCCGCCTCGACTGAAGCCGCGCGGTGGTTCGCGCCGCCCTCACCGCTCGCGCAGTGGACGATGCAGGTCGAGGAAGATGTCGCGCGCGGCCACACCGATGTCGGGCTGGTCGATGAAGAAGCCCTGCACGCCCAGGCCGTATAGCTGCACGGCTTCAGCCAGCGCGGTCTGGGCGATGCCGTTCGGGCCCTGGCTCAGGAACGCTTCCTCGGCGCGCACCGTATACGGATGCACGACCAAACCGGCCTTCAGCGCCCAAGCCAGCATGGGATGGACCACGCCGGTATTGCGCGTGCCCAACTCGGCCTTGCCGTCGCCGTCGGCGTCGACTTTCGGGTCCAGTGCCAGGCGCGGCAACAGGCTGCTCTTGGACGGGCCGACGCCGCTGGCGTAATGCCCCTTCATCCAGCGCAGCGCCGGCTCGGTGGCGAAGTCGGCATAGCGCGTGTTCGCGCCGAGCCCGCCTTCGATCTGCTGGTTCAAGTCGCCATAGATCGCGCCCAGATCGTCGCCGCGCGCGACGTGATACGCCAGATCGTACGGGCGCCGGCTCTGGAAGTCCTCGTACAGCTGCACCAGCGGCAGGTCGACGCCGGCGCGCGGCATGATCCGGGTCTTGAGCTCGATCAGGTTCTCGATCTCGAAGCTTTGGATATAGACGCGGCGCGGATCGGTGAAGCCTTCCGTCACCAGGGTTTCGATCAGCTTGGCGCCCAGCGAGGTCGCGATCGGGGTGCCGTCGATGCGGCGGCCTTCGTGGGCGAAATAGGTCGGGTGCTTGGTTTCCGGATAAATGCCGATGCGGCGGCCGCCGCGGCTCTCGCGCTGGGCCAGGCGCACCACCTCGGCGAAGGTCGGGATTTGGTACATGCCGTCGAAGCGCGTGTTGGCCGGACGGATCGCAGGGATGCGCTCCTTGGCGCGCAGGGTCTTGAGCTCGGCGAGGGTGAAATCCTCGGTGAACCAGCCGGTCACGGCGACACCGTCGATGGTCTTGGTGACGCGACGCGAGGCGAACTCGGGATGCGCGGCGACGTCGGTGGTGCCGGAGATCTCGTTCTCGTGGCGCGCGACCAGCACGCCGTCGCGGGTCGCGACCAGGTCGGGCTCGATGAAGTCGGCGCCCATGCGGATCGCGAGGCGGTAGGACTCCAGGGTGTGTTCGGGGCGGTAGCCGCTGGCGCCGCGGTGGCCGATCACGATCAGGCCGTGGCGGTCGGGCGCGTGCCGGTCGGCGGCGCGGTCGGGCGAGCGGTCGGTCACGGTGGGCATCTCGGCGCAGGCGGCGGCGCTGACGGCGGCCAACAGCACGGCGCCGAACAGTCGGGCCAGCTTAGTGCAATGCGGGGTCATGGCGGACAACCTCGGGCGTGGGGGAAGACCGGCGCCCCTGCGTGCCGGCACCGCCATGCTCGCGGCCGAACATTGCGCGCACTTGACCGTCCATGCCCGCGATCGCCGGACTGCGACCGCCGGCGCATTCCGCGCCGGCCGCGCGCGCCGGCGGCGACAACGCCTGCGCACGCGGACGGCCCTGCCCCTGCGGCCCGGCCTCGCGCCGGGCCGCGCGTGCCTCAGTGTTCGCTGATCCAGGCGTTGACCGCGGTCACCGTGCCGTCGGCCACGGTGATCGCCAGACGGTCCTCGCTGCGCTTGCCGCCGGGATAGATCTCGATGCCGTTGAGGCTGCTCTTCCATTTCTGGGCGACGATCCCGTTCTGCTTCAGCACCAGCAGCCACTGGTTGACCTGATCGCCTTCGGTGGGCTCGGTCTCGGTGCACAGGGTGTCGATGGCCTGCAGCCGGGCCTCGGCGGTGACCGGATCGCCGAGCTTGGAGATCTTCTTGGCGCTGATTTCGTTGACGTAGGTGTAAGTCATGCGGATGGCTCCGGGCGCGCGGCGCCCTTGCGCGGATGTGGGCGGAGTAAGCCGCGGCCGCCGTGGCGGCCGCGGCGGCGATCACTCTTCGAGCACCGAGAAGTGGGTGGCGCCGGGCCACACGCCCGACATCTCGACATGGCGCTGGCCGGTCAACCACTGCCCCAGCGGGCGCGCCCAATGGCGGCGGTAACGATCGGAATTGATCATGCCGACGAAGGTCACGTCGAGGTTGAGGTCGGTGGCGTCGAGCGGGATGTTGCCGATCGTGCGCGACAGCCCGCCGCTGATCTCGAACTGCTCGCGGCGCGGGCCGCTGGGCGTGTTGTAGGTCAGCAGGATGCGGGTGATGTAGGTGCTGCCCGGACGGTTGTTGAAGAAGATCTGGAAGCCGCCGAGCTTGCCGATCCAGTTGGGCATCAGCAGACGGCCGTCGAAGGACGCGAACGAGTACGCGATCGGCACCGGCTCGACCGGACGGGTGTTGGCCTGGTCCGGCCACAGGTGGCGGTCGACGTCGCGGGCCTTGCGGATCGAGCTGAACGAGCCCTTGCCGCTGGCGCCGCCCAGCATCTCCTGGACCGCGCTGGCGCGGCCGGCGATCGAGAACGAAGCGTCGCTGGACTGCGAGCCCACATTGAGGCCGCTGTTGGCGAAGATCACATTGGTGACCACGCCGAAGCCCTGGGCGATCTGGCCGTTGCCGCCGAAGCCGACCGACTGCGCCTGCTCGGCCAGCCAATCGACGCTGCGCTCGACCACCGTGAGATCGCGCAGGAAGGACTCCTGGCGCAGCGAGAACTCCGAGGCGATCGAGTTGCTGTTGGCCATCGACCAGCTCACCTCCAGCCCGGCCTCGCCCTTGATGCCCGAATCCGGATCGGTGGCCTCGGCGCTCACGTCGACGCTGGCCTCGGTGCGCGAGACGCGCTCGGACATCAGCTGCCAGGAGCTCGAAGTGGCCGTGTGCAGCAGCTCGACATTGGGCAGCTGCTCCCGGACCAGGCGGAAGTCGCCGGTTTCGGCATCGACGATGCCCACCGCGCCGGGCCGGATCTGCGCATTGAGCGCCCAGTTGCCCCAATACGCCGGACGACTGCGCCGGATCAGGTCGGAAAAGGTGCGGTTCCAGCGGATACTCATTCGAATCTCTCCTGTGGTGCGCCTGTTGGCGTGGTGACAGGAAAAACGCGGCGGCGACGCGGCTGTGACGCGCGGGCTCTGGCCGTATCGAACCGCCCATGCGCCACCGTCCGGGGCGACAGCGGCTATGATGCGGCGATCACTGGGGAGGACAGCGGATGAGCCTGTTGGCGCGTATCTTGCGGCACAAGTCGGTGGAGCAACTTCAGGCCGATATCGGCAAGCGATCGGATTTCCGGCGCGTGCTGGGCCTGTGGCAGCTCACCGCGATCGGCATCGGCGGCATCATCGGCGTCGGCGTGTTCGTGCTGGCCGGCCATCAGGCCGCCGAGAACGCCGGCCCCGCGGTCGCGCTGTCGTTCCTGATCGCGGGCATCGCCAGCGCCGCCGCGGCGCTGTGCTACGCCGAGTTCGCCGGCATGATTCCGGTCACCGGCAGCGCCTACACCTACAGCTACGCGACCCTGGGCGAATTGCCGGCCTGGCTGATCGGCTGGGACCTGCTGCTGGAGTACGCGCTGATCGTGGCGGTGGTGGCGATAGGCTGGTCCGGCTACGTGCAGGTGCTGCTGGAAGGCATGGGCATCCATCTGCCGGTGTGGGCGCAGGGCGCGATCGGCACCGGCGAAGGCCGCGTGTTCAACGTGATCGCGGCCGCCGTCACCTTGGCCGTCTCGGCCCTGCTGGTGTTCCGCACCGAATGGGGCGCGCGCTTCAACACCCTGATCGTGGCGATCAAGGTGCTGGCGGTGCTGCTGGTGATCGGCGTGGGCGTGTTCTACATCGACACCGCCAACTGGACGCCGTTCATTCCCGAGCGCGTGATCGGCGCCGACGGCGTCGGCCACTTCGGTTTCGCCGGCGTCGGTACCGCCGCGGCGGTGGTGTTCTTCGCGGTGTTCGGCTACGACACCCTGACCACCGCGGCCGAGGAATCCAAGAACCCGCAGCGCGATCTGCCGCGCGCGGTGCTGCTGTCGCTGGGCGTGTCGATGATTCTGTACCTGGCGGTCTCGCTGGTGCTGACCGGCATCGCCCATTACTCCACCCTGGGCGGCGATGCGCCGGTGTCGGACGCGTTCGCGGCGCTGGGCCTGCCCTGGATCGCCAAGACCATCGCCTTCTCGGCCGTGGTCGGCATCGCCAGCGTGCTGTTCGCCTTCATGCTGGGCGCGGCGCGGATCTGGTTCTCGCTGTCGCGCGACGGCCTGCTGCCGGCCTGGTTCGCCAAGATCCACCCGCGCTATGGCACCCCGCACCGCCCGACCGTGGTGCTGGGCGTGTTCACCGCCCTGGTCGCCGGCCTGCTGCCGATCGGCGAGGTCGCCAAGCTGGTCAATATCGGCGTGCTCTCGGCCTTCATCGTGATCTGCGCCTCGGTGTGGCTGCTGCGCGTGCGCAAGCCGAACCTGGAGCGCTCCTTCCGCACTCCGCTAGTCCCACTGATCCCGATCATCGGCATCGCCTTCTCGATCTGGCTGCTGTCGGAGCTGCAGGCGATCACCTGGCTGATCTTCCTGATCTGGCTGTCGCTGGGCCTGCTGGTGTATTTCGGCTACGGCATTCGGCACAGCAAGCTGGCGTTGGAACAGAAGTAAGAAGTAAGAAGTAAGAAGTAAGAAGTGAGAAGTGAGAAGTGAGAAGTGAGAAGTGAGAAGTGAGAAGTGAGCAAAAGCATTACGCTCACTTCTCACTCCTCTACGCTCACTCCTCGCCTTCAGCGAGGCGCGACGTAGCCGCCCGGCACGCCCTCCGGCGACAGCACCAGCTGCCACAACTGGGCGTGGCGGCTGCGGAAGCTAGCCATGGCGCCGGCCAGGTAGAAGCGCCACATGCGCCGGAAGCGTTCGTCGTAGCGCGCGTCCAGCTCCGGCCAGGCGCGCTCGACGTTGGCGCGCCAGGCCTGCAAGGTCAGGTCGTAGTCGGCGCTGAAGTTATGCCAGTCCTCGATCACGAAGCGCTGCTCGACCGCTTCGGCGATCTGGCGCGCCGAGGGCAGCATGGAATTCGGGAAGATGTACTTGCCGATCCAGGGATCGGTATGGGTGACCGAATGGTTGCCGCCGATGGTGTGCAGCAGGAACAGGCCGTCGGGTTTGAGCGCGCGCCGCGCGGCGTCGAAATAGATCGCGTAGTTGCGCACGCCGACGTGCTCGAACATGCCCAGCGAGAACACCCGGTCGAAACGGCCGTCGGCGCGGCCGCCGCCCAGCGCATCGCCCTGCAGATCGCGGTAGTCCTGCAGCGCGATCTCCACCGGCAGCCCGGCGCACAGCTCGCGCGCGTACTCGGCCTGTTCGCGCGAGATGGTCACGCCCACGCCGCTCACGCCGTAGCGTTCGGCGGCGAACTTCAGGCCCTCGCCCCAGCCGCAACCGATGTCGAGCACGCGCATGCCCGGCGCCAGACCGAGCTTGCGGCAGACCAGGTCCAGCTTGGCCTCCTGGGCCAGGTCCAGGTCCTGCAGCGGCGCGCCCCCGCGATCGCGCCAGTAGCCGCAGCTGTAGACCATGCGCCGCCCCAGCATGGCGCGGTAGAGGTCGTTGCCCAGGTCGTAATGACGCTCGCCCACCGCGAACGCGCGCTTGCGGCTTTGCAGATTGATCAGGTGCGCGCGCAGGCCGTCGAACAACGCGCTCCAGCCGTGCACGCGTTCGTCCACATGCGCGCGCAGCAGCCGGTACAGCATCCCGTCCAGCGATGCGCAGCGCCACCAGCCGTCCATGTAGGACTCGCCCAGGCCGAGCGAACCCTGCGCGATCACGCGCGAATAGAAATGCTCGTCGTCGACCTGGATGTCCCAGGGACGGTCGCCATCGACCTGGACGTCGGCTAGCGCCAATAGAGCGACGACCCGATTGCGCAAGGTGGCGGGCATGGTGGCTCCGATCCAGCTGAAAGCTAGCAACGAGTGGAGATTAAACAGGAACGAGTAAAGGCCGTGCCTGTGTGCTTACTCCCACCTATCGCCACTAGTTGCTAGTTACTCGCTACTCGTTCCTAGCTTCCCGCGAACAGCGCCTTGTACGTCGGTGCCACGTAGGGCAGCAGCACGCTGGCCGGCACTTCCACGGTCTGGGTGCCGTCGGAGTACGGACCGACCTCGTAGGGCGCGAACACGAAGCGCAATGCGCTCAGCTTGCCGTCCGGCGCGACCACCGGCTCGAACAGAGCGAAGTTGGCTGGGTCGGCGTCGGTGCCGTCGTCGATCATGCGGCCGGCGCTTTCGACCACCTCGGCGCGCTCGGCCGGGGCCAGGTCGTCGGCGTCGACGCGCTGCGACAGCGCCGAATGCAGTTGCTCGCGCACGTAGCGCGAAATCGCATCCCAGCCCTTCTTGTCGGGCACCAGGTCGGTGGCCTTGAGCATCTGGTTCTGCTGCGGCAGCCACACGAAGCGCGCGATCAGCGGCGAGCCGTGGGCGCCGCCGGTGTAGCTGCTGCCCTCGGCGGCCACCGCCACCAGGGTCGGCGAATCCAGCACCTCGGTGAAGTTCAGCGACAGGTCGTAGGGCGCGCTGCCCTCGCCCTTCTTGCGCGCCTGCGCGGCTTCGATCAGGTCGGTGCGCGCGGCGTCGGCATAGCGCTTGAGCTCGGCCGCCAGGCCCGGGTACTTGGCCGCCGGGGTCTGGTAGCTGATGCCGATGATGTAATCGGGCGTGGTCTCGACCACGTCCTTGAGTTCGACGGCGGGCACGGCCGCGGGCGTGGCGGCCGCGGGCGTCGTGCCCGGCGCGGCGGCCGTGGTCGGGGCGGCGGCCTCGCGCTTGCACGCGGCCATGGCCAGACAAAGCACAGTGACGGCGACGGCGCGCCGGGCGATAACGGACTTCATGGGGCAATCCTTTGGTGTTCCCGCGGACATTATCGTCGAAACCGTGATGCCCGCATGCACAAGCTCGCCGAATTCGCGCTAGGTACGACGGCCGATCACCACTGGCTGCGGTGCGGCAGCAGCCCCTGCAGTTCGGCGTCGGTCAGATTGCGCCACTGGCCGGGCTTGAGGTATGCCAATTTGACGTTACCGATGCGCACCCGCATCAGCTGCTTGACCCGGAAACCGAAGTGCTCGGCCATCAAGCGTATCTGCCGGTTCAAGCCCTGCACCAGCACGATCCGGAAACCGAAACGGTTGAGCTTGCCGGTCTTGCACGGCAGCGTGGTCTGGCCGTGGATCGGCACGCCGCGGCTCATGCCGCGCAGGAACTCGGGGGTGACCTCGTGGTTCACCGCCACCAGGTATTCCTTCTCCAGCTTGTTCTCGGCGCGCAGGATCTCGTTGACGATGTCGCCGTTGCTGGTCAGCAGGATCAGGCCCTCGGACTCCTTGTCCAGGCGCCCGATCGGGAAGATCCGGCGCTCGTGGCCGACGAAGTCGACGATGTTGCCCTTGACCGTGGACTCGGTGGTGCAGGTCACCCCGGTCGGCTTGTTGAGGGCGATGTAGACGTGCTGGCGCTGGCCCTTGATGGCCACGCGGGTGCGCAGCTTCTGGCCGTCGACCAGGACCTCGTCGTCCTCGCCGACCTCGGCGCCGATCCGGGCGCGCACGCCGTTCACGGCCACCCGGCCCTCGGCGATGAGGCGGTCGGCCTCGCGGCGCGAGCAGTGGCCGGTGTCGCTGATGTGTTTGTTCAGGCGCATGCGGAATCGGACGCGGGGCGCGCCGGTCTGGGACGGGCGCGCATGCTGTCACACCTTGGGCCGCGGTGCAGCGTCGGGCTCAGCCCAGCAGGTCGGAAAATTCAGGATGGCGCTCGATCCAGGCCGCCGCGTAGGAGCAGGCCGGCCGGACCTTGAGGCCAGCGGCACGGGCATGTTCGAACGCCGCCCGGACCAGACCGCCGGCAATGCCGCGCCCGCCGATCACCTCCGGCACCCAGGTGTGGGTAATCACCAGATGGTGGCCGTCCAGGCGGGTGTCCAGGTAGGCGAGCTCGCCGTCGACCGTGGTCGAGAAGCGGCCGCTGGGAGCGTCGTGGTGGATATCGGGCATGGCGGTTCCTGGTGGGGGGCGCCGGGCCCGCGCATGGCGGGCCCGGCGCGGTGCTCGGGTCAGCGATTATCGCGCTTGCCCTGGTTGCGTCGATCCTGGGTGCCGATGCTGCCCTGGATCGCCTGCATGCGGCTCTCGGCGGCGTGCAGTTCCTCGGCCTTGGCGGCGGCGCCCGGCGACTCGCTGCCCTGCTGCGGGGCCTGGCCGTGCTGCGGATCCAGGTGCTGCCAGGGCGGCGGCTGGCGGTCGTGTTCCTGCTTGGCCTCCAACAATTGGCGGGTATTGGCCAGGGCCTGCTCGGGGGTGATCGGGCGGCTGCGTTCGGCCTCCGCTGCAGCCTCCTTGGCCTGCGCGGCGGCGCTGCGCGGCGCGGCCGCCGGCACCGGCGCGGAGGCCGCCATCGGTTTCCCGACCGGCGTGCGCGCGGCCGGCTTGGCTGCGCCCAGCGCCGGCACGGCAACGGCCGAGGTCGCGGCGGGTGCGGTGACCGCTGGCTCGGCGCGCGGCTTCGCGGCGGCCTTGGCCGCCGGCGCGGCGCGCGTGGGCTTGGACTGGGCCGGCGCAGCCACCGGGCTGCGTTGCGGCGTGGGCCGGACGACGGCGGGCCGCGGCACGGCCACCGGCTGCTTGGCGACGGCCGGCTTCGCGGACGCGGACTTGGCGGCGGTCTTCTTGGCCACGACCGGCTTGACGACTTTCTTGGCCGGCGCCGGCTTGGCCGACGGCCGCGCCGTGGCGACCTTGCCCGCGCTGCGCTTGACGACCTTCTTCGCCGCCTGCTTGGCCGCGACCTTCTTGGCCGCCGGCTTCGCGGTCTTCTTCGCGGCCTTCTTCACCGCCTTCTTCGCAGCCTGCTTGACCGCTTTCTTGACGACCTGCTGGGTCGTCTTCTTGGCCGCCTTCTTCGCGGTCTTACGGGCCGGCACCTTGCGCGCGGCGGTCTTGCGTACCGTTTTCTTGGCCGCCGCCTTGCGGGCGGGCGCCTTCTTGACGGTCTTGGCGGCTTTCTTGGTCGCCATGCCTTGCCTCCTGTGGGGTCTCCGAGGGGGCGGCGGCGCGGTGCCACCGCTGTATCGGTGGTAGCACGGCGGGCATTCAAGCCGGGTGAGCGACGCCCCGCCCGGCCGCCCCAGCGCGTCAGCCCCGGCCGGCCCTGAACGGCCAGCGTTGACACCGTACGTCACATTTTCCGGGTGATAGCCGCCACAAACGCTGGCATGGTTTCTGCGTTCTTTCCGTTACCAGAAAGGGAAAGTGAGAGGAGAAGGCGCATGTCCATGAACCTACCCATGAATACCGTCAGCGACGACGCTTTGGTCACCCGCATGTACGAGCTGGTCCGTACCGGCGAAGGCGATGCCCAGGAGCTGATGCAGCTAGACGCCGCCATCTACGGCCGCCTGGCCGAAGCCTACGGCGAGACCATTCCGGAACTGGACGCCCTGCCCCGCATCGAGAGCCGCTGGGCCGCCTGAACCCCGTCTTAGGGGAAGGGCGCGATCAGCGGAACTGAGGGTTGCTTAGCTGCTGCAGGAAGTACGGGCCCACGCGCGGCTCCATCAGCAGCATGAACAGCACGCCGTAGATCGCGCCCGACAGATGGGCGCTGTGGTTGATGCCGTCGCCACCGCGCTTGTCCATCCAGAACGAATACGCCACGTAGCCCACCGCGTATACGATCGCCGGCATCGGGATCGGGATGAAGACCAGGGTCCAGGGCTGCAGCAGGATCGAGGCGAACAGCACCGCCGACACGCCGCCGGACGCACCCAGGCTGCTGTAGTTGGCGTCGCGCCGATGGCGCAGATAGCTGGGCAGGATCGCCACGACGATCGCCGACAGATAGAAAAACACGAACACGACGGGGCCGACCAGCTGCGTCATGAGGCCTTCGAGCCCACGCCCGAAAAAGTACAGCGTCAGCATGTTGAACAACAGATGCTGCCAATCGGCGTGGACGAAGCCGTGGGTGAGCAGGCGGTCGTACTGATGACGGCGCTCCACCGCGGGCGGCCACAGGATCAGCCGCTGTTTCAGCTTGGGATTCTCGAACGCCAGCCACGACACCAGCATGGTCGCGGCGATCAGGACGAAGGTCAGCATCGGGTCGGGTCTCGCGGTGTTGCGTCAGGCGGCTCGGTAATGGTCCTGCATCGGATAGCGCCGCGCGTACAGCCCGAACGCGGCCGCCGCAACGAAGGCGAATCCGGCGAAGAAGAACATCAGGAAGGCATTTTCGCTCAGGCCCGTGCCGGCGATGTGAGCGGTCACCGAGGCGTTGCGCACCGCCGCGTTGGTCAGCATCACCCACAGGTTGCCGAAGGTGCTGGTGAGATACCACAGCGCCATGATCACGCCCTTCATCGACTGCGGCGCCTGGCTGTAGGCGAACTCCAGCGCGGTCGCCGACACCAGCACCTCGCCCAGGGTCAGCAGGATGTAGGGCAGGATCTGCCAGGACAGCGACATCGGGTGGCCGGCGTCCAGGTACAGCTGCAGCACCGCCGCGACGATCCAGGACAGGCCGGAGATCGCGATGCCGAAGCCCATGCGCCGCAGCGGCGTCGGGTTGAGGCCGACCCGGCGCAGCGCCGGGTACAGCAGCAGGTTGTTGAACGGAATCAGCAGCATCACCAGCAAGGGATTGATCGCCTGCATCTGCGAGGCCGCGGCGCGCGCGCCGCCTTCGCCGGAGATCAGCCAGGTCGGCCACCACCACAGGTCGGTGGGCACCACCATCTTCTGGCCCTGCAGCACCCAGGTCGAGGCCTTCTGGTCGAACAGCGACCAGAACGGGGTGACCAGGGCGAACACGATCACGATGCGCAGCACTGCGCGCACGCCGTCCACCGCCACCGCCGAATGCTTGCCGCGCGCGCGGTCCAGCTGCAGCGAGATGCCGTAGCCGCCGAAGCCGATCAGCAGGCCCAGCGCCAGGCACACGCTTTTGACGAAGCCCATCGCCGGCACGAAGCTCAGCGAGGCCGCGGCCAGCGCCAGGGCCACGCCCAGGCAGGCGACGATCGCGCCGGGGTTGCCCTGCCCCGGCGCCGACGTGGTCAGAGCGGTGCGGGCGACGTTGAAGAACGAATCCGGATCGGGCGTGTCGCGGGTCGGCGGCACGCGCACGTAGCGGTGGCGGCCGAGCCAGAAGATCAGGGTGGCCAGGAACATCAGCGCGCCGGGGATGCCGAAGGCGACGCTGGGGCCGTACTCGCGCAGGAAGATCGGCATCAGCAAGGACGCGAACAGCGAGCCGAAGTTGATCGTCCAGTAGAACGCGTCGAACACCAGCTTGGCCTTGGCCTTGTTGCTCTGGTCGAACTGGTCGCCGACGAAGGACACCACCAGCGGTTTTATGCCGCCGGCGCCGAACGCGATCAGGAACAAACCGGTGTAGAAGCCGGTCTGGCTGTGCTCGAACAGGGCCAGGCAGGCGTGGCCGGCGCAGTAGATCAGCGAGAACCAGATGACGGTGTTGTACTTGCCGAAATAGCGGTCGGCCAGCCAGCCGCCCAGCAAGGGGAAGAAGTAGGTGCCGATCATGAAGCTGTGGAACACCTCCTTGGCCAGGTGCTCGCGCTCGGCCAGGTCGGAGGTGGACGCCAGCAACAGGGTCCCGACCAGGAACGAGGTCAGGATGTTGCGCATGCCGTAGAAGCTGAAGCGCTCGGCCGCCTCGTTGCCGATGATGTAGGCGATCTGGCGGGGCATGCGCCCCTGCGAATCGGCGCGGGCGGTGGCGGCTTGGCTCATCTACGGGCGGTCCTGCGGTTGCGGTCCGCTAAGCCTAACCGATCGTCGCGGCCGGGCCGGCGGGGGCCGCACCGGCCGCTCGCCCGGGAGCCCGTGCCGGCGTCGCCGGCGGCCAGATACGGCACAGCCGGGCGCCGCTGGGGCCTAGGCGATCAAGCCCATTCGCTCAGGCCTTCGCGCTCGTACAAGGTGCGGAACGAGGGCCGCGCCTTCATGCGTCGGGCCAGCTCGCCCAAGTGCGGCCAGTCGTGGCCGGGGCGCGGCATGTTGCGGGTCCAGCGCATCAGCATGGTCAGGTAGAAATCGGCGATGCCCGGGCCCTCGCCCAGCAGATAGGGGCCATGTGCGGCCAGGTGCGCGTCGATGTGCTGCCAGGCCGCCTCGACGCGCTCGCGCACGCCCGCGCGCACGGCTTCGGGATCGGCGCCGACGTCGCCCGGGTACCACCACAACCGCAGCGGCGATTGCACCGCGTTGGCCAGGTACAGCATCCACTGGTAGTAAGCGCCGCGGCGCGGATCGCTGGGCGCGGGCGCGAAGCCGGACTCGGGATGGCGGTCGCCGAGCAGCAGCAACAGGCCGCAGGTCTCGTGCAGCGGCTGGCCATCGACCAGCAGGGTCGGAATGCGGCCGGCCGGATTCAGGGCCAGATAGTCCGCGCGTTTGTGCGCGCCGCTGTCGATGTCGGTCAGACGCAGCTCGTGCGGCTGATCCAGCTCGATCAGCAACCAATGCACGACCAGGCTGGCGGCGCCGGGAGAGTAGTAGAGCGCGTACATGCGGACATCCCTGGAGACGGCCGAGCAGTCTAAGCCAGGCCTCGGTCCGTACGCAGCCGCGTGGAGCGCGCGCCTTGCGTTTCGAATGTGCTGACGCCGCTTGTCAGCAGTGTGCCAACCGTGCACAGCCTTGGCCCGGAGGCTCCGTTACCATGCGGGCAGACCTGGGAGAGAGACCCCGCATGACCCGCACGCTCTTGCTCGCCGCGCTGCTCGCCAGCGCCCTGCCCGTCGCCGCCGCAGACACCTCGCTGAGCACCGTCGCCGAACGCAGCGGCTTCACCAAGACCGGCCGCTACGACGAAGTGATCTCGCTGTGCGAGGCCTATGCGCTGCGTTATCCGGACGCGGTGCGCTGCGCCGATTTCGGCACCTCGCCCGAGGGCCGGCCGATGAAGGTGTTGATCGTGTCGCCGGCCGGCGCGTTCACCCCGCAGGCGGCCAAGGCCAAGAACCTGCCGGTGATGCTGGTCCAGGGCGGCATCCATTCCGGCGAGATCGACGGCAAGGACGCCGGTTTCCTGGCCCTGCGCGAGGCCCTGGACGGCGCCGCCGCGCCCGGCGCGCTGGCCAGGCAGGTGCTGCTGTTCGTGCCGGTGTTCAACGTCGACGGCCACGAGCGCTTCGCGCGCTGGAACCGCCCCAACCAGCGCGGCCCCGAGGAAATGGGCTGGCGCACCACCGCCCAAAACTACAACCTCAACCGCGACTACCTCAAGGCCGACAGCATCGAGATGCAGTCCATGCTCAAGCTGGTCGACGCCTGGGACCCGCTGGTCTACGTCGATCTGCACGTGACCGACGGCGCCAAGTTCGAGCACGACGTGTCGATCCAGGTCGAGCCGGTGAAGTCGGGCGACGCCGCATTGCGCAAGGCCGGCACCGCGCTACGCGACGGCGTGATCCAGCGCCTGGCCGCGCAGGGTTCGCTGCCGTTGCCCTACTACCCCTCGTTCGTGCAGAACGACGATCCCAGCTCCGGCTTCGAGGACGGCGTCGCTCCGCCGCGCTTCTCGCACGGCTATTTCCAGCTGCGCAACCGCCTGGCCATGCTGGTCGAAACCCATTCCTGGAAGGACTACCCGACCCGCGTGCGCATCACCCGCAACACCGTGGTCGCGCTGATGGAACTGGTCGGCGCGCAGGGCGCGGCCTGGCGGCGCGAAACCGCCGCCGCCGATCAGCGTGCGACCAAGCTCGGCGGTCAGCCGGTGGCGCTGGACTACAAGGCCGGCCCCAAGACCCGCACCGTCGCCTTCCGCGGCTACGCCTACACGCGCACGCCCTCGGAGATCTCCGGCGCGCTGATGACGCGCTACGACGAGACCACGCCGCAGGTCTGGAACATCCCGATGAAGGACGACGTCCAGCCCAGCCTCACGGTCAAGGCGCCGCGCGGCGGCTACCTGGTGCCGGCCGCGCACGCGGCCTGGGTCGCGGCCAAGCTCGACCAGCACGGCGTCGCCTACCGTCGCCTCGACGGCGCGCTGCCCAAGGCACGGGTCGAGACCTTCCGCGCCGACAAGGCCGAATTCGGCGCGCAGTCGGTGGAAGGCCACCAACGCCTCACCGCCACCGGCGAGTGGAAGCCGGAACTGCGCAACGTCGGCGCCGGCGCCCTGTTCGTGCCGATCGCCCAGCCCAAGGCGCGCCTGGCCATGGCCCTGCTGGAACCGCAGGCGCCGGACGCGTTGGCGGCCTGGGGCGAGTTCAACAACGCCTTCGAGCGCAAGGAGTACATGGAGGACTACGTGGCCGAGGAAGTCGCGCGCGAGATGCTCGCCGCCGATCCCAAGCTCAAGGCCGCGTTCGAGCAGAAGCTGAAGTCCGATCCGGCCTTCGCCAAGGATGCGCAGGCGCGCCTGGAGTTCTTCTACCGCCGCCACTCGTCCTGGGACGACAGCTACCGCCTGTATCCGGTGCTGCGCATCGCGACGGTGCCGCGCTGAGCGCGCGGATGATCGGCGGGCCGGCGTCGCGGCGCCTGGCCGCGCGGCTGCTGGGCGGCGTCGCCCTGCTGGCGATGCTGGCGGCCGCGCCATCGCCGGCCGCCGAACCGCAGGCGCGCCCGCAAGCGGCGCCCGCCGACGGCGGGCTTTCGGTCGTTACCCTCAACCTCTGGCACGACAAGAGCGACTGGCCGGCGCGCCAACGCCAGATCGTGGTCGAACTGCGCCGCCTGCAGCCCGACGTGATCGCGCTGCAGGAAGTGCTGCAACACCAGACCCTGCCCAACCAGGCCCAGACCCTGGCCGATGCGCTGGGCTACCGCGCCTATTTCGTCTCGGTCGACGCCACCGACGCGGCGCGCCGCTACGGCAACGCGATCCTGAGCCGTCGCCCGCTGCTGGCGTTCGATTGGAAGCCCTTGCAGCCCGCCGACGACTACCGCACCGTCGCCCACGCCCGCATCGAGGTGAACGGTCGCGTAGTCAACGTCTACGCCACCCACCTGCACTACAAGCCCGAAGGCGGCGCGATCCGTCGGCGCCAGATCGACGATCTGCTGGCCTATATCGACGCCACGGCCGGCGGCGCTCCCAGCCTGGTCGCCGGCGATTTCAACGCCCCCGAGCATGCGCCCGAGTTCGCCGAGTTCGGCCGCCGCTTCCGCAACGCCTACGGCGCGCTGCATCCGGACATCGCCGACGACGCCCGCGAGCACAGCACGCTCAACCTCAATCAGTACGCGCCGCTGCGCATCGACCACGTCTGGTACCAGCCCGACGCGTTCGCGCCCAGCCAGGCCGAGATTCTGTTCGACGCACCGGATGCGGACGGCGTGTGGGCATCGGACCACTACGGCCTGCATGCCGTGCTGCGCATGACGCCGCCGACCGCTCCGTGACCGATACGCTTCGACGCGACCGCCGCGCAGCGATCGACGCGCGAACCTAGCGGGCCCCACTCAGCGCTGCATGTACTTCCAGTTGCGGTGCTTGCCTTCGGCCAGCCATTCCACGGCCTGCTGCACGCGCTTGAGCCGGGTCGCCTCGCGCTTGGCTTCGACGATCCACTCCACGTATTCGCGTCTGTGGCTGGGTGGGAAGGCCTCGAAGGTCTTGCGCGCCGGGGCGTTCTTCTTCAGTGCCGCCGCCAGGTCCTCGGGCACCGCCAGCGGCGGCTTGGGTTGCGCGCTCTTGGTCGTGGGCCGCTTCACGCCCGCGTCGATCAGGGCCATGGCCTGTTGGACGTAGCCGCCGAGCTCGCGCTTACCGGGCAGATCGGCGAGCCGGGTCAGTCGCCCGAACTGGCCCATCCCCTCCTCGCCCTTGCGGCCGTCCGGCCCGACGATGTGGGCGCCCTGCCAGAAACCGAAGCTGGCGTGCTGCTTGAACGCGGCCATGCCGCACAGGATCCGGCCGTGGTAGACGAAGCTGGGCATGCCCCACTTCAGGGTTTCCTCGACCTCCGGGCAGGCCTTATGCACCACGCCGCGCACCTGTTCGAGGATGGGCCGGGCGAACTCGGCGGCCTGGGCGATGTAAGCGTCGATGCGTGGGTCGTGCTGGGGCATGACGGGCTCCCGGGGCCGGCGTGGCTCACTGGCGCTTGAACACCAGGCTGAGCGTGGCACCGGGATCGTCGACGATCAAGCGGCCGTCGCGCAGGCAGTAGCGGTGACTGGGCGCGCTGCCCTGCACCTGCAGACGGTGGCAGTCGCCGTCGCGCTCGAGCTCGCGGTAGTTGCGCGCCACCGCGTCGGGCACGCCGAGCACGCGCATCACCAGGGCGTCGTCGGTGATCTCCAGCAGGCCGCGGCCGTAGAGCTCGCGCAGAAACGCGATCTCGCGCTCGCTGCGGCCGCCCCGACGCGCCTCGGCGACGGTCGCGTCCAGGTCCACCACCCAATGGCCTTGCAAGGTTTCGTCCGCGCCGCAGGCCGACAGCATCGCGACCGCGAGCACGGCGAGCGCCAGCGTCTTCATGCGTCCGCGAGCGCCCACTCGCCCAAGATGTCGTAGCGACTCTGTCCTTGCGCGGCCAACAGGCTATGCACCAGCACGAAGCGGTCCACCCGCCACGCGATCGGTTCGATCGGCGTCGGCGCCAGCGCGCGTTCGGCATCGCGCAGGATGGTCACGTGCGGCGCATGCGCGCGATGGCCGGATTCGATGCGCACGCCGGCCTTGGCCAGGGCCACGCCCAGACGCTCCCACAACTCGGTCAGGCCCGGTGCGGGGTGCTCGCAACCCAGCCACCACGGAATGGCGTGGTTGCGAAAGCTGCCGGCGCGGTCCAGGGACAGCTCGAACGCGGGCAGGCGCAGGGTCTGCGCGGCCGCGGCGGCGCGTTCGGCGATGGCCTGCGGCAGCGCGCCGAAATCGCCGAGGAACTGCAGGGTCAGGTGATAGCGGTGAGCGCCGATCAGGCGCCCGCCGCCCTGGTACCGCTGGCGCAAGGCCGGCGCGAGGCCGGCGATGCGCTCGCGCGTGGCCGTGTCCGGCATCAGCGCGAAGAACAAACGATGGATATCGGAACGCGCCGCGGGCGCCGGGCCGAACAAGGAGTCTTGTTGCATGCCGTCAGTTTAGCGCCCGCGCAGGGGGATCTCAGCCCTTCGGTGCCGCCGCCGGCGATTCGGCCTCGCGCTTGCGGGTGTCCTCGATCAGCGCCTCGCGCGCGGCGCGGCGCAGCGCTTCGGGATCGGACTGACGCAAGTCGGCGTTGGCCGGCAGACCCAGCTTGGCCAGCATGTCGGCGATCACGCGCTTGTTCGCGTACGGATGCGGGTGATCGGGCTCGTCGTCCTGGCTGCGGTAGAAGCGGTCGAGCAGCTTGATCCGGGTGACGTCGGCCTTGGCCAGCTCGACCAGCTTGGCGCGGTACTCCAGCGTCCACGGAGGCATGTCGGGCCAGCGCTTCAGGTCGGCGTAGTGCTGGGACTCGTGGCCTAGGAAACTGACCTGGAAGTCCTCGCCCTTGAGATCGCCGTAGGCCGCGCGCACCGCGTACAGCCCCTCGGGATTGGCCCAGCCGGCCGCACCGGTCTGATTGCAGGCGGTGTAATTGCTCCAGCCGCGGCTGAGCCAGCCGTCCATCACGAACACCTTGACCGGTTGCTGTTCGCCGCCGGGCAGCGCGACGACGTGGTCCTGCTCCTCCTGCTCGCTCCACAGGAACAGGTCGTACAGCGGCGGGGTGCGGCCCTGCAGAGGATGCAAACCGCTGGCACGCAGTTTCACGTTGATGCGTTCGGTCAACGCATCGAATGCCTCGTCGCCGTCGGCCGGCGGTTTCTCGCCGATCGTGGCGGCCAAGTCGGCCTTGAGCTTGGCATCCTCGGCCGGACGCTGGGCCGGATTGCGCACCGCGAGCCACCAGTAGCGCTGATAAATCTCGAGCACGCGCCGGGCGTAGGGATCGCGGACCTCGGCGGCCGAGGGTGGCGGCGGCGAACGACGCTCGTGACGATCCAGCATGCAGCTGCGGAAGGCCGCGTCCTTGGCGTTGAACTGCTCGACCGGCGCCGCCTTCAAGGCGGTGAGCGCGGTCGGCACGTCGGCGCGCAGGGAGGCGCCCAAAGCGTCGCTGACCGCCTTGGCGGCGAGCGGGCCGCTGGTTTCCGGCAACGGCGCCGGCGGAGCGGCGGCACCGCCCAGCCCCCAGGCCAGCAGCAGCGGCGCGGCGATCGCGGCGGACGACAGGGAAGGTTTCATGGCGAAGACTCCAGAGCGCGGGGGATGCGCGTTGGAGCCATTAGGCCGCGATGGCGAGCCGCCGGTCTTGTACGTACTTGATCTGGCGGCGCAGCCGCGCCGGCGTGCAGCCGGCATGCGCGACCACGATGCGGTGCAGGTGGCTTTGATCGGCGAATCCCGCGGCCGCGGCCACCTCGGCCAGCGGCAGCGCGCCGCCCAGCAGTTGCAGGGCGTGGCGCCAGCGCGCTTCGCGGCGCAGCGCGCGCGGCGACATGCCGTAGCTGCGGCTCAGCGCGCGGCTGGCGTGTTCGGCCGAGACCCCGAGCCCGCGCGCGAGCACGGCGATCTCGTGTTCGGACTCGGCCATGCCGCGCAACAGCTCGCCCTGCCAGTCGGGCAGCTCCGGCGCGGCCTGCGGGCGCGCGCAGGCCAGCAATTCCGACAGGCGCTGCGGGCAACGCTCGAACACTTCCACCGCCTCGCGCAGGTCGTGCACTTCCCAGGCGCTGGCGGCCAACTCGAACGCGCCGGGCGCGAGTTCGATGTTGATCGCGCTGGCGCCCAAGCCGCCGAAACGGTCGCCGTGGGCGTGAAACGCCGGGTGCAGCACCAGGGTGCCGGGCCGGCACGGCAGTGGGCCGTCGAGACTGGCTTCGGTGTAGTCGCCGTCCAGCACCAGCGCGGCGTAAGGCGCGCTGTGGCGATGGGTCGCCAAGGTCGCGCCGCGTTCGTGGCTAGTGCGGTAGGCGCTGCCGATCGGATTCAACGAGGCGGCTCCTGGGCGCCGTTCGCGCCGCCGCGCGCTTCGGGTTTGCGCAGGTAGTCGGCCAAACCGCCCAACTGCAAGCCCTGGACCTTGTCGATCACCGGCACGAACTTGCTCAGGTCGTCCGGCGTGTAGCCGCCGGCGCGGTAGGCCAGGGTGATGCGGGTGCCGCCACCGTCGGCGGGCGCCAGCCGGAACTCCATCGCGCCGTTCAAGCCCATGCCCTGCAGCGGGCCCAGCCCGCCGAGCAGGCGCAGGGTCTTGCCGGGATCGACGAAGCTCACCGTCATGTGCAGCGCCTGCTGCTGCCCGTCCAGACCGATCTCGCAGAAGCAACCGCCCGCACGCGGCTCGATCGACAGCCGCGACGCCTTGCCCCACCAGGTGTGATCCTTCGGCCACCAGCGATCGACCTCGCCGACCAGCGCCTTCCAGGCCGTGACCTGGTCGACGGGCACGACCTGTTCGTTCTCGATGCTGAAGCCGTTGGCGGCGACGTCCTTGACCGCGGCCGTGGCCGTGCCACCAACGCCCAGCAGCAGCGCCGCGGCGCATGCCATTGCGATCCTCACCATAGCCGTCCCCCTTCGCCAGGCCGCGACCGGCCGTTGCGGCGATTAGGAACCGCGCCGCGGCCGCCGCGCAAGCGACGGAAGTTGGGGGGCGGCGCGGCCTCAGGCGTCCAGTTCGCTCCAGCGCGCGTATGCCGCGTCCAACTCCGCCTGGGCCTGCGCCAGGGTCGCGTTGTGGGCGTTGATCGCGGCGCTGTCGCGCTGGTAGAACGCCGGTTCGTTCATCTGTTCGGTCAGTTCGGCCAGGCGCGTTTCCAGTTGCTCGATGCGCAGCGGCAACTGCTCCAGCTCGCGCGTTTCCTTGTAGCTGAGCTTGCGCTTGGCCGCCGGCGCCGCGGCTTCGGCCTTGGCCGGCTCCGGCTTGCCCGCGCTGGGCGCGCCCGCGGCGGGCTTGGCCGCGCCGACCGAGGCCACCGGCCGCTGCCGCAGCCAATCGGTGTAGCCGCCCACGTACTCGCCGACCCGGCCCTCGCCTTCCATCACCAGGGTCGAGGTCACCACGTTGTCGAGGAAGTCGCGGTCGTGGCTGACCAGCAGCAGGGTGCCGGGGTAATCGCCCAGCAATTCCTCCAGCAGCTCCAGCGTTTCCACGTCCAGATCGTTGGTCGGTTCGTCCATCACCAGCAGGTTGGACGGCTGCGCGAACAGCTTGGCCAGCAGCAGGCGGTTGCGCTCGCCGCCGGACAGGCGCGTGATCGGCGCGCGCGCGCGTTCGGGGGTGAACAGGAAATCCTGCAGATAGCCGATCACGTGCTTGCTCTTGCCGCCGACCTCGACGAACTCGCGGCCTTCGGCCACGTTCTCGATCGCGTTCCAGTCCTCGCGCAGGGTCGCGCGGTACTGGTCGAAGTAGGCGACCTGCAGTTTGCTGCCTTCGCGCACTTCGCCGGCCTTGGGCTGCAGATCGCCGAGCAGGATCTTGAGCAGGGTGGTCTTGCCGCTGCCGTTGGGCCCGATCAGGCCGATCCGGTCGCCGCGGAAGATCGTGGTCGACACGTCGCGCAGCAGCGGCTTGCCGCCGAAATCGAACGACACCGACTTGGTCTCCACGACCTTGCGGCCGGAGGCTTCGTTCTGGGCGAAGTCCATGCGCACGTTGCCGGTCAGGTCGCGGCGCGCGGCGCGCTCGTTGCGCATCGCCTTGAGGCGGCGCACGCGGCCTTCGTCGCGGGTGCGCCGGGCCTTGATGCCCTGGCGGATCCAGACCTCTTCCTGCGCCAGCAGCTTGTCGAAGCGCGCGTTCTCCTGCGCCTCGGCGTTCAGGCGTTCCTCGCGGCGACGCACGTAGTTGTCCCAGTCGCCGGGCCAACTGGTGACCTGGCCGCGGTCGATCTCGACGATGCGGGTCGCCAGCGCACGCAGGAAGCGGCGGTCGTGGGTCACGAACACCAGCGCGCCCTGCCAGGACTTGAGGAACTGTTCCAGCCAGTCGATGGCTTCGATGTCGAGGTGGTTGGTGGGCTCGTCCAGCAGCAGCAGGTCCGGCGCGGAGACCAGCGCGCGCGCCAGCAGCACGCGCCGCTTCATGCCGCCGGACAGGCCGGAGAATTCGACCTCGCCGTCCAGGTCGAGCCGGGCCAGGGTCTCGGTGACGCGCTGATCCAGGCCCCAGCCGTGGGCGGCCTCGATCTTGGTCTGGACCGCGGCGACCGCATCGGCGTCGTAGTGGTCGGCGTGGGTCAGATGGTGGTATTCGGCCAACCAATGGCCGAGCTCGCCCAGGCCGTCGGCGACCACGTCGAAGACGGTGCCGTTGGCGCCGGGCGGGACTTCCTGCTCGAGCCGGGCGATGCGGGTATTGCCGTCGCGGCGGCCGCCGTCGACCAGGATGCGGCCGTCGTCGGGCTGGATTTCTCCGGCCAGCAGTTTCATGAGCGTGGACTTGCCCGCGCCGTTGCGACCGATCAGGGCGATGCGCTCGCCCGGTTCGATGGACAGTTCGACGTTTTCGAGCAGGAGCGGGCCGCCGACGCTGTAGTCGACGTTCTGAACGGTGATCAAAGGCATCCGACCATTGTAGCCGGGGCACGCGCCCCGGCGCCGTCCGGGCGCGCGCCGGATCCCGGCACGGCGCATACTGGCGCCTCGCCGCCGGCATGGTGCTGCGGCCGCCACCACCGAATCGAGGAGCCTGCCATGAGCAAGGGCTTGGACCGCAAGAAAGAAACCAAGAAGAAACCGACCAAGACGATCAAGGAAAAGCGCGCCGAGAAGAACGAAAAGAAGGCCACCAAGGGCTTTGCGCCGACCTGATCGCGCGCTTCGCCGGCCCTATGCGGCCGGCCGGATCGCCGATCAACCCCGCCGCCCGCGCCTGTGCGCGGGCGTGCTTCATGAGCCTCGGATAAACCGGGCCCAGCCACCGAGCCCGCTGACGCTATTCGTCAGCATGCCCCACGCCTCGGGGTAGCAGCGGCGCAAGCCCTCGTAAGACCGCCGCGCCCCGCTTCCTGTGGGAGCGGCGTAAGCCGCGATCGCGCCGCCGCGCACCCCAGCGCCACCGGCGCCACCTGACGAATCGCGGCTTGCGCTGCTCCTACCCCGAGACCTCGAGCGCGCTCGACCATTCGCAAAGCCGCGCCCCTGCTTCCTGTGGGAGCGGCGTAAGCCGCGATCGCGCCGCCGCGCACCCCAGCGCCACCGGCGCCCACCGACGAATCGCGGCTTACGCCGCTCCTATCCCGAGACCTCGAGCGCGCGCGACCACTCGCAAAGCCGCACCCCTGCTTCCTGTGGGAGCGGCGTAAGCCGCGATCGCGCCACCGCACACTCCAGCGCCACCGGCTCCCACTGACGAATCGCGGCTTACGCCGCTCCCACAGAGAGCGGCGGTTTGCGTAGCCATCGAGCCGACCCTCGCTGCGACGACGGCACCCGACTTCAGGAGCTGCAGGACAGCATCGAACAACCGGCGCGGTCGCGCGCCCAGTCGGGGCGACGTTGCGCGTAGGCCTCGCGGCCGGGCTGGTCCTCGTAGGGTCGGCGCATCACCTCCAGCAACTCGGTCACACCGTCCGCATCGCCCTGCTCGGCGCGGTCGATCGCCTGCTGGGCCAGGTAATTGCGCAGCACATAGCGCGGGTTGCTCGCGCGCATGCGCGCCCGGCGCTCGGGCGCAGGCAGCGCGTCCTCGGCCAGGCGCGTGCGGTAGCGGGCCAGCCAGGCCAGCAGCGCCGGTTCGTGCTCAGCGCGCTTGGCCGGGTCGTAGAACGCGTCCGCGAACGGCTGCAGGCCGGCCTCGGCGTCCCAGTCGGACAAGGCGCGGAACCACAAGGTCATGTCGATCTCGGCCGCACGCATCAGTTCGCGCAGCGCGTCCATTAGCGCCAGGTCCTCATCGCCGCACTCGCGCAGGCCGAGCTTGCGCGCGACCGTGTCGCGCTCGGCCGCGTTCCAGGCCTCGACGTAGCGGCGCAGGCCATCCTGCAGCGGCGCCACGTCGGCGAACAGCGGCGACAGCGCGCCGGCCAGACGCGACAGACTCCAGTACGCCACCTGCGGCTGCGCGCCATAACGGTAGCGGCGGCCGCCGGCGTCGGTGGTGTTGGGGGTCCAGTCCGGATCGTAGTCGTCGATCCAGCCGTAAGGGCCGTAATCGATGGTCAGGCCGAGGATGGACAGGTTGTCGGTGTTCATCACCCCGTGCACGAAACCGACCCGCATCCAATGCGCCATGGTGATCGCGGTGCGCTCGCAGACCTGGGCGAACCAAGCCGCGTACAGCGCTTCGCCGCCGCCCGTCAGCTGCGGGTAGTCGCGGCCGATGCAGAAATCCACCAGGCGCCGCAGCAACTCGTTGTCGCCGCGCGAGGCCGGCAATTCGAAATGCCCGAAACGCAGGAACGAAGGCGCGACCCGACACACCACCGCGCCGGGTTCGGCCTTCGGATGGCCGTCGTAGAACATGTCGCGCACCACGTGCTCGCCGGTGCCGATCAGGCTGAGCGCGCGCGTGGTCGGCACGCCCAGGTGATGCATGGCCTCGCTGCACAGGAATTCGCGCACCGAGGAGCGCAGCACCGCGCGGCCATCGGCCGTGCGCGAGTACGGGGTCGGGCCGGCGCCCTTGAGCTGCAGCTCCCAGCGCTCGCCGGCGGCGTTGACGACCTCGCCCAGGCTGATCGCGCGACCGTCGCCCAACTGCCCCGCCCAATGCCCGAACTGATGCCCGCCGTAATTCGACGCGAACGGCTGCATGCCGGGCAGCAAGGCGTTGCCGGCGAACACCTGGGCGAACTCCGGCGAGCGCAGCGCGGCCTCGTCCAGACCCAGGCGCGCGGCCATCTCGGCCGAGTACGCGAGCAGGCGCGGCGCCGCCACCGGGGTCGGCTGCACGCGCGAATACAAGGCGCCCTGCACCTGGCGCACGCCTGGCCCCGTTTCGGGGTCGGCGGGCAGTTCGCGGATTAAGGCGTTGTCGAAGTCGAAAGCCAGCATCTCAGCCCAGCACGTCGAAGGGACCGCCGCGCTCCAGCGCGCGCTGGTACGCGGGCCGGGCGTGGATGCGTTCGAGGAACGCCTGCATGCGCGGACGATCGCCACCCGCGCGCGCGACCGCGGCTTCGACCGGGAAGCTCATCTGGATGTCGGCGATGCCGAAGCGCTCGCCCGCGAACCAGGCGTGCCGGCCCAGCTCGGCCTCGATGTAGTCCAGGTGCAGCTTGAGCTGCGGTCCGACGAAGCTGGCCATGGCCTTGTCGGCGATCCCGCGCGCCACCGGCTTGGCGAAGAACGGCATCGGCGCGCGCTTCAGGCGCGCGAACACCAGGCTCAGCAGCAACGGCGGCATCGCCGAGCCCTCGGCGTAGTGCAGCCAGTAGCGGCAGCGCAGGCGCTCGGGCCCATCCAGCGGCGCCGGCGGCGGGCTGTAGCGATGCTCGCCGTCGTAGCGCTCGGCCAGGTATTCCAGGATCGCGGCCGACTCGGCCAGGACCCGCTCGCCGTCCTCCAGCACCGGCGATTTGCCCAGCGGGTGGATCCGGCGCAGTTCCGGCGGCGCCAGCAGGGTCTGGGCGTCGCGCTGGTAGCGCACGACCTCGTAGGGCAGTTCCAGCTCTTCCAGCAGCCAGAGCACGCGCTGCGAGCGCGAATTGTTCAGATGGTGGACGCGGATCATGACGGCCTGGGCGGTGGGGTCCGGGCCCATGGTAGCGGTCGCGGCGGTTCGGCGATTCGGCTCCGGGGCCGCGCATGGCCTAGACTGGTGGCATTCCCCATCGAGATCGCCATACATGGCCAAGCCCAATTACTCGTTCGAGAAGCGCCAGCGCGAGATCGCCAAGAAGAAGAAGCAGGACGAAAAGGCGGCCAAGAAGGCCGCGGCCAAGGACACCGGCGCGCCGGCCGATCCCAGCGGCAGCCCCCGCGACGACGAACGCAGCAACGGCTGAGGCGTGCCCCGGGCCGAGGCGACGCCAGTCGCCCGCCCCGCCCCAGCCAGTGCAGGCGCGCGGACCCCGCTGTCCGCCCCGCCTCCCCCCGGCGCAGCCGTCACGGCCGTGCCTGCGAACCCCCTTCCGATGACCGACGCCCCCGTCCCTGCCGCGCAGCCGCCTGCCCCGCAGATCTGGGTCGATGCCGATGCCTGCCCCGGCGTGATCCGCGAGATCCTGTTCCGCGCCGCCGAACGCGCGCGCATCCAGGTCACCCTGGTCGCCAACCAGTGGCTGCGCACGCCCGGCTCGCGCTACGTGCGCGCGATCCAGGTGCCGTCCGGCCTGGACGTGGCCGACAACGAGATCGTGCAGCGCGTCGCCGCTGGCGACCTGGTGGTCACCCAGGACATCCCGCTGGCCGCGCTGGTGCTGGAAAAACACGCGGTCGCGCTGAATCCGCGCGGCGACCTCTACACCGCCGACAACATTGCCCAGCGCCTGTCGATGCGCAATTTCATGGACGAACTGCGCGGCGCCGGCGTGCAGACCGGCGGCCCGCCGGTGTTCCATGCGCGCGATCGCCAGGCCTTCGCCAACCAACTCGATCGCTGGCTGGCGCGAAGTCGCGTTTGAAGCCCGGCGCGCGCGGGTATGCTCGGGGCTTCGCGTCCAGCCGAGCCCGACGATGACCCCGAACCCGCGCCGCCCCGCCCTGCCCGCCTGGTGCCTGCCCGCGTTGCTGGCCTGCCTGCCGATGGCGGCGTCCGCGCAGAACGCCGACTGGACCCTGGTCCATGCCGGCCGCCTGCTCGACCGCCCCGGCCAGGCGCCGCGCGGCGCCAGCACCCTGCTGCTGCGCGCCGGGCGCGTGGAAGCAGTGCGCGACGGCTACCAGGACGCTGCCGCGTTCGCCGGCGTGCCCGCCGACGCGACCGTGCTGGACCTGCGCGACCGCTACGTGCTGCCGGGCCTGATCGACTGCCACGTGCACTTGGTGTCGGACAAGGCCGGCGTCGAAGGCCAGCTCGACAGCGTCTCCGGCAGCGTCGCCGACCACGCCTTCGAAGCCGCGGTCAACGCGCGCAAGACCTTGCATGCCGGCTTCACCACGGTGCGCAACCTCGGCGACAGCGACGGCGTGACCCTGGCCCTGCGCGACGCGGTCGCGGCCGGCAAGCTGCCCGGGCCGCGCATCCTCGACGCCGGTTCGGCGATCTCGACCACCGCCGGCCACATGGACCCGACCCTGGGCTTCCGCGAGGACCTGCATGCCGCGCTGGACGTGCACGGCAACACCTGCGACGGCGCCGACGATTGCCGGCGCGCGGTGCGCCGGCAGATCGCGCGCGGCGTCGACGTGATCAAGATCGCCACCACCGGCGGCGTCAACAGCCGCATCGGCGCCGGCCTGGGCCAGCAGATGTTCGACGATGAGGCGCGCGCCATCGTCGAAACCGCGCACCTGTACCGCAAGAAGGTCGCGGTGCACGCGCACGGCGCCGACGGCATCGCGGTCGCGCTGCGCGCGGGCGCCGATTCGATCGAGCACGGCACCCTGCTGGACCGCGAAGACATCGCCTTGTTCCGCAAGACCGGCGCCTACTACGTGCCCACGCTGTCCACGGTCAACGGCTACAAGGAGCGTCTGGCCAAGAACCCGCAGGCCTATACCGGCGAAGTCCGGGCCAAGATCGAATGGCGCATCGGCATCACCGGCAAGGCCCTGGAAGCGGCCGTGCCGGCGGGCGTGAAGATCGCCTTCGGCACCGACGCCGGCGTCAGCCTGCACGGCCGCAACGCCGACGAATTCGAGCTCATGGTCGCCCACGGCATGACCGCGCCGCAGGCGATCCAGGCCGCGACCGTGAACGCCGCCGACCTGCTGGGCCTGTCCGACCAGGTCGGCAGCCTGGAACCGGGCAAGCGCGCCGACCTGATCGCGGTATCGGGCGACCCGCTGCAGGACGTGACCGTGCTCAAGCGGGTCGAGTGGGTGATGAAGGACGGGCGAGTCGAGAAGGACGCGCGGGCGCGCTGAGGCGCGGATATCGCTCGCCGCGGCCCTCCCCATTTTTGGCTGGTCTCCCCTCTTTGAAAAAGAGGGGTTGGGGGAGATTTGCTTTTGCTTCTAAGCGGACGCAGCCGATCGCCTTCGCGCAAATCTCCCCTAGCGCCCTTTTCCAAAGGCGGGAACTGAACGACGATTCAGCGCGCGGAACGCCGCCAGCGCCAGAAAACCGCGCATTTCCAGGCGGTTTCCGCGCCGCTGAGCCAGTGCTCCACCCGCGTCCGGTACACTAGGCGGTCTTCCGACCGGCCTCCGCCGGCGCTGCCGAGCCGCCCCATGAGCGCCGAGACGCCCAGTTCCAGTTCCGCCCCTTCCGACCCCGCCAGTTCCGCCGAGGCGCCGTCGCTGAAGTTCACCGACCTCGCCCTGTCCGAGCCGCTGCTGCGCGCGCTGTCCGACGTCGGCTACGAGTCGCCCTCGCCGATCCAGGCCGCCACCATCCCGCCGCTGCTGGAAGGCCGCGACGTGCTGGGCCAGGCCCAGACCGGTACCGGCAAGACCGCCGCGTTCGCGCTGCCGATCCTGGCCCAGATCGATCCCAAGCAGTTCAAGCCGCAGGCCCTGGTGCTGGCGCCGACGCGCGAACTGGCGATCCAGGTCGCCGAGGCCTTCCAGAAATACGCCGTACACCTGCCCGGTTTCCACGTACTGCCGATCTACGGCGGCCAGAGCTACTACCCGCAGCTGCAGGCGCTCAAGCGCGGCGTGCACGTGGTGGTCGGCACCCCGGGCCGGGTCATCGACCACCTCGACCGCGGCACCCTGGACCTGTCCGAGCTGCGCTGCCTGGTGCTGGACGAAGCCGACGAAATGCTGCGCATGGGCTTCATCGACGACGTCGAGAGCGTGCTCAAGAAGACCCCGGAATCGCGCCAGGTCGCGCTGTTCTCGGCGACCATGCCGGCGCCGATCAAGCGCATCGCCCAGACCTATCTGAAAGAGCCGGTCGAGATCGCGATCAAGGCCAAGACCACCACCGCGGCCAACATCCGTCAGCGTTACTGGTCGGTCAGCGGCGTGCACAAGCTCGATGCGCTGACCCGGATCCTGGAGGCCGAGACCTTCGACGCCATGATCGTGTTCTCGCGCACCAAGCTGGGCACCGAGGAACTGGCCGAGAAACTGTCCGCCAGGGGCATTTCGGCCGCCGCGATCAACGGCGACGTGCAGCAGGCGCAGCGCGAGAAGACCATCCAGAACCTCAAGGACGGCAAGATCGACGTCCTGGTCGCCACCGACGTGGCCGCGCGCGGCCTGGACGTGGACCGCATCAGCCACGTGCTGAACTACGACATCCCCTACGACACCGAAAGCTACGTCCACCGCATCGGCCGCACCGGCCGCGCCGGGCGCAAGGGCGAAGCGATCCTGTTCGTGACCCCGCGCGAGCGCGGCATGCTGCGCGCGATCGAACGCGCCACCCGCCAGCCGATCGAACCGATGGAGCTGCCCAGCGTCGAGACCGTCAACGAGCAGCGGGTCACGCGCTTCCTCGGCCGCATCAGCGATGCGCTGGAAAGCAGCGACCTGAGCCTGTTCCGCGACATGGTCGAGCGCTACGAGCGCGAGAAGAACGTGCCCGCGGTGGAGATCGCCGCGGCCCTGGCCAAGCTGGTGCAGGGCGACAACCCGCTGCTGCTGACCCCGCCGCCGGCGCAACGCTACCAGCGCGAAGAGCGCGAGGGGCCGCGCGAGCACCGCGGCGCGGCCACGCGCAAATTCGTCGAGCGCGACAACGCCTCCAACGCCGGCGCCCACCGCCGCGAGCATCCGCGCGCCGACGCGCCGCGTCCGGCCCAAGAGCGCAGCTACGCGCCGCGCGACGAGGCGCCGCCCGCGCACCGCCACGAGACCCGCCAGTTCACCCCGCCCGCGCCGCGTTCGGTCAATGCCGCCGAGTCCTTCTTCGACGACGAAGCGCCCGCGCCGCGCGCGGAGCGCGAGCGCGCCCCGCGCCCGCCGCAGGCCGGTCCCGAACTCGGCATGGAGACTTTCCGTATCGAGGTCGGCCACAGCCACGGCGTGCAGCCGGGCAACATCGTCGGCGCGATCGCCAACGAGGCCGACCTGGAAAGCCGCTACATCGGCCGCATCGACATCCGCGACGACTACACCCTGGTCGATTTGCCGGAAGGCATGCCGCGCGAACTGATGGAGCATCTGAAGAAGGTGCGTGTGGCCGGCCAGCCGCTGCGCATCCAGCGCGCCGGCCCCGGCGACACCGAGGGCGGCCGCAGCCGTCGTCCGGGCGGCCCTGGCGGCCCCGGTGCGCGCGGCCCAGGCGGCCCGCGTCCCAGTGGTGGCAAGCCGCACGGCGCGGGTCCCCGCAAGCCGTTCAAGCCGCGCGATCCGCGCTGAGGCGGCTGGCTCCCTTATCCCGCTTGCGGGAGAGTGGCTAACGCAAACAGACGACCTTGGCTGTCCCTTCTCCCGTTTGCGGGAGAAGGTGCCCGCAGGGCGGATGAGGGCGCGCGAATCCAAAGTGTCGGCGCAAGTTGATGCTGCGCATGCCCTCACCCCAACCCCTCTCCCGCTTGCGGGAGAGGGGCTAACGCAAACAGGCGACCTTAGCGGTCCCTTCTCCCGCTTGCGGGAGAAGGTGCCCGGAGGGCGGATGAGGGCGCGCGAATCCAAAGTGTCGGCGCAAGTTGATGCTGCGCGTGCCCTCACCCCAACCCCTCTCCCGCTTGCGGGAGAGGGGCTAAGGCAAACAGACGACCTTGGCTGTCCCTTCTCCCGCTTGCGGGAGAAGGTGCCCGGAGGGCGGATGAGGGCGCGCGAATCAAAGCGGCGGCGCAAGTTGATGCTGCGCGTGCCCTCACCCCACCCCCTCTCCCGCAAGCGGGAGAGGGGCTAAAGCCAGCAGGCGACCTTGGCTGTCCCTTCTCCCGCTTGCGGGAGAAGGTGCCCGCAGGGCGGATGAGGGCGCGCGAATCCAAAGCGGCGGCGCTAGTTGATGCTGCGCGTGCCCTCACCCCAACCCCTCTCCCGCTTGCGGGAGAGGGGCTAAGGCAAGCAGGCGAACTTGGCGTCCCTTCTCTCGCTTGCCGGAGAGGGGCTAAAGCAAACAGGCGACCTTGGCTGTCCCTTCTCCCGCTTGCGGGAGAAGGTGCCCGCAGGGCGGATGAGGGCGCGCGTCCCCGAAGCGCCGACGCAAGCTTGAGGCGTCCTCAGCCCCCCGCCGCCTTCAGCGAACCAATCGTCATAAGCCAAGTCTCGCTACGCACGCCCCGGCTTTGGCATAGTCGTGAGGTAAGCCGCCGCCTCGTCCCCCATGCCCCGCATCCTGGTTTTCCAACACGTCGCCGCCGAGCCGCTGGGCACGCTGGACCCGCTGATCCGTCGTCGCGGGCACCGCATCCGGTTCACCAACTTCGATCGCGATCCCGACGCTCAGCCCAATGTCGACCGCTACCGCGGCCTGATCGTGCTCGGTGGGCCTATGAACGTCGAAGACCAGGCCCAGCGCCCGCACCTGCGCACCGAGCTGCTCGCGATCGAACGCATGCTGGAACAGGGCAAACCGATCCTGGGCATCTGCCTGGGCGCGCAGTTGCTCGCGCATGTGCTGGGCGCGCCGGTGCGGCGCCACCATCAGCCCGAGATCGGCTGGTATCCGCTGCACGCGACCGAACCGGGCCGCGACGACGCGGTGCTGGCGCCGTTGGCCGAGAGCGCTCCGGTGTTCCAATGGCATCGCTACAGCTTCGAGGTCCCGCAAGGCGCGACCCATCTTGCGCGCACCGACAGCTGCGAACAGCAGGCGTTCCGCTGGGGCGACAACGCCTACGGCTTCCAGTTCCATCTGGAAATGGACGTGCCACTGATCGAGCGCTGGCTGGCCAATCCGGTCTACCGGCGGGAACTGGAAGAACTGGGCCACGGCACCAGCGAGCCCGCGATCCGCGCCCACACCGCCGAACACATCGCCGGCATGCAGCAACGCGCCGACGCGGTGTTCAACAACTTCCTGGACCTGGTCGGCCGCCCGCAGCGCCGCTACACCCTGCCCTCGCGCGAGTGGGTGTGAACCTGTTTTAGGGGAGCGGCGCGAGCCGCGACCGCGTCGCCCTGCTGACGACGCCAGCGCGGCAGGCGATGGATGACGGCCGCGGTTCGTGCCGTTCCTGCCCTGCGATTCGCAGCGCTAGAGCGACAGGCCGCTTTCGTAGCGCCGCTGGCTGCCATCCACCGGATCGACGAACGCCAGCGACCGCGCCAGCAGCTTCAAGGGCCGGGCGTAATCGTCGGCCGTGCGCTCGGCCGGCAAGGGATAGAACGGATCGTTGAGGATGGGTGCGCCCAGCGCCGCCATGTGCACGCGCAGCTGGTGCTTGCGGCCGCTCACCGGTTCCAGCCCGTAGCGCCAATGCGTGTCGCCGCGCACCAGCACCTCGATCCGGGTCAGGCTGTTGGGCGCGCCTTCGGCTTCGCGCATCAGGAAGAAGGGATCGCCTGGCTCCAGCCGGCTGGCCCGCTCCAGCGGAAACGCCCATTGCGGCAAGGGCGCGGCCAGCGCCTCGTAGCGTTTGACGATGCGGCGCTCGCGAAACAGCGCCTGATAAGCCGAGCGCGTGCGCGGATCGACCGAGAACAACACCAGCCCGGCGGTGGCGCGATCCAGGCGGTGCAAGGGCGCCAATTCGGCGCTGCCGTAACGGCGCGTCAGCCGCGCCAGCAGCGTCTGGCTGACATAACCGCCGGACGGCACCACCGGCAGGAAATGCGGCTTGTCGACCACCAGCAGATGGGCGTCGGCGTACAGCACGCGTTCCTCGAACGGGATCTCGGCCTCGGCGGCGACCTCGCGGAAGTAGCGGATCTCGGCGCCGACCCGGTACGGCGCGTCCTCCACCAGCGCCCGGCCCTGCGCATCCAGCACGCGCCCGCGCGCGAAGCGCTCGCGCCACTGCGCGCGGGCGATGGCCGGGAAGCGCGCGCACAGGCCGTCCAGCACCGTCGCCCAGGGGCCCGGCGGCAGTTGCAGGCGACTGGCGGCGACGCCGTCGAGCGGCTGGAAGGGGGGTACGGGCATGCGCGCATTCTCGCCCAGCCGGCCCCGCTCAGGCGGCGCCGGCGCGCAGGGCCTAGAATGCGCGCTGTTTTTCACTCCGCAGGTCCGTCCATGGCGCCCAACGCCACCATCGTCAAGATCGAACTGCAAATCAGCGACATGGACCGGCATTACTACGCCGCCCACGCCCTGACCCTGGCCCAGCACCCCTCGGAAACCCAACAGCGGCTGATGGTGCGCATGCTCGCCTTCGCCCTGAACGCGCACGAGCGCCTGGAATTCGGCCCGGGCCTGAGCAGCGAGGACGAGCCCGACCTAGCCCTGCGCGACTACACCGGCGACATCGAGCTGTGGATCGACGTCGGCCAGCCGGACGAGTCGCGCATCCGCAAGGCCTGCGGACGCGCGCGCCAGGTGGTGGTGGTGAATTACGGCGGGCGCGCGGCCGACATCTGGTGGGACAAGAACGTCGCCATTCTGCGCCGCCTGAAGAACCTTACCGTGCTGGACATCGACAGCGACGCGGTCGAGGCGATGGCGGCGATGGTCGAACGCAGCTTCCGCCTGGACTGCCAGATCCAGGACGGCGAAGTCGCGCTCAGCAACGACCGCGTCGCGCTCACGCTGACGCCGTCGGTGCGCCAGGGCGTGGGCACGCAGGCCGCTTGAACGCATGGCGGAGCTTTACGACGTCCTGATCGTAGGCGGCGGCGCGGCCGGCCTGATGTGCGCGCTGACCGCCGGCCAGCGCGGCAAGCGCGTGCTGGTGGTGGAGCACGCCAACCGGGTCGGCAAGAAGATCCTGATGTCGGGCGGCGGCCGCTGCAACTTCACCAACACCGGCACCGGCCCGGCCAACTTCATCTCGGCCAATCCGCATTACTGCAAATCGGCGCTGGCGCGCTACACGCCGGCCGATTTCGTGGATCTGGTCGAACGCCACGGCATCGCCTACCACGAGAAGGAACTCGGCCAGCTGTTCTGCGACGTTTCGTCCAAGCTGATCGTCAAGATGCTGCTGGACGAATGCGCGGACGCGGGCGTGCGCATCGAGACCTCGTGCAGCGTCGAGCGCGTGCTGCACGCCGAGGGCGAGGCGCCGTTCCGCCTGCACACCACGCGCGGCGCGTTCGCGGCACCGCGGCTGGTGATCGCCACCGGCGCGCTGTCGATCCCCAGCATGGGGGCGACCGGTTTCGGCTACGAACTCGCCCGCCAGTTCGGCCATAGCGTGCTGCCCACGCGCGCGGGCCTGGTGCCGCTGACCCTCAGCGGCAAGCATCAGGAACGCCTGGCCGACCTCAGCGGCGTCGCCCTGCCGGTGACCGCGCGTTGCAACGGCCGCAGCTTCAGCAACCAGATGCTGATCACCCACCGCGGCGTCAGCGGCCCGGCGATCCTGCAGATCTCGTCCTACTGGCAGCCCGGCGACGACTTGCGCCTGGACCTGCTGCCGGGCCAGGACGCCGCGGCCTGGCTGCGCGCGCAGCAACTGGAACGCCCGGCGGCCGAACTCAAGACCGTGCTGTCGGATGCGATGCCGCGGCGTTTCGCCCAGCGCCTGTGCGAGCTGTGGCTGAGCAACAAGCCGATGAAGCAGTACACGCCGCCGGAGTTGAAGCAGCTGGCGGCGACGCTGCAGGACTGGGCCCTGGTCGCCAGCGGCACCGAGGGCTACCGCACCGCCGAGGTCACCCTGGGCGGCGTCGACACCGACGAGTTGTCCTCCAGCACCATGGAATCGCGGCGCGTAGCGGGCCTGCATTTCGTCGGCGAAGTGGTCGACGTGACCGGCTGGCTGGGCGGCTACAACTTCCAATGGGCCTGGGCCTCGGGACACGCGGCAGGTATCGCGGTCTGAGCTGAAGGCCGCTACCGGCTGCGCGCTTGCTGTGGGAGCAGAGCTCTGCCTTCTGTGGGAGCGGCGTGAGCCGCGATCGAAGCACCGAGATGCCGAATCTCGTCTCGATCTGACACATCCTTCGCGGCTCACACCGCTCCCACAGGAAGCAAGGGGCGCTGCGCTTTGGGGGTGGAGCCGCGCGAGCCGCGACCGTCATCCATCCCTTTGACCGCGCCATCGCCGCAAGCGAAGTGGCGCGGTCGCGGCTTGCGCCGCTCCTACATGGAGGCAGAGGTGGATCCGGGCCCGCTCAGCCGCGCTGCTGCTTGCGCAGGCCGAAGTACTGCAGCTCGGCGAACGCCGCCACCGCCAGCGCTTGCACGATCACGAAGGCCAAGCCCAGCGCGTTCGGCGAGACCCAGCCGCTGAGCAGCAGGATCGCGCTGTCGATCGTCCAGCAGGCGTTGATCGCGATCACCGACCAGGCCTGGGGCGCGGAGATGCGCTCGCGGCTGAGTAGCCAGCCCAGGAAGGCCACGTAGGGCACCAGTACCAGGCCCGCGCCCAGCAACAGGTTCTGCGGCAAGTGCAGCCACTGAGACAAGGGCGCGGCGGCCGCGATCAGCAGCGCGGCCATGGCCGCGGTGGCGATGGCGTCGAGCTGGATCGCGCGGCGCAGCAGTTGGGACTGGGAGGATCGGACGATGGCGCTCATGAGTTGCTCCTGTTCTGTCGGAGATGTCGGTCGGTTGGGTTCGACGCCATCTCAACCCAGCGCTCGCCGCCGGTCGATTACCTGCGAGGTCATGTCCGAACCCGGCGCCCTGGGCTATCGTTCGGCCATGAACGCGACCCGACCCGTAGGCGAACAATTGCGCGACTGGCGCCAGCGCCGCCGCCTGACCCAATTGGATTTGGCCGGCATGGCCGACATCTCCACCCGCCACGTCAGCTTCATCGAAACCGGGCGCTCGCTGCCGAGCCGGGCGATGCTGCTGCGCCTGGCCGATCGCCTCGACGTGCCACTGCGCGAGCGCAACCAGTTGATGACCGCGGCCGGGCTGGCGCCGATGTACGCGCAGCGCTCGCTGGACGATCCCGCACTGCACGAAGCGCATGCGGCGATCCAACTGGTGCTGCACGGGCACGAGCCCTACCCCGCGCTGGCCATCGACCGCCACTGGAACCTGCTGGCGGCCAACCGCGCCGTCGAACGCATGCTCGAAGGCATCCCCACCGACCTGCTGCAGCCGCCGATCAACGTTTTGCGCCTGAGCCTGCACCCGCGCGGCCTGGCGCCGCTGATCGTCAACCTCGCGCAGTGGCGCGCGCACTTGCTGCATCGCCTGCGCCATCAGGCCGACGCCACCGGCGATCCGGTGCTGAGCGAGCTGCACGATGAACTCGCCGCCTACCCCTGCGCGGATGCCGACGAGGTCGAACTGCCCACCACGCTCAGCGTCGCGGTGCCGCTGCGCTTGCGCAGTCCCGACGGCGGCGAGCACGCCTACATCAGCACCACCACCGTGTTCGGCACGCCGATGGACGTGACCCTGGCGGAACTGGCGATCGAATCTTTCTTCCCCGCCGACGCCGCCACCGCCAACGCGCTGCGCGCGCTGCAGGCCGCCGAAAGCCAGGCCGGCTAGAGCGCCACCGCGGCGCCAGATCGCGCCGACCCGGCTCTGGCAATCCAGCACGGCCAGCGGTGCGCCGCTGGTCACGCGCAGCCAGGGGCGGCTAACCGGCGCCACCCACGGCCGCCGGCAGCGTAGTGCCGCCAGGCTGCGCTGCGCAGCCGCTTTTGGGCGCCATCCGCGCCCGCAGGACGCCTTGCTGGAGTCGCTCGATATTTTACCGAATGGTTGACAATCGCTCCCAGCCGGAGGATATTCAACTCTATGGTTGAGAATAAGCCCGAACGCCTGGACGCCGTGTTCCACGCCCTTGCCGACCCGACCCGGCGCGCGATGCTGCGCAACTTGTCGCGCCAGCCCTGCAGCGTCGGCGAACTGGCCGCGCCGTTCGAAATGTCGCTGGCCGCGGCCTCCAAGCACATCAAGGTGCTGGAGCGCGCCGGCCTGGTCCAGCGCGAAGTCCAGGGCCGCACCCACGTCTGCCGCCTCGATGCGCGCCCCATGCACGGCGGCATGGAGTGGATGCGCCACTACGAACGGTTCTGGAACGAACGCCTCGACGCCCTCGACGCGCTGCTGCAGGCCGAGGATCGCGCCCTCGCGGCCGCGCGCAAACCCAGGAGCAAACGATGAGCCCGACCTCCCCCATCGTCGTGCGCGTCGCGCGCCGCTTCGCGGCCTCGCCCGAACGCGTGTTCGACGCCTGGCTGGATCCGCGCATGGCCGCGCGCTTCCTCTACGCGACCGCGAACGGACGCATGCAGCGGGTCGAGATCGACGCGCGCGTCGGCGGCGGCTACGTCATCGTCGAAACCCGCGAGGACGGCGACGCCGCGCACTACGGCCGTTATCTCGAGATCGATCGCCCGCGCCGGCTGGTGTTCACCCTGTCCCTGGATCCGGCCGCGGACGGCGACCGCATCACCGTCGAGATCGCGCCCATCGGCAGCGGCTGCGAACTCCGCCTCACCCACGAAATGGCGGCCGAATACGCGCCGTACGCGCAGCGCACCGAAGCGGGCTGGCAGCACATCCTCGCCTCGCTGGCCGAGCAGCTGTCGCACGCCCCCCACTGAGCATTCCCCAGGAGCCCTACCATGAGCGACTACGGCATCGTCACCGCCCCCGACACCGTGCGCATCGAACGCCTGATGCCCGGCCCGATCGAACGGCTGTGGAGCTATCTCACCGAATCCGAAAAGCGCCGCACCTGGATGGCCGCGGGCGAGATCGAACTGCGCCCCGGCGGCCGCGTCGAGCACGTGTTCCGCAACGCCGAACTGACCAACGACGACCCGACCCCGGCCAAGTACGCCGACCACGAGGAGTACCGCAGCGAAGGCCGGGTGATCGACTGCGATCCGCCGCATCGGCTCAGCTACACCTGGGACGGCGAATCGGAAGTGGTGTTCGAGCTGACCCCGAAGCAGGACCGCGTGCTGCTGGTGGTCACCCACCGTCGTCTGCCCAACCGCGGCGAGATGGTCAGCGTCGCCGGCGGCTGGCACAGCCACCTCGATCTGCTGCGGGACCTGCTGGAGGGCCGCACGCCCAGCCATTTCTGGTCCAAGCACTCCGCGATCGAGGCGGAGTACGAACGGCGGATCCCCAAGGAATGAGCCCTCGTATCCGCGACAGGAGCCGGCCATGGCCGCCATAGAACACATCCAATACGTGAACGCATCGCCGGCGCAGGTCTACGACGCGCTGACCAGCGAACGCGGCCTGGCCGAAGTCTGGACCGACGACCTGACCGTGCAGGCGGTGCAGGGCGCGGTCAACGAATTCCGCTTCGGCGAGGCCGGCCTGGTGCGAGTCAAGATCACCGAATGGCTGCCGCGCAGCCGCCTGGCCTGGCGCTGCCTGGATTCGGATCCGCAATGGATCGGCACCCAGATCAGCTTCGACCTGGAAGCGCGCGAGGGAAACACCGCGGTGGTGCTGCGCCATGAAGGTTGGCGCGAGGTCACCGAGTTCTATCGCTGGTGCAACTACAACTGGGCGATGTTCGTGTACAGCCTCAAGTCCTACTGCGAGGAAGGCGTCGGCCTGCCCTTTCAGCGACGCAGATTCTGATCTCGCGGCGACCGCCGCCACCCTGCCCTGACCCAGGAGTTCCCGATGCTGCTCGAACACAAAGTGGCGCTGATCCACGGCGGCGGCGGCGCCATCGGCGGCGCGGTCGCGCGTGCCTTCGCCCGCGAAGGCGCGCGCGTCTATCTGGCCGGGCGCGGTCGCGACAAACTCGCACGCGTGGCCGCCGACATCGCCGCCGCCGGCGGCCACGCCGATATCGCGACCGTGGACGCGCTGGACGAAGCCGCGGTGCAGGCGCATGCCGCCGCGGTCGCCGCGGACGCGGGCGGCATCGACATCGCCCTCAACGCGATCGGCGTGCCGCACGTGCAGGGCGTGCCCTTCGCCGAGCTGACGCTGTCGGACTATCTGCACCCGATCGAAGCCTACACGCGCAGCAACTTCATCACCGCCCAGGCCGCCGCGCGCCACATGCGCGGCGGCGGCGCGATCCTGACCCTGTCCACGCCAGGCTCGCGCATGAGCGGCGTGGGCTTCCTCGGCTACGGCGTGACCTGCGCGGCGATCGAGGCTTTCACACGCCTGCTCGCCGCCGAACTGGGCCCGTCCGGCATCCGCGTGGTCTGCCTGCGTCCGCACGCGATACCCGACGCGCAACCGGCCTCGCACGCGCACGAGGTCTTCGCCGAAAGCGCGCGCCGCGCCGGCGTGTCGATCGAGGCCATGCTCGACGAGGCCGCGCGCACCGGCACCCTGCTCGGCCGCCTGCCGACCCTGGCCCAGGTCGCCGACTACGCCGCCTTCGTCGCCTCCGACCGCGCCGGCGCCATGACCGGAGCCGTCGCCAATCTCAGCTGCGGCGCGCTGGTCGACTGAGCGCGCGCCGGGTCCGTTATCCTGGGCGTCGTCACCGCCACGCCCTCAGGGATGAACCCGATGCGCCCAACCCTCGTCACCCTCGTCTGCGGCGCGCTGCTGTCGGGCACGCTCCTGCTCGGCGGCTGCGCCCGCCACGAAGCCGAACCCGCCGCCGGCGGACGCGTGCAACGCTTCGAATGGATAGACGAGCGCCCCGGCACCGGCCCGGCCGCGCGCAGCGGCCAGGACGTGAGCGTGCACTACACCGGCTGGCTCTACGACGAAAAGGCCGCCGACAAGCGCGGCCGCAAGTTCGACAGCTCGGTCGATCGCGGCAAGCCGTTCTCGTTCCTGCTCGGCGCCGGCCGGGTGGTACGCGGCTGGGACGAAGGCATCGCCGGCATGCAGGTCGGCGGCAAGCGCGTGCTGATGCTGCCGCCGGAATACGGCTACGGCGCCGACGGCGCGGGCGGCGGCGTGATTCCGCCGGACGCGTCGATGGTGTTCGAGGTCGAGTTGCTGGGCGTGCGCGAGCACGTGCCGGGCTCGCGCTGAGGCAAGCCTGTCGCGCGTCAGGCGCGCTGCGCCAACTGCGCGCGCGCCTGCGCGGCCAGCTCGAACGAGCGCAGCCGCGCCGCGTGCTCGTACACGTTGGCCGTCAGCATCAACTCGTCGGGACGATGGCGCTCGATGAAGGCGGCGATGCCCTCGCGCACGCTATCGGGGCCGCCGACCACCGCGCAGGCCAGCGCGCGCTCCACGCCGGAGCGTTCGGCCGGCGTCCAGTAGGCGTCGATGTCGTCGATCGGCGGCGGAATCAGGCCGGGTTGGCCGCGCCGCAGGTTGACGAAACTCTGCTGCTGGGTGGTGAACAAGCGCCGCGCCTGCGCGTCGGTTTCGGCGGCGACCACGTTCAAGGCCAGTAGCGCATGCGGGCGCGGCCAGGCCGCCGAGGGCCGGAACTCGCGCCGGTAGATCGCCAGCGCCTCATCCATCGCATCGGGCGCGAAGTGCGAGGCGAACGCGTACGGCAGGCCCAGCTGCGCGGCCAGCTGCGCGCCGAACAGGCTGGAGCCCAGCAGCCACACCGGCACCCGCAGCCCCGCGCCCGGCACCGCGCGCACCGCCTGGCCGGGCCGCACCGGCTCGAAGTACTGCAGCAGTTCGGCGACGTCCTGCGGAAAGCTGTCGGCGCCGTCGAAATAGCGGCGCAAGGCGCGCGCGGTGGCCTGATCGGTGCCGGGCGCGCGGCCCAGGCCCAGATCGATGCGATCGGGATACAGCGACGCCAGGGTGCCGAACTGCTCGGCCACCTGCAGCGGCGAATGGTTGGGCAGCATGATGCCGCCGGCGCCGACCCGGATGGTCGAGGTGCCGCCGGCGATATGCCCGATCAGCACCGCGGTCGCGGCGCTGGCGATGCCGGGCATGTTGTGGTGTTCGGCCAGCCAGTAGCGCCGATAACCCAGGCGCTCGGCGTGCTGGGCCAGTTCCAGGCTGTGAGCGAAGGCCTGGGCGGCATCGCTGCCTTCGGTGACCGGGGCCAGGTCGAGTACGGAAAAGGGAATCATGGGCGCTCGCGGCGATGGCGTCCCTTCCAAGTTGGGGCGCCTGCGCACGATTTCGAGCGCGTTGCCGGGTACGCAGTGTTGCGGGGGTGGCGTTGCTTAGGAGCAAATCCCCCCTAGCCCCCCTTTTGCAAAGGGGGGAAACAAGCGGCTTTCGACGAACGTAATGCTCTTCCCCCCTTTGCAAAAGGGGGGCTAGGGGGGATTTGCTTTCGCCCTCACCAAAGATCGAACTTAAGCCCCTCGCGCTCGTTGTCCCAGATCGTGCTGAACACCCACCAGCGCCCGTGTTCGTGGCAGAGCTGCACGCTGTTGGCGCCGCGCTTGAGCAGCACCGGCGAGTCCGCGGTCGGGCGCGCCTCGTACAGGCTCCACACGTGCGCGACCTGGCCGAAGCGCTGCACGCGGCGGTCGATCTCGACTTCGAAGAAGTCGTTCTGGGCGAAGAAGGCCTCGACGTTGGCGATGTAGCTGTCGACGTCGAACACCATCGCGTGGGTACTGCCGTCGGCCTCGACCACGGTGCGCAGGCTGCGCGCGTTCGGGTGCTGCAGATAGCGAAAGCGCGCCCAGTCGCGCGGGGCGCCGGCCGGACCGGAGATGCAAGCGTAAACCGCGCGCACGCAGCGCTCGATGTCCTGGGTGTCCTGCCACCACTCGTGGTTGTCGGTGTCCATGTCCGCTCCTGCGGGCTTGAGGTCAGATCAGATGACGCAGGTCCGGCAGGTACTTCTCCGCCGAACCGGTATTGACCGCGACCACGCGCTGGCCGCGCGCGATCAGGCCACGTTCGATCAGCTGTGGCAACGCGGCCAGACAGGCCGCGCCTTCCGGCGCGATCCAGGCCGGCGCGCCGCCGCCGACCGGCTCGCGCCACAGGCGCGCGAACTCGGCCATGCTGTCGCGCTCCTCCACCGCGACCGCGGCGCCGCCGCTGGCGCGCAGAATTTCCAGAACGCGGAAGTGGCCGACGCCGCCGGGCACGTTGAGCCCGAACGCCAGGGTCTGGCCCGCCGCGACCGCTTGAGTGTCGGCCGCGCCGCTATCGAAGGCGCGCACCAGCGGCGGCGTGGCCGCGCTTTGCACGCACAGCATGCGCGGACGGCGCGCGTCGATCAGGCCCAGCGCCTGCAGCTCGTCCCAGGCCTTCCACATGCCGAGCACGCCGGTGCCGCCGCCGGTGGGATAGATCACCGCATCGGGCAGCGACCAGCGCGTCGATCCGGGCGCGGGTTCGGCCAGTTCCAGGCCCAGGGATTTCTTGCCTTCGATGCGCCAGCCTGGCTCCTGGAACGTGGCCACCGAAAAATAGCCTTGCGGCAGGTAGCGCTCCTTCAGCAGCGCGCCGGCCTCGCGGATGGTCGGGCCGACCAGTTCCAGGCGCACGCGCTCGGGGTCGCGCTGCGCGGCCGCGGCGACATTGCCCAGGATCGGCATCGGCGTATCCGGCGGCATCGCGATCGCCACCGACAGCCCGCCGGCCAGCGCATAGCGCAGCAGCGAATCGCCGGCATTGCCCTGGGTCGGCACCGCCAGCTTGAGCAGGCCCAGGCGGCGCGCCTGCGCGACCACCATGGCCATGCCGCGGTCCTTGAAGCTCTGGGTCGGATTGGCGCCGTAGCCGGGGTGCGCGCGGCCTTCGTCCTTCAACCACAGCGAGATACCGGCCGCGCGCGCGAGCGGATGCGCCGAGTAGTCGAGCAAGGGCGTGTGCCCCTCGCCCAGCGCGACGATATGGCGCGCGTCCTCGGGATCGGACGCGTCCAGCGCCATCAGCGCGCCGAAGCGCCAGAGGTCGCGGCGGCGCGGGTCGTACCAGGCCGCGTTCGGTCGCTGCGCGGCCAGGCGCTCCAGGTCGAGCAACATCTCCACCGGGCGGCCGTCGACCGGATCGAGATTCATCGCCGTGTCGGCGGAGTACTCAATGCCCGAACCCAGACCGCGCAGACACCTCACATAGGACATGCGACGCGGCTCCGGCTCAGAACGGCAAGGGCCAGCCCAGCGCCGGCGCGGCCAGCCAGTACAGGCCGCCCAGCACCACGGCCCACAGCAACAGCTTGAACACCAGCTTGACCGCCTTGAACGCGAGATAGCCCGCGACGATCACGATTCCTATGGCCATCCAACTCATCGTTCGCTCCTTCGGTGCGGGCGCCGGCAGCGGCGCCGCGCTTGTGGCTTCGAGCTTAGCAGCCGGCGCTCAACCGCCGCCCTTGGCCGGCACCGGCGTCAGGCGCAGATCGTGGAAATCGAAACTGAAATCGGTATTGGGCGACACCGATTCCATCCGCACTTCGCGCACCGCGCCGTCGGCGCTCAGCGAGAAATCGACGAAGGCGTCGGCGTTGAGCCAGCGCTGGTCCCAGCGCACGATGAAGCTGTCGTGCTGCCAGTGCTGCAGCTCGCCGACCAGGGCCTCACTGCGCGCGAAGCGCATGCGCAGCTTGCCGCCCTGCTGCTCGATCACCACGTCGCCGTACCAGGGGTCGCGATAGGTCGCGGCGTACTTGGCCAGCGCCAGCGAGGGCTGGGTGTTGGGCGCGCGCGCGGCCTGGTGCTGCTTCCAATCGTCGTCGGATTTGGCCAGCGACTTGTCCAGCGCCGCGCCGTAAGCCGCGGTCCAGTCGGTGCGCGGGCCGTCGAGATAGGCATCGAGCGCGCGCAGGGTCACCGCCTGGAACGCGCCCGACAGCTCGGCGCTGGTCAGCACCACGATGCCCAGCTTGTGCTCCGGCACCAGAGTCACGCGCGAGACCATGCCCGGCCAGCCGCCGGTGTGCCAGACCAGCTTGCGGCCGCGGTAGTCCGACAGCTGCCAGCCTTCGCCGTAGCCGAGGAAGTTGGGACGCACCGGCGCCAGCGCCGGCACCGAGGGCTCGCTGATCGGCATCGGCGTGACGATGGACCACATCGCTTTCTGGCGCTGCGCGCTGAACAAGCGCTGCGGTTTGCCGCCGGCGTCGGTGTACGCGCCGCCGTCCAGCTGCATGCGCAGCCACTGGCTCATGTCGTGCACGCTGGAGTACAGGCCGCCGGCGCCGGAGACGTTGCCCCAGGCCATGCGCGGCGCCGGTTGCAGGTCCTTGAAGTCGGCCTTGGCGTAGCCGGTAGCGACGTTGTCGCCGGGCTTGAGCGCGTCGCTGTTGTAGCGGGTGTCGCGCATGCCCAGGGGCTCGAGGATGCGCGTTCGCAGGAAACGCTCGTAGCTTTGCCCGCTGGCCTGCTCGATCACCAGTTGGGCGACGCCGTAAAGGATGTTGTCGTAAGCGTACTGGCCGCGGAAGCTGCCGCTGAGCGGGACATCGCGCAAACGCTGGGCGACTTCCAGGGTGCTGTAGTCGGTGCCGGGCCAATACAGCAGATCGCCCGCGCCCAGGCCCAGGCCGCTGCGGTGCGCCAGCAGGTCGCGTACGCGCATCTCGCGGGTGACGTAGGGGTCGGCCATGCGGAACCACGGCAGGTGGTCGATCACGCGGTCGTCCAGGCTGAGCTTGCCCTCGTCGGCCAGGATCGACAGCGAGGCCGAGGTAAAGGCCTTGGTGTTGGAGGCGATCGCGAACAGGGTGCGCGCGTCGACCTTCTCGGGACGGTCGAGCTGGCGCAGACCGTAGCCGCGCTCGAGCACGATCTGGCCGTCCTTGACGATCGCGACCGCGATACCCGGCACGTCGAAACGCTGGCGCACGCCTTCGACGTAGGCATCGAAGTCCTGCAGTTGCGCCGGCAGTTCCGGCGCGGGCGGCGCGGCCAGGGCCTGGCAGGCCAGCAGCGCGCCGAACAAGAGGCCGGCGCCGCGCGTGGCCAGGGACGTGGATCGCATCGTTCGCAACTCCGCCGATCAGGGGTGACGCCCGACGATACCCGAAGCCGGCCGCCGCGACCCGGCACGATGGTCATGGGCGCCCGGCCTCGCAGCGCGAGCGCGGCCTCATAATGGCGCGCCGTACACGACGGCGCCGGCCGCGAACCGATGAGCGATGCCCCCACCCTGTTGCCCGGCCTGGCCATCGTCGGCGGCGGTCCCGCCGGCCTGATGGCGGCCGAGGTCGCGCGCGCGGCCGGGGTCGAGGTCGATCTCTACGAGGGCAAGGGTTCGGTCGGGCGCAAGTTCCTGATCGCCGGCAAGGGCGGGCTCAATCTCACCCATGCCGAGCCGCGCCCGGGCTTCGACGCGCGCTACCGCGAACGCGCGCCGCAGATCGCGCGCTGGCTGGACGAGTTCGACGCCCAGGACTTGCGCGCCTGGGCGCGCGGGCATGGCGTGGAGACCTATGTGGGCAGCTCCGACCGCGTGTTCCCGGTCGATCGCAAGGCCGCGCCGCTGTTGCGCGGCTGGGTGCGGCGCCTGCGCGAGGACGGCGTGCGCTTCCATGTCCAGCACCGTTGGCTGGGCTGGAGCGAGGACGGCGCGCTGCGCTTGGCCACGCCCGACGGCGAACGGCGCGTACAGGCGCGCGCCTGCGTGCTCGCGCTGGGCGGCGGCAGCTGGCCCGAGTTGGGCTCCGACGGCGCCTGGGCGCCGTGGCTGGCGCAGCGCGGCGTCGAGGTGGCGCCGTTGCAGCCGTCGAACTGCGGTTTCGACATCGCCTGGAGCGAGCATTTCGCCCAGCGTCACGCCGGCGCGCCGCTGAAGCCGGTGATCGCGCACTGGCGCGATGCCGACGGCCGCGAACACGCGCTGCAGGGCGAGTGCGTGGCGACCGCGCACGGGATCGAGGGCAGCCTGATTTACGCGCTGTCGGCCGAGCTGCGCGAGACCATCGCGCGCGAGGGCACGGCGTCGCTGTGGCTGGATCTCGCGCCCGGCCGCGAACGCGAACGTCTGCAATCCGAGCTCGCGCGCCCGCGCGCGGGCCGCAGCTTCAGCGAGCACCTGCGCCGCCAGACCGGCCTCAGCGGCGTCAAGGCGGCGCTGTTGCACGAGGTGCTGGATGCGCAGGCCAAGCAGGATCCCGCGCGCATCGCGGAGGCGATCAAGCGCCTGCCTTTGCGCCTGCTGCGCGCGCGCCCGATCGCCGAGGCCATCAGCAGTGCCGGCGGCGTGCGCCTGGAGGCGATGGACGCGCAACTGCAGCTGCGCGCCCTGCCCGGCACTTACTGCGCAGGCGAAATGCTGGATTGGGAAGCCCCGACCGGCGGCTATCTGCTGACCGCCTGCTACGCCAGCGGCTTGATCGCGGGACGCGCGGCGGTGGCGTATTTGCGCGGCCGGTGAGCGACCGCGAACGCGGCACCGCTTCGGCTAGCAGCGGCGCAAGCCGCGACCACGCCACTGCGGCCACGACGCGGTCGCGGCTTGCGCCGCTTCTGCCCCAATAAGGCCTGATAGCGCATCTGCCTGGGGGACAGAAGGTCGAAGCGGCGGGATTTGCCTCGACAACTCAACAAAACGGCCGCGCAGGCGGCCGTTTGCGGGACCTCGGAAAATCGCGCGCCGCGGCGCGCGCCGCCTCAGCGCTTCAAGGCATCGCGCTGGGCATTGCAGACCTGGTTCACGCGCTGCTCGATGGTGGGCGCGTCCTCCAACCAGGCTTCCAGGCCGCCGGCACGCATCAGCATGGCCGCGCGCTGGGCAATCCTGGCCGCGCCGCAGGCCGTCGGCGAAGCCTCATCGTCGACCGGCAGCACGTAGCGGGTGTTGCGGTTGGCGTACACCAGCTCGTATTCGCTGTCGTACACGAACAGCGTCTTGGCGCCCTCCGACCCGGCCTCGCGCAGCAGCGCTTCGCTGGCGCGCTGCATGTCCATCAGCGGAACCTGGCGCTGCACCGCGATCGCGCGCACGACGTCGGCATACGGCGTGTTGTCGGTACGCAGGCCGCCGGAGCGGAAGTCCGGCTGCGCGACCTGGGTCAGCAGCACCGGGGTGGCGCCGCGCATGCGCGCTTCGTCGACGAAGCGCTCGAGATTGGCGCGGAACGCTTCCGGCGCAGTGTAGCGCTCCGGCCGCTTGGAGGCGTCGTCCTGGCCGAAAGCGATGAACACCACGTCGCCGGACTTGGTCGCGGTCATCAGCTTCGACCACAGCCCTTCTTCCAGATAACGGCGACTGCTGCGGCCGTCGGCGGCGCGGTTCTCGTACTGCACCACGTCGCCGCGCAGCAGCATCGGCAAGGACTCGCCCCAGCCGGTGGCCGGGCGCTGTTCGGGACGGCGGTTGGCCATCGCGCTGTCGCCGGCCACGCGCAGGGTCGGCGGCTGCATGGGCATCGGCGCCGCGTAGGCGTTCGCGCAACACAGGATCAGGGCGAGCGGGCCCGACCAGGCCAGGCCCAGCAGGCGTTGCGGAGTCGTACGCGGCGTGGATGTCATCGGCTGGCGACCAGGTAGCTGGTGGTGGCGCACACGCTCACGCCCTTGGCGCCGGGCGCGGGCAAATCTTGACCCTGCAGGGCGAGCACCTTGACGACCTCGCGCTCGCCTTCGCCGACCTTGGCCAGGGCGATATAGGCGGTGGGCGTGCCGCCACAGAAGGCGTTGCCGGGCTGATCGGTGGGCGGGGTTTGTTCGACCACGTGGCGCAGCTCGACCGGTTGGCTGGCGTCGATCTGCATCGAGGCGGCATAGGTGGCGCCGGCGCTGTACTCGTCGCCGCCGGTGACCAGGGCGACGCGCTCGGTGCCGAAGCTGGCGCCGTTGGCGCCCTTGAGGGTGGCATCCTCGATGCTGAGCTTGCCGGTGGCGGCGCTGGCGACGGGATTGCCGGGTTCGAACTCGCCCAGGGCGACGGGCTTGATCAGCGGCGGCGCGGCGCGCTCGACCGGGGCCGCGTTCGGGTCCGGCGAGGGCATGGCCGGCGGCGGCGCGGCGGTGGTGGATTCGGGCGCGGCGGCGTTGGCCGGAGCCTGCGGTTGGCAGGCGCTAAGGGCCAGCGCACACAGCGCCAAGCCTAGCGGCCAAGCAAAACGATGGGCAGATAAAGGGTGGATTCGACGCATCAGGGGTCCTTCGTACGGGGGCTGGAAGAGACGACCGTCGATCATAGCGGCCGCGTCGCCTCAGGTAACCCCTTGATTTGTCTGAATGGGATCGCCCGCCCGGTTTACGGTTTGGCTAACGTTCCCCTGTCCTTGGACCGAACAATACCGTTTTCGGGGCGCCGATGGCGCAGCCCGGGCCTGCGTTTCAGGCCGCGGCGTCGACCAGTGGACGCAGTTCCGGGTCCAGCGCGACGCGCTCGTCGAACACGAAGCAGCGGCCTTCGTAGTGGGCGCCGCCGACGCGTTCGAAGTAACCCAGGATCCCGCCCTCGAGCTGCAGCAGGTTGTCCATGCCGTCGTCGCGCAGCCACAGCGCGGCCTTCTCGCAACGGATGCCGCCGGTGCAGAAACTGACCACGGTGGCCTCGGCCAAAGCCTCGCGATGCGGGGCCAGGGCTTCTGGCAGGTCGACGAAATTGTCGATAGGCAGGGTCAGGGCGCCGGCGAAGCTGCCGTAGCCGACCTCCTCGCGGTTGCGGGTGTCCAGCAGCACGACCTGGCGGCCGGCGTCGTCGTGGCCTTGGTCCAGCCATTGGGCGAGGCGCTCGGGCGTCACCGCCGGCGCGCGCCGGCTCAGCGGCGCGCTGTCCTCACGCCGGAAGGTCACGATCTCGCGCTTGCGCTTGACCTTGAGCCGCGCGAACGGCTGGGCGTGGCTGTAACTGGCCTTGACCGCAAGCCCGGCGAAGCGCGGGTCGGCGCGCAGCTCGGCCAGGAACGCCCCGATTGCGTCCTCGCTACCGGCCAGGAACAGATTCAGCCCCTCCTCCGCCACCAGCACCGTCCCGCGCAGGTCCGCGGCCTCGGCGCTCGCGCGCAGACGCACGGCCAGGGCATCGGCGTCGTCGACGGGGACGAAGTGGTAGGCGGCGATATTGAGCAACATGCGGGCATTTTACCCGGGCCGGCGACCGGACGCCGGCAGGGCCCCGGCGGGGCCGGCGCATTAATACGCCGACGCAGCACGCCTGCCCGCGGCACCTGCCCCATCTTCACGAAGGCCCGCGCACTGTCGTTGCCGTTGCCGTTGCCGTTGCCGTTGCCGTGGCCGTTGCGGTTGCGATTGCGGTTGCCGTTGCGGTTGCGGTTGCGGTTGCGGTTGCCGTTGCGGTTGCGGTTGCCGTGGCCGTGGCCGTGGCATTGAAGTCCAAAAGCACCGCACTCACACGACCAACCGTAGACCCGAAGGGCGGCGCGCAGGACGCGCGCCGTTTTTCGAATGGACAGGGACGTCCATTCGAAAAATCCCGGCGCACGCACCGCACTCGCAAGGGAGGGTTGGTCACGCTAACCCTTCTCTTTGGTTACTTTCTCTTGGGTTAGCAAGAGAAAGTGACCCGCATGCGCAGCAGGCGGAAGCCTTTGACCTTCGGTCAGAAAAAACGAAAGCAGAGCGACAGCAAATCCTCCCCAACCCTCCTTTTACAAAGGAGGGAGCTAGGAGCAAGAGCCTGCTGGCGTTCACCCGTGCACGAACCTGCGATTCGTAAGCCGCACGGCTTCATCCTTTTCCAAAGGAGGGAGCCAGAGCCAAAGCACTGAATATCAAATCGGCCGACAATGAAGCGCTGAGCCAGGCGCGCTAGCGTTTAGTCGTAATCGCCCGCCGCAAATTATTGCGCGCCGCCGCGTCGTAACGCTGGTGGTAAAACTCGCTCAGATAGATGCGCTCGCGCTTGAGCAGCCCCTTGAGGAAACGGCGCCGATTGAGCCGGAACAACGGCCCCGGCACGTGCCCGCGATACTCCGACGCGATACCGCGGTCGTAAGCGTCGAACGCCTCCGGCGGCGCCCCCAGGATGGCCATGTCGCCATCCAGGAACAGCGCCGCCTCCTCGTCGACCTGGCTCGGATCGATCTGCCCATGACGCGCGGTGAGATCGATCAACTCGACCACCCGCCGCACCTCGATGCCCGCCTCCGGCAGATAGCGCGCGATGTGCGCCGCCGCCAGTTCGGCCGAACGCGCCTCGTTGTCGCGCCGTCCGGCCTGGTAGATCGCGTCGTGGTACAGCACCGCCAGCGCCACCTCGACCGGCTGCTGCCAGCCTGGCCCGGCCGCGACCTCGCCGTAGTGGCGCAGCACTTCGCGCACGTGATCGAAGTTGTGGTACGCCCGCGGCGGCGTCGCGTAGGCGGCTTCCAGCTCGGCCCAGAGCTCGGGCGGCAAGGCGATGGGCAGATCGACGGGCAATGCAGGCGACATCGGCGGCACGGTTAGGGGAACCTGCGCGCATCTTGGCACCGAACGCGGCGGCGGCGCGCGTATCGGCAGGGTCGCGTCTAAGCCGGCATGGACCGGCCATGCCCTGCCCCACGGCGCCCCGCTCATCCTGGCCCAGGCAGGGATCGCTCAGCGGCCGCGATACGGCTCGCAGCCGATGCCGTCGTTGTCGCGGTCCAGATGCGGGCCGTAGCCGGGGTCGCCGCGACGCACCGGCGCGGCGCCCGCCGCGCGCGCTTCGCCGCAATTGCGGTAGGCAGAGCCGGATGCCGGCGCGTAGCGTTGCGCACGCGCGGGGACGTAGGCGTTGGCATCGGACGCCGAGTACGAGGACCGCGCCTGCGCTCGCGTCGCGGGCGCCCCGCGGTGGCAGTGATAACCGCCATTGCGGCGGTCGTTGTGGCAGCCGTCGCGGTTGAGACCGCCGCCGTGCGCGTGCGCCGTCGGTGCGCCTAGCACCGCCAGCATCACCACCCAGCCCCACGACCGCCAGCGCATGCGCGCCTCCGTCAGCGCGCCCCCGGCCCGTTCGGACCGGAGGCGCCGGAATAAAGTGCCGGCGCGACGTTCACGGTGACGTCGCGCCGGCGTTCCTGAGAACAGGCGGAAGCGGTGTCGCCGCCTCCGCCTGCTCGATCAGTACTTCTTCTCCAGGTTCAGCAGGACGCCATGGTCGCTGTCGTCATCGCTACCGAACAGACCGCGGTACTCGAAGCGCAGAGTGAAATCGCGCTCGGTGTGCAGGATCGCGCCCAGTCCGAACACGAACCGGTTGCGCTCCAGCCCTTCGATCTCGGCCCGATAGAACGGACCGGACAGCAGGTCGGCGTAGTTCATGGTGACCGCGCTGTCGTCCTGGAAGTCGTGCTGGTACTCGAAGCGCAGCTGCGGCGAGAAGGTGCCGTAGCTGACCGGGATCTTGTAGTCGAGCCGCAGGCCGAGGCTGGCCGTGGTGGTATCGACGTCCTGATCCTGGTAACGCAGCGCATACACCGCGTCGCCCTGCTCGGTGTACCCGTCCAGGCGCGCGCGTGCGATATCGACGCGGGCGTAGGGCGAGATGTGCAGGCGGTCGCGCTGGTAGTCGCCGCCGGCCGAGAACGAGGCGAACCACTGCTTGCCGTCGCGCTCGCCGCGCACGCGGCCGCCGTTGGCGGTCACGTAGCGACGCGAGTCGAACGACATCCACTGGTAGCCAAGCAGACCGTCGAGGAAGAAGGTCTCGCCCGGGTGGTAGCTGCCGTACATCGCCAGCGTGTAGCTCTTGGCGTCGCTGCGGGTGCCGTTGCGGCCGATGTCGGTGTTGTCGCGGCCGTAGCCGATACCGCCGCCGATCGCGAACGCATCGTTGACGCGGGTGTCGATGCCGGCGCTGATGCCGGTGGTCTCGAAGTCGAACCCGGCGCTGCCCGAACGGCTGTCGCGGTCGCCGCTGTTGAGCGCGCCACCGGTCCAGATCGTGAACGAGCTCGCATCGCCGCCGCCCGACGCAGGCGCAGCGGTTTCCACCGGCGCGGCCTCGTCGCGGGTGGCGACCTGACGGCAGTCGCTGCCCGGCGTGCGGCGCACGTCGTCGGCGCAACGGCGATCCACGCCGAAGCTGATCCGGTTCTGGAAGCGGGCGCCGTCGCCGTTGCCGCCGTGCATGCCCTCCATGCGCTGCTGGAAGTTGCCGATCTGCGAGGTGGCGAAGCGGCGCGCGGCCGAGGTCTGCGCACCGAGCAGGCCCATGACCTCCGCATCCTGGGTCGGATCCGGACGGCCGGCGACGTCGAAGTCGATGGTCGCCGGGGCCGAGGTCGCGTAGGCGTTGGTCAGCGTGAACGTGGCCGTGGCCGTGCCCGAGAACGAAGCCGCCGGGGTGAAGGTCAGGCGGTAGCTCGCGCTGGCGCCGCTGCCGGAGGACGCGATGGTCGCGGTGCCGGCGCTGGCCGGCGTCAGCGAGACCAGGTTGGCGGCGGTGAACGGCCCACCGGTCGCGCCGGTGGTGAGCTCGACCGTGACCGGCGTGCCGGCGATCGCGGCGACCCGGCGCGACACCGCGACCGGCAACGGATTGACCGTGACCGTCGAGGTGATCGGTGCCGAGGGACCGAAGGCGTTGTTCAAGGTGTAGACGATCGAGACCGAGCCCGAGGCGCTGGCCGGCGGCGTGTAGGTGATGTTGGTACCCGCCACGGTGGTGGTGCCCGTGGCCGGCGCGGTCACGATGGTGACGCCGGTATACGGACTGCCGGTGGCGCCGACCGTGGTGTCGATGGTCACCGGCTGGCCGGCCAGCGTGGTCGCGGTGCGCGGCTGTCCGACCGGAACCGGCAGCGGCGTGACCGTGATCGAGACCGTGGCCGGAGCCGACGTGCCGCCCGGGCCGATCGCGGTGTAGGTCAGCGTATCCGGACCGAAGTACGCGGTGGCCGGGGTGTAGACGATGTTCAGTCCGCTGACCGTCGCGGTGCCGTGCGCCGGCGCCGAGGCGATCGCGATGGACGTGATCACGCCGGTGTCGTTGGCGGTGACGGCGATGGTCACCGGCTGCTGCGCCAGGGTCGTGGCGGTGTCGTTGTTGGCCACCGGCACGGCGTCGGCGATCACGATGGTGTAGTTCACCGTGGTGTTGTAGCCGGCATCGTCGGTGGAGCGGATCGCGGCGGTGTAGCTGCCGGCGGTGGTCGGGGTGCCGCTGAGCACGCCGGCCGAGCTGAAGGCCAGACCGACCGGCAGGTTGCCCGAGACGATCGAGTAAGTGTACGGCGCGATGCCGCCACTGCTGCTCAGGCTCTGGTTGTACGCCACCCCGACGGTGCCGCCCGGCAGGGTCGCCGGCGAGATCGTCACCGTCGCCGGGGCGATGCTGAAGGTGTACACGCGGCTGCCGGTCTGGCCGTTGCTGTCGGTGGACTGCACGGTGATGCTGAAGTTGCCGTCCGAGCGCGGGATGCCGGAGAACGCGCCGGCCGAGGTGAAGCTCATGCCGATCGGCAGCGCACCGCTGAGCAGCGAGTAGCTGTACGGTGCGACACCGCCGGTGGAGCTGAGCTGGGCGCTGTAGGCGACGGCCGCGCTGCCGTTGGGCAGGCTCGGCGGATCGATCGCGATCGCCGGAGTCGCTACGACGATGGTGTAGTTCTGCTGCAGCGCGAACGGTGCGCCCACGCCGGTGCTGGCGTCGGTGACTCGGACGCTCACGTTGTAGTTGCCCGGCACGGTCGGCGTACCGCTGAGCACGCCGGCCGAGCTGAAGCTCACCCCGACCGGCAGCGAGCCGGAGGCCAGCGAGAAGCTGTACGGACCGGTGCCGCCGCTGGCGGCGAAGTTGATCGTCGTGGCGACGCCGTAGTTCATCGGCAGGTTGCCGGCGGCCGGCGTCATGCTCAGCGTCGGCGCGCCCACGGTCAGGGTGAAGGCCTGGCCGACGGTGAACGGACCGTTGCCGGTGCTGGAGTCGGTGGCGCTGGCGTTGAGCGCGAACGAACCCGCCGCGGTCGGCGTGCCCGACACGGTCACGCTGTTGGCGGTGGTGCCGGTGATGCTCAGGCCCGCCGGCAGGTTGGTGACGTTGTAGCCGGAGAACGGCTGAGTGCCGCCGTTCCAGGTGAAGGTCTGGCTGTAGGCACCGCCGACCTGCGCCGTCAGCGGACCGCCCGCGGTCACGGTGATGGTCGGGTTGGAGACGGTGATGGTCACCGTGGCCGGCGCCGAAGTGCCGGCGCTGTTGGTCGCGGTGTAGGTGAAGCTGTCCGGACCGGCGTAGCCGGCGGTCGGCGTGTAAGTGATCGTGGTGCCGCTGGCCGTCGCCGTGCCATGCGCCGCCGCTGCCGCCACCGCCACCGAGGACGGAACGCCGCCGGTGATGTTCAGCGTGATCGGGTTGGCGCTGCTGTCGTAGGCCACCGTCGCCGAGACCGGGTTGGCCACCGGCACGATGTCGTTGACCAGCAGGGTGTAGCTCTGCGGCGCCGACGTGTACGGGCCGCTGCCGGTGCTGCTGTCGGTCGCGGTCAGGTTGAAGTTGTAGGTGCCCGGCGCGGTCGGCGTGCCGGTGATGCCACCGGAACTGCCGAGCGACAGGCCCGGCGGCAGCGCGCCGCTGACCAGCGCGTAGGTGTACGGCGAGACGCCACCGGTGGCGCCGGTCACGGCCACGCCGTAAGCGTTGGTCACGGTCGCGTTCGGCAGGGTCGTCGGCGGCAGGATCACCGTCGCGGCCGTGATCAACAGCGTGTAGGAGTTCGAGCCCGTGTACGGGCCGCTGCCGGTGCTGCTGTCGGTGGCGGTAACGGTGAAGTTGAAAGTACCGCCCGCCGTCGGCGTGCCGCTCAGCGTGCCGTTGCTGGCCAGGCTCAGGCCGGCCGGCAAGGCGCCGGCGGTGACCGCGAAGCTGTAGCCGGCGGTACCGCCCGAGGCGGTGATGGTCTGGCTGTAAGCCTGGGCCACGCCGCCGTTGGGCAGGGTCGCCGGGGCGACGGTGATGGTCGCCGCGCTCACGGTCAGGCTGTAGGCGCGCGAACCGCTCTGCGAGTGGTTGTCGGTGGCGGTGACGGTGAAGTTGAAGGTACCGCCCGCGGTCGGCGTGCCACTGAGGGTGCCGGTGGCGCTCAGGCTGATGCCGGCCGGCAAGGCGCCGGCGGTGACCGCGTAGGTGTACGGCGCGATGCCGCCCGCCGCGCTCACGGTCTGGCTGTAGGCGATGCCGATCTGCGCGCCCGGCACGGTGGCCGGCGTGATCGTGATCGTCGGCGCGGCCACCTGCAGCACATAGTTCTGCGTGCGCGCGAACGGTGCGCCGGCGCCGGTGGAGCTGTCGGTCGCCCGCACCGAGAAGGTGAACAGACCGGTGACGGTCGGCGTACCCGAGAGCACGCCGGTGTTGGCGTCCAGACTCAGGCCGGCCGGCAAGGCGCCCGCCGACACCGTATAGGTGTAGGCCGGCGTGCCACCGCTGGCGACGAAGGTCTGGCTATACGCCGCAGCGTAAGTCGCGTTCAAGGTACCGGCCGCCGGCGTCATGCTCAGCGTGGGCGCGCTCACGGTCAGGGTGAAGGCCTGGCCGACGGTGAACGGACCGTTGCCGGTGCTGGAATCGGTGGCGCTGGCGTTGAGCGCGAACGAGCCCGCCGCGGTCGGCGTGCCCGACACGGTCACGCTGTTGGCGGTGGTGCCGGTGATGAGCAGGCCCGGCGGCATGCCGGTGACGGCATAGCCGACGAACGGTTGGGTGCCGCCGTTCCAGCTGAAGGTCTGGCTGTAAGCGACGCCGATCTGCGCGGTCAGCGGGCCGCCCGCGGTCACGGTGATGGTCGGGTTGCCGACGGTGATGGTCACCGTGGCCGGCGCCGAAGTGCCGGCGCTGTTGGTCGCGGTGTAGGTGAAGCTGTCCGGACCGGCGTAACCGGCGACCGGCGTGTAGCTGATCGTGGTGCCGCTGGCGATCGCGGTGCCGTGCGCGGCCGCCGTGCCGATCGCCACCGAGGTCGGAACGCCGCCGGTGATGCTCAACGTGATCGGGTTGGCGCTGCTGTTGTAGGCCACCGTCGCCGAGACCGGGTTGGCCACCGGCGGGATGTTGACGATCTGCAGCGTGTAGCCACGCGGCGCCGAGCTGTAAGGGCCGGTGCCGGTGCTGCTGTCGGTCGCGGTCACGGCGAAGTTGAACGTGCCCGCGGCGGTCGGCGTGCCGGACAGCGCGCCGGTGCTGCTGCTCAGGGCGATACCCGGCGGCAAGGCGCCTGCGGTGACGGCGTAGGCATACGGCGCGGTGCCGCCGCTGGCCGGATTGAGCGTGGCGCTGTAGGCGACGTTCTGGGTGCCGTTGGCCAGCGTGGTAGCCGGCAGCAAGATGGTCGGTGCGGCGATCACCAGCGAGTAAGCGCGCGAACCGGTATGCGGCGCGCCGGTGCCGGTGCTGCTGCCGGTGGCGGTGACGGTGAAGTTGAAGGTGCCGCCCGCCGTGGGCGTGCCGCTCAGCGTGCCGGTACCGCTCAGCGTCATGCCTGCGGGCAACGCGCCCGCGGTGACCGCGTAGCTGTACGGCGCGATGCCGCCGCTGGCGGTGATGGCCTGGCTGTAGGCCGCCGCGACCGTGCCGTTGGGCAAGGTGGTCGGCGCGATCACGGTCGTCGGCGCTGCCACCACCAGGGTGTAGGCGCGGGTGCCCGAGAAGTTGTTGGCGTCGGTCGCTCGCACCGTGAAGTTGAAGGTGCCGGCCGCGGTCGGCGTGCCGGTCAGGGCGCCGGAGGTGGTGTTGAGGCTCAAGCCGGCCGGCAAGGCGCCGGCGGTGATAGCGAAGCCGTAAGGCGCGGTGCCGCCGCTGCCGGTGAAGGTCTGGCTGTACGCCGCGCCCACGGTCGCGCCCGGAATGGTGGCCGGGTTGACCACGATGGTCGGCGCGACCACCACGGTCAGGGTGACGGTCTCGACTTCGAAGTAGGAGCCCACGCCGGTGCTGCTGTCGGTGACGCGGATGCCGAAGGTAAAGGTGCCCAGGGCGGTCGGCGTGCCGCTCAGGGTCGCGCCGCTCAGGCTCAGGCCTGGCGGCAGCGGGCCGGAAACGACCTCATGCGCATAGGTGTACGGGCTGACGCCGCCATTGGTGCTGAAGGTCACCGAATACGGGAAGCCCTGCGCCGCGTTCGGCGGCGTGGACGGCACGATCTGCAGGGTCGGGTTGGCGACGTTGGGGGTGTAGGTCTTGACGCCGCTGACGCTGGCGCTGTCGGTGGCGCGGATCGAGAAGCTGTGCGGACCGCGCTGGGTCGGCGTGCCGCTGATCACGGCGCCGCTCAGCGTGAGGCCGGCCGGCAGCACGCCGCTGTCGAGCGTGTACGTGTAGGACCCGGTGCCGCCGGTAGCGGTCAGGGTGGTGCTGAACGGCACACCCGCGGTCAGGCTGATGGTGGCCGGGCCGATCACGATGGTCGAGGCCGGGCCGATGGCCACGGTGACGACGATGTCGCCGCCGAAATCGTCCTGCAGGGTGAAGGTGTCGGTGGTCGCGCTATCGCCGTTGTGCGAATAGGTCAGCGGGATGTTGCCGGGCGATTGCGCGCCGACGATGCGGGTGCCGTGGGGCGTGGTCGCGGTGCCGGCGGTGATGCCGAAGCCGCCATGGCAGTTGTTGATGTTGATGGTCTGCGAGCCGCTGTGCGCGACCGACATGCTCAAGGTCGGGCAGAACGTGGATGGCGCCGCCATCGCCCGCTGCGGCCATGCGCTGGCCAGGCACAGCAGCGCTATCGCGAGCCATGAAAACCAGGAAAAGAAGACGTGCGAAGGCGCACGCGGCGTCTCCACGCTATGCGCTGAAAGCTGATGCATGTTCTGCCCCTGTTGACACCACACGAGCTCGATCGGCCGCTGGCTGTCGAACCGTCCGGCGAGACTCGAATCCCTGTCCGCGGACACCGGGCCTACGCCCGAGCCGCACCCCTTGCGAACTGCTCTCCCCCATTCAATCAGGAATCGGCCCGCAAATAAAGTGCCACCCACTTCACAGATTTATATGCTGCACTGCCACAAATTTATATGCTGCACTGCCACAAAAAATTAGCTTGTACGGCGTACGGGCTGTGAGCGAGAGTAGCCACCGCGCCGGACATGACGTCCGGTGCCACCATCCTTTGGGGGGAAAGGTATGACCGAAGTCTTCCTCGGGCAGATTATGCTCACGGGGTTCCAGTTCGCGCCCAAGGGCTTTGCCCTTTGCAATGGGCAGCTGCTGCCGATCGCCCAGAACCAAGCGCTGTTCTCCTTGCTCGGCACCACCTACGGCGGCAACGGCACCACTAACTTCCAGCTGCCCAACATGCAGTCGCGCACCCCGGTGGGCTTCGGCAACTCGGTCGATGGCGGCTGGAATCCGGCGCCCTATCAACAGGGCGAAACCGGCGGTGTCGAGAACGTCACCCTGCTCACCACGCAGATGCCGACGCACAACCACATGGTGGCCGGCAACACGACCGCGAGCGCGGTCCGCAACCCGACCAACGCCCTGTACGGCACCAACAGCGCCTTCACCTTCGCCCCCTCCACGGGTGCCCAGGTCGCGCTGCAAGGCATCGGCATGACGGGCAACAACCAGCCGCACAGCAACATGCAGCCCTACACCACGATCAATTTCGTGATCGCGCTGGCCGGCATCTTCCCGTCGCGCAACTGACGCCCTAGCCATCTACAGGAGTTCCCTATGAGCACCCCTTACGTCGGAGAAATCCGTATGTTCGGCTTCGGCCGCGTGCCCAACGGCTGGTTCAGCTGCGACGGTTCGTTGAAGCCCATCAGCGAGTACGAAGTGCTGTACACCCTGCTCGGCACGATCTACGGCGGCGACGGCCAGAGCACCTTCGCCGTGCCCGACCTGCGCGGTCGCGCGCCGATCCACCAGGGCACCGGCCCGGGCCTGAGCACCTATGTGATCGGCCAGATGTCCGGCAGCGAGAGCGTGACCCTGATCAGCCAGCAACTGCCCAGCCATAACCACGCGCTGATGGCCACTACGGCCGCGGCCACCACCGGCGCGGTCGGCGTGACGGTACAGCCGGGCGCGGTGGCGGGCGACACCATGTACGTCACCGATATCACCGGCGCCACCGGCGCCGCGCTTGCGCCGGCCGCAGTCTCGATCAGCGGCAACACCCAGCCGCACGCCAACCTGATGCCCACCCTGACGGTGGGGTACTGCATCGCCTGGGCCGGCGTCTACCCGTCGCAGAGCTGAGCGGCCGCCGCGGACCATCATTCGAGGACATCACCATGACCGAACCTTTCATCGGCGAAATCCAGCTGTTCGGATTCAATTTCGCACCGCGCGGCTGGGCCTCTTGCAACGGCGCCACCCTGGCCATTCAGCAGAACACCGCGCTGTTCTCGCTGCTGGGCACCAACTACGGCGGCAACGGCACCACCACGTTCCAGCTGCCCAACTTCGTCAACCGCACCGCCTGCAACCAAGGCCAAGGCCAAGGCCTGACCCCGCGCAGCATGGGCGAGACCTTCGGTTCCAACAGCGTGACCCTGCAGCAGGGCGAAATGCCGGGACACAGCCATACGCTGACCGCCTACAACCAACCTACCGGCACCTTGCGCACCAGTGCGCCGGCCCCCGGCAACTACCTGGGCATCCCGACCTCGAGCAACCCGTTCATCGGCGGGCTGCAGCCGAACGTGCAGTTCGCCCCGACCATGTGCGGTCCGGCCGGCGGCGGCCAGCCGCACGAGAACCGTCAGCCCTACCTCGCGTCGAACTTCTGCATCGCGTTGCAGGGCATTTTCCCCAGCTTCCCCTGAGGCCATGCAGGCGCCATCGCGGCTGCTGCCGTTTCCGCGCAGCGACGATCCGCAAGGCCGCGACGACCGTCTGGCGACACCCGCGCTCCTGAGCGAGCGCGGGTTCGCATTGCGCCCCGCACGCGACGACGATCTGCCTTGGCTGCGCACGCTCTACGCCAGCACCCGCGCCGAGGAACTCGCTCCCATCCCCTGGCCCGACGAGGCCAAGCGCGCCTTCCTCGACAGCCAGTTCGCACTCCAGCATCAGCACTATCTGCTGCACTACGCCGACGCCGACTTCCTCGCGATCGAACGCGACGGCGCCCCCGTCGGCCGCTACTACCTGCAACGGCGCGCACCGGATCATCTGATCGTCGATATCAGCCTGCTGACCGCCGCGCGCGGCCAAGGCATCGCCAGCGCGCTGATCGAGCACAGCCAGCGCGACGCCGCCGCGCTGGGCCGCGGCCTGCATCTGCACGTGGCTTCCGACAACGCGGGCGCGCAGCGCCTATACCGGCGCCTGGGCTTCGTCCAGACCGAAGACAGCGGCGCCCACCGCCGCATGCGCTGGCCGGCGCCCTGACGCCGGCGATCCGTTTAAGGGGAAGGAGCGGCGTAAGCCGCGACCACGCCGGCACGATCCGCGCCGCACGCAGGAGCGCTTGAATCAGGTTGGGATCACCCAGCCGCCAAACGGACCGCGGGCCGGTGCGCGCTCAGTTGAATATCGCCTGATACAGAAAGCCCTCGCGCTCGCGCGCGACCGGCACCAGCATGATCCCGATCTCGCCCACGCTGTCGTGACGCATCAGATAGGTCTGCTGCGGGAACAGGAACGAGGAGGTATTGCGGAACAACAGCGAGAACGGCGCGCGCGCCGCCCCCGGCATGACCTGCTGGGGGTTCAGCGCCCGCGCCTCGACCAGGACGAACGGCACCTCGCCGTCGTTCAAGGCCGCCGAGAAGGTCTCGTTCACGTGGCGGGCGAAATGATCCAGCGTCAGCAGTTCCATGCGGGTTCCCCTAAAACCTGGGAACCATGGTCGCCGCGCCGCGCGCGCGATGCAAGCGCGCGCGGCGCGCGCAGGGCTCAGTACTGACCCATGTAATCGCGCTTGCCGACCTCGACGCCGTTGTGGCGCAGGATCGCGTAGGCGGTGACGACGTGGAACTGGAACTGCGGCAGGCCGTAGTGCAGCAGGTAGTCATGGCCGATAAGACGGCGCTCCTTGGGCGTACCCGGGCGCAGCACCACTTCGCGCTCATGGGCGCCGTCGAACAGCACCGGCTCCAGGCTGTCGATGAAGGTCGTGGTCTTGGCGACCAGCGCCTGCAGCTGTTCGAACGTGCGCTCGGAATCGTCGTACACCGGCACCTCCGCGTCGGCCAGGCGTGCGCTCACGCCCTTGGCGAAGTCGCAGGCGATCTGGACCTGACGCAGCAGCGGGAACATGTCCGGGTACAGACGCGACTGCAGCAGCACCTCCGGGTCGACCTTCTTCTCGGCCGCATAGGCCTGGGCCTTGTCCAGCAGCGCGCTGAGGCTGCCGAGAAACTGCTTGAACACGGGAACGGAGGCGGCGTGCATGGAAACGGTCATGGCGGGACTCGTGGGGTGAATCGCACATGGTACGCCGCCTCCGGCGTCCGACCACGCGCGCAACCGTGGATCGATGCGTCCTGCGGGCGGTGGCGTATGGGATGCGCGCTGGGGCGAGCGCGTCGAAGCGTGGGCGGATCGCCTACGCGGCGGCTGTAAAGCAAATCCCCCTCGCCCCCCTTTTCCAAAGGAGGAAGTTGCCCGTTACTCCCCCGCATGCTCCCAACGCTGCGCACCCTGCCCGTCCTCGGCCAGCACGTCGCCTGGGTTGGCCAGGCGGCAGCGATCGATCGACAGGCAGCCGCAGCCGATGCAGTCGTCCAGGGTGTCGCGCATCTGGCTCAGTTTCTGGATGCGCTCGTCCAGTTCCTCGCGCCAGATCGTCGACAGGCGCTCCCAGTCCTTGCGCGTGGGCGTGCGTCCGTCGGGCAGCGTCGAGAACGCCTCCAGGATCGTCGCCAGCGGCATGCCCACGCGCTGGGCGACCCGAATGATCGCGATGCGGCGCAGCATGTCGCGCCCGTAACGGCGCTGGTTGCCGGCCGTGCGTTGGCTGTGGATCAAGCCTTTGGCCTCGTAGAAATGCAGCGTCGACACCGCCACCCCGCTACGCTGCGCCATCTGCCCCACGCTCAGCTCGGTAGCCGCACCCATGGGCTTGACCTCAACTTAAGTTCAGGTCCTATCCTGGATCTCCCCCCTCTTTACGGTCAAGCCATGGACAATCGCAACGCGCGCGAGGACGACCTCGACCGCTCCGGCGCTCACCTCGATCGCGACGCCGACCTCGCCCTCGACAACGGCGACGACGGCCTGATGCAAGCCGTGCATTTCGATCGCTACGGTTCGCCCGACGTGCTCTATCCCACCGTGCTGGCGATGCCCAATGCGGCGCGCGGCGAGCTGCGCGTGCGCGTACGCGCGGCCGGCGTGCAGCCGGCCGACATCGCGCGCCGCAACGGCGAGTTCGCGCGCCGCGGCATCGACGCCGACGCCGCCTTCCCGCAACGACTGGGCTACGAATTCGCCGGCGTCGTCGACCAGATCGGCGACGGCGTGCGCGGCTACTACCACGGCCAGGAAGTGCTGGGCTGGTGCGACGGCGGCGCCTACGCCGAGGTCCTGGCCGTGCCCGCCGCGCAAGTCGTGGCCAAGCCGCCGATGATGTCCTGGGCGGTCGCAGGCGCGCTCTCGGCCTCCGGCCAGACCGCCCAGGTCGCTTTGCGCGCGCTCAACGTCGGCCGCGGCGACACCCTGCTGGTGCACGGCGCGGCCGGCGGCGTGGGTTCGATCGCGGTCCAGCTTGCGCGCCTGGCCGGCGCGCGCGTGATCGGCAGCGCCAGCCGCGAGAACCATGCCTACCTGCGCACCCTGGGTGTCGAACCGGTGCTGTACGGCGAAGGCCTGGTCGCGCGCGTGCGCGAGCTCGCGCCGCAAGGCGTGAGCGCGGCATTGGACGCGGCCGGGCGCGGCGCGATCGCCGCCTCGCTGGCGCTGGGCGCCGCGCGCGAACGCATCGGCACCCTGGTCGACGCCGACGGCGCGCGCGAACACGGCGTGCTGCGCCTGCGCGGCGAATGCGACCGCGACCGCCTGCGTCAGTTGGTCGAGCTGTACGAACACGGCCGCCTGCACGTGCACGTGCGCGAGATCTACCCGCTCGCGCACGCCGCGGTCGCGCACCGCGACGTCGAGACCGGCCACGGTCGCGGCAAGGTGGTGCTGATGGTCTACCAGACCGGCGACAGCGGCTTCGGGCCATGAGCGAGGCCGACAGCGCGGCCGACGCTCTCGCGCCCTTGCGCGCGCACGACGCCGACGGCGCCGCGGCCGGCCTGTTCGATCGCCGCTACCGCGTGCTCACCGTCGGCGCCATCGCCCTGGTCGCGCTTGCCGCCTTCGAGGCGCTGGCGGTCGCGACCGCGATGCCGACCGTGGCCGAAGCGCTGCACGGTCTGCCGCTGTACGCGCTCGCCTTCGGCGGCGCGCTGGCGGCCAGCGTGGTCGGCATGGTCGCGGCAGGACGCTGGGCGGATACTCGCGGCCCGGCCGCGCCGCTGCGCCAGGGCATCGTCTGGTTCGCGATCGGCCTGTTGTTGGCGGGCCTGGCGCCGTCGATGGCGTGGCTGCTGCTGGGCCGCGTCGTGCAAGGTTTCGGCGGCGGACTGATGTCGGTCGCGCTCTACGTGGTGGTCGGCCGCAAGTATCCGCAAGCGCTGCGCCCGCGCATCTTCGCCGCCTTCGCCGCCGCCTGGGTGGTGCCGGCGGTGATCGGACCGGCGATCAGCGGCGCCATCGTCGAACACTGGGGTTGGCGCTGGGTGTTTCTGTCGGTGCCGTTGATCGCGCTGGCCGCGGCGGCGCTGGTCTTGCCCGCGGTACGCGATCTGGGCGCGCCCGAACACGCCGACGCCTCCGACGCCGCCACGCCCGCGCGCATGCCCTGGGCGATCGGCGCCGCCGCCAGTGCGCTGCTGTTGCATATCGCCGGCCAGCAACGCGGCGCGCTCGCGGCCGTCCTGCTCGCATTGGCCGCGCTCGGCCTGGTGGTGTGCGCGCTGCGCCTGCTGCCGACCGGCACCTTGCGCGCCGCGCGCGGCCTGCCGACCGTGATCGCGCTGCGCGGCATCGCCTCGTCGGCGTTCTTCGGCACCGAGGTGTTCCTGCCGCTGCTGCTCTCGCACGAGCGTGGCTGGTCGCCGACCGCGGCGGGGCTCGCACTTACCGTCGGTGCGGTCGGTTGGTCGACGGGCTCCTGGTATCGCGGACGTCCGGTGCAGCGCTACGCCCCGGCGCGTCTACTGCAGATCGGCATGAGCCTCATCGCGATCGGCATCGCGGCCATCGTCGCGATACTCGTGCCGACGGTGCCCACCGCCGTCGGCGTGTCGGGCTGGGTGCTGGCCGGCCTGGGCATGGGCGTGACCTTCCCCAGCCTGTCGGTGCTGACGCTGGAGCTGTCGCCACCGGCGCAGCAAGGGCTCAACTCCTCGGCGCTGCAGCTGTGCGACGCGCTGTTCACCGCCAGCGTGCTGGCGATCGGCGGCTCGCTGTTCGCGGCCTTGTTGCCGCACGGCCACGCCGGCGCCTATCTGGCCGGGTTCGCGATTTCGCTGGCGCTGGCCGTGCTCGGCGCGCTGCTGGCGCGGCGGGTGCAGCCGTAGGCGGCTGCGATCACCGCTTCGGCTCCATCGCGTTCGCGCACGGAGATTCGATGCGGTGCGCCTACGGCTTACCGCATCCTACGAGAACGCTGCGCGTAAACCGTAGGATGCGGTGATAACCGCATCGGCTTCATTGCGTTCGCTCGTGGAAATGCGATGCGGCGCGTCTATGGCTTACCGCCTGCGTGGCGATGGGTTTACGAACTGGCTTCCGCGGTCATCGGGGTCGCGACGGCGCGCGGGCGCGCGAGCTGCTCGTACAAGGCGACCACCTGCTCCATCAGCCCGTCGGTGCTCCAGGCGCGCGCATCCTGCGGCCCCGCGGCCGACAAGGCGGCACGCGTCTCGGGCGAGCGCAGCACGTCGGCGACATGGCCCGCGAACGCGGCCTCGTCCTCGGCGCTGACCACCGCGCTGCGCACGTCGCGCAGGACCGTGGCCGTGCCCATCACCGCCGTCGATACGATCGGCACGCCCAGCGCCATCGCCTCGATCAGCACCAGGCCCTGCGTTTCGGTGGGCGAGGCGAACACGAACACGTCGCCGGCGCGATAGGCGTCGAGCAAGGTGGTGCGGCGGTCGAGATTGCCGAAGAAACGCACATAGTCCTGCAACTTCAATTCGACGCTGAGCCGCTTAAGACGTTCGGCGTCCGGGCCTTCGCCCGCGATCAGGAACAACAGCTCCGGAAACTCCCCGACCAGCCGCTTGGCCACCCGCAACAGGAAGGCGATGTTCTTCTCGACCGCCAGCCGGCTCACCGTCACCAGGGTCGGCCGCTGCGGCGCGATGCCGTGCTCGGCGCGGAAGCGCGCGCCGTCGCCGCGCGCGAATTCGCTCAGGTCGATGCCGGTCGGCAGCACCGTCGACGGCGTGGTGATGCCGTAGCGGTCCAGCACGTCCACCATCTGCGCGGTCGGTACGATCAGATGATCCACGCCATGGCACAGCGAGCGCGAGGCGCGCCGCGCGAACGCACGCAGCAGCGGCGCGGGCAGCCACGGCAGGTAGTGGCCCACGTATTCTTCGAAATAGGTGTGGTAGGTCTCCACGGTCGGCCGCCCGATCCGCCGCGCCAGGCGCACGCCCAGGCTGTGGGCGCGGAACGGCGTGTGGATGTGGATCACGTCCCAATCGCGGGCCGCCAAGGTTTCGGCCACCTCGCGCAGCGCGGAGGCGCGGATCAAGCGGTCCTCCGGATCGAAGAAGATCACCCGCGACGGCAGCCGCAGGATCTCGAACTCGCCGTGGCCGTCGTGCTGCTCCTGGCCGCTGCCGGGGCCGTAGTCCGGCACCACCAGGGTCACCGCGTGGCCCATGCGCGCCAGCGACTGGGCGAAGGTGCGGATCGACGTCGAGACGCCGTTGACCCGCGGGAAATACACGTCGGACAGCATCAGGATGTTCATGGCCGCCAGACTATGGCGGGGCGATGACGGATTTATGGCGGCGGCCTGAACCGGCGGCCGGCGACCGCCTTCGCGCTCGATGCTGCAGCGCAGCTTGCCCCATCGGACGATGGTGAGCCGCCTGTCGGCATGGCCTACTCCGCCGGCATCGGGCGCATCCGGGGAACCACGTCGCCGCCCGTTCCGCGTCACCCGCAGGATCCTCGTCCGAAGGAGTCGACCGCATGACTGTCCCGTCTCGCACCGCCACAACGCCCGCACGTCGCCGCCGTTTCCTGCCGGTCGCCCTGGCCGGTCTGTTCGCGCTCGCCATCAGCACGCCCGCCCTGGCCCTGACCGAAGTCACCGGCTTCGGCAGCAACCCCGGCAACCTGCGCATGTTCAAGTACGTGCCGCCGGGCCTGCCCGCCAACGCGCCGCTGGTGGTCGCCCTGCACGGCTGCGCCCAAAGCGCGGCCAGCTACGACGCCGAAACCGGCTGGGAGCTGCTGGCCCAGCGCTGGCAGTTCGCGCTGCTACTGCCGCAACAGCAAAGCGGCAACAATTCCAGCAGTTGCTTCAACTGGTTCGAAAGCGGCGACATCGCCCGCGGCCAAGGCGAAGCGCTGTCGATCAAGCAAATGGTCGACCGCATGCGCAGCGACCACGCCAACGCCGCCGACCGCGTCTATGTCACCGGCTTGTCCGCGGGCGGCGCGATGGCCTCGACGATGCTCGCGACCTACCCCGACGTGTTCGCCGGCGGCGCCATCGTCGCCGGTATCCCCTACCGCTGCGCGACCAGCCAGAGCGCGGCCTTCGGCTGCATGAACCCCGGCAGCGACCTCACGCCCGCGCAATGGGGCGACAAGGTGCGCGCCGCCAGCCCCCACGCCGGCCCCTGGCCCATCGTCTCGATCTGGCACGGCGACGCCGACTACACCGTGCGCCCGGCCAATCAGACCGAAATCCTGCAGCAATGGACCAACGTGCACGGCATCGACCAGATCCCGGAGGTGCAGGACACGGTCGCCGGCTATCCGCACCGGGTCTACCGCGACGCCGCCGGCCGCGCCCTGGTCGAAACCTACACGATCGCCGGCATGGGCCACGGCACCCCGGTCGATCCCGGCAGCGGCGAAAGCCAATGCGGCACCGCCGGCGCCTACATCCTCGACGTCAACATTTGCTCTAGTTATTACATCGCGCGCTTCTGGGGCCTGGACAACCTGGACGGCATCGCGCCGCAGGTCGTGCTGACCGCGCCTGCCGACGGCGCCGCCGTCAGCGGCAACGTCGCCCTCAGCGCCGATGCCAGCGACGACGTCGGTGTGGACCGGGTCGAGTTCCTGCTCGACGGCAACCTGATCGCCAACGACGCGAGCACGCCGTATACGGGTACGTGGAACAGCGCCAACAGCAGCAACGGCGCGCATAGCCTGCAGGCGCGCGCCTACGACCTGGCCGGCAACGTCGGCAGCTCCGCCGCGGTCGGCGTCAGTGTCAGCGGCGGTACCGGCGGCGGCAGCGGCGGCGTGCTGAGCTTCGACAACGAAGACGCCAACGACGGCTACGTCAAAGCCGACGCCAACGGCGGCGCGCCCGTCGTCGGCACCCTGGAAGCGACCTATGGCCTGGCCTCCGGCCGCGGCGCCGATGGCAAGTACAACCGCAGCCTGCTGTCCTTCGATACCGCCGCGATTCCCGACGGCGCCACCGTGGTTTCGGCCACGCTCAGCGTGGTCTACCGCAGCGCCTACGGCGACCCCTGGAGCAACCCGGCCGGCAACACCTTGCTGATCGACGTACGCAACGGCTGCTACGGCGCCTGCACCATCGAGGCCGCCGACTACGCCGCCGCCGCGAGCGCCAGCGCGGTCGCTCAGTTACCGCCCTTCACCGGCGGCAGCCAGACCAGCACCGCCTTCGACGCCGCCGGCTTGGCCGCGATCAACCGCGGCGGCCGCACCCAACTGCGCCTGCGCTACGCCAGCCCGCAGACGGCGACGAACTATCTGTGGATCGATCGCGGCGTGGGCGCGAAGTTACGGGTGGAGTATGTGATGCCCTGAACTCATCGGGCCGGTCGCACTGCATGCGGATCGCAGCTGACGGATCGATTGCCTGCCAGCCACTCATGCATGGCGTTCTGGTGGAACGACAAGCCGGAAAGCGACGCCCCATGACACGAGCGTCGCCCAAGATCACTCCTGCACCGTCTGCGGATCGCCCACGTATACCGTGCCGGTACCGCCGCCCGTGCCGCCACCGCCACCGCCGTCCCAACCCGGGTTGTAGCCGCCCTGGCCGCCGGCTTCGCCACCGCCGCTGGCATTGCCGCTACCGCTGTCGCCACCTACGCGCTCCATGCGTCCGTTGTCGGTGCCGAAGATGCCGAAGTCGTCGGTGATGAAGTACTTCGCGCAATGCGTCGGATTGCAGATGATGTAGATGTCGCCTTTGTTCCAGAACATGTCGCCGAACCATCGGTTGAACAAGGGTTTCATCTGCTCCACATACTCCGCCGTCTTCTCATCCGGCAAGGGATGCGCGATCTGGCAGCCGTTATCGCATACGAAGGGGCCGCGCTCTGCGGCAATCAGCCAAGCACCCGCAACCGCCAGCGGCACGGCGATGCCCGTGATCAGACACCATTTCTTAAGGTTTACAGCACACATCATAGATCCCTCTTCCCTGTTGGGTGGCCGCAGCCAGTTGCGTTGAATTCAATAGATCGGCATAGGCTTGCAGCCGCTTCTGGCCGTAGGTGCTGGGTGCGGCCAGGTCCTTCGCGTAGTAGTAGGCATAGGCCCTGATCGGATCGCGGCGGGTAATCACGCCGTAGTGGTAGGCATCGCTGAGACTCATCAGCCCTTCGATGCTCCCGCCCGCAGCGGCCCGCTGCATGTAGTGCATGGCTTTGCGCCTGTAAGCGATGACCTTCTCAGGATCGGAAAGCATCTGAGAGGAGTTGCCGATCACCGCTTCCGCATTCCGTGCATAGCTGAGCTGGGCCATGGCGATGCCGCTGTCGGCGGCCTGCTCCAGCCAGCGCACGTTGTTCCGGTATTGATCGGGGGTCAGGCCGTGGCATTGCGTGGGCGTACGCGCGATCAACTGCGTTTCGACATCGTCGCCGCGCACGGGCGCGGGTCGCGCGCCGCTGCTGGCGCCGTGATAGAGCGCGTAGCGACAGCCTTCGACTTTGACGAACAGATAGAAGGCGGCCTCGTTGTCGCCCGCCTCCGCTCTCGGCTGCAGGGCCGCCACCACGTCCACCGCGCGTCCGGGCGGCGGGTCGTAGCTGCGAGTGAAAGTCGATACCCGAGGCACAGTGTTCGGCGCTCGCGCCCGCAGCAGCTCGGCGGCCGGTCCATCGACGTCGCGCTCGTGCGCCGCCGCTACCGTCGCCGTCGCCGTCGCCGGCGGCTCGGCGGGTCCGGCGCTGGCCATCGGCCCGGCCGCATCCGGTTCCGGCGCACGCCGGCTCCACCACCAGCCCGCGCCCAGCCCCACGGCCAGCAACAACGCCATCACGATCGCGATGCGCGACTCGCGCTTGGACTGCATCCCTTCGCTCCTTTTCGTTCCATCCAGGTCGCCGGCGAGAAGGCCGGCATGCTTTCGCCAGCTCGCATTCGACAAATGAGCCCGCCATTTGACGAAAAGAAAAACATAGCCCTGATATGAAAATAAATTCCAAATTGAAGTTGCGATAGGAGTCACGGCGTGTTTTGCACACACCGAAGGCACCTCGTACGACGATGGAATACTCATGATTTGCGTGCTTGCAGGAGGAGCTAGCACGTACGCTGGCCGCTGCGCATCGCGCCTGCCGTGCGTCTATCGTTGCAGCGACCGACCTATCTCAACGGCTATCCCGAACCGTGCTGGCGCGTGTGCGCGAGTTGCTCGCGCAAGGCCGATTGGGCGAGATGCTGCGCCAGCGCCACGCCCAGGCGCACGAGGTCCGCGGCGACCACGCGCTGTACGAATACGCAACCGAGCCCAAGGCCCGTTACCTGCGCAATACCGAGCCGCCGCACAAGGCGATCTACGACTCAGGCAGTAGCCAGACCAGCACCGCCTTCGACGCCGCCGGCTTGGCCGCGATCAACCGCGACAGCCGCACCCAGCTACGCCTGCGCTACGCCAGCCCGCAGACGCGACGAACTATTTGTGGATCGATCGCGGCGCGAGCGCGAAGTTGCGGGTGGAGTACGTGATGCCTTGAGCTAACCGACTCGGCCGTGGCACCTCTGGGCCGCAGCTGGCGAGCCGATCGCCCGCCAGCCGCGGCGGCGTTGCGTTCGTGCGGAACAACCGGCCCAAAGCGACGTCCGTGCGATACGGACGCCGCCCCAGGATCACTCCTGCACCGTCTGCGGATCGCCCACGTACACCGTGCCGGTACCGCCGCCCGTGCTGCCACCGCCACCGCCGTCCCAACCCGGGTTGTAGCCACCCTGGCCGCCGGCTTCGCCACCGCCGCTGGCATTGCCGCTACCACTGTCGCCGCCTTCGCGCTCCATGCGTCCGTCGTTGGTACCGAAGATGCCGAAGTCGTCGGTGATGTAGTACTTCGCGCAATAAGTCGCATTGCAGACGATGTAGATGTCGCCCTTGTTCCAGAACACATCGCCGAACCATCGATTGAACAAGGGCTTCATGCGTTCGATGTAGTCCAAGGTGGCGGGATCGGGTTTGGGATAGCCGATCTGACAGCCGTTGTCGCATTCGAAAGGCCCGCGTTCGGCTGCCACCAGCCAAGTACCCGCAGCCAGTAGCGGTATCGCCAGCGCAGCGACGAGCCACACCTTGTGTTTATTTGCAGCACGCATCGTAAATTCTCCTTCCTTGTTGAGTGGCCGCAGCCAGTTGTGAGGGATCGAGTTGTTTCGCGTAGTTGCCCAGACGGAACTGCCCGTACTGCGGCAAGGCCAGGCTTTCCGCGTAGGCATAGGCGTAGGCGCGAGCCGGGTCGCGCGGGGCTAGCACGCCGTAGTGGTAGGCATCGCCGAGGCTGTGCAGGGCACCGACGCTGCCGTTGGCAGCCGCACGATGCAGGTAGCCCATCGCCTTGCGCCGGTAGGCGATGACCTTTTCGGGGTTCGCCAGCATCTGCGAGGAATTCCCGACCACGGCCTCGGCATTTCCGGCGTAGCTGAGCTGCGCCATGATCAATCCGCTGTCGGCGGCCTGCTCCAGCCAACGCAGGTTGTTCCGGTAGTGCTCGGGCGTCAGCCCGTGACAATCCGGCGACGTGCGCGCGATCAATTGCGACTCGACACTGTCGCCGCTGGTCGGTGCCGCACGGTTGTTGTCGCCGCTGTGATAGAGCTGGTAACGGCAGCCCTCGATCTTGAGAAACAGATAGAACGCGGCGTCGTTGTCGCCGGCCTCGGCACGCGGCTGCAGGGCTGCGATCACATCCAGCGCCCGCCCGCGCGGCAGGTCGTAGCTGCGCTCGGTGCTCAGGTCCCGTCGCGCCGCACCGGGACGGCGTGCCCGCACGATATCGCCAGCGGGATCACCGCCGACGAGGTCGGCCGGCTGGTCGACACCTGCGATCGGCGCGGGTGCAGGAGCGGCCCATTGCGCGATGGGCGTCGCATCCTGTCCACGCCGGCTCCACCACCAGCCCGCCACCAGACCCACCGTCACCAAGACTATGAGCACGATCGCGGTACGCGACCGGCGCTGATTGGAATGCATTCCTTCGCTCCTACGCCTTCTTGTTCGTCTCCGGCCATCGCCGGCATGCGCTCGCCAGTTCGCATTGGAGAAACGCGCCACTTCGAGTTGCCGAAAGATAAAACACAATCCTAAATTGATAATCAATACCAATTTTAAGTTGCGACACGAAACGGCGCGCTTTGCACGCATCGAAGGCATTTCATTAGGTGATGCAGTGCGCAGAATCTGCGTCTGCGCTTCGTCGGCGACCGCATGCGCTGGCCGCTGCGCATCGCGCCTGCCGTATCGTCTATCGATGCAGCGACTGACCTATCTCAACGGCTATCCCGAACCCGTGCTGGCGCGCGTGCGCGAGTTGCTCGCGCAAGGCCGACTGGGCGAGGTGCTGCGCCAGCGCTACGCCCAGGCGCACGAGGTCCGCAGCGACCGCGCGTTGTACGAGTACACGACCGAGCTCAAGGCCCGCTATCTGCGCAAGGCCGAGCCGCTGCACAAGGTGATCTACGACAATCGCCTGCAGGTGATCGGTCAGGCCCTGGGTACCCACACCGCGATCTCGCGCGTGCAAGGCGGGCGGCTCAAGGCCAGCCGCGAGATCCGCATCGCCAGCGTGTTCCGCGACGCGCCGGCGGAGTTCCTGAAGATGATCGTGGTGCACGAACTGGCGCACCTGAAGGAAAGCGAGCACAACCGCGCGTTCTATCAGTTGTGCACGCACATGGAGCCGGATTACCACCAGCTCGAGTTCGATCTGCGCCTCTACCTCACCGCGCTGGACCTGGAAGGCGCCGCAGCGGCATCGCAAGGCTGAGCACGCCTAAGAGGCCGCATGCGCGCGGCGCGCGCCCACGGCGGCAGGCTCAGGGCCGCAGCAGCCAGGCCGGCAAAGCCAGTACCGCCAGCAGGGCCACGATCGCGGCGACGATCGCCAGCACCCGCAACGGCTCGCGGCGCACGATTCCGGAAAAGGTTTCGGCGCTGCCGTCGCGCTGTGCGGCGGCGTGCTCGGCGCGCGCGCGCGCCTGACGCCCGGCTTGGTACTGCGCCATCAGCGCGCGCGCGGCGGTCTCGTCGGCGTCGGAGGCGATCCAGATGCCGCCATAGGAAATGCCCCAGCGGCTGGGCTGGGTCTCGTAGTACTCGATGCGGTGCGCGTCCAACATCGCGCGCACGTCGGCGACCTCGTCGTCGGGCACTTGGCGCAGGTTAAGCAGCAATTTCGACATACCGCGATGATAGCGCGTCGTCTTCAACTGGCGCTTACATCGACCGCGTTACCTTGAATGCTCCCGCGATCGCAAGGAGCGCCGCATGCGCCGACGCCACCCCATCGTTCCGTTCCCGCCGCGCGGTCGCCGCGCGTGAGCGAGGCCCACGACTACACCTACGGCATCGAGGAGGAGTATTTCCTGGTGCGTCCCGGCGCGCACGGCCTGGCCACGCGGGTGCCGGCCGAACTGCTCAAGCAGGCGCGGCGCGAACTCGGCGACTCGGTCGCCAACGAAATGCTGCAATCGCAGATCGAGATCTCCAGCCCGATCCTGCGCGACGCCGCCCATGCGCAGCGCTGCCTCACCGATCTGCGCGCCAGCCTGTCGCAGGTGGCCGCGCGTTTCGACCTGGGCCTGGTCGCGGCCGGCACCCATCCCCTGGGCGTATGGCGCGAACAGGAGCGCAGCCCGCGTTCGCGCTACCGGCGCATGATGGAGGACTTCCAGATCGTCGCCCGCCGCAGCCTGGTCTGCGGCTTGCACGTGCACGTGCAGCTGCCGCCGGGCGTGGACCGGGTGCGGGTGATGAACCGGGCCATGCCCTGGTTGCCGCTGTTCCTGGCCCTGTCGACCTCCTCGCCGTTTTGGAACCGTTCGCGCACCGGCCTGCTCAGCTATCGCCAGGCGGTGTACGACGAATGGCCGCGCACCGGCATCCCGGATTTCTTCGCCGACGAGGCCGAGTACGACGCCTTCGCCGCCCTGCTCACCCGGGTCAACGCGATCAACGACGCGCGCTCGCTGTGGTGGGGCATCCGGCCCTCGCTGCGCTACCCCACCCTGGAGCTGCGCATCGCCGACTGCTGCACGCGGGTGCGCGACGCGCTGGCGATCGCCGCGCTGTACCGCTGCCTGCTGCGCTACCTGGTGCGCACCCCGCAAGACGACCCGCCGCGCAGCGCCCTGACCCGGCGCGTGATCGACGAGAACCGCTGGCGCGCCAAGCGCTTCGGCACCGAAGCCAAGTTCTTCGACGAAAGCGGCGCCGAACCCGAGCCGCTGCCGCAAGCGCTCACGCGCCTGCGCGCGCTATGCGCCGACGACATCCGCGCCCTGGACTGCGCCGACGCGCTGGCGCCGCTGGATGCGATCATCGCCGAAGGCAGCAGCGCGCATGTGCAGCTGGCCCTGTACCGCGAGCAGCGCGAACGCGGCCTGGGCCGGGTGGCCTCGCTGGACGCGGTGGTCGACTGGTTGCGCGCGGCTACCGTCGTCGCCGACTGATCGCTCATCCCACGAGGCCGTCCATGTCCACTCCGCGCAAACTGATGATCGGCCTGTCCCCGCGGCTGATGCGCAACCTGCCGGCGCAGTACGGCTTTCGCAACAAGACCTTGCAATACCTGGAGCAGTCGATGGCGCACTGGGTGATGTCGGCCGGCGCGCTGGTGGCGATGATCCCCACCGTCGACCCGCACGGCGACGTCCAGCGCAGCGACCTGTCGGTGCGCGAGTACGCGCACTCCTTCGACGGCCTGATCCTGCAAGGCGGCGCCGACATCGACCCGGTCGCTTACGGCGAACAGCCCAGCGAGATGCTGCAAAGCACCGATCCGGACCGCGACCGCTTCGAGCTGTCGCTGCTGCGCGCCTTCGTCGCCGCCGGCAAACCGGTGCTGGGCGTGTGCCGCGGCATGCAGCTGATCAACGTGGCCTATGGCGGCAGCCTGTATCAGGACCTGGTCGCCGGCGGCGCCACCCGCAGCGTGCACTACCTGCCCGATCGCTACGACGAGCACGCCCACCCGCTGCGCGTGCAGGCCGATGGATGGCTGGCCGGTCTGTATCCGCCGCAGGAAGGCACGCGGGTGAATTCCATCCATCACCAGGGCATCCGTCGGCTCGGCGAAGGCCTGGAGGTCGAGGCCTGGTCCGAGGACGGCATCCCCGAGTGCGTGCGCGCGCCCAAGGCCGCCTTCGTGGTCGGCGTGCAATGGCATCCGGAGTTCCACGACACGCGCTTTCCGGACCTGATGCCCGGACGGCCGCTGCTGGATGCGTTCCTGGCCGCGGCCGAGGCCGGGCGTCGCGACGAGGGCTAAGCCTCAACGTCGCGACGCGAAACCCCTCAGACCGCCGCGGTCACCACGATCTCGATCTTCCAGTTCGGATTCGCCAACGCCGCCTGCACGGTCGCGCGCGGCGGCGTGCGGCCGGCCACCACCCACTGGTCCCAGACCGCGTTCATGCCGGCGAAATCGCCGATGTCGGCCAGATAGATCTGCGCGCGCAGGATGCGCGACTTGTCGCTGCCGGCCTGGGCCAACAGGGCGTCGATCGCCGCCAGCACCTGGCGGGTCTGCTCGCCGATATCGGCATGTTCGTCGTCGGCGATCTGGCCGGCCAGGTACACCGTGCCGTTGTGTACGGCCATCTCCGACATCCGCGGACCGACCTCGAAACGCTGGATCATGCTGCACCTCGTTCGCTGGGGAGGCGGGCATTATCGCCCGACGCGCACCGATAGCACCGGCGCGCGCGGCGGCGATGCGTGCGTTGGGCTAGGACGCGCAGGTGCCGGCGGCCCGCAACGCGCTCAGCAAGCTCAGCAGGTTGTCCGGCACGTCCGACTGCGCGATTTTCGCCGCGATGCCCGGATCGCTGCTGGCGACCAGGCGGACGTCGCGCTCGTCGTAGACGAGGTAGTGCACCAGCCCCAGGTGCGAGGTTTGCGCGATGAGTTCGGCGAAATCGTCGACGCTGGCGTTGGCGACGGTCGCGCCGTCGCCGAGTTCGGTGGTGTGCAGCAGGATTTCCATGGGCCTCCCCTGTGGTCGCCGGCCGGGGCACCCAGCCCCGGCCCGGCATCGCCTATCGGCGTGCCGTTCAATCCGCGGCGTCGGCGTAACGGCGCACGATCTCGTGCAGGAAACGCCGCCCGTCCAGCAGCGAGCGCACCCGGATGCGTTCGTTGAGCCCGTGCGCGCGGCTGCCTTCGGCATCGTGGAACAGCCCGGACAAACCGTAGGTCGGAATGCCGGCGGCGTTGAGGAAGCGGCCGTCGGTGGCGCCGGTGGCCATGGTCGGCACGATCGCCACCCCAGGCCAGATCGTGTCGGCGACCTCGCGTACCGGGCCGAGGATGCGCGGCGACAACGGCGGCACGCTGGTGGCCATGCCCGGCTCGCCGTGCGCGGCCACCGCGATGCGTTCGTCGGCAAGCACGCGCACCAGGGTCTGACGCACTTCCTCGACCGGCACGCCGGGCAGGATCCGGCAGTTGACGTTGGCGCGCACCTGCTGCGGCAGCGCGTTGGGCGCGTGTCCGCCCTCGATCTGGGTGACCACGCAGGTGGTGCGCAAGGAACTGTTCCAGCCGGGATTGATCGCCCACAGGCGTTCGGCCGCTTTCTCGTCGGACCCATCGGCCAGCACCGCGCGCATGTCGGCCGCGATCGCCGGGGCCGACAGGCCGGCCTGGGCCTCGAAGTAGGCGCGCGTGGCCGCGTTGAGGGCGATCGGGAAGCGATACGCACCCAGCCGCTCCAGGCCGACGGCCATGCGCGTGATCGGGTTGTCGCGGGTCGGGCGGGAGCTGTGGCCGCCGCCGTCGCGGGCGCTCAGCTCGAAATCCTGATAGACCTTCTCGCCGGCCTGGATCTGCAAGGCCAGCGGCTTGCCGTCGCGCAGCTCGCCGCCGGCGCCTTCGTTGAGCGCGAAACCGGCGGCCAGCGTCTCGGGCTGGGTCTGCATCAGCCACTTGACGCTGTTGAACACGTCGGGGGTTTCCTCGCCGCAGGTCAGGGCCAGTTTGATGTCGCGGCGCGGCACGTACCCGGCCTGGCGATAGCGCACCAGGCTGTCGGTGAAGATCGCGGCCATGGCCTTGTCGTCGCTGGCGCCGCGCGCGTAGAACCAGCCGTCCTCTTCGACCAGGGTGAAGGGATCGCGTTCCCAATCCTCGCGCCGGGCCTCGACCACGTCGATATGCGCCAGCAGCAACAGCGGCTTGAGCGTGCGCTCGCGGCCGCGCAGCACCGCGACCAGGGCGCCGTCCTGCGGTCGGTCGGCCGGCGCCAGGATGCGCGCGTCTTGCGCCGGCAAGCCCGCCGCGAGCAGGCGCGCCTGCATCGCCTGCGCCGCGCGCGTGCAACTGCCGACCGAACGGGTGGTGTTGATCTCGACCAGTTCGCGATACAAGGCGCGGAACGCGGCCTCGTCGGCCGCCGGCGCGGCCGGGCTGGCGCCGGACCACAAGGACGCGGCGATCGCCGCAACGAGGCTCAAGGCCGATAGCGCACGCGACATGCCGGGGCTCTCCTGTGCAAAGCCCCGACACTGCCGCCCGGCCGCGGCGCTGACAAGTGCCGCGGTCGCGACCGCAGTCGCGGCCGCGAAAGGCGCTCAGCCGGTGCGTCGGTAACGCACCGTCATCACCGGTTGCCATTGGCCGTCGTCGCCGAGCATGCGCGAACGCAGCTCGTGGCGGTCGTCGTCGATAAGCTCGACGATGTCCTGGAACCTGCGGGTCTGCCCGCTGCCGAAGTCCGGACCCTCGGTATCGAGCGTAAGCGTGCGCCCGTCGGCCTCGACCTTGCCCTGGTAGATCCACAGGTTGGACATCATGCTGCCGGCGAACACGCCCACGTAATGGCCCTGGGCCGTGTCGTAGCCCAGGGTGATCTGCATGATGTCCGCGCCGCCGTCCGCCATCTGGATGCGCGTCTCGCACTGGATCCACAGCTCGCCGATCTTGCGCACGCTCTGTAGCGAGCGCCAGGTGGTGGCCGCTTCGCCGGGCGCCGCCGGCATCTCGCCATCGCCTTCCCATTCGCCGACCAGACGATGCAGCCAGCGGTGTTCGGCTTGCGGTTCGTTGTTCATGCTCATGCTCCTGGCACGGTAGGCATCGAGGCGGGCCGCGCTTACTTGGCCTTGGCCACCGCTTCGACCTGGATGCGCAGGGTCACGTCCATGCTGAAGCCCCAGTCCTTGCCGGCGGAGATGCCGAACGCGTCGCGCTGGAAAGTGGCCAGCGCATCGGCGCCGCACAGCTCGCGCTTGAGCATCGGATGCGGGATGCACTTGAAGGAATTGATCTTCAGTTCCAGCGGCTTGGTCACCCCGTGCAAGGTGAGCTCGCCGACGACTTTGGTCGGATTGCCGTCGACGAAGCCCTCGAGCTTGCCCTTGTAGGTGGCGGTCGGGTACTTGGCGACGTCGAACAGATCCGCGCCACGCGCGTGCTCGTTCATTTTGTCGTGGCCGAAGTCGATGCTGTTGACGTCCACCGTCACCTCAACCGTGCCCGCGCCCTTGGCCTTGTCCAGCACGACCTGGCCGCTGGAGGAATTGAACTTGCCGCGCCACAGCGACACGCCCATGTGCGAGGCCTCGAAGCTGGGATAGGTGTGCGAGGGGTCGATCTCGTAGGTCTCGGGCGCGGCGACCGCCGCGGTGCTGGCCAGAAAAGCGAGCGGGATCAGATACTTGAGCGACTTCATCGGGGCGGCCTTAGGGTCCGTGGCGGGAGCCGGCACGCTAGCACCGGGCCCCGCCCAGGGGCAACCGCGCCGATTGGGAATTTATTTCGCACTCCTTGTCGATTCCGCGCGCCTGCGTTCGTCGTCCTGGGTAAGAGCGCCGTCAAACCACCGCCGAACGCGGACGACGCTCCTCACTCGACCCGGAGACACGACGATGCGATTCATGGTGATAGTCAAATCCAACGCCGCCAGCGAAGCCGGCGAAATGCCCAGCGAAGAACTGCTGACCGCGATGGGCAAGTACAACGAGGAGCTGGTCAAGGCCGGCGTGCTGCTGGCCGGCGAAGGCCTGCACCCCTCATCCAAGGGCGCGCGCGTGCGCTTCTTCGGCAAACGGCGCAGCGTGATCGACGGCCCGTTCCCGGAAACCAAGGAAATGATCGGCGGCTTCTGGCTGATCCAGGTCAAATCCAAGGAAGAAGCGATCGAGTGGGTGAAGCGTTGCCCCAATCCCTGCGAGGACGAATCGGAGATCGAGATTCGCCAGGTCTTCGAGGCCGAGGACTTCGGCGCCGAACTCACCCCCGAACTGCGCGCGCAGGAACAGCGCCTGCGCGCCGAGAGCGCCGCCCGCCACTGACGTCCGACGAAATCGATTCGGCGCGCTTGTCGATTCCGCCCGCCCCCGTTCGTCGCACTCCCATACAGCGTCGAAACCCAACCCGCATCACCGCCACGGAGCACGCGATGAAGTTCCTGACCATCTACACCCCCGACCCGACCAAGCCCGCCGATTTCGGCCCGGAGCAGCAACAGCGCATGGGCGCCCTGATCGAGCAAGGCTTCAAGGACGGCAGCCTGCTGCACACCGGCGGTCTGCTCGCACAGGGCAGCGCGCGCGTCAGCCTGACTGCGGGCCGTATCACCGTCACCGACGGTCCCTACGCTGAGGCCAAGGAAGTGATCGCCGGCTACGCCCTGATCGAAGCCGAATCCACCGCGGCGGCGATCGAACAGACCCGGCGTTTCCTGGAGATCGCCGGCGACGGCACCAGCCAGATCCATCGCATCGCCGAAGGCGACGCCGGCTGTCCCTGATCCCCCCACCCACACCGGAGCCCACCATGTACCTGAGTCCCTACCTGAGCTACGACGGCAACGCCGAACAAGCCTTCCACCGCTACGCCGAACTGCTGGGCGGCAAGATCGAACTGCTGCTGCGCTACGGCGAGGCGCCGGACGGCAGCTGCGAAGGCATGTCCGCCGCCGACAAGAACAAAGTCATGCACGTGCGCCTGGCCGCCAAGGACTGGGTGCTGATGGCCTCCGACGCGACGCCCGAGTATCCGTACCAGGGCATCAAGGGCATGTCGATCTCGCTCAACCTAGACTCCGCGGCCGACGCCGAACGCATCATCCAGGGCTTGTCGGAAGGCGGACAGATCACCATGCCGCTGCAGCAGACCTTCTGGGCCGAACGCTTCGGCTGCGTGACCGATGCCTATGGCGTGAGCTGGCTGATCAACTGCGAAAAGACCGCCTGAGCGGCCTTGCGAACGCGGGAGCCGTCGCACTCCCGCATTCGCGCCGCGTACGCGCGGCCCTCGCCCACGAATACCCCTCCCCCTGGCGCGCGGCGTAGCCTTGCCACGTCGCTCGCCGCGCCGCTTTTCCGCCACCACCGGAGCCGCACCATGCGCTTCATGATGTTGATGATTCCCCAGGGCTACGAACAAGCCGAGCCCGGCACCTCCCCGCCCGCCGACCGCGTCGCGGCGATGATGGAGTACAACCAGGCCCTGCAGCAGGCCGGCGTGCTGATCGCGCTGGACGGGCTGCATCCGCCGTCGATGGGCGCGCGCGTGTCCTTCGCCGGCGGCAAGCCCAAGGTCACCGATGGTCCCTTCAGCGAGGCCAAGGAAGTGTTGGGCGGTTACTGGATGATCGACGTCGCCTCGCGCGAGGAAGCGATCGCCTGGGCCCAGCGTTGCCCGGGCTCGGACAACGAAACCATCGAGATCCGCCAGGTCCAGGAATTGGCCGATTTCCCCGCCGATGTACAGGAAGCCGCCGCAGGCCTGCGCGACATGCAGACCGGCATCGGCCAGCGCAACTAAACCGGAACCACCCTCATGCTCGCACTCACCCTGTCCCTGCTCGCCCTGATCGTGGTCGCCGTGCTGATCTATGCCGCCACCCGGCCGAGCACGCTGCACATCGAACGCAGCCTGGTCATCCACGCCCCCGCCGAAACCATCCTCGCCCACGTCAACGACTTCCGCCGTTGGCGCGACTGGTCGCCCTACGAAAAGCTCGAGCCCGACATGCGCCGCGAGATCGGCGGTGCCGCCAGCGGACGCGGCGCGACCTACGCCTGGGAGGGCAAAGGCAAGGCCGGTGCCGGCCGCATGGAAATCACCGACACCCGCACGGACCGCACCACCATCCAGCTCGACTTCAGCAAGCCCTTCGTCAGCCACAACATCGCCGAGTTCGCCGCGGTCGCGCAGGCCGACGCCACCCGGGTGACCTGGACCATGCAGGGCCCGGCCGCCTACATGACCAAACTCATGGGCGTTTTCTTCAATATGGACCGTATGATCGGACGCGATTTCGAGACTGGCCTGGCCTCGCTCAAGGCTCTGTCCGAAAAGTAAGCCCTACCGCCATCACGAAGACGGACCGCATGACCACCGACACCCACCGCGCCATCGATGCCGTCTGGAGGATCGAATCGCCACGCCTGATCGCCGGCCTGGCGCGCATGGTGCGCGATGTCGGCCTGGCCGAAGAACTCGCTCAGGATGCCCTGGTCGCGGCGTTGGAGCGCTGGCCCGAGACCGGCGTGCCCGACAATCCGGGCGCCTGGCTGATGGCCACCGCCAAGCACCGCGCGATCGACCGCCTGCGCCGCAGCAAACTGCAGCAGCGCAAGTACGAGGAGCTGGGCTACGAACTGGAGGACTGGCAGGACGACGCCGAGGCCGCGTTCGAGGCGGCCATCGACGACGACATCGGCGACGACCTGCTACGGCTCGTGTTCACCGCCTGCCACCCGGTGCTGTCGACCGAGGCGCGCGTCGCCCTGACCCTGCGCCTGCTCGGCGGCCTCACCACCGACGAGATCGCGCGCGCGTTTCTGGTACCGGAACCGACCGTGGCCCAGCGCATCGTGCGCGCCAAGCGCACCCTGGCCGAAGCGCGCGTGCCCTTCGAAGTGCCGCGCGGCGACGAACTCGCCGAACGCCTGGCCTCGGTGCTGGCGGTGATCTACCTGATCTTCAACGAAGGCTATTCGGCCACCGCCGGCGACGACTGGATGCGCCCGGCGCTGTGCGAGGAAGCGCTGCGCCTGGGCCGCATCGTCGCCGAGCTGGTGCCGCGCGAACCCGAAGTGCACGGCCTGGCCGCGCTGATGGAAATCCAGGCCTCGCGCGCCCGTGCCCGCGTCGACGCCGCCGGCACGCCGGTGCTGCTGCTGGACCAGGACCGCGCACGCTGGGACCAGGTCCTGATCCGGCGCGGCCTGACCGCGCTGGAGCGCGCCGAAAAACTCGGCGGCGCACGCGGCCCTTACGCCCTACAAGCCGCAATCGCCGCCTGCCATGCCCGCGCGCGCACCGCCGACGAAACCGACTGGGCGCGCATCGCCGCGCTCTACGACGCCCTCGCCCAGCTCGCACCCTCGCCCGTGGTCGAACTCAACCGCGCCGTCGCCCTGGCCATGGCCTTCGGCCCCGCCGCCGGCCTGGAACTGGCCGACACCCTGCTCGACGAACCGTCGATGAAGACCTACCACCTGCTGCCCAGCGTACGCGGCGATTTCCTCGCCAAGCTCGGCCGCTACGGCGAGGCGCATGCCGAATTCAAACGCGCGGCCTTGCTGACCCGCAATGCGCGCGAGCGCGAGTTTTTGACCGAACGTGCGGCGGCCTGCGCGCGCAGCATCGCGACGATCAAGCGGGATTGAAGCGCGCCGCGCTGGCGCTGAAGCGCACGCGGCATAGGTCAAGCAGAGCGCAGAGCGTGTGGATGCGACGCGCCAGGCCTCAGTAGGTCGGACCGCCCACGTCCAGCACATACTCGAAGTTCTGCACCATGTTGCCGTAGCCGTCGTCGTCCTCGGCGTCGCGCCCGTAGTTCGCGCCGACCACCAGGGTGTGGCGACCCGGCTTCATCGGCGGCAGCAACAGCCAGTAGCCGTCGCTGGCGGCGATCACCGTGGCGCCGCTGCCATCGTCCTCGCCGAAGGCGTCGAAACAACGTTCGGTGCGGACCCGATAGCGCTTGGGATCGGCCACCCGCACGCCGTCGATCAGCACCACCGCGCTGCGCAGCGCGTCGTTGCTCAGGGCCAGTCCGTCCAGCAGCGACTTGCAGTGCGCCGGCTTGAGCCTGGCCGGAACCGGATAGCGGCTGCGCTGGTACAGATTGATGATCGGCAGGAACACATGCTTGTCGACCGGCACCGAACAGCGCCGCTGCACGTTCTCGCTGCCGTCGGTGCCGGCCAGAAACCACACCGGCCCAGACTGCGCGATCTTGCACCAGCGGCCGTCGGGGTCGCGATAAGGCTCCATCCCGCCCGGAAAGCGATCGGTCCAGCGCCACCAGTGCGCGCTGAGCTCGGCATAGCCCAGGCCTTCGACCTTGGCGTTCAAGGGCAGCACCGCCGATGCGGCCGCGGACTTCGGCGGCGCGGCCAAGGCCGACACCCCGCACATCAGGCCGGCCAACCCCAAACCGATCAGTATCCGCCGATGATCCATCCCGTTCCTCACTTCGCCTGCCGCGAGCCCGCGCCAGTCTCGGGCGGAAACGCATCGCGCAGCAACTGCGGCGACAGGGCACGGTAGATGGTGCTGTGCTGCAGGTCGGGCCGCGGATCGTAGCGCCAGGTCAGTCCCTTGGGCGCGACCGCGCGCAGCGCATCGGCCAGGCGCGCGGTCTGCGGCGCGATGTTGTCTTCGTTGGCCGACGACAACAGCAAGGTCCGTCGCCCGAACCCGCCCGCCTTCAAACGCGGCTCCGCGGCCTGCACCAACGCATCCTGGTTCCACCACAGGCTGGGACTGATCGCGATATAAACATCGAACAGTTTGGGCTGCTTGAAGAAAGTCTCGACCACGAACAACCCCGCCAGCGACTCGCCGATGATGCCGGTCTCATCGCCTGTCCGATAGCGCTTGCGGATCAACGGCATCAGCTCGGCGGCGATGTAGGCACGAAACTGCGCCGAGCCGCCCACCACCGACGCGATCTTGCGATCCTCGGCGAACGCCGTCGGACCGGTCATGTCGCGCCGCCGCTGGGTGTTCTCGATGCCGACCACCAGCACCGGCCGCATCTCCCCGGCCCGGATCGCCGCATCGACACTACTGGCCACATGCGGAAAATCCTCCTGCAAGCCGCCGTCGAGCATGTACAGCACCGGATAGCGCGCCCCCCTGGCCGCGTCGTAACCCGGCGGCGTATAGACGTTGATGCGCCGCGTTTCCTTCGGCACCGAGGTGTCCATGGTGAAGCTCTCGTGCGCGGGCACGGGCTCGGCGACGACGGCCGGTTCCGCAGCCAGCGCGGAGGCGCAGACACAGACCGCCAAGCAACCAGTCGTCATCATCTTCAAAAGCGTGTGCATGCAGTGCCCCGTTGAGATTGATCGGCCTCGGCGACAGGCACGAGAGCGGATCGCGCGATTATCGACGCACCCGCCCGGCGACAGGCATGCGCCGCGCCATGCGCACGGGTTGCGGCCTCATTGCGTCGCCGCAGCGGGAGCGGTGCCGGCGGGATCCGTCTTGGGCGCCGCGGCGCCGTCCAGATGCTCGCGCAAAAAGCCCGCGATGCCCGACCAGGTGATCTCCAACGCCAAAGGCTGATCGAAGCTGTGGCCCTCGTTCGGGAACGCCAGCACCACCGGCTGGCGCCCCTTGAGATTGAGCATGCGCACCAGGCGACGGGTGTGCTCGAAATCCACGCGCAGGTCCTCGCGGCCGTGGACCAGCATGATCGGCAGCTGCAGCTTGTCCAGGTTGTACAGTGGCGAGGTCGCTTCCATCTCGGCCAGGTCCTTGTTCGGGTCGCCAATGATGCGCTCCATCAAGGCGCGGGTCTTGGCCGAGCGCGCGCTGTCGCTGGCGGTGAAGAACAAGGCGCGATCGCTGACGCCGGAGATCGACACCACGCAACGGAAACGCCCAGGCCAGCGCATGGCCGACACCAGGCCCGAATAGCCGCCGTAACTGGCGCCGACCATGCACATCCGGGTCCCGTCGATGGGGTAGGACGCGATCGCGCTGCGCACGGCCGCGTCGATGTCGTCTTCGATCATCTTTCCGTAGTTGCGGTGGCCGGCCTCGCGAAAGGCCTTGCCATAGCCGTCGGAGCCGCGGAAGTTCACCTGCAACACCGCATAGCCCAGCGACGCCAGGTACTGCACTTGGCGATCGAAATGCAGGCGGTCGCCGACCCCGACCGGGCCGCCGTGCGGCAAAACCACCATCGGCCGCTTGCCAGGCGCCTCGGGCAAGGTCAGGAAGGCTTCGATCGTGAGCCCATCGCTGCCCTTCACCGACAGCACCTTCGCGGGCGCGAAGCGCTTCTCCGCCAGCCAAGGCATCACTTCATCGATCAATGAGGCACGCTTGGCGGCGACGTCCATGTGGTAGATCTGCGGCGGGCGATCGCTGCCGTCCACCCACAGAATCAGCTGCTTGCCATCCAGGCTGCGGTCGATCACGGCGACGGTGCGGCCGGGGTATGCCGCCTGCAGGGTCGCGCCCAGCGCGCGGTCCTTCTCGTCGAAGTACTCGGTGACCAGACGGCCCGATTGGTAGTAGCGCGCCGCCACCGGCTCGCGCCGGCGATCCAGCACCGGCGCCGCCACGTCCACGCCCGGTTTGCTGAACAAGGTGCGCTCGATCTTCTTCGTGGCTGGATCGAACACCACCAGGTCGCGCTGATCGCGGCCCTCGTCGCTGAGCCCATAGATCAGGTCGCCGTCGAAGGATAGCGCCAAGGGCTGGAACCCACCCTCCTTGCCCAGCTCCAGCACTTCCTGATACTGCCCGGCGATGCCGTGCAGCAGCACCATGCGCTCATCGCGCTTGACGATCGCCGCGCGCAGCCGGCCCTGCCCGTCTGCGTACCAGCCCAGGTCGTTGCTCATGCCTTTGTTGAGCCGGTCGCGCGAAGCGGCAGTGGAGAAACTGCGGATGTCTCGATCGCCGACGGTCAAGTCGATGCGATGCACCACCAGGGTGCCACGGCTGTCGTAGCCTTCGAACAGGATCGCGCCGGGCTCGTCGGGCAGCAGATCGACTATGGCGCCCTTGCCTTCCAATGCCAGCACTTGCGCGGCGCGCTTTCCATCCTTGGACTCGCCGATCCGGGCCACGGTGTAGTTGCCGCTGCCATTGCCGGCCAGCAGGATGCGATCGCTGTCCCACGCCAGCGAGTCGATGGCCTCCTTGCGGGTGGTGAGGCGTTGCACGCTACCGGCGACCAGGTCGATCAACTCCAGCCCGTAACGGTCCTCGCCTTCGCGCACCACCTCGGCCAACAGGTCGCCGCCGGGATTGAGCGCGACATCGACCACACGGCCGGGTTTCCACATCTGTTCGACCGGAATCGGCAGCGTCCCGGGCTTGGGCGGCTCGCGGCCGACGTTGAGCTTGGCCGGCGCTTCGGAATTGGATGCGCGCGCACTCCGATACAAAGCGGGGAACGGGTCCGGATAGCGCCCGACGAAGGACAGGCCATGCTGCGCGTAAACGGCCGGATGCTGAGCTTCCAGCCAGTCGATCACCGGCAAGGAGCGGTTCGAGACGTGCATGAAGATGCGCAGAAAGCCGGTCGCGCGCAGCACCAGATCGCCGCCGTAGTTAAGTTTTCCGGCTTCGACCCTGAAGCGGTATTCCGGATCGGTGATCGAGTAGCGCGCGTGATAGTCGCCGCCATAGAGATTGACCTCGGCCCACTCGTACTCGCCCGCCTTCAGCGCGTACAACTGCAGGTTGCGGCCCCCTTCCATGCGGTTGAGCACACCCTCGGTCGGGCCATGCCCGGCCTCGCGCACGTGCACGCTGCTGACGTAAACGCTGGTATCCACCACCAGCACCAGCAGGCCCTCGCCCGGCGCCAGCTTGGGCGCTTCGCCCGGATCGATCTTGCGCATCGCCGTGGCGTCCAGCGCCAGCGACATCAACAGCAGGGCCGCCAGCCAGCACGCGCCCCACTTCCATGCCCGCCGCGGGCCGTGCGTCTTCACCCGACCGCTGCCGCGGCCATCCGCCAGTTTCGCCATCGCTACCCACGCCCCAACGGGCGCCCCCTATCCACGCGTATATCCGCTACCACCCCTCATCGAAGCATAGCCCAGGGCCCGGCTCAGCCGGCAGGAGCGATCGCGGCCGGAGCGCGCGCCTCGCGCCGCAACCAACGCGCCCGCAACTGCAGAAACGGCCGCTCGACCGCGTAATGCAGCAAGGCGCCGGCCGCCAAGGTCGCTACCGCGTACACCGCAAACGCCAGCACCCCCTTCCCCTCCAACTGCGCGCCCAAATGGGTCTCCACCAGGTGGAACACCGGCTTGTGGATCAGGTACAGGCTGAACGAGGTCAGCGCGATCCAGCCCGCGCCGGGCACGCGCCAGCGGCCGAGCCAGCCGCTGGTGCTGGCGCCGGCGGCGACCAGCAAGGCCAGGCCGATCGACAGCAGCGGGTAGCCGATCACGGTCGGCAGCAAGGCGGTGCGCTCGTTGAACAAAGCGATCGCCACGGCGACCACGGCCAGGCCGGCGATCAGCAGCAAGTTGGCGCGGCGCTGCAGACCAGCCCACAGCTGCGGGCGAGAGACCTGGATGCTGGCCAGCACCACGCCGCAGAGCAGGCCGTCCAGGCGCATCCAGGTCGGGTAGTAGATGTCCTCGACGAAGCGTTGGCCGAAGCTGCGTTCGGCGGTCTCCAGGCCGCGCACCGGGGCCATTTCGTACACCCAGACGTAGCCGCGTAGCGCCAGCCCGGCGATCAGGACCGCGGCGCAGACGCTCAGGAACTTGGCCGTCGAGGGGCGCCGCGTCATCCACCAGGCCAGCCAGGGGAACACCAGGTAGAAATGCTCCTCCACGCACAACGACCACGCGTGCGAGAAGGCCTTGTTGTGCTGGTAATCGATCAGCAGGTTCAAGGTGAAAGTGAGGAACTGCCACAACGGCTGGATGCCCGGAGCCTCGCGGAAGCCCGGTACGGTGAAGTACAGCGCCAGCACCGCCAGGAACGCGGGCAGCACGCGGAACGCGCGACGCAGGTAGAAGTCGCCGGGGCGGAACGGTTGGCCCTGACTCAAGGGCTTGAGCAACTGGCCGCCGATCAGATAACCGCTGAGCACGAAGAACAGGTCCACGCCCATCCAGCCATGCGTGACCCCCGCCTGCCAGAACTCGCCCAATCCGCCGACCAGATAGGAATGGAACAGCATCACCCAGACGATGGCGATGGCGCGCAGCAGATCCAGACCGGGAAGGCGACCCATCGAGTACTCGTATAGCGTCGCGAGGCGCAGCGACCGCGGCGCGCGACAGTGGAAGGGATTGGGGGATGCGGGCGCCGTCGCGACCACTGGCTGCGCCCGCAGCGTCAGCATAGAACCGCGGCGGGGTCCTGCCTATCCCTCGCGATGGCCTTGCGCCGAGTCGTTGCGGCGGCGCCGCACCGCGCTGCCGCGACGGCGCGACCCAGCGCTGGGTGCCGAGGCGGCCGAGTCGCCTGGCGGCCCGATTCGGGACCGGCCCGCCGCCCCGCCGCAGGGCCGAAAAACCCCGTCGGCCGGTACCGCCGGCGACGCAAAACCATGGACAATGCGCGCAACCGCGGCGCGCCCGCGGCCCGTGCCGGATCGGAGGGGAGACACCGATGCAGCGGATGCTCGTGGGATTCGTGGCGATCGTCGCAGGCGCCCTGCTCGCCCTGGCCAGTCATTGGCTGATCGGCGTGGCGGTGCTGATCGTGGGCGTGCTGGTCGTCAACAGCGCTCGGCGCAACGCCCCCCTTGCCGCGGACACCGGCTCGGGCTACGACGGCGGCAGCAGCTGGAGCAACAGTTCCAGCAGCGACTGGAACTCGTCCAGCAACAGCAACGACGACAATCGCGACTGCAGCGCCAACGACGCCGACAGCGGCGGCAGCGACTGCGGCGGGGATGGCGGCGGCGGAGACGGTGGAGGCGGTGGCGACTGAGCCGCGTCGCCGCAGCATATCCAGTGAAGCAGGAGTGAGCGTTGGGAAGTGAGTACAGCCTCTTTGCCTGCTCACTGCTCACTTCTCACTTCTCACTTCTCACTTCTCAACACTCACACCTGCCCCCTCGATCGCGCCGTCGCAGCCGGCGAGACGCATGCCTCGCACAGTAGGCGGTCGAATCCGCGCCGCCGCCCGCATGCCCAGCTACTACCTCAACCGGACGCCGCAGCCCAACGGCACCTACGAAGTGCATGCGCTGGGCTGCCCGCGCCTGCCCTTGTATCGGATCCACCTGGGCGAGTTCGCGCAGGCGCGCGATGCCTTGCACATCGCGCAGCGCCATTACGCACCGGCCCAGGCCTGCCCGCGCTGCACCGCCGAACAAACGCGGCGCTGACGGCCACCGCCGTCAGTGGTGGAAGGCTTCGAACTTCACCTCGACCGGGGCGCCGGACGCGGCGCCGACCAGCACCAGGTAGTACTTGCCCGGGCGTATCGGCCCCGAGTACAGGTCCGAGCAGATCGCCAGGGCCTTGGACAAGGCGCGGCCGCGGGCATCGAACAGTTGATAGCCCGGGGACTCTCCGTCGTAGGGGTCGCCGATGCAGGTCATCTGATGCGACAGCACGAACAGGTCGCCGACATCGGGCTTGACGATGTCGATCAGATACGTGGTGCGTTGTCCGGCCGCTACCGCCACGTTGCGGGTGTTGCCGTTCGCCAGCGCCTCGGCCCGATCCATGTCCGGCGTCCATCGCGCCTCGAAGAACACGCTCGGCCCGGTCTCGCGTGCGGCCGCCGCCTCGGGTTTGGCGATCCGGCCCAGCGCCCGCGAACCCAGTTGATGCGAACTCAGGAAACCGCGCTCGCCGGTAACCGCCAGATCGAAGGCGCAGGCGTCCAGCAGTAGCGCGGCCACCCCGGCGGCGGCGCAGGCCTCGCGTGCCTGCGCCAGCGCGGCGGCCGTCGGCGCCGCGGGCGTGCGCGGGAAGTCGCGCAGGTCGTAGCTGGCCGCGTTGCGGCCGGGTGCGTAATCGAACAGCGACTCGTCGGTGCCGATGCGCCAACTCTGCACGAAGCCGTCGATGCCGGCCGTGTCGGGCTGCGAAAGCGCGACCCCGGAACGCGGCACGAAATCATGACTGGGGTCGTCGTCGGCGCGCCCGATCAGCCCCGCGTCCCCGGCGGTATCGACGCCGCGCATCAGCTGGTAGTCGAGGTCCAGCCAACTGCCGTGATGAACCACGCGCAGGCTGCTGCCGTCGGCCCACATCAGCGCGATCACCTCCGGCCGAGTCGACGCACCCCACACGCCCAGCGCATGGCCGTCGCCCAGATCCTGCTGGACGAACGCGCCCTGCCATTGCAGCGGTCGGCCGTCCACGCGCACGCCGTCGGCATAGACGCCGACGCGGCGCGCGCCGGCGCGTATCGCCACCGCGGTGACCGCGGCCACCGAGTCGCTGCCGTGCCAGGGCTCCTGGCGCACCTGGATCTGGACGCCGCGCGTGCTGCGCAGCAACCAGAACTCACCCGCGCGCTGGGTACTGAACACCGCGCCGCTGGGGACGATGTAATGCGGCTCGCCGACCGCGCCACCGCCGTGCTTGCTGCCATGCCCATCGGGGCCGCCCGTCGAAGCCGGCACGGTCGGCGGCGTCGCGGGGGCCGCGGCGGTCGGCTTGCGGCATTCGTCGATCGCGGGGTTGCGCGTGGGCGCGGGCGTGGCGCTGCCGTTGGCCGAGGGCCGCAGACAGACCTGGTCGTACAGCGCTACCCGTTCCAGCAGGGCGTCCTGTTGCTGTTTCAGGGCCTCGCGCCGGGCCGGGTCGTCGGCGCCGTTGGCCTCCCCGCACCAGGCCGCGATCGCCTGCTGGTTCTGCGCCAGTTCGCGCTCGGTGGTGTCGCGGCGTTCGGCGATGCCGCGCAGGGCTTCGTCGATGTTGTCGCGGGTTTCCTTCTTGTATTTGTCCGGGTCGGCGCGCATGCGCGAGGACCAGCCGGTCGCCCCCAGATGCTGGAGGAACTCGTCGATGCGCGGCGCGCTCGATTGAGCCATGGCCTTGAGCTGGTCGGTATAGGAAGGCCGGAACGCAAGGTACCCACTAGCGGCATCCTTCAGGCTGGGATAGGAGGGAAAGCAGACCTTCACCATCTGCATGGACTGGCCGTTCTCGATCCAGCACGGCGTGACCAAAGGCGACTCCAGCGCCTTCTTCTTGGACACCGCCAAGGGTTTGTCCTTGTTGGCGGACTTGCAGTTGACGACGGTGGACTCCTTGCAGCCCTCCTTATGATCGAACTGCACGTTCCACACGTTCTTGCTGGCCTTAACCGTGTGATTGCCAGCCTCGTCGACTTTGCCGCCCAGACCTTCCGCGCGCGCCTGACCGGCGATGTAGGTCCATAGCACCGGCCCTAGACCGCCCACGTTGTTGCGGACCAACGGCTCGGTGATGTTCTGGGTGAAACCTTCGTTGATCTTGCGCAGCTTGTCGCCGGCCGCGCGCGGCGATGGGCATTGCACCTGTGCATAGGCAGGCACGCAGGCCAACGCCAGCACCGCCAGCAGCAAGGTGCGCATGGCGCTCGCCCCCGCGCTCATGGCGCCCCTCCGGCGCCGGCCACCGTCTCGCGACCGTCGCGGCCGATGTAGCGCGAGGGCGCGGACGGCGGATGCCACCAACGCTCGCTGCTGCCGTCGGGCCAACGCTGCTCCAACACCTCATCGCCGTCGCGGTACAAAGCCTTGCTTAGCGACACTGCGCCGGGATCGGGCTTCAGCGCCACCCGCAGCGCGTCGCCCTGCGGCCAGCCTGGCGCCAAGGGCGCACTGGCGCCGTCCGCGCCCGCGATGACCGACGTCGATACCGAAGCCGGCGAAGGCTCGGGCCGCGATGCGGACCCGCGCCAGAACCAGTAACCGAGCAGGCCCAGCAGCGCTATCAACAACAGCCCGAACGCCTTCTTCATGGCCTCACTCCCTGTGATGGCGGGCCGACAGCCCGCGTCGCGCCGTTCCCGGCGCCATCGATCACCAACGCGCTCCGCGCGGCAATCAGGACATGAAGCGGGCGTCGCCGGCCGAGGCTACTTCGGTCCCAAAGCCAGGGCCGAGCCGGTGAACGGCACCGCCAGCTTGTAGCCGACCGGCACCGGTGCCGAAGTCGCGGCGGCGGTGCCGAACTGGGTCACGCCGGCGCCCAGGATCTGGGCCAGATCGTAGCGGCGCCCGCCGAACTCGAAGGCGCGGCTTTCCAGCAACCAGGCCGAGAACACGTTCGACGCCAACAACGGCGTCTGCGCCGGGCCGATGCCCTGCTCCACGGTGGTGCCCACGACCAGCCCGGTCCTGCGCAGCGTCGCGATGCATTCGCCCAGGGCGAACGAGGCTGGGTCGTCGAAGCTCGCCGCCGGCTCGCGTTGCAGGTACACCGAGAACTCGCCGACCGGGTCCAGCCCCAGGCTCAAGGCGCCGTTGACCACGCTGCCGGCTTCGAAGGGGCGCGCGGCGAAAGTGAAATGCGCGGTGGTGTCGCTTTGCGCGCCGTCGAACAGCGGCGCGTCGATGCCGGACAGATGCAGGAAATAGCCGAAGTCGGCCAGGCGGTTGTCGTTGTCCAGGTAAAAGCGTCCGGTCGCGTACCAGGCCAGTTCGCCCGGCATCAGTCGCTGGGCGCGCGCTTCGGCCCGGCGCGAAGGCCGCGCTAGACGGCGGCGACCGGCGCTGCGCGCGCCGGGATGACGGGGCGGGTTCATGCGGTGACGGCTCCGGTTCGGGCGCCTCCGATGGTAAGCCCCAAGTTTACTGCGACGCCACCCAGCAGCAGGTCGCGGTGACTTCGAAGCTGCGCGTTACCTGCCGGCCGCTGTTGTCCGCGTCGCAGTAGTAGGTGTCTCTACTCGGCCTGCCGTTCACCTGTCCGGGCTCGGGATCGCCGGCCGCGTTCTCCAGCCAACGGCAGCCACCGCCCATCGCGGTGCCGCGCGAGCCGCTGTCGGGCGTCAGGTAAGGGCATTGCGCGCCCTTGCTGCCGTAACGACTAGGTTCCATGTCGTAGACCTGCACCACCTGCTCGCAAGCCATGCCGACTTTGGGCGCATCGCCGAAGTAACCGACGACGTCCACGACCAGGTCGGTGGCCGCCGAAGAGAACACCGACAACGAGGGCTGGGCCGGGTCGGCGCCTTGCTTGGCGATGATCTCGTTGCCGGCGATGTCGGTAGCGCGATAGTTGAGGCTGGACGCGACCGGCAACTGCGTGCCGTAAGGGAACACGGTGAGGTAACCGGCCTGAGCCGGATTCACCGCGACCACATTGACCACCACGGCGCGCGCATCGACGGGAATCGCGCAGCCGGCCGGGTGCCCGCCTTGCGCGCTCAGGTCGGCGCCGGCGGTTTTCAGGTGCAGTTGCCCAGTCGCCACCAGGCGCGCGCCGTTCAGACGGGTGTCCGACAGGCGACAAGGAGAGAGCATGTTGTAGACCAGTTGCGCCGACGTCGTCTCCAGCAACGCGGCCGCACCGGCCTTGCGCGCGTCCCAGGCCGAGGGCGCGGGTATGTCGAGCGCCGGCTGCGGGGTCAAGGCAGCCATCATGGCGTCGAAACTGGGCATGGCTGCGGCGCGCCGCAAATCGCGTTCGCTTAGACGCGCGAGGGTGGGACGCATCGCCCGCGCCCAGGCCTGCGGCGGCGTGCCGTACACCTGCTGTACATGCGGCGCCCATAGCTGCAGCAGCCGCTCGCCGGCCTGTCGCGTCGGCGCCTCGATCACCGAGGCCGCAGCCGCCGCGCTCCCGGCCTGCGCGACCGCACGGGTCTCGCCGCGCAACGCGCCTAGCGCGCGCGGCGCCGCGATCGCGAACATCAAGCCCGCGGGCAGCAACAACGCCAGCGCCAGGGCCGCCTTCTTCATCGGAGTCTTCACGATCGCGATCCCAGGCTCAGCGACTGGGCACGCGACAGCACATGCCCGAGGCCGTGATCTTGTCGCTAGTGGTGGCGCGGTTGCGCGCGTAGCAAGCGTAACGCCCGTCCGCGCGCGGTCCGAAACTATGGAAGTACACGCCGTTGACCGCGGGGTACAGATCGACCGAGCTGCAGCCGCCGCCGCTGAGGGTGGAACCGGCCGGACACGCCGGCGTGATCGCCGCATCGGTGCCGCCCGGCGGGATAGTGACGTTCAAGGAGTAAACCGTGGTGCAGTTCAACGGTTCGTTCTTGGTCGGGCTGAAGTAGCCGGCCACATCGATCACCACGTCCGCCGCCGCATAGCTGTAGAGCGTGAAGCTGGGCAGGTTGTCGCCGCCGATGCGGGCGATGATTTCATTGCCGACGATGTCGCCATTGCGGTAGTTCAAGCTGGAAGCGAGCGGACGAACGCCGCCGGTCGGATACACGGTGAGGTAGCCGGCGGTGCCGGGGTCGACCACGGTGATGTTGAGCGTCACCGCCGAGGCATCGCTGGGCAGGCCACAGCCGCCGTTGGCACCGCCCTGCTGCGTCAGCATGGTATCGGTGTTGAACGCGCGCGCCTCGCCCGCGTACAGACGACGCGCAACCGTACGGGTATCGGCCAGGCGACACGGCGACAGCATGGTGTAGAGCAGCCGGTCGGTCTGCGGATAAAAGGCCTTCACCGAAACCGGCGGCGCCTTCGCCGCCGTCTCGGCGATGTGCGGAAACGGCTCGCTAACCGCCGCCATCATCGCCTCGTAGTCCGGCATCGACGCCGCGCGCTTGAGATTGACCAACGGCGCGCGCGCGAAGGTCGGGCCCATCGTCTGCGCCCAGCGCTGCGGCGGCGTGCCGTAGACGCGTTGCACATGGCCGGCCCAACGGCGCACGATGCCGGCCACCAGCGCGCCGCGTTCGCTGCGGGGCTGGTACTGGGCCGCGGGCGAGACGGGCAAGCTCTGGGCCAGACCGGCACCCGACGAACACGCCAGCAGCACGCCGGCCAGCAGGGCCGCGCGCGTCTTGTTTGCCAATTTCATGCTTTCCCCTGTGAACGCGGCCGGCTCGGCTCGCTATCGGCACACGGCGCCGGCAACGAAAGCGCCGGCTATCGCGACGATCGAAACTTCACGCGGATGGTGTCGGAACGCCATGACCGTTACAAGCGCAAGGCGCCGCCATTGCGCCTAACCGGTTCGGCGCCTCAACGCCGCAGCGCGCGCTTGGCGAACACCACGCAGATCACCCCGAACAGCATGTGCGCGAGCACGCTCCAGGCGATCCAGTCCGGATGCTTCAGCGATGGCGTGGCGTTGACGCGCGACAGCGGCAGCACCACGAAATTCATCACCAGGTACAGGACCACGCCGTAGGGAAGGCCGTAGGTCCAGATGCGCGACAGCAGTCCGGTGTAGCGGCGCGCGACCAGGGTGTAGATCAGCACGAACAGGGTCGCCATGAACACATGCAACAACACGCCCAACCCGGCCGATTGCAGGCCACCGTCGAAACTGGCCGGCCCCAGCACGCCCACCGCGATGGTCTGGAACAGACGCACCATGCCAGCCGCGTCCCAGCCGAACCACAGCGTGGCCGCGAAGCTCATGTCGCCCAAGGCCACGAGCAGGCCGCCCAGCAGCACCTGCGCCCAAGCAGGCGAGCGCGAGGTGTGATTGAGACTGGAGGACATGCCGGAACTCCCCGCGTTCGGATGGTGGCCGGATCATAGGGGCCGATCGGCGCGCGCGTATGTGCCGAAGGCAGGGGTTCGACGGCGCGCGGCTGTCGCCGCAACGCGTCTGGCGGCATCCGTGGCAGGCCGCCGCAGTCCTGGATGGAGAACCCGATCATCCGCACCCCGCTCGCAACGGCGCGGCGCGCGCAGGCGATCTCAGCGCAGCTGACTGTCCTTGCTGCCGCGTCGGTTGTAGCCGCTGGCCGCGCCCTGCTCGCGGTCGTGCGCTTCCTGGCAGCTCACGCACAGACGCACGCCCGGGATCGCCTTGCGCCGCGCTTCGGGGATGGGCGTGTCGCATTCTTCGCAGCGCTCCAGACCGGGGCCCTGCGGAAGTTGGTCGCGGGCGCGCTTGATCGCGTCCTTGATGGTGGCGTCGATCTGGTCCTGCACGGCGCCGTCGCCTGCCCAGCCGGTTGCCATGGCCGCCTCCGGGTGCGGTGGAAGGGACAAACAGCATAGCCGAGCGAAGCTGAGCGCCGCTCGACCCTGGACCGGCCTCCCGGGCGCGGCCGCGAGCGCGCAAGCGGACCTGCGTCTCCTCTCACGATACGGCGGCGTGTGTCGGTAGCGTGCCTGCGCTACCATCGGGCGATGCTCATGCCGGCGATGGACCGCGGCGACGGTCTCCAGGGGAGGAGGGGAATGGATCCAAAGTCAGGTCAGGGCTCGGCGCCCCGCTCTCGCGGATCCGCCAGCGCTCCCGGCCGCCATGACGGTCCCGATCCGGACCGCGCCTCGCCCCGCGCCGCCCGCCGCGGCATTCCGGTGCCATCCCCTCGTACGCGTCTGGCCGCACTGGCCCGCGTGCTCGCGCTTTCCGTCCTATTCGTAACAGGATGCCAACCCGCCATGTCCACCCAACCTGCCTACGTCGCGCCCAACAAGACCGACGCCAGCCGGCCGTTGACCTTCGCCCAGCACGATTTCGGCGCCGCGGCCTACGACACCTTCGGCTGCAGCGTGCTCTACAACGGCGAATACGCCCTGCGCGATTCCGATGAGACCAAGACGCCGTCCTCGGCCTCACTGGGCACCGACTACCGCAAGCACATCGCCGCGCCCTGGGCCGCGATCCGCAACTTCCCCGGCCCGGCGCAGCTGAGCTGGCGGTCCAAGGACGGCAGCGCGCACGAGGCCACGATCGATATCCCCGGCCTGTTCGAAGACCGCGTGATCCGCCATAACGTGCCCAGCGCCGAGCTCGCCGGATCCGGCGTGATCGCCGAGGACCCGGAGATTCTGGTCGAGGTCAACGACCGCACCGTCAACGTCTACATGCGCGCGATGGTCCATACCCGCGAGCTGCAGATCCCCGGCAACAAACACAGCGACTTCCGCAACGATCCGGTCCTGGTGTTCAGCCATACGTACTAAAGGAGTAGTGCGATGACGGACGACAAAAAGAAAAAAGGCCCGGACGGGGTCAGCACCTACCCCGCCGACGCGCACGACCTGGCCAGCTACGAGCAGGCCAGCGAGGCGCTGTCGCGTTTGTCCACGCCGGTGCTGCTGCACAGCTCGAACCCGCATGAGCGGCTGTTCATCGCCGCCTTCGACGGCACCGGCAACAGCATGCTCAAGGACGCGCCGACCAACCACACCAACATCGCCGACGTGGTGCGTCAGACCGCCGCGGCCAACAGCCGCGGCATGTCCAACATCCGCGTCGACTACATGGAAGGCCCCGGCACCCAGGACGGCGCGATCAAGAGCGGTCTGGACAGCATGACCGGCGGCACCTACGACGACCGCGTCGAAGAGATGTACGTGCGCCTCACCACCCAGAGCAAGAAGTGGCTGGCCGAGGATCCGGAGGCGGAGATCCGCGTGGTCAGCCTGGGCTTCAGCCGCGGCGCGGAACAGGCGGCGGGCTTCACCCGCCTGGTCGACGAGCGCGGCATCGGCGACCCGAAAGAGCGCGTGGAGGATCGCAACCTGTTCGGCAAGCTCAAGGGCGTGCATTACACCGGCGAGCCCTTGGTGCCTGCGCACGAAGTGCCGCAGGCCGTGGCCCTGTTCGATCCGGTCGGCACCGGCGAACCACGCAAGCACGACCGCCGCCAACCGCCGTCGGTGCTGTCGGGCTTTCAGATCACCGCCGAAGACGAACGCCGCAACCTGTTCAAGTCCACCAGCGTGCTGGACCCGGGCGTGAGCGAGAACGGCCGCTTCCTCAACGTCACCGTCGGCGGCGCCCACAGCGACATCGGCGGCAGCTATGCGCTCAACGGCCTGTCGGTGCGCAGCGGCAATCTGATGGTCGATTACCTCAACTCGCTCAGCGACCAACCTTTCCTGGCCAAGCGCCCGGTGCCCACCGCGCCGGAGATGAACGTCGTCCACCGCTCCGAAGAGCACCAGTGGTTCTATCGCACCTCCGACTTCGACAAGGACGGCCAGCGCGACCGCATGACCCAGCTGACACGGGACAAGCGCGTGGCCGATCAGCACAACAACGAGGCGCGCGACGATGTCATGAACGGGCGCTTCCCGCAGCGCCCGGTCGCGATCGGGCCGGTGCCGCCGGAGCGGCCCTCGCCCGAGCCGCGCCTCAATGCCGAGCCCGCGCCGATCGCCGCCGCGGACACCCGCGCGCTGTTCCAGCGCCTGGGCCAGGCCGCGGTGAACGGCGACGTCGACGGCGCACGCGCCGTCGGCGGCAGCTTCCTCGCCTCCGAGCAGGGCCAGCACCTGCAACGCCGCGGCGGCGAACAAGCCCAGGCCGCGGCCGCACCGCCCGAGCGCCAGCAGGACCGGCCGGCCGACCCCACGACGCCCACGCCGCCCACGTTGCCGCCGAACGGCCACGAAGGCCCCGAACGCCGCATGACGCCGCGGCTCTGACAGCAGGACGAGAAAGCGCACGATGGAGAAACAGGATCTGGAGTTGTTCGCCGTCCAGCTGATGGGCGTCGCCAAGATGTTCGAGGTGGTCTGCGACAAGGCCACCGAACGCTTCACCCAAAGCGCGACCGAACTCAAGCGCACCGCCGACGTCTGGGAGACCAACGCCCAGTTGCTGACCCGCGATCTGGTCGCCAGCGTCGGCGAGCAGACCCGCGACGCCATCGAGCTGGGCGTGGGCGCGGCCTCGGCGCAGTACGGCCAGCAGTTGCAGAACACCGCCGCGGCGCTGCGCGAGGTCTCGCGCAATGCCGAGAAGACCCTGCAGCAGTTGGACGACCAACGACGCGAGCTCAAGCGCGAACAGAAGTCGCTGATCTGGACCGGCCTGATCGGCCTGGGCCTGGGCGCCCTGCTCGCCGCCAGCGGCGCGGGTTATCTGATCTGGCAGAGCGGTCGCGAAGTCAAACGCGCCGAATTCGCCAGCGACATCCTGCGCGCGACCAAGTCCGGTGCGCTCAGCCGTTGCGGCCAGGCGCTGTGCGCGCGCGTGGACGCGAACGCCAAACGCTACGGGCCCAAGGGCGAGTACTTGCTGCTGGAGCAGTAGACCCGCCCCAGGGCGGCGCCAGGCGACCGCCCTGCCCTACCCCGAGACTCAATCGTGGGTCTCGCCCGACAACGGCGTCGCCCGCATCGAGGGCCGCGCCTGGAAGGCATCGAACCAGGCGCTCAGGCGCGGACGCCCCGCGCGAAAATCCGGCAGCGCGCGGAATTCCAGCCAACTCAGCGCGGTCGCCAGCGCGATATGGCCGACATGCAACGCGCCGTCGGTATCGAGCTCGCTTTCCAACCAGTCGTAGCTGGTCACCAGCTTCTCCGTATAGCCCTCGCGCAGGGCCGGATAGCGCAGCGCTTCCGGCCGCCGCACCGTCTCCCAACGCACCTTGATGCCGGCGTCGCCCAGGCCTTGCGCGATCGCCTGCACACGCAGGGCCTGCCAGCGCGCTTCGCCCTGGTCGGGAATCAAGCGCGGGCCCGCGTGCAGCGTGTCCAGATAGGCGCAGATCACATCGGAATCGAACAGGGCCGGCAGGCCCGGGCGCAGCAGCACCGGCACCTTGCCCAACGGGTTGGCGGCGTAGACCGCTTCGTTGCGCAAGGTCGGGCTGGTTTCGTGGTGCACGACCTCGATGCGGTCGGCGATGCCAGCCTCGTGCGCGAACACCAGCGCCTTGCGCGCGTACGGGGAATGGGTTTGATAGAGCAGTTTCATGGCAGGACCTTGAAGAGGAAGGAAACGCTTAGACGCGCGGCTGCGATGCCGGACCATCGGCGTGGGCCAGGCGGGCATCGTGCAGCAATTGCGCGACCACCGCGGTGATCCGTTGCGCGGTCGGCAGATGCAGAAACTCGTTGGGACCGTGCGCGTTCGATTGCGGACCCAGCACACCGGTGACCACGAACTGCGCCGATGGAAAGCGCTCGCCCAGCATCGCCAGGAACGGGATGCCGCCACCGCCGCCGATCAAGGCCAGGCCGGCGCCGAAGCTGGCTTGCGAGGCCCGCTCCAAACTGGCGCTCAGCCAGGGTGCGGTCTCGGGCGCATGCCAGCCCTGCGATACCATGTCGATGCGGAACGCGACCTCGCTGCCGTAGGGCGGCTCGGATTCCAGCAGCGCCTTCAATCGCCCGGCCGCGGCCTGCGCGTCCAGCGTCGGCGGCAAACGCAGGCTGAGCTTCAGCGTCGTCGCCGGCTGCATCACCGCCGCCGCATCGGCCACCGCGGGCAGACCATCCAGGCCGGTGATCGCCAACTGCGGCCGCCAGGCGCGATTGAGCAACACCTCGGCGGCGTCGGCATGCACGGGGCGCATGCCCGGATGCAGCGGCAGCTGCGCATGCAAGCCGTCGCCGAGGGCGCGCGCCGCGATCCGCGCCTGCGCACGACGCGAAGGCGGAATCGGGGCGTGGAACGGGCTGGCGATCTCGCCGCTGCCGGGATCCTCCAAGCGCGACAGCAGCATCCGCGCGATCCGGAACGACGAGGCCACCACGCCCGAGGCATCGCCCGAATGCACGCCCTCTTCCAGCACGCGCACGCTCAAGGCGCCCGCGACCTGACCGCGCAAGGAGGTGGTCAGCCACAGTTGCTCATAGTTGCCGCAGCCGGCGTCCAAGGCGACCACCACCGCGGGCGACCCCATCCGCGGCGCCAGGTGTTCGACGTAGTAAGGCAGATCGCCGCTGCCGGATTCTTCGCAGGCCTCGATCAGGATCGCGCAGGGCGCATGCGTCAGCCCCTGCGCGCGCAAAGCCTGGATCGCCAGGATCGCGGCGAAGATCGCGTAACCGTCGTCGGCGCCGCCGCGGCCGTAGAGCCGCTCGCCCTCCAGGGACGGCGTCCAGGCATCGCGTCCGTGGGTCCAGCCCGTCATCGGCGGTTGCTTGTCCAGGTGCCCGTAGATCAAAACCGGCGCCGTGCCTTCGCCGGGAATCTCGATGTAGATCACCGGCGTACGCCCCGCCAACGTCACGACCTCGACGCGCGCGCCCGGTACTTGCGCCAGGCGTTCGCGCGCCCAGTCGATCATCAATGTCACCGCGCGCTGCATATGTCCGCGTTCGGCCCAGTCGGGCTCGAAAGCCGGGGACTGGCAGGGAATGGCGATGTAGTCGCTCAGCACCGGCAACAGGTCGTCCTGCCAGCGGTGGGCGATGAAACGCTGCAATGCGGAAAAATCCATGGCCCGAGTCTGTGTTTTGGAGCTAGCATCCTAGGAGCGCAGCCCCGCAGTTTCGCCGCGAACCGGCATGGTCCTGCGCTTTTTTTCCGCGTTGTCGGCAAGCTCCGGAGCCCCGCATGTCTCTAGACCGATTCGATCGCCAACTCCTGAACCTGGTCCAGGACGATGCCGGCCAGACCGCCGAGCGCCTGGCCGAACAGGTGTTCCTGTCGCCATCGGCGGTGCAACGCCGGCTGCGGCGCCTGCGCGAACAAGGGGTGATCGTGCGCGACGCGGCGGTGGTCGACCCCAGGAAGGTCGGGCGCCCGACCTTCTTCGTGGTCTCGTTGCAGGTCGAACGCGAACGCCCCGAACTGCTGGCCCAGCTGCGGCAATGGCTGGCGGCGCAGGAACACGTGCAGCAGGCCTTCTACGTCACCGGCGAGGCCGACTTCGTGCTGATCATCACCGCGCCCGACACCGAGACCTACGACGCCCTGATGGCGCGACTGGTCGGCGACAACCCGAACGTGAAGCGCTTCACCACCAATGTCGCCCTGGGCGTGGTCAAGCGCGGGCTGACGATTCCGATACCGTTGGACGAAGACGAATGAGGCACGGGCGCGGCGCCGGATTCTGGCGTCGCCGGATGCTTGCGCGCGTTTTTCCCGCATCCGCGCGCCCACAACGCGGCCAGGCCGCGCACGCGGCGCGCAGACTGTCGGCATGAACTCCGACACCGACGCCACGCCCTGGAACATCGCCGAACTCTGGGACGACTACCGTCCCACCCCGTTGATCGCCTTGCCCGCGCTCGCCCGCCACACCGGCGTCGCCCAGGTGCTGGTCAAATGCGAGGGCCAGCGCCCGCTGGGCAACTTCAAGGCATTGGGCGGCATGTACGCCGGCTTGCGCGCACTGGCGCGCGCGACCGGCGCGTCCTCGCTGCGCGAGCTGGAGACGCGCAAGCGGGCGACCGGCACCTATCGCCTGCTCTGCGCCAGCGACGGCAACCACGGCCTGGCCGTGGCCGCCGCAGCGGCGCGTGCGGGTGCCGGCGCTTCGGTCTATCTGCCCGCCGACGTAGACGCCGGCCGCGCCCGTCGCATCGCCCGCTTGGGCGCCTTGGTCGTGCGCGTCCACGGCACCTACGACGACGCCGTCGATGCCGCCCAGGCCGCCGCGCTGCGGGGCGACGGGCTGTTGATCGCGGACACCAGCGAAGATCCGAACGACCCGGTCGTACGCGACGTGATGGCCGGCTACGGCCTGCTGGTCGACGAACTGCGCGCGCAGTTGCACGAACACGGCGATGGCCGCATCAGTCACGCCTTCGTCCAGGCCGGGGTCGGCGGCCTCGCCGCCGCGGTCGCGCAAGGCCTGCACGACCGTCTCGCCCAGCCCGCGGGCCTGGTCGTGGTGGAACCCGAGGCGGCCGCCTGCGTGGCGCATGCGCTGTCGCAAGGCGCGCCTTCGCGCATCCCCGGCGACCTGCGCACCAGCGCCGAAATGCTTTCCTGCGGCCTGGCATCGGCGCCCGCCCTGCGCGTGCTGCGAGACCACGGCGCGGTCGCCATCGCCGTCGACGAGTCAGCCTTGGTCAACGCGGCCGCCTGCCTGCATGAGCATGGCGGTCCGCGCACCAGTTCTTCCGGAGCCGCCGGCCTGGCCGGACTGCTGCAAGCCACGGTCGACGACCGCGCCCGCAGCGCGCTCGGCCTGTCCGCCGCAAGCACGATCCTGCTGATCGCCACCGAACAACCGCGGGACTGAACCTCGGCGGCGCTTACTTGGCTCGAGCTCGGGACGCCGCGTACAGATCGTGCCTTCGATTCGGATCGATCCTGCCCGCCGCGCGGCGCACGCAGACCGTGGTCGGCGAATTGGCCCTCTCCGCCGCAGGGTAATTGGCACTCCAAGTCGGCAGGCATCGGGCCTAAGGTCCGCCCTGCCCACCACAAGGAGGTACTCACCATGAAGACCCGCACGTTCCGTCTAGCCCCGCTGTCGACTCTGGTCGCCGCCACGCTGATTACCCTGTGCTCTTCCGCCAGCGCCGTCGCCGGCGATGCGCACCATGTCGGCATGGATTGGAAAGACAACATCATCACCCGTATCTGCGCCCGCCAGTTCGAAGTCGCCCAGCGCATGGACATGGAATCCTTCCGCGACTACGACGCCGAAACCTTCCGCGCCGTGCACGACGAGCGCGCGATCACGGTGTTCGGCAGCGGCACCACCCTGATCGGCATCGACGCGATCATGAACGCCTTCACCGGCCACTTCAGCAACCGCGAAGCTCGCTGGAGCTGGACCGAGCGCTATCGCGTGGTCGACGGCTGCAGCTCCGCCTTCATCCTGTACGAAACCGTGTACGAGATCCCGCGCATCGGCTTCCGCTCGCGCGCGCTGACCGGGGTTACCTACACCTACGACCGCGGCAAGTGGCTGGCGATCGCCGATCAGGGCACGCCGCTGCCGTAATCGCCTCTCGCAGTTGGGTTCGCAGCAGGGGCGGCGGCGAGGCCGCCCTTGTTGCGAATCCGTTCCGTCGACCGGTCGCGCCCAAGCCTGCGATACTGAAGTCTCCCTCAGGCCGGCATACGCATGGACCACCGCGATCTCGACATCGAGACTCTGCACCAACGCGCCTACGACGCATTCGATGCCGGCCGGCTAAAAGACAGCTCAACCCTGTTCGCGGAGCTGTTACGCCGCGAGCCCGATGCCGCGCACTACCACTACATGCGCGGGCTGACCCATAAGTACCTGCTCGACTGGCCGACCTCGTTGCGTCACAACCTGGACGCACTCGCGCTGGAACAGGCTCCCAATGAAGGCGCCGTCTGGAACGGCGCCATCGCAGCGACCGCCTTGGGCGATTGGGCGCAAGCGCGTCGCCTATGGACGCTGGGCGGGATCGCCATTCCTGAGGGCACCGGCCCCATCGAGGCGGACTACGGAATCGTCAGCATCCGCTTGAATCCCTGGGGCGACGGCGAAACCCTTTACGCACGCCGCATCGATCTCGTCCGTGCGCGGCTGCTCAACGTTCCCCTACCCGACAGCGGTTACCGCTACGGCGACATCGTCCTGCACGACGGCGCGCGCACCGGCGAACGCGGCTACTTCGGCCAACGCGTACCGGTATTCAATGCCCTCGCCCGACTGGTGCCTTCCGACCTCCAGACCTACGTGGCCTTCGTATCGTGCGAGAGCGCGGACGATATCGCGGCCTTGGGCTCAGTCTCGCTGCCGGGCTACGCCGATGCCGAAGACTGGAGCGCATCCATCGTTCACTACTGTTTGCGCTGCAGTTACGGCGCCCCGCATAGCCACGCATCCGCTCAGGACGACGCGGACTGGGAGCCCGAGCGCAGCCTGGGCATCGCCGCGCAAAGCAGGCGGGTGGTGGACAAGCTCCTGCGCGATTGGACCAGAGGCGGTCGCGGCCGCCGGGTCGACGCAGTGAATGCGGTCGATGCCCTGCCCCAAGCGCCCGCGGACGGCGGCGTGTGGTGGTGCGCGCCCGACGACGAGGAAGAGCCGGCTGAGTGAGCGGGAGACTTTGGTCCAGCGACGAGATCGAAGCATGGGCGGCCGCCCACATCGACTTTTAGTTGGACGCCCAACGACCTACCGAGGGCCATCCGCAGTGGTGGGCCGTGGACCGATTCATGGAGGACGAGCATTGGGAGGACAATTGGGCCGCAATCCTCTCGATTATCGACAAGACGGAAGCTAAGGAAGTGCTCGCTCTGCTGACTGCGGGCCCGCTGGAAGACTTGATTCATTCCGCCGGCCCGCACTTCATCGATCGCATCGAGCACGAAGCGCGGCGAAGCTCTGCATTCCGGCATCTGCTCGGTGGGGTTTGGGAGAGCAGCACGTCCGAGATCTGGGCCTGGCTGGAACGCGCCTGCGGCGAGAGTGGTTAGGGGCGAACATCCAGAGTTCGCCTTATCGATCGCGACACATGTCATCCCGGCGCCCGGTCACGCGTTGAATCGGCAACGCCCCGGGACTTCATCGCCATGCGCCCCTGTTCGATCCCTCCAACCGTACTGGCCCTGCTGCTGGCAGCGATCGCATCCATGGCCGCCGCTGCGCCGCCACGCGCCGCCCCCCGCGACCTGAGCTACGGTCCCGATCCCGCTCAGCGCCTGGATGTGTATCGTCCGGCGCGTGCGCGCAAGGCGCCGATCGTCGTGATGGTCCACGGCGGCGGCTGGCGGATCGGCAGCAAGGACTCGCGCGGCGTGGTCGGCAACAAGGCCGAGCACGCCCTGGCCAACGGCAGGATATTCGTCTCCATCGATTACCGCCTGCTGCCGGGGGCCGATCCGCTGAGCCAGGCTGAAGACGTGGCGCGCGCCCTGGCCTATGTGCAGAAGGAAGCCCCCAACTGGGGCGGCGACCCGGCGCGGGTGGCGCTGATGGGCCATTCCGCTGGCGCGCACTTGGTCGCCCTGCTCGCCGCCGCGCCCGGCATCGTGCGCGCACAGGGCGCCAAGCCTTGGCGCGGCACCGTGGCGCTGGACAGCGCCGCGTACGACGTCGATGCCCTGATGCGCCGGCCGCACCTGCCGCTGTACGACCAGGCCTTCGGCCGCGATCCCGCCTATTGGCGCCGGGCTTCGCCCACCCTGCAACTGCGCAGCGCACCCGCGCCGATGCTGCTGGTGTGCTCCAGCCAGCGTCGCCTGTCCTGCGCGCAAGCCGAGGGGTTCGCCCGCCGCGCGGTCGCATTGGGCGCTCGCGCGACCGTGCTGCCGGTGGATCTGAACCACGCACAGATCAACGCAGATCTGGGCTTGCCCGGCGACTACACCGCTCAGGTGGAGGCGTTCCTGGCGTCGCTGTGATCTCTACGCGCGGTCAGCGCCCCATCGCGATGGCCAACACCAATACCGACAGGCGGTTGACGTAGGCCGTCATCGCGTCGGCGACGCTGCCCTGCCTCGGCGTGAACGCATCGCAGGCGCCGCCCGGATAGGCTTGCTCGCCGAAACCGGGCAGCACGATGGCGTCGGCGTTGGCCAGAATTTGCGCGCGATAACCCTGCACCAGGGTCGGCTTGGCGCGCCAGGCCTGCAGCAGATAACGCATGAACACGGCCACCCCGGTCTGGTAGTCGCCGTCGTCGTTGCCGGGCGACGGCGCGTAATACGGGCTGGGTGAGGAGGTGTCCAACCACGGCATCGGAAAACTGCCGGACACCGAGCCGTAGCTGCGCGGCTGGTAGGCGTTCTTGAACACGCCCTCGATCAAAGCCGGATACAGGCTCAGCACCTTGGGCGGCGCGACACCGCCGGGCCAGACCGCCTGCGCCTCGCGCAAGGCGCCCAATAGCAGGCCCTGATCGCCGGTCCAGGCCAGGCTGCTGCGGTACATCGCGTCCCAATAGAGCTGCGCGTTTGGCCCGACCGGCTGGAACGTGGACACGCGCTCACGCACCAGCACGCCCGACGGCAAGGACATCAATAAGGATTGGTCGGGCTGCGGCGTGCCTGCCATCCATTGGTTGAACCAGCCGATCTGTTCGGTCCAGGCGACCCTGCAGGCCGATGTGTTCAAGTTGCTGGCGCGGAACACCTGCGCGAACGCGGGGTTCTGCGAGGCGCGATGCAGGCGCAGGCTCAACAGCGCATACAAACCGTTGGTGACAGTGTTCTGCACCGGGTTGAGGTAGCTGCGCCACCACTCGGTTTGACGCGTCGGCACCGGGTCCGGGTAGGCGTCCAAGGTGATCGGCGAGTTCCACGCGCCGCCGGGAATCCGGCGCGGCATCATCCACGCATTCGGCGGCAACGGCGGCTGCGGATTCGGACGCGTCTGGCCGATGCGCTTGCCGACGTTGGGCGCGCCGATGTTGTTCGCGTGCTCACTGGCGAAGCTCGCCCAGCCCGGCAAGTCCCGGAACGGATAGATCGCGGCACCGGCCTGCGTGGACCAGCCTGGGCCGTACATGTAAGCCCAGGCGTTGATCGCGATCTTGAGGAAATCGTCGCGGCGTTGCGGCGCGAAACCCTGCTCGGCGGCACGCAACGCGGCGATACCGATCCAACCGAAGTCGTCCCACCAGTTGCCCAGCTGGGTCGGGTCCAGCGCGCCCAGCGCGGCGTCGCCGTAGGGCGCGCTGTCGGCGCCGCTGACCAGGAAATAGTCGAGGATGCCGTCCATCGCCCAGGCGCTGCGCCAGACGTTATCGGCCGCCACCCAGCGCGGCAGGATTTCGCGCTCGAACAAACGTTTCGCCTCGGCGAGGTAGGCCTGCAGGTTGGCGTCCGCGGGCCGCACCTCCGCCTCATCTCGACCGTTGCGTTCGTCGTTCACCGCTTCGTCCTTGATCGCGCCGGGTTGGCCCCGTTTGCGCGCCAGGATAGCGCCGCGACGACGCGCGCGAGCGCGCGCGTCCTACCCGTTTTCGGCGATGCGGCGCGCGCCGGCGCCGGCCAGAATGCCGGGTTGCCCGGCGCTCCGCGCAACCGCCAGCGCTGCGTTACGAGCCGTCAGCTGCCCGCGGGTTCGGCCTCCCACACGATGTCGACGTTCGACAGACCCAGCGTGTACAAGGTCATCGCGCTGGTCTGCTTGATCTCGTGATCCTTGCTGGTCGCCAGCCAGCCATAAACCTGAGCCGCGCCGCCACGCCAGGCATCGGAGACCACCGGGCGCGAACCGGTCAGGCCGTGGTGCATGTCGGCGTCGGTCAGGCAGGCGCCACCGGCGATCATCACGCTGCGCTTGCTCTCGTCGCCGCCCGGATGCAACGCATGGGTGACGGTGTGGTCGTGATTGCTGGTGGCGCCGAAGCGGTGGTACTGGTAGTCAGCGTCCAGGGCGGTGCCGGCGCGCGCGCGTACGCCGATCGCATAAGCCTTGGCCGTGTGCGGGCAGGCCAGCACCAGATCGGTCGTTCGCACCACCACCTGGCATCGGCGCTCGGTCGCGGCGGGCGGCTTGCCGTCCAGCTGGGCGAAGCCGCAGGCCTTCAGCGCGGCCACCGAGAACACGTCGACCTCGCCGCCGCAGCCGGTCAGCAGGAAGTCGCCCGGCGGCTGCAGCGCGATCTCGTGCAGGGTCTGGTGCGCGGTCGCCTCCTTGACGAAGATCTGCACGTCCCAGACGTCGTCGGGGTCGTGCAGGGCCACGATGGTGAGCGCATGTCGGACCTTGGACACATGCTTGATGTCCTTCATGCGCGCACACCAGCTCCAACGCTGATCCGCGCCCTGCCCGCTGACTTTGGGATAGCTGGCGACGACGAAGTTGCCGGCCGCCTGGGTCACCGCGGACACGCCGCCGGCGAGGATCTTGTAGCCTTTGGGCAACGCGACTTCCTGGCCGAAGTGCTGCTCGGCCTGGTCCCAGCGGCGCTGGATCACCGTCAGCCGCATGGCCGGCGGCCGGGTCAGCGCCAGCAACGCCTCGGTCAGCGCGGCGGCGCTCGCCAGCGCCTTCGGCCGCATCGCCTCGCGCACCTTGGCGTCGGCGATCGAGGGGATGAACACCTCGTTGACCCAGGCCCGCTCCAGCAGCTCGGCCATGGCCTTGCGATCGAAGCCCAGCGTCTTCGCCGACAGCAGGCCCACGATCTTCCACACCGGCTGTTCGTCGCTGCGGTCGATCACCTGCCAATGCGCGTTGGCCTTGACGCTGGTCAGCCACAGGTCGCTGGGCAGCTCCGGCAGGCCGCCGAACACGCTGGTCGCCACCGACACCTGCTGCTCCTTGACCACGCACGACATCGCGGTCGAGGTCGCGCGCGCGGCGCTGACGCCGCCGGCGTGCGCGCTCGACACCGAGCCTGCGCCGCTCAGGCCCACGTAGGACGCCGACGCCGAAACCGCCCAGTTGGTCGCTGTGGACAGGGCTTCGTCCAGGGTCCTCATCTGTTCGGAGGAACTGCAGCTGGCCTTGGCCACGTGCTTGTACCAGCCGCCCAGTACCGCGGTGCAGAACACATGGCTGCCAAAGCTGCGCAGGAACTCGGCCGCCGCCGCGGCCTTCTGTGCGGGCTGCGCGGCCTCGATCGCGCGCAGGGCGTCCAGCGCGTCCTCGCTCAGCGCGAAGCGGTTGCTGGGCAGGGTCAGGGTCGCCTGCGGCGCCCATTGGTAGTGCACGCGCAGCTTGGTCGCCTTCTGCGAGCGCTTCATCGCGGCCTCGTCGCGCTGGCGCTGGCCGGCGGTCGCGTACTGCACCATCAGGCTGGCCGCGCCGATGCCGGTGCCCATGAACATCGCGCCGCGCGCACTGTTGGCGGTGGCGTAGGAACTGGCCGAGGTCTCGAACTGTTGCGAGGCCTCGCTGTAGGCGGCCTCGCTGCTGAACTCGAAATCCTGGGTCTGGATAGGCGCCGGCTTGCCTAGCAGCGCGGCCATGTCGAGCAGGTTGGAACCGCTGGCACGCGCCAGACCGGCTGCGCTGGCGCAGTAGCCGCGCAGCAGCTGGTTCTCCTCCAGCAGTTCGGCGGTGCTGCGCGGGCGCTGATCGAGGTAACTGTTGAGGCTGTCGGCGATCTTGCTCTGCAGGCCCTCCTGGATGCGTTCCATCAGCGCGGTGGCGCTGGCGATGGTCGCGAAGCTGGTCTCGCCGCCCTTGAGCAGGTCCTTGGCGTTGACCTTGGCCAGGATCCGATCGAGCTGTGCCTGAGCCTGCTTGGTCGCGGCCTCGCGGTCGGCGGCGGCCGCGTCGGCGGTCTCCTTGCGCAGCTTCTCTACCGCCTCGATCGCGTCGGCCAGCTGCTGCTTCTTCTGGTCGAAGTTCGCGCTGCCGGATTCCTCGGTCTCGCTGGCCAACTGGTCGATACGCGTCTGCACCTGTTTGGCGGTCAGCTTCTCGACGATGCCCGCCGCGATCCGCGCCGGCCCATCCGGATTGTCGCCGCGGATCTGCTGCGCCAATGCCTTGCGTTCGGCCGAATTGGCGCAGACCGCCTTGAGGAACTCCAGCGAATCGATGCCGTAGGCCTTGATGACCTTGATCTGGTTCTTCAGGCCCAGCGACTTGAGGTAATCCTCGAGCTGGGCCTCGTCGGTCTTCTTGGCGGGAGTGGGCATGGAAATCGCTCGATTCGTGAGTGAAGCGGCGGCACGCGATTGCGCACCTCTTCAGTTACGAACGTCGCGCCGCCGCGGGCGTGAACCGCGACGATGCCCATAGCCATGCCGTCTTGGTGCAGCTGGTTCAGACGCCAAACTTCATCTGACCGGAAGCGCCTGCGTGGCGACGACGGTGATGCCGCCATCCTTGTTGTAGAGATAGGCATAACCGCCCTCCTGCTTCCATACGCGACCGGGAAAAGTCAGAGTCGTTCCGCCTACCTGCAGGCGCGCCACCTCCTTGCTGGGGACCTGAGGCACCTCGAGCGTCTCGTCCCACACCATCGGCAGTAGCTGCTGCAGGCCCGATTCGAGCTGAGCGATGAATGCAGCACCGTCCTGGTCCGACCAGTAAGCCAAGGCATCGACGCCCGCGGGGGCGCCCTGGCCGACGAAGCGAACCGAGCGCCGCCTCACCTCACGTATCGGCATGCGCTCGCTGCCGTTATGCCTGTAGGTGCGGACATCCAGGGACAACAGCAAATGGCGGTCGTCCCAGCTCAACGTGACCAGATCAGCGGCCGGGTACGTCTGCACGGCAACGCAAACACCGTCCGCGGGCTTGCTGAGCACCCGTGACACGGCGCCCTGCCGGAGCGTCGGGACCTGTACCGTCCGGCTCACGGCATAGCCATTGGCCTGCATCGATGCGCGTAGCGCCTCTTCCATACGTTGCCGCAGTCTGTCGTCGCGTTCCATCGCGCGACGCAGTCCGGCGATGGAATCGTTACGCAGCGCCTGCATGCGGCCTTCGGCATAGCCGGCGCCGGCCGCCGCACCCATCGCACCACCCGCAAGGCCGCCCAGCACCGTGGCCGCTATATCGCCCCTGCGACCTCCCTCCTCCACCCAGACAGCGAGCTCGCCTTCGGCCGGAAGCCGATCGAAGCCGACTCGTCCGCGCGCGCCCGCTACGTAACTGACGGAAGCATCGAACACGAGCACGGCCGGCTTGTCCTGACCCTGGGCCAGGCCGGAAACCGCGGCGAAAAGCAGTGCCGGCACGGCCAGCGCCCGCGCTCTGGAAATCATGTTCATCTCTCCCCTTGGATCTAGCAGCCTCATGCTACGTGGCGGCTAGCGCTACCGAAAGGCGGAAATCATGCGCCGAATGAAGCTCATTGCAAGCGCCCAAGCGCCCGGCATTGCCCATAGGTGCAATACCCAAGCCCTGTCCCGCAGGTTCACCATCGTTCGATCCGGCTTTCGTTGTGATCGAACTGGCACCCTGGGGAGGGCTCTCATGTTTCGCAGCACGCTGAAGTTCGTTGGCTCCGGTCTTACCCGGTCGTGCGCCGCCGCGGCCCTGACATCCACCCTCATTCGCGCCCGCCTGTCCGGCTTGGCCCTGGCGGCGCTGCTACCGGCGCTCGGCGGCGCGGTCCTGCTCGCACCGGCGACCGCACAAGCCCTGGATTGCGGCAGCAACAACGGCTACACCTGCCTGGGCACGGCCAGTCAGTACGCGGGCGGATTCAGCCCGGGCGTGGGCAGCGGCGGCTTCGGCGGCGGCAGCTGCGTGGCCACGCGCACGCCGGTGGTGTTCATCGCCGGCAACGGCGACAGCGCGATCAGTTTCGATATGCCGCCCGCGGCCGTCGCCGGCTACACCACGCCGGCCAACTCCATCTACGACGAGCTCAAGGCGCGCGGCTACAACGACTGCGAGCTGTTCGGCGTGACCTATCTGGACGCGGACGAGCGCGCGACACCGCAGTACAACTACCACGAGCCGGCCAAGTACCAGATCCTCAAGACCTTCGTCGACAAAGTGAAGGCCTACACCGGCCGCAGCCAGGTCGATATCGTCGCCCACTCGCTGGGCTCGTCGATGAGTCTGGCCATGCTGCGCTACTACGGTTATCAGGGCAGCGTACGCCGCTTCGTGAACATCGGCGGAGGCTTGCGCGGCCTGCAGACCTGTCTGAGCACGGGCTACCAGTCGCCCTACGCGCCGACCTGCAACGCCGAGGCCTACGTCTTCCCTTACGACTACTACACCTTCGGCCTCTATCCCAGCAGCGGCGCGGTCTACTACGGCTACAACCGTTGGACCGGCAGCGGCAGCAACAGCCTGCGCGCGATGCCGACCCTGCTCAGCACGATCTCGTTCTACACCATCACCGGCGGCCTCTACGACCAGGTCCATTGCTTCACCACCAGCTACTCGGGTGGCTGCAGCTCCGGCGCCTTATTCAATGCCGCCAGCAACGTCAAAGCGCAGGTCGACATCGGCACCGGCAGCAGCGCCTATGCCTACGACTGGGACTGGTCGGACGGCAGCCCCTACAACGCCGGCGGCGGCGACACCAGCAGCGGCGTTGGCCACTTCCGCTCCAAGAGCAACGCGGGCCGGATCGTCTACAACATGCTGGCGACCACGTGCACCACGGGGTGCGCGAACGGCTATGTCGGCGTGAACGGGCCGTCGGTGAACCGCTAGCCCCGGGCAGCCCTGCAAGCGAGCGTGCACAAGGCGCGCTCGTACCCACGCTGTTCCTGCGCCGACGACCGCGAGCGGTCGATGCAACCGTGCGCGCCTTCTCCGTATCTGTATCGGTAACCGCACAGATACGAGCGGCCGGTCTTGCACCCGTCGCCTCAGTCCAGTACATCGTGCGGCCGCGCGTTCCGTTTCCACGCATGAGGCCCGCCTATGAAAACACTGTCGCTGCTGCTCGCCTTGTCGCTGCTCCTGAGCCCGGTCGCTCAGGCGGCCGAATGCAAGGACACCTCCAAGTACGCGGACGCCCGCCTCGTCATCCAGGACCTGGGCCGCATCCTCAACCCTGACGGCGTGCAGGAAGCCTACGCCGTAAAGGCCGGCGGCATCGAGCAATGGGTGAACGTGCGCGGCCAGGACAAGGCCAACCCCATGATCCTGTTCGTACACGGCGGACCCGCCTCGCCGCTGATTCCGGGCATGTGGCAGTTCCAGCGCCCGCTCGAGGAATACTTCACGGTGGTCAACTGGGACCAGCGCGGCGCCGGCAAGACCTACACCCAGCAGGACCCGAACGGTTACGCCGACACCCTGCACATCGAACGCTACGTCGACGACGCCATCGAGGTGGCCGAGCACCTGCGCAAGCGCTACGGCAAGCGCAAGCTGGTGCTGATGGGCCATAGCTGGGGCACGATCGTCGGCATGCAGGCGGCGTTGAAGCGACCGGACCTGTTCTACGCCTACATCGGCATCGGCCAGGTCATCAACGTACGCGAGAACGAGCGCATCAGCTTCGACCACGGCCTGCGCCAGGCCACCGCCGAGGGCAACCAGGAGGCGATCAAGGAAATGCAGGCTATCGCCCCCTACCCCGGCGACCAGCCCATCACCCGCGAACGCATCATCGCCGCACGCAAATGGGCCCAGCACTACGGCGGCCTGAGCGCCTACCGCGATACTTCGCTCTACTACTACCGCGCGCCGCTGCTGTCGCCGGATTACGACGATTGCGACCGCGCCGCGGTGGACGAAGGCAACGTGTTCTCGCTGGGCCGCCTGCTGCCCGAGTTCCTGGCCGTGAACATGAGCCAGGTGCGCGAGTTCCCGATTCCGGTGCTGATGTTCATGGGCCGCCACGACTACACCACGCCATCGGAACCGACCGATGCCTGGCTGTCGCGAGTCAAGGCGCCCTATAAACAAGGGGTTTGGTTCGAACACTCCTCGCACATGGTGCCCTGGGAGGAGCCCGGCAAGCTGCTGACCAGTCTGCTCACCTACGTGCGGCCGCTGACCGACGAGGGCGCCGGCGACAAGCGTTGACACTCGAGCAAGATTGAAGTGCGGAGACGTTCGGATGCGAGCGTCTCCGCTTTCATTTGGGCAAACCCAAGCCCATCGTTAAACAGTCGTCACCCTGTCCCGAATGAACGGCCCCACCCTTCTATGGCACGGAATCCTGAACGACGAATTTCAGGATCAAGCGACGATGGAACACGCTTTCGTAGCCCGCGTACGGCAGCGGCTGCGCCTTCAGCGTGGCGGCCATGATGGACTGCCTGCGGGCCGCGTCGTACTCGCAGTCCGACGCCACGTCCACGCTCGCGACGATGCCGCCGGGGAGCTGGCGCACGTCCAAAACGCAATGCTGACCGACGACCGCCGATTCCGGTCGCCTCCAATGCTTGAGGATGGCGCTTTGCACGGCGCGCGTGTATTCGTGCATCAGCGGATCGGGCGAGTCGGACGCGCGCTCCTGTGCGGAGACGACGCCCACGCTCAGCACCAGCACGGCGACCAGCGCGAGCCGCCTCACGCCTTGCCCGCCGACGCAGGCCTGCGCCGAAAAATGACGTAGGGCCAAAAACCGCTGAACGCCAGACCGGCCACCGTACCGAACAACGCCTTCAAGGCCGAGCCGACGTCGTTGGGGATCTTGAAGATCTGCAACTGCGGGTCGTACCAGGTCAGGTACAGCAGGCTCAGGCCGAAGATCAGCATCGGTCCGCCCAGGAACACCAGCGCGAACCAGCGCACGCCCGAACTCCTGCCGCCGTCGTGCAGCTTGCCGATGACGTCGGTGGTGGCGAAGCTGACCTGTAACGGATCGGAGGTGGAGCGTGCCGGTTCCATGGGCGCGGATGCGGGCGGCGCCACGGGCTGATTCAGATCGATCTCCGGCGCGGGTGGCGTCAGCAGCTCGTCCAGATTGGTGCGAGCCACGAGCTGTTGCAGTTTCGGATCCATTCGGCCTCCCCCAGGCCCACGGTCTGGCGCATTGATAGCAGAGCCCGCCGAGGCGCGTCCACCTCGGCCGCAAACCGCGTTGAAATCAGTCGCGACGGCAAAAAAGAAAGGCCGCTGGTCAGCGGCCTTTCGATCGAGTCCTCAAGCCGAATCGTGGGCGTCTGCGATCAAGGATGCGCCAGCGCGTAATCGATCGCCGCGCACACCGCGGTCGCCTGTGCCGTGTTGCACTGCTCGGGCGTGGCGCGCGGGCTGTCGGGGTAGACCTCGGTGGTGGTGCGGTAGCGCGCATCGGTGACGCCGGCGCACAGGCCCAGCGGGCGCAGCGCGTAGTTGATCACGCCCGGGGCGACCACGGCCGAGCCGATGATCTCGCCCTTGTCGTCGGCCGGCGCGATGTGGGTGACCTTGGCCACCGCCGCGATCACCGCCTGCTGGAACGCGGGCTGGGGCGCCTGCGCATCGTCGACCAGATAGAAGCCGTCGGGGATTTCGCCGGGTTCGAACGGCTTGCCGTCGCGCGCGGCCAGGGCCGGGCGGAATTCGGACTCGTCGCTGTCGGTGGTTTCGTGCAGATCGATATGCACCAGCACGCCGTCGCTCAGCGGCGCGACCAGACGCATCAGCGCGGCCGACTCCGGCGCCGGGCTGTCCTCGCGGAAGGAGCGGTTCGGGTCGATCGCCTGCGGGTTCCAGCGGTGGATGCGCTCGTAGGCCCAAGGGCTGATGCAGGGCGCGATCAGCAGATTGGCGCGGCCGGCGTAGTCCGCCGCGTGGCGGTCGACGAATTCCAGCGCACCGTGCACGCCGCTGGTCTCGTAGCCGTGCACGCCGCCGGTCACCAGCGCGGTGGGCAAGCCTTCCTGCCAGTCGCGGCTTTTGATCGCGAACAGCGGGTAGCTGTCGGGCGCGTAGTCCAGGCGACCGTACTCCAGCACTTCGAACCGCGAGCGCAGCGCATCGATCTTGCTCAGCACATCGTCCGCATAGCTGCGATGGCGAACCTGTCGCGAGCGCCACTCGGCGACTTCCGCGGCGCCCCAAGCCTGGCCGGGGGTACCGATGGGATAGAAGGCTGTGGCGGTCATCGCGTCGCTCGCTCCGAAGGCTGGCTGGGAAGGCCGACATTTTAGCATCGCGATTCCGCCGCTCAGCCTGTCGGCAACGGGCTATTCGCGGCTCGCTCGACGCGTTTCGCGGCAGCCGTCGCACGCCCGGAACCGGGCCGGCCGTCGAAGGGCGGTCCGCTCCACCTCGACCGGTCGAAAAAAAGTTCGCGCGCCATGTCGATTTGGCCCGCCCTGCTTCGTCGTCTCAAGTAAGAGCGGCCGAATCGCCCACGATCTCGCACGCTCGCCCACCATCCAGGAGCCCACCCATGTCCTTCCAGGCCTATCTCGACAACATCCAGACCAAGACCGGCAAGAGCCCGGCCGACTTCCGTGCATTGGCCGCCAAGAAGGGCTATGCGGGTCCCAAGGGCTTGCTGCCGGGGGTCAAACCCGGCGACATCATCGCCTGGCTGAAGCAGGACTTCGACCTGGGGCATGGCCATTCGATGGCGATCGTGGCGCTGCTGAAGGGCATGAAGAAGGAAGGCGACAAATAGCCGCGAATAACGCTCCAAGCGGTGCATTCCAAAAATCCGTCATTCGCACAGTGCGCTTGAACGCAGCCCCCCCGCGCTGGCGATGCAGCGATCTTTCACCTCGCCACGGCGGGCCCGAGCCCACCGTGGATCCCTCACCCTCACAGGAGTAAGCGATGAAGACTTATCTGGCGATCTTTACCGGATCCCCCGCCTCGATGGACGTCTGGAAAACCTTGGACGAGGCCACGCGCGCGGCGCGCGAGCAAGCCGGCATGCAGGCCTGGCAGGAATGGGTGACCCGCAACGCCGACGCCATCGTCGACCACGGCGCCCCGCTGGGAAAAACCAAGCGCATCACCAGCGACGGCATTGCCGACATCCGCAACGCCATGGCCGCCTACACCGTGGTGCGCGCCGAGTCGCAGGACGACGCCGCCAAGCTGTTCGAGAACCATCCGCACTTCGCGATCTTCCCCGGCGACGGCGTCGAGGTCATGGAGTGCCTGCCGATTCCAGGCATGTAGTCCAGTTCCACCCCCACGCACCGCGGACTGCGCGGGCGCCCCTGGGCGTCTACGCGCAGTCGGTGGTGCGCCAGCATTTCTTAGGCGCCGATTGCGCAGACCGTCAGCACGCATTCTGTGAACCGGTCTTCGTGCGCAGCGCGAGGCCGCCGCGCATTCGACTCGGCGGCGTCATTTTCGACTGCGGAAATTGGCTGTCCGATCCTGATACTTTGGTCTGAATTGCGGCCGCGCAACTGCCCTGAATAGCTTTAAAAATCATACGCCTAGGGAAAACACCCAGGAAGAACACCGGTCCATTTCGGCTTGACAGTCCGGGCGGGCATTCCTAGCGTCGATCCCATCCGCCGGACGCGGACCGACTCGCTCCAGCCGCTGGCACAGCCGCAGGCAAGCGTTCGCGCAGTACCCCACAGGACCCCCAAGACCATTGGCTCGACGCCGCTCGGGAGCTTTATGACGGGCCCATGTTCTCCGATTGGAAAACAGGTTTCGCATCCGCCGTAACCGGCCCCTGCCGCCTCGCACGGCCCCGCCCACCTACACGCACGAAGGAGCCACGACATGCCGCTACGCACCGCCGCAACCCGCGCCCGCCGCCTCTCCGGTTTGCTGCTGTCGCTCTGTGTCCTGGGCGCCAGCCTGGGCGCTCACGCGCAAGCCCCGGTCGTGACGCTGCGCACTTACATCGTGGCCGGGCAATCCAATGCCGAAGGCTTCGGCATCCGCAACATCGCCCTCTCCGCGAAGAACAACACCGACCAGGACCGCTACATCAACAGCGTCGTTCCCAAGCAGGACCTGTACACCATCGGCTTCGGCACTTGGGACAGCACCACCGACCAGGCGCTGATCTACAAAGCCCACCCCTCCACCGGCGTCGCGCCGGGGTGGGATGCCATGCGCCCCCACTACGGCTACTACTACGAGCAATACCTGCACCACAACAACATGTTCGGTCCGGAACTGGCCATCGGTCGCGAAGTCTCCACCCATCTGGGCGAGCGGATCGCGATCATCAAGTACACCCTCGGCGGCTCGCCCATCTCGATGTGGGACCCGGACGATCCGGCTCAGAATCTTTACGACCACCTGCTGGCGGCGGTTAACAACGGCAAAAATGCGATCGCCCCCGCCAACATCGCCCTGGATATCCAGGGGGTGTTCTGGATGCAGGGCGAGGCCGATTCGATCGACCAGGCGCGCGCGCAGGCCTACGAAGCGAATCTCAAGAAGTTCGTCGCCGCCTTGCGGCGAGACCTCAACAAGCCGCAGTTGGACGTCTACGTCGCCACCATCAAGGACACGCCGTACCTGACGTATCGGCAGCAGATCTGGAACGCGCAACAGACGGTGGCCGACGCAGATCCGAACGTCTATCTGGTCCACGGCCGGGACCTGGAGACCTACACCAGCGATCCCATCCACTACACCGCCCGCGGCCAGGTCTCGTTGGGCCAGCGCTTCGCCTTGCAAGCGCTGTACGACGCCTGGGGATTGGGCCAGGTCGCCTGGTAACGCATTCGGGCCGCTGCCTGGCGCGAAACGCGAGCCGTCTCGCTTCGTGCCCGGCGCGGGCCAGGGCTTCCGTAACGGGGGCACAACCGATCATCGGCAGTTCCGTAGCGCACGCACTTCACCCTAGGGGGTTCCCTATGTTCCATCCCAACACGTCAAGCCGCATCCGTCGCGCCTGTAGCCTGATGCTGATGCTGTTCGTGCTGTGCGCCAGTCTGGCCGCGCAAGCGCAAACCCGAACCATCCGCGCCTACATCGTCGCCGGGCAATCCAACTCCGAAGGCGGCGGCACCCGCAAGAACCCCGGCGGCCGGAATCCCGAACAAGACCTCAACACCATCGGCTACAGCCATTGGTACGCCGACTTCCCGCAGGCCTTGATCTATAAGGGCCATACCGACACGGGCGTCGGCCCCGGCTGGGACGCCATGCGCCCGGCTTACGGCGGCGGCTACGACCAAGCAAGGCATCTGAACAACCAGTTCGGCCCCGAACTCGCGATCGGGCACGAAGTCGCCACGCATTTGAACGAGCAGATCGCGATCATCAAATACGGCCAGGGCGGCACCTCGCTGGCGCAGTTCTGGAACCCCGACGACCCGGCGATAAACTGCTACGACAAGCTGATCGCGACCATCGAAAACGCCAAGCAGGCGATCGCGCCCGCCGGCATCACCCTGGACATCCAGGGCGTGTTCTGGACGCAGGGCGAAAGCGACTCGTGGAGCCTGGCCGATTCGCAGAACTACAAAGCCAATCTCGAACGCCTGATCGCCGCGCTCAGGACCCGGCTCAACAAGCCGAACCTGGCGTTCCACATCGCCACCCTGAAGGATCTGCCGCTATGGACGCATCGGCAGCTCATCTGGGATGCGCAACAGGCCGTGGCCGACGCCGATCCGAACGCCTATCTGGTCCACGGCAAAGACCTGGAAACCTATAACGACGACATCGCCCACTACACCGCCAGGGGCGAGGTCACCCTGGGCCAGCGTTTCGCACGGCAGGCGCTGTACGCGGCCTGGGGCAAGGGCCAGGTCAAGACGCTACGCGCCTACATCGTGGCCGGACAATCCAATGCCGAGGGTGTCGGCATCAGCAGAAACGCCGCGGCTTATGGCCTGAATCCGAAGCAGGATTTGTACACCATCGGCTTCGGCCACTACGACACCACCTACAGCCAGACCCTAATCTACAAAGGCCATCCGGACAGCGGTGTCGGCCAGCGCCTGGACGTGATGCGCGCGACCTACGGCCTCGGGCACGAAAGCAATCCGCTCAACTATCACTTGTTCGGTCCCGAGCTGGGCATCGCGCGCAGCATGGCCCACTACCTCGAAGAACAGATCGTACTGATCAAGCAATCCAAGGGCAGCACCACCCTGGCGGTGGACTGGAACCCCGCCGATCCGGGCACCAACCAGTACGACCACTTGCTGGTCGCCATCGCCAACGCGACCGCCGCCGCCCAGGCCGCCGGTGTCGAACTGGATATCCAGGGCGTGTTCTGGATGCAGGGCGAAAGCGATTCCATCGCCTTGCCGTATGCGCAGGCCTACGAGGCGAATCTCAAGCAGTTCATCGCGACCTTGAGGACGCAACTGGGCAAGCCGCAACTGCCCTTCCACCTCGCCACCATCCGCGATACGCCGCATTGGACCTATCGTCAGATGATCTGGAATGCGCAGCAGGCCGTCGCCGACGCCGACCCCAACGTCAATTGGGTCAGCGGCCGCGATCTGCAGGCCTACGACAACGACCCCGCTCACTACACCGCGGCAGGCCAGGTCACGCTGGGCAATCGGTTCGCGCTGCAAGGGCTCTACACCGCCTGGAGCCTGGGCCAGGTCCCCTGGTAAGGCCGGCTCGCCAATTCGACCCCGGCGTCGGACGCTAGCCGATCGTAATGACCGGCTAGCGTCCGCGCCCCAAAGAGGACAACCCCATATGTCGCATTCCAGCTCTCGCCAGCGCGCCCGTCGCGGTATCGGCCTCATGCTCGCCCTGTGCGTGTTCGGTGGCAGTTCCAGCGCACAGGCCCAGCAAGCCCCGATGCCGACCCTGCGCACCTACATCGTCGCCGGACAGTCCAATGCCGAAGGCACCGGCGTTCGCAGGAACAACCCGGCCAACGGCCTTAATCCGCAGCAGGACCTCTACACCATCGGCTTCGGCCATTGGGACAGCGACTACACCCAGGCCTTGATCTACAAGGGCCATCCGGACAGCGGCGTCGGCCCGGGTTGGGACGCGATGCGCCCCGCCTACGGCAGCGGATACGAACATTCGCTCTACCGCAACAACATGTTCGGGCCCGAGTTGGGAATCGGCCGCGAGGTCGCCGCGCACCTTAACGAGCCGATCGCGATCATCAAGTACAGCAAGGGCGGAACTTTGCTCGCGGTGGATTGGGACCCGACCGATCCCGGCATCAACCGTTACGACTATCTGATCAACACCATCAACCACGCCACGCAAGCCATGGCCGCAGGCGGCATCGCGCTGGATATCCAGGGCGTGTTCTGGATGCAGGGCGAAAGCGATTCGGGCGACATCAAGTACGCCCAGCACTACCAGGCCAATCTAGAACGCCTGATCGCGACCTTGAGGGCCCAGCTCAACAAGCCGAATCTGGATTTCTACGTCGCCACCATCCGCGACACGCCGGTGTGGACCTATCGCCAGCACATCTGGAACGCGCAGCAAGCCGTTGCCGACGCCGATCCGAATGTCTACCTGGTCAACGGCCGCGACCTGGAGGCCTACAACAACGACCCCATGCATTACACCGCCCGGGGCCAGGTCACCTTGGGCCAGCGCTTCGCTTTGCAGGCGCTGTACGACGCGTGGGGTTTGGGGCAGTTCTGAGTTCCGACGAAGCGTCTGGGCCGCGAAGCCAGCTGCGATGGCTTGCTTTGCGGACTCAACCGCTACGGATACGACATTACCGTCGCCGTAGCGGCCCCCGGCCTCGATCGCGACACCGCTTTGAGGGTCACGAATGCGCCTCACCGCGCGGCTCGATGGCCACGCCGCATGCCAGGCCCTCCGCGGCGACAGGCGATGCGGATCTCCGCTGTAGATGCCCTTCGCCCCAGACTCGCACGCTCTCGATAAGCGGCAGCAGCGTCTGGCCGTACGCGGTGAGTTGATAGATCACCGGCGCGGGTGGCGTGCCGGTCGGGGTGCGCTCCACGATGCCGTCGGCCTCGAGTTCGCGCAGTTGCTGCGCCAGCACCTTGTGCGAGATCGGCGCGACCCGGCGCGTCAGGCCGGCGAAATGCAGTTCGCCGTGGGCCAGCCAGTACAGAATCGTCAGCTTCCATTTGCCGCCGATGGCAGCGAACGCCGCCGCGAGCGGACAGCCTTCCAGCGGATTGGGCCGGGCACGGTTACCTGCAGGTGCGTTCTTGTTCATGGCCGCCTCGCGCTCGCAATCTGTGCGCCATCATGCGAAACGGAGCCCCGCGATGCAAAACGCCCTGCGACACTGGCGCCACGGCGCCTGCCTGCTGGCCCTGCTGGCGATGACGGCGTCCGCGCAACCGCCGCAGGCCGCGACCGCGCAGCGCGACGGCCAACACGATTTCGACTGGGAGTTCGGCACCTGGAAGACCCAGGTGCGCCGGCTGACGCGCCCCTTATCGGGATCGCAGGACTGGGTGGAGTACACGGGCACCAGCGTGGTGAGCGGCGTGCTGGACGATCGCGCCAACCTGGTCGAGCTGCGCATCGAAGGCCCCAGCGGCCGCATCCACGGCACCAGCTTGCGCCTGTACAACCCGCAGACGCGGCAGTGGAACATCAACTACGCCAGCGCCGGCAACGGCATGCTGACCCGTCCGCTGTACGGCGGATTCCAGAACGGGCGCGGCGAGTTCTACGGCCCGGAGGACCTGGATGGCCGCGCGATCCTGGTGCGCTTCGTGATCTCCGACATCACGCCCGATTCGGCGCGCTTCGAGCAGGCCTACTCCGGCGACGGCGGCCGGACCTGGGAAACCAACTGGATCGCCATCGACACGCGCATCCGCGCGTCCCCATGAAGACGGCCCCCACGCCGCTGGCACGCGGATAGCGGCGTCGACGAACTCGTCCTGGCTCACAAGGGCGTTGGCGCGCGGTACGATCCGCAGCTCCAAGCCGCACTGCTCCCGATCGCTCCGGATGCATGCGCTCACCATCGCGCCCTCCGAGATGCCGCCCGCCGTGTCCCATTACTCAGGCCCCCTGCTCACCCGCCCCGTCGCCGATGCTTTGCTGGCCGCACGCGACGCCAAGGCCGGCGCGTGGACCGGCTCGCTGGATCTGGGTCGATCGAACCAGGAGACGCGGTTGGAAGCGGACGCCTGGCACTGGCGCGACCAGGCCTATCCCTACCCGGATACGCTCAAGGACCGCACCATCTACTACTGGGACGGCGAGGACTACGCGGCGGTATCGCGCTACGCCGGCTCGCTGATCAAGCTGGTGCCGACCGAATGGGGCGCGCCTACTTTCGAGATCGACGGCATCAAGATGCTGCCCACCGCGAAGACCTCGCCTGTTGACGACGCGCAGCGCAAGGTCGCGCTGGTCGAACCGCGCGGCAAAGCGGTGCTGGATACCTGCGGCGGCCTGGGCTACTTCGCCGCCTGCTGCCTGGAGGCCGGCGCCGCGCACATCCAGTCCTTCGAGAAGAACGAGAGCGTGCTGTGGCTACGCACGCTCAACCCCTGGTCGCCCGACCCCGACGCGCCCAGCAGCGGCGGCCGTCTGCAGCTCACCCATGCCGACGTGTCGAAAGCGATCGCGCAGATCGGCGACGCCTCGGTGGACGCTCTGCTCCACGATCCACCGCGCTTCGGCATCGCCGGCGAGTTGTACTCGCAAACGTTCTACGACCACCTCGCGCGCGTGCTGCGCCGCGGGGGCCGTCTGTTCCACTACACCGGCAGTCCGAACAAGCTCACCAGCGGCCGCGACGTGCCGCGCGAAGTCGCCAAGCGCCTGGACAAGGCGGGCTTCAAGGCGCAGCTGGCGCTGGATGGGGTGTTGGCGAGCAAGCGCTGAGCGTGACGGCGCGAACATCGCGCGCCCGATCGCAACCCACAGACAAGACAGCCGCCCGAAGGCGGCCGTCTTAAAGCGATTCGTCGGCGCCGCGGCGCCGGCCGTTCAATCCGTGGTCGACAGCAACCCCGGCAGGACCCGCTCCAGCGCCACCCTCACCTGCGCCACGCTCAAGTCCGGCTGCGCGATCGAACGCATCGCCAGGCCCTCGATCAACGACTGCAGGATCAACACCCGGGTTTCGACCTCGCACTCGGGCACGCCCAGGCCGCCCTGCTCGCAGCTGCGCGCGAACCACGCCGCCAGATCGGCGCGGAACACCTTGTCGGAGGCATGCGTGGCCGCGGCGATCTCGGGATCGCGCGTGGCCTCGGCGGTAAGCTCCAGAAACAGCGCCGCGTTGGTGATGCTGGGATCGTTGGCCTGCCACTGCTGAAACACTTCGGCGATGCCGCCGACCAGATCGCTGCTCGCATGCAGCTTGGCCACATCGGCCCTGGCTTCTTCGAGCTGACGCTCGATGATGGCCAGGATGATGTCGTTCTTGGCCTTGAAGTAGCGATAGATCAGGCCGGCGCTCATGCCGGCCGTCTCGGCGATGTTGGCCATGCTCGCGGCATGGAAGCCATGCATCACGAAGCATTTCTGCGCGGCAACCAGTATCCGCTCGCGCTGCGCCAGCGCGCGCTCCTCGGCTTTGACGGTACGCTTGGGAGTGCTCATTGGCTGCGCTCGTTCCAGCCACCTCCGAGGACCTTGTAGAGCGTCACCCGATTGACCTGCTCGCTCAAGCGCGTGCTCACCAGGCCTTGCTGCGCGCCGTACAGCGTGCGCTGGGCATCGAGCTGGTTGAGGTAGCTGTCGCGACCGGCCTTGTAGCGCGCGGTCGAGAGCTGGTCCGCGCGCGCCGCGGCTTCCACCAGCGCCTGCTGCGCCTCGCGCTGTTGGGCGAGGGTCTGGGTCAGCGCTAGGGCGTCGGCGACGTCGCGGAAACCGGCTTGGATCGCCTTCTCGTACTGCGCCAGGGCGATCTGCTGATCGGCCTTCGCCGAATCCAGGCCCGCGCGCAGCTTGCCGCCCTGGAAGATCGGGATGTTGATCACCGGGTTGACCGACCAGGCGCGCGTGTTGGCATCGAACAGCCCAGACAGCTCGGTGCTGGCGCTGCCGAACAAGCCGGTCAGGCTGATCGACGGAAAGAACGCCGCGCGTGCGGCGCCGATGTTGGCGTTGGCCGCGCGCAGCGTGTGCTCGGCCTGCAGCACGTCGGGACGGCGCAACAGCACCTCCGACGGCAGACCGGACGGCAGGGCCGCGATGCCGCTCACCTCATCGCTCAAGCGCTGCGGCAGCAACGACGGATCGACCGGCTCGCCGACCAGCAGATTCAGCGCGTTGATGTCCTGGGCCACCTGCCCCGCATAGCGCGCCGCGTCCGCGCGCGCCTGCTCGACCTGGGTGCGCGCCTGGCTGACTTCCAGGCCCGACACCGCGCCCAGCTCGCGCCGCTTCACGGTCAGGTCGTAGGCCGACTGCTGGTTCTTCAAGGTCGCCTCGGACACCGACTGCAGCTCGCGGTCGGCGGCCAGGGTCAGGTAGGCGTTGGCGACCTCGGCGATCAGGCTCAGCTGCGCGCCGCGGCGCGCCTCCTCCTCGGCGAAGTAGCGCTGCAACGCCGACTGGCTCAGGTTGCGCACGCGACCGAACAGATCCAGTTCGAAGTTGGTGATGCCCACCCCGGCGGTGTACTGATCGCTGACCGCCTGGTTGTCGCCGCCGGTGCGCTGTAGCTGCGCATTCACGCCGACCGCCGGGACGCGGTCGGCGCGCTGGATGCGGTACTGCGCGCGCGCCTTCTCCACGTTCAGCACGGCCACGCGCAGATCGCGGTTGTTCTCCAGCGCGCGGCCGATCAAGGTCTGCAGGTTCTGGTCGACGAAGAAATCGCGCCAGCCGATGTCGGCCACCGCGGCGGTGGAGACCGCCTCGGTGGCCTCGCCCGTCGGCGCGGCGCCGGCGAAAGCCTGGGTGGTCGGCGGCAACGGCCACTCGCCCGGGATCGCCGCGTCGGCGACCGGCAGTTTCGGCGCCAGGCTCACGCAGCCGGCGGTCGCCAGCGTAATCGCCAGCGCCAGCGCATGGATCGACAGTTTATTCATGGCTCTGCACTCCTTCCGTAGCCTGCGCAGCGGGCGCGTGCTTCTTCCTCACGAACAATTTCTCGACCACCACGAAGAACAGCGGGACGAAGAAGATGCCCAGGAAGGTGCCCACCACCATGCCGCCGAGCACGCCGGTACCGATCGCGCGCTGCGCGCCGGAACCCGCGCCGGTGGCCAGGGCCAGCGGCAACACGCCCAGGCCGAAGGCCAGCGAGGTCATGATGATCGGGCGCAGACGGTCGCGCACCGCGGCCAGGGTGGCGCCGATCAGATCCATGCCGTTCTTCAGATTCTCCTTGGCGAACTCGACGATCAGGATCGCGTTCTTGCTCGACAAGCCCACGGTAGTGAGCATCGCCACCTGGAAGTAGACGTCGCGCTCCATGCCGCGCAGCCACGTGGCCAGCACCGTGCCCAGGATGCCCATCGGCGCGATCAGCAGCACCGAGGTCGGGATCGCCCAGCTTTCGTACATCGCCGCCAGACACAGGAACACGATCAGCAACGACAGCGTGTACAGCAGCGGCGTCTGGGCGCCGGCCTGGCGCTCCTGGAACGACAGCCCCGTCCATTCCAGGCCAATGCCCGCCGGCAGCTGAGCCACCAGCTTCTCGACCTCGGCCATGGCCTGGCCCGAGCTCACGCCCGGTTTGGCCTCGCCGTTGATTTCCAGCGCCGATACGCCGTTGTAACGCTCCAGTCGCGGCGACCCGTATTCCCAGCGCGTGGTCGCGAACGCCGAGAACGGCACCATCTCGCCCTTGTCGTTGCGCACGTACCAGCGGTTGAAGTCGCTGGGCACCATGCGGAACGGCGCGTCGGCCTGGATGTAGACGCGCTTGACCCGGCCGCGATCGACGAAATCGTCGATGTACTGACCGCCCCAGGCCGCCTGCAGGGTGGAGTTGATGTCGGCGATGTTCAGACCCAGGGCCGACGCCTTCTGGTTGTCGACGTCGACGCGGAACTGCGGCGTGTCTTCCATGCCATTGGGTCGCACGTTCTGCATCGCCTCGTTCTGTGCGGCCATGCCGAGGAACTGGTTGCGCGCGGCGACCAGGGCGTCGTGGCCCAAACCGGCGTTGTCCTTCAGGTAAAACACGAAGCCGTTGGAGTTGCCCAGTTCGAACACCGCCGGCGGCGCCAGCGCGAACACGAACGCGTCCTTGATCTGCATGAAACTGCCCATCGCACGCCCGACCACGCCGTTGACGCTGTTGTCCGGCATCGGGGTCTTGCCGAAGCTGGTCAGCCAGCGCCAGCGGTCGCCCCAGGTGGCTGCACGCTCTTCCCACGGCTTGAGCTGCGAGAACGCCATGCCGGCGTTCTGGCCGTTACCGGCGAAGCTGAAGCCTTGCACGGTGAACAGCGAATCCACGGCCTTGTCGGACAGGAACTGCTCCTCGACCTTCTTGAGCACCTCGCCGGTGCGCTCCTGGGTCGCGCCGACCGGCGCCTGCACGATGGTGAACAGGAAACCCTGATCCTCCTGCGGCAGGAACGAGGACGGCAGGCGGAAGAACATCACGCCCATCAGCACCGCCATCGCGACGAACACCATCATGAAGCGGCCCGAACGGGTGACGATGCCGCGCACCACGCCCTGATACTTGCTGTTGCCGGCGTCGAACTTCTTGTTGAACCAGCCGAAGAAGCCCTTGTCGGACGCGTGCTGGCCCTTCGCGATGGGCTTGAGCATGGTCGCGCACAGCGCCGGGGTCAGCACGATCGCGACCAGCACCGATAGCGCCATCGCCGAAACGATGGTCACCGAGAACTGACGATAGATGACGCCGGTGGCGCCGCCCAGGAACGCCATGGGCACGAACACCGCCGACAGCACCAGGCCGATGCCGATCAGGGCGCCGGTGATCTGGTCCATCGATTTGCGCGTGGCTTCGACCGGCGACAGCCCTTCCTCGCTCATCACGCGCTCGACGTTCTCGACCACGACGATGGCGTCGTCCACCAGCAAGCCGATCGCCAGCACCACCGCGAACATGGTCAGCATATTGACCGAGTAGCCGAACAGCGCCAGCAGGCCGAAGGTGCCCAACAGCACCACCGGCACCGCGATCGTCGGGATCAGGGTGGCGCGGAAGTTCTGCAGGAACAGGTACATCACCAGGAACACCAGCACGATCGCTTCGAGCAGGGTCTTGATCACTTCCTCGATCGCCACGCGCACGAACGGCGTGGTGTCGAACGGCGTCACCGCCTTCAAGCCCTTGGGGAACGAGGGCTTGAGCTGCTCCAGCTCGGCCTGCACCGCCTGCGCGGTGGCCAGCGCGTTGGCCAGCGCGTTGGCGCCGGTCGCCAGCGAGATCGCGATGCCGGTGGCCGGCTTGCCGTTGAAGCGGGCGATGGTGCTGTAGTCCTCCTGGCCCAGTTCGACGCGCGCGACGTCGCGCAGCTTCAGCACCGCGCCGCTGCTATTGGAACGCACCACGATGTTCTGGAACTGTTCGGCGGTCTGCAGGCGGTCCTGCGCGGTGATGGTGGCGTTGAGCTGCTGGCCCTTCACCGACGGCGTGCCGCCGAGCTGGCCGACCGCGACCTGCGCGTTCTGCGCCCGCAGGGCGGTAATGACGTCGGTCGGGGTCAGCTTGTAGGTGTTGAGCTTGTCCGGATCCAGCCAGATGCGCATCGCGTACTTGGTGCCGAACAGCTGGGTGCTGCCGACGCCGTCGACGCGCGCCAGCGGATCGACCAGATTGGCGGCCACGTAGTCGGCGATGTCGGCGCCGTTCATGCTGCCGTCCTCGGACACGAAGCCGATGACCTGCAGGAACGACGAGTTCGCCTTCGACACGCTCACGCCCTGCTGCTGCACGATCTGCGGCAGCAAGGGCGTGGCCAGCTGCAGCTTGTTCTGCACCTGCACCTGGGCGATGTCGGGGTCGACGCCGCTTTCGAAGGTCAGGGTCACGCCGGACTGACCGTCGGACGAACTGGTCGCCGACATGTACATCAGGCCGTCGATGCCCTTCATGTTCTGCTCGATGATCTGGGTCACCGAGTTTTCGACGGCCTTGGCGGAAGCACCGGGGTAGGACGCGTTCACCGATACGGTCGGCGGCGCGATGGTCGGGTACTGCGAGATCGGCAGCTGGGTGATCGCGATCGCGCCCCCCAACATGATGATGATCGCCAGGACCCAGGCAAAGATCGGGCGATCGATAAAGAACCGTGCCATGAATTTCTCCGATTACTGCTTCGGCGCGGCGGCGGGGGCCGCGGCCGGCTTGGCCGGGGCGGCGCCCTTCTCGGTCGCGTCGACCGGCATGCCGGGGCCGATCTTCTGCAGGCCCTCGACGATCACCTTGTCGCCGGCCTTCAGGCCGCCTTCGACCAGCCACTTGTCGCCGATGGCCTGACTGACCTGGACTTCGCGCGGCTCGACCTGGCCCTTGGCGTTGACGACCATCGCGGTCGCATTGCCCTTCGGGTCACGGTTGATGCCCTGCTGCGGAACCAGCAGCGCGTTCTGGCGCACGCCGGTGCCGATCAGCGCGCGCACGTACATGCCGGGCATCAGCAGGTTGTCGGGGTTGGGCACCACCACGCGCAGCAGGAAGCTGCCGGTGCCTTCGTCCACGGTGACTTCCGAGAACGCGAGCTTGCCTTGCAGCGGGTACTGGCTGCCGTCCTCCAACAGGATCGTCACCGGCGTGTTGGCCTCGGTGAGCGTGCCGGCGGCGATCTGCTTGCGCAGCGCCAGCAATTCGGCGCTGGACTGGCTGATGTCGACGTGCACCGGATCGAGTTGCTGCACCACCGCCAGGGCATCGGCCTGATTGGCCGTGACCAGAGCACCCTGGGTCACCGCCGACTTGCCGATGCGGCCGCTGATCGGCGAGGTGATGCGCGCGCGTCCCAGCACGACGCCGGCGCTTTGCACCGCCGCGCGGCCCGAAGCCACATCGGCCTGGCTCTGCTTGAGCGTGGCGACCGCGGTTTCGTCGTCCTGCTTGCTGACCGCGTCGATCTTGACCAGGTCGCTGGAGCGCTGTGCGTTCAAACGCGCCGAGTTCAGCGCCGCCTCGCCGCGCGCGAGCGTGGCCTTGGCGGTTTCCAGATCGGCGGCGTAGGTCTTGTCGTCCAGCTGATACAGCGGCTGGCCGGCGCGCACCAATCCGCCTTCGACGAACAGGCGCTGTTCGACGATGCCGCTGACCTGCGGCCGCACCTCGGCAACCAGCGAGGCGCTGGTGCGGCCCGGCAGTTCGCGGGTCAGGGTGACGGTCTCGAGCTTCAGGGTCACCACGGTGACCTGGCCCTTCTGGCCGCCGGGACCGCCCTGCGGCTCGCCGCCCTTGCCGCAGGCGGCTAGGGACAGCGCCAGCACGGCCACGGTGAGTACTGCGGGGACGCGGGAAATAGCGTTATGAGTCATGGACTTGCGCGACGGCATGGGGGAGCCTCAGGTCGTTATTGCGGTCGGACAGACCGCGGCCACATCGTAGAATGAACGATCATTCTCTTTTCTTTGGTAGGCGAGGTCAAGCGGCCTCGCCTCGCTAGGCGGCGATTTGAGTGCCTTTTTGGCCGTAGTTCCTGTGCCCTTGTGCAGGGCCGAAGCGAACAGCCAACAATCGCAAAGCCGTCGGCGACCCCTCGGGCACGCCGCGGGCAGCGGTCGCGGCGGCAGTCGCAATGCCCTGCCGCTGGGCTCTCCGCGCCGAGTGCCCCTGTCTTCCGGCCTATTTTTATCGTAAAACGATATGTTTATTATCGCTACACGATAACCTGCAGGGAGCCTTCTATGAACCGCACCTCCGCCCGCGCCCTCGCCGTCGCCCGCCCGGTCATCCAGGGCCTGACGGTCTTGAACCTGATCTACCTGGTCTGCCTGATCGTGCTGCTCAGCGCCAGCTTCCTGATGAACGGCTGGCCCGAACGCGCGCTGGGTTTCGACCTGGTCGCCAAGTACCCGCAGGCTTCGTACGGCCTGCGCGGCATCGTCATGGTCGGTATCGCCGGCGCCGCGATCGTGCACACCGTGCTGCGCCGGTTGCTGGCCATCGTCGACACCGTGCGCAACGGCGATCCCTTCATCCTCGAGAACGTGCGCCGCCTCGACCGGATCGCCTGGAGCGTGGTCGCGCTGGAAGTGCTGCGCCTGATCGTCGCCGCGATCGCCGCCGCGGTGTGGGAGCCGGGCCGCATTGAAGCCTTCTCCTTCGCGCCCTGGCTGTCGGTGCTGCTGCTGTTCGTGCTGTCGGGCGTATTCGCCCACGGCGCCCGCATGCGCGCCGATCTCGAAGGGACGGTGTGACATGGCGATCCTGGTCCGCCTGGACGAACAACTGCATGCGCGCCGCATGACGCTCACCGAGCTCGCCTCGCGCATCGACATCACTCTGGCCAACCTGTCGATCCTCAAGACCGGCAAGGCCAAAGCCATCCGCTTCTCCACGCTAGAAGCGATCTGCGCGGTGCTGGAATGCCAACCCGGCGACCTGCTCGCGTTCGATCCCACGCTGCCCTCCGAGGACTGACGCCATGCGCAACCCGTTCGCACCCGACCCGCGCCACGAAGGCGTGCGCCCGATCCAGCTCTGGGGCCTGCGATTGTTCTTTCTGCTGATGCTGGTGTTCGTCACGCCCACCGCATGGAGCGCATTGCTAACCCACTAAGGGCCCTGGGATCCGGTGCGCGCGGTCGCATTCGCCGTGTGGGCCACCTACCCCGCGCTCGCCCTGTTCGGCCTGCTGCGTCCGCTACGCTGGTTGCCGCTGATGTTCTTCACCATCGGCTACAAGACAGTGTGGCTGGCCTTCATCGCCTATCCGCTGTGGCAGGCCGGGACCTTGTGGGGCACGCCTACCGGCGAAGTCGCGGCTTCGTTCTTGGCGCTGCCGCTGTTGGCTTTGGTGGTGCCGTGGGGTTATGCGTGGCGGACTTACTTCGCTTGGCCGAAGAACGCAGTCGAATCGCTGCGTGCCGCTAGCAGCTAACACCGCGAACATACATCGAAGCGTCGGCGCTGCGCTCGTGCAGCGCCGATGACGCTCAGGGCTAGTCCTTCGACGGCGGATCCTCGCCCGGCAACGGCTGATGCCCTTCGCCCTCTGGCAGGTCCGCGTTCTGAACGTGCTTGCGGCGCGCCTGCCCTTCGCAGGAATGCGGGTTTTCGCCCGGCAGCGGCTGATGACCTTGCCCGTCCGGCGGGCCTTCGCCGCCTTGCTTGCTGGTGTCCTTGCCCATATCGATCGCCTCGTAAGCGCCGGGTGGGGTCCGGCTAATCTGCACGCTGCGTGCTGGGCGGTTAAGGCAGGGTCTAGCGCTTGTTCGCCGTTCTTCACGGTTACCGAACGTTAGCCGTCCATGCGCGCGGAACGGCAGCCCACGACGCCTGCGTCAAGGTACGTCGCAACGCCAGATCGAACTCGCCAGCCACAGGTTGGCGCGAGTGACATGGTTGTAGATCTCTTCCAGCGGCGTGCCGCCTTGCGCGATGCATTGGGCATTCGCATCCGCGCGCGCATCCGCCAGGGCGATGCCCGGATCGTAGCTCTGCCCTTGGCCGCTAACGGTCACCACCGTCGCGAAGGCGGATCCGCAGACCAGCAGCAGCGCCAGTGCTGTCGTTACCGTGTACTTCCTCATGCTCGTTCTCCCGTGCCCGAGTGGACGCGCGCATTCGAGCATGGCGCATGGAGGGGACCGTGAAAGGCGGGTAATCGAACCGTAAAGCCGATGGCCTCGCGCGTTGGACGCGGACGTAACGCAACCGCGCAATCGGATGTGGGAGATGGTTGAATAGCGCTCGAAAGCGAGCCATCGGCATCAGATCCTGTCTCAGGAGCGAGAGAGATGTCCTTAAGCATCACCGACCTCAAGGCCTACGTCCCCGCCCAGGACTTCGAAGTGTCCAAAGGCTTCTACCAGGCCATGGGGTTCGCCCTGTCCGAGGGCTGGGGCGGCACTGCCGACTTCGAGATGAACGGGCAGCGCTTCCGGCTGCAGAACTACTACGTCAAGGACTGGGCCGAGAACTTCATGATGGTGATCGGCGTGCCGGACATCGAAGCCTGGCACCAGCGCGCCAAGGAGGTCGTGGCCAGCGGCCGCTATGCGCCGGCGCGCTACATGCCGCCCGAACCGGTGGACGACTCCAGCGTGCTGCATGTCTGGGACCCGTGCGGTGTGTTGCTGATCTTCGTGCAGTAGCGGGCATCCGCGCCGCCGGTTTGCTCCTAGAATTGCCGATCGCACCGACGCCCCGAGCGCATGAACCCCCATCCCGTCTACAAGCCCGCCGCCCTTTCCGACGTCGACAGCATGATCGCCGCGTATCCGTTCGCGCTGGTGATCAGCTCCACCGACGCCGCACCGCTGGCCACGCCGGTACCGCTATTGCTGGAACGCGGCGCCGACGGCGAGCTCAGCCTGCTGGGCCATGTGCCGCGCACCCATCCGCATACCGACCTGCTGCGCCAGCAACCGCGCGCCTTGGCGGTGTTCCAGGGCGCGCACGGCTACATCTCGCCCTCGTGGCTGAGCGACCGCACCCAGGCGCCGACCTGGAACTACGAGAGCGTGCAACTGGAGATCGAAGTCGAGTTCGACGACAGCGACGAAGCTACCCAGAATGCACTGAACCGCCTGGTCGACCATATGGAGCGCGGTCGCCCGAACGCCTGGGCGGTCGCCGACATGGGCGCGCGCTACGCCAAGCTGGCTCCGTACGTGGTCGCCTTCCGCGCGCGCGTGATCGCGGCCTACGCCAAGTTCAAGCTCGGCCAGAACGAGCGGCCGGGCGATCTCGCGGAGATCCTCGCCGGCCTGGAACGGGAGCAACAGCGGCCGTTGCTGGAGGCCATGCTGAGGGCCGGCGTTTCGGTCGATTGAGCAGCGTGCGATCCGCCGCACGGCGGAACCCGCGTACCGACGTACTCGTGTGCGGGAACGCGGCCTTGGGTGTACTACACCCAGGTCTGGCGATCAGCCGCATCGAAATATCCTCACCGGCCAGCCGTAGGCGCTAACGCACCGCTGCGTCGATGGACCGTGCGCGAGATGCGCTGAAGCGAACGCCGACGCCCCGGAACCCACAGGCACGCGGGCTATGATTCGGGCAGCAAGCACTAACCGACTTATCGCCAGCGAGGGCATCATGGCCCCATCCAGCCGTGCAGCAGGTTCAGTCACCGCCGCGATCGTGGCCCGCCGCGTCGCGTGGGCCGCGTTGTGGCTGCTCGCGGTAGCCGTGGTGCTGCACTTCCTGTGGGGCACCTTCCACAAGTACGCAGCGCAAGACCCTAACGCCTACGGCATGTTCTGGTCGCGGCGGGCCTGGCTGTGGACGCACTTGGCCGGCGGCACGCTGACCGCACTGCTGGGGCCGTGGCAGTTCATCACGCGCCTGCGCAATGCCTACCCGCGCGCGCACCGCTGGACCGGCCGCGTATACCTGAGCGCAATGCTGGTCGCCTGCGTCGGCGCCGCCGGCCTGATCGCCACCACGCCCGGCGGTTTCGCCCTGCAGGCCGCGTTCGCCGCGACTGCGCTGGCTTGGCTGTGCACCTCCCTGCCCGGCTATATCGCGATCCGCGCCGGCCGCACGCAGGACCACAGGCGCTGGATGCTGCGCAACTACATCGTCACCCTGGCGCCGATGGTGTTCCGCTTGTCGATCCAGGTGCCGGGCATGATGACGCTGGCGCATCCGGCGGTGCTGATCCCGACGCTGCTGTGGCTGAGCTGGGCCGCGCCGCTGCTGGTCTACGAGCTGATGTCCGCCATAGCGCGCTGGGCACGTCGCACACCGACGCCCCAAGCAGGATTGGCGTAAACCATCGAGTACTGAATCAGTCGAGTCGACCGGATGCCTGTCCGAGCAGTGTTACACGCGCGCCGTTCGAGCACCCTGCCCCCGCCTGATACTGCCTCTAGGGCTTCGCCATGGCCTCTTCCGAGAAAATGATCAAGCCACCAGGCTCTCCATTAGATAGATGATCATTGAAGTGAGCATGCTCCCATTTCTGGTTACCGCTCATCTCAGAAACGCATTTTTCAAGAAAACATATGAGCTGCGCTGCTTCCGTCGCTGTCACAGCCAGCGCCACTTCTTCCAGCGCCATAGGCGCCGCCTCTGAGAAGCTTTTCTTTCCATAAAACTTCATCGCATACCTCCGCCGAGCTATCACAAGTGTTGCCCTGCGACGCTAACTTCTGTCGATCAAACCGATCTAACGCAGCATCTATCTTCTTGGCTTCAGGCAACACCGCGGTCAAAGATCTAGAGATACCCAACCTCACCATCACGCGCGTTTTGCGCTAAGAATGGAAACAACGTTGTCCGCTTCGAAGCTCCGAATCGCATTGTGAGCATCGGCAAATATCAGGTGCTGGAGCAACTCAGCGCGAGCTGCCTCGATTTCCGCCTTCGGAGCCAGATGCGTCACCCCCAAGCGGGCAGTCTTGTCGTGCACGTCCATCACACCGATTTGCTTCAACGCGGCCGCTGGGTCTTGCACGAACAATTCGCGAAAACGGTCATCGCTCCCGAGCATATCGAGCAATTTGTCCGCGGTCTCGAGACTCAGGCCTGGATGGCCCACAGCATCGCCTCCTCTGGAGGTTCTGCTTTGCGCGCCTTTCTGAGTTCTTCGAGGCGTAGGCGCATCGCCTCCTTCTGCCGAATCACTCACCGCGACCCTCGCGGAGTCGCCGACCTTCGGCGTGCGGTCGCCTCGGTCGCTGTACTGACGCGTCAACGCCTGATCGACCCCGGTATACAGCGCCCCTCGTTCCGAAACGGTGGCGGCAGGTAGGCGCTGTTTCATTTCGTCCAGCGTGTACTTTATTTCTGCCAGCAACGAAGGGACATCGGCCTGCGAAGCTCCCTCGGCAGACTGCATCGCGTTGCGTAGCGCACGGTTGATCACTGTCTGATAGCCCAGGCCCTCGCCGGTGGCGACGTCCCGAAAGTGGGTCAGCACGTCGTCATCCAGGTAGATAGTGATGCGCGTCTTTCCTGCCGCCGGCTTGACCGCGCCACGCTTGGCATTGGAGAAATCGTATTCAGCTTTCATAGGCCTGCCTCTCTTTTGCCGTCGCCGGGCGCGCCGAAATGATGCGTACCCGATCGCCTCGCTCCACCCACACCACCACCAAGATGCGACGCAAGGCATCGCGGCCCACAGTGACGGAACGGACTTCGTCGTCAGCGTGATCCTCAAGTGTTAGCGCCCGTTCGTCGTAGATCACGGGCTCCGCATCGGCTAGCGCTATCCCATGCTTTTTGAGGTTCGCGGCAGCTTTTTGAGGATCAAACTCGACCATGCGTTAATATATGCATATTATATGTATACAGGTCAAACAGCGTTCACCAAATTCACCCAAGTGGCTGCGCATGCTCATGACGGCGTAACCGTGACGAGTGCGCGCCAGGAGTGCGGTGACGAGCCCATGGTCTCGGTTTCGTGTGCCGAATACAGTCGGCGGCCGCTGCACCGCGGCGTCAGAAGTTTCTTGGCTGAAAAGTGGTGCGCGCAAGCACATACGCCCCAGAAGTAGCGCATGACGGCCCAAGCTCACAGAACTGCACTAGCCGCCAGTGAGTGAGCCGCATCGACTTGCCTGCCCATTTTTAGCTGTCGGCGCGCCCCGTGCCCTCGCGATCGCGTTCGTAATGCCGCTTGAACGGAAACGCCGGCAACCACGACTCGCGGCGGATCGTCCAGTTCTCGTATGTCGGCGTCAGCTGATCGGGAACATCCAGAGCGCCCAGGCTCACTTCGATCTCATCGCCCATACGCGCGAACACCGATGAGCCGCAGCGCGGGCAGAAGTGGCGTCCGGCGTAGTCGCGCGTTTCGCCGGCCACCGTCACCGCGTCCTCGGGGAAGATCGCGGAGCCGTGAAACACGGAGCCGGAGTGCTTGCGGCAATCGAGGCAGTGGCACAGGCCGACCCGGTAGGGGCGACCCGAGGCCACCAATCGGACGTCGCCGCACAGGCAACTGCCGGTGACTCGCTCCATGGCGCATCTCCTCTAAGCCAGATCGGCCATAGCGGACGGTAACGCCGGCGGAGTCAAGCGCGTGTCCACGCGTATCGGCCCGGGATCCGCACCCGGCGGCTTAGGTCGGCTCGATGAATCCGCTCGTCTTGTGTATCCGGACGAAGCCTTCCTTCATCACCGGCAGGTCCGCCAGGCACGCGGCGGCTTGCTCCACGTCGCGCACGAAGATGTCGACATGTGAAGTCTTAAGGTCGGTTTCGGACAGAAACTCGATGCCCGCCTCGTGCAGGCGCTGAGTCAGTAGTTGCTGGGTGCTGCGCAGGACTTGTAGCGACCTTGGCGCGGTTTCCGCCACGAACAGAGGATCGTCGCTGTAGGCGGCGAGTTGCGCCTTGGCGTCGCCGGTGAAGCGCACCACCACGCGATAGGTCGGTCGGTGCTCGATGTACAGGCCCGCGAACGTGTCCGGCCGTTCGGCCTCAATGCGCTGTCCCAGCTTGCCGATCTCGAGCTCGCGCATGGTGCGGCGCTCGGCTTCGGCGATGGACACGCCGTAGGTCTGCGCATACCAGTGCGCGATGGGACTGTCCTCGGGCGGATTCGCCAAGACGGTCATCGAGAGCAACAGGCTGCCGGTTAGAAACACCGCTGCGAAACGCAGCGACTTGCGCGAAGCATCTTCCATGAGACGGCGCTCCTTGATCCGATGAGGACACACGCCAGCGACTGTAGCGCGCCGCCGCGAGGCCTCGTCACCGGCTCAGCGCACGACGCACCGCATCCGCGGGCGGCAGCGTCGACTACAGGGGCGCGATTCGGACAGCGCGCTCCGCCCCTGCTAGGCCATCCTCATGCCCGAGCCCTGCGTCTGGGTCTGATTCTGAGTCGCCGTGCGTTGCGCCAGTTCGCGCTCGGCCACCACGCGCTCGCCTTCCTCGGCGCTCTGGCGCTGCGGGACGGCGACCGCGGCGGCGGTATGGACCGCTTCGGTGCTGCGGTTGAACGCGGGGTGGTCGTTGACGCGGCTGACTTCGACGGCGCGGGCGCGCGAGCCGTCGTTGTTCAACTCCACGCGGTCCGGATTGATGTCCGCGCGCAGGCTGGCCACGGTCAGCACGCCGGCGAGGTTGGCGCTGTGTTGACCGGCGGGGATGCCGCGTTCGCGTTCGACGCCGTGCACGTGGTCCAGCACCTGCGGAAACATCGAGGCATAGGTGCTTTGCGCGCCGCCGGTGGGTTGGACCGCACCTTGGCGCTGGTCGCCGGGCGGCTGTGCTGGCGGCGCGACGGGGGCGGCACCGGGCGCTTGCTGGGCCGGCGCCTGCGGGTCGGGCGCGGCGGCGTTTTCCTGGCGCCGGCGCACGGCTTCGGCGGCTTCGGGGAGACCGCGCTCCACCGCACGGGCGTTGATCGCATCGCGGGTGCGCTCGTCGGCGATGCCGTTGGCGGGCTCGATGTTTTCGTCGCGCTGGAACCGGCGCACGGCCGCCTGGGTGTTGGCGTCGTAGCGGCGGGTCACATCCAGCAGACCGTCGTTGTCGCGATAGCCCAGGCCGCGCAGCTGGCCCTGCAGGTCGGCGACCGGATCGCCGCGGTCGCCGGTGTTCAACACGCGGTCGTTCAAGGGCCCGTAGAGGTCGGTGATGCTCTTGAGGCGGAAGTTGGGGTCGGCCTGCAGCACGTCGCCGCGCATGCGGTCCATCAGCGCCTGGTCGACAGTCCCGGTCTGCGGGGTGATGCCGGCGTCGCGCTGGTAGTTGCGCACGGCTTGCGCGGTGGACGGGCCGAAATCGCCGTCCGGGGAAATCGCTTGACCGTTGGTGCCACGCACGTCCAGCGCCGCCAAGTACTGCTGCATTTCGAATGCGCGCGCGTTGGCGTCGCCGTTGCGCAAAACGGTGTCGGCGGCGGGCGCCGGTGCCGCGGGCGTCAGGTCCACGCCATCGCGCTGCACGGAGGTCACCAGGTCGGCGACCTGGCCCTCCCAGCCGCGCGCCAGCCCGGCAATGTGGGCCGCACGGTCGCTGCCGTTGACGATGGCGCGCGCGCCGTCGTAGTCGGTGCTGTTGGCGTTGACGTATTGGTCCAGCCGGCGCTCGGTGAACAGGCCGTCGCGCATGCCGATCACCAGCACGCGCGAGGCGGTTTGCGGATCGGCGGCCAAGGCGGGGGTGTCCGCCAGCTCGCTGCCGCGCCCCAGCGCGTCGCCCAGGCGTTGGTAGTTGTCGCGATGGGTGAGGTGCGCGTAGCCGCGGCCGAAGTACTCCTCGCCGCCCTGGTAGCCCAGGCGCGCGGCCTGCTGGCGGCCGTAGTCTTCCTCAGGCTTGGTGAAGTTGAGGCTTTCGTGCTCGGCGGTCGCCAGCACGTAGGCGATCTGGCGCTGGTCGGTCACGCCCTCGTTCAAGCAGGTTTGCACGATCAGGCGCACCGCCTGATCGCGGGTAATGGGGGAAGCGGCACTGCGCCCGTATCCATCGCTCATGACGTTTTCTCTCCTTGTGTCTTTGAACTCCTGGGGGCCGCGCGTCGTGCGCGGCCCCGGCCCGTGCTATGGGGCGTTTTTGGTGCAGGTGTTGTATTGCTTGCGTTCCACGACCTTGGGCGTGCCTGCGCGCGCGTCGATGGTTTGCTCGCCGCGCTCGCAGGCGCCGCTGCGGGACCACACGTACAGCCGGCCCACGGCGATGCGCGACACCGATTGCCCACGCACCAGTTCCGCCAGCGCGCGGTTTTCGACCAAGCGCCGAGTGCTGGCGTCGTACAAATAGTAGGTGTAGGACGGATCGCCGTAAGTGCCGTCCAAGCCGGTCCAGACCATCAGATCCTCATGCCCGTCGGCGTTGAGGTCCGACAATGCGAAGCTGTGCCAACCGTCGGCAAAGCCCGTGTCCAGGGGGCCGCGATAGCCGGTGGCGCCGGATTGCGGCGGCAAGGCCACCACTACCTGCGCCGGCGTCAGCGTTTGCGGCTCAGCCAGGTCCGGCGCCTTGATCTGCAGGCTGGGGCCTTGGCACACCATCCGCCCCTGCCCGCTGCACCCCTCAGAACTCAAGGTGATGACGGCATCGCCCAACTTCAGGCGCAGCGCACCTTGCGCATCGGGCACGCCCCGCGCGCTCAGCGCCGGTGCAGCAGAGAACGATTCATCGGCCAGTACGTCGAAGCGCTCGATGGTACGTTCCAGCCGGCACTCGCCACCGTCGGCGCCGCCAGGCCCCGAGGCCGGCGTAGTTGCGGTGCACAGACGGTCGGTCTTGTCCTCCCACGCAGCTTGTTGCGCGCGCAGCGCTTCACGCTCCGCGCCGGCCAGCTCGACGGTGCGTTCTTGAAATAATTGATCCAAGGCACGGGCCTGATAGGCCAGTTCGTCGTCCAGGCAACGTGATTGCGCTTGGGTGTCGTCGCGCGCGGCGGTCAAGCAATCGCGGTACTTGCGACTGCCTTGTGGGGGCGGCGGATCCAGCTGCGTAATCGCCGCGACTGGAGCGGCTGCGGGCGCGGTGGCGGCCGCCTTCTCGGCCTGGCCCGACGCGGCAGCGTCGGCCGCAGGCTGCGACTGCGCCGGGCCTTGGCAGCCCGACAGCACGGCCAGCAGCACCGTGCTGACCATGAGTGTACGGCTGCGCCGACGGCGCTGCGCTAGATCGTCCTTGTAACGAGCCATTCCTGCTTTTCTTAGGGTAGAAGAGACGGTTAAGTGGGCTTATAGCACACCAACTGGGGACGGCCGTAAGACGGGCGTAATTCGGACTTTCTCCACAACACCACACGGCCAACAAATGGACCGGCCTTCTTAGGCTAACTGCCGTTGCCCTTTGGCGCCCCATCTCTGAGCAGGCTCAGTGCTAGCAACCCGTTCCTCTCCACTTCCAACCATTCGGGCCGCTCAAAGTACCCCTCTGAATCTGGCTCCAGCCCATACAAGGAAAAGACGCGATCAAAGCTCTTCACCAGAGCCGTTATCGCCTCGGCCTCGGCGTGACTTCCAAGAAACCATCCTATTGCTGCGTCAGCATTACTGCCGAGCGACGTGTCGTCGTACAAGAAATGGATCAGATGATCTAGTGCGGTTGAGCGCAGCGCAAATTTATCCGCGGCGCGCGCAGGTTCGAAGAGTGCCCATAGATCGTCAATCAATTCCCGCCGCATATGCGGATACTTGATGTCATTCATGGCTTGTTCCACTGCTCCACTTAACCCATTCACGGCTTGGCAGGTCGCTTTCGCACCATGATCGAGCAGCAGCTAATGCGTCGCGCCGGACCGATAGCGATCGGGTGGCCGCGTAAGGCTTGAGCTTGCGGGGAACTGCACCTGAAAGTGCACTCCGCCCCGTTCCCCGGTGTCGACTTTTCAAAAAGTCGACACTGACCGCTGTCTCGGTGGGCGTCGTCAATCCCAATCTCGCCCTCATTTCAACAACGACCGCCGACGGCTCTCCAAAGCAGATCTGACACATTCTTCTATCGCTTTCGATTGAAGCAGGAAGAACCCTTCTTCGGCCTTGTCAATGCCTCTCTCGCTGCATCAAGCATTCCACTTACAAACACTCGACTTGGCGGCTTCCCGCCATCTATGGCGATCCTCAATGCGCGCATGATTGTGCCCACGTCGCGCAGCGTCCTCACATCGTGGTATTCGCTGCATTTAGCCCCCGCATTCACTGCATAAGACATGCAACGATCAACGATATGAAGCTGCCTGCTTTCTATAGATTCTATGCGAGCAACAAATTCGTTGGATTCAAATCCGCCCGTTCGAAAGGCAGCGTCTAGTTTTTCTACTTCTACACTTTGCTCGGATATCAATACAGAGAGCTGCTCACATCCTTCGGGCCCGCCAGTCTCGGCGCATGCGCACAGCCCAAGCAGAAGCATGATGAACAAGGACCTCATGGCACTGGACTCTTGGGCGGCTTAGTACCGACTATTCCAAGATTGCAAAGCCCGCCGACGATGTCCCACCACGGGACCGGGTCAACGAGCCCCAGATCTCTCTGTTCTCCGCGCAGCTCACACTCGACGGCAGCCCTTATCTTGTCGCATATCTTTAACGCATCTGGAACACAAGAAGGACTAGGGCTGTACTGGCAGCTTAGATAGATTTGCGTGCATTCGTTCTCAGCATTCTGCCTGCGCTCACTGCTATACCTTGAATAGTGATCCTCCTTTCTCTTATGCCAGTATCCACCGATACTGGCGACAAACTCACAAACCGCCTGACCAATGACCTGGCCCATCAGCCCATGCCTGTCGATCACTGACAAAGGATCTGCGTCGACGTATAAATAAGTGTTGACTCCGCCATTGAGGCCAATTGGATCGCTGGTGCCGTAGCGACCCGTAATCGACTCGTAATCTCGAAAGTAGTTGTAGTTGAGCCCGCTGCTTGCGTCATAGCGCTGCCCAGGGAACCGAAGATCGAACACGAACGCGGCGCCGTTGTTGTCCGGATCTTGATTCGGTGCGCTATCGCCGAACGCCTCATTGCCCAACTGCCACGCCCAGACGGATGTCTCTGCCACCGGATCAATCACGTTTCGCGGTGTACCCAGATGGTCAGCCTGGACGTAGTGCAGCTTGTTCGTGTCGATCACACCGATCGGCAGATCGCCTAGCCAAATGACTTCCTGGATGCGATTGCCCGTGTGGTCGTACACGCCAACCGTATGACCTGCCTCGTCGTAGCTCGCATAGGTCTGCGCGGTTGAGGTCGTGGTCGGATAACGCCGCGTCTGCTCGCCCTTGCCGTTGTAGGCATAGTTCATGACCGCACTGCCGCTTTGCTTCACCTGGCCCATGCGGTTGGCCGCGGTGTAGATGAACTCCTGTGCGGTACCACCAATAGCCGCCGTGTTGCCGACCGCGTCGTAGGTGCGGGCCGTGGCGCCGACCTGCGACAGGCGGTGATTGGTGCTCGGATAGGTGTAGACCTGCGTCGCACCGCCATCGGTCTTACTGGTGCGGTTGCCGGTGGCATCGTAGGTGTAGCCCTGCAGCAAGGCATTGGTCGTGCCGTCGCGGGCTTCGGTCAGGCGGCCGAGCTTGTCGTAGGCATAGGCGCGCAGCGGCGGTTCGGACTGGTCGCCCTTGCGCAGCTTGATCAGGTTACCGACCGCGTCGAACTCGTAGCCCAGGGACAGGCCGTCCGGGCCCACGTCTTCGATCACGCCGGGCTGGTAGTTCCGGTTGTGGGTGCGCTTGAGGCGGCGGCCGTCGCCGTACTCCAGCTCGGCCGCCGGGCCGAAGGGGTAGTAGGTGACACTGGTCAGCAGCACCTGCGGAGTCTGGCCCGGCTGGGTGACAGTGACGCCGCTGGGCTGGCCCAGGGCATTGTGGGTGTAGTCCACCCGCAGACCGCTGGGATAGGTGACCGACGACAGTTGATTGGCCAGGGTGTAGCCGTAGACCAGGGTGAACACCTGCCCATTGGTGGTCTGGACCTTGCGCACCACGTTGCCGCGGCGGTCGTAGCAGTAGCGGGTGTTTCCGCTGCCATCGTCCATGCGGGTCAGGCGACCGGCGCTGAAGGTCTCGCCGCTCTGGCAGACGGCCTGGGTGGTGTCGTAGGTGTAGCCGACGTTGAGCGCGGTGTCGCTGTAGGCGATACCCGTGACGCGGTTGAGGGCGTCGTAGCTGTAGGTGGCCGTCTCGTTGCGGGCGTCGGTCTGGGTGCTGCGGTTGCCGGCACTGTCGTAGGTATAGCCGGTAATGCCGGTGTCCGGGCTGGTCAGCTGGGTCAGGTCGCCCAGGCCGTTGTATTGGTACTGGGTGTTCAAGCCCTTGGGATCGGTGACCTGGGTCAGGCGGTCCAGCGCGTCGTATTGGAACTGGGTCTGGGCGTTGATCCCGGCGGTGTCCTGCAGGGTCTTCACCAGACGGCCCAGCGGGTCGTAGTTGTTGTCGGTGACCGTGCTTAGGGCATCAGTGACGGTATCTAGGTTGCCAGCGGCGTCGTAGACGTAGCCAGTGGCGTGGTTATAGGCGTCCTTGCCGGTGCTGAGCTGGCCGAGCTGGTTGTAGACCCGCGACAGGGTGCGCAGCAGCACCCCGCCGCTGTCCTTGGTGTCTTCCTTGGTGCGCTGGCCGGCGTTGTCCAGGGTGTAGACGATCTGGTTGCCGGCGTTGTCGGTGACCGTGGTCAGGCGGTGCGCGGCGTCGTAGCCGAACACGGTGTAGCTGCCGTCGGGCTGGGTGATCTTGTTGACCAGGCCGGTGGGCGTGTACTCGTAGCGGGTGATGGCGTCGTCGGTTTCGCTGCCGGCGTTGGGGCCGCGGACCTTTTGCGCGGTCATCCAACCGCGCGGGTGGTACTCCAGATCGGTGACGACGCCATTGGGGTCTTTGACCGACAGCGGACGACCGGCGCCGTCGTAGGCCAGGGTTTCCGTGACTTGGCCCAGCGCGTTGGTGACCTNTGACCAGGCCGGTGGGCGTGTACTCGTAGCGGGTGATGGCGTCGTCGGTTTCGCTGCCGGCGTTGGGGCCGCGGACCTTTTGCGCGGTCATCCAACCGCGCGGGTGGTACTCCAGATCGGTGACGACGCCATTGGGGTCTTTGACCGACAGCGGACGACCGGCGCCGTCGTAGGCCAGGGTTTCCGTGACTTGGCCCAGCGCGTTGGTGACCTTCCACAGGTCGCCCTTGCGGTGCGGGCAGGTGGNCAGCGGACGACCGGCGCCGTCGTAGGCCAGGGTTTCCGTGACTTGGCCCAGCGCGTTGGTGACCTTCCACAGGTCGCCCTTGCGGTGCGGGCAGGTGGCTGGAGCACTGGCGCAGATCGCGTCGTCGCTTGGGTAGTAGGTGAACTGGGTGGTGTCGGCGACGTCGGTGCGTGGGCCGTTGACCGAGGTGACCGCGCCCAGCAGCGGACAGGTGCCGGCGGTGATGTCGCCCTGCTCGCAGTAAGTGGTGGTGCTGGTACGGGTACTAGCGGGTGTCGCCGGGTCGGTGGCGGTCGACGTCAGCGCTTGGCCGCGTGCGTTATAGCTGTAATCCTTCTTGGCCAGCAAGGCGCCGTTGGCGGTGTAGGTCTGGCGCAGCGTGGGCAGGTCCAAGGCGGTGTCCCAGGCCGTGGTTTCGCTGCGAAGGCGGGTACTGGCTGCGGCCAAGACGTCGGTGGCCGGGCATTGGGCCGTAGTGGCCGCCGGGTAGTCGTAACGCGCGATTACGCGCAGCCAATCGGTGTCGTAGTACAGACAGGTCAGCAAGTCGCCGCGGCGGCGGTTAGAGACGTTCGATTTGGTGTCGTAGACGGTGCCCGCAGCGATGGTCACCCCACCTGCCCCCGACTCCACCTGCTGGCTCGGCACCCGCACGCCGAACCGGGTCTGGAACTGAAACTGGGTATTGCCACCCTGCGGCGTGGTGACGTTGACGCTGCTACCGTCGGCGCCGTAGTTGACCACGTAGCGGTCGACACCACCGGCATGTTCGGTGGTGATGGCGCGGCCGCTGCCGTCGTAGGTGAACGTGGCGTACGCCACGCCGTTGTGCGCCACTTCGGTCAGGTACCAGCTGTTGACGATCTTGACGTAGCTGTAGGACGTGACCGAGGCGCCCTGGGTGACGCTGGCCAGTTGGCCGTCGGCGTTGTAGGCGTAGACGATGGCCTGCCCGTCGGGCAGGTCGATGCGGCTGAGCTGATCGTTGACGCCGTAGGTCATCGTGGACACGCGGCCGTTGGCGTCGGTGACGGAGGCCACCCGGCCGTTGGCATCGCGCGCGTAGGACGCCACCACGCGGCCGTCGCGCAGATCGCGCTGGATCAAGCCCTGAGCGTCGTAGATTTCCTGTGCGTTGCCCGGCTTACGCAGCTCCCAGAAGCTTTGCCCGCCCACCTGATACGGAATGAGCCGGTACTGGCGCAGGTCGTCCTCGGGCTTCCATTGGCCATTGCCGTCGTGGGTGAACGCCAGCGAGCGCCCGTCCGCGCGCATCACCAGCGCCGCCTGGAACTGCGAGGGCCGCACATCGCTCACGACCAACTCGCGCGTCAGATCGGAGAACCAGGAGCCGCCATACGGGTTCGGTGAGCCGATGAAGGTGGGGAACGAGTTGTAGCTGCGCGCCAGGCTCAGCTGCGCGGTCAGCTCATCGCGCGCGCGCTCGATCTTGACGCCGCTGTTGACGGAAATGGGGTTGCCGACATCCGTGGGGCAGTGCTGGCAGGCCTTGGCGGGCGCCACCACCGACGAGTAGCGCACACAGGTGAACTGGTTCTTCAGGTAATTGTACCCAGCCGGGCACACCTGTTTGAGCGCCACGTAGTTCTGGTGGAAAACGTTGTACTGCGTCTGCCCAGTCGAGCGATCGGTCACGTCGTAATAGCACCCTATGCCGGAGGTCGGATGGGTGCCGAATCGGCCATTCGCGTAGGTGATTGGCGGTTGAGGCGAGTTCCGGGTGAGGGAGTCACCCACCAGTCGACAGGCCACGTTCGCATTCGCAAAGAGCAAGGTCTTGCCGTCAACACCGCCTTGATACATGGTGGTGGACGGCAGCGTGTGCTCCTGTGCCCCAACGTTGGCCGTTGCGCACAGCAGCAGCAGCGCGAGCGCGAAAGCCCGTGTAATCCGTGTCATCCCCAGTCCCCGAAGTGTTGCGATCAGCAGACATGATCGCGGTCGGGGCCCACGCGGCACAAGGCGCGCGGCTTGTCTATTTATGGCGGAGTGGGGTCGCCGATGCTGACCCTGCTGGGCGGCCGTGCCCGAATCGAGGACTCGGTCGCAGCGCCGGCCTTCAATCGGGTGTAGGCGGCGCTCCGGCGTGTATCGGGTGAGTAAAAAGGAAAACCGGGGTCAGAGTGGACTTTCCCTACCCAAACGGCCGACGCCCGCCTACGGATGTCCAATGGCGACTCTCGGAGACTGCACGCAGCTCGCATGGAGACGTCGCATGCCCCGCCAGCCCCGCCTCGACCTGCCGCACGTCCCTCAACACGTCGTACAGCGCGGCAATGATCGCCGCCCCTGCTTCTTCGAGGAGATCGATCGTACGCGCTATCTGAGCGAACTTAGCGATATCGCCGGGCGCATAGGTTGCGCGGTCCACGCCTATGTCCTGATGACCAATCACGTGCACCTGCTAGTGACGCCGTCCCAGACGGGTCAAGTCGGCTCGATGATGCAAGCGCTCGGCCGACGCTATGTCCGATACGTGAACGATCGATACCACCGCACCGGTACGCTTTGGGAGGGGCGTTACAAAGCCTGCCTGGTGGACAGCGACCATTACCTACTGCGGTGCTACCGCTACATCGAGCTCAACCCCGTACGGGCAGGGCTGGCGGCCACGCCTGGCCTGTATCGCTGGTCTAGCTATCACGCCAATGCGCTAGGCGAACACGCCCCACTGATCACCGCGCACCCCGCCTACCTGGCATTGGACCCGCAGACCGAACGGCGCGCACATGCGTATCGCGAGTTCGTCGAAGAAGCGCTCGACCCAGAAGAGTTGGATGTCATTCGACTGCGCCTACAAGGCCAGCACGCACTCGGCGGAGATCGCTTCCGCATCATGATCGAGGAACAACTACAGCGTCGCGCCGGACCGGCGAAGATCGGGCGGCCACGTAAGGCGTGAGCTGGCGGGGCGCTACAGATGAAAGTGCACTCTGACCCTGTTTCGAAAGTGCACTCTGACCCCTGTTTCGCTGGCGGGATCAGTGAGGAGCGGGCCTGGGTCATGGAATCAGAATCTCCGACCTGCCGTGCTTGCGCAGCCAGAAAATTCTGAATCGGATGTCAGGCTAGTGCGGAACTGTGGGTGTCCTCGATCTCCCTAGTGATCGATCCCGCACAGGAATGCTCGACGTACGCAACGCTGCACGCAATGGAACGTACCGGCTTGGCCGGGCGGGATCAGTGAGGAGCGGGCCTGGGTCATGGAACCAGAATCTCCGGCCTGCCGTGTTTGCGCAGCCAGAAAATTCTGAATCGGATGTCAGGCTAGTGCGGAACTGTGGGTGTCCTCGATCTCCCCTCGATCTCCCGGAACTGCTCGATCTCCGATCTCCGTCCTCGATCTCCGTCTTTGCCCTGCCACCAAGATGACTAGCTTGCGCTGAAACAGGAATCTTGTAGATCGCAAAGACATCGATCATAAGTCGCACTTCCGCAGCGCGTCGAAGGATAAACAGGAGTACGCCCAACGCTTTTTCATCAAACACCCAGCCTGACATAAAGTTTGGGATTTACTGTTTGCGAGGCAATGCCAGCGAAAAGCCCAAAAATAGTGAAGCAGCAGCAGTTAGATCAACCGGCCACCTTTCAACATCAGGAATCAAACGCCAACTATTGTGATCGCGAACCCAATCGCTAAATCTTCTCAGGAAATTCTCACCCAATGGAGGAGAAACAGAACAACCGCACTCATCGCAACTAGCACCACAGCGACTGAATCGCGCGTGTCGCTTTGCTGTTTCACGCAAAGCATTAATCGTTCTCTCATACCCCTCAGCGTCAGCCGAAACCCGATGGAACCGACACAGTGGCTCACCGGACTTCAAGCATACATAGCTCGACACATCAGAATGGACAGATTCAAACGAGGAAATTCTCTCGTCATCCATGCCAACACTTTCCGCCCATCTGCAAATCAACGGCCAGGGGACTATGTTCTCTAGCTCACGGCTATTTAATACGAAGAGCTCATTTCTCCAGCCTTCAGTCCAAACCCTTCTACAACCACGCGCAGTACTGCCCTCTGCGCCAAGCACTGCAGAGCGATCAGAGTCCAATATACACAAGAAAACTGGGCCAGGTCTTGCCAGAAGCCTCGACAGAACCGTTGATGTTGAAGCGCCGCCCCCCGCATGAGAACGCGAAGAAAGCACAAAACCCGGAAAGTTTTTTCGTGCCATAAATTCCGCGAATGCGGAGTAGATTTCGTAATCAGTGTCGTTTTCGCAAACGACGCTACATGGCTCCGAGTATTCTGACTGCGCGAAGAGGGACAATGGCACCCGCCATCCGCCTCCATAACTTATTGGAGCGAAAGCCCCAATTGAGGCAATTACATTTCTGACGCCATTAATGGCCGCGCCCAACTGCGTATACTCTTCGGCGATCCTTCTAAAATATACGCGCGCTCTCAAAGACAACGCCTCGAAATTCGCGAGATGGGCCATTAGAGGTCTAGGCCCAACAACCACGTGGCGCCCCTTGTAACCGGCCTCCCCCAACTCCAAAATGGCGTCGACAATAACTGCAGGCGTATTTTCGCAGCAATCCGCGGCGGCGGCATCAATCCAAATAATCATCGCCGATCGTCCGGCGTAAAGAAGCCAACAGGCCAATTAGCAGTTAGCACGCCATCCTTATCAAAACCCACTGACTCTGCGGTAGAACTTCCATTGCCGTCTTCACTTACTACAATCACTTGAATATCGTCTGGATCAATTTTCCCTTGAGAAACTAGCGACCCCAGTCTATTTACAAAATGATCGCTATGAGTCTCAATCAACACTCGTCCGCGAGCAAAAGTGTTCCTATTGGACGAAATGGCAGCAATTACATCAGCAAGCATCGCCTGATATTGCGGATGAAGATGAAGCTCCGGCTGCTCCATCGCAACAACAGCGCCACGAGCAGGCGTGGAAAACTTCACTCTCCATAACTGTAATATTATCGGTAAAAGCTGTGAATAGCCGAATCCGAGATCCGCCATATTTCTCGGGACGTGATCACCATCTGATATTTTAATCTGAACGTGCCCCGTCCCCGTCTCAACAGATACTGCGAATCCGAAATTTTCTTTCGTCCACAACTGCAAATTTTTCATCACAGTGTCAGGCAGTGAACTCAGAAACATCGCTATGTTCGTGCCACGAGAATCTATTTCATCAACAGCGAGATCCTGCTCCCGATAGTAGCGCTCAGCGGTCGCGCGAATTGGCTCGAGATATCTTATGCTTCGCGCGAACTGCGAAATTTCCTCGTCGACAGCTTTTACAATGGAGAGGGCAGAATTTATCATCACAGCCCTGCGGAGCGCTGATACCTCAACGGATTCCGCGCCCAAAATTTCTAGCCGTGACCGCAAGCTTGGAATACTGCTGGATGCTTCCACCAGAGTTTTAAAGAAAACTGAGCTCTTATTGTAGGAAAGTCGCCCAGCGAGAGTGGTCAACTTTTCAACACTGGTATTTCCATGCGCAATCGACGCCAACGCCTCCACTATTTCGTCTACAAAAGGACTATCCGACTCTTCCCAGGAGTATTCGATGTTCCCCTCATCATCCTCGTACTCCTCTTGTTGCAGGACTGCCATGAGGGGAATAATTTCACCACGATCTACACCCCATGCTCTGTCTGAGCTTAGCTGAACACTCTCCCCCATGATGGATACTAATTTAACCTTGTCATTTGAACCATATTCGATAACCATCTCATCCTGATCACAAGCAACGTGAACGGATCGAACCTGGCCCACTTTGTCATCAGCAGATCGCCCTAGAACCAACGAGGCTTTCACGCTGAGCTGAGACCTTAACGCTAGAGATGCCAGCCTGTTAGCGACTTGGTATTTTGGACTAAATCCTCTTCTGGTATATATTCTTAAATCAAACTCCAGTGACACCCCCCTTTCCGTGTCGCCATCGCGAGCAGCATTCTTAAAATCACCGAAATCCACCAGGCGCCCATACCAAAGAAGCGGCCCCTTGGTCGGCTGCTCCACGCTTTGCCTCAATAATGGCAGAAGCCTTAGTATCGTGCTTTTGCCGGAGCTATTTCGCCCGACCAAGACATTGATTTTTCTTAGTTGTATAACACCAGAATCCTCTATCGCTCGAAGATTCTTAATGCGGAATGATGTAATCACTCTAGCCGCCCCAACGTCAGATATGCGAGTACCCACCAAGTAGAGAGTGAAGCATGCGAACGCCATTGCCCACTCCCATACACCCTAATCGACGGCACTGAGAAAACGCCAGCCTGCTCCTATGAAGACACTTCGTCCTAGGCCTGATCCTACTTACCGCATGCTGCCACCAAATATATGCTCGATCTTTTTTGCGGGGACACAGGTGCAAGCTGCGAATCGGCAGATTTTAAGTGTAGCCCTGGAGAAGCGCCCCGGATTTTGCGATGGCTCATTTCTCCGAATGCAGGCGGGCACACGCCCTAGCCTCTCTCGCACTTCCATACCGGCTCTTTGCGCTCTGCCGTCTGCTTATGACTAGCCACTGAAGCGCGGGCGGCTCGACAGCGCCCCATTGATACGGCGCTTAGTGCTGGAGCGTGGTTTGTCTGGATCGCTCGCCTCCTCTTACGGTACTCGCACAGCGTCACTCGATGTCGAGGGTGAGAAATTCGGCCTGCAATGTGGTTGTATCGACATTGGCCGTAATCACGGCATCTGAATTGGCGGTGGTGCCAGTGTCGGTGCCCCCATTGATGCCTGCATAGACATAGATAAAACGTATCGCCAACGTCCAGGTTCCGAACCTCGAAGGTGTTGTTAACCACCACACTCTGCAGCGGCACACCGTTCTTGCTGACGATGAAGGTCACCGGGCTCACGTAGGTCTTCTGAAACTGCAGGTGGCTGGAACTGCTGCTGGGCATCTGCGCCACGGTGAGCTCGTAGATGCCTTGCGAAGCCAACTGCAGCACTTGGGCCAGGAAGCCGGTGCCGCCGGTCACGTCCATCGGCGCGACGGTATAGACGTTACCGTCGATCACCGTAGTGGCCGTGATTTGGTAGCTACTCGTGGTGGGAACGGCCACCTGCGCCTTGGGCGCGATACCCGGGATAAGCGCGATCACCTGGCGGCTGTTGAGCACCACGAGCTGGCAGGTATAGGCGGTAGTGTTGCGTAGGGTTAGAAGGCTCATGGGGCATCCTGTGCGGTGTAGGCGGCGATGGCGGGCCGCATTCCCCGCCGCCCGTCGCGCCTGCGCCCCCTCAATCAATTTCAAGCGTGAAGTACCCCTGCTCCAACGTGCTGGTATCGGAAATCGCCGTCACCGTCGCATTGGGATTGACCGTGCTGAACGTGTCCGTGGTAACCCCGTTCACCACCGCATAAACATAGAACGTGTCGCTGATATCCACCGTTTCCATCGTGAAGCTATCGGCCACCACCACCGCCTGCATGGCCACCCCATCCTTTTCGATGGTGAAGGTGACCGGCGCGATGGTGGTCTTTTGGAATTGCATCTGGTCGGGGCGGGTGCTGTAGCCCTGCACTACTTCGAACTCGTAGGTGCCTTGCTCGCGCACTTGCCGCACTTGGGCCAGGAAGCTGACGGCGCCGGTCACGTCCATCGGGGCGGAGGTGTAGGTGTTGCCGTCGATGATGGTCATGGCGGTGACCTGGTAGCTGTCTGCGGTGGGCACCGTCATCTGCGCTTCGGGCGCGATACCGGGCAGGCGCGCGATGATCTGGCCACCTTTGCGCACCACGAACTGGGCGATGTACTGGGTGGTGTTGCGTAGGGTGATGGGCATGGGGCGTCCTGAGGGATGAGTGGTGTGTAAGGGCGGTGGCGCTTTGCGCCGATAGACGTCAGGTACGCGTCGCCGGCCGGTGACCGGCGCGTGGGCCGCAGCGGTGGACGGCGCGGCGGTGCGGTGTTCGGCGTCGTGCGGGGGGCGATGGATGCGGGAACCGGTGCGGCGCGCGCGGGCCGCGCAGCCGTTGGCCGAACGCGTGGCGGGCTGTCCAGCCCGACCGTTGAGGCGCATGAGCATCGATCCCCTCCCTAGATTCGATGACGGCGTGCCGCCCGGCCGCGTGGAGCCGGGTTGCGATGGTGTATGCCGGTGTTACCCCTAGTGCCGCATGCTGCTACGAAATGTGCGCGCGATCAAATTTCGGCGGGCGCCGGCCGGCGGGTGGGCTTCGGCCATCCCCCACCTAAGGGGACGGCGTGCCATTAGAGAGGCGGCGGGCCGCCTCTCTATTTGCTTGCGGGGGCTGGGGTGGCACGGTGTGTGGGTGTCTAATCGCGGCTTACGCCGCTCCCACAGGAAGCAGGAGGGTGACCGGCGGCGGGGCCGGGGCCACCCTGGGTGCGACGACGGGGCGCAAGGCGGGCGGGGCCCGCCCTGCGCGTTGGGTCGGCTCACCAGACTTCGCAGCGGTCCTTCGCGGGGCGCACCATCGGTGCGTCGGCCTTGCACTGGAAGGCCTGCTGGAACGCGGGCAGGTTCGAGAGCGGGCCGTTGACGCGGTACTTGGCGATGGGGTGTGGGTCGCCCTGGATCATGCTGCGCTGGGTTTCTAGGCGGGTTTCGTCGCCGCGCCATTGGCCCCAGGCGATGAAGAACTGCTGTTCGGGGGTGAAGCCGTCCAGGGTGGGTTCGGGGCCTTTGCCTTCGCGCGACTTCAGGTAACCGCGGTAGGCGAGCTTGGCGCCGGCCAGGTCGCCGATGGATTCGCCCAGCACCAGCTTGCCGTTGTGGTGGACGCCGGGTTCGATGAAGTAACCCTCGAACTGATCGACCACGCATTGGCCCTTGGCGGCGAACTGTTTGCCGTCGGCGGGCGTCCACCAGTTGGCCAGGCGGCCCTGCGCGTCGAACTGGGCGCCCTGGTCGTCGAAGCCGTGGCTGATCTCGTGGCCGATGACCACGCCGATGGCACCGTAGTTGACGGCGTCGGTGGCGGTGACGTCGAACGCGGGCGGCTGCAGGATGCCGGCCGGGAAGACGATCTCGTTCTGCAGGGGGTTGTAGTAGGCGTTGGAGGTGGGCGGGGTCATGCCCCAGCGCGTGCGGTCGGTGGGCTTACCGATCTGGCTGCGGCCGTCGGTGACGTTCCAGCGTTGCGCGGCAACGAGGTTATCCCAGGCCGAAGCACGGCTGACGACCACGCCTTTGTAGTCCTTGAACTTGTCCGGGTAGCCCAGCTTGGGGAAGAAGGTGGCGCGCTTTTCCAGGGCCTTTTGCTTGGTGGCGTCGTCCATCCAGTCGAGTTCGCGGATGGTGTCGTCCATGGCCAGCAGGATGTTCTTGACCATCTCCTGCATGCGCGCCTTGGCTTCGGGCGGGAAGTATTTTTCGACGTACTTCTGGCCCAGCGCTTCGCCCAGCTGGTTGTCGGTGAGCTCGGCGCAGCGCTTCCAGCGCGGTTTGATCTCGGTGGCGCCGGTGAGGAACTTGCCGTTGAAGGCGAAGTTTTCCTCGACGAACGGGGTGGACAGGGAGTCAGCGGCGTAGTTGAGCAGTTGCCACTCCAGGTAGGTTTGCCATTGCGCGACCGAGGTGGTGGCCAGCTCCTTTTCGAACTGGCGCAGGAACTTGGGCTGGGTCACGTTGACGGCGTTGCGCGGGATGCCGGCGGCGTCGAAGTAGCGGCCCCAGTCGAAGCTGGGCGCGAGCTTGGCCAGGTCGGCAAAGGCGGTGGTGTTGTCCTGCAGTTTCGGGTCGCGCAGTTGCACGTTGTCCAACGACGCTTCGGCCAGGCGTTTTTCGAAGTCGAACACGACCTGGGCGTTCTGCTTGGCCTGCTCCACCGGCAAGCCGGCCAGCTCGAACAGCTTGGCCACGTGCACGAGGTACTTGGCGCGCGCTTCGACGAAACGCGGCTCCGGTTTCAGGTAGTAGTCGCGGTCGGGCATGCCCAGGCCGCCGGCGTAGAGGTGGGCGATGGTGCGCGAGGGCTGGTGCAGGTCCTCGCCGGCGAATACTCCGAAGGGCACGGGCACGCCGACGTCGTGCAGCTTGCCGATCATGCGCTGCACGCCGTCCTTGCCGCTGAGGCTGCTGATCTCGTCCATCCAGGGCTGGATCGGCTGGCTGCCCAGCGCGTCGATGCGGGATTCGTCCATGCAGGCGGCATAGAAGTCGCCGGCCAGCTGGCCGGCGCTGCCCTTGGGCCAGTCGGTGCGCGCGGACAGTTCGGTGAGGATGTCGCGCACGTGTTCCTTGTTGACCTCGCCGGATTGCCAGCGCCGGCTCCAGCGGTCCATGTAGGCCGGGATGGGGTTCTGTTTGCGCCAGGCGCCGTTGGCGTAGTCGAAGAAGTCGGTACAGGGGTCGCCGGCGCGGTTGATGTCGGCGGGCTGGATGCCGTGCACGGCGCCTGCGGAGGCGGTGGTGGAGGCGGCGAGCAATACGACGAGCGGAAGGCTGGACCTGATCACGGCAACGTCCCTGCTGGAAGGTAGGGCCACTATAGCCAGGGGCTGGAGAGGGGCCCGTCCCAGAAGTCCTGGCTGGGGTGGCCTTGCTGTGGATAGGTGCGGCGTGGGGCGGGAGCCGGGCCTGCGGAGGCCTGCGTCGGCATATGGAGTTGGCGGTCGCGGCTTACGCCGCTCCTACCCCAAAGCTGCGAGCTGGGAATGGCGCTGTGTGGGGTGACGGGTCGCGGCTTGCGCCGCCCCTACAGGGAGCACGGGAAGCGGCCTCGTCTGGGCTGGCTTCTCGCTTAAGCTCGTGGCGTTCCGGGCCGCGCCTACTGGCTGCCGCTGTCGACAGGTAAGGCTACGCAGGCAGCCGTTTGCGTGGATGCATACAACAGGGGAATGAGATGAATCGATACTTGAGTAGCCGCGGTCTGGCGGTGATGGCGGCGGTTGGGCTGTGCGCGCTGACGGGTTATGCGTCGGCGGGACGGGACGCCGAGGCTGGCGTTCCGATGTCGGAGCGTGTGACCAAGGTCGGCGTGGGTGCCGCAGTCGCGGCGCGCCCGGACGGCTGGCCTGAGGCAGTGCCGCTGCCGGAGGGCGTGCAGATCGACGGTGCGCGTTGCGCGAATCGCTACTGCACCTTGTGGTTCGGCCTGATGAATTACGACCAGATGGTCGCGCTGCGACGCGATTACGTTGCGCTGATTAACGACAGCAAGCAATGGGAGCGGTTAGGCGTGGACTACGGCCCGTTCGAACCCCATGCCTACCGCTATACCGGCACGATGCCGGCCGGCGGTTGCGGGTACACGGTGGAGATGCGCAGCGGGTCGATCTCGGGCGATGCGTTGCATCGGTTCCGCGTGCATTTGACGGTGACCTGGTAGTTGGACCCGTCGGGGTAGGAGCGGCGTCCGCTGGAGATTTCCTTCGGCCAGTAGCTGCGATCGCGTGGACTCGGAATCGCCGCGCCAACCACGTGCCAGCCAATTATGGCCTACGTCGCTCCCACAGGAAACTGGCAGGCACGGTTGCATCTGCATGTGGGCGCGCGCGGTCGCGGCTTGCGCCGCTCCTACAGGGGGCGGCTGCGAAGGGTGTTTGGCCTTGGGGTGGGAGCGGCGTGAGCCGCGACCTGGCCTCCGAGCTGGCGCCGTCGTCGAAATAGCGCGGTCGCGGCTTACGCCGCTCCTACCCCACAGCGGAGTATCGCGGATGCCGGGACGCTCGCTCACGAGCGTCCCGGGTGCGACGCGTGGGCTTACTTCACGTAGATCGAGGTGATGTGCGAGCCCAGCGCGGTGCCGTTGAGGCTGGTCATCGCGCCGTTCTTCCAGATCACCGCCTTGGCGTACTGGTTGAGGATGTTGTTGGTGCTGCCGCCGACGTAGACGTCGTTGCCGTGCACGAACACCGAGGTGGCGATGGCGCTTTCGCTCTCCTCCGACAAGTCGACGCCGGATTGGTTGATCCACAGCTTGGCCACGTACTTGCCGCTGGGGCGCAGCTCCCAGCCGACAGCGTAGATGCGGGTACCGACGATCTGCATGTCGGTCACGCGCGAGGTCATGCCTGCCTTGCCCAGGATCACGCCGTAGAAGATGCCCGGCGAGCCGGTGCCCGCGGAGACCGAGCCCAGCGACAGGGCGCGGTAGATGTACCCGGCGCGGTAGACCGTTTCGTTCGCGTAGGGCGCGAGCGCGCCGCCGACGTAGAGCTGGGTGGTGGTGGTGGTGACGGTCTCCGGGTACGGCATCGGTGTGTACAGCACCTCGGTGCCGTTGACCCACAAGGCCCCGCTTCCGAACGCGCCCGGGGTCGCCGGGTGGCTCTCTTGGGTGAACGCATGGGTGCCGATGACGTAGGTGTTGCCATTGCGCACGGTCATGCGCGTGCCCATGCCGCGATAGGCGCTGGGGTTGATCGGCAGCAACGTCATCTGGCCGTTCTTCCAGTACACCGGCTTCATGTCGGCGAAGTTGGGCTGGGGACCGGCGATGCTGCTGAACTTCGCGTCGGTGTAGCCGGCGGTGTAGATATTGCCGTTGTCGATGAACAAGCCCTTGGCGCCGGCGAACTGGTTGACGTAGGTGCTGGAGATGCTGGGGATCTGACTGTGGATCTCGCCGTTCTTCCAGACCATGGCGGAGGAGTCGGCAGCGGCGGCGTTGTTGGTGGTGATGTTGGCGGTGCCGGCCACGTAGATGTCGGGCTCGCCGGTCATGAAGTTGTCGACCACGACCACGTCGTTGGCCTCCTTGGCGCCGGTGTTGTAGGCGTTGACCAACGGCGGCAGGTCGGTGCGCACGCCGTCCACCCACATCGCGGCTTGCCAGTTCGGCAGGTAGGCGACGCCGACGGCGTAGACCTTGGGCGTGTCGACGGGGTCGCAGGGGTTGCAGGGCTCCAATGCGAGAGCCGGCAGGGAGAGCGCGGACAGCAGCAGGGACGCCAGCAGGTGCGGCTTGAGCTTGTTCATGGGTTGCCTGGATTCCTTGGTGGGCAGACGCCGCAGTCATTGCGGCGTGCTGTTTCCTCAGACGGGGGGACAGGCGGGGATATGACAAGGGCGGCGGCGCGGGTTGCGGATTTGTGGGATGGGTTGCAGAACGCGGGATGGGGGCTTGCGTTGGTGTGGGAGGGCAATAGGGGGCTGTGTGGCTCTGCGGGTGGAGCAAGAGCAAATCCCCCTTAATCCCCCTTTTTCAAAGGGGGAGACTGGGTTGGGGAATACATCGAGGGGCTGGGGTTAGCCGCGCCAGTTGGCGTGGGTGCGCCAGAACTCGACGCTGCGTTGGTAGGCGGCGCGGTCCAGCGTTACGCCGGAGCCGCCTTCCTCCACGCCGAGGGCGTTGCGCATCATGGTGATGGGCGCCATCGGGGTTTCGACGGGTTCGGCGGTGTACATGCAGCCGACCACGCCCCAGTCGGCGTCGGTATGAGTGCCCTCTTTCGCCAACTGCTCGCGGCTGTAGAGGATGACGATGAGGTAGTCAGCCACGGGCGGGTCCAGGCCTTCGAACCAGCGCACCAGCACGGGCAGTTCGTCCTTGGTGCGTGCGTCGTAATCGGTGCGCAGCAGGTGGCGGTTAGCCTCGGTGATGGGCACGGCCAGGCAGCGTGTCGAGGTCCAGTTGCGGTGCACGTGCAGCTTGCAGAACGGCGCGTAGCCGTCCAGGACCTGCAGCGGCGCGACCTCGTTGAGGTGGCGCTCGAACTGCTCGGGCGTGCAGTCCTGGATGGTGTTGCGGCGCGGTTCGCGCGGGAACAGGCGCGGGCGGGCGAAGTCGGTGAGGACGATGGTCATGGGCGCATTATCGGGCAGCCGGGGTCAGGGACGCGCCGGTGACCCGGCGACTGGCGGCCGCCGTGCTTCGCTGAGATCCGCTCGGAGCGCGGCCTAAGCGCTGGGATCGCACTCAAGCCGAGCGAGCGACCGCGTTCAGGGCCCGGCTGCCGCGCTATTTTGGCGAATAAATCACCGCAGCCCGCTTTTCCCGTACCCTTTGCCACCGTTTCGGCATGCAACACGGACCTGTCCTTGAACACCAACGCTGCACCTACCCCGCCCCTCTCGCCGGCCTGCGACACCGAAGCCGGCCTGTCCGGCGATCGTCTGCAGGCCACCCTGGCGCTGCTGGAAGCGATCATCGCCGACCGTAGCCTGCTCGATGCGCTGCCCGCGGACGAACGCGAGCGCCTGATGCAGGCGATCGCGCTGGTTCACCATCCCGAGCCGCGGGCGCGGCGACGCAAGTCCAAGGATCAGGCGCGCGAACGGGCGCAGGAGAAAGCCCGCGCGACCGAGGCGCTGTTGGATCAGACAGGCATCCGCACCCTGCGCCGCAAGCCGGTGTTCACCACGCCCAACTATTTCCCGCCGCAGGCCCCCGGCCTGCACGACCCCAGCAACCGTGCGACCGATCCGGTGGGCCATAATGAGTCGCCGGAACTGCTGCATTGCTATGTGTGCAAGCAGAAATACACGCGCATCCATCACTTCTACGATCAGCTGTGCCCGCCCTGCGCGGAACTGAATTTCTTCAAGCGCACCGAAACCGCCGACCTGCGCGGACGCGTGGCGCTGCTGACCGGCGGGCGCGTCAAGATCGGCTACCAGGCCGGTTTGAAATTGCTGCGCGCGGGCGCGTCCCTGATCGTGACCACCCGCTTCCCGCGCGATTCGGCCGCGCGCTACGCCGCCGAGCCGGATTTCGGCGAATGGCGCGATCGGCTGGAAGTGTTCGGACTGGACCTGCGCCACACCCCCAGCGTGGAAGCGTTCTGCACGCAGCTGCTGGCCACGCGCGAGCGCCTGGACTTCATCATCAACAATGCCTGCCAGACCGTGCGCCGCCCACCGGCGTTCTATGCGCACATGATGGCCGGCGAGACCGCCGCCTTGCAGACCCTGCCCGAGCACGTGCGCAAGTTGATCGGCCAGTACCAGGGCCTGCGCAGCAGCGACTTGTTGCCAGGCGCCGAGGCGACCGCGCTGCAAGCCAGCCGCTCCGACCTGGGCGCGATGGGCCTCGCCCGTGCCGCCGAGCTCTCGCAAGTACCGCTACTGCCCGATGAGCTGCTCGGTCAGACCCACCTGTTCCCCGAAGGCCGACTCGACCAGGATTTGCAGCAGGTCGATCTGCGCGGGCGCAATTCATGGCGCCTGCAGATGGACGAAGTGCCGTCGGTGGAGCTGCTGGAGACACAACTGGTCAACGCAGTCGCGCCCTTCATCGTCAACGCGCGCCTGAAGCCGCTGATGCTGCGCACGCCCGATGGCGCACCTGTCGCGCGCGACAAACACATCGTCAATGTCTCCGCCGTCGAAGGCCAGTTCTACCGCAACTTCAAGACCACCAAGCATCCGCACACCAACATGGCCAAGGCCGCGCTCAACATGATGACGCGCACCGCGGCCGCCGATTATCACGGCGACGGCATCCACATGAACAGCGTCGACACCGGCTGGGTGACCGACGAGGACCCGGTCGAAATCGCCGCGCGAAAAATCGTCGAGGAACGCTTCCATCCGCCGCTGGACATCGTCGATGGCGCCGCGCGGATCGTCGACCCGATCATCCACGGGTTCAACACCGGTGAGCATGTGTGGGGGCAGTTCCTGAAGGACTACGCGCCGACGGATTGGTGAGCCTTATCGCGTAAGCGAAGGCGGCTAGGTGCGATGACGGCGCGTTATCCGGCATGCGCGCGCCGGCGGGTCGGCGCCGGCGTGCGGTCCACGTTCAAGCCGGGGTTCCGCCGCGTGGCGACGGAACCCGGCCCAGCTGCAACGCCAGTCCTGCGCGTTTGCGGCAGCCATTACAGCGCGGAGAACTCCGCTTCCCATTTACCGTCATGCAGGCCGAGGATGCTGGCATCCGGCGCGAAGCACAGCACCGGCAAGTCCGGGGCGATGCGCATCAGGCGGCAATTGAACGGCGCCTCGCCCGATTTGTCCCAGTCGTTCTTGGCCGGCACGAAGGTGTAGGTCTCCCACACGCCGCTGAAGGCATTCATGTTCCAGCGGCTGGCCCAGCCGCGGTCGGCGCTGTCCATCTGCACGTCGTGGATGATGTAGGGCGGACGGCCGATCTGGGTCCAGGTGTCGCCGTGGTCGGAGGAGATATGGACCTTGGAGAAGGCGCCCTGGCTCCAAAGCGCGCTCACCACGCCGGTGGTCGGATCGATGCGATGGGAGGAAATGCGCGCGCCGGGGGTGATGGTCTTCCACTGCCCGCTGGCCAGATCCAGCCGTTGCAGGGCCGTACCGGCCAGGACGTAGTAGCGTCCGCCCGCCAACTGCCCGCGCGCGCCGAGCCAACCGGCCTGATCCTTGGGCGCCAGGACGAATTCCTTGGACAGGGCCAGGTCGGCGAGATCGTCGCTGCGCCCGGTGTAGACGCGCAAGCGCACCGAGGGCGTGCCTCTCGCGGCGGCCACCAGCCCGTTGCCTCGCGGGGCCTTGGAATCCTCGAACTTTTCGGTGGAGGTGACGATCCAGGTGCCGTCGGCGTGGTCGATGTCGATGATGGATTCCAGACGGCCCAGGGCCTTCAGCTCCGCCCAGGTCGCGCCGCCGTCGCGGCTGGCGCGCAGGTGGCCGTCGTCGCTGCCGGCGACCAGGCGACCATTCGCGTACTCCACCGCCAATATCTGGCGCAGCGTGTCCATGCCCAGGCTGCTCCATTGGCCATCCGGCGTGCGCTTACGCAACTGCCCAAGATCCGCGGGGAAGTACAGCGTGCCGTCGTCGAGCCTCGCAGGCTCGTCCTGCAGCGGCGGCGTAATGCCACGGAGCAGGCGCAGGAACTCCTTGGGGTCCTTGGCGGCGATCAGCGCGTCCTGTGTGGAGGGCTTGTTGACCTTGCGATCGTGAGCTAGCAGCAAGTCGGCGATCAAACCCAGGCCCGTGCTCTGCTGCTGGATCGTGATGGCCCCGGATACCGAAGTCATCGTGTACGGAACGGGGGTTGAGTCCTTCAGCACCGCCGCGATCGGCTTGATGGCTTCCGCTAGCGACCCCGCATGCTCCGGATGCGGCACCGGCACCACGACGAATTGGTACCCGCCCACATTCACCGGCATCAGGTCGCCCAGGTCCGTCACTCGCCCAGCCTGGACATCGAACTCCAGCCCGTCCGGCCAATCGGACGCAGGCTTGTCTGGCGGGCCGAATGCAGGCGTGATCGGCCACTTGAGCACACCCCAGAGTTTGATCTTGTACCGGCCTGCGGGCAGCCACTTCGCGAATGCATGCGCGGCGGGCAACGACGTCGCAGCCGCCGGCGTGTCGATCACCACATCCTTGCCACCCGCCACCGGAGCGACAGTGATCGCTTCGCCGCCGCCCTTCGGAAATGCGACATAGACATAACCGTGCGTGGGCGCCAACTCGGCCGGCACCTGCGGTTTCTCTTTGGCGGTTGCCGGCAGCGCCAGCATCAGGCCCATCGCAAACAATATGGCTCGCACTCGATCTCCCCCTGGACGAATCGCATTCATGCCGAGGGAGCCGAGCAGATGCGTCCCCCCGGCGCATCGAACACCGGCGCGCGTCAGCGCCGGCACTACGGGCGGGCGCGGCAAAGCTCCCGCGCCCACGCGACCTTACATATTGCGGCGGTACTCGCCACCCACGTCGTACAAGGCGTGGCTGATCTGACCCAGGCTATGGGTCTTGACCGCTTCCATCAGGCTGGCGAACACGTTCTTGCGCTCGCGCGCGGCGGCCTGCAGGCCCTTGAGACCGTCGGCGGCGTAGGCGTTGCGGCCGGTCTGGTAGGCCAGCACGTTGTCGATCTGCTGGCCCTTCTCGCCTTCGGTGGAGCGGATCAATTCGATCTCGGTGACGATGTCGCCGCCGTGGTCCTTGGGCAGGAAGGTGTTGACGCCGACCAGCGGCAGCGAGCCGTCGTGCTTCTTGTGTTCGTAGTACAGCGACTCTTCCTGGATCTTGCCGCGCTGGTACATGGTGTCCATGGCGCCGAGCACGCCGCCACGTTCGCTGATGGCCTCGAACTCCTTGTAGACGGCCTCTTCGACGATGTCGGTGAGGTAGTCGACGGCGAAGCTGCCCTGCCAGGGGTTCTCGTTGAAGTTCAGGCCCAGCTCTTTGTTGATGATCATCTGGATCGCCACGGCGCGGCGCACCGATTCCTCGGTGGGCGTGGTGATGGCCTCGTCGTAGGCGTTGGTGTGCAGGCTGTTGCAGTTGTCGAACAGCGCGTACAGGGCCTGCAGGGTGGTGCGGATGTCGTTGAACTGGATTTCCTGGGCGTGCAGCGAGCGGCCCGAGGTCTGGATGTGGTACTTCATCATCTGGCTGCGCGGATCGGCACCGTAGCGCTCGCGCATGGCGCGGGCCCAGATGCGGCGGGCGACGCGGCCGATCACGGTGTACTCCGGGTCCATGCCGTTGCTGAAGAAGAACGACAGGTTGGGCGCGAAGTCGTCGATCTTCATGCCGCGCGCGAGGTAGTACTCGACGATGGTGAAGCCGTTGCTCAGCGTGAAGGCGAGCTGGCTGATCGGGTTCGCGCCGGCTTCGGCGATGTGGTAGCCCGAGATCGACACCGAGTAGAAGTTGCGGACGTTCTTGTCGACGAAGTACTGCTGGATGTCGCCCATCATGCGCAGGGCGAACTCGGTGCTGAAGATGCAGGTGTTCTGGGCCTGATCTTCCTTGAGGATGTCGGCCTGGACAGTGCCGCGCACGGTGGCCAGGGTCCGGGTCTTGATGGCTTCGTAGGTCTCCGCATCGACGACCTGGTTGCCGGTGACGCCGAGCAGGCCCAGGCCGAGGCCGTCGTTGGTTTCCGGCAGCAGGCCGCCGTACTGCGGGCGCTGCTTGCCTTCGTACAGCTTTTCGATGGCGTCGTGGGCGGCGTCCCAGCGTGCGCCGTCCTCGCGCAGGTACTTCTCGACCTGCTGGTCGATGGCGGTGTTCATGAACATCGCCAGCAGCATCGGCGCGGGGCCGTTGATGGTCATCGACACCGAGGTGGTCGGGGCGCACAGGTCGAAGCCGGAGTACAGCTTCTTCATGTCGTCCAAGGACGCGATGTTGACGCCGGAGTTGCCGATCTTGCCGAAGATGTCCGGGCGCACGGCCGGGTCTTCGCCGTACAGGGTGACGCTGTCGAAGGCGGTGGACAGGCGCGCGGCCGGCTGGCCCACGGACAGGTAGTGGAAGCGGCGATTGGTGCGCTCGGGCGTGCCTTCGCCGGCGAACATGCGGATCGGGTCTTCGCCGGTGCGGCGGTAGGGATACACGCCACCGGTGTAGGGGTAGTAGCCCGGCAGGTTTTCCTTCTGCAGGAAGGTCAGCAGCTCGCCCCAGCTCTTGTAGGTGGGCGCGGCGATCTTGGGGATCTTCTGGTGGCTGAGCGAGTCGCGGTAGTTCTCGACGCGGATGGTCTTGTCGCGGACCTTGTACTCGTTGACCTCGTCGGTGATCGACTTCAGGCGCGCGGGCCAGTCGCGCAGCAGCTTGAGGGCTTCGGAGGTGAGCGACTGGACGGCGTCGTTGTAGCGCTGGCGCAGGGTCAGCAGGGTGCGGTCGACGGCAAGAGCGCCCTCATCCGCCCTGCGGGCACCTTCTCCCGCAGGCGGGAGAAGGGCATCGGCTGCGTAGAGATCCAATTGCTTGGGCAGGGCTTCGTCGCCCAGATCGTGCAGCGACTGCCAATACGACTGGGCGCGGTCGGCGATCTCCGCCTGCGTTTCGATCTGGCGGTTGATCGCCCTGCCCTGTTCGGCGATCTCGGCCAGGTAGCGCACGCGCGCGCCCGGGATCAGCACGGTGGCGCGCGGTTCCTTGAGGTCGGTGTTGACGTCCGGGGTCCAGCGCTGCGCCGGTAGCGACAGCTTCTCGCGCAGCAGGCGGCACAGGTTGGCGAACATCCAGCTGATGCCGGGGTCGTTGAACTGGCTGGCGATGGTCGGGTAGACCGGGATGTCTTCGTCCTTGGTGGTGAAGGCGACGCGGTTGCGCTTCCACTGCTTGCGCACGTCGCGCAGGGCGTCTTCGGCGCCGCGCTTGTCGAACTTGTTCAGCACGACCAGCTCGGCGTAGTCGAGCATGTCGATCTTTTCCAGCTGGCTGGGCGCGCCGAAGTCGCTGGTCATGACGTACATGGGGAAGTCGACCAGGTCGACGATCTCCGAGTCGCTCTGGCCGATGCCGGCGGTCTCGACGATGACCAGGTCGTAGCCCAGGCCCTTGAGGAAAGCGATGCAGTCCTTGAGCACGGCGTTGGTGGCCACGTGCTGGCGGCGGGTGGCCATGGAGCGCATGTAGACGCGCGGGCTGCGCAGCGAGTTCATGCGGATGCGGTCGCCGAGCAAGGCGCCGCCGGTGCGGCGACGGGTCGGGTCGACCGAGATCACCGCGATGCGCATCTCGGGGAAATTGGCCAGGAAGCGGTTGAGCAGTTCGTCGGTGACCGAGGACTTGCCGGCGCCGCCGGTGCCGGTGATGCCGACCACCGGGGTCTTGCCGCCGGACAGCTGCCATTGCTTGCGCAGGTGAGCGAGTTGGGTTTCGTCGAGCAGGCCCTCTTCGATCGCCGACAGGGTCTTGCCGATGGTGATCTCGTCGTCGATGGCGGCCGGCTTGTCGGGCGCGGTATCGGCGATGCGGCCTTCGTTGGCGCGCCGGATCACGTCCTCGATCATCGCCACCAGCCCCATATGCATGCCGTCGTTGGGGTGGTAGATGCGCTCCACCCCGTAGGCCTGCAGCTCGCGGATTTCCTCGGGCGTGATGGTGCCGCCGCCGCCGCCGAACACGCGGATGTGGCCGGCGCCGCGCTCCTTGAGCATGTCGACCATGTACTTGAAGTACTCGACGTGGCCGCCCTGGTAGCTGGACAGGGCGATGCCGTCGGCGTCTTCCTGCAGGGCGGCGCGCACCACGTCCTCGACCGAGCGGTTATGGCCCAGATGGACCACTTCCGCGCCCTGCCCCTGGATCAGGCGCCGCATGATGTTGATCGCGGCGTCGTGGCCGTCGAACAGGCTGGCGGCGGTGACGAAGCGCAACGGGGTGGCGTCGGTCTGGGCGGCGGGGACTACGGCAACGGGAGTGCTCATGGCGCGCTCAATACGAAAAACGGATAGCGCGCATTGTAGCGCGCGGGGGTGGCGGGGCTGGAGGCCGGGGACGTGCGGGCGGGTATGGGGCGCGGGACGAGGCGGCCGCCCTTGAGCTTTCTGCCTTCTGTGGGAGCGGCGTGAGCCGCGATTCGCCACCGCACACGCCGGCGCCACGTGGCGATTGGCTGCGACACCGCACACCGATCGCGGCTCACGCCGCTCCCACAGAGAGCTGGAGCCCGCGCCACAGCCAGAGCCGTTCACGCGCAGCGAGCTGGGCTTCAGCTAGCTGGCGTTGCACTGAACCGCGGCACGGGCCGCGTCAACACCGCGCGCGACGCGGGCGTTGTCTGGGCTGACGGCGGATGGCGCCGGTAGCGGAGCAGGAACATGACGATGCGTCCTTGGGTATTGGCGGCGGCGGTCGCGGTGGCCGCGCTGGGTACGGTGCACGCGCCGCCGGCGCAGGCGCGCGGCTATGTGGATGTGAGCGTGCGGGTGGCGCCGCCGCCGGTGCGTTACGAGCGGGTACGGGTGCGGCCGGGCTATGTGTGGGCGCCGGGCTATTGGCGCTGGACCGGGCGCCAGCACGTCTGGGTCGGCGGGCATTACGTGCGGGTGCGGCCGGGCTATGCCTATGTCGCGCCGCGCTGGTACCGGCACGGGCCGGGCTGGCGCTTCAACGACGGCCACTGGGCGCGGCGCTGAATCCGTCGCGGGCGTTGCGAAACCGTAACGCCCGCGACGTCTGCCCAGCGGCGTGCGCCTCGGTTACGCTCCGGCGATGACCGACGATCCCGAACTCACCCGCCTGCGGCTGGATGCCGAGCGCGGTTCGCCGCAAGCCCTGTACCACCTGGCGACCGCGCTGGTGGTGCGCCAGCGCCTGGACGAAGCCTGCATGCTGCACCGGCGCGCGGCCGAGGCCGGGCTGGCGAACGCGCAGATCGAGTACGCGCGCATGCTGATGTTCGGGGTGGGCACCGAACCCGACCCAGAACACGCGGTGGAATGGCTGCTGCGCGCGGAATCGGCGGGCAGCCCGATCGCGGGCTATTTCCTGGCCCTGATCGCCCTGGGCGGCAGGGCCCTGCCGCACGATGGGCGCAGCAACGAACGCCTGCTGGCGGCGATCCAGGCCGACTATCCGCCGGCCTTGCGCGCGGCCGCGATCCACTTCGGCCGGCGCGCCAACGAGCGCGACCAGACCCTGTGCCTGCAGTTGCTGGAACGCGGCGCGGGGCGCGGCGACGTGGTCGCCGCGCGATTGCTGGCCGAGCGCCTGGCGCGCGGCGAAGGCTGCCCGGCGCAACCGCGCGCGGCGCAGGAAATCCTGCAGCAGTTGGCCGCGCATGGGGTGACCCGTTTGCCGGCCAGTACGCCGCCGCAGCCGACGATGCGGGCGCAGATCGTGCCGGGCACGCTGGCCCTGGAGGAGGCGCTGCAACCCGTCGCGATCACCCCGCGCGCGTCGGCGCCGCGCGTGGCCACGGTCGACGGCCTGCTGTCGGCGGACGAATGCCGATTGCTGATTGCGACCGCGCAGCCTTCGCTGCAGCGTTCGCAAACCATCCATCCGGACACCGGCGCGCCGATGCCGCACGAGCAGCGCACCAGCAGCGACTCGGCGCTGGACCCTATCGTCGAGGACTTGGCGCTGCGCGTGGTGCAGCTGCGCATGGCGCACGCGGCCGGGGTGGCGCTGCCGCAGGCCGAGCACCTGACCGTGCTGCGCTACGCGCCCGGCGAGGAGTACCGCCCGCATCGCGACTACCGCCCGCCGGGCTCGCTGGAGCGCGACCGGCCCGAGGCGGGCAACCGGCTGCGCACGATCTGCGTCTACCTCAACGCGGTCGAGGCCGGCGGCGAGACCGAGTTCCCGGTCGCCGGGCTGCGGGTCGCACCGCTGCCGGGGCGCGCGGTGATCTTCGACAACCTGCACGCGGACGGGCGGCCGGATACGGATTCGCTGCACGCGGGTTTGCCGGTGCAGCGCGGGGAGAAATGGTTGGCGACGCTGTGGCTGCGCGAGCGGCCGTATCGGTTGTTTTGAGGGGCGGTTCGATATTCGGTATTCGGCAATGCCTGCGCGCGTACTGCTTTGGGGTAGGAGCGGCGTGAGCCGCGACAGGGTTCCCGAGCTGACGCCGTTGTTGCGATACCGCGATCGCGGCTTACGCCGCTCCCACATAAGGCAGGCGCTGCGTCCCGTAGCGAGACTGCCGCGCGCTTCTTGTGGGAGCGGCGTGAGCCGCGATTCGGTAGCCGCGGGGGCGTGGCGCCGGCACGTACGGTAGCGCGGTCGCGGCGTGTGCCGCTCCTACAGTGAGCGACCGCAAGGCGCTTCGGCTTTGGGGTAGGAGCGGCGTGAGCCGCGACGGGGTTCCCGAGCTGGCGCCGTTGTTGCGATGACGCGATCGCGGCTCACGCCGCTCCCACAGAAGGCAGGGCGCTGCGCCGAGGCAAGGACTGTCGCGGACTCCGTGACTGCCGCGCGCTTCTTGTGGGAGCGGCGTGAGCCGCGATTCGGTAGCTGCGGGGGCGTGGCGCCGGCGCGTGCGGTGGCGCGGTCGCGGCTTGCGCCGCTGCTACAGGGTGCGGTTGCGGAGGATGCTGCCGGAGTGGCCGGAGGCGCATTCATCTTCGCGCCGGACCGGGGCCGGTTCTGGCGGTTGGGCACGCATACGTAGCCGTATCCCCCGATTGCTTTAGACTGTCGCCCCTGCGGCGCCGGTAGTGCGGGCTCCGCGCAGGCGAATTCCTTCTTTTTCACCGACTTACCAGACATTCCTGGCGTTAAGCGCAACGCGCGATCCACGCCGTTTCGGAGCACCCGATGATTTTCGAAACCCTCGACACCTTCGGCCATGAGCAGGTCGTGTTCTGCCACAACAAGGACGCCGGCCTGAAGGCCATCATCGCGATCCACAACACGGTGCTGGGCCCGGCCCTGGGCGGCCTGCGCATGTGGCCGTACAAGACCGAGCAGGACGCGCTCAACGACGTGCTGCGTCTGAGCCGCGGCATGACCTACAAGAACGCGGTCGCGGGCCTGAACATCGGCGGCGGCAAGGCGGTGATCATCGGCGATCCGGCCGCCGACAAGTCCGAGGCGCTGTTCCGCGCGTTCGGCAAGTTCGTCGATTCGCTGGGCGGCCGCTACATCACCGCCGAGGACGTCGGCATCGACGTCAACGACATGGAATACGTCTACCGCGAGACCGAGTACGTCACCGGCGTGCACCAGGTCCACGGCGGTTCGGGCGACCCCTCGCCGTTCACCGCCTACGGCACCCTGCAGGGCCTGATGGCGGCGCTGAACAAGCGCTTCGGCGACGAGGAAGTGGGCAAGTACAGCTACGCCGTGCAGGGCCTGGGTCACGTCGGCATGGAGTTCGTGAAGCTGCTGAAGGAACGCGGCGCCAAGATCTTCGTCACCGACATCAACAAGGGCCTGATCGACAAGGCCGTGAGCGAGTACGGCGCCGAAGCGGTGGGTCTGGACGAGATCTACGACGTCAACGCCGACGTCTACTCGCCCTGCGCGCTGGGCGGCACCATCAACGAGCAGACCCTGCCCCGCCTGAAGGCCAAGATCATCTGCGGCGCGGCCAACAACCAGTTGGCCAACAACGCGATCGGCGACGAAGTGTCCAAGCGCGGCATCCTGTACGCGCCGGACTACGCGGTGAACGCGGGCGGCGTGATGAACGTGGCGCTGGAACTCGACGGCTACAACCGCGAGCGCGCCATGCGCATGATGCGCACGATCTACCACAACCTCGGCCGCATCTTCGAAATCGCCGAGCGCGACGCGATCCCGACCTACAAGGCCGCCGACCGCCTCGCCGAAGAGCGCATCGACGCGATCGGCAAGCTCAAGCTGCCGATGGGCCGCTCGGCTCCGAGCTTCCGGGGTCGAATCCGCGGCGGCCACTAAGCGATTCGACGACGACGGGGCCGCAAGGCCCCGTCGCTGCTTGGGCGCTACACACACAATTTGTGCAACCAGATCAGATCGACAGGAGTTCCGATGCGTCCGTTCCCCCTGGGTGAAGAGATCGATGCGCTGCGCGAGGCCGTGCGCCGCTTCGCCGAAGCCGAAATCGCACCGCGCGCCACGCAGATCGACCACGACAACGCCTTCCCGCAGGACCTGTGGCCCAAGCTGGGCGAGATGGGCCTGCTGGGCATGACCGTGCCGGGCGAGTACGGCGGCAGCGAGATGGGCTACCTGGCCCACCTGGTCGCGATGGAAGAGATTTCGCGCGCGTCCGGTTCGATCGGCCTGTCCTACGGCGCCCACTCCAACCTGTGCGTGTCCAATCTGTACGCCAACGCCAACGAGGCGCAGCGCCAGAAGTACCTGCCCAAGCTGTGCACGGGCGAGTGGAAGGGCGCGCTGGCGATGAGCGAGCCGGGCGCCGGTTCCGACGTGGTCGGCTCGATGAGCTGCCGCGCCGAACTCAAGGGCGAGGTCTGGGTCGCCAACGGCAACAAGATGTGGATCACCAACGGCCCCGAGGCCGACGTGCTGATCGTCTACATGCGCACCGCCGGCAAGGACAGCGGCAGCCGCTGCATGACCGCCTTCATCGTCGAGAAGGGCATGCCGGGCTTCAGCACCGCGCAGAAGCTGGACAAGCTGGGCATGCGCGGCTCCAACACCTGCGAGCTGGTGTTCGAGAACTGCGAGATCCCGGTCGCCAACGTGCTGGGCGAGGTCAACCAGGGCGTCAAGGTGCTGATGAGCGGTTTGAACACCGAGCGCCTGGTGCTCAGCGGCGGTCCGCTGGGCCTGATGCAGGCGGCGATGGACAGCGCCCTGCCCTACGTGCGCGAGCGCAAGCAGTTCGACGCGGCGATCGGCACCTTCGGCCTGATGCAGGGCAAGATCGCCGACATGTACACCGCGCTGCAGTCCAGCCGCGCCTTCGCCTATCAGGTCGCGCGCGATTTCGACGCCGGCCACAAGAGCCGCGTGGATGCGGCCTCGTGCCTGTTGCACGCGTCCGACAGCGCGGTGCAGGTGGCGCTGGAAGCGATCCAGACCCTGGGCGGCAACGGCTACATCAACGAGTACCCGACCGGCCGCATCCTGCGCGACGCCAAGCTGTACGCGATCGGCGCGGGCACCAACGAGATCCGCCGCATGTTGATCGGGCGCGAGTTGTTCGACGGCAAGTCGTGAGGTAGATCGCGCCCGCTTCGGGATGCCGGAGTGGGCGTGGGGTGCGGTGGCCGCGGCGGTGCGATTCGCTTGCCGCGGCTTCGATGCATTGCGCTGCCCGCTTTCCGTGGGAGCTGCTGTGTGTGGGAGCGGCGTCCTACTGGGATTTCCTTCGGCCATAAGGCGCGATCGCGGAAGCGTCGGAATCGCGGCGACAACCACACCTCAGCAATCGCAGCTTACGCCGCTCCCACAGGAAGCTGGGGGCGCATGGTTGCGCCGGAGTGTGTGGTTTCGCGGTCGCGGCTCACGCCGCTCCTACAGGGAGCGGCTGCGTAGGTGCTTGGCTTTGGGGTAGAAGCGGCGTGAGCCGCGACCCATCTCCGAGCTCGCGTCGTAGTCGAGGTAACGCGGTCGCGGCTTGCGCCGCTCCCGCCCCGAGTCCTCGGGCCAGCCCGGCGGGGCACCCGGACGCTGCCAAGGCCGGCGCATTTGGGCGCAGTCACCTTCGTGGGCGTTTCGTTGGCGTACACCAAGCTGAGCGGGATTGCGAAGATTTCGTTAGTCCGCTCTCAGCGGTCCCTGCGACGCAATCCACAGTTTTGATGCCCCGCTCAGCCCGTCCCGGGCCGGACTTCGACCCGCCCGAACCCGGCCCTTTCCGGCATTTGCGGCAGTGCAGCATCGGGTCGCATAATCGGAAAGTTCCGGCCGCCGCGCCGGCCGCACTATTTCGGAGTCCGCCATGAGCGACGTCGTCATCGTCGGTGCCAAGCGCACCGCCATCGGTTCCTTCCTCGGCCAATTCACCGGCGTCCCCACCCCGACCCTGGGCAGCGCCGCGATCTCGGCCGCGCTCGAGCAGGCCGGCGTGGCCGCCGACCAGGTCGACGAGGTGATCATGGGCTGCGTGCTGCCCGCCGGCCTCGGCCAGGCGCCGGCGCGCCAGGCCGCCCTGGGCGCCAACCTGCCGACCGCGGCGGGCTGTACCACCATCAACAAGGTCTGCGGTTCGGGCATGAAGGCGATCATGCTGGGCCACGACCTGATCAAGGCCGGCTCGGCCACGGTCGTGGTGGCCGGCGGCATGGAGTCGATGACCAATGCCCCGCACCTGCTGAATAACTCGCGCACCGGCATCCGCTACGGCAGCGCCGAGATGCTCGACCACATGGCCTGGGACGGCCTGACCAACCCCTACGACGGCAAGGCCATGGGCGTGTTCGGCGACGCCACCTGCGCCGAATACGGCTACGACCGCGCCGCGATCGACGCCTACTCCGAAGAAAGCGTGAAGCGCGCCCAGGCCGCGATCGCCAGCGGCGCCTTCAAGGACGAGATCGTCCCGGTCACCGTCAAGGGCCGCAAGGGCGATGTCGTGGTCGACAGCGACGAAGAGCCGGGCAAGATCGACGTCAGCAAGATCCCGGGCCTGCGCCCGGCGTTCGGCAAGGACGGCGTGCTCACCGCCGCCGCGTCCTCGAAGATTTCCGACGGCGCGGCCGCCACGGTGCTGATGTCGGCCGACCAGGCCGCCGCGCGCGGGCTCAAGCCGCTGGCCCGCATCGTCGCCCACGCCGGCCACGCCCAGGCCCCGGAATGGTTCACCACCGCTCCGGTGAAAGCGATTTCAAACGTGCTCGAGAAGGCCGGCTGGACGGTCGCCGATGTCGACCTGTTCGAGGTCAATGAAGCGTTTTCCGTGGTCGCCATGGCCCCCATGAAGGACCTTGGGATCCCGCACGAGAAGCTCAACGTCAACGGCGGCGCGGTGGCCCTGGGCCACCCGATCGGCGCCAGCGGCGCGCGTTTGGTGGTCACCCTGCTGAACGCCCTGCGCGCCCGCGGCGGCAAGCGCGGCGTGGCCTCGCTGTGCATCGGTGGCGGCGAAGCGACCGCGATCGCGGTCGAGCTCCTGTAAAAAGTTAAAAACGCGTTGTGCAAAAAAAACCGGCCAGCCGCTTGACACGCGTCACTGGCTTGTCATCATGTTATCGGCGCGCAACTGCGCGTTGCCTAACTAATCGACGAGGAAACCGAATCATGACTTTCAACAAGGCGCTGCTCGCCCTGGCTCTGGGCCTGGCCCTGGCCGCTTGCTCGAACCAGAAGCAGGCTGATGAAGCTGCTGCTGATGCCGCCGCTGCTTCGACCGAAGCCCAGGCCACCGCCGACGCCGCTGCCGCCACCGGCGACACCGCCGCTGCCGACGCTGCTCAGGCTGCTGCCGACACGGCCGCTACCGCTGCCGACGCCGCTGCCACCTCGGCCGACGCGACCGCCGCTGCCGCTACCCCGGCCGCTGCTGACGCCGCTGCCGACGCCGCTGGCAAGGCTGCTGACGCTGCCGCCGACGCCGCTTCGGCCGCGACCAACGCGACCGACGCTGCTAAGGAAGAGCCGAAGAAGTAATGCCCTCCTCGGTTCGCTAGAACCGATCGGGTACGCAAGTCAGGAAGAGCCGCCGGTTTACCGGCGGCTTTTCCGTAGCTGAAACAGTGGTCAGTGAACGATAGAACCGGCACAGCCCGGGTCGCTGCGCGCACTGGCGTTGCCTGATGTACGTCCGCGCTTACACAGATAATCCTTCAGACAACTCCTCCGGAGACAACCATGAACACCAAGCTCCACGTCCTCCTCGCCGTCGCCGTCCTGGCTCTGTCGGCTTGCACCAACAACACCGACGCTGCGAAGGACGAGGCCGCTCAGGCCGCGACCGCCGCCGAGCAGGCTGGCGACGCCGCCGCCCAGGCCGCTGACGCTGCCGGCACCGCCGTCGCCGAAGGCGCCGACGCCGCTGCTGCCGCCACCGGCGAAGCCGCTGCCGAAGCCGGCGCTGCCGTGAACAACGCTGCTGACGCCGCTGGCGCCGCTGCCGCGAACGCCGCTGCCGGCGCCGCCGCTGCGACCGCCGACGCCGCCAACGCCACCGCCGACGCCGCTCAGAAGGTCGCCGACAAGGCCGACGCTGCTGCGACCGAAGCGAAGGCCGAAGCGAAGAAGTAATTCGCTGCTAGCCCGCAACACCGAGAGGCCCGCGCAAGCGGGCCTTTCTTTTTGTGCCATGCGTATGCGCAGCCCCGCTCCGTACGCCGGCGCCCGGTCGCGCGCCGGCGAAAGCGTCATTGGCCGGCGCCTACGCTTTGTGGTTTGATGCCGCGTCTTTCGAACAGCCCGCATCGATGCCCGCGATCACCTCCCAGCTCGACCCGCGCTCGCAGGATTTCCGCGACAACGCGGCCTATCACCAGGCCCTGGTCGAGGAACTCGACGCCCGCCTCGCCCGCGCCGCCCACGGCGGCGGCGACAAGGCCCGCGACAAGCACACCGAACGCGGCAAGCTGCTCGCGCGCGACCGCATCGCCGCGCTGCTGGATCCGGGCTCGCCGTTCCTGGAGATCGCGCCGCTGGCCGCCGAGGGCATGTACGACGGCGCCGCGCCGGCCGCGGGCATGGTCGCCGGCATCGGCCGGGTCCAGGGCCAGGAAGTGGTGATCGTGGCCAACGACGCCACGGTCAAGGGCGGCACCTACTTCCCGATGACGGTGAAGAAGCACCTGCGCGCGCAGGAAGTGGCGCGCGAGAACCGCCTGCCCTGCATCTACCTGGTCGACTCCGGCGGCGCCTTCCTGCCGCTGCAGGACGAGGTGTTTCCGGACAAGGAGCACTTCGGCCGCATCTTCTACAACCAGGCCCGGCTGAGCGCGGAAAACATCCCGCAGATCGCCGTGGTCATGGGCAGCTGCACCGCCGGCGGCGCCTACGTGCCGGCGATGTGCGACGAGTCGATCATCGTCAAGGAACAGGGCACGATCTTTCTGGGCGGCCCGCCGCTGGTGAAAGCCGCGACCGGCGAAGTCGTCGACGCCGAGGCCTTGGGCGGCGCCGAGGTCCACACCAGCGTGTCCGGCGTGGCCGACCACTTCGCCCAGGACGACCGCCACGCGCTGCAGATCGCGCGCGAGATCGTCGGCAACCTCAACCGCCGCAAGACCCTGCCGGTGGCCGTGCAGCCCGCGCGCGAGCCGCTGTACGCGGCGCAGGAGCTGTACGGCATCGTACCCAAGGACACCCGCCGCCCGTTCGACATCCGCGAGGTGATCGCGCGCATCGTCGACGGCAGCGACCTGCACGAGTTCAAGGCGCGCTACGCCAAGACCCTGGTCACCGGCTTCGCCCATGTCCACGGCTACCCGGTCGGCATCGTCGCCAACAACGGCATCCTGTTCGCCGAGAGCGCGCTCAAGGGCGCGCACTTCATCGAGCTGTGCAACCAGCGCGGCATCCCGCTGGTGTTCCTGCAGAACATCACCGGCTTCATGGTCGGCAAGAAGTACGAGAACGCGGGCATCGCCAAGGACGGGGCCAAGATGGTCACCGCGGTGGCCTGCTCGCACGTGCCCAAGTTCACGGTGGTGATCGGCGGCAGCTTCGGCGCCGGCAACTACGCCATGTGCGGCCGCGCCTATGGGGCGCGCTTCCTGTGGATGTGGCCGAACGCGCGCATCAGCGTGATGGGCGGCGAACAGGCCGCCTCGGTGCTGGCCACGGTGCGCCGCGACGGCATCGAGGCCGCCGGCAAGGTGTGGACGCCGGACGAGGAAGAAGCCTTCAAGGCGCCGATCCGCGAGCAGTACGAATCGCAGGGCAACCCCTACTACGCCAGCGCGCGCCTGTGGGACGACGGCATCATCGACCCGGCCGACACCCGGCGCGTGCTCGGCCTGGGCCTGTCGGCCAGCCTCAACGCGCCGATCGAGGACCGCACGCGCTTCGGCGTGTTCCGGATGTAAGCCGTAGGGCCGAGGGGATACTCCGGCGGCGCCTGCGCGCGCCGTCCGCTCTCCGTGCGCCCTGCCCGCCTCCGCACGGCGAGCCACCGCCTTGCCGCAGAACCGCCCGGCCGCGCCCGCGCGCGCCGCCGAGCCGCCCCGCGGCAGGGTATCTTCCCGAGCTGCGCGCAGATGCGCCGCCGTGGGCGTCCGCGCCCGACGAACGCGACGTCCACGCACTGCCTCATTCCGACCCATCCACGCACATCCCTGACCATGATCGTCGGCATCGACCTCGGCACCACCCATTCCCTGATCGGCAGCTATGGTCCGGACGGCCCGCGCCTGATCCCGAACGCCCTCGGCGAGCTGCTGACGCCGTCGGTGGTCAGCGTGGACGACGACGGCGCCATCATCGTCGGCCGCGCTGCGCAGGAGCGCATGGTCTCGCACCCGCAGCGCAGCGTCGGCGCGTTCAAGCGCTGGATGGGCACCGACCGGCGCACCGCGCTGGGCAAGCACGCATTCCGGCCCGAAGAACTGTCGGCGTTGATCCTGAAGTCGCTGCTGGCCGACGCCGAGGCCCAGCTGGGCCGCAAGATCGAGGAGGCGGTGATCAGCGTGCCGGCTTACTTCTCCGACAGCCAGCGCAAGGCCACGCGCATCGCCGGCGAGCTGGCCGGAATCCGGGTCGAACGCCTGATCAACGAACCCACCGCGGCCGCGCTGGCCTACGGCCTGCAGCAGCGCAGCGAGGGCCGCTACCTGGTGTTCGACCTCGGCGGCGGCACCTTCGACGTCTCGATCCTGGAAATGTACGACGGGGTGATGGAGGTCCACGCCAGCGCCGGCGACAACTTCCTCGGCGGCGAGGACTTCTCGCGCTGCATGCGCGATGCCTTCCTGCGCGACAACGAACTGAATCTGGACAGTCTGTCCCTGGCCGAACTGGCGCAGTTGGAGCGCCGCCTGGAGCTGGCCAAGCGCGAGCTGGCGCACGGCCAGCCGGCCGAGGTCGAGCTGGTGTTGCACGGCCAGCCGCGGCGCTGGCGCATGGACGAGCACGCCTTCGCCCAGCTCTGCGACCCGTTGGTGCAGCGCCTGCGCGCGCCGCTGGAGCGCGCCATGCGCGACGCCAAGCTGCGTCCGGACCAGCTCGACGAGATCGTGCTGGTCGGCGGCGCCTCGCGCATGCCGCTGGCCGCGCGCCTGGTCTCGCGCATGTTCGGGCGCCTGCCGCTGCGCCACGTCAATCCCGACGAAGCGATCGCGATGGGCGCCTGCGTGGCGGCTGGCATGAAGGCACGCGACGAATCGCTGGAGGAGATCATCCTCACCGACGTCTGCCCGCACACCCTGGGCGTGAACACCTCCGAGGAAACCGGCAACGGCCAGCTCGCCAACGGCATCTTCTCGCCGATCATCCACCGCAACAGCACGGTGCCGGTGAGCCGGGTCGAGCGCTACTACCCGTTGCGCGACGGCCAGCGCCAGGTCGAGTTCGAGATCTACCAGGGCGAAAGCCCGCGGGTGGAAAACAACGTGCGCCTGGGCAGCGTCGCGATCGACATTCCGCCCAAGCGCCGCAACGAGAACCCGGTCGACATCCGCTTCACCTACGACATCAATGGGCTGTTGCAGGTCGAAGCCACCGCGTTGTCGACCGGCCTGACCCGTGAAGTGGTGTTGGAAAAGAACCCTGGTGTGCTCAGCCCCGACGAGATCCGCGCGCGCCTGGCGGTGCTGGAGGCGCTGAAGGTGCACCCGCGCGACCAGCAGGAGAACATCGCCCTGATCGCGCGCGCCGAGCGCTTGTACGAGGAGCTGCTATGGGCGCGCGAGCAATTGCAGAGCGCGCTGGTGCAATTTCGCGGCGTGCTCGACGGCCAGGATGTACGCGTCATCGCCGATCACCGCGGCCAGCTAAGCGTGTTCCTGGATCAGATCGAGGCCCAGGGCCACGCATGAATCCGTTCGAAGTGCTGGGGATCGACGAGCAGGCCGACGCGCGAGAGATCAAGCGGGCCTACGCGGCCGCTGTGCGCGTGACGCGCCCCGATCAGGACCCGGAACAGTTCCAACGGGTGAACGAAGCCTACCGGGCCGCGCTGGAACTGCAGCAGCAGCGCGGCGACGTACGCGGCGCGCATGCGCTGCCCGTCGGCGCGGTGCGCACGGGCTGGAGCAGCGGCCCGATCTCGATCGACCCGACCCAGGCGTCGCCGGCCGCCACGACGGCGACGCTGGCCGAATCGGTGTCGCTCGCTCAGATGGTGGTCGCGGTGTTGGATGCAGCGTCGACGCAGCCCGCAGCGACGTTCGCGCAATGGTTGCAGCGATACACGCCGCTGTACTCCCTGCAGCGTAAAACCGACGTCGCGATCGCCCTGGTCCGAAAGCTGGTCCTGCAAGCCGACTCGGCGCTGTCGCCCGCCGCTCTGGATGCGATCGCGGACTTCTTCGACCTCGGCAGCGTCGGGAATTATCCGGCGCCGGTGCAGTCCGCCTTCCAATCGCTGCGTCTGTTCGCGCACTTCGATTACGAGCGCTTCCAGGCCGAGCTGATCGCGCAATCCCGGGATCAATCGCTGTACCGAGTACATGCCTGGCTGCGTTCGCAGCATGCCTTGAACGACCGTGGCGTCAGGGACTACGTCGGCCAGCGCCTGCACGTTTGGTTATGGCTCGACGATACCCCTTACCTCTCCTCGCCGATCCTGGATCTGCTCGGTTCCTTGTTCGGCTATGAAGACTCCGCGCAGTTACAAGCACGCAGTACGGCGCGTTGGAGCATCGAGAGCGAAAACACCGGGCACCTGGGCGAAAATGCCAAATGGCCGATTCGCCAACTCAAGCGCCGCTTCGGCCTGCCGCGCGCGCTCGCGATCGCCGTGATACCGGAGTGGTCGCGCCGGGTCGCGCGACTGGCCCATCGTCTGAGTCAACGTTATGGTGAACGGCCATCGCAATTGAATGCCGCTCAGTGCGAATTCTTCCTTCAAGTCGCGCGCAAGAGCTATTTCGGTCGCTGGCGTTGGGTCGTCGCCGCTTTGCGCGCGATCGTGCCGGCCCTGGGCGTCCTACTGTTGGGTAGGCTGTTGCTCGGCGAATATCCGCTGGACGCCGGTCTTTGGTTCCTTAGCATCGGCGCGATCGTAGGCGCGACGACGATAGGTTTCGACGCCATCAACGCCTGGCGCGACCGCCGCCAGGCGGCGCGGCAGGCGGCCGCAGCGCCGACACCGGCACGCTGAGCGGCCACCGATATGCACGTCGACCCGTTCGCCGCACTGGGCTTGGATCGCGACGCCGACGAACGCGCGATCAAGCGCGCGTATGCGCAGCGCCTGCGCACGACCCGGCCAGATGAAGACCCGGTCGGCTTCCAGCGCCTCAACGAGGCGTACCAACGCTGTCTGGCGTTCGCAACGGCGTCGTTGGAATGCGAAGACGAAGACAACGACGAGGAATTCGTCGAAGAGCCCACCGTCGACGCCAGCGTCTTCACCGCCACACTGAGCCACGACGCGCTTCTGGCCGCCACCGGCGAGCCGCCTGCGCAACCGCAGACGGACCATGAACCCGGGGACTCGGACCGCTTCGACGCGCAGGCCTTCCTCGCCGAATTGGTGCTACGCACGCGGCAAGACTCCGCGCGCAGCCTGGAGCGCTGGTTGCGCGAATTGCCGGCGCTGTACGCGCTCGACCTCAAGGCGGCGCTACGCCTGCCGGTGGCGCTGGAGATGTCCCAGGCCGATCCGCCGCCGCGCGCCGCCAACGCGCGCGCCGTGGTGGCGTTCTTCGGCCTGGACACGGTATCGCCCAGCGACGGCTGGCTGTACGCGCAGGCGGCATATGTGCTGCGGCGCGCGCAAGCCGTGGAGGACTACGATTACGAGATCGCACGTCTACGCAGCGAGCACACGACCTCGGTCGATCGCCTCTTGGTGCGCGAGCTCGAAGGCCCGGCCCATTGGCTGCGACGCGCGTTCATCGCGCTGATCCCTGGCCTGCCATCGCGCACGCTGGCCTGGTGGCGTCATCTGTCCGACTTGGGCGCCGAACTCGCGGAAGAGCGCCTGGATCCAAAGGCGGTCGCGTTCTGGCAGGCCGCGACCGACCGCACGCGCCTAGATTGGCGCCGCGCGCTGATCGGGTGCGTGCGGGCCGCGTTGTACTGCATGTCGCTGGTAAGCCTGATCGCGATGTTGCGGGGCGACCGCGATTTCCTGGGCCTGGCCTTGCGCGAAAGCGGCATCGTCGCCGCGATCTGGTTGTTGTGGATATCGGGCGATGTCGGCGTGCGCAGGATGGCAGCGGCGATCGAACGGCGCACCCCTTGGGACGGGCCGTTGACGCTGGCGCTGCCCTGCCTGGCCGCAGCCCTGTCTCTGCAATCGGCGCAGCCGGAAGTCTCGATGCTGCTATCGGGCATGGCCTTGATCGGCTGGACCAGCGCACGCACGCCGGCAACGCGACGCGCGATGGTGCTCGCCGGCCTGTTCTGCGGCGTGGCCGTGCTGCCCACGCTGGGCACGACCGACCATCCCGCCATAGCGGTCGCAATGGGCGCTGCGATCCCGATCGCGACCGATGTCCTGTATGCGGCGCTGCGCCGCATCCCCCTGCGCGAAGTCCGCAGCCGCTCGGCCTGGTTGTGGCCGCTGTTTGGCCTGGCATTGGCCACGCTGATGGCGACTTCCATCTACGCGCCTTGAGTGCCTTGCGCGATGGGGCAGTCGCGCTCGCCCTATTCATCGTCCTGAAAAATTTCTGAACCATTCTGGCCTCGCATCGGATGCAACGCTGCGGCGCGAAGCATGCAAATCCGCGTTGTTGTTGGTCGTGCGCAATCGACGGCGAAACTGAATCCGCGATGTGCGTTTTCGCTATGCGGATTGGTGAGGCGCATCACATCGGTCGCGTTGTATCAGCGTGTTAGGCTCCAAAGCTCAACCTCGCTGTTACTCGTTCTTCACCCGAACGTTCCCCCGAACTAGAGGACGCCGCGTCATGGCCATTTTCAACCAGCCCAACCCGCCCAAGCGTGAGACGCTTCCGCCGCTGCAGCCGGAGACCGCACTCAAGCGCGAGCCGGACACGGCCAACGAGATCAACTTCGGCCAGGCTTCGACGCCGGCACCCGCGCCGTTCGCCAGCGCCGCGCCCGCGCCCTCGTATTCGGCCAAGCCGGTCGAGCGCGAAGGCGGCAAGGAATCGCTGATCGCGTCCGATCTGTCGATCGAAGGCAAGATCCAGGGCTCGGGCCATATCCGCATCGCCGGCCGATTCAAGGGCGACGTGCAGGTCGACGGCGATCTCACCATCGAAGTCGGCGCCAAGTTGAACGGCGGCGTGAGCGCGCGCAAGGTCGTGATCGCCGGCGAGCTCGAAGGCAACATCAATTCGGCGCAGCGCGTCGAACTGCTCGAAGGCGGCAGCATGGTCGGCGACGTCAAAGCCGGCGTGGTCACCGTCGCGCCGGGCTCGCGCATGCGCGGCCAGGTCGAGTTCGGTTTCGACGACAAGGACAGCAAGCCCGGCGGCGACAAGTCCGCCAAATCCGACAACGGCGGCAAATCGGAGAACGGCGCCGGCGCATGAACGCCGCACGCCCGGGCCTGCCCGGGGCGACGCGCACCTGTCCGCATTGCAAGACGACCATCCTCGACAGCGCCAACGTCTGCCCCGCCTGCAAGCACCATCTCAAGTTCGACCCGGACGCGCTGCAACAGGCGGCGGCGAAGTTTTCGCCGCTGCATGTCGAGGGCACGATCCACGCGCCCGCCGAGGGCGCGTGGGAGTACACCATGCTGCTGTCTATCCGCGACGAGGACGGCCACGAAATCACACGCCAAGTGGTCGGCGTGGGCGCCTTGTTTCCGGGCGAGCAACGCAGTTTCACCTTGGCCGTCGAGGCGGTCGCCGCGACCGGCTACAAGGCGGTCAAGCGCAAACGCTGATCCGCTATCGGGATCACGCTTCGGCATGGCCGGCGCTGGTTGCGCCGGTCGGCCCGCGTTAGCATGCCCAGGACACACCGAATCCGCCCCTGCGCCAGCGCGCACGCGGTCCGACGGTGCCAGAGAACGGACAGCCCCTACAAGGAGACGTAGCCGATGACCAAGTCATTGATCGACCAGATCGGGCGCGAGCGCGCCGATCAGATGATAGAGAAGGCGGTGACCGACGCGGTCGCCGAAGCGCAGGCGCGCGGCCTGCCGGAAGCCGTGAAAATCGATGGCGTGTGGGTCAAGCGATACCCGGACGGTCGGATCGAACCGATCGATGGGGAGGCTTCCCATGCCGACCGGTGACGACGCACCGCTGATGGTGGTGCTGGCCGGACCGAATGGATCCGGCAAGAGCACCATCACCCGCGAACTCCGCCAGAGCGAGCACTTCCCCAAGAACTACATCAACGCCGACGACATCGCGGTGACGCTCAAGGAGCGTGTCCCCGACGAGAACCTGCGCAATCTGCAGGCGGCCAACATGGCCGAGGACCAGCGCAAGGCCGCGGTCAAAGGCGACAAGCCGTTCGCGTTCGAGACGGTGATGTCCACGCCCGGCAAGCTGGCGCTGTTCGACGAGGCGCGCGGCCGGGGCTTCGGCGTCGACCTGGTGTTCGTGACCACCGAAAGCGCGCAGATCAACAAGGTACGCGTGGAGAACCGCGCCGCCGAGGGCGGGCATTCGGTCGACGGCGCCAAGATCGTCGAGCGCTACGAGCGCGCCATGGGCCTGCTGCCGGTCGCGGTGGAGAAGGCCGACACCGCGCACATCTACGACAACACCGGCAAGAAGCCGATGCTGGTGGCCGAGAAGCATCCCGACGGCCACATGAGCTATCCGCTCGGCGACCAGACGCCGGCCTGGGTGGTGGAGCGCCTGCAAAAGCCCTTGGAGCAGCGCGAGAAGTCGCGCGCCGAACTGGCGACGCTGGCCGAGCAGATTAAGCCCGGTTCGTCGTCGATGATGGTCGACGCCGACATCGGCCGCGGCCTGAGCTACAAGGGCCTGGTCGCCAAGACCACCGACAGCCATGTGATGCAGTTCGTGCCCGAGCACGAGAGCGGCAAGCCCAAGCTGGTGGTGCACGACCGCGGCGTGGCCCCGACCGGCGACTACGCAGCCCTGGCCCGGCCCGAACACCGCGGCACCCAGGTCGAGATCGGCTACGCCTTCGGCGCGGACGGCAAGCACCCGGCGACCTCGCACGTGGTCGCGCCGGCGCTGGCGCAGGGCCAGCAGCAACAGCAGCAACAAGGGCAGATGCCGCCGCCCGGGCAGGAGCCGCCATCGCAGGGGCCGCGCTCGAAGCTTTGAGGCGGTTCGGACCGTCACGAAAAACCCCGCGCTTGCGGGGTTTTTCTTGCGCGTAGTAGCGCTCTGGCCTCCTCCTTTGCAAAAGGGGGATTTGCTTTTCGACTGCAGTGGAGCAAATCCCCCTAGCCCCCCTTTTGCAAAGGGGGGAATGCGACGCGGGGGTTGGTGGTCGTGCGGCGGGCTTGCTCGCTGCCGGCATCTATCTGCGCGACTCTGCGCGAAATAACGCTCTGGCCTCCGCCTTTGCAAAAGGGGGATTGAGGGGGATTTGCTTTTCGACTGCGGTGGAGCAAATCCGCCCTAGCCCCCTTTTGCAAAGCGGGGAACCGAAACGTTTTAAAGCGGAAACCGAGGTCGGGTTTCAGAGTGAGATGGGACCGCGACGTCAGTCCGACGGCCCGCAGGTGTCGCAGCCGGCGCAGTTGGGGCCGGAGGCGCTGGGTACCGGCGCGATCGTACGGCCGAGGCGGCGCATCCAGTGCGGACGGCCCTCGCGCACCAGCGGCAGCGCGCAGGCGATGCGCAGGCGGCGCACGGCGCCGGGGAACTGCTTCTTCGCGACCACGGCCGCGCTGACGATCACCGCCAGCGCGATCACCAAGTATTGCGCGAGCAGGCCGGCGTCCATGCTCAACCCGCGCCCAGGGCGACGGCGACCTGGTAGGTCACGAACGAGGCCAGGTAGGCCAGCGCGAACAGGTAGCCGGCGCTGATCGCGACCTGCTTCCAGGAGTTGGTCTCGCGCCGGATCGTGGCCAGGGTGGAGATGCATTGCGGCGCGTAGATGAACCACACCAGCAGCGACAGCGCGGTCGCCAGCGACCAGCCGTCGCTGATGATGGGCGACAGCGCCTGCGCGGCCGCGTCGTCGTCGGCGGCCGACAGCGCGTACACCGTGGCCAGCGAGGACACCGCGACTTCGCGCGCGGCCAGGCCCGGGATCAGGGCGATGCAGATCTGCCAGTTGAAGCCGATCGGCGCGAACACCGCGGTCATGGCATGGCCGATGCGGCCGGCCAGGCTGTAGTCGATCGCCGGCAGGGTCGCGTCGGCGGGCGCGCCCGGGAAGTTGAGCAGGAACCACAGCAGGATGGTCAGGGCCAGGATGATGCCGCCGACCCGGCGCAGGAAGATCCAGGCGCGCTCCCACAGGCCGATCAGCAGATCGCGCGGATGCGGCAGGCGGTACGAGGGCAGTTCCAGCAACAAGGCATGCTCGCCCTTGTCGCGACGCCACTTCTTCATCACCCACGACACCATCAGCGCGCTGAGGATGCCGGCCGCGTACAGCGCGAACAGCACCAGGCCCTGCAGGTTAAGCACGCCCAGCACCTTCTGCTGCGGGATGAAGGCGCCGATCAACAGCGCGTACACCGGCAGGCGCGCCGAGCAGGTCATCAGCGGCGCGACCAGGATGGTGGCCAGACGGTCGCGCGGGTCCTGGATGGAGCGCGTGGCCATGATGCCGGGGATCGCGCAGGCGAAGCTCGACAGCAGCGGGATGAAGGAGCGTCCGGACAAACCGGCGCCGGCCATCATGCGATCGAGCAGGAAGGCCGCGCGCGGCAGATAACCGGATTCCTCCAGCGCCAGGATGAAGGCGAACAGGATCAGGATCTGCGGCAGGAACACGATCACGCCGCCGAGGCCGGCGATGATGCCGTCGACCATCAGGCTCTTGAGCGGTCCTTCGGGCATGACCCCGCCGACGAAGGCGCCGAACCAGGCCGTGCCGGCTTCGATCAGGTCCATCAGCGGCGTGGCCCAGGCGTACACCGCCTGGAAGATCAGGAACATCACCACCGCCAGCGACAGCAGGCCCAGCACCGGGTGCAGCAGCCAGCGGTCGAGGCTGTCGTCGATCTCGGCGGTGCGGCGCGGCATCGTCACCGCCAGCGCGAGCAGGCGGCGGGTCTCGGCGTGCAGATCCTCCGGCTGCAGGCCTTCGGTCGGCGTGGCGTGCGGCGCATGCGCGAGCTCGGACACGCGGTCCAGCATCGCCACCAGTTCGCGCGCGCCGTGGCGTTGCACCGCCACCGTCGGCACCACTGGCACGCCGAGCTCGCGTTCGAGCACGGTCAGATCGACGTCGATGCCGCGGCGCTTGGCCGCGTCCATCATGTTGACCGCCAGCACCATCGGCCGGCCGAGCTCGCGCAGTTCCAGCGCGAAGCGCAGGTGCAGGCGCAGATTGGTGGCGTCGACCACGCAGACCAGCACGTCGGGCGCGGGCTCGCCGGGATAGAAGCCGCGGCAGAGATCGCGGGTGACCGCTTCGTCCAGGCTGGCCGCGTGCAGGCTGTAGGCGCCGGGCAGATCGAGCACGGCGTAGCTGCGGCCCGAGGGCGCGTGCAGCCGGCCTTCCTTGCGCTCGACGGTGACGCCGGCGTAATTGGCGACCTTCTGGCGGCTGCCGGTGAGCAGGTTGAACAACGCGGTCTTGCCGCAGTTCGGGCTGCCGACCAGGGCCACGCGCGGAATTCCGGGCGTGGCGGCGGCTTGCATGGTTGCGGCGTGACTCATGTGTCGCTCCCGCCAGCCTCGGGCTGGACCTGGATCCGCGCCGCCTCGCTGCGGCGCAGGGCGAAACGGGTGTAACCGATCTGGATCAGCAGCGGCTCGGCCGAGATCGGCCCGGCCGCCATCACTTCGACCCGCTCGCCCTTGACGAAACCCAGCTCGCGCAGACGCCGCGCGATCGCGTCGTTCGGGGCCTGGTCTTCGACGGATTCGACCGTGGCCGCGACGCGACGCGGCAGTTCGGACAATTTCAAGGCTTCACCAATGGACGCGGCGGGGTGTCCGAGCGGACATCACGAATAGGAATAGTTCTCATTCTAGCATCGCCGGCCGTACCGGGGCGGATCGCGGCGGACGCCGCGTATCATTCGCCAGACTCCATACAGCCAGCCCCCGCCCGCGATGAACCATCCGTTGCTGAGTTTGCGCGAGGGCCCCGTGGCCCGGCTGCGCCTGAACCGCCCCGCCCTGCACAACGCCTTCGATGCGGTCCTGATCGCCGCCCTGACCGGCGCCCTGGAGGCGGTGGGCCACGACGACAGCGTGCGGGTGGTGGTGCTGGAAGGCGACGGCGCCTCGTTCTCGGCCGGCGCCGACCTCAACTGGATGCGCGGCATGGCCACGGCCAGCGAAGCCGCCAACCGCGACGACGCCCTGGCCCTGGCGCGGCTGATGCGGACCCTGGACGAGCTGCCCAAGCCGACCGTGGCGCGCGTGCACGGCGCGGCCTTCGGCGGCGGCGTCGGCCTGGTGGCCTGCTGCGACATCGCCATCGGCGCGCCGGAGGCCAAGTTCGGCCTGACCGAGAGCAAGCTGGGCCTGCTGCCGGCGGTGATCTCGCCGTACGTGATCGAGGCGATCGGCGCGCGCCAGGCGCGGCGCTGGTTCGCGACCGCGGAAATCTTCGACGCCGACACCGCCCTGGCGATCGGCCTGCTGCATGCGGTGGTGCCCGCCGATCAACTCGACGCCGCGGTGCAGCGCCAGATCGACCTGCTGCTCAAGGCCGGCCCGGTCGCCGCGGCCCAGGCCAAGGCGCTGGTGCGCCGGGTCGCCGCGCACGGCGACCGCGACCGCCACGACGCCGACAACGCCGACCTGATCGCGCGCCTGCGCGTCTCGCCCGAGGGCCAGGAAGGCCTGGGCGCGTTCCTCGACAAGCGCAAGCCGGCCTGGATTCCCTGAGCCGCGCGCACCGCCGCACCGCCCCCGACCGCTACAAGGAGCCGTACCGTGATCGACCATATGGGTATCAACGTCGCCGACTATCCGCGCAGCCGCGCTTTCTACAGCCAGGTGCTGGCGACGCTGGGCTACGCCGAGGTGATGGCGGTGACGAAGGAACAAAGCGGCGGCTACGAAGGCTGCGGTTTCGGTCCGCCGCAGCAGCCCAAGTTCTGGGTCGGCACCGGCCCGGCGCACGGCGGCGGCGTGCACATCTGTTTCAACGCCGGCTCGCGCGCACAGGTCGACGCCTTCCACGCCGCGGCCCTGGCGCAGGGCGCGCGCGACAACGGCGCGCCCGGCATCCGCGCCCACTACCACCCCAACTATTACGGCGCCTACGCCTACGACCTGGACGGCAACAACATCGAGGCGGTCTGCCACCTGCCACCGGCTTGATTCACGCAGACCACAGAAACGGTGCAGGCTGCTCGCGCGCAGTTGACCGCGCGCGGCGCCGCCGCGTTCACTAGCGTCCCCAATCGCGATTCGCACGGAGGCCGTAGGTAGCCGCATGCTCGACCACATCGACTTCGCCGTCTCCGACCTGGCGCGCAGCCGCGCCTTCTACACGCGTGCGCTGGCGCCGCTGGGGATGGTGCCGGTGCTGGAGATCGCGCGCGACGACGACGGCCACGAAGGCACCGGTTACGGCCCGCCCGGCCGGCCCTTGTTCTGGATCGGTCGCGGCGACAGCGTGTCCGGGCGGCTGCATGTGGCCTTCAGCGCGGACTCGCGCGAACAGGTCGACGCCTTCCACCAGGCCGCGCTGGCCGCCGGCGCACGCGACAACGGCGCGCCCGGTGTGCGGCCGCGCTACCACCCGCATTACTACGCCGCGTTTGTGTTGGACCCCGACGGGCACAACATCGAAGCGGTCTGCCATCGGCCGCCGGCATGACCCGTCGGCCCCTCGTCTCGCCCATCCCTGACCGGGAAGGATAGCCCCGCATGTTCAGCAAGATCCTGATCGCCAACCGCGGCGAAATCGCCTGCCGCGTGATCCGCACCTGCCGCCGCCTCGGCATCCGCACGGTGGCGGTGTATTCCGATGCCGACGCCGACGCCCAGCACGTGCGCCAAGCCGACGAGGCCTATCCGATCGGCGGGCCGCGTCCGGCCGACAGCTACCTGCGCGGCGACGCCATCATCGAGGTCGCGCTGCGCAGCGGCGCCCAGGCCGTGCACCCGGGCTACGGCTTCCTCAGCGAGAACGCCGACTTCGCCGACGCGGTCGCGGCCGCGGGCCTGGCCTTCATCGGCCCGGCCGGCGGCTCGATGCGCAAGATGGGCAGCAAGGCCGGCGCCAAGGAGCTGATGCAGGCCGCCGGCGTGCCGGTGGTGCCCGGCTACACCGGCGCCGACCAGAGCCCCGAAGTGCTGCATCGCGAAGCCGACGCGATCGGCTATCCGTTGATGATCAAGGCCGCCCACGGCGGCGGCGGCAAGGGCATGCGCATCGTGCGCGCCAGCGACGAGTTCCTGGCCCATCTGGAGAGCTGCCAGCGCGAGGCGCGCAACGCCTTCGGCCGCGACCGCGTGCTGCTGGAGCGCTACGTCGAACAGCCGCGCCACATCGAGATCCAGATCTTCGGCGACCGCCACGGCCAGGTGATCCACCTCAACGAGCGCGAGTGCTCGGCCCAGCGCCGCTACCAGAAGGTGCTGGAGGAATCGCCGTCCGCGTTCCTGAGCGCGGAACTGCGCCAGGCCATGGGCGCGGCCGCGGTCCAGGCCGGTCACGCGATCGACTACGTCAACGCCGGCACCGTCGAGTTCATCGTCGGCCAGGACGGCGGCTTCTACTTCATGGAGATCAACACCCGCCTGCAGGTCGAACACCCGGTCACCGAGTATGTGACCGGTCTGGACCTGGTCGAGTGGCAGCTGCGCGTGGCCTCCGGCGAACCGCTGCCGCTGGCGCAGGACGCGATCGTGCAGCGCGGCCATGCGATCGAAGTGCGTCTGTACGCCGAAGACCCCGAGGCCGGCTTCCTGCCCGGCTCGGGCAAGCTCGAGCGCCTGCGCCTGCCCACACCCAGCGAACACGTGCGTATCGACTCGGGCGTGATCGAGGGCGACACGGTCACGATCTTCTACGACCCGATGATCGCCAAGCTGATCGTCGCCGACGTCGACCGCCCCAGCGCCCTGGCCCGCCTGCGCGCGGCGCTGGCCGAATGCGAGATCGCCGGGCCCAAGTCCAACATCGAATTCCTGGAGCGCCTGGCGCGCCACCCGGCCGTGGTCGAGGGCCGCATCGACACCGGCTACCTGGACCGCCACCTCGACGAGTTCATGCCCGCCGCCGACGGCAGCGACGCCGAGGAGGCCGACGACCTGCTGATCGCCGCGACCGTGGCCGAACTGCTGGCCCAGGAGCGCGAGACCCGCCGCACGGCCGCTGCCTCCAACGACCCGGAATCGCCCTGGGCGATCGCCGACGGCTGGCGCCTGGGCCACGGCGGCCGCCGCAGCCTGGCCTTCCTGCGCCGCGAGGAACGCCTGGAGCTGCACGCTCAGGGCAGCGCCGGCGATTACCGCATCGAACAGGCCGGCCGCACCCGCCAGGTCCAGGGCGCCCGCCACAGCGCGGACGGCCTGAGCCTGCGCATCGACGGCCGCGCGCGCCGCTTCGCGCTGCTGGGGGATGAGCGCCGGGTGGTGGTCCACGACGGCGAACGCAGGCTGCGCCTGCTGCCGGTCCCGATGTATCGTCACGAATCGGCCGCGGCCGCCGGCACCGGCAACCAGGTGGTGGCGCCGATGCCGGGCCGGGTGGTGGTGGTCAAGGCCGCCGCCGGCGACACGGTCGAAGCGGGACAGGAGGTCATGGTGATCGAAGCGATGAAGATGGAACTCAGCCTCAAGGCCCCGCGCGCCGGCACGGTCGCCGAAGTGCGCGCGGCCGCCGGCGAATTCGTCGAAGCCGATGCGGTGCTGGTGGTGCTGGACGCATGAACCTGCGCTCCGCCCTCGTCGCCGCGGTCCTGCTCGCGCTGTCGCTGCCGGGCTGCGTCGCGTTCGAGCACGCGCCCGTGAAAACGCTGGCCTGCGACCCGGACCTGGTCGGGCGCTGGCACGCCGACCGCGACGGTCCCGGCCCCGGCCGCGAGATCGTGGTCGACGCGAAATGCGGGGCGCGGTGGCCGGTGCACGAGCGCGCGGTTGAGGTCAGCCTGCGCGGCTACACCCAGGGCGCGACCCGCTACGTGGTGCTGTCGCCCGAGCATGCCCAACGCATGCTCGGCAGCGAAAGCGAAATCAAGCTCGAGGACAGCGTGCCCAGGCACGCGGTGTTCATGGTGGCCTATCGCATCGAAGGCGACCGCCTCCAGGCCTGGCTGCCCGATCCGGACCGGGTCAACGCCGCGATCCGCGACGGCAAGGCACGCGGGCGACCGCTTCAGAATGGCGACGCCTCCTCGGTGCTGGTGCAAGGCAACGCACGCAACATCGCCCAACTGCTCGCGCAGGGCCCGGAACCGGTGTTCGGCCCGCTCAAGCCCGAGGTCTCGGCACTGCAACTGCAACGCGTGGCCGGCACCGTGCCGGTCGCGATCTCGCCTGGAGCCGCACCATGACCCCTTCGGTCCGCATCGTCGAAGTCGGCCCGCGCGACGGGCTGCAGAACGAGAAGGCGCAGATCGCGACCGCCGACAAGATCGCCCTGATCGATCGGCTGTCCGCGACCGGCCTGCGCAGCATCGAGGCGACCAGCTTCGTCAGCCCCAAGTGGGTACCGCAGTTGGCCGACGCCGCCGAGGTCTTCGCCGGCATCCAGCGCAAACCCGGCGTGCACTACCCCGTGCTGGTGCCGAACGAACAAGGCTACGAACGCGCGCGCGCGGTCGGCGTGGAGGAAATCGCGGTGTTCACCGCGGCCTCGGAAGCCTTCAACCAGAAAAACATCAACGCCAGCATCGACGAATCGCTGGCCCGCTTCGCGCCGGTGCTGGCGCGCGCCAAGGCCGACGGCGTGGCGGTGCGCGGCTACGTCTCGACCGTGCTGGGCTGCCCTTACCAGGGCGCGGTGCCGGTGGCCGACGTGGTGCGCGTGGCCAAGGCCCTGCACGCGATGGGCTGTTACGAGATTTCCCTGGGCGACACCATCGGCGTCGGCACGCCCGGCAAGGCGCGCGCGATGCTGAAGTCGGTCGCCGCCGAAGTGCCGATGCCGGCGCTGGCGGTGCATTTCCACGACACCTACGGCCAGGCCCTGTCCAACCTCCTGGCCTGCCTGGAAGAAGGCGTAGCGGTGGTGGATTCGGCGGTATCCGGCACCGGCGGCTGCCCCTACGCCAAGGGCGCCAGCGGCAACGTCGCCAGCGAGGACGTGGTGTACATGCTGCACGGCCTGGGCATCGAGACCGGCGTGGATTTGAACGCGCTGGCCGAGACCGGGCGCTGGCTGGCCGGCCTGCTCGGCCGCGAGACCGGCAGCAAGGTCGGCAAGGCGCTGGCGGCGGCATGAGCCAGCATCCGCCCGGGAACGAACCGACCGTGTCGTCGTCCCCGGTGGACGCGGCCTCGACCCTGGCGGCGCTGGAGCTGGCCAGCCACGACAGCAGCCTGTCCGACGCCACCCGCGCGCTGCTGCTGGAAGCCGCCGAGGCGATCCGCAGCAGCAGCGACGACGCCGACGTCGCGCACACGCGCTACCGCGCGGTGTTCGACGCGGTGCCCGACCCGGTCAGCATCCTCGACGAAGCCGGCACCGTGCTCGACCTCAACAAGGCCGGCATGGCCGCCTACCGGCGCCCGCGCGATCAGATCGTCGGCCAGCCCATCCACGTGCTTAACCCGGAATTGCCGCACGACCACCTCAATCCGGTCTGGGAAACGCTCAATCGCGGCGAGACCTACGTCATCGAAGTCACCAACATGCGCGGCGACGGCACCCGCTTCCCGGTCGAGGTGCATTCGGCCGGCTTCGAGCACGAAGGACGGCGCTGCATCGTCGCGGTCGCGCGCGACCTCAGCGGCCGCCGCGACGCCGAGCTGCGCTATCGCGAGCTGATGGAGACCATCGACCGCGGCATCGTGGTCCACGACCCCGACTTCCGGGTGATCTACGCCAACGGCGCGGCCATGCGCATCATGGGCCTGGGCCACCAGCACAGCGCCGACGAGGAAATGCGCTCCGAGCACTGGATGGTGATCGACGAGCACGGCCGCGAACTGAGCCAGAAGGAATTTCCGGCCCAGCGCGCGCTCGACACCGGCAAGCGCGTCGACAGCATGGTGCTGGGCCTGTACCACCGCGAGCGCCGCAACCTGATCTGGCTGACGGTGACCGCGCTGCCGCAGTTCCCGGCCGGCGGCGACCGCCCGAACCAGGTGCTGTCGATGTTCACCGACGTCACCGCGATCAAGCGCGACAGCGCCCTGTTCGACCGCGCCCAGAGCCTGGCCCAGATCGGCGGCTGGGAATGGGAAGCCGGCCCGGACCTGCTTTACCTCACCGAGGAAGCGCAGCGCATCCTCGGCCACGATCCCGCGCCGGCCAGCATGGGCGAGATGCTCAACTGCCTGCGTCCCGGCGACCGCCTGCGCCTGCGCGACGCGCTCGACCACGCGATCGCGTTCGGCCGCAACATCGATCTGGAACTGCAGGGCATGCGCGCCGACGGGCGCGGCTTCTGGGTGCGCACCATCGCCCAGGCCGAAGCCGCCGACGCGCTCAACGCGCGCCTGATTGGCACCCTGCAGGACATCACCGAACGTAAGCACGACGAGGAGAACCTGCGCATCCAGGCGCGCAGCGATCCGCTCACCGGCCTGCTCAATCGCGACGCCGTGCTGTCGGAACTGGAAAGCCGGCTGGACGACCCCAACCGAGCGGCGCTGGCGGTGCTGTACATCGACCTCGACCGCTTCAAGGTGGTCAACGATGTGCTCGGCCACGCCGCCGGCGACCGTCTGCTGGCTTCGGCCGCGCGCCGCATCCAGCGCGCGGTCGGCAGCGAGGGACTGATCGCGCGCTTCGGCGGCGACGAATTCCTGGTGGTGTGCGAAACCGGCAACGACCCGGCGCTGTCCGAGCGTCTGGCCGATTCCATCCTCGAAATCTTCGGCGACAGCTTCCGCCTGGACGGCGAGGAATTCAGCATCACCGCCAGCATCGGCATCGCCCAGGCCCCGATCGACGGGGTGCGGTCGCAGCAACTGATCCAGAGCGCCGACGTCGCCATGTACGACAGCAAGCGCCGCGGCCGCAACGGCTGGCAGAGCTTCACGCCGGAGCTGGCCGAACAGCAGTTGCACCGCCTGCAGTTGGAAACCCACCTGCGCCGCGCGGTCCACAACGACGAGTTCCATCTGGTCTATCAGCCTCAGGTCAATCTGGCCGACGGCTCGGTGGTCGCAGTCGAAGCGCTGATCCGGTGGCGCAACCAATCGCTGGGCGAGATGCGCCCGGACCGCTTCATCGACCACGCCGAAACCACCGGCGACATCGTCGGCATCGGCGGTTGGGTGCTGAAGGAAGCCTGCCGGCAGTTGCGGCGCTGGCACGAGCGCGGCCTGGACGTGCACCGGGTCGCGGTCAACGTGTCCTATCGCCAGTTCCTGGGCGAGGACCTGGCCAGCTCCGTGGCCGCGGCCCTGGCCGAGTCCGGCCTGCCCGGCACCGCGCTGGAACTGGAATTCACCGAACGCGTGCTGATCGAGGACGTGCCCGACACCATGCGCACCTTCCACGCCCTGCGCGAGATGGGCGTGATGCTGACCATCGACGATTTCGGCGAAGGCTACAGCGCGCTCAACTACCTGCGCCGCCTGCCCATCCACGGCCTCAAGCTCAGCCAGCTGTTCGTGCAGGGCGTGCCCGACAACCAGTCCGACGTCGCGGTTTGCCAGGCGGTGACCGGCATCGCCCGCAGCCTGGGCCTGGGCCTGGTCGCCGAGGGCGTGGAAACCGAGCGCCAACGCGCCTTCCTGCTCTCGCTCGGCGTCGAGATCGGCCAGGGCTTTTTGTTCGCGCCGGGCCTGATGCCGGACGAGCTGCAGCAGTACTACCGCTCGCCGCTGGTGCTGCCGGGTTAAGCGCGCAAGAGACGGCCTCTGCTCTCGCTCCGACCTTCGCGTTCCTGCGTCATCCCGGGTCTGGTTTCTTTCCATCGCCCAGGCGTTCTTGCCGTCGCCTGCCTTCTTGTCGTCATCCCCGCGAAGGCGGGGATCCAGTGGCTTCAGCGCCAGACCGCGCCAAGCCACTCAACCTTCCCCGCAAGGTCCGCCGATGAACCACCGCCTGCGCCTGTCGCTTTCCGGTTTGTTGCTCGCTCTGACCGCCGGACTCGCCCACGCTGCCGACCCCAAACCCGCCGCACGCGGCGAAACCCTGCTGCTGCGCCCCGAGCGCGTCTGGACCGGCGACGACAGCCCCTCGCACGCGAACTGGGCCGTGCTGGTACGCGACGGCGCCATCGTCGCGGCCGGGCCCGCCGATGGGATTGAAGCGCCCGCCGACGCACGCCGCATCGACCTGCCCGGCGCCACCCTGACGCCGGGCCTGATCGACCTGCACGCGCATCTGTTCCTGCACCCCTACAACGAGACCCCCTGGAACGATCAGGTGCTGAAGGAGCCCGAGGCCTACCGCACCCTGCTCGCCGCGCGTCACGCCGGCGCGACCCTGCGCGCGGGCTACACCAGCTTGCGCGACCTGGGCACCGAAGGCGCCGGCTACGCCGATCTTTCGCTCAAGCGCGCGATCGACGAGGGCCTGATCCCGGGCCCGCGCCTGTTCGTGGCCACGCGCGCCATCGTCGCCACCGCCAGCTACGGCCCCGGCCCGCGCGGCTTCCGTGACGACATCGAATTGCCTGGCGGCGCGCAGGAGGTCAGCGGCGTCGACGAGACCGTGCGCGCGGTGCGCGAGCAGGCCGGCCACGGCGCCGACTGGATCAAGGTCTATGCTGACTACCGCATCGGCGCCGACGGCAGCGCCCAACCCACCTTCAGCGCCGCCGAACTGCGCGCCCTGGTCGACGCCGCCCACCTCAGTGGCCGTCCGGTCGCCGCGCACGCGGCCAGCGACGCCGGCATGCGCCTGGCGATCGAAGCCGGCGTGGACAGCATCGAACACGGCTACGGCGGCAGCGCCGCGACCTTCCGCCTGATGCGCGAACGCAACGTCGCCTATCTGCCCACCCTGACCGCGGTGGAGTCCACCGAGCAGTATTACGCCGGCTACGTCCCCGGCCAAACCCCGCCCACACCAAAGCTGCGCGAAGCCGAACAGGCGTTCCGCACCGCGCTGGCGGAAAAGACCACGATCGGCTGCGGCAGCGACGTCGGCGTGTTCCGCCATGGCGACAACTACCGCGAGCCGGTGTGGATGGCCCAACTGGGCATGTCCCCGGCCCAAGCCCTGCGCGCCTGCACCTCGGTGGCCGCGCGCATCCTGCGCCAGTCCGAGCGCCTGGGCCGGATCGCGCCGGGCCTGCGCGCCGATCTGGCCGCGTTCGCCGGCGACCCCAGCCAGGACATCAGGGCCCTGAAGCAGCCGGTGCTGGTGGTGAAGGACGGCGTGGTCTATCGCGAACCGGGCCGCGACGCGCCGGCGCCGGCGCCAGCGGCGGCCCAGCCAGTCCGGTAAAATCGCCGTTTTCCCCGACCGGACCTTCCTATGCAACTCGACACCGTGCGCGCCATCGTCACCGGCGGCGTCTCCGGCCTCGGCCTCGCGGTCGCCCAGCACCTGGTGGCCCACGGCGGCAAGGTCGCCCTGTTCGACCTCAACGACGACAAGGGCGCCAGCGCGGTCGCCGAACTCGGCGCCGATAATGCCCGCTACTTCCGCACCGACGTCGCCGACGAAGCCGGCGTGGTCGCCAACGTCGCCGCGGCCCGCGACTTCCTCGGCGGCCTCAACGTCGCCATCAACTGCGCCGGCATCCTCGGCGCCGGCCGCGTGCTGGGCAAGGACGCGCCGATGCCGCTGGCGCAGTTCCAGGGCACGGTGATGGTCAACCTGGTCGGCAGCTTCAACGTCGCCAAGGCCGCCGCCAACCTGATGCAGCACAACGAGGCCGGCACCGACGGCGAGCGCGGCGTGATCGTCAACACCGCCTCGGTCGCCGCCTACGAGGGCCAGATCGGCCAGGCCGCGTACTCGGCGTCCAAGGGCGGCGTGGTCGGCATGACCCTGCCGATGGCGCGCGAACTGGCGCGCTTCGGCATCCGCGTGATGACCATCGCCCCGGGCATCTTCTGGACCCCGATGGTCGACGGCATGCCCGAGTCGGTGCAGCAGTCGCTGAGCGCGTCGATTCCCTTCCCCTCGCGCCTGGGCCGCCCGCAGGAGTTCGCCGACCTGGTCGCCTACATCCTGGGCAACACCTACCTCAACGGCGAGACCATCCGTCTCGACGGCGCGACCCGTTTGGCGCCTAAGTAAGTCAGGAGCCGGGATTCGGGGTTGGAGATTCGGGATTCGCCATAAGCACCCGCTCCACCCCGAACCATCGCCGCCCGACCTGCTCCTGCCAATCCCGAATCCCTAATCTCGAATCCCAAGCCCATGAAAGCCTACGACGTCAAAAAAGGTAACGTAATCGAGCACAACAACACCGTGTACCAGGTGCGCGACATCGAACGCAGCTCGCCGCAGGGCCGCGGCGGCAACGTCAAGTTCCGCTTCACCATGTACTCGGTTCCGGGCGGCACCAAGTTCGACCTTAGTGTCGGCGGCGACGACGAACTCAAGGAAGTCGAACTCAGCCGCCGCCAGGTGACCTATTCGTACAAGGACGGCGACGCCTTCGTGTTCCTGGACGACGAGGACTACACCCCGTACACGCTCGACGCCGACGTGATCGGCGACGCCGCCGGCTACATCGTCGACGACCTGTCGGGCTGCTACGTGCAGATCATCGACGACCAGCCGGTCGCCATCCAGCTGCCGGCCAGCGTGACCCTGGAAGTGATCGAGACCCCGCCGGAACTCAAGGGCGGCACCGCCACCAAGCGCCCGAAGCCGGCCAAGCTCTCGACCGGCATCGAGATCATGGTCCCCGAGTACATCGTCAACGGCGAACGCGTGCTGGTGAACACCGCCACCGGCGAGTTCGCCGGGCGCGCGGATTGATCGACGCGTAGCGAGCCTGCGGGCCGCCGCGACCTACACACCGGCGACGGACGCGGCGCTCCCGCGTTTGTCGCCGATGCGGCGCAGGCTCCAGGCAATCGATCGACGGCACCGGTGCCGGAAACGCGGCACCGGCGCATACACAGGCTGTGCGCTGGCGCCGCTCGACCGCATACTGCAGCGACATGCGCCGCCTCCGCGGCCAAGCCGCCGGGCGGCTGGCCCTAGGCCCGAACATCGGACGTCGCCATGCAAGCCAAGGCTAAATTCCTCACAGCGTTTCTGACGGCGGCTGGCATCGCCTCGCTAGCCAATGCGCTGCCCTACCTGCTCACCCGCCATGCGTACCAGCGCGACGGCCAGGAAGTCGCCGGGTTTCCCCTCGCCTTTCACAGAATCGGCGGCGATTGCTCGCCCTCGGCTTGCGACAACTACGACCTCCACCTGGTCTATTTCGCTACCGACCTGTCGCTTGCGCTGATCTTTGCGGCGGCAGCGGGCTTGCTTGCGGCACGGACAGGCAAGCGCTAGCGATATCCGCGCACGCAGCTGTTTCTGTGCGAGAGCGCGCCAACCTTGAGGACACCGCATGGAGCTGCCCAAGTTCAAATACCACGAGGATCCCATCGCTTCCGGCAACATCATCGAAGCGGACACGGCCTGTGCCTGCTGCGGCAAAGTCGGGGGTTACGTCTACATCGGCCCGGTCTACGCCGAAGCTGAGCTCGACGAGACGCTTTGCCCGTGGTGCATCGCCGACGGCTCGGCGCACGACAGGTTTGGCGCAAGCTTCACCGACGAAGACGGCATCGGCGATTACGGCAACTGGGAGGCAGTGCCCGATGGCGTGGTTCGGGAAGTCGCGCACCGGACGCCGGGGTTCTCTGGATGGCAACAAGAACGCTGGTGGACGCATTGTGGCGATGCTGGCGCTTTCGTCGGCCGGGTCGGACACAAGGAACTGCTCGCGTACGGGCCGGAGGCCATATCGCCAATCCAAGCATCGACCGGCCTGATGGACGATGCCTGGCAACGCCAGTTCGTTGCTTTGGACAAGAACGGCTCGCCCAGCGCGTATCTGTTCCGCTGCTTGAAATGCGGCGCTTTCGGCGGCTATCAAGACTGCGATTGAGTGCTCTTAGCAGCGGCACCCGCTGAACGGGACGCCTCCGGGCACAATCGGTTGCGTCTCCAGTCGTAGATAGCACGACCGGTCAGGCGCAAACCATGCGGACCGGCTCGCCGCGTACGGGCATCGCAGCGCGCTATGTGATACATCCTAGGCAAGCGCAGCCGCCCGTGGGCGCGACTGCGGCTCGATCCTGTCTTCGAGCCCGATCGCGCCGCTATCCCGCATCACTCGGGCGCCTGGCCAAGGGGGAGTCCGCATGATCAAATTTTTCCGCAACATGTTTGGCAGCAAGACCTCGGGCGCCGACGGCACCACGCCCGCAGCAGGGCCCGTACTCAACGAGTCGCAGCCGGCCGTCCAATGGCTGGAAAAGGACGACCCGAAGAATCCCTTCACCGTGAACGGCTACGACTGCCTGGCCTTCGTCCGGTCGATGCTGTCGACCACGCAGGACCCGGCCATTGCCACCTCCTTCTCGACCCTGCGCGCCAGCCTGGGGCAGGAACACATCGGCCTGGTGCCGTCCGGCGCGGTCGCCCTGGAATGCCGGCTGGAGTATCCCTTCGACGGCGAAACCACGGACGGCGTCCTGTTCCATGCCTCGCGCATGGAAGAGAAGTGGGACATCTATCTATACGCCGACCGGATCTACTTCTGCCGCAGCTGGACCGGCGCGCTGACCTTCCTGGCGCACTTCACCACCACCAGCAGCGCGCTGGTCATCCATCAGATTCTGGCCACGTCCAGCGGCCCGGGCATGGACTACCGCTACGTGGTCAGGCAGGTCGACTACCTGGTGCGCAGCCATATCCTGAAACAGGCCCATCCGCATCCGCTGCCAGCCGGCTTGGAACGCGATCCGGCCAGCGTCGGCCTGTACTCCTTCAGTCAGTACGGCTGGCAATGCTGCTTCGGCACCTTCGACGACACTTTGCGACGCGATATCAGGAAGCCCCAGGCTGAATCGATAGAAGAGGCCTGACAGCCCAGACAAAGCGGGCAGGTTTCAAACTCTAGGTAAATAGCTCATGCGCACAGACACCGTCGAGATCTACTCCGACCAGAGCAACGCCGCCGTTCTTCGACACCCTCAGCGCAAGTTTCCTGGGGTCCTGATTCAGGACGACTCTCTCCATGCGCTTTGCCGCCAAGCCGACGATATTCTGGCGGATGTCGATTCGTTACGTGGTACCGGCGCGTATGACGATCTCAACGACCTTCGCAACCGCCTGTGGGACTACCTCATTCACTACAAAGTCGTGCTGGGAGAGCATGGAATCCCGTTGCCCTTCAGCGAAAACACCCGCTTTTAGAACCATGCGCACCGTTTCGATGAGCATCCAGCGCAAACACGCCATGAAACGAATCTTCTATCCAGGAACGAGCACGCCTGTGGAAATCGGTGATCTCGTTCAATGGCTCAACGATGAAGAGCCCTCCAAGGTCATCTTCATCGTCAGCACCGGCCAATTTCCGGAGGACGAGGCGAACTCCAGTGAATGGTTCCGATCCGAATACGGCGAGGGCATCATGATCGATACGCCCGAGGCGGGGTGGGTTCTGGAGAGCGAGGACTGCGAGAACATCGTTTTGTTGCGCTCGGTCCTCGGGACCCGATAACGGGCGTATACAGCCCATAGCGCGACGCCATCGGGAACTCCAGACAAAATGGCAAAGTGGCACCCCTTCCGATACAAAGAATTCTGGGATCAACCCCGGGCCATCTACACCTCGGATGGAAAGCGGTCGTTCTTCCTCGACTGCTCATTCGACGAGGAGCTCGACGAGTATCCCGATCGCTACAAGGTGTACCTGATGCCTGAACTAGACGAACTGGAGCTTGCCGGCTCGTGGGCAGACCTCGAGCGCAAGGCGCTGGCCCAGCTGGGTACCGTGGATCTGCCACGCACCGCGCTCGACCCCACGCTTCGCAAGCTGATCGACTTCGACATCTTCGACCACTTGCTACCGCTGTAATGCGGATTACTCGATCCGGTCGGGCACTGGACCACTATCGACAGCGGGAGCTTCCATGTTCAAGAACCTCATCCCCAAAATCTTCTACGACCGCATCGAGGACGGGCTCGAATTCTTCGTCGACGGGCTGGGATTCGAAGTGCAGTATCGGGACGCGAACATGGCCGTGATCGCGCGCGACGGCGCCAAGGCCTATATCGTCGAGAGTCCGGAGTACGCGGCCAAGGATCGTCCGGAGCTGGGCATCGACACCGACGACGTCGATGCGGTGTACCGCGAGCTGTCCGCGCGCGCGCCGCAGCTGCTGCATCCCAATTCCAGCAAGGTCGCGCTTAAGCCCTGGGGCTCGCGCGAGTTCGCGATGCTGGACAAGACCACGGTCTGCGTGAACTTCCGTCAGTGGCCGGAGCAGGCCTGAGATGAGCCATAACGACTACCGCTTCGCGGCGGCGATGGAGGCGGACCTGCCGCGGCTGATGCCGGTGCTGCGCGAGTTCTACACAGTCGAGCACCTGCCCTGGAACGAACCGGCGCTGCGCTCGGCGCTGTCGGTGCTGATCGCCGACCCGAACGCGGGACGGTTGCGCCTGATCCTGCGCGGCGACGAGATCGCCGGGCACCTCGCGGTCGGGTTCTGCTTCAGCCTGGAGTTCGGCGGCCGCTACGGCCTGCTCGACGAGTTGTTCGTGCTGCCCGCGCACCGCGGCGCCGGGCTGGCCAAGCGCGCGCTGGCCGAGGCCGAGGCGCTGTGCCGCGCGGAAGGCCTGCGGGCGCTGCGGCTGGAGGTCAACGACGACAACGAGCGCGCGCGCGGCATCTACGAGCGCGCGGGTTACACGGCGCATGCGCGGCGCCTGATGACGCGCTGGTTGGACGCGAGCGACTAAGCCGTGGCGGCGCCACGCCTTGCCCCGACGCCGACATAGCCACATTTTTGGCACACTTATCGCGCTGAGTAACGGCCCCGCTATCGGGCGCCGGCGCCTAGGTTTACGCTCGGTCACGCTCACCCTCTTTGGCCCGAGGAAGGACCCATGCGCCGCCCTAGCCTGCTGCTGCTCTGTCTGATCCCGCTCGCCGCCGCGCAGGCGCGCGCGCCCAAGCTCGACGACCCACGCCCGAACGGTCATCTCAGCCCGCGCGAGCGCTCCTTGTGCGAGGCGCCGGAGCGCCATCCCAGCTGGTGCGAGCAGCCGCACGAGGTGCGCGCCTTCCTGCAGCGTTACGACGACTGCGAGCATTGGCGCGGCGAGGAAGCGCCACAAGGCGACAGGCAACGCAGCAAAGAGATCGTCCAGGGTGCCAACCGCGCCTGCAAGGGCAACGACCGCCGCCTGACCGAACTGCGACGCCGTTATCAGAACGTGCCTGCGGTCGCGGCCGTGTTGTCGAAACTGGAATTCGTCCACGGGCCCTGAGCGCCGCCTGCCATACCCTTGCAACCATCCTCGCCCAGCATCGCCCCTTCCCCCGCATCACCGCTCGCAAGGAAGATCCATGGTCTCCGACACTCGTCGCGATTTCCTCAAGTTCGCCGGCGCCGCCGCCACCCTGGCGATGCTGCCGCCGTCGATCCGCAACGCGCTGGCGACGCCCGCCGCACGCGTGACCGGCACCATTCAGGACGTGCAGCACGTGGTGATCCTGATGCAGGAGAACCGCTCCTTCGACCATTACCTGGGCGCCCTGCGCGGCGTGCGCGGCTTCGACGACCCGCGCCCGATCGCGCTGCCCAATGGCGACCCGGTGTGGCGCCAGCCCAAGAGCGGCGGCCAGGCCGTGCTGCCGTTCCGGCTCAGCACCGACAGCACCGCCTCGCAGTGCCTGGCCGACATCGACCACAGCTGGAAGGGCACGCACGCGCGCTGGAAGGACTACAACGCCTGGATCGCGACCAAGGGCCCGATGTGCATGGGCCACTTCACCCGCGCCGACCTGCCCTACTACTACGCCCTGGCCGACGCGTTCACGGTCTGCGACGCGTACTACTGCTCGCACCACGGCCCGACCAATCCGAACCGCATGCATTTGTTCACCGGCACCAGCGGCATGACCGTGGGCGACTTCGGCGCGCAGGCGGTGAACAACGCCGACGACGGCAACTGGACCTCGGACATGTCCAAGGACAAGGCGACGTTCGCCGGCCACCGCTGGGGCACCTATGCCGAGCGCCTGCAGAACGCCGGCATCGGTTGGCGGGTGTATCAGGAGTACGACAACTACGGCGACAACTCGCTGCAGTCGTTCGCGAACTTCCGCAACCTGGACCGCAATTCGGAACTCTACAAGCGCGGCCGCGCCTGGGTGGACGGCTCGACCGCCGCCAACGCCGCCGCCTCGCGCGGCGAGCACCTGGTCGCGGCCTTCGCCAAGGACGTGCGCGAAGGCACCTTGCCGGCGGTGTCCTGGATCGTGCCGCCCTACATCATGAGCGAGCACCCGGCCGCGACCCCGGCCTACGGCGAATCGCTGACCGCGCGCCTGCTGGAGGCGCTGGTCGCCAATCCCGAGGTCTGGTCCAAGACCGTGTTCATCATCAACTACGACGAGAACGGCGGCTTCTTCGACCACGTCCCGCCACCGCTGCCGGCGATCACCTCCAGCCTTGGCAAGAGCACGGTCGACACCGCCACCGAGAACTACAACGGCGTGCCGGTCGGCCTGGGCATCCGCGTGCCGATGTTCGTGGTCTCGCCCTGGAGCAAGGGCGGCTGGGTGAATTCGCAGGTGTTCGATCACACCTCGGTGCTGCGCTTCCTGGAATCGCGCTTCGGCGTGGCCGAACCCAACATCAGCGCGTGGCGACGCGCGGTCGCTGGCGACCTCAGCACGGCCCTGGATTTCGCCGGCGCCGACCCGGTCTGGCCGGCGCTGCCGGACACCCGCGAGCACATGACGCGCGCGGATCAGTCCTGCAAGTTGCCGGTGCCCAGCGCGCCCAAGCAGCCGAAGATGCCGCGCCAGGAGTTGGGCCAACGCCCGGCGCGCGCGCTGCCGTATCAGTTGCACGTGCACGGCCGCATCGAGGCCGCCAGCGGCCGCTACTGGCTGGACTTCGCCAATACCGGCGTCGCCGGCGCGGGCTTCAACGTGTACGCGCGCAACCGCAGCGACGGCCCGTGGTATTACACGCTGACGCCGGGCACGCAGCTGTCGGATTACTGGAGCGCCCAGGCCTATACGCAGGGCAAGTACGATCTCAGCGCGCATGGGCCGAACGGGTTCCTGCGCGTGTTCCAGGGCGATCTGCTGAAGGCGACCGCGAGCGGCGGCGCGAATCCGGAACTGCGCATCGAATACGACCTGGTCAACGAACGCTTGCTGCTGCGCTTGAGCAACAGCGGCAGCGGCGCCTGCCGCCTGACCCTGCGCCCCAACCACTACAGCAGCGCGCCGGCGCGCAGCTATCCGCTCGCGCCGGGCGCCAGCATCGACGACAGCTGGCCGCTGGCGGCCAGCGCGCATTGGTACGACCTGAGCCTGAGCTCGGACCACGATGCGGGCTATCTGCGTCGCTTCGCCGGGCATGTGGAGACCGGGCGGGCTAGCGTCAGCGATCCGGCGATCGGGGCGGGTTGATGGCTGTGAGCGGGGGCGCTTCGGCGGCATGAAGAGCAAATCCTCCCCGACCCTCCTTTGACAAAGGAGGGAGCTCGAAACGCGGCGATTACGCAGCGCGGCCGTAGGGTGCGGTGGTAACCGCGCCGGACCGGCGCGGCGATGCGGTTCGCCTGGGGCTCACCGCATCCTACGAGCGGGGGGCTTCGGCGGCGTGAAGAGCAAATCCTCCCCAACCCTCCTTTTACAAAGGAGGGAGCTCGAAGCGCGGCGATTACGGAGCGCGGCCGTAGGGTGCGGTGGTAACCGCACCCTCGTCATCGCCGGACCGGCGCGGCGATGCGGTTCGCCTGGGGCTCACCGCATCCTACGAGCGGGGGCGCTTCGGCGGCATGAAGAGCAAATCCTCCCCAGCCCTCCTTTGACAAAGGAGGGGGCTCGAAGCGCGGCGATTATGCAGCGCGGCCGTAGGGTGCGGTGGTAACCGCACCGTCGTCATCGCCGGACCGGCGCGGCGATGCGGTTCGCCTTCGGCTCACCGCATCCTGCGAGGGGCCCGAGCACGGGCCACGCGGCCGGACAGATTACTTGCGCGCCAACCACTTCCTCGCCATCCGCCGCATCGATTCGTCGCTGCCGGGGTCGTCGACCAGCTCGTCGATGCGGCGCCAGGCCAGGTCCAGCGATTCGTCGCTGACCACGTAGTCCTCGCTGCCGTTGGCGCGCACCACGTAGCGCACGTCGTAGTGCCAGTGCCCAGGCACGTCGCGACGTTCCGGGATCCAGTGGCGGTCCAGATCGAAGGGCTCGGGTTCCACGCTCAGGTCGGACAGACCGGACTCCTCCTCCGCCTCGCGCAGGGTCACCCGCGCCAGGTCGCGGTCGCCATCGGCGTGGCCGCCCAGTTGCAGCCAGCGTTCGAGCTTGCGGTGGTGGGTCAGCAGCACCCGTTCGCCGGCGCGGTCGACCAGCCAGCAGCCGCCGGTGTAATGGCCCTCCAGGCGCTCGCGCCGGAACGGGTCCTGGGCGTCGTCCAGCAGGTCCAGGAAAGGCTGTACGCGCTCGGCCTCGTCGGGCCAGCGTCGCGCATAGTCGACGAGATTGGAACGCAGCTCGGCGTCCGGGTCTGAATGTCTCACGAGCATCCCAAATGCTGCACTGCGGCTTGATTCGGACGCGGATTATGCCGGCAAAGACCATGACTTTGTCCCGCTTGCCGCTGCTTTCCCCGCTGGGTTATGGTGGCCCGCCATTGCGCCATACGCCGGGTGTGCCGTTTGTACGGCCAGCCGACCTCTCATCATCTGGGGATACTGATGTCTAAGGGCCTATTCATCACCAAGCCGGTGCAAGCTGCACCGCACGTCGACGCGGGAGAGCCGGTAGAAGGCAGCCTGCAAGGCGAGGTCACGCTCAAGCGGACACTGACTTCGACGCAATTGGTGATGCTGGGCATCGGCGCGGTCATCGGCGCCGGCATCTTCGTCCTCTCGGGTCACGCCGCCGCCAACCACGCCGGTCCGGCGGTGGTGCTGAGCTTCGTGATCGCGGGCTTCGCCTGCGCCCTGGCCGGCCTGTGCTACGCCGAGTTCGCGGCGATGCTGCCGGTCTCGGGCAGCGCCTACTCCTATTCCTACGCCACCCTGGGCGAGTTCGTGGCCTGGTTCATCGGCTGGAACCTGGTGCTGGAGTACATGTTCGCCGCGTCCACCGTGGCGGTAGGCTGGTCGGGCTACCTCAACAGTTTCCTCGAGCACTTCGGGCTAGGCCTACCCGCGTCGCTGGCGGCCGCGCCGCTTAACGTGGTCGACGGCGCCATCGTCTACACCGGCGGCCTGGTCAACCTGCCGGCGGTGGCGATCATCGCCGCCATCAGCGGCCTGTGCTACGTCGGCATCACCCAGTCGGCGTTCGTGAACTCCATCATCGTCGCGATCAAGATCGTGGTGATCGCGATGTTCGTGGCCTTCGCCGCCAAGTACGTGAACCCGGACAACTGGGTGCCGTTCATCCCGGAAAACCAGGGCCCCGGCAAGTACGGCGTCGATGGCGTGATCCGCGGCGCCTCGGTGGTGTTCTTCGCCTACATCGGCTTCGACGCGGTCTCCACCGCCGCAGGCGAGGCCAAGAACCCGCAGCGCGACATGCCGATCGGCATCCTCGGCTCGCTGGTGATCTGCACCATCATCTACATCATCGTCGCCGGCGTGCTGACCGGCCTGCTGCCCTACACCGAACTGGGCACGCCCAAGCCGGTGGCGACCGCGCTGGAAACCTACCCGGCCCTGGGTTGGCTGAAGATGGTGGTCGAACTGGGCGCGATCGCCGGCCTGAGCTCGGTGATCCTGGTCATGCTGATGGGCCAGCCGCGCATCTTCTACACCATGGCCCACGACGGCCTGCTGCCGAAGTTCTTCGCCAAGGTGCACCCGAAGTTCCAGACGCCCTACATCGGCACCATCATCGTCGGCGTGTTCGCGGCGGTGCTGGCCGGCTTCCTGCCGATCGGCCTGCTCGGCGAAATGGTCTCGATGGGCACCCTGCTCGCCTTCGCCACCGTCTGCGTCGGCGTGCTGATCCTGCGCAGCACCCGTCCCGACCTGCCGCGCCCGTTCCGGGTGCCGCTGGCGGTCGTCGTCTGCCCGCTGGGCGCGCTGATCTGCCTGTACCTGTTCTCCAAGCCGTTCGCCGAGCATTGGAAGGTCATGACCGGCTGGACCGCGCTGGGCATGCTGATCTACTTCTTCTACGGCTACCGCAACAGCAAGCTGCGCAAGGCGGGCTGAACGTAGCAAGATGCGCAAGGCCGGCGGAGGCTATAAACAGCCCGCCGGCCTTGTCCATTTCAGGACCGACAGTTCAGGCCCCAGGGCCTGCCCGATTCCGCCGGAGGCGCCGCGCCCCGGCGACAGGAAGATCCGATGAAACAACTCTGGGCGACCAAACACCCGCACGCCGCACACGCCGATGCCGAAGGCCTGAGCCTGCACCGCACGCTCGGCCCCTGGGGCCTGACCGCGCTGGGCATCGGCGCGGTGATCGGCGGCGGCATCTTCGTGATCACCGGCCAGGCCGCGGCCGACCACGCCGGCCCGGCGATCATGCTGTCGTTCGTACTGGCGGCGATCTGCTGCACCTTCTGCGCCCTGGCCTACGCCGAGTTCGCGGCGATGGTGCCGGTGTCCGGCAGCGCCTATTCCTACACCTACGCCACCCTGGGCGAGCTGGCGGCCTGGTTCATCGGCTGGATGCTGGTCTTGGAGTACGGCGTCTCGGCCTCGGCGGTGGCGGTCAGCTGGACCGGCTACTTCCTCAGCCTGCTCGAGCATTTCGGGATACACCTGCCGACCGCCCTGGTCAGCGCGCCGCTGGACGCGCAACTGCGCCCGACCGGCGCGATCGCCAACCTGCCCGCTGCCGGGATCGTGCTGCTGCTGACCTGGCTGTGCTACGTCGGCATCCGCAAGTCCTCGGCCATGAACATGGCCATGGTCGTGCTCAAGACCGGCCTGATCGTGCTGGTGATCGTCGCCGGCTGGAAGTATGTGGACCCGGCCAACTGGCAGCCTTTCATCCCCGAGAACCAGGGCCCGGGCAAGTACGGTTTCGAAGGCGTGCTGCGCGGTGCGGCGCTGGTGTTCTTCGCCTACATCGGCTTCGAGGCGGTGTCGGTGGCGGCGCAGGAATCGCACAAGCCGCAGCGCGACCTGCCGATCGGCATGCTGCTGTCGCTGGCCATCTGCACCGTGCTCTACATCGCCATGGCCGCGATCATGACCGGCCTGGTGCCCTACACCCTGCTGGGCACCGACGAGCCGGTGGTGACCGCGGTGGCCGCGCATCCGCAACTGGGCTGGCTGCGGGTGGTGGTGGAGATCGGCGCCCTGATCGGCCTGTCCTCGGTGGTGCTGGTGATGATCATCGGCCAACCGCGCATCTTCATGATCATGGGCCGCGACGGCCTGCTGCCGCCGGTGTTCACCAAGATCCATCCGGTCTACCGCACCCCGCACATCAACACCGTGATCACCGGCATCGGCATCGCCGTGCTGGCCGCGCTGTTCCCGCTGGACGTGCTGGGCGAGCTGACCTCGATGGGCACCCTGATCGCGTTCGCCGCGGTCTGCGCCGGCGTGCTGATCCTGCGCCGCACCCAGCCCGACCTGCCGCGCCCGTTCAAGATCCCGTTCGCTTGGGTGATCTGTCTGGCCGGCATCTTCAGCTGCCTGGCGCTGCTGTCGACCATGACCGCGCACAACTGGTTCCTGATGGCGGTCTGGACCGCGATCGGCTTCCTGATCTACTTCCTGTACGGCATCCGCCACAGCCGCCTGCGCGCGGCCTCGGGGCGCTGAGCCCGGCCACGGTCCCCGGCGGGCGGCCCAGGCCGCCCGCCGCCCGACCGGAACGCTGCGTCGCCGTCCGCGGATACGCCGCCGGCACGCAGAGTTTGTAAACTGGCGGCATGAGCACCGCCCTGCCCTACGACCCGCAACGCCTGGCCCACTGCGCCGGCGAAATCATCGTCAACGTGCGCGAGCTGTCCGCGCGCGGTTGGACGCCCGCGACCAGCAGCAATTTCTCGCGCCGGATCGACGCCCAGCACGCCGCCATCACGGTCTCCGGCCGCGACAAGGGCCGTCTGACCGAGGCCGACATCATGGTCGTGGACCTGGAAGGCGCGCCGGTCGCCACCAGCCACCGGCCCTCGGCCGAGACCCTGCTGCATACCCAGTTGTACAAGCGCTATCCCGAGATCGGCTGCGTGCTGCACACCCATTCGCAGACCCAGACCGTGGCCTCGCGCCTGTACGCGGGCTTGGGCCATGTGCATCTGGAGGGCTACGAGCTGTTGAAGGCCTTCACCGGCAACACCACCCACGAGACCAGCCTGGAACTGCCGGTGCTGCCCAACACCCAGGACATGCACACCCTCGCCGCCCAGGTCGACGCCCTGCTCGACCAGCAGGCGATGTGGGGCTATCTGATCGACGGCCACGGCCTGTACGCCTGGGGCCGCGACATGCCCGAGGCGAGGCGCCATCTGGAGGCGTTCGAGTTCCTGCTCGGATGCGAACTGGAATTGAGGAGACTGCAGCGATGAGCCGCCTGCGCATATTCGACGAAGACGACACCGTCAGCCCGCGCCTGAGCACCAGCGATCGCGCCGAGATGGCGCGCGAGCTGGGCAAGATCGGGGTCGGTTTCGAGCAGTGGCAGGCCAGCCGCCCGGTCCAGCCCGGCGATGCGCCGGACGCGATCATGGACGCCTACCGCGCCGACATCGACCGCCTGGTCGCCGAGCGCGGCTTCAAGAGCGTGGACGTGGTCAGCATCGCGCCGGACAACCCGCAGCGCGAGGCCATGCGCGACAAGTTCCTCGACGAGCACTATCACAAAGAAGACGAGGTCCGCTTCTTCGTCGCCGGCTCCGGCCTGTTCACCCTGCACGTCGATACCGGCGTGTACGAGATCAAGTGCGAACAAGGCGACCTGATCTCGGTGCCCGACAGCACCCTGCACTGGTTCGACATGGGCCCGGAGCCCAGCTTCGTCGCGATCCGTTTCTTCACCGAGCCGGACGGCTGGGTCGGCCATTTCACCGGCACCGACATCGCCCGGCGCTTCCCGCGCTACGAGAAGGGCCAGGCGGCCTGAAGCCGGGCGCCGCCGCGCTCAGCTCAGGCGTTCGACCGCGAGCACGGCGGTTTCGACCAGCGGGCTGAAGCGCTGCAGATCGCGCACGTCGTCCAGGGCCCACCACGGGCCCGGGCTGCGGATGTGCAGGCGGATGTTGGCCGCCCCCACCCCGGACGGCAGGATCCTGATCAGCACCTTGCCGTTGAGGGTGCCGCCGCCACCGCTCAGGCGCACATCGTTGCCTTCCACGATGGTCCTGTTGGCCGTGTTGTCGGCGATCGCCACGATGAATTCGATGGACATGCGCACTCCGCGATCGGGCCTGGGGCGGCCCGCTTACCTGCTAGAACGCCGCCGGCGGCGATGCGTGAACCGCCGCATCTTTGCCTAGGCGGCGCCGGGAGGCGACAATCCCAGGTCCCCGCCGCGACGCCCCGCCATGCCCATCCGCGCCATCCTCACCGACATCGAAGGCACCACCAGCAGCATCTCGTTCGTGAAGGACGTGCTGTTCCCGTACGCGCGCCGCGCCCTGCCCGGCTTCGTCAAAGCGCGCGGTCGCGAGCCGGCGGTGCGCAAATGGCTGGACGCGGTCGCGGCCGAGAGCGGCGGAGTATGCCAGGACGAGATGATCGTCGAGGTGCTGCAGGGCTGGATCGACGAGGACCGCAAGCACACCGCGCTCAAGGCGCTGCAGGGCATGGTCTGGGCCGACGGCTACCAGGGCGCCGATTTCACCGCCCACATCTACCCCGACGCCGCTGTCGCGCTGCGCGCCTGGCACGCGGCCGGCCTGCCGCTGTACGTGTATTCCTCCGGCAGCGTGCCGGCGCAGCGGCTGTTCTTCGGCCACAGCGACGACGGCGACCTGACCGGGCTGATCTCGGGCTGGTTCGACACCGAGATCGGCGGCAAGCGCGAAGCCGCCAGCTACGCGCGCATCGCCGAGTCGATCGGCCTGCCGGCGGGCGAGATCCTGTTCCTGTCCGACGTGGTCGAGGAAGTCGATGCCGCCCGCGAGGCCGGCCTGTCGACGGTGCTGATCGACCGTCTGGAAGACTACCCGCAGCCGCGCGAGGGTGAGGCGGCGCATGGGCATGCGCGGCTGACCTCGTTCGCGCAGGTCGAGGTGTAGGCGGCGCGATTTGGCGCCACCGGATCGGCGCTGTTGAATAGCGCGCGTGGGGCCATCGCGCGCTTTGCAGGTCGCGAATCGCGGCTTACGCCGCTCCCACAGAAAGCCGGCGCGCGACAGATTACGGCCCATGTCCGACCGGCCCCGCCCAAGTAGGGATCGCGAGCCAGCGAAGGACATCTTTGCGAGAGCCCCCTCCGCCTCCAAGGGCGCATGGTGCATGCCATAGGCAATGACACCGCGTAGGCGATGAAGACCGCGAACGCCGACCTGCCGGTCCCTGTGGGAGCGGCGTAAGCCGCGATTTCTCCAACAACGCCAGCAATCCGACCGTCCCACCGCCTATCGCCCCACCCTCGCCACCCCGGGTAGGAGCGGCGTAAGCCGCGACCGCGCCACCGCAAACGCGACGAACGCCGCCTCCGAGCGCGAGGGCTGGAGCGCACGCGGGCAAGCGCGATGTCGACGGCGATCGCGAACTCGCGGTCGCGGCTTACGCCGCTCCTACCCTCAAGGCGGATCGTCGCGCTATAGGCGGCTTACGTTGCGCACGCGCACTTCCGCGCTCTCCACGCCGTGCGCGTCCGCCGCCTGGCGACGGATGCGCTGCAGCACTTCGGCGGGATCGAACGGCGTCGTCGGCGCGTAGTCCAGGGTGCACTGGCCCCAGACGATGAAACGTCCGCCGACCAGGATTTCGTAATCGGCGAAGTAGTAGTAATGCGCGCTCATGGCGATACCGACCCGCCCGGCTCAGGTACCCACGTGCACGCCATGGCCGCATTCGGCGCAGCCCAGGTGTTCCAGCGCGATGGCCAGCGCCAGGGTGTAGCTCTGCGCGGAGTAGCCGTGCACGCGCGCCAGGCAGGCGCCGCCGCAGGAGGCCAGCGAAGGCTCGGGCTTGGCCATATCGTCGTCGTGGACCTCGATGTAGGGCATTTCCAAGGCTTCCAACGCGCGGCGCAAGCGCTCGCTGGCCGGCGCGCAGGCGCCGGGGTCGAACAGCAGCAGTTCGACGCCGTCGGAACGCAGGCCGCACAAACCTTCGACCAGTTCGGCCTCGCTGCGGCAGCTGCGCAGGGCGATGGTCTTGCCGGCGTCGGCCGCGGACTCGGCCAGGCGCGCGCGTACCGCGTCGGGCACGCGCGCATTAGCGCCGGCATGAGGGGAGTCGGGACCGCGCAAGATCACGATGGACACGTTGTCGCTCGCTGCGCGCTCGGGGCGGCGCGCTTGCGAGCACTGTAGGCGCGCGCGGCGTAAAGCCTCCATGTCGCGGCGGCGGCACGGGCGTAACCACCGCGTAAATTCGCGCGCGCCGATGGCGTGCGTTCAGGCCGGCCGCTCAGCCGTGGATCTTTTCGCCGCGCTCCAGCATCGCCACCAGTTTCTCGATCCGGGCCGCGCGCGTCTCCGGCTTCTTCGCCGTCGCGACCCGCCACAGCACCGCATAGCGGTTAGTGCGGTCGAGCTGCTCGAAGAACCGTTGCGCCTTGGCCTTCTTCTTCAGCGCCGCGGCCAGATCCTCGGGCACCTCGATGGTACGCGCCGACGCGTAGGCGCCCTGCCAGCGCCCGTCGGCCTGGGCCGCCTCGACTTCGCGCAGCCCGCCCGCACGCATGCGCCCGGCCGCGATCAAGGCTTCGATCTTGCCGATGTTGATCTTGGACCAGATGCTGCGCGGCCGCCGCGGGGTGAAGCGCTGCAGGAAGTAGCGTTCGTCGCAGCTGCGCTTGAGGCCGTCGATCCAACCGTGGCACAGCGCCACGTCCAGCGCTTCCGGATACGAGACCGAGACCACGCCCTGGTTCTTCTTGGCGATCTTCAGCCACAGCCCCGGCGCGTCGGTGTGCGCTTCCAGCCAGCGCTCCCAGGCCGCGGCGTCGGGGAACAGTTCGATCGGCAGATCGGTCGGCAGTTCGACGGGCATGCGGCTATTCCTTCGCATCCTGCAGGCGGTAAACGGTCTGCGCGCGCTGCTCGCCCTGCCAGGGATCGAGCACGCGCACCTCGATGCGGTGCTCGCCCACCGCCAGGTCGGTCGGCAAGCTGCCGCGCCACAGGTGCGCGGACGGCTCGGCCTCGGGCGAACGATCGTAGCCACGCAGACTCGCGGCCTCGTCGTCGCGCGCGTTCTCGGCCAGCAGCGCCGGGTCCTGCTTCGGAATCCGCCGCATCGGCGCCCAGGCGCCGTCGTCGATGCGGAACTCGACCTGGCTGTCGTCCTGGCCCATGTAGACGTTGGCGTACACGCCGAAGGCCGGATACGCGCCGCGGCGCAGCGTGCGCGGCGCATGCAGCGACATCCCCTGGGTCGACGCGGCCGCGGCCTGCAGGCGCGCGGGATGCCAGCTCAGGCGGTAGGCGCCGTCCGCGCTCACGCCCAGACGCGCGTAGCCGTTCGGGGTGCCGTCGGCCATGGTCGCGGCGGGAATGCCCTGGGCATCCTTGATGCCGGACCAGAACGCGCCGCAGGCGGCGCCGACGTTGTATTCGTGCAGGGGCGCGGCGCCGTGCCAGCCGTCCTGGGCGTCGTGGTAGACGTGGCGCTGGATGTGGCCGTGGCCGCTGAGCAGCAGCACGCGCGGGAAGTCGCGCAGCAGCGCGAACAGGCGCTCGCGGTCGCCGCGGCGGAAGGTCTCGCGGCCGGGCGCGGCGTCGAAGAACGGGATATGCACGCCGATCACCAGCAGGCGGTCCTTGCGCGCGCCGGCCAGGTAGCGCTCGAGGAAGGCGAACTGATCCTCACGCAGGCCGCCGATGTAGTCCGGCTTCTGGCCGGGCTGGTAGACCACGTCGTCCAGCATCACGAACGAGGCCGCCTGCTCTTCCCAGGCGTAAGTGTCGGGGCCGAACACGTGGCGGTAGCTGAGCAGCGAGTCTTCGTCGCGGCCGGCGTCGAAATCGAGATCGTGATTGCCGGGCGCGTGCAGCCAGGGCACGCCGAGTTCGGCGGTGGCGCGGTTCAGCGCCGGATACAGCGAGAGGTCGTCGTTGACGATGTCGCCCAGGCTCAGGCCGAGGTCGGCGATCGCGTCGGCGCCTTTGCGCTGCGCCAGCAGCGGTTCGACGATGTCGCGGCGGTAGTAGTCGACATCGGTGGCGGTCTTGGGCTGGGGATCGGCGAACACCAGCACGTCCAGCGGCGCGTTCGCGGGCGTGGTCTCGCGGATCAGGGCGTAGTCGCGGCAGCTCGGGAAGGCCGCGGGGATGCCGCCGTACTTGAGCTTGGGGCCCGGCTCGCGCTGCACGTTGAAGCTGAAGTCGGGCAAGCCATTGTCGCGACGGCCGACGCGGTAGCCCGGCGGCTTGATCACGAAACTGCTGCGGCCGTCGATCGCGGGCAGGTGATAGTGGCCGTGGGCGTCGCTGACGACCAGCTCGACGCCATCGGACACGCGAATATTCGGCAGACCCGGCTCGCCCTCGTCGCGGCTGCCATTGCCGTTGCGGTCTTCGTAGACGATGCCGCTGTTGCACGGCGGCGGCAGCGCCAGCGCGCGGGCCGGGGCGATCAGGGCCAGCGCGAGGACACAGGCGGTGACGGATGGGCGCATGGCGGGCTCCGGACGGGGCCCCATTATGCGGCGCTGAGTTACCGATCCATGTGCCGGAGCGCACGAGTGCGCGCTGTCGCTTCCTGTGGGAGCGGCGTGAGCCGCGATGCGCGACAACACGTCAACCGACGCGGCTCCAGGCCGGCGTTCTCTCGGTAGGTCGCGGCTCTCGTCGCATGCCGAAGGTCGAATCGCGGCTTACGCCGCTCCCACAGACAGCAGGAACCCAGGGACGCGAAAACCTGCTTAGGCCGGCTCGGAACCCCGATGCGGCTGGCCGTGGCGCGACTTCAGCACCGCCACCGCGTCGTCCAGCGACAGGCCGCGCGCGCGCAGCAAGACCAGCAGGTGGTAGAGCAGATCCGCGGCCTCGCCGCACAACGCCGCATCGTCCTCGACCACGCCGGCCAGGGCGGTCTCCACGCCCTCCTCGCCCACCTTCTGGGCGATGCTGCGGCGGCCCTGTTCGAACAGGCGCGTGGTATAGCTGCCGGCCGGGCGCTCGCGTTCGCGGCGCGCGACCAGGCGGTCTAGCTCGGCCAGGAAATCGTCGGGCGCGTGCTCGAAGCAGCTGTCGCGGCCGAGGTGGCAAGTCGGCCCCTGCGGGCGGGCCTGCACCAGCAAGGTGTCGCCATCGCAATCGGTTTCGATCGCCAGCAAGTGCAGCACGTTGCCCGAGGTCTCGCCCTTGGTCCACAGCCGTTGCCGGCTGCGGCTGTAGAAGGTGACGTGGCCGCTGGCCAGGGTCTGGGCCAGGGCTGCACGATTCATGTAGCCCAGCATCAGCACGCGCAGGGTCGCGGCGTCCTGCACGATCGCCGGCAGCAAGCCGTCCTGCTTGTCCCAGGACAGCGCTTCGACGGAAAAATCCGCCCACGGGCGCGCGGCCGCGCCGCTGGATTCAATGGACATCGCGTACCTCGACGCCTTGTGTGCGCAGTTCGCGCTTGAGCTCGGGGATGCGGATCGCGCCGGAATGGAACACGCTGGCCGCGAGTGCGGCATCGGCGTCAGCTTCGCGGAATACCTCGGTGAAATGGGCGATCTCGCCGGCGCCGCCGGATGCGACCAGCGGCACTTCGCAGCGCGCGCGCACCGCCGCCAGCTGTTCCAGGTCGTAGCCGCGCCGCACGCCGTCGCTGCCCATGCAATTGAGCACGATCTCGCCGGCGCCGCGCTCCTGCGCCTCGACCACCCAGTCCAGGGTGCGCCGCGCCAGCGCCCGGGTGCGCTCGGGATCGCCGGTGTACTGGCGCACGCGCCATTGCCCGTCCTCGTCGCGCAGGCTGTCGATGCCGACCACCACGCATTGCACGCCGAAGGCATCGGCGATCTCGCCGATCAGCGCCGGACGTTCCAGTGCGGGCGTATTGATCGAAATCTTGTCGGCGCCGGCGCTGAGCACCGCGCGCGCGTCCTCGACGCTGCGGATGCCGCCGGCCACGCAGAACGGGATGTCGATGGTGCGCGCCACCCGTTCCACCCAGTCGCGGTCCACGCTGCGGCCCTGCGGGCTGGCGGTGATGTCGTAGAACACCAGCTCGTCGGCACCCTCGTCGCGATAGCGCAAGGCCAGTTCGACGATATCGCCCATGTCGACGTGATCGCGGAAGCGCACGCCCTTGACGACGCGACCATCGCGCACGTCCAGACAGGGGACGATACGGCGGCTCAGCATCGTTGCGCCTTGTGCAGGGCTTCGCCGAGGCCGAAGCGGCCTTCGATCAGGGCCTTGCCCAGCACCGCGCCACGGCAGCCGGCTTCGTGCGCGGCGACGATGTCGGCGATATCGCGGATGCCGCCGGACGCCTGCACCTGCATCTCCGGTGCGATCGAGCGCACGTGCCGATACAGGTCCAGGTTCGGACCCTGCATGGTGCCGTCGCGGGACACGTCGGTGCACAGCAGATGGCGCACGCCGACGTTGGCGAAGTGCTCCAGCATCGGTTCCAGCTGGGCGCCGCTGTCCTCGGTCCAGCCGGCGACCGGCAAACGCCAGTGGCCGGTGCTGGATTGGCGCGCGTCCAGGGCGACGGTGATGCGGTCGGCGCCGTAGCGCTGCAGCCAGTCGCCGACGCGGTCGGGTTCGCGCACCGCCAGCGAACCGACCACGACGCGGTCGGCGCCCGCGTCGAGGATGGCCTCGATGTCGGCCTCGCTGCGCACGCCGCCGCCGGTCTGCACGCGCATCCAACTCGTGGTGGTGATCGCGCGCAGCAGCGGCGCCAGGGTGTAGCCGCCGTAGCGGGCGGCGTCCAGATCGACCAGGTGCAGCCAGCGCGCGCCGGTGTCGGCGTAGCGCTTGGCCATGGTCAGGGGTTCTTCGTCGTAGGCGGTTTCCTGTTCGTAGTCGCCTTGGCGCAGGCGCACCACACGGCCGGCGCGCACGTCGATGGCCGGGTACAGCGTGCAGTTGTTCATACCGGCACCCCGTCGAGGAAATTGCGCAGCAGACGCGCGCCCACCGCCGCCGAACGCTCGGGGTGGAATTGCGCGCCGTAGCGGTTGCCGCGCCCGACCACGGCCGAGAACGGCACGCCGTGTTCGCTCGCGGCCAGCGTGTCGGGGCCTACCGGCACCGCATAGCTGTGCACGAAGTAAGCGCGGTCGCCGTCGGCGATGCCGTCCAGCAGGGGCGACGGACGTCGCCGTTCCAATGCATTCCATCCCATGTGCGGCACGCGAACTCCCTGGCGCGGTTGCAGTTTGCCGATGCGTCCGGGCAACAGCCCCAGACACTCCACGTCGCCTTCCTCGGACGACTCGAACAGCAGCTGCATGCCCAGACAGATCCCGAGCAGCGGCTGACGCAGCGCCCGGATGGTGTCGACCAAACCGAGCTCACGCAGCCGCGCCATCGCTGGCGCCGCCGCCCCGACCCCCGGCAGGATCACGCGCTCGGCCGTACGGATCGTGGCGGGGTCGGCGCTCAGTACTGCGTACGCACCCAACCGCTCCAGTGCATAACGCACCGAGCCGATGTTCCCCCCACCCATGTCGATCAGTACGACGCCCGTCACGAAAAACCTCTTGTTCGTGCTACCGCCGACCACGCTGGGATCGGCTCAACTATCGCGATTCCGGACGCAAAGCGGACTTGCGACCGCCGCGCCGGCGCTGACTACACATTTCTGAACGACGCCGAGTGCCCTTAAAGCGTGCCCTTGGTGCTGGGCAGCCCGTGGCCCTCGCGCCGGATCGCCTGGCGCAGTGCGCGCGCGACCGCTTTGAAACATGCCTCCACTTTGTGGTGGTCGTTTTCGCCCTGGACGTTCAGATTCAAGTTCAGGCCGGCCGTCTCGCACAGGGAACGGAAGAAGTGCGGCACCAGTTCGGTCGGCATGTCGCCCACGCGCTCGCGCGCGAACGCGCCCTCGAACACGAAGTAAGGCCGGCCGGAGAAATCCAGCGCCGCCGTGGCCAGGCTTTCGTCCATCGGCAGCACGAAGCCGTAGCGGCCGATGCCGCGCTTGTCGCCCAGGGCCGCGCGCAGCGCCTGCCCCAGCGCCAGCGCGCTGTCCTCGATGGTGTGATGCTCATCGATGTGCAGATCGCCCTGGCACTTGAGCTCGAGCGCGAAGCCGCCGTGCTTGCCCAACTGCTCCAGCATGTGATCGAAGAAGCCCAGGCCGGTGGACACGCTGGGATCGGCCTCGCGGTCCAGGTCCACGCCGACCTCGATGCGGGTCTCGCGGGTGTTGCGCTGGATGCGCGCGGTACGCGGCGCGTCGGCCAGCGCGTGGGCGATGCCCGCCCAATCCCATTCGCCGCCGAAGCTATCGGTGCGCAGTTGGAAGCCGCGGACGCCGAGGTTGCGCGCGAACGCGATGTCGGTGTCGCGGTCGCCGACCATGGCCGTGCGCGTCCAGTCGATGCCGCGATCCTTCAGCAGCGGCAGGGCCAGGCCGATCGCCGGCTTGCGCGTGGGCGCGTTGTCGGCCGGCAGGCTGGTGTCGATCAGGACGTCGCGGAACACGATGCCCTGGCTGGCGAACACCTGCAGCATCAGCGCGTGCGGGCCCTCGAAGTCCTCGCGCGGGAACGCCTCGCTGCCCAGGCCGTCCTGGTTGCTGATCATCACGAACTGATAGCCGGCATCGCGCAGGCGCAGCATCGCCGGAATCACGCCGTCGACGAAACGCAGCTTGGCGTAGCTGTCGATCTGGAAATCCTCGGGCTCGGCGATCAGGGTGCCGTCGCGGTCGACGAACAAAAGCGGGGTCTGGCTCATAGGGACGATTCGATGGTCGGGTTCATGCGGCGCGCTCGCCGGCGTCGGTGCGCGCGAGCGTCTCCAGCACGCGCGCGTTCTGTTCGGCGGTGCCCAGGCTGATGCGCAGGGCATCGCCCAGCTGCGGCGCGGCGCGCATATCGCGCACCACCACGCCGGCGGCGAGCAGCGCATCGAAGGCGGACTGGGCCCGTTCGAAACGCGCGAGCAGGAAGTTCGCCTGCGAGGGATAGACCTGGCGTATGCCGCGCACCGCCGGCAGCGCGGCGTACAGGCGCTCGCGCTCCAGCACGCAGGCGGCGGCGTTGGCCTCGCTGAGCGCGCGCGCGCCGGCGTCGAGCGCGCGCAGCGCCAACGCCACGCAGGGCTCCGCCAGCGGGTACGGCGCCTGGCAACGTTGCAGCGCCGCGATCAGGGCCGCGTCGGCGATGGTGCTGCCGATCCGCGCCGCCGCCAGCGCATGCGCCTTGGACAAGGTGCGCAGCACCACCACGTTGGGCTGGCTGGCGATCAGGCCGATCGCCGACGGCGCCTGCGCGTATTCCAGATAGGCTTCGTCCACCACCACCAGCGCGCGCTCGCTGAGGCGTTGCGCGAGTGCGGCGATCGCATCCAGCGGCAGCAGCGTGCCCGAGGGATTGCCCGGCGAGCACAGGAACACCAGTTTGGCCGCCGTCTGCTCGGCCGCGCGCGCGATCGCTTCGAAATCGCAGACGAAACCCTCGGGCGTGTCGCGCAAGCCGACCTCGACCACGCGCGTGCCGTGCAGGCGCGCGCACACCGCGTACATGCCGAAGGTCGGCGGCGTGGTCACGATGGCGTCGCCACCGGGACGGCAGGACGCGCGCAGCAGCAGGTCGATGCCCTCGTCGCTGCCGCGTCCGGCCAGCAGTTGCTCGGGCGCGCAGCCATACAGCGCGGCCAGGGCCGCGCGCAGGCGCGGCGGTTGCGGATCGGGATAGCGGCGCAGCGTGCCGGCGTCGTCGGCGGCGTTGGCCCAAGCCGATTCGTTGGCGTTGAGCCAGACCGAACCGCTCAGGGCCTCGCTGCGCGCGGATTTGTAGCCGGCGAAATCGCGCAGGTCTTCGCGCAGCAGCGACAGCGGCGCGCTCATGCGGCCACCTGCTGCAAACGCAGCGCGACCGCGATGCGGTGCGCGTCCAGGCCTTCGGCGCGGGCCAGTTCGACCGCGCAGGGCCCGATCGCGGCGATGCCGCGCGGCTGCACCTCCTGCACCGTGATCGCGACCTGGAAACTGGCCACGTTGACGCCGCCGGCGTAGCGCGCCGCGCCGCTGGTGGGCAGCACGTGGTTGGTGCCGCTGCAGTAGTCGCCCAGCGCTTCGGGCGCCCAATCGCCGAGAAACACCGAGCCGGCCGCGAGCACGCGCGGCAGCCAGGCGCGCGCGTCGCGCAGGGCCAGGATCAGGTGCTCGGGCGCGTAGCGGTTGCTGACCTCGAGCGCGTCGGCGATCGAATCGACCCGGATCGAACGCGAGGCGCGCAGCGCGGCGCGCGCGGTCTCGGCGCGCGGCAGGGCCGCCAGTTGGGCGTCGATCTCGATCTCGACCGCGTCCAGCATCGCGCTGTCGTCGCTGAGCAGGATCACCTGCGAATCTGGACCGTGCTCGGCCTGCGACAGCAGGTCGGCGGCGACGAACGCCGGATTGGCGCCGGCATCGGCGATCACCAGCACTTCCGAAGGCCCGGCCGGCAGATCGATCGCCGCCCCGCCCTCCAGCAACGCGACCTGGCGCTTGGCCTCGGTGACGTAGGCATTGCCCGGCCCGAACAGCTTGTCGCACTTGCCGACGCTGGCGGTGCCGAAGGCCATGGCCGCGATCGCCTGCGCACCGCCAAGCTTGTAGACCCGGCTCACGCCGCAGCGGCGCGCTGCGTAGAGCACCGCGGGATCGGCGCGGCCGTCGCGGCGCGGCGGCGTGCACAGGGCGATCTGCGGACAGCCGGCCAGGCGCGCGGGCATGCACAGCATCAAGGCGGTCGACGGCAACGGCGCCGAGCCGGCCGGCACGTACAGGCCGACGCGCTGGATCGGTCGCAGGATGCGCTCGCAGCGCACGCCGTCGCCGCTGTCCAAGGTGTAAGGCTGGGTCATGCCGGCGGCGTGGAAGGCTTCGATGCGGGCGGCGGCCTGATCGATCGCGGCGCGCAAGGGCGCGGCGACCTCGCGTTGCGCGGCGTCGAACTCCTCGGCGCCGACGGCGAACGCGTCCAGGGCCACGCCGTCGTAGCGCGCGCCCAGCGCGCGCAGCGCGGCATCGCCGTCGCGGCGCACCTGTTCCAGGATCGCCGTCACCGCTTCGGCGGTTTCGCGCCGGGTCTGTTGGGCCGGACGGCGCAGCGCGGACTCGCGCTGATTTTCGTCCAGCGCATTCCACTGCAGGCGTTGCATGATGCCCTCGCCGCTCATGCCAGCATGCCCTCCACCGGCAGCACCATCAGGCCGCGCGCGCCGGCGCGCTTGAGTTCTTCCAGACGCTGCCAGGTCACCGCGCCGTGGCACAACGCCTGCAGGGCGACGCCGTCGCCGCCGTCCAGTTGCATCACCGTCGGCGCCTCGGCATCGGGCAGCAGCGGCAGCAGGTCGGCGAGCAGCTGGCGCGGGGCCTGGAACAGCAGCAGCTTGCTGTGGCGGATGCGCAAGGCGCCGTCGAGGCGACGCAGCAGCAGGTCGGCCAGCTCGCCGCGCACGTCGTCGAAGGGGTTGATCGGGCCGGCCAGCACCGCTTCGCTCTCGATCAGGGTGGTCACCGCCTTGAGCTGGTTCGCGGCCAGGGTGGCGCCGCTGGAGACCAGGTCGCAGATCGCCTCGGCCTGGCCCAGGCGCGGCGCGATCTCAACCGAACCGGACAGCAGCACCACCTGCGCGTCCACGCCCTGCGCGGCCAGCCATTGCGACAGCAGGGCCGGGTAGCTGGTGGCGATGCGCTTGCCCGCCAGCTGCGCCGGCCCCTGCCAGTCCCAGCCTTCGGGCACGGCCAGATCCAGGCGGCAGGCGCCGAAACCCAGCGCGCGCCATTCGCGGAAGGCCGCGGCGCGGCCGTTGCCGCGACGGTCGCCATCCTGCTCCAGCAGCACGTTGCGGCCGACCACGCCCAGGTCGCAGACGCCGTCGGCGATCAGGCCGGGGATGTCGTCGTCGCGCACCAGCAGCAGGTCCACCGGCAGGGTTTCGCCGTAGCAGAACAGGCGGTCGCGGCTTTCGCGCCAACTCAGGCCGCACGATGCCAGCAGCGCGCGCGCCGGCTCGGCGAGGCGGCCGGATTTCTGGATCGCGATGCGCAAGCGGTCGCGCGCGGCCGGGCTGGCGGTAGGACTCATGGGGAACATCTCGAAAGGCGGGGGATGGAGGGCGCTAAGGCCCCGGCACTACGGTTCAGCGGACGCGCGTGGGGCGTCGATGCAGGGCCGCGGCGTAGCCGCCGGCGCCGCGTTCCAGCATTCGCGCGACCCGACCGATCGTGGTCACGCTGACCCCGGTGCGGGTGTGGATTTCGCGATACGGCACGCCCTCGCTCAGCAAGGGCACGACCCGCCAGCGATCGGACATGGCTTCCAGCTCGGCCGGCGTGCACAGGTCTTCCAGGAAGGCCCGCATCTGCTCCGGATTGCGCAGCCCCAGCAGCGCGGTCGCCAGGCTGGCGATCGGGTCTTCGCTGTCGTCGATGTCTATGGCGCGGCGCTTCACGGGTGCTTCGCTCTATCGATAATGTATTAACGCGTTAATACATTAGACGATGCACCCCAGTCCCGTCAAGTCGTCGCCTCCCCCCGCCCGCGCGCCGGCCGGCATCGGCGAAAGCCGCCGTTCATCACAGTAAGAGCGACCGACCGGCGGTCGCTGGCGCCTCGCCTGTGGCCGCTCAGGCCGCAAACTAGGGCGGTGCCGGAGCGTAGACTGCCTCCGAGCCCGTGCCGCGAAGACCCAACGCCGGCCGGACCAACGGAGAGGGTGCGCATGGGGCGTGGTTGGAGAGGGCTACATATCTGGCTGCTCGCACTCGGGCTGTGCCTCGCCGGTGCATCTTGGGCCGCGTTCGCCAACACCGAGACCGCGCTGGTACTGGACGGCACCCACGTCGGCGTGCCGCTGGAACCGCACATCGCCTACTACCACGACGTCGAAGGCCGCCAGGATCTGATCGGCGCCGAACGCGCCCTGCGCGAGGGCCTCTACGCGCCCCTGCCCAACGGCAACGCCGCCTTCGGCTTCCAGCCGGGCGCGTACTGGTTCCACGTGCGCCTGCTCAACCGCGACCGCAACGAGCCGCGCTGGCTGTTGGTGCAGCAGTACGCGCTCAGCGACCGCATCGACGTCTATACCCGCCACGCCGACGGCAAGGTCGAACACCTGGCCGGCGGCGACAGCCTGCCGTTCGCATCGCGCAGCATCCGCTACCGGCATCCGAATTTCTGGCTGAACCTGCCGGCCGACCAGCCCGCCGATCTGTACGTGCGCGTGCAGAGCCAGAGCTCGATGCAGGTGCCGCTGACCCTGTTCACGCCGACCGCGTTCACCGAGGTCTCGCGCGACGCGCAGTTCGGCATCGGCCTGTACTACGGCATCCTGCTGGCCTTGTTCATCTACAACCTGGTGCTGTGGCTGAGCCTGCGCGACGCCAGCTACTTCTGGTACCTGCTGCACATCTCCGCCTTCGGCCTGGTCCTGCTGACCCTCAACGGCCTGGGCTTCGAGTATCTGTGGCCGCGCTCGACCTGGCTGGCCGACAAATCGGTGCCGCTGTCGATCTGTCTGGCCCAGGTCGGCATGCAGCAGTTCGCGCGCACCTTCCTGGGCCTGAAGCAGCGCTGGCGCCTGGGCGACCGGGTCGGCTTGGGCATGATCGCGTTCTTCGTGCTGCTCGGCATCGCCGCGACCCGCCTGCCCTACCACGTCGCCACCCCGATCGCGTCGGCAGCGGTGTTCTTCAGCATCGCCTGGATCGCGGTCGCGACCCTGGTGGTGCTGCGCCGCGGCTACAAGCCCGCGCAGCTGTTCCTGTTGGCCTGGTCGATGTTCCTGCTCGGCACCGGCATGTTCACCGCGATCGCGTTCGGCCTGCTGCCCAAGGTGTTCATCACCGAGTACGGCGTGCAGATCGGCTCGGCGCTGGAGATGCTGCTGCTGTCGGTGGCGCTGGGCTATCGCTACGCCTCGCTGCGCAACGAGAACGAACGCATCGTCCACGAGGCCAAGACCCAGCTCGAACACAAGGTCGAGCAGCGTACGGTCGAACTGCGCAGCGCGTTGGCGCAGTTGGAAGACGCGCACGAACGCCTGCGCGAAAGCAGCCAGCGCGACGGCCTGACCGGCCTGCACAACCGCACCCATTTCCGCAACGTGTTCCAGGAACTGCTGGAGAAATCGCAGCAAAGCGGAAGGCCGCTGTCGCTGCTGATGATCGACCTGGACCACTTCAAGCAGATCAACGACCGCTACGGCCACCTGGTCGGCGACGAATGCCTGTGCTGGGCCGCGCGCACCATGGGCCACGCCCTGCAACCGCACCGCGCCTTGCTGGCGCGCTTCGGCGGCGAGGAGTTCATCGTCGCCCTACCCGGCCTGGACCTGCAGGCGGCCTCGCGCGTGGCCGAGGACCTGCGCCAGCACCTGCGCGAACAGCCCTGCCGCAGCGGCGAGTACGCGATCACCATCACCGCCAGCATCGGCGTGCACGCGATCGCGCGCGAGGCCGACAACGACAGCGATTGCGACAACGCGATCGATCCCGCCCTGCAGGACGCCGATCAGGCCCTGTACCAGGCCAAGGCCGACGGCCGCGACTGCGTGCGCACCTCGGCCCCGGAAGAACGCCGACAAAATTAGCGCCCAGCGCGCCACGCAGGATGCGGTGAGCGCGGCGAACCGCATCGCTCGCCATGTCGCAACACGCCCTGCAATGCGATGGCGCGGTTCGCCTACGGCTCACCACAGCCTACGGCTGCGTCAGGCGGACGGTGCGTACATCACGTCCGAGCGCAGCACGTACTTGCTGCCGGCCTCGACCGCGGCGCCTTCGTGCCAGGTGTCGTGGACGAACAGCAGCGCGGCGCCGGTGCGCGGCACCACACGGAAGCCGCGGAAGTCGGTATCGCCGCCGGCGAACCCGTCGTTGAGATAGACCAGCAAGGTCAGGCGGCTGCTGCGCCCGTCCTCCAGCCAGGGCCCGTCCTTGTGCATGCGGAAACGCTGCCCGGGCCCGTACTTGTAGAAGCGCAGCGCGCGCGGCAGGCCGATCGCCGTCTCGCCATCCAGCAGCGGCAAGGCGAGCTCGCCGAGGCCGCGCCACAAGCGCGACACCCAATCCGGCGACTCGAACACCACCCGTTCGTTGTTGCGCACATGCGGCAGCGCACGCGCACCGCCCGGCGCGCGCACGTCGGCGGCAGTGAAGCCGCGCGCCTCGGCCAGCGCGATCAGGGCCGCGCATTCGTTGGCGCCGAGGAAGCCCTCGACGCTGAACACGTGTTCGGTATGCGCGATCACCCGCATGACGCAACCTCGCAGAGACGGGATACGGCGGCGCCGTATCCCGTCGTGGTTTTCACAACACCGAACGCGCCGCCGCCAGCACGCTGCCGTCGGAGACCATGCGCAGCGCGGTGGCGACTTCGCCGTCCAGGGCGCGGTCGCGCGGCAGGAAAGCGATGCGCTCGCGGATCGCCGCGTGCGCGGCCGCGACCGCGCGGCCCGGACGGAACTCTTCGGCCGCCGCGAGCTCGCTGCGCAGGCCTTCGACCTCGGCCAGGAAACCGGCGTGATCGGCGTCGCTGGGCAGCGGACCGCCGGCGACCTTGCCGGCAAGCCCCTGCGCATCGGCGCGGTCGGCCAGATCGCGCGCGGCATTGATCATGTCGCGACGCAGGTCCAGGGCCTGGGCGGCCGTGTACAGCTCCAGCGCCAGCACCTTGCCCAGATCGTCGGCCATCGCCAGCACATGCCGGGCCTCATTGGCGCCCATCGAGACATGGTCCTCGGCATTGGCGCTGGTCGGGATCGAATACACCGAAGCGGGATGCGCGCGGCTGGCCAGGTCGTTGACGATCGCCGCGGCGGTGTACTGCACGATCATGTGGCCGGACTCGGTCGAGTCCTCGTTGCCGATCAGGAACGCCGGCAGGCCGTCGTTGGTGGCCGGATCGACCAGCTTGTTGAGGCGGCGCTCGGAGATGCTCGCCAGCACCGGGATCGCGGCCTTGACGTAGCTCATCGCCAGCGCCAGCGGCATGCCGTGGAAGTGGCCGGCCGAGATCACCTGCTGCTCGACGTGCTCGGCCTGCGCGTCCGGGAACACGATGGGATTGTCGGTGAGCGAGTTGAGCTCGACCTCGAGCACGCGCGCGGCCTGGGCCAGCGCGTCGCGCACGGCGCCGTGCACCTGCGGAATGCAGCGCAGCGAATAGCTGTCCTGCGGCTGGTGCTTCTTGCCGCCGCGGAACGGCCGGAAGCGCAGGTAGAACTTCTCGCGGCCGTGACGCTGACCGAACGGTACCCAGTCCCAACCGATGTCGAAGCGCAGGGCCTGCGATTCCGGGGTGTCCCAGCTGTGCGGCTGCCAGGCGCGGAAGCGCGGCACCAGGTGGTAGGGAATGTCGGACAGGGTCGAACCCTCGAGCAGGCGGCGCAGGTGCGCGGCCACCTCGACCTGGCCCGGATGCGGGCGCAGCGCGTGCACTTCCTCGGCGAACGCGCCCAGGCGGCCGGCGAAGGCGTCGATGGTCATGGCCGCGGCGAGGTCGGCGGTGTCGGCCAGATCCTCCAGCTTCTCCAGCGCCAGCACGCCGCAGGCCAGCATCTGCGCGGTGCCGTTGTTCAGCGCCAGGCCTTCCTTGTACGACAGCGTGACCGGCTTCAGGCCGGCGCGCTCCAGCGCCTGCGCGCCGGGCATGCGCTCGCCCTCATAGAAGGCTTCGCCGCCGCCCAGCAGCACGATCGCCAGATGCGACAGCGGCGCCAGATCGCCGCTGGCGCCGACCGAACCCAGCTGCGGCACCACCGGCACGATGCCGGCGTTGAGCATCGAGGTCAGCGCCTGCAGGGTCTGCACGCGGATGCCGGAGTGGCCGCGCATCAGGGTGTTGATGCGGATGCACAGCATCGCGCGCACGATCTCCGACGCGAACGCCTCGCCCACGCAGACCGCGTGAGTGACGATCAGATTGCGTTGCAGTTCCTCGTGCAGGGTCTCGCCCGAGGCCTGCGCGCCCGGCAGTTGGTCGCGCAGGTGATGGGCGCCCAGCAGGCGATCGGCGTTGCTGCCGAAGCCGGTGGAGACGCCGTAGATCGGTTCTTCGCGACGCACCTGTTCGGCCAGGAAATCGGCCGCGCGTTGCACCGCCGGCAGTTGCGCCGCGGCCAGTTCGACCTGCGCGCCGTAAGCCACCGCCACCAGTTGCGCGCGCGTCAGCGAACGGCCATCGAGTTGAATCTTGTTCATTTGCAACCTCGCCTCGCACCCTGGCGATCATCTGAACGGCGGGCGTTCACCGCGAACGGTCTGGCCCGGCCGAGCGTACTCGGGAGTCGGTGCGTCTATGCCACATTGGGAACCGCGACGGCGGATGCGCGCCGCGGAGTGATTCGGTGCGCCGTCACGCCGGATTCCCATCCGGGTCGCGGCGCACCGTGTAGCGGAATCCGGAGGCGAACCCGCGCATCCGGTACCGCGATCCAACGGCGCGATCGGGCGGCAACGCGGTCGTACCACCCGCGGCGCCAAGGCCGTTCGCGCCTCGATTGCTCACTCGGACACGGCCTGCGGCATGACCCGCGCCTGCTCCAGCTCGATCCGCAGCGTGCGCGCCAGATCGCCGCGCGCGACTTCGAACTGGTCCTCGCGGCGCAGGTCCTTGACCGTCGCGGTGCCATTGGCGATCTCGTTCTCGCCCAGCACCACCACGAAGCGGATACCGGCGCGATCGGCGTACTTGAACTGCTTGCCCAGCTTGGACGGCTCCATCACCACTTCGGTGTTGAGGCCGCCGTGGCGCAGCTCGTTGGCCACCGCCAGGCAGTGCGGCAGGTGCGCGTCCTCCATCTGGGTGACCAACACCTGCACCGTGCTTTCGGCGGTGCTGACGATGCCGGCCTTCTGCAACTGATAGAACAAGCGGGTCAGACCGATCGAGATGCCGACCCCCGGCAAGTGCGACTTGGTGTAGTTGCTGGCGAGATTTTCGTAACGCCCGCCCGAGCAGATCGAACCCAGGCCCGGGTAATCGTTGAGCGTGGTCTCGTAGACGGTACCGGTGTAGTAATCCAGGCCGCGCGCGATCGAGAAGTTCAGCGCGTAATTCTGTTCCGGCACGCCCAGCGCGCGGATCAGTTCCAGCACCTCGCGCAGTTCCGCAACGCCTTCGCGCAGGGTGTCGTTACCCTCGCCGAGCGCATCCAGACGCGCCATCGCATCGGCGTGCGAAGTCGAACGTACGCCTACGAAATCCAGGATGGTCGCAACCGCCCCGGCGCTGAGACCGAACTCCGGGCCGGTCAGGGTTTCGCGCACGTAGTCGGCGCCGCGCTTGTCGAGCTTATCGACCTCGCGCAGCACCCGCGCCTGCAGCTCGGCATCGGCCACGCCCTGGGCCTCGAAGAAGCCGCGCAGCAGCTTGCGATTGTTGAGCTGGATGGTGAACGCACCGATGTCGAGTTCGGAGAACACCGCGTAGATCGTCGCCGGCAACTCGGCGTCGTAGCGCACGCTGAGCGAATCCTTGCCCACCACGTCGATATCGCACTGATAGAACTCGCGATAGCGGCCGGCTTGCTGGCGTTCGCCGCGATAGACCCGCTGCATTTGATAACGGCGGAACGGAAACGCCAGGTCGTGCTCGTGCTCGGCCACGTAACGCGCCAGCGGCACGGTCAGGTCGAAGCGCAGCGCCAGTTCGGGCGTGGCGCGCTCCTCGGCCTTGTTGTTCTTCGCGCGCGAACCGGTGGATTCGACGAAATACACCTCGCGTTCGGTCTCGCCGCCGCTCTTGGTCAACAGCACCTCGGTCAGCTCCATGACCGGGGTTTCCACCGGCAGGAAGCCGAAGCGCTCGAAATTGCGGCGGATCGTATCGAGCATGCGCTGGAACGCGATCTGGTCGGGCGGCAGCAGCTCCATGACGCCGGGCGGGGTGCGTGGCTTGATCAAGCGGGACTCCGGAGGAAAGACGCGCCGGCCCGGCGCGCTGCGGCGCGCGCCGGGTGGACGCAAGGCCCGTAGTTTAACGTTCCGCCCGTACGCCGCACCCTCACCCGGAACGGCGCCTGCGCGGGCTCGCGCGACGGATTGCGGCCTGCCTCTTGCTCGCCTCGATCGGTGTCGCTAGAATTGTCGGCTCAGCTGTCGGGGTGTAGCTCAGTCTGGTAGAGCGCTACGTTCGGGACGTAGAGGTCGCAGGTTCGAATCCTGTCTCCCCGACCAATCTGCTGAAAGCAAAGGCTCTGAAAGCCGCAGCGATGCGGACCTTCAGGGCCTTTTTGCTATGCGCGGTGCCGTGCTGGCGGGCCGCGCGCGCTACTTCGCCGCCTCCGGCACGGCCGACGCCGCCCGCATCGCCGCCTCCAGATCCGGATCGCGACCGCTGCAGTAGTCCTCGCGCGTCCACGCCACCGCCTGATCCGGCTGCACCGGCCGATCGGCGAAGTCGCGGCCGTCGGCGCCCCACAGGCCATGCACTGGCACGGTCAGGTTCCAACCCTGGCCGAGCGCGAAACGCTCGCCGCTGAGCAGTTCGCCGGCGCTGGCGCGGCCGATGAAGCGGGCCGGCGTGTGCAGGCGCAGAACCCAGGCGAAGCCTTCGCCGGAACTGGCGGTCTCGTGGTCGATCAGCACCAGCACCAGGCCGGCGTAGCGTCGGCCGTCCAGGGCGTCGCTATGGAATACCGCCGCGCCGCCGTGCTCGGACACGGCCTTGAACACCGCCTCGTCGGTGTAGGCGCCGACCACCTTGGGGCCGGCGCGCACCTCGTCCGCGCTGGGCGCGTGGCCCAGTTTTTGCAGATACGGGCGTGCGAACAGGCCCAGCACCGGCGTCTCGCCAGCGGGCATGAAATAGCTGGCCAAGCGCAGCGCCGAGGTGTTGCCGCCGCTGTTGCGGCGCAGGTCGACGATCAGGGCCTGAGTGTCGGCCAGTTCGCTCATGGCCTGATCGGCCAGCGTGGCGGCGCCGTCGTCGAAGCGATCCACGCGCAGATAGCCCACCGCCAGGCCGCTGCGCGGCGTGTAGCGGGTCCAGCGCCAGCCCGGATGTTCCGGCGGCCAACCCATCGCGACGCGCTCGACATTCAGGCGACGCTCGCCGCCCGCGCAATCGCGGATCGCGACCTCGGCACGGCTGCCCAGCGGCCCGGGCAGATCGTCCGGCGAACCCAGCAACTGGTCGCCTGGCCGCAAGCCGTGCCCCCATGCCGGACTCAGCGACGAGACGTCGACCGCGGTCTGCACGCCGTCCACGAGCTCGAAACGGGCGCCGATGCCGCGGCGCTGGTCGCCGCTCTTGCTCGGCGCCGACAGCGAGGTATGCGAGCTCTTGAGTTCGCCCAGCATGCGCGCCACCAGGGCCTTGAAGGCCGCGTCGTCGCGGACCTGGCGCAGCTGCGCGCGGTAACGGCGCCCGGCCTCCTGCCAGTCCACGCCGTGGAAACCGGGGTCGTAGTAGTTCTGATCGACGCGGGTCCAGACCCGCTCGAACAGCGCGGCATAGTCCGTTGCCGGCTCGGGCTTGGCGGCCCCGCACAGCAAACCGGCGACGATCGCCCAAGCCACCGCGCTGCGTTTCGCCACTGGGATGTTCCCTGCATTACGGAGACGGGCGACGCTAACAATGCGCTCCGCAGCGCTCAAGAGGGGCGCCCGCTGCGTGCGGCAGGACGTGGCCGGCCGGCGGGCGTCGGACGGCCGCCACTTTGCCGAATCTGCCGTCCCACCCCCGGTTTGGCGCAGACCGCACCGTTACGACTCAAGCACCGGCCCACCGAGCGCCTCTTGCTTGTGCGTCCGGGTATCGTCGCCGGCGCCGGGCGCGCCAGCGGCCCGACCGTACGCGATGGAGGATCGCCAGCCGCACCGACGCGGGTCCGAATGCGACGGATCGGCCGTGGCGATCATCCCTAACAGACAGGTCCGCCCATCCGCTCCAGCCAGGATCGGCACAGGCGGCTCCGCTTTGACAGGTTCTGCTCCTGTCCCCCAAACCGGCCTCGTGCCGGTTTTTTTTGGCCCGTCGATGCCTCGCCCGGCTCGATCCGCTGTTTCGGACCCGGATTCGACCTCAAGCCTCGCTAGCGAGGGCCCCGGCTGCTAAGTGCCTGTCGTACATGAACAATCGCGTCGAGATATATCGCGGTGGCACAGACTTTGCGTCCCAACTCCGTGACTCAGATCACACTTTCTCTGAGTCCATCCCCCTGGGGCCGCCCCGCCCCCTTCAGTCATACGGGATACGGACCATCCATGCCGTCTTTACATCGACTTACGTTGTCCCTGGCCTTGGTCTTGGCCGGTGGAACCTTACACATCACGTCAGTAGCTGCCGCTGAAGGTCAATCTGCGGCCGAGATCCCCTACGCCCAGATCGAACGACTGCGCGCCGACCGCGATTGGCTGGCGGCGCTGTCCTTGATCGAACGCCACCTCGCGGTGCACCCCGCCGACGCCGATCTGTACCGCCTGCGGGTGCTGACCCTGGCCGACATCGGCGCCCGCGACCGCGCGCGCACCCTGTACCTGGCGCGCCCGCAACTGTTCAGCGCCGAACAAGCCGCCGACCTCAACGCCGCCGGCCTCGCCCGGCGCATCGTCTGGAGCAAGGCCTACGCGGTCGACGAGGCCACCCGCCTGGAAGAGGCGCGCGCGGCCGACGCCGCCATCGACGCCTACCGTGCGCAGCTCGCGAGCGCCGGCACGCCGGAGCCGGCCAGCCTGGCCTACGACCGCCTGGTCGTGCTCAACCGGCTCGGCCGCCATCAGGAAGTCGCCGACGAATACCGTCGCCTGGAAAACAGCGGCCGCCCGGTGCCGGGCTATGCCCTGGGCGCGGTCGGCGATTCGCTGCTGACCCTGCGCCGCCCCGACGAGGCCGCGATCGCGCTGGAGCGCGCGCTGCAGGCCGACCCCGACGACCCCGACCTGCCGATCCAGCTCGGCTACGCGCATCTGGAACGCGAACGCTACGACCTGGCCCTGCCGCTGCTGCGCGGGCTGGTCGAGGCGCGCGCGCCCTGGCCGCACGCGCCCGGCGCGCGCCGCGGCTACGAGAACTGGCAACGCTACGACGCCGAGACCAACTACGCCCTGGCGCGCGCCTTCGGCGAGGACCAGCCCGGCGCCCAGGCGATGCTGGAGCCGCTGGCCGCGATCGGCCCCAACAACGCCGATCTGCAAGCGTCCTTGGGCTCCATCTATATGTTCCGCGGCTGGCCCAGCCGCGCGCTGGAGCGCTTCTCGATCGCCAGCACCCTGGACGAGCGCAATGTCGAGGCGCGCATCGGCCAGGTCGAAACCCTGTCCACGCTGCAGCGCTACGACCTGGCCCGGCCGATCCACGACCAGTTGCTGGCGCGCTACCCCAACGAAGCCCACGTGCGCTCGATGGACCGCAACTGGGACATGCGCCGCGGCTGGCAGGCGCGCGTGTACGCGGCCGGCGGACGCAACCGCGACGGCGGCGGCGCTTCGCCGCTGGGCAACCGCGACCGCGAGTACGGCGTCGAAGTCGCCACGCCCTTGATCGACGATCGCTGGCGCCTGCTCGCGCGCAGCGGCCGGCGCTGGGCCGATTTCCAGGGCGACCGCAGCGTCGCCCAACGCAACGAGGTCGGCCTGGGCTACGCCTACGACCGTCTCGATGCGCAGCTCTATGTCGGCCGCGACCGCGACGGCCTGGGCGGCACCGCGATCGCCGTCGGCGCCGGCTGGCGCATCGACGATCGCTACTCCCTGCGTGCGCGCGTGAGCCGCAACGACGCCACCGCCTCGCTGCAGGCGCGCGCGTCCGGCATCACCGGCGACTTGGTCGAGATCGGCGCCGACTACCACCCCAGCGAACGCACCGCGCTCGGCGCCAGCCTGCAGCATTGGCGCTACGACGACGGCAACCGGCGCGATCAGCTCAGCCTGGCGTTGGACCAGCGCCTGCTCAGCCGCCCGCACCTGCTGATCGACGGCCTGGCCAGCCTCGGCGCCGGCCGCGGCAGCCGCGACGACGCGCCCTACTTCAATCCTTCGCGCGACGCCTCGGCGGAATTCGGGATCCGTTTCGATCATCTGACCTGGCGGCGCTACGACCGTCATTTCCGCCAGCGCCTGACCTTGTCCTCGGGCGCCTATTGGCAACGCGACTACGGCACGGCCTGGGTGCCGTCGCTGCGTTATCAACACGAGTGGCAGTTCGCCCCGGGGCGGGTGCTGAGCTACGGCCTGAACTGGTCGCGCCCGGTCTACGACGGCCAGCGCGAACAGCGCCTGGGCTTCGACGCCGAATTCCGCTGGGGAGAATGAGATGAACCGTCCACACCGCCCCTCGCGGCTGATCCTGATCGTGCTGGCGCTGTACGCGCTGGTGTTCTGCATGCTGCTGCCCGCCGCCGCGCGCGCCGCCGAGCCGCTGCTGGTGCTGAGCTACCACGACGTGCGCGACGACGTCGCGCGCAAGGGCGACGGCGATGCCTATGCCGTCAGCACCCAGAACTTCGCCGCCCACCTGGACTGGCTGTCCGGGCACGGCTATCACCCGGTCTCGCTCGCGCAGGTGATCGCGGCCAACAACGGCGGCGCGGCGCTACCGTCCAAGCCGGTGCTGATCACTTTCGACGACGGCCTGCGCAGTCTGTACACGCGCGCCTTCCCGCTGCTGCGCGCCTACAACTACCCGGCCCTGGCCGCGGTGGTCACGCATTGGGTCGAGCTGCCGGCCGGCGAAACCGTCGACTACGGCCCGCGTCCGTTCACCGGCGACGACTTCGTGACCTGGGCGCAGTTGCGCGAGATGCAGGACAGCGGCCTGATCGAAGTCGCCAGCCACAGCGACGACCTGCACCACGGCATCGTCTCCAATCCGCAGGGCAACTCGACCCCGGCCGCGGTCACCCGTCGCTACGATCCGGCCAGCGCGCGCTACGAAAGCGAGGCCGAATACCTCGCGCGCGTGCGCGCCGACCTGGAGCGCAGCAAACAACGCCTGCAGCGCGAACTCGGCCGCGCCCCGCGCGCGGTGGTGTGGCCGTATGCGGCCTACAGCAGCGTCACCAACGACATCGCCGAGCAGCTCGGCATGTCGGTCTCGTTCGACCTGGAAGGCCGCAGCACGCCGATGCCGTCGGATCTGCACGGCCTGGCGCGTCTGTTGGTGATGAACAACCCCAACGTCGGCGACCTCGCCTATCAGCTGCGCCACGACGACGAGCGCACCGGCGTGCGCGCGTTGCAAGTGGATCTGGATTCGGTCTACGACGCCGACCCGGCCCAGACCGAGCGCAATCTCGACGCCCTGATCGAACGGGTCAAGCAGATCGCGCCCAGCCATGTGTTCCTGCAGGCCTTCGCCGATCCGGACGGCAACGGTTCGGCCGATGCCTTGTACTTCCCCAATCACGCCCTGCCGATGCGCGCGGACCTGTTCAACCGCGTCGCCTGGCAGCTCAAGTCGCGCGCGGGGGTGGTGGTTTACGCCTGGCTGCCGGTGCTGGGCTACGAGCTGCCCGATCCCGCCCGGCGCGCCGCATTGGCGATCCCGGGCGCGCGCGCCGACGAGGTGTATCGCCTCGACTACACCAAGCCGGAGGTGCGCCGCCTGGTCGCCGGCATCTACGCCGACCTCGCCGCCGGCTCCTACCTGGAAGGCCTGCTGTTCCACGACGACGCCTACCTGCGCGACACCGAGCTCAAGGGCAGCGCCGCGGTGGAATCGCAGGCGCGTACCCAGGAGCTGATCGACTTCACTCTGGAACTCAAGCGCGCCGCCGAACGCTGGCGGCCCAAGCTCAAGACCGTGCGCAACCTCTACGCGCGCCCGGTGCTGGAACCGCAGAGCGAGGCTTGGTTCGCACAGCGCCTGGACACCTTCAACCGCGCCTACGACTACACCGCGCTGATGGCGATGCCGTGGATGGAAGGCAGCCGCCAACCCGAGCGCTGGCTGGACCGCCTGGTCGCGGCCGCGCGCGCGCACGATCCGCAGCTCACCCAGACCCTGTTCGAACTGCAGACGGTGGACTGGCGCAGTCGCCGGCCGATTCCGGCCGAGCGCTTGAAGGCGCAGGTGCGGCGTCTGCTCGCCCAGGGCGTGCGTCATCTGGGCTGGTATCCGGACGACTTCGTCGCCGATCTGCCGAGCACCGCCGACGCGCGCGAGGCGCTGTCGGCGCGTTCGTTCCCGTACCTGGAAAAGTGAGGCGATGATCATGCATCGTCTCCTCTACCTGCTGTTCGAGTTCGCGTTCTTCTATCCGATCGTGATGTCGTTCTTCTGGATCTCGGGCGGGCTGTACTACTACCTGCGCCGCGAGCGCCACGAGCGCCCGCGCACCGATCCGCCGCCGCTGGCGGACACCCCGCTGGTGTCGATCCTGATCCCCTGCCACAACGAGGGCGACAACGTCCACGAGACCATCGGCGCGGCGATGGCGCAGCGCTATCCGGATTTCGAAGTCATCGCCATCAACGACGGCAGCCGCGACGACACCGCCGAGAAGCTCAACGCGCTGGCCCAACAGTACCCGCGCCTGCGCGTGATCCACCTCGACCGCAACCTGGGCAAGGCCAACGCCATGCGCATGGGCGCGCTGGCCGCGCGCTCGGAGTACCTGGTCTGCATCGACGGCGACGCCCTGCTGGACGAGTACGCGACCCATTGGATGGTCTGGCACCTGGCCTCGGGCCAACGCGTGGGCGCGGTCACCGGCAACCCGCGCATCCGCAACCGCTCCACCCTGCTCGGTCGCCTGCAAGTGGGCGAGTTCTCCTCGATCATCGGCATGATCAAGCGCGCCCAGCGCGTGTACGGCCGCTTGTTCACCGTCTCGGGCGTGATCTGCGCGTTCCGGCGTACCGCCCTGCACCGGATCGGTTACTGGTCCGACAACATGGTGACCGAGGACATCGACATCAGCTGGCGCCTGCAGATGGACCACTGGGACATCCGTTACGAACCCAACGCGCTGTGCTTCATCCTGATGCCGGAAACGCTCAAGGGCCTGTGGCGCCAGCGCCTGCGCTGGGCCCAGGGCGGCGTCGAAGTGCTGCTGCGCCACAGCCGCGACCTGCTGTCCTGGCGCAAGCGCCGCATGTGGGCGGTGATGGCCGAATACATGCTCAGCGTGGTCTGGGCCTACACCATGGCCTTCATCCTGCTGCTGTGGGCCTTGGGCCTGTTCCTGCCGCTGCCGCCGGAGCTGACCATCCGCAGTCTGCTGCCGTCCTGGCACGGCATGATCCTGGCGATGGTCTGCCTGCTGCAGTTCGCGGCCAGCATCATCATCGACCGCCGCTACGAGACCGGTGTCGGCCGCAACTACTACTGGATGATCTGGTACCCGATGGCGTACTGGTTGTTGAGTTTCGCGACCACGGTCACCGCGTTGCCCAAGGCGCTGCTCAAGCGCCGCGGCACGCGCGCGACCTGGGTCAGTCCTGACAGGGGAATCCGATGAGCACCACCCAGCCTGGCCGCGACCCGGCCGGCCGCCAGAGCACGGCCAAATACGATTCGCGCCTAATCCAGAAGCGGCGCGCCCAACCGCGCCTGCGCCGCACCGCGTGGGGCTTCGTGACCGCGGTGTTCTGGGGCATGTACGTGTACCTGTGGATGCCGGTGATCACCTTCCTGCTGTGGGTGCTGGGCATCCGCAACGCCTACTTCGAGCTGTACATGCGCGAGCACCGGGTCGAGCCCTTCCTGCTGATCGCGCTGCCGACCCTGGCGTTGTGCGCGACCGTGCTGCTGATCGCCTGGGCCGAGTACAACCGATGGCGCTTCTCCGGCAAGGACCGCCGCGGCGCGCCGCCCAGCGCGCCGCTGGACGACATCGCGCGCGCTTTGGGCGCCGACATCGAGATCGGCGCGGCCCTCAACGCCGGCCGCGTCGTCGTGCTGAACATGGACGCCCAGGCGATCCCGCGCGGCGTGCGCGCGGTGCTTGCGCCCACCGAGGAACCGGTTCCCGCTTAAGGCTTGCAGGAGCGGCGCGAACCGCGCCCATGCGACGGCCCGTGACGTCGGTGTGCGGCCGTGGGTCGCGCCGCTTCTGTAACGCCCTCACCGCGCCGCGAGGCCGGATTGACGGCCGCGCCCCGCGATACCCAGAATCCCGCTATCGCTGGATTCGGCGGATAGCTCATGGACCACTACGCAGTCCTCGCACTCCTGCTCGCGGCGCTGGCGTTGCCGGTAGTCGCGTTCTGGCTGTTGCGATCGCGCACGCGCCTGCACGGCCTGGTCGCGGCGGGCATCGCGGTCGCGCTGGGCTGGGCGCTCAATCTGGCCTATGCGTTCGCCGCTCAGGATCCGGCCCCGGCGGCAGACGACAACGTCGCCATCGCCGCCGCTTTCGGCTGGGCCTGCCCCGCCGTGCTGGTGCTGCTCACCTGGCTGGCTCGGCGTTTCGTGGTGCGCCGTGCACGCGCCGACAAACCGCAAGTGTCCTGACCGCCAATCACGGGAGAGTGGAGATGATGCGATACCTGATCTCGTTCGATGACGGAACGATGACGATTCCTGAAGCCGATTTGCCCGCGGTATCCGAGGCCTCGCACGCCGTGGTGCGCGAAGCCAAGGCCGCCGGGGTCTGGATCTTCGGCGGCGGGCTTCTGAGCCAACAGGCCAGCATCGTAGCCAGCGACGGCTCGGTCTCCGCCGGCCCCTACCCGGAAACCAAGGCGGTGATCGGCGGCTTTTCGATCATCGAAGTGCCCTCGCGGGACGAGGCGCTGCAGTGGGCGGCCAAGCTCGCCGCGTCCTGCCGTTGCGCCCAGGAAGTGCGCGAGATCATGTACAACCCGGAGTCCTGATCGCGGCGTCGGTCGTCGCCTCGCCGGCCCTGCGGCTCCCTGCCGGCGAACGCTAGCCCGAATCCGACAAGGCGCACTACCATGCGCGCATGCCGACGCCCAGCACGCACGACTACGCCGACGGCCATGTCATCCATCTCTTGCCGCGGCTCGAAGCGGCATCATCGCTGGAGCGGGCGCCGAAGGCTTTAAGACTCCCACGTCGCATGAGCGTCGCCGGGCGCAGGTCGTTCGCGCTCATGAACGCGATCGCATCGGCCGGCGCCGCCTGGGCCCTGCATCTGCTCTGGACCAGCGACACGCCCGGCGCTTGGTTCAACCTCATCTTCACCGTCATGATCGGCGGGCTCACGGCCGCGCTGTGGGCGCTGTTGATCGCTTCGATCCGGCAGGCGAAGCACGAAGCTCGGCTGCAAGCGGCTTGGCGCGCAATGGGGCCCAACGCGATCGCGACGACCGGCCGGGTGAGCGAGCGGCGCTGGACGCTCGCCGAAGACGGTGCGGTCGCTTCGTTCGCGCTCGTCGTGCAGATCCCCGGCGACCGGCCGATTAGCGGCCAGTGGCATCCCGAGCACTCGCGCGAGTATCTGCTGCAAACCCAAGTTCCCGGTGTAGGCGCGCAGGCGCGCGTCTGGTGCGCCCCGAATGCCTTGGGCGACACGCCGCGGGTGATCGAAGTCGCCGATCCCTCGGTGGTGGCCTGAGCGCTTACGGGACCACGATGGAGATGTTGGCCCGCTCGGTGCCGGGTGGGTCCGACATGCCCGCCCAGAAGTCCGTGTTGCGCATCCAGGGCTGTAGGCCCATCGGGAAGTCGCGGCTGGGAATCGCCGGCAGCTCGGCCGCGGTGAAGTCGTTGCCGTAGGGAACCAGGGGCTTGCTTACGTCCGGGTTCTGGATGTGCGGGCGCAGCTTGTTCAGGGCGACATTCCAGTTATCGAGCAGGTCCTTGCGCGTGATTGGCCCACCGGGCTTGTCGGCCGTAGGGTGCAGCGCCTTCTGATGGAAGGCCGTCACCGCCTGCCCGGCCGGCGTCGCCTTGAACGCGGTCCAGGCATTGAACGCGGCGTTGCCGAAGGTCACCACCGCTTCGATCTTGCCCTTCGCGAACGCCGCCTCCAGCCACTGATGACGATAGGCCTGAATCTCCGGATCGTTGAGGTGCGGCATCGCCATGTTCTGGTTGAAGATGCCGTACACGAAGGCGTTGATCATCAGATAGCTGCGCGTGTAGCCCAGCTTCTCGACGAAGCCCTGCACGCGCCGCCCGGCCTGTCCCGACAGAATCCGGCGCGTAAATGCCTCGGTCTGCGCCGGGTCCTGGCCGATGACCAACAGACGCGCAGTGCCATTGGCACGGCCGCGGTAGAAGATCGGTCCCCACAGCGAACGAAAACCGTCCGCGCCCCGATACACCGTGTCGTCGGGATACTTCTGGCACAGCGTGCGGAATTTGCCCGTAGGGCCGGTATCGAACGGGTCCGTGTTCATGCTTGACTCCCTGGCTTAGCGCCGTCGCTATCTAGGAACGCGGTCTTTCCTGGTCGGCGGCCATGGTCGGGGCGGGACTGAAGGCTGCCGCGCAAGGCCGCGCACCGGTTCCGACCCCGCCTCCACCGGCTCGCCGCATCCAGCTTGCATAAGTTCAGTGGCTTAGGCCTCATAGATCGGCCGCGACCGCCGACCGCTCACGCACGTGTACAAAGCTAGCCTGGGCGGCATCCCAGCGATCGCGGCTTAGCAGTTCTTCGCCCGCCGAAGCCGCATTGCGGCACGCCCCATCAGGAACCGCCCCATGAGACCAAGGATAGTTCTCGCTACCGCCCTATTGGCCCTCTTCGGCCAGCCCGCCACTGCCTCACAGACCGCCTGCCGTTTCACCGGCGGCGAATCGCCGCAATACTACGAGGTGGAGTTCATCGGCTACACCGACATCGACCCGATGGTCGTCTTCAGCTCGACGACCTTGGGCTCCGGCGATCTGATTACCTTGTCGTCGAAGCAGTACACCCTGAAACAGTTCAGCCAAAAGACGGCGACCGTCGATCTGACGTTTCGCAACCCTGGCGACGATTCGCTGCCGCCGTCTTTCACTCTGATCGGGCAGAAGGGCAAAGCCCAGCTCAAGATCAGCACGCGCACCATCGACGGAAGCTTGAGGTGCGACTTCTAGGCGACCACCTGGACTCGCAACATCACCGGCCTCCCGCGCTGACGATCCACGCCCGCGAGCCGAACCACACGCCTCCGTCCCGATAGTGCTGCGCGACGACTTCGCGCAGTCGCGCCCGCTCGCGCGCGGCGGCCGCTACGTCCAGCGATTGCAAGGCGGCCTTGGTGGCCTGGAACTGCCCGATCCATTCCAAGGCGGCCTCGATGCTATCGCCGTAGTACACAGGCTCGTGTACGTCCTGAAACGTCGCCTGGGCGAACCCGGCCTCGGCGAGCAGGCGCTCGGTGACCGCCGGGTCCGCTAGCGAGAACGCGGCGGTGGATTTGGCGTGGGCACCATGCACGGCGGTGGACCACTCGTTGGCCTCGCGGGCCTGCCAGACCATCATGACGAGACGGCCGTCTTCGGTCAGCACGCTGCGTATGTTGCGGAACGCAGCCAGCGGGTCGGCGAAGAACATGGTGCCGTAGCGGCTGATGGCGACGTCGAAGGCTTGCGATGGGAGCGGATAGGTGGCTGCGTCGCCGTGTTCGAAACGTACGTTGCGCACGCCTTGGGCTGCGGCGAATGCGCGCGCTTTCTCGATCGCCGGGGCCATGATATCGAGGCCCATCGCGCTACCGGACGCCGCCGCACGCGCCGCATCGCGGGTGGTCTGCCCTGCCCCGCAGCCGATGTCCAGTACGCGCTCATGGGCGGCGATGGCGCAGGCGGTGCGGAACACGCGGTCGTGCAACTGCAGTTCCGCGTCGTAGTCCACCGCACCGCCGACGCTCTTGGGGTGCGGGTCCGGCGATGTGGTGTCGGGCGATTGCATGGCGGCTCCCTGCGCTCGCGATCGATCGCGGGCTGGTTGAAACCCTAACACCCGCCCCCCGCACCGGACGCGACGCCTCACACAAAGGCGTCGGTCCCGGCCCATCCATGAGTCGCATGCGGACGGCGCTCAACGGCTGAGCGGAATCTCCAGATACCCATCGCCGTACCACTTCACCCGCAGCGGTTCGCCGGCGTCGGCGATGGTCTCGTCGGACACCGGCTTGCCGCTGCCGTAGTTGATCTGCTGTTGCGGGTTGCGCAGCACGCTGACCACCGCGACCAGGCGACTGCCGGCCGCGTAGCGGCGGCTGGTCAGGCGGCCGGCGCTGAAGTCGAGTTGGGTGCGCTGGTCCGGCGTGAGCAAGGCGCGACGCGACAGGTCGGCGACGTAGCTGGCGCGCGACTGGTAGCGCGACAGCTCGAAGTACTCGCCCTGCGCGTTGAGCTCGTACAAGCCGATGTTGAAGTCGAAGTCGCGCTTGTTCACCGCCAGGTCGAGATGTCCCGAGAACAGGCCGCTGAATTCGCCGGCCTCGGCGAAGGGTTCGCTCACGAATACCAGGCTGTCGGCGGTGTCGATGACTTTATCGACGATACCGCCGCCGGGCACCCTGCGGTCGGCGTCGCTGCGGTCGCGCATGTCCACGGTTTGAGTCACGTAGGCGTCGTGCCCCGACGATTGCGTCAGGAAACGATAGCGATCGCCCTCGCCGGCCGGACCGAAGTGGAAGCGCTGGCGGCGCTCGCCCATCGCGGCCAGCGAAGGAGCGTGCTTCCAGACATTGGCGCCCATCACCTGGTAGTTGATGCGGTCGGCCAGCAGCGCCGGCTTGGGTGCGCCCTTGAACACGTAGTCGAACCACTGGTAGCGCAGCACGCCGATATCCATTTGCGCGACTGGATCCAGTTTGTAGCCGCGCAGCCAATCGCCGGTGGCGACCGTGCCGCGCTGGCCGCTGATGTGGTTGTAGGGGCCGATCACCAGGTAGTGCTCGGCCTGCGGGCGGTAGCGGTAGTGCTCGCGCAGGTAGTACAGCGCGCCGATCTGGGCGCCGTCGTAATAGCCGGTGGTGGTGAGCACCTTGAGGTCGAGGTCGGCGAACTCCTCGCGGTACGGGATCATGTCCTGCCAGTAGCGGTCGTAGTCGGGGTGGTCCAGCCAGCGCAGGTAGAACGGGTTGGGCACGCCGTCGATCTTTTCCAGATCGCGGTAGCTGCGCCCGCTCACATACCACTCGCGCTGCATGCGCTGCCAGCGCGCGTAGTCCTCCATGGCCGCGTTGTCGACGCTGCGGTTATTGGCGACATAGAACGGCCAGTAGTACTGAAAGCCGTAGGTGATGCCGCCTTCCATCGGCACGTCGATGCCCGGCGCGCCAGTGACCGAGGGCATCAGCGCCTTGAGCGCCTTGGGCCGATGCTTGGCCGTGGCCCACTGAGTGAAGCCTTCGTAGCTGCCGCCGTACATGCCGACGCGGCCGTCGCTCCAGGGCTGGGCCGCGATCCAGTCGATCAGCGCCGCGGCGTCGCGGCCGTCGTGTTCGTAGGGCGTGGGTTTGTCGGGGCTGCAGGCCTTGCCGCGGCTGGTGCCGCCGACGCCGACGTAGCCGTGGGCGGCCGAACGCCGGGCCTCGTTGAGCAGCGTCACCGGGTTGGCGTAGATGGTGAAGTTGAGCAACGTCGGCGACTTCGCCGGCGCCGAGCGCTGGCGCACCACCAGCGCGCACACGGTCGCGCCTTCGGGCGTGCGCACCGCGATGTCGCGCTGGATCGTGTAGCGGCGCTGGTCGTCCTGCGCGACCAGGCGCGGCAGCAATGGCCTGAGGTCCCGATAGACCTGCTCGATCTGATAGACCCGCGACAAGCCCAAGGCGGGGTCGCGCTCGATCGTGGTCTTGCCCTTCTGCGCGGCCAGCGCATCGTCCACCGCGCGTCGTTCCTGCGCGTCTTCGGTGGGGTCCAGATTCAGCACTCGCATGGCCAGGGCCGACGTCGGGTCGTCCATCGCCCCGACCACGTCGGCGAACGCACGCCGGAACGCCGTCTCGAAGCTCGTGCCGTCGCGCGTCTGCAGCGCCTTGGCGCGCGCATAGAGCTCGTACTGAATCAGGTTGGGGCGCACCGGCACGGGACCGGTGCTTGGCGCAGTGGTGCGGATCTCGACCAGGCTGCGCTCGGCTTCCGCGTACTGGCCGGCGACCAGCTGCAGGCGGAAGCGGTTGTTCAAGTAGCGCGCACGGTCTTCGTCGCGATAGTCGGTCAGCAGTTGCCGCGCCAGGATCGGCATCGCGGCGTCCAAGGCCGCGCGGTCCTCGACGGCCGCGGCGGGAAACGCATAGGGGGCATCGGCGAATGCGGGCAACGCGGTCAGCCACAAGCATGCACACAGGATCGGTCGCAGCATTCGCCCTCCAGGCGTGACGGTTCCTGGAAGGGATGCATCCAGGCTGCCAAATCGTCGCACAAGGTCGATGGCGGCAGGGACCGGCCGGCGCTCAGGCCTGTCTCGACTCCGGGTGCCGGACCTGCCCTGCCCCACGCACCACGTAGCGCTCGATGGTCAGCGACTCCACGCCCATCGGGCCGTAGGCGTGCAGGCGCGTGGTCGAGATGCCGATCTCCGCGCCCAGGCCTAGCTGGCCGCCGTCGTTGAAGCGCGAAGAGGCGTTGACCATCACCGCCGAGCTGCGGGTGCGGCGCACGAAGGCTTCGGCCGCGGCTGCGTCCTCGGTGGCGATCACCTCGGTGTGGTCGGAGCCGTGGCGGGCGATGTGCGCCAGCGCGGCGTCGAGGTCGTCGACCACGCGCAGGCTCAGGATCAGGTCCAGATACTCGGCGTCGTAGTCGGCTTCGCTGGCCGGCTGCACGGCGTCCGAGTACGCCTGCGCGCGCGCGCAGCCGCGCAGCTCGACGCCGCGCTCGGCCAAAGCCGCGAGCGCGCGCGGCAGGAAGGCCGGCGCGATGTCGGCGTGCACCAGCAGGGTTTCTAGGGCGTTGCACACGCCCGGGCGCGAGGTCTTGCCGTCGATCAGCAAGTCCAGCGCGCGCTCCGGGTCGGCGGCGCGATCCACGTAGAGATGGCACACGCCCTTGTAGTGCTTGATCACCGGCACGCGCGCGTGTTCGGCGACGAAACGGATCAGGCCTTCGCCGCCGCGCGGGATCGCCAGATCGATCAGGTCCGACAGCTGCAGCAGTTCCAGCACGTGCTCGCGCGCTGTGTCCTCGATCAGGGTCGCGGCGGCCTCGGGCAGGCCGACTTCACGCAAGGCCGCATGCAGGCAGGCGGCGATAGCGCGGTTGCTGGCGCGCGCTTCCGAACCTCCGCGCAGCAGCACGGCGTTGCCTGCCTTCAGGCATAGCGCGGCCGCATCGGCGGTCACGTTCGGGCGCGCTTCGTAGATCATCGCGATCAGGCCCAGCGGTACGCGTTGGCGTTCGATCGTGAGGCCGTTCGGACGTTGCTCGCGGCGGGTGACTTCGCCCAGTGGATCGGGCTGGGCCGCGACTTCGCGCAGGGCCTCGGCGATCGCCGCCAGGCGCGCCGGATCCAGGCGCAGGCGGTCCAGCATCGCCGGCGACAAACCGGCGGCATGACCACGTTCAAGATCCTCGGCATTGGCCGCCAGCACCTGCGCCGACTGCGCATCCAACTGCGCGGCCATGGCTTCGATCAGCCGGCGCCGGGTCGCGCCATCGCTGGCCGCGAGCGCGGCCGAGGCTGCACGCGCCTGTAGCGCCAGATTGCGCACGTAGCCGCTCATGCCGGTGTCTCCAGATCGGTGAGTTGCGCGTCCAACAGCACCAGGTCGTCGCGGTGCACCACTTCCTCGCCGTAGCGGAAGCCGAGCAGCGCCTCGATCTCGCGGCTATGACGGCCGGCGATGCGCCGGGTCTCGGCGGCGTTGTACTGAGCCAGGCCGCGCGCCAACGGCGCCGCGGCGGGATCGTCGTGCGGGCGCAGTTCGAGCACGTCGCCGCGCCGGAACTCGCCCATTACCTCGACCACGCCGCCCGGCAGCAGGGAGGCGCCGCGCGCCTGCAGCGCGCTCACCGCGCCTGCGTCGATGCGCAGCGCGCCGCTGGCGGGCGCGTGGCGCAGCCATTGCTTGCGCGCACGCGCGCGATCGCGGCGCGCGGCGATCAGGGTGCCGTGCAGACGACCCTCGCCGAGCGCGCGCACGACCTCGGCGTCGCGGCCGCAGAACAGCGCGGTGGCGATGCCGGCCATCGCGGCCTTGGCGCCCGCCTCCAGCTTGGTGCGCATGCCGCCGGTGCCGAGCGCGCCGGCGCCGCCGCTGGCGGCTTGCAGCAGTTCGGGCGTCACCGCGGCCACGCGCTCGATCGGGCGCGCGTCGGGATCGCGCTGCGGGTGGCCGCTGTAGAGGCCGCCGATGTCGGTGGCGATCAGCAGCAGATCGGCGTCGACCAGCGAGGCCACCGCGGCGGCGAGGTTGTCGTTGTCGCCCAGCTTGAGTTCGTCGACCGCGACGGTGTCGTTCTCATTGATGACCGGCAGTGCGCCCAGGCGCAGCAGCTCGCGCAAGGCGGCGCGCGCGTTGAGATAGCGGCGACGGTGGCGCAGGTCGTCGTGGGTCAGCAGCACCTGCGCCACCGGCGCGGGCGACAGCGACTGCCAGAACGAGACCAGCGAGGCCTGGCCCAGCGCGGCCAACGCCTGGCGCAGCACCAGGCCGTCGCCACCGGTCTTGATGCGTCCGCGACCGGCCGCGACCGCGCCGGAGGACACCAGCACCACTTCGCGGCCTTCGGCGCGCGCGTGGGCGATGAAATGCGCGAGTTCGGTGGCATAGCGCGGGTCCAGGCCGTCTTCGGACGGCCGGTCGGGCGCACCGGCGAGCAGGCTGCTGCCCACCTTCAATACCGCGCGCCGCCAGGACGGCAAAGGCTGCGCTGCGAAGTCCTTTGCCGTCGTGCTCATGTCAGATCCTGCAATCGTTGGCGCAGGCTATCCAGGCGCAGATCGGCGGCGGCGCCGGGCGAGACGCGCGCGGCCAAGCTGGCTTCGGGATCGCCCTGGGCCCAGCGCGCGGGGTCGGCGGCCTGCTTGTAGGCGTCGCGGAACGGCAGACCTTCGCGCGCCAGATCGACCGCCAGGTCGGTGGCGTACATCGAAGGGTCCAGCGCCGCACGCAGGCGCGCGGGCTTCCATTCCAGATTGCGCAGCAGATCCGGCAGCAGCTCCAGCGCGGCCAGTCCGCGGCCGAAGGCGTGGAAGATCGCGCCCTTGGAGAACTGCAGATCGCGGTGATAGCCCGAGGGCAGCGACAGCAACTGCTCGATCTCGGTGCGCGCGGCGGCGGCGGCCGAATAGCTGGCGCGCATCAGCTCGATCACGTCGGGATTGCGCTTGTTGGGCATGATCGAGCTGCCGGTGGTGTACTCGGCCGGCAGGGCGACGAAATCGAATTCGGCGCTGGTGAACAGGCTCAGGTCCCAGGCCAGGCGGCGCAGGTCCAGCAGCGCCGACGACAGCGCCTCGATCGCGCCCATCTCGAACTTGCCACGCGACAGCTGCGCGTACGCAGCCGACACCTGCAGGCGGGCGAAGCCCAGGGCCTGGGTGGTGTGGTCGCGCGCCAGCGGCAGGTTCACGCCGTAGCCGGCGGCGCTGCCCAGCGGATTGGCGTCGACCCAGTCCAGGGTCTGGCGCACGCGCAGCGCGTCGTCGATGAAACCTTCCGCCCAGGCCGCCCACCACATGCCGGCCGAGGACACCACGGCGCGCTGCAGATGGGTGTAACCCGGTAGCGGCAGGGTGGCTTCGGCTTCGGCGCGCGCCAGCGCGACCTGCGCGCTTTCGCGGCACAGCGCGTGCAGGCGCGACAGACGATCCTTCAACCACAAACGCGTGGCGACCAGGATCTGGTCGTTGCGGCTGCGGCCGGTGTGGATCTTGCGGCCGGCATCGCCCAGGCGCTCGATCAGGCGCGATTCGATCGCCGAATGGCCGTCCTCGTAGCGCTCGTCGAGCACGAAGTCGCCCGCGCCGAAGTCCGCGGCCAGCGTATCGAGCTCGCGCGACAGCCCGGCCAGCTCGTCGGCGGACAGGATGCCGATCTGCTGCAGGCCTTGCGCGTGGGCGCGGCTGGCTTCGATGTCGAACAGGAAGAACTCGCGATCCAGGATCACGTCCTCGCCGGCGAGGAAACGCTGGATGCGCGCGTCGACCTTGACGCCGGGTTTTTGCCAGAGCAGATCGGACATGGAGCCTTCCTTCAAAGGGGGATGCCGGCGGTTTCGTCGTAACCGAACGCCAGGTTGAGATTCTGCAGCGCCTGGGTGGCGGCGCCCTTGAGCAGGTTGTCTTCGGTCGCCACCACCACCGCGCGGCGGCCGTCGTCGGCCAGGGCGAAACCGCCCAGCTCGACATGATGGCGGCCGGCGATCGCACTGACCCACGGCGCCTCATCGAGCACGCGCACCAGAGCTTCGCCGGCGTAGCGTTCGCGATAGCGCGCAACCAGGGCTTCGCGCGTGAGCGCCTGGTTCAGGCGCAGATTGACGGTAATGGTCAGGCCGCGGAAATGCGGCGCCACGTGCGGCAGGAACTCGACCGCGCGGTCAAGCTGACGCGTGACCTCGCGCTCGTGCACGTGACCGGTCAGCGCGTACGGCATCAGGTTGTCGCGCAGCTTGTCGGGATCGTTCTTGTCCGAGGGGGTGGTGCCCGCGCCCGAATAGCCGGACACGCCGAAGCACTGCACCGGGCCGTCCAGCAGATCCAGCAGGGGCGCGACCGCCAGCTGCATCGCGGTGGCGTAGCAGCCCGGGTTGCTGATCCGGCGCTGGCCGGCGTAGCGCGCGCGGGTAAGTTCGGGCAGGCCGTAGTACCAGCCATCGTCGAAACGGTAATCGGCCGACAGATCGACGATGACCGGGTCGACGCCGGCCGTGTCGAACGCGGCCACGCAGTCGGCGGCCTTGCCGTTGGGCAGGGCCAGGATCACCGCGTCGGCGCCGTAGCCGGGCAACTGCTCGTGCGAAGGCGCGCTGTAACGAAGCTCGCCGCCGACCTCGGGGAAATGCTCGGCCACGCGTTGGCCCTCGCGCTCGCGCGAGGACACGAAACCGAGTTCGAAACCCGGATGCGCGGCGATCAGGCGGATCAGTTCCGCGCCGACGTGGCCGCGCGCGCCGACGATGCCGACGGTCTTAGTCATGCTGGGCTCCGGTGGCATGGCGTGCCAGTTTGTACTCCAGGTTGCGCTTCACCGCCTGCCATTCCGTATCGATGATCGAAAACGCGACCGTGTCGCGCGGGCTGCCGTCGGCATGGCGGCGGTGGTTGCGCAGTACGCCGTCCTGCTTGGCGCCGAGCCGGGCGATGGCCGTGCGCGAGGCCAGATTGAACCAGCTGGTCTCCAAGCCCACGGCGATGCAGCCCATGGTTTCGAAAGCGTGCCGCAGCAGCAGCCACTTGGCCTGGGTGTTCAGGCCGGTGCGCTGCACGCGCGGGGCGTAGAAGGTGTAGCCGATCTGCAGGCGCGGCACCTGCGCGTCCATATCGTAGTAGCGCGTGCTGCCGACCACCCCACCCTGCCCGTCCAGCACCACGAAGGGCCAGGCCTGGCCGCGGTCGCGCATCGCCAACGCCGCCTCGATGTAGGCGTCCACGCCCTCGGGCGCCGGCACGTTGGTGTACCAAAGCCGGGCCAGCTCGCCGCCGGCCAGGGCCGCGCGCAGACCGTCGGCGTGCGCAAGGCTCAGGGGCTCGAGCGCGACGTGCTCGCCGCTCAGGCGCGGCTGCGCGCTCCAGGCTTGGTTCGCGCCCATCTCAGCCCTCCAGGGTCGGCGCGCGCCGGCTGGAATAGTCGACGCAGGCGGCGATCTCGTCGAAGCCCTGCATGCCGTACCAGAACACCTTCCACTTCTCCTGCTTCAGGCAGCCGTCGGACTCGGAGTAATAGAAGGGATTGACCGGGTTGCCGTGGCGCGAGCGCCAGAACACGCTGGGGTTCTGCTCGCGCATGACCTGCCACACCGCGCGCCCCAAGCCTTCGCCCTGGGCGTCGTCGAGCACCGCGAACTTGTCCAGGTAGGTGCGGCCCTCGGCCTCGATCAGGATCACCGCGGCGCGGTAGTTCTCGCTGACGTAGGCGCGCTTGAGCACGGTGCTGTCGAAATAGTCGTCGACCAGCTTGCGGCCGAACGCCGATTCGATCAGCGAACGCAGCCGCACCAGGTCCAGTTCGTCCCAGCGCTGCGCCTGCAGCACGCGCTCGCCGCGCCGGACCAGGGTGCCCGAGCCCTTATGGGTGAACAGTTCCTTGGCCAGCTCGGCCGGCTTGGTGATCGACACCGACGAGGTCAGCGGCAGCTTGTCCAGCAGGTCCTTGATCTGTTCGATCTTGACCCGCATGCCGCCGTTGATCCAAGGCTGCTGGATCAGGTCTTCGTATTCGGTGGACAGGTTGATCGAATCGATCACCCGGCCGTTGTCGTCGAGCAGGCCACCGGTGCCGGTCAGGAACACGATCTTGTACGGCTGCAGCATCTGCACCAGTTCGTTGGCGGCGAAATCGGCGTTGACGTTGAGGATCTGGCCGCCCGCGGTTTCGCCCAGGCTGGCGATCACCGGGATCGAGCCGGCCTGCAGGCTGGCTTCGATCGGCGCCAGATTGACCTGCTTCACTTCGCCGACCAGGCCGTAAGTGTCGCGGTCGAGGTAATCGGCCTCGAACACGCCGGAGATGATCGAGGTCGCGCGGCCGTCGCCGGACTGCAGCGCTTCGACCAGCTTGAGGTTCTGCGACTGGAACACGCGGCGTACGATCGCCAACGCTTCCGGCGAGGTCACGCGCAGGCCGTTGACGGTCTGTTTGACGATGCCGGCCGCCGACAGTTCGTCGTCCAGCTGCGGGCCGGCGCCGTGGATCACGATCGGGGTCAGGCCCACGTCCTGCAGGAAGGCCAGCGACGAGGTCAGCGCCTCCAGGTCGTCGCGCAGCACCGCGCCGCCGACCTTGACCACGGCGAAGCGCTTGGCGTCGAGTTGGGAGAAGCGCTTGAGGTACTGCGAGATCTCCTTCGCGCTGGCCATGCTGGACAGCAGGCGCACGATGGTCTGACGGGTCTGCAGATGGGCGTCCATAGAAATGGCCATCAGGCATTGCCTCCCATGATGCGGGCGACGCTGCGCGCGTAACGCTCCAGTTGCTCCAGGCTCACCCATTCGTCGGCGGTATGCGCCTGGGCGATGTCGCCGGGGCCGTAGACGATCGCGGTCAGGCCGGCGGCCGAGAACAGCGAGGCCTCGGTCCAGAAATCCACCGCGTTGCCGATCGGCAGGTCCAGCGCGTCGGCAAGGTCGCGCGCCTCCAGGCGGCGCTGCTCGGCCGTGGCGACGTCGCCCGCGGGCAGCGAGGGGCCGCGGAAGGTTTCCTCGTAACGCTCGATCGCGCCGGCTTCGATCAGGGTGCCGAAGGTTTCGTGCAGACCGTCGATGGACATGGACGGCAGCGGCCGGAAGCCGAAGCGCAACTCGGCGCTGGGCGCGATCATGTTGGCCTTGATGCCGCCTTCGACGCGGCCGATGTTGAAGCGCAGACCGGTCAAGCCGCCGAAGCGCTGGTGCGATTGCGATTCGACGTAGTCCAGGGCCTTGCCGCCCCAGCGCATGGTCTGGTGCAAGGCACTGGCCTGCATGGCGTTGGCGCCGGACGCGTGCCCGGCGACGCCGCGGAACTTCAACAGCACCGAGCTGATGCCGCGATGCGCGAGCACCGCTTCGCACAGGGTCGGCTCGGCCACGATCACTTCGTTGAAGCCATGCTGGGTGGCCAGGAAACCGGCGATGCAACGCGGATCGTTGGCTTCCTCGTCGGTGCTGAACAGGAACGCGGCATCGCCCGAGCTCACCGCCGCGGCGGCCAGCAAGCCGGCGGCCGCGCCCTTGATGTCGCAGGCGCCCAGGCCGATCGCGCGTTCGTCGGTCACGCGCAGCAGGTGCGGGTCGGCGCTCCAGTGCTGCGAGGACGGCACGGTGTCGAGGTGGACGTTGAACAGGCGCCGCGGATTGCCGCGCACGGCCAGCATCGACACCGCACCGTCGCCGTGGTCGACGACCTCGATGCGGAAACCTTCGAGCTGGTTGCGCAGGTAATCGAAGATGCCGCCCGTGCCGATCTGGCGCGGCGGGTTGCGGGTGTCGAAGGACACCAGGGCTTCGAGGTGTTTCAGGACTTCGGGGAGCATGGAGTTCGTGGCTCGTCGTGTCTGTGCGGTGGTTCGGTTGCGGGTTTGGTCGCGACGTCGGCTTGCGGCTCAGTCCCCTCTCCCGCTGGCGGGAGAGGGTCAGGGTGAGGGGGCTTTTGCGGTTGCCTTGAAGAAACAGCAACGGCGAAAGCAGCTTGCGCCTGCGGCGCTCGCCTCCCTCACCCCAACCCCTCTCCCGCGCGCGGGAGAGGGGCTCGGATCATGGCTTGCGGTTGATCTCGGCCCACAAAGTGCTGCTCATGCCGAACAGCTTGATGAAGCCCTCGGCCTCGGCCACGCCCCAATCCGCGGCCTGGGCGTAGGTCGCGCCCTTGGCGTTGAGGATGTGCGGCGAGCTGATCGCGACCGCGTTGACGATGCCGCCTTGGGTCTCCAGCACGACTTCGCCGTTGACGGTGGACTGCGAGCTGGCCAGGTAGGCCTCCAGGTCGGTCTTGAGCGGATCGTGGAAGAAACCTTCGTAGACCAGCTCGACCCACTTGCGCGCCACTTCCGGCTTGAAGCGGTTCTGCTGCTTGGTCAGCACCGCTTCCTCGAGCGCGCGATGCGCGGTGAGCAGCGCGATCAGGCCCGGGGCTTCGAAGATGATGCGGCCCTTGAGGCCGATGGTGGTGTCGCCGGTGTACAGGCCGCGGCCGACGCCGTACTCGGCGAACAGGCCGTTGAGCTTGGCCAGCAGGGTGTGGCCGGCGATCTTCTGGCCGTCCAGGGACACCGCTTCGCCGTTCTCGAAGCCGATCGTCACCTTCAGCGCGTCCGTCGGCCATTCGGCACGCGGCTTGCACCAGCCGCGCGCGCCCTCGCCCGGCGCCTGCCAGCGGTCGATCTCGCCGCCGGACATGGTCAGGCCCAGCAGGTTCTCGTTGATGGTGTAGGCCTTCTGCTTGGCGCGTACGCCGAAGCCACGCTCTTCCAGATACTTCTGCTCGTAGGCGCGCACCTCGGTGTGCTCCTTCTGGATTTCGCGGATCGGCGCGACGATCTCGTAGTCGCCCAGCGCCTTCACCGCCAGGTCGAAACGCACCTGATCGTTGCCCATGCCGGTGCAGCCGTGCGCGATCGCCTTGGTGCCCAGCTCGGCGGCGCGCGCGAGCGCGGCTTCGACGATCAGGTAGCGGTCGGAGACCAGCAGCGGGTACTGGCCCTGGTAGCCCTCGCCGGCCCATACGAAGGGCTTGACGAAACCGGACCAGATCGCCGGGCCGCCGTCGACGGTGACGTGGCTGGCCACGCCGAGTTCGGCCGCGCGCTGTTCGATGAAGGCGCGCTCTTCCGCGTCCACGCCGCCGGTGTCGGCGAACACGGTGTGCACGGCCCAGCCGCGCTCCTGCAGGTAGGGCACGCAGAAGCTGGTGTCGAGGCCGCCGGAGAAGGCGAGGACGATGTCTTTGCTCATTTCTTTCTCTCTTGTCTTTGCCCCCTCGCCCGCTTGCGGGAGAGGGTTGGGGTGAGGGCAAACGAATGCGGTCAAGGTTTCGGAGCGAAGGCGAACGCGCCTCCACCCCAAGCCCTCTCCCGCGCCGCGGGAGAGGGGCTGGAAATTACTGTCCGATCAAAGCGGCCATGATCGCCTTCTGCACGTGCAGACGGTTCTCGGCCTCGTCGATCGCGATGCACTGCGGGGAATCCATCACCGCGTCGGTGGCCTTGACGTTGCGGCGCAGCGGCAGGCAGTGGCTGAAGACGCCGTTGTTGGTCAGCGCCATCTTGGCTTCGTCGACGATGAAGTGCTGGTACTGGTCGCGGATCGGCTTCTCCGGGCCCCAGTTGCCGAAGTACGGCAGCGCGCCCCAGCTCTTGGCGTAGACCACGTCGGCGCCGCGGTAGGCGCTGTCGATGTCGTGGCTGATCTGCAGCGAACCGCCGCTCTCGGCGACGTTCTGCTCGGCCCAGCCCATGTAGCGCTCGTCCAGCACGTACTCCGGCGTCGGGCACAGCAGGGTCACGTCCATGCCCATGCGGGTGGCGATGGTCAGCGCCGAATTGGCGACCGCGGTGTTGAGCGGCTTGGGGTGGTAGGTCCAGGTCAGCACGTACTTCTTGCCGCGCAGGTCGGAGGTGCCGAAGTGCTCCTGCAGGGCCAGCGCGTGGGCGAGCTCCTGGCAGGGGTGGGTGATGGTCTCCATGTTGATGACCGGCACCGGCGAATACTTGGCGAAGCTGGCCAGCACCTTGTCCTGGCGGTCGTTGGCCCAGTCGACGAACTTCGGGAACGCGCGCACGCCGATCAGGTCGACGTAACGGCCCAGCACTTTGGCGACCTCGGCGATGTGCTCCTCGGTGTCGCCGTCCATGACCGTGCCCAGTTCGAACTCGATCGGCCACGCGTCCTTGCCCGGCTGCAGGACCACGGCGTGGCCGCCGAGCTGGAACGCGCCCAGTTCGAAGCTGGTGCGGGTGCGCATCGACGGGTTGAAGAACACCAGCGCGATCGACTTGCCTTTCAACTGGTCGCCGAGCTTGCTGCGCTTGAACGCGGCGGCCTGCGCCAGCAGCGCGTCGAGGTCGGCGCGCGACCAGTCCTGGGTGTTGAGGAAGTGCTTGATCATGGCTGGGATTCGGGATTTGAGATTGGGGATTGGGAAAGCAGGGGAACGGTGGTGGGAGGCGCGACGGGGGACGGAACTCGTAGTGCTGCTGTTACGAATCCCAGATCCCAAATCCCGAATCCCGGCGGTAGAAAACAAAAAAGCCCAGCGCTAAGGCTGGGCTTTTCGTGTGTGTGGCTTGTTACACGAACGACGGCGAGTACCGTCACCCAGCGGATTGGCAGGGCAACGGTCGGCGCGCGCGCGAGGTCATGCCCGCCGCCATGTAGGCGGAGGTGAGGACGTCGGCGTCGGCGCGCAGGTGGGTCATTAGGGGGCGAATGCTCGCATGCGGCCCCCGCCGGCGCAAGTCGAAACCGGGCCGGGGCTTATGCCGGATCGGCATCAGCGCGAGTTGAGCGGGGCCACCACCGGGGTCACGGCGACCCGGATGCGCAGCCGGTTGCCCGGATCCTCGGGCAGGCGCGAGCGGTACTTGGAGCCCTTGTAGACGTAATCCACGTCGTAGGCGATGGGCTGGCGGAACTCGCGCTCCACCGGCACCGAACGGCAGTTCTCGGCCGCGGCTTGGCGTTCGCGCTCGTGGCGGTCGCGGGTCAGCACGTCCTTGACCGCGCCGACCATGCGCGACAGGCGCGAGTCGTCGGTGGCCGGTTTCGGGCTCTGGTCGCAGCGCTTTTCGATGCTGGTCGCGGTGAGGGTCTGGTAGACCGGGGTCACGCGCAGGACCTGGGCGTACTCGTAGCGCACGTTCTCGGCCTGGATCACCGTCGTGCTCTGCGCCGACGCAACGCCGGCCCAAAGGGCCCCCAAGGCGCCAGCCAGCAAGAGTGGGACTACCAGGTCAGGACGGTTCATTGCGCTCGCATCGGTTCCGTGAACAAATTGTAAGGACCGGAGTGTAGCCACGACCTGAATCAACCCTCCAGCCCCCAAACCCGCGACGACACGACGCCCTCGCAGCGCGTCTCATTCCGCGCGCCGAGCGCGTTAGGAGCGCTTCGGGCCGGATCGGGATCGCGCGGACCTGAGCGGACGGATGCCGGCTGCGCCGGGCGGCCCCCTGCCGCTAGAATGGCCCGAACCATAGCGTGCCCCCATGAGCCTGCATCTCTACAACAGCCTGACGCGACGGGTCGAGCCGTTCGTACCCATCGATCCCGCCCGCCCGACCATGTACGTGTGCGGGCCCACCGTCTACAACTACGTGCATATCGGCAACGCCCGCGGCCCGGTGGTGTTCGGCGTGCTCGCCGACCTGCTGCGCCGCCGCTACGGCGGCCTGGTCTACGCGCGCAACATCACCGACGTCGACGACAAGATCAACGCCGCCGCGGCCGAGCAGGGGGTGCCGATCTCGGCCATCACCGACCGCTACGCCGCCGCCTACCGCGAGGACATGGCCGCGCTGGGCGTGCGCGCGCCGGACCTGGAACCGGCCGCCACCGCGCACATCGACCAGATCATCGCCATGATCGAGCGCCTGATCGCCAGCGGCCACGCCTACGCGGCCGAAGGCCACGCCCTGTTCGCGATCGGCAGCTTCGACCGTTACGGCAAGCTCTCGCGCCGCGATCCGGAGGAAATGCTGGCCGGCGCGCGCGTCGACGTCGCCCCCTACAAGCGCGACCCGGGCGATTTTGTGCTCTGGAAGCCGTCCACCGACGACCTGCCGGGCTGGGATTCGCCCTGGGGCCGCGGCCGTCCGGGCTGGCACATCGAATGCTCGGCGATGGCCGCCGCCCACCTGGGCGAGACCATCGACATCCACGCCGGCGGCGTCGATCTGCAGTTCCCGCACCACGAGAACGAGATCGCCCAGAGCGAGTGCGCGCACGGCGGCAAGACCTTCGCCCGCCATTGGCTGCACAACGGCATGCTCAACTTCGGCGGCGCCAAGATGTCGAAGTCGCTGGGCAATATCGAGAAGATCCACGATTTGGTGCGCGCGCATCCGCCCGAGGCGCTGCGCTATGCCCTGCTCTCGGCGCATTACCGCCAGCCGCTGGACTGGTCGGACGCGCTGATCGAACAGAGCGTGCGCACGCTGGACCGTTTGTACGGCACCTTGCGCGATCTGGCCGATATCCAGGCAGTCGACGGCATCGAGATTCCGGCCGCGATCGAGGCGGCGCTGGAAGACGACCTCAATACCCCCAACGCGCTGGCCGAGATCGCGCGCATCGCGGGCGAGGCGCGCAAAGCCGAGGGCGACGAGCGCGCCGCGCGCAAGCGCGAGCTGCTCGGCGCCGGCCTGGCCCTGGGCCTGCTGCAACAGGATCCGGCGACCTGGTTCGCCCGCGGCGCCGACGGCAGCGACGACGCCCGCATCCAGGCCCTGATCGACGAGCGCAACGCGGCCAAGAAGAACCGCGACTTCGCGCGCTCCGATGCCATCCGCGACCAGCTCGCGGGCGAAGGCATCCTGCTGGAAGACACCCCGCAGGGCGTGCGCTGGGTGAGGAAGCGCGCTTAGCCGATGCCCTATCGGCACCGGCTGCTCTTGCGAACGCCGGGCTTGCGCGCTCGCTACGCCGTGCCGAAAAGCAAATCCTCCCCGGCCCTCCTTTTTCAAAGGAGGGGGCAAAGTGCGGCGCTCAGCGACACCGGCTTTTTGCCTCCCCCTTTGAAAAAGGGGGATTGAGAGGGATTTGCTTTGCGAACGACAAGACAGCCCACGCAGCGACGCAGCGTCCCGCCCGTTCCCGCGCATGAGGCGTAGAATATGCAGGCAATGAACGCCGTCCCCGTCTCGCCCTTCCCGCTCGAACCCACCGCCACCGAAGCCCAGGCCGCGATCCGCGAGGAGTTCGCCTTCTTCGGCGACTGGTCCGAGCGCTACCAGTACCTGATCGACCTCGGCCGCAAGCTGCCCGCGCTGCCGGAGGAGTGGAAGACCGAGGAGCACCGCCTGCACGGGTGCCAGTCGCTGGTCTGGATCGTCGCCCAGGGCGACGCGCAGCGCCTGGATTTCCATGCCATCAGCGATTCGGCGATCGTCTCGGGCCTGATCTACCTGGCCTTGCGGGTGTACTCCGGCCGCAGCGCGGCCGAGATCGCCGCCACCGAGGCCGACTACATCGCCGACATCGGCCTGGCCAAGCACCTCTCGCCGACCCGCAGCAACGGCCTGTCCTCGCTGCTGGCCTTCATCCGCGACCAGGCCCGTCGCCGGCTGTGAACGCAGCGGCGACCGCCCCCGAGCCGTCGCTGCTGCATAACCGCGGTTTCGTCGGCCTGCTGGTCTATCGCCTGCTGGCGATGCTGTCGTACCAGATCGTCGCGGTCACGGTCGGCTGGCACATCTACAAGCTCACCAAGGACACCCTCGCGCTGGGCCTGATCGGTCTGACCGAGGTGGTGCCCTACTTCTGCTTCGCCCTGTTCGCCGGCTACGCGGTCGATCACCTGCCGCGGCGCAAGCTGGGCATGTTCGCCTGCCTGGGCCTGCTGCTGACCACCCTGATGCTGGCCGGCGTGGCCAGCGGCCACCTGCCCGCGGGCGCGTTCGGCATCGGCACCCTGACCATCTATGCGGCGATCGCGATCAACGGCGTGGTGCGCGCGTTCCTGTCGCCGGTCTACATGTCGCTGTTCGCGCGCGTGCTCAAGCGCGAGCAGTTCGCGCGCGGCGCCGGCGTCGGCAGCGTGGTCATGCAGACCGGGCTGGTGGTGGGACCGGCGCTGGGCGGCGGCCTGATCGCCTGGGGCGGCATGACCTCGGCCTACCTGACCTCGGCCGCGTTCGCGCTGGCCGCGGCCGTCGCGATCGTTTCCCTGCGCGTGACCGAGCCCGCGCCCGCGGCCGAACGCGCGCCGGTGTTCAAGAGCATCGGCGAAGGCCTGCGCTTCGTGTTCAACAACCAGATCGTGCTGGGTGCGCAGGCGCTGGACATGTTCTCGGTGCTGTTCGGCGGCGCGGTCGCGCTGCTGCCGGCCTTCATCCACGACGTGCTGCATTACGGACCCGAGGCCTTGGGCATCCTGCGGGCGGCGCCGGCCGCCGGCGCCGTGCTGGTCGGGCTGTGGCTGGCGCGGCATCCGCCGCAGAAGCACGCCGGGCGCCTGCTGCTGTACGCGGTGGCCGGTTTCGGCCTGTGCATCATCGGCTTCGCGCTGTCGCGCCAGTTCTGGCTGTCGGCGACCATGCTGCTGTTGTCGGGCATGTGCGACGGCGTGTCGGTGGTGCTGCGCTCGACCATCCTGCAGTTGTCGACGCCGGACGAAATGCGCGGCCGGGTGTCGTCGATCAACGGCATCTTCATCGGCTCGTCGAACGAGCTGGGCGCGTTCGAATCGGGCGTGGCGGCCAAGCTGCTGGGCCTGGTGCCGTCGGTGGTGTTCGGCGGCTGCATGACCCTGGCGGTGGTGGCCGCGACGGCGAAGCTGGCGCCGAAACTGCGGCGCTTGAATCTGCGCGATTTGCAGTAGGGGCGCTGGTCGGTCGAGCTTAAAAGCAAATCCCCCCTAGCCCCCCTTTTTCAAAGGGGGGAACAGCAAGCCGGCCTTTCGACGCACTGCCTCCCCCTTTGAAAAAGGGGGATTGAGGGGGATTTGCTCCTGCTCGCGCCCAATAACGAAAAAGCCCCGCTCGCGCGGGGCCTTTCGCAAGCGATCCGAGCCGCCAGGCTCAGTCGCCCATCTGCTTCTGCATGTGCTCCCAACGCTCCTGCGCGTCGATGGTGCGCTCGGCGGTGAGGCGGGCTTCCAGACGCTCCAGGCCGATCTCTTCGCCGGTGTCGACGCAGAAACCGTAGTCGCCCGAGTCGACGCGCTTGAGCGTGCTGTCGATCTTGCTGATCAGCTTGCGGTAGCGGTCGCGGGTACGCAGTTCCAGCGAGTTCTCGGTTTCGCGGGTCGCACGCTCGGCTTCGTCGCCGACGTCGCGGACTTCGTCCTTCAGGTTCTCGATGGTCTGCTTGGATTCCTCGACCAGGTCGGCGCGCCAGCTGAGCAAACGCTGGCGGAAGTACTCCAGCTGCAGCGGACTCATGTATTCCTCGTCCACGGCCGGGCGATAGCCCTGCGGCACGATCGGACGGCCAGTGGCCTCATCGTTCTGGTACGGGACGACCTTCACCTTGGCCTTGGGCGCGGGCGCCTGGGGCTTGGCGGCCACGGCCACAGCGACCTTGCCCAGGGGGCGGGTTGCGGCGGGCTTGGCGGCGGGCGGGGTCGCAGCGGTGGGGGACTTGCTGGAGACTGGTTGGGTCACTGTGCTCTTTGCGGGTTCGTTCTTGCTCGCGGGCGTCGCCACCGGTGCGGTCTTGGTCGGCGGGCTCGCTGCGGGTTTCTTGACGACGGTGGGCTTGGGCTCTGGCTTCCTTGCCGCGGCCGGCGGGGCCACCACGGGTTTCTTGACCACCGGGGCCTTGCTGGCGGCGACGGGCTTCTTGGCCGGCGCAGCGGGCTTGGCCGCGGGCTTCTTCACGGGCGCCGCCTGCTTGGCGACGACCGGCGATTTCTTGGCCGCAGGCTTGGGCGCGGGCTTCTTGACCGGCGCCGCCTTCTTGGCCGCGGGCTTCTTGACTGCGGGCTGCTTGGCGACCTTCTTGGCGGCGACCTTGGCCGCGGGCTTCTTCGCCGCCGGCTTCTTGGTCGCGGTTTTGCTGGCCGCAGTCTTGGAGGAGGCGGCCTTCTTCACGGCCGGCTTGACGGTCTTCTTAGCCGCCTTGGCGGCCTTCTTCGCAGGTTTTTTCACTGCCACGAGCGGCTTGTCCTTCTATTCCCTGAGGGAACTCCCGGACCGTTCCGGAAGCTTCGCGAACCGCGAGGTCCGCTCGGCGATCAAATACACAAATGCGCGACCGCCGCAAGCGAAATCCGCCGTACCCGGCATTTTTCGCCTCGTCAGGCCAACCCTGTCACTGGGGTTCGCCCGGCCTTGCCTTGCGCTTGCCTTGTGAGAGGAAAGCGCGCTGTTATACCCTGCCCCGACTACTGCGGCAACCGCAATCCGACACCGGTCGTCCGCATTAAGGAAACGTGATCGACCGCCTCCTCATCGTCCTGCTACGCGGTTACAAGCGCTGGATCAGTCCACTGCTGGGGCCGCGCTGTCGCTTCTATCCGACCTGCTCGGAGTATGCGATGCAGGCGATCGCCCGTTTCGGCGCCTTCAAGGGCAGCTGGCTCGCCTTGCGGCGGATTTTGCGCTGTCACCCCCTGCACCCCGGCGGCCACGACCCGGTGCCGCCCCTGGACCCCGGAAAACACTCATGTCATCGACACTGATCGTCAACGCCCGCCTGGTCAACGAAGGCCGCGAATACGACGGCGACCTGCGCATCGAAGACGGCCGCATCGCCCGGATCGGCGCCGGCCTGTCCGCGCGCGACGGCGAAATCGTGGTCGACGCCGGCGGCCGCCGCCTGCTGCCGGGCATGATCGACGATCAGGTCCATTTCCGCGAACCGGGCATGGAGTACAAGGCCGACATGGCCACCGAATCGGCCGCGGCGGTGGCGGGCGGGCTGACCACCTTCATGGACATGCCCAACACCAACCCGCCGACCCTGAATGCCGAGGCGCTGGAGGACAAGTACCGCCGCGCCGCCGGCCGCGCCTGGGCCAACTACGGTTTCTACCTGGGCGCCAGCAACGACAACCTGGCCGATATCCAGCGCCTGGATCCGCGAACCGCGCCGGGCGTGAAGGTGTTCATGGGCGCGTCCACCGGCAACATGCTGGTCGACGACCCGGTCACCCTGGACGCGATCTTCCGCGACGTGCCCACGCCGATCATCACGCATTGCGAAGACACCCCGATGATCGATGCCGAACTGGCGCGCTACAAAGCCAAGTACGGCGACGACATCCCGGCCGAATGCCATCCCGACATCCGCTCGCGCCAGGCCTGCAAGAAGTCCACCGAGCTGGCGATTTCGCTGGCGCGCAAGCACAACACCCGCCTGCACGTGCTGCACATCAGCACCGCGGACGAGTTGGCCCTGTTCACGCCCGGCCCGATCGAAGGCAAGCGCATTACCGCCGAAACCTGCATCCACTTCCTGCGTTTCGACCGCGCCGATTACGCCGCGCTCGGTCATCTGATCAAGTGCAATCCGGCGATCAAGGACGCCAGCGACCGCGAGGCGCTGATCCGCGCCGTGGCCGAGGACGTGATCGACGTGCTGGCCACCGACCACGCGCCGCACACGCTGGAAGAAAAGGCGCGCCCCTACACCTCCGCGCCCAGCGGCCTGCCGCTGGTGCAGTACGCGCTCAACGCCGCGCTGGAGCTGGTCCACGAAGGTCGCCTGAGCACGGCCCAGGTGGTCGACAAGTTCGCCCACGCGCCGGCCAAGCTGTTCGACGTCGAAGGCCGCGGCTTCCTGCGCGAGGGTTACGCCGCCGACCTGGTGTTGATCGACGACACGCCCTTCACGGTGCGCCGCGAGGACGTGCTGTCCAAGTGCGGCTGGTCGCCGTTCGAGGGCCGCAGCTTCCATTCGCGCATCGCCTCGACCTGGGTCAACGGCGTGCTGGCCTGGGACGGCGCGCGTCTGGTCGGCGCCGCCAACGGACAGCGCCTGGCGTTCGCACGATGAGGTCGGCCGCGGCGGTCGCGCTGGCGACGCTGGCGCTGGCCGCCTGCAGCGCGGCGATCGCGCAAAGCCAGCTCGCGCAGGCTCCGATGGCCGCGCCGGCGCCCGTCGCAGACAGCGCCGATCCGCGCGTGGTGTTTCCGCCGTCGGTGCAGCAAGGCGCGATGGTGATCGGCAAGGTGCCGGCCGGCGCGACCGTGCGCTACGGCACGCGCACCCTGCGCGTCACGCCCTACGGCTCGGTGGTGTTCGGCATCGGCCGCGAGCAGGCCGCGCCGGTCGAGGTCGAGGTGATTGACGCCGACGGCCGCAGCCAGCGCGTGAGCATCGCGGTGCTGCCGCGCGACTGGCCGATCGAACGGATCAACGGCGTGCCGCCCAAGACCGTGAATCCGCCGCCCGACATCGCCGAACGCATCCGCCGCGAGCAGGCCCTGGTGACCGCCGCGCGCGACCGCGACGACGAGCGCGCCGACTTCGCCCAGGCCTTCGTGTGGCCGGTGCGCGGCCGCATCAGCGGGCGCTTCGGCAATCAGCGCGTGTACAACGGCCAGCCCGGCTCGGCCCATTCGGGCATGGACATCGCCACGGCCTCGGGCACGCCGGTGCTGGCGCCGGCTGCGGGCGTGGTCGCCTTCGCCGCGCCCGACCTGTACCTGACCGGGGGCACCCTGCTGCTCGACCACGGCCACGGCATCAGTTCGAATTTCCTGCACCTGTCGCGCATCGACGTGAAGGTCGGCGACCGCATCGCGCAGGGCCAGGTCGTGGGCGCGGTCGGCGCCACCGGCCGCGCCACCGGGCCGCACCTGCATTGGGGCATGAACTGGTTCGACGTGCGCATCGATCCGCTGCTGGTGCTGGAACGCGGCGACGCGGTGCGCGCCGGCGCGAAGTAAATCCACGCCTCGCGCCGCCGCGGGCGCTAGTGCACCAGCTCCTGCGCGCGCGAAGCGCTGTGGCCGGTCACGCGATCGCGGCCGGCGGACTTGCTGGCGTACAAGGCCGCGTCGGCGCGCTCGAGCAGGTGCTCGGCGGTTTCCTCGGGCATCAGCTCGGCCACGCCCAGGCTAAGGCTGGACGCCAGCAGCTTGCCGTCGATCGACAGGGGCCGGCAGTTCACCGACGAGCGCAGGTTCTCGGCCACGCCCAGGGCCTCGCGCAGTTGGGTGTCGGGCAGCACGACCAGGATCTCGTCGCCGCCGTAGCGGCCGAACAAATCGTAGGTGCGCAGCCGGTTGCGGGTGCGCAGCGAAATGATGCGCAGGGTCTGATCGCCGACCCGATGGCCGTGCTCGTCGTTGATGCGCTTGAAGTGGTCGACGTCGAAGAACACCACCGACAGCGGGCGCCGGCTCTTGTGCGCGGACTCCACCGCGGCCTTGAGGCGGGCCTCGATCGCCGGCCGCGTCATCGCGCCGGTCAGTGCGTCATAAGTCGCCTGGCGGCTGGCCTGGTCGCGATCGCGGCGCAGCTGCTGCAGCTTGTCGGACAACCCGATCATCAACACCAGTCCGCCCATCGCGAAGCCGACCGGGAAGGCGTAGTCCATCCACTCCGGATTGCCCCACCAACCCAATAAACCGGCGAAACGCAGGCCGGTCAGCACGAACATCGGCGCCCACGACAGCAGCAGGAAATAGGCTTCGCGCTGGCGCCGCAGCGCGCCGATCGCGCCGGCCGCCATCACGATGCCGTAGCCGATCAGCAGGACCAGGTTGGCCGCCACCGCGACCAGCGGCGCGACCGTGGCCAAGGTCACCAGCATCAGCAGCACGATCGAGATGTTGCAGACCATCAGCAGCCGCATCAGCCGCGGCTGGGTCTGGCGCAGGCTGAGGTAGTGGGCCATGAAGGCGTTGCTGGCCAGCACCGCGATCAAGCCGAACATGCGCCCGGCGCGCGCGTCGTCGCTGACCAGCATCGCCAGGAACGGAATCGAACGCGCTTCGCCGCCGTAGCAGATCAGGTACAGCAGCTGCGCCAGCAGGGTCAGGCTGAGCATCAGATAGCTGCGCTCGCCGATCCCGGCCCAGAAGCCGAACCCGAGAATCGTCAGCACCACCATCGTGGTGAGCACGGCGGTGCGCCAGGCGACATGGGTCATGTCCTTGCTGTGCACCACCGCCAAAGGCTCGATCGAAGCCGTCATCGGCAACGGCATCAGCGATTGCACGCGCAGATACACCGATTCGCCGGCGGCCAGTCCGTGGCTCAAGGGCACCACCAAGGCGCGTGTGGAGGCGGTGCGGTCGGCGCCGTTGCCCAGCAGCGCGCGCGGCACCGGCAGCGGCGAATTCGGCAGCCAGACTTCGACGCGATTGAGGTGCGGCGAGCGCAGCACCAATTGCGGCTGATCGGCGGCGGAGCGATCGCGTGTCGCGGTCAACCGCCACCAGCGCGGCGCGCGTTCGCGTTCGCGCACGGACAGATCGGACACGGGGACGAAACGGTCGTCGAAGTCGCCGGCGATGACCTGCACGGGCAAGGGGTCGGCCCCCAGGCGCGAGAGTTGCAAGGATGGCGACTGCGCCGGCGCGGCGGCCGCCACTAGCATCCCCAACCAGACCATGACGGCCTGCCACCTACGACGCGAGGGTCTCCCCATAACCCGCCCCGGCACGCTGCAACGCTTTGAGCATAGCCCAACGAGCGTGACGACGCGCACGGTTTGACGGCCGTTTAGGTGCTCTAGACCGCCGGTAGAGGTGCTTGAAGCGAGGGTGGATGGTGGCTTTCGGATGCCAGCCGCGTGCCGCTCTGGACGGGGCGGCTAGCCGGGGCCGGCGACCGGGCCCGCCCTCTCCGGGACGCGGCTGGAACGATGGGTGGCGAGTCGGCCGGGCGGCCGACAGGCGCTCGGCGTGGCGCGCCCCGCGATCGCCAAATAACGCGGAAGTCGCTGCACCGTCGGCTGCGCAGACCTAAAGCGCAACCCGCTTTCGCGGCAATGACGGATTGCATTGGCGGCGACGCTTGGCGACGTCGCCAGCCGCTCGCGGTGCGTTCGCGGAACCAACGGCGGCCCCGCCGCGCGGTCCCTCAGTAGCCGCTCAGTCGCGCGCGCCCTGCCCGCTCACACGTGCGACCGCATCGTGCGCATGCAGGCTTTCGAAATGCGCGACCTGCGCATCGTAGCGGTCGATGCGCGGGTCGGCCGACAACGCCGCGGCGACTCGGCGGGCGGCGTCTTCGCAGAACATCAGGTTTTCGGCGTTGAGGCGGGCGAAAGCCTGCTCGTCCTCGCGTTTGACCGCGGTCTGCACCGGCGTGCCCAGGGCCTGCTCGATGGCATCGATCAGCGCGTTCAGCGGCAGCTCGTCGAAGGCCGGACGCAGTTCGACCCGGATATCGGCGCGGCTGCGCTGCGCGTGCGGCGTGGCGGCCAAGCCGCGCTCGGACGCCAGCCACTCGCCGACCACGGCGGTCGACAGCGGACGGGCGGCGGCGAAGTCCTCGACGAAGCGTTCGGCGTTGAGCTGGCGCGACAGCGCCGCCGAGGCCGGACAGGTGCTGGAGTACTCGACCGAGAAACGCAGGCCCAGATGCAGATGACCGTCCAGCAAGGTCGCGTCGATCTCGACCGGATAGCGCTTCCAGCCGGCGTTGGCGCTGGCCAGGGCCGGACGCAGCAGCAGTTGTTCGTAGCGCAGCAGCAGGCGCGCGGCGCTGGAGAGTCCGCCCTGACCTTCGATCAGCGCCTGCAGCACGCGCCGCAGCCCGGCCGGGGTGACCGTCTCGCTGGCGAAGGCGTCCTGCAGTTGCAGGTACATGCGCGACATGTGGATGCCGCGCGCGTCGGCGTCGCGCAGATCGACCGAGACGTCGACCGAGGCCGCGACTTGGATCGCCTCGCCGTTACCCGAGGCCACGCGCAGCGGCAGGGCGATGTTGGACATGCCGACCCAGTCCAGCGGACGCGCCGCGGCGGCGGCGTCGAAGGCGACATCGGGAAGGCGACGCGGGGTGTTGGAATGGGTGGTCACGACAGCTTCGATAAGGGCGGCGTGGGGGACCGCAACGCAGGCCATTCTACCGGCCGGGCCGGGCCCGCCCCTGTCCGGGGCTGAAACGCTGTGTCTGCGCGGCCGCGATTGGGCCGTGTACGCGCCGCGCCTATGTGCCGGCGCGGCCTAGCGGCGGCCGCGCGCGCCGCGCCAGGCGCTGAGCAGCGCGCGCCAGGGCGACAGCGGCCGGGCGGCGTCGCCGGCGCGCAGGCGCGCCAGCGCCAGCGCGGCCCACAGCCGCCTGGGCAGGCTCGCGGCCGGCTCGGCGGGCCAGTGCGCGCGCAGTTCCTGCGCCCAAGCGGCGACCGCACCAGCCTCGCCCACGCGTGCCAGCACGCCCAGCGGCACGGCGCTTTCGCCCTCGTGGGCCAGGCGCGCGTGGAGCAAGCCGGCACTGGTCGCGGCGGTATCGCCGGGACCGGCCGCGACGCCGAACAGGGCCGCATCGACCGCGGCCAGCGCGGCCGCGTAGGCCTGCAGGGAGGCGCTCGCGTCGTCGCGGTCGAGCGGACGTTCGCGGGTTTCCAGCAGCGTCGGCAACGCCGTCGCCAACGCCGCCCAGGGCGCCGCCTGGCGCTGCAAGGCCTGGCCCAGCGGATGCCGGCGCCGGCCCTGCGACCAGCCCTGCAGCTCTTCCAGCCACCAGCCCAGCTTGAGCTCGCCGGGCCGGGCATCGCGTCCGCCCCAGGCGGCATCGGCCAGCTCCTGCTGCAGCGCGGCCCAGGCCAGCGCGGTCTGGCGCTGCGCGGCCGGCACGAAGGTTTCGGCCAAGGCCCATTCCGGCCAGCGCGCGCGCCACTTGCCGATGAAGCTGGCCAGGGCGTCCTCGGGCGCGGCGGCGCCGTGGTCGCCGTCGCGCGCCTGATCGGCCTGCGGTTCGCTCATCGCGTGGGCGGCCACGCCGCCGCCGCGCACAAGGTGTCGGGTTGTTCGATCAGGCGATCGCCCTGCCAGGCCAGCGGATCGTCCTCGGCCAGGCGGTAGCCCCACAGCGCGACCACCGACGGCATGCCGGCCGCGCGCGCGGCGATGATGTCGCGCTCGTCGTCGCCGACGTAGACGCAATCGGCCGGCGCCACGCCGATGCGCTCGGCGGCCACCAGCAGCTGCAGCGGATCGGGCTTGCGCTTGGCCAGGGTGTCGCCGCCGATCAGCACCGCGCAGCGCGATTCCCAGCCCAGCAGCGGCATCAGCAGCTGCGCCAGATACTCGGGCTTGTTGGTGACGATGCCCCAGACGCTGCCGGCGGCTTCCAGTTCGGCCAGCATCGCCTCGATGCCGTCGAACGGTCCGCCGTGGCGGCCGAGTTCGCGCTGATAGTGGTCGAGAAATTCCTGCAGCCAGCCGCTGCGCTGCTCGGCCGGCACCTGCGGAAACGCCGCCGCGAGCATGGCCTGGCCGCCGCGCGACACGTGCGGGCGCAATTGCGACAAAGGCATGGGCGCATCGCCGCGCGCGGCGCGCATCACGTTCAGCGCCGCCAGCATGTCCGGCGCGCTGTCGAGCAAGGTGCCGTCCAGATCGAACAGCACCGCCTTGGGAAACGCCGTCGCGGCCTCGCGGTTCATGCGCTTTCCGGCTTGCGCGCGCAGGCCAGGTAGTTGACGTCGGTACGCGCGATCACGCGCGCGGCGTTGCGCCAGGGTTCGTACATCAGCCCGCTCACGTCCTCCAGTTGCAACTCGGCCGCGCGCAGCCACGCCGCCAGCTCGGAGGGCTTGATGAAATCGCGATACTGGTGGGTGCCCTTGGGCAGCACGCGGGCGACGTACTCGGCGCCGACGATGGCCAGCGCGAACGCGGCCGGGGTGCGGTTGAGCGTGGACAGGAACAGACGCCCGCCCGGCTTGAGCAGGCTGGCGCAGGCGCGCACGATCGCCGAGGGATCGGGGACGTGCTCGAGCATTTCCATGCAGGTGATGGCGTCGAAACTGCCCGGCTGTTCGGCCGCCAGCGACTCCACCGATTGCTGGCGATAGTCCACGCGCACACCGGTTTCCAGCTTGTGCAGGCGGGCGACCTTGAGCAGTTCCGGCGCCAGATCGATCGCGACCACGTCGGCGCCCGCGCCGGCCAGGGCCTCGCTGAGCAGACCGCCGCCGCAGCCGACGTCGAGCACGCGCGCGCCGCTCAGGGTGCTGCGCTGCGCGACATAGCCCAGACGCGCCGGGTTGAGCGCGTGCAGCGCCTTCTGCGGGCCCTGCGGGTCCCACCAGCGGTTGGCCAGGGCGCCGAACTTGTCGAGTTCGGCCTGGCTGTAGTTGTCGTCGCCGCCGGTCGGGGCCGATTCGGACGCGGTGCCGTGTGCGCTCATGGGAGGACTGCCTGTGCGTACGTGAAAAGGGGGAACGGCGCCGGACTCAACGCCCGAGCGCGGCGATCCGGCCGCGCCATTGGCGCGCGTTGGCGATCAGGGCCTGGACGTCCATATCCACCAGCATGCGCTGGCGCAGCTTGGCGGCGCCGGCGATCCAGACATCGCTGACCTGATGGCGACCGGTGGCGTAAATCAACTGCGAGACCACGTGGTGCAGCGGCTGGGTTTCGAGCTGGTCCAGATCGACGCAGACCAGGTCGGCCTGCTTGCCGACCTCGATCGAGCCGACCCGGGTTTCGAAGCCGAGCGCGCGCGCGCCGCCCAGGGTGGCCGCGCGCAGCGCGCTGAACGCGTCCAGCGCCGAGGCGTCGTCGGCCACGGCCTTAGCCAGCAGCGCGGCGGTGCGGGTCTCGCCGAACATGTCCAGGTCGTTGTTGCTGGCGCAGCCGTCGGTGCCGATCGCCAGGTTGACCCCGGCGTGGTGCAACTTGCAGGCCGGGCAGAAACCCGAGGCCAGCTTGAGATTGGATTCCGGGCAATGCACCACGCTCACGCCGCGCTGCGCGCACAACTCGATCTCGGCGTCGGTGAGCTGGGTCATGTGCACCGCGATCAGACGGTCGGTGACCAGACCCAGGCGGTCCAGCCGCGCCAGCGGGCGCTGGCCGTGCAGCTTGATCGAGTCGGCGACTTCCTGCGCGGTCTCGTGGGTGTGCAGGTGCACCGGCAGATCGAGCTGATCGGCGAGCATGCGGACGCGCTCGAAATTCGCGTCGCTGACCGTGTACGGCGCATGCGGCGCGAACGCGGTCGCCACCAGCGGATCGTCGCGCCACAGGTCGTGAACCTCGCCGGCGCGGTCGAAGTACTCGTCCGAACTCTGGGCCCAGGCGGTCGGGAAATCGATCACCGGCAGGCCGACCCGGGCGCGGAAGCCGTGGCGCTTGTAGACCGCGGCCTGGACGTCGGGGAAGAAGTAGTTCTCGTTGGCGCAGGTGGTGCCGCCGCGCAGCATCTCGGCGATCGCCAGGGTGACGCCGTCCTCGACGAACTGCGGCCCGATCACCGCCGCCTCGACCGGCCAGATATGGCCTTGCAGCCATTCCATCAGCGGTAGGTCGTCGGCGATGCCGCGCAGCAGGGTCATCGGGTTGTGGGTGTGGGCGTTGACCATGCCCGGAATCAGCGCCGCTTGCGGGCGCGATACCGTCTCGGCGGCGCGATAGCGGCCGCGCGCTTCGGCGGTGGGCAGCACGTCGACGATGACCCCGCCGCGCACCGCCACGGCGTGGTCTTCCAGCACCACCGCATGCGGTTCGACCGGGACCACCCAGCCCGCTTCGATCAACAGGTCGCAGGATTGGGTTTCGGTATCGGTCGTCATTCGCGTATTCGGCCCTTCGTTTTCGCGCAACGGCGGCGCGTATCGATAGCGTAGCGGGTCGGGGGCCGATTGCGGTTACGCGCGGATGGCTAGGCGCGGGGTAGCGTTCGGACCGCCCGGCTCAGGCGGTGGCGCCTGGGCTTTGGTGGATACCCCGCTTGCGCGGGAGGATCCTGATTCGATCGCGGATGTGGGGGTCGAGGGAATTCAGCGTGGCGCTGAAGTCTCTGGATCCCCTTCGCAAGGGTGACGCAATTGCATAGCGATCGCGGGGAGCCTAGAGAATTCAGCATGGCGCTGAAGGCACTGGACCCCCGCTTTCGCGGGGGTGACGCATTGGCAAAGCCGTGGCCGCTGTGCGGCCACGGGCCAATGCGTCACTTCACTCGGCTGACGTACTCGCCCGAGCGGGTGTCGACCTTGATGATTTCGTCCTGGCCCACGAACAGCGGCACGCGCACGACCGCGCCGGTTTCCAGGGTGGCCGGCTTGCCGCCGCCGCCGGAGGTATCGCCGCGCACGCCCGGGTCGGTCTCGGTGATCTTGAGCTCGACGAAGTTCGGCGGCTGGACCGCGATCGGCACGCCGTTCCACAGCGTCACCACGCACTCTTCCTCGCCCTTGAGCCACTTCTCGGAACCGCCCATGCCGGCCTTGTCGGACTGGACCTGCTCGAAGGATTCCTGGTTCATGAAGTGCCAGTACTCGCCATCCGAATACAGGTACTGCATATCGGTATCGACCACGTCGGCCTGTTCGACGCTGTCGGTGGCCTTCATGGTCATTTCGACCACGCGGCCCGACTTGATGCTGCGGTACTTGATGCGGGTGAAGGCCTGGCCCTTGCCCGGCTTGACGTACTCGGTCTCGGTGATGATGCACGGGTCGTTGTTGACCAGGATCTTCTGTCCGGTCTTGACGTCGTTCATGCCCAAGCTGGCCATGCTGAAACTCCTGCGAATGTAAGAATGAAGCGGTTGCGCCGGCCGGTACGCGGGGCCCCGACGGATAGGGGCCGCCGTACCGACGGCGGGAGGCTAGAATGTCGGGCTGCGCCAGCCACCGCCGCCGAAAGGCCGGGCGGGACGCGAACGGGACCGGAGCCGGGGAAACCCCAGGGCGCCGGGCCCACGAAACCGGATCCATACAAGCTAGCCCCGCATGATACCCGCAGCCCCGGCCTCCATACAGCCGCAGCCCCTCCCGCACCCCGGCGCGTCCGCGCGCTGGCAGGCGCTGTGGCGCGACGCGGTGCGCGATCCGCGCGAGCTGCTGGCCCTGCTGGGGCTGGACGGCATCGCCGCCGGGGTGTCCGACGCGGCCGCCGCGCAGTTCCCGCTGCGGGTGCCGCGCGGCTTCGTCGCGCGCATGCGCGCCGGCGACCCGCACGACCCGCTGCTGCGCCAGGTCCTGCCCCTGGACCAGGAGCTGCGCCCCATGCCCGGCTACGTCCTGGACCCGGTCGGCGACGGCCTGGCCAAGGCCGGCGACGGGGTGATCCGCAAGTACCGCGGGCGCGCCCTGCTGGTGACCACCGGCAGCTGCGCGATCCACTGCCGCTACTGCTTCCGCCGCCACTTCCCCTATGCCGAGGAAACCGCGGCCGCGGCCGGCTGGCGCGCCGCGATCGACCTGATCGCGGCCGACCCGCAGATCGACGAGGTCATCCTGTCCGGCGGCGACCCCTGGTCGCTGGCCACGCCCAAGCTGGCCGAGCTGACCCAGGCCCTGGCCGCGGTGCCGCATCTCAAGCGTCTGCGCGTTCACACCCGCCTGCCGGTGGTCCTGCCCGAGCGCGTCGACGCCCCGCTGCTGGCCTGGCTGCGCGCCCTGCCCTGGCCGGTCACCGTGGTCCTGCACGCCAACCACGCCCGCGAGTTCGACGACGCCGTCGACGCCGCCCTGGCCCGCCTGCGCGCGGCCGGCGCGACCCTGCTCAACCAGGCCGTGCTGCTGCGCGGCGTCAACGACAGCGTCGAGGCGCTCGCAGATTTGAGCGAACGCGGTTTCCGTGCCGGCGTCCTGCCGTACTATCTGCATCAACTCGATCGTGTGCAGGGGGCTGCGCACTTCGAAATCGAAGACGAACGCGCCCGCGCGCTGCATCGCGCGCTGGCCGCTAGGCTTTCTGGCTATCTGGTTCCAAAACTGGTGCGCGAGATCGCCGGAGATCCCGGAAAGCGACCGCTGTAACGCGGTTCGCATGGACTCCGGCCCGGCCTTCGTGTCATAAACGCGGGCCACGGAGGTGGTGAATGCAATTCGGCAAAGACATGGTGCTGCGCCTGCTGATCGTCGACGACAGCGTCGAGGCGGCGGAAGCCATCGTCAGCGGTCTACGCAACAGCGGCATCGCCGTGCGGCCGTCGCGTCCCGAGAACGAAACCGAGCTGGCCGCGCAGGTCCTGCAGCAGCCCGACCTGGTCCTGGCCGCGCGCGATGCGCGCAATCTGCCGCTGCCCAAGGTCATGCAGCAGGTCGACAGCACCGGCAAGGACCTGCCGGTGTTGGTCCTGCTGGACAGCGTCGACGACACCGGCCTGCTGGAAGTGCTGTCGATGGGCGCGCGCAGCGTGATCCTGCGCGGCCATACCGACCACGTGCAGAACGTGGTCCGCGCCGAATGGGCCGACCTGGAAGCGCGCCGCTCGCTGCGCCGCCTGGAAGCCCAGGTGCGCGAGACCGAACGCCGCTGCGACACCCTGATCGATTCCTCGCGCGAGCCCATCGCCTACATCCACGAAGGCATGCACATCCGCGCCAACGCGGCCTACCTGGAGATCTTCGGCTTCGAATCCTTCGAAGAGATCGAGGGTATGTCGCTGCTGGACCTGGTCGCACCGGGCCAGGTCGACGGCTTCAAGCAACTGCTCAAGCAGCTGTCCAAGGGCGAGGCGCCGCCGCCGCGCTACGAAACCGAGGCGCGCGCGCTCGACGGCAGCCATTTCGCCGCGGTCATGGAGTTCACCCCGGCCAGCTACGAGGGCGAGCAGTGCCTGCAGGTGATCCTGCGCCGCCAGGAGTTCGACCCCGAACTGGCGCGCGAGGTCGAGGCCCTGCGCCAGCGCGACCAGGTCACCGGCCTGCTCAACCGCGCCACCTTCCTGCGCGCGCTCGAGGACGCCGTGTCCGACACGGCCCAGAACAACAGCCACCACGGCCTGCTGCTGATCGAACCCGATCACTACGCGCGCCTGCTGCAGGAAATCGGCCTGGACGCGTCCGACGAGCTGATCGCCGCGTTCGGCGAGCGCCTGCGCACCGCGATCGGCCCCGACGACGTCGCCGCGCGCTTCTCCGAGCACCAGTTCGCGGTGCTCACGCCCAACTGCGACTACCACGCGACCTCGGCCCTGGCCGACCGCCTGCGCACCGCTTTCGCCGACCACGTGCTGGAAACCCCAAGCCGTTCGCTCAACACCACCGTCAGCATCGGCGGCGTGCAGATCGGCGAGAAGATCGCCAGCGTCACCGCGGTGCTGGGCAAGGCCAGCCAGTGCGTGCTGTCCAGCATCGGCGTGGGCGGCAACCGCACCGAACTGTTCGATCCGGGCGCGGCCGACCGCGCCGAGTCCGAGCGCGTCGAAGCCTGGGTCACGCGCATCCGCGACGCGCTCGACGCCGACCGCTTCCTGATGAACTACCAGCCGCTGATCAATCTGCACGGCGAGCCGATGGAGATGTACGAGGCCTACCTGCGCATGCAGGGCGAGCCGGGCGAACTGGTGCAGCCGCTGAGCTTCCTGCAGATCGCCGAGGAACACGGGCTGCTGTGGGAAATCGACCGCTGGGTGGTCGGCAAGGCGATCCAGGTCATCGGCGACCGCCTGCGCGCCGGCAAGCGCACCACGCTGCTGGTCAAGATCACCCAGGCCTCGCTGCAGGACGAAAGCCTGCTCCAGCACATCGAAGAGCAGCTGGCGCGGCAGAACGCCGAAGGCAGCCTGCTGGTGCTGCAGCTGCCCGAGTCCAAGGTCTTCACCCACCTGCGCGCGGCGCAGGAGTTCCAGGCCCGGGTCGCCCGCTACGGCGTGCGCGTGGGGCTGGAGCAGTTCGGCTCGGGCCTGAACTCGTTCCAGATGCTCAGCCACTTCGACGCCTCGTTCCTGAAGATCGACCGCGCCTTCATGGAAGACCTGCCCAGCAGCGCCGACCACCAGCAGCGCATCCGCGAGATCGCCAGCAAGGCGCGCGAACTGGGCAAGCAGACCATCGCCGAATTCGTCCAGGACGCGGCCAGCATGTCCTTCCTGTTCGCCGCCGGCATCGACTACGCCCAGGGCCACTTCCTGGCCGCGGCGGGCCCGGATATGGATTACGACTTCCAGTAAGGCGTCGGGAATCGGGAATCGGGAATCGGGAATCGGGAATCGGGAATCGGGAATCGGGAATCGGGAATCGGGAATCGGGAATCGGGAATCGGGAATCGATCGGGAATCGGGAATCGGGAATCGGGAATCGGGAATCGGGAATCGGGAAAGGCTACGGCCGCCTTCGTTGCCCCGAGTCGGCTTAGTCACGGCCATCCCGCATTCGAAGCCGAAGTCAAAAACTGAGAAGCCGAGCAAACCCCGCTTTTCTTCCCCCTTTGAAAAAGGGGGATCGAGGGGGATTTGCTTTTGAGCTTACCCAGGCGCGCTACTACGCATTCAACCCACCCCCAACCGATACAAATGCACCGGCTTGATCTGCGCCCGCGCGATCACGCCCTTCGCCTCCAGATCCAGCTGCACCGCCTTCAGCCACCACCCCGCCGTCTTGCCCTGCGGAAACAGCGCCTCCGGCAACAGCGGCAGCAACGCCTCCTTCGCCTCCGCCACCTTCAACCCCGGCGCCGCCTTCGGCAGCACCGACAGCAGCGCCTTGCGCATCGCCGTGTACTTGGCGCGATCCACCCGCTCGGTCTTGCCGGGCGTGTTGACGTTCTCGATCTCGATCTTGTCGTCAGGCATCGACCTTCCCTCCCACCTCGACCTTCGGGTTGCGGAACCCCATCGCCACCCAGGCGGCCAGCAACTTGGCGTAGAAACGCACCGTGTGGGTTTTCAGGTTGGGGATGTCGTCCGGCACCCGGGACGCATCGGCTAGGTCGCCCACCATCGTGCGCATCTGCGGCTTGGGCCGCGTCGCCGCCGGCCACAAGTGCGAGTACACGCTGAGCCAATGCGCGCCCTTCATCTCCAGGAACAGCGGCGTGTTGCAGCAGGTCGCGACCACGCGGCGCGAACCGGCGCCGGGACTCAGGCGGAACTCGGCCAGCTGCGCCGCGTCGGCGAGGATGCGGATGCGGTCCTTGCGGTACTCCGCGCTGGGCGTGGCGCCGTAGGACGTGAGCAGGCTATGCGCGCCGGGCAAGGTCGCCAGGCGCCCCGCCGCCTCGCGGCAGCTGTCGCACAGGCATTCGGATACCAGGATCGGCGCGCCGCTGGCTTGCAGACGGGTGCGCCCGCAGGCGCAGGCCAGGGTGGTGGTCTCATTCATGCCGCTTGCTCCTGCTCGACGCGGAACAGATGCCGGATATACCGGTCCAGATGATCCAGCGCTTCGCGCGCAAGCTCGGGATCGTTGCCGGCCTTGGCCAGCACGAAGCCGCCCTGGATCACCGTCTGGGTATGCCGCGCCAGGCTGGCGGCGTTCCACTCGCGCGCATCGATGCCGCGATCGCGGCGCGCGCGCTCGATGTCGGCTTCCAGCGTGGCGGTGTGGCCGAAGATGCTGCGGCCGCAGGCGTCGCGGATCTCGGGCGCGCTGGTGTGCACCTCCTGCGCCATGGTCCCGACCAGGCAGGTGAACTCGGCCAAGTCGCCGGCGATGATCGCCTTGCGGAACGCGACATAGGCCAGCACGCGGTCCAGCGCATCGGCCGGCTGGTGATACGGCGCGGCCGCGAAGAAGGCGGTGGTGGTCTCGGCCCAGAACTCGGCCGCGGCCACGCCCAGCGCGTCCTTGCTGCCGAAGTGATGGAAGAACGCGCCCTTGGTCACCTCGGCCGCCGCGCACAAATCGTCGACGGTGGTGGCCGCGTAGCCCTTGGCGCGGATCACGTCCCGCGCCGCTTCCAGGAGCCGGATTCGTGCGCCGCCGCGCTCGGGCGATTGCTTGGTAGGTCTGGCCATGACTTAAACATACCAAATAGTCGGTATGTGTCAACCCACCCCACGCAAAGCCAGCCGCGTTCCAGCCCCCGCCCCACACCCCCTGTTAGCCGCGGCGCAAGCCGCGACCCACCCGCGCGCGCGCCCAAAACTCCCCTTGCCCCAAAGAAAAAGCCCGCCATTCGGCGGGCTTCTTCCTGACTGCTCGGCCGCGCTAGATCAACGCGCCACCACCGATCCGCGCACCGTCTCGATCGGCGCATTGCGCAGCGCCGTGATGCGCTCTTCCAGCGGCGGGTGGCTGCGCAGCAGCTTGGACAGGCCGTGGCCGACCGCGCCGCTGATGCCGAAGGCCTGCACCTGCTTGGGCAGAGTGCTCTCGCCGTAGGTCTGGGCCAGGCGCTCCAGCGCGCCGATCATCTTGTCGCGACCGGCCAGGCGCGCGCCACCGGCGTCGGCGCGGAACTCGCGGTAACGCGAGAACCACATCGCGATCATGCTGGCGAACAGGCCGAACACCATGTCCAGCACGAACACGATCACGTAGTAGCCCAGGCCCGGGCCGCCGTCGCGGTTGCCGGACAGATAACCGTCGATCACGCGGCCGACCAGGCGCGCCAGCACGATCACGAAGGTATTGAGCACGCCCTGGACCAAGGCCATCGTGACCATGTCGCCGTTGGCGACGTGGCTGACCTCGTGGCCCAGCACCGCCTCGGCCTCATCGCGGCTCATCGAGCGCAGCAGGCCGGTCGATACCGCGACCAGCGCGTTGTTGCGGTTGGCGCCGGTGGCGAAAGCGTTGATCTCGGGCGCGTCGTAAATGGCGACCTCGGGCATGCCGATGCCGGCCGCTTCGGCCTGACGGCGGACCGTGTTCACCAGCCACTGCTCGGCCTCGTTGCGCGGCTGCTCGATCACATGCGCGCCGGTGCTGCGCTTGGCCATCCACTTGGACAGAAACAAGGACACGAACGAGCCGCCGAAGCCGAACAGGGTGGCCATGATCAGCAGCGAGCCATTGCGCCCGGTGGTGATGCCGAACGACTGCAGAACCGCCAGGACGATACTCAGCAGGGCGAGGACGGCCAGGTTGGTAGCGAGGAATAGAGCGATGCGTTTGAACATGGTCGTGGGGTTAACCGTACCCGCGCACCGTGCGCGGTCCGGAACAAAATGTGGCAGGCTCCCCGTGAATTCAAGTGAAACCCAGCCCCGCGCGGCTTTGCCCGGCGAGTCGGTTTAACTACGCTCTCCGCGCCCGATCGGCCCAAGGCTCGCGCCCGCCGTACCGCCCCGCCCCAAGACCAGCCGCCCGCACGCCCTTGCCCACGCCCCCCGTTCCCAGCTACCGCGGCCGTTTCGCGCCCTCGCCCACCGGCGACCTGCACTTCGGTTCGCTGCTGGCCGCGTTCGGCAGCTGGCTGCTCGCGCGGCATGCGAATGGCACCTGGCTGGTGCGCATAGAAGACCTCGATCCGCCACGCGAAGTCGCCGGCGCGGCCGAGCGCCAGTTGCGCGCTTTGCGCGCGTTCGGCCTGGAATCCGACGAACCCGTGCTGCGCCAGAGCCAACGCGGCGAGATCTACCGGCTGGTGCTGGAGGATCTGCTAGCGCGCGATCTCGCCTTCGCCTGCCATTGCAGCCGCAGCGACCTGGCCGCGGTCGGCGGCATCCACCGCCGCTGCGTGGCCGCGCCGGAACGCCCCGGCCGCATGCCGGCGATCCGTCTGCGCGTGGCCGACCACAGCGTGGTCGCATTCCAGGACCGCATCCGCGGCGCGCAGACCCAGGACGTCGCGCACGACGTCGGCGACGTGGTCCTGCGCCGCGCCGACGGCTACTGGGCTTACCAACTGGCGGTGGTGGTGGACGACGCCGCCCAGGGCATCAGCGACGTCGTACGCGGCGCCGACCTGCTCGATTCGACCCCGCGCCAGATCCTGCTGCAGCGCGCGCTCGGCCTGCCCACCCCGCATTACGCCCATCTGCCGCTGGTGCTGGGCAGCGACGGCCGCAAGCTGTCCAAGTCCGATGCCGCGCTGCCGGTGGATCCGCAACGCCCGCTGCCGGCGCTGCGCGCGGCCTGGCAGGCCCTGGGCCAGGCGCCGGCGGCCTTGTCGGGCGCCAGCACGGTGCCGCAATTGCTCAACCGCGCGCAGGCAGAGTTCGACCCCGGTCGCATTGCGTCCACACCGACCGTTTCGCTCGCCGCGATGCACAACGGCGATTTCATATTTGCTGACTAGAATCGGGTCAGGGCCGCACCGTCGCGGCCGTGGAGAGGAAGACATGCAGTCACGCGTCGCATTGGTCACCGGCGGTACCGGTGGCATCGGCACCTCGATCGTCCAACGCCTGGCCCAGATGGGTCATCGGGTCGCGACCAACTATCGCGACGAGGCCAAAGGACGCGCCTGGCAGGCGCAGATGAAAGGACTCGGCATCGACGTGGCGCTCGCGCAAGGCGACGTGTCCTCCCCCGAGCAGGCCGAAGCGCTGGTACGCAACGTCGAAAGCCAGCTCGGTCCGGTCGACATCCTGGTCAACAACGCCGGCATCACCCGCGACTCGACCTTCCACCGCATGACCCCCGAGCAGTGGACCGACGTGATCGGCACCAACCTCAATTCCTGCTTCAACGTCACCCGCCCGGTGATCGAGGGCATGCGCGAGCGCAAGTGGGGCCGGATCGTGCAGATCAGCTCGATCAACGGCCAGAAGGGCCAGTACGGCCAGGCCAACTACGCCGCGGCCAAGGCCGGCATGCACGGCTTCACGATTTCGCTGGCGCAGGAGAACGCGAAGTTCGGCATCACCGTGAACACGGTCTCGCCGGGCTACATCGCCACCGACATGGTCATGGCGGTGCCCGAGGAAGTGCGCAACAAGATCGTCGCGCAGATCCCGACCGGCCGCCTCGGCAACCCCGAGGAGATCGCCTATGCGGTGGGCTTCTTCATCCCCGACGAGGCCGGCTGGATCACCGGCGCCAACCTGTCCGCCAACGGCGGCCAGTACATGGGCTGGTAAGGCCCATACGCGCCGCGCCGGCAGGTGCGGCGCCTCCGGTTCGGGCGCCCTCGGCGCCCGACCGTGCCGTACACGTCGTGCAGACCCCGCCTGCACGGTCGCGCAGCCGGCGCCGCTGGCACATCAAATCCACCACGCTCCCTGCCCCGCGGCTCGGCCTGCGGCCGGGTCCGACCTTGCCTGTTGCAAGCCCCCTCGGCCTGCGCCATGCTGCAAGGCACCACGATTTTAGAGCCAAAGCTCCATGGCCTCGACCCGAGTCATCAAGAAGTACCCGAACCGCCGTCTGTACGACACCGAGATCTCCAGTTACATCACCATCGAGGACGTCCGCCAGCTGATCGTCGACGGCGAGGACTTCGAGGTCCGCGACGCCCGCTCGGGCGACGATCTGACCCGTCAGGTGCTGCTGCAGATCATCGCCGAGCACGAACAAGACGGCGAACCGGTGCTCTCGACCCAGTTGCTGAGCCAGATCATCCGCTTCTACGGCGACTCGCTGCAGGGCTTCATGGGTAACTACCTGGAGCGCTCGATGCAGACGTTCCTGGATCAGCAGGCGCAGTTCCGCAATCAGGTCGGCGGCATGCTCGGCCAGACCCCGTGGGCGATGATGAACCAGCTCACCGAGCGCAACCTGACCCTGTGGAAGGAATTCCAGCAGAACCTGTCCGGCAGCGTCGGCCAGAGCCCGGCCTCCGGCGCCGGCACCAAGCCCAAGGGCGACACCAAGCGCGAGCGTTGAGCCGCGCATCGATCACCGACCGCGACGGCTCGCGCGCATCCGCGCGCGCCGCCGGCGCGTGCGCGTAGCCGGCCCGCGCCGGCGCAGGGGGAACATCACATGAGCAAACGCATCGCCGTCGTCAGCGGCGGCATCGGCGGTCTCGGAAGCGAGATCTGCAAGACCCTGGCCCGCGCCGGCCGGCGCGTGATCGCGATCGACCTGGCCTCGCGCGAGGAACGCATCGCCGCGTTTCGCGACGAAGTGCGCGGCCTGGACGTGCGCTTCGAAGCGGCCAACGTCGCCGACTACGACGATTGCGCGGGCACGGTCGAGCGCATCCACCGCGAAGAGGGCGCGATCGACATCCTGGTCAACGCCGCCGGCATCACCCGCGACACCAGCCTGCGCAAGATGGACAAGCGCCAATGGGACGAGGTGCTGGGCGTGAACCTGGACGGCGTGTTCAACCTGTGCCGGCACGCCGTCGACGGCATGGCCGAGCGCGGCTTCGGCCGCATCGTCAACATCAGCTCGGTCAACGGCCAGACCGGCCAGTTCGGTCAGACCAACTATTCGGCCGCCAAGGCCGGCATGCACGGCTTCACCATGGCGCTGGCGCGCGAAGTCGCGCGCAAGGGCGTGACCGTCAATTCGGTCTCGCCCGGCTATTGCGAGACTGCGATGGTGATGGCCGTGCCCGAAGACATCCGCGCCAAGATCGTCGACAGCGTCCCGGTCGGCCGCCTCGGCAAGCCCAGCGAAATCGCGCGCACCGTCGAGTTCCTGACCGCGGAGGACGCCGGGTTCATCACCGGCGCCAACATCCCGGTGAACGGCGGCTTGTTCATGAGCTTCTGAGAGCGGCGCCCCGCTTCAGTCCTACCGACGTTCGACGTTATCAGCATCACCTTGCGGCTGCGGCTGCGGCTGCGGCTGCGGCTGCGGCTGCGGCTGCGGTCGCGGTCGCGGTCGCGGTCGCCGTTGCCGTTGCCGTTGCCGTTGCCCCGGCATTCAAATCCAAAAGCAACGCACTCACACGACCAACCGTAGACCCGAAGGGCGGCGCGCAGGACGCGCGCCGTTTTTCGAATGGACAGGGACGTCCATTCGAAAAATCCCCGCGCCAGCTCCGAACAAAGTGACCCGCATGCGCAGCAGGCGGAAGCCGTTGACCTTCGTGACGGCCCACGAAAGCAAAGCAAGAGCGAATCCTCCCCAACCCTCCTTTTTCAAAGGAGGGAGCTAGGAGCAAGAGAGTGACGCGCATGCGCAGCAGGCCGAAGCCCTTGACTTTGGTGACAAGGTTGCGGGCGCACCGACTCGACCAAGCGCATCGCGGCTCACGCCGCTCCCACAGAAAGCGGCGACATCGTAGGGTGCGGTGATAACCGCACCGTCGCGATGGCTCGGGCTTGCGTGATGATGCGGTTCGCCTTCGGCTCACCACATCCTACAAAGGCGCGGCGAAGCCGTAGGGCGTGGTGCCAACCGCATCGTCGCGCCGACGCGGCGAAGGCCGCCCCGCCTCACTTCAGCGGCGGCTGCCCCGCGCAATACTTCTGGTAATACGCCTCCGCCTGCGGCATCAGCCCCTGCAGCACCTGGATGCGATTGGCCGGATCCGGATGCGTGGACGCGAATTCCGGCGGACGCTGCCCGCCGCCCAACTGCTCCATCCGCTGCCACAGCGGAATCGCCTGACGCGGGTCGTAGCACGCCGCCGCGGCCAGCATCAGGCCGACCTGATCGGCCTGCGTCTCGTGGCTGCGCCCGTACGGCAGCACGAAACCGTACTGTGCACCGGCGCCCAGCGCGCCCATCACCGCCTGCTGCTGTTGCGGGTCCATGCCGCCCAGCGCCACGCCCGCCGCCATCTGCCCCATCTGCACCAACTTCTGCTGCGCCATGCGCTGCGAACCGTGGCGCAACAGCGCATGCGCGATCTCGTGCCCCATCACCACCGCCAGCGCGCTTTCGTTCTCGGCGATCGGCAGCAGGCCGGTGTACACCGCCATCTTGCCGCCGGGCAGACAGAACGCGTTGGCTTCCTTGGAATTGATGACCGCCACGTCCCACTTGAAACCCTGATAGTCGGTGGGCGCCTGCTGCTGATGCTGCGCGGCCAGATCGGCGGTGACCTGCGGCACGCGGTTGATCAGGCGCTGGGCGATCTCGCGCACCTGCCGGCTGACCTGGTTGTCGGCCGGCACCAGCGCGCCCTGCTGGCTGGCGTCGCCCAGCACCTGCTGGAACGCCTGCGCGCCCAACTGCACTTCCTCGTCGGCGCTGGCGCCGTAGTGGGCCTGCTCGCCGGTGTAGGGGTCGGTCTTGGCGCTGCCGAACCAGGACCAGGCCGCGTAGCCCGCGAACAGGATCAGGATCCACCAGCGTATGCCACCGAAACCGCGGCGCTGGCCGCCCTGACGTTGTTGCGCGTTCCCGAAGGGGTCGATCCGCATCTGTAGTCCTCCGCCCTGCCTGGTCTTGCCGCCTGCGCCGGCGCTGCCGGCTCCGGACGGGCGCACGGCCCGTCTGCCGCCCATCCTGTCAGATATCGCGTACCACGCGGAAGCCGATGCGCGCGCTGGTGGTGTCGGCGTCGCTGCCCTGGCGCCAGGCCGAGCGCGTCTGCGCCGGCGAACTGGCCCAGGAGCCCCCGCGCAGCACCCGTGTGCGGCAGCCCGGGTTGACCCAGGCCTCGCCGTTGCGCGGCGCACGCCGGTAGCTGTCGTGCCAGCAGTCGCCGACCCATTCGCTGACGTTGCCGGCGATGTCGTGCAGCCCGAAGGCGTTGGCGCGGTAGCGCCCCACCGGCGCCGGGCCCCAGGCGTTGTCGCCGTAGCCGGCGAAGGCGTTGTTCCAGCGCCGCCCGGTCGGCGACGCGTCCAGGGCGCCGGTCAGGTTGCCGACCCGGGTCAGCGGCGCGCCCTCGCCCCAGGGATAGGCCTGGGCGCTGCCGGCGCGCAGCATGTATTCGAACTCGGCCTCGCTGGGCAGCCGGTAGTGATGCCCCGTCTGCTTGGACAGCCAGGCCGCGTAGGCCATCGCGTCCTTGGCGCTCACGTGCACCACCGGCAGATCGTCGCCGGCCTTGGCGCCAGCGTAGTCCGACTGCCAGTCGACGTTGCCGCGCCGGACCAGGTTGCCGCTGCGCTCGTCGTAGGCGGTGGAATAGCCGCGCCGGCTGGCGCGTGCGCGGTGCTTGGTCGCGTTCATGAAACGGCGGAACTCGCCGACCGTGATTTCGGTGCGCGACACCGCCAGGCCACGGTCGAAGCGGATGTTGCGGGTCGGGCGCTCGGCGTCGCTGGAGCCGGCCTCCTCGGCCTCGGCGCCCATGCGGAACGCGCCGTGCGGGATCACCACCATGGTCGGCCCGCGCCCGCCGCTCTGCATGGCCTCGGTGAAGGCCTGGCCGGGGCGGAACAGGCCGTAGTGGGTGGCCAGCTCGATGCGCTCGCGCAGCTCGACCGCGGCCGGGTCGCCGGACGGCGCGATCCGCAGCAGGTTCGCCAGCAGCACCCGCGCCTCCTCGATCCCGCGCGGGCGCGGCAACGCGGCCAGCCCCAGATCGCGCAAGCGGCCCACGCGCGCGGCGCGCTGGGTGGCGATGCGGCCCTGGGCGTCGGCGGCAGTGCTCATCTTCGGCCGCACCTGCGCGGCCAGCGCCAGCCAGCGCTCGGCGCCGCCGTAGTCGTCGCGGTCGGCCGCGACCTCGGCGCGCCGGATCAGCGCGCTCTCGGCCGCGGCGATGCCCTGGCTGGCGCGCACGTCGCCGGGGCGCAGCTCCAGCGCCTCGCGGAAATAGCCCAGCGCCCCGCCCTTGCCGTCCTCGCCGATGCGCCCGGCGTTGAGCTCGCCCTCGCCCAGGCGATTGGCCTCCTGGGCCTGGTCGGCGCGGTCGACGCGCTGCAGATAGGCGCCGACCTTCTTGTTCTCCGGCGCGACCGCGCGCGCCACCGCCGCGGCCTCGTGCGCGCCGCGCAGCTGCAGCGGATCGTCGTCGATCCCGTCCAGGGCCTGATCGCCCTGCACGATCAGCATCGCCAGCGCGCGCTCGAAGCCGGCGGCGACCTTAACGTCGTTGGGCGCGTACTGCAGCAGCGCGTAATACAGCGGAATCGCCGAGTCGGCGTCCGCGTACAGCTGGCCGGCCGCCAGCGCGGCGTCGGCGCGGCTCTTGAGCGCCTTGGCGTTGGCCTCGTCCACCGCGATCGCGGGCGGCTGCCAGGCCGGCACCGGCGATACCGCCTGGTCGGCGCTGATGGTCACGATCGGCGTGCGCCCGGCAGCCGGGTTCGGCGTGGCAGGCGTCGACGGCTCGCGCGTACACGCCGCAAGCAGCACCGCCACCGCCAAACCTGCCCATGCCTGTGCGCGCAAACGTCCTCCGCAGCCTAATCCATCGATCCTACGGGACCGCCCCGGGCCGGCGCCGACGGCGCGGGCCCGGACCGGGCGAAAGTAGGCTATTGTCGCCCGCCGCGGCAACTTCGTCGCGCCGGCACCGCCGCACCGTCCCGCACACGTTCAGATCATCATGCCCATTTGGATCTCCCAGCCTGCCGCGCTGCAGGAATATTTCGCCTCCCGGCCCGCGCGCATCGGCCTGGACACCGAGTTCATCCGCGAGCGCACCTACTGGCCGCAGCTGGCGCTGGTGCAGATCGCGGTCGGCGACGAGATCCTGCTGGTCGACCCGCTCAAGCCCGGCATCGCCGAGGCGCTGGCGCCGATCCTGGCCGACACCGCCATTCTCAAGATCATGCACAGCGCCAGCGAAGACCTGGTCGCGTTCATGCATGCCTGCAAGGTCGTGCCCAAGCCGCTGTTCGACACCCAGCAGGCCGCCGCGCTGGCCGGCATCGGCGGCGGCCTGGGCTATCAGAAACTGGTCGAACAACTCACCGGCGTGACCCTGGCCAAGGGCGAGACGCGCTCGGACTGGCTGCGCCGCCCGCTGTCGCCCGCGCAGCTGGAATACGCCGCCGACGACGTGCGCCATCTGTTCGCCATGCACGACGCGCTGGACGGCCAGCTCGGCCAACTCGGCCGTCGCGAGTGGCTGGCCGAAGACGCCCAGCGCACCGTCCACAACGCCGAACACGAAGGCCTGGAACGCTGGCCGCACCTGAGCATGCGCAGCGCCCAGTTCCTCGACCGCAACGCCCAACGCCGCCTGCTGCGCCTGTTGCGCTGGCGCGACGCCTACGCGCGCGACCACGACCGCCCGCGCAGCTGGATCCTCGACAACGAACTCGCCGTCGCAATCGCGCGTTCCAACCCGGCCGACCGCGACCTGCTGCAAGCGCAGCTCGACGCCCACCCCAAAGCCCCGCGCAAGCTGGGCGACGTGGTCTGGACCGCCCTGAGCACCCCGCTGCCCGACGAAGAACACGCCCCCGACGCCTCGCTAGGCGAAACCCGCGACAAACAACGCCTGCGCAAGCTGCAGGACGTGGTCGCCGCGCGCAGCGCCGAACTCGGCCTGCCCGACGGCGTACTCGCCTCGCGCCGCTGGCTGGAGTCCCTGCTCGACCACGGCGACTGGCCCGACGCCCTCTCCGGCTGGCGCCGCGCCGCCCTCGAACCCGGCCTGGCCCCGCTGCTGGCCGCCCAGGACTAGCGCCCTCGCCGCCGGGCCGTTACACTTTTAAGCACGTGGGGCGGTAGCTCAGCTGGGAGAGCGTCGCGTTCGCAATGCGAAGGTCGAGGGTTCGATCCCCTTCCGCTCCACCATTAAATCAATCATTTACGAGAAGCCGGCCTAGTGCCGGCTTTTTCGTAACAGCGTGGTGGGACCTGATGGCGGCGCTTCCTCTCGCTATGCTTAGGCTCAACAACCAAAGGCTGTCAGCAGATCGACCAATTCATACCTCGGCGTCTGATGACGCCCTAAATGCGCCTTGCGAACCCGAAAAGTTCGCACGTCGTTGAAGTAGGTGGCATCCAGCTAGCTCTTAGGACTACGCGGCAACTTTGCAGAGAGAAAGGGCATAGCATCGTTGAGTGCTGCCTCTACCAGTCGAAGCGGCACTTTGAGTTCCGCGCTATGAGATCTCAGTTGCAAGGCAATCCGTCGAAGTGCGCTTTCGCCATCGCAGTGCCGTATATAACGCGCCAATTTACCGAGTCGACCATCTTGCGCAGAAAGCGCCATCACACGGCCACTGGCTGAACCTCGATAGCGGGCCCACGCCGTGCCAAGCAAGATATCCGGATAAAAATATTCTTTACGCACCATGGGCTGACCGCAAAGAAAGGTGGTTAGTTCTCGCGGAGCCCCCGGATGTTGATCGCTAATTGTCCACAGCGTGTCAAACGCTCGTTCGCACAAGGACAAATGCGCATCATTCTTGGAGTTCAAGCCAGCTAAGAACAATTGCCCAAGTACGTACGGATGCGCTACGCCTGGCCCAACATGTAGCCGTTGTGACAATTCCACCCAATCGCTCGCACACCCAATATTGTGCGTTCTCACTAATCGCTCGGATACACGCTCGAGCACTTCCCACGAGACCGATAGTCCGGCGCGCGCAATCTTACTGAGAACATCGGGAACTGTGCCAAGACCATTCGCGGCATGCAACGGAGCTAGTCCACTCCCAATCATCTGGCACAGTGGCACCGCTAAATTTGGCTCATACGCTAGGATTGTCTCTGCTTCGCTGGATGAGAGTCGAGCCCCCATACCCTCCAACAACGAGGCGCCCGCTATCTCGGCCGAGATAGCCTGCTGCATGAGAATCATGCGCTCGCTCTCTGTGACATCCCAAAACGAGGACTGACCGGCAAGTTCAGGCCGCTGCTCAAGCAAACGCTGACGCATGTCCGGGCTCGCTTGACTCGCGAGAACCGCCAACGGCAACTGACGAGCTAGTGCTATGAAGGCCTGATGCCCTGTCGTATTGCTAGGGGATTGAGCAACTGTTGCCAGAACTCGTGCCGCATTCGAAACGACCAACGGCGACTTGCTTAACGCCTCTTCAAGAGACTGCACTGAGACGAACGATGGCTCATTAGCGAACACTTGCAGAGCCCGCACCAAGCTATCTGCGTCCTGGCGATCATTGATACACACCAACAGCAACTCGCGCTTCAGGCGATCTATACCCGGATAAGTGCCGAGCAAGCGCTCGAAGGACGCCAAAGCATCTCGCGGTTTTTTGCGTTCATTGAACAATGCCGCTAAAGCCGGAACCGCCGCACGAGGCTTGGCCGCGTCATATGCGTATCGTCCTAGGAACCGACGGAGTCGCGTAGGCCCACGACGCGGCAAATCACGCTGCAGACGATCAAAGCCCTCAATCTCGTACTGGTCTAAAAACTGTGCACTGTTATTGAAGTCCGAGATAAGACTAGAATCCAACGAAAAACACAGCGCCGAACCTGCCGGAACCTCAGCTAGCGCTGATGTGCTCTTTGTAAAAAACGCGAAATCTCGACGTAGCCCCGGCCACATCTGCCTCCACAACGCCATAACCAAGAGTTCGTCATCGGCAGCATCGCCTGCTGGAACAACGAAGCGACTTACAGCGGCGCGTCCGTACAGATGGCGCAGAACCCATGAAACACGTGGATCGCTGGCTACAGTCGGGACATACGAGTCCACTGTCACTTCACGTGCGGACCGAACCGACAATCGAATCGCATAAGCGGAGCTCTCGCACGAAGATGACGGCTGCTGAAACAGCGTTAGTAACGGCATCACATCATCAAGCGCTGACAGGCTGGCATAGTCCAGTAAAAGCGAGTGAGTCCAGACACTACCTGGCCGCCCCCCCTCAGCTAGCCAAGTCCGGGCCAAGACGTACTTATTTGCTGATTTGAGCGGATAACCTGACAGATAGGACCCCCGAAGACCAAATGGCTCGGATGTCAGCAGATCACTCAATGCCAATAGCTGCGCTTCGCTTTCTGGATCAAAGTCCGTAGAGGCAGACAGCAATCGATGTCCCTGCCGGTAACCATGCAAGGCCTGATCAATTACGATACCGCTCGCGCGCAACTCAGCCATGCGTCGTAGGTGATTGCATTAACCAGTGCAAGATGACTGTGAGGTCATGAGCCTCTGTATCAGCACCGACAATCCTGATACGTTGACCAGCGATTTCAACATCTAGTAAGCGCGCTTGGTCTTGCGGTAGACGGCCGCCTAGAGCGCTGACTCCATACACGCGAACGTCCCATAGATCTGAATTACTCTCCAAAAACTGGTCGAGCATGGGGCGATGCTTAGCTAGCCAAGAGATCGGATCTTCTTGCGCCCGGACAGGGACGACATCCCAAGCCGACAGCACCAACGCGATCCGGCGCAACTTACTAGCGATCGGCCAACGATTCATGGCCTGCAATAGCTCTACTAGCTTGGACTCTTCGGGCATCGAGGAAGCCTGAAAAGGGTCGACATTGACAGTAGTCGGCGCAGCCACAGCTTCTGAATTGGCCGCCACAATGGTCGCCACAGCATTGGCCATGTCACAAGCCATGTGGTCGTCGTCAGGTCGGTCGACGTTAGTGAAAAGCATCATACCATCACAGTCCAGTAACGACTCCCAGAGCGCGCGCTGGCAGCCGCCGATAGTAGCTGGCTGCTCAAACAGTTCGCCACGCATGTCTGGCACAAGCAACTCGGCGGTATCGCCTGTGCGGGTATCGCGCACATTGAACTGACCCCAGTGCTCGTTTGTACGCTGTGTTCGGGGCAAGGGCTTCACACCAAGCCATTCATGCTCCAGCGCCTGGAGATGCTTCTCATCCCCTGAAAGCGAAGCGAGCGTTAGTCGCGTTTGCAGTTCCTTGGCGTTGAGTAAGTAGGTCAACGCCGCAATGAAACTAGATTTTCCTGAGGCGGGAAGGCCTGCAGCAATGATTCTCCTCATACACGTGCCCCTAAGGCATCCATGAAGCGACTCAATGCATCGTCCAAATGAGTAGTGAGCCCTGTTGGCACGGCGACATACATCGGCGCAACTTCGCGCGGCAACAGTGCCTGCAGCAGCTCTTCAATACCTTCCCCAAACTCTGCCTCCCCTGCTCGTGCACGAGCTCCCGTCAAGTGGAGATGCACTAAGCGATGGCGCTCACTGAAGAACTCCCCGAGACGCTGGGCCCGCTGCTCTACTTTATCGAGCTCTATGCCACTGAACATGTCCTTCTTAGTAACCACTATGTGAAGCGGGCGCGACCCCAGCAGATTATTTTGCTCCAACGCTTGAAAGACACGCTTGGCCGTTGAGTTCGCCTGAGGAGCTCGGTGAAATAGCTCGGACCCATCGACCAAAAGCAGCAAATGATCGGCGCGCACCACTTCGGGAAAGGTGGCAATACTGTCAGGGTAGGCCAGCACGCGTGTTACAAACTCGCCAGCCCGATCAGCCAACAAGAAGTCGAAAGAGCGAGTCTGGCCCGCCAAGCGCAAGTGTAGAAACTGCGGGGGGCCACCGCGGGTACGTTGCGTATCGGCATGTTCCGCTCCAGAAACATGACGTGACAAGTGACAACGCTCCTCAAAACCACGAATAGAATCACTCCCAGCGAAGCGCAGATCTCTATAACCTCGGCGCCGCGCTAACTCATACATCGTGGCGATTAGCGTGGTCTTGCCTGCTTCTGGACCAGCCAGCAGCGATACGATTACTGCATCGCGACGGCGCAAGAAGGCGTCACAGTCCAGTTGCCCAAAGGAAGCTCCAACCGAGACCTGGACTAGCTCGGCAGCCGGCTCACCCACAAACAGCTCGGCATCGACATCACCAAGTGCAGCCAACCGAACCTCAGCTGCTCCTGACTCAATGAGGTTAGGGCACTCGTCGAAAGGAAAATGCTCCAGGCACTGGCCAGAGGCCGGTCCGCCACACCCGGGTTGCCTACATTGTTTAGCAAGCACGCTACTCATGCACTGATATGTGGCTGCAAAAGCGATTCCAAATACACTTGGCGAGCCAGCCCAAGCAACTCCACCGACGCTCCCGGAGAGACGCCGCTAGCACGCTCATAGCGTGGCTCCCAATCGACCTCGTCGTTAGCATCGACCGCCATAGCGACTGCCAGCGTCACTGGTAGTAGGAGCGCAGAATCAGCGGCATCGAGCCAACCCGATGCCCACCCCTGCCGCCAATCTATGGAAGACGCTTTAACCACGTCCCCCAGCCTGACCACTTCTTTAGGATTGAAGCCGGCCTTCTCCAGCACCCGAAAGAGCAGTGCCGGCGCAGCGAACAGTCCGAGCGGACTACTTTTCGTCAGTCGCGCAAGCTCGATGCCGACCCGTATTGCCACATCCGCCGCGGGCAAATCCGAAAAGGATCGACCGGCGTCTAAACTCCAACCATTCAACACCCACCAATGGGCGTTCATTTGCTCAACCAACAAGTTATGCGCCGACACCAGACCGTTGAACTGAAGCGTTAATGTCGAATACGCCTTCTCCGTATACACCGGGCCGCTATCGAGGATCTTCTTCAAGGGCGCATGCGCGCTGGAAAAGTTATTCTGCTGTGCTGCCGCCAATAACAAGCCGTGATCATCATCCAACGATGGACGCTTTGCATGCTTGATCGTCGACACTACCGGCAGGCCAGTATCCTGGCGACGAGTCAACATCCTTTGCGCATGATCCACAAGCTCCACATCAGCCTCGAAGGTCCTTAGCCCCCCGAATGCTGCAACGACAGTAGCCAGCGTGGCACGATTGCCAACGCTCTCACCGTCGTCTATGACCTGCCGCAAGATCGCAGAAGCCAGAATAATCATCTCTGGCATACCTGCATTGGCATCGAAGGTGGGGTCAACCTTTTTGACCTCACCTATCAAACCTTCCAGATCACCGGGCACCGCACGCCCCATCGCCGTGCGCAGAAGGGCTGGAAGCTCAGACGCCCGAAACTCCTCATGCACGACCTGAGCCGCGGCGATACGATCGTTGATCAACTGCGCGTCTGTGTTCAAGCCGCGCTTACGGTACATGGGACCTATATTGCTCAACGTATCACTCATTACCCATTCTCCAGTTCATGGATAAGCCCCATCACCTTGGGCCAAAGGCCAGCTTGATTGGCTCTTACTAGAGATCGTTTATAACGCTCGAAGTCAGGGAAGTCTCGGTCTTCATCATTCGCGAGACCGAGCCTCCCAACCAGCTCGCTCTTCTGCGAGGCCCCGAGTCGAAAAAAACGATGCACGCCTTCCCGCACGTCCGAGCTCGGCCGTGCAGATGTCACGGGCGAACACGCAATCTCCTCTAAGGACGTAGAGACTGAGGACTGCTGTGCCGCCGGCGCAGGCTGATTCCACGGCTGCAGCGGAATGTGCACGGTTCGCACCTCCTTATGACTTCTATCTAGTTGCGCACGGAAAGTTAGCGGCGAATTCGTCCATTCGCGTACTCGCACCTCGACGCACAGGTGACGCGTCGAGTCGGTCCCAGACACTGACAAGTCAATGATATTGTATCCAGGCGACCAACCCTGCTCTCCTCGATGCGGGTTAACGGACCCCGCGTACAATCGGACGTAATCGAGCCCCATGTCGCACCGCGCATCATGTTCATGACCAAACAGCTGCAATCGGGTCCGCGCATCAAAGTTCCGTCTCGCATCACTTTGATCGAGGAGCCACGATGGAGGGTGATGACTCATAACAAGATACTCAACACCATCGTGTTGCAGCATAGTAGAAGCTCGCGCCCCGAGCATTAGAGATGTAGGCCGATCAGCCAGCCCCGATAGCAGCGCAGTATTCAGTCCGCGCACGCGCAGGACCGAGCCATCGTTGAGCGTGAAGTCCCGCTCCCAAAAGAAATTGTCACCCGAATAGAAGGCGCAGTTATATCTTGCCGCAAACTCATTAAACTCGGCTAACGGCGCGAACAACAACCGGCAGGCATCTGGCTCAGATAACCTCTGATCAAGAGCCTGCTGATGTTCATACAATTGATCGCCACGACGAATCGCCTCATGAGCATCTCGGATCAGGCTGCTTTTGCGAATAACGGCTTGATCTATGTCGTGGTTACCTGGGCAGACCAGAACGCCAGATCGCGGACACCCGGCCGCGTCGCATACCTCGTCTAACCAGTTGGCGGCAGTTATGTACTCGGCTTTCTTCCCAGCGTATGCAATGTCGCCTGAGACCAGAATGGCCTGCGCCTCACCACTGTCAGCTACTTGTTTGCGAATGTCACGAAGCAACTCATTGCGCACGTCACCGTCTGGAGTGACACCGAACCCAGGACTACTGAAATTAAAATGTATATCAGAAAGATGAATGAACCGCGTTGTCGTCATATCCCTTGAGCACCCTGCTACTGTCCCCTATGCGGACTTTCAGATCGTGACATCCGCGCGCAACGCTATCTCTGTAACCGGTGCCGGACGCCCACGAATCCTAGCCCGCTTCCGTTCCAGCGAGCATACATGAGCTAGCGGCCACTACCGCCATCGTTTTCTGCTGGGAGTACACGACACCATTGGCACCCCTGAAATTCCTAATCACCACTGAATCCAGTAAAAATTACTCGTACTTAGCCTTTAATTTCAATATGTTAAAGTAACACCAGCGGTTCCCGCAGCATCAGAAAACTTTGTGTTGAAGGCCTCGCTATGCCTGGTTATGAGCTTCGATCCAAACCCGCAAGCCTCAGGCCAAGCCCTGCCGTCACGGCATCTACAAGACTCCGACCAACACCAGCGCGAGCCCACGGGTGACCGACAACACCACTTCCCCCACCCACCTCCGCGACCTAGCCCGCCTGCGCCGCGTGCGCGACCGCATCGACCGCGAGTACGCCCAGCCGCTGGACGTGGAGGCACTCGCGCGTGGGGTGCATATGTCGGGTGGGCATCTGAGTCGGGAGTTTCGGGCGGCGTACGGGGAGTCACCGTATAGCTATCTGATGACGCGGCGGATCGAACGGGCGATGGCGCTGTTGCGGGTGGGGGAGATGAGCGTGACCGAGGTCTGTTTCGCGGTCGGGTGTTCGTCGCTGGGGACGTTCAGCACCCGCTTCACCGAGCTGGTGGGGGTGTCGCCCAGCGTGTATCGGCGCGAGGCGGCGGCCGCCACCGAGGGGATGCCGGCGTGCGTGGCCAAGCAAGTGACCAGACCGATCAGGAATCGAGAAGCGCCGGGCGACTAGGCGCGGCTAGCATGACGGCTCCTACCCAAACGCAGGACTGCCATGAACCTCAGCATTCACTCCAGCTTTCTCGCCCACACCGATCCGGAGGCCTCGCTGGCCTTCTACCGCGACGCGCTGGGCTTCGAGGTCCGTAACGACGTGGGCTACAACGGCATGCGCTGGATCACGGTCGGCCCGGTCGGGCAGCCCGAGGTGTCGATCGTGCTGTTCCCGCCCAGCGCCACGCCGGGGGTCACCCCGGAGGAGCATCGCGTCATCGCCGAGATGATGGCCAAGGGCACCTACGCCATGATCATCCTGGCCAGCCCGGACCTGGACGCGACCTTCGACCGCGTGCAGGCCACCGGCGCCGAGGTGATCCACGAGCCGACGGTGCAGCCCTACGGCGTGCGCGACTGCGCGTTTCGCGACCCAGCCGGCAATCACGTCCGCATCAACGAAGTACGCTGAAGCATTCGCTTTCGATGTCCGCAACCGTCTTGGGGTGACGGCCGGTAGTTCGCCGCGCTTTGAGGCGCCCATCGTCAAAGGAGCTCTGCATGAATCAGTGGATACGGCAATTCCACCGTTGGATGTCGATGATTTTCACCCTGTCCGTGATCGCGACCTTTATCGCGCTGGCGCAGAAGCAGCCGCTGGTCTGGGTGTCCTACGTGCCGCTGGCGCCGCTGGCTCTGCTGACGATCACCGGCCTGTACCTGTTCGCGCTGCCGTACCTGAGCCAGTGGCGCAGGCGCTCCGGCGCCGACTCCACGTGAACCCGGCGGGCGCGCCCTAGGCCGCGCCCGATGCTCTCCGGGCCAGCGCCACTCGCCCAGCGGGTGGCGCTGGCCTGACCTCCCCCAACGCCGCTACCCTGCCCCGGCCCGATCCGGCAGCGCCCGCTGACGCGGCCTGCCTCCACGGCCACCGATCGCATTAGGAGATTCCTCATGACCGCGAAGAAGAAAGCCGCCGCCAGCAAGATCCCGTCCAAGGCCTTCTCGGCCGAAGAACGCGCCGCGATGAAGGAACGCGCCAAGGAACTGAAGGCACAGGCGAGCAAGGCCGAGAGCGAAAAGGACCTGATCGCCAAGATCGGGGAGATGCCGCCCGCCGATCGCGCCATCGCCAAGAAGCTGCACGGCATCGTCACCGAGGTCGCGCCCCACCTGTTCCCCAAGACCTGGTACGGCATGCCCGGCTACGCCAACGAGGACGGTAAGATCCTGTGCTTCCTACAGGCCGCGTCCAAGTTCGGCAGCCGCTACGCGACCTTCGGTTTCAACGATGTGGCTCAGCTCGACGACGGCGAGATGTGGCCGACCGCGTTCGCGCTGAAGTCGCTGGACGCGGCAGAGGAAAAGAAGATCCGCGCACTGCTGAAGAAAGCCCTGGGCTGAGCCCATCGTCGAACCCTCGAAGCGCGCCGACACCGCGCCCGCGACGGGGGGCCGAACCCGGCAGACGCAGCATCGAGCGATGTCCTCAGCTCACCGCGGCCGCTTCGCCAGTCCGCTCGCCAGTGGGAACGCTGGCGCGCGGACGCCCTGCCAACCATAGCCGTTATGCGTTTTCGCGACAGCCGCCGCGCGCGCGAATGTGGGATACACCGCGGTTTTACGGCAATGATTCCATGACAGAATCCGGCGGCTTGGGGAGCCGCGAGCGCGCGGCGTGAGGGCAAGGCTGCATGACTGACATCACGCGTCGCCGCCTGTTCGTCGGATTGGCCGCCGCGGCCGCGGTGGTGGCCGCCACGCCCTGGCTGTTCAAGCGCCGGCGCGAGCACGACCACGCCATGAACCCGGCGGCGGACGCGCACACGGCGCCCGGCCTGCCCAACGCGCAACCGTTCCAGACGCCGCTGCGCCTGCCCGGCCGCGAGGGCCTGTTCGCGGAAGTCGCGCTGTCCGCGCCGCTGGCCTTGAGCGCGCGCGCGGCGGCGTTCCCGATCTTCGCCGGCAAGCCGACGCCGGTCTGGCACTACGCCGGCAGCGTCGAGGGGCGCGCCGTCGCCAATCCCCTGCTGCGCGCCGCCACGGGCGACAGCGTCGAAGTCGTGCTCGCCAACGAGCTGACCGAAGCCACCACCATCCATTGGCACGGCCTGAGCATCGACGAGGCCAACGACGGCAGCGGCCTGCATCCGGTGGCGGCCGGCGCGCGCCAGACCTACCGCTATCGCATCGACAACCGCGCCGGCCTGTGCTGGTACCACGCGCATCCGCACGAGCGCACCGGCCTGCAACTGCAGCGCGGCCTGGCCGGGTTGTTGCGGGTCGAGGACGAGGAAGATCGCGCCCTGGGCGAGCGCCTGGGCCTGCGCTGGGGCGAGCGCGACCTGCCCTTATTCATCGCCGACAAGCAGGTCGACGCCGACAACGCCATCGTCTATCGCATCGGCGCCGACGACTGGATCGGCAATCGCGTGCTGGTGAACTGGACGCCCGAGCCCTTCCTGGAGGTGCTGCCGGCGCTGTACCGCCTGCGCCTGGTCAACGGCTGCAACGCGCGCATGCTGCGGATCGCGTTCGACCACCAAGGCCAGCCGCTGCCGTTCCGGCTGATCGGCACCGACGGCGGCTTGCTGGCGCAGGCCTGGAGCATGGACGACGTGTTCCTGGCGCCGGCCCAGCGCGTCGACGTATTGGTCGACTTCGGCGCGCTGGCGCCCGGCGCGCGCGTGCTGCTGCGCAGCCTGGAATACGTGGCGATGGAGAACGAGGACGAGTCCGGCGCATTCGCGCCCGATCCCATGGGCGACCATCCGGGCGCGGCGCCGATGGGCGATGCGCTGGACCTGATGCAGTTCTGCGTGGCCGCGTGCAGCGACAGCCAGCGCCGTCAGGCCAGGCTGGCGTCGGCCAATGTGCCGGCCGCGCTGAGCACGCTGCCCGCGCCGCCGGACACCACCGCTTGGCCGGTGCGGCCGATCCGGCTGCGCATGGACAGCGACGGCACCTGGTTCATCAACGACTGGAACTACCATCAGGTCGGCCACGCGCCGGTCTTCAGCGTCAAGCGCGGCAGTCGCGAGGTTTGGGAAATCCGCAACAACATGACCAGCATGCCGCACCCGATCCATCTGCACGGTTTTCAGTTCCGCGTGGTCTCGCGCAGCATCAGCCCGCCCGACGTGCGCAGCCGCAAGGTCGCGCCGCAGGGCCTGGGGCCGCAAGATCTGGGACTGAGCGACACCGTCGTGGTCTGGCCGGGCGAGATCGTGCGCATCGCGATCGATTTCTCGCAGCCGTTCTCCGGCACCCAACGCTACATGCTCCATTGCCACAATCTGGAACACGAGGACATGGGCATGATGGTGAGCTTCGCCGTCGAGGACTGACGCGAAGCCGCGCACCGCCCATGCGACGTCCCCACTCCGTAGAGAGCCCCACCATGAATCGTGTCGCCCACGTCTGCCTGCTCGCCTTGCTGCCCATCGCGCTGAGCGCCTGCCAGCCCAAAGGCGGCGATACGGCCGCGTCGCCGGACGCAGCGCCGCTGCGCCTGAACGACGCCCGCGCCAAGACCAGCTACATGGTCGGCCTGGACCTGGCCAAGCAGATCGCGCCGGTGCGCAATGAGGTCGATATCGACATCGTGGTCGCCGCCTTGCGCGCCGCCCACGCCGGCCAGAAGCCGCAGTTGGACGAGGCCCAGGTCGCGCAGATCCGCAAGGACTTCGTGCGCCAGCTGCAGGACCAGCGTAAGACCGAGCAGGCGGCGCTGGCCAAGAAAAACCTCGAGCGCGGCCGCGAATTCCTGGCCGAGAACGGCGCCAAGCCCGGCATCGTCAAGACCGCATCGGGCCTGCAGTATCAGGTCGTGCGCGATGCGAAGGGCGCCAAGCCGGCCGCCGACGCGACGGTGCGGGTGAACTACATCGGCGCGGTGCTGGACGGCAAGGAGTTCGAGAACACCTACGCGATCGACCACCCGTCCGAGTTTCCGCTCAGCCAGATCATGCCCGGCCTGCGCGAAGGCCTGATGCTGATGCCTACCGGCAGCAAGTACCGGTTCTGGGTGCCGGCCGCACAGGGCTACGGCGAGGCCGGCGTGCCCGGCCAGGTCGAGCCGAATGCGACCCTGGTGTTCGACGTCGAACTGCTGGAGATCGCCCGCTGAGGCGCGCTGCGTCGCAAGCGCTCAATCCTCGGCGCTTGCGGCCTGGGTCAACGGCAGACGCGTGCCGTCCAGGGTGCCGCGGCTCAAACGCCCGTCCTCCACGATCAGCAGTTCGCCGGACTCGCCGTTCTTGATGCTGCTGTCGACCGAGATCACCGCACCGTCGAAATAGAGGCCGACCGTCTTCATCGAGGTATGGCCGACGACGATGCGCTTGACGCCGCTGCGGTGCAGGATCGCGTCCACGCGCGCCTGATCCAGCTGCGGGTCCGTGAAGTAGCCGCGGTACCAGATCGGGCTGGTCTTGCCGTTATAGAGCCCGCTCAGCACCGGGTCCTGCGACCACACCGCCTTGGGCGTGCCCAACGAGGCGCGGTAGCGCGCGTTGGCGTCGCCGCGCTCCAGCCCCAGCGCCAGGTATTCCTCGGCGATGCCGCCGTGCACGAACAGCAGGTCGTCGATCTGCGCCATCACCGGCTTGCTGCGCAGCCAGCGCCCCAGCACGGTGTCGGGGCCGTAGAGTTCGGGATAAGGCTTGCCCAGCAGCGTCGCGTTGGTCTTGTACCCGTCGTTGACGTAGCGCAGGTCGTTGGCCAGCACCATGATCTCGTGGTTGCCCAGCAGCAGATGCACGCCGCCGCCGGCCTTGCGCGCCTGGCGCTCCAGTTCGTAGATCAGCCATAGCGCCTGGTTCACTTGCGGGCCGCGGTCGAACACGTCGCCGACGATGACCAGATGACCCTTGCCGTAGCGCCATTCGTGGCGCTGGTCGATGACGCCGTTGGCGCGCAGCAGCTGCACCATAATCTCGTACTGGCCGTGCACGTCGGACAGGGCCGCGATTCGCGACACGCTCTTCACCGGTGCGCCCGAGTCGGGCGTGGCCGGCGCCGAGACCTCGATCACACGCGGATAGCCGCATTCGGGCTTGACCTCGACCGGCCAGCGCGGGGCCGGGATCTTGCGCTCGATGAGCTTGCCGCCGCAGACCCAGCGCGCCGACACCTGGCCCGGCTCGTAGCTCAGATAAGGGCCGTCGTCCAAGGCCGGCGCGGGCGCCGCGAGCTTGGTGTCGGCGGGTCGCGGCTGGCCGTCGCCGGCTTGCGCCTGCGCGGCACCCGCGCAGGCCAGGCACGCGGCCAAGGCCAGCGTTCGGTGCAGCCCGTTGCTCATGCTTCGTCTTCCCGGTTCGTCCGTCCGCCGCGCGAGGCGGCCCGAAGAGGATGGAGCCCGGCGCGCCGGGCCCCATCGTCGGCTACGACCTTACTTGAACTGGTACTCGAACTGCAGCGCCAGCTCGCGCCCGATCGGGCTGTAGGCGTCGTAGAAGTACGGGAAGCTGTTGTTGGTCTCGTCGTCGGGGTGCAGGTTGTTGAACAGGTTGTTGACGTAGAACTTGAGCGCGGCCTGTTCGGTGATCTGCTTGCCTATGTTGGCGTTCCAGATGAAGTGCACGCCGGTGCGGCCGACTCCGCCGAACTTGGGCAGGCTGCCGTAGCGGGTCATGAACAGGCTGGACGACCAGTCGCCGCGACGCCAGCTGGCGCCCGCGCGCACGCGGCTGCGGAAGTCCAGGTTGTCCGGATCGTCGCGCCAATCGCGTTCGACGCCGTCGGTGGCGAACACCTGCTGCTCGGACTTGAGCGTGTGCGACCAGTTCAGATCGAAACGGTAGTCGCCGAACCGATCGGTCTTGAGCCGCCAGTTGATGCCGGCGTCGATGCCGGCGACGCGGCGGTAGGACTGGTTGATCGGCGCCGAGCGAATCTCCACCACCCGGTCGATGGCTTCGTTACCTTCCGGGCGGCGCGTGACCAGCGCGGTGATCGCCTGGCAGTAGCCCGAGCCCGGTGCGAACTGGAACGGCTGGCCATTGAGCATCTTGCCGGTGCGGCAGCCCGCCTCGCCGGCCAGGATGCTGCCTACGCTGAGGCGTTCGATCGCGCCGTTGAGCTCGATGTTCCAGTAGTCGGCGGTGATCGACACGCCGTCGGCCACGTCCCAGACCACGCCCGCGCTCCAGGACTTGCCGGTCTCTTCCTCGAGATTCGGATCGCCCTCGCTGAGGCTGAACATGTTGTAGCTGTAGCCCGAACAACCCGGGTTGGCGCCGGCGGCGATGCAACGCCACACATCGGTGTTGCTGCCGAAGCTGCCGCTGCCCTCGCTGAACACCCAATGCAGGTCGGGCGCCTTGAAGCTGGTGGCGTAGGCGCCGCGTATCAGCAGCGACTCGGTCGGGCGCCATTCCAGGCCCACATTCCAGGTGCGCGCGTCGTCGACCGCGGTGATGTCGTCGTACTTGTCGAAGCGCCCGGCCAGGCTGGCCTTGATGGTCTGGGTGATCGGCACGCTGAACTCGATGCCGGCCGCGTAGCGGTCGCGTTCGCCGCCGCCGTTGGTGCCGGTGAGGTTGTACAGCTGGACCACGCCCGGCTGCACGCGCGGGTCGCTGGACAGGTCGTAGCCCTGCGAGCTGGCTTCGACCACGCCGGCCACGCCGACCGGACCGGCCGGCAGATCGAACAGTTCGCCGGTGACCACGAAGCTGGCGGTATTGACCCAGGACTCGGCTTCATAGCGCGCCAGCGTCGAGATCGAGGCGTATTCCTCCGGCGTCATCGGCCGGTACCAACGGTCCAGATTCAGGCGATGGATCGGCACGCCGTTGGGACGGGTGCCCAGTTGCGGGCCGAAAAAGTAGTCGTTGACCAGGTTGCCGACCATGCGCCTGCGCGTGCGCTCGAAGTAGTAGTCGGCGCGGCTGAGGGTGAGGTCCCAGTCCCAGCGCTGCGCGAAACTGCCGCGCAGACCCACCGCCACGTCCAGCGAGCGTTCGTAATAGTGCTGATTCATTTGCTCCACGCCGCCCAGATCGACCGGCGTGAGCAGGCGATTGGGCGCGATCACGCTGTTGAACTGCGGGTCGTAGAAATCGCCACGGCGGCCGACACCGTCGGTGTGCGGGCCGGTGATGCTTTCGAAGCCGCCCAGGGATTCGACCTTGGAGCGCCAGGCCTGCACCGAGGCCCAACCTTGCAGGCCGTCGCTGAAGTCCCAGGTGCCGAACACGTAGCCGGCCAGTTCGTCCTTGCCCTTGCTCAGGTGCTGGTAACGCGCGTCGTTCCAGGTGCCGCAGCCGTCGCCCAGGGTCTGGACGTTGTTGGAGCTGATGCGCTTGTAGGTATGGCGCACGAACTCGCCGCCCCAGCGCTCGCAGGTGCCGGCCGGCGGCGCGATCAGCGGGCTGGAACTGCTGGTGCTGCCGCGGCGGATGCGCAGGCCGGCGTCGGGCTGCACGCCCAGGCGCGGGTCGACCACCGGATTCTTGCGCAGGTCCCAATCGTCGCGCTGGAAGCCGTACAGCAGCTCCTGGTTGTAGTACTGGAACGCATAGGTCACGCCCCAGTTCTCGCCGGTGCGTCCGCCGGTCCATTGCAGGTCGAAGCGGTCGCGCCCGCCCATCGAGCTGGTGCCGGTGCGCAGTTTGATCTCGTCGCCCTGGTAATCGCGCTTGAGCACCACGTTGACCACGCCCGACACCGCGTCGGCGCCGTAGATGGCCGAGGCGCCGCCGGCCAGGATTTCGATGCGGTCCACCGCGCCGGAAGGGATGTTGCCGAAGTTCTGGAAGTTGCTGCGGCCTTCGTACGGAAAGGGATAGTCGGCGGCGCGGCGGCCGTCGATCAGCAGCAGCGAACGGCCGGGGCCGAGGCCGCGCAGGTTGAGCGGATGGGCGTTGGCGGAAAAGCCGCCGGACAGCTCGGTCTCGACCGCGCCGTTGGCCATGACCAGCGTGTCCAGGGCCTCGAATACGGTGGCGTGGCCTTCGCGTTCGAGCTGCTCGGCGCTGATCACGGTGATCGGCGACGGGCCTTCGATCTCGGCGCGCTTAATGCGCGAGCCGGTGACCTGGACGGTGGCCAGGTCGGTCGGGTCGGGTTCGGCGGCCGCCGCCTTGGCTTTGGGCGGCGGCGCGGTCGGCGTCTGGCGCGGACGCGGCGTGGCCGGCGCGGCGACGATGGTGATCACGCCGCTGCGGGTGACCCGGTAGCTCAAGCCGCTGCCTGCGAGCAGGCGCTCCAGCGCCTGCGTGAGCGTGTAACGGCCGGACAAGGCCGGCGCGGTGCGATTGCGCACCAGCTCCGGCGGCACCAGCATCTGCGCGTCCCCCGACGCGGCCAGCTGGTTCAACGCGGCGCCCAGCGGCTGCGCCGGCAGTGCGTAGTCGTGCGCGGCGCCTTGCGTCTGCGCCTGCGCGGCATGCGCACCGATGCAGGCCGACAAGCCGAGCGCGACGCTCAGCGCGACCGTCAACGGATGCCGCGTGCGCCACGGCTTCGCTCCCCTCGAAACTGTTCCCATTGAAACCTTCCCCCGGCTGACGATGGAGCCGTCCCTGACTTGAGTATTTGCCACTCCCTTGACCGATGCAGACGCAGCGCCGCACCGATCCCTCAGTCGACCGCATCGCACTTGCCGTAGCGCCCGCCATCACTTAGCGTGCGACCACCTGGCGGAGGCTGCAAGGCGATGAACGAGGGCGGGATAGACGCAGCGGAGCTGAGCGGTCCTGCATCGGGCCGCGCCGACCTGCCGCGCATGATCGAGCAGCACCGGCCCGCGCTGGTGCGCTATTTCCTGCGCCATCTGCCCAACGCCGACGACGCTGAGGACCTGGCGCAGGAAGCATTGGTGCGGCTGATGCGCATGCCCTCCACCGCCGATGTGCTCAATGTCGAAGCCTACCTGCTGCGCATCGCCTCCAATCTGGTGCGCGACCGTTTCAGGCGCGACGTCAGCCATTGCACCCAGCAGCACGTATCGCTGGACGAGCTGACCGGCGACTGGCCGAGTGAGGTGCCTTACGGCGAGCGCGTCTACGAAGGCAACAAGCGCCTGCAGTTATTCCTGACGGCGTTGGACGAGCTTTCGCCGCGCTGCCGGCAGGTCTTCCTGCTGCAGCGCTACGAAGGCCTGACCTACAGCGCGATCGCCAGGCGCCTGGAGATCAGCGTGAGCGCCGTGGAAAAACAGATGATGCGCGCCCTGCTGCATTTCGATACGCGATTGGGAGATCCGTGAGCACCACCCGTCTTAACGTCGTCGAAGGCGGCGATCCTATCCGGCGCCAGGCCGCGGCCTGGTTCGCGCGGCTGCGCGCCGACGACGTTAGCGAAAGCGAGCGTCGCGACTGCCGGCAATGGCTGGACGCCGACCCGCGTCATCGCGCCGCCTACGAACGCATCGAGCGCATGTGGTCGACCTTGGGCGAGCACGCGCCGCATCCGGAGGTCGCGCTGCGCATTCGCGCCGAAACCCCGGCGCCGGCCGCGCCCGCGTCGGCACGCAAGCGCGGCACGCGCGCGGCCTGGTGGAGTGGCGCGGCCGCCGCGCTGGTCGCGCTGGCGGTGATCGGTTGGCGCTTACAACCGGCGCCGCCCGTGCCGGAACAGCACTACGTCACCGCGATCGGCGAAAGCCGTACGATCGCGCTGGCCGACGGCTCGCGCGTGAGCCTGGACACCGACACCCGCCTGCAGGTGCGGTTCTCCGGCGAACAACGGCGGATATCGCTGGTGCGCGGCCGTGCCTTCTTCCGCGTCGCCAAGGAAACGCGCCCGTTCCTGGTCCAGACCGAGGACGGCAGCGTCAAGGCGGTCGGCACCGAGTTCGAGGTCTACCGCCGCGAGGGCGAGATCGAAGTGGCGCTGATCGAAGGCCGCGTGCTGCTGTTGGCCGCCGCGGCCGACGGCGCGGCGCCGGTGCAGCTGGCGACACTGGACCCTGGACAGAAGGCCAGCTTCGGCCAGCGCAAGCCGCTGCGCATGATCCAGCCCGATCGCCACGCCGCCCTGCCCGCCTGGTTGTCGGGCAAGTTGGCCTTCGAGGATCAGGCCCTGCCGGCGGCGGTCACCGAATTCAATCGCTACAGCCATCGCCGCATCGTGCTGCAGGGCGAGGCGGTGGCGCGGATCCGGGTCAGCGGCGTGTTCCGCAGCGACGATCCGCATGCCTTCGTCGAGGCCTTGCAGGAGCTGTACCCGGTGGCCGTGTCGGCCTCGCCCAGCGGCGACCTGCTGCTCAGCGACCGGCGTTAAAGCGTCCGCGCTTTCGTTTCGCAACGCCGGACGCGACGTCGCGACCTCCATCAACGCAAAACCCCGGCACCGTCGGTACCGGGGTCGTGTCGCATCGATCCGCCGCGGCCGTAATGGCCGCGGCGATCCTGGCGGGCATGCGCCCGCCTCGCTCAGAAGCGCTGGCGGTACTGCATGTAGTAGAACCGGCCCGGCACGTCGTACTGCTGGTCGAACTGGTTGTACGGCGCGGTCAGGGCCAGCGGCGGGTCCTTCGCGAACACGTTGTTGGCGCCGATCGAGACGGTCGCGTTCCAAGGCGTGTTGTAGCGGAACTGGAGGTCGTGGTACGTGACCGCGCCCAGGTGGTTCTCCAGCGTCTGCGGGCTGGAGCAGTAGGCCTTGAACGCCGCCGGGCAGGTCTCGTCGATGCCCGACTTGTAGCGCATGCCCCAGGTCGCGCCGAAGTCGCCCTTGCTCCAATCCAGGTACAGGTTGGACTTGATGCGCCAGTACGGATCCTGCGGCAGGTACAGACCCTGGCGTTGCTCGGGCTTGGAGTCCTTGGTGGTCTTGGCTTCCCAGTTGGCGGTGTAGCTGGTGTCCCAGGTGACCGAGAACTTGCCGTAGGCGGTTTCCGGCAGACGGTAGTTGACGGTGACGTCGTAGCCCTCGACCTCGTACTCGGCCAGGTTCAACAGCGGCAGGTCCATGTCGGTGATGGTGCCGGGGTTGCCCGGATAGGCGTTGTCGCGCTTGAACAGGGCGCAGTACACGGCGCGCTCGCCGGGCGTGCCGGAGTAGCACTTGTCGAGCACGAACTGCGCGGTAGGCCGCGTGATCGCGTTCTCGATGGTGATCCGGTACCAGTCCACCGCGATGTCGAAGCCCTGCAGCCAGCTCGGGCTGTAGACGAAGCCTAGGGTCTTGCTGATCGAGGTCTCCGGCTGCAGGTCCGGGTTGGACTTGTTGGTGAACGGCTCCACGGTCTGTCGCGACGAGCCGCTGCCGGACTGGGTGTAACCGTTAGGCACGCCGTCGGCGGCGCAGCGCGCGGCCACGGTCGGATCGCTGCGCTTGCCCGAGTGGCTGGAACAGGGATCGGCGTAGCTGACGAAGGTGTCGGAATCGCCGGCGTAGAGGTTGGTGATGCTGGGCGCGCGGAAGCCTTCCGACCAGTTGCCGCGGATCAGCAGATCGTCGAACGGCTTCCAGCGGAAACCGAACTTGCTGTTCAAGGTGTCGCCGAAGTTGCTGTAGTCCGAGTAGCGCGTGGCGATCGAGAAATCCAGCAGTTTGGCGAACGGCAGGTCGGCCAGCACCGGCACCGCGAACTCGGCGTAGAGATCGTCCAGCGAGTAGTCGCCGCGGGTCGGCTTGCTGCCGTTGCCGGTGCTCAGGCCGGCGGCGATGAAGGCGTCCGGATCGAACTGGCCGCTCTCGGTGCGGTGCTCGTAGCCGGCGGCGAAGCCCAGCGGACCGGCCGGCAGATCGAACAGCTCGCCGCTGATGTTGGCGGTGTAGCTCTTGGATTCGACCTTGCGCGAGTCGTGGGCGGTGAAGGACACGTAATCCAGCGCCTCCTTGCTGATCGAACCCAGGCCACCGAGCGGATTGATCGGCACGCAGCCGGCGATCACCGCCGTGGGCGTGCCGCAGCGGGCGACGCCGCCGCCGTCGATGAAGGACGGGCCGTAGGCGTTGCGCAGCGCGGCCAGGTTGAACAGACCGTAGGTCAGGGTGTTCTCGTCGCTGCGGTCGTAGCGGTAGCCCACGTCCCAGTCGAAGGTGCGCTCGCCGAAGTTGAAGTAGCCTTCCAGGCCGCCGTAGAAGTGGAAGTTCTTGACGTCCTGGTTGAACGAGCGGCCACCCGATTCCTGGAAGCGGCGACTGACGCTGATCAGGTCGCGTGCGCCGGCGGTGCCCTTGGTCGGGTTGTAGATGCTGTCCTTGTTCAGGGTCAGGCCGGTGACCGGCATGGCCGCGAGCAACTGCTCGGATAGGCGCTGGTTGTACAGGGTCTCGACGCGGAAGGTCAGGTTATCGGCGATGTCGAAGGTGCCCTGCGCGAACAGCGACTTGCGCTCCTGCGGGGTCAGCAGGTAGTTGTCCGGGGCGGTGTTGTAGCCGTGCGTGTTGGAGCTGAACGGTACGAAGCTGTTGTTGTTGCCCAGCACGTAGCGCTTATTGTCGCGCGGGTCGACGAACGAGCCCGGAAAGCCGGTATTGCTCTGGCCGCCGAAGAACGGCGGGCCACCGGACGAGATCTTGCGATCGCCGGCCATGACCTGCTCTTCCTTGACGTAGGAACCGCCGATCAACAGCGAGGAGCGATCGTTGCTCACGCCCAGCGAGAAGTCGTAGGCCTGGCGCATGCCGTCGCCCTGGCCGAACTGGCCGATGTAGGCGCCGGCCTCGGCGCCCTCGAAATTGCTGCGGGTGATGATGTTGACCACGCCGGCGATGGCGTCGGAGCCGTAGATGGTCGAGGCGCCGTCCTTCAACACTTCGACGCGCTCGATGATCGAGGCCGGGATGGTGTTGAGGTCGACGGTGCCGTCGAGCTGGGTGGTCCAGCGGCGGCCGTTGACCAGCACCAGGGTGCGACCGCTGCCGAGGTTGCGCAGGCTGATGCCGGCCGAGCCGTCGCCGCCGTTGTTGAACGTGGTATTGAGCGCAGCGCCGTTGGTCGAGATGCGTTGCAGCACGTCGGCGACCGAGGTCACGCCCTGCTTGTCGATCTCGGCGCGGGTCAGGGTGAAGATCGGCTGCGAGGTCTCGATGTCGGCGCGCTTGATGCGAGAGCCGGTGACCTGGATGCGATCGATTTCGGTCGGCGCCTTCTCGTCGAGCGCGGCGGCCGCGTCCTGAGCCTGCGCGACCGGCGCGACGACCGCCAGCGCGATGGCGATTTCCAGCGGCAGCCGCGCGCGGCGCGCGGCGGAGGTGGTGGCGTACTGCTTCATCTAGACAAGTCCCCTCGTAGTGGTGGTTGCGTTTCGCGTCTTGTTACAGGCGCGTTAAACGCAGGCCAAACTACGGCGCGGCGAGTCTTAGCTGGGTGCGCAATACGGGCGCGGGGCTTGCGGATTTCTGGCCGCTGGCTTGCAGGCTGCGATATTCGCTGGCGGTGCAGCCCATACGCGCCCGGAACGTACGCGCGAAGCTGCACGGCGAATCGAAGCCGCAGGCGTGGCTGACCTCGCCTATCGACAAACGGCTTTCGCGCAGCAATTCGCAGGCCTGTTGCACGCGCTGGTTCACGCAGGCGGACTGCACGGTGACGCCGTACACGGCGTGGAAGGTCTTGGAGATCCACCAGGTCGAAAAGCTGGTGAGCTGCGCGAGCTCGTCCATCAGCACCACCCGATGCGCGTTTCCGCGCAGGTACAAACGCGCGCGCTGCAGACGTCCCAGCACCTGGCGTTGACGCGCGCGACGGCGGCCCGGGCAGCGCTCCAGCAATTCGTCGAGCTCGTGCTGGGTTTCGTGCACATAGGCCAGCAGCATGCGGAACGCGGCCAGGCGCTCGTTGGTCAGCCCCTGGCCGGAGGCGGCGGTCGCGCTGCGTCGCCACAGGCGGACCAGCGCGCGTCGCTGGGCGGCGTCGACGCGGCCCTCGCCGGGAATCAGGTCGATGCGCGTGTGGCGTTCGATCTCGCGCATCAGCGCGGGCTTGCAGCTGAAGCCGATGACCAGGCCGCGACGCTCTGTGTCGATGCGCGGCGCGCTGTCGCGATCGAACGCGATCCATTGATTGCGACTCAGGGCGAAACGCCCCTCGCGGCTCTCGATCTGCGAGCGCCCGCGCAGCTGCAACCAGTACGAAGGCGAGGTGCCGGACACGCGCACGCTGCCGAAATCGCGCACCAGATAGAGTTGGAAGCCGTCGTTGGATGGCGCCCGGTCGCTGTCGATCAGCTGCCCGGATTCGACGCTTTCCCAGCCTTCCTGGCTGCCGTAGTGGTGGTATTCGCTTTGCATCGTCGCTGCCCCTGTCGGCCTGGCCGCATCGCGCGGCATCGGGCGCAGGACGCCGGCGCGCGCGCCGACGGCGCGGGCGAGCTGCGCCTGCGATGAGGTGGAAGGGCGATCCGGCCCGTGGTTCGTTTACGCGTGCGTAGCGCGATCGGCTGCGTGGCGCGTACCGTCGCGCTGTGGTGTCGCGACGCCGTCGAGTGTTGCGATGCGCGCTGGCGCACGGTTCGAATTGATTCGAACGATCGCGATCGCGTTCATGTCGCGTATGGATTGCGCACAGGTTTATGCGCGATTGCGAACGCGCTGAAGACACGATCCGCAACATCGCGTATCGCGGCCGACATCGCGATGCGCCGCTCAGCCTGGCCTGGGCAGTTCCACGCGCACCTGCAGGCCGCCCTGCACGCCCGGCGCGAGCGCGATGTCGCCGCCGTGGCCGCGGATCACGCTGCGCGCGATCGACAGGCCCAGGCCGGAGCCGCCGGCGTGGCGCGCGCGCGCGTCGTCCAAGCGCCGGAACGGCGCGAACGCATGTTCGTACTGTTCGGGCGGAATGCCGGGCCCGGCGTCGACCACGGTTACGCGCAGGGCCTGCTCGGTTTCCTGCAGCGAGACCCGCACGCGGTCGCCGTAGCGGCAGCCGTTGTCGATCAGATTGGCGAAGGCGCGCCGCATCGCGATCGGCTGGCAGGGCAGATAGGCATGATCGGGACCGTCGTAGAGCGCGTCGCCGCCGGCGTCGGCGACGTCGTCGCACAGACTGATCAGCAGCGAGGCCAGATCGACGGTCTGATGCGGCTCCAGGCTGGCGTCCTCGCCGGCGAAGGCCAGGCAGCCGGAGATCATGGTCTCCATCTGCGCGATCTCGGCCAGCAGGCGCTCGCGGTGGCCGTCGTCGACGTATTCGGCGTACAGGCGCATGCGCGTGAGCGGCGTGCGCAGATCGTGCGAGATCGCGGCCAGTTGCTGGGTGCGGTCGTCGACGAAACGCTTCAGCCGCACCTGCATTTCGTTGAACTTGTGCGCGATCGCGGCGTACTCGGGGATGGTCATGCCCTCGATCGGGGTCGGCTCGCGCTCGCGCCCCAGGCGCTCGGCGGCCTGCGACAGCTTGGTCAGCGGCTGCAGGAAACTGCGCGCGGTCCATACCGACAGCCCCGCGACCGCGACGATCAGCAGGGCCATGCCGCTGAGCTTGAACAGATGATGCAGCCAGCGCGGACTCGGCCGGCCGGGACTGGCCAGCAACCAACCGCCGTCGGGCAACTCGATCGCCACCGACATGCGCGGCAGCGCCTCCTCCGCGCGCAGGCCGTCCAGGAACGGCGGCCCCACGACCGCACCCAGGACCATGCCGAGCCGTCCCATCGGCGTGGTCGCGGGCGCCGCGTCGACGCGGCGCAGTGCGATGTTCGGAGGCAAGGCCACGCCGGCGGGGTCGCGCAAGGCGGTCACGCGAGGCTGGGTCTGCGGCAACGGCGGCGCCCAGGCCGGCTCGGTATCGTCGGGCATGCGCGGCCGCAGCGCGACCACGCCCTGCCGCTCCAGCGGCGCCGGCGCGAATGCGGGCGCATCCTCGCTGCCGGCCGGCAAGGTCGGCACCGGCGCGACCACGCCAGTGCTGGGCAGCGCGGCGATGGTGACCAGGCCGGCCGCCGGGCGCGCGGCCACCGACAGAATCTCGCCGCGCTCGGCGCCCTGACGCGGCACCACCACGGTCACCTGGCGCACGCCGCCGCCGTGTTCGTCGGGCAGCACGTTCATCGACACCGCGTAGGCGCCGCCGCTGGTGTCGGGGTTTTCGACCAGGCGCCGGCGCATGCCCTCGATCAGGCCCGACAGCGGCGGACCGTGGCGGTCGTCGCTGGGCGGCAGCAAGGCGAATTCGAGCTTGCGCCGGTGCGTGGCCTCCTCGGCCGCGGCCGCGCGCTGATCCTTCGGCAGCGCGGCGATCATCGCCCGCACGTCCAGCGCCTGCTCCACCAGCGATTGCTCGTCGACCAGGGTCGGGCCGGCAGAACGCAGGGCCATGCCGATCGCGATATCGATCAGCAAGGTCATGGCCATGGTCGACAGCACCACGATCGCGATCCGCGGCGCCAGCCGCATCCGCGACAAGGACAGGCGCGCCTTCATCGGTCCAGCCTCACCGCGCGCGCGCCTCGCCGGCGACGCTGACGTCGGCGGCGAAGATATAGCCTTCGTTGCGCACGGTCTTGATCAGGTTCGGGCGCTGCGGACTGTCCTCGATCTTGCGCCGCAGGCGACTGATCTGGACGTCGATGCTGCGGTCGTAGGGCGTGAGCACGCGGCCCTTGACCAGGTCGATCAGTTGATCGCGCGAGAGCACGCGTTGCGGGTGTTCCAGGAACGCCAGCAGCAGGTCGAACTCGCCGCTGGTCAGATCGGTGAGCGCGCCCTGCGGCGAAACCAGGCTGCGATGGCGGGCGTTGAGCTTCCAGCCCATGAAGGCGTACTCGGAGCCGCCGCGCGCGGCGCCGCGCCAGTCGGCATCGGCGCGGCGCAGCAGGGCGCGGATGCGCGCCAGCAGCTCGCGCGGATTGAAGGGCTTGGCGATGTAGTCGTCCGCACCCAGCTCCAGCCCGACCACGCGGTCGGTGTCGCCGTTCATCGCGGTCAGCAGGATCACCGGCACCTGGCTGCTGCTGCGCAGCTTGCGGCACAGGGTGAAGCCGTCGTCGCCGGGCATCATCACGTCCAGCAGCACCACGCTGACCGGTTCGGCGGCCATGCGCTCGGCCATGCCGACGCCGTCGCCGGCCTCGAGCACGCGCATGCCGTGGTCGCCGAGGAAGCGCGCGAGCATGGAACGGATGGTGTCGTCGTCGTCGACGACCAATACGGTAGGTGCGGCGCTGGCGTAGGCGGATCCCATGGGGCGCAGGTTAAACGAAGGCCGGGGGCGGCCCATGCTCTGTAACACAGTGAAACAAAACGATGGATAGCCGAAATCGCCCGGGGGCGCGCGCTGCCTAGGATTCAAGGGTCGCCGCCCCCACGGTCCGAATGCCGCGCATGTCTTCTTCGACGTTGCAGCTCTCCCCCGCTCCGCGCCGCGCCATCCCGGCCGATGCCGCGCCCCTTAGCCACTCCCATGCGGCGCCGCGCGCCGCCGCCCAGGCCCGCCACCCGCTGCGCGGGCGCAAGGTGGCGGTGGTCGGGGCTAGCTTGGGCGGCCTGTGCCTGGCCCGGTTGCTGCAGCGCCAGGGCGTCGAGGTCGAGGTCCACGAGGCGCGCAGCGCCAGCGACCCGGCCTGGTACCGACGCACCCTGGCGATCGACCGAGAACCGGCGCTCAAGGCCCTGCACGCGGCCGAACTGGGCCCCTTGTTCGAGCGCTGCTGCGAGCGCGAGCGCGCCTACACGCGCCTGGTCGACGCCCAGGGCCGGCGCCAGCGCGACCGCGCCCTGCCGGTGCGCGCCTTGTCGCAATGGCGGATCGAGTACGGCCTGCTGCGCGACCTGCTGTTGAACAGCCTGGAACCCGGCAGCGTGATCTGGGGTCGGCGCTTCACCTCCCTGACCAGCGCGCCCGACGGCAGCCAGCGTCTGAACTTCGCCAACGGCGCGCGCGGCAGCGCCGACCTGGTGATCGGCGCCGACGGCGCCTGCTCGCTGCTGCGTCCGTATGCGACGCCCAGCGGCCTGCGCTATTCCGGCGTGACCCTGGTCGAGGCCCAGGTGCCGCTGCCGGAATTGCGGGTGCCGCGCATCGCCCTGTGGCTGGACCAGGACCGGCTGGCGGTGCGCGACGCCGACGCGGCCCTGATCGCGCAGCGCAACAGCCAGCGCGGCATGGACCTGCGCATCGCCCTGCGGGTGCCGCGCGACTGGTCGCTGCGCGGCGTGGACTGGAACGATTCGGCGCAGGCGCGCGGGCTGCTGCGGCAACAACTCGCGCATTGGGATCCCAAGTTCCTGCGCCTGATCGACGCCGCCGAACCGCGCTTCGCCGCCCGCGCGCTGCTGACCAGCGCGCCCGACCGCGCCTGGGCCGAACGCGGCGCGATGACCCTGTTGGGCGCGTCCGCGCGCATGGCGCCGATGCTGCTGAACGATCGCAAGAACGGCGAGCTGCAGGACGCACGGGAACTCGCGCAGGCGCTGACCTCGCCGCGTCATCGCGACTCGATCGCGGCTGCGCTGGCCGACTACGAACGCGGCCTGCTTACGCGCGCGGTCGACGAAGGCCGCGCCGCCCAGCGCGTGCTCGCCGCGCTGCTGCCGCAGCCCAGCGTGATCGGGCCGACACGCTCGTGGCGGTCGATGGCGCGCAGCCTGGGCAGCCTCGCCGGCCGCTGGCTGCCGCGATGAATCTGACCGGCACCTGGCCCCTGCAGGCCCTGCCCGATAACGCCTCGGCGTCGAGCGGCGGGCGCGGCCGCGGCATCACCGCCCACGCCGCCGCCGCGACCGAACGCACCGCGGCCCTGGCCTCGGCCCTGACCGACGCCTTCGGCAATCCCAAGCGCGGCCAGATCCTGTTCTACGCCGCCAGCGCGCCGGGGCTCAGCATCGGCGACCTGTCCAGCCTGCTCGGCTGCAGCGTGTCGCTGGCCTCGCAGTACGTGGCGCAGCTGGAACATCAGGGGTGGCTGGCGGTGATCAGCGACGGTCGCCGTCGGCGCGTGCGCGTGGCCGACGAGAGCCGGCGCCTGGCGATCGAAACCCTGCGCGCGATGGCCGACGAACTCGGGCCGATGGCGCCGCTGCGGGCGGTGGGCGAGCGCTAGCCGTCCGCAACGACGGCCGCGCGCCCGGCCGGGCACGCGCGCTGCGCCGCCGCATGCCTTGCGCGGAGAACGCAGTACGCTGACCGCTGCCGTGCCCGGTATCGGACAGCCGCCATGCCCTTCTCTCTGCGTTGCGTCCTCGTGTTGTGGTGCCTGATCGCCTGGCCGGCGCTGGCGCAGACGCCCAAGGTGGCCGCGGCCGCGCTGGCGCGTGCACAGGCCCAGGGCGAGGCGCCGGTGTTCGTGCTGCTGAAAACCTCCGGCGCCGCGCCCGCCGCACGCGGCGCCTCGGCGGCGCGGTTGCATCCGCAGGTACGCCCGGATGTGGACGCAGTGCTGGCGGCGCTGCCGCGGCACGCGCAGAGCGGCGTGCTGCGCCGCTACCAGCGCGTGCCCGGTTTCGCCCTGCGCGCCGACACCGCGACCCTGGCCGCGCTGGCGCGCGACCCGCGCGTGGCGCGGGTGGATCTGGACGTCGGCGGCTCCGGCGGCGCGCTCGCCCCGGACAACGCGCTGGTCCTCAACAACCTGCACGAAGTCGCGGGCGCCGGGTATTCCGGCGCCGGCATGAAGGTCGCGGTGATCGACACCGGCATCGACAGCGACCACCCCGATTTCGCCGGCCGCATCGTCGGCCAGGCCTGCTTCTGCGGTGTCGGCGGCGGTTGCTGCCCGAACGGCGGCGCCAGCCAGAGCGGTGCCGGTGCGGCCGAGGACGATCACGGCCACGGCACCAACGTCGCCGGCATCATCGGCGGCAATGGTACGGTCGCGCCGCGCGGCGCCTTGCCGCAGGTGAGCTTGGTCGCGGTCAAGGTGCTGGATCGCAACAACCGCTTCTGCTGCAGCGCCGACATCGTCGCTGCGCTGGACTGGGTCGCGGCCAATCATCCCGATGTCGATGCGGTGAACCTCAGCCTGGGCACCGATGCGCAGTTCGCCGGCGACTGCGACAGCGCCACCGCCTGGACCCAGGCGATGGCGGTGGCGATCGGCAACCTCAACGCCCAGGGCGCGGTGGTCACGGTGTCCAGCGGCAACCAGGGCAGTCTCAATGCCATGGCTGCGCCGGCTTGCGTGCGCAACGCGGTGTCCACCGGTGCGACCTGGGACTTCCACGGCGGCGCGATCACTTATCTGGGCTGCAGCGAAACCTCGACCGCGCCCTTGCAGCCGACCTGCTTCGCCAACCGCAGCGCCAGCACCGATCTGTTCGGCGCCAGCGCGTTCGTGACCGCGGCCGGCATCAACGGCGGCAGCTCCACCTTCGGCGGCACCTCGCAGGCGGCGCCGCAGGCCTGCGCCTGCGCGATCGCGCTGAAACAGGCGGCGCCGGCCAGCACGGTGGCCCAGCGCATGGACGCGATGAGCCTGTCGCGCACGCGCATCCAAGACCCGGCCAGCGGGCGCAGTTATCCCTTGCTGGATTGCCGCGACGCCTTCGGCCTGCTCAATCCCGAGGTGTTCGGCCCGCTGCCGATGAACGGCTCGCAGCCGCTGATCCCGCCGGCCGATCCGCCTGCCGGCCTGAGCGGCGCGCCCAAGCCCACGCCGACATCGGCGCCACTGCCGCCCGCGCCGCGCGTCGCCCCCGTGCGCGAGGCGCGCGAATCGCGGGTACGCGGGGCCCTGCGCCTGCGCTGAACGCCGCGTCGGCACCTGTCGCGACTTGACCTCAAGCGGCCTTGAGGTCCTATCCTCCACGCCATTCCCCCACCGGTTTCTGCATGAACACCCCTGCCCCCGTCGACACGGAGGTCGTGCCGGTCGCACGCGCCGCCGGCTCGCGCGGCGACTACTCGGTCGTCGCCGAACTGCTGCCCTACCTGCGCCCGTATCTGGGCCGCATTCTGATCGCGCTGGGCATGGTGCTGGCCGCCAAGCTGTTGAACCTGGCCGTACCGATGGTGCTCAAGCGCATCGTCGATGGTTTGAACGTCGCCCCCAGCCTGCTGGTGCTGCCGGTCGGCCTGCTGGTCGCCTACGGCGCGGCGCGCGTCGGCACCACCCTGTTCGGCGAGCTGCGCCAGATCGTGTTCGCGCGGGTGATGGCGCGGACCTCGCGCGAAGTGACCCTGCGTGTGTTCCGCCACCTGCATGGGCTAAGCCTGAAGTTCCACCTCGGCCGCCGCACCGGCGGCGTCGCCCGCGACGTCGAACGCGGCGGCACCGCGATCACCGACCTGCTCGACTGGACCCTGTACTCGATCGTGCCGGTGATCCTGGAAGTCAGCCTGGTCACCGCGGTGCTGGTCTGGACCTACGACTGGCGCTTCGCCTGCGTGACCCTGGTCACTTTGGTCGCCTACGGCGCCTGGACCTTCGCGGTCACCGAGTGGCGCACGCGCTACTACCGCGCCGCGGTCGAGGCCGACACCCGCGCCAACGAACGCGCGGTGGATTCGCTGCTCAACTACGAGACCGTCAAGTACTTCAACAACGAGGCCCACGAAGCCGCGCGCTACGACGACAACCTGCGCTCGCTGGAGAACGCGCGGGTCAAGTCGACCAAGACCCTGGCGATCCTCAACCTGGGCCAGAGCGCGATCGTCGCCATCGGCGTGACCGCGATGATGTGGCTGGCCGCGAGCGGCGTGGTCGCGGGCGAACTCACGGTGGGCGACCTGGTGCTGGTCAACGCCTACCTGCTGCAGCTGTCGGCGCCGCTGAACATGCTGGGCATGATGTACCGCGAGGTGAAGCAGTCGCTGACCAACATGGAGCGATTGTTCGGCTTGCTGGACGAGCGCCACGACGTGCGCGATGCGCCCGGCGCGGTGGCGCTGGCGCCGAGCCGGCCGCGCGTGCGCTTCGAGCAGGTGCATTTCGGCTACGATCCGCGCCGCGAGATCCTGCGCGGCATCGATTTCGAGATCGCCTCCGGCGGCACGGTGGCGGTGGTCGGGCACTCGGGCTCGGGCAAGTCGACCCTGGCGCGCCTGCTGTACCGCTTCTACGACGTCGACAGCGGCCGCATCAGCATCGACGGCCACGACCTGCGCGAACTGACCCAGTCCTCGCTGCGCGGCGCGATCGCGATCGTGCCGCAGGACACGGTGCTGTTCAACGACAGCATCTACTACAACATCCGCTACGGCCGCCCCGAAGCCGAGCGCGCGGAAGTCGAGGCGGCCGCGCGCGCGGCGCACATCCACGACTTCATCGCCGCCTTGCCCGACGGCTACGACACCCCGGTCGGCGAACGCGGCCTGAAGCTGTCCGGCGGCGAGAAGCAGCGCGTAGCGATCGCGCGCGCCCTGCTCAAGAACCCCTCGATCCTGATCTTCGACGAAGCCACCTCGGCGCTGGACTCCAAGTCCGAGCGCGCGATCCAGGCCGAGCTGGACCGGATCAGCGTGGGCCGCACCACCCTGGTGATCGCGCACCGGTTGTCGACGGTGATGGACGCCGACCAGATCCTGGTCATGGACGCCGGCCGCATCGTCGAGCGCGGCGAACACGGCGAACTGCTGCGCCGCGGCGGCGTGTACGCGCAGATGTGGATGCTGCAGCAGCGCGAGGCGGAAGCCGGGCCGGAAGCCGGCGAGCCGGCCGCGGTCGTGTGATCGAGAGCCGATAAAACGACGGGCCCGCATGGCGCATCCGCCAGCGGGCCCGTTGCATGCAGCGTTGGCGATCCGCCCGCGACCGGCGCCCTGCGGCGCCGGCCGTGGCCGGCCTCATTCGCCGGTCTTGGCGGTGGCCGGGGCTTCGTCGCTCAGATCCGGCGCCATCGCTGACATCGGCTGCGCGCGCGGGTTGAACGACAGCAGCAGGCCGAAGCTGGTGCTGGGGTCCTGGCCCGAGGCGTGCTCGCGACGCAGCAGCACCGACAGCTTCCAGCCGCTGGCGATATCCAGGTCCACGCCGCCGCCGTACATCAGCGCGTTGTTGCCGTAGCTGCGCAGGCCGAGCGTGTAGTCGTTCGCGACCGGCATCACCACGTAGTTCAGATCGACGTTGCTGTTGTTGCTGATCGCGTCGCGGTACTCGAGCATCCAGTAGGGCCGGAACAGGCCCTTCGCGCCCTGCACCAGGTAGCTGCCTTCCAGGCCCACGGCCAGACCGTTGTTCTTCACGGTCTGCGAGCTGTAGGCCAGGTCGTAGATGCCCAGGCCGAACTCGCGGTACGCATCCAGACGCGTGCGGCTGGCGTCGAAGCGGCCGTAGCTGGTCAGGGTCATGCGATCGCCGGTGCGCTCGTAGCCCACGGTCAAGGCGCCGAAGGACTGGCTGCCGTCGCGTTCGGCGGTGCCCATCGCGGCGGCCGGATCGCTCCAGCGCTTGATGTCGAAGCCCAGGCGGCCCCAGCCCAGGGTGCCGTCGACGAACAGGTGCTCGCCGTGGCGCCACAGGCCGTACACCGACAGCGAGCGCTGATCGGCATCCAGGCGTGAGCTCGAACGGGTCAGGTCGGTGTCGTTCCAGGCAAAACCGCCAGCCACGCCGAACAGGAACTGCTCGTTGATGCGCCAGTCGGCGCCGACCGTGATGCCGTCGCTGCGGAAGTTGTAGCCCTCGCTGCCGCTGCGGCCTTCGCGATCGCCGGCGGTCACGGTACCCGCGGTCCACACGCCCCAACCCGGCGGCAGGCGCAGCGCATCGTCGGACACCAGCTGCGCGGCCGGCAAGGTCAGGCTGTTATTGCGGCCGCTGGCCACGTTCAAGCTCAAGCCGTTGCTGGAACGGTTGCCGCTGCCGTGGCGCAGCTGACGCAGGCGATCGCGGATGTTGGACTGCTGCGCCATCGCGAAGCGCACGCTGGTATCGACCTGGGCCTGCAGCAGACCGACCACGCCCGGATCGCGGGTCGGGTCGGGACGCGCGGTGACCGACAGACCGGTGCTGACCGAGGCCTGCAGGTAGTTCGCCGTCGCCGCCTGGGTCGCGACCAGAGTGGCCGTGCCGGGACCGACGATGGTGACCCGGCGTCCGCTCACCGTCGCCACCGCGGTGTTGCTGCTGGTGAAGGTGAAGGCGCCGCTGGGGTTGCTGCTGGTCGGATTGGGCAGATCGAACGCGGGCTCGCCCACGGTCTTGACCACGTTGCCGATCCAGCTCAGCACCGGCGTCGCGGCGCCGATGGTGACGGTGCGCGTGACCTGCGCGGCGGCGGTGTAGCTCGTATTGCCGGCCTGATTGGCGGTCAGCACGCAGTTGCCCGCGGCCAACATGGTCACCACGCTGCCGGCGACGCTGCACACCGCCGGCGTGGTGCTGGCGAACACCACCGGATTGCCCGAGGCGCCGCCACTGGCGGAGACCGAGAAAGTGCCGTTGGGCGCGTAGGTCGGCGCGGCCGGGTTGGCGTTGAAGTTGCTGATCGTCTGCGGGGCCGCCGCGATCGTCACGTTCAAGCTGACCTGCGGCGCCGCGCTATAGCTGGCGTTGCCGGCCTGGTCGGCGGTGAGCGAACAGGTGCCCGCGGATACCATGGTCGCGGTGCCGCCGGCGACGGTGCAGACCGCCGGCGTGGTGCTGGCGAATACCACCGGGTTGCCCGAGCCGCCGCCGTTGGCGGAGAGCGCGAACGTGCCGTTGGGCGCGTACACCGGCGCGGCCGGATTGGCGGCGAAACCGGTGATGGCCTGGGTCGCCGCGGCGATCGTCACGTTCAAACCGACCTGCGGCGCGGCGCTGTAGTTGGCGTCGCCGGCCTGATTGGCGGTGAGCGAGCAGGTACCGCCGCCGAGCATGCTGACCGTGCTGCCGCTGACCGTGCACACCGCCGGCGTGGTGCTGGCGAACACCACCGGGCTGGTCGAGGCGCCGCCGCTGGCGGAGACCGTGAACGTGCCGCCCGGCGCATACGTCGGCGCGGCCGGGTTGGCGGCGAAGCCGGTGATCGTCTGCGTCGCAGCCGAGATGTTCACGTTCAAAGCCACTTGCGGCGCGGCGCTGTAGTTGACGTTGCCGGCCTGGTCGGCGGTCAGCGCGCAGTTGCCCGCGCTCTGCATCGTCACCGTGCTGCCCGCGACAGTGCACACCGCCGGCGTGGTGCTGGCGAACACGACCGGATTGCCGGACGCGCCGCCGCTGGCCGAGAGCGTGAAGGTACCGCCGGAGGCGTACACCGGCGATGCCGGGTTGGCGGCGAAGCCGGTGATCGTCTGCGTCGCGGCCGCGATGTTGACGTTCAAAGTAGCCTGCGGCGCCGCGCTGTAGTTGGCGTTGCCGGCCTGGTTGGCGGTCAGCGCGCAGCTGCCCGCGCTCTGCATCGTCACCGTGCTGCCGGCCAAGGTGCACACCGCCGGCGTGGTGCTGGCGAATACGACCGGATTGCCGGACGCGCCGCCGCTGGCCGAAACCGTGAAGGTGCCGCCCGGCGTATACGTCGGCGCGGCGGGGTTGGCGACGAACGCGGTGATCGCCTGCGCGACCGTGGCCACCGTCAGGCTGTACGCGCGGGTGCCGCTGAAACCGTTGCTGGACGTGGCCTGGACCGTGAAGTTGTAGGTGCCGGTAGCGGTGGGCGTACCGGACAACGCGCCCGCCGCGCTCAGGCTCAGCCCCGTGGGCAAGGCCCCGGCGCTCAACGAGAACGTATACGGCGCGGTGCCGCCGTTGGCGCTGCTGGCGGTGATGGTTTGCGAGTACGCGACGTTGTAGACCGGATTGGGCAAGGTCGCCGGCGCGACCGTCGTGGTCACCGTGGTGCAGACCAACGCTGCGCTGGTCACGTCGGCGGCGATCGCGTTGCCGCTGCTCGGGGTAACGCTGCACAACTGCCCGGCCGGTGGCGAAAGCACGCTGATGGTCCAGTTCGCGCCGACCGGCAAACGGGTCGGGAAGACATAGCTGTTGGCGGCCTGCGCCACCACGACCTGCTGCGTGCTGACCGGATTGGTCGCGCTGAGCTGCAGGGTGACCGCGCCGGTCTGGCCGCTGGCCGGGCCGCCGACCGCGAACTGGGTCGGCGCGAAACAGATCAGCGCCGCGCCGTTGCCGGCCTGCACGCCGTTGTTGATGGTGACCGCGGTCAGGCCGGTCGCGCCCGAGCTGCCGCCCGCGCCGCCGCCGCCGCCGCCGTTCCAGTTCTGCTGGCAGCCGGTGGTGCCGACGCCGGCACCGCCGCCGCCCGCACCGATCGTGGCGCCGCCGCCACCGCCGCCGCCGTAGCCGGCGCCGGTGAAGGAACCGGAGAAATTGAAGGAATCGCCGCCGTTGCCGTTGGCCGCGTCGCCCGCGGTCGCCGGGAAGCCGCCGCAACCGCCGCCGGCCGCACCGCCGGTGCCGACCGAACCGCCGCCGCCGCCGTAGGGGCCGGGACCGCCGGGCACGTCCGCGCCCGCGCCGCCGACACCGCCGCCGCCCACGCCGCCGGCGCCGCCGGCGATCACGTTGGACGTGCTCCAGCCCGCATTGCCGCCACCACCACCGCCGCCGGCGATGCCGACGCGGTTGCCGACGCCGTTGCCGCCCACGCGCAGATCGGTGGCGCCGCCGCCGATGCCGTCCACGCCCTGGCCGAGGCCGCCGGGATTGACCGCCTGCGAGGCCTGCCCGCCGACCCAGATTGACAAGATCGCGCCCGGCGTGACCGCCAGGGTGCCGCGCACGCGTCCGCCCAGACCGCCGGTGCCGCCCGGAGAATTCGGGCTGCCGCCGATGCTGCCGGCGCCGCTGCGACCGGCGCCGCCCTGGGCGCCACTGAGGTAGACGGTCAGCGAATGCACGCCGGCCGGCACCGCGAGGGTTTGCTCGCCGCCGGTGAAGCCGAACGCCGCCGGGGTCTCCCCGACCGCACAGCTTTGCGCCCGCGCCGGGCCGATCAGGGCCAGGCCCGTCAGCAGCACCGCCCCCAAGAACGCCATGGATTTGCGCGCCATCCGCGTCAGCGGATCAGCGCAAGCGGACACCGGCACACCGGCGTTTAACGCCTTGCCTGCACAACGATTCATTACCGCCCCCTAGTACGGATCGCATCGACGCGTCCGCAAAATGTGTGTACTCACGGCACACTTTAGTGTGTGACAGTGCGCACAATTTCCCCGCGCAAAGATTGCATGTCGTCGCTTAGGGGGCAATCCCCGGGATCGGGTAGCTGGCTGGACCGGGCCGGTCGGGCGGCAGGGCCGCCCCTCGGCGCGGGGGCGTCGCCGCGGCGACGCCGGGCGTCGCAACGCCCGCTCCCCAACCGACGCGAACACGCCAAACCCCTGGAATTCAGCGCGTCCACGCTAGCCACGCTGCGCTGCCGTGGGCGCGGCGTCGGTGCTACATCTCCCTGATTCCCCCCGGACGACCTCGATCGCCCGTGTGTCCTGACTCCCGCTTAACGGCACAATTAAGGTCATCAACGGTAGTCACAGGGATCAGCGGCCACGCCCCCCCAGGGACGGAGCCGACGACGAGGCGCTCAGCGGGCAGGATCGGGGCCGGACGGGCCCCAGGGCGGCGCGCGCAGGCGCGCGCGCCGCGGCGTCATCGGATCGGCCGGGGGCCGATCGACGCCTGTCGGGCCGCAGCGGCGGCCCCGGTCGGCATCAGTAGGACGCGCCCGCCGGCAGCGGACGGCGCTCGAACATGGGCACGGTCGCGCCGGTGACCGGGCTGCCGTCGGCCTTCCAGACCAGGGTTTGCGCTGGGAACTCCTCCTTGCGCGTCATCGCATCGACCTTGGCCGCGATCAGCTTGGCCGCGCCCTTGGCGTCGGGGTTCCAGGCGAACACGCCGGCCGCGCCGTACCAGACCGCGGGAGTGGCGGCGTCCAGGCGGCGATCCGGGCACAGGATGTAGCTGCGCTGGGCCAGCACCCGCAACGCGCCCACCGGAACCGCGCGCACGCCGGGCGTGGTGCGTTCCTTGGAGTGCCCCGGGCACAGCCGCGCGGCTTCGGCGATCGCCGATTCGTAGACCTGGGCGTCGGACTGGGCGCAAACGCCCGTGGCGGCCAGGGCCAGAGCGGCCGCGACGCCGCCCTGGAACATCCATCGATTGCAGCTGGGATCGATACGCATGCGTGAAACTCCTTTATCCATGTCGGAAACACCGCGATGACGCGACCGTAGCGCAGGCGGAACCTCGTTCGACGCCGCGTACGGCGCAACGGTCATGGCCAGAGTAATCGTGCGGTTCGAGGCGAATGTGAGCGTTCGGTGAGGCGCCGCCCCGCCAATGCGGCGCGGCGAACATGGCGGCGCTCGCGCTGGGCCGAGTACAATTGGCGGATTGATACGCCGGCTTTAGTCGCCTCACCCGGTCTGCCACACGGGGCGCCAAGCCACGCAAGCGATTGATTTCATTGCACGGCCCCGTAGCTCAGCTGGATAGAGCATCCCCCTCCTAAGGGGAAGGTCACACGTTCGAATCGTGTCGGGGTCGCCAAATGGATCGCACATCCATGTACGCAATCCCGCACATCCATGTGCGGATTTTTCAATGCTTTTGACTCCGGAGTTTTTTCGATGACGCACGCAGTTTTGACCGCCCTAGGCCTGAAAGACCTGGAGTCCGGCACCTATCTCGGCCACGGCGAATGGGCCGCGACGCGCGACGCGGGCGTGCTGGAATCGATCAACCCCACCGACGGCGAAGTGCTGGCGCGCGTGCAGGCGTCCTCGCAGAGCGACTACGACACCATCGTCGAGCGCGCCCAGGCCGCGTTCGCGGTGTGGCGCACCACTCCGGCCCCGCGCCGCGGCGAAGCCATCCGCCTGTGCGCCGACGCACTGCGCAAGCACAAGGACGCGCTGGGTTCGCTGGTCGCGCTGGAGATGGGCAAGTCCAAGCCGGAAGGCGACGGCGAAGTGCAGGAAATGATCGACATCGGCGACTTCGCCGTCGGTCTGTCGCGCCAGTTGTACGGCCTGACCATGCACTCCGAGCGTCCCGGTCACCGCATGTACGAGCAGTGGCATCCGCTGGGCATCGTCGGCGTGATCTCGGCCTTCAACTTCCCGGTCGCGGTGTGGGCCTGGAATTCGTTCATCGCGGCGATCTGCGGCGACATCACGATCTGGAAGCCCTCGCCCAAGACCCCGCTGTCGGCGGTGGCCTCGATGAAGATCTGCAACGAAGCGCTACGCGCCGGCGGCTTCCCGGACATCTTCTTCCTGTTCAACGACGCCGGCACCGAGCTGGCGTCGAACTTCGTCGACGACAAGCGCATCGGCCTGATCAGCTTCACCGGTTCGACCAAGGTCGGCCGCCACGTCGGCGAGCGCGTCGCGCGCCGCATGGGCCGTTCGCTGCTGGAACTGGGCGGCAATAACGCCATCATCGTCGACGCCAGCGCCGACCTGAAGCTGGCGATCCCGGCGATCGCGTTCGGCGCGGTCGGCACCGCCGGCCAGCGCTGCACCACCACGCGTCGCTTGTTCGTGCACGAGTCCATCCACGACGACGTGCTGGCCAAGCTGGTCGCGGCGTTCAAGCAGGTCGAGAAGAAGATCGGCGACCCGACCGACCCGACCAACCTGATGGGCCCGCTCAACAGCCGCGATGCCGTGCAGGCGTATCTGGATGCGGTCGAGAAGGCCAAGGCCAGCGGCGGCACCGTCGCCACCGGCGGCGCGGCGATCGAGCGCCCCGGCAACTTCGTGCTGCCGACCATCGTCACCGGCCTGACCAACGACGCCGAAGTCGTGCAGACCGAGACCTTCGCGCCGATCCTGTACGTGATGAAGTTCAAGACGCTCGATGAAGCCATCGCGCTGCAGAACGACGTGCCGCAGGGCCTGTCCTCGTCGATCTTCACCGCCAACCTCAAGGCGGCCGAGGCCTTCCTGTCGGCGGCCGGTTCGGATTGCGGCATCGCCAACGTCAACATCGGCACCTCCGGCGCCGAGATCGGCGGCGCGTTCGGCGGCGAGAAGGAAACCGGCGGCGGTCGCGAGTCGGGTTCGGATGCGTGGCGCGCCTACATGCGCCGCCAGACCAACACCATCAACTACTCCGACGCGTTGCCGCTGGCCCAGGGCATCAAGTTCGACCTCTGAGGTCGCAACCGTAAACAGGCGGGCCTGCCCAGGCGGGCCCGCTGCGGGAGCACGCGATGCGTATCGCCGTCGTCTCCGATATCCACGGCAATCTGGATGCGCTCAGCGCGGTCCTGTCCGACATCCGCGCGCGCGCCTGCGATCTCACCGTCAATCTCGGCGACATCCTGTCCGGCCCGCTGCAACCGGTGGCCACCGCCGATCTGCTGATCGGCCTGGACCTGCCCACCATCCGCGGCAACCACGAACGCCAGCTGCTGGACACGCCGCGCGCGCGCATGGGCGAGTCCGACGCGTACGCGCGCGACGTCTTGCGCGAGGACCAACTGGCCTGGATCGCCTCGCTGCCGGCGACGCTGGCCCTGAGCGAGTCCGTCTACCTCTGCCACGGCACGCCGCGCGACGATCTCGAATACTTCCTCGAACATCTGGACCACGGCGGTCCGCGCGCGGCGAACCAGGACGAGGCGCGGCAGCGCGCGGGCGACATCCAGCACGCGCTGATCCTGTGCGGCCACACCCACATCCCGCGCGCCACCCGTCTCGACGACGGCCGCCTGCTTTTGAATCCCGGCAGCGTCGGTTTGCAGGCCTATCACAGCGAACACCCCAGCCCGCACGACATGGAGGTCGGCGACCCGCGCGCCCGCTATGCCATCGTCGACGACGCCAGCGGGCGTTGGCAGGCGGAGCTCATCGCGGTGGATTACGACCACGAAGCCGCGGCCGCGCTGGCGCTGCGCAACGGACGCGCGGATTGGGCGCGGGCCCTGCGCAGCGGCCGGGTCGCCGGCTGAGCGAGGTGTCGCAACGCGGCCGCTGTCGTGGGTCGGTACCGGGACCGCGCCGTGAACCGTCCCGAACTCGAAGACGTCGGCGCCTGGCCGCTGATCGGCCAGGCCCTGGCTGCCCTGACCTGGGCCCTGGCGGTCTGGACCTGGCCCGCCACCGCCCAGCTCCACGAACACCTGGGTCGCGTGCTGCCCGCCCAGTTCGTCGCCCTGCTGGCGATGATCTGCGGGCATAAGGCGCGCGCGGCGATCCGTCGCCGCGAGGAGCCGGCCGGCGGCGGCGGCCTGGCCGCGGCCGCCCTGTGGCGGGGCTATCCGGTGCTGCTGACCCTGTTGCCGGCACTGGGTTTCGTGGTGTTTTTCCTGTGCTGCGGCGTAGTGGGATAGGCCGCGGCGGGACGCGTCCGGCGCCCCCGCGGACGATCCGCGCTCGCCTGATGAGCGCCGCATAGGCGATAATGCGTATTCGTTCTACAGCGGACGCCTGCGATCCCGTGTACAGCCTCGCCCGCCCCTTTCTCTTCGGACTGGATGCCGAACGAGCGCATGGCCTTGGCCTCACGGCGCTGGAAACGGCTTATCGCACCGGCCTCAACCCGCTGCTGACCACACGGCCCAAGCCGTTTCCGACCAAGGCCTTCGGCCTGACCTTCCCCAATCCGGTCGGCCTGGCCGCCGGACTGGACAAGAACGGCGCGCATATCGACGCCCTGCTCGCGCTGGGTTTCGGCTTCGTCGAGGTCGGCACGGTCACGCCGCGGCCGCAGGAAGGCAATCCCAAGCCGCGCATGTTCCGCCTGCCCGAGCACGAGGCGGTGATCAACCGGCTGGGCTTCAACAACGAGGGCGTCGATGCCCTGGTCCGCAACGTCGAGCGCGCCCAGCGCCGCCACGGCCTGCTCGGTATCAACATCGGCAAGAACAAGGACACCCCGAACGAGTCGGCCGAGGACGATTACCTGCTGTGTCTGGAGCGGGTGTATCCGCTGGCCGACTACATCACGGTCAACATCTCCTCGCCCAACACCGCCGGCCTGCGCGAGCTGCAGGAAGAGCAATCCCTGCGCCGCCTGATCGGCACCCTGCGCGAGGCGCAGGAGAAATATGCCGGGCTGCACGGCAAGCGCGTGCCGATGTTGGTCAAGATCGCGCCCGACCTGTCCGATCACGACATCGAGGCCGCCGCGCGCGTGCTCAGCGAATTGCAGGTCGACGGCGTGATCGCCACCAACACCACCGTCTCGCGCATCGCCGTCGAAGGCTCGCCGCGCGCGACCGAGGTGGGCGGCCTGTCCGGGCGCCCGCTGATGGGCCAGTCGACCACCGTGCTGCGCATGCTGCGCACGCGCCTGCCCGAATCGATCCCGATGATCGGCGTGGGCGGCATCCTGTCCGGCGCCGACGCGGTAACCAAGATGGCCGCGGGCGCGGCCCTGGTGCAGTGCTACACCGGCCTGGTCTATCGCGGGCCGGCGCTGGTCAACGAATGCGTGGAAGCGATGCGTCGCCGCAAGGAAGCCCCGAGCCGCGGCAACGTCCCGCCGGCATGAGCGACGCCGTCCGCCTCCTGCGCGAGGCCGCGCTGACCCGACGCAACACCTTCGGCGTGGCCGCGACCGCGCCGGTGCTGGCCGAAGTCGCCGACGCCGCGCGCCTGGACGAGGTCCTGCGCCTGCCCGAACTGCAGGGCGGCATCGCCCTGATCCTGGGCGGCGGCAGCAATCTGTTGTTCGCCGGCGATCCCGCCGGCCCGGTGCTGGCCCTGACCGGCGAGCGCGTGCAGGTGCTGGGCGAGCGGCCCGATGGCGACGGCGCGATCCTACGCGCCGACGCCGGCGTGCCCTGGCACGGCTTCGTGATGCGCTCGCTGGAAGCCGGTTACGCCGGCCTCGAGAACCTGGCCCTGATCCCGGGCACAGTCGGCGCCGCACCGATCCAGAACATCGGCGCCTACGGCGTGGAGGTGCGCGACTTCGTGCACGCGGTCGAGGCCTATGAACCGGCCACCGCCACCCTGCACCGCTTCGACGCCGCCGCCTGCCGCTTCGCCTATCGCGACAGCCTGTTCAAGCACGCGCCCGACCGTTACCTGGTGACCGCGGTCGAGTTCGCGCTGCCGCGCACGCCCGCGCTCAAGCTGGACTACGCCGGCTTGAGCGAGGAACTGGCGGCGATGGGCGTGGACGCGCCAACGCCGCGCACGGTCGCCGAGGCGGTGATCGCGATCCGGCGCCGCAAGCTGCCCGACCCGGCCGTGCTCGGCAACGCCGGCAGCTTCTTCAAGAATCCGATCGTGCCGCGCGCGCAGGCCGAGGCGCTGCTGGCCGAACACGCCGCGCTGCCGGTGTTCCGCGGCGCCGACGAGGACAGCCGCAAGCTGTCGGCAGGCTGGCTGATCGACGCCTGCGGCTGGAAGGGCTACCGCGACGGCGACGCCGGCGTGGCCGCCTCGCACGCGCTGGTGCTGGTCAACCACGGCCAGGCCAGCGGCGCGCAGCTGCTGGATCTGGCGCGCCGCATCGCCGACTCGGTGCAGGCCCGCTTCGGCGTCGCGATCGAACCCGAGCCGCGCCTGATCGGCGCACGCTGGTGACTGCCCCGCTGTCGCAACCGATGCGCGCGGCGGCCTACATGCTGGCCAGCACGCTGTGCTTCGGCGCGATGGCGATCGTGATCCGGATCGCCTCGGCCGAACTGCACACCTTCGAGATCGCGTTCTTCCGCAACTTCTTCGGCCTGCTCGCGGTGCTGCCGCTGCTGGCCGGCGCCAACCGCGCCGCCCTGCGCACCCAGCAGCTACCGCGCTATTTCGTGCGTTGCGCGATCGGCATCTGCTCGATGCTGGCCGGGTTCTGGGCGATCGGCCACCTGCCGCTGGCGCAGGCGATTTCGCTGTCGTATTCCACCCCGTTGTTCGTGACCATCGCCGCGGTGCTGTTCCTGGGCGAACAGGTGCGCGCGCGGCGCTGGGCCGCGGTCGCGCTGGGCTTCGTCGGCGTGCTGGTGATCGTGCGCCCGGGCTCGGCCGATTTCACCGCCGGCACCCTGATCGCCCTGCTGGCGGCGGTGCTCAGCGGCGTGGTCGCGATCCAGATCAAGCAGCTGTCGCGCGTGGATTCGGCCAACACGATCGTGCTTTATACCTATCTGTTCTGGGTGCCGATGTCGCTGCTGCCCGCGTTGTTCGTGTGGGAATGGCCGCAGGGCGCGATGTGGGTGTGGGTGGTCGCCGCCGGCGTGCTCGGCACCGGCGGCCAGGTGCTGTGGACGCACGCGCTCAAACTCGGCGAGGTCTCGGCGCTGACCCCGATCAGCTTCATGCAGCTACCGCTGGTCGCGGTGGCCGGCTGGCTGTGGTTCGGCGAATCCATCGACCACTGGACCGTGATCGGCGCCAGTATCATCCTGGCCTCCAACGCCTACATCGCCCACCGCGAGGCGGTGCTGGCGCGGCGCGCGGCCTCCAACGCGGCCAGCGAAGCGGCGGCACCGGGCGAATAGGCCCCGCATCGCCGCAGCGTCATGCTGCGGCGCAAGAACCGCAGGCGCCCGCGCCCCGGTTCCGTGACCGGATTCCGGGCATAAACGGACACGCAGGGCTGCGTTTGCGGCCAATCGGCCGTGTGCGCGCGATACGCATTGACGGTGCCGCGCCTGCGGCGATATCCAGACGCAGCAGTATGGACAGGGGGCTGCCGCGACGGCATCGGACCGGGGGGACCGATAACACGTCGCGTCGCGCGGGCACCGCCCGCACACATCGCACGCAAAGGAGAGCTAGGCCATGGCCAATACCCGTTCCGTCGCCGTCGTCCTGCTGGGAGGCGCGATCGCGCTGGCCAGCCCGCCGCTGTTGGCCGAAGAAGGCGATTACGGTTTCTTCCAGACCCTGGGCAACCTGGTCTCGCCGCCGCGCGCCAACAACCCGGTGCAGCCAGCCCAGCGCCAGGGCCAGTACCCGCTGCTGAGCAAGGATGCGGCCAAGGCCGACGGCTTCAGCCCCGGCGCCTACTACCAATGGCAGACCGTGCAACTGCCGGCCGAGACCGGCGCGGTCTGCGGCGACGGCTCGCCGTACAAGATCTTCGTCAACCGCGTGCCCAACACCACCAACACCATCATCTACATGGAAGGCGGCGGCGCGTGCTGGGACTACGCCAGTTGCTCGGGCCAAAGCGGCATCCGCGGCGCGCGTAATCCCAACGGCATTCCCGACGACTACATGAGCTTGCTCAATCCCGGCGCCAGCCTGGTGAGCCCGTTCGTGACCCGCGTCAGCCCCTTCGATGCGGTCAAGACCCAGAACTGGAACATGGTCTACGTGCCCTATTGCACGGGCGACATCTACGGCGGCGACAAGGTCGCGGTCTACAACGATCCCAGCAATCAGGCCCCGCCGCTGGTGTGGCACCACAACGGCCTGCGCAACTCGCGCGCGGTGGTGGCCTGGTTGAAGGACAACCTGCCGCGCCCGGGCCAGATGCTCAGCACCGGCTGCAGCGCCGGCGGCGCCGGCAGCCTGATCAACTACGACCCGCTGCGTCGCGACCTCGCGCCCACACGCAGCTTCCTGATCGACGATTCCGGCCCGATCTTCCCGACCCCGCGCAACGGCGATCCCGCGCAATATCCCTCGCAACCGCTGATGGCGCACATCCGCGGCGCCTGGGGCCTGGACGCGCCCAACGGCCCGCTCGCCTACCTCGCCAGCGGCCTGCCGCAGTTGGATCTCAACGAACTGGGATCGCTGTATCCCGCGCTCGCCAACAAGCACGGCGGCGATCGCCTGGGCGCCACCCATTTCTGGCAGGACCTCAACTACTCCTCGTATTCCTACGAGCGTTTCCACGCCGATATCCAGGCCGCGCCGAACCAGGCCGCCAAGGAAGCGCTGATCCACGCCAAGTGGGGCACCGACACCCAGCGCCTGTCCGCGCGCCTCAACACCTTGGACAACTTCGGCGGCTATTTCCCGCAGTACCGCGCGCTCAACGAAAGCCATTGCACCACCATCGTCGATTTCAAGAACGGCGACGTGCAGGCGCAGAACCTGCAGCTGAAGCAGTTCATCGACAGCGTGCTCGACGGCAACGGCAAGGTCGTCGACGCCAGCGAAGCCAACGACCAGGCCGACCGCGCCAAGCCGTTCAACCTGCTGTACTGGCTGGTCGACCAGCTGCTGGGCTAAGGCGCGGCCGCGCGTATGAGCCGCACCAAGCTGTTGTTGATCGCCCTCGCCGTCGCGGCCCTGGCCGCGGCGGTGCTGGTGGCGCGCTCGCGCGAGGCGCGCGCGAGCGTCGCCGCCGTCGCGGGCGCGCAGGCCAGCCCGACCGACGCCAGGCAAGCCTCGCTGCTGGCCACGCCGCAAGCGCGTGCCTACCGCGATCGGCAACACTTTCGCGACCAGGCGCAGCGCTACTTCCGCGACGCCGCCGCACTGAGCGCGGCCGAACGCATGCGCCAGGCCCAGGCGCTGGAACAAGACGTCGACGCCTACGAGCGCGCCGGCGAACTGTCGGCCGGCGAAACCATGCTGCTGCGCGTGGCCCTGATCCAGGCCACCGTGCCCGACCAGGCCGAGCAGATGCGTCAGGTCGAAGCCATGGCGACGCGCTACCGCGCCATCGCCGACCAGCGCAACGCGCAGTGGCTGGCCCAGCAACGCAACGACCCGCGCTTCCAGTCCTACAAGCAGCGCGAGGCCCAGGTGGTGGCCGAAGTGGCGGCGCTGAGCAAGATCCCGGGCGGCCTGACCCGCGACGAGTACCTGCGCCAGCGCCTGCAGACCGAACGCGAACGCGCGTATCGATAGCGTCGCGGCGCGCGATGCTCTACACGCGACGACACTCGTAGGATGCGGTAAGCCGAAGGCGCACCGCATCGCCCGACGCGAGCAGCCCAGCACGCAGCGATGCGGCTATCAGCGCATCCTGCGAGACAGGCTCACTTGACCTTGGATATCCCCAGATAGGCGTAACCGGCCGAGATCGCCAGGCCGATCCAGGACTGGCCGTACGCCACCAGTTCCTTAGGCAGGGTCGGATTGCGGTCCAGCCCCAGGATGAAGGCGTACAGGCCCACCGAGGTCCACACCAGCATGCAGACGATCGAAATCGACGACTGCATGATGGACTGCCAGCTGCCTGGCGTTTGCGAACGCACGCCCAGCAAGGAGGGCACGTCGCCCGGCTCGGCGATGGCGAGCTGCGCGATCACCAATGCCGATACCAGTCCTGCGATCCAGGAGAAGGCTTGCGACATGGCCGGGGTGAAACCGCAGTTAGGCTCGTCGGTTTCGCAGTTCGCCGTCACTCCGTAGCGGAAGAAGATGTAGACGTAGAGCGAAAGCAGGATGATCACGATCGGCGCGCCGAACCAGGCGCGCGCATTGTTGTTGTCTGCCATATCCTTTCCCCTGTATTGGCGCGTCGCGCCAAATCCCGGCCAAGTCCTTCGCCGGCGCGCAAACACTGTGGCGCGGGTGCTGCGTCGTCAAGTCGCGGTGCAACACGCGCCCCAAGCCGGCCCTCGCCTGGGCGCACCCGCGGCCGCGTCGTATGCCGTGCGACAGCAAGACCAGCTCGACACGCCGCTGCGCGACGACCCGCTTCGCCAAAAAAAACGGCGCCCGGAGGCGCCGTCAATGTGTCGCACATTCCCAGGGAAGCCTTACCAACCGAAACCCACACCCACGCCCGCCGAGCTCTCCGAGCTGCTGAAGGCGCCGCCGAAGGTCACCGTGGCGCGTTCGCTGATCGCGCGCTGATAACCGATCGACAGAGCCTGCTCGCCGTTCTGGAAGCCCGCACCGACCGCGACGCGGTTCTTGGTGTGGATGCCCGCGGCGGAGGTCGCCATCTGCACCATCGCCGCGGTCATCGCGCCGGCGCGATCGATGCGACGATCGGTGCGGTCGAAGCCCCACTGCATGTCGCTGCGCAGGTCGTCGATCGCCACCATCGGCGCCGCGATCGCCTGGGCGAAGCGGGTGTCGGTGTAGGTGTTGGCGGTGCGCAGCGTAGCCACGTCGCCGGCGTCGGCGTGCGTGTTGGCGGCGTTGAGCGTGGCCGCGTCGCCTGCGTCAGCGTGTGCGTTGGCCTGGTTCAGCACCACCGCGTTGTTGCTGGTCACGCGCGAGTCTGTGTAGTTGTTGGCGCTGGCCAAAGTGCCCGCCGCGACCGTGTCGGTGTAGGTATTGGCGCTATTGAGCGTGGTGGCCGCAACCGTGTCGGTATAGGTGTTGGCGGCGTTCAAGGTGTTGGCCGCGACGGTGTCGGTGTAGGTGTTGGCCGCGTTCAAGGTGGCGGCGTTGCCGTCCTGCAACTGGGTCAGATTGACCGCGTCGGTGCCCTGGGTGCCGGCGGCGACGTTGGTGATCTGGCGTTCGTTGCCGGTATCGCCCACCGACACCGTGTTGGCGCGGTTGGCGTTGGAGCCCGCGCCCAGGGCGACGCTGTTGGTGGCGCTGGCGTTGCTGCCCTGACCGATCGCGGTCGCGTTCTGCACGGTCGCCTGCGCGCCGTAACCGAACGCGCTGCTGCCGATGCCGCTGGCGACGCTGCGGCCGCCGAAGGCGCTGGACTGGTCCGCGGTGGCCTGCGCGCCGCCGCCGTAGGCGCTGGATTCCAGGCCACTGGCGGTGGTCACTTCGTCCGGATCGACCACGCCGTCGCCGTCCTTATCGACCCAGCCGCCGTTGGCGGTGGCGCCGTCGGCGCTGGCGACGCTGTGCGCGCCGGTCGCGGTGCTGCCCTTGCCGCTGGCGGTGGAACCCGCACCGTTGGCCGTGCTGGCGTCCCCCGAGGCGACCGAACCGCTGCCGCTGGCGCTGCTGAGCTCGCCGCTGGCGATGGCGTTGTAGCCGTGCGCGGTGCTGCCCAGGCCGCTGGCTTCGCTGAAGGCGCCGGTGGCGGTGGCGTTGTCGTTGGTCGCACGTGCGCCGGCGCCGCTGGCGCTGCTGAACTGGCCGGTGGCTTCGCTGGCGGTGCCGGTGGCGGTGGCGAATTCGCCGCTAGCGTTGCTGCCGCTGCCGGAGGCGGTGGCGCCAAAACCACCGGCCTGCGCGCCCTGGCCCACCGCGGTGCTCTGATCGCCACCGGCGTTGCTGTCGGCGCCCACCGCGGTGCTGCCGGTGCCGCTGGCGGTGCTGGCCGCGCCTACCGCGGTGCTGCCGTCGCCGCTGGCGGTCGCGCCGCTGCCGCAGGCGGTGGCGCCGCCGCCGGCCGCGGTCGCGCCGCCGGTGGTGGTGCCGCCCAGGCCGTCGTCGAGCAGGCAGGGTTCGCCCGCCATCGCGGTGGCGGGCAGGGCCAGCGCGAGCAACAGCGCGGACGACAGGAGCGTGGAGTGCATCTGCTTCATTGCGTTCCCCCTAAGGAATCGATTGGATGGGCCGTGCAACGCGGCCCGTACCGGTATCTGAGAAATCGCCGGGCCCGTTGCCGGGCCCGGCGAAGTTAGCGAGCCAACGTTACGGCGTGACCGTCAGCGTTACGCGCGCGGCGACCTTGGGCTTGACCGGGTCGTTACTCGCCACGCAGATGTAGCCCACGTGCGTGCCCGCGCTTAGGCCGGCCGCGTTGAGCTGCACTTGGGCGTTGTTGCCCACCGCGCCCGGGTTCACGCGTCCCATCGCGCTCACCGGTGCGCCGATCCACGGCGCGCCGCAGGCGTTGGACGCGCCCACGTTCCAGGCCAGGCCCGCGAAACCGGTGGCCGCGGTCCAGGCGCCGGCGCCGGCGGTGGTCACCGTGATGGTGCGGAACACGGTGTCGCCCGTGTTGGAAGCGAACCACACCCAGCGATTGGCGAAGCTCGAACGCGCACTCACCACCAGCCAGTAACGGCCCGGCAGCAGATCCACGTTCTGGCCGGCGGTGGTCAGGTTGAGGCCGATGTTGGCGCCGGTGATGGTCACGCCGGCGGCGGTCGGTGCGGCGGTGTAGCTCCACACGGCCACGCCCGGCGACGCTTGCGGATTGCCTTCCGGATTGCCGCCGCTGTCGCGGAACAGGGTCCAGGTCAGGCTGGTCGCGGTGGTCGCCAAGGGCTGACCGCTGGACACGAAACCTTCCGTGTACAGCGTGACGATGCGCGTGGCCTCGGTCACGGTGAAGTCGTCGGCGCTGAACTGCGCCGCCGAACCGGCGGTCGCCGGATCCGTGTACGTGGTGGCGCGGAAACCGCTGCTGACCGCGCCGCGCGGCGCATCCAGCAAGGTGCGCAGGCCCTGCCCGGTGTTGTCGATCGTGTAATCCAGACGCGAACCGCCGAGGTTGTCGATACGGAAGTTGGCGAAACCGGTACCGCCCACGGGCAAGGTCGCTGCGATCTGCAGCGGGTTGAGCGCGATCACCGGCGGCGGCACCGACACCGCCACGGGCAGGCGCAGGGTCGGCTGGTCGAGCGTACCGATCGAGGTCGGGGTCAGCACCAGGGTGCCGAAGTTCCAGGAACCGTCAGCCGGCAACTGGTAGCTGTTGACCGTGACCTTGACCGCCTTGCTCTCGCCCGGATTGAGGGTGAACAGCGCCGGCGTGATCGTGCCGCTGAGGCCGGTCAGCTTCACCGTCCAACCCTGGCGCACCGTCTGGGTGTTGCGGAAGGTACGCGTGAACACGCAGCGCTCCACGCAGCGCGCCTTGGCCAGGCTGGGCTGGTTGAGGTTGGCGAGGTCGCCGCCGATGGCCGGATCGGCGGCCAGGTAGTTGGCGCGGATTTCGTTGAGCACCAGACCGGCGCGCAGCGCGAGGTCAACACGCAGACGGCCGCCACCGCGATCGAACGGCGTCGCCGGCGTGATCGAATCCTCCTTGAACACCTGCTGCTCGGCGGTCATCACCAGCGCCGACTTCACTTCCGGCACCGTCCAGGTCGGACGCGCCTGACGCAGCAGACCGGCGGCGCCGGCGTGATGCGGCGACGCCATCGAGGTACCGCTCATCAGGCCGACCGCGTTCTCCGAACCGCTGATCGCGGTGCCGGCGACCACCGCCAGGATGTTGACGCCGGGCGCGGTGACGTCGGGCTTGAGCAGATCGTAAGTGCCGGCCGGACCGCGCGAGCTGAAATCGGCGAGCACGTCGGGCGTGTTCGGGATCGGCAGCACGCTGATGCCGGCAGTGCCCGGGTTGCCGGCCAGGAAATCGCGCACCGCATTGGCGTCGGTCTGCAGCATCGCGAAGCCGGGGATGGTCGCGCCGGTCATGGTCGGGATCAGACCGCCGGCGGCGTTGTTGGCGATCACCACGGCCACCGCGCCGGCGGCGGCCGCATTGCCCGACTTGATCGTGAACGAACAGGTACCGCGGCGGATCACCGCGATCGCGCCGGCGAAGGTGCCGGCCGGATACGCGGCGCAGCCGTCGTCGACGGTGTCGATGCCCGGGCTCACGCGCAGCGGCGTGGTCGGCGCAATCGAAGCGGTGAACGCGACGCCGCCGGTGCCTTCGTTGAGCACGATCGCGCTCAGCGCGGCCGGCACGGTGCCGGGGCCGGTGACCTGCAGGACCGGATTGAAATCCTGACGGCCGTGTTGCGCCGCCGCGGTCGAACCGGTCCAGGGCTCGAGGTGGCCCATGGTGTTCGGGCCGGGGCCACTGTTGCCGGCCGAGGTCGCCACGTAGATGCCGGCGTTGACCGCGTTGAGGAAGGCCAGCGAGACCGAATCGCTCCACGGGTTTTCGCCGCCGCCGACCGAGAAGTTCAGCACGTCGACGATGCCGTCGGCGACCGCCTGATCGACCGCGGCGGCCGACGAGGTGTTCGGGCACAGGCCGCGACCGGTCGCCGTGTTCGTGTAGCACACGTCGTAGGCGATGATGTTGGCGTGCGGCGCGACGCCGGAGATCAGGCTGTTGCGGCCCTTGAAGTTCACCGTGCGGAAATTGCCCGCCGTGGTCGCGGCGGTATGGCTGCCGTGGCTGTTGGTGTCGCCGAAGCCCGGCTCCTCGCGGATATTCGGCGCGCCGCAAGTGTTGCCCGGCGCCGCGCACACGAAGTCGTAGCCGCCGATCAACTTGTCGTTGCAACGCCCCGCATCGACGCCGCCTGCGGCGCAGGTGCCCAGGTAGTTGCCGGCGCCCAGCGGATTGACGTGGGTGTAACCCTGCTCATCGGTGGCCGCGAACGAAGGGCTGCCGAAGTTGATGCCCGAATCGATGATGCCGACCACCACGCCCTCGCCCTTTACCGGGCTGGTCGGCGAATTCCACAACTGCGGCGCGCCGATCAGGGTCGGGCCGACGTCGGTGTCCTGCTCGTACTCGCGATATTCCTCGACGAACTGCACCTCGGACAGGCGCTGCACCTGCTGCGCCTCGGCCTCGCTGAGGTCGGTGACCACCGCGTTGAGCGCGTGCTGCATGCGGCGCTCGATCCGCAACGGACGACCGATCGCGGCGGCGATGCCGGCCTCGTGCTGGCGCTGCGCGCCTTCGAGGTGGCGCACATAAGCGCGGGCACGCGAACTGCGCACATCGACGCGGCCTTCGCCGGCCGCGGTCGCGGCGGCGCGCGCCATCTGCGGCACGCCGGGCTGGCCCACCATGCGCTCAGGCGCCGGCAAACCCTGGACCTCGCCACGGTAGGTCGCCAGCGGCGCCTCGCGGTAGACCACGATGTACTTGCGGACCTGCTGCTCCGGCAAGTTGTTGTTGGCGCCGGCACTGGCCGGCGGCGCGCCGCCGATCGGCGCACCGGCGTCGGATACGCGGCCGCCGAGCATGACGGTGGCGCCGGCGATCGCGGCCAGCGCACCCAGCGCCAGCCCGATCGTCCATCGGTTGATTCTTGTCGACATGTGCAACGTCCCCTAATGCGAGTTCCGCAATGCATACGCCCACCGACGGCGTTACGCCGAACCGGTGGCCCAGATGGGAGAGTGGTATTGAGCGAGGCCCGACCGGCCGCAGGAGCACGAACCGCCAAAGGCGCCGGCCAGCGCTTCCCCAGGCGCCGACCTGATCGATAACGGGCGCCGGTACAGATCGCCCTACCTCGTCAGGCACATGCTATGCACAAAATCGCCGAGCGGGCATGTGCCTGAGCGCCAGATTTAGACACCTGCGTAGTGCCGACCGGGGCAAGGCCGGTCTATATGGGGGCAGAAAAGTCCGAAAGCGCAGGGCCTAAAACTGCCTCATGCGCCGACGACGCGCCCGGATCAGACCCGCTGATCCGTCGCCCACCAGGACCCTTCCCGAGCGCCAGTAGATGCATCGCCCCCAGGCCGGGTCGCCACCGGCGCGCCGACCCGGAGGTCGGCAAGGTAACGCAGCCCCGTACACACGCGGCAGGCTGCAAAAGACGAAGCAAGGTGAAGCGCGGCAGACCGCTCCTTATAGGCCCTTCCTGCCCGGGATTTTCGATGCCAGAAGCCGATACGCCCGCCATTGCCCAACGCGATCTCGTAGGCCAGGCCGTCCAGGCTGTAGTGGGCATACCGCGCGTACCGAACTCCACCTTGCTCCAGCGGCCGGAGGTACTACAACGGCGGTAGCTTCAGGAGTCGCCACACCGCCGTCGGATCTGTAGGAATCTCACTCCCTCGCCCACTGATCTATGGGTGTCCTTGTTTCCTTCCCTGGTGCTGGCGCTGGCGTTGCCCTCCAAACCACCGGCACCGCAGCCGACATCACCGTCGTAGCTCGCGGATCAGCAAAAAAACGATCGCTCAATCAAGCCGCGAACCCGAGACCCCATTCACGGAATCCAAACTTACTGAACTAATCGATTACCGCATACGCCTCTACGACGCACTCATTTTTGGAAAAGGTGAGAGCGATGGAAACCGGATGCCCCTGAACTCTCCCATTCACATCGAACATCGCATTTCCATCCTTGACATCGAGATAAACCGTCGCAACTGAAGCATTCTCGAGTTCATGACCAGAAAAATTCAAAGCCTTCTAAATATCTGACTTGCATGGAGCGTAACGACAAGTCTGTACCGTAATCCGACCTTCCTCGACAAGCTGGGCGGCGCATAACAATACATCTTTGTCGCTATAAAAACCGACGGCGCGCGAACCAGCCGCACTCCCGGTGGTGTGCACACAACCAGCAATCAACGAAAACGTCACGCCCGCTCTCACTATTCCGACTATAGGCGTCATAAAGCGCACCATATTCCTTGATAGTGACTGCGCGACCGACTCCACACCCATAATTCCAACATAACCATTCGATCTGCCCGAAAAACCCGGGGCGCTCCACTCTGCCCCCTGTCCTCCTGCTGCTCTCCCTACGACAGCATTGCCCACATCATTTTGGATGCGGGAACCCTCTCTTATCGATGGAGATCAGCTGAAAAATTGACTTGCCTGCTTTCGTGAGGGTGACAAGTCGTAGACCAGCCTGTTTGGAGTATAGATACGACTGATCGTAAGACTCACCCTCGTCGCACGACTTTCCAGCTCGCGACTTTATGACCAGCGTATCACCAACAACCCCATCCCCCTTTATGTCAGGAGTAGCAGCGACCACGCAATAAACTCTCCCTCCGTAGATCCATTTGCGCTCATTCTTATATTCTTTTGGAATCGCAAACTCGAAGCCGAATGAACTCGAAAAACAAAAATATGGCTCTGCGCTTGCACAAATCTTTGCGGGCAATGCATCTTCCGCAACCCCAAACGTGCCACCTTCGTAATCTAGGTCGGCTGAAAGTCCCGTAGTCGTCTCTACGAATAGCCACTGTGGCGCTGCAGTCGCAGCCAGCACCTGGCTCGAAAATATAACCGCTAAGACTGCGATGGATAGATTAGCGAGCATATTTGATCACCTGCCCCTCAAAGCTGAAAGCATCCTTTTCATAGGAACGCAACTCGTGCCTCGCCTCACTGACGCCCGCATTCTTGTACTGGAAGAATAGCGCGGTTTCCGCCATCGTGGCATGGGAAAACAGGGGTCAGATTGGATTTCTTGCAAAGCCCACTCTGCCCCCTATTTTCGGTGCCATTGATCGCACCATTCGCGAACTTCCCGCCCGACAGCTCCGAGATTGTTCCACCGACAAGAGCGCCGACAAGCGTCCGACCTACATCATTGGTTATGCGTCCAACATGGGGCATAAACGCCGCCGTCAATCCAGCTGACAAAAACGCACTGCCGAAGTTGCCCCCTGCAACTGCGTCATTACGCCGGGTGTCCTTGTTTCATTCCAAAGTCTCAATTGGGTTGTCCAGCAGGACGCGGAGATTCATCGATTGATCTGAGCAGGAAGGCCGATGCAATCAATGCAACGAAGTGCAGCACGTACTCCACGAGCATGATTGGCGGGAAAAAAGCTAAAACACTGGCACCAACCATTCTGGCATCAGGCATGAAAGATACCATGCTGTATATATTGTATGCATTAATTAATATCAATGAAGCAAAAAACACAAAAATCCACGCGCGCCGCCTGACCAAAATCATTAGCGATGAAACGATCAAAACAACCCCAGAAACCGCTCGAACCCCCAGAAATGCAGCAAGAAAAACCGGCATCACATGCGGACCAAAACTCATATTCGGATCTGGAAATAATATTGTCCGGATACTGGAATACGCAAATGCGACATAGATAAATCCGTAAATCATCGCCATCGGAAGAACAAGAAAAGCAAGCCAACGATTTCGACACATATCACTATGACCCCCATTATATAAAGATAGCCAGCCCAGCCAATCTCACTTGGAGAGCCCTGACTCTACCTTCGGACCGTAATATCCGGTCACTGTAATCCCTGCCTGCTCCCATCTTACAATGTGATAAGCGCCCGGATAAGTTTTGGCGGCACGTTGATCTAGCAATGATGGCCCAGTCGGATCTTTTATCAAGAATGGAAACCGACTGATCCAATTATAACCTGTGCCCCAAGGATGCCCATGGAAAGTTAAAAAAAGTCTATAGCCTAGTGGTGGAGTTAAGACTCCTATCATGGCAGCCCGATCGAAGTAATCATACCTACCTGTTTCCACACTACGTAAGGCTGCAGGAAAATTTCTGAACTTTAATGGCAACCCAGGATTAACTTCCGATATAAATGCAGCAAACCCATTTTCTCGCCCACTGTTTATCATCCATGCCCATTGCCGATCCATTCGAGCCCCTAAATCGGAATTCGCGAACATAGACTTGAGCTCAACAGGGGCCTCACGACTAAATGGAACACCGGTATCGCCCCAAGTAATCTCGCTGGTATTGGCGAACCCCTTTTCTTGTTGTGAAGGCCCGTGAGGCAGCATCGCTGCCTGAATCGCTCCATTGATAGCACCATTGGCGAACTTGCCGCCCGACAACTCCGAGATCGTTCCTCCAACTAGAGCGCCGACAAGCGTCCGGCCTACATCATTGGTTATGCGTCCAACATGGGGCATAAACGCCGCCGTCAATCCAGCTGACAAAAACGCACTGCCGAAGTTACCCCCTTGTAACTGCGCCATTACGCCGCCGGTCAAGGCCATCATGCCGATCTGAGCGAAGGGCCCTGCCCCGACAGCAGCCCCTGCGATGCCCGCAGTCACCACGGCGGTCATCGCTCCCAGCACACCTCCTCGGAAGCTTTGCGTCGCTATCGCGCCGCCTACAAATCCGGACAAGGCAGTCCAAGCAACAGCCTCTGCAATACCGACGGGCTGCCCGACAATGATCATCGTGAGCGCCACGATCGCCCCCAACCACTGCCTCTCCTCCACCCCCAACATGCCGCTCGGGTCGGTATAGCGCAGCGGATTGTTGAATACGTAGGTGTACGCGTTCCAGCTTTGGGGATTCTCCGGGTCCTGGATAAACGGATCGACCTGCAGGAATCGGCCCAAGCTCGGGTCGAAGATGCGGCCGTTCATGTGGATCACGCCGACGGCGTCGACGTGCTCGTGGCCGGTGAAGCCGCGCGTGGTCAGGCTGGGCGCGGCGCCGCTGCCGGTGCCGGTCAGGTGGCTGCGGCGCGCGCCGTAGGCCGCGAAGTCCATGTTGTTGAATACGGCTCCCGATTCGGTGGCCGTGCGGACCAGGCTGCCCAAGCGGTCGTGGAACAGGAAGCGCTTGGTGACCGAGGTTCCGACAATCTGCTGCAACAGGACGCCGCCCAGGGTGCGCTTGATCGTAGTCACCCCCAGATCGGTCACGATCTCCACGTTACCCAGGTACAGCGTGGTCTTGCCGCCATCCTCGCGTTTGTAGCGCTGGCCATCGCTGCCGTACCAGAAACGGGTGCGCGTGCCATTACCCAACGAGATCTCGTAAGCCAGATCGTCCGAGCTGTAGTAGGCCGTACGGTCGTTGGCGGTGCCCGGCTCGTCGCGGACGGTCTGATTGCCGTGCGCGTCGTAGTAATAGAAAACGCTGCCGCCGCCATCCAGCACGGTTTCGGCGACCCGATGCGGGCCGCTGGCGCTGGCGCTGCCGTTGCCCTCCAAACCACCCGCACCGCAGCCGGCGTTGCCGTCATAGCGGTAGGTACGATCGTCCTTGCGGCAGACATTGCCGATCAGGTCGTAGGCGAAACGCTGGGTGACCAGGTCCACCGTCACGCCGTCGCGCATCGCCTGTCGGCCTTCGACCAGACGATTCAGACTGTCGTAGGTGAAGGTTTCCAGATAGCGGTTTTCTTTCTGCTGTGTATGCAGATTGCCCGCCGCGTCCCAGGCGTACAGCTCCTTCATCAGATTGCAGGTACTCGCGTTGCCGGCGCACAGCGATTCCAGCCGCCCCGTCAACGTCGAATACGAACGCTTCACGTCCATAGCCGCCGAGTTGCCGCGGCGCTCGCTGATGGCGTTGCCCCAGGCATCGGTTTCCAGCGTGCGCGAGACCGTGTTCGCGTCCGACGGACAGCCCGCCTGAGTGCCCTCCGGGTTCAGGCCCACGTCGCAGGTCGCGCTGGGCATGCCGCGCACGTTGAACTCCACCTTGCTCCAGCGACCAGACGCGTCTTGCGACAGCCAGGGCCGACCCAGCTCGTCGTACTCGGTTTGGGCGACATAGGTGGCGCCGTCGATCACGGTCTCCACCCGCTTGACGCGCCCCATGACGTCGTACTGGTAACTGCGACTGAAGCTGAGCTGCGGACCGCCTCCGGCCCCGCCGCCGGCCACCCATTCCGCGTAGGCCCCGGTCACCGTCTCGCTGGCCAGCTTGCCGGCGCCGTTCGTCGCGGTGTCGTAGTTATAGGTGGACTGCGATTCGATGTTGCCGTTCGCCAAGCGCACGGTCTTGCGCCAGACGCGGCCGCGAGCGTCGTACAGATTCTCGGTACGGCTGCCCGCCGCGTCCTGTTCCACCACCACTTCGCCAGCGGCGTTGTACTGGTACGTGGTTTCGCCGGCATCGGGGTCGGTCTGTCGTATCTTGCGACCAAGCACGTCGTACTGGAAGTAATTCACCACCGCGCCGCGTCCGGGGTCGCGGTTGACATTGCTGATCGTGCCGTCCGCGTTGTAATAGTTGGTCAGGCCGTGATAGTTCGGGTCGGTGACGGTGGTCACCTCGCCCAAGCCATTGCGCGTGGTGGTCATCTGATTGCCGCGCGGATCGATAGCTACCGTCCAGGGGCCAGAGTAGTAGTTTTGCGCAGTCGCCCCGTCTGGGGCGGTCACGAAACGCGGGCGTCCGAGCAGGTCGTAGGTGGTGGTCGTCCAGTCGCGACCGGTCGAACACACGTCCGCTGCCAGCGTCGGGCCGCTGGCGCCGACCGTTCCAGATAGGAAGAACGGGTTGGACGTGCGCGCGGGCTTGCCCGTGGCCTCGTATTCCGTGCAAACCGCCGAAACGTCTTTGCCGGATACGCCGACATTGAAGGTTTCGCTGGCCCTCATCACCGGCCGACCGAGCACGTCGAAGTAGGTCCAAGAAGCCAGTGAGGCCGTAGCGGTGACCTCCTGCCGGAAGCGTGCACCGGTCGGACAACTCACCGTATCTGCGCCAGTTCCACACCATCGATAACGCGCATAGCCGTAGGCACCGCCATTGCCAGGCGTGGAGGACGGGGAGGTCTGGCTCCAGGTCGCAAAGTCGCGTCCGAGCGCGCCGCTCTCGGCGACCGAGCGTACGCCGTTGATGTCGATAGCCTCGGTCACGGCGCCGTAGCGGTTGCGCCCCAACACGGTGAGGACGTCGCGCTCCTGACTGGTGCTCCCGTTGTAGAACGGCTCACTGGTTTTGATCGCGAATCGCCCTCTTGCATCGTACGTAGTGCGCACATGACGTACTACTTCGGCTGGGTCCGTGGAACGAAAATTCGCGGGACCCACACCGCAAATGGAGCTGGATACGCGCGCGCAGGTTTTCGTCAGCGTCCGATTTCCATAGCTGTCGTAGTAGTACAACTTGCGCAACTCTTGATCATCCGGGCCGCCCATCTGGATGCGTTCTTCCGTCAACAGACCGGTCGCCGGGCCGCTCATCGAGTAGAGAAAATTGGTCACGCGAGCGATGTTCGGCTTTCCGGGTCGCTGGTGCTCGACCCAATTCGTGGTTAGTCGTCCAAGCCGCCAACGTGCCGGATCGTCGGTGTAGCTGTTGTTGGTAACGACGGTCGAAGTAGGCACCGATTCGCTCAACGTGTAGGTCCTTACTTCCGACCAGTTCACATTGCCATGGCCGGTGTAATAGAACGCCGAGGTAGTACGGCTGGTAAGCATCCCGGTAAATGGGTCGCGCAGCTTCTCTTCGGTGCTCCCCGTCGCCACGTAAATCGGAGCTTGCACTTCCGGCTGAAAGCCAGATCCGGTCGCCCACCACACCTGCGTCTTATCCGAGAACCAACTGCCGCCCAAAGAGGGTAGCGCCTGGCCGCGGGGAACAAAGCAGGCATCGTTGACCGGTCCGACCAAGCACGCCGGCACCGTATAGGTCTGATCGGCAACCGCAGACTTCACGGTCCGTTGCGGCAGACCGATGAACGGAAAGTTCTGATGGTAGGTATTGCTGGTGACGACGTAGCCGCTGCTGTGATTGACATCGATGGTCTCGATGCTGCCGAACCCCAGGTAGCCGCGACCGCCCGCCTGCATCAGGGCACTGGCGTAGCGGTAGTACAAGGTCGCCTTGGCGTCGGTTGCACCCGACTTCGGCGCACTGCTGGCCGCACGCCAGACCACATAGGCCGGACCCAGCACATCGCGTACCGGCGAGGCGCGCCCCCATGCCGCTGTGTTGCGGGTGCTGGTTACGGCCGGCCGATAGAGGTCCTTGTTGATCAAAGGCGCGTAGCTCAGATCGGTTTCCGCGCCCAGGCCGTTGGTGAAACGGGTAATGACGTCGCGCGGGATGAAACGATTGCTCGGGCCAGGACGCGAGAAATAGATGGGCGAGCTGGAATCGTCCCAGCGCACGCGCATGTAGTCGACGTTGCCGTCGCCGTCGTAGTCGCCGAACAGATAGCTATGACGCGGCAGGCACATCGTGTCGCCGCAGCCCGTTAACACATTGGGGAGCGACACGGCCGGCGAAAAGCCGCCGGCGGGATCGCCGTAACGCGCCACGAAGCGCTGATAATCGGTACTTGGGTACAGCACGTCGGCACGACCATCGCCGTTGACGTCGGCCACGTGCACCTGCGCCGTGACGATGCCCAGCCCCAGATTGCCGCCCGAGCCGAACCCCACGCCGGTATTGATTCCATAGGTCGGAATATTGGTGGTCGTGCCGTGATAGACATAGTCGGTCAGGCCGTCGCCATTGATGTCGGCAAAGCTGATGGTTTCCGCAGTGGAGAATCGGCCCGGCCCATACACCCTGGCTGTAATGCCCGTCGCTGCAACTTGCTCGATGGTGAACGGAGCCATGGTGGCGCACTGACCGATCGAAGCCGGCGTTGCGTTGCTGAAGGCCACCGGCTGACTGTTGGGGTGGATGGGCGGGTCGCCAGGCCCTGGCCCCGGGGGACCGCCTCCCCCGCTGCAGCCGGCGCTGACCTCAATCAGCAGATCCGAGCGCGAATCGGCGTTGAAATCGTTGAGCTGCTGATAGTTGCTTTTGCGATACAGCCCGTAGACCGCGTAGCCGTTGCCTTGCGCATCGAGCAGCGTCAGCAGGCGCTCGTTGCCCCAACGATAGCCATAGCTGCCACCGCGCTCCATCACGCGGACGTACATACTGCCCGAGCGCGGATAGATCAGGTCGATCAAGCCATCGCCGTTGACGTCGGCATGCTGCGGTTCGGAATTCTTGGCCGAGCCCGCACCCGGAATCGGCTGGGCGAGTTCGGCGAGCAGGTTCACGCCGGTCTGGAACGGCTGGTTGTAATCGCCGTTGGAGCGATAGCCCACCCAGTTGGGCGTGCCGCTCAGGAACAGGTCGTCGCGCCCGTCCTCGTCGTAGTCGAGCAGGAACCAGCTCGCATCGCCCTCGTAGGTCTCCCAGCTCAACTCGTAGGGGCTGCACAGCACCGGGTTACCCACGGTGAAGTACGGCTTGCCGCTGGGATCCTGGCGACTGAAGGCCACGTAGATGCTTTCGGTGCCGCAAGCCTCGCCGGTCTGACCGTCCTTGATCCAGACCAGGTCCTGACGGCCGTCGCCGTCGATATCGCCGAACTTCAAACCCTCGAACTTGATCAGGCTGCCGTTGGGAATCGAGCCGGAAGATTCCTGCGTCTCGAAGAAGCCGCGGCTGTCGGTGTAGCTCTGACTCCAAGTGAAGTTGGTAGGCGCCGCGCACACCAGCTGAGCGCTGTCGTTGCATTCGCGCAGTTGGGTCAGCGTCTGAGCGGCGCTGCCGTACGCATAGGTCAGCGTGTAGTGGCGAGCCGTGGTGTAGCTGCCGTTGTCGTCGTCGTCCACCGTCGAGGTGATGCTGTCCAGCCGATGCGCCAGCTGGGTGTAGCCGCCGGCGATGTAGGCCTTGAACGCGGGCGAAGCGCTGTAGTTGAAGACGATTTCCGCATACGGCGTCGAGGCAGGGCTGGACTGCCCCGCCAACACGGTCTTGCCGGTGTAGCGCACCTTCTGGATCAGATGCTCGCCGACGATGCCGTCCAGGCCCTCGTGGTACAGGTAGTCGATATAGTTGCCGGTGGAATCCTGGAAACGCGTCTGCGCCCAGGTCAGCGCCATCGCTTCCTTGCCGGGCGCGTTGCTGTTGACGTAGCCGTCCGCGCGGTTGGCGCTGGTGTTGTTGTCGCGATCGCCGTACCAGGAAATCGAACCGTCCTTGCGCTCGACGGTGAAGAAGGAGGGGCCATTGGCGCCGCTGCTGTAGGCGCACACACGCTGGAAGGACTCCAACTCGGTGCGGAATCCGGAGGCGGTGAAACCGGCGACGCTGGGGCAGGCATCGTTGGTGCCGGCATGCGCGACCAGGCGCTGGCCGTCGAGGCAATAGCGATCGGAGGCGCTGAAGTTGACCGGTGGCGGGCTGCCGTCGACCGGCTGGCCGCTCTCGATGAAGTCGCCCGCTTCGCGGGTAGCGCGGCAGCGCGAGATCGAAGACAACCCGCCGATCGACCAGCCCTTGCCCAGCGCTCCGTTACCGGCCTGGCTGGAGTAATTCAGGCTCATCTTGGGCGCGACACCGGCCGTTCCCGGGACCGAGTACAGCGGCACCGTGTAGGTCGCTGCGCCCGATTCGTCGACGCGGAACTCCGCGCCGATCGCCGACACGCTGTCCGATGCCGGGTCGCTGGCGAACAAGGCGGTCGGAGGCGAACCGCCGCCGGTGACGGGATCCGCGAAACTGCCGGATATCAGCACCCCTGCCTGGAGCAGCAATAAACCCGCGACAGCGGACAACAGCAGGGCCGGCCCCAGCGGCGCGCGGGCAACAGATTCGTTCGACATGGATAGCGGTCCCCTCACCGCGATGCCGCCGACCACTCGTGCAAGCGCACGACCCTATGGCCGACATAAGCTATTGATTAGCTTGACGATCGTCACACTTCGCCGTCAAGACATAACGGCCGTGCCTTGCTTGCTCATTTCGTGCCCCGCCAGGGCCCCACCCCGCCCCGGAACGCCAGCAGATACACCGCCACCGCCCAGGCCGTGGCCACCGACCAGCCCGCCAGGATGTCGGAGGGGTAATGCACGCCCAGGTAGACCCGCGACAGGCCGACCAGCAACACGAAGGCGGCCGCGATCACCGCCACCGGCCAGCGCCAGCGGGTGCGCCAGGCCAACAGGGTCAGCACGCAGGCCAGGGTCGCCGAGCCCATGGCGTGGCCGCTGGGGAAACTGTAGTTGTGCTCGGGCGCGATCGATTCCCACAACGACGGCCGGTCGCGCGCGAACGCTTGCTTGGCGGCGATGTTGAGCAGGGCCGAGCCGCCCAACGCGATCGCGGCGTAGGTGGCCTCGCGGAAACGCCGCAGCAGGCTCAGCGCCAGCACGAACGCGATATCGAACGGGACCACGCCGTAGAGATAGCCCAGCTGGCTGATCGCGACGAAGAAGCGGTCGTAGCCCTCGCGCGCCAGCGAATGGGCGAATTGCAGGATCGGTACGTCGAACGGAATGATGTCCTGCTCGTGGATCTCGTCGGCCAACTCGACGAAGGCCCACAGCGGCAGCAGCAGGCCGGCGAACACCAGCAGCAGGCGCAGGCCGTGGCGGCGCAGGAAGGCGACGCCGAAGCGGGCCTCCTGCTTCAGCGCGGCATCGTGGAGCGGCGGCTCAGGCACCCGCTGCGCGAGCGCCATAGTTGCGGTCGACGTAACGGTCGATCAGGTCGACGAACTCGTCGGCGATGCGTTCGCCGCGCAGGGTCACGGTCTTCTCGCCGTCCTCGAACACCGGCGCCGATGGCGCTTCGCCGGTGCCCGGCAGCGAGATGCCGATGTTGGCGTGACGCGATTCGCCGGGGCCGTTGACCACGCAACCCATCACCGCCAGGGTCAGGTTCTCGGCGCCTGGGTGGCTGATCTTCCACTCCGGCATCTTCGCGCGCACATGCTCCTGCACCTTCTGCGCGAGTTCCTGGAAGAAGGTGCTGGTGGTGCGGCCGCAGCCCGGGCAGGCGGTGACCATCGGCGTGAACGCGCGCAGGCCCATGGTCTGCAGCAGTTCCTGCGCCACCACGACTTCGTTGCTGCGCGCCTGGCCGGGTTCGGGCGTGAGCGAAATGCGGATGGTGTCGCCGATGCCTTCCTGCAACAGCACGCCGAGCGCGGCGCAGGAAGCGACGATGCCCTTGCTGCCGATACCGGCCTCGGTCAGCCCCAGGTGCAGGGCGAAATCGCCGCGGTTGGCGAGCTCGCGGTAGACCGCGATCAGCTCCTGCACGCCGCTGACCTTGGCGCTGAGCACGATGCGGTCGGCCGGCAGGCCGATCTCGACCGCGCGCTGGGCCGAGTCCAGGGCCGAGCGGATCAGGGCCTCGCGCAGCACCCGGCCGGCGTCCCAGGGTTCGGCGCGGGCGTGGTTCTCGTCCATCAGGGTCGCCGCCAGGGCCTGGTCCAGCGAGCCCCAGTTGGCGCCGATGCGCACCGGCTTGCCGTGCTTGATCGCGAACTCGATCAGGGTCGCGAACTGGCTGTCCTTCTTCTTGCCGAAACCGACGTTGCCGGGGTTGATGCGGTACTTGCCCAGGGCCTCGGCGCAGGCCGGCTCGGCGGTGAGCAGTTGATGGCCGTTGTAGTGGAAGTCGCCGATGATCGGGACCTCGATGCCCATCATCGCCAGCTTGTCGACGATGCGCGGCACCGCGGCGGCGGCCTCGACGGTGTTGACGGTGACCCGCACCAGCTCCGAGCCCGCGCGCCACAGCTCGGCGACCTGCTTGGTTGTGGAGGCGACGTCGGCGGTGTCGGTGTTGGTCATCGACTGCACCACCACCGGCGCGCCGCCGCCGACCTCGACCGCGCCGATGCGGACGCTGCGGGTCAGGCGACGCGGCAAGGGGCCAAAACCGGGATGGGCGCAGGGCAAGGGAGCGTCGGAATTCATGCCTCTATTGTAAAGCCGGGATTTGGGATTGGGGATTTGGGATTCGTAAGGCATAGAGGCGCCCCAGCTTTAACGAATCCCGAATCCCGAATCCACAATCCCGGCCCTAAAAGCAGTACGGTATCGGGCCGTAACGCCCGCCCGAACATGAACGCCGCCGCGCCCGACCACGTCCTCTCGCCCAGCCAGCTCAACGCCCTGGCGCGCAATCTGCTGGAGGACACCTTCCCGCTGGTCTGGGTCGAGGGCGAGCTGGGCAATCTGTCGCGGCCGTCGTCCGGGCATCTGTACATGACCCTCAAGGACGCGCGCGCGCAGGTGCGTTGCGCGATGTTCAAGCCCAAGAGCAGCTGGCTGAAGTTCGTCCCGCGCGAGGGTCTGCGCGTGCTCGCGCGCGGCCGTCTGACCCTGTACGAGGCGCGCGGCGATTACCAGCTGGTGCTGGACCACATGGAGGAGGCCGGCGAAGGCGCGCTGCGGCGCGCGTTCGAGGAACTCAAGGCGCGCCTGAGCGCCGAGGGCCTGTTCGACCCCGAACGCAAGCGCCCGCTGCCGCGCTACCCGGCGCGCGTGGGTGTGATCACCTCGCCCAGCGGCGCAGCGGTGCGCGATGTGCTCAGCGTGTTCGCGCGGCGCTTCCCGCTGATCCAGGCGGAGGTGCTGCCGGTGCCGGTGCAGGGCGAAGGCGCCGCGGCCCAGATCGTGAGCATGCTGCAGCGCGCGGCGGCGTCCGGCCGCTACGACGTGCTGGTGCTGGCGCGCGGCGGTGGTTCGCTGGAAGACCTGTGGGCCTTCAACGACGAGCGCCTGGCGCGCGCGATCGCGGCCTGCGAGGTGCCGGTGGTCTCGGCGATCGGCCACGAGACCGACTTCAGCCTGTCCGACTTCGCCGCCGACCTGCGCGCGCCCACCCCCTCGGTCGCGGCCGAACTGATCGCGCCTGACCGCGACGAACTGCTGCGCCGCCTGCGCCAGCTCGACGCGCGCCTGCGCAACCTGCAACTGCAACGCCTGCGCCAGGCCATGCAACGCGCCGACCGCGCCGCGCTGCGGCTCAACGCGCTGCGGCCGCAGGCGCGCCTGCAGGCCCTGCGCCTGCGCCAGGCCGAAGCGCTGCGCCGGCTCAGCGCGGCCTGGCAGCGCCAACTCGAACGCGAACGCGCGCGCCTGCGCCACGCCGATGCGGTGCTGCGCGCCAATCACCCGCAACGCCGCATCGCGGCCCTACGCGAACGTCTGAGCGCGCTCGCGCCGCGCCCGCGCGCCGCGATGGCGCGCCGGCTCGCTCACCAAGGCCTGCACCTGCGCGGTCTGGCACGCTCGCTGGAAGCGGTCAGCCCACTGGCCACGGTCGCGCGCGGCTACGCCATCCTGCAGCGCGAGGACGGCCAGGTCGTGCGCAGCGTGCTGGATGCGGCACCGGGCGACCGCCTGAGCGCGCGCGTCCAGGACGGGCGGCTGCGGGTGAAGGTCGAGGGCGGGGACGACGGCGCGGCCGTCTGAGACGCGGCTCGATACGCGCTGCGCCGCAAACGGGATTCATCGCGGCTTACGCCGCTCCCACAGGCGGCGGGCACCAGAAACTCAGGGCCTGCGAAGGCCCCTCCGCAGCGCCGCCGCTGCGCCTGTGGGAGCGGCGTGAGCCGCGATAGCGCCACCTCGCACTCGACGACGGCGTCGACGGCCGGCGCCCCCGCCCACGCGACGCACCGTTCCGCCCAAGGCGCCCCGCCATCGCCCATCGCTAACACGATCTGAGCGAGGATCGCAGGACTCGGGCGCAGCCCACCACGGAGTCCCGCATGACCAAGGCGTCCGATCTGTTCGTCGCCGCGCTCGAAGCCGAAGGCGTGGAGTACGTGTTCGGGATTCCGGGCGAAGAGAACCTGGACCTGCTGGAATCGCTGCGCACCTCCACGATCAAACTGGTCCTGACCCGTCACGAGCAGGCCGCCGGTTTCATGGCCGCGACCTACGGCCGCCTCACCGGCAAGGCCGGCGTCTGCCTGTCCACCCTGGGCCCGGGCGCGACCAACCTGGTCACCCCCGCCGCCTACGCCCAGCTCGGCGCCATGCCGATGCTGATGATCACCGGCCAGAAGCCGATCAAGACCAGCAAACAGGGCCATTTCCAGATCGTCGACGTGGTCGACACCCTGCGCCCGCTGACCAAGTACACCCGCCAGATCGTGTCCGCCGACGCGATCCCGGCGCGCGTGCGCGAGGCCTTCCGCCGCGCCGAGGAGGAGCGCCCCGGGGCCACCCACCTGGAGCTGCCGCAGGACATCGCCGCCGATCCGACCGAGGCCCGGCTGATCCCCGCTTCGTACTCGCGCCGCCCGCTGGCCGAGGACAAGGCCATCGCGCACGCCGCGGCCGCGATCATGCGCGCGCGCCATCCGCTGCTGATGATCGGCGCCGGCGCCAACCGCAAGACCACCGCACGCCAGCTGCGCGCCCTGCTCGCCAAACTCGGCATCCCCTTCTTCACCACCCAGATGGGCAAGGGCGTGGTCGACGAAACCGACCCGTTGTGGCTGGGCAACGCGGCACTGTCCGATCACGACTTCGTGCACCGCGCGATCGACGCCGCCGACTGCATCGTCAACATCGGTCACGACGTGATCGAGAAGCCGCCGTTCTTCATGCGCGAGGGCCGGCGCACGGTGATCCACGTCAACTACGCCAGCGCCGAAGTCGACGCGGTGTACTTCCCGCAGATCGAAGTGGTGGGCGACATCGCCAACGCGGTCTGGCAGCTTTCGGAGGCGATCGCGCCGCAGCCGCACTGGGACTTCGCCTTCTTCGATCGCGTGCGCGCCGCGATGGAAGCGCAGATCGACGAGCGCAACGCCGACCCGCGCTATCCGCTGGTGGCGCAGCGCCTGGTCGCCGACGTGCGCGCCGCGATGGGCGAACGCGACATCGTGTGCCTGGACAACGGTCTGTACAAACTCTGGTTCGCGCGCGGCTATCGCTGCCGCCGGCCCAACACGCTGTTGCTGGATAACGCGCTGGCGACCATGGGCGCGGGCCTGCCCTCGGCGATGGCGGCCCGCATCGTGCATCCGGACCGGCGCGTGCTGGCGGTCTGCGGCGACGGCGGCTTCATGATGAACTCGCAGGAACTGGAGACCGCGGTACGCCTGGGCCTGGACCTGACCGTGCTGGTGCTGCGCGACGATGCCTACGGCATGATCAAGTGGAAGCAAGCCCACGAGCGCTACCCCAGCTTCGGCATGGACCTGGGCAACCCGGATTTCGTGAAATACGCCGAAAGCTACGGCGCGCGCGGCCACCACCCCGCCAGCAGCGATGAATTCCTGCCGCTGCTGCAACGCGCGCTGGACGCGCCCGGCGTCGACCTGATCGAAGTGCCGATCGACTACGCCGACGACGACCGTATCCTCAACGAAGACATCCCGCGCCTGAGCGCCGCGGTGCGCTGAGCGCCGACGCCCACCACCTCCGTACGCAACCGGAATCCGCCATGGCCAAGTCCCCCTCCAAGTCCAAGACCGTCTCCGGACTCAAGAGCAGCTATCCCTACTACCTCGCCAACCGCCCGGTCGCGGCCAACACCGACCTGGAAGTGCTGGACAAGTACAGCGGCAAGGTCGCCACCCGCGTCGCCTTCGCCGATGCCTCGGTGGTGCGCAAGGCCATCGTCGCCGCGCACAAGGCGCGCGAGGCCATGGCCGCGTTTCCGCCCGACGCGCGCCGCGACGTGCTCGAACACTGCGTCAAGCGCTTCAGCGAGCGCCATGAAGAACTGTCGCTGGCCCTGTGCATCGAGGCGGGCAAACCGATCAAGGACGCGCGCGGCGAAGTCACCCGCCTGATCGACACCTTCCGCATCGCCGCTGGCGAGGCCACGCGCCTGGACGGCGAGATCATCGAGTTGCAGATCTCCCCGCGCACGCGCGGCTACCGCGGCATGGTCAAGCGCGTACCGGTCGGGCCCTGCAGCTTCATCACCCCGTTCAACTTCCCGCTCAACCTGGTCGCGCACAAGGTCGCGCCGGCGATCGCCGCCGGTTGCCCCTTCGTGCTCAAGCCCGCGGTCAAGACCCCGGTGGGCGCGCTCATCATCGGCGAGGTGCTGGCCGAGACCGACCTGCCCCGCGGCGCGTTCTCGGTGATCTGCTGCTCCAACGAGGACGCCGGCGCGCTCACCGAGGACGAGCGCATCGCCCTGCTCAGCTTCACCGGCGGATTGATCGGCTGGGAGCTCAAGGCGCGCGCGGGCCGCAAGAAGGTGACCCTGGAGCTGGGCGGCAACGCGGCCTGCATCATCGACGAAGACCCGGGCGTGCCGTTGGACCACGTGGTCGAGCGGCTGGTGTTCGGCGCCTATTACCAGAGCGGCCAGAGCTGCATCAGCGTGCAGCGCATCTACGCGCACGCGGCGATCTACGACCAGTTGCGCAAGAAGCTCAAGGCGGCGGTGTCGAAGCTGCGCATGGGCGACCCGCGCGACGAGCGCACCTTCATCGGCCCGGTGATCGACGAGGCCGCGGCCAAGCGCATCGAATCCTGGGTGACGGCCGCGCGCAAGGGCGGCGCCAAGCTGATCGCCGGCGGCGAACGCCGCGGCAACATGCTGCCGGCGACGCTGCTGGAACGGGTGCCGCGCGACAGTGATCTGTTCCGCCAGGAAGTGTTCGGCCCGGTCGCGTTCATGGCCCCGTTCGAGGATTTCGACCAGGCCCTGGCCCAGGTCAACGACAGCGACTTCGGCCTGCAGGCCGGCGTGTTCACCGGTCGCCTCGACCACGCCATGCGCGCCTGGGACCGCCTGGAGGTCGGCGGCGTGATCGTCGGCGACGTGCCTAGCTTCCGCGTCGACAACATGCCCTACGGCGGCGTGAAAAATTCGGGCCTGGGCCGCGAGGGCGTGCGTTATGCGATCGAGGATATGACCGAGCAGCGGCTGTTGGTGATTCGGGATCCGGTAGCGTAACGCTGTTTTAGTCCCTCTCCGGCTGGCGATGCCCGAAGGGTATGCACGGCTGAGGGGAGTTGGGGTGAGGGCCGGCGCGAGCGCGCGACTCCAAGCTCGCACGGCGCCCTCATCCGCCCCGCGGGCACCTGCTCCCGCGAGCGGGAGAAGGCTTAAGGCGACGCAGGGTGCGGTGACAACCGCGCCGTCGCGATGGTGCGGTTCGCTGCGCTCACCACACCCTGCCTATGGCGCCTCGCGCGCGCGGCGCACGAAGGGTGGGCAAGGCTGAGGGGGCTTGGGGTGAGCGCCCCCCCAACACGCGATCGAGGCGCCTTTAACCCCGCTGCGCCAAGCCATGCGTTTCGACCCAGGACCTCCCTGGGAACCGCCCGCATGAACGCCAAGCCGCAGCCCTACCCCAGCTCCCTCCTGTTCGTCGCCGTGCTCAGTGCGCTCGCGCTGAGCGCCTGCCACACCAGCACCCGCAACGACGCGCCCAGCGCCGACAAGGCCGATGCGCGCAGCGAACGCCATACGGCGCAGACCGCGCCGTCCGCAGCCGACGTGGTCGCGATCCGGGACCAGGCCGCCGGCGCGGTGGCGGCCGCGGACGCCGCCAAGGCGGCCGCCGACTCGGTCGCCAACGCCGGCGTCGAGTTGCCGGAAGCCAATCTGTCCATGCGCCGCGCGCCAGGCGCTCCGCCACCTCCGCCGGCCCCGGCAATGGCCTACGTCACCGAGTCCAAGCAGCTGGCACCGGCTTCCACGCTGGAGGCCATCAACGTCAGTGGCAGCCGCATGAAGCGCGCTCAGATCGGCACCGCGTCGCCGGTGATGGCGGCGCCGTCCGTGGGCTTCTTGGGCGATGCGCAATTTCAACCTGCCAACACCGAAAAATACGCCGCGCGCGAAGACAACCCCGTGCGCCGCACCGCCGACGAACCGCTGTCCACCTTCTCGATCGACGTCGACACCGGCAGCTACAGCAACGTGCGCCGCATGCTCAACCAGGGCGTGCGTCCGCCCGCCGACGCGGTGCGCGCGGAGGAGTTCATCAATTACTTCGACTACGGCCACCCCGCCCCGACGTCGCGCGACACGCCGTTCCGGGTCACCACCGAACTCGCGCCGGCGCCGTGGAACGCGCAGCGCCAGCTGCTGATGATCGGCATAAAGGGCTACGACGTGCCCAAGGCCACCCTGCCGCCGGCCAACCTGGTGTTCCTGATCGACACCTCCGGCTCGATGGATCAGCCCGACAAGCTGCCCCTGCTCAAGAGCGCCTTCGGCCTGTTGACCAAACAGCTGCGCCCGCAGGACCGCATCTCGATCGTGGTCTACGCCGGCTCGGCCGGCCTGGTCCTGCCGCCCACCCCCGGCGATCGCCAGAGCGAAATCCTGGAGGCGCTGGACCGCCTGCAGGCCGGCGGCAGCACCAACGGCGGCGACGGCATCCGCCTGGCCTATGCCATGGCCAAGCAGGCTTACGTCAAGGACGGCGTGAACCGGGTGATCCTGGCCACCGACGGCGACTTCAATGTCGGCACCGTGAGCCCGGGCGCGCTCGAGACGCTGGTCGCCGATCAGCGCAAGAGCGGCATCGCCCTGACCACGCTGGGCTTCGGCCAGGGCAACTACAACGACGCGCTGTCGGAAAAACTCGCCGATGTCGGCGACGGCAACCACGCCTACATCGACACCCTGCAGGAAGCGCGCAAGGTGCTGGTCGAGGAAATGGGTTCGACCATGTTGACCATCGCCCGCGACGTGAAGATCCAGGTCGAGTTCAACCCGGCCTTGGTCTCCGAGTACCGTCTGATCGGCTACGAGAACCGCGTGCTCAAGCACGAGGATTTCAACAACGACAAGGTCGACGCCGGCGACATCGGCGCCGGCCACGAGGTCACCGCGCTGTACGAACTCACGCCGGTCGGCTCCACCGCCGCGCGCCTGCCCGCGCTGCGCTATCGCGAAGCGCCCGCCGCGCAGGCCGGCAAGAGCGGCGAGATCGCCAACCTCAAGCTGCGCTACAAGCGCCCCGGCCAGGACGCCAGCCGCCTGATCGAAACCCCGATCCTGCGTTCGCAGCTGCATGCCCAGCCCGGCGAGTCGATGCGCTTCGCCGCCGCGGTGGCCGCGTTCGCCGACGCCTTGCGCGGCGGCAGCCGTTCCGACGGCTGGGGCTGGGACAAGATCGAGGCGACCGCGCGCGCGAGCAAGCTGGACGATCGCTGGGGTCAGCGCCGCGAGCTGGTGCAGTTGATCGAACGCGCGCGCCGCCAGATCGCTGGCGACACGCCCTCCACCGCGGTCAGCGTCAGCGAGTGAGCGCCTGCCGCAGCGGCGCCTGCGCGCGCTCGGCCGGGTGCCCGAACAGATAGCCTTGGCCGTAGGCGCAGCCCAGTTCGCGCAATGCCGCGAGCTGGGCTTCGTTTTCCACGCCTTCGCCGATGGTGTGGATGCCCAAGGTGCCGGCCAGCGCCTGGATCGCGCGCACCACCGCCACGCTCTCGGGGCGGGTTTCGCCGACCAGGCCGGCGACGAAACTCTGATCGATCTTCAGGCACTCGATCGGGAACCGATGCAGGTAGGACAGCGCCGAGAAGCCGGTACCGAAATCGTCCAATTGGGCGAGCACGCCGTGGCCGCGCAAGGTGCGCAGCATGCGCAGCGCGCGCGGCACGTCGTCCAGCAGCGCGCCTTCGGTGATCTCGATGCGCAGCCGGTGCGGGTCGGCGCCGGCCTCGTCGATCATGCGCAGCAAGCGGTCGGCGAAGTCCGAGGCGCGGAAATGCCGCGGCGAGACGTTGACCGACACGTAACCCTCGCCGCCTTCGGCCAGCTGCCGCATCACTTGCGCGTACAGCAGCCAATCGACCTCCTCGATCAGGCCGCTGTCCTCGCCCAGGCCGATGAAGTCACTGGGCAGCAGCAGGCCGCGGCGCTCGTGGCGCCAGCGCAGCAGGGCCTCGTGACCGATCACGCTGTGATCGCTCAGGCGCACGATCGGCTGGTAGTAGGCGATGAAGCCGTCGCCGTTGATGGCGCGACGCAGGTCGGCTTCCAGGTCGAGGATGCGTACCGCCTGTTCGCGCATGGCCTCGTCGAACACCGCGCAGCGGTCGCGGCCGGCGGACTTGGCGCGGTACATCGCCGCGTCGGCGTCGCGCAGCAGCTCGGCGCCGGTGCGGTAGCGCGGGTGCCACATCGCGATGCCCAGGCTGGCCGAGGGGAACACCTCGCGCCCGGCCACCCAGCACGGCTCGCCTAGCGCGCGCAGGATCCGGTGCGAGAGCTCCTCGGCCACGCGCAAGCCGTCGATGTTGTCGACCAGGATCGCGTATTCGTCGCCGCCCAGGCGCGCGACCGTGTCGTCGGTGCGGACCGCGGCGACGATGCGGCGCCCGGCTTCGATCAGCAATTCGTCGCCGGCGGAGTGGCCGACGCTGTCGTTGACCAGCTTGAAGCGGTCCAGGTCCAGGAACAGCACCGCGAATTGGCGGCGCGGATCCTGCTGGGCGCGCGCGATCGCGGTCTCCAGCCGTTCCAGCAGCTGGCCGCGATTGGGCAAGCCGGTCAGGGCGTCGTGCAGGGCCTGATGGGTGAGCTGCTGCTCGGCGCGCAGGCGCTCGCCGATCTGCGACAGCAGCTCGGTGTTGGCCTGGGCCAGCTCGCGGGTGCGCGAGGCCACGCGCTGCTCGAGTTCGGAATGCGCCGTGACCAGGCGGTCCTGGGTCTGCTTGCGCGCCAGGCCGTTGCTGATGTGGTGGGCGACGAAGGTCAGCAGTTCCTGGTCGCGCACGGTGAAGGCGATCGCCGGCGAATAGCTCTGCACCGCGATCACGCCGACCACGTGGTCGCCGCGGAACAGCGGCACGCCCAACCAGCAGTGCGCCTGCGAACCCAGGCTGCGCACCAGGCCGGCCGCAGCCAGGCTGGCGATGCGGTTGCGGTCGGCCAGCAAGGCCTGGCCGCGCTTGATCACGTATTCGGTCAGGCCCACGCCCAGGCGCCGGCTCTCGCGGATCGGGTCGCGCTCGTCGATCGAGTACGGAAACTCCAGGTGCTCGCCGTCGTCGGCGATCAGGGCGATGTAGAAGTTGCGCGCGTACAGCAGTTCGCTGACCACATCGTGGACCTGGGCGTAGAAGCGCTCCAGCGTTTCGGAGGTGATCGACAGTTCGGCGATCCGGAACAAGGCGCGCTGCAGGCGCTCGGCGCGTTGGCGCTCGATGATCTCGGCCTGCAGATCGCGGTTGCTCAGCTGCAGCGCCTGGGTGCGCTCGGCAACCCGGCGTTCCAGCTCCTCGCGGGCGCGGTAGCGATCCAGCGCGGTCAGAATGTGCTGGGCCACGAATGCCAGCAGCGCGCGCTCTTCGTCGCCGTACAGGCCCGGGCGGTCGTAGCTTTGCACCACGATCGCGCCGCAGACGCGGTCGTCGCGGCGCATCGGCACGCCCAGCCAGTCCTGGCTGTCGGGGCCGTGGGTCAGGTCCTGGGTGACGTTGAGCTGCTCGCGTATCGAGGCCGAGGACCCCTGCAGCGGCTCGCCGTGGCGCAGCAGCGCCAGGGTCAGGCTGTTGGGCATCTCCTCGCCGCGGATCTCGCGCTCGGGCTCGGCGATGTAGGTATCGATGCGGTCGGCGAAGTACAGGAAGCGCAGGCTGTCGCGCACGTCGTCGTAGAGCACGATGTAGCAGTTCTCGGCGTACATCAGGCCGCCGACCACGCCGTGGATGCGGCGCAGCATGTCGACCATGTCCAGATCCGAGCCGGCCAGGTCGGCGATCTCGTACAAGGCCTGCTGCAGGCGCTCGGACTTTTCCAGCGACTCGACCCGCGCCTGCGCGCGCGCCGCCGCCAGCTGCACCGCCACCAGGCGCTGCGCCAGCGCCAGCCAGGGCTCGCGCGCGGACTGCGCCAACGGCGCGCCCAGTTGCGCGCACAGCGCCGCACGAGTGCCGTCGCCCAGGGTCCAGGCGGCCGCGACGCGGTCGGGGCGTTCGGGCTCCGGCCCGTGGCCATCGAGCAGGCGTTCGGCGATCGCGGCCGATTCCGGCGCCGCGCTCGCGGCCGAGCCGCCGACCACGCCGCGCGCGTCCAGCCAGCGCACCGCCACCCGCGAGCCCGCCGGCAGGCCGTCGCACAGCGCGCCCGCCAGCTCATCGCCGGTTCCAGGCGCCCCCGCGTGGACGCCTGCTGCTGGCCTTCCGGTTGTCTGCACCGCTACAGGCCTCTGGATCGTTCATGTTTCTACAACGCAGGGCGCAGGATAGCCTGAGCGGACGGCCGCGAACCGCCAACCCCGTCGCGGCCCTTGGGCCGTTCGTCTGGACATGCACCTGGCGATCGCCCCCCACCCTGGGGCCGTCCGGAGGGAGGCCCATGGCTTCCCGTCGGCGGCGCCAACCCGTACCCTGCCGCGGATGAATTCGGCTGCGGACGCGAGCGACGACGTATTGATGCTGGCCTGGACGGGCGGCGATACGACGGCGTTCGAGACCCTGTACGCCCGCCACCGCGGCCCGCTGTACCGCTTTTTGCTGCGCCAGGTGCGCGATTCGGCGCTGGCCGACGAGTTCTTCCAGGACGTCTGGCAGCGCGTGATCGCCGCGCGCCACGGCTGGAAGCCCGACGCCGCGTTCAGCACCTGGCTGTTCCGGATCGCTCACAATCGGCTCAACGATTACTGGCGCGGTCTCAAGCACCGCCCCGCCGCCCCCGAGGACGGCGACGAGCGCGCCGCGCGCGTGCCCGATCCGACCACGCCCGAGCGCGAACTGTCCGAATTCGAACAGCGCCGCCGCTTGCAGCGCGCGATCGAGGAATTGCCCGAAGAGCAGCGCGAGGTGGTGCTGCTGAGGCTGGAGCAGGAGCTGAGCCTCGAAGAGATCGGCGACATCACTGGCGCCGGACGCGAAACGGTTAAATCCAGGCTGCGCTACGCGATGGACAAGCTGCGGCTGAGGCTGAACGAATGAAGCGCAACACCCCCGATCCGTTGTCGCCCAAAGAACGCGCCCTGGCCGACCGCCTGGCGCGGCTGGGGCCGCACGACGGCCCCTCGCCCGCGCTGGACGCGAAGATCCTGGCCGCGGCGCATGCCGCTGCGGCAGGTTCGCGCCCGCCGCAGCGTACGCGGCGGCGCTGGGCCCTGAGCGCGATCCCGGGCGGCCTGATCACCGGCGTCGGCGTGGCCGCGACCATGGCCCTGGCGGTGGGCGTGGTCTGGCAGCTGCGCCCGATCAGCCCCTCGCGGGAGGCGCCGATCCACGAGCCCGCCGACGGCGCCTTCACCAGCGCCGAGATGATCGCGCGCCCGCGCCAGACCATCGCGCCGCCGCCTCCGCCGGCCGCGCCCGCGCTACCGCAAGCCAACATGAGCCGGCCCGCGCCGCAGGCGTCCGCCGATGCGGCCGCCGCGTCGGTGGCTGCGGCGCCGCCGCTCGCGGCGTCCGCCGCCAAGCCGGCCGCCGAAGCGCCGGCGCAAGCCGCCGACGGCTACACCTTCTACGAAAGCGACGCGCCCTCGCCGGCCGCGCCCAGCGCGCGTCGCCAACGCACCGATAAGGGCGTCGCGGCCAACGCAGCCGCGCCGGCCGATGCAGCCGCCGACGCCGCGGGCAACATGTCCGGTTTCTACAGGGCGCCCGACTACGCGCCGCCTGCGCCGGCCGCCAAGCCGGGACAGGACTCGGACCCCTTCAGCCTCAGCCCCTCCAAGGCGCGCCGCGCCGCCGAAGCCGCCGAACAGCGCCGCGAAGCCGAGGCCAAGCAGGAAACCACGCTGGACCGCATCGAGGTCACCGGCTCGCGCATCAAGCGCGCCGACATCGAGAGTGCGCAGGACGTCGCGATCGTGCTGCCGCCGCTGCGCGAGGACGCGCGCCTGGAACGCGCCGAATGGCTGGAACGCATCCGCGCCCGCCGCGATGCTGGCGACGTCGACGACGCCCGCGCCAGTCTCAAGCTGTTCCGCAAGACCTATCCGCGCGTGCGCATTCCCGACGACCTGCGTCCGCTGCAGCGATGAGGTTCGCGGCTTGAGCGCGGCCACGCTGGCGGCCGAGGTCTCGCACGAAATCGAGGTCAAGCACAGCCGCTTCCTGGCCCTGGCCGCGCCGGTAGACACGCCGGAGGCCGCGCTGGCCTTCCTCGCCCGCGTCGCCGACCCCGCCGCCACCCACAACTGCTGGGCGTACCGGATCGGCGCCCAGTACCGCTTCAACGACGACGGCGAACCGGCCGGCACCGCCGGCCGGCCGATCCTGGCCGCGATCGAGGGCCAGGGCTACGACCGCGTGGTGGCCGTGGTCACGCGCTGGTACGGCGGCATCAAGCTCGGCGCCGGCGGCCTAGTGCGCGCCTACGGCGGCTGCGCGGCCGAGTGCCTGCGCCGGGCCGAGCGGCGCGAACTGATCGTGCTGCGCAACGCGAGCCTGAGCTACGCCTTCGAGGACACCGGCGCCGTGCACGCAGCCCTGGCCGCCCACGGCGCCGACAAGCTGGACGAGGATTTCGACGCCACGGGCGCCCGCATGCGCATTCGCCTGCCCGAAAACCGCCTCGACGCCTTGAAAGCGCAGCTGCGCGACGCCACTCGTGATCGGGTACGCCTGCGCGCCGAAGACGCCGATACCCCATGACCGACACCGCCGACACCCCGCCGGCTCCGACCGCTGCCGCCAAGGCGCCCATCGGCAGCCTGCGCACCCTGTGGCCGTTCGTGCGCCGGCACCTGGGGCTGTTCATCGCCTGGCTGGTCGCCCTGGCCGCGTCCAGCACCGCCACGCTGAGCCTGCCGCCGGCGTTCAAGACCATGATCGACCAGGCCTTCACCCAGGGCGGCGGCGCGATCGATCAGGCCTTCGTGCTGCTGTTCGGTGTCGCGGTCGCGCTGGCCCTGGCCACCGCCGCGCGCTTCTTCTTCGTCTCGCTGCTGGGCGAACGCGTGGTCGCCGATCTGCGCCAGCAGCTGTACACCCACCTGATCGGCCTGGACGCCGGCTTCCACGACCGCAGCCGCAGCGGCGAGCTGGTCTCGCGCCTGACCGCCGACGCCGAACTGCTGCGCAGCGTGGTCGGCTCCAGCATGTCGGTCGCGCTGCGCAGCTCGATCACGGTGATCGGCAGCATCACCATGCTGTTCATCACCGAACCGCGTCTGGCCGCCTACGCGATGCTGGGCATTCCGCTGGCGGTGCTGCCGATCGTGATCGGCAGCCGCCGCCTGCAGAAGATCTCGCGCGCCAGCCAGGACCGCGTCGCCGACGCCAACACCCTGGCCAGCGAAACCCTGGGCGCGGTACGCACCGTACAGGCGCACGCGCGCGAACCCTACGAACGCGGCCGTTTCGACGCCGCGCTCAAGATCGCGGTGGCGACCGCGCGCAAGCGCATCGGCATCCAGTCGCTGGTCACCGCGGTGGCGATCACCCTGATCTTCGGCGCGATCACCCTGGTGCTGTGGTCGGGCGCGCACGAAGTCGCGCGCGGCCACATGACCGCCGGCACCCTGGGCCAGTTCATCCTCTACGCCCTGATCGCGGGCGGTTCGGTCGGCGCCCTGGCCGAGGTCTGGAACGATCTGCAACGCGCGGCCGGCGGCATGGGCCGGATCAGCGAACTGCTCAACGAGGACAGCGCGATCGAAGCGCCCGCGCAGCCGGAGGCGCTGCCGCAACCGGTACGCGGCGAGATCGCGTTCGACGACGTCACCTTCCACTACCCGATGCGCCCGGACTTGCCGGCGCTGGACGACTTCACCCTGCGCGTGCGTCCAGGCGAAACCGTAGCCCTGGTTGGCCCCTCGGGCGCCGGCAAGAGCACGGTGTTCTCGCTGCTGCTGCGCTTCCACGATCCGCAGTCCGGCGCGGTCCGCGTCGACGGCATCGACGCGCGCCGGCTGGACCCGTCGGCGCTGCGCGAAACCATCGCCCTGGTGCCGCAGCAACCGACCATTTTCGCCGCCACGGCGCGCGACAATATCCGCTACGGCCGCCTGGAAGCCGACGATGCCGCGGTCGAAGCCGCGGTGCGCGCCGCCCACGCCGCCGACTTCATCGACGCCCTGCCCGAGCGCCTGGACACCGAACTGGGCGAGCGCGGCGCGCGCCTGTCCGGCGGCCAGCAGCAGCGCATCGCGATCGCGCGCGCCCTGCTCAAGGACGCGCCCATCCTGCTGCTGGACGAGGCCACCAGCGCGCTGGATGCGCAGAGCGAACGCGCGGTGCAGCAGGCGCTGGAAACCCTGATGGAAGGCCGCACCACCCTGGTGATCGCGCATCGCCTGGCCACCGTGCTCAAGGCCGACCGCATCGTGGTCATGGACCGCGGCCGCATCGTCGCCGAGGGCAGCCACGAGCAATTGCTGGCTCAGGACGGTCTGTACGCGGAACTGGCGAAGCTGCAGTTCCTGGACTGAGCCCGAGGACGCGCGCCGGCATGGACACGACCCAGCTGAAGAAGTTCTGCGCGAAGTTCCCCGGCGCCGTGTCCACCCTGCACGGCCACCCGTCCAACATCCTCACCTACGCGGTCGGCGACAAGACCTTCGCCTATTTCAAGACCAGCGAACCCGAGCGCTGGCGCTTCAGCATCAAGGTCACGCCCGATCGCTTCCTGGAGCTGACCGGCGTGCCCGGGATCAAGCCCGCACGCTGGATGGGCCGCTTCCGCTGGATCACCATCGTCGACGTGCGCAGCGTGCCGGCCGACTACCTGCGCGAGCTGGTGGAGTGGTCGTATCGGGAAGCGCTGGGCAAACTCAGCCGCAAGCGTCGTGCGCTGGTGCTGAACGGCATCGACCCGTGACCGTAACCTGAGCCGCGAGGAGAACGCCCCGCCGGAGCGAGGCGTTCCCTGGCCGACGCTTACCGCGTCATCAGCGTCAGCCCATACTGGCTGAGGATGGGGTTGAGCCTATCGAAGTACATCCTGACCTGCGACGTAGGCAGCGAACAGTTGGTCCCGTCCGCGCCCACGTTACCGCCCGAGGTCACACCCTGCGCCTGACCGGCCGGGGTGATCCAAGCGCCGCCGGAATCGCCTTTACCGGCGCAGGCACTGGACTGGGTCAGGCCCCTCACCGTGCCTTCCTGGTAGTTCACGGTGACATTCTTGCCGGTAATGGAGCCGCAGCGGTACCCGGTGCGATAGCCCGAGCGGCAGACCGCCGCACCGATCGCCGCCTCGACGCTGCCCCGCACGGGCACTACGCCGCCGTTGTGGTCGGTGATTTCGGGCAACACGGTATGGGCGGTGCTGACCTGGACGTACGCACGATCGGTGCCGGGGAAGTTCGAGTGCGTGAACGATCCCAACGTCGAATTGCCCACATACACGCGGGTACCGACCGAACCGCAATGCCCGGCGGTCGCGTAGCCCGCAATGCCGCTACGCCTGGCCGGGATGCCGACCGAGCAGCCGAGGGTGGCGCCGGGGCTGAACCCATACAGCATGCCGCCGCGGATGGTGGCGACCAGGCTGGGCTTGTCCGCCGATTCGACGAAGCGCACGGTCGCGACATCGGCGCCGCTGGCCGCGACCAGGTCGATCGCTTCCTCGCTGGCGCCGGGGGAGAACGTCACCACCACGCTGTTGCTCGTGGGGTCCACATGCCACGAGTGCACGCCGGAGTAGAGCTTACTGATGCCCAATACGCGGCGCTGGGCGCTGCTGTCGAGCTGGCTCATCGACGACTGCAGCCGGCTCAGGCTGTAACGCACGCGGCGCAACTCCACGCCCGGCACCGCCAGCGCCTTGGCGCCGGCGGTGGCGGCGACAAAAACGAAACTGCCGTCGGCTTTACGCTCGATCCAACTACCGGCATAGCCGGCGCCGAGCTGGCGCTGGGCCAACGCCGCCTGCGATTGCGATACCCGCTCGGTTTTCAGGTATTGCGACATCTGCTGGGCATTGACGCCCATATCACGCTGCATCGCCGCCTTCAGCACCGGCGACACTTCGTCAGCGGCCATGGCGCTACCGCAAGAAATGGCCGCGAAGGCCACGACCAGCGGCAGCAGCGAACGCTTGGATTTGGAATGCTTCATGGAGAACTCCTGATGCGTTGAGCGTTTCCGCTCGGGGGAATTGACATCGTCGGAACCACCACGATGGGTAAACACGAACGTGGCGGGCATTGCCTGGTGACGCGGCGGAGCTTTCCCACGAGAGACGGGAACGCTTCGCGCGAACGAACTGCGTGAACAAAGTCGAGCCGTCATGACCGGGGACAGGATCGCGACGTCAAAAACAGCTCGCGTGCTGCGCTTGCACGACCTCGCACTGGTCGTTCTGCCGATTCGGCATATCGCCTTCGCACTCATGCATTGACCGTGCCCGGCGGTGGCGATCAGCGAACGGAAGAGGCTTGCATGGCGATTTCCTCCTGATAAATGGCCGTTACTCGAATGTGCGAAAACCGGTGGGATTGCTGAATCTCATCGTCAGCACCGCCATGACCGTCGGGATGGAACCGACTGCGTCGAAATCGACATCGCGATTGCGGACGCTTTTAGAAGATCAACTGCACGACAGTCCGTACAAGCCGATCGCAAGAGCGCGAACCGCCGAAAACAGGACTGCAATCACAGGAACGACATCGAGATCTGCGTGCGCGCGTGAAAATATTCGCACCCGTTTCGATACCCGAAAAAATGCGGCACACAGGGCGCATGACTTTTGCACGGACTATTTGGCAATCCGCCATGACTCAAAGGCACACGCCTTGCACTCGGCGCAACTGCTGCCGCGACCGTCATCGACAGCGACGGCAACTGGAATGTGGACAGCGACCTACATGCAGGCATCCAACGTCGCGAGCAACGCTACTGTCGGCGCGCAAGAGCGCCTGCGCGGGCCACGATGGCCGCCCAAGCAAAGAGGTCGGTACCGCCATGCGCTGGCGTCATCGCATGCACGCAAGCAGACCTAAAACCCGGAGCTCCCGTCGTGACGGGAGCTCCGGGCCGTGCTTGCGATGGCGATTAGCCGGTCACCAAGGTCAGGCTGTAGGTGCTGAGGATCGGGTTGATCGGCGTGAAATGGGTCTGAACCTTGTTCTGCGAATGCATGCAGTTGTGGGCGAAGGGCTCCGGCCCCAACAGATTCGCGGTCGAGGTCACGCCCTGGGCCTGTCCGGCCGGGGTGAAGAACGAGCCGCCCGAATCGCCCTTGCCGCCGCAGGCATTGGTGCGGGTCATGCCGCTCCAGGTGACCACGCCCGCGCTGGTATTGGCTTGCGTGGTGACGTTGATGGCCGTAATCGTGCCGCAGCGGGTCCCGGTGGTTCTGCCGGAACGGCAGACCACCGCACCGACCGGCGCCGGAACCGATCCCTTCACCGTGATGAAGTTGTTGTGGTTGTAGTCCACCACCCAAGGCGCGATCGTATGCTCCGGGTATACCGTGACCCAGGCCTTGTCGCTTTTCGGGAAATCGGACAACACGAAATGCCCGGTCAGATTGCCGGCAATCCAGACCTGTTGGCCCGCTTTGCCGCAATGTCCGGCCGTAGCGTAGCCCTTGTGCTCGTTCTGCATGACCATGAAGCCCACCGAACAGTACGAGGTGTACTGACCGACGGGATAGGTGTATTCGAAGCCGCCGGCGACCATGATCGCCGCCATCGCCTGTTGCTCGCCCTGGCTGGTCTCGAAGCGCACCGCGCCGGCGTCCGCCGAACTGGCGGCCACGAAGTCGACCGCGGCGTCGGTCGCGCCGGGCGCCAACTCGACCACCACGGTGTTGGTCGTTTGATCGACGTACCAGGCATGCACACCGTCCAGGGATTTGCTGATGCCGGGAATGCGCGACTTCGCGCCGCGGTCCAGCGACGCCATCGTGTCGTTCAGATGCGACAGGCTGTGGCGCACGCGACGCAGCTCGATGCCCTTGCGGCCGGCCAGGGCCTTGCCGCTGCCGGAGGTCGCCACCACCTGACGGAACGAACCATCGGCACCGCGCTCCAGCCAACTGCCGGCATAGCTGGCGCCCAGGGCGCGCTTGGCCGCGGCTTCTTCGGTGGCGGCAGCGCCTTCGAATTTCAGATACTGGCCCAGCTGCTGGGAACTCAGCCCCAGATCGCGCCGCATCGCATTCTTCACTTCGCTGGACAATTCGTCGGCGGCCACCGCGCCACCGCTGGCCAGCAGGGTCAGGCCGGCGCATGCGATCGCGCGCAGGGGCAGGTTTCGGGTTTTGGCGGAGATAACGGGCATACGGAGTACTCCAGGCGGGAGGAAGAGAGCACCGCTGCGCATCCACGAAGATGCGAGTGCCGGCCATCGCGCGCTCTTGGGCGCCGCGACGAAAACAGAGAAGCAATCGCATGCGGGTCCCGCAAGACGGCAGGAATGTGCCTGGACGCGCGACCTCGCCCGCGACTCGGGTGCGATGGCACAAAGCGCGCTCGCGGTGCGGACAGGTGGCGACGAAATTCGGCGAGTACAACGACAACGTGCGCTACAGCGCGCTTAACTCTCGGGCACGAGCCTGCGCCTGCGTGGCACTGAATGCATCACGCACACGCCGCGGCTACGCAAACGGTGAGATATCGGGCCGGCGAACGGTAGGAGATCCGCACACTTCATTGGCGCTTGTGCGCTCAGTGCGATCCCACGCCTACGACCAAAGCATAAGATGCGCGTCGCCATCGAAATCGCGTTATGCGACCGCGATCACCTAGCCCAAGCTGCCGAACGACCGCGGACGCTCCCTGGGCGGGAGCGTCCGGGCCGGTTGCACCGAAGAACCCTTACTGCGTGAGCAGGGTCAAACCGTACTGGCTGAGGATCGGCGTCAGGCGCTCGAAGAACGTCACCCGCTGCGCCTGCGCCACGCCGCAGTTGTTGGTGCTGCCCTGCGGAATCTGCCCGCCCGAACTCACGCCCTGGGCCTGCCCGGCCGTGGTGATCCAGGAGCCGCCGGAGTCGCCGCCGCCGATGCAGGCGTTGGAGCGCGTCAGGCCGCGCACCGTACCCTCGGCGTAATTCACGGTGACGTTCTTGGCGGTGATGGTGCCGCAGCGATAGCCGGTGGTGCGGCCCGAACGGCAGACCGCCGCGCCGGTCGCCGCCTCGGTGCTGCCACGCACGATCACGTTGCCGCCGGCATAGTTGCTGACCTGCGGCTGCAGCGTATGCGTGGAACCGACCTGAACCCAGGCGCGATCCGTGCCCGGGAAGTTGGATTGCGCGAACGAGCCCACCGCCGCGCCGCCCACCCGCACCGTTGCGCCGGCCGAACCACAATGGCCGGCGGTGACGAAGCCCTTGGTCGCGCCGCGCGTGACCGAGAAGCCGACCGAGCATAGGTACTGGTTGTTGATGGTGTATTCGATGCCACCGCGAATGGTCGCGGTCAGACGCGGTTCGCCCACCGATTCGACAAACCGCACGACACCGGCGTCGGCGCCGCTGGCCGCGACCAGGTCCACCGCCTCGTCGGTCGCGCCTGGCGCCACCGCGATCACCACCGAGTTGCTCTGCGGATCGACGTACCACGAATGCACGCCGCCGTAGAGCTTGCTGATTCCCAGCACGCGCTGTTGCGCGCCGCCGTCGAGCCGGTCCATCGCCGACTGCAGCCGTCCCAGGCTGTAGCGCACGCGCCGCACTTCGGCGCCGGCCACCGGCGAGGCGTCCGCGCCTGCGGTGGCGACGACGAAGGCGAACGAGCCGTCGCTCTTTTGTTCGATCCAACTGCCGGCATAGCCCGCGCCGAAGCGGCGTTGCGCGAGGGCAGCCTGCTGTTCGGCGATACGTTCGGTCTTCAGGTATTGCGACCACTGCGCCGGCATCACGCCCAGGTCGCGCTGCAGAACCGACTTCAGGACCGGATCGGTCGGATCCGCGGCGATGGCACTGAATGCCGCGCTGGCGATGGCGAGCGAGAGCAGGCAGCGACGTACGTTGGTACCTTGCATGGCGAGTTTCTCCTTGAGTGAGCGTATGCGCTCGGGGACGGCCCGGGGTGGGCCGCGGCGCCGCGTATCGGCGGCGGCCTGAACTCGGGCGCGTTCCGTGCCACGACGTGAGAACAGGCCCGTTCAAGGAAGCAAAGCCGAGCGTCCACGGCAATCGCCATGCACAGGCCGGGATCACAGCGGAAGCTTGAATCGAATCACAAGACCGCAACGCTCCCGGGCGACGTTCATCGCGGTGAAGGTCGCGTCACGACGGATATACGCGCGTAAGGACGTACGCCAACCGACCCAGCCGAGTCGCACGGCAACGACGCTGCGGGTGGAATATCCCAACCAATCGGGCGGCTCATGCGGGCGCGACCGGAGCAGCTAAAGCGTTCGAAGAAACATCGCGACCGCGAACGCTCCACGGGCGGGAGCGTTCGTGGTCGCTTGCGCTACTGGGCGCTTACTGCGTCACGAGAGTCAAGCCGTACTGGCTCAGGATCGGATTCAAACGCTCGAACCAGCTGACGCGCTGCGAAGCCGAAATGTTGCAATTGCTGTTGGTGCCGTCGTCCGCAAGCTCGCCGCCCGAGCTCACGCCCTGGCCTTGACCGGCGGTGGTGATCCAGGAGCCGCCGGAATCGCCGCGTCCCACGCAGGCATTGCCCTGGCTCAGGCCGCGCACGGTCAGGATCGAGCCGTCGTCCATTTGGTAGTTCACGGTGACGTTCTTGGCCGTGATCGTGCCGCAGCGATATTGAGTGGTACGACCGGAGCGGCACACCGCAGCGCCGATCGCGGCTTCGGTGCTGCCGCGCACCGAGACGTAGCCGCCGGCATAGTTGGTGACCTGACCCACCAAGGTGTGGCTGTTGCCGACCGTCACCCAGGCGCGGTCGTTGCCCGGAAAATGCGACTGCGTGAACGAACCCACGGTGACGCCGCCGATCCGCACCGTCTGGCCCTGCCCACCGCAATGGCCCGCGGTCGCGAAGCCCTTGACGCTACCGCGCGTCACCGGGAAGCCCACCGAGCACAGGAAGGTGCCGCCCGAAGTCGGCATCTGATACTCGATGCCGCCGCGGATGGTCGCGGCCAGGCGCGGCACGGTCGCGGATTGCACAACCCGCACCGTCGAGGCGTCGGCGCCGCTGGCCGCGACGAAATCGATCGCCTGGTCGAGCGCGTCCGGAGCGGCGCTCACCACGACCGAATTGGTGGTCGGATCCACGTACCAGGAATGCACGCCGGTCATCGGCTTGCTGATACCTGGGATGCGACGCTGCGCGCTGGCGTCCAGCGAGGACATCGCCGACCGCAAGGCGCTCAGGCTGTGACGCACGCGACGCACTTCGACGCCGGGCGCGGCAAGCACCTTGCCCGCGCCGGAGGTCGCGGCGACCGCGGCGAAGCTGCCGTCCGCGCGACGCTCGATCCAGCTACCCGCGAAGCTGGCGCCGAGTTTCCGCTCCATCGCCTGGGCCTGACCCTCGGCCAGGCGCTCGGCCTTCTGGTGCTGCGCCAGCTGATGCGGCGCCACGCCCAGGTCGCGTTGCATGGCCAGCCTCAGGCCCGGATCGAGCTCCTCGGCGGCCATGGCGTGGCCCGATAGCGCGGCGGAAGCGACGACCAACGACAACAATGAACGACCTATCTTGGATCCCTTCATGACGACTTCCTCATTTGACGAGCGATTGCCCGTAGCGTGGACGACCCGTTCGGATCGGTGGATAGAAGCGACGCGGCGCGTCGCATCGGCCGTCTGCCGTCGAATGCTTGTTAGGCACGATTCGTTGGCAGGCGCGTCCACGACAACAGAGCCGCGAACGATGCAACAAGCCGCACGCATCGACTCGGTCCGCATAAAAGTTGGAAGCGGATCACAGGAATGGATATACGCATGCGATAGCGCGCATCGTCGGATGCGATCGATGGGGATGCCGGAAAACTCGAGCGAAAATCGCGCGCGTCATGCGGGCGCAGCGACGAACGCAACCGATACTTGCGCTGCTACACGCGCGCGGCACTTTGTGGGTGATGCGACCGCATTTCGATAGCGCCGATTGCTGCGTTTGCAGGCACTATCGGCTCGAAATCGCGTTCATGGCTGGATGCGGATCGGCGTGCCCGTCGGTACTCGACGCCATATTTCCTCGATCTCGTCATCGCTGACCGCGGCGCAGCCGTCGGTCCAGTCTTCGCGCCACCAGCGCGCGCTACCGCCATGGATCATGATGTCGCCGCCGGGGTCGACGCCCAGCTCGCGCGCCCACCGACGATCGCGCTCGTTCGGATACGACGCCTGCAACGACAGGTGGAAGGCGCTGCTGGGATTGCGATCGCTGATGCGGTACTCGCCCTCGGGGGTGCGCTCGTCGCCTCGCCGCCGCTTGTGACCCTGCGGCGCGTCGCCCAGGTCGATGCGGTACCGGCCGATCACCCGGCCCTCGCGCAGCAGATCCATGCGGCGCTCGGACTTGTCGATCACGATGCGATCGGCGCGCTGCGCGGACGGCAGCAGGACCGGCGCGTCGCGCCCGTAGGCGGAACCGGCACCGTGCGGTCGTCGTCCTGGGCGCAACCCGCTATCGCCAACAACGCAAGCCACAACGACGTCCGCAGCGGCAGGTTCATTCCGGCAGTGCCCGCTGCAGGATCGCCGCGTAGTCGACATCGCCCGGCAGGGTGCCGAAAGCCAGACCGTGCGCGCCGCCCAGTCGGCTGCGGCAGAAGGCTTCGGCGCAGGGGCTGCGCGCGTCCAATAGCACGCCGGCTTGCATCGCCAGCGCGAGGCGCTCGACCCAGTGCCGTGCCTGACCTTCCTCGATGCGCACGCGGCCGTCCAGCACCGGTTCGAGTTCGGCGATGCGCGCATCCAGCGCCGCGTCGGCACCGAGGTGGCGGCGCAACTCGTTGAGCACCGCATGTCCCGCCTCCGGCTCGCGCGCCAGCGCGCGCAGCACGTCCAGGCATTGGATGTTGCCGCTGCCCTCCCAAATCGAATTCAGCGGCGCCTGCCGGTACAGCCGCGGCAGCAGCGACTCCTCGACGTAACCGGCGCCGCCCAGGCACTCCTGGGCCTCGTTGACGAAGGCCGGGGCGCGCTTGCAGATCCAGTACTTGCCCACCGCCGTAGCGATGCGCGCGTACGCAGCCTCCCCGGCATCCAGCGACGCACGATCGACCGCGCGCGCGACCCGCAGCGAGAACTGCAACGCCGCCTCGGCCTCGATCGCCAGGTCGGCCAGCACGTTGCGCATCAACGCGTGCTCGACCAGATGCTTTCCGAACGTCTGCCGATGGCGCGCATGATGCAGCGCCTGCGCCAACGCCATGCGCATCTCGGCGGCCGAGCCCAGCATGCAATCCAGACGGGTCAGCATCACCATCTCGATGATGGTCGCCACGCCGCGGCCCTCGTCGCCGATGCGCTGGGCCCAGGCGCCCTCGAACTCGACTTCGGACGAGGCATTGGACCAGTCGCCCAGCTTGTCCTTGAGCCGCATCAGGCGCAGCGCATTGCGACTGCCGTCGGGGCGCCAGCGCGGCAGCAGGAAACAGCTCAGCCCGGCCGGTGCCTGCGCCAGCACCAGGAACCCATCGGACATCGGCGCCGAGAAGAACCACTTGTGCCCGACCAGGCGGTACTCGTCGCCGGACAGCGGCGTGGCCACGGTCTGGTTCGCACGCACGTCCGAGCCGCCTTGTTTCTCGGTCATGCCCATGCCCAGAGTCACGCCGGCCTTGTCGCCCATCGGCAGGTCGCGACCGTCGTAATGCGGCGCGGCGGCCTTGCGCGCCCACTCCGCCAGCGCGGGCGCATGGCGCAGCACCGGCAACGCCGCGTGGGTCATGGTCAGCGGACAACTCGTGCCCGGTTCGACCTGATGGTGCAGGTAACTGAGCGCGGCGCGCGCCACATGCGCGCCGGCGCCGCCGTGATGCCAGGAGTAGCCGGCCACGCCGTGCTCGATCGCGGCCTGCATCAGGGCGTGATAGTTGGGATGAAACTCGACCAGGTCGATGCGCTGGCCATAGCGGTCGTGGCTGCGCAGACGCGGCCGATCGCGGTGGGCATCGAAGCTGAGCGCATACAGCGCGTCGCCGGCCAGGGCCGCATACGCCGAGAGCCGGGCGACGTGGTCGCCGCCGCCCTCGCGCGCGACCGCGTCGCGCAAGGCCGCGTCGTCGCGCCACAGATCGCGCGGCGCGAACGGCGGCGGTTGATTCTCGACCCGGTGGGTCGCGAACGGCGGCAGCTCGGACATCGTCGACTCCCTGCGAACGGCGCGAGCTTCGATTCTAGAGCGTCCGGCGCGCCGATCGCGACCGCCGCGCTCGCTCAGGGCTGCTCGCCCATGCGCTGCTCCAGCGCCTCCAGGAAGGTCGGCGCCAACGGCAGCGCGCCAAACCAGCCGCTGCGCAGGCCGGTGAGCACGCGCAGCATCTGCCCGCGCCCGCCCGGCACCCGCGACATCGGATGGAACACCCGGTCGCGCAGCGCGGCGATGCGGTCGTAATCGGACTGGAACAGCGGCGTGAGCCAGCGACTCCAGAAGTGATAGACGCCTACGTGCTTGCGGCGCTGACTCTGGTAGTGCGCCAGAGCGTGCGGAATGTCGGGTTGCGTGCGCAGCGCGTCGCGCAGCGCCAGCGCATCCAGCAGCGCCATGTTCACGCCCTGCCCCAGTTGCGGGCTCATGGCGTGCGCGGCGTCGCCCAGCAACACCGCGCGATCGCGATGCCAGCGCCGCGCGACCGCGTCGCGATAGCGCGCCTGCGCCAGTCCCTGCGGCACGGCGGTGTCGCGCAGGCGCGCGGCCGCCTCCGGCCACACCGCCGCGACCGCGCCGCGCCAGGCGCTCTCGTCCCGTACCGCGTCGCTGTCCAAGGCCGCGACCGGCAAGCTCCAGAAGAAGCTCAGGCGTTCGCTGGCGTCGCCGGGCCGGCTGCCGACCGGCAGCATGCCTATCATGCGGCGCGCGCCGACATAGCGTTGGCGCAGTTCGTCCTGCCACGCCCAATCGCCGCGCTCGACCAGACACCATTGCGCGCCCCAGGGATAAGGCCGGTCCAGCGCGGGCGCCGCCACGCCCGCGCGCAGCAACGAGGCCGCGCCGTTGGCGACGACGATCAGGTCGTAGGGCCCGTGCTCGTCGCCATCGGCGTCGCGCAGCAGACCGCGCGGGTGATCGAGGGCGACGATGTCGCGGCCGCAGTGCACGCGCCGGCCCTCGTCCCAGGCCTGGTCCAGCAGGGCGAACAGCGCGCCGCGCTGCAGTCCCAGGCCGAAATAGCGCGGGTGCAATTCGCGATAGCGCATGTCCATCACCGCGCGCCCGGCCACGGTCTCGCCGTACAGACGTCGCACGCGCGCGCCGTAGCGCAGCGCGGCGTCGAGCAAGCCCAGTTCCCACAGCACGCCCAATCCAGTGGGCTGGAGCAGGAAGCCCGCGCCTACCGGGCCGAGCACCGGTGCGCGCTCGAACACTTCGACATCGTGGCCGTCGCGACTGAGCAGCAAGGCGGCGGCTTGGCCACCGCTGCCGTAGCCGACGATGCCGATGCGCAACGGGGTACTCATGCGCGACTCCTAAGCGCATGGCGCCAAGAAAAAAGCCCCGCCGTAGCGGGGCCTGGAACACAGACCGGGCCGGATCGCGGCTGCGAGCAGCGCATCCGCAAGCGTCGACCCAGCAAATCGATCACGCCGCGGGCGTCACTTCGGACGCCTGCGCGCCCTTCGGTCCTTGGGTCAGCTGGTAGCTGACGCGCTGGCCTTCCTGCAGGCTGCGAAATCCCTTCGCAACGATGGCGGAGAAGTGGACGAATACATCGGCGCTGCCGTCTTCGGGCGAGATGAAGCCGAAGCCCTTGGCGTCGTTGAACCATTTCACGGTGCCGTACTGCATATCCTTATTGACCTCATGCTGGATGCGTTTGTCGTGCGCCATCGCGTCGGGGCGACCGAGACGCATCGCGAGTATATGCAAACTGAACAGGATGATGACAAGCATCTGGCGGACGAATACGGATGTCGCGACGCAAGAAACCGCGACGCAACGGCCGACTGACGCTGAGCGTCAGAAAAATTGCGATGCAGATCACTTTGCCAGCAGTGTCGCCAGCAATTTCGGCAGTTCCGCGGTCGCCGCGGCGACATGATCGAGCACGTCCTGCAGCGTGATTATTTCGTCAGGATCGGGCCCGGCACCGGCGGCCCAGTTGGCGACGATGGCCAGGCAGGCGTAATCCAGGCCCAGCTCGCGCGCCAGTCCGGCCTCGGGCATGCCGGTCATGCCGACCAGATCGCAGCCGTCGCGACGCATGCGCGCGATCTCGGCACGCGTCTCCAGACGCGGCCCCTGGGTGGCGCCGTAACAGCCTTCGTCGACCATCGCCACGCCGGCCTCGCGCGCGGCCGCGATCACCGCCTGGCGCAGGCTGCGCGTATACGGCTCGCCGAAATCCACGTGCAGCACTTCGCCGCCGCCGCGGCCTTCGGCATCGACCTCGCACAGGGTCGATATGCGTCCCCAGGTGTAGTCGATCAGCTGATCCGGACAGGCCAGCACGCGCGGGCCGAAACGTTCGGTGATGCCGCCGACGGTGTTGAGCGCCAGCACGCGCTGCGCGCCCAGCGCCTGCAGGGCGGCGAGATTGGCGCGGTAGTTGATCGCATGCGGAGGCAGCGAATGGCCTTCGCCGTGGCGGGCCAGGAACGCGACCCGACGCCCGCCCAGCGTGCCGATCCGGATCGGACCGGAGGGCGCGCCGTAGCGCGTGAGCGGCTGATGGGTTTCCACGTCCGCCAGCTCGGCCAGCTTGTACAGGCCGGTGCCGCCGATGACGGCCAGATCGATGCTTGCCTCGCCCATCTCAGTCCTTCAATGCGTAGATCGCGGGCAGGTTGCGGCCCTGCTCGTGGTAGTCCATGCCGTAACCGAACACGTAACGGTCCGGCACTTCGATGCCGACGTAATCCGCGCAGATGCCCGGCACGCAGCGATCGTGGGCCTTGACCGCGAGCGCGGCGATGCGCACTTCGCTCGCGCCCTGCTCGCGACACCATTCGCGGATCGCATGCAGGGTGTGCCCCTCGTCGAGGATGTCGTCGGCCAGCAGCACGCGACGCCCGCTCAGCGCGGTCGCCGGACGGTGCTTCCAGACCAGCTCGCCGCCCGAGGTCGCGCCGCGATAACGGGTGGCGTGCAGGTAGTCGAATTCCAGATCCAGGCCGCGCTCGCCCAGTTCCATCGCCAACTGCGCGGCGAACGGCAGGCCGCCATGCATCACGGTCAGATAGACCGGCCGCTCGCCGGCGTAGTCGGCGCGGATGCCGTCGGCCATGCGCGCGATCGCCTGCTCCAGGGTCTTGCGGTCGAACAGCAGATCGGCGTTGCGCAGCGCCGCGGCCAGATCGGCGCCGTTGCCGGTTTTAGCGCTCATCAGGCCAGGCCCTCGACGCGACCGCGGCTGTCGCCGTAGCGCTGATCGGCGATCAGGCCGTCCCAGCCCATCGCGCCGCGACCGATCAGGCCGGTCAGCGCCATGGTGTTGAGCTTGCGGCCGGCGACCGCGGCCAAGGATTCGTCGACCAGGTTCGGATGGCAGACCAGCACCACGTCGCAGCCCGCGTCCAGGTGCGCGTCGATGCGCGCCTTGACGCCGCCGACCGAGAACGCGGCGGCCATGCCGATGTCGTCGCTGAAGACCACGCCGCGGAAGCCCATTTCCTTGCGCAGGATCTCCTCGATCCAGCGCGGCGAATAGCCGGCCGGCTCCGGCGCGATCTCCGGATAGACCACGTGCGCCATCATCACCGCATCGGCCTTGGCCTCGATGCCGGCGACGAACGGAATCAGATCGGTCGCGCGCATCTCGTCCAGGCTGCGGCGATCGACGGCGTTGTCGAAATGGGTGTCCTCGAGCACCGAGCCATGGCCCGGGAAATGCTTGAGCGTCGCGGCCATGCCGGCCGCATGCATGCCGCGCACGTAGGCGCGGGTGAACTCGGCGACGATCCGCGGATCGGCGTCGAAGGCGCGATCGCCGATGGCGCGATTGCCGCGCCCCAGATCGACCACCGGCGCGAAGCTGAGGTCGACCCCGCTGGCCTGCACTTCCTGCGCCATCAGCCAGGCGTGTTCCTCGGCCAGCTTGAGCGCGGCGGCGGGATCGCTCGCGTAGCGGCGGCCGAACCCTTCCAGCGCCGGCAGCGCGCTGTAGCCCTCGCGGAAGCGCTGCACGCGCCCGCCTTCCTGGTCAACGCAGATCAGCTGCGGACGCGGCGCGGCCTCGCGGATCGCGGCCGACAGTTCGGCGACCTGCGCCTTGGACGCGAAGTTGCGGGTGAACAGGATCACGCCGGCGCAGGCATCGTGCTGCAACCAGTCGCGCTCTTGCGCGGTGAGTTCGGTACCGGCGACGCCGATCACGAGCATGCGGGGACTCCTAGCGGGTATGGCTGCGCTGACTGCGCGGGGCCATTGTCTCGCAGAAGCCGCTACAGGCGTAGCCCGGGGCCCCTGCGGGCGCGGCGGCGGCGGTTTCGGGGCGTTTCACGAAATGGCAACGATGGCTGGATCCGGCTTTGCGCCTGGAGAGCGTCGCTCTGAACCCGGCCCGCGGACAGCCCGCCGGCGTTCAGTCGCGCACGAACCTGCGGTTACTAAACACACGCCCTCCCCTGTCCAAAGAGGGAGGCCAAATTCAGGGCGCCTGGCCGGAGCGCTCGTCGGCGCTCCAGTCGGCGTAGGGGCGCGTGGCCAGGGCCAGGTTGTAGTAGCGCGCCGCGTCGGTCACCTCGCGGCCCAGCCAGTCCGGGCGAGCATAGGCCTCGTCGGCGTGCTGGAGCTCCAGTTCGGCCACCACCAGCCCGGCGTTGTCGCCCAGGAACTCATCGACCTCCCACAGGTGACCCTGGTGCTCGACGTAGTGGCGACGCTTGTCGATCGTGCCGCCGGTGCACAAGACCATCAGCGCGCGCGCATCGGCGACCGGAATCGGGTAATCGAACTCCTGCCGGGTATGACCCAGCTCGCGCGACTTCAAATTCAGATACGCCGCATCGCCGGCGATGCGCACCCGCACCGACGCCTTCATCGCACCGCTGTCGAGGATCGCCAGATCGTTGAGATACCCCTGCGCCATCGGCACGACTTCACGCGCCGCGGCGCGCCAGCCGTCACCCGAGACCAGGAATTTGCGTTCGATTTCGATACCCATGCATGCCCCGTAGCGCCGGCCATGACCGCACAGCCGTCTTGTTCAAATCAGACCGCGCAACGATACCGTCAATCGGCCCAACCGTCGCCCAATCGGCCATTGCCATTGCCGTTGCCGTTGCCGTTGCCGTTGCCGTTGCCGTTGCCGTTGCCGTTGCCGTTGCCGTTGCCGTTGCCGCGGCATTGAAATCCAAAAGCAACGCACTCACTCGACCACCCGTAGACCCGAAGGGCGGCGCGCAGGACGCGCGCCGTTTTTCGAATGGACAGGGACGTCCATTCGAAAAATCCCCGCGCCAGCTCCGAACCCGCAGGGCCCTTCTCTTTGGTTACTTTTGACCGAAGGGAATCCAGACGGACTCTTGGGCTAGCAAGAGAAAGTGACCCGCATGCGCAGCAGGCGGAAGCCTTTGACCTTCGGCCAGAAGAGGCGACAGCAAAGCAACAGCAAATCCTCCCCAACCCTCCTTTTACAAAGGAGGGAGCTAGGAGCAAGAGCCTGCTGGCGTTCAGCCGTGCACGAACCTGCGGCTCGTAAGCCGCACGGTTTCACCCTTTTCCAAAGGAGGGAGCTAAGAGCAAGAGAAGGTGACCCGCATGTGCAGCAGGCGGAAGCCGTTGACCTTCGTGACGAAGAGACGAGAGCAGAACCAAAGCAAATCCTCCCCAACCCGCCCGGCCAGCAGGCGCAGCCTGCCGGCGCTCAGCCGTGCACGAACCTGCGGTTCGTAAGCCGCTCGGCTTCACCCTTTCCCAAAGGAGGGAGCTAGGAGCAAGAACCTGCTTGCGTTCAGCCGTGCACGAAACTGCAACTCGTAAACGCACGATTTCGCCCCGCAAATGAAGAAGCCAGGGTCTAAAAGCTCACCCGCGACACTTCCGCACCCTTAGCCCCGTCCAGACGCGATCGCGGCAGCCCGAGCCTGGCCAGAATTTTTATGAATAGCCGCACATAAGAGTGATTTTGATCCTCAATGGCACGCTTGATGTGCCTACTTGGCAGCAATCCCAGCCTGCCGCGGCATTACGCGCTGCGATGCAGCAAGCATCCTGGGATTTTCCCGCTACATTCGCCCGCAGCCGCCCTCTGCCTGGGCGGTCTTACCAGGGGTCTTTAGCCTTATGAACAAGCGTATCCGCGTCGGTTTGATCGCAGGCGCAGTAGCCATGGCACTGGGAACATCCTTCGTCGCGCAAGCGGGCGGACGGCCCGATCTGGCGCTGAAAGGTTTGAAGGAAGGTCGCGCGCACGCGAGCGGCGAATTGCTGGTGAAGTACCGCGACGGCGCCAATGCCGGCGCGAGCGATGCGGTACAGCGCGGCCTCGGCGCGCAGAAGGTGCAGACCGTGCGCCCCGGCAAGGGCGGGCGCGGCGAGCTGTCGCTGCTCAGGCTGCCGGCCAACGTCGACCTCGCCGCCGCCGTGAGCGCGCTCAGCAACGACCCGGACGTCGAATACGCCGAGCCGAACTGGCTCCTGCATCACGATGCGTTCTCCAACGATACGTATTACACCAACGGCACCTTGTGGGGCATGTACGGCGACGTCGGCAGCCCCAACAACCAGTACGGCTCGCAGGCCTCGGAAGCCTGGAACACCGGCTCGACCGCATGCGGCAACGTGATCGTCGGCGTGATCGACGAAGGCATCTACTGGCAGCACGAGGATCTGGCCGCCAACATCTGGACCAATCCCTACGACGCCGCCGACGGCATCGACAACGACGGCAACGGTTTCGTCGACGACGTGCACGGCTGGGATTTCAACGGCAATACCAACGACATCAACTCCGGCGGCGCCAGCGACGATCACGGCACCCACGTCTCCGGCACCATCGCCGGCGTCGGCGGCAACGGCAAGGGCGTGGCCGGCGTGTGCTGGAGCGGCGTCAAGCTGATCAGCGCCAAGTTCCTCGGCCGCCGCAGCGGCAGCACCGCCGATGCCGTGCGCGCGATCGACTACTTCAACGACCTCAAGACCCGCCACGGCCTCAACATCGTCGCCACCAACAATTCCTGGGGCGGCGGTCCGTTCTCGCAATCGCTCAGCGATGCGATCGACCGCGCCGGTCAGGCCGACATCCTGTTCGTGGTGGCCGCCGGCAACGACAGCGTGAACTGCGAGGGCAACACCTCCGGCGCGTGCTACCCGGCCGCGTATCCGAATAGCAACATCCTGTCGGTGGCGGCGCTGCGCAACACCGGCGCCCTGGTCTACAACTACGGCGTCACCACGGTCGACATCGGCGCGCCCGGCTACGCGATTCCGTCGACGGTGCCGGTCAGCTCGAAGGGCAAGCTGGTGTCGGGCTACGCCAGCTACAACGGCACCTCGATGGCGACCCCGCACGTCACCGGCGCCGCCGCGCTCTACGCCTCGCGCCATCCCGGCTCGACGGCGCAGCAGATCAAGGCCGCGATCATGAACGCGGCCGTGCCCACGCCGTCGCTGAGCGGGAAGACGGTCACCGGCGGGCGTTTGGACGTCAGCGGGTTCTGAACCGCAACAGCAACCCAGCGCGTTAGCGATACGGAAGAACCCGGCCTAGGCCGGGTTCTTTTTTTGCGGACAAGGCAGCGTCAGCCGCCGCCTAAGCATCAGGGCTCGAACAGCGCGATCGACTCCACATGCGCGGTGTGCGGAAACATGTCCATCACCCCCGCCGCGCGCAGCTTCCAGCCCTTCTCGCGCACCAGATAGCCCGCATCGCGCGCCAGCGACGCCGGATGGCAGCTCACGTAGACGATGCGCTTGAACTGCTTCAAGGGCAGCTGGGTCAGCACGAAATCGGCGCCCGAGCGCGGCGGATCCAGCAGCAGACGATCGAAACCCTCGCGCATCCAGGCTTCGCCGCTGAGATCCTTGCCCAGATCGGCGGCATAGAACTGCGCATTGGTCAGTCCGTTGCGCTCGGCGTTCTCACGTGCGCGCTTGACCAAGCCCGCCTCGCCTTCCACGCCCACCACCTCGCGTACCTGGCGCGCCAGCGGCAGGGTGAAATTGCCCAGGCCCGCGAACAGATCCAGCACCCGGTCGTCCGGCTGCGGCGCCAGCAGGTCCAGCGCATGCTGGATCATGCGGCCATTGAGTCCGGCGTTGACCTGGATGAAGTCGAGCGGGCGAAACGCCAGCTCCAGATTCCACTCCGGCAGCGAGAACGCCAGACGCGGCTCGGTCGGCCATAGCGGATGCACGCTGTCGACGCCGCCGGGTTGCAGGAATACCGCGAACCGATGCTCGCGCGCGAACGCGACGATAGCCTCGCGGTCGGAGTCCGACAGCGGCGCCAGATGACGGAAGGTCAGCGCCACGCCGCCGTGCGCGTTGTCGCCGTCGTCGAGCATGGCGTCGCCGGCGATGAACTCGATCTGCGGAATCTCGCGGCGCGCCTGCAGTCCATCGACCAGCGCCGCGAGCGCGGCGATCTTGTCGCCGATCGCGGGGATCACGGTCTCGCAGCGCACGATGTCGGCGACGAAACGCGGATCGGTCTCGCGGAAGCCGACCAGGGTCTTGTCCTTCTTCTCGACCCGACGCACCGAGAACCGGCCCTTGCGGCGATAGCCCCAAGCCGAATCGGTGAGCGCGGGCAGGACCCGCTCGGGCGTCACATGGCCGATACGCTCGAGGTTCTCCAGCAGCACGTTCTGCTTGGCCAGGATCTGCTGATCCTCGGCCATGTGCTGCAGGGCGCAGCCGCCGCAGGTGCCAAAATGCTGGCAGCGCGGCACCACGCGATCGGCCGAGGCTTCCAGCACCTCCAGCGTGACCGCTTCGTCGTAGCTGCGCGAGCGCGCGGTCTGCTTGGCCATCACGCGTTCGCCGGGCAAGGCGCCGGCGATGAAGACCGCTTTGCCGTCCGGGCGCCGGGCGACGCCGCGGCCATCATGGGTGAGGCCGCCGATGGCGGCCTCGAAGGGGGTTTGATCGATGCGGGCCACAGCTGCTGGCAGGAATCAAAGGCCGCGCATTGTCGCAGAAAGGCCGGGATTAGGGATTCGAGATTCGGGGTTCGGTTCAGGCGGCAACGCAGCGGCAAGCGATCCGTAGGAGGATTGAACCGAGACCTCGAGTGCCGAACCCCGAATTCCAGCCCCGATTACTTCTGCTTCCAGCCGCCGCCGGCGTCCTGGTACCACCAGCCGGCACGGGCGCTGTCGGTCCACTGGCGCGCGAACACCTTGCGGATCTGCGGCTCCCATTCCGGATGGCCGTTGGCCACCGCGACCTCGCGGTAGACCGCGGCCGAGTCGCGGTTCTGGTCGGCCACCGCCTGGTTCACGCCGACCCGCTCGGCCAGCGGAATCTTGGCCGCGTCGCGCACGTCGATGCTGCCGTCGTTGCCGAAACCCAGCGCGCCGGAATCGAAGTGCGCGCGCAGCTGACCGTCGAAACGGCCCTTCATGCGCGCCTGGATGGCCTGGATCGCCGGCGTCTTGATGGTGATGTCCGGCGAGGACTGCGCATAGGCGCTGCCGATGCCGACCAGCGACAGCCAGTCGATGCGCGGGCCCAGCGAGGCGCTCTGCCCGCCCGGCTTGGGCGCCGGAGCCGGCGTGGTGGCCGGCTGGGTGTCGTCGCCGATCACCTTTTCGACGAACTCCTTGGCCGCTTCCTTGGCCTCGGCGGCCGGGAAGTACACGTTGATCGTGACGCAGGCCGTGAGCATCACGGCGGCGACCGGCAAACCCATCCAACGGCGCATGTTCGTTTCCTTCTGAAGAATGTTCTACGACGGGATTATTCGACGACGGGTTTGACGTCGCCCTTGCCGACGGCTTCCAGCCGTTCCAGCAAGGTCGGCCAGTCGACCCGGCGGTTGATGCCGACCACGTCCAGCCGCGGCAGTCCCGCGCCCTGGACGATAATAAAGGCCTTGTCGCCTGAATCCTTACTGGCCGGGCCCAATCCGTCCATATGGCAGACCTCGTCGGCGAGCCGGCAGGAGATGCCCAGGCGCGCGTAGCCGAAGTCGTCGAAGAAGCCGATCAGCATGCCCTGCAGGCTGCCGACGAAGGAGGCGTCGCCCACGCTGGACAGGTCCTGGACCGCGCGCTGGCTGATGCGCTGGCGGACCCCGCGCTTACGCTCGGTGCGCAGGTGGGCGTCGAACGCGACCGGCTGCCAGTCGACCAGGCGCAGGGCGTCGATGCGGCCGTCGAGCTTGCCGGTGATGCTGCCGAAACCGAGCACGCCGGTCAGCGACTCCAGATCCAGATCGTCCAGCGCGATGTCGGCCGAGAGCGTGGGCGCGACGCCGAACGGACGCTCCATCGCCAGCGAGGACACGCTCACGCTGCCGCCGAACAGCTGCATGGTCAGGCCGCCGTCGAAATCCAGGCGGTCGTTGGCGTAGTGCGCCTGCGGGATGCGCCCGCTGAGCTCGCCGCTGAAGGCCGGGCCGTCCACGGCCTTGGTGATGCGGCCGATGTCGAGCCGGTCCAGGCCCAGGCCGAAGCGGATGTCGAGCCCGTGTTCTCCCGCCGGCGGACGCAGGCGCAGGCCGTCGAAACTCACCTGCCCGCCCAGCATGGGGAAGCTCACCGTGCGTTGCAGGCGCAATTCGCCCGCGCCGCTGGTGAACGGCAGCTGCGCGGGGCCGAAGTCCAGGCCGTACAGCGCGCCGCCGCTCCAGCTCAGCGCGCTGGCGACCGGCGCGTCGGCCGAGTAGCGCAGGTTGCCGGCCAGGCCGTCGAAACGGAAGCGGCCCTGCGGATCGTCGATGGCGGCGTCCTGCAGGCTGGCGTCGGCCGCATGCAGCTCGCCGCCGGCCACGCGCACGCGCGCCTGCATGGCGCCGCGCAGCTGCAACTGGCCCAGGCCGGCCAGGCCCAGGAAGCCGGTGAGATAGCCGTCGCGCAGGGGCGTCAGGTTCGCGCTGCGCAGATCCAGTTCCAGCGCGTCCAGGCCGGCGTCGGGCGTGAGTGCCGCGCGGCCTTCGGCGCTGAGCACGCCTTCGTCGCGCCACAGCAGGCGCGGCAGCTGCCAACCCTGCGCGCCCTGGCGCTGCGCGGTCAGCTCCACGGCGACATCGCGTTGCTGCAACGACAGGTAGGCGTTGCCGAACAGCAATTCGCCGCCGCGCAGGCGGCCGTCCAGGTCGAAACGGGTGAGTTCGCCGAAGCGCGCGTCCAGCGCGAGTTCGGCGCCCAGGTGCTCGGCCGCGATCGTGCCGTCGGGCGTATCGAAGGCGCCGCCGCGCAGGCTGATCGGGCCGGCCACGCGCAGCGGTTGGCGCTCGGCGGCGGTGACGGTGAGGCGGGCGTCGAGCTCGCCGCCCTTGAAACGCGCCTCCGGCCAGGCTTGGGCGGCCAGGGCCTGGGTCCAGGCCAGCGGCACCCGGGTCAGATCGATCCGGGTCGCGTCGGGCGCGGCCGCATTGCGGTGCAGCGCGACCACCGCCGCGCCGCGCGACAGACGCGCGTCGGTGACCGCCACGCCCAAGTCCAACGCCAGCCGCAAGGGCGCGGCGCGCCCGGAGCGCAGCTCGCCGTCGCAACGCCAGCCGCCGCGACCGTCGCGCTGCAAGGGGCAGCGCCAGCTCACGTCGGCAAATCGGTAGCCCAGGTCGGGCGCGACCACGCTGGCCGCGCGCAGGCGCAGCTCGCCCTGCTTCGCCTGTGCCGGCCAGTCCAGCGACACCTGCACCTCGCGCAAACTTGCGACGGCGGTCTCGATCCGGCCGATCTTCGCGTTCAGGCTGCGCGCGCAGGCGTCGCCGGCCAGGCAAAAACCCGGAAGCGACATCCACAGCAGCAGGCGTACTATCGGAGACGACATAGCCGGCAGCATAACCAGCGGAGCCCCCGACCCGATGGAACCGACGATTAATTCGCCGCAGATCCCCCGTTTGCTTCTGGTCGAAGACGATCCGACCAGCCGCGCCTTCCTCACCGCCGCCGCGCAGGCCCTGCCCGCCGACATCGACGGCGCCGACAGCGTCGCCGCCGCGGTCGCTCTGGGCAATGCGCAGAATTACGACCTGTGGCTGTTCGACGCCAACCTGCCCGACGGCAGCGGCATCGAACTGCTCGCACGCCTGCGCGCGCGCCATCCGCGCACGCCCGCGCTCGCGCATACCGCCGCGGCGGACGCCTCGGTGCTGGAAGGCCTGATCGCGGTCGGTTTCACCGAGGTGCTGGTGAAGCCCCTGCCCGCGGCGGCGGTACGCGCCGCGATCGCGCGCACGCTGGGCCTGGAAGGCCACGATCAGCGCGCGGTCGCCAGCGTGGCGACTGGCGCCAAGCGGCCGGTGTGGGACGACGAGGCGGCCGCCAGCGCGCTCAACGGCAACGTCGCGCACGTGGACACCTTGCGCGGCCTGTTCGTGCAAGAGCTGCCGACCACCCACGAAGCCATCCTGGCCGCCGCCCATCGCGAGGACCTGGATACCGTGCGCACCGAACTGCACAAGCTGCGCGCGAGCTGCGGCTTCGTCGGCGCGGCGCGCCTGAGCGATGCGGTGCAGGCGCTGCAGAACGAGCCGGATTCGCGCGAGCGCCTGGCGCGTTTCGACGATGCGGTGCAGGACACGCTGGCGACTGGGTTGCCGGTGGAAAGCTAGATCGCGGCAAGTAGAGCATCGTCGCGCGAGCGACGATGCGGCTCGCCAGCGGCTCACCGCATCCTACGAACGGCGTGGTGGCGCTAGCCTTCGACGCCGTCTTCGCGCGTCGGTTTGGTACGCGGGGCGACGCGCGCCAGTTCCGTCAGCAATTCCCAGGACTTCAGCCCGCGCGGGCCGAGGTGGTGCGCGAGCACGCCGCGCATCGCCCGGCGCAGACCCGCCAGATCGTCGGCGCTGGGCAAACGGTCGTCGGCCAGGGCCAGCAGGGCCTGGCCGGTGGCCGCGCCGCTGCGGTCGGCGCGACCGCGATCGCTGAGCAGACGGCGCGGGCCGTGCTCGGGATCCAGGCGGTAGCGCGCGGCCGGGTCGATGGCTGCACCGTCGCCGTCGTGGTGCCAGTCGAAACCGAAGCCCAGCGCGTCGAGCAAATCGCGTTCGAACCGGCGCAGGGTCCAACCCGGCGACACGTCGCCGCCCAAGCGCGCGCGCGCCTGCTCGTAGGCCGCGAACAGATCGGGCAGCGGATCGTTGCGCGGGGCCAGGCGCAGGGTCAGTTCGTTGAGATAGAAGCCGGCGAGCATGCCGTCGCCGGACAGGCGCGGCGCGGCGTCGAGCGCCTCGGCCGCGGTCAAGCGCGCAAGCTCGCCCATCTGCACCGCCTCGAAGCGGACCCATTGCAGCGGCTGCAGCGCCGCGCGCAGCAACTGCTTCTTCGCTCCCTGTACGCCGCGCGCGACCAGACCGATGCGGCCGTGGTTCTGGCTCAACACCTCGACCAGCAAGCTGGTCTCGCGCCAGGGGCGCGTGTGCAGGACGAAGGCGGGTTCGGCGGTGTAGCGCATGGGGCTAGGAGTGAGCGCAGAGAAGCGAGGAGTGAGAGGGAGCGAAGAGCATGCGCTTTGACTCGCTCCTCACTTCTCTGCACTCACTCCTGCTTCAATCGTGATAGCCCAGCGAGCGCAGCGCGGCCTCGTCGTCGGACCAGCCTTCGCGCACGCGCACCCAGGTTTCCAGGAATACCTTGGCGCCGAACAGACGCTCCATCTGGATGCGCGACTTGGAACCGATCTCGCGCAGGCGCTCGCCGCCCTTGCCGATCACGATCGCCTTCTGGCCGTCGCGCTCGACCCAGATCACCGCGCCGATGCGCAGCATGGTGCCGTCGACTTCGAACTTCTCTACTTCCACCGTGGTCGCGTACGGCAGCTCTTCGCCGAGCTGTCGCATCAACTGCTCGCGCACCATTTCGCCGGCGAGGAAGCGCTGGCTCTTGTCGGTGATCTCGTCCTCGCCGTACAGCGCGTCCTGCTCGGGCAGGTAGCCCAGCACGGTCTTGACCAGCGCCTCCAAGCCGTTGCGCTTGAGCGCGGAGATCGGATGCACGCCGGCGAATTCGCGGCCGTCGCTGATCTTGGCCAGATACGGCAGCAGCGCGGTCTTGTCCTTGAGCCGGTCGATCTGATTGACCACCAGCACCACCGGCATGCCGGCCTTGCGCAGCGCGTCGAAGGCCAGCGCGTCCTCGTCGTCCCACTGCCCCGCGCGCACCACCAGCAGGGCCACGTCGACGCCCTCGATCGCGCCGCGCGCGGCGCGGTTCATCATGCGGTTCATCGCGCGCTTCTGCTCGCGGTGGATGCCGGGGGTATCGACCAGCAGCAGCTGGCCTTCGGGAAAGGTGGCGATGCCGAGCAATTGATGCCGGGTGGTCTGCGGGCGCGGCGAGACGATGCTGACCTTGGCGCCGACCAGGGCGTTGACCAGGGTGGATTTGCCCACGTTGGGGCGGCCGATCACGGCTACGTGACCGGCGCGATAAGGGGATGCGTTCATGCGTGGATTGTCCGCGTGTGCGGGCCCGAGGGCAAACCGGCCGGCGGCCGGGATTCAGTAATTCGGGTCCAGTTGGCGCAGCGCGGCCTCGGCGGCCAGCTGCTCGGCGGCGCGGCGCGATCCGGCTTCGCCCTCGGTGGCGATCAGCGGCTGGGCGATGCTGCAGCTGACCCGGAAGCTCTTGGCGTGGTCCTCGCCGGACTCCGACAGCAGGGCGTACAGCGGCAGCGGTTTCTGCCGGCCCTGCAGCCACTCCTGCAAGCGGGTTTTGGCGTCCTTGCCGACCTTGTGCGGCGGCGGCAGCGCCGCCATCGCGGCCTCGAACCAGGGCAGCACGCGCGCCCGGCAGGCTTCGAAACCGGCGTCGAGGTAGATCGCGGCGACCACCGCTTCCAGCGCGTCGGCCAGGATGGAGTCGCGACGGTGGCCGCCCGACTTCATCTCGCCGGGGCCCAGGGTCAGGCGCGCGCCCAGTTCCAGGCTGCGTGCGATCGGCGCCAGCGCGGATTCGCGCACCAGCTCGGCGCGCGCGCGCGTGAGCGCGCCCTCGTCGGCCTGCGGCCAACGCACGTACAGGGCTTCGGCGACGATCAGATTGACCAGCGAGTCGCCGAGGAACTCCAGCCGCTCATTATGCGGCGCACCGGCGCTGCGATGGGTCAGGGCCTGCTCCAGCAGGCCCGGATTCGCGAACCGGTGTTCGATGCGATCAGTCGGCACCACCGCCGCCACGGACGATATCCTGATGAGCTTCGAACCTGCCGACCACATCAAGATTGGCGATCAGCTGACGACGTACTTCGTAGTTCACCAGGATTTCGTAACCGGAACCCTTGCGCTGGATCTTCACGTGCTCGTGCTTCACGTTGTCTGCGTAGCTCACATACAGACGGCGGAAGAACAGATCCTCGATCTTCGCCGGATCGCGATCGGCGATGCCCGGCTCGGCCGCCAGGCTCGTCAGAGCCCGCTTGACCCCGTAATACTCGGTATACATCGGGATCAGCTTCATGCCCATGTAGACGAATACACCGACCACCGCCAGCACGATGATGAACCCGATCAGGGTCATGCCGCTCTGATTACGCTTCATCCGATCATCCCCCGTCGTAAGACGCGATTTGTTGATTGTCACCCTACCGCGACGGCGGGTGCCGTCACGGAATACTGTTGCCGATACGCGAGAAATCCACGCCCCCATCGACGTTCATCCAGATCAGGAACGCCTTGCCCCTCAGGTTCCGCTCCGGCAGGAAGCCCCAGTATCGGCTGTCCTCGCTATTATCACGATTGTCGCCCATCACAAAATAGTGACCGGCCGGAACCACCCAATCGCCCTCTCCTTGATCGAGCAACGGCAAATTGGTCCGCTCCAGGACGCGGTGCTCGCGCCCGAGCAGATTCTCCGCCAGTTCCTGCGAGCCCGTCATCTCGGTGCCGTTGCCGTGCCCCTCGTAGGTGCCGATCGGGGTGTACTTCAGGACCTCGCCGTTCACCGTCACCTGATTGTCGTGATAGCTCACGCGGTCGCCGGGCAGGCCGACCACGCGCTTGATCCAGTCCTGCTCGGGGTGGTGCGGCGGCTTGAACACGACCACGTCGCCGCGCTTGGGCTCGCCCAGCGACACGACCTTCTGGTTGCTGATCGGCAGGCGCAGGCCGTAGGTGAACTTGTTGACCAGGATGAAATCGCCGGTCAGTAGGGTCGGCATCATCGAGTTCGAGGGAATCCGGAACGGCTCGGCGATGAAGCTGCGCAGCACCAGCACCACCAACAGCACCGGAAAGAAGGCCTTGGAGTAGTCGACCAGGACCGGCTCCTTGCCGTCGTCCAGCAAGCCCTCGCGCGCGGCGCGGCGCTTGGCCAGGAACAGTTTGTCGAGCAGCCAGACGGCGCCCGAGAACAACGTCAGCGATACCAGTGCGATTTCAAACCAGCGCATGCAAGCTCCTTCGGAGCGGGGATTCGGGATTAGGGATTGGAGCTTGGGATAGCCGGGAAACGTGCACTCGGCCGCATCCCGAATCCCGAATCTCGAATCCCGGCTTCATTTGTTGTCCACCTGCAATACCGCCAGGAACGCTTCCTGCGGAATCTCCACGCGCCCCACCTGCTTCATGCGCTTCTTGCCCTCTTTCTGCTTCTCGAGGAGCTTCTTCTTACGGCTGATGTCGCCGCCGTAGCACTTGGCCAGCACGTTCTTGCGCATCGCCTTGACCGTGCTGCGGGCGATGATCTGCGAGCCGACCGCGGCCTGGATGGCGACGTCGAACATCTGGCGCGGAATCAGTTCGCGCATCTTTTCGGAGATCTCGCGGCCGCGGCGATCGGCGTGGGCGCGGTGGGTGATGATGCTGAGCGCGTCGACCTTGTCGCCGTTGATCAGCGTGTCCACGCGCACGAACGGACCGGCCTGGAAGCGCAGGAACTGGTAGTCCAGCGAGGCGTAGCCGCGCGAGACCGACTTGAGGCGGTCGAAGAAGTCCAGCACCACCTCGGCCATCGGCAGCTCGTAGCTGATCTGGACCTGGTTGCCCATGTAGGTGATGCCGATCTGGCTACCGCGCTTTTCCTCGCACAAGGTGATCACGTTGCCGACGTAGTCCGGCGGCGTGAGGATGTTGGCGCGGATGATCGGCTCGCGGATCTCCTCGATCATGTTGACCTGAGGCAGCTTGGCCGGATTGTCCAGCGGCATGGTGGTGCCGTCGGTCTTGAGCACTTCGTAGATCACCGTCGGCGCGGTGCTGATCAGGTTGAGGTCGTACTCGCGCTCCAGGCGCTCCTGCACGATCTCCATGTGCAGCATGCCCAGGAAGCCGCAGCGGAAGCCGAAGCCCATGGCCTCGGAGCTTTCCGGCTCGAAGCGCAGCGCGGCGTCGTTGAGGCGCAGCTTCTCCAGCGCTTCGCGCAGGTCCGGGTAGTCCTCGGCGTCGACCGGGAACAGGCCGGCGAACACGCGCGGCTGCATCTCCTGGAAGCCCGGCAGCGGCTTGCTGGCCGGATCGGAGGCCAGAGTCAGGGTGTCGCCGACCGGCGCGCCGTGCACGTCCTTGATGCTGGCGTTGATCCAGCCCACTTCGCCGGCGCCCAGCTTGGGCAGGTCCTTGCGCTTGGGCGTGAACACGCCGACCTTGTCGACCAGATGGGTGCGGCCGGTCGACATCACCAGGATCTTGCTGCCCGGCACGATCTCGCCCTGCATGACCCGCACCAGCGAGACCACGCCCAGGTAGTTGTCGAACCAGGAGTCGATGATCAGCGCCTGCAGCTTGTCGGTGTCGCGCGGCTTGGGCGGCGGGATGCGATGCACGATCGCTTCCAGCACGTCGACCACGTTGAGGCCGGTCTTGGCGCTGATCGCGACCGCGTCCTCGGCGTCGATGCCGATCACCGCCTCGATCTCGGCCTTGGCGCGCGCGATGTCGGCGGTGGGCAGGTCGATCTTGTTGAGCACGGGCACCACTTCCAGGCCCTGCTCGACCGCGGTGTAGCAGTTGGCGACCGACTGCGCTTCCACGCCCTGGGCGGCGTCCACCACCAGCAGCGCGCCTTCGCAGGCGGCCAGCGAGCGGCTGACTTCGTAGCTGAAGTCGACGTGGCCGGGGGTGTCGATGAAATTGAGCTGGTAGACCTGACCGTCCTTCGCCTTGTAGGGCAAGGACACGGACTGCGCCTTGATGGTGATGCCGCGCTCGCGCTCGATCGGGTTGGAATCGAGCACCTGCGCTTCCATCTCGCGCGCCTCCAGGCCTCCGCAGAGCTGGATGATGCGGTCGGCCAGGGTCGATTTGCCGTGGTCGACGTGAGCGATGATGGAGAAGTTTCTGATCTGCTGCATGCGGGACGGCGCGAAGCTCACCGGTTCCAGAGAGTTAACGGGAGATTATCGCATACCGCGCCGTACCCATGCCCCGCGCCCGCCCCAGGGCGGGCGCGTGCCCACCTCAGCCGGCTTTCGCCTCGGCGGTGACCGCGATGAACTGGGTCGCCGCGCCGCGGCGCACCAGCAGCATCACGGTGTCGCCCGGACGCACCCCGGCCAGCTCGCGGTTCAGCGCCGAGGCGCTGCCGACTGCGGTGCGGCCGACCGACAGCACCACGTCGCCCGGGCGCAGCCCGGCCTCGCCCGCGGCCTCGCCCGGCGTCTGCACCAGCACGCCCTCGCCCGCCTTCAGGCCCAGGCGCTGGCGCGCGTTCGCGGCCAAATCCTGGCCGACCAGGCCCAGCGCGTTGCTGCCGCCTCGGCCCGGGGCCGCGGCGCTGTCGTCGTTGGCGGCCGGACCGGGCGCGCCGGCGACCTCGGCGCCCAGGGCGCCCAGCACCACTTGCTCGGTCAGGACCTTGCCGCCGCGGTTGATCTCCAACTTGACCTTGGCCCCCGGCGCCAGTGCGCCGATCAGCGGCGGCAGGTCGCTGGAGGTGTTCACCGGGCGGTCGTTGACCGCCAGGATCACGTCGCCGAGCTGGATCCCAGCCTTCTCGGCCGCGCCGCCGGCCTGCACGCTGTTGACCAGGGCGCCGCGCGAATCCGACAGGCCCAGGCCCTTGGCGCTTTCAGAGGTGATCGCTTGCACGCCCACGCCGAGCAGGCCGCGCTGGACCTTGCCGGTCGCGCGCAGCTGTTCGGCCGAGTTCATCGCCACGTCGATCGGGATCGCGAAACTCACGCCCATGTAGCCGCCGGAGTTGGAGAAGATCTGCGAATTGATGCCGACCACCTCGCCGCTGGTGTTGAGCAGCGGGCCGCCGGAGTTGCCCTGGTTGATGGCGACGTCGGTCTGGATGAAGGGCACGTACTGCTGGTCGGCGTAGGGATTCATACGGCCGACCGCGCTGACGATGCCGGCGGTGACCGAGTGATCCAGGCCGAACGGCGAACCGATCGCGATCACCCACTGCCCGGGCTTGGTCAGGCTGGCGTTGGCCAGGCGCAGGAACGGCAGGCTCTTGGCGTCGATCTTGAGCAGGGCGACGTCGGACTGCTCGTCGCTGCCGACCACCTTGGCGGTGAACTCGCGGCGATCGGACAAGGTGACCTTGACCGTGTCGGCGCCGTCGACCACGTGATGGTTGGTCAGCACATAACCGTCCTGCGAAATCAGGAAGCCGGTGCCCAGCGAATTGCCGCCGCCGCGCGGACCGCGCGGGCCCTGCGGACCCCCCGGCATGTCGGGGCCGAAGAAGCGGCGGAAGATTTCCGGAATCTCCTCCTCGTTCGGCATCTGACCCTGGCCGCGGCTGGCGCGGCGCGGCGCGATCTCGGCGCGCACGTTGACCACGGCCGGACCGACCCGCTGCACCAGGGCGGTGAAATCGGGTAGACCGCTGACCAGCGGCGCGGACGGCGTCGCGGCCGGCGGCGGCGCGATCGGAGTGCTGGGAGTCTGCGCGGTGCAGGCGGCCGGCAGCAGGGCGACCAGGGCAGTGGTCAAGGCGATAGAGCGAAGCGGACGAGTCATGGAATCGGCCTCGAAGGTTGCGGAGATTTGGCCGCGCGGCCGCCGGGCCGCGCGTGATCGGGGGAACGACTGAGAGAGTGCGGGCGGATGCGCGGCGCGGCGAGTCAGGCACGCGGGCTTCGCGCTCCGCCGCCGCGGCCGCTTACGGCTGCGGCATCCGGCTTTCGGGTTCGGGCGCCGGCGGCGGCTGCACCGGCGCCGAGTCGGACGCGCTGGGCTCGAAGGGATAGAACGAACGCGCGCTGGCGCTGCTGCTGCCGTAGCTGGCGGTGAAGCCACCAGTGGCCGGATAGTTCGGCAACACCGCGCGTGGCCACGGCCGCGACGGCGCGTCGCTGTGCTGGGGCCGGAACGGATTGGCGGCGGCGCCGGCGCTGGCGGCCGCCACTTCGATCGCGGGCGCGGCGGCGACGGCCTGGGTCTGGGTTTGGGTTTGGCGACGCAGGGCGGCGCGCTGGGTCTGCCCGCGCGAGCTGCGGCGTTCGGCGATGCGGCGCGGCACTTCGGCCACCGCGACCGCGGCGGCACCGAGACCGGCGGCCTGCTGCTCGGGGTTCTGCGGCGACGGCGCGGCCGGTGCGCTGCCGGCATCGGCGCTGGCGACCTGGGTCTGCGGCGCGGCCGCATCGGGGGCGCTGTCGTTGGCGAACGGACGCGCCACGAACAGGGCCGCCACCGCCACCGAGGCGGCCAGGGCGCCGCCGATCCAGCCGCGACGGCTGGCCGGAGCGGCCGCGGGTGCGGCGGCCTGCGCGGTCGCGGCTTCGGCGGCGATCGCCGCGGCGACGCGGTCGGCGAAATCCGGCGCGGCGATGCCGGCGGCCTGCCCGCGCAGGGCATCGCCGCACAACTGCCAGCTGCCGCAGGCGCGGCGCCATTGGGCGTCATGGCTCAGGCGCTTGAGGGCGAAGCGGGCGGCATCGCCGTCGAGCTCGCCGTCGAACAGTGCGCTCAGGGCTTCGCGGTCGGTGGGAATGCCGTGCTCGTTGGAGGCTGCGTTGGACGTCATATCAGTGGGCGCGCTCGCGGGTGTCTTGGTTATCCAGCAGGGGCCGCAGCTCGATGTCGATCGCCTCGCGGGCGCGGAAGATCCGCGAACGCACGGTGCCGATCGGGCAGCCCATCTTCTGCGCGATTTCCTCGTAGCTCAGGCCGTCCACCTCGCGCAGGGTGATCGCGGCCCGCAGTTCCTCCGGCAGGGATTCGACCGCGTGCATCACCGTGCGTTCGATCTCCTGGCGCAGCAACTCGTGTTCCGGGGTGTCGCTGTCGCGCAAGCGGATGCCGGTCTCGAACTGTTCGGCGTCGCCGGCGTCGATGTCGTCGGTCGGCGGCCTGCGGTTCTGCGCGACGAGGTAATTCTTGGCGGTGTTCACGGCGATCCGGTGCAACCACGTATAGAACTGCGCATCGCCCCGGAAGTTCGGCAGCGCGCGGTAAGCGCGCAGGAAGGTTTCCTGGGCAACGTCCTGGCATTCGCTCCAGTCCGGTATGTAGCGCCCGATCAGCGCGGTGATCCGATGCTGGTACTTGCGCACCAGGGCATCGAAGGCCGTGCTATCGCCACGCTGGACACGCCTGACCAGCTCTTGGTCCAACTCATTCTCGGCCATGCCGCGCCGGCACTCCTGTCAGCTCGGCCGTGGCCGAACAATGGGACAACCCTGTCGGGAGAAAGTTCAATCACGATCATAAATGGGGCCGGGGCCGCGCCGGCGCAACCGCCAAGGGTCACGCCGCGGCGTGCGCCGGGGCCGCTCGCAACCGAGGCCTGGGAGCCGCCGATTTGACGGCGACGAAACAACCTCGGGATGATAGCGGGATATTCCATACCTGAACGGATGGTGCAGTCATGATGGCTGGCCTCGACGGACTTCGTTTCCAACATTGGCAGACCGAGCTGCGGGAGGACGGCATCCTGCTGCTGTCGTTCGACCGCGCCGGCTCGTCGGTCAATACCTTCGGACAGGACGTCCTGATCGAGCTCGACGCGCTGCTGGAGCGGCTGGCGCTGGACCCGCCCAAGGGCGTGGTGCTGCGTTCGGCCAAGGCCTCCGGCTTCATCGCCGGCGCCGACATCAAGGAATTCCAGACCTTCGACGAGAAGGGCACGGTCGGCGACGCGATCCGGCGCGGCCAGCAGGTGTTCCAGCGTCTGGCCGAACTGCCCTGCCCCACGGTCGCGGCGATCCACGGCTTCTGCATGGGCGGCGGCACCGAAATCTCGCTGGCCTGCCGCTACCGCGTCGCCAGCAGCGATCCCTCGACCCGGATCGGCCTGCCGGAAGTGAAGCTGGGCATCTACCCGGGCTGGGGCGGCAGCGTGCGCCTGCCGCGCCTGGTCGGCGCGCCGGCCGCGTTCGACATGATGCTCACCGGCCGCGCGCTGTCGGCATCGAACGCGCGCGCGATCGGCCTGGTCGACAAGGTGGTGGAAGCGCCGCTGCTGGTCGACGCCGCGGTCGCGCTGGCGCTCAAGGGCACCCAGCGTCCGTTCAAGCAGCGCTTCATGGGCTGGGCGACGAACAGCTGGCTGGCGCGCAAGATCCTGCCCGGCATGCTGACCAAGCAGGTCGCGCGCAAGGCGCGCAAGGAGCACTACCCCGCTCCGTACGCGCTGATCAACACCTGGGCGCGCAGCAGCGGCGGCGTGCAGGCGCGCCTGGCGGCCGAGCGCAAGTCGGTGGTCAAGCTGGCCTCCACCCCAACCGCGCGCAATTTGATCCGGGTGTTCTTCCTGCAGGAGCGGCTCAAGGGCCAGGGCGGCAAGGATCATGGGATTCAGCGCGTGCACGTGGTCGGCGCCGGCGTGATGGGCGGCGATATCGCGGCCTGGTCGGCCTACAAGGGCTTCGAAGTCACCCTGTCCGATCGCGAACAGCGTTTCATCGACGGCGCCCTGACCCGCGCCCAGGAGTTGTTCGCCAAGCGGGTCAAGGACGAGAGCAAGCGTCCGGCGGTGGCGGCGCGCTTGAAGGGCGACCTCGCCGGCGAAGGCGCGGCGCAGGCCGATCTGGTGATCGAGGCGATCATCGAAAAGCCCGAGGCCAAGCGCGAGCTCTACGATCAGGTCGAGCCGAAGATGAAGCCCGACGCGCTGCTGACCACCAACACCTCGTCGATCCCGCTGGTCGAACTGCGCGACCACATCCGCCGTCCGGCCCAGTTCGGCGGCCTGCACTATTTCAATCCGGTGGCGCTGATGCCGCTGGTCGAAATCATCCGCCACGACGCGATGGCGCCGGAGACGGAGCAGCGCCTGGCGGCGTTCTGCAAGGCCATCGACAAGCTGCCGGTGCCGGTGGCTGGTACGCCCGGCTTCCTGGTCAATCGCGTGCTGTTCCCGTACATGCTGGAAGCGGCGACCGCGTTCGCCGAGGGCATCCCGGGCCCGGCCATCGACAAGGTCGCGGTGAAGTTCGGCATGCCGATGGGGCCGATCGAATTGATCGACACCGTCGGCCTGGACGTGGCTGCGGGCGTGGGCGCGGAACTGGCGCCGTTCCTGGGCCTGAGCGTGCCGGCGGCGTTGAGCGGCGTGGAGCCGAACAAGCGCGGCAAGAAGGACGGCCAGGGCCTGTACAAGTGGGAGAACGGGCGCGCCCAGAAGCCCGAACTGCCGAAGGACTACCAGACTCCGTCGGACCTGGAGGATCGCCTGATCCTGCCGCTGGTCAACGAGGCGGTGGCCTGTCTGCACGATGGCGTGGTCAGCGATGCCGACCTGCTGGATGCGGGCGTGATCTTCGGCACCGGCTTCGCGCCGTTCCGCGGCGGCCCGATCCAGTACGTGCGCGAAACCGGCGCCGATGCGCTGTTGGAACGCCTCAAGACCCTGCACGCGCGCTACGGCGATCGTTTCGCGCCGCGTCCGGGTTGGGATTCGCCGGCGCTGCGTCCGTGAGGGGCGCGGCGCTGGCGTCAGCAGCCTGCGTTGCCGAGGCTGCCATGGCCCTCGCCGCACCGCGGCGCAAACCCGAATGGGTGCTTCACAGCATGCGCTGACCACCGCATTGACGCGGGCCGCTGTGGCGGCGCGACGGTACGGTTCGTCTTGGGCCCATCGCAGCGTACGAGCTGACGGCGCGAATTCGTAACCTCGCGCGCCCTCACCCCAACCCCTCTCCCGCCAGCGGGAGAGGGGCTGAAGGCRGCGTCGAATGGGTCCCCTCTCCCGCTTGCGGAGAGGGGCTGAAGGCAGCGTCGAATGGGTCCCCTCTCCCGCTTGCGGAGAGGGGCTGAAGGCRGCGTCGAATGGGTCCCCTCTCCCGCTTGCGGGAGAGGGCTAGGGTGAGGGATGAGCGCGAAGCGCGAATGCGCTTTATCCCGAACCTGGCCTTTGCGGTCGCGGTCCCGATTCAGGGGTATTCACACGCGGACGCACGTCGCGGCCGATGCCGCTCCCGGAGGAAACGGACCCTCGATGCGGAATGAGGACTCACGGTCGCGGCTTGCGCCGCTCCTGCACGGAGCGGATGCAGAGACGACGCGTTACATCGTGTGGGTGGCGCGATCCGCGGTCAGCGAGCCGGCCAGCAGCGCTTCGATCTTGCCCTTCACCGCATCGCCTTCGGCGGTCTCGGCGAACTGCACGCCGATACCGGCCGGGCGGTTGCCCTGGGCGCCGGTGGGCGTGACCCACACCACCTTGCCGGCCACCGGCAGGCGCTCGGTGGATTCGGGCAGGGTCAACAGCAGGAACACCTCGTCGCCGAGGAAGTAACGCTTGGGGGTGGCGACGAAAATGCCGCCGTACTTCAGGAACGGCATGTACGCGCCGTACAGCGCCGCCTTGTCCTTGATCGCCAACGACAGGATGCCCTGCCTGGCTGCGCCCGCGCCTGCCGCTCCGCTCATCCCCGATGTCCTCCAGCGGCCCGCGCGCCGTCGGGCGCGCGCCAAGCCATCAACAATTCGACTACCGCCAGGTCCGCGCGCACCGTCGTCCGCAACAGATCGCGGGTGCGATTGGCGCGATCGAACCAGGCCGCCAGACTGCGCGTTCGCACCGGGTCGGTCAAGCCGGAGGCTTCGGCCAGGGCGAGATCTGCGGCATGCCGCAGACGCAGCGCGGCGTGTTCGTCGCCGACCCAACGCGCGGCGATTTCCGAAGGCGAGGCGTCGCCGCGCGCGAGCTTGCTCAGATCGGCGGCGACGTCGCGACGCAGCTTCAGGCCGTCGCCCTGCAACCACTCGTGGGCCAGGCCCGGATGGCCGCGCGCGGCCTCCAGCGCTTCGCGCGCGGCGGTCTCGGCGTGGCCGGCGGCCTTCAGCCAGGCCAGCGCCTCGTCTTGCGGCGGCAAACGGAACTCCAGGCGCTGACAACGGCTGCGGATGGTCGCGCTCAGACGCAGCGGATGCGCGCTGACCAGCCACAGGTAGCGGCCGGGCACCGGCTCTTCCAAGGTCTTGAGCAAGGCGTTGCCGGCGGCGTTGTTGATGGCATCGGCCGGGTCCAGGATCGCGACCTGGGCGCCGCCGTACTGCGGCGTCAGCGACAGGCGCTCGGACAGGCTGCGGATCTGTTCGATCACGATCTCGGTGCGCAGGCGCGTGCCTTCCTTGTTCGGAATGAAGGACACGGTCTGGAAATCCGGATGGGTGCCCGCCGCGTACAGCAGGCAGCCGCGGCAATGCCCGCAGGGCTCGCCCTGGGCGTCGCGATCGCGGCACAACAGGCGCTGGGCCAGACGCTCGGCGACCGCGCGCTTGCCCAACTGGGCCGGGCCGCAGAACAGCAGCCCGTGGCCGAGGCGGCCGGCGTCGAGCGCGGCGGTGGCCTGCTCGTAGACCCGGCGCTGCCAGGGCGCGAACGCGGGCGCGCTCACGACTGCGCCTCGATCAATTGCCGCAAGCGCGCCACCGCCTGCGCGGCGACCGCATCGGCGGGCTGGCTGGCGTCGATCACATGGAAGCGATGCGCCTGCGCTTGCGCGCGCGCGCGATAGCCGGCGCGCACGCGCTCGAAGAAGTCCTCGCGCTCGGCTTCGATGCGATCGACAGCGCCGCGTCCGCGCGCGCGCTGCAGGCCGATCGCGACCGGCACGTCCAGCAGCAGCGTGAGCGCGGGCTCGATCCCGACCACGCGGCGTTCGAGTTCGGCGATGAACGCCGCATCCAGACCCCGACCCTCGCCCTGGTAGGCGTAGCTGGCGTCGGTGAAACGGTCGCTGATCACCCAGGCGCCGCGACGCAGCGCCGGCAACAGGGTTTCGCGCACGTGCTGGGCGCGGCCGGCGAACACCAGCAGCAGCTCGGCCTCGGGCGTGGCGGGTTCGTGATGGGGGTCCAGCAGCAGGCCGCGGATCTGTTCGGCCAGCGGCGTGCCGCCGGGCTCGCGCGTGCAGACCACTTCGACGCCGGTCGCTTCCAGCGCATCGCGCAGCGCGGCCAGCACGGTGGATTTGCCCGCACCCTCGCCGCCCTCCAGGGTGATCAGGCGCGGTTGGACCTGCAGGCTCATCGGCGCGCGCTCTGCGCCGGCGTAGGCGGCGTGGGAGTGGGCGCGGTCTCGGCCTCTTGCGCTTCTTCCAGCACCGCCTTGCCCTCCTCGGGCTGGCCGCCGCGGCGCTGCGCGCGGTAGCGCTGCAGGTACAGGCGTACGTTGGCTTGATGCTGGGCGTAGGTGGCCGCGAACAGGCTACTGCCGCTGCCGTCGCCAGAGGCGACGAAGAACAGCGCGTCGCCCGGCGCCGGATTGGCGACCGCCTTGAGCGCGCCCGCGCCCGGCATCGCGATCGGCGTCGGCGGCAGGCCGGTGCGGGTGTAGGTGTTGTAAGGCGTGTCGGTTTGCAGGTCGCGCTTGCGGATGTTGCCGTCGTAGCCCGCGCCCAGGCCGTAAATCACGGTGGGGTCGGTTTCCAGCTTCATGCCCAGCTTGAGCCGGCGTTCGAACAGGCCGGCGATCTGCGGGCGCTCGGAGGCGATGCCGGTTTCCTTCTCGACGATCGAGGCCAGGATCAGCATTTCCTCGCGGCTCTTGAGCACGCTGTTCTTGTCGCGGCCTTCCCAAGCCGCGTTGAGGGCCTTGTCCATGGCGTCGCAGGCGCGCTTGAGCACGTCCAGGTCGCTGTCGCCACCGGTGTAGAGATAGGTCTCGGGCAGGAAGCGCCCTTCCGGATGCTGGCCCGGGCGGCCCAGCGCCTTCATCAGCGCGGCATCGTCGAGTTTGGCGGCCTCCTGTTTCAGGTCCTGGTTGCGCGCCAGCGCCGCGCGCAGATCGCGCAGGTTCCAACCCTCGATCACGGTGAAACGATGGCTGACCACGCGGCCGTCGCGCATCGCGATCAGCAGCTCGCGCGGCGTGGTGCCGGGCTCGAGCGCGTACTCGCCCACCTGCAGGCGGCCGGCGGCGCCCAGGTGCTTGGCCAATGCGCGCCACTCCAGCGCGTCGCCGCCGCTCACGCCAGCCTCGCGCAGCTTGCGCAGCACCACCGGCAGCGAGTCGCCGCGTTCGACGATCAGGCTTTGCCCGGCCTGCAGGCCGGACAGCGGAGCGTCGGCGAAGCGCACGTAGCGCTGGAACAGCCAGCCGCCCGCGACCACGGCGGCCAACACCAGCAGCAGGAAGAAACCGCCGACACGGCGCTTGGTTTTACGACTCACGACACCTCCGAGCCCGGCAGGGCTGCAGATTCGAATGCGGGATGCGACTCGGCCAGGCGGCGCTGCAGGCCGCCCACCGCGGGATGCGAGGGCCAGACGCGCTCGCCCAGGCGGGCGACCGGCAGGATACCGCGCACGGCATTGCACAGGAAAACCGCGTCCGCGCTTTCCAACGCGTCTTGCGACAGGGTCGCGGTTTCGGCCGCGGCTTCGCCCAGGATCGCTAGCACCTGCTCCCGGCACACCCCAGCGACGCCGCAGCGGTCCACGCGGGGCGTCCACCAGCGGCCCTCGCGCAGCACGAACAGGTTGGCCGCGGTCGCGCACACCACCGCGCCTTCGCCGTCGCGCATCAGGCCTTCATGGATCTCGGCGGCGTCCCATTCGGCGCGCGCCAGGACCTGCTCCAGGCGGTTGCAGTGCTTCAACCCGGCCAGCGCCGACGGCGTCGCCAGGCGAGTCTCGCACCAACGCAGACGCAGCCCCTCGGCCGGTGCCGGCGGCGGCAGCGGATGGGTGGACAGCAACCACGTCGGCGGCGCATCGGTCGGCGGCGCGTACCCTCGCCCGCCCGCTCCCCGGCTCACGATCAGCTTCAGCACCGCATCGGCGCCGTCGAGCAGGCGCTCGGCCTCGGCGCGCACGTAGTCGGGACGCGGCAGCGGCAGGCGCAGGCGCGCCGCGCCGCGGCTCAGGCGCCGCCAGTGCGCGTCCCACCACGGCAGCTGGCCGCGATGCGCGCGCAGGGTTTCGAACAGGCCGTCGCCATAGGCGTAGCCGCGGTCCAGCAAGGGCAGCGCCTGCACGGCTCGCTCGCCGACGTAGACGCGCGCATTCATCCGGCCACGCCCAACGCGCGCAGCATGCCGCGCGCCTTGGCGCGGGTCTCGTCTAGCTCGCGCTGCGGATCGGAGTCGGCGACGATGCCGGCGCCGGTGCGGAAACGCAGCTCTTGGCCTTCCAGCTCGGCGCTGCGGATCAGGATGTTGAGGTCGAGGTCGCCGTCGCGGTTGAGCCAGCCCATCGCGCCGGTGTAGACGCCGCGACCGCCGCCTTCGAGCTCGGCGATGATCTGCATGCAGCGCACCTTGGGGCAGCCGGTGATGGTGCCGCCCGGAAACACCGCACGGATGGTCTCGCCCGGGCTCGCGTCCGTGCGCAGGCGGCCGCGCACGTTGCTGACGATGTGGTGGACGTGGGCGTAGCTCTCGACCGTCATCAGTTCGTCGACTTCGACGCTGCCCGGTGTGCACACCCGGCCCAGGTCGTTGCGCTCCAGATCGATCAGCATCACGTGCTCGGCGCGTTCCTTGGGATGCCCGACCAGCTCGCGGATGCGCGCCAGGTCGTCGTCGCCGGCCACGCGCGGGCGGGTGCCGGCGATGGGCCGGGTCTCGACCACGTCGCCGCGCACCGACACCAGGCGCTCGGGCGAGGCGCTGACCACGGCCCAGTCGGGGCCGGCGAACAAGCCGGCGAACGGCGCCGGATTGTGCTGGCGCAGGCGCTGGAACAGGGCCGCGGGCGCCAGCGGCGCGTCGAAGCGCGCGCGCCAGCCGCGCGAGAGATTGACCTGGAATACGTCGCCGGCGAGCAGGTAGTCGAGCACGCGCGCAACGCCGTCGGTGTAGCGCTGCGGGGCATCTTCCTCGATCGTCTGCGGCGGCTGCCATTCGGGCAGCGGCGCCAGCGCGGCCGCGCGCTCGATGTCGGCGACGATCGCGTCGAGCATGTCCGCGTGATCGGTCTCGGCCAGCACGATGCAGTCGCCGCTGGCGCGGTCGCGCAGCAGCGCGGCCGGGCAGCGCAGGGCCAAGGCCACCGGCAGGCCGCCCGGCGCCGCCGGCAGGCGCAGCACCGGCTCGACCTGCGCGGCCAGCTCGTAGCCGAACAGCAGCGCCCAGCCGCCGCGGAACGGCCAGCGCGGCTCGTCGCGCGCGACCCGCTGGGCGCGCCAGTCGGCGTCGAGCGCGGACAGGAAATCGCCGGCGCGCGCGCCCCCGTCCTGGTCGCGCACGGTACCGTCGGGGTCCAGTTGCAGCGACGCGCCGTTAGCGGCCAGCAACAGGTCCCAGCGGCCCTGGGCAGTGCCGTCGGCGCTGGATTCCAGCAGCATGGGATAGCGCTGCGGCGCCAGGCGCTGCAGCGACAACAGATCGACGGTGGCGGGCAGCGCGCGGGTCAGCAGCATGATGGTCGAACCTTATACCGGCGCGGCGCGAGCGGGCGAGCGCGACGCGGAAGCGAACCGGCCGCGAGCGGCGATCCGCTCGCGGCGGCGTCGCGGCGCAAAGCCGATACGCGCGGAAATCCGGCGGGCGCGGCGGCAGGTCCGGTGCAGAGGCGACCGGACCTCGCCACGGCGAGCGCCGAGGGTGCGCGGATCAGATCCGCTTGAACACCAGGGTGCCGTTGGTGCCGCCGAAACCGAAACCGTTGGAGACGGTGACGTCGACCTTCTTCTCGCGCGCCACGTTGGGCACGTAGTCCAGGTCGCAACCCTCGCCCGGCTGGTCCAGGTTGATGGTCGGCGGGATGATGCCGTGGTGCAGCGCCAGCACCGAGTAGATCGCCTCGGCGCCGCCGGCCGCGCCCAGCAGGTGGCCGGTCATCGACTTGGTCGAGCTGACCATGGTCTTGTAGGCGTGGTCGCCGAGCGCGCGCTTGATCGCCAGGGTTTCGGCCAGATCGCCCAGCGGGGTCGAGGTGCCGTGGGCGTTGAGGTAGGCCACGTCCTCGGGATTGATCTTGGCGTCCTTGAACGCGGCCGCCATGCAGCGCGCCGGGCCTTCGCCGTTCTCGCTGGGCGCGGTCATGTGGAAGGCGTCGGAACTGGCGCCGAAACCGGCCAGCTCGCAGTAGATGCGCGCACCGCGCGCCTTGGCGCGCTCGTACTCCTCCAGCACCAGGATGCCGGCGCCGTCGCCGAGCACGAAGCCGTCGCGGTCCTTGTCCCAGGGGCGTGAGGCGCGGGTGGGATCGTCGTTGCGCGTCGACATCGCCTTCATCGAGCAGAAACCGCCGACCGAGGTCTGCGAGGCGCCGCGCTCGGCGCCGCCCGCGATCATCACGTCGGCATCGCCGTACTGGATCATGCGCATCGCCATGCCGATGGAATGGTTGGAGGTGGCGCAGGCCGAGACGGCGGAGAAATTGGGGCCCTTGATGCCGGTCAGCAGCGAGACCTGGCCGGGCAGCATGTTGATGATGGTGCTGGGCACGTAGAACGGCGAGATCTTACGCGGGCCGCCCTCGTGGTACTTGATGGTCTGCTCCTCGATGCCGAGCAGGCCGCCGATGCCCGAGCCGATCAGCGCGCCGATGCGCTCGGCGTTGGACTCGTCCACGACCAGGCCCGCGTCCTCCATCGCCATCATCGAGGCGGCGACGCCGTAATGGATGAACTCGTCCATCTTCTTGGCGTCCTTCGGACCGACCCACTTGCCGATGTCGAAGTCGCGGACTTCGCCGGCGATGCGGGTGGTGAAGTTGGACGCGTCGAACCAGGTGATCGGACCGATGCCGGAGCGGCCGTTGACGATGCCGTCCCAGTTGCTGGCCAGATCGTTGCCAAGCGGGGAAACGATGCCGAGGCCGGTGATCACTACGCGACGGTTGGACATGGAGCACTCCGTACTGTTGACGCGATTGTTGACGCGGGTTGCTGACGCTACGCCGGCGTATCCACCGGCCCTAAAAACGCGGGGCCGCAATGCGGCCCCGGTTTGGTTTTGCCGACGACGCCGGCGGTCCGCTCGCGCTGGCCGCCGCGCCGCCTACGCCGATTACGACTTGACGTGCGCCTTGACGTAATCGATCGCCTGCTGCACCGAGGTGATCTTCTCGGCCTCTTCGTCCGGGATCTCGCACTCGAATTCTTCTTCGAGCGCCATCACCAGCTCGACGGTGTCGAGCGAATCAGCGCCGAGGTCGTCGACGAACGAAGCGTTGTTGGTGACTTCTTCTTCCTTAACGCCAAGCTGTTCGACCACGATCTTCTTGACGCGTTCTTCGATGCTGCTCATGAGTTTGTGCTCCTCCCGTGAGGGGTTTTCGATGGAATAGTCTAATGGAATCGGGGGCGTTCGCGAGCATGCGCGAAACCCCTTTTGGTTCAATCGTTTACGCTTGGCAACGACGGCTCATGGCATGTACATGCCGCCGTTGACGTGCAGGGTCTCGCCGGTGATGTAGGCCGCGCTGGGGCCGGCCAGGAACGCCACCGCGCGGGCGATGTCGGCCGGTTCGCCGAAACGGCCCAGCGCGATCTGGCCGAGCATCGCGTTTTTCGCGTCCTCGGGCAGCGAGCGGGTCATGTCGGTGTCGATGAAACCGGGCGCGACCACGTTGACCGTGATGCCGCGGCTGCCGATCTCGCGCGCCATCGACTTGCTGAAGGCGATGATGCCGGCCTTGGCCGCGGCGTAGTTGGCCTGTCCGGCGTTGCCGGTCACGCCGATCACCGAGGCGATATTGACGATGCGGCCCTTGCGCGCCTTCATCATCGCGCGCATTACCGCCTTGCTGGTGCGGAACACGCTGGTCAGGTTGGTGTCGAGGATGGCCTGCCAGTCCTCGTCCTTCATGCGCATCAGCAGGTTGTCGCGGGTGATGCCGGCGTTGTTGACCAGGATCGAGATCGCGCCGATGTCCTTGCCGATCGCGTCGATCACCGCCTCGATCGAGGCCGGATCGGCGACGTCCAGGGTGCGGCCGTGGCCGCCGTGCGCGGCCAGGCGCTCGCCGATCGCGGCGGCGCCGGCGTCGCTGGTGGCGGTGCCGATCACGGTCGCGCCTTGCGCGGCCAGTTCGTCGGCGATCGCCGCGCCGATGCCGCGGCTGGCGCCGGTGACCAGGGCGATTTCGCCCGCGAGGGGTCCAGTGCTCATGTAATGCTCCGTTTCTTTCTATTCGCTGCGGCGACGGTTCGGTGCGGCGTCGGCGCGATCATCGCCCGAAACGGGCGGAGCGCGCAGCCAGCCTGACCAGGATAGGGTTCAGGCCTGCGACCAGTCCGCCAAGGCGGCCTCGAAATCGCCGACCGTGCCCAGCGGGCGCGCGTCCAGCGCCTTGTCGATGCGCTTGGCCAGGCCGCTGAGGACCTTGCCGGGGCCGCATTCGGCCACGCGCGTCGCGCCGCGCGCGGCCAGGGCCTGCACGCAGCCGGTCCACTGCACCGGCAGATAGAGCTGGCGCACCAGCGCGTCGCGGATCGCGTTGAGCTCGGCATGCGCCTGGGCGTCGACGTTCTGCACCACCGGCAGCGCGGGCTGGCGCCAGCTCAGGCCAGCCATCGCCTCGCCGAGGCGGTTGGCGGCGTCGCGCATCAGCGGGGTGTGCGAAGGCACGCTCACGGCCAGCTTGACCGCCTTGCGCACGCCGCGTTCGGCCAGCAGGGTCAGCGCGGCGTCGACCGCGGCGGCATGGCCGCCGATCACGATCTGGCCGGGCGAGTTGTAGTTCGCCGGCACCACCACGTCCTTGCCGGACACCGCGGCGCAGACTTCCTGCACCAGCGCGTCCTCGGCGCCGAGCACGGCGGCCATCGCACCGGTGCCCGCGGGCGCGGCGTCCTGCATGAACTGTCCGCGCAGGCGCACCAAATGGGCGGCGTCCTTCAGCGACAGCGCGCCGGCGGCGACCAGGGCGGTGTACTCGCCCAGGCTGTGGCCCGACAGCAGCGCCGGCTGCGCGCCGCCCTGGGCCTGCCACAGGCGCCACACCGCCACGCCCGCGGCGAGCAGCGCCGGCTGGGTGTATTCGGTGCGGTTGAGCATTTCTTCCGGACCGCCCTGGCTCAGCGCCCACAGGTCGGTCGCGGCGCCGTCGCTGGCCTCGGCGAAGGTTTCGCGGATCAGCGGATGCAGCTCGGACAGCTCGGCGAGCATGCCCAGCGATTGCGAGCCCTGTCCGGGAAACACGAAAGCGAGGGAGTCGTGGCTCATCGAGTCGTGGCGCGAACGCCGGTCCAGTTCGTCAAGGACCGGCATGATACGAGGCAAACCGCGTCATCGTCTGTACTCGCGCGTATCGTGACGCATTGCGACAGTTTCCAAAGACGCGAATTCAGGCGCGAAAACGAACGCGCCCGGCAAGCCGGGCGCGTCGGATGAGGCGGCGAAGACCGAGCCGGTCAGTAGCGCAGCAGCGCCGAGCCCCAGGTGAAACCGCCGCCGAAGGCCTCCAGCAGCACCAGCTGGCCGCGCTGCACGCGGCCGTCGCGCACCGCTTCGTCCAGCGCCAGCGGCACCGAGCCCGAGGAGGTGTTGCCGTGCTTGTCGACGGTGACCACCACGCGCTCCATCGGCATGTCCAGGCGCTTGGCCGTGGCTTCGATAATGCGCAGGTTGGCCTGATGCGGAATCAGCCAGTCGATGTCGTGACGGTCCAGGCCGTTGGCTTCCAGGGTCTCCTCGACCACCGAATCCAGCGCCTTGACCGCGTGCTTGAAGACCTCGTTGCCGGTCATCATCACCTTCACGCCGGCGTTGTGCTCTTCCGGCTTGAAGCCGACCGAGACGCCGACCGGGTTCCACAGCAGCTCCTTCTTGCCGCCGTCGGCGTGCAGATGGGTGCTGAGGATGCCGGTTTCGCTATCGGCCTTGAGTACGACCGCGCCGGCGCCGTCGCCGAACAGCACGCAGGTGCCGCGGTCGCTCCAGTCGATCATGCGGGTCAGGGTTTCCGAGCCCACCACCAGCACGGTCTTGGCCGCGCCGGACTGGATGAACTTGTCCGCCACCGTCAACGCATAGACGAAGCCCGAGCAGGCGGCGTTGACGTCGAACGCGGGGCAGCCGTTGGCGCCCAGGCGGTGCTGCAACAGGCAGGCGGTGGACGGGAAAATCAGGTCGGGCGTGGTCGTGCCGAGCACGATCAGGTCCAGGTCCTGCGCGGCGACGCCGGCGGCTTCGAGCGCGCGCAGCGAGGCGTGGTAGGCCAGATCGCAGGTGGTTTCGCCTTCGGCGGCGACGTGGCGTTCGCGGATGCCGGTACGGGCCGCGATCCACTCGTCGCTGGTGTCGACCATCTTGGCGAGGTCGTCGTTGGTCAGGATCTTTTCCGGCAGATAGCTGCCGGTGCCCGCGACACGCGAATAGATCCGGTCTTGCTTGCGCTGCTCAGTCATCACCACTCCGCTGCGGAACCGTAGCCAGGCCCGATCGGGCCATTCCGCCAGACGCGCTGGCGGCGGAACCCCGCCGTGGCGGCCGCAGGTCCCGCGTGCTGGGTAAGCACGTGTTGGTTCCGCGCGCTATGACAGCGGCGGCCGGATCGGCGACGGCCCCGCGCGCCGCTGGTGCGTGCGCGCGGCGCGACGGGCGAAGCGAAGATTACTCTTCGTCGGCGACCTTGGACTGGGTGTTGATCACCTTCTTGCCGCGGTAGTAGCCGTCGGCGGTGACGTGGTGGCGGATGTGGGTCTCGCCGGTGGTCGGGTCGGTGGCCAGCTGCTTGCTGGTCAGCGCGTCATGGGCGCGGCGCTGGCCGCGGCGGGACGGGGAAACGCGGGACTTCTGGACAGCCATGGTCTTGCTCCAAGAGAAACTGTGGAAACTGAAACTGAGAGTTTGCGGTACTGCCCGGGCGCGTCTTGCGGAGCGCCGCGGTGGATCAGTTCGATTTGTTCTTCAACGCCGACAACGCCGCGAAGGGATGGGTGCGTTCCTGTTCGGCCTCGGTGGCCGGCCAGTCCCGCTCCATCGCTTCCGTGCCCGGAGCCATCGGCACCACCGGTACGGCGAGGATGAGTTCGTCCTCGACCAGTTCGATGGTCCGCAGCTGGCCGTCTTCCGGCATCAGCAGCGGTTCGTAACCCGGCGGCAGCCCGGCCTCGTCCGCTTCCTCGCGGATCAAGCCCAGGCGCTGCACGATCTGCACCGGCAGCAGGAACCGTTCCAGGCTGCGCTGGCACAGCAGCGGCAACGCCGTATCGATCTTCAACTCGACGTAGGGCACCTGCAGTTCGTCGTTGGCGAAATCCAACGAGAACGTCACGTCACCCTCGGTATCGAGCAGACTGTCCTGCAGCCGCTTGAACGACGACAACGGCACGCGCCCCTCGACGCCGCGCCTTGCGGCCACCAGGCGCCAGGCATCGAGTACTTCGGGCACCCGCCCGGCTGGCACGTCCGCTGACATAAGCCGCGGAATGTTAGAGACCCAACCCCCTGATGTCAAACCGGAAACCCAGGCCTGGCGGGGATTTGCCGCCGGCTGGGCCCTCGGGTCAGACTTCGGCTTTCCCTGCGTTCAGCCGACTCCGCCGTGACCACCACCCTGATCCTGCTTCTGGCCGCGCTGGCGGCCGCCGCCGTGGTCGCGTTCGGCCTGCGCCGCGGCTCCGGCCGCCACCAGCGCGCGGTGCGCGAGCTGCTGGACGCCGCCGATGCCCTGGAAGCCCGCCTGCGCACGGCCCGGGCCGAGATCGAGGCGGTCGCCGGCGACCTGACTCTGGACCCGGTCGGCGACGCCATGCGCGAAATGCTGCGCCAGCGCCTGTGGCTGCGCGACCACGGCAATTCGGCCAGCCCCGAGCAGCTGGCCGAGGTCCGGGCCTCGATCGACGCCGCGCGCGGCCGGATCGAGCAGCAGTTGTCGCAGATCGAGCGCGCGCGCGCGCCGCTGGCCTGAACGCGGCCGCCATGCCCGCTTCCCCGCCCCCGGCGCCGCTGGTGCTGGCCTCGACCTCGGTCTATCGGCGCGAGCTGCTGCAGCGCCTGCGCCTGCCCTTCGACTGCGAGCGCCCGCGGGTCGACGAGACCCCGCGCCCGGGCGAATCGCCGCTGGACCTGGCCCAGCGCCTGGCCCGGGCCAAGGCCGAGGAGGTCGCCGCGCGCAGGCCCGGGGCCTGGGTGCTGGGTTCGGACCAGGTCGCCGAGTTCGACGGCCGCCCGATCGGCAAGCCCGGCGACCGCGCCGGCGCGATCGCCCAGCTGGCCTCGATGTCGGAGCGCGAGGTGCGCTTCCTGACCGCGTTGAGCCTGGCCCGCGGCGGCCAGGCCACGCAGGGCGCCCTGGACGTCACCGTGGTGCGCTTCCGCGCACTGAGCCGCGCCGAAATCGAACGCTACGTCGACGCCGAGCAGCCCTACGACTGCGCCGGCAGCTTCAAATCCGAGGGACTGGGCATCAGCTTGTTCGACGCGATCGACAACCGCGACCCCAGCGCCCTGATCGGCCTGCCGCTGATCGAAACCGCGCGCCTGCTGCGCGCGGCCGGCTACGCCCTGCCCTAGTCCGGCACCGCTTCGACGCAAACGCAGCCACGCGCGCCTCACGGGCGAGCGGACCTTGGCTATGCTCGCAGCACTATCCAGGGGAAAACCAGCATGAAGATTCGCACCGCAGCCGTCGCGGGAGTTTTGTTCGTCTCGGGTATCGCGGTGGGCACCGCCGCGCAGAAGGTCGCGGCGCCGTCCTACCGCGACAAGCCCAAGCCCGATGCCGCCATGGCCCTGCTGCAGACCGCCACCGCGCTGGCCGGCAAGGGCAGTTGGGAACGCATCGCGGTCGGCCGCGTCTACTACCTCGGCGGCCATAAGGCCGAAGGCCAGGCGCTGTTCGACCAGGTGCTGGCCGGCAAGCCCGAGGACACCGACTTCTACCGCATCGCCCGCGTCTATCGCGAGGCCGGCGAGTGGGACAAGGCCAAGGCGATGTTCGATCGCTTCCTGAGCGTGAACGACGGCGACGAAACCAAGCTGGCCGAGATCGGCGCGTACTACCTGATCCAGGGCGATCGCGCGGGCGCAGAACGTCTGTTCGACCGTTCGTTCAAGGCCAAGCCGGACCTGTGGGCCACCGTGGCCGCCGCCGGCGGCTATCTGGATGTCGCGCCGCAGGAGTAAGCCGCTTGGCGCCGACGCGCGCGCAGCGCGTCGGCGCGGTTCGACTTCAGGGCGCCGCGTCGACCAGTTCGACCGGCTGCTCCGACCAGGTCTCGACGCTGCCGTCGCGACCGCGCAGACGCAGGCCCAGCCAGTGCCGGCCCGGCGCCACACCCGCGTCCAGCGCGACCTGCGCGGTGAACCCCACCTGCGGCTGCCGCGGATCGCGCGAACGCGCCCAATAGGCCTGCACGTCCAGGCGCTCCAGGCCGTAGCGCGCCTGCGCGACCACGCGCCCGTCGAGGGTGACCTCGACGCCATCCAATCCGACCCCGTCCTTGAACGCCCAACCGCGCAGGTCGAAGCGGCGACCGATGCGCGCGCGCGATTCGGGCGTGTCGATCCAGGCCATCGCCGGCGTCGTGCACGCGCCCGTGCGCGGACGGTCCAGCGCGAACAGCAGGAACCGCTGGCGGCCGTGATCGACGTTGAGCACTTGCGGCGGCGGCAGCGGCCCGACCATCGCGCACAAGGCCTGGTAGCGATCGAGCAAGTTCTTGTACTCGACCTCGCTGGCGCCCACCACCAGCAGCACCGGCGCATCGCCCCAGTCGGCGCGCCCCGCGCTGCTCAGGCCCCACAGTCGCAGCTGCGGCGCGCGGCCGTGCTTGTGATTGAGCGGATGATCGAGCACCGCGATGCGCGGATCGCGCAGGGCGAAACCCAGCTCGGCGGCGACCTTGAAGTTGTCGGCGATCAGGCGCGTGCCGGCCGGCATGCGCGCGCGTCGCGCGCGCACGCTCGCGGCCAGCTCGTCCCAACCGGCGAAGTTGCTCGGATACCACTTCTGCGCCGCGCTCAGCGCGCGCACCTGCGGCACCGACACCGCGACGTAGTAGCCCAGCATCGACAACAGGCCCAGCGCGGCCGCGATCCAGGTCAGGCGCCGCGCCCAGCGCGGCCACTGCGCCAGCAGCGCCGGCAACAAGGGCAGCAGCGCGAAATAGCCGGGCAAGGGCCAGTGGAAACTCACGCGCTCGGTGTCGGCGAAGAACCCCAGGGCGAAGAAACCCAACACCAGCAGACCGCCCAGCAGGGCGAAGTAGCGCGTCGCCTGCGCGTGGGCGCGATAACCGCGCTTGGCCGCCAGCATCAGCGCCAGGAACAGCGGCGGCGTGACCAGCAGAGCCTGGATCGCGACGAACCACAGGCCGTCGCCGTGGAAGGCCCAGGGATGGCGATCGACCAACTGGAAACGCAGGCCGGCCTCGGCGTTCTCGACGTTCCAGAACACCAGCGGCGCCCAGGCCGAAGCGCCGATTGCGATCGCGGTCAGGGTGCGCACGTCGCGCAAGGCACGGCGGCCATCGGCCAACATCAGCAAAGCCAAGAAACCCACGCCGATCACGGCGATGAAACGGTAATGGCTGAGCGCGCCTATGCTCAGGCCGGCGGCCAGTTCCAGCGCGGTGGCGGCATCGACGCGACGCAGCAGGCGCGCACCCGCGTCCATGCACAGCAAGGTCGCCAGCGCCATCGCCGCGTCCGGCAAGGCCAGCAGGCCCAGCGTGCCGCCCAAGGGCAGCAGCAGCGCGAAACAGGCCGCCTGCCAGCCGGCGCGCATACCGTATTCGCGCGCGGCGATGCGTTGCACCAGCAAGGGCAGCAGCGCGGCGATCGCCAGGAACGGCGCGCGCAAAGCCAGCGTGTGTTCGCCGCCGATGGTGGTGCCCAGGCGCGCGAGCCAGGCGGTCAGACCGGGCAGGTCGGAATAGGCGGCGGCCGGATGCCGCCCTTCCCACCAATAGAAGGCCTCGTCCACGAACAAGGGCAGGCGCGCGGCGACCAGCAACTTGAGCGACAGGACCAGCGTCCACAAAACCCAAAAAGTGCGGCGCATCACAAGGTCCCGATGGACATCGACCTCGTTCGCATCCGCCTGGTTTGCAGCAAGCTGTTCCGCATCCCGCATCGACTCGCGACCTCGTTACACTCTGATGGACTCGACGCGGGCGGACGTGGCGCATAAGCGCCCTGCCCGTCGCGCACCGGACGCAGCGGCCGCGATGCGGCGCGCTCCGGATTTTCGACGCGATTCTCAGGAGACGAGCACGATGGCGGCATCCCCCACGACGGCATCCATGCTAACCGATGGCCTGCGCGACGCCCTCGATCGCGCGCAGGCGCAGGTCAACGGCCTGGTGCTGGGCAAGCCGCACGAAGTCCGGCTCGCGTTCGTGGCCCTGCTGTCGGACGGCCATCTGCTGATCGAGGACCTGCCCGGACTGGGCAAGACCACGCTCGCGCACGCCCTGGCCGCGACCTTGGGGCTTGAGTTCCAGCGCGTGCAGTTCACCTCCGACCTGTTGCCGGCCGACGTGGTCGGCGTGTCGGTGTTCGATCCGCAGGCGCGCAGTTTCCAGTTCCATCCGGGCCCGGTGTTCACGCAGGTATTGCTGGCCGACGAGATCAACCGCGCGCCGCCGCGCACCCAAAGCGCGTTGCTGGAGGCCATGGCCGAGCACCAGGTCACCGTCGACGGCACCACCCATGCCCTGCCCGATCCGTTCTTCGTGATCGCGACCCAGAACCCGGTCGACCTGGCCGGCACCTATCCGCTACCTGACTCGCAACTCGACCGCTTCTTATTGCGACTGGCGCTGGGCTACCCGGGTGAGGCCGCCGAACGCGACCTGCTGGCCGGCGCCAATCGCCGCGACCTGATCGCCCAGACCCTGCCGATCCTGGGCAGCGAGGACGTGATCGCGGCGCGCGGCGCGGTCAACGCGGTGCACGCCAGCGACGCTTTGATCGGCTATGTGCAGGCGCTGCTCGCGCGCAGCCGCCGCCATCCGGGCGTGCGCGTGGGCCTGTCGCCACGCGCCGGCCTGGCCCTGCTGCGCGCCGCGCGCGCCTACGCCCTGCTGCTGGGCCGCGCGCACGTGCTGCCCGAGGACGTGCAGGCGCTGTTCGCGCCGGTCGCCGCGCACCGCCTGGTCGCCGACGCCGATGCCGGACACGACGGCGCCCTGGCCAAGGCGATTCTGCACGCGGTGCCGGTGGACTGAGCGCGATGGCGGACCGTCCGCGCCCCGGCCTGCGCGCGCGCCTGCGCAAGTTCGCGCGACCGCGCGATCCGGAGGCTTTGCCGGCTAGCTTCCATCGCGGCCGCGTGTACGTGCTGCCGACCGGCTTCGGCCTGTTCTTCGCGGTCGCGCTGATGTCGATGCTGCTGGGCGCGCTGAACTACAACAACAATCCCGCGCTGCTGCTCGCCCTGCTGCTGTCCGGCGCCGGGCTGGCCAGCCTGATCGCGGCGCAGATGCAGCTCACCGGCCTGAGCGTGGTCGCGATCGACGCCGAACCGATCGCCGCCGGCCAGCCGCTGCGCGTGCGCGTGCACGCCAAGGCGCCGCCCGAACGCGCGCGCCGCGGCCTGCGCGTGGACGACGACGGCGACAGCGATGCGCTAGCGCCGTTGGACCTGGACGCCGGCAGCGGCGAGGCCGAACTCAGCTTCGCCACGCGCCAGCGCGGCTGGTTCGAGCTGCCGCGCCTGCGCGTATCGACCACGCGTCCTCTCGGCCTGGCGCGCGCCTGGGCCTACGTCTGGCCCGATGCGCCCTTGCTGGTGTATCCGGCACCGGAACCGCACGGCCCGCCGCTGCCGACCGGCAGCGGCGATCAGATCCAGACCCGCCTGCATCCCAGCGGCGACGACGTCCATCACCTGCGCGGCTACCGTAGCGGCGACGCGCGTCGCGCGATCGCGTGGAAACCTTCGGCGCGGCGCGACGCGCTGCTGGTGCGCGAATACGAACAGCCGCTGGGCGCCGATGTGGTGCTGGACTGGCGCGCGGTGCTCGCGCTGGGCTACGAGGCGCGGATCGCGCGTCTGGCGCGTTGGGTCGACGAAGCCGAACGCGACGGCCGCCGCTACCGTCTGATGCTGCCGGGGCAGCCCGAGCTGGGCCCCAGCAGCGGCGGCGCGCATCGTCATGCCTGCCTGCGCGCGCTCGCGCTGATGCCGCATGCCTAAGTCGAACTCGCCCTTGCTGGATTCGGGCAGCCGGGCCTGGACCCTGTCGACCGCAGCCGCGTGCATGCTGCCGCTGCTGTTGCAGCTCACGCCGCTGCTGGCCGCGCTGATCGCCGCCTGCGGCATCGCGATCGCGCTGCTGGCCTGGCGCCGCCCGCTCAACTTCGTGGTGCGCGCGCTGCTGGCGCTGGTGCTGATCGGCGCGGTGATGATGCAGATGAACTTCGGCATCGGCCGCGACACCGGCTGCGCGCTGCTCGCGGCGATGCTCGCGATCAAGCCCGCCGAAACCTCGACCCTGCGCGATGCGCGCAGCCTGATCGGCTTCGCCCTGTTCGCGCCGTTCGGTACCTTCCTGCTCGACCAGGGGCCCTTGTCGCTGGTGTTGGGCCTGATCGCGGCGCTGCTGGCACTGGCGACGCTGCAGCGCCTGGCCGAGTTCGAATCCGGCGAACGCGTGCGTCGGCTCGGCCATTGGCAGCGCCTGGCCGGGATCGCGCGTCTGGTCGCGATCGGCCTGCCGTTGGCGCTGGCGGCGTTCTGGCTGTTTCCGCGTCTGGGCACCCCATTGTGGGGCGTGCCCGACCGCTCGCTGAGCCGGCCCGGCCTGTCCGGCAGCATGACCCCGGGCGGCTGGGCTGAGTTGATGAACGACGAAACGCCGACCCTGCGCGTGCGTTTCAACGGCGCCATGCCGCGTCCGTCGCAGATGTACTGGCGCGGTCCGGTGCTGTGGGATTTCGATGGTCGCGAATGGACTCAGCCGCTCTGGTACCGTGGTCTGCCGCCGGCCCAGACGCAGTCGGGTGAGGTGCGTTGGGACTACGAAATCGAGTTCGAACCGACCGACGGCCGACAGTTGGTCGCTCTCGACCTGCCATTGGCGGCGCCGCCCGGCACCCGACTGTCGATCGATCACGGTCTGTACACGGCTCGCCCCTTGACCTCGCTCACTCGCTGGAGGCTGCGCTCGGCACCGCCCGCGCGATATCAGCCTCAACTGCACAGCGTGTTGCGCGATGCCGCGCTGCGTCTGCCTGAAGGCTACAACCCACGTACGCGCGCGCTGGCGCAGCGGTGGCGCCGCGAGCTCGGCGGCAACGACGCAGCCTTCGTACAACGCGCGCTGGACTGGGTCCATCGCGAATTCGCCTACACCCTGGACACGCCCCTGCCCGGGCGGCATGCGGTCGACGAATTCCTGTTCGACTACAAAGCCGGCTACTGCGAACACTTCAGTTCGTCCTTCGTGGTGCTGATGCGCAACGCCGGCATCCCGGCGCGCGTGGTCACCGGTTATGCCGGCGGCTATCGCAATCCGTTCGGCGACTACTGGCTGGTGCGCCGCTCCGACGCGCACGCCTGGGCCGAGGTCTGGCTGCCGCAGCGCGGCTGGGTGCGGGTGGACCCGACCGCCGCGGTCGCGCCCGAGCGCGTCTACGACACCCTCGCCGAGCGCGCCCCGGGCGCCAACCTGCTCGGCGGGCTGACCATGGCCACGCCGATCTTCAACCTCGGCGACTGGGCCCGGCGTGGCTGGAACGACTTCGTGCTCGGCTTCGACGCCAAGCGCCAACAAAGCCTGCTCCAGCCGCTGGGCATCGACAGGCTCGACACGAGCCGCCTGGTAGCCTTATTCGGTGTGACCGCGGGCCTTACCCTGCTGTGGATGGTGTGGCTGAGCAGCCGTGGCCAGCGCGAACGCGACCCGGTCCTGCGCGCCTGGCACGCGCTCGGCCGCCGCTACGGCCGCCTGGGTCTGGCGCGCGAACCGCACGAGCCGGCCCAGAACTGGGCCGACCGGGTGGCCCGCAGCCGACCGGACCTGGCCCCGGCGCTGGCGGCGCTCAGCCACCGTTTCGCCGATTGGCGGTACGCTGTTGCGGAACCCGGGCGGCGCGACGCCCGTGAGAAGCGCGAATTGATCAGGGCGCTGCGCGCGCATCGCCCGGGCCCTAATGGAGAAGGCCGATGAGCATCCGTCTTACCCCCCGCCTGGTCCTGCTGGCCGCGAGCGTCGGCCTGCTGGCCGCCTGCGCGACCCAGCCGCAACCGCTGCAGGGCGCGTTCAATCCAATCACACCGGCCGACGCCACCGCCAACGACAGCACCGGCGCGACCGTGCGCTGGGGCGGCCGCGTGGTCGAGGTCGACCCGCAGGCCAACCGCACCTGCTTCGTGATGATCTCCACCCGCCTGGGCAGCAGCGGACGCCCCTACTGGGCCAACGACGACATCGGCGGCCGCTTCCTGGCCTGCCGTACCGGCTTCTACGATCCGGCCTTGTTCGAGAAGAACCGCGAAGTGACCTTCACCGGTCGCATCAGCGGCTACGAGAACCGCCGCATCGGCCAGTACGACTACCGCTTCCCGATCGTCGACGCCGAAGTGGTCTACCTGTGGCCGGTGCGCGAACAGGTCGACGTGGTGATGACGCGTCCGGCGCCGTGGCCGTGGTGGGGTTGGTGGTAATGCCAGCCGCATCGCGCGGATAAGGAAAACGCCCGGGATTTCCGGGCGTTTTCGTTTGCGTCTTCGCACGATGCACGTCGCCCAAGTCGCGGCGATGATCGCGTCCGCACGCACTGTGGGAGCGGCGTAAGCCGCGATTGAGCTCCAAACCACGGCGCATGCCCGACACAGCGATCGCGGCTTGGGATCGAAAGAAATCCCTGTCTGATGCCGCTCGCACAGAGCGCCAGGATCTTTCCGTCAGCGCGGCGTACCGAAGCGCCCAAGCTGGGCGCCGGCCAGCAGATGCAGGTGGATCTGGAACACGGTCTGGCCGCCGTCGCCGTTGCAGTTCATGACGATGCGGTAGCCGTCCTCTGCGAAACCTTCGCGCTGGGCGTACGCCGCCGCGGCATGCGCGAGGCGGCCGACCACTTCGGCCTGTTCGGGCTGCAGGTCGTTAAGGGTGGGCACGTGGGTCTTGGGCACGAACAGCACGTGCACCGGCGCCTGCGGAGCGATATCGCGGAACGCGATCAGGTCGTCGTCTTCGTAGACGATATCGGCGGGGATTTCGCGGCGGATGATCTTGCCGAAGATGGTGGGGTCGGTCATGGCAGGGCCGGGAATCGGGAATGGAGAATAGGGAATCGTAAAGATACAACGTAGAGAGCTTCGGTTTTCGCTCTAGCGATTCTCCATTCCCGATTCCCCATTCCCTGCTTCAACCCATCTCACTGCGGCTGCCGAAGGCGTGCGACAGGGTGCCGCGGTCGACGTATTCGAGTTCGCCGCCCAAGGGCACGCCATGCGCGAGCCGGCTGGGGCGCACGCCGTGCTGGCGCGCGAGCTGGGCCAGGTAGTGCGCGGTGGCCTCGCCTTCGACGGTGGGGTTGGTGGCGACGATCAGTTCCTGCACTTCGCCCTCGGCTAGGCGCGCGGCCAGGCCGTCCAGGCCGAGTTCGCGCGGACCGATGCCGTCGAGCGGACTGAGCCGGCCCTGCAGCACGAAGTACAGGCCGCGGTAGCCGGTGGCCTGCTCGATCGCGAGACGGTCGGCGGGCGACTCCACCGCGCACAGCAGGTGGGCGTCGCGCGCGGCGCTGGCGCAGGTGGCGCAGACCTCGGTCTCGCTGAAGTCGCGGCAGCGGCTGCAATGGCCTACGTGTTCGATCGCCTCGGCAAGCGCGTTCGACAACCGCTGACCACCGGCGCGCTCGCGCTCGAGCACGTGGTAGGCCATGCGCTGGGCCGATTTCTGGCCCACGCCGGGCAGCACCCGGAAGGCCTCGATCAGTTGTTCCAGCAGCGCGCTGCTCATGCCGGCGAACTCACTCGGACGGCGTGAACGAAGTGCTGCGCGGCGTCGGCTCGCGATTCATCGCGCGCACGACGTTGAGGCAAACGATCGCGCCCAACAGCGGCAGCAGCCAGACGAAGGCCGACTGCAGGCCCTTCTGCGCGCCGGTCAGGTCCGGCTCGCGCCAGATCGCCCAGGTCGTGTACAGGTCCAGGCCGAGCAGGCCCGAGGCGATCAAGCCGGCGGTGATACCCAGATGCAGGTTCATGGAGATGCGTTCCGGCGACTCAGAACGGCATCTTCATGCCGGGCGGAATCGGCATGCCGGCGGTGGCGGCGGACATCTTGGCCTGCGATTCGGCGTTGACCTTGTTGACGGCGTCGTTGAACGCGGCCGCGACCAGATCCTCGGCCATTTCCGGATCGCTGAGCACGCTGGGATCGATGCGCACCTTGCGGCACTCCATGCGGCCGGTGATGGTCACGCTGACCATGCCGCCGCCGGCGTTGCCGGTGACTTCGATCTTGGCCAGTTCTTCCTGGGCGCGCTGCACGTTTTCCTGCATCTTCTGCGCTTGTTGCATGAGTTGGGCGATGTTGCCGCGCATGGTGGTCTACCTGTCTCGTGGTGATGGGGAGCGGCGTCGCGCGCGGGCGCGACGCGATGACACTGGAATAGGGCCGGCCGGGGCCGTCCTCAAGCCTCGTCGAAGGGACGGATCGAATCCGGTACGACACGCGCGCCGTGCTGCGAGATCAGGCGCTGCACGTCGGGATCGTTCATGAACGCGTCCTCGGCCGAGGACTGGCGCTGATCGCGCGCGCGCTCGTTGCGCTCGCGCAGCGACTCGCTGGACTGGGCGGATTCGAAACGGATCTGCGGGGCCACGCCCAGGCGCGGCGCCAAGGCGTCGGCGACCATTTGGATCAGGGCCGGCGCGCGCAAGTGATCGTCGTCGGCGGACAGCGACAGGCGCAGCGCGCCGTCGGCGTAGGCGATGAAGCCGGCGTGCTCGGCCAGCAAACGGGCCGGACCGCGCAGGCCGCTGCTGGCGACCAGGTCGTGCCAGGCCTCGGCATCGGCGATGCCGGCGCCGCCGCTGCGCGACGCGGCCGCGGGCGGCGCGGCGTACGCGGTCGCGGCGTCGCGCGCCGCGACCGGTTCCGGCGGTGCAGGCGGACGGCGTGGCGGTGCGACTACCTCGGGCGGCTCCGCCCAGGGCACGTCGTTGCGCGCTGCCTGTGCACTGGTCGCTTCCGCTCGCGGCGCTTCGATGCGAGGCACTTCAATTCGGGGCGTTTCTATCGGGGGCGTTTCTATCTGGCGCGCCTCCATTCGGGGCGCTTCCGTCCGCACCGGTTCGGCGCGCGAGGGGGGGGCGGGACGCTCGTCGAACGGCGACGCCGGCGGCGCGGCGCGTGTTTGCGGCTCGGCCAGGGCGGCGGCCGCCGCGGCGGCGCCGGAGCCGCGCACGCTCTCGCCCGCGCCGGACGCTGCGGGCGCAGCACCGCGCCCGTCCTCGCTGGCCGCGGGACGGAAGGCCAGCATGCGCAGCACGCTCATTTCGAAACCGGCGCGCGCGCTGGGCGCCAGCGGCAGATCGCGGCGGCCGTTGAGCGCCATCTGGTACCACAACTGCACGACCTCGGGACGCAGCCGCGCGGCCAGCGCGTCGACGTCGACGCCGTCGGTCTCCATCGGCGCCTCGGGCACCAGCTGACGCACCTGTACGCGGTGCAGGGCCTCGCTCAAGGTGTCCAGCACCCCGCCCCAATCGGGCGAGAATTCGGCCAGGGCCGCGACCTCGGCCAGCAGCGCGTGGCCGTTGCCGTCGGCCAGGGCCTGCAGCAGCGCGCCGACGCGGGTACGGTCGACCGTGCCCAGCATGGTCGCGACCGCGCCGTCGCTGAGCTGGCCGCCGGTGTAGGCGATGGCCTGGTCCAGCAGCGACAGACCGTCGCGCAGGCTGCCATCGGCGGCCTTGCTGAGCTGGCGGATCGCGCCGGGCTCGGCGGCGATGCCCTCGGCCTCGAGGATGCGACCGATCTGGCCCGAGATCTGGGCCTCGTCCAGGCGCTTGAGGTTGAACTGCAGGCAGCGCGACAGCACCGTCACCGGCAGCTTCTGCGGGTCGGTGGTGGCGAGCAGAAATTTGACGTGGCCGGGCGGCTCTTCCAGCGTCTTCAACAGGGCGTTGAAGGCCGACTTGGAGAGCATGTGCACTTCGTCGATCAGGTAGACCTTGACCCGCCCGCGGCTGGGCATGTACTGGGCGTTGTCGATCACCTCGCGCACGTCGTCGACGCCGGTGTTGCTGGCGGCGTCGATCTCGAGCAGGTCGATGAAGCGGCCGGCATCGATGTCGCGGCAGGAGTTGCACTCGCCGCAGGGGTCGGCCGAGGTGCCGCGCTCGCAGTTCAGCGACTTGGCGAAGATGCGCGCGATCGTGGTCTTGCCCACGCCGCGGGTGCCGGTGAACAGGAAGGCGTGGTGGACGCGACCGGAATCCAGCGCATTGGTCAGCGCGCGCACCACATGCTCCTGCCCGACCAGTTCGGCGAAACGCTTGGGGCGCCATTTACGGGCGAGGACGAGGTAGGACATCGGACCCTTTGGTTGCGTCGTGTGCTTGCTTGCGTCGGTACCGCCGCGCGCCGCGGCCGTAGGCCCTGTCGCAGCGGCCGGCGCGGCGCGGGAACGGATCGCTCCATTGTGCCACGGACGTTCGCGACGGCCGCCACCGCGACGCCGCGACTTGTGGACAACCGCCGCGACGGCTAGAATTCCCGGCCCTGAGCCTGACCGGATGTCGCTGTCAGCCCAGGCCCGGAGAGGTGTCCGAGTGGTTGAAGGAGCACGCCTGGAAAGTGTGTAAGCGGCTAAACCCCGCTTCGCGGGTTCGAATCCCGCTCTCTCCGCCAGATTTCCAGCTATGTCGTTCAGATTCTGTCGCTGCGTCATGCGACACGTCTCGCGCCAGATGCGCACGTCCTATGGTGGCCCCGTCGGCCCCTCGCGACGCTAGGTCGAAAATCCCGCCAGGGCCGGAAGGCAGCAACGGTATCGACTGATGCGGGCGCCGAGGTCAGCCGGCGGGGCCGCCACCTTTTCGGGGCGGCCTCATGGGGCGATTCCGAGCGGTTCAGCGCTTTTGCGCACGGGAACCGTCGCGCCTTAAGCCGTCCCGGAGCCGTCCGTGGTGAGCGGGTCGAACCTGGACCGCGGATTCGCGCGGCGGTAGAAGCAAATCCCCCTCAGTCCCCCTTTTCCAAAGGGGGAAGACAAGCAAAGCCGCTCGCGACTCCGATAGCCGTTGGCGGCGAGCCTGTCGAACCATGGACGGCGAGCCCGCGCAGCTCCAGGCACAGGCCTGCTTGAGGTAAGAAATCGCGGATGCCAGGGCGCCGTCAGCGCCAGCGCGTTCAGCGCGACCGTCGCCCGCGGCTGGCGGCATCGCATCGTCCACCTCTCCGCCATGATCCGAATCTCTTCGCGTTGGGGTAGGAGCGGTGTCAGCCGCGACCTCGTCCTCGCACTTGCGACGAACAACGACTCTACCCTTGCGCCTGCGGCGGCTCCGGATGCAGCCAGCCCGCGTCGCCCTCGGCGTAGCGCTCGTGCTTCCAGATCGGCACCCGCGCCTTGGTCTCGTCGATGATGTAGCGGCAGGCGGCGAACGCGGCATCGCGATGCGCGGCGCTGACGCCGACCCATACCGCCAGCTCCCCCACGCCCAGCTCGCCGACCCGGTGCACGCAGCGCGCCTCGACGATCGCGAAGCGCTCCAGCGCCTCGGCCAGGATCTTCTCGCCCTCGCGTTCGGCCAGCAGCGCGTAGCTCTCGTAGCGCAGACCCAGCACCGCCCGCCCTTGATGATGGTCGCGCACCCAGCCTTCGAAACTGGCGTAGGCGCCGGCCTCGTCGCGCATCAGCCATTCGCGCGTGGCGGCCGGGTCGAACGGGGTTTCGGACAAACGAAAGCGCATCGCTCAGCCCCCCGACACGGGTGGAATGAAGGCCACTTCGCTGCCGGCGCGCGGCGCGTCGTCCCAGTGCGCGAACGCGCCGTCGACCGCGACCCGCAAGCGCTCGGCGGGCAGCGCGAAACCATGGCGCTCGCGCAGCGTCGCGTACAGGCCGCGCAGATCGGCGGCGTTGGTGTCCACGCTCTCGTCGGCACGGCCGGCGGCATCGCGCAGGCTGGCGAAATACAGCACGGTGAGCCGGTTCACGCCGCGCTCCCGAAGTCGCGCTTGCCGCCGGACTTGGCGAGCAGCTTGGCCGGCCCGATCACGATCCGGTGCGACAAGGCCTTGCACATGTCGTAGACGGTCAGCGCCGCCACGGTGGCGCCGGTCAGCGCCTCCATCTCGACGCCGGTGCGATGGACGGTGCGCACCCGGCATTCGATGCGCAGGGAATTTTCGTCCAGCCAGTCGATCGCGATCCGGCAGCCGTCGATCGGCAGCGGATGGCAGAACGGAATCAGCTCGGCGGTGCGCTTGACCGCCAGGGTGCCGGCCACGATCGCGGCATCGACGATGCCGCCCTTGGCGCTGCGCAGCCCGTTGGCACGCAATTGCGCGGCGACCGCGGCCGGAAAGCGCACCCGGCACTCCGCCTGCGCCTCGCGCGCGGTCGTGGCCTTGGCGGACACGTCGACCATGGCGGGGCGACCGTCGGAGTCCAGATGTGTCAGCGCGGAACGCGTCGGTGCGGGCTTGGCTTTGCGGGCTTTCAAACGATGGGCTCCGGCAGGACGGGACGCCTAGCGGTATCGGTGGATCGGGCAGCGGCCATGATACGCCGCGCGCTTCAACCGCCGACCAGGAACATCTCCACGTGCCGACTCGGGCGCGGCGCGTCGGCGGCGCGCAGTTCGCTGTAGCGGTCGGCGCGTCGCGACCACAGCTCGGCCACGCGCTGCGCCAGGCCGAACTCGCCCAGGGCCAGGGTCGAGCGCAGATCGACACCGTCGGCGGCGAACAGACAGGTGTAAAGGCGGCCGTCGGCGGACACCCGCGAGCGGTGACAGTCGCCGCAGAACGGCGCGCTGATCGAGGACACGAAGCCGACTTCGCCGGCGCCGTCGGCGTAGGCGTAGCGCGCCGCGACTTCGCCGCGGTAGTGCGCGTCCAGCGCGCGCAGCGGCCAGCGCTGGTGCAGGCGGTCGCGCAGTTGCGCCGAAGGCACCACGCGCGCGGCGTCCCAGCCGTTGCAGGTGCCCACGTCCATGTATTCGATGTAGCGCAGCACGTGGCCGCTACCGCGGAAGCGTTCGGCCAGGGGCAGCACCTGGTCGTCGTTGACGCCGCGCTGGACCACGCAGTTGAGCTTGATCGAGTCGAAGCCCGCGGCCTGGGCCGCGTCGATGCCGGCCAGCACCTGGGCGACCTCGCCGCGGCCGCCGGACAGGCGCCGGAACAGCTCGGGTTCCAGCGCGTCCAGGCTGACCGTGAGCCGGCGCAGGCCGGCCTCGCGCAGGGCGCGCGCCTGGCGCGCGAGCAGCGAGCCGTTGGTGGTCAGGGCCAGATCGTCGAGGCCGTCGATCGCCGCCAGCCGCGCGATCAGCTCCGGCAGATTCTTGCGCAGCAGCGGCTCGCCGCCGGTCAGGCGCAGCTTGCGCACGCCCACGCGCACGAAGCCGCGCACCAGGGTTTCGATCTCGTCGAAGCTCAGGCGCGAGGCGGCGTCCAGGCCGTAGTCGTCCGGTACGCGCTCGGCCGGCATGCAGTAGGGGCAACGGAAGTTGCAAGCCTCGATCACCGACAAACGCAGGTCGCGCAGCGGACGCCCGTAGACGTCCTGCGCCCATGGCATCTGCTTCGGATCCGGCAACGCGCTCACGACGGCGGCACCTGCTCTGCGCTGGATTCGGCCAGGGCGACGCATTCGCCCGGTCGACCCACACGATACCCCCGTGCGGCCAGGGTGTCGCCTTCGCCGGCGCTGGCGTAGTGGTAGAGCAGGCAGCGCGCGAGCAGTTCGCGCGGATATTCGCGCTCCAGGTCCTCGATACCGCTGTGCGAAGGGTTGCCGTGCAGGGCGCAATCGTGGGCGATCAGCTCGCCGGCGTCGGCGTACTTGGCCAGGGCCTCGGGGATCGGCCGGGTGTCGCCGGTCCAGACCACGCTGCCGCGCAGGCGCAGGCCGAAGGCGGTGTCCGGCCAATGGTGGCGGGTGGCGAAGACTTCCAGGCGCACGCCCTGGTGCCAGAACGCGGCGCCGACCGGGATCACCTGGAACGCGTCCCAGAAATTCACCCCGCCCTCGGCCAGAGCGTTGGGATAGTCGCCCACGCGCTGGTGCAGCAGCGGCACCACCGGCGCCGGCACGTACAGCTTGACCCGGCCGCGCCGCTCGGGATCGAAATAGGTCGAGACGAACAGCCGCTCGAAGCCGGCGACGTGATCGAGGTGGGTGTGGGTGATGAACAAGGCCTGCGGCGCCTGCCCGTAGTGGGCGAGGTAGGCGGTCAGGCCCTCGCCGCCGCAGTCGACGGTCAGCCAGGGCGCGCCGTCGCGCTCGATGGTCGCCATCGCCGAACCCAGCTCCACCGCGGATGCGTTGCCGACGCCGTGCAGGCGCAGATGCCAGCTCATCAGTATCCCTTGTCCCAGGCGCGCTCGTAGGCCGCGCGCAGACGGCCGTAGTCGCGTTCGACCTCTTCCGTCGAACGCGCGCCGCGCAGTTTCAGCAGCGAGCGCTTGAGCCGGGCCAGGTTGCGCTCGCGCCAACCGGTCGCCGGTATGTGCAGGTGACCGCGGTCCAGATCGATCACCCAGCCGCGCCCGGTCGGGTCGAACAGCAGGTTGTGGGCGTTGAGATCGGCGTGGTCCAAGCCGACGCGATGGCAGCGCGCGATCAGCCGGCCGGCCTCCTCCCAGGGCGCGCCGTCGCCGGCGACCGCGGCGCGGTCGGCCAGCGAGCGCACGTCGTTGAGGCGCTCCAGCAGGATCGCGGCGTAGTAGTAGAAGCCGTCGCGGCGATAGTAGGCGGCGATCGGACGCGGCACCGGCAGGCCCTTCTCGGCCACCGCGCGGGTCAGGCGGAATTCGGCGAAGCTGCGCGTCTCGTTGGCGCCGCGCCACCAGTAACGGTCGCGGTTGAAGCGCGCGACCAGGCCGCCGCGCAGGTAGCGTCGCAGCAGGCTGGGGCCGAACGGCGCGTCCACGAACCAGGCCCCGCCGCGACCGCCGCTGTCGACCGGGCGCGCGCGTTCGCCCCAGAAGGCAGGCGAGAACCATTCCGGGCTCGCTTGCCGCACCCGGGTGCGGTCGAACAGAATCGCGCCGTAGCCGCTGTCGTCGCGGAACGGCGTCAATCCTTCGGCGGCGTCGTAGCCCGTCATCCGCCGGAGTCTAACAAGTCACGTGAACAACGCACCCCACTCGATCTGCCTGCTGCGGCTTTCCGCCCTCGGCGACGTGACCCATGTGGTTCCGCTGGTGCGCACCCTGCGCGAGGCCTGGCCGCGGCTGGAGTTGACCTGGGTGATCGGCAAGGGCGAGCGCCGCCTGCTCGACGGCCTGGAAAACGTGAACTTCGTCGAATACGACAAGAAGGCCGGCCTGGCCGGCATGCGCGCGCTGGGCCGCGAGCTGCGCGCGCGGCTGGGCGAACGCCGGCGTTACGACGCCCTGCTGCAGATGCAGGTGGCCGCGCGCGCGAACCTGCTGTCGGCGTTCGTGCCGGCGCGGCGCCGGATCGGCTACGACCGCGCGCGCGCCAAGGACCTGCACGGCCTGTTCGTCAACGAACGCATCCCCGACCGCCCCGGCATCCACGTGCTGGACGCGATCGGCAGCTTCTGCGAGCCGCTGGGCCTGCGCCAGACCCAGGTGCGCTGGGACCTGCCGGTGCCGGCCGAGGCCTACGAGTGGGCGCGCGCGCAATGGCCGGACGACGGCCGCCCTACCCTGCTGATCTCGCCCTGCTCCAGCCACGCGCTGCGCAACTGGCGCAGCGAACGCTATGCCGCGGTCGCCGACCACGCCGTCGCGCGCGGCTGGCGGGTGGTGCTGTGCGGCGGCCGCAGCGAGCTGGAGCGCCGCACCGGCGACGAAATCCTGGCGGCGATGAGCGCGCCCGCGCTGGACCTGATCGGCAAGGACACCCTCAAGCAATTGCCGGCCCTGCTCGCGCGCGGCCATCTGCTCATGACGCCCGATTCCGGGCCCATGCACATCGCCAACGCCATGGGTATCAAGGTGCTGGGTCTGCATGCGGCCAGCAACCCCGCACGCAGCGGCCCCTACAGCGACCGCCGCTACTGCGCCGACCGCTACGACGACGCGGCGCGCAAGTACCTCGGCAAGCCTGCGAGCGAACTCAAGTGGGGCACCAAGATCGAGCACGACGGGGTCATGGATCTGATCTCGGTGGAGGATGGGGTCGCGGCGTTCGAGCGTTATGTCGCCGATCATTCGGCTGGCTGAGACCGCGGCACAGGAGCCGCGGTTTCGCTACGAATGACACGAGTCGACCTGAGCGATGGCATGAGCTGAATCCACTCGGCTTCGCTGTGATGGATGTGCGGGCGCGTTTAGCCGCGCGCTGCTGAGTTCCCATCGCACCCGCTTGCGAATATGCATCGGCTCGATCTGCGCAGCCCAAGCAGCGCCGCGGCAGCGGCGCCCTCACCCCAACCCCTCTCCCGCGAGCGGGAGAGGGGCTTGAAACCAGCGACTTATTTGACGCGCGACAGCCCGCGCCAGGTGTTGTTGCCGCCACCCATCGCCGCGTCGGGCGAGCCGATCCAGAAGTTGAGGTTCAAGAAGTCCTCGTCGTCCTGGTAGACGTAGCCGTTAGCCAGCGCATAGGGCCAAGGCAGATTGGTCGGCGAGAACACGCCGTAGCCGAAGCCCAGGGTCGGGAACGAGGACATCAGCGGCGTGGGCGTGCCGCCGTCGTACTGGCAGGTGTAGGTCCACCAGTTGCCGCCCAGGTTGAAGCTGGGGAACACGCCGCCGCTGGACCAGTTGGCGTTGGCCCAATCCTCGTTGTCGTGACGGCGCAGCACGCGGCGCGAACCCGGCGGGCAGAACATGCCCAGGTTCTGCACCGCGTAGTCGTACTGGTTGCCCCAGTTCGCCAGCGGCTTGAACGCGAACGAGGCGTCCCAGCTCAGGCGGCAGAAGCGCCAGGTGGTGTTGCTGTTGGACACGGTCGCGCCGATCCAGCCCCAACGCGAATTGGCGTTGCGGCGGTCTTCGTCGTCCATGTGCATCTGCACCAGCACGTGCGGCGACGGGCACGAGGCCTTGTCGGGGATCACGCCGACGCTGTAGAGCAGATTGAACAGCCAGTCGAACCAGCCGTAGCGACCGACCTTGGCCGCCGCGCGCTCGACGCTCATGGCGACGAAGCCCGAACGCGCCTGCGCCGACTGCCCGTCCTTGGCCGGTTCGCACGGCCCATCGAAGCCCAGTGCGCGGCAGTAGATCAGCGCGGCCTTCTCGCCTTCCTCGGCCATGAAGCGCTCGGGATCGACCTTGGAGGTGTCCGGATAGCGCTTATCGAGGTCCTCGATGTAGGCCAGGTGCTGCTTCACCGCCTCCGACACCGGCGGCTCGTTGCGCTTGAACTCCTGCTCTTCCTTGGGAGTTTCCTCTTCGGATTGGTCGGCCATCGCCACCAGCGGCGACATCGCCAACAGCACCGTCATGCACAGCGTCCCTAACACGTGTTCCTTTTTCACGTTGTTGCTCCTTGATTCGTCCATCCATTGATCGATCGGGCCGGTCCGTGGGCGAGAGGCCATCCAGACCTGCCCGCTGTCGCACCGTCCGGTTCGCACGCGTGGCGCGGACCGGAACGACGCGCGGCCACCCTAGCGGCAGTCGCCGGCGAAAAATGGGCTGCGGTTCCGCGCCCCGGCCAATCCGGTTGGCCGGTCCGGCGCGTGAAGGTCGGCTGCGGCAGGCCGGCGGCGTGCGGCGCTACCGATGGCGGGCAGGCTGACGAGACTCGCGCTCGCCGGGGCACTCTGGGTTGCGTCGGGCCTGCGGCATCCGGTGCAGGCTGGCGACGCGCGCCGCCCCGCGTGTCCAGGCCGCCGGCGTCTGCCGGAGATCAGTCGTTCGCGCCGACCTGCAGGCGTCGCCAGATCGACAGCTGGGTGCGCTGGCGCCGGCGTTCGCGGTACACCGCCGCGACCAGGGCCAGCGCGATCGCGAGCGCGGCGATGCCGACCTGAGCGTTGCTCCAGTAGCGGTAGCCGCCAAGCGCCGCGTCGATCGCGACGAACACCAGGGCCGCGGCCGCCGCGTTGCAGGCCAGGCTGCACAGCACCTTCATGCGGTTCAGCGCCTGCCGCGAGGACGGATCGACCGCCTCCAGATACTCGCGCATGCGCCGGTCGACGTCGTGGAACACCGAGGTCGACATGTGCGCGGCGTCGGGCAGGGTCAGGCCCTCGTCGCGCTGCAGGCGCTGGGCCAGGAACGCGATCGCCGGCGCCCAGGCCTGGCGCAGCCGCGGCCAGACGATGGCCTGGGCGAAGGCATAGACCAGACGCCCGAGCGGGCTCAAGGCCAGGCCCAGCACATAGGCCCCGGCGAACCAGGTCGGCAGGGTCAGTTCCGGCGCCTGCGCGCGCAGCAGGCGCAGGCTATCCGGGTAACGCAGGGCCAGCGCGGTCAGCAGCAGGCCGCCGGGACACAACCAGGCCAGCAAGTCGTCGTAGAGCCAGGCGCCGGCGACGCGCGGCCCGGGTTCGCGTCCCTGCGGCGAGGTCGGCATGCGCCGGACCGACTCAGGGCGCGGCGGCGCCGCTTTTGTAGTCCTCGTAGGACTTTTCCTCGACGTAGCTGGAACCCAGCGCGAGGTTGATGTCCTTCTTGATCCGGGCGCGCTCGTCGTTCTCGAAATAGACGCTGCGCGCCAGGCGCACGAACTCGGCGTCGAAGGCCTGGGCCTTTTCCTTGATGCGGATGTCGTCCTCGATCGCCCACAGGCGCTCGTTCACGGCCTTGAGCTCGGCGCGCAGGCGCACGATGTCGTGGCCGGCGGCCGGATGGGCCATCCAGGTCTGCTCCAAGGCGGACAGCTCGTTGCGCACGTTGGCCAGCTTGGCCGGGTCGCTCATGCGCTCGGACTTGATCTGCAGGATGGCGATCTTGTCCAGCAGTTCGCCGAAGGACACCGGAACCAGGATTTCGGACATGGCAGCGTTTCGTTCAGGGGGGCCACAGTGTAGCCGCCCGGACGCATGCCTTGTCGGAAGGCTTCGCGCCCCGTATCATTCCCGGCTCACTGCACCCGGAGAGGTGGCAGAGTGGTTGAATGTACCTGACTCGAAATCAGGCGTACGTTTATAGCGTACCGGGGGTTCGAATCCCCCCCTCTCCGCCAGATTATGCAAAGCGGGCCCGACCGGGCCCGCTTTTTTGTTGGCCGCGGCCCTGCCGGCGGCGCCGGATCGTGCGGGAATAGCGCCGAACCGTGCCGCACAGCATGTTTTTTACGCGATGATGCGCGGCTCCGGTCATGTTTCGTTACTGCAACACCGGGCATGGTCGTGAGGGGGAATGCGACCGTCGCTTGCCGCACGGCCGCTACGCCCCGATGATTCCGTTTACTACTCGAAGAGCCTCCGACAAACGCGACCGGCATGATCGACTCATGATCGAATTCGGACACCTGACGCATGTCGGCCTGCGCCGCGAGCTCAATGAAGACACCTATTACGGTGACAGCGAACTGGGCCTGTGGCTGGTCGCCGACGGAATGGGCGGGCATGAGTACGGCGAGGTCGCCAGCGCGCTAGCGCGCGAGGCCATCGTGCGCGAAGTCCGCGACGGCACCCCGCTGGCCCAGGCCATTCGGATCGCCGACGAGGAGATCATCCGCACCTCGCGCCGCCGCAACGACGCCCTGCCCATGGGCACTACGGTGGTCGCCGCGCGCGTCAACGGCAACCGATTCGAGGTTGCGTGGGTGGGCGACAGCCGGGTCTACCTGTGGCGCGACGGTCAGTTGGCCCAGCTCTCGCAGGACCACAGCTACGTCCAGGAACTGATCGCCAACGGCGCGATCACCCACGAGCAGGCGCGCAGCCATCCGCATCGCAACGTGGTGACCCAGGCCCTGGGCGTGACCGACCCGCGCAATCTGAACGTCGAGACCATGACCGGCGAGCTCCGCCCCGGCATGCAGCTGCTGCTGTGCAGCGACGGCCTGACCGAGGAAGTCGACGACCGCAGCATCGCGCGCGTGCTCGCGCACAACGACTGCAGCGCGCAGGAATGCGTGGACAGCCTGGTCGCGGCCGCGCTGGACGGCGGCGGCTCGGACAACGTCACGGTGATCCTGGTCCGCAGCCACTAGGCATCGCCGATGGCGATGCTGCGGTTGTCACCGCAGTCTACGGCCGCCCCCCATTCCGATTCGACTCGTAGGATGCGGTGAGCCACAGGCGAACCGCATCGCCACGTAGCAGGCCGGATGACGATGGTGCGGTTACCACCGCACCCTACCCTTGCACCCTATCGTGCCTGCACAAAGCAGCGAGGCGCCCCTACGTCGTCGCGGGAGCCTCCATCGCATCCCACAAACACTTCCCCGCCTTCTTGCGCAGCTTCTCCAGGCGCGCCTCGTGCGCGGCCCGTTCCTCGCTGCTGATCTGCACGCGCGGACGCGGCGCGCTGGCGTCCAGATCGAACACCGCTGCCGCGGACTGGCCGCCGCCGTCCTCGCCCTGGCCGAAGCCCAGATCGCTCTGGCCCGAGGTCAGGCCGATATAGACCTCGGCCAGCAACTGGGCGTCGAGCAGCGCGCCGTGCAGCTGGCGATGGGCGTTGTCCACGCCCAGGCGCTTGCACAGCGCGTCCAGCGAATTGCGCTGGCCCGGGAAACGCTGACGCGCGAGCAGCAGCGAGTCCTCGATGGTGGCGCGGTCGCCGAGCTTGCCGTACTGCGGCCCGGCCAGCGCCAGTTCGTTGTCGAGAAAGCCGACGTCGAAGGCCGCGTTGTGGATGACCAGCTCGGCGCCGTCGATGAAAGCCAGGAACTCGTCGACGATGGTCTCGAACTTGGGCTTGTCGGCCAGAAACTCCAAGGTCAGGCCGGTGACTTCCTGCGCCCCGGGCTCGAATTCGCGCTCGGGGTTCAAATAAGTGTGGAAGGTCCGGCCGGTGGGGCGGCGCTCGACGAACTCGACGCAGCCGATTTCGACCACGCGGTTACCGCGCTCCCAGCTCAGGCCGGTGGTCTCGGTATCCAGGATGACTTGGCGCATGGGTCGATTCTCGCCGAACTCAGCGCGCGACGCTGCGGTAGCGCTGCGCCTGGGTGCGCGCCAGCACGTCGACGCGCTCGTTGTCGGGGTCGCCGGAATGGCCCTTGACCCACTTCCATTCGACCTTGTGGCGCAGGTTGGCCTGGTGCAGGCGCTCCCACAGATCGCGGTTCTTGACCGGGTCGCCGCCGGCGGTCTTCCAGCCGCGCCGCACCCAGTTGCCCATCCATTCGGTGATGCCCTTGCGCACGTACTGCGAGTCGGTGTGCAGGGTCGCCACGCAGGGCTCGATCAGCGCTTCCAGGGCCATGATCGCGCCCATCAGCTCCATGCGGTTGTTGGTGGTGTCGGGCTCGCCGCCGGACAGCTCGCGCTCGCGGCCCTTGTAGCGCAGCAGCGCGGCCCAGCCGCCGGGCCCGGGGTTGCCCAGGCAGGCGCCGTCGGTGTGGATGTCGACGGTTTTGGTTTCGGTCGCCAGTGCGTGATCTTGCAAAGCCTGCGGTCCTGTCTGAGGGCCGCGCATTATCGCCGCTGCGGCGCGCAACGGCGCGCATTCGTTCCGACCATCGCGCCGCCGGCCTGCCAGCGCAAATTGCGCAGCCGCGCCGGCGGGATCAGGGCATGCACGCGCTTGGACACGGTCAGGCCGATGCCCGCGCGCAGACGGTCGGCGGCGCCGATACCGACCGCGCCGTGCGCGGGCCGCCACAGCGGGCCCAGCCATTGCAGGCTCACCGAGTCGGAGGCGAAGCCGGCGCCGCGCAACATCGCCTGCCAGGCGCCGGTGTTGTAGGCGTGCAGGCCCGAACGCGCCCAGCGCGCGCGGTAGGGGCTCCAGGGATTGAGCGCGGCCAGCCACAGGGTGCCGCCGGGCGCGAGCACCCGCGCGCATTCGTCCAGCAGCGGCATCGGGTCGATGCCGTCGTCTAGCACGTGCTGCAGCAGCATCGCACCCAAGGCCTCGCTGGCCAGGGGCAGCGGCAGCGCGCTGCGGAAGGCGCCGTCGAAGCCCTGGCCCTGGCGGCGCAGGCGCACCCCACGCGTGCTGGTGCCGCCCGGCGGCGAGGTCGCGTCGACGCCGATCCAGGCCCAGGGCATGGCCTGACAGCCGGCCAGCACCCGCGCCATCGCCGCGGATTCGACATCGAGCAGGCCCTGGCCGGCGACCCCACCGAACCAGGCGAGGGCGGCATTGGGTTGACGGCCGGTGGACAGGGCGGGCATGGTCGCCATTCTGTCGGAACATCCATTTGAAAGCGCGGTCCTTCGCAGGCCCGGCGGCGCGGCCCTGTTCAGTTGCATGTTCAGCGGAGCGCGGCGCGGCCGGCCGCCCAGGAGCTCAACGAATGCGATTGCTGGCTCTGCCCGCCCTCAACGACAACTACATCTGGGCGCTGTCGGCCGACGACGAGTCGGCGCTGATCGTCGACCCCGGCGACGCCGCGCCGGTGCTGGGCGCGGCCGTGCATGGTCTGCGCCCGACCGGGATCCTGCTGACCCACCACCACAACGACCACATCGGCGGGGTCGAGGCCATCCTCGCCCACTGGCCGGGCATCCCGGTGTTCGCGCCCGACGACGACCGCATCGGCGCCGCCACCGCGCGCGTCGGCGACGGCGTGCGCCTGCACCTGGGCGGCTGGAGCGCGCGCGTGCTCGCCGTGCCCGGCCACACCCTCAGCCACATCGCCTATCACCTGGAGGACGTGGGCGGCCACGGCCTGCTGTTCAGCGGCGACACCCTCTTCAGCCTGGGCTGCGGCCGTCTGTTCGAAGGCACCCCGGCCCAGATGCACACCTCGCTGTCGCGCCTGGCCGCCCTGCCCGGCGACACCCGCCTGTGCTGCGGCCACGAATACACCCTGTCCAACGCCGCCTTCGCGCGCGCGGTGGAGCCGTCCAACCCGGCGCTGCTGCGCCGCATCGAGGAAGCCCAGGCCATGCGCAACGCCGGACGTCCGACCCTGCCCAGCACCCTGGCCGACGAAGTCGCAGCCAATCCCTTCCTGCGCGTGCATCAGCCCGAGGTACGCGCGGCCGTGGCCCGGCGCCTGCGCCGCGAACCCGAGGACGACATCGACACCTTCGCCGAATTGCGGCGCTGGAAAGACGGGTTCCAGGCATGAGCCGGGCCCGCAAGGCCGGTCGCCTCGCCGCGGTCGCGTTGGCGCTGGCGGCCGCATGCGGCGCGCCCGCGTTCGCTCAATCCGCCGCCGCTGCCGCATCCACGCCGGCCGCGGCCGCCGAGCCCGCGCCGCAAGCCGCGATCCCCGGCCCGACCCGCAACGGCCGCGAGATCTACCAGCGCTTCCGCGAAGGCCTGGCCGATCCGACCTGCGAAGCCGGCGCCAGCACACGCTGGCGCCAGCACTTCGCCACCGCGCCCAAGCGCCTGGCCGCCAGCAACGACGACACCCTGCCCTTGTTCGGCTACGTGGTCGACGCGCTGCGCGAGGCCCACCTGCCCACCGAGTACGCGCTGATCCCGTTCGTCGAAAGTGGCTACAAGCCGGGCGCGCGCAGCGCCGCCGGGCCGGCCGGGCTATGGCAGATGATCGCGCTGACCGCGCGCAATCACCGCGTGCCGATCCTCGCCGGCTACGACGGCCGCCTGTCGCCGGTGGATTCGACCCAGGCCGCGGTGCGTTATCTGAAAACCCTGCACGGCATGTTCGCCGGCGACTGGCGCCTGACCGTGATGGCCTACAACGCCGGCGAATACCGCATCCTGGGCGCGCTCAAGCGCAACGGCCAGGTCGCGCGCAACGCCAAGCCCGAACAGCTGACCGGCCTGTCCGACATCACCCAGGCCTATGTGCGCAAACTGCATGCGCTGTCCTGCCTGATGGAGCAGGCCGACGATCGCGAGGAATGGCTGCGCGCGCTGGACCGCCCGGTGCCGCGCCTGCAAGCGGTGACCGTGCCCGACGACGTCGCCGACATCGCCGCCTGGGCGCGCCGCAGTGGCCAGGACGCGGCCCAACTGCAACGCCTCAACCCGGTCTTCGCCGGCGGCCGCATCGGCCAGGCCGGCGCCGCGCGCGCGCCGCTGCTGGCGGTGCCCGCGGGCGCGATCGGCGGCGTCGACGGCGACCAGGCGCAGGCCACCAGCACCGCCAGCGTGCCGGCCGCGGCGACGGAGCAGGCGCCCGCCGCCGACACCGGCAGCGCCGGCGAGCCGCGCCGCCACACCGTCGCCCGCGGCGACAACGCCTGGACCATCGCGCGCCGTTACGGCATCCGCGTGGCCGACCTGCTGCAACGCAACGGCCTGGGCGCCAACGCCGTGCTCAAGCCCGGCCAGGCCCTGCTGATCGATACACCCGGGGCGAAAGCGCCGTGAACCGTACCGGATCGTCCGTCGCCATCGCGCGGGTACACTAGAGTCTTTGCTCGACCGCGCACCGGTCGGGCGGTTCCGACGCGCGGCCCACGACGGCCGCGTCCACCGCAAGTTTTAGGGAGTGCACATGGGTTTCCTGCAAGGTAAGCGCGCATTGATCACCGGCATCGCCAGCGAGCGTTCGATCGCCAGCGGCATCGCCGAGGCCATGCACCGCGAAGGCGCGCAACTGGCGTTCACCTACCAGAACGAGAAGCTCAAGACCCGCGTGGAGAAGGCCGCCGCCGAGTACGGCAGCAACATCGTGATCCCGCTGGACGTCACCAGCGACGAGCAGATCGCGGCCTGCTTCGCCGAGCTCGGCCAGCACTGGGACGGTTTCGACATCCTGGTCCACGCGATCGCCTACGCCCCGCGCGAAGCCATCGCCGGCCAGTTCCTCGACGGCCTGACCCGCGAGAACTTCGGCATCGCCCACGACATCTCGGCCTATTCGCTGGCCGCGATGGCCAAGGCCGCGCGCCCGCAGATGCAGGGCCGCAACGGTTCGATCCTGACCCTGAGCTACCTGGGCGCCGAACGCGCCCTGGCCGGCTACAACGTCATGGGCGTGGCCAAGGCCAGCCTGGAAGCGACCGTGCGCTACCTGGCCTACAACCTCGGCCCGGAAGGCACCCGCGTCAACGCGATCTCGGCCGGCCCGATCAAGACCCTGGCCGCGGCCGGCATCGCCGGCTTCCGCAAGATCCTCGGCCATGTCGAGGAGAACGCGCCGATGCGCCGCACGGTTACGATCGAACAGGTCGGCAATGTCGCCGCCTTCCTGTGCTCGGATCTGGCCTCGGGCGTGACCGGCGAGATCACCTATGTCGACTCGGGCTACAACATCCTGGGCATGACGGGGATCGAGAGCGAGTGAGTGGGGGCTGCGCTTAGGCGCGCGAGTGACAAGACCAGAAAAGCCCGGTGCGATGCCGGGCTTTTTCTTTGCGCCATCCCAACCTGATGCGCTGCCCTCATCCGCCCTTCGGGCACCTTCTCCCGCACGCGGGAGAAGGAATAGCGAAGTCGTCTCACCGCTTTAGCCCCTCTGCGGCTTGCGGAGTGAGGGGCCGGCCTTACGAGCCATCGGCTTGAGCGGCACCTCAGCCCGATCGCTGTGCGATCGGGCTGAGGTGCGAGTCGTCGCCGCAAGCGCGCAGCAGCCCTACCTCACGCGCTGCACACGTCCGCCCTCCGGGCCCCTTCTCGGCTTTGCGGTTCCTTCGGTCGCCGCAAGCGGGAGAAGCGAGTCGCAAGCGCCGCCATCAAGAACCCAAAAGCAAAAAGCCCGGCGAGATGCCGGGCTTTTCGTTGCGATAACGCCAGTACCGATCAGAGATTCTGATCGACCACCGTCACCTTCATGCGCTTGCGCTGCGCGGCGACCAGCGCCTTGATGTCGTCGGCGCCGCTGATCTGGGCCAGCTGGGTCTGCATCTGTTCGCGCTGCGGCGGCGGAACCTGGGCCAGATCGCCCGGGGTGACCTTGCTGACCGCGAACAGCACCGCGCGGCCGTCCGGCAGCATTGCCCTGCCCGGGGTGACCTTGCCGGCCGCGGGCGGCGCGACCGCGAACACGGCCTCGCTCACGCTGGGGTCCGGAATCGGCGCGCCGCGCGGCAGGTTCGGGATCGCGTGCGGCGCCGGCAGCTGCTTGGAGGTCGCCACCGCTTCCAGGGTCTCGCCGCCACGCAGACGCGCCAGCAGCGCGTCGGCTTCCTTGGTCGCGGCCTTGGTGGCGCGGTCGGCGCGCACCGCCGCGATCACCTGATCGCGCACCTGCGCCAGCGGCTGCGAACGCTCGGGCGTATGCGCGGTCACGCGGATCAGCACGCTGTTACCGGGAGCGATCTCGATCGGGTCGCTGACCGTGCCGCCCTGGATCAGGGCGTCGGAGAACGCCGCGCGCAACAGCGCCGGGTTCGCGGCCAGGCCCTGGGCGCCGCTGCGCGCGCCATTGCGCGTGAGCGGGCCCAACTTCTGCACCGGCAGCTTCATCTCGCGCGCGGCCGGCCCCAGCGAGGACGGATTCTTGTAGACCAGATCGACCAGGCGGCCGGTGAAGTCGCTGACCACGCGTTCGCTGTCGGCCTCGGCCTGCTCGCGCGCCAGGGCTTCGCGTGCCTGCTCGTAGGTCTCCGGCTGGCCGGCCTTGACCTCGCGCACCTGGATCACGTGCCAGCCGAAGTCGGTCTTGACCGGGCCCACGATCGCGCCCTGCGGCGCGGCGAACAGCGCCTGCTCGAACGGCGCCACCATCATGCCCTTGCTGACCCAACCCAGATCGCCGCCGCCGGCCTTGGAGCCGGTGTCGTCGCTGTTGGCGCGCGCCAGCGCGGCGAAGTCGGCGCCCGCGGCCTTGGCCTGTGCGGTCAACTGGGTCGCTTTCTGCTCTGCGGCCTTCTGCGCCGCGGCGTCGGCGCCGTCGGCCACGCGCACCAGGATGTGCGAAGCCAGACGCTGCTCCTGAGCGACGAAACGGCTCTTTTCCAGCTCGTAGCGCTTGCGCAGGGTGTCCTCGTCGGCCGGCGCCGGCGGCGGCACACTGGCTGCGTTCACTTCCACGTATTCCAGGGTCACGGTTTCCGGTGCGCGGTAATCGGCGCTGTGGCCCTGGTACCAGGACTGCAGTTCGGCGGCGCTGACAGCGCCGGTGTCGGGCGCCGGCTGCGGCAGCATCACCAGGCCGACGTCGCGGGTCTCGCCCATCAGGCGGATCAGGCGGTCCAGCTCGGCCGAGGTCACGAACTCGCTCTCGACCAGGCCGCCGGCCAGCAGCGACTGCTGCAGCGACTGACGCACGGTTTCCTGGAACTGGGTCGGCGTTTGCGGCGGCACCTGCGAGGCCAGGGCCAGACGATAGCGATCGAGATTGAACTTGCCGTCGACCTGGAACGCCGGCACTTCGGCCAGGGTCTTCTTGACCAGCGCGTCGCTGACCACCAGGCCTTCGCTCTTGGACGCCAGTTCCTGCACACGCCGATCGATCAGCAGGTCCAGGATCGCCAGCTTGTTTTCCTTGCTCTCGAAATCGCGCGCATCGAAGGCCTCGCCCTCGGCCGCGCGGCGGCGCTGGCGCTCCTGTTCGAAAGCGGTGCGGAAATCGGTGGAGTCGATCTTCTCGTGCTGCCACAGCATCGACACCGGCCACCACGACGGCGCGCTCTGCCAGTACGAGGGCGGCACATCGATATGCGCGACCGAGGTGTCGGTGCGCGCGCCCATGTACTGCTCGATGCCGACGAAGGCGAAGGGAATGATCAGCAGGCCGAGGATCGCGGTGGCGATCCAGCCGGAAGTCTTGTCGCGAAGTTTCTGCAGCATATCCGGGTCGCGTAGGTCGTAAGCCGGACAGTTTAGCGCGCTTGAGGCCGGGCGCGCGGGCCTGGCCGGCCCAGGCGGGGCCGCCGGTTCCGGACCGGGGCGAAATCGCGAACGGCGTCGAAGCGACCGGCCTGGAACCCGGATCCCGGAGCGCGGGCAAAAAAGAAGGCGCCGTTTCCGGCGCCTTCGGCAAAACTGGCGGAGTGGACGGGACTCGAACCCGCGACCTCCGGCGTGACAGGCCAGCATTCTAACCGACTGAACTACCACTCCGCTGTTTGAACCTGGAAACTCGAGCCGACGATTCTACCGCTATGCAACAAAATCGAGGACCCTCACTTATATAAAACAAAAGCGCCGTTTCCGGCGCTTTTGGCGAAACTGGCGGAGTGGACGGGACTCGAACCCGCGACCTCCGGCGTGACAGGCCAGCATTCTAACCGACTGAACTACCACTCCGCACTTTTGAAACTTTTGGCCTTTCGCCTCGCGGCACTGCCGTTTCCGGCGGGCGGCTTAGCAGTAGGGCCAGTTTGATCTGGTGGGTGCTGAGGGTTTCGAACCCCCGACCCTCTCCGTGTAAAGGAGACGCTCTACCGCTGAGCTAAGCACCCGAGCGAGTCGCTTAGTTTACAGCATCCTTCAGCGCCTTGCCAGCCTTGAACGCCGGGTTCTTCGAGGCCTTGATCTTGATGGTGGCGCCGGTCTTGGGGTTGCGGCCCTGGCGCGCGGCGCGCTTACGGACCTGGAACGTACCGAAGCCCACGAGCGTGACGGTGTCGCCCTTCTTCAGCGCCTTCGTGATCACGCCGATAACGGCGTCGACGGCGTTGGCTGCGTCGGTCTTGGACAGCTCGGCAGCATCGGCGACGGCGCTGATGAATTCACCCTTGTTCATTCTTTGGACTCCCTGTGCGGTGTTACCGCGTGTTCTGAGAATCGGCGTGGCGCGCTGCGCGAGCGGGCCACGCCGATCGAGTTTGCCGCGCCTACTGCGTCTGTGGCAGCTTTCGCGCGGTTGCGGTCGTTATACCAGCGGCATTTTGGGGGTGCAAGCCTGAAAGCTAATAACGACGGGCCTTCCAGCCGATTCGATCGCTTTCCGACCAACGGAATCCGTCAATGCTTGACGTCCGGCTGAGGCGATGCTTGTCCGCCATCGCGCACCGGAACTTCGGCCGGACCGGCCACCGGCGTCGGCGTCACCGGACGCTCCAACGCGATGTCCAAGACCTCGTCGATCCAACGCGCGGGCACGATCTTCAAGCCTTGCGTCACGCTCTTGGGCAGGTCGGCGAGATCCTTCTTGTTCTCGTCCGGAATGATCACGGTGCGGATGCCGCCGCGCAGCGCGGCCAGCAGTTTTTCCTTGAGCCCGCCGATCGGCAGCACGCGTCCGCGCAGGGTGATTTCGCCGGTCATGGCGACATCGGCCTTGACCGGATTCTTGGTCAGCATCGACACCAGCGCGGTGGCCATGCCGATGCCGGCGCTGGGGCCGTCCTTGGGCGTGGCGCCCTCGGGCACGTGCACGTGCACGTCGTGCTTCTGCAGGAATTCCACGTCGATGCCCAGGCGTTCGGCGCGCGCGCGCACCACCGACAGGGCGGCCGAGGCCGATTCCTTCATCACGTCGCCGAGCTGGCCGGTCAGCAGCAGCTGGCCCTTGCCCGGCACCAGCGTGGCTTCGACCTGCAGCAGGTCGCCGCCGACTTCGGTCCAGGCCAGGCCGGTGACCAAGCCGACCTCGTTCTGCTCCTCGGCGCGGCCGTAATCGAAGCGACGCACGCCCAGGTATTTGTCGAGATTCTTCGAGCCGACGTTGACCGAACCGTCCTTGCTCTTCTTGGCCTTGGGGCCGGCCAGGGCGATTTCCTTGACCACCTTGCGGCAGATCTTGGAGATCTCGCGCTCAAGATTGCGCACGCCCGATTCGCGCGTGTAGTAGCGCACGATGTCGCGCACCGCCGACTCGGCGATCTTGATTTCGTCGACCTTCAAGCCGTTGGCCTTGATCTGCTTGGGCAGCAGATAGCGCATGGCGATGTTGAGCTTCTCCTCCTCGGTGTAACCCGGGATCCGGATCACTTCCATGCGGTCCAGCAGCGGGCCGGGAATGTTCAGCGAGTTGGAGGTGGCGACGAACATCACCTCGCTCAGGTCCAGATCGACCTCGAGGTAGTGATCGTTGAAGGAATTGTTCTGCTCGGGGTCCAGCACCTCCAGCAGCGCCGAGGACGGATCGCCGCGGAAGTCCATCGACATCTTGTCGATCTCGTCCAGCACGAACAGCGGGTTCTTGCTGCCGACCTTGTTGAGGTTCTGCACGATCCGGCCCGGCATCGAACCAACGTAGGTACGGCGGTGGCCGCGGATCTCGGCCTCGTCGCGCACGCCGCCCAGCGACATGCGCACGAACTTGCGGTTCGTGGCCTTGGCGATGCTCTGGCCCAGCGAGGTCTTGCCCACGCCCGGCGGGCCGACCAAGCACAGGATCGCGCCCTTCATGTTCTTCACGCGGGTCTGCACCGCGAGGTATTCGAGGATGCGTTCCTTGACCTTCTCCAGGCCGAAGTGGTCGGCGTCGAGCACGTCCTGCGCGGCCTTGAGGTCCTTGCGCACCTTGCTGCGCTTCTTCCACGGCACGCCCAGCAGCCAATCCAGATAATTGCGCACCACCGCGGCCTCGGCCGACATCGGCGACATCTGCTTGAGCTTGTTGAGCTCGTTGCGGGCCTTGGTCTCGACCGGCTTGGGCATGCCGGCTTCGGCGATCTTGCGGGTGAGCTCGTCGATGTCGTTGGGCGCGTCGTCGATCTCGCCCAGCTCCTTCTGGATCGCCTTCATCTGCTCGTTGAGATAGTACTCGCGCTGGCTCTTCTCCATCTGCGACTTGACCCGGCCGCGGATGCGCTTCTCCAGCTGCTGCACGTCGATTTCGCCGTCGACCAGGCCGACCAGCTGTTCCAGGCGCGCGCCGACGGCGTGCGTCTCCAGCAGCTTCTGCTTGTCGCCGATGCGCACGCCCAGGTGGGCGGCGATGGTGTCGGCCAGGCGGCCGGGCTCGTCGATGCCCGACAGGGTCTGCATCAGCTCCGGCGGCAGCTTGCGGTTGGTCTTCACGTACTGCTCGAACAGGGTCATCAGCGAGCGCGCGATCGCCTCGATCTCGCGCTCCTCGCGGTCGATCGCGGGCTCGACCACGTGGGCCTGGCCGGCCAGGGCGCCGTCGCGCTCGGCGACGGCGTCGACCTCGACGCGCGACACGCCCTCGACCAGCACCTTGATGGTGCCGTCGGGCAGTTTCAGCAGTTGCAGCACATGCGCCAGGGTGCCGATCGCGTACAGGTCCTCGGCGCCGGGATCGTCGGTCTCGGCCGACTTCTGGGCGACCAGCAGGATGCGCTTATCGGACTCCATCGCCAGGTCGAGGGCGCGAATCGATTTGTCGCGGCCGACGAACAGCGGGATGACCATGTGCGGGAACACGACGACGTCGCGCAGCGGCAGCACCGGCAGATCCAGCACGTCGCGTTCGGTGGGTTCGGTCATGACAGCTCCGGGGGGAGAAAACACTTGAAAAATACTGGAAATCCGGCAGGTAGAACCGGACGCCGTCGATGGCGTCCCCGACCGGGATCGCGGGCGATGCAGCCCCTTGCGACGGTTATGGGGGCCTGCGCCATAGGATGCAAGCGGCCCGCGCTTCGCAGCGCGGGCCGTGCAGGAAAACCGTCATGGAATCAGCCGGTTACAGCCGATATGCGGCGCCCGTCCGGGAACGCCGCTGGGGCCGCGTTCAGTCCGCGGCGGCGACCTTGGGCGCGGCGGCCGGCGGGGTCTGGTAGATCAGGTAAGGCTCGGACTTGTGGTCGATCACCGACTCGTCCACCACCACCTTGCTGACGTTCTCCAGCGAAGGCAGTTCGTACATGGTGTCCAGCAGCACCGATTCGACGATGGTGCGCAGGCCGCGCGCGCCGGTCTTGCGCTTGAGCGCCTTGCGCGCGATCGCGGTAAGCGCGTCGGCGCGGAACTCCAGCTCGACGTTCTCCATCTCGAACAGCTTCTTGAACTGCTTGGTGATCGCGTTCTTGGGCTCGGTCAGGATGGTGACCAGGGCCTGCTCGTCCAGCTCTTCCAGGGTCGCGACCACCGGCAGGCGGCCGACGAACTCGGGGATCAGGCCGAACTTGATCAGATCCTCGGGCTCGACCTCGGCCAGGATCTTGCCGACCTCGATCTTGCGCTCGCTGCTCTTGACCTTGGCGCCGAAGCCGATGCCGCCGGCCTCGGTGCTGCGCTGCTGGATGATCTTGTCCAGCCCCGCGAACGCGCCGCCGACCACGAACAGGATGTTGCGGGTATCGACCTGCAGGAATTCCTGCTGCGGGTGCTTGCGGCCGCCCTGCGGCGGAACGCTGGCGACCGTGCCTTCGATCAGCTTCAGCAGCGCCTGCTGCACGCCTTCGCCCGACACGTCGCGGGTGATCGAGGGGTTGTCGCTCTTGCGCGAGATCTTGTCGATCTCGTCGATGTAGACGATGCCCTGCTGCGCCTTCTCGACGTCGTAGTCGCACTTTTGCAGGAGCTTCTGGATGATGTTTTCCACGTCCTCGCCGACGTAGCCGGCTTCGGTCAGCGTGGTCGCATCCGCAATGGTGAACGGCACGTTGAGCAATCGCGCCAGGGTCTCGGCCAGCAGGGTCTTGCCCGAACCGGTCGGACCGACCAGCAGGATGTTGGACTTGGCGAGCTCGACGTCGTCGTTCTTCTGACGGCTCTCGATGCGCTTGTAATGGTTGTACACGGCCACCGCGAGGGTGCGCTTGGCGCGCTGCTGGCCGATCACGTACTGGTCCAGCACCTCGAGGATTTCGCGCGGCTTGGGCAGGTGGCTGCGCGCCGACTGCGCCTTCTCCTCGAGCTCCTCGCGGATGATGTCGTTGCAGAGCTCGACGCACTCATCGCAGATGAACACGCTCGGGCCCGCGATCAGCTTGCGGACCTCGTGCTGGCTTTTGCCGCAGAACGAGCAATAGAGAATCTTGCTGCTATCGCCGGTGCTGCGTCCCTGTCGATCGTCGCTCATGCTTTTGCCCAAATGGTGCGGTGTTCTCGGAGCGCGCCCGCTCGGGCCGCGTCCGCAGTTACGTGGTGCGTTGTCGGCCCGAGGATAACACAGCGCTCCGGCCCGTCCCCGGGCCGGTCGCCATGTTCATTGCCTGCCGAAAACAGGAGTTCGATCAACGGCTTGCGCGCGGGCTCGGGCCCGGCCTCAGGCGGCCTGGATCGAGTCTTCCGGACGCCGCTCGAGCACCTGGTCGACCAGACCGTACTCGCGCGCAGCCTCGGCGCTCTTGAAGTTGTCGCGCTCGGTGTCGCGCGCGATGGTCTCGATCGGCTGGCCGGTGTGCTTGGCCAGCACCTCGTTCAGGCGCTGACGCAGGGTCAGGATCTCACGCGCCTGGATCTCGATATCGGTGGCCTGGCCCTGCGAGCCGCCGGAGGGCTGGTGGATCATCACCCGCGAATTCGGCAGCGCGTAGCGCTTGCCCTTGGCGCCGGCGGCGAGCAGCAGCGCGCCCATGCTGGCGGCCTGGCCGATGCAGATCGTGCTCACGTCGGGCTTGATGTACTGCATGGTGTCGTAGATCGCCATGCCCGCGGTGACCACGCCGCCCGGCGAGTTGATGTAGAAGCTGATGTCCTTCTCGGGGTTCTCGGCCTCGAGGAACAGCATCTGGGCGACGATGACGTTGGCGACATGATCGTCGACGCCGCCGACCAGGAAGATCACCCGCTCCTTGAGCAGGCGCGAATAGATGTCGTACGCGCGCTCGCCGCGGCTGGTCTGTTCGACCACCATCGGTACGAGGTTCAGGGCTTGGATTCGGTTGTCCATCTCGACGGCACCTATGGCTGACGTTGAATGCTTTGCAGAGCCTTCGGCGGCACCGAAGGTTCCCGGGTAGGCCCAACTTGGGGCCTGCCGGGCCTCTACGCAAGGGCGTCCCGGGTTCGGGACGCCGGCCTGGCGCGTTCGCTTCCTGCGGGATCGCCGCCTAGACTTACTGGCGGATCGCTTCGCTGAACGAGAGCGGCTGCTCGGTGTGCTGGGCGCGCTCGGCGATCCAGTCGATCACCTGCTCTTCCATCACCCGGCCCTGCAGGCTGTTCATCAGCTGCGGGTCGTTGCGGTACAACTCGATCACCTGCTGCGGTTCCTCGTAGGTCGAGGCGATCAGCTTCAGGGTCTCGTTGACGCGGCGCGGGTCCAGCATCAGCTGGTTGCGGCGCGCGATCTCGCCGACCAGCAGGCCGACCAGCACGCGCTTCTGGGCGCTGTCCATGAAGGTCAGGTAGGCGTCGGCCGGGGCCTCGATGTTGCGGCCCTGGCGGCGCGCCTGCTCGACGGTCTGTCGGGCCATGTCGCGGGCCTCGCCCTCGACCAGCTTCGGCGGCATTTCCACGTGCTGGTAGGCGGCGATCAGCTGCTCGCCCACTTCGCGGCGCAGACGCGTCATCAGCGCGCCCTTGAGCTCGCGCTCCAGGTTGCTGCGGATGTCGGAGCGGAACTGCTCGGTGTCGCCGCTCTTGATGCCGAAGCTCTTGATGAAGGCCGCGTCGACCTCGGGCAGCACCGGCTCGGACACCGTGGTGGCCTTGAGGTGGACCTCGACCGTGCGGCCGGCGAACTGCGGCACGCGCCATTCGGCCGGGAACTCGATCGGGGCGACCTTCTCTTCGCCGGCCTTGAGGCCGACCAGGGCTTCTTCGATCGCCGGGAACATCGCGCCCGAACCGATCACGGTCGCGCCGCGCTCCACGCCCTCGGCGGGGATGCGCTCGTCGCCGACCTGCGACCAGGTTTCGATCTCGACCGCGTCGCCGGCGGCGGCGGCGCGCTCGATCGGGTTCCAGGTGCGGCGCTGCAGGCGCAGGTTCTCTATCATCGCGTCGATGTCGGCATCGGCGACGTCGGAGGTGTGGCGCACGACATTGAGCTTGGCGACGTCGATGTCGCCGAAATCCGGGACCACTTCGAAGGTGGCCACGTAGGCCAGCTCGCCGCCCTCGGCGGCCGCCGGCTCGATCATCGGGTTACCGGCGATCTGCAGCGACTCCTGGCGCACGGCATTGCTGAAGCCTTCGCGCAGCAGGCCGTCGAGCACTTCGGCGCGGACCTGCTCGCCGAAACGCTGCTCGATCACCTTGGCCGGCACCTTGCCGGGACGGAAACCCTTGATCTTGGCGCCGCGCGCGATTTCGCGCAGGCGACCGCCGACCTGGCTCTCGAGGCGATCCGCCGGGAGACTGAAGGTCAGACGGCGTTCCAGATTACCCAGCGATTCGACCGAAACTTGCATATCCACTCCTGCTACCGCGACGGCCCGTCGCGGCACGATGTTGAAGACCTGTCCGACCGCTGGCCGGGTCTAGGCCCTCCAGCGGAACTTACTAGTTTCGCCGATTACGGGCCGCGCTGCCAGCCGGGCGTCCGAAGGTCGCCTGGCGGCACGGATCGTACGGGTGCCGGCTCAGCGCAGGATGCGACGGAAGGTCAGGTTCACCCGCGGTCCGCAGGGCCGGGCGAGCTTGGCGATGCCGTGCAGCCAGTGGCGCTGGGTCTGGCCGCGCATCAGCAGCAGGCTGCCGGAGTCCAGGGGGATGCGCACCGGCGCGACCGCGCTGGGCGGCGCCCCGCGCGCGAGGCGGCGCTTCATCACGAACACCCGGCGCTCGCCCAGGCTTAGCGAGGCGATGGTGGGCGCCGGGCCCAGCTCGGGCTCGTCGTCGGCGTGAAAGCCCATGCCGTCGCGATGATCGCGGTAGTAGTTGAGCAGGACGCTGTTGAAATCGGCCCCGCTGGCGCGCTCCGCCCGCTGTTTCAGGTCGGCCAGCAAGGGCGTCCAAGGGCGCGGCCGCAGGTGCAGGCCGGAATAGGTGTAGGCGGCGTCGGTATCGCCGTACCAGGCGCTCAGGCGCGGCTGCGCGACCTCGCGCCCGAACACCACGATGCGCTCGGCGCGCCAGGGCACCTCCGCGATCAGCTCGGCCAGCACCTCGGCGTCGGGCCGCCCCAGGTCCAGGCGCGCCAGCAGCGCCACATCGGCGCCGTCCATCGTCAGGGTCTGGAAACCGTCGGCCGGGGCGAACAGGTCCTGCATGCGCGGTGGGCGCTCCTCAAGGCCGGCGCCGGGGCTGGTGCGAAAGGCGGGACTCGAACCCGCACGGGGGTTACCCGCTGGAACCTAAATCCAGTGCGTCTACCAATTCCGCCACTTTCGCGTTCGCGCCGACCCGCAACGCGGGCCGGGCATTCTAGGCGCGCGGCGGCGCCTTGCGCAAAGCGGTCGCGCGCGAAGCGTGCCCGACGCTCAGTCCTGCGCCTGAATCGGGGGCGCGGCGACGGGCGCGGAGCCGTAGACCTCGTCGATCGCCGCGACCTTGCCGTCCTTGATCGTGATCAGCGTGGTCTTGCCGTCGCGGTAATACTCGAAACGCTCGCCGACCTCGGCGCCGCGTTTGTTCTCGATCTTCTTGATCCGGCTGGGCGCGCCGGCGACCTGATAGACCTGCCCCACCGCATCGCCGGTTACGAGCACCCGGTTGCCGAACGCGACCGTATCGGCGGCCCAAACCGGCGTCGACAAAGCCAGGCCCACCGCCAGTCCCCACCCAAGCTTGCGCATGACCGCCCTCCTCTTCCGTGGATGCTGTCAGGCTACCCACACCACCCTAGCGCGGGCTTAACCGCTGCCCGCGATGCGACGAACCGGTTGCCGGCCCAGCGCTCCGGACTAGCGGGCCTCTGCCGCCTCCGTCTGCTTCATTTCCAGATATCGCCTCAGGCGCGACTCGCTCACGACAGCGGCGACCGCTGCGGTCAGCGGCTGCGGAACACCGCGATCCGGTCGCTCGGCGGCCGCGCGTCGCCCGCAAGCCAAGGCTCGGCGGCGACTACCGCGGTGCAGGGCCCCAGCGTGCAGACGCGGATCGCGCGCGATCGCGCCTGTTGCGCGATCGCGTCCAGCACCTGGCGCAGGATCGCGCCGGTGAACGGCGTGTACAGATAGAAGACTGTCGCCTGGCCCAGATCGACCGCGCGCGCATCCGCGCAGGCGAACGTGGCGCGCCTCAGCCCCAGCTCGGCGGCGCAGGCTTGCGCACTGGCCACATAGGCCGGCTCGATCTCCACGCCGTGCGCGCGCGCCTCGGTGCAGGCCGCGACCAGCAGCGGTACATGGCCGAGGCCGGCGCCGAGGTCGAGCACCACATCGTCGGCGCACAGCGACAGACGCCGCAGCAGATCGAAGACATGCCGCGCCGGCGTGGGCTGATAGAACACCATCTCCTCCGCCAGCGCGCCGATCTCGTCGCCGGGCGCAGGCAGGCGCAGCACGCCGCTGACGAGTTCGTCGAGGGGATCGTAGTGTTCGCCGGTCTCCGTTTCGGCGATGAAGCAGCGGGCGGCCCAGTCCAGCAATCCGGCGCCTCCGCCGCCGCGACGCAGGTCCTCGCGCAGCCCGTCGCAGAGCGCACGGTCCAATGCCTCCAGCCGGCCCCGCAATGCGTCGGCGCGCGCGCGTTCGGCATCGTCGCCGACATCGAGGCCCAGGGCGCGTTCGAGCCCGTCCAGTGCACGCGAGCGCGCCGGCAGCGCCTCGGGTTCGAGTAGCGCCCGATCGCCCTCCAGTTGCTCGAGCAGCCCCTGCAATGCGGTGGTTGGATGGGATCGTGCGAAAAGTTCGAGTTCGATGTTGCGGTCCGCCATCGCTGTCGTTGCCCAGATCCTTATCGCGAAGGCCTGCGGTCGCGGCGCCGTACGCGTTCGGGCGATTACCTTGGACGAATCCAAGTGGGTCGTCCATGGCTGCCCAACGCGACAGCCCCTGGCCGCGCGCGCTTGCTTTCCGCATCGGTCGGCTAGCCCGGCAAGGCTAGGGGAACGGCATAGTTCAATTACAAATCAATCGGTTACGCAAAAGGCAACGGCGACACCGTTCGCTCTCTGCGGAAAATCGGCGCATAAGCACGCTCGTCGGCGTGCCGTCGAAACCCTGCCCCGCAACGGCGGCGACCGGCTCCGGAAAGCCGTTTGCATCGTGCGCTCAAACTAAATATGATGACCATCATATGAAACGAGCCGCCACCCGCTCCAAAGAAGCCACCCACGATCGGATAGTCGACGCCGCCGCACGCGCCATACGGCGCAGCGGCTACAACGGCACCGGCGTCGCGGACATCATGAAAGACGCCGGTCTGACGCACGGCGGCTTCTATGCGCATTTCGCGTCGCGCGAGGCAATGCTCGCCGAGGCGGCGGACCGCGCCGGCGGCGAAAGCGTGGCGATGATGGAGCAGATCGCCGCCAGCTTGCCGCCGCAACAGGCGCTTCCGGCCATGATGCGGGCTTATCTCTCCGAGCAACACCTGGCAAGCATCGAGACGGGATGTGCGACCGCAGCGCTCGGATCGGAGATGCCGCGCCAGGCGCCCGAGGTCAGACGTGCCGCCACGCGGCGGATCAAGGAGATGATCGATCTCGTCGCCCGCCAGTCGCGCGACTGGGGACAACCCAGCGCGCACGAGCACGCCCTCTTCACCATCGCGGCGATGGTCGGCACCTTGGTGCTGGCGCGCGCCGTCGACGACCCCAAGCTATCCGAAGGCCTGCGCGAGGCTGCCTTGAAGCAGCTCACGCCCTCCCAGGACTGAGCGCAATACGTGCTCATGCCGATGCGCTCGACCTCGAATATGACGAACATCATATTCAATGCACGCCCGCCCCACCGACTGAAGGCAGCTCATGAAGATCAAGGAATCCATCGCGCTCGTAACCGGCGCTTCATCCGGCATCGGCGAAGCCACGGCGCAGCGGCTCGCGATGGCGGGCTACAAGGTCTACGGCACCAGCCGACACGGCGCTCAGTCGATACAACGCTCGTTCGCGATGCTGTCGCTGGACGTGACCAGCGACGAATCGGTCGAAGCCGCCGTGAGCGCGCTGATACGACAGGAGGGCCGTATCGACCTGCTCGTCAACAACGCCGGCTTCGGCGTCGCGCCGGCCGGAGCGGAGGAGAGCTCGATCGAGCAGGCCAAGGCGATCTTCGAAACCAACTTCTTCGGGCTCATCCGCATGACCCGTGCCGTCGTGCCTCACATGCGCCGCCAAGGCATTGGCCGCATCATCAACATCGGCTCGGTGCTGGGTTTCCTTCCGATGCCTTATGGGGCCCTCTATGCCGCGACCAAGCATGCGATCGAAGGCTATTCGGAGTCGCTCGATCATGAGTTGCGCACACGAGGCATCCGGGTCTCGGTGATCGAGCCCGCCTACACCAGGACCCGGTTCGACTCGAACTTTCTGGCTCCGGATTCGAAACTCGATGAGTATCGGGAAGTTCGCGCGCTCCTGGACAAGGTACTCGAGCAGGTCATGGCCCGCGCCGACGAACCCAGCATCGTGGCCGAGGTCGTACTGAAAGCGGCCACGGCCGCGCAACCCAAACTCCGCTACACGGCCGGCGGGCTGGCGAATCGTCTGAGGCTGTTGCGCAGGTTCGCGCCGACCCGGTGGGTGGACGCCGGCATTCGAAAGGATCTGCGGCTCGACAGTCCCAAGGCCTAGCCGCCACCGGGCGGTCCACAACCCTCGACGCACCGCCATGCGAACCACCGCCCCTGTCGACACCGTCCGCTTCAAGTCGGCCCGGGCCATACACCGAGAGCAGCAGTCATGAAGGCCTTCATCGTCGACCGTTACCAGAGCAACGGCCCATTGCGCCTGGAAGAAGTGCCGGAACCGGAAGTGCGCGAGCAGGATGTCCTGGTCGCCGTCCATGCGGCGGGTGTGAACCCACTGGACGCCAAGATCCGGGATGGCGAGTTCAAGCTCATCCTGCCCTATCGACTGCCGCTGATCCTGGGCAACGACGTGGCCGGGGTCGTGGTTCGCGTCGGCGCAAAGGTCCGCCGCTTCAAACCCGGCGATGAAGTGTATGCGCGGCCGGACCAGGGCCGCATCGGGACGTTCGCCGAGCTCATCGCGATGGACGAAGCCGATGTTGCGCTGAAGCCCAGGAATCTCAGCATGGCGGAAGCCGCCTCCATCCCGCTGGTCGGCCTGACCGCGTGGCAGGTGCTGGTCGAACGCGCCAAGCTGAAGACGGGGCAGAAGGTCCTGATCCATGCCGGCTCCGGCGGGGTGGGCACCTTCGCCATCCAACTGGCGAAACACCTCGGCGCGACGGTGGCGACGACCACCAGCACGGAGAATGTCGGTCTGGTCAGAAGCCTCGGTGCGGACGTCGTCGTCGACTACAAGAATGAAGACTACACAAAGGTCCTGCGTGGCTACGACGTGGTCCTGAACAGCCTGGGCAAGGACACACTGGAACAGTCCCTCAGGGTGCTGAAGCCCGGAGGGAAACTCATTTCGATCTCCGGCCCGCCGGATGTGGAATTCGCCAAGCACAGCGGTTTGAGCTGGCCCCTCCAGCAAGTCATGCGCCTGTTGAGTTTCGACATTCGGCGCAAGGCCAAGCGGCAGGGCGTCGGCTACTCGTTCGTCTTCATGCAGGCCAATGGCGAGCAACTGAGCAAGATCACTGCGCTCATCGAATCCGGCGCCGTCCGACAGATCATGGATAAAGTGTTCCCGTTCTCAGCCACCAACGACGCGATGGACTATCTGGCGAAAGGGCGCGCGAAAGGCAAGGTCGTCGTCAAGATGGTCGGATAGCGGTCGCGAACGCCGACGGCCGTCATAGGCGCTTCGGGTCACGATCGATCACAGGCTCGCTGCCCGTGCAGGAAGCGAAGATAGGCGGCAGTCCGATGGGCGCGGGAACTCCAGCCCGACCGCCTGTCGGACCTGCGATTGCCGAGCTTCGATTTCGGCCACAATCGCTCTTGCACGAACGCTAGCGAGTTTTCGCCGACATCCGCATGCCTGCATTGCCCTCCTCCAGCGCCTGGATCGGAACCTTACTGCTGGGCGAGCACGTGGCGGCGCTGCAGGGCCGCGCCGGCCGCAGCCTGCGCCACGCGCACTACGCCCACCAGTTGCTGCTCAGCGATGCCGAGCCCTGGCTGGTGGAGGTCGACGGCAAACGCAGGCAAGCGCATCGCCTGTGGCTACCCTCGTTCCAATCGCATGCGGTGCTCGCCGCCCCGGCCGAGGGCTGCACGATCTTCCTCGAGCCCAGCCACGTCGATGTCGACGCGGTGCTGGCGCAACTGCCGAACCTGCCGGCCCAGCTGTCGGCACTGCAGCCGTTGTTGTCTGGCCTGTGCCGGGCCCGGCCCTTGGACCGCCGCCTGCAGGCGGCCATCGCCGAGATCGGCGCGCGCCTGCCCCACAGCGTGTCCGCCGCCGACATCGCGCAGGCCGCGCACTGGTCGACCAGCCAGCTGCAGCGGCGCTTCCAATCCGACCTGGCCGTGACCCTGCGCGGCTGGGTGCTATGGCGACGCCTTCACCAGGCCCTGCTGCGCCTGCTCGCCGGCGACAGCCTCACCGACAGCGCGCACGCTGCCGGTTTCGCCGACCTGGCGCATCTGTCGCGCAGCTTGCGGCGCATGTTCGGGATCGGCGCCGCGCAACTGCGCGGGTTGCGCTTACAGACCTAACGCCTGGCGGCCGTCGTCAGCGCCGCCGGCATCGGCGGCGTATCGCCCGAGGACAGGTCGCGGAACGGCGCCAGCAGTTGGCCAAAGTAGTCGCGCGGATAGTCCGGCTGACTGCCTATCCCCAGGTCGCGGCTACCTAGGCGATAGCCGGGCGCATCGAAGGCGGTGCCGAGCAGCCGGTCCCAGACCGTGAAGAACAAGCCGAAGTTGACGTCGCCGGCGCGGCCGTAACGCAGGTGATGGAGGCGATGCCGCGGCGCCCAGACCATCATCCGTCCGAGCGGGCCCGGCCGCATGGCGATATTGCAATGCTGCAGCAGCAGCTGCACGGCGATGGCGAAGGCCAGCACCGCCGCCACCGGATACGGCATGCCCAGCAACAGCAGCGGCAACACCCCGCCTACCGCTTCGACGGCCTGATGCAGCGGATGCTTCATCAATCCATTGAGCCCGTACATGCGCGTCACGCCGTGATGCACGGCATGCAGGCGCCACAGCCAGCCGATGCGATGACTGGCGTAGTGCATCAGGGTGATGCCCAGATCGGCGCCCACGATGGCCAGCAGCAACTGCGCGGCGAACGGCCACTGCAGCGGCCACCACTGCCAGGGCAGCCAGCCCGCCAGCAGCGGCACCAAACCTATCGACAGCACGTTCGCGCCCTCGTTGACCAAGGCATGCAGGACATCGCGACCGCGATCGCCATGGCTACGGTTGAAGCAGACGTCGTAAGGCCACAACTGCTCGACCAGGAAGGACAGCAGCGCCGCCAGGCTCAGCAGCGGCAGCAACCACAGCGCATCGCCGTGGCGCTGCCCCACCCACCACGCGGCGGTGCCGACGAAGCCCAGCAGGAACACCGGGGCGTACAGGCGCAGGATCCAGCGTTTCATCTTCACTCCAGGCGATCATGGAGCGCGCATGCTCACGCCCGCGCCGCCCGCGCGGCTTGAACAAACCGCGCATCCTGCGCGCGCGGATCGTCCGGCAGGGAGAAGAACCGACAGCGTCTAGCGAGTTCCTCGAGTTGCGGTCTTCCCGCCGCCGCCCAAGGCGACCTCATGCGTTTTCGAGACCTCACCGGGACGCCACGACAGGCTCCAGCGGTAGCGACCCGGCTCCGGGCAGGGATTGCTGGCCGCACGCTCTATCGAGCGCTTGCAGATCGGCGAATCGCGGAGGACGTCGAAAGTGACCTGGATGCGGTCGCCGACGATCGCCAAGGCACGCACCTCGCCGGGCACGTGCAAGGATGCATTCCATGCGTATCCGCTCTGGCGGCCACGTCGCTTCAGATCCGCCATATAGTCGTTATCGAGCGAACTGGGACGCCAGAACGAATCGTCCTTTCGCATCGGCGTCATTACGATAATGTCGTTCTCGCAGTCGAAGTTCGCGCCGAGGCAGGTCGCCGTCTGCAGATAAACGACCTCGTCCACGCCGTTGCGATCGAAGTCCGCGATCTGGACGTGGCGCGCCGCATAGTCGAACTGGATGTCGTCGCCCGCCTGGGCCTCCGCCGAGATATTGGCCGCGCGCACCGCCCCGCGGCTATCGATGGCGCCCGCGACGCCGCTGAACCCCATGACCAGTGCGGCAACGGCCGCGATTCCTTGCAGCTTAGGCATGACACCTTCCTTGTCCGTCGTAGCCGCATTCTAGGACGGCTACACGAGCGCTAGGCACCGGTTCGGCGCGCGGCCGCACGGCCGGCACAGGACGCCAGACTCCGCATGCCTCGTATGGGTAGACGCCTTGTCCGTTGTAGCGGCCTAGCGCCTCCGGCTCAGCCACCCTGTATGGCCAAACATCGCCAGACCGGACCGCCCAGCCTGGCGCTCACCTTTCCGGAATGGTCGCCGCGGCGAAGGGCGCCAACACCGTCCAGCCCAGGTTGGCATAGAGGCCGCGGCCGTCCGCCGTGGCCACCAGCAATGGCCGGCTCGCAAGGGATGTTCGCGCGGCGCCCAGCGCGCTCATGACCGCGATGCCCAATCCTTTGCGCCGGTGATCCGGGTCGGTTTCGATCCGATCGTAGATAAAGACCTCCGCGGTCTCCGCCGCGCAGCCGCTCGCGGCCAGGCCGCCATCCGGCGCCAGGACGCAGGCGCGGGTGACCGGGCCGGTGCGATGGAGCTCCATCCGGTAGCCATCCGGCAGGGGCTTGGGCTCCGGGCCGACGGCCACCGTCGTCATGAAATAGTTCGCCGGCTGCATCTCCCAGCGTGCCGGCAGCGCGCTACGCAGCGCTTCGTCGGTGCCGCACAACTTCAAGTAATGGCGCGGCGCCGTGATCTCCCGCGCGATCTCGCGCAAGCCGTCGCAGAACTGCGGAAACACCCAGCGCTTGGTTTCCTTATCCGAGCCGGTATCCACCCGATAGCCGCCGCGATCGTGCACCGGGGCCGGGGTGCCCCTGACTATGGAATGCGCTGTTTGCCAAGCCAAAACGAGCTTCGGATCGAGGTGGGATGTGGGCATGGCTGATCGTATGTGGCGCCTGGTTGGCGCGTTCTCCGCGACGGCATCGGCTGCGTCGTGCCGTCTCTCCGCCGCGACGTCCGCGTGTGTTCCCACTAAAGCATCGTGCCGTCTCAGGATCTAAGACAATCGCCACGACCCAGAACACCAGGCAGGAACTGAGCGAGCGACTCACGCCGGGGCCTGCCCGCGCCAGCATCGAACGACGCTCGCCCCCTATTGATGGCCGACGTTGCCGCCCCTCCGCCGATCACACCGAACGGACGTTGGCGATCGATTCAGGCCGGCACGCCGATGCTGATCAACGCATGCACGGCGATGCCCATGCTGATGGACAAAAGCCAGAGCGCCAGCCCCTCGAATACTCGTTCAAGCCGCTTCGCTCCTAGATGCGGATAGCCGGCCGCTTCGCGCTTACGCAAGAGTTCGTGGCCTTGCCTGATTCGGTCCATCAGCGAGAACTGCACGAAGAAAGCCAACAGCGCCGATAGGAACATCAGGCTGGCGGCGATCATGACCTTGATGAAGAATTTCTTGTCGCCATCCACGAACTGGACCAGCGCGATAAGCCCGGCGGCGGCCGTCATCGCGACCGTTCCCAGCTGTTTGAGGTAATCGAAGGACAGCGTAACGGCCGTGTCCAGGCTGACCTGGGGCATCGGGTCCTGCGGGGGTTGATCCATGGAGAACTCCGAGCTCCTCTCGTTTAGTCCAACTACACAGTAGCCGACTCACGTGACTTCTGCTGTTCTTACGCAAAGCCTCTCGGGATCGAAGCAGATCGGCATCGGCATCGGCATCGGCATCGATCATCGTGCCGCCCCTATGCGCACTGCAGTACGTCGCTGCATGGCCACGACTGAGCCACGCTGCACTCCATCGACCTGGTGCTGGTCAACCGAGCCATCGGCCTGAGGAAAATGCGTGCCGTTTCTGATGAGCCGGCTCGCCTTGTTTCATAGGCGACCGGCATGCTCGACTACAGCGGCCGAAGGTTCGGCCAACTTAGGGTCATACGGATATGAACAAGCTCTGGAGGGCGGCCGGTCTGGTCGCGCTGGTTACGATGATGGTTGCAAACCCGGCGGTGGCCGGTGATGGCGGCGGGGATTACTCGGACCATGAGAATCCCGACGAAGAGCCCATGTTCGAACTTGATCGGCTTTACACGTCGCAGAACGGGATAACAAAGCAAAGCACAGTAACGATTGGCGATGGTAGCCAGTTGGTCACTGTGGTCTATGACGCCCCTACGGACCGCGTATACGTGAGCAACGCGCACGGCGCGGCTGAGGCTCCCTTGCAGCAAGTAGCGATGGCGTACGCCGGGAACAACGTTCAAGCGGCCAACGCATTTGCCGACTCCGTGAGGATGGCCGCTAGCCGGCCTGGTGGGTGGGAGCGTGTTATAGGCCCTGCCCAATGGAGCCCGCCGAGCGCGACAGGAGGCCCTTGCGATTTATCTCCTTGCGGCCCCGGCTACTTTCTACCGGACTATCAAATAGGCGACTTCTCGCGGCAGATGGGCATTCGTGGCTTCGACTACCACGACGATTGGTATTCGCTAACTTACGACCCCACGACAATTGCCCAGGACAAGCACTACTTCGAGGTTTGGAGAAGGGGGGAGTGCGACGAAGCAAATGAAGATGTTGTTGATGGCTTGTATGCAATCGGAGGTGTAGTTGCAACCTGTCCACTAGCGGAGACGGGTCTAGGCGCTGCGGGCTGTGGGTTGGCGGTGGGGACGCTTCTTCGGTCGGGAGGAGCAGATCATGACCAGCGTGATAGAAACTGCAATCAAAGCTATCCTGGGCCGACACGTTGGGGGTTCTAATAGCCATGACGAGAGAGCTGCTATTCGCAATTATGTACTGCCTCGCAATGTTATCCGTCGCGTTGGCCCTCTACTTCATCAAAGACAAAAGGCAGCGTTTGATCGTGTTGGCGCCAGTTGCCCTCGCGATCGCGCTCCATTTTTTGAAAGGGTACCTGTACTGACCTAGTGTAGGCGTCTTTAACAGCCACCTTCCGGCGCCATTCTCTGGCGGCGTTTTTTTGCGTTGCCGCTGCTGCGATCCGGCGGCGTATGCGCCGGCGTCGGCCGAGATCCGCACGATCGCGCCTGAGCCCGCACGGGCGCCGCCGTAGCCGCGATCACACGCGTGAACGCCGGGGGGCCTGCGCCACTTCGACCCGTAGCGTCGCGCGCACGCGGCCATCGCCATAGGAGCGTCGCGTCCAGAGCACGACGCTGTGGTGATCGGCAATGGATCGGTAGCGTAGTCATCGCCTGCGGTCACTCGACCCCACACGGACACCGAATCTCAACGCAATGGCGCGCCTCACACCGCCAGTCCGGGATCGCCCTCCAGGACCGTCTGCCGCATCCGTGGCCGCTCGCCCGGCCGCCACAGCGACACCTCGTGGCGGACGCGATACCGCAAGGGCCCGCCGTCCGCGCCGGGGCTGCGCTCGAGGGGCCTGGGGATGCAGACGAAGTCGGTCGCCATCGTGCCGGCGTCGACCCGCACGGTGGTGTAACCGTGTCCGCCCATGTCGACGAAGGACAGATGCGGCGCCAGGTCGGGATTGCTCGCCGCGTGCGCCTTGCGCAGGTCGCCGCTGCTGGCGAACTCCAGCGCCGAACGCACGCCGTGCTGCAGCAGCAGGTTGACGGTAGGCTGCGGCGCCCCGTCGCCCGGGTTGGCGATGTACAGCGGGCGCAGCGGATTTTCCTTTTTCTGGTTGTGCTCGTTGGCTTCGGCCATGCCCGGGGCGGAGATCGAGCCGGTCACGAAGGTCACGCCCACCGGCTCGAACGCCGCAGGCGGCAAGGCCTTGGCCGCGTAGCCCGCCCAGAAGCTGTGGCGGTCGCCAGACACGATGGCGAAACCGGTGATGCCGGCCTCGCGCACCGCGTCGAAGATCTCGGCGCGCTCGTGATAGGCGCAACCCCAGTCGCCGGTGGCCATGAGGGCAAAACCCGCGCCCTCGGGATACTTGCCCAGCGCCGCCGGCAGGTTCTGCGGATCGACGCGCCAGTCGGGGGTTCCCAGCGAATTGCCCCAGATCTTCCAGGTCGCCGTCGCGCCGCGCAGGCGCGCCAGGAACCAGGCCTTCTGCTTCGCCCCCAACATCGTCTGCGCGGCTTCGCCCACGCGGTAATTGGCCACGCTCTTGGCGCCGAAGGACAGCTTCGCCGGCGGATGGCCGTCGGCGTAGTCGCGGCCGCCGTCGAGTTGCCGCATCAGCTCCTCGGGCACGAAGCCCAGCGTGTCGTCTTCGAACAGCGGATTGATTTCGTCGTGATTGCCCGGATCGCGCGAGCGGAAGCTGCGCTGGTCGGTCACCAGCAGGTCGATGTGCCGGCCCCAGCGCACGCCGCGATACGCGATCAGGCTGTTGATCGCGGCCAGGTTGTTGGCTTCGGTGCCCAGCCCGTCGTCGTCGAAATCATGGACCAACGTGTCGACGACGTTCGGCGCATCGAAGGCCTCCAGCGCGGCGCCCGGCGCTAACACGCGCGCCGGCTGGTATTCGAACCAGGCCTGGTTAGCCGCGACCTTGAGGGTCTGCGCAGGCACCCAGCCTTCGCCGCCAGGGAACTCCTGGATCGACTGCCAGCCCTGCCAGGAGAATTCGTGGTTGTCCCATATCGCCACGAACGGCCAGCGCGCACGCGCATCCTGGATGTCGGGGTCCTGCAGGTAGGCGTGGTAGAGGACGCGATAGTCCTGCAGCGAGTCCGGCACCCAGAAGCGGTTCTTGGCGACCGTCTTGCCCTTGGGAAACCTGATCGGAAACTTGATGAGGCGGTCGTAGCGATGGCCGTTCTTGACCTGGTCCGGGTACTGCACGACTTCGTAGACGAAATCGCCCAGGTGCAGCACGAAGCCGAGCCGGTCCGCGGGCGCGGCGCGCTCGTCTTCCCAGATCATTCGCCGATAAGCGTTCTGGGCCCCCTCGCAGATGGTCTGGCAACTGACGAAGGCGAAGCGCGCCGGGCGCGCATCGTCGGCCGCGGGCGCCGTCAGCGTCCGGCCGATCCGGCTGCCGTTGCCGTCCTCGTCGACGAAGCGATACCAGTACTCGCCGGCCGGCGGCAGGTCGCCGACCAGCACGCGACAGGTCCAGTCGGCCTGGGCCAGCACCGGTGCCGTCGCGGTCGCGATCACGCGCGCGAACGCCGGGTCTAGCGCAACTTCGACCCGCAGCGTGGCGCGCTCGCGGCCATCGGCATAGGGCCGCCGCGTCCACAGCAGGACGCTGTGATCGTCGGGATCGCCCGAGGCGACGCCTTGCGGAAACAGGTCGCGACGCTCGCGCCAGCCGCTGGAGGAAGGGCGCACCGTCGCGCAGCCCCAGGCCAGGGTCGCTCCCAACGCGACGGCGAGCTTCAGAAACTTGCGACGGCTGAGTGTCGGCATGTCGGCCCACCGTTTGCGGTGTCGAGTCGGCGCAACGCTAGACCCGCAACCTGCGCAGGTGAGCGTGCCGGAAGTACCGCGGCGCGCGCCTGCCCCCTCGAGAGGCGATGCGAGTAGGCTTCCGCGGCATGCGGACGCTTGCATCCGGCAGGCCGCATGCGACCGCTTGGTACCGGTGATCGCCGCACTGCGATGACAGCAAACGCCCAACAGGCCGAGCGCACCCGGTCTCGTTTCTCGCGCAGCGAAAAAGAAAAAGCCCCGGCGTTTCCGCCAGGGCTTTCCGATTTGGTGGGCCGTCAAGGATTCGAACCTTGGACCCATTCTGATTAAGAGTTTGGGAAACTTTGCTCTTGAATCAATGGCTTAAACCGCTCCGATTTCCCGGTGGCGCTCACCCGCAACGCCGCCAGAACAGCCTACCAGCCATTTTCCCGATGTCCGCTAACGGCCAGGAGCTGACGTATGAAACTTAGGGCGCGTCTATGCACCCATCGGCGCGCGGCTGACCAACGTAATCACGCGAATCTGCGCGACATGCTTCGTTGCCTCCCATACCGACCAAGCCCCGAACTGGAGCAGTGAATCGAGATCGCTTTTGGATGCCAATATTCGGACGCGCGCACGTGCCGTCTCCCCCGGATCAACCACCCCGTTCTCGAAGGTAACCTCGCCCAGGAAGAACTCTCGGTGCGAGGATGCAGATGATTTGGACGGTACCTGGAACGCTTCGGCACAGCCGAAGGTAACAAAGCCAGCTCCACATCCACTTCAGCAACCTCTTCCACGTTTCCGATCTCCCAATGTCCGCTTCGGGTCGAAAGCGGACATTAGCATCGCCCGCCGCGGACGTGGCCGCATGGTCGCGCAAGCTCGATCAACTGCCCTGCTCCCCGCAAACTCAAGGGAACAGGGGTCAGACTACTAGTTCATGGCGGATCATCCTGACGCAGCGGCCCTGGCAGCAAGAACTGGCCAAGATAAATTCGTATCGAACGACAGTGTCCGCATGGCCGGAGAGTTCGCAAAGTGCTCCCGAGTGGACGCGACGGCTGAAGGTGCGAATCTCCAGGGGATCAGGAAAGCAGAGCACGACGTTGTGGTCTAAGCCTGTGAGGCGACTAGCGCCGCGGCTGCGTCGCTATGGCCTGCCGTGCAAACCTTGCGATCCGGACGATCGACCGGCCCGCGCTGCACACCTAGACGCCGGACGGGCAGTGCTTCGGATACGGCTCGGCCTCGCGGCTGTACGAGACCGACCCAAGCAGGATCACGCTCGGCGACACCCGACGAATTGGCAAATCGAGCGGTTCCGGCGCTGTCTTCGGAGGAATGCATTGGTCGCATCCTGCGTAACGCAGGACCGCCCGGCCCTCTTCGATCGAGCCCAGCATCTCTCCCTCGTAAAACATCGCACCACCGTCGCCCTCGGAAGAGTAAAGACGGCCTGCTTTGCAGACCCGTCTGCTTATGCAACTTCACGCGCGCACCTTCGATCTGGAGCGCGTTCTGGTAGTACCAGCGCTCGGGCATGCCCGCCTGATCGAACTCCGCGGCGCGTTCGAAGCCGAAGTAGGCGTTCACGTACCAAGGCAAAAGCGGCGGCAGCGGCGGCGTTTCATCGGCCCGCACCAGCGTGCAGGAGCAGAGCGTGGCGACCAGAACGAATCCCGTGAGCCCTTTCATGCCCCTCCCCGCGCCAGCGGCGTCCCTGCGACGCAGCCACTGTAGCAAGGCCACACACGAGACGGAGCAGACGCGCTGCCGGGGCGACAACCGGATGCGCGGCGCCGGCGAACGATCCACCGCGCCGGCATTCTCGGCGCCGAGCCTTGAAAAGAAAAAAGCACCTGGACTCGCGTCCAAGTGCTTCTTCGATTTGGTGGGCCGTCAAGGATTCGAACCTTGGACCTATTGATTAAGAGTTCAGGCAACCTTGCTATTCAATCAATGGCTTAAGCCACTCCAATTCTCCGGTAGCATCCACCAGTGGCGCCCCCAGATCAGCATCGTACTCACCATTTCCCCGGCCATGCGCTATCGGCAAGAAGCAGACACCGGACAAAACCCTCATTAAGACGAGCCGCGAAGCGGTGTCGGCTTGAATGAGCTATTGGGGCGCAGCCTGCATCGCTGGAGAGCCTGGCGCAACGTCTCCCAGAAACCAGTCTGTGGTCTAGGGGAACAGCCAGACGACGCCGCAAACGGGGCGCAAGAGAGGCACTGGAGTGATGTCTGCATAGTCGCTATGCAGCACCATCCCGCGCAGGCACGCGCCTAGACGGCGACAGGGGCCGCAGATCTGGAAACAGCGACGACAGTAGATTGATGCGGTCGCCTCCAATACCAGCCGATATACTCGGCCCAGATGACAATGGGGATGGGAATGCACAAGCGATCGGGTGCGGTGTTGGTGATCGTGGCCTGCGGTCTATGCGCTGGCTTGGTCTGGGCTTCACAGGGTTTGGCCGACCTTGTCCGCCGGCCGTCCGCCTCATGGGCCAGCGTTCTGGCAGGCGCGACGTCTAACGCGCGCTCGCGGGCAGACGCGACCTCTAGCCCAGGCCCGTGGGCAAGTGCGCCCCCTAGCGCCCATCCATGGATAGATCCGACGACCAGGGTGCGCCCGAGGGCAGGTGCGACGCTTAACGCACGCCCGTACCACCGGGTAGGCGCCGCCTCTACTTCAATGCTGACGATGTCCCTCGAGCAGCAGTCCTACTCGATGACTGCGCCGGAATTCCTCTCGGATCCGGCGACCTCTACGGCGCAGTCCATCGCTGTGGGCGACGTCTCCGGCGATGGACGGGACGACCTCGTGTTCCTTTCCCCGCGCGTCGCGCCCAACTCGGCGGATAGCCGCATGCGGGTTTACGTCGCGTACCAGCGCAGCGACGGCCGCCTTGACGCGGCAGTCAAGATCACGGAGTGGGGCAACGAATTCGACTACCAGCTCCTGATCGCCGACCTGGACCGCGACGGTGTAGGCGACATCATTACTACCGCTCGCAATGACGTCATGATGCTTCGCTCGAATGCAGATGGCACGTTCACCTCGAGCGCGGCCGCAGCCGGCGACCCCCACGAACTGGTCGTGACTGACGTCGATCGCGATGGATACCTCGACGTTCTCGTCGACTCAAGCGACACCTCGGCCACGGTCGTCCATGGCGGTTCTGGCGGCATTGGCCGCACTTCGACACTGTCATTGCCCTCGTCCGCCGTTCGCACGACCGGCGACGTCAACGGCGACGGCTTGGACGATCTCATTCTCGCCACGATCTTCAACAGACCGCTGGAGGAATTCCGGATCTACCCAGCGCTTGCATCAGGGGGGTACGCCGCACCGGTGGTGCTATCCCTGCCGCTGGGCTCCAACGCTGCCGCATCACTCGCTGTTGGCGATTTCAACGCGGATGGTCGCGGTGACCTGATGTTGGACGAAGCAAAGAATGAAGCAAACCTGCGCCTGTATTTACAAGATTCGCACGGCAACCTCATGTCGAGCGTTGGCGTCGCCAGGCTCACCGCTCCCGGCCCCCTGATTGCTAGCGACCTCAACCGTGACGGCCGGACCGACTTAGCGATCGCGCACAGCGGATGGGACTACGTCGGGTACTACCTTCAAACTGGCACTGGGCTCGCGCCCGAGACCCTCATCAACGCCTATCAGTACATGGGCCGGTCCAACTACTTTGCGTCAGGCGACCTCAACCATGACGGGTGTGGCGATCTGGTGGTCTCTCGATGGAGCCAGTCGCCCGTGCTGCTGTACGGTCAAGGTTGCATCGTCCGCCCACGCATTGCCGATTGCCGGCTGCCGGCAGTCGCGGTGGAAGGTTCGGGGCTCGTGGTGGCGGGACTGGCGTCTCCGCTTGCGCCTCAGCGCAACAGCGATGTGAGCGCGAACGTCGGTGAAGGCGTGATACGAGGTGTTCGCGCGCGCTTTGAAGGCAATGGATACCGTGTCCGTGGCGCGCCGCTGCCGAACCGGGCAGGCGTACCTGTTCGGGATCCGTAGGCACCACCATGATCTGCGCCCATGCGGAGCAATCGGCACGTAAGACGGTCACGGCTGGACATGGGCTGAGCGTCAGAGGCGGACATCCTCTGGATGTCCGCTTTGGGTTGGAGCGGACACAAGTGCCGCCCTCTCTGTCGCGCGCTCGATCAACTGCCCCGGCGCGGAACCCAAGGTCCGCAAGCGCCTTGCCGGGCACGCCCGACTGCGCTCCCCACACAGGAAAAAGAAAAAGCCCCAGCGTTTCCGCTGGGGCTTTCTGTATTGGTGGGCCGTCAAGGATTCGAACCTTGGACCTATTGATTAAGAGTCAACTGCTCTACCAACTGAGCTAACGGCCCGATACATCAGGAGCGAAATTGTAGCAGAAGCTTTTCGGTCCTTACAACAATGGGGTGGCTGAGGGGACTCGAACCCCCGACATCTGGAATCACAATCCAGTACTCTAACCAGCTGAGCTACAGCCACCGTAAAACGTAGACATACAGCGTAAATCAGTTGCGAATTTGGCGCGCCCGGCGGGAATCGAACCCACAACCACCGGCTTAGAAGGCCGGTGCTCTATCCAGTTGAGCTACGGGCGCCAGTCCAAACATCTTAACTGACGCCCCAGCCCGGTAGCGGATGGTCGGGGCAGAGGGATTCGAACCCACGACATCCAGCTCCCAAAGCTGGCGCTCTACCAGGCTGAGCTATACCCCGAAGCCGGGACTCTCGTTGCGCGCCAACGCCGCGAAAGGCCGACTAGTTTGGGCGGCGCCATCGCTGCTGTCAACGAGGCGTCGGCTAAAGCGGCCTGCGTGTATGCTCCCGGCATCGTGAACAACCGTTCATTCAGGACTACAGGGGCGACCAACATGCGCAGCGGCAATCCGGCACTCAAGGAATCCACCTTCCTGGACCTGGCCAGCGGCACGGTAGTACAGGGCGACAGTCAGGCCATGAGCTTGAACGGCACGGTCAACAAGACCGGCCTGTTGCTGCTGCTGACGGTGCTGACCGCCGCCTACGCCTGGAGCCAGATCACCATCACCACCGAGGGCGCGACCGGCCTGATGCCGTTCATGCTGATCGGCGGTCTGGGCGGTTTCGTCCTGGCGATGGTGACGATCTTCAAGAAGACCTGGGCGCCGGTGACCGCGCCGGCGTACGCGCTGGTCGAGGGCCTGTTCCTGGGCGCGATCTCCTCGGTGTTCGAGGCGCGCTATCCGGGCATCGTGATGCAGGCGGTGATGCTGACCTTCGGCACCCTGTTCGCCCTGCTGTTCGCCTACCGCTCGGGCCTGATCAAGGCCACCGAGAACTTCAAGCTGGGCGTGGCCGCGGCCACCGGCGGCATCTTCGTGCTGTATCTGGTCAGCTTCGGCATGCGCCTGTTCGGCAAGGAAATGCCCTATATCCACGAGTCCAGCCTGATCGGCATCGGCTTCAGCCTGTTCGTGGTGGTGGTGGCGGCGCTGAATCTGGTGCTGGACTTCGACTTCATCGAAACCGGCGTCGAGCAGCGCGCGCCCAAGTACATGGAGTGGTACGCCGCGTTCGGCCTGATGGTCACCCTGGTGTGGCTGTACATCGAGTTCCTGCGTCTGCTGTCGAAGCTGCAGTCGCGCAACTGAGCGACGCCGCGGGAAACGAGAAAGGGGCGCGATCGCGCCCCTTTTTTTCGCCTCCGCCCTGCCCTCAGCCGCGCTCTTCGGCCGCCTGCGGCAAGGGCTGCGGCGCGCGCTTACGCGAGGACCACAGCATGGCCAGGATGGTGATGCCGCCCAGCAGCCAGCTGTAGTGCACGCTGCCGGCCAGGGCCAGCGGCGAGACCGCGCCCAGCGAGGCGGCCAGCAGGATCTGCGCGCCGTAGGGCAGGATGCCCTGGGTCACGCAGGCGAAGATGTCGAGCACGCTGGCCGCGCGCGCCGGCGGCACGCCGTGCTGTTGGGCGATGTCGCGCGCCAGGCCGCCGCTGATCAGGATCGCGACGGTGTTGTTGGCGGTGAACACGTCGGTGGTGGCCGACAGCGCGGCGATGCTGACCTCGCCCGCGCGCCGGCTCTTGTGGCCGCGCGCGAACTTGCCGATCACCTGGGCCAGCCAGGCCAGGCCGCCGGTGGCCTTCATCAGCGCGCCCAGGCCGCCGACCAGCAGCGACAGCAGGGTGATCTCGATCATGCTCTCGAAGCCGTCCCAGATGTGTCCGGCGTAGGCGGCCAGGCCGAAGTCGTCGGCCAGGAAGAAGCCGAAGCCGCCGGCCACCAGCAGGCCCACGCTCAACACCACGATCACGTCGACGCCGGCCAGGGCCATGCCCAGCACGATCAGGTAGGGCAGGATCAACCAGGCCGAGACCGGTTCCAGCGGCGCGACCGGTGCGGTTTCGCCGACGAAGCCGAGCACGATCAGGGTCAGCAACGCGGCCGGCAGTGCCAGCTTGAAGTTCTCGCGGAACTTCTCGCGCATGGTGCAGCCCTGGGTGCGGGTGGCGACGATGGCGGTGTCGGAGATCACCGACAGGTTGTCGCCGAAGGTGGCGCCGCCGATCACCGCGCCCAGCACCAGCGCGCGATCCAAGCCGGAGGCGTCGGACACGCCCAGGGCGATCGGCGCGACCGCGGCGATGGTGCCCATCGAGGTGCCCAGCGACAGCGAGATGAAGCCGGCGACCAGGAACAGGCTGGGCAGCAACAGGGCCGGATGCACATGGCCGATGCCCAGCGAGACGATCGCGTCGACCGCGCCGATCGCCTTGGAGACTTCGACGAAGCCGCCGGCGAGCAGGAAGATCAGGCACATCAGCACGACATTGCTGTCACCCATGCCCTCCAGCAGCGTCTCCAGCGGCTTGAGCTTGCGGCGCCAGGCGATGAACGCCGCCAGCGCCAGCGCGGGCAGGATCGCGACCGGCGCGCGCAACTGATAGAAGCCCATCGCCTCGCCGTGGGTGGTGAAGTAGATCCCCGCGCCGAAGAACAGCGCCAGGAACAGCAGCAGCGGCGTCAGCGCGAGCGCGCTGGGGCGGACCGGGGCATTCATCGCTTCATCCGTATGGAACTTGTTAGGACTCTATTTTGCGGTGCAACATGGGCGCTGTCGAGGGCTGTGGCGGCCACAGGCGGGGAGGACGGTTCAGGTGGGGGAACTTGGCGTCCAGCCACCTGCTAGCAACGCCTGGAGCGGGCTGACACGGACTTGAGGGGGCCAGTGGTGGCCAGACGCCCCGCCCTCTCGCCCCGTGCGCGAGCCCAGGGGCGATGCAGCCTCGGCGGCCCTCCCTGCAGCCCACACCCCGATCCGACCGCAGGACGGCCGGACGGTCGATGCAGCGCGAGCCGATGGTGCGCAACGCCGGCCCTCACCCCGCACGCGGGAGAGGGCTACAAAGTCGCTGGGCTTTCCTGCGCCGCAAACGCAACGAGGCGCCCGAAGGCGCCCCGTGGCGGTACCGCGTTGGCCTGGATCAGGCGATGGCGCGGCTGGCGATCGCCTTGGCGAAGGACATGGTGTTGCCCTCGCCGCCCAGGTCCGGCGTCAGCGAGTCCTTGGCTTCCAGCGTGGCGATGATGGCCTCGCGCAGCTTGGTCGCCTTCTCGGGCTGGCCGATGTGGTCCAGCAGCTGCGCCGCGCCCAGCAGCAGGGCGCAGGGATTGGCCTTGCCCTGGCCGGCGATGTCCGGGGCGGTGCCGTGCACGGCTTCGAAGATCGCCGCGTCGGTGCCGATGTTGGCGCCCGGGGCCAGGCCCAGGCCGCCGACCAGGCCGGCGCAGAGGTCGGAGATGATGTCGCCGAACAGGTTGGTGGTGACGATGATGTCGAACTGCTCCGGACGCATCACCAGCTGCATGCAGGTGTTGTCCACGATCATCTCGTTGCACTGGATGTCCGGGTACTGCTGCGCCACTTCGCGCGCGGTCTTCAGGAACAGGCCCGAGGTCGACTTCAGGATGTTGGCCTTGTGCACCACAGTGACCTTCTTGCGGCCGGTCTTGCGGGCCAGGTCGAAGGCGTAGCGCACGATGCGCTCGGAGCCGCGGCGGGTGATCTTCTGCACCAGGGTGGCGGTTTCGCCGTCCGCGGTCAGCGACTGGCCTTCGCCGATGTAGGCGCCTTCGGTGTTCTCGCGCACGGTGATCAGGTCCACGCCCGAGGGGAAGCGCGACTTGGTGTTCGGGAACGACTTGGCCGGACGCACGTTGGCGTACAGGTCGAAGCGCTTGCGCAGTTCGACGTTGATCGAGCTGAAGCCCTCGCCGACCGGCGTGGTCAGCGGGCTCTTCAGGGCGATGCGATTCTTGCGGATCGAGTCCATGGTCGAGGCCGGCAGCAACTCGCCGTGCTTCTCCAGGGCGACCAGGCCGGCATCGGCGAATTCGTAGGACAGGCCGACGTTCATGGCGTCGAGCACGTGCAGGGTGGCGTCCATGATCTCCGGGCCGATGCCGTCGCCACGGATGACCGTAATGGTTTGCGTCATGAGGGAGTTCTTCCAGCGATAGGGCGCGGCGCAAGCGGCGCGGCGCAAGGTTGAGCCCCGTAATTATGCCGGAAGCGGCCCGACCCTGCATTCGGCGCCGTATTGGACGATGGTCGGGTGGCGGACGGCCCGATCCGGCGCGCACCGCCCCTGTGGGAGCGGCGTAAGCCGCGATAGGCCGCCGGTTGCGACGCAGGCTGGAGGCCCAATCGCGGCTTACGCCGCTCCCACAGGTCAGGTAATGGACGGGCCTCAGCCGTGATCGTGCCCCGCCGGCGCCGCGGCCTCGCCCTGCTCCAGCCGGTCGAGGAAATCGACCGCGCGGCGCAGGTGCGGGATCACGATCGAGCCGCCCACCACCAGGCCGACCGAGAAGGCCTCGAACATTTCGTCGCGGTTGACCCCGGCGTCCTTGCACTGGGCGACGTGGTAGCTGATGCAGTCGTCGCAGCGCAGCACCATCGAGGCGACCAGGCCCAGCAGTTCCTTGGTCTTCAGGTCCAGCGCGCCGGGCTGGTAGGTCTGGGTGTCGAGGGCGAAGAAGCGCCGCACGACCTGGTTGGGCTCGGCCAGGATGCGTTCGTTCATGCGCTTGCGGAACGCGGTGAACTCGGCGACGCGGTCGCTTTCGGTACTGTCGTTGCTCACGGAAACTCCTTCGATGATGGGGCGCGCTTGCCGTTCATGGCGTTACCGTTCCGGCTAGCGGATGGTCCGGCCCGTCCATCCCTGGCCGGGCGTTCGCGGGCGCAGGCGGCGGTGCCGCCCGATCGCGCCCACTCACCCCGCCAGCAGCGGCTCAAGCCCGCCCGCGCGATGCAAGGCGATCATGTCGTCGTAGCCGCCCACGTGGGTGCCGCGGATAAATATCTGCGGCACGCTGGTGCGCCGGGTCAGGCTCATCATCTTCTCGCGCTGGGCCGGGTCCAGGTCGATCCGGACCTCGGTCCAGGACTCGCCCTTGCTCTTCAGGAAGTTTTTCGCGGCCACACAATAGGGGCAGATCGCGGTGGTGTAGATCACGATCTTCTCGGGCGCTTCGGACGGCGCGGTATCGGTGACGCTCAAGACGGTTCTCCTGATGAAACTCGGCGGGTGGGTTGCGGTCTGACTATGGGCCCGCAGGGTGCGCCATTAAAGCGCGCCTGCGGAACGCTGTCGTCCACCGCCCCCTCCATGCGCCCTCGGACGGTAGCGAATTAATGGATGATTCACACCGCCGGACGTGGCGGGCCGCATTCTGCCGTGCGAACGTGCACTTGCCGCCCGCGACCACCCCGCGACCGAGGAACACCCGCTTGCGCCGCATCGCCCTGCTTTCCGCCGCCATCACCCTCGCCGTCGCCAGCCTCTGCGCGCCGGCCCAGGAATCGAGCCTGCCCGACATCGGCTCGTCCGCGGGCGAACTGCTGACCCCGGCCCAGGAGCGCGAGTACGGCGCGATGATGCTGGCCCAGTTGCGCCACTACGACTATCTGCTGGAAGACCCGCTGATCAACAGCTGGCTGGACACCCTGGGCACCCGCCTGGCTGCCAGCAGCGACCGCCCGCGCCAGCCCTTCACCTTCTTCGTGATGCGCCAGCGCCAGATCAACGCCTTCGCCACCCTGGGCGGCTACATCGGCGTCAACGTCGGCCTGGTGCTGGCGGCCGAGCGCGAGGACGAGGTGGCCGCGGTGCTCTCGCACGAAATCGCCCACGTCACCCAGCAGCACGTGCTGCGCGGGGTCGAACGCGCCCAGCGCGACCAATTGCCGATCCTGCTGGCGATGCTGGGCGCGATCGTCGCCGCCCAGGCCGCCGGCGGAAACTCCGCCGACGACGCCGCCCAGGCGGCGATGGTGTCGGCGATGGGCCTGATGCAGCAGCGCCAGATCGACTACACCCGTTCCAACGAGTCCGAGGCCGACCGCCTGGGCATCCAGACCCTGTCGCGCAGCCAGTACGACCCGACCGCGATGGCCGATTTCTTCGCCAAGATGCAGGCCAAGTCGCGCAGCAACAAAGCCGGCTACTTCGGCCCCACCCCCGACTACCTGCTGACCCACCCGGTCACCACCACCCGCATCAGCGAGGCCAAGGCGCGCGCCGAGCAGATCGCGCAAAGCACGGTGATCGCGACCACTTCGACCCCGAACGCGACCCGCAGCGAGCGCATTCCCAAGAACGGCTACAGCCTGCCCGGCGACGCGCGCGGGTTGGACAACCCGCTGCTGCCCAGTGCGTTGCGCCTGCAAGGCTATGCGCTGTCGGGCGGCGACACCGGCCTGTTCGAATTCGCGCGCGAGCGCATGCGCGTGCTCAGCGCCGAGTCGGCGCGCGACGCGATCGCCGAGTACGAGCGTCTGGGCAAGGGCGCCAAGCTCGACGAGGCCCAGCGCTACGGGCTGGCGGTGGCGCGCATGCGCGCCAACCAGGCCGGCGCCGCGGCGCCGGTGTTCGCCGAGCTGCTGGACAAGTACCCCGGCCACCTGTGGCTGAGCCTGGCCCTGAGCGAGGCCGAGGCGCAGAGCGGCAAGGTCGCCTCCGCCGACGCCCGCTTCGAATCCCTGCTGCGGCAGATGCCCAACAACCGCGCCGTCGCCCTGACCTATGCGCGCACCCTGTCGGAGCGCAACACGCTGGAATCCGGCAAGCGCGCCCAGGCCGTGCTGCGCCCGCTACTGGGCAGCGCCAGCGAGGACGCCCTGTTCCAGCAGGCGTTCGCACGCGCCTGTGAGATCGCGGGCGACCCGGTCCGTGCCGGCGAAGCCTACGCGGAAGCCGCCTACCTGGGCGGACGCCCGGAGCAGGCCCTGGTCCAGCTGAACACGCTCAAGAAGCGCCCCGAGCTGGATTACTACGCCCGCGCCCGCATCGAGGCGCGCATCGCCGCGATCACCCCGACCGTGCTGGAGCTGCGGCGCCAGGGCGTGAAGGACGAGGACCTGCGTCGGCGCTGACGCGCCTGGATTCGGGATTCGCAACCGCCGGCCGTGACGATTTGCCCACCAAATCCCAAATCCCGAATCTTGAATCCCGGCCTTTAAGACAGTGTCACGCGGACGTCACAAAACGGTAGTGTACTGGCGCGGTCTCAGGCAGCCCTGCTTGCAGCGGCTGTTCCAAGCCCCGCCTCCACTCCCCCGGTGACCGCGTGCAGAAGCGCATTCTCATAGTCGAAGACGAACCCGCCATCCGCGACATGGTGTCCTTCGCCCTGCGCAAGGGCGAGTACGACCCCATCCATGCCGGCGACGCGCGCGAGGCCCAGGCGGCGATCGCCGACCGCGTCCCCGACCTGATCCTGCTGGACTGGATGCTGCCCGGCACCAGCGGCCTGGAGCTGGCCCGGCGCTGGCGCAAGGAATCGCTGACCCGCGAGATCCCGATCATCATGCTGACCGCGCGCGGCGAAGAAAACGACCGCGTCGGCGGCCTCGAAGCCGGCGTCGACGACTACGTGGTCAAGCCGTTCTCGGCGCGCGAACTGCTGGCGCGCATCCGCGCCGTGCTGCGGCGCTCGCGCGAGGACGACGAGGACGGCAGCGTCGGCATCGGCCCGCTGCGCATCGACGGCGCCGCCCACCGCGTGTTCGCCCAGGGCGGCGGCGGCGACCAGGCGGTGCAGATCGGCCCCACCGAGTACCGCCTGCTGCACTTCTTCATGACCCATCCGGAGCGCGTGTATTCGCGCACCCAGCTGCTCGACCACGTCTGGGGCGGCAGCGTCTACGTGGAAGAGCGCACGGTCGACGTGCATATCCGCCGCCTGCGCAAAACCCTGGAACCGCACCGCCTCGACGGCATGGTCCAGACGGTACGCGGCGCCGGTTATCGTTTTTCTGCCTCACTCGCCGCGTAAGCTTGGCGGGTATGCCACCCCGCGCCCGATCCGCCTGGTTCCGCACCCTGGGACAGCTGCTGCTGATCCTGGTCGCCGCGGCCGTGGTCGGGCTGCTGATCGGCCAGCCCTGGCCGGTCGTGACCCTGGCCGCGCTGGGCGTGGTCGCCTGGCATTACTGGCGCCTGCGCAGCGTGCTGATCCGGCTGACCGCGCGCCAGCGCCTGACCCCGCCGCTGGGCGAAGGCATCTGGAACGAACTCGACCGCCTGCTGCACCGCAGCCAGGCCGAGATGCGCGGGCGCAAGCGGCGCCTGATCGAAATGCTGCGCGCCTACCGCGCCGCCGCCGCCGCGCTGCCCGACGCGATCGTGGTGGTGGAGCGCAACAGCCAGCGCATCCAGTGGTTCAACGAAGCCGCCAACGGCCTGCTCGGCCTGCGCTACCCGCGCGATATCGGCGGCTCGCTGTCGCAGAAGCTGCAGCCGCTGCAACTGGCGCATTGGCTGGCCGCGGGCCGTAACGCCGAACCGCTGGAGGCGGCCTCGCCGTGGAATCCGGCCGCGACCCTGAGCCTGCGCCTGATCCCCTATTCGGAAAACCTGTGGCTGCTGGTGGCGCGCGATGTCAGCCGCCTGCTGCAGCTGGAGCAGATGCGCCGCGATTTCGTCGCCAACGTCTCCCACGAACTGCGCACGCCGCTGACCGTGGTGCACGGCTACCTGGACATGCTGGACCCCAGCGAACACCCGGACTGGGCGCCGATGCTGGCCGAGATGCAGCGCCAGTCGCAGCGCATGACCCAGTTGGTCGAGGACCTGCTGATGCTGTCGCGGCTGGAGTCGCAGGACAGCCTGCCGGCCGAAGAGACCGTGTCGATGTCGTCGATGCTGTCCACGCTCAAGCGCGAGGCGATGGCGCTGAGCCAGGGCCGCCACGAGATCGCGATGGAGGACCTGGCCGGGGTCGATCTGTGGGGCTCCAACAAGGAACTGCACAGCGCCTTCTCCAACCTGGTCAGCAACGCGATCCGCTACACCCCGGCCGGCGGTTCGATCCGCATCCGCTTCCGCCCCGAGGACCAGGGCATGGGACGCGGGGTGGTGCTGGAAGTGATCGACAGCGGCTACGGCATCCCGGCCGCGCACCTGCCGCGCATCACCGAACGCTTCTACCGCGTGTCCACCAGCCGCTCGCGCGAAAGCGGCGGCACCGGGCTGGGCCTGTCCATCGTCAAACACGTGCTCAACCTGCACCAGGCGCGCCTGGAGATCGCCAGCGACGTCGGCCGCGGCAGCAACTTCGCCTGCCACTTCGGCGTCGACCGCGTGCGCAGCCGCGACCTCGCCTATCTCGATACCCTGCCCGACGCCCTGCCCTGATCTTTCCCAGCGCGCCCCACCCGTGAACCTCGAGTCCGCCATGAACGCCGCCCTCACCACCGCGCCGCCCGACGCCAATCACGACGGCGATCCGCTGCGCGATCACAGCCTGTACTTCAATCGCGAGCTGTCGCAGCTGGACTTCAACTTCCGCGTGCTGGCGCAGGCGCAGGATCCGCAGGTGCCGCTGCTGGAGCGCCTGAAGTACTTGTGCATCTCCTGCACCAACCTCGACGAGTTCTTCGAGATCCGCGCCGGCACCCTGCGCCACGCCCAGGACCTGGGCCTGATCCCCGGCGCCGACGGCCTGCCGCCGGCGACCGTGCTGTCGCGCATCCACGACCGCGCCGCCGAGTTGGTCAAGGCCCAGTACGAGTGCTGGAACGAGGTGGTGCGCCCGGCCCTGCGCGACGCCGGCGTGCGCGTGCTCGGCCGCGACTCCTGGAACGCCGCCCAGACCCGCTGGCTGCGCAACTACTTCCGCGAGGAAGTCATGCCGGTGCTGTCGCCGCTGGGCCTGGACCCGGCGCACCCGTTCCCGAAGATCCTCAACAAGTCGCTCAACATCGTGGTGGTGCTGGAAGGCAAGGACGCGTTCGGACGCGCCGGCAACCTCGCCATCGTGCGCGCGCCGCGCTCGCTGCCGCGCATCATCCAGATGCCGGAGAACGTCTCCGGCGGCAAGCACGACTTCGTGTTCCTGTCCTCGGTGCTGTCGACCTTCGTCGACGAGCTGTTCCCGGGCATGGACGTCAAGGGCGCCTACCAGTTCCGCGTGACCCGCAACTCCGAGCTGCTGGTGGACGAGGAAGAGGTCGACAACATCGCCCTGGCCCTGCGCGACGAGCTGGTCGGCCGCGGCTACCTGCGCGCGGTGCGCCTGGAGATCGCCGAGCAGTGCCCGAAGCCGATCGTGCGCAGCCTGCTGGAGAACTTCGATCTGCCCGAGAACGCGGTGTACCGCATCAACGGCCCGGTCAACCTCAATCGCGTGATCCAGGTCTACGATCTGGTGCAGCGCCCCGAGCTCAAGTTCCCGCCCTACCAGCAGCGCCAGTTGCCCGGCGTGGAGAGCATGTTCGAGAAGGTCGGCAACGGCGACGTGCTGCTGCACCATCCCTTCGACGCGTTCACGCCCGTGCTGGAGCTGATCCGCCAGGCCGCCGAAGACCCGAACGTGCTGGCCATCAAGCAGACCCTGTACCGCGCCGGCAAGGACTCGCCCATCGTCGAGCAGCTGGTCCAGGCCGCGCGCAACGGCAAGGACGTCACCGTGGTGGTCGAGCTGCGCGCGCGCTTCGACGAAGAGGCCAATCTGGGCCTGGCCGATCGTCTGCAGGAAGCCGGCGTGCAGGTGGTGTACGGCGTGGTCGGCTACAAGACCCACGCCAAGATGCTGCTGATCGTGCGCCGCGAGGGCCGCAAGCTGCGCCGCTACGTGCACCTGGGCACCGGCAACTATCACAGCGGCACCGCGCGCGCCTACACCGACTTCGGCCTGATCACCGCCGACCCGGACATCGGCAACGACGTCCACCTGATCTTCCAGCAGCTGTCCGGCCTGGCGCCGTCGCTGAAGCTCAAGCGCCTGCTGCAATCGCCGTTCACCCTGCACGCGGGCGTGCTCAAGCGCATCGACCGCGAGACCAAGCACGCGCGCGCCGGCCGCCCCGCGCGCATCGTCGCCAAGATGAACGCCCTCAACGAGCCGCAGGTGATCCGCGCGCTCTACCAGGCCTCGCAGGCCGGCGTGCAGATCGACCTGATCGTGCGCGGCGCCTGCACCCTGCGCCCGGGCGTGCCCGGGGTATCCGACAACATCCGAGTGCGCTCCATCGTCGGGCGCTTCCTCGAACACCACCGCGTCTACTGGTTCGGCAACGACGGCGAACCCGACCTGTTCTGCTCCAGCGCCGACTGGCTGGAACGCAACCTGCTGCGCCGCGTCGAGACCGGCTTCCCCATCCTCGACCCGGCCCTGGCCGAGCGCGTTTACGACGAAGCCCTGAGCAACTACCTCGCCGACAACCTCAGCGCCTGGGAACTGCGCGCCGACGGCGAGTACGAGCGGGTCGTGCCGCAAGGCGACGCCATGCCCCATTCCGCACAAGCCACTTTATTGGCGAAAATCTGCGGATGAACGACGCCTACCCGACCACCGCCCTGCCGCTCCAGGACGGCGACCTACTCGCCGCCGTCGACCTGGGGTCGAACAGTTTCCACATGGTGGTCGCGCGTTACGTGCTGGGCCAGCTGCGCATCGTCGATCGGCTGCGCGAGACCGTGCGCATGGCCGAGGGCCTGGACCGCAAGGGCGGCCTGGCCCCGGAAGTGCGCCAGCGCGCGCTGGAATGCCTGTCGCGCTTCGGCCAGCGCATCCGCGACGTGCCGCCGCAACGGGTGCGCGCGATCGCCACCAACACCGTGCGCCGCCTGGCCGCGCCGCAAAGCTTCCTGATGCCGGCCGAAACCGCGCTGGGCCACGCCATCGAAGTGGTGGCCGGCCGCGAAGAGGCGCGCCTGATCTACCTCGGCGTCGCCCACGCCCAGCCGTCCAAGCCCGGCGAGCTGCGCCTGGTGATCGACATCGGCGGCGGCTCCACCGAGTGCATCATCGGCAGCGGCTTCGAGGCGATCGAACGCGAAAGCCTGCAGCTGGGCTGCATCGCCACCACCCGCCGCTTCTTCGAGAACGGCAAGCTGTCGAAGAAGAAGTGGCGCGACGCGCTGACCGAAGTCACCGCCGAGTTCCAGCAGTTCGCCGGCACCTACCGCGCGCTGGGCTGGCAGGAAGCGCTGGGCTCGTCGGGCACCAACAAAGCGATCGGCGAAATTTGCGCGGCGATGAAGCTGACCAAGGGCGCGGTCACCGCCGAGGCCCTGCCGCAAGTGCGCGACCGTCTGCTGCAGGCCGAACGCATCGAGCTGATCGACCTGCCCGGCCTGTCCGCCGACCGCCGCCCGGTGATCGCCGGCGGCATCCTGGTGCTGGAAGCGGCGTTCAACGCCCTGGGCCTGAGCCGGATGGCGGTGAGCAAGGCGGCGATGCGCGAAGGCGTGCTCTACGACATGCTCGGCCGCGGCGGCGCCGACGATCCGCGCGACGCTTCGGTGGCCGCGCTGATGCAGCGCTACGGCATCGACGAGGGCCAGGCCGCGCGCGTGGAGGCGACCATGCTGCGCCTGTTCGATCAGGTCGCGGGCGCCTGGGCGCTGGACCCGGACGACCGCCTGATGCTGCAACGCGCCGCCCGCCTGCACGAGCTCGGCCTGGCGCTGGCGCACAGCCAGTACCACGTGCACGGCGCCTACGTGGTCGAGCACTCCGACATCTCCGGCTTCTCGCGCCAGCAGCAGCAGTTCCTGGCCGCGCTGATGCGCACGCATCGCCGCGGCATTCCCAAGAGCGCCTTCGACGCCCTGCCCGATCGCCTGTTGGCCCCGGCACGCCGCAGCGCCGCGCTGCTGCGTCTGGCGGTGCTGCTGCACCGTGCCCACGAGGGCGATCCGATCCCGCAGCTGGACGCCCACGCCGAGGGCAACACCCTGACCCTGACCGTGTCCAAGCGCTGGCTGGATTCGCGCCCGCTGGTGCGCGCCGACCTCGAGGGCGAGCCGCAGGACGCGGCCGGGCTGGGCATCGCGCTGAAGCTGCTGGCGGCCTGAGGCTATCGGTATTGCGAACGCGATCACGCGCGCGCGATTGCGTGCGCGGCGGCGCTCGCCGATGATGCCGACCGTCAGCGCCCCCCGGATCCGACCATGCAGCCTTCCCGCCTTCGTTCCGCCCTGGCTTGGGGCACGCTGATGTTCGTCGCTTCCGCGCTGGGCGCCTGCGACGCTCAACAGAAAGTCGGCGACGCCGATCCGTCCAAGACCATCGCACCGGCTGCGGACGGGGCGACCGCCAGCCGCACCCTGCTCCTGCTCGACGACGGCCGCGTGTACAGCCCGCAGGGCCCGGTCGAACTGCCGCTGGCGATCCGCGCGCTGGGCCCGGCCGCGACCACCGAAGTGATCCTGCAAGGCTGCAAGGCCGACATCGACTACCGCTACATCACCTTCGCTCTGCGCACGCTCAAAGCCGGCGGCTACGAACGCATCACCCTCAAGGGCGGCGGCGCGGATTGCGGCTAACGGCGCCACAGCGCGCAGACCGGCCCGACCGCGCGCTTGCGCGGGCCCAAGTCCGGATGACAGGATCGCGACGAGCTCAACGAATCGGGGATCCGGGTGTCCAATCGATACTCTCGCGTTTTCGCCCTCGCGCTGCTGGGCTGCGCCGTCGCGCTGACCGGCTGCGGCGACGGCCAGGTCGAAGTGAAGCTTCCGACCGCTAGCGCGCCACGGCCTGCGCTGAAAACACAGACCTTGCACATGCTGGCCGACGGCCGCTTTCGCGGCACGGATGCAACGATCGACTTGGCGGCCGCGATGAAAACGCTGGGGCCCGCCGCGACCACCCAGGTGATCCTGTGCGCGCACGGCGCTCAGTTCGAGCAGGTATCGCAGGCGTACGCGACGATCCGCAAGGCCGGCTACGAACGCTCGACGATGGCGGTAGGGGACAGCACCGACTGCAAGTCCTGAGTCCCGCGGCGCGGCCGCGCGCCGCCGCAGCGGCGCGCCGTCCGCGACTCAGGCCTGCGGCGCTATCGCCTTGCGCAATTCCGCGGCGCGCTTGAGCACCTGCGGCGGCGCGATCTCCTCGGGCGTGCGGAAGATGCCGACGCGACGCAACCAGCGCCCCGGCGCGCGCGCCGAGGTCAGGGCCACGATCGGGATCGCCAACAGCAAGCCGGCGATGACCGGCGACATCCACGCCGCCAGCGACGGCGACACCGCATAGGACATGCCCAGCGCCAGCACGCCCAGCAGGGTCGAGCCGCCGTAACTGCGCACCAGCCCCGACAGCGGCAAGGTGCCGTCGTCGCGGCGCTGCGATTCCCAGCCCGAATCCTTGCCCGCCAGCACCTCGGCGATGCCGCGCGATTGCACGTACATGGTCACCGGCGCCATCAGTGCGGCCAGCAGGGTTTCCAGCAGCATGCTCAGCAGCGCTCGCACGGCGCCGCCGCAACCGCGCCGGGTCGCGCCGTCGGTCATCGAGGCCAGATAGCCCATGAGCTTGGGCGCCAGCAGCACCGCCATGGTCGCCACGAACACCCAGGTGAAGCGCTCGGGATCCTGCTCGCGCCAGTAGCGGGTGGGCGAGAAGCCCGGCAGCGAAAGCGTGCCCCAGACGAAACCGGCGCGCTCCAGCGGAATCGCCAGGCCGATCAGCATCAGCATCGCCCACATAGGCGCGGTGAAGTAATGGCCGATGCCGATCAGCAGGTGCCAGCGACTCACCCAGTGCAGGCCCTTGGCCGGCAGCACCGCCGAGTGCTGCAGGTTGCCCTGGCACCAGCGGCGGTCGCGCACCAGCATGTCGGTCAGCGAGGGCGGGCCCTCCTCGTAGCTGCCGGCCAGTCCCGGCACCATGTGCAGGGCCCAGCCGCCGCGCCGCAGCAACGCGGCCTCGACGAAATCGTGACTGAGCACGGTGCCGCCGAACGGCCGATAGCCGCGCAGTTCGGGCAGGCCGGCGTGGGCGGCGAAAGCGGCGGTGCGGATGATCGCGTTGTGGCCCCAGTAGTTGCTCTCGGCGCCGTGCCACCAGGCCACGCCGTGCGCGATCACCGGCCCGTACACGCGTCCGGCGAACTGCTGCATGCGCGCGAACAGGGTGTTGCCGTTGACGATCATCGGCAGGGTCTGGATCAGGGCGACGTCGGGATGGCCCTGCATCGCCACCGCCAGACGCACGATCACCTCGCCCGTCATCAGGCTGTCGGCGTCCAGGATCAGCATCTGCGGATAGGCGCCGCCGTAGCGGCGCACCCATTCGGCGATGTTGCCGGCCTTGCGCTCGGCGTTGTCGTCGCGACGCCGGTAGTACAGGCGCGCGTGCCCGCCGGTGCGTTCGCGCAGGGCCGCGAAGGCCTCGCGCTCGGCCTGTGCGATCGGCTCGCGGGTGGTGTCGCTGAGCACGAAGAAATCGAAGCGGTCCAGATGGCCGGTCGCCGCCACCGATTCGTAGATCGCCTGCAGGCCGGCCATCAGCCGCTGCGGATCCTCGTTGTAGGTCGGCATCAGCAGCGCGGTGCGCACGCCCGGTTCGGGCAAGGCGCCACCGTCGCCCAGGCCCAGGCGCGCGCGCCGGCGCGAGACGATCTGGACGAAGCCGGCCAGGGCGCTGAAGAAGGCCAGCGCGATCCAGGCGAACAAGGCCACGAACAGCACCAGCAGCAGCGCCTCGAGCACGTTGATGCCGTTGCCGCGCAGCACCCACCAGATCTGGTAGGCCGCGATCAGGGTCAGCAGCGCCGAGCCGCCGACGATGTAGGCGCGCCGCCAGGCCATGCCGCGCGGTTCGGTCGGCAGGCGCGGATTGGCCAGCGCGCCCTCGCCCAGCGACTGGATCGGCATCTCCAGCGGCGTTTCCGGCGGCAGGATGGGGGCGACGTCGGCGACGCTCGCGTGCATGCCCGTCGTGCTCATGCGGTCCAACGGTAAAGCCAGATTTCGGACAAGGCGCCGCGCGCGTCTTCCAGGCGCATGCGCAGCTCGACGCTGCGCTCCTGGCCCGGTTCGAGCTCGAAGGCCACGCGCCAGCTGCCGGGCGCCGGCATCGCGTGCGCGACCACGTTGGCGACCCGGCCCTTGGACGCGGACACCACCGCGCGCGGTTCGCTGCCGGCCGGCAATCGCGCCAGCGCGCCGCCGGCCAGATCGATCACGATCCGGCGCGCGCCTTTGCCGCCCGCGCCGATGCGCGTGCCGGTAACCGTTGCCAGCTGCGGCAGCCATTCGTGGCGGTCGCACCAATGCAGGCGGTAATCGAAACGGTGCTCGCGCCCGGGCGCCAGGGCCTGCGTCGGGCGCCAGTAGGCGACGATGTTGTCGTGGAATTCGTCCGCGGTCGGAATCTCGATCAGGCGCACGCTGCCCTCGCCCCAATCGCCGACCGGCTCCACCCACAGGCTGGGCCGGCGCTCGTAGTGGGCTTCGCTGTCGGCGTAGTCGGCGAACTCGCGCTTGCGTTGCATCAGGCCGAAGCCGCGCGGCGCACGGTCCTCGAACGCGCTTTCCTGCAGTACCGCGGGATTGTGCAGCGGGCGCCAGATCTGTTCGCCGCGGCCGTTGATCAAGGCCAGGCCGTCGGAGTCGTGCACGGCGGGGCGGTAGTCGTCGATGCCGTTGCGGTCGTTGGCGTCGAACTGGTACATGCTGGTCAGCGGCGCGATGCCGGCGCGGTCCAGGCTCACGCGCGGGTACAGGCGCATGCTCACGTCGAACACGGTCTCGACACCGGGCACGATCTCGAAGCGGAATGCGGCCGCGGCGCTGGGGCTGTCCATCAGCGCGTGCACCACCGCGCGACGCGCCTCGCGCGCCGGCCGCTCCAGCCAGAACGCGCGGAATACCGGAAATTCCTCACCGGCCGGATCGGCGGTCTTGATCGCCAGGCCGCGCGCGGACAAGCCGTAGGCCTGGCCCTTGGCGACCGCGCGGAAGTAGCTGGCGCCGAGGAAGGCGCAGACTTCGTCGAAATACTCGGGCCGGTTGAGCGGCGCGTGCAGGCGGAAACCGGCGTAGCCCAGATCGTTCTCGCTGGGCGCGCTCACGCCCTCGAAGCGGAACTGCGAGGGCTTATAGATCACCGGCTGGGCGCGGCCGTTCTCGACCTCGTACACGTCGACGCGGTCGCGGAAGAAAAAGCCGCGATGGAAGAACTGGGCTTGGAACGGCAGCCCCAGACCGCGCCATAGCGCCTGATCGGGGTTGTAGCGGATGCCGCGGTACTGGTCGTAACCGATCTTCTCCAGCGAGGCCGGCAGCTGCTTGGACTGCGGTTTGAACGGCTGCGCGGCCAGGGCGCGCGCGAGCGCCGGCACGGTGTCCTCGCCGAATGCGGCGGCGGGCGTCGCGGCGGGTTCGGCCGCCAGCGCGTTCGCGCCCCACAGGCCCAGCACGGGCCACGACAATCCGGCCAGGATCACTTCTCTTCGGCGCATGCGCGCTCCTTCCAATAGCGTCTGGGCGCGATTGTAGGGAGTGAGTTGTTAAGGCCACCGCGATTTGTGGCGGGTTTCAGCCTCGAAATGTGCCTTCGATTGCAAGTAATCGTTTACAGGATGCGCGGCGGCGCGCAAGAGCAACGCAGGCATGGCGGTGGTTCGTTCTGAACACGTGCTGGCGTGGGCGCGCCGCGGAGCCTAGAGCAAATCCCCCTTAATCCCCCTTTTTCAAAGGGGGAGATATGGGCGTGGCGCTTGTTGGTTTTGAGGCGGTGCTGGCGTGGCTGTGCTGCGGAGCCGGAGCGAATCCCTCTTAATCCCCCCTCTTCAAAGGGGGAGACATGGATGTGGCGCTCGTCCGTTGATCCACCCTTCCCAAAGGCGAGATATAAAAAAACCCCGGCTTGCGCTGGGGTTTGGGGGACGAACCAAGACGATTTCGCGTCGGTTCGAAAAATCGGCGACCTGGCGTCAACGCGCGCCGGCGGCGGCGGTTGACGCGGCGGTCGCGGCGCCCAGCTCGGCCAGATCGGAGCCGGCCAGGCGCAGGTTCTTGCGCAGGTGCGCGCGCAGCTGCGCATCCGGCGCGCGCGGCGCGGCGCCGCCGAGGCGACGGTGCATCAGGCTTTCCAGCAGGAACAGATAGGCTTCGCGCGTGCGCGGATCGACCAGCTGATGGCCGCCCTGCGCGTCCACGAACAGGCTCACGTCCTTGTCCAGGGCGCGCAGCGTAGCAGCGTAATGCAGCACGCTGCGGATCGGCACGCGCTCGTCGTCGCCACCGGCCAAAAGCAGCACAGGGTGGCGCAGGCGTTGCGCGTTGGCGACCGGCGATTGCGCGCGCAGGCGTTCGGCGATCGCGGCGTCGGCCGGATCCAGCGCCAGCAGGCGCATGGTGGTCGACATCGGAATGCCGCGCGCGAACTGGTCCTGGCTGCGCGCGTACCAGCGCAGCACCCAGCCGAAGTCCGCCGGCGGCACCGCGGCCACCGCGACCTTGAACAGCTCCGGCTGGAAGGTCACGCCCTGCAGGGCCGAGTAACCGCCGAAGGAAGCGCCGACGATGCCGACGCGCTCGCCGTCGCCGATGCCCTGAGCGAGCAGATAGCGCACGCCCTCGACGATGTCGCGCTGCACGCGGCCGTTGCCGAAGTCGCCGCGGCCGGCGGTCATGTAGTCCAGGCCGTAGCCGGTGGAACCGCGGAAATTGGGCTCGAACACCACATAGCCGCGATTGACCAGCAACTGGGTCTGGGCGCTGAACTCCGGCCGGGTCAGATTGAACGGACCGCCGTGCACATTGGCCACCAAGGGCGCGCGCGCGGCGTCCACGCCCGGCGGCACCGACACGAAACCGTGCAGGCGCATGCCGTCGGAGGCGCGGTAGGCGAAGGCGATCTTGCGCGCCAAGGCGGACTCCGGGATTCGCGCCACCGTCTGGCGGCCATGCCGGAACCCGGCGTCGGCGAGGATTTCGCGGAAGCTTGCGCCGGCGGGATCGTACAGATGCAGGCGTTCGCCCTTCTGCGAGCCCGCGCGCTCGTGCACCAGCCAGCGCGCGCCGGCGCCGCTGCCGACTTCGATGCGCAGGTTGCGCCCCGGATAGCGGCGCTCGATCGCCGCGACCCGGCGTTGCGCCTCGGCGGTAAGGCCGTAGTTGGCCGCCACCGTGCTGCGATAGCTGGCGATCAACGGTAGTCCGCTGAGCGGATCCAGCACGACCTGATCCAGGTCCGCTTCGCCGCGCGGATCGGCATGCACGGTGCGCAGGACACCGTCGCCGCCCAGGCGCGCCAGCCGCAGATAGCCATGACCGACCGTGGTGTTCAGCCACAGGCCTACGCCATCGCTGGCCAAGGGCGAACAGCGCTGCAGTCGCGTGCACCGCATCGCCACGCGCAAGCGCGCGCCGTCCTTGCGGTAGAGCGCATAGCCCTCGCCTTCGACCAGGGTCAGATAGCGCAGGCGCCCGTCGCTGTCGTAAGTGCTGTCGACGATCTCCTGGACGGACTCGTGCAGCAAGGTCTGGCGGCCTTGCGTGTCGACGCGGTACAGCCGCCAACGCTTGGCCAGCCGCGACACCCGTGGCGGGCTTTCCAACACGATCGCGGCGGCCGGCAGGGCCGGGTCCACCGCCTCGAAACTGCGTTCCCAGCGGCCGCCGAGCTTGGCGATCGCGCCAGAGCCGCGCTGCCCCGCCGTGGCCAGCGCGTACAACTGCTGCGCGGACTGCAGGAATAACCAGCGCCCGTCGCGCGACCAGCTCAGCGTCTGGGCTTCGGTGTGCGCGAGCAACCGTCGCGGCGCGCCGCCCGCAGTCGGCAGCAGCCAGACGCCGCGGTTGCGCTCGCCCTGGAGCAGGTAGGCGACGTTGCGACCGTCCGGCGCCAGCCAGGCGCCCAGCAGCGCCGGGCGGGCCAGGAACTCCGCGCGCGCGTAGCTCGGTGCCGGGCTGCGTGCGCGCTCGATGGCGACCGCCGCGCGCAGCTGCGTGGCTTCGTCGGCATGCGCGCGTGCGCACACGCACAGCAACGCCATGATCAGCGCGTCGCGCAGCACGGTGCGCCACCAGGGTGGGTGAGGCGCACGCGCAGGCGGGCGCGTTCGCGCCGACGGCGCGATCGTACTGGGGCTCATGGGCCTCTCCTGCGGGGCCCGCCTAGGCAGGCCCACGGTTGAATGTTCTTGATCGGTCGGTGCTGGCTCGGCGAGCGACGGCCTAGGCCATCGCCGCTTGCGCCGATGGCAACTCGTCCAGGGTTTCGCGCGGCCGGTAGATCAGCCACAAACTCATCAGCGCCGGCAGGCCGAGCGCCGCGCAGGCCGCCAGCCAGGCGATCCGCGCCGGCCGCGACAAGGCGGTGCGCGGCAGGCGCCATAGCGCCCCCAACACGGACAGCAGCAACAAGGCGCCGGCGATCCACTGGGCCGTGCGCGGTGCTGGCGGCGTCGCCATGTCGCGTTCGGGCAGATAGCCCGAGTGCAGAGCCAGCAGCGCCTTCTGCGCGCGATACAACAGCGGCGAGGTGTACCAGTTCTGGTAGCGCCAGGCGATCGGGTAATCCAGGCTCAGCTGTCGGCGCGCCACCGGCGTCGTCCGGCCGGCGTCGTCCACGCGCAGCAACTGCTGGTAGGGCAAGACGCCCTCGGCGTTGTGCGAGGCGTAGGTAAACAGGAACGAGACCAGATAGCCGTCCAGCAGCTCCATCAGATCGATGCGCACCAGATCGCCGCTGCGTCCCGGCAGCGCCACGCGTTGGCGCGGCTTGAGCACGCCGTCGTCGTTGTCCAGCTCGCGCAGGTCGTAGAAGTACAGCGCGCGATCGCTCAACAGGACCGCGCTGTCGCCGACCTTGTCCAGGCCGGTCAGAACTTCGCCCCGCGGCAGCCGCGCGCGCGGCAACACGCGGCGCGCGTCGCTGTCGTACTGATAGACCGCATCGCGCGCGACCAACAGGCCCTCGGGACCGGGCTGCACCGGTTGCGGGAAGGCGGCGTCGCCGTCGACGCCGAGGCTGCCGACCGCGCGCTTGTCGACCAGGCTGTAACCCTCGAAACGCATGCGGTCGTGGCTGAATACCCAGCGCTGCCGCTGCGTCTCGTCGTCGAACTCCATCGGCTCGCGGTTGGTCAGTTGGTTGCGTTGCGGCAAGCCGCGCAGTCCGGGGCCGGTGCCGTAGATCTCCGAGATCAGGGCCTGCTCGCGCCACAGTTCGGCCTGCGGGTCGCGACTGCCGGCCAGGCCCATGCGCATCAGGTCCCTGCCTTCGGAGAATTCGGCTTCCTTCTCGCCGCCCGGCGGCGCCACCGCCATGTTGTTGGGATGCGAGCCTTGCGCGATCCATACGAACTCGACGCCGAAGCCGACGATCACCAGCGCGAACCACAGCGCGAACTGCAGCGGGATCGCGGTGAGCAAGGCGGCGGCGGCGTTGCGCGGCGGCGCGCTCAGGTCGGGCTTGAACGCGATCAGCAACATCGCCGCCAACACGATCAGCAGGTACAGCTGCAGCGCGATCGCGCCCAGGCCGGTGGCGCGCGCGATCAGCAAGCCGAACACCAGCACCAGCGCGGACCAGCCGTAGCGCTTGTCGGCCAGCATCGCGTAGCCGCCGGCCAGATAGGCGCACAGCGCCAGCAGCAGGCCGGAGGCGGCCAGCAGCAGGTGACGCAGATCGAGTACGCGCGCGGTCATGAATTCCTGCCAGGCCGCGACCAGCAGCAACGGCAGCAGCACCGCGATCGCCAGCAGCAGCGCGCCGGCGCCGACCAGGGCCAAGGCCACGCGCGCATGCGGCAGCGGCCGGTGCAGCAGGTTCAACCAGGCGTTCGGACGTCGGTAGCCGCCCATCTGGTACAGGCCCAGCAGCAAGCCGCTGACCGCGTAGACGATGCCGATGACCTGGTAGACCAGGTAGGACTGCTGCGCCAGATCGACGACCCGGCTCATGAAGCCCAGCACCACCAGTTGCACGGCGGCGTAAGCGATGGCCCAGGCGCGGAAGCGCAGCAGTTCGGCCTTGAACAAATCCCACATGGCGTAGTCCCCGAATATGGCGGCCGCGTCAGCTCGCCGCGTCCGCGGCGGTGGCCGGTGCGGCGTGGTTCTTGGCCAGGAAGCCGTTGACCGCGCGGTCCAGGCTGACCGGCATGCTTTGCACCGAACGCGCGCCGCTGGCGCGCAGGAATTCAGCGAAGTCCTCGTCCTGGTCCAGCACCAGGTAGTGGTGCAGGCCGTCCAGGCGCTGCGCCTGCAGCAGGCCCGGCACGGTGCGCGGGTCGGGGCCCTTGAACGGAATGTCGGCGACCCAGTGGCGCACGCGCGCACAGAAGTCCTCGGGCGCCGACATGTTCTTGAGCTGACCGCGCTCGAGGATGATGAGGTTGTCGGCGACGCGCTCGATCTCCTCCATCTGGTGCGAGCAATAGACCACCGTGCAATCGTCGCTGGCGTTGCTGTACATCAGCGACTCCAGGAAGGCGCGCTTGGCGACCACGTCCAGGCCCAGGGTGGGTTCGTCCAGCACCAGCAGTTCCGGCCCTTGCGCCAACGCGATCGCCAGGTTCAGACCCGCGCGCTCGCCGCGCGAGAGCTGGCCGACCTTCTGTTCGGGCAGCACGTGGTAATGATCGAGCACGCCGCGGAACGCGGTTTCGTTCCAGCGCGGGTACTGGCGGCGGTGCATGTCCACCACCGCCGCCACCCGCATCCAGCCCGGCAGGGTGTGCTCTTCGTTGACGAAACCGATGCGCTCGCGGTCGCCGGGGGTGAGCCGCTGACTGTCGCGGCCGAGGATGCTGGCCGAGCCGGCGGTCGGCGGCAGGAAGCCGAGCAGGATCCGGAACAAGGTGGATTTTCCGGCGCCGTTGGCGCCGACGATGGCGTGGATGCGGCCGCGCGGGATGCACAGGTCGAGGCGGTCCAGGGCGAGCTTGCGGCCGTAGCGCTTGCTCAGCCCCTGGGTCTGGATCACGTAGTCGTGGCTATCGGACATGGCGGCGGGCCTGGGATCGGAGGCGGGCATCGGGGGTCAGGCGGTCTTGCGCGGAACCAGCGCGAGAAACTCGCGCTGCAGGCGCGCCTGCAGTTCCTCCGGCGCATAGCCCAACCCGATCACGTCCTGCATGAAGCGCTGCACGGCTTCTTCCAGGCGGCGCTCGCGCTCGGGCTCGCTCAGGCGCTGGCGCACCGGCGCCACGTACAGGCCCAGGCCCTGGCGCGCCTCCAGCCAACCCTCGGCGGCGAGTTCGGCGTAGACCTTGGCGACCGTGTTGGGGTTGATCGTCAGCTGCTGGGCCAGGCCGCGCACGCTGGGCAGTTGGTCGCCGGGCGCGAGTTCGGCGGTGGCGATCTTCATGCGCACCGCGTCGGCGATCTGCTTGCCGATCGGGCGCGGATCGCCGGTCGCGATCTGGATCATCAGCGGGCGGGTGCGGGCCATGGGGCGCTCCTGGACTGTACTAACTGTACTGTTGTGACTAGTACAGTCGAAACGGCCTCCCCTGTCAATCGGCTTCGTCGGCGTATCCGGGGTTTCGTCGCAAACCCCGGCCATCGCGCGTCATGGCGCGGTCATGGCCCTGACATGGCCGCTTAACGCCTTTCCAACAGGCTTGCCCAAACCGGGAGCCGCGCATGCGCTACGCGATCGTCACCGAGACCTACCCGCCGGAGATCAACGGCGTGGCCCTGACCGTGCAAGGTCTGGAGCAGGGTCTGCGCGCGCGCGGGCACCGGGTCGACCTGGTGCGCCCGCGTCAGGCCCACGAACGCAGCGGCGCCGAACACGAGCTGTTGCTGCGCAGCGTGCCGCTGCCGCGCTACCCCGGCCTGCGCGTGGGCCTGCCGGCGACCCGGCGCCTGATCCAGGCCTGGAGCGCGCAGGCGCCCGACGCGATCTATGTGGCCACCGAGGGTCCGCTGGGCTGGTCGGCGCTGCGCGCGGCGCGGCGCCTGGGCATTCCGGTCGCCACCGGTTTCCACACCCGTTTCGACGAATACATGCGCGACTACGGCGCGCCGTTCCTGGTCGGCACCGCGCTGCGCTGGATGCGGCGTTTCCACAACGACGCCGACGCCACCCTGGTGCCGACCCGCGAGCTGGCCGAGTTCCTGCGCGCGCAAGGCTTCGAGAATGTGGTGCGGCTGCCGCGCGCGGTCGACACCGCGCTGTTCGAGCCAAGCCGGCGCAGCGAGGCGCTGCGTCGCGCCTGGGGCATCCCCGACGGCGGCGTGGCCGCGATCTACGTCGGCCGGATCGCAGCGGAGAAGAATCTGGACCTGGCCGTGCGCGCGTTCCGCGCGCTCCAGCAACAGCGGCCCGAGGCGCGCTTCGTCTGGGTCGGCGACGGCCCCGAGCGCGCCAAACTGCAACGCGAGCAACCCGACTTCGCGTTCTGCGGCGTGCAGCGCGGCGCCGATCTGGCCACGCATTTCGCCAGCGGCGATCTGTTCCTGTTCCCCAGCCGCAGCGAGACCTTCGGCAACGTGACCCTGGAAGCCATGGCCAGCGGCGTGCCCACGGTCGCGTTCGATTACGGCGCCGCGCACGAGCACCTGCGCGATGGCGAGCATGGCGCCGCGATCGCCGACGGCGACGAGGCCGGCTTCATCGCCGCCGCGGCGCGCATCGGCAGCGACGACGCGCTGCGCGCGGCGATGGCGCGCGCCGGCCGCGCCGCGATCGCCGGCCTGCGACCCGAGCAGGTCGCCGCCGATTTCGATGCCTTGCTGAGCGGACTGGCCGAGACCGCGCCACGCCGCCCGCCGCGGCACGGCAAAACCCTGGCCGTACAAGACGAACGGGAGGTCGTATGAACCGCATGCCCTTGCGCAAACGCTTCAACGCCGGCGATTCGGGCTGGTGCCTGCGCGCCAACCGGGTCTGCGAGCGCAGCGGCTCGCGCGCCTACTTCGCCGCGATCAGCCGCCTCGGCGACGGGGTGTTCTGGTATCTGCTGATGGGCACGCTGGTGGTGGTGGACGGCTACGCCGGCCTGCTGGCCTCCGCCCATCTGGCCGCGACCGGCGCGATCGCGTTGACCCTGTACAAGCTGCTCAAGCGCTGGACGCGGCGGCCGCGCCCGTTCGCGTCCGACACCCGCATCCACGCCTGGGTCGCGCCGCTGGACGAATTCAGTTTCCCGTCCGGGCATACCTTGCATGCGGTCGCCTTCAGCCTGGTGGCGATGGCGCATTACCCGGCGCTGGCCTGGCTGCTGGTGCCGTTCACCGCCAGCGTCGCCTTGTCGCGCGTGGTGCTGGGCCTGCATTACCCCAGCGATGTATTGGCGGCGACGGCGATCGGGAGTGCCTTGGCGGGGCTGTCGTTGTGGTTGGTGCCTGGGGTGTCGTTGTTTGGTTGAGGTGCGGCGCTTCTCTCGCGCGTCTTTGGCTGTGCGTTCGTTCGCTTGCGGCGGCCCTCACCCCAACCCCTCTCCCGCAGGCGGGAGAGGGGCTAGAAGCGCGCGCGGGAAAAGGGGCGGCCCGGAGAGCCTCTAGGCCTCAACCCCACTCCATCAACGCCGCCCGCTCGATCGCCGGCGCGCTCTGCCCCGCCCAGTCGCGATCGTTCGCCACCTGCGCCTGCGCGCGGCTGGCGTCCAGCGCGGCGAAATCCAGGTCCGCCACCGCCCAGGTCTGATCGCCGCGGGTGATCGCGACGATGCCGTCCGCGGGCAGGCCCACGTCCATCGGCGCATAGATCGCGGCTTCGCCGGTGTTGGTGTCCAGCGCCGGGCTCCAGGCCGCGTCGCCCGCGGTCACCGCCTGGGCGACGAAGCAACGGTTCTCCAACGCGCGCGCCAGGCAGCCCACGCGCACGCGGGTGGCGCCGGCCTCGGTGTCGGTGCAGCTGGGCGCGATCAGCACACGCGCGCCGGCTTCGCATTGGGCGCGCACCGGCAGCGGAAACTCGATGTCGTAGCAGACCGCGATGGCCGCGCGCGTCTCGCCCAGCGCGAACACGCGCAAGGCATCGCCGCCCTCGATCACCGCGGCGCGTTTCTCGAAGCCGGTCAGCTGCAGCTTGTCCTGCCACAGCACGCCGCCGTCGGGCGCGAAGGCATAGCTGCGGTTGCGATAGCGCCCGCGACCGTTGTCGAGCAGAAAGCTGCCGGCGACCACGTGCATGCGCAGCTCGCGCGCGAGCAGGCCGTACAGCTCGCGCCAGGCGTCGTGATAGGTCTGGATCGCGATCAGCGAGGCGTGCAGATCGCCCTGGGTGGCGGCGCCGAAACTCGCGCCCAGCTCCAGGGCCAGGTATTCGGGCAGCACCGCCAGTTCGGCGCCGGCGCGCTTGGCCTCGCCCAGCCAGCGCGCCTGCTTGTCGGCGAACTCGGCGAAGCTGCGCGGCGCGCCGATGCGGTACTTGGCGACCGCGACCTTCAACGCTGACGCTCCAGCGCACGCAGCCAGAAGCCCAGCGTGTGCGCGACCTCGCCGCGCCCGACTTCGCGCCAGGCCAGGCTCGCGCGCAGCTGCGGCTGCCGGCGGTAACCGCGCTTGCTCCAGAACTCGTCCTTGTCGCGCTGAAACGGCGGCCGGCGGCGGTCGTCAGCGGCGCGTTCGACCGCGCAGAAGGCGGTCCAGTCGTAGCCGCCCAGCGAGCGCGCATGCGCTTCGCGCTCGTCGAAGAAGCGATGGCCCAGGCCGCGCCCGCGATACGTCGGCAGCAGCACCGACTCGCCGCAATAGAACACGCGCTCGGGATCGAAGGCGCTGTCGGCGAACGGCGTCCGGAAGGCGTCGGACTCGTCGCTCAGGGGCAGGCCGGTGGACGCGCCGACCACTTGGTCGCCGTCGAAGGCCAGCACCGCGATGCTGCGCCAGGAGCGCAGATAGGTCTGCAGGTACTGGGCTTCGTAGTCGCTGTCGCCGTCGTACAGATACGGCCACTCGCGGAACACCGCGATGCGCAGCCGCGCGAGATCGTCCAGGTAGGGGGCGATCGCCTCGCCTACGACGCAACGTATTTCGATCGGGGACGCATTCATGACAGGCAGTTTAGGCCAAGCGCAGCACGGGACACTCGGCGGCCGACCGGCGCAGCAGCGACCCGATCGGCGGCCATGACACAAAGTGCGGCCGCGGGCGTCTGCCCGCGGCCGCGATATCGCCGAATCAGCGCGCCAGCGGGCGCGAGCCGGCGAGCTGGTACCAGTCGACCTTACGGGTGATCACCATCACCGCGGCCAGGATCAGGAACAGCAGGCCCGCGCCCATCACCAGCGCGTTGTCCTCCGACACCAGCAGGCCGTACAGCGCCGCGTACAAGGTCGCCAGCATCGCCGCGAAGCCCAGGCCGCGGCCGACGCTGCGCAAGACCGCGCTGAGGTAGAAGCCGAGCAGGCCGATGCAGGCCACGCTCGCGGCCAGATAGGCCCAGGCGAAGGCGATGTGTTCGCTGAGGCTGACCAGCAGCAGGAAGAAGATCGCCAGCGCCAGGCCGACCAGGCCGTACTGGATCGGGTGGATCGGGAGCTGCTTGATCAGTTCGAAGATGAAGAAGCCGATGAAGGTCAGCAGCACGAACAGCAGGCCGTACTTGCTGGCGCGATCGGCCTGCGAGTACACGTTGACCGGATCGACCAGGGCCACCGCGACCGCATCGATGCCGCCGGTGGCGACCGTGTCGGCGCGTTCGCCGCCGCTCATCTCGCCGCCTTCCACGCTGGGCACGGTCTTGCCGTCCAGGAACTGGCGCTGCGCGCTGGTGGCCAGCGAAGACACCTGCCAGTCGGCGTTGAAACCCTGGGCGCCGATGTCGCGGGTGCGCGGCAGGAAGCTGCCGCCGAAGCGTGGGTGCTGCCAGCTGGACTGGATCGCGAAGCGGTTGCTCTTGGCCAGCGGCACCAGCGCCAGCGACTCGGTGCCGCCGAGGTTGAAGTCCAGTTGGGTGCGCAGGTTCAACACCTGGCCGGGCTCCGGCACCGCCAGACGCGCGTGCACGCCGCCGCCGTCGCGGCTGCCCATGCCCTCCTCGACCTCGACCGCGGCGCCGTCGATGCGCAGCGCCGGCGTCGACAGCAGGCCGCGCACGTCGGCGAAGCCGTAGCTCAACCAGGGCCGGCCGATCTTGCGGGTATGCCCGGCGGGCAGCGCGGTCTTGGGCAGCTCGGCGCGAAAATCGGCCTTGGCCTGGGCCTGCCACTCGTACACCCGCACCTCGTGCAGGCCCAGCCGGCGCGTGCTGGGCTTGAGCGGGCCGCGCACGTCCAGGGTGGTCGGGAAATAGGTCCAGCGACTGCTTTCCTCGCGCACGACCCGGCGCACGAAGCCCTTCTCGTCCTTCTCGTCGGTTTCGATGAAGTCGGTGTACGGCACCACCAGCACCGGACCGGTGAAGGCCTGGGCGCCGGCATAGCTGCGCGCGATCGTCGCCACGGCCTGGTTGCGATAGCTCTGGCGGTCGTTGATCACGCCGCGGATCAGCAGCAGCGGAATCAGGATCGCCAGGGTCATGCCCAGCACCAAGAATATTTTCAACCAAAGTCGCATGTCCCCTCTCCTGTCGTTGCGGTGACGGCAGGATGGGCGCGGCCTGGGTGGGGAGGATGGGGGAACGGTGAAGCGATGGTGAAGTGTTGGGGCTAGGAGTGAGCGTGGAGGAGTGAGGAGCGAGCGAGTGCGCTAGCGGCTTTCGCTCACTCCTCACTCCTCTAAGCTCACTCCTCGCGCGGCCTACAGGCCGCGCGACAGCACTAGGCTGGCCAGGGCGCCGCCGCCATCGCGGTTGCTCAGCGCGGCGTGGCCGCCGTGCAGGGCCGCGACCTCGGCCACGAAGCACAGGCCCAGGCCGCTGCTGCGGCTGCCACCGGCGGGGCGCGACAGCGAGTAGAAGCGCTCGAACACGCGCGGCAGCGCGTATTCGGGCACGCCGGTACCGCGGTCGCCGACGTCGACGCGCTGGGCCTCGCCGTCGCGGTACAGGCGCAGCGCGATCTCGCCTTGCGCGGGCGAGAAGTCGGCGGCGTTGTCGATCAGGTTGACCAGGGCCTGGCGTAGCAGGAAGGGGTCGCCGTCCAGGGTGGGCAGGTCTTCTGCCAGGTCCAGCGTGAGGCGCAAGCCGCCCTGGGCCAGGCGCGGCGCGCACTGTTCGGCGGCCTCGCGCGCGATCACGGCCAGGTCCACCGGCTCGGGGTTGTCCAGGCGCTGGCGGTGCTCGACCGCGGCCAGCGCCAGCAGCTTGTCGATCATCTGCGCCAGCCGGTCGCTCTGGCGGCGGATGCTGGCGGCGAAGCGAGCGCGGTCCTCCTCCGCCATCGGCGCCTCGCCCGGCCGCGTTTCCAGCAGCTCGGCGCTGCCGCGGATCGCCGCCAGCGGGCTCTTCATCTCGTGGGTCAGGGTGTGCACGTACTGCTCGACGTACTGCTTGCCCTCGAGCTGGGTGCGCATGCTCTCCAGCGCACGCCCGAGTTCGCCGAACTCGCCGACCGAGGCCGGCAGCTCGGCGCGGCGGCCGGCGCTGACCGCGTGCGCGTAACGGCGCAGGCCGTTGAGCTGGCGCGACAGCCACCAGGCCGCGAACAGGCCGATCAGCAGCGCGGTGCCCATCAGCACGCCGCCCCAGCGCAGCACCACGCGCTGGCTGCGCTCGATGAAGGGCGCGATGGTGCGGTTGGGCTTGGCCACGGTCAGCGAACCGATGATGCGGCCGGCCGGGTCGCGAATCGGCGCGGCCACGTGCATCACGCTGGAGTTGGGATCGTCCGGATCGCTGGGCGTGGAGCGCGCACCGTAGCGCCCGCGCAGGGTCAGGTAGACGTCGTTCCAGCGCGAGTAGTCGCGGCCCAGGTCGCGGCCGTCGCTGTCGAACACCACGACGCCGCGCGCGTCGGTGATGTACAGGCGATAGTTGGTGGCGCGCTTGCCGAAGCCCCAGATCTCGGCGCCGAAGTCGCGCCCGCGCAGCTCGCGCACGCGCCGGGCGAAGGCGCCGTCGTTGATGCGCCCGGCGATGAAATCGTCGGTGGCCAGCTCGGCCAGCACGTTGGCCGAATCCACCAGGGTGTCTTCCATCGCCTGGCGCACGCCGGGCTTGACCTCGGCCAGGAACACCCGCGTCAGCAGCAGCGCGGCCAGCGCGACGATGCAGAAGTAGCCCAGAAAAATGCGCAGCCCGATCTTCATGCGCGCGGCTCAGTTCGCATCCAGCGAATAGCCCAGTCCGCGGTGGGTGCGGATCGGATCGGACTCGCCGTCGATCTCGCGCAGCTTGCCGCGCAGGGTCTTGATATGGGTGTCGACGGTGCGGTCGCCGCTGTCCAGGGCGTCGCCCCAGACCCGGTCCATCAGCTGCGCGCGCGACAGCACCGCGCCCGGCCGTTGCAGCAGCGCGGCCAGCAGGCCGTACTCGTAGCGGGTCAGGTCCAGCGGCTGGCCGCGGTAGCGTATGCGCTTGCCTTCCGGATCGTGGCGGAACGCGCCCTCGGCCGCGGCCGGCGCCTCGGCCTGGGCGCGCCCGCGCCGCAGCACCACGCGCACGCGCGCGACCAGCTCGCGCGGGGAGAACGGCTTGGTCACGTAGTCGTCGGCGCCGATCTCCAGGCCGAGGATGCGATCGGCCTCGGCATCGTGCGCGGTCAGGAAGATCACCGGCAGGTCGCGCTCGCGGCGCAGCTCGCGGCACAGGGCGAAGCCGCCGATGTCGGGCAGACCGACGTCCAGCACCGCCAGGTCGTAGGCCTGACGCTGGGCTTCGCGCAGGGCCTCGCCGCCGGTCAGGCAGTGCTCGGCCTCGAAGCCCTCGGCGCGCAGCGCGTAGAGCACGGTGGCGGCGATCGCGGGTTCGTCGTCGACCAGCAGGATGCGAGGCATTGGTAAGGCCGGGAATCGGGAATGGGGAATAGGGAATCGTTAAGGGCGAAGCATAATGGCTTCGCTCCCCTGCCGCCGGTTCTGTATGGTGCGAGGCGCCGCTCCCTGGCGGACCCCGGCTGTAACGCCCCCCGATTCCCAATTCCCCATTCCCCATTCCCGGCTCTGAATGAACTACCGCCACGCCTTCCATGCCGGCAACCATGCCGACGTGCTCAAACACGTCGCCCTGCTGGTGCTGTGCGACGCTCTCGCGGTCAAGCCCGCGCCGCTGTTCGCGCTGGACACCCATGCCGGGCGCGGGCTCTACCCGCTGGACGGCAATTCGGCGCTGCGCACCGGCGAGGCCGAGGGCGGCATCGCCCGCCTGCTGGCCGAGGCGCCCAAGCATCCGGCGATCGCGCGCTATCTGGGCGCGGTCAAGGCCTGCCGCGCCGAGCACGGCAGCGCCGCCTACCCCGGCTCGCCCTGGCTGCTCGCGCACGCGCTGCGCGCCGACGACCGCATCGCCGCCTGCGAGCTGCAACCCGAGGAAGCCGCCCAGCTCGAACACAACTTCGCCCGCGACCCGCGCATGGCCGTGCACCAGCGCGACGGCTACGCCGCGATGAAGGCCCTGCTGCCGCCCAAGATCGGCGCCACCCGCTACAACCGCGGTCTGGTCCTGATCGATCCGCCTTACGAGGCGCAGCTGGAGGAGTTCGACACCGCCATCGGCGCCCTGCGCGAGGGTCTGGGCCGCTGGCCACAGGCCTGCTACGCGTTGTGGTATCCGATCAAGCTGCGGCGCTCGCTGCAGCCGTTCTATCGTCGCGCCGCCGCGCTGCCGGCCAAGTCGGTGTTGGCCGCCGAGCTGCTGGTGCGCGCCGACGATTCGCCGCTGCGCATGAACGGCAGCGGTCTGCTGCTGGTCAATCCGCCCTATCAGTCGGACCAGACCCTGGCGGCGGTGCTGCCCCTGCTGAGCAAGGCCCTGGGCGAGACCCCGGCGGCGAGCTCGCAACTGCAGTGGCTGGCGCGCAGCGACGCCTGACCGTCTGGCGGCCCGCTAGCGCGCGGGCCGCTGCATCTCGACCAGGTCGTAGCCGGGCGCGAAGCCGTCGGCCACCTCGCGCGTGGCGACGAAACCGTGGCGAGCGAAGAATGCGCGACTGAATTGAGTGGTCTCGATCACGATGCGCTCGAACGCCGGCTCGGCAGCGATGCGACGCAGACGCTCTCGCAACAGATGCTCGCCGTAGCCACGCCGGTGCAGGTCGCGCCTCACCATCCCCCAGCACAGGCCGGCGACCTCGGGCGCGTCGTCCAGGGCCGCGTAGCCGCCGCATGCGACGAGGCCCTCGCCCGGCGCCTCGATCACGAAGTAATCGTCGATCTCGTCCAGGGTCTGGATGAAATCGGCGCGTTCGAGTTCGGCGAAGTAATCGGGCACGTTGCTGGTGAACAGCGCCAGGCAGGCCGCGCGATCGGCCGGCAGGTACCGTCGCAATCGCATCAATAGCAATCCCAGTGGTAGGCGACACGGCCGAACTCGCCGCGCTTGAGATCGTCGGAGTCGATGAAGAAGTTGGCGATGCCCGAGTCGCCCCACATCATGACCTCGTCGCTGTCGAGCTGCAGCAACAGCACCTGGCGGTCGCCGGCCTCGCGCGGGTCGCTCTGGGTGAAGTCCGGGTGGCCGCCGAACTTGTGGCCGCTGCGCGACAAGCGCTCGAACAGGGCGTCGGTCAGCGCATCGCTGTCCTGCTCGGGATGCGCCCGCACGTAGGCCTCGACGCGCTCGTCCAGCGACTCGCCCATCGCCGCGGGCCAGCCGCTGTCGTTGCTGCCCAGGCTTTCGCGCTCGGCGATGAAGCGCATCCGTCGAGGTTGGTCCGGTTCGAACGGCAGGCGCTGCTCGCCGCCGGGCCGAGCCGGCGGCGCCACCGCCGGTGCGCTCGCGTCGGGCCAATGCACCACGCGAAATCCCCGCGCCTGCCTCAACGCGTCCATGCCGTCGTGCTTGGGGTCGTCGAAGTTGGCGCCGTAATAGTCGCCGCTGTCGGAAATGAAAAACTGCAACAGGCCCTGTTGCGGCGCGCCGTCCAGACGCGCCTCGGCCAGGTCGACCTGGGCCAGCAGCACCAGCGGCCGGCCACCGGGATCGCGCGGATAGTCGCGGCCCGCGGCCCAGTAGGCGCGGCCGCCGACCTTGCTGGCCTTGAGTTGGTCCTGCGCCATCGGCGTCAGCGCGATATGCCGCACCGGGCGCTCGCTCGCGACCAGGCGCGGGCGCAGCGAGGCCAGTAGCTCCTCGGCCGCACGCTCGCTAAGCGCCTGCGCGGCGGGGTCCGCTTTCTTGGGCGGGGCCGCGCTCACCGCGTCATGCATCCGCCCCCGCAACTCCGCGGTGTAGGCGTAGGCGGCGTACGCCACCACCCCGCCGACCGCCGCCACCAAGCCCGTCGACAACAACACCGCATGCAGCGTTTTCATGCCCGCGTCCCTTCCCTGCCCGATCGCGGCGATTATCGCCCAGCGCCGGCCATGAAAAACGCCACGGGATTTGTGCCCCGTGGCGTCTTTATTCGCGGCCGTCGCGGCGTCAGAGGCCGGCTTTGGTATCCGGCTCGAAGAAGCTCCAGCGCACTTCCGGGAAGGCCTGCTTCATCGCCCGCTCGACCACGTTGATCTGCTCGGTCAGGGCCGGCACGCTGTGCTCTTCGCGCATGCGCGCCTGCACCGACACCATCACCTCGTTGCCCAGCTGCAGGGTGATCACGCTGATGACCTGGGCGATCTCGGGACGGCCGTTGAGGAAGTCGCGGATCTGCTGCTGACGCGCCGGATCGACGCTCTGGCCGATCAGCATCGCCTTGACCTCGATCGCCACGAACACCGCGACCACGATCAGCAGGGCGCCGATGGCGATGGTGCCGATGGCGTCCCAGATCGGGTTGCCGGTGATCACCGCGGTCATCACCGCGGCCAGCGCGAACACCAGGCCCAGCAGCGCGGCCAGGTCCTCGCCGAAGATCACCACCAGTTCGGCCTGGCGGCTCTCGCGGAACCACTGCCACAGGCTGCGGCTGCCGCGCGCCTTGTTGACCTCGACCAGGCAGGCGCGCATCGACACCGCCTCGGCGGCGATGCCGAAGGTGAGCACGCCGGCCGCCCACCACCACTGCTTCAGCGGCTCGGGGTGCTGCAGCTTATGGATGCCCTCGTAGAGCGAGAACATGCCGCCGACGGTGAACAGCATCACCGCGACCAGGAAGGACCAGAAATAGATCGCCTTGCCGTAGCCCAGCGGGTAATCCGGCGACGGCGGGCGCTTGGCCTGGCGCAGGCCCAGCAGCAACAGCAGCTGGTTGCCGCAGTCGGCCAGCGAGTGCACGGTCTCGGCCAGCATGGCGCTGGAACCGGTGAAGAACGCGGCCACGCCCTTGGCCACCGCGATCGCGAAATTGGCGCCTAGCGCGAACAGAATCGCGCGGGTCGAATCACCACCACCTGCCATGGTCGTCCTGCTCGTGAGGTTCGGAAGCGGCGGAGTCTAGCATCCGCGCCTGCGCGCCCCAGAGGCGCGCGTGGCGGTTGCGGCCGGCCGGTCAATCGGCCAGTTCGCGCTGCAGCTTCTTGCTCAGGCGGGCCCGGATCAGCTCGTAGCTGCGGCGCAGCAAAGCCTGCAGCTCGGCCGCCGGCAGGCGCTGCGGCTGCAGCACGTTGACCCAATGCGCGCGGGCCAGGAACGGCGCCGGGCGGAAGCCGGGGCGCTCGGTCAGCCCCAGGAAACGCTCGTCCTCGACCCGGAAACTGAGCCCACCCGGCTCCGGTCCCTGCAGCCGGCAGGCACAGAACATCCGCCCGCCGACGCTGAAGACCGTCACCTCCTTCCACTTCAGGTCTTCGACCACCCCGGGCCAGGCGCCGACCCAGGCGCGCAAGGTTTTTTCGTCCATGTGATCCCGAAATGAAGCCGCAACGGCTTCCAGTGTGCCAATATCCGGACATGGCCGCGCGCGAAAGACTCCCGCCTTGGCACGAGCGTCAGCGTCTCCCCAACGGACGCGAGTTGCTCATCCGTCCGATCCGACCGGAGGACGCCGAGCCGCTGCGCGCGGGCTTCGGCTTATTGCAACCCGATGAGGTTCGTCAGCGTTTTCTTTACGCGCTGAAGGAGCTCACCCCGGAGATGGCCGAGCGCTTCACCCGGATCAATCCCAAGACCGAATTCGCCCTGGTCGCGGCCGAACCGCTGCCACCCGGCGAAGCCCTGGTCGGCGCGGTGGCGCGGGTGGCCATCGACGACAACGGCAAGGACGCGGAATTCGCCATCCTGGTCAGCCATTTCATCGCCAACATGGGACTGGGCCGCTATCTGATGACGCGGCTGGTGAAGTGGGCGCGCGGCAAGAAGGTCGAGCGCATCTACGGCGACGTGTTCGAGCACAACCACGCGATGATCGCGCTGGCGCAGTCGCTGGGCTTCGAGCGCGAATTCCAGCAGGACGCGCCCGGCCTGATCCGGGTCTCGCTGGACCTGCGCAAGCCCAGCCCGGAGTGACACCCGCGGCGCCCGTCGCGCCGCCCCCGCCCCTGCTTCCCCGCCTCACCGACCGGTGGCTGTCCGCGCCTGCGCGCTCATCGCGTTGGCTAGCGTGCAAGGGACTGGCGGCAGGCCGTGCCGCGCATCCACGGACGGACCGGGCTGGACGCGGATATGAGCATCGACGAAGCACGCCTCAACGAATTCCTGGGCCGCGCGGTCGGCGACCTGGGCGCGGCCATCAGCGCCAGCCTGGTCCTGATCGGCGATCAGCTCGGTTATTACCGGGCGCTGGCCCAAGACGCCCTGAGCCCGGCCGAACTAGCCGCGCGCACCGGCACCCATGAGCGCTACGCGCGCGAATGGCTGGGCAATCAAGCCGCTGGCGGTTACGTGCAGTACGACGCGGCGAGCGGGCGCTACCGGCTCAGCGAGGAGCAGGCGCTGTGTCTGGCCGACCCGGGCGGGCCGGTCGATCTGCCCGGTGCCTACTCCATCGTCGAGGCCGCGTTCCATGCGCTGGAACGCACCAAGGACAACTTCCGCAGCGGCGCCGGCATGGAATGGGGCGAGCACCACCCCTGCCTGTTCCACGGCACCGAACGCTTCTTCCGCGCCGGCTACAACGCGCACCTGCTGGGCGAATGGCTGCCCGCGCTGGACGGGGTGCTCGACAAGCTGCGCCGGGGCGGCAAGGTCGCCGACGTCGGCTGCGGCCACGGCGCCAGCACCACCCTGATGGCCAAGGCGTTTCCGAACACCAGCTTCATCGGCTACGACTACCACCCCGCCTCGATCGAGACCGCGCGCCGTCGCGCCCAGGAGGCCGGCATCGATAACGCCTATTTCGAGGTCGCCGACGCCACCAGCTACAGCGGCCGCAATTTCGATCTGATCGCTTTCTTCGACTGCCTGCACGACATGGGCGATCCGGTCGGCGCCGCGCGTCACGCGCGCGATGCGCTCAAGCCCGACGGGCACTGCCTGCTGGTGGAACCCTTCGCCGGCGACCGCGTCGAGGACAACCTCAATCCGGTCGGGCGGGTCTACTACGGCGCGTCCTCGCAGATCTGCGTGCCGGTGTCGCTGGCGCGGCACGGCCCGGCGCTGGGCGCGCAAGCCGGACAGGCGCGCCTGCAACAGGTGATGAGCGAGGGCGGTTTCAGCCAGTTCCGGCGCGCCACCCAGACGCCCTTCAACCTGGTGCTGGAAGCGCGGCCCTAGCGCGCGCAAAAAAAATCCCGGCACGTCGCCGCGCCGGGATCGGGTGTCGCGGGCGATGGACGCGATCAGACGATGGTCAGGGTCACATCGATGTTGCCGCGGGTCGCGTTGGAGTACGGGCAGACCTGGTGCGCCTTCTGCACCAGCGCCTCGGCCTGCTCGCGCGGCAGGCCCGGCAGCGAGATCTTGAGCTCGGCCTGGATGCCGAAGCCGGCCGGGATCGGGCCGATGCCGACCGCGCCTTCGATCGAGGTGTCGGCGGGCAGGGCGATCTTTTCCTTGCCGGCGACGAACTTCAGCGCGCCGATGAAGCAAGCCGAATAGCCGGCCGCGAACAGCTGCTCCGGATTGGTGCCGTCGCCGCCGGCACCGCCGAGTTCGCGCGGGGTGGTCAGCTTGACGTCGAGCACGTTGTCGGAAGACACGGCGCGGCCGTCGCGGCCACCGGTGGCGGTGGCATGGGCGGTGTAGAGGACTTGGTCGAGGGACATGATCGGACTCCTAGGTGGTGGGGGGCGTTGGGTGGACGAAACCGTCGCCGGTTTCGAAGGTGTTCGGGTGTTGCGTACGGCGGGATTCGATCGGCGACGTGCGCGCAGGCGCCCGCGCCGCTAGCCGGTTCAAAGGTGCTGCATGAGATTGCCGCGCAGCGATTCCAGCTGCGCCTTCATCGATCCGAGCTGCTCGGGCGCGCAACCGGCCGCGCCGAAGATGCCCATCGGCACCGCGCGTGCCGGTTCCTGCAGCGCGCGCCCGGCCTCGGTCAGCGCGATCACGACCTGACGCTCGTCTTCGCGCGCGCGGGTGCGGTTGATCAGGCCGGCGGCCTGCAGGCGCTTGAGCAGCGGGGTCAGGGTGGCCGAATCCAGATACAGGCGCTCGCCGATCTCCGAGACGGTCAGCTGATCGCGTTCCCACAGCACCATCATTGCCAGGTACTGCGGATAGGTCAGGCCCAGGCCCGCCAGCAGCTTGCGGTAAACCTTGTTCAAGGCCAGCGAGGTCGAATACAGGGCGAAGCAGAGCTGGTCGTCCAGCTTCAACGAGGCGGCCTGCGGGGGCTGTGCGTTCGGGGCGGCGGGCTGCGTGTTCATGGGGCGTAATTTACATAGCGCGCTATTTAATAGCAAGCTATTTTATGAACGTGCGATAAATTTCCACCTCCCGGCTTCCTGTGGGAGCGGCGTAAGCCGCGATTGCGCCCCCCAAAGCAGCGCCGCCGCTCGGTTCTCGCGATCGCGGCTTACGCCGCTCCCACAGAGAGCCGCTCCCACAGAGAGCCACTCCCACAGAGAGCCGGTTTTAGACAGAACCGCTCCTACAGCGAGCCACGCCACTAGAGAGCCCTCCCATAGGGGCCCTCCAAAAGACAGCCCTCCCGCATAGAGCCGTCCTAAGAAAAGCCGCCCCCCGGAAGGCGCTCCCGCAGAAGGCCCTCAGCCCCAGCCTCGCCCCGGAACGAATCGGCACGACAGCGCCTGCGCTCGCCCGTCTCACGCTCTGCGACGCCGGCCGCGTACAAGGAAGTCCCCCGAATACGCACGGTCCGCTCACCGCCCTCGCGTACACTCGGCGCCCATTGCGCTGGCGGCGAAGGCTGCCGGCGCTGCACTCGTTTTGGCCTGCCGCCGCGACGAGCGCCCTCGCCTTCCGTCCTCATCGATCCAGCGTCCGCCGAACCCGATGCCCAAGTTCCCGTTCCCCGCTCCGCCGCTGCCCAAGGCCGGCCAACAACGCGCCTGGTGGCGCGCGCCGGTGTCGCCCTCGGCGCTGGCCTTCCACCTGGCCGCCGCGGCGGCCGCGCATGCCGGCCCGCTGCTGGCCATCGCGCGCGACAACCACGCCGCGCATCAGTTGGAATCCGACCTGCGCACCCTGCTGGGCGGCGACGACGAACTGCCGGTGCTGCCGTTCCCGGACTGGGAAACCCTGCCCTACGACCAGTTCAGTCCGCACCCGGACATCGTCTCGCAGCGCCTGGCCGCGCTGCACCGCCTGCCCAACCTGCAACGCGGGATCGTGGTGGTACCGGTGCAGACCCTGCTGCAACGCCTGGCGCCGCTGAAGCATGTGGTCGGCGGCAGTTTCGACGTGCGCGTCGGTCAACGCCTGGACATGGACGCGGAGAAGCGCCGCCTGGAATCGGCCGGCTACCGCAACGTGCCGCAGGTGCTGGACCCGGGCGACTTCGCGGTGCGCGGCGGCCTGCTCGACGTCTATCCGATGGGCGCGGACACGCCGTTCCGGGTCGAGCTGCTGGACGACGAGATCGAGACCATCCGCGCCTTCGATCCGGAGTCGCAGCGTTCGCTGGACAAGTTCGACGCGGTGCGCCTGCTGCCCGGCCGCGAAGTGCCGCTGGACGAGGCCTCGCTCAAGCGCGCGCTGGACGCGCTGCGCGACCGCTTCGATCTGGATACGCGCCGCAGCGGCCTGTACCAGGACTTGAAGGCCGGCATCGCGCCCTCGGGCATCGAGTACTACCTGCCGCTGTTCTTCAACGAAACCGCCACCTTGTTCGACTACCTCGGCGCGAGCGCGCTGCCGGTGCTGGGCGAAGGCGTGCTGGAAGCGGCCGAACAGTTCTGGATCAACACCGGCGAGCGCTACGAACAGCGCCGCCACGATCTGGAACGGCCGCTGCTGCCGCCCGACACGCTGTATCTGTCGCCGGACGCGCTGCGCGAACGCCTCAACCAAGGCGAGCGCGTCGAGGTCTGCGGCGAAGGCCATCCGCAGCGCGAGCGCGCGCTCGCGCTGGGCGACCAGCCGGCGCCGGCGCTGCCGTTGGCGGCCAAGGACGCCGCGCCCGCACAGGCGCTGAAGTCGTTCCTGGGCAGCTATCGCGGCCGCGTGCTGATCGCCGCCGACAGCGCCGGCCGCCGCGAAGCCTTGCTGGAACTGCTGCAGGCCGCCGAGCTGCGCCCGCAGGTGCTGAGCGACTGGAGCGCGTTCGCCGCCGGCGATGCGCGCTTCGCGATCGCGGTGGCGCCGCTGGACGACGGCTTCGCCCTGACCGATCCGACGCTGGCCGCGCTGACCGAACGCCAGCTGTTCCCCGAACGCGCCTCGCAGCCGCGCCGGCGCAAGCGCGTCGGGCGCGAACCCGAAGCCATCATCCGCGACCTGGGCGAGTTGTCCGAGGGCGCGCCGATCGTGCACGAGGACCACGGCGTCGGCCGTTACCGCGGCCTGATCGTGCTGGAAGCCGGCGGTCAGCCCGGCGAATACCTCGAGATCGAATACGCCAAGGGCGATCGTCTGTACGTGCCGGTCGCGCAGTTGCACCTGATCAGCCGTTACTCGGGCGCCTCGGTCGAAACCGCGCCGCTGCATTCGCTGGGCGGCGAGCAATGGAGCAAGGCCAAGAAGAAGGCCGCCGAAAAGGTCCGCGACGTCGCCGCCGAACTGCTGGAGATCCAGGCCAAACGCCAGGCCCGCGCCGGCCTGGCGCTGGATCTGGACCGGGTGATGTACGAGCCGTTCGCGGCCGCGTTCCCGTTCGAGGAAACCCCGGACCAGCACGCCGCGATCGAGGCGGTGATCCGCGACCTGGGCAGCAGCCAACCCATGGACCGCGTGGTCTGCGGCGACGTCGGCTTCGGCAAGACCGAGGTCGCGGTGCGCGCGGCCTTCGTCGCCGCCGCGGCCGGCAAGCAGGTCGCGGTGCTGGTGCCGACCACGCTGTTGGCCGAACAGCACTACCGCAACTTCCGCGACCGCTTCGCCGACTGGCCGCTGCGGGTGGAAGTGCTGTCGCGCTTCAAGACCGCCAAGGAGATCAAGTCCGAACTGGAGAAACTGGCCGAGGGCAAGATCGACGTGATCGTCGGCACCCACCGCCTGCTGCAGCCGGACGTGCGCTTCCCCGACCTGGGCCTGGTGATCGTGGACGAGGAGCAACGTTTCGGCGTGCGCCAGAAGGAAGCGCTGAAGGCGCTGCGCGCGAACGTGCACCTGCTGACCCTGACCGCCACGCCGATTCCGCGCACGCTCAACATGGCCATGGCCGGCCTGCGCGACCTGAGCATCATCGCCACCCCGCCCGCGCACCGATTGGCGGTGCAGACCTTCGTGGTGCCCTGGGACGACGCCCAGCTGCGCGAGGCCTTCCAGCGCGAGCTCGCGCGCGGCGGCCAGGTCTACTTCCTGCACAACGACGTCGAAAGCATCGGCCGCATGCAGCGCCAGCTGCAGGAGCTGGTGCCGGAGGCGCGCATCGGCATCGCCCACGGCCAGATGGCCGAGCGCGAGCTGGAACGGGTGATGCTGGATTTCCACAAGCAGCGCTTCAACGTACTGCTGGCCTCGACCATCATCGAGTCCGGCATCGACATCCCCAACGCCAACACCATCATCATGAACCGCGCCGACAAGTTCGGCCTGGCCCAGCTGCACCAGCTGCGCGGCCGCGTCGGCCGCTCGCATCACCGCGCCTATGCGTATCTGGTGGTGCCGGACAAGCGCTCGATCACCGCCGATGCGCGCAAGCGCCTGGACGCGATCGCGGCGATGGACGAACTGGGCGCCGGCTTCACCCTGGCCACTCACGACCTGGAGATCCGCGGCGCCGGCGAGCTGCTGGGCGAGGACCAGAGCGGGCAGATGGCGGAAGTCGGCTTCAGCCTCTACACCGAACTGCTGGAACGCGCGGTGCGTTCGATCCGCCAGGGCAAGCTGCCCGACGTGGACGCGACCGAAGCGCGCGGCGCCGAGGTCGAGCTGCACATCCCGGCGCTGATTCCGGACGACTACCTGCCCGACGTGCACACCCGCCTGACCCTGTACAAGCGCGTCAGCGGCGCGCGCGACGTCGACCAGTTGCGCGAGCTGCAAGTGGAGATGATCGACCGCTTCGGCCTGCTACCGGACGCGGCCAAGCATCTGTTCGCGGTCGCCGAGCTCAAGCTGGCCGCGACCGAGCTGGGCATCCGCAAACTCGACCTGGGCGAGAAGGGCGGCCGGGTCCAGTTCGTCGAAAAGCCGAACGTGGATCCGATGGCGGTGATCCGCCTGATCCAGACCCAGTCCAAGCTCTACCAGATGGACGGCGCCGACAAACTCAAGATCAAGCTGGACCTGCCCGACGCGCCCGCACGCCTGGCCGCGGCCAAGGGTTTGCTGACGGTGCTGCGACAGGCGGCCTGAGCGTAGGGCGCGGCGAGCCAAGGCGAACCGCACCATCGCCCACGCACCGCACTCAACGCCTGTGCGGTGACCACCACACCCTACGCCCCTCGTAGGGTGTGGTGAGCCAAAGGCGAACCGCACCATCGCCATGCACCGCACTCAACGCCGGTGCGGTTACCACCACACCCCACGCCCCCCCGTAGGGTGTGGTGAGCCAAAGGCGAACCGCACCATCGCCATGCACCGCACTCAACGCCGGTGCGATTGCCACCGCACCCCACGCCCCCCGTAGGCTGCGGTGAGCCAAAGGCGAACCCCACCATCGCCCCACCGCGCGCCACGACACTCGCAACGCAAGCGCGGCCCCTAGCCACCGCCATTCCGGCGTACGATGCGATGCCCTTCCGCACTCGCCACGCACCGCCGATGAAAGAGCTGCTGTCCACCCGCACCACGCTCACCCTGGCCGCCGCCGAAGGCATCGCCCAGGCCGCGCAAACACAGGCGCGCGCGGGCGGGCATGCGGTGAGCATCGCGATCGTCGACGACGCCGGCCGCCTGCTGCTGTTCCGGCGCATGGACGGCACCCCCAACGCCAGCGTCGAGGTCGCGATCCGCAAGGCCGAGCACGCGGTCAACTACCGCCGCGACACCGTGTTCCACCAGGAACTGCTGGCCCAGGGCCACACCGTCGTACTCGGCCTGCCGCAGGCGTTGCCGCTGGAAGGCGGCGTGCGCCTGCAACACCAGGGCCAGATCCTGGGCGCGATCGGCGTATCCGGCGCGCCCTCGGCCCAGGACGGCGAGATCGCGCGCGCCGGCGCGCAACGCTTGGACGCTTGAGGACCCCGCGCATGCCTTTCTCGAAAGCGATGTCGATGCTGCTGGCGCTATGCGTGTTGGCCGGCTGCGCAAGCGCGCCGCCGCGCACCGCCACCGCGCTGGAATTCGTGCTGGTGCGCCACGCCGAGAAGGCCGCCGACGATCCGCGCGATCCCAACCTCAGCCCGGACGGCCAGGCGCGCGCGCAGCGCCTGGCCGACAGCCTGAGCGGCAAGGACGTGTTCGCCGTCTACGCCACCGACTACAAACGCACCCGCAACACCGCCGCGCCGACCGCCAGCGCGCATGCGATGGCGGTGACCGTCTACGACGCCAAGCAGCCGGCCGCCGAGTTCGCCGCGCAACTGCGCGCCCGGCATCCGCTGGGCACGGTGCTGGTGGTCGGCCACAGCAACACCGTGCCGGAGATCGCCGCGGCGTTGTGCGGCTGCACGGTCGCGCCGATGGCGGAGAACGAGTTCGACCGCCGCATCGCGATCGTATTCGACGCCCAGGGCCGCGCCAGCCTGAGCGAGACTCGCTACTGATGGCGCAGGCCGCGCTGCCGGCCTGGGACGGCGACGTCGCGGCCGCGCGCGCCCTGCAGGAAACCCTGGCGCGCGAGCTGGTGCTGGAAGACGACTTCCCCACGCCCTTGCGACGCATCGCCGGTTTCGACGTCGGCTTCGAGGACGAAGGCGCGATCACGCGCGCGGCGGTCGTGTTGCTGGACGCCGACAGCCTGCAGCCGCTGCGGCAGGAAGTCGCACGCATTCCGACCCGCATGCCCTATGTGCCCGGCCTACTGAGCTTTCGCGAATTGCCGGCCTTGCTGGCCGCGCTGGAGGCCTTGGGCGAGGCGCCGGACCTGGCCTTCGTCGACGGCCACGGCATCGCCCACCCGCGCGGGCTGGGCATCGCCGCGCACTTCGGCGTCGCCACCGGCCTGCCCAGCATCGGCGTGGCCAAGAAGGTGCTGGTCGGCCGCCACGACGAGCCCGGACCGCAGCGCGGCGACTGCGCGCCACTGCTGTATCGCGGCCGCACCATCGGCCAGGTCCTGCGCAGCAAGCCGCGCTGCCGGCCGCTGATCGTCTCGCCCGGCCATCGGGTGTCGATGGCCAGCGCGCTGGCCCTGACCCTGCACTGCCTGCGCGGCTATCGCCTGCCCGAACCGACGCGTCTGGCCGACCGTCTGGCCTCGCGCCGCGACCGCGGCTGAAGGACAGGGCGCGACGCAGCGACGGCGCCGAACCGGACACCGGCTGGGCGCAGCCGCGCCACGCCTCGGCGCTGCGGCCCGCGTCTCATGGGCGCGCGCGCACGCGCTCGCCTAAGCTCGGTACCTGACGCTCAACGGGACAAGGAGTCCCCACGATGCAAGGCGTGCTGTTCGTGACCGCATTGCTGGCCTACGCCGGCACCTACACCCTCGGCGTCCATTTCGCGCGCGGCCTGCTCGGCGCCGGGCCCGAGGCCTTCCTGCCGCGCTTGATCGGACTGACCGCGCTGGCCTTGGCGACCCTGGCCTTCGTGTTCTGGGCCCAGGTCACCTTCGTCGATTCGCAGTTGGCGGCGATGCCCGAGCCGATCGCGCACGCCCGCTACGCGCAACGCGTGCTGGCCCTGTCGGTCGCACCGGCGCCGGTGATCGCGCTGGGCGCATTGATCCTGGGCTGGCGCTCCAAGCGCGCCCACCGCGCGCAGGCACGGCAGCTGCGCGAGCATCCCGCCGCCGCGCGGTGAACGCCGCGTCGCGGCGCGCGCGCCGGCGTCGGTTACGATCCGGGGCTCCCGCATCGAGGCCGTCGCCATGAGCCGTCTGTTCGCCGCCCTGCTGTCGCTGACCGCCCTGTCCGCCTGCGCCAGCGGCCCTGGCACTGGCCCCTCCGATGGCGGCGAGCGCAGCGCCACCCTCAAGCCGGGCGAGCGCATCGCCCTGGCCGATCGCTCGCAGCTGCGCTATATCGGCGTGAGCAACGACTCGCGCTGCCCGCCGAACGTGCAATGCATCCGCGCCGGCGACGCCGACGTGAACTTCGAATTCGCGCCCGCGTCGGGCGCCGCGCAGGCGCTGAACTTCAACACCGAGCGCGCGACCGTGCTGACCGCCGGCGCCTGGACCATCGAGCTGACCTCGCTGGCGCCAGGCGAAGCGCCGGCGGCCACGCTCAAGATCGCCACCACGCCCTGAGTCCGCGCGGGCGGCGCGGCGCCCAAGTCCCGGCGCCGCAACACGCCGTTGCGCGCAAGGCGCGCTCGCGCAGCGGGCGCCGTGACAAGCTAGCGACCTCGAATTCGCGCAGCCAGAGAGCCACGCCATGACCACGATCGTCGCCCCCCGCGTCCACGACCTCGGCGGTTTCCAGGTCCGCCGCGCCGTGCCTTCGATCCAGGCCCGTTCGGTCGGACCGTTCGTGTTCGTCGATCACATGGGCCCGGCCGTGTTCGAACCCGGTCACGGCATCGACGTGCGTCCGCATCCGCACATCGGCCTGGCCACGGTCACCTTCCTGTGGTCGGGCAGCATCGGCCACCGCGACACCCTGGGCAGCGTGCAGGACATCAATCCCGGCGACGTGAACTGGATGACCGCCGGCCGCGGCATCGCCCACTCCGAACGCACCCCGCAGGCGCTGCGCGCGGGCGAGCATCCGCTGCACGGCATGCAGACCTGGGTGGCGCTGCCGCGTTCGTTCGAGGAGACCGCGCCGGCCTTCCACCACCATGGCGCGGCGACGCTGCCGCAGCTGCGCCGCGACGGCGCCTGGCTGCGCGTGGTCGCCGGCCGCGGCTACGGCGAGGAGTCGCCGGTCAAGGTGTTCAGCGACACCCTGTACGTCGCCATCGACCTGGACCCCGACGCCGAGCTGGCGATCGAGGATAGCCACGCCGAACGCGCGCTCTACCTGCTCGAAGGCGAGGCCCAGCTGGATGGCGCCGATATCCCCGAAAAGCACCTAGTGGTGCTGGACCCGGGCACGCGCCCGCTGCTGCGCGCCAAGACCCCGCTCAAGGCCATGCTGCTGGGCGGCGAGCCCTTGGACGGCCCGCGCCACCTGTGGTGGAACTTCGTGTCCAGCTCGCGCGAGCGCATCGAGCAGGCCAAGCAGGACTGGCTGGAGGGCCGTTTCGGCCAGGTCCCGGGCGACGACGAGTTCATCCCCCTACCCGAGCGCTGAGTCCGGCCGGCCGACTTGGCCCCCTGCAGGCGCGGCGGAGGCGCACACCCGCCTATTCAGCTGCAGCCGAAACCACAGGATTTGTCAATCCCCCAGAACTGCCTTATGTTCTGACGCAGGTCACGTTTTATCGTCCAGACCTCAAGGGGGAACCAGTCGTGAAAATGCCGGCATGCCGCATGTCGATCCTGCCCGTGCTCGTCGGGCTCCTGTACGCAGGAAGCGCACAGGCTCAACAACAGGATGGATGCCCGCAGTTGCCGCCTTCTTCGCAACTGGTCTGGGAGCACAAGGCCAACGCCGGTTCGGATTTCTGCCGCGCTCTGCGCGAGGACGGCAGCGAAGCGTTCGGCATGTACATTTCCAATAAGTCGCCGTTCGTGCCCAAGCGCGGCGATCGCCGCGAAACCAGCGACATCGACGGCAAACCGGTGTTCTGGTACCGCGGCGAACTCGCCGGCAAGCCCGACGTGCAGGTGCGCGAAACCCTGCTCGATCTCGGCGACGGCCGGGTCGCCCATATCTGGCTGCAGGCCGCATCGCCCGACAAGCTCGGCGAGGTGCTGGGCCTGACCCAGGGGCTGCGATTTCCTTCGGCCCGACTGAGCAGCAAGTGATCCGATGACGGCGATGGCGGTCTCGATCCGCCCTCGCCGTCCTCGCTCCGTTCCCCTTTGCTCGCGAGCGCGCGCGGCGTACCGTGTGCGCAGGCGCGTGCGCGCCGGTGCGTGACACGACCATCCCGAAGCTCCCGATCCGTCATTCCAGGAGGAAGATCATGATCAAACGACTCGGCGCCGAATTCATCGGTACGTTCTGGCTGGTACTCGGCGGTTGCGGCAGCGCGGTGCTCGCGGCCAACTTCGGCGGGGTCGGCAATCCGCTCGGCATCGGCTTCCTGGGCGTGGCCCTGGCCTTCGGCCTGACCGTGCTGACCGGCGCCTACGCGCTGGGGCATATCTCCGGCGGCCACTTCAATCCGGCGGTGAGCTTCGGGCTGTGGGCGGGCGGACGCTTCGCCGGCAAGGACCTGCTGCCCTACATCGTCGCCCAGGTGCTGGGCGGCCTGCTCGCCGGTTTCGTGCTGTGGCAGATCGCGGCCGGCAATCCCGAGTTCTCGGTCGATCCCAACGCCGCCGGCGCCTTCGCCAGCAACGGCTACGGCTCGCATTCGCCGGGCGGCTATTCGGTCGCGGCGGCGTTCCTGTGCGAAGTGGTGATGACCGCGATGTTCCTGATCGTGATCCTGGGCGCCACCCACAAGCGCGCGCCGGCCGGCTTCGCGCCGATCGCGATCGGCCTGGCCCTGACCCTGATCCACCTGATCAGCATCCCGGTCACCAACACCTCGGTGAATCCGGCGCGTTCGACCGGCGTGGGCCTGTTCGCGGGCTCGCAGGCGATCTCGCAGTTGTGGCTGTTCTGGCTGGCGCCGATCCTGGGCGGCCTGCTCGGCGGCGTGATCTACCGCTGGTTCGACAAGGACTGAGCCCACGCGCGCGGCGCACCGCCGCAACCCGTTTCGCGAGCCACGAGAGGCCGCGTCCCACGCCCCCGTCGAGCGTGGGGCGCGGCCTTTTCGTCATGGCGCCTCAGCGTGCCGCCTTCTGCTTCACCGCTTCCTCGGCCGCGTCCAGCGCGGCCTGCTGCAAGGTCGCGGCAAGCTTGCGGTTGCCGGCGCTCTCGGCGGCGTCGAGCATCTGATAGCTGGCCTGCAGCAGCTTGATGCCGCGCGGCGGAATCTTGACGATCTTGCCGCCGACGATGGCGAAGCCGCCCGCGCCCTGGCTAACGCCGGGCGATACGAAACTGGCGACGATGACGAACTTGTTGGGATCGATCCCGGGCATGACTGCACTCCTTCGCACGGATACGGCGCGACCGGGCGGCCGCGCCGGCGCGTGATGCCCATCGGCGGATTCGTCCGATGAAACGCGCCGTAGCTAGCTAACGCGGCTGGCCGCGCGCGCCGGCCAAGCGCGCGCGTCGATCAGCGCTCCCACCACGGTCGCGGCGTCTTGCGGCCCTGCATGCGCGCTTCGTACTCGCTCGCGATCGTGTCCAGCGTGGTCGCGGCGAAACGCGCCAGCAGTTGCTCGCGCGCTTCGTCCAGGGCACCGCGCAAGGCCGCGTTCACGCCCTGCTCGACCAGGCAGCGCGGATGGTCGTCGGACAGGCCCAGCGCGAACACCGGCGGTTCGCCGATCGCGCGATAAACGTCCAGCAGGCTGATCCGCTCCAGCGGCTGGGCCAGGGTCCAGCCGCCGCCGTGCCCCTTCACCGATCGCACGTAGCCGCCCTCGCGCAGCCCGGCCATGGTCCGGCGCACCACCACCGCGTTGGTGTTGAGGATGCCGGCGATCAGCTCGGAAGCGATCGGCGCCGGATGCTGGGCCATGTGGATCAGCACATGCAGCATGCGCGACAGGCGGTTGTCGTTTCTCATCCGGCGCGCTCGCGGGTGGTCGGTCCGGCCCAGCTTAACAGCCGCGGACATCATGTAACACATGAAGTTGCATCATGGCCGGCGCGGGTGTTAAAACGTAACTTCAATTGATACGTATTGACCGTCAGGCTCGCGACGCCTCCTGCGTCGACGGGCGCGGTCGCCCAGCTCAGGAGCAGGACCATGCAGTACGAAGTCATCGTCGTGGGCGGCAGCTATGCCGGTCTGGCCGCCGCGATGCCGCTGGCACGCGCGCGCCGACGCGTGCTGGTGATCGACGCCGGCCGCCCGCGCAACCGCTATGCCGCGCATTCGCACGGCTTCTTCGGCATGGACGGCTGGGCCCCGTCGGAGATGCTGGAGGAGGCCAGCCATCAGCTCGCGACCTATCCCAGCGTCGAATTGCTGCAGGGACACGCGCAACAGGCGCGCGCGCACGGCGAGGACTTCGTGCTCGGCCTGTCCGATGGACGCAGCGTGAGCGCGCGCCGATTGATCCTGGCCACCGGCGTCGCCGACGAACTGCCGGCGATCCCCGGCCTGCGCGAACGCTGGGGCCGCAGCGTGGTGCATTGCCCCTACTGCCACGGCTACGAGTTCGAACGCGCGCCGCTGGGTGTGCTCGCGACCCAGGCCACCTCGCTGCATCAGGCCCTGCTGGTGCCCGACTGGGGCCCGACCACCTACTTCAGCCAGGGCGCGTTCGAGCCCGATGCCGAACAGGCGCAGCGCCTGGCCGCGCGCGGCGTCGCGATCGAACGCAGCCGCGTGGTCGAGGTATTGGGACCGGACGACGGACTCAGCGGCGTGCGCCTGGAAGACGGCCGCGAACTGGCGCTGGCCGGCCTGTTCGTGGCGCCGAGCACGCGCCCGGTCGACACCCTGGCCGAGCAACTGGGCTGCGAGTACGAGGAAGGCCCGTGGGGGCCGCTGCTGCGCGTGGACGAGTTCAAGCGCACCACGGTGGCCGGCGTGTACGCGGCCGGCGACGCCGCCAGCGCGATGGCCAGCGTCAGCCTGGCGGTCGCGGCCGGCACCCTGGCCGGCGTCGGCGCGCATCAGTCCTTGCTCGGGTCCTGATCGGCGCCAAAAACGAACGGGGCCGCGCACTGCGCGGCCCCGTCGTGGGCGTCGGCTTCGATGCCCGGGTTTAGAACTTGCCTTCCTGGAAATCGACGAAGGCCTGCATCACTTCCTGCTTGGTGTTCATCACGAACGGGCCGTAGCGCGCGACCGGCTCGCGCAGCGGGCGCCCGCCGACCAGAATCAAGCGGCTGTCGCGGCCGAGGTCGCGCAACTTGAGGCGCTGGCCGCCGGACAGCACCGCCAACTCCTGCGCATCGACCGCGCGCGCGTCCTCACCGTCGCCGATCTCCACCCCGCCCTCGTACACGTAGACGAACACGTTGTGGCCTTCGGGCAGGTCGTACTCCCAGCTGGCGCCAGCCGCGAGGGCGACGTCGATATAGACCGGATCGGTCGCCGGCTGCGCGATCGGACCGCGCAGATCGCCGATCGCACCGGCGATCAGCTTCAGCTGCACGCCATCGGCCGGTTGCAGCGCGACGATGCGCTCGGGCGCGAACTCCTGGTACTTGGGCTCGGTCATCTTCTCGCGCGCCGGCAGGTTCACCCACAGCTGGAAACCGCGCATGCGGCCCTCCTGCTGCTCGGGCATCTCCGAATGCACCAGGCCGCGGCCGGCGGTCATCCACTGCACGCTGCCAGGCACCAGCACGCCCTCGTTGCCGTGGTTGTCCTTATGACGCATGCGCCCGTCGAGCATGTAGGTCACCGTCTCGAAGCCGCGATGCGGATGCTCCGGAAAACCGGCGATGTAGTCCTCGGCGCGATCGGTGCCGAACTCGTCCAGCAGCAGGAACGGATCCAGATCCGGCAACTCGGCCCCGCCGATCACCCGGGTCAGGCGCACACCGGCGCCATCCGAAGTCGGCTGACCACGCAGCTTGCGCCCGACGCGCGCATAGCGCGGGGCCAGGTCGTGGGTGGTGGTGGTGGACATGCTCCTCTCTCCTGTCTCGCTCGCCGTATTGGCGTTGGGGCATAGGATGGCACTGCAAAAACAGAACGAAGCACTTAAGCGCAGGAGTATCTATTACAAATTTGGAACAATCAGCCTGATGTAGCGAGATTGGCGCAGGCCCACACACCCGGCTATGACAGGGCAGCGGGGCACCAGCGTTCAAACCGCCATGGCCATAATCACCATTTGCAATTGTTATTCGCACTCACGTTTCACCAGTCACGCATCGCGCCTGCAGTCGCAGCGGTTGCGGTTGCGGTTGCCGTGGTCGTGGTCGTGGTCGTGGCCGTGGTCGTGGTCGTGGTCGTGGCATTGAAGTCCAAAAGCACCGCACTCACACGACCAACCGTAGACCCGAAGGGCGGCGCGCAGGACGCGCGCCGTTTTTCGAATGGACAGGGATGTCCATTCGAAAAATCCCGGTGCACGCACCGCGCTCGCAAGGGAGGGTTGGTCACGCTAACCCTTCTCTTTGGTTACTTTCTCTTGGGTTAGCAAGAGAAAGTGACCCGCATGCGCAGCAGGCGGAAGCCGTTGACCTTCGGTCTGAAAAGACGAAAGCGAAGCAAAAGCAAATCCTCCCCAACCCTCCTTTTGCAAAGGAGGGAGCTAAGAGCTAAGAGCTAAGAGCTAAGAGCTAGGAGCTAGGAGCTAGAGCGCGATCCGAAACTCAAAAGGAACCCAGCCGACGCAGTAGCCGGAGCTCACGGTCGCGGCTCGCGCCGCTCCTACCCAAGGCCTCAGCTCAACCGCGAACGACCTGTCACCCACCGAATCGAAAGACAGCGCCGCCCCTCAAGCGCGGCAGCGAAACCACACGTCCCTACGCCTTGCGCGTATACACATACACCGTCGCCGGCGGCACATTGCGCAACACAAACTCGCCGCGCCGCACCTGCAGCCCCAACTCGCGCATCACCGCATCGGCCACCGGCGCCGCCGGCCCGTAGGTGAACTGCACGAAGGTGCCGTCGGCCCGCAGACACTCGAACGCCGCCGCCAACAGACTGCGCTGCAACTGCGGCGGCATCGTCAGCAGCCCCAGCCCGGACACGATCGCATCCGCCGGGCCCTGGTCCAGATAGCCGTTCGCGTGCGCTAGCTCCGGCAGCGATCGCGCGTCGCCCAGCAATACCTGCACCTGCGGAAAGCGCAGATGCAGATGCGCGTGCAACTCCTCGTTGAGCTCCAGCACCAGCAGATCGCGGTCGGCGATGCCGGCCGCGAGCAGCGCGCGCGTGATCGCGCCGGTGCCGCCGCCCAGCTCGATCACCCGGCGCGCGTCGTCGGGCAGCTCGGCGATCATCGCCGCGGCCAGCTCGGGGCTGGAGGGCGCGACCGCGGCGGTGCGCAGCGGGTTCTTCAACCACTGGCGGAAGAAGGTCCAGGTACCGGGCTTGCGCGTTTTCAAGGCTTCGTCCTTCACAGCGGCTGCAGCCGCCAGCAGCGATGGATACGCGCGTCGCGGGCGAAGTCGGGCGGGATGGTCTCGGCGCTGATCTCGCGGCAGTCGGCGAACTCGGCGATCGCCTCCTGGTCGAGGCGGAAGCGACGGAAGTTGTTGGAGAAATACAGCACGCCGTTGTCGGCCAGGCGCGCGACCGCGGCGCGCAGCAGGCGGACGTGCTCGCGCTGGAGATCGAAGTCGTCGGCGCGCGCGGAATTGGAGAAGGTCGGCGGGTCGCAGAAGATCAGGTCGTAGCGGCCGCGGTCGGCCTCCAGCCAGGCCACCGCGTCGGCCTGGACCAGGCGATGGTCGGCGCCGCCGATGCCGTTCTCGCGCAGGTTGTCGGCGCACCATTGCAGGTAGGTCGCCGACAGGTCGACGGTGGTGGTCTGCACCGCGCCGCCGACCGCCGCGTGCACGCTCGCCGCGCCGGTGTAGCCGAACAGGTTGAGGAAGCGCCGGCCGCGTGCCTCCTCGGCGATGCGCAGGCGCATCGGCCGGTGATCGAGGAACAGGCCGGTGTCGAGGTAGTCGTGCAGGTTCACGCGCAGCTTGGCCGCGCCCTCGCGCACCACCAGGACTTCGCCGCGCTGGTCGAAGCGGCCGTACTTGCTGCCGCCCTTGCCGCGCGCGCGGGTCTTGAGGGCGATGCGCTCGCGCGGCACCGCGAAAGCCTCGCGCGCGGCCGCCATCAGTTCGTTGAGGCGGCGGCGCTGGTCGGCTTCGGGGATGGTCGCGGGCGCGGCGTATTCCTGTACGTGCAGGTGCAGCTGCGGTTCGGGCTCGTCGCTGGCGTAGACGTCGATCGCGGCCGCGTACTCGGGCAGGTCGGCGTCGTAGGCGCGGTAGCAGCTGACCCCTTCGCGCTCGCGCCAGCGCTTGAGCTTGTGCAGGTTTTTGCGCAGGCGGTTGGCGACCATCTGCGCGCCTTCGGACAAGACCGGCGGCGGTGCGTCCGGCGCGCTGTCCGCGCGCGCACGCGGCGCGATCGGGTCGCATACGATCAGGGTGCATTCGATCGCGCCGTTGAACAGCTGGTACTTCTTGCTGGCGCGCAGGCCGGTGGCCTGGGCCAGCTCGGCGTCGCCGCACAGCAGGCTGGCGCGCCACTGCGGCGCCAGGCGCTTGAGGGTATTGCCCAGCGCGCGATACAGCGCGGGATCGGCGGCCAGACGCGCGTCGTAGGGCGGATTGCAAACCGCCAGGCCGGTCGCGGCGACAGGCTCGCCCTCGGCCGATTCGATGGCCATCGGCGCGGGCAGCTCCTGCAGTTGCTCGACCGCAGCGACCTGCCAGCGGATCACCCCGGCCAGGCCGGCCATGACTTCGTTGTCGCGCGCGGCGCGGATCGCATGCGGGTCGAGGTCGCTGCCCTGGAACACCGGCCGCAGCGCGGCACGGCCGGCGTCTTCGCGCACGCGCGCCTGCTCGCACAGTTCCTGCCAGGCGGCGCGGTCGAAACCGCGCCAGCGCGTGGGTGCAAAACCATCGTGACGCAGCAGGCCCGGCGCGACGTCGGCGGCCATCAGCGCGCCTTCGATCAGCAAGGTGCCGCTGCCGCACATCGGGTCGATCAGGGCGCCGCCCTCGGCGTACACGCGCGGCCAACCGCCGCGCATCAGCACCGCGGCGGCGAGGTTTTCCTTCAAGGGCGCTTCGCCCTGCTTGAGGCGCCAGCCGCGGCGGTGCAGCGAGCCGCCGCCCAGATCGATCGAGACGATCGCGCGGTTCTTGCGGATCACCAAGTTGAGGCGCAGGTCGGGCGCGTCCACGTCCACGTCGGGGCGCGCGCCGGTGCGCGCGCGCATCACGTCCACCACCGCGTCCTTGACCCGTTGAGCGGCGTAGCGCGCGTGGGTGATCGCGGTGCCGGAAACGTGCGCGTCGACGGCCAGCGTGTTGGTCGCGTCCAGATGCTGCGGCCAATCGATCGCGGCCACGCCGGCGTACAGCGCGTGCTCGTCGGGGCAGTCGAACTCGGCGATCGGCCACAGCACGCGGCTGGCCAGGCGCGACCACAGCACCGCGCGCTGGGCGTCGCGCAGTTCGCCTTCGGCGTTGGCGCCGGCCAGGGCGGCGGTCGCGCGCGCGCAGCCCAGCGCGACCAGCTCGTCGGCCAACAGATATTCCAGACCCTTGCCGCAACTGACGTAAAACTTCACGAAGACTTCCTGGTGTGCATGGCGAACAGCGGAGTGAGCATCAACGAGCACGGAGTATCCGCATCGACGGTCAAGGGCGCGTGTGGCGGCGGCGCGGCCGTCACAGGCGTTGCAGCAATTGCGCGAAAGCGTCGGCGCTGGTGTCGACGTGCGCGGCCAGGCGATGGCTGTCGTCGACCAGCAGCAGGCGCGCGCGCCGCGACCAGGCCCATTCCACCACTTCCTGCGCGGGGATCAGTTCGTCGTCCCAGCCGTGCACGATCGTGGTCGGCACGCGCGCGGCTTCCAGGCGCGGCGCCTGCCCCATCCGCACCGGCGGCGCCATCAGGAACAGGCCGGCCACCGGCACCTGCAGCGAGACCAGGCCGGAGATGTAGGCGCCGAGGCTGGAGCCGGCCAGCACCAGCGGGCCGCGCTGGGCGGCGGCCTGGGCCAGCGCGAGCAGGCGCTGCAACCGCTGCGGCACGTCGCCGAGTTCGCTGATCTCGCGGCGCGCGTCCAGGTCGGTGTAGTCCGGGCGCTCGTGGCTCCAGCCCAGGCGCTGCGCGGCCTCGGCCAGGGCGGTGACCTTGGTCGCGTCGGGGCCGCTCTCGAAGCCATGGGAAAGGATGCAGTGTCCGCGCGTGCTCATGCGTGTCGGGGTGGCGTATCGGTGAGGGGCCGGGACGGTGGCGGTCGCACGGCGCTGCGGAGTTCAGTCGGCAAGCACGATCAACGCGTCGCCGCGCCGGATGTGTCCGCCTTCGAGGATGCGCGCGCACAGGCCGCCGTGGCCGCGCATCGCGTTGTAGCCGCCGGGGCCGAGCGCGTCTTCCATGCGCGAGCAGGGGTCGCAGTCCTCGGTGCCTTCCAGCAGCGCTTCGCCGAGGCGGAAGCGGCGGCCCTTGAGCGCCACCAGCGGCAGCCCGGATACCACCACGTTACGGCGCAGCAGGGCCGGCTCGACCGCGTCGCGGCCGGACAAGGCGGCGATCGCCGGCAGGTGCTCGGCCTGGATCAGGGTCACCCCGCGCTTGCCGCTGCCGCCGGCATAACGGTCGCCGACCAGGCCCAGGCCGGCTTGGGCCAGCACGGCTTCGACCGGCTCCATCGGCACATCGCGCTTGGGACGCAAACCGATCCACTCCACCCGGCCGGGGCGCGGCAGGTGGGCCATCAGACGTCCTAGGGCGGAGTCGGCGGGCGGCAGGGACATGGCGGGCTCCGGTGCGAAGGCGAATGTTAGCATCCGCCCCCATGCCGCCCCTTCCGCCCCTGCGCGTGGAACCCCTGCCCTACGAGGCCCTGCTGGACGCGCGCGCGGCCGCGGCGGTGGACCTGGTGGTGATCCATTGCACCGAGTTGCCCGACCTGGCGACCGCGCGCGAGTACGGCGAGCGCGTGCTCTACCCGGCCTCGGGCACCGGCAACAGCGGCCATTACTACGTCGATCGCGACGGCAGCCTGCACCGCTACGTCGAGCCCCTGCGGGTCGCCCACCACACCCGCGGCTACAACCCGCGCTCGGTCGGGATCGAGCTGGTCAACACCGGCCGCTATCCGCATTGGCTGGACTCGCGCCACCAGGCCATGGACGAGCCCTACACCGAGGCCCAGATCGAGGCCCTGATCGCGCTGCTGGCGCAATTGCGCGCGCAGCTACCCGCGCTGCGCTGGATCGCCGGCCACGAGGACCTGGACACCACCCGGGTCGAGGCCAGCGACGATCCCAGCGTGCAGGTGCAGCGCAAGCTGGACCCGGGCCCGCGCTTTCCGTGGGCGCGGGTGCTGGACGCCTGCGGCTTGCAGCGGCTGCGTCCCGAAGCCTGAGCCGCGGCCCTAACGCCCGCGCCGGCGCCCGCGGAGCCCAGCGGGACGCGCCGTATACTTCCGGACCGTACCGACCCGGCCGCGCACGCCCCATGACTTCATCGCCCGTCTCCGAACTGATCGAACTGCTGTCGCTGGAGCGGCTGGAAGACAACCTGTTCCGCGGCCAGAGCCGCGACATCGGCACCAAGTACGTGTTCGGCGGCCAGGTCCTGGGCCAGGCCCTGTCGGCCGCGCAGGCGACCCTGGAAGCGCCGCGCAGCGCGCATTCGCTGCACGCCTACTTCCTCAAGGCCGGCGACATCGAAGCCCCGATCGTTTACCAGGCCGACCGCACCCGCGATGGCGGCAGCTTCTCGGTGCGGCGCGTGACCGCGATCCAGCACGGCCAGCCGATCTTCTTCCTGGCCGCCTCGTTCCAGAAGGACGAGGACGGCGGCGAACACCAGCTGTCGATGCCGGAGGTGCCCAAGCCCGAGGACATCGCGCCGGCGTCGGCGGTACCGCCGGAGGTGATGGCCACGCTGCCCACCAAGATCCAGCGCTGGCTGTCGCGCCAGGGCCCGTTCGAGTTCCGCCACGTCTATCCGCGCGACGAGCTCAATCCGCCCAAGCGCCCGCCTTACCAGCAGGTCTGGTTCCGTCTCAGCGAGCCGGTCGGCGATGCGCCCGAGCTGCACCGCGCGCTGCTGGCCTACGCCTCGGATTTCCACCTGCTCGGCACCGCCACCTTCCCGCACGGGATCAGCTACTACCAGCCCAATGTGCAGATGGCTTCGCTGGATCACGCGCTGTGGTTCCACCGCCCGTTCCGCGCCGACGACTGGCTGCTGTACTCGATCGACAGCCCCAGCGCCCAGGGCGGACGCGGGCTGGCGCGCGGGCAGATCTACGACCGCCACGGCCGCCTGGTCGCGAGCACCGCGCAGGAAGGCCTGATCCGGGTCGTGCAGGACGCCGCAGCGGCCGCGCACGTGCCCTCGAAGGAATGACATGAGGCAGGTCTTTTCGAGCGCGCGTTTGGAAAACGTCGAGTCGGTGGCGCAGATGCTGCGCGACGCCGACATCGAAGTGCGGGTCACCAACAACCGCTCCTACAAGGGCAACCGCCGCAGCGGCTTCAGCTACAGCGACAACGACTCGCCCAAGCCGGCGGTGTGGGTGGTGAAGTCCGAGGATCAGGTGCGCGCGCGCGAAATCCTGCGCGCGGCCGGCCTGATCGATTCCACCCGTGGCGGCGAAGGCTACTCGGCGATCAGCTTCCGCGCGCCGGAGCAGATCGCGCCCGCGCGCAACCCGGCGCAGCAACGCGCGTTCCGGATCAAGCTGGCCCTGATCGGCGGCATCGTGCTGGTACTGGTGCTGGCGATCGTGCATTCGCTGCGCGAAGACCCGGCCGAATCGGCGCTGGCCCAGCACCCGCTGGACGGTTCGGTGGCGGCGATCCCGCAGCCGCTGGCGGCGGCGGTGTTCGTGAAGGAACTCAGCAAGGCCGCGCCGATCGACACCCTGTGCCTGTCGATCGACGGCAAGGACGTGTCCAAGGCCATGATCGACGCCATGCAGGCGCAACTGCGCGGCCGCCGCGTGGCGCCGCTGTCGGAGTGCGTGCGCATCCCCGACGAGGAGCAAGGCAGCGTGCATCGCGCGTCCGGACACCCGGCGCTGCTGGTCGACGTCAAGGCGTTCCGGCCGCAGACCCGCGAGTCCGGCAAGATCGAGTACGAGGCCTACCACCACCGCATGTCGGCCTCGTACAAGACGCTGGAAGTGAAGTCGGTGGACGGGCAGTGGCAGGTGGTGCGGACGCTCAAGCACGTGGCGATGTAGGGCGGTTGGAAGCAAATCCCCCCTAGCCCCCCCTTTTTCAAAGGGGGACAGCAAACGACTCAGACGCATGTCCCGCTGGTCTTCCCCCTTTGAAAAAGGGGGACCGAGGGGGATTTGCTTTTGCGCCGGTCACATTCCCCGCCAGCAAGCGTCTCGGTCCAGGTATCCCCACCCGGCCCCGCCATGACGACCTCGTCCCCTGTTTCCATCGCCTGCCTCGTCCTCGCCGCACTGCTCGACGTCCTGGGCCCGCTGCTCGCCGCCGCGATCGCCGCGCTACTGGCTATCCTGGGCGCGCTCGACGGCCACCCGACCGTCGCCGCCCTGCCCGCCTGCCTGAGCTGCCTGCATTGAGCGCCCACCCGAGCCCCGCCGCCGACGGTCTGATCGGTGCCATCGATGCCGACCTGCCCGCCGCCGCGGCCGGCGATCGCGCCGCGTATTCGCGCATCGTCGCCGCCTGCCAGAACTCGGTCACCGCGATCGCGCTGGCGATCGTGCGCGACGTGCCGGCCAGCGAGGACATCGCCCAGGAAGCCTTCCTCAGCGCCTGGCAGAACCTGCGCCGGCTGCAGAGCCCGTCCAGCTTCCTGCCCTGGCTGCGCCAGATCACCCGCAACCTCGCCCGCGACCACCTGCGCAGCCAGCGCCGCGCACCGCGCGGGGTCGACGACGTCGAGGCGGCGATCGAGGCCGCGGCCGACCCGCAGCCCAACCCCTGCGAGCGCTTGCTGGACGACGAACGCCAGACCATGGCCGCCGAACTGATCTCGGCCCTGCCCGACGACAGCCGCGAAGTGCTGCTGCTGTATTACCGCGAAGGCCAGAGTTCGCAGCAGGTCGCGTCCCTACTGGGCCTCAGCGACGCCGCCGTGCGCAAACGCCTGTCGCGTGCGCGCGCCAGCGTGCGCGAGGAGATGCTGGCGCGTTTCGGCCGCTTCGCGGTCGACAGCGCGCCGTCGCTGGCCTTCACCAGCATGGTCGCCACCGCGCTCACCATCGCCAGCCCGCCGGCCGCCGCGGCCGGCCTGCTCGGCGCCGGCGCCGCGGCCGGCGCCAAGACCTTCGGCCAGATCGTGCTGGGCGCGGCCGGCAGCATCGGCATCGCGGTGGTGGCGGCGTTCGCGGGCATCTACCTGGGTCTGCGCAAGCAGCTCAAGGGCGCGATCGACGACGCCGAGCGCTACGCGCTGGTGCGCAGCGCGGTGATCTGCGGCCTGGTCTCGATCGCGTTCGTGGTCGCGCTGCTGCTGATCGCGCATAGCGGCCTCGGCAGCTGGTGGCTGCCCAGCCTGACCACGCTGGGCTTCATCGTCGCGATCCTGTGGCAGACCGCGGTGGCGCAGCCGCGCATTCTGCGCCGCCGTCACGCCCTGGAAGCCGCGCGCGATCCGATCGCGGCCGCGCGGCGTCGCCGCAGCGAGCGCATCCAATCCTGGATCGGGGTGGTGATCGGCGTGGGTTGCGGCGTGGGCGGCCTGATCGTGGGCCTGCTCCAATCCGGGCGGCTGTAAGGCGCCCGGTCGGATCCTGGACCTGGCCGCGCCGGAAGGCGCTTCGCCCTAGCTAGGCGAAAAACCAAAAAAAACCCGTGCCGCGGGACGCGGCACGGGAATCTGGAGGGGCAATCCTTCCATTCGCTACTACTGCTGGGTGCAACGTGAAACGCTTGCGGCTCCGGCCAGCGATCAGCGACGCGGCTTGGGCCGCAGATCCTCGCGGGTCAGATAGCCGTCGCGGTCTTCGTCCATGAAGGCGAAGGCCTTGGCCAGGCGCGGCATCTTCTCGCCGACTTCGATCTTGCTGAGCTTGCCGTCGTGGTTGAGGTCGGCTTGCGTGAAGTGCTGGTCGAAACGCTGGGCGCGCTCGGCCTCGCGCTGCGGGCGCTCGCGCTCGTGGTAGCTGCGCAGCTCGCTGCGCACCACGTAGCCGTCGCGGTTGGCGTCGATCTGGGCGAACTTCTCGCCCAGCTTCGGCAGCTTGGCCGCCTCGGCCTGGCTGATGCGGCCGTCGCCGTCGGCGTCGGCGCCGATCAGCCCGCCCATGCCGCCGTGACGGCCATGGCCGCCGTGTCCGCCCTTGCCGCCGCGACCGCGGTGGGAGGGGCGCTCGTCGGCGCTGAGGCGGCCGTCGCCGTTCTTGTCGAGGGCGTCGAACTTCTCGGCCAGGCGCGGCATCGCCGCGGCCTCGCTGCGATCGATCGCACCGTCGTTGTTGCGGTCCAGGGAGGGGCGCTGCGGGCGGTCCGGGCCCTCGCCCTGCGGCGCGGCCAGGGCCGCACCGGCGACGGCCGCGGCCAGCGCGGCGACCAGCAAGGTGGAATGTTTCATTGCGGTGGCTCCTGCAAGGGCGCCCGGGGCGGCGCCGATGCAGTGGTCAACGCCCAGGCCGGCGGTCGGTTGACACGCCCGTGCCGGAAAACGTGAACGCAGCGCTAGCGCCACGGCGCTGGGACGGCGCTATGCTGCCCCCATGGGCACCCAACCGCAGCCGGACAGCGAGGACCTGCGCCTGTTCCACACCGGCGAGCACGCCTGCGGCTATTGGCCGGAGCGCGTCGCCCGCGACCTGGTGCTGGACCCGCGCGATCCGCGCCTGCGCGCCTGGTACCCGCATGCGCTGGGCTGGGGTTTCCGCCGCTCCGGCGATATCGTCTATCGCCCGCACTGCGCCGGCTGCCGCGCCTGCGTCGCGGTGCGTATCCCGGTCGATCGCTTCAGCCCCGATCGCAGTCAGCGCCGCTGCCTGGCGCGCAACGCCGAAGTCGAGATGCGCGTGCGCCCCGCCGAACGCAGCGAGGAACACCTGGAGCTGTACCGTCGCTACTTGTCCACCCGCCATGCCGGCGGCGGCATGGACGGCCACGGCGCGGCCGAGTTCGACCAGTTCCTGATCGGCAGCTGGAGCGAAGGCCGTTTCCTGGAACTGCGCGAGCAACGCCGCCTGATCGCGGTGGCGGTGACCGACGTGGTCGATACCGCGCTGTCGGCGGTCTACACCTTCTACGATCCCGACCTGGCCGAGCGCGGGCTGGGCACGCTGGCGATCCTGCGTCAGCTCGAATGGGCCAAGCGCGAACGCCGCGAACATCTGTATCTGGGCTACTGGATCGCAGGCCATCCGAAGATGGACTACAAGCGCCGCTTCCATCCGCTGGAAGGCTTCGACGGCCACGAGTGGCGCGATCTGCACATACGCGACTTCATCAAGCTGTAATCGCGTTCCTTTACATAGGCAGGGATTTCGGATTCGGCGCGCGCACCGCGACGCCGACCGGATGCGCGACGCGGCGACGGATCCCGCGCCCCACGAACCCCTGCGAAGCCATCGTCATGAACTCTCCCGCCTGGTCCCTGGCCGCACTCGCGGCCGCCTGCCTGTCCCTCGCCGCCTGCTCGCCCGCGAGCGGCAGCGGCGGCAAGATCGACAACGCCATCGGCATCGTGCAATGCGACGAATACCTGGCCAAGGTCGCCGCCTGCATCAACCAGAAAGTGCCCGAAGCGCAGCGCATGCCGCTGCGCGCGAGCGTGTCCCAGGAGTACGCCACCTGGAAAGAGGCCCTGGCCAACCCGGTCCACCGCGCCGCGCTGCCGCAGGCCTGCACCATCGCCGAAGAGCAGGCCAAGGACGAATACGCACGCTACGGCTGCGCGATGTGAGGGCCGCGCCGGCGTCGCGCGCGCCCGGATCCGCGCCCTCCGCGGCGCCAAACGGGCGGCCCGGCGCGACCCGGTTTTACGAGGCGCTAACACAGACTGTCGCCGACTCGTGTACCTAGTGGCCCGTCGTCTACGCACGACCGAGTCGGCACTGTGTTCGGCATGGAGCCGCCGCCTACCATTCATTACGGGGATATTCGATGAAGCACACCGCTCTAATCCTGGCCGCCGCCTGCACCCTGGCGCTGGCCGCCTGCACCAAGCCGGCCGATAAGCCGGCCGACGCCGCGACCGATCCGGCCGCCGCCACCGCCACCTCGACGCCGGCCGAAACCACGCCGACCGACATGGCCGCGCCCACCGCCACCTCGGTTCCGGCTGAAACCGCGCCGGCCGCGGTCGCCGCCGCCGACAGCGTCGGCATCCCCGAGTGCGACGACTACCTGAGCAAGGTCAACACCTGCTTGGCCGACAAGGTGCCGGCCGACCAGCGCGCGATGTTCCAGACCGGTCTGGAGAGCAGCCGCACCGCGTGGAAGCAGGCCGCCGCCAATCCGGCCTCCAAGGCCGCGCTGGCCAGCACCTGCAAGACCGCGCTGGACCAGATGAAGACCGCGCTCGGCGCCTACGGCTGCGCGCTGTAATACCCGACACGACGCTTCGAACGACGCCCCGGTCCGCCGGGGCGTTTTCGTTGGCGCCTGTCATCGATCGCGCACGCACGCATGCGATCATGCGCGCCATGCGCAACCGATTCCTCCTGCTGATTCCCTTCGCCCTGCTCGCCGCCCTCGCCGCCGGCTGCGTGCGCGTCCAGGTCCACGGCGACCCCAAAGCGGCGCAGGCCGGCCCTATGAGCCAGACCGCGCGATTGCGCATCGCCACCTACAACACCTCGCTGTACGACGACGCCGACGGCGGCCTGCTGCGCCGCCTGGAAGGCGACGATGCCGGCGCGCGCAAGATCGCGGCCGTGCTGCAGCGCGTGCGCCCGGACGTGGTCCTGCTCAACGAATTCGACTACGACGCCGACGGCCGCGCCGCCGATGCGTTCCAGCAGCGCTATCTCGAGGTCGCCCAGCACGGCGGCGAACCGCTGCGTTACGCCTATCGCTATTTCGCGCCGGTCAACACCGGCGTGCCCAGCGGCCTGGACCTGGACCACGACGGCCACGTCGGCGGCGACGGCCGCGCGCGCGGCAACGATGCCTGGGGCTACGGCCTGCACCCGGGCCAGTACGGCATGCTGCTGCTGTCGCGTTATCCGATCGACAGCGCGCAGGTGCGCAGCTTCCAGCGGCTGAAGTGGAGCGCCCTACCCGGCGCGCGCCAGCCGCGCGATCCCGCCAGCGGCGCGCCCTGGTATGCGCCCGCGATCTGGTCGCAGCTGCGCCTGTCCTCGAAGTCGCATTGGGACGTTCCGGTGCGCACGCCGCAGGGCACGATCCACATTCTCGCCTCGCACCCGACGCCGCCGGTGTTCGATGGACCCGAGGACCGCAACGGCGCGCGCAACCACGACGAGCTGCGGCTGTGGGCCGAGTACCTGTCCGCCGGCGAGAAGCCCTGGCTGTGCGACGACCGCGGTCAGTGCGGCGGCCTGGCCGCCGACGCCGCGTTCGTGATCCTGGGCGACATGAACGCCGATCCGGTCGACGGCGACGGCGCGCGCGGCGCGATCGCGCAGTTGCTCGAACACCCGCGCGTCGACGCCGGCCACGTGCCGCGCAGCGCCGGCGCCCCGCAACGCGCGGCCGATTACGGCTTCCCGCGCAAGGGCGACACCGCCACCCACACCGGCGACTTCGGCCCCAAGTCCGGCACCCTGCGTTTGGACTATGTGCTGCCTTCGCGCGGTTTGAACGTACGCGACACGGGCGTGTTCTGGCCCGCGCGCGAAAGCGCCGACGCGGCGATCGCCGACGGCAGCGACCATCACCTGGTCTGGATCGACCTGGGCAAGCCGTAACCGGCTCGTATCCGGCATGGCGCGAAGGCATTCGCGCCTTCGGCGCTGCACTCCCCTCACCCTAGCCCTCTCCCGCAAGCGGGAGAGGGGACGCTATCGCTGCGGCTGCCGTTGCCGTTGCCGTTGCCGTTGCCGCGGCATTGAAGTCCAAAAGCTCCACACTCACACGACCAACCGTAGACCCGAAGGGCGGCGCGCAGGACGCGCGCCGTTTTTCGAATGGACAGGGACGTCCATTCGAAAAATCCCGGCGCAGGCACCGAACTCGCAAGGGAGGGTTGGTCACGCTAGCCCTTCTCTTTGGTTACGTTCTCTTGGGCTAGCAAGAGAAAGTAACCCGCATGCGCAGCAGGCGGAAGCCTTTGACTTTCGGTCTGGAAAGACGAAAGCAAAGCAACAACGAATCCTCCCCAACCCGCCCGGCCAGCAGGCACAGCATGCCGGCGTTCACCCGTGCACGAACCTACGGCTCGTAAGCCGCACAGCTTCACCCTTTTCCAAAAGAGAGAGCCAAAACAGCCTTGCGGGCAAGAAGACGCCAAAGGCACTGGACGTCCGGCTCCGTCGAAGTAAAGCCGAGCCCGCCTTCGCGGCGATGAAGAGCAACAGCCAAAGCCAAGCGGATTCGAAGAGCGGGAAGCAACGAGCCAGAGGCAAGGACAACCTCAGACCCCAGGATCAGCTCAAGCCCCGGGCTTGTTCGCAGCCGCCGGCACAGGATCAACCGCAGGAGTTGCCTCAGGAGCGGGAGCGGGAGCCGGAGCCGGAGTCGGCGTCGCCACCACCGTAGCCGCCTGCGGCGCGAGCGCGCGACGCGGGCCGAAACCGAAGGCCTCGTCGCTGCGTGCCGACACGATCATGCGCACCATGCTGGTCGGCACCATCAGCTCCAGCGAGATCGGCCGCCCCTCGCTGGTCTGCATCTCCAGCGTCATCTCGATGAGCGCGCCAGCGGTGTCGATCTCGCGGCACAGCACGTGCGGCCCGGCCGGCCCGTCTAGCAGATACGGCTTGATCGCTTCGCCCAGCGCCTCCATCGCCTGCGGAAAAAGGAATACGGCGTAGCCTCGGGACTCTTCCATGGGCGGATCCCCCTGTCAGGATCGTGGTTCGAATGATGGATGGATGCGCCTAGCGCAGCTCGATGTCCAGTGCCGCGGCCGCGCGCCGCGCGTGTTCGCGCGCGCCGTCGATGTCCTCGGCCACGGCCAGCGTCACCGCGACCCGGCGCTGGCCTTCCACCCGCGGCTTGCCGAACAGACGCAGTTGGGTGTCGGCCTGGCTCAGCGCGGCGTCGACGCCGTTGAACACCGGCACGCCGTGCCCCTGCGCCAGCACCGCGCACGAAGCCGACGGCCCGTGCTCGCGGATCAGCGGAATCGGCAGGCCGAGGATCGCGCGCGCGTGCAGCGCGAACTCGCTCAGGTCCTGCGAGACCAGAGTGACCAGGCCGGTGTCGTGCGGACGCGGCGAGACCTCGCTGAACCAGACCTCGTCGCCCTTCACGAATAGCTCCACGCCGAACACGCCCCAACCGCCGAGGTCGTCGGTGATGCCGCGCGCGATGCCCTGCGCGCGCGCCAGCGCGCGCGTCGACATCGGCTGCGGCTGCCAGCTCTCGCGGTAGTCGCCGTCGCGCTGGAGATGACCGATCGGCGCGCAGAAGGTGGTGCCGCCGACATGGCGCACGGTCAGCAGGGTGATCTCGTAATCGAAATCGATGAAGCCCTCGACGATGACCCGGCCGGCGCCGGCGCGGCCGCCGGTCTGGGCGTAGTCCCAGGCCTTGTCGATGTCGTCGGCGCTGCGCACTAGGCTCTGGCCCTTGCCCGAGGACGACATCACCGGCTTGACCACGCAGGGCACGCCGATCTGCGCGACCGCGGCGCGGTAATCGTCCAGGGTGTCGACGAAGCGGTAGGGCGAAGTCGGCAGGCCCAGGGTTTCGGCGGCCAGGCGGCGGATGCCTTCGCGGTCCATGGTCAGGCGCGCGGCGCGCGCGGTCGGGATCACCCGGGTGTGGGTGCCGCGCTCGGCGAATTCCTGTTCCAGCTCGACCAGGGTCTGGGTGTGGATGGCCTCGATCTCGGGCACGATCAAATGCGGCCGCTCGGCCGCGATCAGCGCGCGCACGGCCTGCCCGTCCAGCATGTCCAGCACGTGGCTGCGGTGCGCGACCTGCATCGCCGGCGCGTCGGCGTAGCGATCGGCCGCGATCACCTCCACCCCGTAACGCTGCAGTTCGATCGCCACCTCTTTGCCGAGTTCGCCCGAACCGAGCAGCAGCACGCGGTATGCGTGCGGGGACAAAGGCGTACCGAGGGTGATCATGCGCGTTCCTGAGAGGGGCCGTAGGCTGACGCTAGTCTAACTTTCCGCGCGCCCGACCGGGTCCGGATCTGTATCGGCGCGGGGGCCGCATGCGATGCTGTGGGCATGCCGCGTTCCGTGCCGCTACCGCTGCGCGCCGTCGTACTTGCCGCAGCCCTGGCCGTGGCGAGCGCCTGCGCGCGTCACGAGCCCGGCGAATCCGGCAGCGAGCTCAGCGGCATCCTGGTCGACGGCCAACTCGACGAGATCAGCGGCCTGGCCGCCTCGCGCCGCCACCCCGGCGTGCTGTGGATGATCGACGACGGCGGCAATCCCGAACGCCTGTTCGCGGTCGCCGACGACGGCGAGCGCCTGGCCACCTTCCGCATCGAAGGCGTGACCAAGACAGACTGGGAAGACGTTTCCTCGTTCCGCTTGAACGGCCGCAACTATCTGCTGATCGCCGACACCGGCGACAACGGCGGCCTGCGCCGCAGCCTGCAGCTGCACATCGTCGAGGAGCCGGCCAAGCTGGAGAACGCGCGCCTGCGCCCGGCCTGGTCGATCGCATTCCGCTGGCCCGACGGCGCGCGCGACTGCGAGGCGGTGGCGGTGGACGCCGCCAACGGCCGCATCCTGCTGATCTCCAAGAAACGCCAGCCGCCGGAACTGTTCACCCTGCCGCTGCGCCCGGCCGGCACCGGCCTGCTCACCGCGCAACGCAGCGGCGCCCTGGCCGGGGTGCCGCAGCCCAGCGCCGAGGTCCTCAAGCGCAACCCACGCAGCGCCCGCCTGCAAAGCCAGGTCACCGCCGCCGACGTCTCGCCCGACGGGCGCACCCTGGCGGTGATGACCTACCGCTACCTGCTGCTGTACCCGCGCCGCGGCGGCCAGAGTTGGAGCGCGGCCGTGGCCGCGCCGCCGAAGCAGCTGACCCTGCCCTGGCTGCCGCAGGCCGAGGCCCTGGGCTGGGCCGCCGACGGCCGCAGCCTGTACGCGACCGGCGAGTTCGTGCCCGCGCCGCTATACCGCATCACGCCCTGAGCCCCGCCCCCTGTAGGAGCGGCGCAAGCCGCGACCGCGCAAGTGGGACGCCGGCGCCTCGGTCCCGTAAGCCGTTCAACCTCCCATCGCCCCTCTGCCCGCCATCCAGCGCCGCGACCGTGCGGGGTCGGGGTCGCGGCTTGCGCCGCTCCTACCCTCAGGACCCGGATTAGGCAGCCTACCGCTCGTCCGAAACCCCTTGCGCCGATAGATATCATTTTGATATCACATGTCGAACCCATCGACGACGCGAGCACGCGCCATGAAAGAGAACCCGACCCACTCCCTGCCCGGGATCCCGACCCTGCTGTTCCTGCTGCTGGTCGGCGCCTTCGGCTTCTGGCTGTTCATCGGCGGGGTCGCGGCCAAGGCCGACCTGCAGATCGGCGCCGCCATCGTCGTCGGCATCCTGGTGTTCCTGGCCCTGACCGGCCTGTACAAGGTCGAACCCAACCAGGCCGCGGTACTCAGCCTGTTCGGCAAGTACGTCGGCACGGTCAAGGACAACGGCCTGCGCTGGAACAACCCCTTCTACGCCAAGAAGAAGATCAGCCAGCGCGTGCGCAACTTCGAAAGCGGCAAGCTCAAGGTCAACGAACTCGACGGCAGCCCGATCGAGATCGCCGCGGTGATCGTCTGGCAGGTGGTCGATTCGGCCGAGGCGGTCTACAACGTCGACGACTACGAAAGCTTCGTCCACATCCAGTCCGAATCGGCGCTGCGCGCGATGGCCACCAGCTATCCCTACGACCAGCACGAGGACGGCCAGTTCGCCCTGCGCAGCCACGCCGCCGAAATCTCCCAGCACCTCAAGGACGAGTTGGCCGAGCGCCTGGCCGACGCCGGCGTGCAGGTGAACGACGCGCGCATCAGCCACCTGGCCTACGCGCCCGAGATCGCCCACGCCATGCTGCAGCGCCAACAGGCCAACGCGGTGATCGCCGCGCGCACCCGCATCGTCGCCGGCGCGGTCGGCATGGTCGAAATGGCGCTGGCCGAGCTGCAGAAGAACGGCGTGGTCCAGCTCGACGAAGAACGCAAGGCGCAGATGGTCAGCAACCTGCTGGTGGTGCTGTGCGGCGACCGCAGCACCCAGCCCATCGTCAACGCCGGCACCCTGTATTGAGGCGAGGCACGCATGGATCAGTCCACCCAAGCGCTGCTGCTACCCGCGATCATCGTGATCAGCGGGCTGCCGATCCTGATCGCCGCGGTGCTGGTCGCGCGCGGCAACCTGCACCTGCTCAACGGCCTGGATGCCTCGCGCCTGCGCGATCCGGCCGCGGCCGCGGCGCGCTTCGCACGATTGCTGGCGCTGATGGCGATCGCGATCTTCGTGTCCGCGCTGGGCTACTACTGGGCGCATGGCAACGACGGCCGCATGCTGTGGGTCACCGTGGCGCTGCTGGTCGCGGTCAACGGCCTGGCCGTGGCCCTGATGCTGGCGCTGGCCCGGGCCAAGCGCGACTACCGCCAGCCGCGCGACGACGAACGGACCGGCCGCCGGTGAGCGAGAAGAAAGCCTACCCGCTGCGCATCAACGCCGACGTGCTGGCCGCGGCGCAGCGCTGGGCCGACGACGAACTGCGCTCGCTCAACGCCCAGATCGAATACCTGCTGCGCGACGCGCTGCGCAAGGCCGGAAGGCTGCCCCACCCCAAACCCGCAAACCCTGAAGGAACGGACGACGCATGAACCACACCCAATGGAAATACCACGTCAGCGAGATCGGCCTGCAACTGTTCGGCGCTTCCGCCTTCGACCGCATCCGCGAGGAGCTCGACAAGCGCGGCGCCCTGGGTTGGGAGCTGGTCACGGTCGCTCACAATTCCAACAACTCCAGCACCTGGCTGTACTTCAAGAAACCGGCCTGATCGCTTGCGGCGAACCATCGCCGCGCACTACCTGGGAGCCCGTCATGCTGCATATCGTCAAACTGATCGAACGCCGCTATCCGCGCCACGACCCGGCCCGCCCGGCGCCGCTGGCGCGGCTGGCCACGGTGGCGCTGCTGGCGCTATCGGCGGCCGCGTTGATGGCCGGCATGCTGTTGCAGCTGCGCTGAGATGAGCCGCTACGCCATCTCCGCGCCGGGGCCGGGCGCCGCCCTGGTGCCCACGGTCTCGCTGCTGCTGGTGCTGATCGGCATCGTCTTCGCGGTGCTGCGCGCACCGCAGGACCCCAAGATCCTGCAGTTGCTATGGATCGCCGTGCCGGTGCTGGCGTTGGTCGGCGGCCTGATCTGGCTGGGCGCGCGGCGGCGATCGGTGGAACTCGAATCCGGCCTGCTCACGGTCAAGGCCGGGCCGCATACCGTGCGGGTCGCGGTGGCGAGGCTGGACCTGGATCGCGCGCGCATCGTCGACCTGGACGAGCACGTCGGCCTGCGTCCTTCGATCAAGACCTTAGGCTCCGCCCTGCCGGGCTATCAGGCCGGCTGGTTCCGGATGCGCGATCGCTGGCGCAAGGCGTTTTACCTGCTGACCCAGCGCCGGCGCGTGCTGTGGCTGCCCGAGCGCAACGACGGCCCCTCGCTGCTGTTGTCGCTGGAGCAACCGCAGGCCCTGCTGGAGGCGCTGCAAGACGTGGCAAGGCGCGCGCGCAGCCGTTAACCTGCGCGCATGCGCGGCATAGTTCCGGTCCTGATCAATACGCCCGAGATCGAGCTCTGGCCCGGCGGTCTGCTGCGTGCGCGCAGCAACCACGACGCGCGCGCACTGGCGCGCGCGCGCCACGTGCTGCGGCGCAAGCGCGACGGCCAGTACCTCGCCGCCGACCTGCCCGAAGGCCTGCTGCCGCTGATCCCGCGCCTGGGTCACGAGCCCGGCCTGGACGCCGCGCTGGACGCGCTGGAGCACTACAGCCAAAGCCGCCGCGCCGGTCTGGAACGCGTGCGCGAGCTGCCGCTGGATCGCCTGGAAGAACGCCTGCACGCGCTGGGCCTGGACGATGGCTACGGCGAGCGCACCGGCCTGGCGCTGGTGCCCGAACCCGACCGGCTCGGTTTCGCCGGCCACGACCGCTACCGCCGCCCGCTGTGGCTGCACCCCTTGGCGGCGCGCGCCTGGGCCCACCTGCATGCGGCCGCCCTGGGCGACGGCGTGGTGCTGGAAGCGATCTCCGGCTATCGCAGCCACGACTATCAACTGGGCATCTTCGAACGCAAGCTCGCGCGCGGCCAGAGCGTGGAACAGATCCTCACCGTCAACGCCGCGCCCGGCTACAGCGAACACCACTCCGGCCTGGCCCTGGACATCGGCGCGCCCGACCAGCCGCCGGCGGAGGAATCCTTCGAAACCACCGCCGCCTTCGCCTGGCTGCGCGCCCAGGCCGGCGGCTACGGCTTCGTCATGAGCTACCCGCGCGACAATCCGCACGGCATCGTCTACGAGCCCTGGCACTGGCGTTTCGCGCCGCCCTGACTCGTCGCCATCGCAGCCCCGGGCTAGGATGCAGGCCCGCGCCGCGCGCGCCGCTCCGGGAGTGCCGCCTTGATCACCTGCTATCTGCGCTACGTGCTGGACCCGGCCAAGCTGGCCGAATTCGAAACCTACGCGCGCATGTGGATTCCGCTGGTCGAGCGTTTCGGCGGCACCCATCACGGCTATTTCCTGCCCGGCGAAGGCCCCAGCAACATCGCCCTGGCGTTGTTCTCCTTTCCCAGCCTGGCCGAATACGAGACCTACCGCCGTCGCGCCGCCGACGACCCGGACTGCCAGGCCGCGATGCGCTACTACGAAGACACGCGCTGCTTCCTCAGCTACGAACGCAGCTTCTATCGCCCGGTCTTCGAGTGAGCGCGATGAGCGAGGTCGAGGTGCGCCTGCTCGGCCGCGACGAGATCGCGGTGCTGGACCGCGTCGCCGCCGACGTGTTCGACCACGCCGTCGACCCGCGCTGGGCCGGCGAGTTCTTCGCCGACCCGCGCCACCATCTCGCGGTCGCCGTGCTCGATGGCGTGGTGATCGGCATGGCCTCGGCCTTGCATTACGTGCATCCGGACAAGGCGCCGGCGCTGTGGGTCAACGAAATCGGCGTGAGTGCGGCGCAGCAGCGCCGCGGCATCGGCCGGCGTTTGATCCAGGCCTTGATCGCGCATGCGCGTGAGCTGGGCTGCAGCGAAGCCTGGGTCGGCACCGAGCTCGACAACGCCGCCGCACGCGGCCTGTACGCCTCGGTGGGCGGGCAGGAAGCGGCGATGGTGGTGGTGGCCCTGCCGCTGCACGGCGCCGGCTGAGCGCATGCCCTTCACGCCCATCCACCTCGGCCCCGGCCTGGCGCTCAAGGCGATCGGCGGCCGCCATTTCAGCTTCATGGTGTTCGGCGGCGCGCAGGTGCTGATGGACATCGAGCCGCTGATCGGCATCCTGCGCGGTTGGCCGGTGCTGCACGGCCGCACCCACAGCCTGCTCGGCGCCCTGTTGATCGGCCTGCTCGCGGGCGCGATCGGGCGGCCGATCAGCGCCGTCTGCCTGCGCTGGCTGCGCATCCCGCATGCGCCGTTCACCTGGCGCGCCGCGTTCGCGGGCGGCCTGCTCGGCACCTACTCGCACGTGCTGCTGGACGCGATCATGCACTACGACATGCAGCCGGCCTGGCCGCTGTCGCTGGCCAACCCGCTGCTGCGCTGGATCTCGGTGGACCAGCTGCATCTGCTCTGCGTGGGCCTGGGCCTGTTCGGCGTCGGCTGGATGATCGTGCGCGCGGCCTGGAACAGCCTGGAATAGGCGGGCCGCGCCCGCAGCGTCGGCCGGCCCGCTTCGGGCACAATGCGCCGGACCCGCTGTGTTCGGCGACCGAATCCCATCCGCTCACGACTCATGACGCCGCGCACCCTGGCCGAGGGCCACGCCCAGCCCCGCAACAACTTCAACCTGATCCGCCTGGTCGCGGCCTGGCTGGTGATCTACGGGCACAGCTACGCGGTCACCGCCAGCGGCGGCCAGGACCTGCTGCTGCAGCTGGTGCGGATCAAGTTCGCCGGCGGCATCGCGGTGGACATGTTCTTCGTCATCAGCGGCTTTCTGATCGCGGCCAGTCTGGAGCGCAACCGCCTGCCCGGGTATCTGGCCGCGCGCGCGCTGCGCATCTTCCCGGCCCTGATCGTGTGCGTGGCCCTGTCGGTGCTGGTGCTGGGCCCGCTGCTGAGCACCGCGGCCGACTACTGGCGCTCGCCGATAACCTGGAAATACCTGAGCGCCAACGCCCTGCTCAGTCGCGACACCCAATACTTCCTGCCCGGCGTGTTCGAGACCCTGCCCAGCCACGCCATCAACGGCTCGCTGTGGTCGCTGCCGATCGAGGTGCGTCTGTATCTGTGGCTGGCCCTGATCGGCCTGCTGCGCCTGCTGCCGCGCCTGCGCTTCAACCTGCTGTGCCTGGGCCTGCTGGTGTTCGGCTACGCCAAATACGGCGGCCAGAGCCTGTCGCCGGAGAAGATCAACTGGCTGTACTGCACGGCCTACTTCCTCACCGGCAGCCTGGCCTGGGTCAACCGCGACCGCGTGCCGTTGCGTGGGTGGTTGCTGGTCGCGGTGCTGGCGCTGGCCGCGCTGTTGCGCGACAGCAGCTACTACTACCTGGGCTATTTCGTCGCGCTCAGCTACACCACGCTGTTCCTGGCCTTCGTGCCCAAGCTGCCGCAGATCCGCCGCACCGATCTGTCCTACGGGCTCTACCTGTACGGCTGGCCCGCGCAACAACTGGTGCAGTACTACGCGCCCAGCACCGGGCCGCTGATGAACACCCTGTGGGCGACCCTGATCGCGGGCACGCTCGCGGCGCTGTCCTGGCATGTGGTCGAACGTCCGGCCTTGCGCCTGAAATCGCGCTTCGGCGGCCGCAGCGATCCGCACGCACCGGCGGCGGTCGAGGACGCGGCCGTCGCGCCGGCCACGGCGCAGCGCGAATGAGCGCCTCCGACGACGAGGCGGTGCTCGCGGCCTGGCGCCGCAACGCCGCACCCTGGACACAGAGCGTGCGCGCGGGCGGCATCGAGAGCCGGCGCCTGGTCACCGACCGCGCGATCGTCGACGCGGTGCTGCGGCAGGCGCCGCGCACCGTACTGGACCTGGGCTGCGGCGAGGGCTGGCTGGCGCGCGCGCTGAGCGAACGCGGCCTGGCCGTGACCGGCGTGGATGCGGTGGCGGAACTGGTCGACGCGGCGCGTGCGGCCGGCGGCGGCGAACGCTATCTCGCCTTGTCGTACGCGCAGATCGCGCAAGGCGCGTTGGACGCGCGCTACGACCTGGCGGTGTGCAACTTCTCCCTGATCGGCGAGGCCGAGGTCGAGACCTTGCTGGGCGCGCTGCCCGGCCTGCTGCACGCCGACGGCCGCGCGATCGTGCAGACCCTGCACCCGATCGCCGGCTGCGGCGATTTGCCCTATGCGGAAGGCTGGCGCGCGGGCTCCTGGGCCGGCTGCGACGGCGACTTCGCCGATCCCGCGCCCTGGTACTTCCGCACCCTGGGCGGTTGGCTGGCCCTGCTCACGCGCTGCGGCCTGCGCACGCTTGCGATCGAAGAGCCGCTGCATCCGCGCACGGGCAAGCCGGCCTCCTTGATCCTGATCGCCGAGCCTATCCGCACTTAGCCCGCCGGATCTCGTCGTAGGATGCGGTGCGCGCAGCGAACCGCATCGCGCTAGGCGGCGTGGCTTGCGAAGGTGCGTATGGCGCGACGATGCGGTTCGCTGCGCTCACCGCATCCTACATACGGCAGCGGATCAATCCTGCGAGCGCTTGGTCTCGGTCTTGCTCGGCGCGGCCAGGTCGGCGATGCGCCACAGATACAGGCTGGCGTAGGTGCGGTACGGGCCCCAGCGCTCGCCGATCTCGATCAATTCCTTGGGCGTGGGCATGAGCGCGGCCTTGTCCACCGCCTGCGCGCCCTTGCGGATGCCCAGATCGTCCACCGGCAGCACGTCGGGGCGGCCTAGCCGGAACATCAGCATCATCTCCACCGTCCAGCGCCCGATGCCGCGGATCGGCACCAGCGCCTCGACGATGGCGTCGTTGTCCATCACGCTCATGCGGCGCAGGTCCGGAATCTCGCCGCGCGATTCGCGCAACGCCAGGTCGCGCAGCGCGAGCAGCTTGTTGCCCGACACGCCGCAAGCGCGGATGGTCGCGTCGTCGCAACGCGCCAGTGTGTCGCAATGGAAGCGGTCGCTGGCGATGGCCGTCTCCACCCGTCCCACGATGGTCGCGGCGGCCTTGCCGCTGAGCTGCTGGTAGAGGATCGCGCGCGCCAGCGCGTCGACCGGATCGAAACTTTTGCGCCAGCGCGGATCGGGCGCGATCGTGCCGACCCGTTTCATCCACGCGCCCAGCTTGCGGTCGCGCTTGGCCAGATGGGCGTAGGCGGCGTCGGTGTCGAAGCCGCGACTATGGCGCGGCACGCTCAGCGCCTCGCCGCGTCGGCCGCGTACAGCAGCCAGGCCAGGATCATCAGGCTGCCGCCGAACGGCAGCAGGCGGGTGCTGGTGCCGAAGAAATACGCCGAGGCCAGGCCGCCGGCGAACAGCAGCACGCCGATCAGCAACGCGGCCAGCGCGATCCGCGCCAGCCGGCGCGCCGCCGCGGGCGCGAGCGCGGCCAGGGCGATGCCGTGGCCGAAGGCGAACAGCGCCGCCATCTGCAGGCGCGACTGCGCGGTCGGATCGGCGACGTGCGCGGCATAGGCCGACAGCGCCACCGACAACGCGGCGAGCAGCGCGCCGGCGACGGCCAGCGCGCGCGTGGAAGGAAGCGAAGAGATGGGCGACGTCATGCGAAGGGTCCGCTCGTGCGTGTCGGCACGATAGCAGGCGGGATAGACGTCGCAAGCGCTGGGTCTTGCGGTTCGGCGTGGCGATGTTTTGGGACCTCGGCACGATCGGATGGAAACGTCGCCGGTCAAATTCGGTCTGGTCACGAATCGCGGCTTACGCCGCTCCCACAGAAAGCGGCGACGCGGCTTCGGCTTTCTGTGGGAGCGGCGTGAGCCGCGATCCCCACTCCGGTGCTGGAGCCGATCCATCCGCCGAACGACCCCACAAAAAAAAGCGCCGCGGAATCCGCGGCGCGTTCGGTGTAACGCAGAACCGGAAGACTTATTCCTTGACGGTCCAGTACACGTCGTAGTCGCCTTCCTCGGTGAAGCTCTTCTCGACGCCGGCCTTCCAGGTCTCGTACGGACGGTCGATGGTCTCGTCGCCCTGGGTCATGGCCCAGGCGCGCAGCGCATCGCGGACCTTGGCCAGGTTGGCCATGTGGCCCTTGAACGGGACGGTGGCGACCTTGGCCGGGCCCAGGAACACCGACTTGACCGGGCCCTCGAGGTTGACCTGCAGCTCGGTGGCCGGACCGGTCGCGCCGATCTTGCGCACCGGCTGGGCGACGTCGAACGAATAGGTCTCGGTGCCGAACTCGTTGGTGATGATGCGCACCGGACCGGCGGCTTCCAGGCCATTGGCGGCCATCACCTTCTTGATCCACTCGATGTTGCTGTTCATCTGCGCCTGGACCTTGGCGTTGTCGCGGTCCACGGCGGCGGTGACGATCAGCAGGTTCTCGGATTCGCGCTGGACGAACTTCGGCTTGTTGGCCGGGTTGTCCTTGCTCAGGTCGGCGTAGTCCAGGTTGGGCACCGCGGCCAGCATGTTGCTCAGGCGCGAGAGGCCGAGCTTGATGTCTTCGCCGACGCTGCTGCTGACGTACAGACCGGAATAGCGGCCCAGCATGTTCCAACCGTACTCGACGTCGTAGGTCTGGGTGATCTCGACGTTGCGGTTGTTGCGGCCGGTCGGACGCAGGGTGAACTCGGTGCGCTTGTTGTTGCCGCGCAGGATGTCGTCGATCTTGTAGGCGACGCGCTTACCCGGCTCGGAAGCGGTGATTTCCCAGCTGCCGTCGCCCAGGTTCTTTTCCTTGGAGGAGTACTCGAGGCGCGCGCCCACGCCGGCGTCCGGGCCAGCCAGCTTCAGCTGCATGTTCGGGTCTTTCATGACCAGCGGGTTCCAATCCTTGAACCGGTGCAGGCTGTTCAAGGTGTCGAACACGATCGTCATCTTGCGGTTGGTCTCAACCGAGTGCGACAGGTGGCGGCTGGACGGCAGCACGACGCCGACGACCAGGAACAGCACGGCGACGATCGCCAGGGAAATCAAAAACTCGATCAGACGGGTCATTCAGGTTTCTCCAAGGCCGGGACCCGGATCGGGCCGGGGCGCAGACCCACAATCGTATCAAGGAAGCTGCAATCGGGGCAGTCATCCGTCGCAACCGGCCGATGCGGGCAAGCCGGGGCCGGGGCGCCCCGGGGGCCGGCCCGGCGAAATCGCAAGCTACGACAAGGCACGCTGCCGGCGTGCGCGGCGAACGCGCCGCGAGCCGTATCGATCGGGGCTGAAAGTGGGCGCAACGGGTGTGCAACGGCCCCGCCGCCGGGCCCGACGCGGCGCGCCGGGCCCATGGCGCGCTGGGCTCAGACCAACTGCAGCTCGAAGGCCTTGAGCACGGCCCGGGTGCGGTCGCGCACGCCGAGCTTCGACAGGATATTGGACACGTGATTCTTGATCGTGCCCTCGGCCACGCCCAGGGAGTTGGCGATCTCCTTATTGGAGAAGCCGCCGGCCATCAGGCGCAGGATCTCGGTCTCGCGCTCGGTCAGCGGGTCCGGGCGGTCCAGGCTGACGAAATCGTTGCGCATGTGCTCCAGGCCCGACAGCAGGCGCTGGGTCACCGCCGGTTGCACCAGCGAACCGCCGTCGGCCACGGCCTGGATCGCGCCGACCAGTTGCTCCAGCGACACGTCCTTGAGCAGGTAGCCCTTGGCACCGGCCTTGAGCCCGGCGAGCACCAATTGGTCGTCGTCGAAGGTGGTCAGGATGATGGTCGGTGGCAGGTTGCCGGCCCGGGCCAGGGCCTGCAGGGCCTCCAGGCCGGACATCACCGGCATGCGCATGTCCATCAGGACCACGTCCGGACGCACCTGCGGGACGATCTCGACCGCCTGGCGGCCGTCGCCGGCCTCGGCGACCACTTCGATGCCCTCGGCCAGCGCCAGCAGCGAGCGCACGCCTTGGCGGACCAAGGTCTGGTCGTCGACGAGCAGGACGCGGATGGTGCGGGCGGGACGGGCATTGTCGGAGCTGGGGGTCATGCGGTGACTCCTTCACAAGCGGCGGCCGCGGCCGCCGAGGCCGGCAACGTGAGGTGCAGGCAAAAGCCCGCCTCCGGCCGGGTTTCGATACGCAAATCGCCGCCGTACTGGACCAGGCGCTCGCGCATGCCGCGCAGGCCGTTGCCGGAGACGGGATTGTCGGCGCCGTGGCCGTCGTCGCGCGCGTCCATCACGATGCAGTCCTGGTGGCGACGCACCTGGATGTCGAGATGACGCGCGCCGGCATGGCGCACGGCGTTGGTGATGATTTCCTGGGTGCAGCGCATCAGCACGTGGGCGCGCTCGGGATCGTCCAGGGTCAGCGGGGACTCGATGTCCATGCGGATATCGAGCGCGGGTACGTTCTCGGCCAGCGGCCGCAGGGCCACGGCCAGGTCGATCGCGCCGTTCTCGCGCAGTTGGCTGACCGCTTCGCGCACGTCGGTCAGCAGCAACCTGGCCAGAGTATGCGCCTGCTGCACGTGTTCCTTGACGCGGCCGTCGGACAGATGGCCGGCGACCTCCAGGTTCAGGCTCAGCGCGGTCAGGTGATGGCCCAGCAGGTCGTGCAGCTCGCGCGAGATGCGGGTGCGCTCGTTGATGCGCGCGCTTTCGGCCAGCAGGGCGCGGGTGGCGCGCAGCTCGGCGTTGAGGCGGCGCTGCTCTTCGCGCGCCTGGGTCTGCTGCAACGCGACCATCGCGGTCACGAACACGAAGCTGGAGAACCCCATGTACAGCAGCGACTGCAGCACCGCCACCAGCGGCGGGATGTCCAGCGCCTGCACGAACACCGGGGTGATCGCCAGGTTGCCCACCAGCAGCCAGACGATGCCCACGCGCAGCGGCAGCATCCACGGCAGCAGGCCGGCGATGACCATGAACAGCACGCTGCCCAGGCCGGTATTGGAGTAGTAGCTGACCCCGATCGCGCAGCCGGTCAGCACCAGCAGCAACAGGTGGTCGACGATGCCGGTCTCGCGCTCGCCCAGCGAACGGGTGATCCACCAGTAGACGACGCCGAAGGTCAGGTAGACCGCGACCCAACGCAGCACCTGCAGGTAGACCGGTATCAGCGACTGGCCCGGCTCGAGCTGGAAATAGCCCGGGTCCAGCCAAATCGAAAGCAGCCAGCAGCCCAGCAGGACCCACGTGAACAGGCCCGCATAGCGCAGCAATCGGGTATGGGTGAGGCGTGCCAGCATGAACGCATGCTAACGGCTGCGGCCCGCCCCGGAGCCGTCCGAAAGTAATGGAACGCCTGAGGGCACCGCCCAGCGGCCCGATTCGGCATCTCGCCGGCCGTCGAGCGCGGCGGTCGCCCGGAGGGGTCCGCCATGCGATAATCGGCCCGCCGGCCACCTATTTCGTGGCCGGCTTCGAATACTGGAGCCCGGAATGTCGATCGTCGTCCGCGACGTGCGTGAGCACGAGCTGGATTCCGTCCTTGCACTGAACAACGCCGCCGGACCCGCGATCCTGCCGCTGGATGCAGCCAGACTGCGCCACTTCTTCGACCGCGCCGAATACTTCCGGGTCGCCGAACGCGACGGAACCATGGCCGGTTTCCTGATCGGCATGGGCAGTCATTGCGAGCACGACAGCAGCAATTTCCGCTGGTTCCGCGAGCGCTATCCGGACTTTTTCTATATCGACCGCATCGTGGTCGCCAGCCGCCGTCGCGGCGGCGGCGTCGGTCGCGCGTTCTATGCCGACGCCCAGAGCTATGCCGAGTTGCGCTATCCGCAGCTGGCCTGCGAGGTGTTCCTGGAAGGCGGCAACGACCCGGCCCTGCTGTTCCACGGCAGCTTCGGTTTTCGCGAGGTCGGCCAGCACGTGATGGCCGAGGCCGACGTGCGCGCGGCGATGCTGATGAAGCCCTTGTGCAGCTACGCCTGGGTGCGCGACACCTACGGCGACCAATTGCCCGATCAGCCCTGGCTGACCCGTCCGCGCATCGCACTCGCCCACGACGATTCCCTGGCGCAGCGCCCGACGGGCACCTGCCCATGAGCGTGGCGGTGGATTACGAGCAAGCGGGCGAACTCAAGATCGGCCAGGTCGGCATCGCCAACCTGCGCGTGCGCACCCTCGACGTCGCGCGCCTGATCGAGGAAATGCGCGGCCGCGTGCAGCGCGCGCCCAAGTTGTTCGGGCGCGCCGCGGTGGTGATCGATTTCGGCGGCCTCAGCCACACCCCGGACGCGGCCACCGCGCAGGCGCTGCTGGACGGCCTGCGCGCCGCCGGCGTGCTGCCGGTCGCCCTGGCCTACGGCACCAGCGAGACCGAGCGCCTGTCCGAGGCCCTGGGCCTGCCGCTGCTGGCCAAGTTCCGCGCCCAGTACGAGCGCGGCGACGACGAACCCGCGCCGACGCCGGCACCCGCCGCGCCAGCTGCCGCGCCCGCCCCGGCGCGCCGCGAAGCCGCGGCCGCCGCCGCGCCGGCCAAGCCTGCCGCGCCCGCGGCCGCGCCCGGACTGATCCAGTCCGCGCCGGTGCGCTCGGGCCAGCAGATCTATGCCGAAAACCGCGACTTGACCGTGCTGACCGCGGTCGGCGCCGGCGCCGAGGTGATCGCCGACGGCTCGGTGCATATCTACGGCCCGCTGCGCGGGCGCGCCCTGGCCGGCGCGCAGGGCAATCCGCAGGCGCGCATCTTCTGCCGCGAGTTCCATGCCGAACTCGTGGCGATCGCCGGCCACTACAAAGTGCTGGAAGACATTCCCAAGACCCTGCGCGGCAAGCCCGTGCAGGTCTGGCTCGAAGACGAACAAATCATGATCGCGGCGCTGGATTGAGGCCGCACTTTAGGAGGAATACAACTTGGCCGAAATCATCGTAGTCACCTCGGGCAAGGGCGGCGTCGGCAAGACCACGACCAGCGCCAGCGTCGCTTGCGGGCTCGCGCGCCGCGGCCACAAGGTCGCCGTGATCGACTTCGACGTCGGTTTGCGCAACCTCGACCTGATCATGGGCTGCGAACGCCGTGTGGTGTACGACTTCGTCAACGTCGTCAACGGCGAAGCGACGCTCAAGCAGTCGCTGATCAAGGACAAGCGCTTCGACAACCTGTTCGTGCTGGCCGCCTCGCAGACCCGCGACAAGGATGCGCTGACCAAGGAAGGCGTGCAGAAGGTGCTCGACGATCTGATCGCCGACGGCTTCGACTACATCGTCTGCGACTCCCCGGCCGGCATCGAGAAGGGCGCGTTCCTGGCCATGTACTTCGCCGACTCGGCGGTGGTGGTGGTGAACCCGGAAGTGTCCTCGGTGCGCGACTCCGACCGCATCCTCGGCCTGCTCGCGTCCAAGACCCGCCGCGCCGAGAACGGCGAGCGCGTCAAGGAACACCTGCTGCTGACCCGCTACAGCCCCAAGCGCGTGGAAACCGGCGAGATGCTCAGCATCGGCGACGTCGAGGAAATCCTCGGCCTCAAGACCATCGGCGTGATCCCGGAATCCGGCGACGTGCTCAACGCCTCCAACAAGGGCGAGCCGGTGATTCTGGAAACCGAATCCGACGCGGCCCAGGCCTACGACGACGCGGTCGCGCGCCTGCTCGGCGACACCCGTCCGATGCGTTTCGTGCAAGTGGAAAAGAAAGGCTTCTTCAGCAAGATCTTCGGAGGCTGAACATGGGACTGTTCGACTTCCTGCTGGCCAAGAAGCAGACTGCCTCGGTCGCCAAGGACCGCCTGCGCATCATCGTCGCCCACGAGCGCGCCGGTCGCGGCGGCCCGGAGTACCTGCCGATGCTGCAGCGCGAGCTGCTCGAGGTGATCCGCAAGTACGTCAACGTCGACGTGGAGTCGGTCAAGGTCGACCTGGTCAAGGAGGGCGAGCACGACGTGCTCGATATCTCCGTGGCCCTGCCCGATCGGACCAATCCCGCGCAGGCGTGAAGCGAGGAGCGAGCAACTAGCTATGAGTGACTGGTAACGAGTAGCGGCAAAAAGCGCTGCGCACTTGCTAGTCGCTCGTTACTGGCAACTCGTTGCGCGCTTACCGGTTGCTCGTTACTGGCCACTCGTTACTGGCTCCATGCTCACCCTCTCCGACATCGACCCCGCCGCCGTCGCCGCCCTGCTCGCGCGCTACGGACTGAGCCTGGTGCGGGTGGCCGACGGCGAGCCCATTCCGGGCAGCTATTGGGGCGAGTGCGAGGCCGGGCTGATCGGCAGCCGCGTGTACGCGCGCGGCGATACGCCGGTGCATTCGCTGCTGCACGAAGCCGCGCATCTGATCGTGCTGCCGCCGCAGCGCCGCGCCGCGGTGCATACCGACGCCACCGACTCGGTCGAGGAAGAGGACGCCGTGTGCGTGCTGCAGAGCCTGCTCGGCGAGGCCCTGCCCGGCGTGGGCCGCGAGCGCGTGCTCGCCGACATGGATGCCTGGGGCTACACCTTCCGCCTGGGGTCGGCGCAGGCCTATGTCGAGCACGATGCCGACACGGCTTGGCGCTGGCTGCACGAGCGCGGCCTGGCCGACGCGACTCAGCGGACCCTGCTGCTGCCGACGACGTCCTGACGCCGACCGCCCGATCCCTCGACTACCGCGGCGCCGCCGCGCAGCGCGCCCGCAGGCGCTGCCCGGCGACGGCCACCGCGGCCGTCGCGCACGCCCTCCGGGCGCACGCATTGGGGCTCGCTACAGCCCCGCATCCGATACCGTCCCTGGCACGGTCGATCCAATGGGTACCCGCTACGGGCGATCCTTCGCCGCGGCCGCCGTCCTCCGGAGGTTGCCGCCAAGCCTGTAACTCCACACCCACCGCCATCGCCGCTGACGTCCCGACGGCTTCCCTAGCCGCCGACGACCGGTCCATCTCCTACCTCGCGCCCGCCGCTCCGCAGAGCGCCGGACGAGCATCCATGGCTCGGCACGGCCATCCAGGCCGACGCCGTCGAGCATTCGCTACCGCTCCCTGAAACCCCTTTCACGATCGGGCAACACCGCCGCCCCGCACTCCCGACGCCCTCCCCGGCGTCTTGATGGTCGGTCCTGCGCGGCGCGTGGCGCGCCTGCGCGAGTTCAGACCTTCCATGGCGTACCGGGCAACCATCCCCATGGCCATGCAGCACTGCCCTGGAGCGTCACCTTTCCCGCTTCTTCGTCACAAATCAAATGATTCTTTTATGACTGCTGTCGGTTTTAGTCGATGATCCGGGCCGCAACAAGCCCGGCTGACGCAAGGAGCTCAATCCGAAATTGCGCACAGTTGGCGCCTTTAGAGTGCATGAAGCCGACCATTTACCAACATAACGGGCATCGTCTTCACCCGTTCTTCACGCAAGCATGAACGCCAGCTGTACGTAATTAGCCAGCCGGTTGCCGCTCCGCGTCACCGATTCCGTTAGCGCCCGCCCGGGTCGGGCGCCGTTTGCGCGAAAAGCGCCGGCGCGCGCGCGCCGGTTCGCCGGAACCGGGCAAGCCGCCCGGCTGCCCGCGCACAGGTCGCGGCCAGCGCAGGCAAGCCGGCCTTCGCGGCCCGCGCCGCAGCCGCATGCGGGCACCCGGGTTCCGTCTTTTCGGCCTTGCGCCGCACCGGACGGCCCTCTAGCCTCGGGGCACCCCGCGCCCGGCTGCGGTGCATTCGTCCCGGAGAGAACACCCTATGAAGCCCTTACGCGCCCTGCTCGCGCTCAGCATTACCGCCGCCGTGATCGGTCTGGCCGGTTGCAAGAAAGAACCGACCGCGCCCACCACCGGCACCGCGCCGACCACCGCGCCCCAGGGCGAGACCGCCGATCAGTTCATCGCCCGCGTCAACGCCGAATACAAGGCGATGTACCCGGAGATGAGTTCGGCGCAGTGGCTGTCGAACACCTACATCAACGACGACAGCGCGATGATCGCGGCCAAGAGCAACGAGCGTTGGCTGACCCAGCTCAACAGCTGGATCGAGCAGTCCAAGCGTTTCGAAGGCCAGCCGATGTCGCCCGACACCGCGCGTTCGATCCAGTTGCTCAAGCTGCTGACCTCGATGCCGGCGCCGAAGGATCCGGCCAAGCTCGCCGAGCTGACCAAGATCGCGACCAAGATGGACGGCATGTACGGCTCCGGCAAGTACTGCACCGGCGAAGGCGACGCCAAGAACTGCCGCCAGCTCGGCGACCTCGAGGACGTGCTGCGCAGCAGCCGCGACTACGATGCCCAGCTCGACGCCTGGCAGGGCTGGCACACCATCGCCCAGCCGATGCGCAAGGACTACACGCGCTTCGTCGAACTGGTCAACGAAGGCGCGCGCGACATGGGCTACGCCGACACCGGCGAGATGTGGCGCTCGGGTTACGACATGAGCCCGGCCGAGATCGCGGCCGAGACCGACCGCCTGTGGGGCCAGGTCAAGCCGCTGTACGAGCAGCTGCACTGCTACACCCGCACCAAGCTGGAAGCGACATACGGCGCCGACAAGGGCCACGTCGCCGGCAACATGCTGCCCGCGCACCTGATGGGCAACATGTGGCAGCAGGACTGGGGCAACCTCTGGGATGTGCTGGCGCCGTACAAGAACGCCGGCAGCCTGGATATCAACGGCGCGCTGGCCGCGCAGTACCAGCAGCAGTTCGACGCCCAGATGGCCAAGAATCCGGACTCGCGCGAGCCCGAGCAGCAGGCCCAACTGGAGGTCGACGCCCAACTCGCCACCGCGCGCCAGATGACCGAGCGCGCGCAGGACTTCTACGTTTCGCTGGGCATGCCGAAACTGCCCGAGACCTATTGGAGCAAGACCCAGTTCGTCAAGCCGCGCGACCGCGACGTGGTCTGCCACGCCAGCGCCTGGGACATGAACATGGCCGGCGACGTGCGCACCAAGATGTGCATCAAGCCGAACGAGGAAGACTTCACCACCATCTACCACGAGCTCGGCCACGTCTATTACTACATGGCCTACAACAAGCAGCCGCCGCTGTTCCAGGGCGGCGCGCACGACGGCTTCCACGAGGCGATCGGCGACACCATCGTGCTGGCGATGACGCCCAAGTACCTGCAGTCGATCGGCCTGGTCGGCGATCAGCAGCAGAGCAACGAGGCGCTGATCAACGCGCAGATGCGCATGGCCCTGGCCAAGGTCTCGTTCCTGCCGTTCGGTTTGATGATCGACCGCTGGCGCTGGGGCGTGTTCGACGGCTCGATCAAGCCGGGCGATTACAACAAGGCCTGGTGGGATCTGAAGGCCAAGTACCAGGGCGTGGCCCCGGCCACCGCGCGCGGCGAGGAGTTCTTCGACGCCGGCGCCAAGTACCACGTGCCGGGTAATACCCCGTACACGCGCTACTTCCTCTCGCACGTGCTGCAGTTCCAGTTCTACAAGGCGCTGTGCGACGCATCGGGCTATAAGGGTCCGCTGTACGAATGCAGCTTCTACGGCAACAAGGAAGCCGGCGCCAAGTTCCAGGCCATGCTGAGCAAGGGCCAGAGCCAGCCCTGGCAGAAGACCCTGAAGGAACTCACCGGCGGCGAGAAGATGGACGCCTCGGCGGTGCTGGAGTACTTCGCCCCGCTGCAGACCTGGCTGAAGCAGCAGAACGAAGGCAAGACCTGCGGCTGGCAGCCCGACGGCAAGGTCGCCGCGGCGACCAAGCCCGCGGCCGGCAAGGGCTGATCGCCACGCGCCATGTTCCTAACGAAGGCCGGCATTCGCCGGCCTTCGTTTTTCTGGGGGCGTAGCGACGAACCCCGCCCCTTTCCCAGGAGCGGAACCGCCATTCATCCCACGCACCTTTCCAAAGAAGCACTGCCATTCATCGCCCCCTTTGAAAAAGGGGGCGGGCGCCCCGTGCGAATCGGTGTCGATTGTCTACTCGCGGCGCCGGGGGATTTGGCGTTGCTGGCGCGAAGCCAAAGCAAATCCCCCCTAGCCCCCCTTTTTCAAAGGGGGGAACGAGGCGACTTCGAAACAGCGCATCTCGCGCCGCCTCACAAAAAGGAGCCACCATTCATCGCCCCCTTTGAAAAAGGGGGCGGGCGCCCCGTGCGAATCGGTGTCGATTGTCTACTCGCGGCGCCGGGGGATTTGCTGTCGCTGGCGTGAAGCCAAAGCAAATCCCCCCTAGCCCCCCTTTTTCAAAGGGGGGAACGAGGCGGCGCCGAAAAGGGATGCAGCGCATCGCGCAGTGCGAGCACGCATCTCGCCCCACCCCGCAAAGAGGAACCCTCATTCGTGCCACGTGCCTTTCCCAAAAAGGCACCGCCATTCATCGCCCCCTTTGAAAAAGGGGGCGGGCGCCCCGTACGAATCGGTGTCGATCGTTTACTCGCGGTGCCGGGGGATTTGCTGTTGCTCGCGCGAAGCCAAAGCAAATCCCCCCTAGCCCCCCTTTTTCAAAGGGGGGGAACGAGGCGACTTCGAAACAGCGCATCTCGCGCCGCCTCACAAAAAGGAGCCGCCATTCATCGCCCCCTTTGAAAAAGGGGGCGGGCGCCCCGTACCAATCGGTGTCGATTGTTTACTCGCGGCGCCGGGCGATTTGCTGTCGCTGGCGTGAAGCCAAAGCAAATCCCCCCTAACCGCCCTTTTTCAAAGGAGGGAACGAGGCGACGCCGAAACGGATGCAGCGCATCGCGCAGTGCGAGCACGCATCTCGCCCCACCTCGCAAAGAGGAACCGCCATTCATCGCCCCCTTTGAAAAAGGGGGCGGGCGCCCCGTACCAATCGGTGTCGATTGCCTACTCGCGGCGCCGGGGGATTTGCTGTTGCTCGCGTGAAGCCAAAGCAAATCCCCCCTAGCCCCCCTTTTTCAAAGGGGGGAACAAGGCGGCGCCGAAACGGATGCAGCGCATCGCGCAGTGCGCGCACGCATCTCGCCCCGCATCGCTTCGTTGTGAGCCTCGTCAAGTTATGCCCGAGCATGCGCTGCTACGGTCGCCGACATGTCCAACCCCACGCCTACGGATAGCCGGGTGGTCTCGCGCCGGACCCTGCCCTTGCTGATCGCCGCGCTCGCGCTGGCCAGCGCGCTGGTGGTCGCGCTGGGCTGGCAGTTGCACCAGGCGCGCGAGAACCAGCGTTGGTTGGCGCAGCGCGCGACCCAGCCCTACATCGGCATGTACGTGCCGCGCATCGCGATGACCTCGCTGGACGGCACCAGCCGCACGCTGGGCCAGCCCGAGCGCGACTACCAGGTGCTGTATTTCTTCACCACCGGCTGTCCGCACTGCCGCGCCTCGGCGCCGTTGGTGAAGGCCATCGCCGCGCAGCTCGACGCCGCATCCGAAGGACGCGCCGAAATGCTGGGCGTGGCCCTGGACCCGGCCGCCGCCGCGGGCGCGTACGCGCGCGAGCACGGTTTCGCGTTCCCGGTGATCGCCACCCAGGACCGACGCAGCGCGATGCTGTTCCGCGCGCGCAACGTACCCCTGCTGCTGGTGATCGGCCGCGACGGCCGCGTGCGCTATGCGCGCGTGGGCGCGATCAATACCAAGGAAGGCGTCAACGGCGTACTGACCGCGGTGCGGCGCAAGGAGGCGTCGGCGGCGGGCCCCACCACCAAGGAGAGTTGAGATGAAGCATCGGACACGCAGTGTGCGCATCGCCCTGGCTGCCTTGCTGTTCTCCACCGCGATGAGCTTCGGCGCATTCCAGGTCGTCGCCGGCGACGGTAGCGGCGTGCAAGCCGAAAACGAAGCCTGCAGCGCCTGGGCCTGTCGCCAGGAATGCCAGGGTTTCGGCGGCGACCTCGGTCCCGGCGGTCCGGGCCAGCCCTTGCAGTGCTATTGCTGCGGCTGAGCCCCGCTCCGGCACCATCGCGGTCCCCGACCGGCCGGCGGAGCGATCCGCCGGCCGGTCGCGTTGCCCCCCTTTGCCGACGGCACGCGCGCGGCGCAATACTGCGGCCATGAGCCCGCGCCCCACCCTCGTCGCCGAACTCGCGCCGCAGCCGCTGCAACACGCCACCGCCCTGCCCGCGCGCTACTACACCGAGGCCTCGATGGCCGCGCTGGACCGGCGCCTGATCTTCGATCCGGGCTGGCAGCTGATCGCCCACCTGTGCCAGCTACGGCAGCCCGGCGATCACGTCGTGGCCGACCTGGCCGGCTTGCCGACGATCGCGGTGCACGGCGAGGACGGCGAGATCCGCGTGCTGCACAACGTCTGCCGCCATCGCGCCGGGCCGATCGCCAGCTGCGACGGCCTGGCCGCGCGTTCGCTGCGCTGCCGCTACCACGGCTGGACCTACGGCCTGGACGGAGTGCTGCGCTCGGCCCCGGAAATGGGCCAGGCGCCGGACTTCGCGGTCGCCGACGTGCGCCTGCCGCAACTGCGCGTGCGGATCTGGCAGGGCATGGTGTTCGCCTGCGTGGGCGAGCCTTCGATGAGTTTCGACGAACTGGTGCAAGGCATCGACGAACGCATCGGCGGCGAACGCGGGCTGGCCGACTACGGCCACCACCACCGGGTGAGCTACGACGTGGCCTGCAACTGGAAGGTCTACGTCGACAACTACCTCGAGGGCTACCACGTCCCGCACATCCACCCCGGCCTCAACCGCCTGCTCGACTACCGCAGCTACGTCACCGAGACCGCGCGCTGGTACTCCTACCAGTGGAGCCCGCTGGAAAGCGGCGACGGCCTCTACGGCGACGGCGACGCGCTGTACTACTGGCTGTGGCCGAACACCATGCTCAACATCCTGCCCGGGCGCCTGCAGACCAACCGGGTGGTGCCGGTCGGCGTGGACCGCTGCCGGGTGGTGTTCGACTTCTACTACCGCCGCGACGATTCCGGCGAAGCGCGCGCGCGTCGCGACGCCGACCTCGCCTTCAGCGACGAAGTGCAGTTGGAAGACCTGACCATCTGCGAGGACGTGCAGCGCGGCCTGGCCTCGGGCTCCTACGTCGCCGGCCGCTTGAATCCGCTGCGCGAGAACGCGGTCCACCATTTCCAGGAACTGCTGCGCGCGACCTACCGCGACGCCTGGGCGCCGGACGGGGCGTGAGCGCCGTCGGCCGGCCGCTGGGCGTGTGGTCGGCCACCGCACTGGTGGTGGGCAGCATGATCGGCAGCGGCGTGTTCCTGCTGCCGTCCGCGCTGGCGCCCTACGGCGGCGCGACCCTGATCGGCTGGGCGATCACCCTGTGCGGCGCGCTGCTGCTGGCGCTGACCTTCGCCCGCCTGTCGGCGCGGTGGCCGCACAGCGGCGGGCCCTATGTGTACGCGCGTCAGGCCTTCGGCGACACACCCGGCTTCGTGATCGCGTGGAGCTACTGGATCTCGATCTGGTGCGCCAACGCCGCGATCGCGGTGGCGTTCGCCGGCAGCCTGGGCGCGGTGTTCCCGGCCGCGACCGCGACGCCGGCGCGCGCGGCCGCCGGCGCGCTGGCGGCGCTGTGGCTGTGCAGCGCGGTCAACCTGGCCGGCATCCGCGAGGCCGGCCGCATGCAGCTGCTGACCACCGCCTTGAAGCTGCTGCCGCTGCTGCTGTTCGGCGGCGTCGCGCTGTGGTTCGCCGACACCCATGCGCGCGTGCCGTTCAATCCCAGCGGCGAGTCCTTGCCGCAGGTCGCGCACGCGACCGCGGCGCTGAGCCTGTGGGCCTTCCTGGGCCTGGAGGCGGCGACCGTGCCGGCCGGCGCGGTGCGCGACGCCGAGCGCACGGTGCCGCGCGCGACCGTGTTCGGCACCTTGATCGCGGGCGCGGCGACCATCCTGGCCTGCACCGCGGTGCTGGGCGTGTTGCCGGCCGCGACGCTGCAGGCCTCGCAAGCGCCGATGGCCGACGCCGCGCGCGCCTTGTGGGGCGCGCCGGCCGGCATCGCGCTGGCGCTGGTGGCGGCGGTGTCCTGCTTCGGCGCGCTCAACGGCTGGGTGCTGCTGTCGGCGCAGCTGCCGTTGGCGGCGGCGCGCGACGGCCTGTTCCCGCAAGTGTTCGCGCGCGTGGACGCGCGCGGCACGCCGGTGGCGGGCGTGCTGATCGGCAGCGCGCTGGCGTCGGCCCTGGTGCTGTCGAACTACAGCCGTTCGCTGGTGCAGCTGTTCACCTTCTCGATCCTGCTGTCGACCGCGGCCACCTTGCTGCCCTACGTGGCCGGCAGCGCGGCGTGGGCCTTACGCGGACGAGGCCGCGCCAGTCGCGCGATCGCGGTCGCGGCCTTGCTCTACAGCCTGTATGCCTTGTTCGGAATCGGCGCGCAGGCCCTGCTGTGGGGCGCGGCGCTGGTCGGCGCGGGCCTGCCGCTGCATTGGTGGTGGCGTCGACGCGCGGCAGCCGCGCCCCCGTAGCCGCAAACCTGTCCGTCGCCCGGCCGCCCGCCATTCGTTCCGATCGCGCGGCGGCTTTCGCTGTAACGAATCGCCGTAACGAATCGCCGGCCCTATTCGCCGTTCAGTTCGCGCAGCTCGGCCGCTCGATCGGCATTGAGCTTCATCGGGCAGTAGCCGTACATCGGAGAGCCCACGTACGCGCCGGCCAAGCCGCAATGGGTGTTGCGGTACTTCAACCAGGCCTTTTGCGACTCCTCGAACTTGGCTGCGTCCTCGGGATGGTCAGCGCTCAGGCGCGCGTGAATGGCCTGGTAGTGGCGCGTGATCTCGAGCTTCGCCCGCTCGGAGACTTGGCTGGAACACACCTCGACCACCGCGTTGTTGATCGGACCGTGTTCGTCGACGCAGGCGCTGTAGAGGGCGTCGTAGTTCGGCGCAGTCTGCGCGTTCGCCCGACACGGCAGCAGCATCGGCAGCGCCGCGAGAACAACCAGGATCGTTTTCATCGCCCGCGACTCCCACGCCACGCGCGCTGGCCGATCGACGGATCGAGCCGGTACGCGCGGCGAATTGAACTTGAAGGTATGCCCGACGCCATTGTGCATCAGCCCAGGCGCGAATCCGTCATCACCTAAGCGCTCGCACCGCGTCCACGCCGCGCGCGCTTGCGCCTCATCGCGCAGGCGCGGACGGATAGACCCAGGTCGCGAAGAACGCGCTGAGATCGCGGCCGCTGGCCTGCTCCATCGAGCGCTCGAAGTCCTGGCTGGTCACGGCGGTGCCGCGGTGGGCGCGCGTGTATTCGCGCAGGCCGTTCCAGAACGCCGCCTCGCCGAGTTCCTCGCGCAGCAGGTGCAGCACGTAGGCGCCCTTCTGATAGACCACGGCGCGATCGTCGCCGCTGGGCTTGTCCCAGTCCGGGAACACCAGCGGCTTGTCCTTGCCGGTTTCCTTAAGCTTCTCGTAGCGGCGGCGCCAGCCGTCGACCTGCTTGAGGTATTCCTCACGGCCGAAGCGTTGTTCCATGTAGCTGGCGGCGAGGAAGTTGGCGAAGCCCTCGTTGAGCCAGAAATGGCCCCAGTCGCGGCAGGTGACCAGGTTGCCCCACCATTGATGCGCGGCCTCGTGCGCGATCAGCGATTCGTCGCGGCGGTCGCCGAGCACGCCGCGGCCGTACTCCTCGGACAGCAGCGAGAAGCCCGCATGCTCCTGGCCGATGGTGCGCGCGACCAGGGCCTGGGTGTAGACGCCGCCCGGATACGGCACGCCGGCGCGGCGCTCGAAATAACGCAGCATGTCGCCGCTGTCGGCGAAGATCCGGCGCAGTTCGTTCTGGCTGTAGCCGGCGCCCAGGTAGCGCAGGCGCACCTTGCTGCCGCGGTCGCTGGCCTCCTCGAAGGGGCCGGCGGCGAAACCGTAGGTGTAGGCCGGCATCGGCACGGTCTGGCGCCAGCGGTGCAGTTCGCTGCCGTTGCCCAGGCTGCGGCGGCCGACCAGATAGCCGTTGCCCACCGCCTTCAAGCCGGTCGGCAGGACCACGCTGAGGTCCAGGCTGGCGCGCTCGTCGGGCGCGTCGATGCCGACCAGCCACTGCGCGGTCGAGAACAGGGTGTAGATCTGGCGGCGCTCGGGATGGAACTGCAGGCCGAAGCGCGGGCTGCCGTGGTAGGCGACGGTGATCTCGCGCAACTGGCCGCGCAGGGCCGGCCGCGACAGCCGCACCTTGAGCACGCGGCCGGTCTGGTCGAACGACAGCGAGCGCTCGCCTTCGCGCACGCGGTCGATGTCCAGGCCGTCGCGGTCCAGCACGATCAGGTCGGTGGCGTCGACGGTGGCGACGAAGCGGATCGCTACCTCGCCCTTGAGGCTGCGGGTCTTGAGATCGGGTTCGATGCGGGCGACGTAATGGCGGATGTCGATATCGCGCGCCGACGCCGCGGCCGTCCATGCCAAGGCCAAAGCCAGGCCGGCGCACCGAAGGGCGCGCGCCCCGACCCGTGTCCTCGCTGGGTTTCTGTCCTTGCCTACTGCCATGCCGTTCCGTCATGCCGCCCGTCTTCGGGGCGAAGTCTAGCGTCCCCGGACGCGGCTCGTTTGAACGCGTCCGTACCGATGCGTCGGCCGCGGTTCATGGGGACGGCGGGCCCGCCACGCTCGCGCGTACCGCCTCGGCCAGGCGGCGCAGGTCGTCCTCGCCCTCGGGGGCGGGCAGATACACGACCGCGGCCATGACGCGTCGCAGGTCGTCGGCGCCCGGCGCGGCATCGCCGGGCACCGCGTACAGACTGGAGGCGCCGCAGGTGGCGTCGAAGCCGCGCGCGAGCAGGCCGGCGATCAGTCGCGGCGGATCGTCGCTGAGCACCGGCAGCACCCAATGGGTGGCCTGGGCGGCGGCGCGGCCCGGCCGCGCCAAGGGCGAGGCCGACAGCAGGCGCTCGCCGCGCTGCGCGCGTTGCGCCACCCGCGCCGGCGGGTAGCCGCGCAGGCGCCGCAACAGCAGCCGGGACTGCGCCGCGCAGGGCCGGTGGCGGATGCGCTGGAACAGCTCGCCGCCGGCGAAGCCGCGCACCGAGCGATTGATCAGGGCATCGTGATCGATGCCGAGCGCGCGGCACGCGCGATAAAACAGGCGGTAGGCGGCGCGAACGGTCAGCGCCTTGAGCAGCGCGTACTTGCCGACCCGCTGCGCGAATGCCGCGGTTTTCTGCAGCGGCTGGCGCGCCTGCGCCGCGCGCACGCGCTCGCGCAGGTCCGGGTCGGCGAAACGCAGCAGGGCGCCGCCCAAGGCGGTCGCGGTCTTGATCGGGCCGAAGCTGAGCAGGCTGACGTCGCAGCCCGCCTCGCCGAACCAGCCGTCGCCGGTGTAGGCCTGGGCGCCGTCCTCGACCAGCAGCAGGCCGTGGCGGCGCGCGAATGCCTGCGCCGCCTGCAGCGGCATGCGGCTGCCGAACAGGTGCGCGACCAGCAGCATGCGGCTGCGCGGGGTCAGGGCCGCGGCCAGTGCGGTTTCGTCCAGGCCCAGCGTGTCGGCGTCCACGTCGACCGGCACCGCGCGCAGGCCGTGCCGCTCGATCACCGCGATCATGTCGCGGATGGTCACCGCCGAGACCAACACCTCGCTGCCCGGCGGCAGTTGCAGGGTCGCCAGCAGACGATCGAAGCCGCTGCGCACCGACAGGCTGACCAGGCTGCGGCGGCCGTCGTCGGCCAGCGCATCGGCGCCGGCCTCGGCGGCGGCCTGGGCGCGCTCGGGGTCGCCCCCGCGCACCGCATACGCCAGCGCGTGGGCGAGATCGAGCCAGCCGATATCCGGGCGTTGCCGCGGCAGCATCGCTGGCGCCCCCTCGCTAGAGCGTTTCCGGCGGTTCGATCGCGGGCGCGTCCTGGGTCGGCGGCGGCTGCCGCGAACGCGCCGACTCCCAACGCCAGAACGCCCAGCCCACCACCACGAAGGCCAGCGCGGCCAGGGCCAGCGAGGTGCCGCTGCCGCTGACCAGCGGCGACAGCACGCCGGCGATCAGGGCGTTGAGAACCAGGCCGGTGAAGGCCTGCAGCGAGGAAGCCGACCCGCGCTGACGCGGGTACATGTCGAGGATCGCCAGGGTCACGATCGGGAACACCAGGGCGACGCCGAACGAGCACAGCGAGATCGGAATCACCGCCCACGGCACCCGCGGGGTGGCGTCGAACAGGTTGTAGGCGACGTTCAACGCCATCGCCAGGATGGTGCAGGCGAAGCCGATCCGCACCATGCGCTGGCCGCCGACCTTGCCGGCGGTGCGCCCCGACACGAAGGCGCCGATCACCATGCCGCCGATCATCGGCACGAAGAACCAGGCGAACGAGCGCTCGTTGAGCTGCAGCAGGTCCAGCACGAACGACGGCGCCGAGGAGATGTACAGGAACAGCGCGCCGAAGTTGAAGGCGCTGGCCGCGGTCAGGCGCTGGAAGCGCGGGTTGATGAAGATCGCCACGTAGTCGCGCAGCAGCCGGCGCGGCACCAGCGGCAGGCGCGAGGCCGGCGGGTGGGTTTCCGGCAGCACGCGCAGGGTCGCGATCAGCAACAGCACCGAGAACGCGACCAGGAACCAGAAGATCGCCGGCCAATGGCTCCAGCCCAGGATCCAGCCGCCGATGATGGGCGCGATCGCCGGGGCGATGCCGAAGATCATCGAGACGTGGCTCATCAGGCGCTGGGCGTCGTCGCCCTGCAGCACGTCGCGGATCACCGCGCGGCCGACGATCAGGCCGACGCCGGCCGACAGGCCCTGGATCGCGCGGAAGATCAGCAAGGTGCTGAGGTCGCGCGACAGCGCGCAGCCCACCGACGCCAGGGTGAACACGAACAGCCCGCCGATGATCACGCGCCGGCGTCCGATCGCGTCGGACAGCGGGCCGTGCACGATGCTCATCAGCGCGTAGGCGATCAGGTAGACGCTGATGGTCTGCTGCATCGCCAGCTTGTCGGCGCCCAGCTCGGCGCCCATCGCCGGAAACGCCGGGAAGATGGTGTCGATCGAGAACGGCCCGAACATCGCCAGGCCGGCCAACAGCGGAGCGAGGTAACGCGCGGGTTTGGCGCCCGCTCGCGATGTCGCAGGTTCGGACATCAGGGCGCGGCCACCGCGCCGGCGTCCGGCGGGCCCTTGAGTTCGACCAGGTTGCCCTCCGGATCGAACAGATACTGCGACGGGCCCTCGCCTTCGGCGCCGTAGCGCGAACCGAAGTCGCCGATGCGCACCGCGTGCGCGTTCAAGTGGGCGACGATGGCCTGGCGATCGAAAGGATCGGCGCGCAGGCACAGATGATCCATGTTGCGGCCCTCCACGCCCGGCGCGGCGCCACCCATGCGGCCGAGCTTGCCGTCGATGCCGACCAGGTCGATCAGCGACTGGCCGGCGCGCAATTGGATCAGGCCGATTTCGTCCTGGCGGCGCTCCAGCGAACAGCCCAGCACCTCGCAGTAGAACGCGACCATGGCCTCGGGATCGCGCACCCGCAACACCACGTGATCGAGTTGCAGCAACTGGAACGGGGGTGCGCTCATGCGATGGATCCGCGGCCTCGTGATGATCGCGACAGCATACAACCGCGTCGTCGCGTCGGCGTCGCGCGCGACTGTCCGGATCGGTCGTTTGGCCGTCGCGATCGCGCCTTCGCGTTCAAGACGCAGGCGCGGTTGCGGCAGGCGCGGTTGCGGGCTGCGGCGCCTTCGCGGGCGCGGCATCGCGCTTGCGCGACCGCGGCAGCGCCTGCAGGCGACCCACGCCTTCGATCGGCACCGCTTCGGCGCGGCGCGCGTCGGGCCACCACAGGAACACGTAGGCGCTGCTGGCGCCGAGCAGGCGCGCCTGCCCCGGCAACGGCGCGGCCGCGCCGGCCAGGGTCACGCGCACGGCGTGGCCGGCGCCTTCGTCGCGGATCCGATTGGCCTTGGCGATCACGTAGGAACAAGTGCTCAAGGCCATGCCCATGAACACCACGATCGCGATGCCGGTCTCCGGCTTCAATCTCAGCAGGGTCCAGCGGAACCAGTCCGACTGCGGAAACACGAAGCGCCCCCACCACCGCCGTTGCAGTTCGCGCACCCGGCGCGGGTGCTGCTTGCGGTACATCTCCGGCCAGCTGACCAGCCACGAGATCGTCACCGACAGCGCCAGCACCAGCGCGTAGCCCGGATCGCGCAGGCCGGCGACCAGGTAGTCGCTGGCCTGCATGTATTCCAGGATCGGCAGACCGAACTGGCGGTAGAACCAGTAGTTCGCCCACAGCCCGATCATCGACACCAGCACATAGCCGGTGCTCAAGCCCAGGCTGGGCTCGCGCAGCATGCGGCGCCAGGCGCGTACCGCCCAGGCCTCGCTCGCCAGCGCGGCTTCGGCTGACCGCGGCCGCCGGTCCGCCTGGGGCGAGGCCTCGATCGCGGGCGCGGCCTGGCCGTCGCCCTGGCCGCCGCGACGGCGCCTGCGCTTGGCCCGCGGCGAACCGGGGCCGCCCGAACCGTCGCTCATGGCGTCCGGCTCCGGCGCGCCGTCGCGCGGCAGGCGCGTGGACGTGTCGCGGCCCCCCGGATCCCTACCCCCTGGCATGCCTGCATAGACGATCGACGGCCCGCGAACGACGAAGCCGCCATGGTACGGCGGATCGCCGCAAACTGAACCGGCCGCCTCCTGACCCGGCGCCGGCATCGGGCTATAATCCCGAGCTTGAAACACGCGGTGGGAGAAGCCGGCCGGCCCCGCAAGGGCGTCGACCGCTGCCGAAGGCGCAACGCCCGTAATCGCTCAGGCCCTATACCGCCGCGTGTACAAAACTCTGGAGAGACCGACCGTCCGGATCATCGGACGGAACCGGCGCCGAAGGGGCACGAAGCGAGCCGTACAGGAGCGACCCTCCCCCCGCTGCCTGTTGCGCAGCGCGCTTCCAAACTCTCAGGCAAAAGGACAGAGGGGCGAGCGGGGCTTTCGAGCGGCATTGCCGCGAGCCCGCGAGCGCTCGTTGGCCGTGAGGCCGGCGGGCCGCAACGCCCCTTCCTAAGCCTTCGGACGCCCCTGCCATGACCCAAGCCTCTCTGCGCGACCTCGAGCACCACGACGCCTTCCTGGAACGTCACATCGGCCCCAACGACGCCGAGATCGCGCACATGCTGCGCACGGTCGGCCACGACTCGCTGGAAGCGCTGACCGATGCGATCGTGCCGGCCAAGATCAAGTCGCCCGCGCCGCTGGCGCTGTCGGCGCCGATGACCGAAGTCGAGGCGCTGGCCAAGATCCGCGCCGTCGCCGACAAGAACCAGGTCTTCCGTAGCTTCATCGGCCAGGGCTACTACGGCACGCTCACCCCGAACGTGATCCTGCGCAACATCCTCGAGAACCCGGCCTGGTACACGGCCTATACGCCGTATCAGGCGGAAATCTCGCAGGGCCGCATGGAAGCGCTGATCAACTTCCAGACCATGGTCGCCGACCTGACCGGGATGGAGATCGCCAACGCCTCGCTGCTGGACGAAGGCACCGCCGCGGCCGAGGCCATGACCCTGGCCAAGCGCTCGGCCAAGTCCAAGTCCAACCTGTTCTTCGTCTCCAAGGACGTGCACCCGCAGACCCTGGAAGTGCTGCACACCCGCGCCGAGGCCATGGGCATCGACCTGCAGGTCGGCGACGACGGCGAAGCGCTCAACAGCGACAGCTTCGGCGTGCTGCTGCAATACCCCAACACCCGCGGCCAGATCGGCGACCACAAGGCCCTGGCCGACGCCGTGCACGCGCGCGGCGGTCTGGTCGCGGTCGCGACCGATCTGCTCGCCCTGACCCTGATCGCCGCGCCCGGCGAATGGGGCGCCGACATCGTGGTCGGCAACAGCCAGCGCTTCGGCGTGCCGTTCGGCTTCGGCGGCCCGCACGCGGCCTTCATGGCCTGCCGCGACGCCTACAAGCGCTCGATGCCGGGCCGCCTGATCGGTGTGTCCATCGACGCCGAAGGCAAGCCCGCCTACCGCCTGACCCTGCAGACCCGCGAGCAGCACATCCGCCGCGAGAAAGCCACCTCCAACATCTGCACCGCGCAGGTGCTGTTGGCGGTGATGGCCTCGATGTACGCCGTCTACCACGGCCCCGAGGGCCTGACCCGGATCGCGCGCCGCGTGCACCGCCTGACCGCGATCCTGGCCGGCGCGCTGCGCCAGGCCGGCCTCACCGTCGGTCCGGACTTCTTCGACACCCTCGATATCGTCGGCGTCGACGCCGATGCCCTGCGCGCCAAGGCCGTCGCCGCCGGCATCAACCTCAACTACTGCGGCGATCCGGCCCGCGTCGGCATCAGCCTGGACGAAACCACCACCCGCGCCGAAGTGACGCAGTTGGCCGCGCTGTTCGGCGCGCGCATCGACGACATCGACGCGCTCGACGCCGCCACCGCCGACGCCCTGCCCGCCGGCCTGCGCCGCAGCAGCGCGTTCCTGCAGCATCCGGTGTTCAACACCCACCACAGCGAACACGAACTGCTGCGCTACATGCGCGCGCTGGCCGACAAGGACCTGGCGATGGATCGCACCATGATCCCGCTGGGCAGCTGCACCATGAAGCTCAACGCCACCGCCGAGATGATCCCGGTGACCTGGCCGGAGTTCGGCAACATCCATCCGCTGGCGCCGGCCGATCAGACCGTGGGCTACCAGCAGCTGATCGACGAACTCGAAGCCATGCTGGTCGAGTGCACCGGCTACGACGCGGTCAGCCTGCAGCCCAACTCCGGCGCGCAGGGCGAATACGCGGGCCTGCTCGCGATCCGCGCCTATCACCGCTCGCGCAACGAAGGCCACCGCGACATCTGCCTGATTCCGGAATCCGCGCACGGCACCAACCCGGCCTCGGCGCAGATGTGCGGCATGCAGGTCGTGGTCACCAAGTGCGACAGCAACGGCAACGTCGACGTCGAGGACATCCGCCGCGCCGCCGAGAAGTACAGCGACCGCCTGGCCGCGCTGATGATCACCTACCCGTCCACGCACGGCGTGTTCGAGGAGGATGTGGTCGAGATCTGCGAGATCGTCCACGCCCACGGCGGCCAGGTCTACACCGACGGCGCCAACATGAACGCCCTGGTCGGCGTGGCCAAGCCCGGCAAGTGGGGCTCGGACGTGTCGCACCTCAACCTGCACAAGACCTTCTGCATTCCGCACGGCGGCGGCGGTCCCGGCGTCGGCCCCTGCGCGGTCAAATCGCACCTGGCGCCGTTCCTGCCAGGCACTTATGCCGACATCCCTGTCGGCGAGAATCAAACAGCAGCCATCCATGGCCGCACTTCTCGCAAGAAAGCAGTGGGCATGGTGTCTGCGGCTAGTTATGGCTCGGCCTCGATCCTGCCGATCTCGTGGATGTACATCACCATGATGGGCGCGTCCGGCCTGCGCCGCGCGACCCAGGTCGCGCTGCTCAACGCCAACTACATCGCCACGCGCCTGGCCCCGCACTACGAGACCCTCTACACCGGCCGCAACGGTCTGGTCGCGCACGAGTGCATCCTCGACCTGCGCCCGCTCAAGGACGCCACCGGCATCGGCGCCGAGGACGTGGCCAAGCGCCTGATCGACTTCGGCTTCCACGCCCCGACCCTGAGCTTCCCGGTCGCCGGCACCTTGATGGTCGAGCCGACCGAGAGCGAATCGCAACACGAGCTGGACCGCTTCATCGACGCCATGATCCAGATCCGCGACGAAATCCGCGCGGTCGAGCAAGGCACGCTGGACCGCGAGGACAATCCGCTCAAGCACGCCCCGCACACCGCCACCGCGGTCTCGGCCAGCGAGTGGACCCACGCCTACCCGCGCGAGCTGGCCGCGTTCCCGCTGCCCAGCCTGAAGCTGCAGAAGTACTGGCCGCCGGTCGCGCGCGTGGACAACGTCTACGGCGACAAGAACGTCATGTGCGCCTGCATCCCGGTGGACGCTTACAAGGAAGAAGCCGAAGCGTAAGCTGTAAAGCGCGACCGGCCCGCGGGCCGGTCGCGACGCGGCGACCGCGCCGCGCGACCATGGCGAACGGAGTCGCGGCTGAATGTATCGGCTGGGTTTCGCGACAGGGCCCGGCCGCTTAGGCCATACCGGTTCGCCCCTCATGAAAAATGCACAACAAATGCGCACCTTGTGTGCGCTCGCCGCGATGCGATCCGTTCCGCCTACCCGGCTGTCATCGGCACGCGTTATGTTGATACCGGTTCTCCGCCGGAGCCGCCCATGAGCGCGGTCGAAACGCCCGCGGCCGACGACGCCGCGCGCCTGCTGCAAGTCATCGAAACCCAGACCGAGATCGCGCGCCTGGGCCTGGACCTGGGCGGGGTGATGGACCTGGTCGCGCGACGGGCGCAGATCCTGACCGGCGCGGTCGGCGCGGTGGTCGAACTGGCCGAAGGCGAGGACATGGTGTATCGCGCCGCCTCCGGCATCGCCGAGCCCAGCCTGGGCCTGCGCCTGCGGCGCGCGGCCAGCTTGTCCGGCGCCTGCGTCGCGGTCGGCGCGCCCTTGAACTGCGAGGATTCGGAGACCGACCCGCGCGTGGACCGCGAGGCCTGCCGCAGCGTCGGCCTGCGCTCGATGATCGTGGTGCCGCTCAAACATCACCAGACCGTGGTGGGCGTGCTCAAGGTGATGGGCGCCGCGCCGTCCGCGTTCGACAGCGACGACCTGCGCATGCTCGATCTGATGTCGGGCCTGATCGGCGCGGCCATGTACCACGCTGCCCGCTACGAAACCGACGAGCTGTTCCACCAGGCCACCCACGACCAGCTCACCGGCCTGCCCAACCGCGCCCTGTTCTACGACCGCCTGCGTCACTGCCTGGCGCAGGCGCAGCGCGATCGGCGCCGCATCGGCATCCTCAACCTCGACATGGACGGACTCAAACCGGTCAACGACCGCATGGGCCATCGCGCCGGCGATGCCGCGTTGGTGGAGTTCGCCGCGCGGGTGCGCCGCAGCGCGCGTAGCGGCGACACCGTGGCCCGCGTCGGCGGCGACGAATTCGGGGTGATCCTGCCTGGCATCGAGCACCGCGACGGCGCCTTCGCCCAGGCCCAGCGCCTGGCCGAATCGCTGGACCCGCCGTTCGCATTCGACGACCGCAGCATCGCGCTGCAGGCCAGCATCGGCTGCGCGATCTATCCCGACGACGGCGAGGACCTGGGCGAGCTGCTGCACAAGGCCGACCAATCCATGTACAGCGCCAAGCGCCGCAAGAAGGGCGAGCCGGGCTGATCGGACTGCGGCAGGGCCCGGGCCGCGCTGCGCACGCCCCACCGCGGTGCTAGGCTGCCGCCAAGGCCCCGGGAAGGCCCCGGCGCCACAGGGGGCGCGCCGCTGGCGGCGCGGCCGTAGGACAAGGAGTTCCGCCATGCCCGAGTTCGATATCAACGCCTCGGCCGAGCAGGTCGCCATTTTGTTCAATCAGGGTCGCGGGGTGGACGCCGTCGCCCGTCTCGACGCCCTGCGCCGCGATCAGCCGCCGGTGGTGCAGGAAGCCCTGGACCGCTACGTCGCCACCCGCGCGGCCGGTCCGATCACCGCCCTCTACGGCATGACCCTGCTGCCGATGCCGGGCATGAGCGCGGTCACGCCACCGCGCGAGGATCTGGGGCGTTTGCTGGCGGCCGGCCACACCGCGCCGCGCTTCCCCGAAGATCGCGAGACCGCGCGCCTGTCGCAGGCGCAGCAGTACGACGTCTACGCCAGCGTGATCGGCGTGCGCGGCGATCAGGCCGCGCGCGACGCGCTGGGCACGCAGGACCGCGTGATCCTGGGCATGCGCAACGACACCCGCAGCACCGCCAACCGCGGCGCCGGCGAATACGACGACCGCATCGTGGTGGTGTGGAAGGACGCCAAGGGCGGCCGCCACGCGCGCGAGTTCAACCACTCCAACACCGAACCCAGCGCGCAATACGACCACCACGCCGGCAGCGACGGCACGCGCCTGATCGCCGAAAGCGGCGGCCAGGTGGCGCCGCGCCTGGCGCGCTCGCCCGGCTACGAGAACGTCGACCGCCGCAAGATCGAAGGCGAGGACGTCAACAACGACCGCGTGCGCGACCTCGGCCGGCTGGCCGAAGGCACCACCGAGATGAAGGCCGACACCCATCCGACCTACGGCGCCAACCCGGGCGAGGAATTCGCCCTACGCCCGACCGCCGCCGCGGTCGCCGCCGGACAGAACCGGGTGCAGCGCGACACCAATGCCGACGGCTGGTTCAACGCCCGCGACGTCAACGGCCGGCAGGACTTGAACGACACCTTCAAGATCCACCGCGGCGGCAGCGCCAATACCGATTCGGCCGGCTGCCAGACCATCGGCGGCGGCGAGTACGACGCCTTCATCACCGCCGCTGGCGGCAACCCGCGCCAGACCCGCTGGCAGTACGTGCTGACCTCGGTGGCGCCGCCACCGCCACCGCCGCAACGCGCGCAGCCCCAGGGCGGGCGACGCGCCGACGCGCACGACGATGCGCCGTCGCTGCACCCGTCCGACCCGCGCCATGCCGACCATCGCCTGCACGGCCAGATCGACGGCCATCTGCGCGCGCTCGGCGGCGACTACGCGCGCAACGCCGAGGCGATCGGATTGAGCGTGCTCGCCGCGGCCAAGACCCACCACATCACCCAGGCCGACAGCCTGGTACCCAACCGGGCCAACGGCGAGGTGCCTGCCGACCAGACCCTGTTCCTGCTCCAGGGCCGCCCCGGCGACCCGGGCGCGCAGCGCGTGGCGATCTCGGTCGAGGCCGCGGCCAATACGCCCGTGCAGGCCAGCCTGGCGCGTCTGGACGAACTCAATCGGGCCGCGCCGCAGCCCCCCGGGCTGGAGCAGGCGCACAGCCAGGACGCCTCGCCGCGGCGTATGGGCTGACGCCGGCGGCGCCGGGTCTGGCCCCCTGCATCCGGCCTGGCCGGCGCGACGTACTTGGGTAGGCGATCGACGCGAGCAGGCGGGCCACGCCCGCACTGCCTCGCGACACGCACCAGTGCTAACCTCGCCCCGAAATGCCCCCGAACGGCACGGGGCGTCTTCACGCGAACCCGTCACGACCTGCTACGCCCGCTCAATCGGAAAAGGAATTCCCCATGCCCGAACTCGATATCAACGCCTCGGCCGACGAAGTTGTCGGCATGCTCAACCGCGGTCAGAACCGCGAAGCCGCCGCCCGTCTGGACGCGCTGCGTCTGAACCAGGACGCGGTGGTGCAGGAGGCATTGGACCGTTACGTCGCCGTGCGCGGCCAGGAGCACCTGACCGCGTTGCGTGCGCCGAACGCGCTCTCAGCCGAGGACGCGACCGCGCTCAATCCGACCCTGGACCGCCTGCGCGGCGCGACCGCGGCGCCGCGCTTCCCGACCGACGCCGAAACCCAGAACCTGTCGCAGGCGCAGCAGTACGACGTCTACGCCAGCGTGATCGGCGCGCGCGGCACCCAGGCCGCGCGCGACGCCCTGGGCACGCAGGACCGCGTGATCCTGGGCATGCGCAACGAAAACTCCACCCTCGACAATAACGGACGCGGCGAATTCAACGACCGTCTCGTCGTGGTCTGGAAAGACGCCGACGGCGGCCGCCACGCGCGCGAATTCAACCACGCCACCACCGAACCCACCGCGCAGTACGACCACCACGCCGGCAGCGACGGCAACCGCATCTACGCCGATACCCAGCGCCAGGCGCCGCGGCTGGCGGCCTCGCCCGGCTACGAGGATGTACGCACGCGCAAGATCGAGGGCGACGACGTCAACGGCGACCGCGTGCGCGACATCGGCCGTCTGGCCGAAGGCACGGTCGAGATGGTGCGCACCGAGCATGCCAGCAACGGCCACACCCGCAGCGGCCGCGAGTTCTCGCTGCGCCCCTCCGACGAGGCGGTGCGCAACGGCGCCAACATGGTCGAACGCGACACCAACGCCGACGGCTGGTTCGACTCGCGCGACGTGAACGGCGTCCAGGATCTCAACAACTCGTTCAAGATCCATCGCGGCAGCAACACCAACACCGACTCCGCCGGTTGCCAGACCATCGGCGGCGGCGAGCACACCGCCTTCATCGACACGGTGCGCGCCAATCCGGACCAGACCCGCTGGCAGTACGTGCTGACCTCGGTCGCGCCAGGCCAGCAGCAGGAGCGCGCGCAGGCGCCCGCCGAGCAAGCCCCGAACGGCCAGGGCCGCGCCGCGTCCGATCCGCGCGATCCCGGCCACGCCGACCACCGCCTGTACACCCAGATCGACGGGCACGTGCGCGCGCTGGGCCCGCCCTACGACCGCAACAACGAAGGCGTGAATCTGCATTTGCTGGCCGAGGCCAAGCAGGCCCATCTGTCCGACATCAGCGCCATCGCCACCAACAACGCCACCGCCACGCGCGCCGCCGGCGAGACTTTGTTCATGGTCCAGGGCCGGCCCGGCGATCCGGCGGCCGCGCGCGTGGCGGTGTCGGCGGACGTCGCCACCCATGCCACGCCGGAGGCCAGCCTCAACCGCCTGGACACGATCAATCGCAACCAGCCGGCGGCGCCCGCGCCGGCCCTGGAAGATCCACAGCGCACGCAGCAGCAGGAAGCGCCGCGGCGCGCGCACCAGTAACCGTAGAGGAGTTCGCCTGTGCCCCCCAGTTCCAAAATCCTGCTCGCCGCCGCGCTGTTGAGCGCGTGCGCCACCGTCGGCGCCGCCGCGCCGACGAGCAAGGCCGGCAGCACCGGCCTGGCGGGGTTCTCGCCGGTCAGCGGGCCGGTGATCCAGAACGGCCGCTACACCGCGGCCCCGGAGGCCATCGTCGCGTTCGTGGCCGCGCTGCCGACCCGCGATGTGCTGCTGCCCAAGCAGTTGCGCCACCGCCTGATGACCGCGCAGGTCTATCTGCGCAGCGTCCCGGGCACGGGCGACCGCACCGAGTACCTGCTCGCCGACAAGAACGGCGCCCGCTACAGCCTGTGGGTGCGCAGCTTCGAAGGCCGCCGCCGCGGCAGCACCGGCTATCTCGTGCAGATGCGCATGCCCTGCGCCAGCGTCGCCACGGTGCAGACCGAGTCGACCGAGGATCTGGCGGCGGCGCGACGCGCCTGCGCGCGGCCCCAGGCCGAGTTCGCCGATAGCGGATTGCGCGCTTATCTCGTCGCCGCGGGCAAGGCGCCGGTCGATGTCACCGCCAGCTTGCGCGCGCCGGAGCTGAGCCTGGGCCGCGAACGCCTGGACCGTTACCGCGCGCTGGGCGCCAATCCGATCGCGCTGGACGACAGCCGCGCCGCCGTCGCGCCGACCTTGCGCTGGGTGGTAGAAGCCGACCCCGAGCGGCCGCTGCCGGCCAAGGACACGCGCGGCTTCCAGGGCGGCATGAAGGCCCACGCCGGCTTCGTGATCTGGAACGGCGATCGTTTCGAGGTGCGCGACAGCCTGCCGCGCAAGCTGTGGCCCTGCCCGCCGCGCGACGAGAGCTGCCCGGACCCGCAGGACCGCTACGTGCTCGGCAAGTAACGAGCCGCCCAGTTCCATCGCAGGCGCGTCGAACGGCGCGCCTGCGGCGCCCGGCACCCGCGGCGCCCCGTTTCGTCGCCCCACGCCCGCTTTCGTCGCGCGCCGCTGGCCCTGGCGCGGGGCGTCGCTATGCTTGCCTGCAACGACGTAGCCGGGCCGCACCGTGATCAAGAGCTTGTTCTTCCTAGTCCGCATCATCGCCGCCTGGACGGTGCTGTTCTTCATCCTGGCGCTGGCGTGGTCGGCGCTGCCCAGCGTCGACGGCAGCTACGGCAACAACGATCCCTGGCCGGTGTTCCTGGTCGGACTGATCGTCGCTGCGTTCGTGATCACTGGCGCGTTCTCGCATCTGCGGCGGGTGCGCCTGATCGCCGGCCACATCGACGGCAGCGCCCTGGCCAACCGCCAGCGCCGCCAGATCGAGGTGCCGTTCGAGGCCGGCGAAACCTTCGACCTGCTCGACGCCGCGATCCGCGAACTGCCGCGCAGCGAGGAGATCGAAAGCGCACGCGACAGCTTGCAGGTGCGCGCCAAGGTGCGTCGCCCCGACACCTACGGCCGCCGACCGCTCGGCCGCTACAACCCACTCAACTGGTTCGGCGTGCCGCGCAATCAGATCCTCGCCCTGGTCGCCCCGCGCGACGGCAGCGGCAGCGTCACCCTGGTCTGCGAGCCCGAAAGCGGCGCCTGGAGCGACTGGTTCCGCGTCGACGACGGCACCAATCTGGAGAACGCCGAGGCGATCACCCGCGCCATCGCGCGCCGCGTCGCCGAGCGCCGCCGCAACGAGCAGGCCGCGGTCGCCCAGACCGTGACCGAGAAGGAACTCACCGTCGCCAAGCTCAGCCTGTTGCACGCGCAGGTCGAACCGCACTTCCTCTACAACACCCTGGCCAGCGCGCAGTACCTGACCCGCACCGATCCGGCGCGCGCCGACGAGATGCTCGGCCATCTGATTCAGTACCTGCGTCACTCGCTGCCGCGCACCGAAGACGCGCTGTCGACCTTGGGCCAGGAGCTCGAGCGCGCGCAGGCCTATCTGGAAATCCTGCGCATCCGCATGGGCCCGCGCCTGGCCGTGCAGATCGAGGTCCCCGACGCGCTGCGCCAGACGCCGCTGCCGCCGATGATGCTGCAGACCCTGGTCGAGAACGCGATCAAGCACGGTCTGGAACCGCGCAGCGGCGGCGGCATGGTCTGGATCCTCGCGCGCCGCGACGGCCACGCGGTCGCGGTGACCGTGGCCGACGACGGCGAAGGCTTCGGCGCCCAGCCCGGCGGCACCGGCATCGGCCTGAAGAACGTGCGCGAACGCCTGCGCCTGGTCTACGGCGCCGACGCGTCGCTGGCCGTGGTCGCCAACTTCCCCAACGGCGTGGCCGCGACCATCACGGTCCCCGCCGCTTTCGATCGAGACGCACGTCATGGCTAAGGCCGTCATCGCCGAAGACGAAGCGCTGCTGCGCCAGGCCCTGCTGGATCTGCTGGCCCAGGCCTGGCCGGAGCTGGACATCGCCGCCGCCTGCGAGGACGGCGCCGAAGCGCTGGAGGCCATCGCCGAGCACAAGCCCGACGTCGCCTTCCTCGACATCCGCATGCCCGGGCTCAGCGGCCTGGAAGTGGCGGCCGCCGCGGCCGAGGCCAGCCCGCAGACCCGGATCGTGTTCGTGACCGCCTACGACCAGTACGCGGTGGATGCTTTCGAACGCGGCGCGATCGATTACCTGCTCAAGCCGATCGCGCCGGAGCGCCTGGCCGCGACGGTGCAGCGCCTGCAGGCGCGCGTGGCCGGCAGCGGCGGCGACAGCGCCGCGCTCGCCGATCTGCTGCGCCAGCTGGGCGCCCAGATGCCGCGCCCCGAGGCGCCGCCGCTGACCTGGATCACCGCCAGCGCCGGCCGCGAAACCCGCCTGATCCTGGTCGACGACGTGGTCTACTTCCGCGCCGACCACAAGTACACCACCGTGGTCACCGCCGATGGCGAAGCGCTGCTGCGCACGCCGATCCGCGAACTGCTGGGCGTGCTGGACCCGAACGTGTTCAAGCAGATCCACCGCTCGACCATCGTCAACCTGAAGGCGATCGCCGCGATCGTGCGCGACGACAGCGGCCGCGGCACGGTACGACTCAAGCAACGCCCGGAAACGCTGAGCGTGAGCCAGCCGTTCATGGCGCTGTTCCGACACATGTAGTTCCAGGCCCCGCCGTTCCCAAACGCAGCAACGCCCATGCGACCCGGTCGCGTGTCGGCGGCGCTCGTCCACTCTTCGAGGTGTCGCATGCGAAATCTGATCGCTCTGGCTTATTTCCTGTTCGCCCTGCTCGGCTGCGACACCGGCGGCAGCACCCTGATCGCGCGCGCCACCAGCAACGGCCACGACACCCTGCATGCGCGCACCCGCGTGCAAGCCGGGATCGGACGTTTCGAATGCATCGCCAGCGACAGCGGCCGCTGCCACTACGCGCTGTTCGCGCGCGAGTGCGCGCCGCGGCAACCGGACTGCCGTGAGCTGGCGTTCGAGCGCTTCAGCATGAAGGTCGGCGACAGCCGCGAGATCGTCGGCCTGCCGATGGCGCTGGACCTGTGCGTCGGTCAGCACGAGCATCCGGCCACGAGCGGCCCCGATTGCAAATCCTCGCAGCCCGACACCGCGCTGGCCGCCAGCATCGAGGCGGCGCGATGAGCGCGCGATCGCGGCCCGGGCCAGGCCTGCGGGCCGCCCTCGCCTGCGCGATCGCGGTGCCCTTCGTCTACTACGCCACCCAACTGATCGCCGCGCCGTTCTTTCCCGATTACAGCTTCCTGCGCCAGGCCGCGAGCACGCTGGGTTCCGACAGCGCGCCGCTGCCGTGGATCTTCAACAGCGGCGCGGTGCTGACCGGCATCGCCACCCTGATCGGCGCGGCCGGTATCGCCGCGGCGCTGCGCCGGCTCGGTCGCCCGCCGCTGGCGATCGCGCTGGTGACCCTGGCCCTGCTCATCAATGCCGTGGTCTCGATCAAGGCCGCGTATTTCCCGCTGCCGCACCCGCGTCATGGCTCGGGGCCGCTGATGATCGGCATCCTGCTGTTTTCCTCCTTCATGATCCTGGCGCTGTGGTCGCTGGAGCGCAGCGGCGCGATCAAGCGCTATCTGCTGGCGACCAATCTGTGGATCCTCGCCCTGATCCCGTTCATGGCGCACTGGACCGGACTGGACACCCGCGCCTGTACCGGTCTGCTGCAGCGCCTGGCGACCCTGGCGATCTACCCGCCGATCGGCATCGCGGCCTGGTACCTGGCGCGGCGCCTGCGCGCGCCCGACCCGCGCGCCTGAGGCGATACGGCGCCCGCGCGCCGCGCCCCGCTCACGCGAATTCGCAAAATCGGCACTTGACGCCTGACCTGCGCGGATGTATATAACCTTCAAGTTACATAACTTCTAGGTTATATAAATGCAGACCCAGCGTCTCGACGCCACCTTCGCCGCCCTGGCCGACCCCACGCGACGGGCGATCCTGGCCCGCCTCGCCAGCGGCGAAGCCACGGTGACCGAACTGGCCGAGCCGTTCGCGATGAGCCAGCCGGCGATCTCCAAGCACCTCAAGGTGCTCGAACACGCCGGCCTCATCACCCGCGGCCGCGATGCGCAGCGCCGCCCCTGCCGGATCGAAGCGCAGCCCTTGGCCGAGGCCAACGTCTGGCTCGAGCACTACCGCCGGATCTGGGAACAGAACTATCAGCGCCTCGATGCGCTGCTCGTCCAATTGCAGGCCGAGCAGGCGCCCAAACCCACCAAGAAACGCTCACGCTAAGGAGTTACGCCCATGCACGCCCACAACGCCCTCTCCGTCACCGCCCCCGGCGAACGCGACATCGTGATCACGCGCGCGTTCGATGCGCCGCGCGAACTGGTGTTCGACGCCCTGACCAAACCCGAACTGCTCAAGCGCTGGTTCCACGGCCCGGACGGCTGGACCCTGACCGTTTGCGAGGTCGACCTGCGCGTGGGCGGCGCCTACCGCTACGTCTGGAGCGGGCCGGAAGGCGTGGAGATGGGCATGGGCGGCGTGCACCGCGAGATCGAGCGTCCGCAACGCATCGTGCGCAGCGAACGCTTCGACATGGACTGGACCGGCGGCGAAACCGTGGGCACCGCGGTGCTGAGCGAACGCGACGGCAAGACCACCCTGGTCACCACCGTGGTCTACGCCTCGCGCGAAGCGCGCGACGGCGCGCTCGCCAGCAACATGGAACAGGGCATCGCCGCCGGCTACGACCAGCTCGACGCCTTCCTGGCCGGCGCGGCCGCGACCGCACCGTGATCCCACGCGCGGGCGCGCGGCGCCCGCGTCCTCCCGCCGCAATCCAGCGCGCGCAGCGCGAAGGTCCTGCCATGAACGCTCAAACCATCCATCCCGCCGTTCCCCAACGACGCACCGGCCGCAGCATCGTCGCGGTGCTGCTGGGCCTGCTCTCGGTGATGCTGCTGTCCACCGTCACCGACGTGATCCTGCACGCCAGCGGCGTGTTCCCAGCCTGGTTCCAGCCGATGAGCACCGGCCTGTGGCTGCTCGCGCTGGGCTATCGCGCGGTCTACACCGTGCTCGGCGGCTACTTGTGCGCGCGCCTCGCGCCGTACCGGCCGATGGCGCACGTCTGGGCGCTGGGTCTGATCGGTACCGTGTTCGGCATCGCCGGCGTGGTCGCGACCTGGGGCCGCGGCCCCGAATTCGGGCCGGCCTGGTACGCGATCCTGGTCGCGCTGACCGGCCTGCCCAGCTGTTTGATCGGCGGCTGGCTGTACGCGCGCCGCCGCTGATCGCGGGTCGCCCTGCGTCCCCGCCCTTTCGCGCCGACGCACGCAGCAGGAGAGCCGCGCATGCTCGGGAAGGTCGCGTGCACTAGGCATCCGATCCGCGACGTGCCGCGCGCACGCAAGTTCCAAGAGGAAACCTTCGGGCGCGCGGCTGCGCGCGCGCCCGGCCGCTTCAATGCGACGGCGCCTGCGCGCCCGCGCGGCGGGCGATCTCGGCGACGAATTCGTCGAGATCGGCGCTGCCGGCGTTGCTCAGTAGCACCACGCTGATGCGCGGCTCGATCACGCGCAACAGCTGGCTGCGCGCGCCCATGATCTGGCCCGGGCGCTTGGCCACCCATAGTTTGCGGCCGCCGATCTTCATCTCATAGCTCCACAGGCCATAGCCGTAGTCGTCCAGGCCCGGACGCAGCATGCGCTGCAACGAATCGGCGCTGAGCAGGCGGCCACCGTACAGCGCGTCGGCGAACGTCGCCAGGTCCTGCGCGCTGGAGTACATGGCGCCGGCCGCGTACCAGTTCTCCGGATAGGCGGGCAGATCCGGCGTCATCGCGCCCGCCCCGTCGCGTCCGAAGTAGGTATCGGCCAGGCGCTCGACGATGCGGTCCTGGCGCAGCAGCCCGGTGTCGGCCAGGCCCAGCGGCTGCAGGATGCGTTCGCGCAGCGCCTGCTCGTAGCTTTGCCCGGTTACGCGCTCGACGATTTTGCCGAGCACGATGTAGTCGCAGTTGTTGTAGTCGAAGGCGGTGCCCGGCGCGGCCACCAACTTGCCCGCGCAGTACCGCGACAACAGCGCATCGCTGCTGTGCGGAAGTTGGTACACGGGCAGTCCGTCGCGGATCGCGGTCTGGGCGTCCTTGACCGCGTCCAGATTGGTCAGGCCCGACGTGTGGTTGAGCAGTTGCCGCAGGCGAACGCCATGCGCGCCCTCGCCCGCGTAATCGGGCAGATAGGCGGCGATGCTGCGCTCCAGATCGAGCCGCCCCTGATCGCGCAGCTGCAGGATCAGCACCGCGGTGAAGGTCTTGGTGATCGAGGCGATCTTGTAGCGCGTGCGCGGGGTGTTGGGCACGCGGAACGGCAGATTGGCCAGGCCGAAACTGGCCAGGTACTCGGCCTTGCCGTCGCGCGCGACCAGCACGGTGCCGCTGAAGTCGTGGGTACGGGCATAGTCGGCGACGAAGGCGTCGAGGGTGGGGGTGACGGCCTGCGCTTGCCCGGCGCTCGCCGCGGGCCATAGCAGGACCAAGCTCAGAATCCAGGATTTCATGCGCGGCTCCGGTGCGAACGGGCGCCGGGCCGCCGATGCGGCCCACCCCCAGGCTTGGCGCGAGCGCCAAGGTCGGAACCGGAGATACCGCCGCGGCGCGCGCGGTTGCAGTGCGCCGCGGGTCGCTTAGCCGACGAAGCCCGCGCGGCCGCGCAGGCGCGCCTGCAGCGGCTCGATGTAGGTGCGGCTGGCGCGCACCGGGGTGCCGTCGCGCAAGCGCAGCATCGCGTCGCGGTTGGACAGCGGCTGCAATTCGGCCACGCAGTCCACCCGCACGATGGTGGATCGGTGCACCCGCACGAACTGGGCCGGATCGAGCCGGCGCGACAGGCGCCCCATCGATTCGCGCAGCAGATAGCCGCGATCGCCCACGTGCAGGGTCGCGTAGTCGCCGTCGGCCTGGATCCATTCGACCTCGGAGGCTTCGACGAAGGCCACACGCCGGCCCACGCGCACCACGAAACGGGTCAGCCAGTTGCTCTCGTCGTCGTCGTGGTGCGCGCTGGGCGCGGCCAGCGTGCCCGGCGGCTGGGTGCCGGCGCGCCGATAGGGATGGGCCTGGCGCGCGCGTTCCAACGCTTCGGCGAAACGCTCGTCGTCGATCGGCTTGAGCAGGTAGTCGATCGCGTGCAGCTCGAACGCGCGCACGGCGAAGTTCTCGTAGGCGGTCAACAACACCGCCAACGGCCGCTGCTCCGGCGACAGCGCCGCCAGGGCTTCCAGGCCGGTCATGCCCGGCATCTGCACGTCGATGAACACCAGGTCCGGCGCCAGCGCCACGATGCCGGCCAGGGCCGAGGTGCCGTCGGCGAACTCGCCCACCACCTGCATGTCCGGCTGCGTCGCCAGGCGGGCGATCACACCGCTGCGGGCCAGGGGTTCGTCGTCGATTACCGCTACTCGCATCATGCTTCAGTCTCCTTGACCACCAGCGCCGCCGGCGCCTCGTTGAACGGCAGCCACATGCGCACCTCGTAACCGCCGTCGGCGCGCGCACCGGCGGCGAAGCTATGGGCATCCGGGTACAGCGCCTGCAGGCGTTCGGCGATGTTGCGCAGACCGATCGCGCCGGCGCGGCGCGATTCCTCTCCAGAGGCCGCGGGCGCGGGCGCGCCGTCGTTGCCCACGTGCAGGTGCAGGCGGTCGCCCTCGCGTTCGATCCGGATGTCCAGGCGGCCCGGCTCGCTGCGCTGGGCGATGCCGTGACGGATCGCGTTCTCGACCAGCGGCTGCAGCAGCAGCACCGGCACCCGCGCGCGCAGGGTGTCCGGGCCGATGTTCCATTTCAGACGCAGGCGCTGGCCCAGGCGCGCGCGCTCGATTTCCAGATAGGTATCGGTCAGCGCCAACTCGTCGGCCAGCGCGACCTCGTGGCCCTCGGCGCCGTCCAGGGTCACCCGCAGGAAGCCGGCCAGGCGCGTGATCATCTGTTGCGCTTCGCGATTGCGGTCCTCGGCGACCAGGGCCGAAATCGCGTTGAGGGTGTTGAACAGGAAGTGCGGGTTGATCTGGTAGCGCAGCGCGCGCAGTTCGGCGTCCTGCGCCAGCACCAGGGCCTGGCGGTTGCGCTCGCGCGCGTCCTGCAGATCGGCGTAATAGGTGATCACCGACTGGATCGCGCAGTACGCGATCAGCACCAGCCAGCAGCCGCCGACGCCGCCGAAGATCAAGGTCCAGTTGGTCGGATCGCGGAATTCCGAGCCCTGGGTATTGGCGATCCAGTGCGCGGCCAGGTTGCTCAGCACCGACATCACGTAGGTGATCGCCAGCAACGCGATCACCATCGTCCACTTGGAGATGCCGCGCCGCCAGAACAGGTGCTGGATCGCGGTCAGCGGCGACATCCAGATCAGATTGGCGAGCAGGAAGGTGGCCCAGTAGGCGGTCTCGTGCGGGTCGTCCAGCGACGGCAGCGCGATCAGCAGGGTGCACACGCCCAACAGCAGGCGCGCCAACAGAGACAGCCACAGCCGTCCCGAACCGGGCGACTCCTGCGCCGGCGTATCGGCCGAGGCCGGCTCGGCGCTTGAATCCGGTATCGCGGCGGGGGTGGTCATGTCGGGTTCGGCAGGTCGTTACGTAGCGGCAAGCCGATTCTCCAGCGTATGTCGCCCGCGACCAAGCCCGATGTGCCGTTCGTGTGCCGGCGCGCAGGCCGGCGGAGCGGCAGTAAAGAGTCGCCGTCCTTGGCAACGCAATAGGCGCTCGAAACGGCGCCGACGCGCCGTGGACGCGTGACGGAACGGCGATGCCGGTTCGAGCGAGGCTCTATTGGGCCTCAGCGCGCGGCACGCGGCCAGCGTGCGCACGCGCTCTTGCGACGAAGCGGTAGGCGCGTGCGGCGGGACGAAACGCGGGTGCGCCGGCCGCCGGTGCCGTCCCGTCTCGGCCCTGGGCGCGACTGCGGCGGGCCGCGTTCAGCCGGCTACGGTGGCCGCCCCGGCTTCCCGGAACGGCAGCGACAGCCGCACTTCGTAGCCGCCGTCGGCGCGTCCGCCGGCGGCGAAGGAATGCGCCTGCGGGTACAGCGCGCGCAGGCGTTCGATGATGTTGCGCAGCCCCAGCGGGGCGACGCCACGGCCGGACTGGAACGGCCGGGTCTCGCCGGCGCCGTCGTTGCCCACGTGCAGGTGCAGGCGGTCGCCGTCGCGCTCGATCCGGATCTCGAGCTGGCCCGGCACGGTGCGCGGGGCGATGCCGTGGCGGATCGCGTTCTCCACCAGCGGCTGCAGCAGCAGCGCCGGCACGCGCGCGCGCAGGGTGTCCGGGCCGACGCTCCAACGCAGGCGCAGGCGCGCGCCCAGGCGCGCGCGCTCGATCTCCAGATAGGTCTCGGTGAGCGCCAGCTCCTCGGCCAACGCGACCTCATGGCGGTCGCCGCTTTCCAGGGTGGCGCGCAGGAACTCGGCCAGGCGCGCGATCATCTGACGCGCGTCGCCGCTGCGGTCCTCGGCCACCAGGCTGGAGATCGCGTTGAGGGTGTTGAACAGGAAATGCGGGTGCAGCTGATAGCGCAGCGCGCGCAACTCGGCCTCGCGGGTCAAGGCCAGCGCCTGGCGGTTGCGCGCCTTGGTCTCCTGCAACTCGCTGTAATAGGCCGTGCCCGCATGCACCATGCAGTAGGCGATCATCACCAGCCAGCAGATGTCGCAGCCGGTGAGCAGCACGCTCCAGTCCAGTGGATAGTCCGGCGGCCAGCCGCGCGCGCGCGAGATCGCAGCGCAGACCAGGTTGTTGCCCACCGACATCAGGTACGTGACCACCAGCAGCACCAGCGCCATCGCCCACTTGGCCGAGCCGCTGCGGCGCATCGTGTCCTGAATCGTGGTCAGCGGCCACATCCAGAACAGATTGCAGAGCAGGAAAGCGCCCCAGAAATACATCGCCTGCTCGCTTCCGAATACCGGCAAGGCCATCAGCACGGTGCATGCCATCAAGGGCAGGCCGACCAGCACCGGCAGCCAGTACGGCGACATCGGCGTGGCCTGCAAAGCACTGCCGATCGAACTCGGCGGCGCCATCGGATCGCGCAGTTCGCCGCCCAGGGACGCCGTACGATCCACGCGCCGCTCCGTTAGCCGCCCGCGTCGCGCGCGAGCGCCCGGCACAGCTCGGCGGTGGCGTCGTCGACCGGGAAGCAGCACTCGATGTGCAACTCGTCGATGGTGACGTCGCGCGGCGTGCCGAAAGTGGTGATGGTGGAGAAGAACCGCAGCAGGTGTTCGTCGCGGCGCAGCACCGTGGTCAGCAGCGGCGTCGGCGTCGCACCGAGGTCGCGATGGCGCCAGCGCGCGGGTACGCCCGGATAGGCCAGCACTTCGTCCAACAGGGCGCGCGCGGCGGCATCGCCGGGCGCGGCCGCGACCTCGTCGTGCAGATGGCGGATCAGGTCGCCGGCCACCTCCTCCCAATTCGCCACCGCCGGGCGCAGGTCTTCGGGATCGAAAAACTGCCGGATCATGTTGGCGTGCGCGCTGGGCTTGCCGCGCATCACGTAGGCGTTCACGCGCATCGCGGCGGCGTTGGCCATCAGCACGTCCCAGCGCCGGTTGAGCACGAAGGCCGGGTAAGGCTCCTGCTGGGCCAGGATGAACTCGATCGCACGCCGTACCTGCGACAGCTCGGGCGTGTTGAGCGCGGTCTCCGGGTACTTGGGCGCGTAGCCGGCCGCGACCAGCAGCGCATTGCGCTCGCGCAGCGGCATCTCCAGCGCATCGGCCAGCCGTGCGATCACCTCGCGGCTGGCCTGGGCCTTGCCGGTCTCGACGCAACTGAGGTGGCGCGCCGACAGGCCCGCGTCCAAGGCCAGGTCCAACTGACTCAAGCGCCGCGCCGCGCGCCATTCGCGCAGCAGCGCGCCGACCTGGGTCGGCGCGGCGGACGGGGTGAGGCGTGCGACGGCTGTATCCATCGCCTGCATCTTACGACGCCCGGTAGCGAAAACCATGACCTGCCAGGTCATGGAAGCATGACCTGCGACGACATTGAGGGCATGACCTCCAGCACCAATCATTTGCGCCAACGAAGGACGGTCCTTCGACGGAGCTACCCCATGAACCGCAGGCGCTTTCTCGCTCTCTCCACCGGCGCACTCGCCGCCGGCGCCCTCGCCACCGGCGTCGGTCTGACCGCGGCCGCGCCGGCCGCGACCGGCCCCTTGAACGCCGCCGCGTTCAAGGCCGCGCGCCGCTATGCGCGCACCCGCCACGGCCGCATCGCCTATGTCGAACGCGGCCGCGGCGCGGCCGCGCTGTTCCTGCACGGCTTTCCGCTCAACAGCTTCCAATGGCGCGGTGCGATCGAACGCCTGGCGCCCTACCGCCGCTGCGTGGCGCCGGACTTCATGGGCCTGGGCCATACCGAAGTCGCCGACGGCCAGAGCGTGGCCCCGGACGCCCAGGTCGAGATGCTGCTGGCGTTGATGGATCGCCTGTCGATCGAACGCGCCGACGTGATCGCCAGCGACAGCGGCGGCGCGGTCGCGCAGTTGCTGCTGGCGCGCCATCCCGAACGCGTGCGTTCGCTGCTGCTGACCAACTGCGACACCGAGATCGAATGCCCGCCCGCGGCCATGCTGCCGGTGATCGCGCTGTCGCGCGAAGGCAAGTTCGTCGACCAGTGGCTGGCGCCCTGGCATGCCGACCACCGTCTGGCGCGCTCGTCCGAGGGCATCGGCGGCATGTGCTACCTGGATCCGTCCAACCCTAGCGACGAAGCCATCGACACCTACTTCTCGCCGTTGCTGGCCTCGGCGCAGAGCAAGGCGCGCGTGCACGCCTACGCGGTCGCGCTGGACCATAACGTGCTCGAAGGCGTGGGCGCATCGCTCAAGCGCAGCACCGCGCCGGTGCGCGTGGTCTGGGGTATGGGCGACACGATCTTCTCGCCGGCCGGCGCCGAGCACCTGGAACGCAGCTTCGGCCGCTACCAGGGCACCCGCCGCCTGGAGGGCAGCAAGCTGTTCTGGCCGGAAGAACGCCCGGACGTGGTCGCCGAGGAAGCCCTGCGCTTGTGGGATGCGGTGTGAGCGCCCGCGCGGCGTCCCGGCAAGACCGGGGCGCCGCCGCTCAGGCCATTTCCTGCCAGCGGTACCAGCGCCGATGCGCAAGCGCCAGCATGTCCAGGTCTTCGCGCGTATCGCCGTAAGCGTAGATCTGCGCGTAAGACGACAGGTCGTAGCGCTCGCCGACGCAGCGCGGCTTTTCCGGACCCACGCATTGCGCGCCGCGGTAGCGGCCGGTCAGTACGCCGTGTTCGACTTCCAGACTGGAGCAGAGCAGGTCCAGGCCGTGACGTTCGCACCAAGGGCGCAGATACAGGTCGAAGGCGCCGGAGACCACCACCACGGTATCGCCCTGCTCGCGATGCCAGGCGATGCGTTGCAGGGCACCGGGCCGGATCGCGCCGGGCAGCACTTCGTCGGCGAAGCGGCGCCCAGCCTGTTCGGCCTGCGCGGCGTCCAAGCCCTGGAAGCCGAACCGCGCCACTCGCGCGCGGATCGTGCTGCCCGACACCAGGCCGAGCTTGTAGCCCAACACCATCGGCGCGAACAGCCAGCGCCCCAGGCGCAAGCGTTGCGGCGGCACCGCGCGCGCGACGAAATCGGCGAACAGTTCGCGATCGGTGATGGTGCCGTCGAAATCGAAGAGCGCCAGATTCATGCGGCTGCGGTTCGCCTGCGATGAGGGAACCGCAGCATAGCGGGCGGCGCCCGCGCCGGCGCGCGAATCGAACCGGCTCAGGCCAGGTTGGTGAAGCGGTCCACCGCCCACTGGCCGTTGTTGAAGTAAGTCCAACTGGTCCAGGTGGTGGCGCCGCCGACGCCGGGCTTGAACGTGAGCGAGGCCACGGTCTTGAACTTGTTGAAATCCAGCGGCGTCGGATAGTCCTTGCCGCCCTTGGTCACGTCGACGTAGTTGTCGGCGACTTCGCGGGTCGCGTTGTACGGGCCGCAGACTTTGCCGGACTTCAGGGTGAACGTTACTGCGCCGAGTACGGGCATGTGGCACCTCTCGCGTTGAGCTCCGCCTGTGGGAGCGGGAACGGCCGCCTGCGCAAGGCGCCGGCGCCGGTGGGGCCGGCCGTGGTCCGGCCTGAGTCCCCATCCCTAGTAACGCCCCCGAACGGTCCACGTGAACGCAACCCGGCCGCCCCCTAAGATGGCCGAAATTATTTTTCGCCGGCATGTAGAGCAGCCGCCCCCTGCTCCGACTACTTCATGCCAGCGCCCATTCCGGGCGCCGCCAACGACAGGAACCTAGCCATGAAGTACATGCTGATGATGACCTTCCCGAACGCAGACTGGAAAGTGTCGCGGATGGAGCTGTGGCCCGAGCAGGACGTGAACACGCATATGGAGTACCTGCGGCGCATGAACCACGATCTGGTCGAAGCCGGCGAATTCGTCCAGGTCCAGGGCCTGACCGGCCCGGAGGCGGCGACGATGGTGCACGCGCGCGCCGACGGCAGCCCGGCGGTCACCGACGGCCCGTTCCCGGAGTCCAAGGAATTCCTGGCCGGCTATCTGATCGTCGACGTCGACAGCGCCCAGCGCGCCTACGAGATCGCCGCGCGCTGGTCGGCCGGCCCCGGTCCCGGCGGCGCGGCGCTGAACCTGCCGGTCGAGGTGCGCCAGGTCATGGACCATTCGGCGTGCGAGGCCTCGTAAACCCCGTGTCCAACGCCCCCGCCGAACACCTGCTGCGCAGCCTCGCGCCGCAGGTGCTAGGCGCGGTGGTGCGCCGCTACGGCGACTTCGCCGCGGCCGAGGACGCGGTGCAGGAGGCGCTGCTGGCCGCGGCCACGCAATGGCCGCAGCAGGGCGTGCCCGAGCATCCGCGCGCCTGGTTGATCCAGGTCGCGGCGCGGCGCATGACCGACCATATCCGCAGCGAACTCGCGCGCCGACGGCGCGAGGCCGAGGCGCTGCGGCAAACGCCGGACGACGAATGGCTGGCGCCCGCGCCCGACGCCGCCGACGTCGGCCACGACGATGCGCTGATCCTGTTGTTCATGTGCTGCCATCCCGCGCTGACGCCACCATCGGCGATCGCCTTGACCCTGCGCGCGGTCGGCGGCCTGAGCACGGCCGAGATCGCCAACGCCTTCCTGGTACCGGAGGCGACCATGGCCCAGCGCATCAGCCGCGCCAAGCAGCGCATCCGCGACTCCGGCGTGCCGTTCGAGATTCCCGATCCGCGCGAACGCGGCGAACGCCTGGCCAGCGTGCTGCACGTGCTGTACCTGATCTTCAACGAAGGCTACGTCAGCAGCGCCGGCGAGCGCCTGCAGCGCGAGGATCTGGCCCAGGAAGCGATCCGGCTCGCGCGCGAGGTCCAACGCGGCCTGCCGCAGGACGGCGAAGCGGCGGGCCTGCTCGCGCTGATGCTGCTCACCGACGCGCGCCGCGAAGCCCGCAGCGGGCCCGACGGCGAACTGATACCGCTGGAGGCGCAGGACCGCACGCGCTGGAACCGGCGCGCGATCGCCGAGGGCGTGGCGCTGATCAGCCGCACCCTGTCGCGCGGCGCGGTCGGCCCTTATCAACTGCAGGCGGCGATCGCGGCCGTGCACGACGAAGCGCAACGCTACGAGGACACCGACTGGGCGCAGATCCTGGCCTTGTACGGCTTGTTGCAGCGGATGTCGGACAACCCCATGGTCGCGCTCAACCACGCCATCGCCGCCGCCATGGTCCACGGCCCCGCATACGGCCTGGCGCGGCTGCGCGAGCTCGACGCCGACCCGCGCCTGGCCGGTCACTACCGCCTGGATGCGGTGCGCGCGCACCTGCACGAACGCGCCGGCGAGCGCGAGGCCGCGATCGCCTGCTACCGCGGCGCGGCCGTGCGCACGGCCAGCATTCCGGAACGCGACTATCTGCGCCGGCAGGCCGCACGGTTGTCCGAGCAAGCCTAGACGCGCGCTCAGCCGCGGCGCGCGCGGTGCCAGTCGTACAAGGATTCGGGCAGGCGTCCATCCAGGGCGAGATCCAAGGCCGGATAGGCGTCCAGAGTGTCCAGCACCTTGGCGCGCAAGCCCGCGAGGGCCGGCGCATCCAGTTGCCCGGGATCGCCGCCCAGGGCGTCCAACACGCTCGCGGCCCAGGCGTAGAGCGCATCGGAATGCGCCAACAGGTCCTGCGCCAACCATGTGCGCAAAGGCGCATGCACGCGATAGCCGCGCCCGCCCAGCGCATCGGCCTGCGCGCGCAGCGATGCGTAGGCGCCGCGGTGCCACTCGGTGTGGCCGGCGGCCTCGCGCCGGATCAGCAGCGGCGCCGGCGCCTGGTGTTCGCGCAGGGCATGCCGCAGGCTGAGTTCGAGGTCGCGCGCGTCGCGCACGGTTTCGGTTTCGACCAGGAACGCGCGCTCCAGATCGAAGGTTTCGTAGTAGCGCGTCTGCAGCTCGCCCAAGCGGCGCAACGGGCTGCGCGAGAAGCCCAGCTTGAGCAGGTCCTCGTACGCGCAAGGCAGCACGTACAGATAGCAACGCCCCGCGCTGGCGCTGTGGGTGACATCGGGATCGCCGGTGGACAGGAACGCCATCGCCACAGCCTAGATCCTCAAGCGCGCATCCGCTGCGACGCACCGCCTGTTGACCTCAACTTCGCTTGAGGTCGCAGACTGCGCGCCTGCCCGGCCGTCGCGGCCGACACCCCACTTCAAGGATCGCGCATGTCCCTGCCCGCCTCCCCGGTCTATCGCCTGGATCATTTCGTCGTGCCCGCCGCGGCGATGCCCGCCTTCATCGAACGCCTGCGCTACACACAGCAAGCCCTGGACGCCCTGCCGGGCTGCAAACAGAACCTGGTACTGAGCCGTATCGGCGCCAGCGGCGAGTACGACATCGCGACCCTGGTCGAATGGGAAAGCGCGGATGCGGTAGCCGCCGCCAAGGCCGCGATGCAGCAGCACTACGCAGAAACCGGCTTCGACCCCGCACAGTTCATGCGCGAGCTCGGCATCCGTGCCGACCTGGCCTCCTACGTGCCGACGCCGTTCGCCGTGGTTTGAACGGAGGCTCAGGCGATCGCGCGCGTCAGCAAGTCCTGCATCGCCGCGCGCATCGCCTGCGCATCCGCACCGGCGTCGATCTCCAAAGCCGCGCGATCGAACGCGGCCGATAGCAAGCGCGCAAGCGCGTCGATCTCCGACGGAGCGCGCCGCATCGCCGCGGCCAATCCCTCGCGCAGGCTGCGTGCGGCATGGGCGTCGTCGAGCGCGGTCAGTTCGGCCAGGCCCAGCACCGCCGGGCCGTCGATCAACAGCAAGCGGGTCCGGCCGGGTACCGCCATCGCGGCGAGGTAGGCCTGGCTGCCGGCCAGCAGGGCCGCGCGCGGATCGGCGAGCGTCGGCGCCGCGGCCTCGATGTCGGCCGCCACCGCCTCGGCCTCGCGCGCCAGCACGTGGCGGAACAGATCGCGCTTATCGGCGTAGTGATGATAGAGCGCGCCGCGGGTGATGCCGGCGGCCGCGCAGATGTCCGGGGTCGAGGTGTCCGCGTAGCCCCGCTCCACGAACAGGCCGCGCGCGGCCTCGAGCAGGGCCAGGCGGGTGGCATCGGTGCGTTCGCGATTGCTGCGGTGGGCACTCATTGAAATACATTCAGCCTGTATGTTAATTTGACAATTGCATACAGTCTGTATGTTATTCCCCAGGAGCCGACCGTGAAAGTGACCAGCTACTACCCCGTGCTCATGACCGACGACGTCGCCGCCACCGCCGCCTTCTACCGCCAGCACTTCGGCTTCGTCGCCCTGTTCAGCGCCGACTGGTACGTGCACCTGCAACTGGACGGCGACCCGACGGTCAATCTGGCCGTGCTCGACGGCAGCCACGAAACGATCCCGGCGGTCGCTCGCGGCCGCGCTGGCGGCCTGCTGCTGAACTTCGAGGTCGAGGACGTCGACGCCGTGCACGATCGTCTGCGGACCGCCGGCCTGCCCATCCTGCGCTCGCTGCGCGACGAGGATTTCGGCCAGCGCCACTTCATCACCGCCGACCCCAACGGCGTGCTGATCGATGTGATCAAGCCGATCCCGCCCAGCGCGGACTATGCCCAGCAGTACGAGGCCGGCGCGCTGCCGACCTGAGTTCGCGCGCTCAGGCGAAAGGCAGCAGCGGCCCGCCCAGCCACAGCCAGCGCGCCATCCAGGCCACGGTCAGGCCGATCAGGCTGGTCAGCGGCATGCCCACACGCAAGAAGTCGCCGAAGGTGTACTGGCCTGGATTGAGGATCAGCAGATTGCCATGGTGGCCGATCGGGGTCAGGAACGAGGCCACCGCGCCCATCGCGGTGCAGACCACGAACGGCAGCGGCGGCAGGCCCAGGCTCTGCGCCAGGGCCAAGGCGATCGGCGCCAGCAGCACCGTGGTCGCCGCGTCCGACAGGATCTGGGTCAACAGGGCCGCCGCGGCGAACATCAGCAACAGCAGGCCCAGCACCGGCAGGCCCTGCGCATGCGCGGCCAGCAGTTGCGCGATCAGATCGGCGGTGCCGGTCTTGTCCATCGCGATGCCCAGCGGAATCACACCGGCGATCATCACGTAGATGCGTACGTCGATTTCCTCGTAGGCGCGCTCGATGCTCACGCAGCGCGTGAGCACCATCGCCACCGCGCCCAGCAGAAACGCGATCTGCGGCGCCAGCGATTCGGTGGCCGCCAGCGCGATCGAGGCGGCCATGATGCCCAGCGCCAGCGGCGCGCGCCGGCGCGTGCTGCCGCGCGCGTCGAAGGGCATCAGCATCAGGAAGGCGCGATGCGTGGCCAGTTGCTCCAGGCGCGCCTGCGCGCCCCACAACACCAGCAGATCGCCCTCCTCCAGGCGCAGCTCGGACAGCTCGCCGCCCAGCCAGCCCTCCTTGCGCCACAGTCCGACCACGACCACGCCCAGCGTGCTGAGAAAATCGATCTCCGACACGCTGCGGCCGAGGAACTCCGAGCGCGGCGCGACCACCGCCTGCACCAGCCGCTCCTCGCCCAGCGCTTCGGCCTTGCCGTCCTCGCGCGGCTTCTCGCCGTACTTGACCACCGCGTGCAGGGACAGGCCGGGCTCGTCGCGCACCGAGGCGATTTCGTCGGGCGAAGCGCGCACCAGCAGCACGTCGCCCGCCGCCAGCGGCGCCTGCGCGCGTTGATCGCGGCGGCGGATGCCGTGCCGTAGCCAATCCACCACCTGCAGCCGGCCCTGGAAGGCCTTGTCGAACGCGGCCAGGGTCTTGCCGCTCCAGGGCGACCCCTCGTCCACCAGCAACTCGGTGTAGTAGCGGTCCAGCTTCAGGTATTCGACGTTGCCGCTCTCGCCCTGGCGCTTGGGCAGCAGCCAGCGCCCGGCCAGCATGTAGATCGCGCCGATCGCGACCAGCATCGCGCCGATCGGGGTGATCGCGAACAGGTCCATGCGCCCGGCGCCGTTGCGCGCGAGCAGATCGTTGGCGAGCAGGAACGCCGGCGCGCTGATCAGGGTCAGCGTGGTGCCCAAGGACGCGGCCAGCGACATCGGCATCAGCAGGCGCGAGGCGGCCAGTTTGCGCTCCTGGGCCAGGCGCATCAGGATCGGCAACATCATCGCGGTGACCATCAGATGGTGCGAGAACGCCGCCATCGCCGCGGTCGCGGGCATGATCACCGCGATCGCGCGCGCCTCGCTGCCGCCGGCCGCGCGCCCGATCGCCGCGCCGATGCGGTCGGTGATGCCGGTCGCGGACAGGCCCGCCGACAGCACGAACACCGCCGCGACGATGATCGCCGGTTCGCTGGCGAAACCCGACAGCGCTTCCTTGGGCGACAACACGCCGGTCAGCGTCAAGGCCAGCATCGCCAGCATCGCCACCAGGTCCACGCGCAGCTTCTCGCTGATGAACAACGCCAGCGCCGCGGCCAGGATCAGTAGAAATACGATCTGCTGCGGATCCATCCCCGCCCCTGTTGCAAAAACTGCGTACTAACTTAGCCGATGCGCATGAAGGCGGTATTCATGCGGGCCGCGAAGCTGCGCCGATACGCACAGCATGGATGGCGGGACGGATCGATCCGCCAGCGCCGATCAGATCGTTTGCGCCAGCATGAAGATCGGCGCGTACAAGGCCGCGATGCACGCGGGAAGACCCACCACAAGGATCGCCAGCCCCGTCCAGAACGCGGCCAACCTGCGCCTGTCCGGCCTGGGCCAGAACCGCCAGACCGCCAGCACGATCACGGGCAATAGCCACAACGCCGGATAGGCCCGCAACAACCAGAGCGTAGGCCACGGCAGGTCGGCGCCGAAGGCGCTGAACGTCAGACCGAAACTGGGCACGACCAAGGTGGGAATCAGCGCCGTCAGAATCGCGCAGATCACACCGACCACGACCAACGCCGGCCGTTGCGCACCCGGCGCCGCCGGCACGCGAGTTGAAGGCGCTTGATAAGGATTGTTCATGAGCGTCGGCTTGCGAGCGTGAGGTGGCCTACTTCGTCGACAGCAGGGCACGGACCCGATCGAGGTCGACGCCGTCCCGCCGCTTGGCGGGCCCGCACAGCGATACCTGCACCGCGTCCTCGCCCGCGCTTATCACCAGCACGCTCTCGCCCGGAAACAAATGGATCTGCTCCGCCATATGCACGGCGGTGTTCCTGACAGGGTCGTTATACAAGCTGGTCGTATAGACACGCTTGACGGATGCGGGATCGCCTTTGAACGACTTGCGCACCACGAACGCATGATCGATGCGATACCCGTCCTCGTCCTTGAGCCCGCTGACCGGGCCCGCCAGTTTGGACTCGGTGATCGTCGCCAGAAACACGGTCTTGGCCGCTTTCAATTCGTCTTCCAGCGGCACCGCCAGGCAGATCGCGAACGCGGGCAAGGAAAAACAGGTCGCCGCAATGGCCAGCAGCAGGCGATTCGCCGCCCGCATGCGCTTCGCACTCTGTGTACGCATGGCTGTCCCTCTCCATCGACTGGCGCCAGCCTAGCAAAGATGCGAGCCGGCCCAAGGCATGATGCGACGAACCGAATCTGGATACGAAAAAGCCCCGCATCGCGGGGCCTTTTCGCAACACCGCTCCGCTTGCGCGAGAGCGTCCTGAGCGGGCCTCAGGCCCAGGGATCGCGCAACACGATGTTGGCGTCGCGGTCCGGACCGGTGGAGACCATCGCCAGCGGGCAGCCGGACAGTTCCTCCAGCGCGCGCAGGTAGGCGCGCGCGGCGGCCGGCAGCTTGTCCCACTCGGTGACGTTGTGGGTGCTTTCCTGCCAGCCCGGGAACTCCAGGTACACCGGCTCGCACTCGTCCCAGCCCTGCGCGTCGAGCGGGGCGTACTCGGTTTCCTTGCCGCGGTAGCGGTAGGCGATGCACAGCTTGAGCTTCTCCATGCCGTCGAGGATGTCGAGCTTGGTGATGCACAGGCCGGAGATGCCGTTGATCGCGACCGCGCGCTTGAGCGCGACCAGATCGATCCAGCCGCAGCGGCGCGGGCGGCCGGTGGTGGCGCCGAATTCCTGACCGCGCTTGCGGATGCCCTCGCCGATCTCGTCGTCCAGCTCGGTCGGGAACGGGCCGCCGCCGACGCGGGTGGCGTAGGCCTTGGCGATGCCCAGCACGTAGTCGATCGAGTCCGCGCCCACGCCGGTGCCGGCCAGCGCGCCGCCGACGGTGGTGTTGGACGAGGTCACGTAGGGATAGGTGCCGTGGTCGATGTCCAGCAGCGAACCCTGCGCGCCTTCGTACAGCACGCGCTTACCCTGCTTGCGCAGGTCGTGCAGGATGCCGGCGACGTCGGACTTCATCGGCTCGACGTATTCGCCGAAGGCCAGCGCCTCGTCCAGGGTCTGCTGGTAGTCGACCGCGTCCACGCCCAGGTACTGGGTGAGCACGAAGTTGTGGTAGTCCAGCGCGCTGCGCAGCTTCTCGGCGAGCTGGTCGGGATAGTGCAGATCGGCCACGCGGATGCCGCGGCGCGCGACCTTGTCTTCGTAGGCCGGGCCGATGCCGCGGCCGGTGGTGCCGATGGCCTTGCCGCCGGCGGCCTTCTCGCGGGCCTGATCCAGGGCGATGTGGTACGGCATGATCAGCGGCGTGGCCGGGCTGATCTTCAGGCGCGAGCGCACTTCCACGCCGGTGGCTTCGAGTTCATCGATTTCCTTGCGCAGCGCGGCCGGGCTCAGCACCACGCCGTTGCCGATCAGGCACAGCGCGCCGTCGCGCAGGATGCCGGACGGGATCAGGTGCAGCACGGTCTTCTTGCCGCCGATCACCAGGGTGTGGCCGGCGTTGTGGCCGCCCTGGAAGCGCACGACCGCGCCGATCTGCTCGGTCAGCAGGTCGACGATCTTGCCCTTGCCTTCATCGCCCCATTGGGCACCGAGAACGACGACTGACTGACCCATTACACGCACTCCGAATTGGTTTGGCACGGCCCGGCGGGACCGGCATCGCGGAAGGCCCCGCATCGTGCGGAAGCCGAAAACGACAAAAGCCGGCGGGAATCCCCGTCCGGCTTTTGTGCATTATCCGGGTTTCGGGTGGCCGCGGCCACCCCGGCCGCCACAACGGACAGATTCGGCTCAGCCTGAGGCCGGAACGCCCGTGGGGCGGCCCTGGCGGGCACCGGCCGCGCGCAGGGGCCCTCGGCCGCGCCGCCCCCTGCACCGTCCGTCATCGACTGGCGTGGTCCATCGCCCGCATCCCGTCGCCCATCGCGCCCCCGCTGGCGCGCCCCGCGGCCGCCTGCGAACACTGCCGCAGTCCGCACCCGGAGCCACCGCGATGATCCCGACCTCACCGGCGACGCCTCAGCCCGCCCCCGACCCGACCGTCGCCGCGACCGCGCCCCGCCGCCGCAGAGCCGGCGTGGCGCCGGAGCGCCGCGCGTGCCGCTGGTTCGCGACCGCGGCCCTGAGCCAGCTGCTGTGCGTGGCGTATGCGATCGGCCACGACAACGTCGCCCTGCAGGGCGTTTGGCAGGCGTCGCCGATCGCGCTTCCATTGCCGCCGCCACGCCACGACCGCGAATCCGGCCGACCACCCGTGGCCGCCGTCGACGTCCTTGCGCACTCCGCTTCGGAGCTGCCGCGATGATCCCGACCGCACCGGCGCCCACCTATCCCGACGCCGACGCCGACATCGTTGTCGCCGCGAGCAGGTCGCCTGCCGACACGCTCAGCCGCAAGGCCGGCACGGCCCTGAAGCTCAGCGCGAGCGCCTGGTTCGTTGTCGCGGCCCTGGGCCAGTTGCTGTTCGTGGCCTATGTGCTCGGCTACTACGGCCGCGCCGCTCTGCAGGGCCGCTGGCAGGCCTGGAACGGCGTGTTCCCGCGCGGTTACGTGGCCGGCGACACCGCGGGCAATCTGGTGGTGGCCGCGCACCTGGGCTTCGCCTGCCTGATCGTGGTCGCCGGGCTGCTGCAGCTGACCCCGGCGGTGCGGCGGCGCTGGCCCGCGTTCCACCGCTGGACCGGTCGCGCCTATCTGGCGATGGTGGCGGTGATGAGCCTGGGCGGGCTGAGCATGATCCTCACCCGCGGCTCGGTCGGCGACCTCTCGCAGAAGCTCGCGATCGGCCTCAACGCGCTGCTGATGCTGGCCTTCGCTTATCAGGCTTATCGGCATGCGCGCGCGCGCCGCATCGACCTGCACCGGCGCTGGGCGCTGCGCCTGTTCCTGGCCGTGAGCGGGGTCTGGTTCTTCCGCATCGGCCTGATGTTCTGGATCGTCGCCAACCAGGGCCCGGCCGGTTTCGATCCCGCCAGTTTCCGCGGCCCCTTCCTGACGTTCCTCGCGTTCGCCCAGTACCTGCTACCTCTGGCGGTGCTGGAGCTGTACCTGCGCGCGCAGGACCGCGGCGGCGCCGGCGCGCGCATCGCCGCGACCGCGCTGCTGTCGATGCTGACCCTGGTCACCGCGGCGGGCGTCGGCGCGGCCACGATGCTGATGTGGCTGCCGCGCCTGTGAGGCCGACGCCGCCGCCGTCTTAGTTGCTATCGTCGCGCCATGTCCGAACCGGCCCCGCCCCTGTTGCCCGCTCCGCCCGCGCGCATGCTCGGCTGGCGGCGCGTGCGCTTCGTGCTGATCGCCGCTTTCGTCAGCAGCCTGCTGATGAAACTGGGCTCGCAGGCGCCGTACCCCATCGTGCTGCTGCGCATGCTGATCGTCGGCTTCGCGACCGTGCTGGTGTTCGGCGTGTTCGAACGCTGGCCCGCGCGCCTGCCGCGCTGGAGCGCGCGCTGGGTGCTGCAGGTGGTGGGCGTGGCGGCGACGATTCCGTTCGCCGCGATCCTGGCCTACACCCTGACCACCGCCGACAACTCGCTGCCGTGGTGGCAGGACAAGCTGTATCTGGCCGGCGTGACCAAGGTCATCGTCTACGGCCTGCTGGTCGCGCCGTGGATGGCGATCGCCGCGTTGCTGCGCCAGATCCGCGGCGAAGCGCAGCGCCAGGCGCTGGCCTTCGAACTGGAACGCAGCCGTTACGAACGCAACGCGTTGGACGCGCGCCTGCGCCTGCTGCAGGCCCAGGTCGAGCCGCATTTCCTGTTCAACACCCTGGCTAATGTGCGCGAACTGGTCGACGCCGGCTCGCCGCAGGCCTCGACCGTGCTGGCCAGCCTGATCGCCTACCTGCGCGCCGCGGTGCCGCGCCTGCACGGCCCGGCCGCCACCCTGGGCCAGGAGCTGGAACTGGTGCGCGCCTATCTGGAAGTGATGCACATGCGCATGCCCGACCGCCTGCAATACGCCCTGCATGCCGACGAGGCCGCGCTGGCGCTGGACTGCCCGCCCATGACCCTGCTGACCCTGGTCGAGAACGCGGTCCGCCACGGCATCGACCCCAGCGAGGAAGGCGGCCGCATCGACGTGCGCGTGCGCCTGCGCGACGGCCGCTGCCTGGCCGAGGTCGCCGATACCGGCATCGGCCTCAGCCGCACCAGCGACGGCCTCGGCACCGGCCTGGCCAATCTGCGCGAACGCCTGCAGCTGGCCTACGGCGACGACACCCGACTGGTGCTGATCGAGTTGCAGCCGCACGGCGTGCGCGCCGAAATCGAATTCCCCGCACAGCGGAGCGCGCCATGAACGCGCAACGCCCGACCGCCCTGATCGCCGACGACGAACCGTTGCTGCGACGCGCGCTGACGCGCCAGCTGGCGCAGGCCTGGCCGGAGCTGGAGGTGGTCGCGCAAACCCGCAACGGCCGCGAAACGGTCGAGCGCTTCGAGGCGCTGCGCCCGGACATCTGTTTCCTCGACGTCCACATGCCGGGCCTGTCCGGCGTGGAAGCGGCGCGCCACATCGGCCGGCGCGCGCATCTGGTGTTCGTGACCGCCTACGACCAGTACGCGGTCCAGGCCTTCGCCCAGGGCGCGCTCGACTACCTGGTCAAGCCGGTGGAAGCCGAGCGTCTGGCCGACACCATCGCCCGCCTGCGCGAGCGCCTGCGCGCCGCGCAACCCGCGCCCGACACCGAGGCTCTGCTGGAACGGCTGGCCGCGCAGCTGCAGAAGAAGAGCGCGCCGGAGACCCTGCGCTGGATCCGCGCCTCGGTCGGCCAGGCGCTGCGCCTGATCGGCGTCGACGAGATCGACTTCCTGCGCTCGGACGAGAAGTACACCCGCATCGCCTGGCGCGGCGACGGCGGCAAGCCCGGCGAGGCGCTGATCCGCACGCCCTTGAAGGAACTGGCCGCGCAACTGGATCCGGCCCAGTTCGTGCAGGTGCATCGCGCGGTGGTGGTGAACCTGCGCGCGATCAGCCACGTCACCCGCGGCGCCAACGAGACCGCGCACATCCACCTCAAGGGCCGCGACGAAGTGCTGCCGGTCAGCCGCAGCTACCTGCACCACTTCCGCCAGATGTGAGACGCGCGGCGTCGCCGCGCGGAGGATCTCAGGCGCGCACCGCCCACAAGGCCAGCACGCCGACCGCGACCGCCACCGCGCCCACGATGCGCAACTGGCGGTCCGGCATCGCCTGCAGTTGTTCGGCGGCGCGCTTCCAACCGCGCGGCGCCACGAACAGGAACAGCCCTTCCAGCACCGCGACCAGGCACAGTGCCGAAATCAGCTCACCGCTCACTCAACGGTCCGACTTGAGGTATTGCAGGAACGGGTCGTCGCGGTCGAGCACGATCACGCTGTCGCCGTCCTTGAAGGACTGGCGATAGGCCTCGAGGCTGCGCTGGAAGGCGTAGAAACTCGGATCCTTGTTGGCCGCCGCCGCGTAGGTGCGCGCGGCCTCGGCATCGCCTTCGCCGCGCAGGCGCTGGGCGTCGCGTTCGGCCTCGGCCACGATCACGGTCTTGTCGCGGTCGGCGGTGGCGCGGATCGCCTGCGACAGCTCCACGCCCTCGGCGCGCTTCTGGCTGGCCACCTGCAGACGCTGCGAGCGCATGCGGTTGTAGACCGAGGCCAGCACGTTGCTGTCCTGCGGCAGATCGATGCGCTTGATGCGGATGTCGATGATGCGCACGCCCAGGGTGGAGGCGGCGCGGTTGATGCCGACCAGCTGCTTGCCGATCACGGTGGCGCGGTCGCCGGAGACCACCTGGGTCAGGGTGCGCGAGTTGATCTCGTTGCGCAGCGAGTCCTTGATGATCGGCGCCAGGCGCGCGGCGGCGGTGTTCTCGTCGCCGCCGGTGGCCTGATAGAAGCGGCTCAGGTTTTCGATCTGGCCGATCGCGAAGAAGTCGACGCTGACATCGAGCTTGTCGGCGGTCAGATAACGTTCTGGCGCGGCGGTCAGCACCTGCAGGCGGCGATCGAACACCGAGGCGTTCTCGATCAGCGGCCACTTGAAGTGCAGACCGGGGCCGATGTCGCGGCGCACGATGGTGCCGAGGCGGAACACGATCGCGCCGTGCCCTTCCCTGACCACGAACATCGATCCCAGCAGGGCCAGCAGCACGGCTACGACCACGGCGATCCAGGCGGAGAATTTCATTGTGCGGGCTCCTCGCGGCCATCCGGGCGCTTGCTGCGGGCCGGGCGCGACATGGTTTCGTTACCCGATTCGGACGAAGGCGTCGCGATGGTCGGCGCCAGCAGCTCCGGCGTCAGCAGCGGCGTCGAACCGCCGCCACGCCGCTCCGGCAGCGGCACGTACAGCATCTGGCGCGAGTCGCCGCCGACGATCTTGCGGTTGTCGCCCATCACCTGCTGCACGGTTTCCAGCCACAGGCGCTTGCGGGTGACTTCCGGCGCGGACTTGTACTGATCGACCAGCAGCGAGAAGCGGCTGGCGTCGCCTTGCGAGCGCGCGATCACCGCGGTCTTGTAGCCCTCGGCCTCGGTGCGTACCTGCGACGCCTGACCGCGCGCTTCGGGCACCACCTTCTTGGCGTAGGCCTCGGCCTGGTTGATCGAGGTGGCCTTGTCGGCGTCGGCGCGCTGGGCTTCGTCGAACGCGTCCTTGACCTCGTCCGGCGGCCGCGCGTTGGGCAGGTTGAGCTCGGTCAGGGTCAGACCGGTGCGGTAGGCCAGCAGCGATTCCTGCAGGCGCGCGCGCACCACCGTGGTCAGGGCGCCGCGGGCGCTCAGCACGGTGTCCAGGTCGGATCGGCCGATCTGCTCGCGCAACACGCTCTGCGCGGCCTGCTGCAGCACGTCGGCGGAATCGCGCGAACCGAACAGGTACTGCTGCGGATCGCCGATGCGGTACTGCACGTTGATTTCGACGTTGACCATGTTGCCGTCGCGGGTCAGCACCGGCACGGTCTCGGTATAGGCGTTGCTCTGGGTCGCGTTGACCTTGGTCACGCGCTCGATCGGCCACGGCGCCTTCAAATGCGGACCGGGCTGGAGGATGCGCGAGAAATGGCCGAAGCGCAGGACCACGCCGCGCTCCTGCTCGGTGACCAGCACGAAGCAGTTGAAGACCAGCCACAGGCCCAGGATCGCGGCGGCCCAGCGCAGGATGCTGCCTCCGCCCATGCCGCCACCGCCGCCGAACAGGCCGCGAATAGAGTCGAGCAAGGCATCCAGGCCGCGGCCGTCGGACTTGCGTTGCCGCGGCGATCGACCGTTGGGGTCGGATCCGCCGGAATTGTCACTGCCAGGGGTGTTCCAGGCCATGCCTGCTCCAAAGAGGGAACTGCACCCGTGTTCAGCTGACGGGTCGGTTGATTCTAGGTGGGGGCCCTGGCCGTCTCAAGCAAGGTCGTCCGGTACAGCCACCGATTCCAGCAAAGACCGCAGCGGTTCGCCGTGCGGCTGGGCGAACAGGCGCTGGGCGTCGGCGATGGCCAGATCGACCTCCAGCTCCCAGCCGTGCTCGTCGGCGCGTTCAGCGCGGACCGCGCCCAGCTCGTGCAGACGGGCGCGCAGGCGCGCGCCCTGCGACGGCACCCGCAGCGCGCCGGCGACATGGCGCAGCTCCAGGGCCTCGGCCAGCGCGGTGCGCAGCAGGTCCAGGCCCCGGCCATCGCGCGCCGACAGCCAGACCCGGGTATGGCCCTCGCCCGGACGGTCGATGCGCGGCTGAGCGCCGTCCAGGCGGTCGATCTTGTTGAACACCAGCAGCTGCGGCAAGTCGCCGGCGCCGATCTCCTGCAGCACCGCGTCGACCTGGGCGATACGCTCGTCGCGCAGCGGGTCGGCGGCGTCGATCACGTGGATCAGCAGGTCGGCCTCGCGTGCCTCCGACAGGGTCGAGCGGAACGCGGCCACCAGATCGTGCGGCAGATCGCGCACGAAGCCGACCGTGTCGGCCAGCACCGCCGCGCCGCCGGACAGGTCGATCCGGCGCACGGTCGGGTCCAAGGTCGCGAACAGCTGGTCGGCGGCGTAGGCCTCGGCGCCGGTCATGGCGTTGAACAGGGTCGATTTGCCGGCATTGGTGTAGCCCACCAGGGCCACGCGCGGCAGCTCGCTGCGCATGCGCGCACGGCGCATCTGAGTGCGCTGCACCTCGACCTTGTCCAGGCGCTTCTGCAACTGCTCCAGACGCTTCTGCAGCAGGCGGCGGTCGGTTTCCAGCTGGGTTTCGCCGGGGCCGCGCAGGCCGATCGAGCCGCCGCGCTGGCGCTCCAGGTGGGTCCAGCCGCGCACCAGGCGCGTGGCCATGTGCTTGAGCTGGGCCAGCTCGACCTGCAGCTTGCCCTCGGCGCTCTGCGCGCGCTGCGAGAAGATGTCCAGGATCAGGCCGGTGCGGTCGACCACGCGCCGCTCGAGCGCGCGTTCCAGGTTGCGTTCCTGGCCGGGCGACAGCGGGTGGTTGACCAGGATCAGGTCGGCGCCGGTGGCATCGGCCGCGGCCTTGACCTCGGCCAGCTTGCCGCTGCCGATCAGCATCGCCGCGTTGGGGCGGTCGATGCGCGCGGTCAGCACGGCGGCCACGGTGGCGCCGGCCGACTTGGCCAGATCGGCGAATTCTTCCAGCAAGCCCTCGTCCGGCGGACCGCCGGCGTGGGGCTGGATCAGTAAGGCGTGTTCGCCTTTGCGTGAGCGTTCGAACATCGAGTCAGCAAGATGGGGAGGAAAACCGGGAATGCAAGCGCGGCGGGACGCTGCGGCCCCGCCATCGTCTCATCCCTGCCGGCCCCTAGCCCGCACTCACTCGTTCTCGTCGTCGCCCTCGGCGCCGCCGCCTTCGCTGGACTGCACGTAGCCGCCGCCGGGACCGACGCGGACGTTGCGCGCGGGCACCACGGTCGAAATCGCGTGCTTATAGACCATCTGGCTCACGGTATTGCGCAGCAGGACCACGAACTGGTCGAAGGATTCGATCGTGCCCTGCAGCTTGATGCCGTTGACCAGGTAGACCGAGACCGGTACGCGTTCGCGCCGCAGCGCATTCAGGAAAGGATCCTGTAAGGATTGCCCCTTGGACATCAGTAGTTCCCCAGCTTTCTAGTTATAAGGTTCGGTGCCAAAGACGGCCCTGGACATCCTGTCGGACCGCGTCGCCGGTAGCTGTCCCCACAGCGGTGACCGGCCGATGGTAACGCAAGTGGCCGTTGCGGATACGGCCCGAACTCAGGCTTTGCGATGCGCGTGCCGGGATCCGCCGATGAACAGCGCGGCGGCCCGTTCCAGGGCCTGGGCGTCGGCGGCCGGGTCGAACCAGCGGGCATCCAACTGCCCGCGCAGCCAGGTCAATTGGCGCTTGGCGAGCTGGCGGGTGGCGTAGATGCCGCGGTCGCGGAACTCGGCCAAGGCCTGCGCGCCGCCCTCGCCGTCCAGGAATTCCCAGGCCTGGCGGTAACCGACCGCGCGCAAGGCCGGCAAGTCCAACGGCCGCGGATGCGCCTGCAATTCCGGCAAGCCGCGCAAAGCCCGGACCTCGTCGAGGAAGCCGCCGGCCAGCATGGCGTCGAAGCGCTGCGCGATGCGCGCGTGCAGGACGGCGCGATCGGTCGGCGCCAGCACCAGCTTCAGCACCCGGTACGGCAGGCGCGGCGCGCCGGCGGCCTCGCGCCGCCAGTCGCTGATGCGGCGGCCGGACAAGCGGTAGACCTCGAGCGCGCGCTGGATGCGCTGGGCGTCGGTGGCGTGGATGCGCGCGGCCGCCTCCGGGTCCAGCGCGGTCAACTCTGCGTGCAGGGCCGCCCAGCCGCGTTGACCGGCCTCGGCGGCGAGCTGGGCGCGCACGCCGGGGTCGGCCTCCGGCATCGGCGCCAGCCCCTGCAACAGGGCGTGGAAGTACAAGCCGGTGCCGCCGGCCAGGATCGGCAGGCGCCCGCGCGCGGCGATCTGGTCCAGCGCGCGCCGGGCGTCGACGGCGAACTCGGCCGCCGAGTACGGCTGCCAGGGCTGGCGCAGGTCGATCAGATGGTGCGGCACCCGCGCCTGCTCCTCGGCGCTGGGCTTGGCCGAGCCGATGTCCAACCCGCGGTAGACCAGGGCCGAGTCGACGCTGACGATCTCGCCGCCGTAGCGCTGCGCCCAGTCCAGCGCGAGCGCGGTCTTGCCCGAGGCGGTCGGGCCCATCAGGGCGATCGCGAGCGGGCGCGGGTCGGCGGACATGCGGAGGCGGCGGTTCCGGTACGGAGGCGAGCGCGCAGACTCGCACAGCCGCGCACCTCGCGGAAGCGCGCGCCACCCAGCGGTTTCCACAAAGCTTGTGGGCAAGCGCTGGGGCAAGCCTGTTGATAAGCCGCTGCGGCGCAGGCGCAGCAAGGCCCGCGCGCAGTTCGATCAAATTTTAGCCAGGCCCCGCGCGCTATCCACAAAGCCTGTGGACAAACCTGCGGACAGTATTGGGACGACATGGCTGAGAGCCAGGCGCAGCAAGGAGCGCAAGAGGTCTGTCGAAAAAATGACCAGCGAAATCGCTTGACTTGCCTGCGCGAAGACGCATGCGCGACGGTCGCCGCGCGAACCGCGGATGCGGAACGAATGCGATCGGATTCGTCAATACGCAATCGCCGCCATTGCGTGCTGCAACGCAATACGAAGCGGGCGTCGCGACTAATCCACACGGCCTGTGGACAAGCCTGCGGACAGTCTCGCGCGAAGCCCGCGCAGAGCCTGGCGCAGCAAGGCCCGCAAGGAATTTGGCTAAAAATTAGCCAGCGAAATTGTTTGACAGATTCCGGCTTTTCGGCATCCCGAACGAACGCGTGCGCATGCCCAGATTGGCGATCGCGTCAAGCTTGAATTTCCCATTCCGATGCGCTTGCACGCGCATCGCGCGCGACTATCCACATCGCCTGTGGACAAGCCTGCGGACAGTTGCGTGATGAACCGCGCGCAAGCCAGACGGCGCAAGGGGCGCAGCAAGTTTGGCGACAAATTCGCCATCGCTGCGAACGGCCGACGCCGAAGCGCGGCGTTCGCGCACCAAGGCGCAATGCGACGCGAAACGAGCGCCTCGCGGAGCCCCTCTCCCGCGTGCGGGAGAGGGATTGGGGTGAGGGGCTACAACAGAGACGTCGTTCGCGCTTGGTTGCGCGCCCTCATCCGCCCTGCGGGCACCTTCTCCCGCCTGCGGGAGAAGGGAATGTGCAGCCCGCTCGGATGCGCGCATAAAAAAATCGCGCGTCTTGCCCACGTTGCGCCATGAAGCACAAGGCCATCGCATCGCCGCGCGCAGACGCCAGATGCGGCATGCCCACGCAACCGTGCGCGCCATGCCACGATCGAATGCGTGCGCCGGCCAACGCCGGCACGTCTGCGACCTATTCGTCGTCCGGCCACTTCGGCATCGACGGCGCCGCGGCGCGGCGCGGCATCGCCTGTGCCGCCACCGCCTCCCACACCTTGAGCGCGTCCACCGTCGCGGCGACATCGTGCACGCGCAGCAGGCGCGCGCCGCGCTGGGCCGCGATCAGGTGCGCTGCGACCGAGCCGTGCACGCGCTCGCGCGCCGATTCGCGACCGGTGAGCTCGCCTATGCTCTTCTTGCGCGACAGGCCGGCCAGCACCGGCACGCCGAGTTCGGCGTAGCGTTCCAGTTGCGCCAGCAGGGTCAGGTTGTGTGCCAGGGTCTTGCCGAAACCGAAGCCTGGATCGACCACGATCTTTTTCTTGGCGATGCCCGCCATCTCGGCGGCGAAGATGCGCTCGGCCAGGAAGCGATGCACTTCCGCGACGACGTCGTCGTACTCCGGCGCGGCCTGCATGCTGCGCGGCTCGCCCTGCATATGCATCAGTATCACCGGCACGCCCAGCGCGGCCGCGGTATCGAGCGCGCCCTCGCGGCGCAGCGCGTACACGTCGTTGATCAGGCCGGCGCCGGCCGCGACCGCGGCGCGCATGACCTCGGGCTTGGAGGTGTCGATGCTGATCGGCAGCGGCGTGTCCCGCGCCAAGCGCTCGATCACCGGAATCACCCGGCGCAGCTCTTCCTCCACCGGCACCTCGTCGGCGCCCGGTCGGGTGGACTCTCCGCCGATGTCGAGCACGTCGGCGCCCTCCTCCGCCAGGCGCAGCCCATGCGCGACCGCGGCCTCCGCGCTGTCGTGCGCGCCGCCGTCGGAGAACGAATCGGGGGTGACATTGACGATGCCCATCACGCGCGGCCGGTCCAGCTTGAGGGCGCGGCCGTTGCAATCCAGGATCGGGGCGAGGTCGAACATGGGCGGTCTCGTGCGGCGTCGGGGCGAGCCGGCATGCTACCGCGCACGGGTGGAGGATGCGTTCGAGATGAGCGCGGGGGTTACCCGGCGCACGAGCGGTCGTCGGCAAGCGCGTGTCGCGATCGCGGCTCACGCCGCTCCCACAGGAAACCCGCGGCCGTACTCCCGCGCGCGGCAGAGCCTGCACGCCCGACGGACCCGCTGCTTCCTGTGGGAGCGGCGTAAGCCGCGATGAACCCTCCCACCCGACGCCTCCCGCCCCAAAAGAAAAACCCCAGGGCTAGCCCGGCGCTCTCGTAAGCGAATCCAGCGAAGCCCGTGGCCGTACTCCCGCGCGCGGCAGGGCCTGCACGCCCGACGGACCCGCTCGCTTTCTGTGGGAGCGGCGTAAGCCGCGACGAACCTTCCCACCCGACGCCTCCCACCCCAAACGAAAAACGCCGGGGCTAGCCCGGCGTTCTCGTAAGCGAATCCAGCCTGATTCAGGTCTGCGCGGCGGGACCGCCGATCGCGCCCGGACGGCCCTTGTCGTCCTTGCTGGTCTTGCCCGACTTGACCCAGTCCGCCGGCGGACCCGGTTCGCGTCCGGCCATGATCTCGTCGATCTGGCCCGCGTCGATGGTCTCGTACTGCAGCAGGGCGCCGGCCATCATTTCCAGCTTGTCCAGGTTGCCCTTCAGGATCTGGGTGGTGCGGGCGTAGGCGTTGTCGAGGATGCCGCGCACGACCTCGTCGATCTTGCGCGCTGTCTCGTCGGACACGTTCTTGTGCTGGGTGACTGAACGGCCCAGGAAGACTTCGTCCTCTTCCTCGCCGTAAGTGATCGGGCCAAGCTCGGACAGGCCCCACTTGGTGACCATGTTGCGGGCCATCTTGGTGGCGCGCTCGATATCGTTGGACGCGCCGGTGGTGACCATGTCGGCGCCGAAGATCAGCTCCTCGGCCACGCGCCCGCCGTACAGCGAGCACAGGCGGCTTTCGATGTTGATCTTGTTGTAGCTGTAACGGTCGCCTTCCGGCAGGTACATGGTCACGCCCAGCGCGCGGCCGCGCGGGATGATGGTGACCTTGTAGACCGGGTCGTGATCGGGAACCAGGCGGCCGACGATCGCGTGGCCGGCCTCGTGGTAGGCAGTGAGCTTCTTCTCTTCCTCGCTCATGGCCATCGAGCGGTTCTCGGTGCCCATCATGATCTTGTCGCGCGCGCGGTCGAAGTGCTCCATGCGCACTTCCTTGCCGTTCTCGCGCGCGGCGAACAGCGCCGCCTCGTTGCACAGGTTGGCCAGGTCGGCGCCGCTGAAGCCCGGCGTGCCGCGCGCGATCGTCATCGGCACCACATCGTCGGACAGCGGCAGCTTGCGCATGTGCACGCGCAGGATCTGCTCGCGGCCCTTGACGTCGGGCAGGCCGACCACGACCTGGCGGTCGAAACGGCCCGGACGCAGCAGCGCCGGGTCGAGCACGTCGGGGCGGTTGGTCGCGGCGATCACGATCACGCCTTCGCCGCCTTCGAAACCGTCCATCTCGACCAGCAACTGGTTGAGGGTCTGCTCGCGCTCGTCGTGACCGCCGCCCAGGCCGGCGCCGCGATGGCGGCCGACCGCGTCGATCTCGTCGATGAAGATGATGCAGGGGGCGTGCTTCTTGGCCTGCTCGAACATGTCGCGCACGCGGCTGGCGCCGACGCCGACGAACATCTCGACGAAGTCGGAACCGGAGATCGAGAAGAACGGCACCTTGGCCTCGCCGGCGATCGCGCGCGCCAGCAGGGTCTTGCCGGTACCCGGCGGGCCGACCATCAGCACGCCGCGCGGAATCTTGCCGCCCAGCTTCTGGAACTTGGACGGATCGCGCAGGAACTCGACCAGCTCGCCGACTTCCTCCTTGGCCTCGTCGCAGCCGGCGACGTCGGCCAGGGTCACCTTGACCTGGTCCTCGCCCTGCAGCTTGGCGCGCGAACGGCCGAAGCTCATCGCGCCCTTGCTGCCGCCTTGCTGCATCTGGCGCATGAAATAGACCCAGATGCCGATGAACAGCAGCCAGGGCAGCACGTTGATCAGGATCAGGAAGATCGACGGACCGCTCTGCGGCGGCGCCTGCTCGATGGCGACCTTGTGGTTGATCAGATCGTTGACCAGTTCCTTGTCGTCGGGCGAGTAGGTCGTGAACGTGGTCCCGTCCTTGCGCTCGCCGTTGATCGTGGTCTTGTCGTCGGAGATGTTGACCTTCTTGATCCGGTCGCCCTGCACCTGCTGCACGAATTGGTCGTACGCGACCACATCGCTGGCACCGGCCGGCGGACCGAACGCGCGGAACACCAACATCAATACGACGGCGACGATCACCCAGAGCAACAGATTCTTGGCCAAGTCGTTCATTCAGTTCCTGCCTGCTGCCCGTGGGGGGCCTGGTTGCCGCTGGCGCGTCTGTGCGCCGTGAGATCGGAATACCGGGCCTGGGCCCGAATCCCGCACCTTACTTAATTTGTGCCCGCTTGCCCTGTGCCAGGGCGTAAACCTCGGGCGAACGCTTGCGCGAGGCCGCGGGTTTGCGGATCGAGACCTTGGCGTAACGACGGCGCAGCTCGCGCACGTAGTCGTCGAAGCCCACGCCCTGGAACAGCTTGATCAGGAACGCGCCGTCCACGCGCAGATGGCGGTCGGCGAAATCCATCGCCAGCTCCGACAGGTGCATCGCTCGCGGCAGGTCCACCGCATCCACACCGCTCATATTGGGGGCCATGTCCGACAGCACAAGGTCCACCGTATGTCCGCCCAGGCTGGCCTCCAGCTGGGATAGGACCGCATCCTCCCTGAAATCGCCATGAAGGAACTCGACCCCGGCCAGGCTGGGCATCTCCAGAATGTCCAGGGCGATGACCCGGCCCTTGGGGCCCAAGGCCTGCCTGACCCACTGCGACCAGCCGCCCGGGGCCGCGCCCAGGTCCACCACGACCATGCCCGGCTTGAGCAGACGGTCGCGCTCGACCAGCTCCTCCAGCTTGTAGGCCGCGCGCGAGCGCAAACCTTCGGCCTTGGCCTTCTTCACGAAGGGGTCGGAGAAGTGTTCCTTGAGCCAGCGTTGGCTGCTTTTACTGCGGGTTGCCATGGCGGCCGGCGGGGCTAGTGGGCCGCCATGATACCCTGACGCCCCCTCCGTACCCCGTTGCGTGCCCGAATGCCCACCCTCCTGACCTCCTCCCAGACTCGATTCCTGCGGGGCCAGGCGCATGACCTGAAGGCGATGCTGCAGGTCGGCGGCAAGGGCATCACCGACGCCCTGGTGGCCGAGATCGACCTGGCCCTGGAGCACCACGAGCTCATTAAGGTCAAGGTCGGCGCCGACGACCGCGAGGTCCGCGACGCCATGATCGCCGAGCTCGCCGAGCGCACCGGCGCGGCCCTGGTCCAGCGCATCGGCCATACCGCCGTGTACTACCGCCAGAGCAAGGACAAGCGCCAGATCGTGTTGCCGCGGGCCTGAACGGCTTAACGGCCGGGATTAGGGAGTCGGGATTGGGGATTCGGCAAAGCTGAACGGCCCAACCTCCCGCCTAGCCGGCCCGCCCCTCGTTCAAGCCCCCAAGCCCCTCGTTCAAACGAATCCCGAATCTCCAATCCCGAATCCCAGCCCTATGCAACTGACGCTGGAAAACCCGGACCACACCTACTTCCTGCGCGGCGCCGACGGCCAGGTCGCCCTGGTCAACGAGCGCCGGCTAGAAGCCAGCTTCGTGCTCTCCCCCGACACCCTGATCGAGGGCTGGGCGGTCCAGGACGTGCGTCGGCTCAGCCTGGACGACCTTGCGCCCCTGCTGGCGCTGGACCCCGAACTGATCGTGCTGGGCGCGGGCGCCACCCAGGCCTTCCCGCCGCCGGCCACCCTGGCCGCCTGCCTCAGCCGCGGCGTCGGCCTGGAAACCATGACCAACGCCGCCGCCGCGCGCACCTTCAACGTGCTCGCCGGCGAAGGCCGGCGCGTGGTGGCGGGGTTCGTGCTGGGCGCATGAGGCCCTGGGCCGCACGGCTCGCGACCCTGCTGGCGACGGCCGCCCTGGCCGCTTGCGCGCCGCCCGCCCCGGTCGAACGCTACGCACGCTGGCGCGAGACGAACGCCGCCGCCAGCGACGCCTATTTCGCCTATTTGCGCCAACACGGCGTCGACCGGGCGCTCCCACCGCAGCAATTGCTGCGCAGCGGTCGGCGCTGGCGATGGTGTGGCGCCGAGGAGTTCGCAGTCCCGCCGCGGGCCCAGTGGCCGGCCATGGTGCCGACCCTGCGGCTGGTGCGCGAGTTGCGCGACGCGGGCCTGCTGGGCCCGGCGATCGTCGCCTCGGCCTACCGCGAGCCGTCCTTCAACCGCTGCGAAGGCGGCGCCGAGCGCAGCAAGCACACCACGAACGCAGCCTTGGACTTCGATCTGACCCAGGCCGATGCCGCGCAGCGACGGCGCCTATGCGACTACTGGCGACAGCAAGGCGCTGCGCGCCGCTTCGGCCTGGGCTTCTACGCCGACGACGCCATCCACATCGACACCGCCGGTCATCGGACCTGGGGTTACGACTACACGCGGCGTAGTTCGTTGTGCGCGCCCCCGCCTAAGCCGCCCCGCATTGGCGAAAGCAAACCCCATCGCCGCGGCTAACACCGCCTCCTGTAGGAGCGGCGCACGCCGCGACCGCGCAACTTCGGCCACSACGMRGTCGCGGCTCACGCCGCTCCTACCCCAAAGCAAGATCCACCCGTCGCGGCGTAACCGCCGGCTTTCTGTGGGAGCGGCGTAAGCCGCGATCGCGCAACTTCGGCCACCACGCAGTCGCGGCTCACGCCGCTCCTACCCCAAAGCAGAATTCGATATCGCGGTGTGGTGCCGTCGGCGCCCGATCACTTCTTCGGCAGATACAACAACGGATCCACCGGCTTGCCGTTGTAGCGGACCTCGAAGTGCAGCATGTCGCGCGCGGCGCCGCTGCGGCCCATCTCGGCGATCTGCTGGCCGGACTTCACCAACTGGCCTTCGTTGACCATGCGGTTGCGGTTGTGGCCGTAGGCCGACAACCAGGCATCGTTGTGCTTGATGATGATCAGTTCGCCGTAGCCGACCAGGCCCGAACCCGAATACACCACGACGCCGTCGCTGGCCGCGCGCACCGGCGCGCCGCTGCTGCCGGCGATGTCGATGCCCTGCTTGGTCGGTTCGCCGGCGACGTAGCGGCTCAGCAGCTGACCGTCGGCGGGCCAACGCCAGTCGATGCCGCTGCTGACCGGCGCGGTCGGCGCCGGCGGCGGACGCGAGGGCGCCGTCGCTACCGGCGGACGCACCGTCGGCGCGCTCGGCGTGCCGGTGACCGGCGTCGCGCCGCCCGGGCGCGCCGGCACCGGACGCGACACCGGCGGACGCGAGGCGGTGGCGTTGCCGCTGCCCGGATACAGCTTCAAACGCTGCCCCGGATAAATCGTGTACGGCGCGCTGATGCCGTTCCAGGCGGCCAGATCGCGCGCGTCGATGCCGTTGCGGAACGCGATGCCGTACATGGTGTCGCCGCGCTGGACCACCGCGCTGGCGCCGTATTTGGGCGTGGACACGCGCACCGGGGTACGGCCGCCGCGCGAGGGTTCGCGGACCACCGTGCTCGAACAAGCCGCCAGCACGAGCGCCGCGGCGACCACGACCAATGCGCGGCCGGTCTTGGCCGAGCCGGCGGGGATGGTGTCGATGAGCGACAGTCCGTTGTTAGTCATGCGCGCTTTCATGCTCCAGATTGGGCGTGCCACCACAGCCAGCCGATGCCGGCCACCACCACCGCGGTCGCGATCCAGCCCAAGGGCTCGATATAGCGACGCAGCGCGGCCTCGGCGCGCGGCCCGCCGATCCGGATCACCAGCGCCAGCAGGAACACCCGCTTGCCGCGACCGATCAGCATGCTCAGCACGTATTGCAGCATGGGAACGCCGACGATGCCCGACGCCCAGGTGAACACCTTCATCGGAATCGGCATGAAGCCGCCGATCACCAGGAAGGTGAACACCGCCCACGGCGATTCGACCATCTTGGCCTGGACCGTGGCGATGCCCGCCTCGATGTTGTCCAGCATGCCCAGGGCCGCGAACATCGGCTTCAGGGCCTCGAACGCGTAATGGCCCAGCGCGTAGCCGACCAGGGCGCCGGCCATCGAGCCGATCAGGCTCAAGGTCGCGAACCAGAACGCGCGCTTGGGCTGGGCCACGCACATCGGCGCCAGCATCACCTCGGGCATCACCGGGAAGATGATCGCTTCGACGAAGCTCAAACCGGTGAGATAGGCCGGTGCATGACGGTGAGCGGCCCAGGCCAGCGTGCGCTCGTAGAGCGGACCGAAAATCTTCACTCAGTATCCCTGTGGCGCGCGGCGTTCAATCGATCATGCCCGACAGCAGCGGCACGAACACCACCGGCGCGAGCGTGGTTTGGCTGACGTTGCCGTCGGCGTCCTTGCGCAGCTTGAGCAGCGACTGCGACGAGGAGCCGCCGACCGGCGCGATCAGGGTGCCGCCCGGCGCCAGCTGCGCGGTCAGCGCATCGACCAGGGCCGGCGCCGCGGCGGTGACGATGATGGCGTCGAAGGGGCCGTTCTCGGGCCAGCCGATGCGGCCGTCGTCGTGTTTGCTGCGCACGTTCAAGCCGAGCTGGCGGAAGCGCTTGCGCGCGGTGCGCAGCAGCTCGCCGATGCGCTCGACGGTGTGCACGTCCAGACCCAGCGCGGCCAGGATCGCGGCCTGGTAGCCCGAACCGGTGCCGATCTCCAGCACCTTGCCCGGCATGCCGTCGGCGAGCAGGGCCTCGGTCATCTTGGCCACCACCCACGGCTGCGAGATGGTCTGGCCGTGGCCGATCGGCAGCGCGGTGTCTTCGTAGGCGCGCGTGGCCAGGGCCTCGTCGACGAACAGGTGGCGCGGCACTGTGCGGATCGCGTTGAGCACGCGCTCGTCGCCGATGCCGTTGTCGCGCAGACGCTCGACCAGGCGGTCGCGCACGCGCTGCGAGGTCATGCCGGTGCCGATCGCCTCGGGTTGCAGACGCATGCGCACGTTCATGCGCCCTGCTCCAGCTCGGCGGCGAGCCCGCCGACCCAGCTGGCGACCTGATCCAACGCCTGGTAACGGGTCAGGTCGACGTGGATCGGGGTGATCGAAATGCAGCCGCGGCGCAGCGCATGGAAATCGGTGCCGGGGCCGGCGTCCTGTTCGGGGCCGGCAGCGCCGATCCACCACCACTGGCGCCCGCGCGGATCGCGTTGCGGGATGCAGGCCTCGGCGCGGTGACGGTTGCCCAGGCGGGTGACCTCGAAGCCGGCGATCTCGCCCCAGGGCAGGTCGGGCACGTTGACGTTGAGGATGGTGTCGGCGGGCAGCGGATCGGTGCGCAGGCGCGCGATGATCTCGACCGCGGCGCGCGCGGCGGTCTCGTAATGCTTGCCGTCGTGGTCCACCGTCTGCAGCGACATCGCCAGCGCCGGCAGGCCCAGGAAGCGGCCTTCCATCGCCGCGGCGACGGTACCCGAATAGATCACGTCGTCGCCGAGGTTGGCGGTGTTGTTGATGCCGGAGACCACCAGGTCGGGCTCGACCTCGAGCATGCCGGTGATCGCGACGTGGACGCAGTCGGTCGGAGTGCCGTGCACGCGCCAGGTCGAAGCGTCGAGCTGGTGCACGCGCACCGGCGCATCCAGGGTCAGCGAATTGCTCGCGCCGGAACGGTCGCGGTCGGGGGCGACCACCAGCACCTCATGGCCGGCCTCGCGCAGGGTCTGCGCCAGGACGCGGATGCCGGGGGCGTCGACGCCATCGTCGTTACTCACGAGAACTCGCATGGACTCCCTTGCGTTACCGCACAGCTTCGAAACGGGGTGGGCACCGAGGTCCGTGGAACGTAGGTTCTTCGCAACCTCGGGAGCGCGCGAACGGCGCACGGGCCCATGATAGCCGATGGGCGTTACCGGCTCCCGCACCGCTCGCGGCGCGGGACCACGATCCGGATCGCTGCGGCCAGGATCGGAAAGATCGCGCTGGGTTTGGCCCCTGCCTTGGGGTAGGAGCGGCGTGCTGGCCGTGATTTCGCGGCCGCGGCTCACGCCGCTCCTATCGCGAATCGGGAGCGTGCGAGGCATCCGTATCCGAGGGCAGGCCCCGACCGCCCTGCTAAAGTTTCCGCATGGCCGATCCGAACGACGACGACGAAGACGCCGCCGAACTGTTCCGCTCCGCGATCGGGCCGGTGCGGCGGCTGCCCGAGGCCGCGCTGCCGCCCAGCGCGCCCAAGCCCAAGCCGCGCGCGCGCATGGCCGAACGCGATGAGGCCCAGGCGCGCGAGGAATTCCGGCATGCGCTGGACGCCAGCCTGGCCGGGTCCGGCGAGCTCGAATCCGGCGATGCCCTGTCCTACCGCCGCGACGAACTGCCGCCGCGGGTGTTCCAGCGCCTGCGCCGCGGCGAGATCTCCGCCCAGGAGGAACTGGACCTGCACGGCAGCGACGTGCGCGAGGCCGAGGCGCTGCTGCGCGCGTTTCTGCACGACGCGCGCGAGCACGGGCTGGGATGCGTGCGAGTGATCCACGGCAAGGGCCACCGCCGCAGCACGGAGTACGTCGACAGCCGGGGCCTGCCGGTGCTGAAGAACCTGGTCGACCGGCTGCTGCGGCAGCGCGGCGACATACTGGCCTTCCACTCCGCACCGCCCTCGCAGGGCGGTACCGGAGCGGTGCTGGTGCTGCTCGCGCCGCCGCTCAGGCGGCGCTGAGCAAGGTCAATCTTCGTGCTTGGCGAGCGGCTTGCGCGGCAGGTTGACCCAGGTCACATCGATGCCGCGGCGACGCGCGATGCGTTCCACCTGCGCCATGTAAAGCTCGTCGTTGTCCATGATCGACGGCGCTTTCTGCGGCGGTACGTAGGCGCTCTTGGTGCTATGCCCAGCGCAGGCGGCCAGACCAAGTACGGACAGCGACAGCAAAACGACTTTCAAGGACGCGTTCATATTCCCGTCTCCTGAGGCTTGCAGCGCCCGGCACCATTGCCGGTCGCTCTTTTGGCTTATACGCCCGCCCTCAGGAGCAACCAGTGCCCCCCGTTGCTTTCCGACGAACGGTCGATCAGGGCCGAACGAGCGTCGAGATTTCGCCCAGTTCGGCGAGTACGACCGTGGCATAAGCGCCCGCCGGCAGCACGAAATCCAGTTCCAGTGCGACGCCCTCCGGGCCGTCCAGCCAACGCCAGTTCAGCGCGGTCGGACGCAGGCGCAGGGCGCGCCGTTCCTGGTTGAGGCCGGCCTGCTCCAGGCCCGCGCGCAACGCGGCGGCGTCCTCGCCGGCCAGCGCCGCCAGCTCGATGGCGGCCGCGGCCTCGCGGCTGCGCAGTTCGCCGCGGCCCCAGAGCGGGCCGCTGGGATGGATGTCGAACCCGGCCAGGCGCGCGGCCAGCGTGTCGTCGTAGGGCTCCGGCCCGAACACGCTGCGGCTGCCGTCCAGCATCCAGACCTCGCCGTCCAGGGGCCGATCCCAGCAGTCGGCGCCCAAGCGCGCGGCCAGGACCCGGTTGAACAGCTCCGAGCGCGCGGCCGACAGCAGCAGGCTGCGCTGTTCGCGCTTGACGCGACGGCCGCCGAACATCGCCAGCGCATTGGCGACGTTGTCGCCGTCGCGGCCGAAACGCTGCTCGCCGAAATAGTTGGGCACGCCGCGCGCGGCGATCGCCTGCAAACGGGTTTCGATCGCCGCCCGCTCGCCTTCCGGCTCGCGCAGGGTCAGCACGAAGCGATTGCCGGCCAGGGCGCCGCGCGGCAGCTTCTTGGCGTGCCAGGCGCTGTCGAGCACGCGCAAGCCCTCGCCCGACGCGGAGGCTTCCTGCAGCGTCGCCAGATCGGGCGCGACGCGCTTGGGCAGGTGCACACTGAAGCGTTGGCGGGTGAGCGCGTGACGGTCCTTGAGGCCGGCGTAGCCGATCGCCAGCTCGCCGACGCCGGCCCAGGCGGCGATCCGCTTGGCCGCGAACGCGGTGTTCATGCCGCGCTTTTCTATCGTCAGCAGCAGGTGCTCGCCGCTGCCGCTGGGCTCGAAGCCCGGCAGTTCCTCGACCAGGAAATCCTCGGGCACGCTGCGGATGCGCGCGCGCAGAGCCGGCGCGCCATGCGCGCGCGCCAGCGCGGGCTCGCCGCTCACGCCGGCACCAGCAGACAGATCGCGGTCGCGGCGATGCCTTCGCCGCGGCCGGTGAAGCCTAGCTTCTCGCTGGTGGTGGCCTTCACGCTGACCGCGTCCAGGGCGATGCCCAGGTCCTGCGCGATCGCCTCGCGCATGGCCAGCGCATGCGGACCGACCTTGGGCCGCTCGCAGACCACGGTGACGTCGGCGTTGCCGACCCGATAACCGCGCTGCGCGATCAGCTCGTTGCAGTGACGCAGAAAACGACGACTGTCGGCGCCGCGCCAGCGCTCGTCGCTGGGCGGAAAGTGCTGGCCGATATCGCCCAGCGCCAACGCCCCGAGCATGGCGTCGCACAGCGCATGCAGGACCACGTCGCCGTCCGAATGCGCAAGCACCCCGCGATCGTGCGGCACCCGCACCCCGCCGAGCATGACGTGGTCGCCATCGCCGAATGCGTGGACGTCGTAGCCTTGGCCGATGCGCATGAGTGGGTGCCGCCTGAGGGAATCTGGGGCAATTATGACGAAATTCCCGGGGGAGCCGTCGACTCAGCAGCCCGCGAAGCCTCGTTTTTTGCCGTCATTCCCGCGAAAGCGGGAATCCAGTGACTTTAGCGGCATGTCCAAACGGCAGGCGAAAGCCCCGCAGATTCGACAATGCAGGAACAGCCTTAGGGCTGAGGTCGCCGACAGAAGCGGACCTACCTCGGCTCTTTCCGCATCGCGCTGAAGTCACTGGATTCCCGCTTTCGCGGGAATGACGAGCGAGAAGCGGCTGCGATCGAGAACCAAGTGCGGCAGCGTTCGTACTTGCCGGCGTCCGTACTTGCTGTCATTCGCCCCTACGCCGTTTGTTCTTGCCGTCATTCCCGCGAAGGCGGGAATGACGATCAAGAGCGGCGACTCCAGGTGAGAGCGAGGCTGAATGACGATCAAAAGTGGCGACCCAAGCGGGAGCGACGCCGAAAGAACCGCTAAACCTTCCCCAGCAAATACTCCGCCAGCGCCAAATCCGCCGGCGTCGTCACCTTGAGATTGTCCTCGCGGCCTTCCACCAGACGCGGATGCAGGCCCGCGTATTCCATCGCCGCGGCCTCGTCGGTGACGACCAGGCCGGCCACCGCGGCGTCGCGCAGCGCGGTGCTCAGCGCGCCGCGGCGGAAGGCCTGCGGCGTGAACGCGCGCCACAAGCCCTGGCGCGGTTCGGTGGAGAGAATGCGTCGATCGTTGGCGCGCTTGAGGGTATCGCGCAGGGGCGCGCCGAGGATGGCGCCGTCGGAGTCGGCTTCGGCCGCGACGATCAAGGCATCCAGGTCGGCGCGGCGCAGGTTCGGGCGCGCCGCATCGTGCACCAGCACCAGGCTGTCGTCGCCGACGCCGTCGGGCAGCGCGCGCAGTGCCGCCAGTACCGAATCGGCGCGCTCGCCGCCGCCGACGCAGCGCAGCACCGGCTTGCCCTGGCGCTCGCTCCAACCCGGCCACAGCGCGTCGTCCGCGGCCAAGGCCACCATCGCGCCGGCCACGCGCGGATGCGCGAGCAAGGCGTCCAGCGCGTGCGCGATCAGCGGCTTACCGGCCGCGACCAGGTATTGCTTGGGGGTTTCGCCGCCGAAACGCGTGCCGCGACCGGCCGCGGGCATCACCGCCCAGATCGGCGCGCTCATCGGCCCGGCTCCGCGTCGATCCGGAACGGGCGGTACACCGCCGTCACGGCGCCGGCGCGTCCGTGCCGGCCGGCGCGGCCTGCGCGTTGGTCGGGGTTTCGGGTTCGACCACGCGGTAGAAGGTTTCGCCGGGCTTGATCATGCCCAGCTCGCTGCGCGCACGCTCCTCGACCGCCGCCTCGCCGGACTTGAGGTCCTCGACCTCGGCCGCGAGGGCGGCGTTGCGCTGACGCAGCCCGCCGTTGTCGCGGGTCTGCTGCTGCACCTGTTGCTCCAGCGCGGCCACCGAACGGGTACCGCCCTGGCCCATCCACAGACGGTACTGCAGGAAGGCGAGCAGGCCCGCCAGGACGATCACCAGCACTCGCAGCCAGCGCATGTCCGCCCTCCCCGGCCGCTCAGCGCTTCAAGGACACGAACGCGTCGCGGCCGGCGTAACGGGCCGCGGCGCCCAGCTGTTCTTCGATGCGCAGCAACTGGTTGTACTTGGCGACGCGGTCGCTGCGGCACAGCGAGCCGGTCTTGATCTGGGTCGCGGTGGTGGCCACGGCGATGTCGGCGATCGTGGTGTCCTCGGTTTCGCCCGAACGGTGCGAGACCACGGCCGCGTACTTGGCCGCGTCCGCCATGGCGATCGCTTCCAAGGTCTCGGTCAGGGTGCCGATCTGGTTGACCTTGATCAGGATCGCGTTGGCGACGTGCTTGTCGATGCCTTCCTGGAAGATCTTGGGATTGGTCACGAACAGGTCGTCGCCGACCAGCTGCACCTTGTGGCCGATCTTCTCGGTGAGCAGCTTCCAGCCGGTCCAATCGTCCTCGGACATGCCGTCCTCGATGGTCACGATCGGATACTGCGCGGCCCAGTTGGCCAGGAAGTCGACGAACTGCTCGCTGGTCAGGCGCTTGCCCTCGCCCACCAGGTGGTACTTGCCGTTGTCGTAGAACTCGGTGGAGGCCACGTCCAGACCCAGCAGGATGTCCTCGCCGGCCTTGTATCCGGCCTTGCCGATCGCTTCCAGAATGGTTTCCAGCGCTTCCTCGTTGCTGCGCAGGTCGGGCGCGAAACCGCCCTCGTCGCCGACCGCGGTGCTCAGGCCGCGGCCCTTGAGCACCGACTTGAGCGCGTGGAAGACCTCGGCGCCGGCGCGCAGCGCCTCGGCGAAGTTGGGCACGCCCACCGGCAGGATCATGAACTCCTGCAGATCGACGTTGTTATCGGCATGCGCGCCGCCGTTGATGATGTTCATCATCGGCACCGGCAGCACCGGCGCGCGGCCGTTGGCCAGGTACTGCCACAGCGGCAGCTTCTTCGACGCGGCGACCGCATGCGCATTGGCCATCGACACGCCCAGCAGCGCGTTGGCGCCCAGGCGGCCCTTGTTCTCGGTGCCGTCCAGGTCGATCAGGCGACGGTCCAGACCGGTCTGGTCGGCGGCGTCGAAGCCGGTCAGCGCCTGGGCGATCGCGGTGTTCACGTTCTCCACCGCCTTGCGCACGCCCTTGCCCAGGTAGCGGGTCTTGTCGCCGTCGCGCAGCTCCACGGCTTCCTTGCTGCCGGTGGAGGCGCCCGAGGGCACCATCGCGCGGCCGAAGCTGCCGTCGGCCAGGGTGACCTCGGCCTCCAGCGTGGGATTGCCGCGGCTGTCGAGGATTTCGCGGGCGTGGATCTTGGTGATCGTGGTCATGGGCGGGAATGGGACCGGAGATTGAGGGGTATGGAATGAAATTCGCGGCGGCGACGCAAGTTCGGGCTCAGGGCTCGGGCGGCACGCGCGCGATCGCGGCGGTCAGCTCGGGCGACACCTTGCAGCGGCCCTCGCTGACGCCCGCGATCTCGGTCGCGACGATGGCCACGGCCTTGGCACTGAGCAGGTTCTGGCGAATCGAGTTCGCATCGCTGCTGCCCAGCATGCCCATCGCGACGATCAACGACTGGGTCTGGCCGACGCTGCCGGCGGGGTTGTCGCGCGCCGACAGCACGGTCAGATGGCCGGAACCCAGCACGCTGGACGCGCTGACCACCAGGGCCGGATAGCGACCGGCGGCGTAGACCTTGGCCGCGACCTTGGGGCCGCCGACTTCCTGCATGTAGGGCCCGACGCACTTGTAGAGCTCGCCGGTCAGGTCGGCCAGCGACATATAGAGGGTCTCGTCGGCGGTCTCGGCCGGAACGGGCGCGGCGGGCGGCGGCGCGGCCGCGGCGCTCGCCGCGAAGGCGAACGCCAAGGGCGCGGCCGCGAACGCGGTGATCCGCCTGCCGCGTCGTCTGTCGCCGCCGGGGCCCATCAGAACGAACTCTCGAGGAAGCCGTTCTTCTTGGTGATGCGGTCCAGCTCCACCAGCGTTTCCAGCAGCGCGCGCATCTTCGGCAGCGGCACCGCGTTGGGACCGTCGGACAGGGCTTCCTCGGGGCGCGGATGGGTTTCCATGAAGATGCCGGAAATGCCCACCGCCATCGCCGCGCGCGCCAGCACCGGCACGAACTCGCGCTGGCCGCCGGACTTGCCGTCCATGCCGCCGGGCAGCTGCACCGAATGGGTGGCGTCGAACACCACCGGGCAACCGGTGTCGCGCATCACCGACAGCGAGCGCATGTCGCTGACCAGGTTGTTGTAACCGAAGCTGGCGCCGCGTTCGCAGGCCATGATCTGCTCGTTGCCGACGGCCTTGGCCTTGGCGGTGACGTGCTTCATCTCCCAGGGCGAGAGGAACTGGCCCTTCTTGATGTTGACCGGCTTGCCGGCGCGCGCCACGTTCTGGATGAAATCGGTCTGCCGGCACAGGAAGGCCGGGGTCTGCAGCACGTCCACGACCGAGGCGACCTCGTTCATGGGCGTGTACTCGTGCACATCGGTCAGCACCGGCAGATCGAGCTGGCGCTTGACCTCGGCCAGCACCTTCAGACCTTCCTCCATGCCCGGGCCGCGGAAACTCGTCGCCGAGGTGCGGTTGGCCTTGTCGAAGCTGGACTTGAAGATGAAGGGGATGCCGAGCTCGCCGGTCATCTCCTTGAGCTGGCCGGCGACATCGAGCTGCAACTGCATCGATTCGATCACGCAAGGGCCGGCGATCAGGAAGAACGGCCGGTCCAGGCCGACTTCGAATCCGCACAAATTCATCGGGCAGCTCCGTCAGGGATCGAACGATTGAGGACCGGCTTCATGCGCTGGCTTCCTTGAGCAGGCGGCCGCCGGCTTTGGCCTCGCGCGCGGCGCGCACGAAGCCGATGAACAGCGGGTGGCCGTCGCGCGGGGTCGACAGGAATTCCGGATGCGCCTGGCAGGCCAGGAACCACGGGTGCTGCGACCTTGGCAGTTCGACCATCTCCACCAGCAGATCGTCCATGGACTTGGCCGCGATCACCAGGCCGGCGTCCTCGAGCTGAGTGCGATAGCGGTTGTTGAACTCGTAGCGGTGGCGGTGACGCTCGCCGACCACGTCCTTGCCGTACAGCTCGCGCGCCAGGGTGCCGGGCTTGATGCGCTGATCCTGCAGGCCCAGGCGCATGGTGCCGCCCAGGTCGCTGTCCTCGCTGCGGCGCTCGACCTCGCCGGTGGCGGTGCGCCACTCGGTGATCAGGCCGATCACCGGATGCGCGCAGGCCTTGTCGTTCTCGGTGCTGTTGGCGCCGTCCAGGCCGGCGACATGGCGCGCGTAATCGACCACCGCCGCCTGCATGCCGTAACAGATGCCAAAGTAGGGGATGCCGTTTTCGCGCGCGAACTTCGCGGTCGCGACCTTGCCCTCGAAGCCGCGGTCGCCGAAACCACCCGGCACCAGGATGCCGTCCACGCCCTTCAGCGACTCGACGCCGTCGCGCTCGATTTCGCTGGATTCCAGCCACTTCAGCTTGACCTTGGTGCGCTGGCGCAGGCCGCCGTGCTTGAGCGCCTCGGCCAGCGACTTGTAGGCGTCCTGATGGTCGATGTACTTGCCGACCACCGCGATCGAAACTTCGTCCACCGGGTGTTCGGTGGCGTCGACCACTTCGTGCCACTCGCGCAGGTCGGCCGGACCGGCGTTGACGCGCAGGCGTTCGAGCACGATCGCGTCCAGGCCCTGCTCGTGGAACCACTCCGGCAGTTTGTAGATGTTGTCCAGATCGACCGCCGAGATCACCGCGCGCTCGGGCACGTTGGTGAACAGCGCGATCTTGCGGCGGTCGCTGTCGGGCAGCGGCTGTTCGCTGCGGCACAGCAGCACGTCGGGCTGGATACCGATCGAACGCAGTTCCTTGACCGAGTGCTGGGTCGGCTTGGTCTTGAGCTCGCCGGCGGCGGCGATGAACGGCACCAGGGTCAGGTGCATGAACAAGGCGTATTCGGGGCCGCGCTCGGTACGCAGCTGGCGGATCGCTTCCAGGAACGGCAGCGACTCGATGTCGCCGACCGTGCCGCCGACCTCGACCAGGGCCACGTCGTAGCCTTCGGTGGCCTCGACGATGCAGCGCTTGATCTCGTCGGTGATGTGCGGGATCACCTGCACGGTGCCGCCCAGGTAGTCGCCGCGGCGTTCCTTGCGGATCACGTTCTCGTAGATGCGGCCGGTGGTGATCGAGTTCTTGCGGCTGAGCCGGGTGCGCAGATAGCGCTCGTAGTGGCCCAGGTCCAGGTCGGTCTCGGCGCCGTCGTCGGTGACGTAGACCTCGCCGTGCTGGAACGGGCTCATCGTGCCCGGATCGACGTTGATATAGGGGTCGAGCTTCATCATCGTCACGCGCAGGCCGCGCGATTCGAGGATGGCCGCCAGCGAGGCTGCCGCAATGCCCTTGCCTAGCGAGGACACCACGCCGCCGGTGACGAAAATCAGGGGAGTCATGGTTTTACTGCCGCTGGAAAGCCGTAGTTTACCGGCAAGGCGGCCGGCCCGCGACTGCTTGACAGCGGCACCGACCGGCCGAATCGGGCGCAAAGCCCGTCCTGACTGGCTTTCCGCGCTCGGGGCCGAGCTGCCAGCCCCCGCCGCGAGCCCGCTCCTACCCCAAGGCGGCGGTCCCGGCGCCCTAGGCCAACTTCGCGCCGCGCTCCACCAACAGCGCCCGCAGCACCGATCGGTGGCAATGCGCCTCGTCCTCGCAGTAGCAGCCGACCGAGAAGTCGGTGTGTAGAGATAGCGTCGCCAGCAACTGCAGCGCATGGCTGGCGTCCGGCGCGGCCATTTCGGCCTTGTACTTGCGTACGAAGGCGGTCCATTGCGCCGGCGTCTGCGCGGCCTGGGCCTGCTTCATGGTGTCCAGGCTGGGCGCGAGATTCGGGAACCAGACGTCGTACCAGTCCTGACGGGCGAACTCGCTCTTGGGTACGCCGCGTGGCGGCCGCCGCACCGTGCCGATGCGCAGGCCCTCGCCGGGCGCGCGCGGGCTGCCGAGTCTGACGATGCGTACGGCCATGGCGGCCTCCTAGGCGGATCCAGTCCCAACGCGTCCCGGCGCTCGCGCGGACAGGCCGGGCCAGGTGCGTCGCGCATCACGATAGCCCAGGGCGATACCGCCAGCCAGGACCGCGCAGCACAAGGCCATAAAGATCATGTCGCCCAGATACGCATCGAGCGCTTCACTCGGCGTCATATAGACCAACTGGTCGTACTCGCACAGTTCCGTCCACACCAGCACGAACAGGATCAGCGCCGGGACCATCAGATAGCGCCCGGCGATCCAGCCAGCGACCATCCCGGCCAGGCCCAGGAAGCCCAGTCCGACCAGCCAGAGCCAATCCGGGCCGCTGCCGTCGAGGTCGAAGCTGATCAACACCGCCAGATACATGCCGCCCAGCTGGACGCACAAGCCGGCGACGACCCGCGCCAGCGCGATCAAGATCCGCTTCATACATCCTCCCGGCGTTCGCCGATGTCCCAGGTCGCGGACCAATCTATGCCCGCAGCCACGGCGCGCGGCGTACTTGCCGGCAGCGATCGACCAGGTAGCGCGTGCGTGTACCCGCGGCCCCCTCGGGCGCTACCCGAAACCGCGCGCGGCGCGGCGTCCACGGCGGGGCCGCGCGAAAACGCGCGGTCCGCCCTACTCCACCACGCCCACCATCGGCCCCAGCTTGGGACCGGAGTCGTAGCGGTGCAGCGCCGGCGCGTACAGGCCGGAGATCGCGCCATCCAGGTAGAGCGCGTCCGAACACTTCAAGGTGTCGCGGAAGTACTGCGCGAATTCGTAGAAGGTGACCGGATCGTCGCTGATCACGAAATAGGCGATCTCGCCGTCGACCCCGACGCCGTTGCGGATCTGACGCGACTTCGAGCCTGGGTCGAAACGCGGGTGGATCGCGCCTTGCTGCAGCAGCAGCGGCCCGGACTGCGTGGCCAGACGCACGCCCGACGCCAGCGCCGGATAGCGCGAGGATTCCACGACCTGGGGGCCGTCGGCGCCGAGCAGGAACACCCCGTTGGGCTTGAGGTAGAAGTTGCCTTCGCCCTCGGCCAGGTTCAGCGGCGCGAGCTGGCGGCCATCGGCCACGTACAGCCCGACCGGCGCGTAGTCGGGCTCGTACATGCCGGCGTTCATGGCGAAACGCAGGCGCTTGCCCTGCGACTTCAACCAAGTATCCAGACGCCTGAGCCGATGCAGCGGCGCGCCCTGCTCGTCGCGCAGGAACAGGCGCAGATCCTCGCTGCGAGTGTCCACGCGCATCACGGTGTAGCGCGGCTCGCGCGCGTGCGCCAGGCCGAAGAACGCCGCCAATGCGAACAAGAACCCTGCTTTCATGAGGCCCATCCTAGCGCCGGATCGCCGCCAGGCGATCGTCGCGGCGGCACCCGAGACGATATCGGCGAGCTTGTGGGTCATCGGCGGTCTCCAGCCCTGGCGTCCTCAACACGATCGCCCGTGCCGCGTCGAGCACCAAGGACGCGGCGGTGCATCGATCCGCGCTGATGCAGCGGCCGCACGCCTGCGAAAATCCAGAGCCGCGGCTTACTCCCCACGCTCCGAAATGGCCGACGTTATCCGGTTCTGCGCATTCAGCTCCTCGAGACGGAACCACATCATCCGAATCCGCAGGTACTCGGTCACGTTGTCCAACTCGAGCCCGCGCGCCATGGTCAACTCGGTCTGGGCATCGTAGTAGCGGGACCAGGCCACCTGGCTGGCCACCAGCTTCTCGCGCTGCGCTGGCGGCAAGCTCCGGTTCAAGCGGTAATAGGTGTCGTCCAGCAGGTGCTGGACGCGCTCACGGGCTTCGCGCAGGCAGCGCATGCTGCGGCCAACCGGATCGTCGCTCCTTTGCGCCTCTTCGGCGCAGGCGCGCAGCATTTGGTCGTCCGTAGGCGCCTGAGCGGTCTCGGCGGGCGCTCGCCCGGCGATCAAAAGCAGGCCGAGCAGCCATGCCGGTTCAAGTTTCATCGTGCCCCCTGTTGCCGGCATTCTCCGCCGGCGCGGGGATCCACCTCAAGGCGGTTGGCAGGCCATGCGCCGAACCGGGCCGCGTCAGCCGACCGAAATATTCCGCGCATCCGACATGGACGTCCGCGCCGCTTCGATCAGATCGTCAATTTCAGCACCACCACCCCGATCAAGCCTGCGCACATTGCAATGAACGGCAGGCCGATACCCAGGAATTCCATGGCGCGAGCGAGCGACCGACTGGACGAATCGAGGTACGCCAAGAGCGCGGCGAAGAACGCCGCCGAGAACAGCGTTATGGACACCACCACCGACACGATCAACCACAGCAGGCCCAGCAAGCCGCAACGCACGCCGCCGACGGCATCCGACGAGCCCGTGTCCAGCGCCCATAGCACCGCATAGGCAAGCAGCGGCGTCGCAAACGCGGTCGCGAAATACAACCACGAACGCGAACGCGGCGACGCAAGCAGGTCCGACAGGCGGTCGATTCTTGACATACCGCGCATCCTAATTCACTTCCGACGGATCTTCGCCCGACGGGACGGGCCCGCGAGTCGCCCGCTCACGCCCACTCGACCTCAGGCACCCACAGCCGGGTCCAGCGGCCGATTTTCTGCTCCCGGCTCAAAAGCTGCGGCGAAGCACCGACCGCCGGGGCGAAAGCGTCGCGCTCGTCCAGGCAGCCAGCGTTGACCGCCGCGTACATGCGGCCGTCCTGCTCGTAAGTCACCGCCACCAGCACGCCGCAACGCCCGCACAAGCGGAACAGGGCGGCCTCGGAGCCCTGGCGGTACGACAACAAGGCCTGCGCGTCGGCCACGGCGATGCGCAGCGCGCCGGCCGGGTCGGAGACATAGGCCGCGCCATGCATGCGGCAGAAGCTGCAGTCACAGGCGCGCGGATGAGTGTCCGCCGGCGCCAGCGCGCTGGTGTAGACAAGCCGCACCGAACCGCAGTGGCAGCCACCGGCCAGCGAGGACGCAGCCGACAGGGGGCTCGACATCGCGCTCATCCCACCAGGAGGTCGAAGATCTGGGCGCCCGAGGAAAGATCGGCGCGGTAGAACTCGGTGTAGCCGCAGGTCTCGCAGCTCACGTACTTGAACTTGTTGGTCGATACATCCAGCACCGAGGAGACCAAACCGCCGGCCGCGCGCAGCTCGCCTACGGTGCAGGACTCGCCGTTACATTTGACGCAGCGGAAGGATGACATGCCGTTCTCCTCGGGTTGCATGGTCAGGGGGTGCAACGATGGCTCGCGAATTCCATCAACCTTTCGGTCAGCGAGCCACCCTCCTGCCACCGGATGTCGAGTATCACCCAGCGCCCGCGTTGCTTGCCCAGCAGCACTGCATCGGTCCAGCGCACCTCATCGTCGACTAAAGCGACCCAGACCCTTGCGACATCGCGGTCGACCCGCTCAGTCGCCGCCACCATCGCGTCGGCTTCGTCCGCACCCCAAAAAAAGGGGTTCTGATCGAGCATGTAGGGCTTGATGCCGCGCGGGGTGATGCGTGCGCAGGCGTTCTCGTACACGTCGTATGCGGCCAAAGCCCGGTAAAGATCCTCGCCCAACAGCGGAGCCATCGTCGCGAACCGCCCCTGTACGGGCTCGGGTCGGTCGGGATGGATCGCCAGCCGATAGAAATCCGCCGCCACTTGGGCGGGGCGCTGACCGGCCATCACGGCGATGGGCGCAGCAAGCATCGCGAGGACGAACCCGCACCGAAGAAGTTTCACGCGCCCAGTCTCCCATCCAGCTGCGGGCGAGACGCCCGGCCTGAGCCAACTATCGGGCTAGCAGCGCCGAAACGGCAAGTATCGGCCGAGGGTTCCAGCGCTCTCCGTCCCAACCGCGCAGGTCGCAACTAAGACAGCGCGACTGCCACGCCTGCGAGGTAACACAGCAGCGAAATCGCGATGCCGATCAGCGGCGCCCTAAACCAGTAGATCTTGGCCACCACGAACAAGGTGCCCAGCATCAACGCGCCGACCGTGAGCAGATAGGCCGAGGAAAACAGCAACTCGCGATGCGCGATGGCCAGATAGCCGTAGATCAGCCCGTACAGGATCGCAGCCAGGCTGTGGCTGATATTGAAGCCGACCCAGAAGTCCCACATGCTGGCCTTCCTGGTGATCCCCGGCGAGACCTCGCGCATCCGCGCCTCCAGTGCGCGATCGCGCGGACGCAGCTTGGGGCCGACGAAGGTGATGATCAAATGGGCGGTGCCGAGCGTGAGCAGCACCGCCGCGCTCACGACCAGCAAAAGGGTGGCTATCACTGGACACGACTCCCGGTCGCGAGCCCGACGCAGGCTGCCGCATTAGTTTAGCTGGCCGGCCTCAAGCACGAGCCGCCGTGCGGACCGGCCGCCTCGGCCCTAGCCCCGCCTCCAGGCGGCCATTCGTGCTGCGCGTGGCTGTCGCGGGATCGGGCTCCTGCTACGGCCACGGCCGGGCCGGGCCCTCGCTTCGGTGCGAACGGGCGCATGATATTCGGACCAGATTGGGCAAGGTCTCCGGCGGACTTGAACAGGCTGCGAAGGGAGATCGAAAGCGAAACGCCGAGTTGGCGTCATGCACCCTCGCGCCGCTGGACCGTTCAGACCTCAGGAACCACGCACATGACAGACATCGCCCCCGCACCTGCCTGCCCGAAATGCGCAAGCTCCGCACATACGCGCCCCAAGCTGTTACTGATAGCACCGTTCGATTCCGCTCATTTCGAGCAATCTCCCGACACCCGGTCAGCCTGCGAATGCCATGGACAGCTCAGCGCCGACGGCCTCAAACCGAATGCCGTGCCGCAGGCGCCTCTGCAACAATTTGTGTCCGGCCTCTACTGCCAGGCTTGCGGTATCGCCTTCGTCCCGGACGAGATGGCCAAACCCACGGCACAGCGGTGGATGCTCACGCTGCAGGGGTTTCACCCGATCCAACCGGACGGCTCGTTAGGGCCGGCTCAGCAGCGCGTGGCAGGGAGCCATCGGGACGTCGAGTAAATTCGGAATACCGTCCCTCAGGTGTCGTCCCCCAAAGGGCGGGTTGACGGCAGGGCAGCGCGCTATTCGCCGCCGTCGCGCTGCAGCACGGCCTTCGTCGTCTCATGGCCGATCGGGGCCGACGTATGCTCGTGAAATATTCTCCAGGTCTCGCCAGCCCGACGCATCGCCACGGTGATCCGGTTGTCCAGCGAGCGCAGGCGTCGACCATCGGCGGAGTAGGCCGTGTAGCGCAGCAAAGCATGGCCCACGGCCAGCCCCGCGTCCGCACTCGACGCCACCTCCTCAGCCTCGACCACGACATAGTCGCTGCCCAGCGATGCGAACCACTCCGTCGCCATCCGTCGCCAGGCGTCGATGCCTCGCAGCGACCATGCGCCCCACATGTCGAACACCTGCAAGTCGTCGCTGTAGATCGCCAGGAAAGCCTCGACGTCCTTGGCGCGCACGGCGGCCTGGTAGGCGTTCAATACCTGTTGAAAGGGCGTGTGCTCCGGGCTCATTCGGCATCCCATCGATGGGGTACGACCTTCGACGGCGTCGGGCCGCCGGTCAATGCGTGTGATCGGGCATATCCGGCATATCCGGCATATCCGGCGCTAGCGTACCGCCCGGTTGCACCCTCGGGACATCGCGCTTCAGATCGGTGAGATATTCCACGTAATACGTCAAGTCCGCCGAATCGACCTTGGCCAGCTTCGCGTCCAGGGCCTTGAGCCGGGCATCGGAACGTTCGACGTTGCCGAATTCGCGCTCGTAGACGGCGCCCACGAACAGGTACTCAAGGGTCTGCTGTTCCTTGAGGCCGGCAGGGGCAGTGAGCGCCGCATCGATCGCGGCCAACGCCTCGCGTCGCAGCTTGGTGGCGCGTGCACCATCGCCGGCCGCCTCGTACATGTACGCCAACGAGCGCAACAGCGCGATACGTGCAGGCTCGTCCAATTTGCGCTGGGCGTAACTGCGCTCCAGCGCTGCGATCTTTTCGAGCTCGGTCGGCGCTTGCGGGCCGGGGCGGTAAGCCTCGGCGAGCCGCTGGGCGATGGCCGACTTTTCGTTGTCGCTGAGTTTGTCGGCGTCTTCGATGAAGCTCGCGAAGCCGGACTCGGGACAAAACCAGATCATGTTCGCGGCCGCATGTGGCCAGAACACCTGGTCGTACTTAGACGGAAATTGATAGATGTAGGTGCCGTAACTGTTGGGCACCGGCACCTTGCATTTGGCGCCGGCCTTGATCGGATCGTCGATCTCCTGCTCGCTCAACGTGATCGCCGATGCGCAGAACGAGCACGCGCCCAGCAGCAGCGCCAAAACGAATACGAGGCGATTCATGGCATGACGCTCCGGACGCTATGAAGACGGAACCCGAGGCTTGGGCCGCTGTTGCGAAATGTAGCCGCAAGGCGCAAGCGAATACCACCGTGGCGCAACCCACCCCTTAGCTTGCGCCAAGCGCCTCCACGACCGGCCCTAGCCGGGACCGATGCCCGTAAGAACGAGCAGCAACTCGCTACGACCGTCGGCGCGCCGTCCGTGATCCGGGGCGAAAAATCGGCATGACCACCAACGCGGTCAGAGTCGGTACCGGGCAGTGCCACATGAACGCGGCATCCCAGGCACCGAAATACAGTCGACCGAAGGCGGCAGTCGGCGCCCCCGCTTGCCGGGAGCGCACTGGCGCGCGCGGCGCCGTCGCCATCCGACCGAATCGGGCGCGCCCTTACGGACGCGCCCGATCGGGTGGAACTCAGCGCTTGCCGTCCTCTTCCTCGGGCTCGACGGTGGGATCGGCGGCCTTGTCCTTCTTCTTGTCTTTCTTCTTGTCCTTGGCGGCTTGCTCGGCCTTGGCCTTCTCGGCCTCTTCGGCCTTCTTCTGGGCCTGCGCGGCGGCCTGCTCGGCCGTCGGGTTCTGGGCGGCGTCCTGCGCCATCGCCAACGGCGCCACCAGGGCGGCGGCGATCAGGCTGGGAATCCAATACTTGCGGGTGGTCATGGTGCGGTCCTCCGATGTCGTGGGGCTCACAGGAAAGGCGGGGCGCCTAGGCCGCTCCCCTCAGCGACGGCGCGACCGTAGCGGCTGCTTCCCTGCTCGCGACTGAACGGCCAAATGTTAACCCGTACGGACCACTCATTCCGGGTCGTCGCTGCCTTCGTACGGTTCCCTAGACCAGGCGTCTTGCGGGCTGGCCCTGTAGGCGCACCACCCTGGCGGCATATCGGCCAGATCAAGCAGGCTTGGATCGCGGCCGATCATGCAGCCCAAGCACACCAACTTACAGTCCGCTGACGCGCTCGTCGTGCCGCACATGAATTGCCATTCGCCGTCGTGGTCGTGATACACCTCCAAAATAGGAAGCGTTCCTTCGATGACATGCCTGGTCGTGAACGACGCGCTGTTGACTGGAACGTCGAAAGGCCAGTCTGCCTCACTGAAGTCGTGATCGTGTCCCATCGTCCGTACCCGACTTGATTGAATCATTGGAGGGCGAGCCCTCAGTCCCAATAGATCGTACAGACCTCGTAAGAAGCGGCGGACTCCCGCCCTATGCGCCATCAGCCACCATTTCGGCAGGACTCAATCGCATCCTGCGTCGCCCTCCGGGTGACCTCGCTCGCTTCCTTGTTGGCCACATCTGTTATCCACAGGTACTTCTGGCCCGTGGAAGAGCTTACAAATCGATTAATTGCCGTGATCTCAGCTCGACTGAACTGGATCGGACCATCGATGACCGCCCCTTTGCTTCTATAGAACAGTTCTCGAGCGTACAAACTGTAGCGAGCCCCTGGATCCGACCCGCTGAACGCGTTCATTTCATCAAGCTCCTCTTGAGTCAGCGTGGAGCGTAGATATGCCTCATACGCCGGCGCCATCGAGCCGCCATCAATACTCATAACGCAATCGCTGAATTTTCGCCCCGCGCCGGGGTCGTTCTTGACGGCAAGCCTTAGTCCTGCAACCGATTGCTCGGACAAACTCCTCGCCGCCGCACCAGGGAGCTCATTCGCTGCGGTAGCGACGCTCGCCAGCAGTAAGAAGACAAGCATGACAAAGCCTCGACGTCGTCTCATATATCCCCACTATAGGACCAGGCGCAGCCCCGCCTCTAATGAACGGCTGGACTCACCGATTCTCGAACTGCTTCTCTGAATTCCTAAGTACCTGTTACAAGCGCCGCATGTTCGGCGACAGCGTCGCTACGAAGCCCAGCCTTACAACCCTTGAACATCGCCGCGCGAGACCCATCCGACGTCGGAGTCCAGCCCACTCGCGAAGCGGTTTGGACAGAGTGAAGCGTAGTGGTGCCTACGGTGTATTGAGCTGTGAAAGCTCGACACAGTAAGAACGTCCACCAGCCGTCTTGAATTCAACTCGACAATCGTACGCTACAGACCCGCCGGGCACGGGCAATGGGTCGTGAAATCGGTATATGGCGGTAGCGCCGACCAGCAGATCGGTGTCGAAGCCTTCCTTTGCAAGAAGCTCAGGCAACAATCCGGCCAATTTATCGATGGCATGCGCGCCCTCCCCCAAAAGCGCCGGCTCCGATGCTCCGGCCAGCAGATCGATCTTGACTTGATTTTCGGCGCGCACCGAGCGGGCCAAATGATTGATGCCGTAGTCGCCACCCCAATAGTTAAATGTGCTCGCGAACTGATGGCAGAGGTTGTGCGCAACGGATTTCAGCGGTTTTAGCGATGGCACCTATCCGCCCCCCCCTAATGCCTGAATCGAGCCGATCCACGAAGCATGCAGAGCATGCCACAGGACCTCCACCCTATTGGATTGAGTGGATATCCGCCCCTCAAGCCTGCAGCTCCGTAGTTCCCATGCGGCTCCAGATATCTCGTGCCCGGAAGAAGCCATGAACTGAGCGGTCAGGCCGTACTGACGAGGCCCGCACGCTTGGATCGAACTGCATCCGGCACCTCGTACTCGTCCATGTAATCGCTCAACAAACGAAGAGCGCTATCTTTCTGCCCGACTTTCGCGAGCGTGAACAGATAGGCAAGTGCTGAACGTAGTTCTTGAACCAAAATCTAAAGGTTGAGGCGCTCATCTGATCGGCAAACAGCTCCGGCAGCTGTTCGACTCGCTGGCTGCGCTCGAAAAATTGAACAGCCATCGGCCAAGCCTTCCGGAGCTGAGCCGACGCTTGGCGGCGGAAGTCCTCTGCCTCGCTGAAGCTGCGCATGTACCAATCGTTGTAACGCTTGAAATGGTCGACCGGATCGAACCGAAGGTCGAACATGGACGAACGATTGGTTCTATGCCAAGCCAGCTCATTTCCCTTTAGATGGGGCACATAGTCCAGCGATATCCCCCAGATATAGAGATATGCGCCACCTTTCATCGCTTGCACCGTGAATAGGTGTCTTATCGGAGCGAACCTGTCGCACACCCATTTCCTAGGAGTTACCTCCACGAAGCCTTTTGGCTCCAGGGAACTTCCTACGACCCACCGAAAGGCCGAATCAAGCTCTTCTTTGGATAGAAACGACATTTCCATCTACGGATCAAGCGCTGAACTTGGCCAGCTCACGACAGCGAGCGAGCCCGGATGAATTCTCAGAACGCACGCCAGACGGCATACACGCCCCACGCTACCGATAGCGCCACAGACACACGAGCCAGCCCACCCCATACGGGACTGTTCGCATTGTGGGCGCAACGCCAAATGCTCACCAAGGCAAAAACCATATAGAACAAGAGCATTGCGACTAATAGCAGGCTAACCGACAGGCTCGACAGGGCGGAGTATTGGCGGAGTGGCGCAAGCACAAAGGCAACCGCGCCAAAGGCCGCCAAAGCCACGAATTGCCCTAGGACGCCTACCAGCCAGTAGGCTTGCCAGAGCCGCGCGGAGCCTGACCAACAGCGAGCGAAGAAATTTTGACTGGATGCCGATGGGGTTGAATTCACTGGGAATGCTCTACGCCTGAGTCAAGCCGGCCCGGGAAGCGGATTCTGCTTGAACGAATTGTTTGACTGCACGAGCCACTGCCTAACTCTATCGTGATGCGGACCCCATGCATCCCAAGCCGACTGCGCCCAGCGCCTCACCATTGCCGCATGCGCCGACGTTTCCGTCGCCTGCAGAACGTCATGTACGGTGACGGCACCCAGCGCCGAAGGTGGCTCGAGCCAACTAAACGTATGCTTGATCCGTCCCGCGGCGAGCATGGCCTCATTGGCCCTGTCGGGCGCCAAGCCATGCTCCAGGAACAGGCAGAGCCGGATCAAGTGGACCCCGACGGACTGGATGCTTTGTCGGCAGGGGCTGCCTGGATGCTGCACCGCATAGGCATCCACGCTCAATCTGTGGATCGATAGCAATGCGGGCTCACTGTACTCGCGCGCCAAGACCTCGCCGAAGGCCGCCCAGCAGGCCGGCGACGACACCATATAGGGATGCATCGGGCCATCGCACCGAGGGAACGCAGCGCCGCAACCTGGGCATGTTTCAAGGTTCATGCGTGGTGCCGGTGCGATCTAGCGCCTGAATTAGGCCGAATCGCGAAACGGCTTCGGCGTGCATGAATGTTAGGCGACACCATGACGACGGCGCCGAACAAGAGCCGCAATAACCGCCACTTGCCAGAACAGCCAAAGCGCAAGCCATGCAACGGCGAAGGGCCAAACCGCATACATGTAATGGACACCCTCTCGCAGTGTCCTTGCAACCAGCGCCCCATCCAGAAAGACCGCGAGCACGGCAAGCAAGACCAGGCCGAGCCCAGGGCCTCGGTTGGTATACGCAACCGAGACGCAAGGGTAAAGGACCAGGGACATAAGCCCGAACGGCAATGCGGAGTTCCAGCCGTGCCCACCGCCGGCCGCCATGAGCGACAGGAGAGCTGAAAGGAGTCCGAGCGCAATTCCGGCGATCAAGTATTTGAGCATTCGAAGGAACCGTTGGCGCGCCTGATGTCTGAACTAAGCCCTGCCCATAAGGGGGTTCGACTTGAGTGAGTTGCCCGGCCACATGCCCACGCTCTTCCAGTCCGAACATTTTTCAGCCGGGTCTATGAGTTGCGCACGCCAAGCGCCGGTCAGAGGATCCCAAGCTCTTTGGTCCATCAAAATGCGCCCGTCGAGTAGCGAAAAGGTAAGCGAGTAGTAGTCGTTGGTCGAACTGCGCATGTGGTGCCACGAACCACTGGCTTGAACTTGTGAAACGTTCTTCAGCTTAACGAGAATGCATCGATTGAGATTGATACTGAAGCGCGGTGACGTTATCCGAACTTGCGTCCAAGCCTGCGAACTGGCCGGATCACGGGAATGTGCACCTTAACCGGCCCATAGGTCGCGGGAATCGCGCTCAGAGTGCCATCTGCCTTAATGGGCAGTATCCGGTTTTGGTGGGCAGATACCGAGCCTGTCACAAGCGAAAACACCACAGTTGCCGCGAGCTGTTTCATATGGCCCAAGCTGGGCCACAAGGATCGAGCTGCGCAGAAGCGCCCGGCATTTGCCCGCAGCCTGAGACCGTCGGTTTCGGTCCGGTTGACATTCAGAACCCCAATCGGTGAAGCAAGTGAGTCAGCTCGAATTGCTGGCAGGGCGCCTCGGGCAGTGCCCCGTCCTCGAGAATCCCCATCTCGAAACCTCCTTCGACATCCTCGTAGTAGAGCAGCCCCTCGGGAAGCTCTGCTACCACCAGAACGGACCCCATGGCGCCGTACCTGCGTATCGGGACGGCGTAGAACGGTACGCGCCGAGTAGCGAATGCCTCCCGCTCTGAGGGCGAACACGCTTCAAGTTGCTCCACAACCAGCAGCTCCAGCTCCGCGACCGTGATCGGCTGCCATGCACCCAATGCGGGACCCCGAACAGGATCGGATGCGGCTGGCTTCGCAAGCGCGCGCCATCGCAGCAAGGCCCATATCAACATGGCGAGCGCCAGTAAATTGACGCCCACCTTCCCGGCGTCTATCCAGCTCAGCGTGATGTTCAGATGCACGCCAAGCCAGACCGAGTAGAAGAACCAAGGGGTCTGAAATGAAGGCACTTGAGCGGCAAAGACCGCGATACCTAGCGCTCTGGCCCAAGACAGATTGCGGAAAGAGCCGACGCCCGCGATGAGCGCCGCCACGATGGCGGGGGCCAGAACCAGCAAGACGCCCGTCGAGAGCCCGCCTAAGGCCGCGAGCCACAGTGTCGTGGCGATGCCGGCAAGACCTTGAAAGATGAGAAATACAGCTATGAACTTGTCTTGCTTGGTCATCGACCGGCCCCCGCAACCCTGCACGCCGCCAAGCGCGCCGCGCGAGGCCCATGCCATTTACTTTACGGTGTTGCGAGGAGCCGACGGCACCGGCTGGACGACCCCATCGACCGGATGGGCGCGCACCACCCCCAGCTTGACCCCGCCCCACCCCGTCGCCATGCTCGCTGCGCTCACTCAGGGGACCTTCCATGCGCCGTCTGGCTATTTCGTTCATGTTGTGTCTGGGCCTTGCGGCCGTCGCGCCGGTTTGGGCTGGCCATACCGGGGTGCCGGTGGGGCAGATCCGGATCGACGAGCTGATGGGCGATACCCAGAAGACCGGCGGCGGGATCGGCAGCAGCGAAATGATCTGGTGGCTGCCGCCGCAGCTGTGGGCCTATGTGCTGGATCAGCAGAGTGCGGGCGCCAAGGGCGCGACCAAGCAGGCGACCCAGGAGGCGTCTGCGCAGTTCCAGGACCTGTTTTCCCGGCATACGGTGATCGCGGCCCTGCGGATCAACAATGAGACCCAGGACATCAGCTTCACCAGCGAGGCCGATCTGCGCAGCCAGCTGAAGCTGGTCGACATGCATGGCGGGGTGCACCGGCCGATCGCGGCCGACAAGGTCGACCCGGCCCTGAAGGGGCTGCTGAACACGATGCGGCCGCTGCTGACCAGCATGATCGGTCCGGCGGGCGAGAATATGCAGTTCTATGTGTTCCCGGGCCGTACCGCCGACGACAAACCCGTCGCCGACCCGCTCGGGGATGGCAAGATGCTGGTCCGGCTGGACCGTAGCGAGTTCAGCTTCCGCCTGCCCCTGGGCGGCCTGTTGCCGGCGCGGCGCGACCCCGCCAATGGCGAGCTGTTCCCGGGCGGCTACCGCTACAACCCCTACACCGGCGCCGAATTGCAGGCCGTCGGCGCCGGGCGCTAACCGATTCCCCCTTTGCTTCACTACCCCATGCAGGTTTCATGAGCAGTCGTTACAACGCCGCCGATATCGAAGTCCTTTCCGGCCTGGACCCCGTCAAACGCCGTCCGGGCATGTACACCGACACCACCCGGCCCAACCACCTGGCCCAGGAAGTGATCGACAACGCCGTCGACGAAGCCCTGGCCGGGCATGCGCGCAGCATCGAGGTGATCCTGCACGCCGACGGCAGCGCCGAGGTGTCCGATGACGGCCGCGGCATGCCGGTCGACATCCACCCCGAGGAGAAGATCCCCGGCGTGGAGCTGATCCTGACCCGCCTGCACGCGGGCGGTAAGTTCAGCAACAAGAACTACACCTTCTCCGGCGGCCTGCACGGCGTCGGCGTCAGCGTGGTCAATGCGCTGTCGACTCTGGTCGAAGTGCACATCAAGCGCGACGGCAACGAATACCGCATGACCTTCAAGGACGGCGACCGCGCCACCCCGCTGGAGGTGGTCGGCACGGTCGGCAAGAAGAACACCGGCACCCGCGTGCGCTTCTGGCCCGACGCCAAGTACTTCGACACGCCCAAGTTCAACCTGCGCTCGCTCAAGCACCTGCTGCGCGCCAAGGCCGTGCTCTGCCCTGGCCTGAGCGTGAAGCTGCACGACGTCGCTAGCGGCGAAACCGCCGAGTGGTACTACGAGGACGGCCTGCGCGACTACCTGCGCGGCGAGCTCGAGGGCCGCGGCGAGCTGCTGCCGCCGGACCTGTTCGTCGGCCAGCTCAAGAAGGACACCGAAGTGGCCGACTGGGCGGTGGCCTGGGTGCCGGACGGCGAGCTGGTGCAGGAAAGCTACGTCAATCTGATCCCGACCGCGCAGCACGGCACCCACGTCAATGGCCTGCGTACCGGCTTCACCGACGCGCTGCGCGAGTTCTGCGACTTCCGCAATCTGCTGCCGCGCGGCGTCAAGCTGGCGCCGGAAGACGTGTGGGACCGGGTCGCGTTCGTGCTCAGCATCAAGATGACCGACCCGCAGTTCAGCGGCCAAACCAAGGAGCGTCTGTCCTCGCGCCAGGCCGCCGGCTTCGTCGAGGGCGCCGCCCACGATGCGTTCTCGTTGTGGCTGAACCAGCACACCGAACTGGGCGAGAAGATCGCCCAGCTCGCGATCGAGCGCGCCGCGGCGCGTTTGAAGACCGAGAAGCAAATCGTCCGCAAGAAGATCACCCAAGGCCCGGCCCTGCCCGGCAAGCTCGCCGACTGCACCTCGCAGGATCTGTCGCGCACCGAGCTGTTCCTGGTCGAAGGCGACTCGGCCGGCGGCAGCGCGCGCCAGGCGCGCGACAAGGATTTCCAGGCGATCCTGCCGCTGCGCGGCAAGATCCTCAACACCTGGGAAGTCGCGTCCGGCAGCGTGCTGGCCTCGCAGGAAGTGCACGATCTGGCGGTCGCGATCGGCTGCGATCCGGGCAAGGACGACATCACCGGCCTGCGTTACGGCAAGGTCATCATCCTGGCCGACGCCGACTCCGACGGCCTGCACATCGCGACCCTGCTGAGCGCGCTGTTCCTGCGCCATTTCCCGGCGCTGGTCGCGGCCGGCCACATCTTCGTGGCGATGCCGCCGCTGTTCCGCGTCGACGTGGGCAAGCAGGTGTTCTACGCCCTGGACGAGGAAGAGAAGCGCATCCTGCTGGAGAAGATCGAACGCGAGAAGATCCGCGGCGCGATCAACGTCACCCGCTTCAAGGGCCTGGGCGAGATGAACGCCTCGCAGCTGCGCGAGTCGACCATCCACCCCGACACCCGCCGCCTGGTTCAGCTGACCGTCGACGACGGCACCGAAACCCATTCGCTGATGGACATGCTGCTGGCCAAGAAGCGCGCCGGCGACCGCAAGCAGTGGCTGGAGACCAAGGGCGATCTGGCGACGCTGGAGGTTTGAGCGTCGCCGCGCTTTCAGGAACCGCCGTGGAAGACGACAGGCCATTGACCGCCGCGGACGGTCGCGCGGAATCCGCGCTGCACTACGCGGCATGGTCCGGCGATCTGGATGAGGTGCGGGCGCTGATCGCGGCCGGGGCCGACGTGAACTGGCAGGATTCCATCGGGGAAACGGCGCTGTTCGGCGCCGCAGCCTGCGGCCGTACGGACATCGTGCGTTGCTTGCTGGAGGCCGGCGCCCGCCACGACCTACGCGAACGCAGCGGCTACACGCCGCTGCACTGGGCCGCCAGCCACGGCAATCTGGCCACGCTCGAAGTTCTGGCGCTCGCGGGTGCGGACACGGCGGCCACGGACGACGCCGGTCGCTTGCCGATCGATGCGGCGCATATCCACGGAAAAGGCGCACATGTTGCGTATCTGAAGACAGTGGGACCGGCGCGCGCCTCGCGGCGACGCTAGGCTTGGTGTATAGCTGAGGCAGCGCCGCGTTGCCTTAAGCGCGTCGCCCCGCTTGCGGCGCCGCCTCCGCTCGGTCGCCGCGCACGCTCATCGGACCGAGATCTGCGATGAACAGCCACGAGCAACCCACACCGCGCCCTCTTCTGTTCTATCTGGCGATCGCCGCGGCGGTCGCGCATGCGCCCTTGGTCTGGTTGATGCGCACCTTCAGCGGGCCCTGCGGCGATGGCTTGTGCGGGTTCTGGGAAGCGATCTTCCTGTGGCTGATGTCGGGCTTCGGCGGCGTGGTATTGGCGCTGGTCGGCTGGGCGCGCGGCGAGCGGCCACGTTGGCTGGTGGCGCTGGTGCCGGTGGCCTTGGTCGTGCCGGTGGCCGTGTTGTTTATCACGGCGACGTTGACCCAGGGCTAGGTCGAAACGCTGCGCGACGACATGCCGCACAGCGCATCGCGCTTTGGGGTAGGAGCGGCGTGAGCCGCGATCGGGGAGACAGATACGCTTGCGCAAGATGGTCACGAGCCCTGCGCCAGGCGCGTCGTATGTGTTGTGGCGTGGTCGCGGCTTGCGCCGCTCCTACAGGATGCTGGCGGCGGTACCGCGCATTTGCACGCGGCGCCTACCCTAGAGCAGCTTGCCTAGGCGGATTGAAGCGCGCGCAGGGCCGCGCGCAGCGGCGTGCGCAGGGTTGCGGGGCGGCAGCGTTGCAGGTCGATCTTGGGGGTCGCATGCCAGCGCGCACAGTCGTCGATCGCGCGGGCGATATCGGCGATCAGGGCCTCGTCGGCGACGACGTCCTCTTCCAGGAACAGCGCCTTGACCTCGAACACGCCCTCGCGGCGGTGCGCCTTGGCGTCGAGGCGGCCGACCAGACGACCGCGCGCGAGGATGGGCAGCACGAAGTAGCCGTAACGGCGCTTGGGCTCGGGGGTGTAGCACTCCAGGGTGTAGTCGAAGCCGAAGAATTCGCTGGCGCGTTCGCGATCCCAGACCACCGGATCGAAAGGCGACAGCAAGGTGGCGTGGCTTGCGCGCAGGCGTCCCGTCGCGGCCAGCGCGAGCGCGGCGGCGTGGTCGGGATGCACGTAAGCCGGCGCGTCCCAGCCCTTCACCGCCACCCGCAGCAAGGCGCCCTGCTCCACCAGCGGGTCCAAGTCGGCGTCGCGCAGGCGCGGTTTGGTGCGGTAGTAATCGGCGATCCAGCGCGCCTGGGTCAGGCCCAGCGCGCGCACGGACTTGAGCAGGGTCTCCCGCCGTACCGTGGCGATATCCAGGCGCGCGGTGTTCCAGTCGGGCACGACGCTGCCGGCCACGCGCTCGGTGAGGTCGTAGACGCGGTGAAAGTTCTCGCGCCGCGCGACCATCAGTTCGCCCAAAGCGAACGCAGCTTCCAGCCAGCGCTTCTCGTCCTTCCAGCCCCACCAACCGCCGCCGCCCGCCTGCTCGCGCTCGAAGTCGGAGGATTTGACCGGGCCCAGGCCGCGTATGTGTTCGAGCAGGCGCTCGATCTTGGCGCCGCTGCTGCTGCGATGGGCCTGGGCGTTGCGGATCGCCCAGTGATGGGCGCGCTGCGGCATGGCGTTGCGATGCAGCAGGTAGTCGCTCATCGGCGCGAAGCAGGCTTCGTGGGCCCAGACCTCGAAGATCTCGCGCTGGGCCAGCAATTCCTCCAACCAGGTCTGCGGGTAGGCGCCCAGGCGCGAGTACAGCACCAGATACGGGCTGCGCGCGACGATGTGGATGGTGTCGATCTGCAGCAGTTGCATGCGCGCGATCGCGGCCAGCAGGTCGGCCTTGCGCGCGCGCCGGCGCGGACGCGCGAGCAGGCCTTGCGCGCTCAGGTGCAGCGCGCGCGCCTGCGCGAGCGTCAGGACGGGCGCCGCGACCGCGGTCTTCATCCGGCCAGGCAGGTCCGCAGCAGTTCGGCCAGCAGCGGCTGCAACTTCGCGGCCTTGGCTTCGTCGTAGGCGAAGCTGGCCTCGTCCATGTAGTTGCGCTGGCTCAGTTCCAACTGCACCGCCTGCACGCCGGTCTCGGGCGAGGCGTAGTGACGGGTAATGTAGCCGCCCTTGAAGCGGCCGTTGACGATCCAGTCGTAGCCGCCCTGCCCGGCCAACACCGCTTCCAGGCGCGTCTGCAACTGCGGCGAGCAGCTGGCGCCGCCGGAAGTGCCCAGGTTGAGATCCGGCAGGCGGCCCTCGAACAGGAACGGCAGTTCGCTGCCCTTGATCGAATGGCCTTCCCACAGCACCACGCGGCCGTGCTCGCCGCGCAGGCGCGCGAGTTCGGCGTCTAGATTCTCGTGATACGGCCGCCAATATTTCTCGACGCGCTCGGCGACTTCCTCAGGCGACGGCGTCTGGCCGTCCAGGTAGACCGGCTCGCCGGTGAACTGCGCCGCCGGGCACAGGCCGGTGGTGTTCTGACCGGGGTACAACGAGGTGTCGTCGGGCGGGCGGTTGAGGTCGACCACGTAGCGCGAATAACGCGGCACCAGGATCGAGGCGCCCAGCTCGCGCGCGAACGCGTACAACACCGACACATGCCAGTCGGTATCGGGCGCGCGCCGCGCCGAGGGCTGCATGCGCTCGGCCAGCGCCGGCGGGATCGCGCTGCCGTCGTGCGGCAGGCTGATCAGCAGCGGCGCACTGCCGTGGTGGAGTTCGAAGACCGGTTCGGTCGGCGCGGGGACGGTGCTCATGGCGGTTCAGGGTTTCAGCTGGCGCTCGAAGAAGTCCATGGTACTGCGGTGCACCTGCATCCAGGTCGCGTAGCGCAGGAAGAAGTGGTCTTCGTCGGGGATGACCAGGGTTTCCAGCGCCACGCCGCGCGCACGCAGGCGCTCGACCAGGTCCACGCTCTGGCTGAACTTGACCGCGCGGTCGTCGTCGCCGTGCACGAACAGCACCGGCGAGCGCCAGTTCTCGACCTGCGCGACCGGCGAGGACTGCCCCGCCAGTTCCAGTTCGTCGGGCTTGAGGCCCCACAGGCCGCTGTTGTCGCCGCCCTTGGCGCTCTCGCGCCAGTCGTGCACGCCGTGGCGGTCGACGCCGGCGGCGAACAGATCGGAATTGCGCGACAGGGCTTGCGCGGTCAGATAGCCGCCGTAGGAGCCGCCGTAGATGCCGATGCGGCGCGCGTCGACCTCGGCCAGGCCGGCCAGGTGCGCGCGTGCGGCCAGCACGTCCTGATATTCGCTGGCGCCGCGCGGGCCTTGCTTGGCCGCGCGCCGGAATGCCTGGCCGTAACCGGTGCCGGCGCGGAAGTTCAGCGCCAGCACCACGAAGCCGCGGCTGGCCAGCCACTGATTGCTGGCGTAGTCGTTGTAGTAATAGCTGCTGTAGTGCCAGCCCGGCAGCATCTGCCGGATCGGCCCGCCGTGCACGTAGATCAGCGCGGGGCGCTTGCCCTTGAAGCTGGCCGGCGGCAGGAACACGGTCGCATGCGAGACCACGCCGTCGGCGGCGCGCAGCGTCAGCGTCTTGGGCTCGACCAGCGCCTGCGCCGGGAACGCCGCCGGCAGCTGCGCGGGGAAGATCCGGCGCGGCTCGCCGCCTGCGGCGGGCATCACCGCAATCGCGGTCGGGCGGCGCGCGTCGGCATGACGGAACGCGATCCATTGCGCGCCGGACAGCGGCAACGGATCGGTGGCGATCTGGCCGTCGCCGCTCAGGCGCTTGGGCGCGGCGCCCTCGGAGGCGGCGTACAACTGGCGGCGCTCGATGTCGTCGCAGTTGGCGCTGTAGACCAGGGTGCCGGTCTCGCTGAGGCCCGCGGTTTCGACTTCGCAGTCGCCGCGACTCACCGCGACCGGCGCGCCGCCGTCGGGCGACAGCGCGTACCAGTGCAGCCAGCCGTTTTCTTCCGAACTGAACAGCAGGCGGCCATCGCAGCCCCAGCGCAGTGGCTCGGGCACCGCGAACTGGGCGTAGCCGCCGGCCGTGTCGCCCGAGCGGAACAAGCGACGCGCCACGCCGCTGTCGGCATCGGCGACCCAGACCTCGAAAGGATTGGCCGCGGTCAGATCGAAGGCCTGGCCCGGACGCGTGCCGGCCGTGCGCAGGAAGGCGATGCGCTTGCCGTCCGGCGACCAAACCGGCGCGCTGTCGTTGTTGTAGTCCGGGGCGATCCAGCGCACCGAGCGCGCAGCCAAATCGAGCACGCCGACGAAGCTGTGATCGCCGCGGTTGCTGACGAACAGCAGACGGCCGCCGTCCGGCGAGAAGCCCGCCGCACTGTTGGCGCCGCGCGTCTTCAGCAGCGCTTCCACGCACCAGGCCGGCGCCTTGGCGAACGCATGCGCATAGCAACCCACGCCCTTGCCCTGCACGATCAGCGCGTCGCCGCCGGGCGCGAAACTCACGCTACGGCCCGCGGCCACGCGCTTGGGCGCGATCGCGCCGTCGGTAGGCACCGCCCATACCGCCTGTTCGGCGCCGTCGGGATCGCCGGTGGGGTTGCTGGCGTTGCCGGCCGCGTCCGGACCGCCGCCGCGCACATACGCCAGGGTGCGGCCGTCGGCGCTGAGCGCGAGCGAGCTCAGCAACTGGCCGTCGTCTTCGGCGTAATCGGTGAGCTTGCGCGGCGCGAACTCCGGCGCGCGCGCGACCCAGAGGTTGCGCGCGCCGCGCTCGTTGGCGACCCACGCGATGACCGGCGCCTTGGCCGCGGCCACCGGCGCTTCCGGCTGCGGTGCGGACAGCAGGTCGGCGATCTCCATGCCCTGCGCCGACGGCGCACCGACCAGCGCGCCCACCAGCATCCAACCCTGCCACCGCTGCTTCATGCGTTTCGCTCCGTGATTGTTGGATACGGGTGTTCGGTACGGCCGCTACCGCGACTCAACGCATCAGCACCACTTCCTCGGCGCTGGTGGGATGGATCGCGATGGTGTCGCGCAGGTCCTCGAGGGAAATGCCGCGTTTGAGCGCGACCGCGAAGCCCTGCAGGATCTCGTCGGCGGCCTCGCCCATCAGGTGGATGCCGACCACGTGGCGCTCGTCGCCGATGCAGATCAGTTTGAACAAACTGCGCTGCGGAGAATTGGCCAAAGCGTGCAACATCGGCCGGAAGCCGGCGCGGTACACGTGCACCTGGTCGCCGTGACGCTCGCGCGCCTGGGCTTCGGTCAGGCCGACCTGGCCGATCGGCGGATGCGAGAACACCACGGTGGGAATGTCGCGCTGGTCCAGCAGCGCGCTGGCGCCGCCGTAGAGACGGTCCATGAGCCGGCGCGCGGCCGCGATCGCGACCGGGGTCAGGGCGGGATCGGCGGTGACGTCGCCGACCGCGTGAATGCCTTCGACGTTGGTGGAATGGCGCACGTCGACCTGGACATAGCCGTCCGCATCGACGAGCACGCCGGCCGCCTCCAGGTCCAGCGACGCGGTGTTGGCCCTGCGCCCGGTCGCGAACAGCAGGCGGTCGTAGCGCTCGCTCAGCGCACCGCCGGTATCGCGCAGGCGCACGCCCTCGCCGTCGCGCTCGACCGCGGACAGGTGGTAGCCCAACTGCAGATGCACGCCGGCGTGGCGGTAATCCTCGGCCAACTGATCGACCAGTTCGCCATCGAAACCGTCCAGCAGCCTGCCGCGCACCAGCAGATCGACGTGGCTGCCCAGCGCCTGCAGCAGGCCGGCCAGTTCGACCGCGATGTAGCCGCCGCCGACGATGGCCACGCGTTCGGGCGCGGCGGTCCATTGGAAGAAATCGTCGGACACGCCGCCCAGTTCGGCGCCCGGCAGCGACGGCCGCAGCGGATGCCCGCCGGTGGCGATCAGGATGTTGCCCGCGCTCAGACGCACGCCGTCCATGCATTCGACGGTGCGCGCATCGATGAAGCGCGCGCGCATCGGCGCGACCACGATACCGGCCGCGTCGAGGCGGCGGCGGTAGCTGTCGTGGATGTTGGCGATGTAGCGCTGGCGGTGGGCGATGAAGGTCGGCCAGTCCAGCGCCGGCGCTTCGCCGACGTCGAAGCCCAGATCGCGCGCCATGCGCAGGCGGCCGGCGACGTCGGCGGCCAGCCACATCGCCTTCTTCGGCACGCAGCCGACGTTGACGCAGGTGCCGCCCAGCAGATGCGGTTCCAGCAGGGCGACGCGGGCGCCGTGTTCGGCGGCGCGGAAGGCGCCGGCCAGGCCGCCCGAGCCGCCGCCGATCACGATCAGGTCGAAGTCGCGTAGTACGTCGCTCATGCGAATCGCTCCGGTCGATAGGGCGTGGGATCGATCGCGGGCGCGCGCCCGCCGATCAGGTCGGCGACGAGTTGGCCGGTGCCGGCGCTCATGCTCACGCCCATCATGCCGTGTCCGGTGGCCAGCCACAGGCCGTCGCGGCCGGGCACGCGGCCGATCAGCGGAATGTCGTCGCTGCTCATCGGACGCCAGCCGTACCAGCGCTCGCGTTCGACCGGGCCGACCGGCTCGTGCAGATACTCGGCCGCGCCGCGCTCCAGCGCGGCCAGGCGACGCGGATTGAGGCTGTCGTCGTAGCCGGAGAATTCCATGGTGCTGCCCAGGCGGTAGCCGCTGCCCCAGGTGGTCACGCAGACCTTGCGCTCGCGCAGCACCACCGGCCGGCGCGGCACGCGCGCCGGGCGGTCGTAGGTGATCGAATAGCCTTTGCCGGGCTGGATCGCGCGCTTGAGTCCGGCCAGACCGATCGCATCGGACAGCTGCGGCGACCAGGCACCCAGCGCGAGCACGACCTCGCGCGCATGCAGCGCCCCTTGGCTGGTGCCCAGCGCGACGCCCGCGCCGTCGGTGTCCAGCGTCTGCAGGCGGCAGCCCTCGACGATCACGCCGCCGCGCGCGCGCACCGCCTGCGCCAACGCATCGACGTAGCGATCCGGGCGCAGCACCGCATCGTGGTCGAAGCGGATCGCGCCGGCCAGGCCGGGTTTGAAGGCGGGATCTTCGGCCTCGTAGCGGCGGCCGTCGATCAGTTCGATGCGGATGCCGAGCTCGCGCAGCAGGTCGAGTTCGATCTGACCGGCGGCGAACGTGCGCTCGTCGCGGAACACGTAGTCGACGCCGCTTTGTTCGAACTCGCACCGCAGGCCGTAATCGCGCACCCAGTCCTGCAGGCGCTCGCGCGAGTCGTTGAGCAGCGCCGATTTGGCCAGCGCGCTCTGGCGCCAGTCGCGCGCATTGCAGCGCAGCGCGAAACGCAGCAGCCAGCCCCACAGGCGCGGGTCCAGGCGCGGGTGCACGTACAGCGGCGCATCCGGGGTGAGCATCCAGCGCAGCGCCTGCGCGATCACGCCGGGCGCGGCCAGGGGCGTGGCGTGACTAGGCGTAATCGTTCCACAGTTTCCGTGCGAACTGCCGCTGCCCAGGGTGTTGGCTTCGAGCACGCAGACCCGGCGCCCGTCGTTCAGCAAGGCCAGCGCCGAGGCCAGGCCGATGACGCCGCCGCCGACGACGGCGATGTCCGTGTCGCGCACCGCGTCCGCACGCGCGTTTTGCAGGGATTCACTCGACAAGGCAGTGCTCGGGTCGATCGAAGATCCGGAAGTGTGACCGCAATCCTGCGGCGGGTGTCATTCGCGGCTTGCACCATCGAAAAACGCGTCGCCCGGGCACTTACGGTTCAAAGACTCGGCGAGCCGACCCCGCAGCGATGCGCCGGCCCGCGTGAGTAACGGAATAAACAGTAACGGATGTGGACTCCATCCACCAACCATCTTTCGACACTTTGGGGAATCACGCACATGCAAGCGAAGACCGCCCTGCTTAGCGCCGCCATCGTCGGCGCGCTCACTCTGCTGGCCAGCCAGTCCGAAACGCTCTCCAACGCCGTGCAACGCCACGCGCCGGGTTTGGGCCAGGCCGCGACCGCCGACGTCGGCCGCACCGCCCATTCGCATCCCGCCGGCAGCGGCCTGCAGCCCCTGCTGGCTCGGGCCGCCGACGGCGCGCGCCCCGGCAGCGAGCAGATGTTCGCCTCGACCTCGCCCGCCGAAGCCGACGCCTCGCCGGCCGCGGACCGCGCGCGCGGCCTGCTCGAAGGCCCGGCCGCGCGCGAAGCGCACCGCGTCGCCGCCGACGGCTTCGTCGCCCGCGACGTGATCGTCGACCGCGACGGCACCGAGCACGTGCGCATGGACCGCAGCTATCAGGGCCTGCCGGTGATCGGCGGCGACATGGTCGTGCATACGCGCAACGGCAAGCTGCTCTCGATCACCCAGGGCGACGAGATGAAGACCTTCGCGCGCCCAGGCATCAAGCCCACGCTGAGCGCGGCCCAGGCCGAGATCGAAGCCGGTGCGGCCTTCGACGGCTCGGTGACCGAAATCGAATCGACGCGCCTGGTGGTGTTCGCACGCGGCGGGCAGCCGACCCTGGCCTATCAGGTCGACCTGCTCGGCGATCGCCGCAACGATCAGGCGCCGGGCAACATGACCTATTACCTCGACGCCGCCAACGGCAAGGTGCTGCTGGAAGACGACCGCTTCCACTCCGCCGCGGCCACCGGCACCGGCAAGACCCTGACCCTGGGCAACGTCGGCATCGGCACCAACTCGGTCAGCGGCGGTTTCCAGATGACCGACGTCACCCGCGGCAGCGGCTCGACCTGGGACGCGAACAACCGTCAGAGCACCTCCGGCGCCACGCTGTTCAGCGACAGCGACAACAGTTGGGGCAACAACACCGTGTCCGACCGCGCCACCGTCGCCGCCGACGCCCACTACGGCGTGGCCGCGACCTGGGACTATTACAAGAACACCCACGCCCGCAACGGCATTTCCAACAACGGCGTGGGCGCCAAGAGCTACGTCCACTACGGCACCAACTACGTCAACGCCGGCTGGAACGGCGTGATGGTCTACGGCGACGGCGACGGCGTGACCTACCGTCCGCTGGTAGCGCTGGACGTGGCCGGCCACGAGATGACCCATGGCGTGACCGGCGCCACCGCGCGCCTGGGCTACTACAACGTCAAGGACGCCGGCGGCCTCAACGAGGCGGTGTCGGACATCTTCGGCACCCTGGTGGAGTTCACCGTCAACAACGTCAACGACCCGGGCGACTTCGTGATCGGCGAGGAGATCTTCATCAGCAATCCCGGCGACAAGAAGGGGCTGCGCCTGATGTTCAAGCAGGACGCCGACGGCAAGTCCTTCGCCTGCTATCCGTCCGGCGGTTTCAGCGCCTCGCTGGCCTATCAGCGCGGACCGCACGATCCGCACAACACTTCCGGCGTCGGCAACCGCCAGTTCTATCTGCTCAGCCAGGGCGCCGTGGCGCCCAGCGGCTTCGGCTATACCAATGCGCAGATGGTCTGCAACGGCGACACCAGCCTCGTCGGCATCGGCCGCGCCAAGGCCGGCGCGATCTGGTACCGCGCGCTGACCCGTTACTTCGTGTCCAGCACCACCTATCCGCAGGCGCGCACTGGCACCCTGCAGGCGGCGGCGGATCTGTACGGCAACGGTTCGGCCGAATACCAGGCCGTGGCGCGCGCCTGGTCGGCGGCGGCGGTGAACTGATCCGGATCGCAGGCTCCACCCGAACGGCCCGCACCCGCGGGCCGTTCGCGTTCAGGGCAGCGCGGGCAGGACCGGCTGGCGCAACGCGGGCCGACGCGCGTAGGTGAACCAGCGCCACAGCCATTCCATCGGGCCGTAACGCAAGCGCGCGAACCACAGGCGCGCGAATGCCAGTTGCAAGCCGAACAGCACGCAAGCGCCCAGAATCTGCGCCACGCGCGAGGCCTCGCCCCACAGGCCCAGGCCGTAGCCGTAGAACACCAGGGTGCCGATCACCGACTGCATCAGGTACAGGGTCAGCGCCATGCGTCCGGCCGGCGCGAACGCCAGCGGCCAGCGCGCGCCGCGCTCGAGCGCGCGCACGATCCAGGCCAGGTAGGCCAGCGACATCAGCGGCGCGGCCAGCATCTGCAAGGTGGTGGCGAACATGTCCGAGGCGCTCAAGGTCCTGCCGGTCAGCACCGGCTCGCTGTCCACCGCCAGCCCGATCAGGGTGATCGCCAGGCCCAGCGGCCCCGCGCCCCAGCGCAAGGCGGCGTAGAAGCGCGGATAGCGCGCGGGCGCGACGATGGCGCCGCTGCGCACGAACCAGGCGCCGATCGCGAACAGGCCCAGCGCCATCGGCACGAACATCCAGTAGCTGGGCAGGGTCGCCGCCACGAAGTAGTCCCAGCGCAAGGCGCTGGCCTGCGCGTAACTGCCCTGCGCATAAGCCGCTATCTCGCGTGCGCGCAGGGCCTGATCGACCGCGAAGTCGCCCAGGTCCGCCGCGTCCTGGCCGACCAGCGCGATCGCCAGCGAGCTCAGCAGCAGCATCGCCACCAGCATCAGGTTCAACAAGGCGCCGATCGGCCACAGCGCGCTCTGCGGCGCGTTGCGCAGGAGCAGCAGCGCGAACGCCGCCAGCGCGTAAGAGACCAGGATGTCGCCGGACCAGATCGCGAGCGCATGGATCAGGCCGATCGCCAGCAGGCCCACGCTGCGGCGCAGGTACAGCGGCAGGAAATCGACGCCGGCCGCACGCGCGCGTTCGCTCATGCTGGCGAAGCCCATGCCGAACAGCAGCGCGAACAGGGTCCAGAACTTGCCCTGCACGAAGATATAGACGAAGCCGTCGGCCAGCCGGTCCGGCCAGGCCTGCGCGGGCGCGATGCCGGTGCCGACGTCGAACAGGGAGCCGGTGAAGGATTCGACGTTCATCAGCAGCACGCCGAGCAGGGCGATGCCGCGCAGCGCATCGAGGCTGACGATGCGCTGGCTGGACGCGAGCGGGCCCAGGGCGGCCGGAGCTTGGGAATTCATGCCGGCACTCTACGCGCCGTACCCAGCGCGGCGGATCGGCTGGAAGTTTGGGGCAATGAGTGTGCCAGCAACGAAAACGGCCCGCAGCGCGGGCCGTTTTCTTGTCGATGCGCGGCGCAGCTTAGTGCTGGTGACCGCCGTCGCCGTGCACGTGGCCGTGCTCGACTTCCTCGGCGCTGGCCTCGCGCACTTCCACGATCTCGACCGCGAAATGCAGGTCCTTGCCGGCCATCGGGTGGTTGAGGTCGACGTCGACCACGCTCATGCCGACCTTCTGGATCGTCACCGCGCGCGGGCCGAAGTTGGTCGGCAGCACGGCCTGCATGCCGGGCTCCAGGCGCGCGTCCTTGAAATACTTCTTCGGCACGCGCTGGGTCAGGCCTTCCTGACGCACGCCGTAGGCATCGGCCGCGGCCACGTCGACTTCGAACTTCTCGCCGGCCTCGCGACCGTCCATGGCGGTCTCCAGGCCCGGGATGATGTTGCCGTGGCCGATCAGGATCGCCAGCGGATCGCGGCCTTCCGAGCTCTCCAGCGGCTCCTGGCCCAGCTCGTGGGCAGCGCGCTCGGAGACGGTGTAGTGGAAACGGACGACGCGATCTTTCTCGATTTTCATTGCGGGACTCGACTGGCGGCCGACACAGCGGCGCGGATGGGTAAGAAAGCGGCGACGGCGGTAGGCCGGCGCGGCGAAGGCTTGTCGTCGCCGGCGCCAGCCGCCAAGCTAACGGCCGTGACGAAGGCCGCGCATTATCCCGGCAACACCGCCCCCGCGCCAGCGCGCGGCGCGAGCCCGTGGCCGGTCGCGGCGCCGCGCTGGCTGGCGATCGGCCTGGCCTGCGCCCTGCTCGCGGCCTGCGGCGGCGGTCGCGAAACCGTGCGCCGCCCCGCTCCGACCATCAGCCCCCGGGTCTGGCCGGTGGTCGAGCCGGCCGACCCGGCCTCGGCCAATGCGGTGCTGATGCGCGCGATCAGCCTGGTCGGCACGCCCTACCGCTACGGCGGCAATACCCCCGAGGGCGGCTTCGACTGCTCCGGCCTGGTCAACTACGTCTACCGCGACATGCTGGCGCTGACTCTGCCGCGGACCTCGCGCGACCTGGCAGGCTTTCAGGGGCCGAAGATCGCGCCCGAGCGCCTGGCGGCCGCCGACCTGGTGTTTTTCGGCAGTTCCGGCAACGTCAGCCACGTCGGCATCTACGTCGGCGAGGGCCGCTTCGTGCACGCCCCCAGCACCGGCGGCACGGTCCGTCTGGACCGTCTGGACGGGCCCTACTGGCGCGACCATTACAGCGGGGCGAAACGGGTTCTGAAGTAGTCGGCGGCCAAAATGTGAGCAAAATCACAGGCTTGTTAACGGACTGCTAACGAAATTTGAACCTTCTGCTCCCTTTCGGCAGGCATGATCGCTCGGTGTTGATTCAGTGATGACCGCGTGACGACCCAGCTTCTCCGCCAAGGCCGCCCAGCAGCCACCACCGCCCCCCGCCTTGCGCGGGCCGCATTCCGCATTGCATTTGCCCTCTGCCTGGCCGCCCTGGCGCTGCCGGCGCTGGCGCAGGAGCAGCCCTCCGCCGTGGCCTCGTTGGCCGGCGGTTCGGCCATGAGCGGCGACTCCGCCGACACCCCGGCCCCGGCCACCCGCCACCTGCTGCCCGACGCGATGACCCTGCCGGATCGCGCCCTGCTGCTGGCCACCGATCTCAACCGTCTGCTGGCGCCCGGCGCCGCGAACCTCAACAAGACCAACGCCAGCGCCGCTCCGGCCGGCGAAGGCCGCATCAAGGGCATGCTGCAGCGCGCCCTGGCCCTGCTCGGCACGCCCTACCGCTGGGGCGGCAACTCCCCGGACAAGGGTTTCGATTGCAGCGGCCTGGTCGGCTACGTGTTCCGCAACGCCCTGGGCATCGAGCTGCCGCGCGTCTCGCGCGAGATGGCCAAGACCGGCGAGCTGATCAGCGACCGCGACGACCTCAGCGAAGGCGATCTGGTGTTCTTCGGCCGCAAGGGCCGGGTCGACCACGTCGGCATCTACCTGGGCGAAGGCCGCTTCGTGCACGCCCCGCGCACCGGCAAGGACGTGACCGTGTCCAGCCTGGACACCGGCTACTGGAGCGGCAAGTTCATGGAAGCGCGCCGGGTCGAAGGGATCTGAAGCGCTAAGCCGCTAAATCTCCAATAAGAAGGCCGCCTCAGGGCGGCCTTTTTTGTTCCTGCCTCGCCCCTACCCACCTCCGCCTTTTCAACGGCGGGAACCGCCTAAGGGCTCACAGCGGGTCGGAACTCTGGCTGAGGTAGCGCTCCACCGTCGCCTCGATGCCCTTGCTCAGCTCCATCACCTTGAGCGCGTACTCGGCCAGGCGCTTGTCGTCCTCGCTGGTCGGGGTCCAGGGCGGTACCGGGGTCGGCTTGCCTTCGACCTGGTCCATGGCCACGAACACGATCACGCAGTGGGTGCACAGCCGCTCCTCGGGCTCGCCGTCGTCCAGGCCCGGGTCGCGCGCCTTCACGTCGACCGCGAAATGCATGCTGGTGGTGCCGGTGTGGATCAGCTTGGTGTGCACGGTGACCAGGTCGCTGATCCGGATCGGGGCGACGAAGCGGATCCCACCCACCGCGACGGTCACGCTGTACTTGCCGCTCCAGCCGACCGCGGCGGCATAGCCGGCCTGGTCGATCCACTTCATCACCATGCCGCCGTGGACCTTGCCGCCGTAATTGACGTCGGTGGGCTGGGCGAGGAATCGCAGGTTCAATTCGCGCTGTTGGCCTTTCATGCCGCCACTCCCTTGCACAGATGACGGACCACGGCCGCGCCGACGCCGAGCACGGCGCCGCGCAGGCGTTCGTCGGTAAGCACCCCGGTCTCGGGCAGGCGCTCGGCGGCCGCGCCCACCGCGACCTGCTGCGGCACCACCAGCAGGCCGAGCTTGGACAGCGCGTCGCGCAGCACCAGCAGCGAACGGATTCCGCCCAGCGGCCCCGGCGAGGCCGAGACGATGCCGGCCATCTTGTCCTGGAACAGCAGGGTGCCGGAGCGGCCGTCGGCGGTGGCGCGCGACATCCAGTCCAGAGTGTTCTTGACCAGCGCCGGCATCGAGCCGTTGTACTCGGGCGTGCTGATCAGCAGGCCGTCGCAGCCGGCCATCAGCGCCTGCAAGCGGTGCACGTTGTCGGGCATGCCGGCGGCCTCGAGATCGCCGTCGTAGACCGGCAGCGAGTAGTCGCGCAGATCGATCAGCTCGACGTCCGCGCCCGCGGCGCGCGCGCCTTCGGCCAGGATCGGGATCAGGCGGCGATTGTAGGAAGCCTGACGCAGGCTGCCGGCGAAGGCGAGCAGGCGCGGACGCGGCGGCGGGGTGGCGATAGTGCGGTCGGCGTCGGGCGCGCGCGGATCGGAGGGGCTGGCGGACATGCGCTGGCTCCGTGAGTCGGGGCGCCGATTATGCGCACAGCCGCCGTGCTTGCGGCGATACGCGCGACCGGCGATGCTCGCCGCGATCGCTCGGGGAGACAGGACATGGGACGCACGATACTGGCGGTGCTGGCAGGGCTGGTGGTGGCCTGGATCACGATCACGCTGTGCGAGTTCGGCGGGGTGATCCTGCATCCGCCTGCGCCGGGCACGAACCTGGCCGACCCCGACGCGCTGGCCGCGCATATCGCCGGCGCGCCGCCGGCCGCGATGGCGCTGGTGCTGCTGGGCTGGGTCGCGGGTGCGTTCGACGGCGGCCTGGTCGCGGCGCTGATCTCGCGCCTGCACAAGCGCGGCGCGGCCCTGACCATCGGCGTGCTGGTGGTGCTGGGCGTGATCGCCAACAGCCTGATGATCCCGCACCCGCTGTGGATGACCGTCGCCGGCCTGCTGCTGCCGATCCCGGCGGCCTGGCTGGCCTCGCGCCTGGTCGGGGGCCGACGCAAGGACGCCGCATGAGTCGCGGCGAGGTGCGCAACGCCGGCAAGGCGATCCTCTACACCGTCGGCCTGTTCGCGGCCGCGTTCGCGATCGGCGCCTGGCTGGCTGGCTACGCCGCACCCGGCCACGAAGCCGCGTGGTGGATCAGCGGGGCGCTGCTCGCAGTCGGCCTGGTGGTCGGCCTGAAAGTATTGGAAGCCGCTGCGCTGCTGGCCGCGCCCTTCTGGCTGGCCAAGATGGCCGCGCGCTGGGCGGTCACCGGCAAACCGCTGGACCCGCGCCAGGACGGCGACCGCCACGACTGGATCGCCTATCTGCTGTTCGTTCCCTCCTACGCCTTGTTCGCGCTGCTGACCGGCGCCGGCATCGGCTTCGTCGGCGGCGGACTCGGCTTCTTTTTGAGCGCGTTGCTGTACGGCGCGGTCGGAGTGGTGCTGGGCGCGGTGGCGGCTAGGGTTTTGTTGAAGCATGCGTTGGATGCGGGCTAAGGCTGGCAGCGACGCGCGACGATGCGGTTCGCCTTTGGCTCACCGCATCCTACGGGCTGTCGTCGACGCTCCGACCGCGCTCTGAAGTCACTTCTTCCGGCCCAGGCAAATGGTGCTTGGGCTCTCGCGGAGATGATGGTCGCAGGAGCAAGGGCATTTGCGCCTGCAGCGCTGCACTACCCTCACCCCAACCCTCTCCCGCAAGCGGGAGAGGGGGCTCAATGCTAGAGCGTGGCGTAGACGCGAAGCAGGCCGCCTGCCAACTCACTTCGCCGGCGCGACGAACTCTCCATAGGCCTTGAGCTGCTCAGCCACCGCCTTGCCATCGCCGACCACCACGATCGACTGATCGGCCGGCACGAAATACTTCTTGGCCAAGGCCTGCACCTGCCCAGCATCCACCGCTCGAATGCGCGGCACATACTGCCCCAGGAAATCCGACGGCAGCCCCATCAGCCACTGATTGGCCAAGGTCGCCGCGACCGAACCCTGCTGCTGGTTGCTGATCATGTAACCGCCCGCGATGTAACGCTTGGTGTCCTCCAGCTCCTGCGCCGGCACCGCTTCCTGGCCCAGACGCTCGAACTCGTGGAAGAACTCCTTCAGCGCCGCGCCGGTGACCTCGTTGCGCACGTCCGCGCCGCCCTGCACGCGCCCGCCGGCGCGCGCGGCCTGCAGGCCCGCGCTGGCGCCGTAGGTGTAGCCCTTGTCCTCGCGCAGGTTCTGATTGACGCGGCTGCTGAAACCGCCGCCCAGCACCGTGCTGGCCAACTGCATCGGCACGTAGTCGGGATCGGTGACCGGAATCGCCGGGCGCCCCAGGCGCAGCGTCGACTGCACGCTGCCGTCGCGCTGGATCAGCACGAAGCTGGGCTTGGCCTCGCGACGCGCGGGCGCCGTGTCGGCGATCGCCTCGCCGCTGGCTTTCCAGTCGCCGAAGGAGGCCTGCGCGAACTTGAAGCCGTCCTCGGGCGTGACCCGGCCGGTGATCACCAGCAAGGCGCGATCGGGACGGAAACGGCGCGCGTGCTCGGCGCGCAGCTGCTGCGGCGTGATCGCCGAGATCATGCTCTCGGTAGGCTGCGTGCGCGCGTAGGGATGGTCGCCGTAAGTAGCCGTCAGCAGTGCGCGCGAAGCCTTGAACGAGGGCTGCGCTTCGGCCGCCTTCAGCGCCTGCAGGGCGTTGGCCTGGGCCAGCTTGACCTCGCCGTCCGGGAACGCCGGCGTGCGCGCGATCTCGGCCAACAGAGCCAGCATCGGCGCGGCGTTGGACACCAGCGCATCGCCGTAAAGGTTGATGCCGTCGTTGTTGGCCGAAGCGCCAACGCTGCCGCCGTAGCCTTGCGCCGCTTCGGCGATGGCCTTGGAATTGCGCTGCGCGGTGCCTTCGTTGAGCAGGCCCGCGAGCTGCGCGGCAAAGCCGGACGCGTCGGCCGCATCGGCGGCGTAGCCGGCGTTGCGGATCGCCAGCACGTAGTCGACGCGCGGCATGCCGTCGCGCGGCAGCACCCACACCTCCAGGCCGTTGGACAGCGTCTTCTTGACGATGTTGGGCACGGGCAGCGGGCGGTCGGGCGCGTATGCGGGCAACTGCGCGGGCAGCGCGGCCTTGGGGCCGGCCTGCGCGGCGCCGGCGAAAGCCAGGCTCAAGGAGATCGCGACGGCGATCAGGTTCGGATGGGTCTTCATCGTCGTCTCCTCAGTTCTTCTTGGCGGCGGCGGGCGCGGCGGCCGGGGCCAGCATCGCCGCGGGCTTGCGGTCGATCACGGTGCGGTTGGCCGGGGTCAGATAGGTCTTGGCCACGCGCTGTACGTCGGCCGAGGTCACGCCTTCGATCCAGCCCGGAATCTGGTTGACCACCCCGGCATCGCCCCACAGGGTCTGCAGCTTGGCCAGCGCGTCGGCGCGGTCGATGAAGGTCTCCAGGCCGTTGTACCAATTGGCCAGCAACTGGGTCTTGACCCGCTTCAGCGCGGCATCGTCCACGCCCTGATCGGCGACCTTGGCGATCTCTTCGTCGAACGCCTTGAGCAGCGCGTCGGCGCTGGAGGTGGGCTTGTACAGCGCGTTGACCACGAACAGGGTCGGGCCGTCGTATTCCCACTCGCTGGTCAGGCCGTACAGCAGCTCCATGTTGAGCGCGAGCTCGCGACCCTTGACCGTGCCCTGGTAGAAACGCGAAGCGTCGCCGTCGGCGAGCAGCGCGCCCAGCACCGCCATCGGCGCCTGGTCCTTGCTGCCGCGGTCGGGCATCTTCCAGCCCACCGCGATCGCCGGCACCTGGGCCAGCGCGTCGGATTGGACGATGCGCTTCTCCTGGGTGTTGAGGCCTTCGCGATAGTCCGGCGCGGCCGGCGTCTTGCGCGCCGGGATCTCGCCGAAGTACTTCTGCGCCAGCGCGAAGCCCTGCTCCGGCGTGATGTCGCCGGCCAGGCCGAGCACGGCGTTGTTGGGGCCGTAATAGTCGCGGTGGAACGCGGCCACGTCCTCGAGGCTGGCGTTCTCCAGGTCCTGGAAGCTGCCGTAGCCGTCGTGGTTGTTCTCCCACTTCTGGAACGCCTGCTGGCCGATATCGATCCACATGAAGCCGCCGTAGGGCTGGTTCTTCACGTTGACCCGGATCTCTTCCTTGACCACGTCCTGCTGGTTCTTGAGCGTGGTCGGGTTGAAGTCCAGGGTCTTCATGCGGTCGGCTTCGAGCCACAGGATCGGCTCCAGGGCCGAGGCCGGCGCGACTTCGATGTAGTTGGTGAAGTCGGCACGGGTGGAGCCGTTGTTGCGGCCGCCACCGCCGGTGATCACCCGGTCGAACACGCCTTCCTTCGCGTTCGGCGTGCCTTCGAACATCAGGTGCTCGAACAAGTGGGCGAAGCCGGTGCGGTTCTTGGGCTCCAGGCGCATGCCGACGTGGTAGACCACGCTGACGCCGACCGTGGGCGAGGTGTGATCCTCGGACACGACCACGGTCAGACCGTTGTCGAGTTTCTTGACCGCGACCGGCAAGGTCCAGCGATCGGCGTCGGCCGCAAATGCGGCCGAAGTCGTCGTCAGGCCGGCCAGCAGCAGCGCGAGATGGCGCAGGCGCATGGAAGTCTCCGTTTTCCCCAGAAGACGCCCACCCTAACCTTGCCCGGCACCGGCATACCGGGCCAGAAGTCACGTGAAGACGCGGCGCTTAACGCGGACCGGGCGCGATGCGGGAATAAGCTGCAAAATCGCGCGCCGATGCTGGCTGCGCCTGCGCGAATCGCCGACACTGTGCGCCCCCTCGCATGCCCCGAACCCGCCCGATGCCATCGCTGCGCCAAGCCGCACTCGCTCTCGCCCTGTCCCTGGTCGCCACAGGAAATGCCGCCGCCGGCAGCACCGCCGCCGAAGCCCTGCTCCCCGAAGCCAGTGCCTATTCCAGCTGGGACAGCTGGCGCCAGCCGGTGGCGCCGTTCCGCGTCGCCGAACGCAGCTGGTACATCGGCACCGCCGGCTTGAGCGCGGTCCTGATCAAGACCGACGCCGGCGCCGTGCTGATCGACACCGGCCTGCCGCAGGCCGGCGACATGCTGCTGAAGCACATGCGCGCACTCGGCGTCGAACCTTCGCAGCTCAAACTGATCCTGCACAGCCACGCCCATATCGACCACATCGGCGCCCTGGCGCAGATCCAGCGCGCGACCGGCGCCCAGGCGGTCGGCAACGCCGAGGCCGCGGTGCTGCTGGCGCGCGGCGGCAGCGACGACATCCACTTCGGCGAGGGCATGCTGTTCCCGCCGGTGCAGGTCCAGCGCATCGTCATGGACGGCGAAACCGTCGAGCTCGGCGGCCTGCGCTTCACCGCGCATTTCACCCCGGCGCACACGCCCGGCAGCATCAGCTGGACCTGGGACGACCGCATCGACGGCAAGCCCGCCCACATCGCCTACGCCGACAGTCTGAGCGCGCCCGGCTACCAGTTGGTCGACAACCCGCGCTATCCGCACATCGCCGACGACTACCGGCGCGGTTTCGCCGCCGTGCGCGCCCTGCCCTGCGACCTGCTGCTGACGCCGCACCCGGACGCCAGCGGCTGGGACCCGGCCGACACCGCCGCCCCGCACAAAACCCCGATGAGCTGCCGCGCCTACGCCGACAAGGCCGAGCGCGCGTTCGACAAGACCCTGGCCGAACAAACCGCCAAGGCCAAGGAAGCCCGCTGATGCCCTACACCCCGATCGTCGCCACCCTGGGCTATGTGCTGTCGCCGGACGGGCGCGAGGTGCTGATGGTCCACCGCAACGCGCGTCCCGACGACCACCAGCTGGGCAAGTACAACGGCCTGGGCGGCAAGCTCGAGCGCGACGAGGACGTGGTGGCGGGCATGCGCCGCGAGATCTTCGAAGAGGCCGGCATCGTCTGTGACGAGCTGCACCTGCGCGGCACCATCAGCTGGCCCGGCTTCGGCAAGCACGGCGAGGACTGGCTGGGTTTCATCTTCACCATCACCCGCTATACCGGCACGCCGTTCGCGAGCAATCCCGAGGGCACGCTGGAATGGGTGCCGCTGGAGCGCCTGCACGACCTGCCGATGTGGGAAGGCGACCGCGAATTCCTGCCGCTGGTGTTCGACGCCGACCCGCGCGCCTTCCACGGTGTGATGCCGTACCGCGACGGCCGCATGCAGTCCTGGCGCTACTCTCGCGCTTGAAGCCGGCGCGCGCGAAACCGGCGCGCCTGAAACCTCAGCGTCGCGCCTCCGTCGCCATGCGCACCGCCAGCGCGGCCAGCACCGTGCCCATCAGCCAGCGCTGCACCGACAACCAGGTCGGGTGACGGCCGAGAAACGCGGCCATGGCGCCGGCGCTGATCGCGATCGCTGCGTTGACGGTCACGCTGATCGCGATCTGCAGGCTGCCCAGGGCCACCGACTGCGCCAGCACGCTGCCCTTGGCCGGATCGATGAACTGCGGCAGCAACGACAGATACAGCACCGCCGCCTTGGGATTGAGCAGGTTGGTCATCAGGCCCATCGCGAACAGGCGCCGCGGGCTGTCCTGCGGCAACTCGCGCACCTGGAACGGCGAGCGCCCACCCGGCTTCAGCGCCTGCCAGGCCAGGTAGCCCAGATAGACCGCGCCGGCCATGCGCAGCGCGTCGTAGGCGTAAGGCACCGCCATCACCAGCGCGGTGATGCCCAGCGCCGCACACAGCATGTAGAACACGAAGCCCAGCGCGACGCCGCCCAGCGAGATCAGGCCCGCCTTGGGCCCCTGGCAGATCGAGCGCGAAATCAGATAGACCATGTTCGGCCCGGGTGTGAGCACCATGCCCAGCGCGATCAGGGCGAAGGCGATCAGATTGGCGGTGTCGGGCATCGCAGGGGCTCCGGGAAGTAACGCGCCGCGCGATCGTCGCGCGGCACGGGATCAGGCGCTGTCCTTGCCGGCCGCCTCGGCCGACTCCAGGCCGACGTTGGTCGACGCCGCCTCGTAGACCGCACGGTCGAGCAGGCCGGTCTCCTTGGCCACCAGCACCGGCACCAGCATCTGCCCGGTCACGTTGGTCATGGTGCGCATCATGTCGAGCACGCGGTCGATCGCGTACAGATAGCCGATGGTCTCCAGCGGCAGGCCGGCGGCGCTGAGCACCACCGTCGCCATCACCACCGCCGTGCCCGGCACGCCGGCGGTGCCGAAGCTGCCCAGCACCGAGGCCAGCATGATCACCAGGTACTGCGACAGCGACAGGTCCAGGTCCGCGTATTGGGCGATGAACACCGCCGCCATCGCCGGATAGATCGCGCCGCAGCCGTCCATCTTGATGGTCGCGCCCAGCGGCACCGCGAACGCGGCGTAGTTCTTATCCACGCCCAGGTTGTGGGTAACGCTGCGCAGCGAGACCGGCAGCGCGGCAAAACTCGACGAGGCCACGAACGCGACCTGCATGCCCGGGAACGCGCCGCGGAAGAACTTCAACGGATTCAGACCGTGCGCAAGCAGCAGCGCGCTGTACACCACCGCGATGTGCAGGCCGCAGGCCAGGTACAGCGCGATCACGAACTTGCCCAGCGGCAGCAGCTTCTCGAAACCGTAGCCGCCGATCAGCGCCGCGATCAGGCCGAAGGTGCCCAGCGGCGTGAACTCCAGCACGAAGCGGGTGATCTGGATCATGGTGTCGCTGGCTTCGCCGGCGAGCTTGCGCAGCCCGGCCACGCGATCGCCCAGCTTGACCAGGGCGAAGCCGATCAGCCCGGCGAAGAAGATCACCTGCAGGACCTTGCCCTCGGCCATGGCCTGGAAGGGATTGGACGGCACCACGCCCAGCAGCACGTCGATCGCGGGCGGCACCTCCTTGGGCTTGTAGTCCCCGGCGATCTGCAGCGTGCCCACGCCCTCGCCCGGCGCCACCAGATGCGCGACCGTCAGGCCGACGCCGACCGCGAGCACCGCGGTGAACGCGAACCAGGCGAAGGTGCGCCCGCCCAGCGCGGCCACCGATTTCTGTCCATGCAGGGAGGCGACCGCGTTGATCACCGCGAACAGCACCAGCGGCACCGCGATCATCTTGATCAGGGTCACGTAGAGCTTGCCCAGCGGCCCGAACCAGGTCTCGGCCGCGGGGCCCATCAGCCAGCCGGCGAGCGCGCCGAGCACGAAACCGCCCAGCACCCGTTGCCAGAACGGGATCTTGAACCAGGCCGACACCAGGGTCATGCGCATACCTCGCCGCGACGAACCAGCACCTTAGCCGAGGCGCCCGACCGCGGCGACCCCCGCCGGTGCAACACCGGTATCCCATTCCAGCAACAACCGCAGGTCATAATCGCGGTTTCGTCCGCCACCGGTCCCCGAGATGTCCCGTACGCGCACCGCCTGCCTCGCCCTCGCCGTCACCCTGTCCCTCAGCGCCTGCGCCAGCTCGGCGCCACCGCGCGCCGCCAGCGGCGCCGCCGCCGTGGGCGCCGCGACGCTCGCGGTCGACGTGCCCACCATCCGCCATCCCCAGGACGAAACCCCGCAGTGGTGGTTCCGCGACGGCGCCAGCCAGGCCGCCGCACGCGGCGCGATGGGCGGCAAGGCCAAGAACGTGATCCTGTTCGTCGGCGACGGCATGAGCCTGACCACGGTCGCCGCCGCACGCATCTACGAAGGACAGAAGAAAGGCGGCCCGGGCGAGGAGAACCGCCTGAGCTGGGAGCGCTTCCCCTCCACCGCGCTCAGCAAGACCTACAACACCGACTCGCAGACCCCGGACTCGGCCGGCACCATGAGCGCCATGGCCACCGGCGTGAAGACGCGCGCGGGCGTGCTCAGCATCGGCCAGCAGGCCGCGCGCGGCAGCTGCACCGGTGCCCTGGCCGCGCCGATCCTGAGCCTGTGGGAACTCGCCGCCGGCAGCGGCCTGGCCACCGGCGTGGTCACCACCACCCGCGTCACCCACGCCACCCCGGGCGCGACCTTCAGCCATTCGGCCGACCGCAACTGGGAGAACGACGCCGACCTGCCCGAAGACGCCAAGACCGCCGGCTGCCACGACATCGCCCGGCAGATGATCGAATCGCCCTACGGCAACGGCCCGGACGTGCTGATGGGCGGCGGCCGCACCAACTTCATGACCGTCGAGCAGCGCGATCCCGAGTACGACGACAAGGTCGGCCAGCGCCTCGACGGCCGCGACCTGATCGCGAGCTGGAAGCAGCACCACCCCGACGGCAGCTACGTCTGGAACGCCAAGCAGTTCGCGGCCGCGCCGGCCGGCAAGCCGCTGCTGGGCCTGTTCGAACCCGACCACATGCAGTTCGATCACGACCGCCCCAAGGACGGCGCCGGCGAACCCAGCCTGGCCGAGATGACCCGCGCCGCGATCGCGCGCCTCAACCGCCTCAGCGCCGACAAGGGCGACAGCGGCTGGGTGCTGCTGGTCGAGGGCGGCCGCATCGACCACGCCCACCACTACGGCAACGCCTACCGCGCGCTCACCGAAACCGTCGCCCTCAGCGACGCGGTGCGCGCGGCCAGCGAAGCGACCTCCGCCGACGACACCCTGATCCTGGTCACCGCCGACCACTCGCACACCCTCAGCTTCGTCGGCTATCCGGTGCGCGGCAATCCGATCCTGGGCAAGGTGCGCGGCACCAGCGGCGAAGACGGCGACGCCGCCGACTACGCGCGCGACTCGCTGGGCATGCCCTACACCACCCTCAACTACAGCAACGGCCCCGGCTACGTCGGCGCCAGCGCGCAGCAGCCCGAAGGCCCCAAGCGCTTCCTGCACACCGCCAGCGGCACCCAGCAGGCCGAGCACGGCCGCCCGGATCTGACCAAGGTGGACACCGAAAATCCCGACTACCTGCAGGAATCGCTGGTACCGACCAGCAACGAATCCCACGGTGGCGACGACGTCGGCATCTGGGCCCGCGGCCCCGGCAGCGACGCGGTGCGCGGCAGCGTCGAACAGAACACGATCTTCCACTTCATGCTGCAGGCCATGCCGAAGCTGCGTGCGGCACTGTGCGCCAAGGGCGACTGCGACGCGCAGCAGGTGCCGGTGACGCTGCCCAAGCCGGAAGATTTCAAGAGTCGCTGAGAGTCTCGCGGCGCATCGGGGGCACTCCCCGAACCCAGCCTGACCGCATCGCGGTCGGGCGTTGGGTGCAACGCGAGTCGATGGCGCGCGAGTGTGCACGCCACCCGTTTTCGTGGGGATGACAACCAAAGGCGTCCTTAGCTTCGATGGCCACTACGCGCGCACCTGCGGTTCCGTCCTAAAGGCACTGGATCCCCGCCTTCGCGGGGATGACGGCAAAAGCAGAGCCGAGCTGTACCAGCGGTTGCGGTTGCCGTTGCGGTTGCGGTTGCGGTTGCCGTTGCCGTTGCCGTTGCGGTTGCGGTTGCAGTTGCAGTTGCAGTTGCAGTTGCAGTTGCCGCGGCATTTGAATCCAAAAGCAACGCACTCACCCGACCAACCGTAGACCCGTAGGGCGGCGCGCAGGACGCGCGCCGTTTTTCGAATGGACAGGGATGTCCATTCGAAAAATCCCGGCGAAAGCCCAGAACTCGCAGGGGAGGGTTGGTCACGCTAGCCCTTCTCTTTGGTTACGTTCTCTTGGGCTAGCAAGAGAAAGTGACCCGCATGCGCAGCAGGCGGAAGCCGTTGACCTTCGTGAAGAGCAGATGCAAAGCCAAGCAACAGCAAATCCTCCCCAACCCTCCTTTTACAAAGGAGGGAGCTAAGAGCTAAGAGCTAAGAGCTAAGGGCTAAGGGCTAGGAGCTAAGAGCAAGCGGTCGGCATTCGGTCGCACACGAACCTGCGGTTCGTACGCGCGCGCCTAGAACGGCTTGGCCAACACCAGATACACCACGCCGACCAGCAACAACACCGGCAGCTCATTGAACAAACGCAGCGTCCTAGAGCTGGGCAGCGCCCGCCCCTTATCGACCCCCTTGAGCCAGCGCCCGGACACGATGTAGTGCCCCAGCATCAACACCACCAGCGTCAACTTGGCATGCAGCCACTCACCGGTGATGCCGAAATGCAGCCATAAGGTCAGCCCCAGCAGCGCCGCCAGCCCGAACATGATGTGGCCGAAGCGATACAGGCGCCGGCCCATCAACACCAGGCGCGCCCGCACCGCCGGCTCGTCGCCGACTTCGGCCAGATTGACCAGGATCCGCGGCAGATAGAACACCCCGGCCATCCACGCCATCACGAACACGACATGGGCGGTCTTGGTCCAGAAATACGCATTCATCGCAGGCTTCCTGTGGGTGGCGGTTGCGGGCCGGGCGCGCGGCCGCGCTAGGATGCCACGCCGCCGCCCGCGGACGACGCCACCACCCCCACGCAGGACACGATGAGCAAACAGTACGACCGCGACTACTTCCAACGCTGGTACCGCGACCCCGAGATCGGCGGCCGCGCGCGCCTGGAGCGCAAGGTCGCCCTGGCCGTGGCCAGCGCCGAATACCATCTGGAGCGCCCGATCCGCAGCGTGCTCGACATCGGCGCCGGCGAGGCCGCCTGGCGTGCGCCGCTGCTGAAGTTGCGCCCGAAGCTGCGCTATCTGGGCTTCGACAGCAGCGAGTACGCGGTCGCCCGCCATGGCGCGCGCCGCAACCTGCACTACGCGCATTTCGGCGATTTCGAGACCCTGCGCCCCTGCCCGCCGGTCGACCTGCTGGTGTGCAGCGACGTGCTGCACTACCTGACCCCGCGCGAACTCGAACGCGGCCTGCCCGGGCTGGCCGAGCTCTGCGGCGGGGTCGCGTTCCTGGAGACCTTCACCCGCGAGGACGGCGTCGACGGCGATACGGTCGGCTTCAAGCGCCGCCCGGCCCGCTATTACCGCGAACGCTTCCAGGCGGTCGGCTTCGCCCCGCTGGGCTCGCACCTGTGGCTGGCCCCCGGGCTGCGCGAAGGCGCGGCCGCCCTGGAAACCGCGGGCTGAACGCCGACCCCGGCTTAACCCCGGGTCCTCCGCTATCGGCTATGCTGCGCCGCAGCAAACCGCCGTTCGCTCACCGTCGTTCCTGGGGATCCGCCCGATGCTGCTTTACCAGATGCACGAACTCGGCCGCGCCTGGCTGGCGCCGATGACCTACTGGGCCGATGCCGGCTCCAAGATGTTCGCCGCCCCCGGCAGCTGGCTGTCCACCGTGCCCGGCGCCTCGCGCGTGGCCGCGGGCTACGAGTTGCTGTACCGGATCGGCAAGGACTACGAGAAGCCCGAGTTCGGCATCCACTCGCTGCAGATCGACGGCGACACCTACCCGGTGATCGAGCGCGAGATGAAGCGCAAGCCGTTCTGCCGCCTACTGCGCTTCAAGCGCTACGCCGACGACGCCGACAACATCGCCGAGCTCAAGGACGATCCGCCGGTGCTGGTGGTCGCGCCGCTGTCGGGCCACCACAGCACTCTGCTGCGCGACACCGTCAAGACCCTGCTGCGCGACCACAAGGTCTACATCACCGACTGGATCGACGCGCGCATGGTGCCGGCCAGCGAGGGCGCCTTCACCCTCGACGACTACGTCGCCTACATCCAGGAATTCATCCGCCTGATCGGCGCCGAGAAGCTGCACGTGATCAGCGTCTGCCAGCCGACCGTGCCGGTGCTGGCGGCGGTGTCGCTGATGGCCGCGCGCGGCGAAACCACGCCGCGTTCGCTGGTGATGATGGGCGGCCCGATCGACACCCGCGAAAGCCCGACCCAGGTCAACGACCTGGCCGTGCACAAGCCGCTGTGGTGGTTCGAGGGCAACCTGATCCACCACGTGCCGGCCAACTACCCCGGCAGCGGCCGTCGCGTGTATCCGGGCTTCCTCCAGCACAGCGGCTTCGTGGCCATGAATCCGGAGCGCCACTTCCAGTCGCACTGGGATTTCTATCAGGACCTGCTCAAGGGCGACCTCGAGGACGCGGCCTCGCACCGGCGCTTCTACGACGAGTACAACGCCGTGCTCGACATGCCGGCCGAGTACTACCTCGACACCATCCGCGTCGTGTTCCAGGAACATCTGCTGCCGCGCGGCCTGTGGGACGTGGCCGGCGAGCGCGTGAACCCCGCCGCGATCGGCAAGACCGCGCTGCTGACCATCGAAGGCGAGCTCGACGACATCTCCGGCCAGGGCCAGACCCGCGCCGCGCACCGCCTGTGCACCGGCATCGCCGAGGCCGACCACCAGCACATCGAGGTCAAGGGCGCGGGCCACTACGGCATCTTCAGCGGCCGCCGCTGGCGCGAGCAGGTGTATCCGCAGGTACGCGACTTTATCGCCAAGTACGCGGCGTAAGGGCTAGCGACCCTCCCCTCTCTTCCGCTGTGCGGGAGAGTGGACATAACGAAGGCCCGGCGGAGCGATCCATCGGGCCTTCGCTTTTTCGCCATGCGCATGCCACGACAACCGCATCATCCGCATGCTGGCTACCCCGCGACGATGCGGTTCGCTTTCGCTCACCGCATCCTACGACAGGCAATTGCGGATCGGTTGTTCCCGCCTCTTCCTTGCCGTTGCTGTTGCTGTTGCTGTTGCTGTTGCTGTTGCTGTTGCTGTTGCTGTTGCTGTTGCTGTTGCTGTTGCTGTTGCTGTTGCCGCGGCATTGAAGTCCAAAAGCAGCGCACTCACCCGACCAACCGTAGACCCGAAGGGCGGCGCGCAGGACGCGCGCCGTTTTTCGAATGGACAGGGATGTCCATTCGAAAAATCCCGGCGCAGGCACCGAACTCGCAAGGGNAGGGCGGCGCGCAGGACGCGCGCCGTTTTTCGAATGGACAGGGATGTCCATTCGAAAAATCCCGGCGCAGGCACCGAACTCGCAAGGGAGGGTTGGTCACGCTAGCCCTTCTCTTTGGTTACTTTCTCTTGGGCTAGCAAGAGAAAGTAACCCGCATGCGCAGCAGGCGGAAGCCGTTGACCTTCGGTCAGAAAAGGCGAAAGAAAAGCAACAGCAAATCCTCCCCAACCCTCCTTTTCCAAAGGAGGGAGCTACAAGCAGGAGCCTGCCGGCATTCAGCCGTGCTTGAACCTGCGGTTCGTAAGCCGCACGGCTTCACCCTTTGATAAAGGAGGGAGTCAAAGGCAGAAAAGCCTTCGCTGAGGCCTCACCCTTTGTTGGGTGGGTTAAGAGGGACTCGCTTAACCTCAAAAACGACGAAGGCCTGGCGGATCGATCCGCCAGACCTTCGCGTTTTACCTACGCTCCGCTCAGTTGTACTGCGAAGACTTCACCAGCAGATGCTTGGCCAGCGCACCGTGGAAGATCGCGACGCCGCGGGCGATGTGCAGGGTCACGAACAGCAGCACGATGCCCAACGCCACCGCCAGCGGCCAAGTCCAGGGCTGCGACTGCGAGGCCAGATTGACGCCGTCGATCCAGATCGTACCGTTGCTGCCGAACAGCAGCGCGATCGGCGCCAGGATCAGCGACAGCGACACGCTCAGGCCGGTCACCGCGATGGTGAAGTAGAGGATGCCCAGCGGCATCATCAGCAGCATGTACAGCAGCGTGCCCCAGGTGCGCGGATCGACGAACATGTCCTTGATGCGGTCGAACAGCGGCTTGCCGCGTCCGCTGTACAAGGGCCTGCGCGGCATGCGCTCGCCCAGCATCACCTCGACCAGGCGCCCCTCGACCAGCGACAGCACCCGCACCGAGCCCAGGAACAGGATCACGAACGGAATGCCGATGATCAGCAATGCCAGGCCCGCCGACAGCGAGGCGCCGGTGACCACCCAGGTGAAGTAGAAGATGCCGGTGGCCAGCGACAGCAGCATGTAGAACAGCGCCGCGTAGGTGCGCGGCTCGGCGATCACGCCGAAGAACTGGCCCAGCGCCGACTTGCGCGGCTGCGGCCGCGGCGTGCGCAAGGCGGTCTGCACGGTGACCTCGGTGTCGCGGTAGATTTCGGCGACCTCGTCGGGCGCGCCGTAGCTGCCGGCGACCGAGGCGATCACGTCGGCCTCGCTCTTGCCGGGATTCTCGGCCATCTCCGAGCGCAGGTATTCCTCGGCGTCGTACAACGCGTCCTGGACCAGGGCCGGGTCGGCGCCGCCCAGCGCCGCGCGCAAGCGCTCCAGGTAATCGGGGATCGAAGTCGGAAGCGGAGTGGCGTGGCTGGCGTTCATACGGACGGTCCTTCAAGGACGGAATCGACGGAATCTCGGGTGGCGCGCCAGGCCGCGGTCCATTCGTGCAGGACCTCGCGACCGGCGTCGGTAATGCGGTAGTAGCGGCGCGGCGGTCCCGACACCGAGGGCTCGACGTGGCTGTCGAGCAGGCCCGCGGCGCCCAGGTTGCGCAGCACCGGATACAGCGCGCTCTGCTTGCCGCTGAGCACGCCCTCGCCTTCGCGCTCCAGGCGCTTGGCGATCTGATAGCCGTACATCGGCTCCTGCGCGCCGCCGAGCACGGCCAGCAAAGCCAGCGACACGGTGCCGGCGCTGAGCTCTTTCTGGAACTTGCGGAGATGGAGTTCTAGGTCGGTCATGGCCCGGTCCTACTAGCTTGGTGTCCACAGTAGTGCGAACTTCGCTATACCGCGCATGCCATTAGTAACTAGGCCTTACTACCGCTCCAGATCGGCCGCCGCGCTACCCTGCCGGTCCCGCCGATACGGAGTCCGCCATGGACCTGCCCCGCCCCGGTCCCGCGCATGCGCGGCTGATGCGTCTGGCCGGCCGCTGGAGCGGCGAGGAGCAGCTTTCGCCCTCGCCCTGGGGCCCCGGCGGCCGCGCGATCGGACGCAGCCAATGCCGGCCCTCGCTGGACGGCATGGCCTTGATCCAGGACTACGAGGAGGAGCGCGACGGCCAGGTCGTGTTCCGCGGCCATGGCGTGTTCCTGGTCGAACCCGGCAGCCAGGCCGTGCTGTGGTGGTGGTTCGACAGCATGGGCTTCCCGCCCGAACCCGCGCGCGGCGACTGGGATGGCGAGGTGCTGCGCTTGGAGAAGACCACCGCGCGCGGCGAGGCGCGCTACCGCTACGAGTTCGACCAGGATCGCTACCGCTTCGTGATCGAGAACCGCTTTCCGGGCCAGGACGAGTTCACCGAATTCATGCGCGGCGACTACACTCGCTCGACCTGAAGGGGAGATCCTACGATGCGTTCGAAGCCGTACTCGTCCAAGCCCTCGGCGTGGCTGTCGCCGCTGCTGATCGCCGCGACCCTATCCCTGCCGCTGGCCGCCGCGGCCGCCGGCGCGGCCAAGCCGCGCTCGATGCAGGAGATCCTCGACGCCACCAAGCCCACCGACTGGCGGGCGCTGGATCCGCGCGACACCCTCTACCTCAATCTGCCGCGCGGCCGCGTGGTGATCGAGCTGGCGCCCGACTTCGCGCCCGCCCACGTCGCCAACATCCGTGCGCTCGCGCGCAACGGCTATTGGAACGGGCTGAGCATCAACCGCTCGCAGGACAACTTCGTCGTGCAATGGGGCGATCCGGCCGAGGACGACAAGAGCCGCAAGCCGCTGGGCAAGGGCACCAAGGCCAAGCTGCCGGCGGAATTCGCGCGCAGCAGCGACAAGCTGCCCTTCCACGTCCTGCCCGATCCGGACGGCTGGGCGCCGCAGGTCGGTTTCGCCGACGGTTTCCCGGCCGCGCGCGATACCTCGGCCAAGTCGGCCTGGCTCGCGCATTGCTACGGCATGGTCGGCGCCGGCCGCGACGTCGCCGCCGATTCCAGCAACGGCACCGAACTGTACGTGGTGATCGGCCAGTCGCCGCGCCAGCTCGACCGCAACATCACCGTGGTCGGCCGCGTGGTCCAGGGCATGGAGCTGCTGTCGGTGCTGCCGCGCGGCACCGGCGCGCTGGGTTTCTACGAGAATCCGGCCCAACGCGTGCCGATCGCCTCGATCCGCCTGGCCGCCGACCTGCCCAAGAAGGATCGGGTCGGGATCGAAGTGCTGCGCACCGACAGCGCCGCCTTCGACGAGATCATCGAGTCGCGCCGCAACCGCCGCGACGAGTGGTACAAGCAGCCGGCCGGCCACATCGACCTGTGCAACGTACCGCTGCCCACGCGCGAAGTCAGCGAAAAGGCCCCGGCCGCCAAGCCCGCCAAGCCCGCCAAGGGCAAGGCCAAGTAAGCTGCGCGCCGCCGCGACGCTCAGGCGTCGCGGCGGTGGTTCAGCACCTGATGCTGGAACAGACACATCCGCACCACGCTGCGGTAGCGGCCGTCGCTGAAGAATTCGTCCACCAGCACGCCCTCGCGCTGGAAGCCCGCGCCCTCGTAGATCGCGATCGCGCGCAGGTTGTCCACGTCCACCAGCAAGTACAGCTTGTACAGGTTCAGCACCCGGAACGCGTAGCTGATCGCCAGCCGGGTCGCCGCACGCGCATAGCCGCGGCGCTGCTGCTCGGGCGAAATCATGATCAGGAACTCGCCGCGCCGATGCAGGTGGTCGATCTCGACCAGCTCGACCAGGCCCACGCGTTCGCCGTGCGCGTCCTCGACGATGAAGCGGCGCTCGGACTGATCGTGGATGTGCTTGCGGAACAGTTCCTCCAGCTCGACGAAGGACTCGTAGGGCTCCTCGAACCAGTAACCCATCACGCTGCGATTGTTGTTGAGCTGATGGACGAAGTGCAGGTCGCTGCGCTCCAGCGGACGCAGGGTCACCGACGGCGCGGGGGCGGATTCGCTCGTGTTCATGCGCGCACCCTACTCCATCGCCGTGGACGCCGGATGACGCGCGCGCGGAGCCGATTCCGCGCCGTCACATGGCCTTAGCCCGGCCGCGCCTAGCCTCGTTTCTGCTCTCCCGCGATAGGAACCAACCATGCCCCTGCTGCGACTGCGCGTGACCGGTAGCGAAGACGATGCCCGCGCCATCGGCAACCTCCTGGTGAGCCTGGACGGCATCGAACACGTCGAGGAAGTCGCCGACCTGATGCCGCGCATGGACGACTCCGATTCCAGCTCGGCCGGCCTGCCCGACGACCGCGGCCCGGGCACCCACGAGCTCGAAATCGACGCCCCCAACCGCGCCAGCGCGGAGAAAGTGCGCGAGGCGGTGGAGGCGCTGGCGTTCGATCTGGATGTGCTGGTCGAGTTCGAGAGCGAAGAGGAGCGCTGACCCAGCTGGCGCAGCTTTGCGATCTGTTCTTGGCGAGCGCTGTCGAGACATGAGCGGCGGGGTCGCGCGACTCAAAAGCAAATCCCCCTCACTCCCCCCTTTCCAAAGGGGAAGACAAACGGGGCTGTCGCTCCCGGTCAGCGCATCGCTTTGAGCGCCGCGGTCGCGCCCGGCAGCAGCACGCGCAGGCGCGCATCGTCGGACACGTCGGCGCTGACGTAGATCGCCTGCAGGAACGCGAGCAGGTCGTGGCGGCGCGCCAGCCAGGCCGGGTCGCGGTAGGCCAGCTTGGCATCGCCCAGGCGTGCCGGCAGGCCGGCGAACCACGCCGTCCATTGCGCCTCGTCGCGAAAACCGCGCCGCGCCGCGTACAGCACCGGCGCCGCCAGACGCTCGGGCTCGCCAAAGACGTAGGCATGCCCGCTTTCGGGCACCGCCTGGGCCGCGACCGCATCGACGATCGCGGCCAGTTGGGCGTCGTCCAGCGCCGGATTCAAGCTCAATTGCATCAGCCAGTCGGCGCCATGGGCGACGCCGTGGCGCCAGCCGTTGCGCGCGTCGTAACCGCGATAGTCGCGCACCGAGGTTTCGTAACGCACCGCGCGCGCGACCATCGTCGCGCGCTCCTGCGCGCTCATCCAGGCCGCGACGCGATCGGTGCGCGCGACCTCGGCCAACACCAGGGCCGCGAACGGATGCACATAGCCTTCGCCTTCCGGCCCGTCCAGGCGGAAGTACAGAAGGTCGCTCAATCGGCGCAGCGCCGGAGCCGGCAAGGCACCCTTGCGCATCCAGGCCGACAAGGCCTCATAGGCGATGCCGTCGCGCAAGGTCGGATCGGGATCGCCGAGACAGAACACCAGCCCCTGCGCCAACGCCTCGAGGCGGACCGGATCGGCGAGCGCGAATTCCTCGCGCTTCAAGGTCTCCAAGGCCGCGCGGTCCCAGCCCTGCGGGGGACAAGCGAAGGACGGCGACGCAGCGGCGTATCCCGGCGCGGCGAGCAGCAGCAGCCAGCACGCGACGGCGCGCACTCAGGCCGCCTTGCGGCCGCGTCGGCGCAACAGACGCAGCAACCACAGCGCGCCCAGCACCACCACGCCCAAGGGCAGCAGCACCGCGAAGGCGCGGATCATCCAGGCCACCACGCCGGTCACGATCGCGCCGAAATCGCCCAGGGCCTGGCCGATCTCGCTGCGGTTGGCCTGCGATTGCGGCGCGTTGAAGCGCAGCGTGAGCAACTGGGTGTCGACCCGGCGCTGCTGCTGCGCGCCTTCCTGCTGCGCGCCCTGCAACTGCGCCTCGATCTGGGCGATCTGGGTCGAGAGCACCATCATGTCCTGGATCTTCAGATCGTGGCGGCCCTGGAACTCCAGCAGCCGCGCGTGTTCCTTGCGCAGGCGATCCTGCAGCAAGGTGTTGTCGCGCATCACCACGGCCAGATCCTCGGCATGGGTGTTGCGGCTGGCGATCTCGTCGCCCTTGCCGGCCAGCGCGATCAGCGGGTCCACGCCCGCGGGCACCACCCGCACCTGCAGGCTGGCGCTGGGGACGTCGCCGCCCTGCTGCTGCAGGCCCAGCACCGCGCAGGGACCGAACTTGCCGCCGTTGCAGGCGTCCTGGGCCGCGCGCAGGCGCTTGGGTATCTCGGCCGCCTCGATCTTGAGGTCGACTTCGTGCTCGTAGGCCAGCTTCACGCCCAGATCGGCGGCGCCACCCGCCGCGCGGCCGGGCGAAGCGGCGGTGCTTTCGGGCGAGGCGGCGGCCGCCTCTTCCTGCGGCGCATGTTTGCTGCAAGCGGCCGCGGCCGCCAAGGTCAAGGCCAACGCGGCCGTGGTCCAAACGCTGCGCATCGCGATTCTCCCCGAGCCCCCTGTGGGCTGGGCCGACTATGACATCGCCGCGATGGGCGCCACCAGCGGGGGTGACGCCCGACGTTCAGCGCGCCGCAAGCCGGCCCTGTCGCGACGGTCGCTCGGCCCGATTACGCCGGAGGCCGGGGAATGTTGATGACCTGCGGGTCGCATTCGAACGACTGTCCGGTCTTCTCGTCCTCGACCGTCACGCCGAAGTAGATCGCCTGCGCGGTCCTGTTCTGGGCATCTAGCTGCAGCGAGCGGTTCTGGATCCCCAGGGTCGCGTACTCCGGCGCCGCCCTGTTGTCGTTGCTGATGCGCACCGAGCGCATTTTGAAGCGCGCCGCCGTGCTGGGCACGAACACCACGTCGATGGTGCCGGCCTGGTCGATCTCGTAACTGGCGCGGTCGAAACCGCAGACGTAAGCCGCGTCGGGCGTATGCGGAAAGCCCTGGTTCTCGCCTACGTGGGTAACGGAAAGAAAGATGGTGAGGATGATGCCGCCAACCGGGTCTGCCATGACCTGCTCCTTGTCGGTACTGCCGTTGGGTTTCCTGTCCACGCGGACTGGAAACCGGTCCGTCGCGCGCACCCCGGCGGGTACGCGCGACGCCGGCCCATGCTAGCAACGAGGCATCGCAGCCGCTGCCGACCCGCGCCGCGAAGCACGGGCCCGCAAGCGCCGGTCCTGCATCGGCCGCCTCAGAACCGGTGCTTGAAGCCCACCGTCACGAACCGCCCCAGCCCGTCGTACTGGGTGATGTCGTAGGGCAGCGCGCCGCCGGCCGGATCGAACGGCGGATCGCGGTCGGTCAGGTTCTGCACCGACAGGTACAGCGTGCTGTCGCGCAGGCCTTGGTAAGCCAGGTACAGATCGAAGGTGTGGCTGTCGCCGACCTTGCTGCGCAGGCCTGGGTTGCTGCGCGCGTCCACCACCTGCTGGGCATAGCCGCCGATGTAGCGCCACGACAGCTGCGCGTTCCAGTCGCCGCGGTTCACGCCCAGCGAGGTGATGCCGCGCCACTTCGGCAGCGCGCCGAAGCGGTTGCCGCCCGCGCCTTCCAGCGCCGCCTGACCGGCGACCTGCGGCTGTTCGTAGCTGAGCAATCGGGTCCAGCTGCCGTCCAGGGTCCAGTCGGTCGCGCCCGCGTGCCAGACCTGGCGGCCCTCGATATCGAAACCGGTGGTGGTCAACGTGCCCTGGTTGGCGTAGCGGTTCTCGATCAGCTGCAGGCGGCCCTGCGCATCGCGGGTGACGCGACCGGGATAGGCGGTCGGGTTCGACACGATCGCCTGCAGGCTGTCGGGCCCGATCAGATCGCGTTGGCGGATGCGATACAGGTCCACGCCCAGGCTGGTGTCGGCGCTGGGCGACCACAGCACGCCGAGATTGACGTTGCTGGAGCGCTCGGCGTCGAGATCGGGATTGCCCGCACGCAGGATGGTCACGCCGCGCGAACCGCCGGGCTGCACCGGATCGTAGGGATCGATCACGCTGCCGTAGCTGATGGTGGTGCTCTGCGCGATCTCCGGCAGCGACGGCGCGCGGAAGCCGCGCGAGGCGTTGAGGCGCAGCAGCCAGTCCTCGTTGGGCTGCCAGCGCACGCCCAGCTTGGGCGAGAAGGCGCTGCCGAAGTCGCTGTAGTGATCGCCGCGCCCGGCCAGTTGCACCTCGACCGTGTCGAAGGGCTTGAGGCTGAACTCGACGAACGCCGCCGAGACCCGGCGCTGGCCGTCGATCAGATTGATCGCCGGGCGCAGCTCGGTGCCCGACAGCACCTGCGGGCTGGTGCGCGCGTCCTGGGCCTCGTCGCGGAATTCCACACCCGCCGCCACGCCCACGTCGCCGGCGCGCCACTGCCAGGGGAAGCCCGACACCTTGGCGTTGACCGTGGCCAGGCGATAGGTGCCGGGGCGACGCGTGGACAAGCGCAGGGTCTCCAGCGCGCCGGGCGTGCGGCCCGGGTTCAAGAAGTCGTAACTGCCGTCGGCCAGCACGCGCTCGAACGCGTAACGGTCGACGAAGTTGCGCACGTACTCGCGCTGGCGGCTCTCGGAATAGTTGGCCGCCAGCTCCCAATCCCAGACCTCGCCGCGTCCGCGCAGGCCAACCAGGGTGCGCTGGAACTGCGATTGGTTGATCTTGTAGCGCGGGCCCAGGTCGAGGAAGGTGGTTTCGAACGGCGTCGGCACGCCGTAGGGATTGTTCGGATGCCCCACCGGCAGCACCACCGGGATATCGACCAGGCGCCCGGTGTTGCGATCGTAGGCGCGCAGGCCCGCGCCCACCGACAAGGGCGCGCCGAAGTAGGCGCCGTTGTGGCTGGTGCTGTAGAGCAGCTCGGCGAAACCCTGCACCGAATCGTTGAACCAATAGTCGCCGGCCAGCGAGGCCTGATAGCGCTCCGCGTCGGGCAGCAGGGTGCGATAGGGCTGGGTGTTGAACGCGCAAGCCTCGCCCGGCAGCGGGCTGCCGAAGTCGGCGTAGGGCCGCGCCACGGTGCCAGGCTGGCAATTTGGGAAACGCTGCGGCGCGCGCGGGTTGCTCAAGTAAGCGCCGCCCTGGGTGGACCAGCCGGCGAGCCGGCCGCCCGGCTGATCGCGGTAGTCGCCATCGCGGGTCAGATCGCGTTCGTCGGCATCCAGGCGGCCGCGGTCCAGCACGTCCAGACTGAAACGCAGGCTGTAACCGTCCTTGTCGGGATCGCCGACGCCGGCGCGCAGGCCCAGACTGCGCTGGTCGATGCCGCCCTCGGTGGCGGCGCCGTAGGCCGCGTCCAGCTCCACGCCTTCGATCTTGCGGCGCAGGATGATGTTGACCACGCCGGCGATCGCATCCGAACCGTACAGCGCCGAGGCGCCGTCCTTGAGCACTTCGATGCGCTCGACCGCGCCCAGCGGCAGGGCGTTGAGATCGACGAAATTGTCCTGGGTGTTCTGGGCGAAACCATAGGCCGCGACACGATAGCCGTTGACCAGCACCAGGGTGTTCTTCTGGCTCAGGCCGCGCAGCGACACGCCCGCCGAACCGTTGGCGAAGCTGCCGGTGTACTGCTCGTTGAAGCTGTTGCCGCTGTTGGCGGTGAGGCTGCGCAACAGATCCGACACGGTGACCTTGCCGCTGCGCTCGATCTGGGCGCGGTCCAGCACCAGCACCGGATTGACGCCGGCCTCGTCGCTGCGGCGCAGGTTGGTGCCGGTGACCTGGACCGCGTCCAGGGTGACGCCGGCGTCGGCGGCGGCTTCGTCGGCCTGCGCCAGCGGCGCGGCCAGGGCCAGCGCCAAGGCCAGGATCAAAGGTCGGCGGCGCGGGGAAGGCGAAACGGAAAACGACATGCAAGCACTCCAATAGACGGACAAGGAAAGGCAAGAGAGACGAAAGGTCCGTCCGTAGCGGCACGCCGCAGCGCACCCGCGCCACCACGCGTGCGGCGCGACCTGGGAGAGGGAGAGATGGCCGCGAGTCGAATGCGCTCGCGTGCCGCTCCGGACGGTGAGCGGTGGCAGGCTCAGCCCGTGACGGGCATCGCCTGCGATCTACACCGGGCGACGCGGTCGCGCGGCGGAGCGATGAGGAGGCGGCGCGCAGGCAGCGCGCGGAGATCGAAGTGCGGGGTCATGCGGAACTCGTGCGGGGACGGCGGCGTTACGGAAGGCAGGTGTCGCGCTCAGCGACGACACGACTCCGTACAGCGCAGGGCGCCCGCCGGCAGGCGGCGCAAACGCGGGTTCACAGGTCCGATGACGATCACGGTTCGCAGGTCTTGCTCGATGCCGCGACAGGCGGCGGTGGAGAATTTGTTGCATCGCCGCATGCGAGCGTCAAGCCGGGCTTTCGACGCATGCCGCGGCTCGCGACACGCCATGCCGGGATTTCCAAACGAAGCCTGAACGTGCGGCGCGCGCGAGCCGGTCGGCTATGCTGCACGCGAGGCCACGGCCCGATCAGCGAACCACGATGTCCGACGACAAGCCCATCGACCACTACGACAAACCCGCCGGCGGCTGGGATGCCCTGCGCAGTTCCTGGCAGGCGCTGCGCGACCAGCAGGTCGTGATCAAGGGCGCCGGCACCCTACTCAAAGCCAATCAGCCCAAGGGTTTCGATTGCCCGGGCTGCGCCTGGCCGGACCGCAACGCGCACTCGACCTTCGAGTTCTGCGAGAACGGGGTCAAGGCGGTCGCCAACGAGGCCACGTCCAAGCGGGTGACGCGCGAGTTCTTCGCCGCCCACAGCGTCGCCGAGCTGGCCGACATGGACGATCGCGCGCTCGAGGCGCAGGGCCGGCTGACCGAGCCGATGTCCTATGACCCCATAAGCGATCGTTATGTGCCGATAGCCTGGGAACAGGCGTTCGCACGCATCGCCGGGGCCCTGCAAGGCCTGGACAGCGCGAACGAAGCGATCTTCTACACCTCCGGACGCACCTCCAACGAAGCTGCGTTCCTGTACCAGTTGTTCGTACGCGAGTACGGCACCAACAACCTGCCCGACTGCTCCAACATGTGCCACGAGCCCTCGGGCGTGGCCCTGACCGAACAACTGGGCAGCGGTAAGGGCTCGGTCACCCTGGACGACTTCGAACGCGCCGAGGCGATCTTCGTGTTCGGCCAGAACCCGGGCACCAACCACCCGCGCATGCTCGGCGAGCTGCGCAGCGCGGCCAAGCGCGGCTGCCGCATCGTCGCCTTCAATCCGCTGCGCGAACGCGGTTTGGAACGCTTCGCCGATCCGCAGTCGCCCACCGAAATGCTCAGCGGCGGCAGCACCCGCATCGCCAGCGAGTACTACCAGCCGCGCATCGGCGGCGACCTCGCCGTCGCCACCGCGCTGGCCAAGCAGGTGGTCGAGGCCGGCGCGGTCGACCAGGCCTTCGTCCACACCTATACCCGCGGCTACGACGCCTTCGCCGACGCCCTGCGTGCGACCCCGTGGCCGGCGCTGGAGCGCGAATCGGGCCTGAGCCGCGAACAGCTGGAGCAGGCCGGTCGCATCTACATCGACAGCCGCGCGACCATCCTGTGCTGGGGCATGGGCATCACCCAGCACCGGCGCAGCGTGGCCACCATCCAGATGCTGGCCAACCTGTTGCTGCTGCGCGGCAACATCGGCAAGCCCGGCGCCGGCCCCTGCCCGGTGCGCGGCCATTCCAACGTGCAGGGCGACCGCACGATGGGCATCTACGAACAGCCCTCGGCGCGCTTCCTGGACAAACTCGGCGCGGCGTTCGGCTTCGCGCCGCCGCGCGAACACGGCTACGACACCCTGGCCGCGATCGAGGCCATGCGCGACGGCCGCGGCAAAGTGTTCTTCGCCATGGGCGGCAATTTCGCCGCCGCCACGCCCGACACCGGCCTGGTCTACGAAGCGCTGCGCAACTGCGCGCTGACCGTGCACGTGAGCACCAAGCTCAATCGCTCGCATCTGGTCCACGGCCGCGAGGCCCTGATCCTGCCCTGCCTGGGCCGCACCGAGATCGACCTGCAAGCCACCGGCCCGCAGGCGGTCACGGTCGAGGATTCGATGAGCATGGTGCACCTGTCCTCGGGCATGAACCCGCCGGCCTCGCCGCAGCTGCTGTCCGAGCCCGCGATCGTCGCCCGCCTCGCCGCCGCCACCCTGCCCGACAGCGCGACGCCCTGGCTGGCCCTGGTCGAGGACTACGACCGCATCCGCGAGCGCATCGCCCAGGTCGTCGACGGCTTCGAGGATTTCAACCGCCGCGTGCGCACGCCCGGCGGCTTCCATCTGCGCCATCCGGGCCGCGAACGCGAATTCCCGACCGCGACCGGCAAGGCGCAGTTCTTCGTGCATGCGCTGGCCGACGCCGACGCGAGCGCGCCGGCCCTGTTGCAGCTGATGACGGTGCGCTCGCACGATCAGTACAACACCACCGTCTACGGCCTGGACGACCGCTACCGCGGCGTGCACGGCCTGCGCCGGGTCTGCTTCATCGGCCGCGAGGACCTGGAAGCGCTGGCGTATGCCGACGGCGATCTGGTCGACATCACCTCGGTCTGGGACGACGGCCGCGGCGGCATCGAGGAGCGCCGGGTCGAAGGTTTCCGCCTGGTCGAATACGACATTCCGCGCGGCTGCCTGGCCGCCTACTTCCCCGAGACCAATCCGCTGGTGCCGCTGGGCAGCCATGCCGAACGCGCGCGCACGCCGGCGTCGAAATCGATCCCGGTGCGACTGAGCCGCAGCGCCGTCGCCGTCGCGCGATGAGCGAGGACCCCGCCCTGGACTTGCTGCGCCTGTTGGCCGAGGAAGACCGCCAATCCATCCATCGCGTCGCCAAGCGCCTGGGCCTGGGACTGAGCGAGCTGCAGCGCCTGCTGGCCGCGCTGGGCGACGACCCGCGCTACGACGGACTGGACCTGATCGTGCAGCAGCGCGAGGGCGAGCGCGTGCTGCTGGCGCTCACCGACAAGGGCCGCCGCCTGTGCGGCCAGGCATGAACGACGCCCTGCATTCGGTGCGCACCCTGCGCCTGCACGGCGACGCGCGCGGCGAACATGAGGACGCGGTCGTGGTCGAAGCGCCGGTCGCGCTGCTCTACAACGGCCTCGCATTCGCGGTGATGATGGCCACGCCGGAATCGCTGGAGGATTTCGCGCTCGGCTTCGCGCTCAGCGAAGGCATCGTCGCCGCGCCGCAGGAGTACCGCCTGGTCGACGTGGTGCGCAGCGAGGCCGGCGTCGCCCTGCATGGGGCGATCCCGCAATCGCGCTACGACACCATCGCCGACCGCCGCCGCAACCTGGAGGGCCGCAGCGGCTGCGGCCTGTGCGGGGTCGAATCGCTGCGCGAAGCGGTGCGTCCGGTCGCGCGCGTGGACAACCCCCTTCGCGTCGGTCGCGCCGAGATCCGCGCCGCCCTCGACGCGCTGGCCGCACAGCAACCCTTGAACGCGCGCAGCGGCGGCGTCCACGCCGCCGGCTTCGCACACCCCGACGGCCTGCTGGTGCGCGAGGACGTCGGCCGCCACAACGCCCTCGACAAGCTGATCGGCGCGATGGCGCGCTCGGCGCCCGCGCTGGACCCGCGCACGGGCTTCCTGGTCATGACCTCGCGCGCGTCCTACGAACTGCTGCACAAGGCCGCCACCGCCGGCATCGGCCTGGTCGTGGCGATCTCGGCCCCCACCGACCTGGCCATCCGCACCGCCGATGACGCCGGCATCACCTTGGCCGCGTTCGCGCGCGGGGACTCGTTGAACGTCTACACGCGGCCCGAGCGCATCGTCTCGGACTGAGGAGCGCGCACGGGCTCAGCGCAGATGCTTGTCGAGGAACCCCAACACGCGCTCGTAGTACTGACGCTTGGATTTCTCGCCGTAGAAGCCATGGGTTTCCTGGGAGGGGAAGTAGCCCTCGTAGGGCTTCCCTGCCTCCTCGAGCGCACGCTTCATCATCCGCAGATGCTCGGGCGACACGCGCTCATCGCGCATGCCCTGCACCAACATCAGATCGGCCTTGATCTTGGCCGCATGCGCGGTCGGCGACTGACGGCGCAATTCGGCCATGTCGTCGCCCAGGGTCCGATCCAGGTAGGCACGGCCCCAGCGCGAACGCTGCACGTCGCCCCAACGATGCATGGTGGGCAGATCGTAGGGGCCGGCGAAACCGATCGCGCAGCGGTAAAGGTCGGGCTCGCGCGCGGCCGCCATCAGCGCCGCATAGCCGCCATAGCTGGCGCCCCAGAGACAGATGCGCTCGGCGTCGACGCCGGCGTCCGCGATGGCCCAGCGGGTGGCGTCGTTGAGATCATCGATCATCTTCGCGCCCCATTGGCGATGGCCCGACTCGACGAAGTCGCGCCCCCGTCCTCCCGAACCGCGGAAATTCACTCGCAACACCGCATAGCCGCGCGTCGCCAGCATCTGTACCTCGTCGTCGTAGCCCCAGTCGTCCTGGATATCGAAGGGGCCACCGTGCGGCATCACCACTAACGGCAGCGGCGCCGCGTGCGACTTGGTGGGGGCGGTCAACCAACCGCGCAAGACCACACCGTCGCGGGTCTTGAGCTCGATCGCGCGCGTGGGCGCCATCTGCGCCGCCGTCAGCCAGGGCCGGCGCTTGGCGAGCAACTTCAGGTCGCCGCTGGCGGTGTCCAGCAAGTAATAGCGATCGGGTTCGCGCGGGCTGCTGACGGTGACCACCGCCGACCGGCCGTCGCGGGTAGCGCTGGTCACACGTGCGAATTCGCCCGGAAACGCGGTTTCCATGTCGGCGGTGAGCGCCGCATGCGGATGCGAGGCGTCGAAGAAGCGGGCCTTGGGATGCAGGCCGCCGTAGACCGCGCCGATCGGTTCATGACCATCGAACGACCAGACCAAACGCTGCGGGTCGCTGTCGGGGTCGCTGGCGACGACGCTGCGTTCGCCGCTGGCCAGATCGATACGTTCGATCACATCCGGCCCTTGTTTCCGCTCGCTCCACAGGTAGCCGTAGCGGCCGTCGTAGCTGGTGCCCACCGGCAGGACTTCGACGCCGCTGATGGTCTCGTCGTTGATCTGGGTCCATTCCTCGCCGCGCAGCAAATAGACCTGCTGGCGATCGTCGGTTTCCCAGGCCCAGCTGAAGCGCACCGTACCCTTGCGGTCGGCAAGGAAATCGGCGTTTGGGATCGGTGCGTCGACGATCTCCTCGCGCTTGCCGGCGCCGTCCTTGCTGACCCGGACCACGCGGGTCCAGCATTCCTTGATCGTGACCTTGCGGCAATCCGAAATCAGCATGCGCTCGGGATCGTCGACCAACGCGTCGATCACGTTGCCGGCGAAGGCGCGCCCCTTGCTGTTGTCCACGTCCAGCGAGCGCAGCACGCCCAGGCTGTAGGGCTGATCGCGCGTGCCCCAGCGCACCGAGGTGGAGGCGAACAAACGCGTATCCGACACCCAGGTTTCGCTGTCGACGAAACCGTCCTTGCCCGGATCCAGCTGAGCGGCGATCTGCATGTCGCTGCGACGCACCACAACCAGCACGGTGCGGTCGTCCAGAGGCACGCGCGCGGCCAGATAGTCTCCGCGTGGCGACAGGGTCAGCGACTCGTACTGCGGCCGGCGCAGGAACTCGCCCAGGCGATCGGTAGTGGAGGCCGGCATGGCGGGCGCGGCCCCGGCCATGCCCGCGGCCAGCGGCAGCGCGCAGGACGCGGCCAAGAGTAGTAGGCGCATCGATGTCCCCGTGGCCGCAGGTAGCGCGGCCGTCGTCGCGCACGATAACGCAGCCGCATCGGCAAAGCCCGGGGGCGACCAACGGCCTATGCGGAGCGCCCCGGGCGCGCGATATCCTGCGCGGATCGCGGCGTCCGCCGCCCCCTCGAGACCCCGTATGCGCCTGTTGCGTAAGTCGCCGCTAGCCCTGGCCCTGCTGGCCGTCACCCTGGCCGCCTGCCAGCCGAAGACGGCCGACGCGCCGCAGGCGCCCGCGGCCGCCGCCAGCGCCGCGGCGACCACTTCCGACGCCGCCGTCGACGCCCGCTTCGCCGAACTGTCCAAGCAGTGGCTGGACGGCTGGCTGAAGCTGAACCCGGTGTCCGCGACCCAGATCGGCGAGCACCGCTACGACAGCGAGGTCGACGACCTCAGCGAGGCCGGCCGCAAGGCCCAGGTCGATTTCGCCAAGAAGCTGCTGGGCGAGTTGGACACGGTGGATCTGAGCAAGCTCTCGCGCGAGAACCAGATCGACGCGGCGATCCTGCGCAACCAGCTGCGCTCGGACGTGTGGGGCATCGAAACCCTGCAGGGCTGGGCCTGGGACCCGCAGGTCTATAGCGGTCTGGCCGGCGGCGCGATCTACAACCTGATGGCGCGCGAGTTCGCGCCGATGCCGCAGCGTCTGAAGTCGGCGACGGTGCGCATGGAGAAGATCCCGCAGATCTTCGCCCAGGCGCGCGCCAACCTCGACCCGACGCGGGTGCCGAAGATCCACGCCGAGACCGTCGCCAAGCAGAACGCCGGTGTGCTCAGCCTGGTCGACACCTTCATCGTGCCCAATGCGGGCCAGCTGCAGGGCGCGGACCGCAAGCGCCTGGACGCGGCCGTCGCCGGCCTGCGCAAGGCCGTGGCCGAGCAGCAGAAGTGGCTGGACGAAACCCTGGTGCCGAACGCCAAGGGCAACTTCCGCATCGGCCAGACCCTGTACGACGAAAAGCTGCAGTACTCGCTGAACTCGTCGCTGTCGCGCGCCGAAATCAAGCAACGCGCCGAGGCCGAGCTGGTGCGCGTGCGCGGCGACATGTACGCGATCGCGCAGCAGGTGCTCAAGGACAAGCCAGGCGCGCCGGCGCTGCCGGACAAGCCCAGTGCGCCGGAGCAGCAGAAGGCGATCGAAGCCGCGCTGGAGCTGGCCTACGCCGAGAAGCCCGCGCGCGACAAGGTGGTCGATTTCGCCAAGCAGACCCTGGCCGACGCCACCGCGTTCACCCGCGCCAAGGACCTGGTCACGGTGCCCAACGATCCGGTCAAGATCATCCTGATGCCGGAGTTCCAGCGCGGCGTGGCGGTGGCGTACTGCGATTCGCCGGGCCCGCTGGATCGCGGCCTGGACACCTACTATGCGATCTCGCCGATTCCGGACGACTGGAGCGACAAGCAGGTCGACTCGTTCCTGCGCGAATACAACAACCGCATGATCCACCTGCTGTCGATCCACGAGGCGATGCCCGGCCATTACCTGGAAGGCGCGCACTCGGCCAAGTCGCCGTCGACGTTGCGCGCGGTGCTGCGCTCGGGCCTGTTCGCCGAGGGCTGGGCGGTCTACACCGAGGACATGATGGCCGACGCCGGCTATCTGGATAACGACCCGCTGTTCCGTCTGGTCCAGCTGAAGTTCTACCTGCGCACCATCGCCAACGCCATCCTCGACCAGGGCGTCCAGGTCGACAACTGGACCAAGGAACAGGCGATGGAGCTGATGACCCAGCAGGCCTTCCAGCAGGCCAGCGAGGCCGAAGGCAAGTGGGTGCGCGCGCAGCTGACCTCGGCGCAGCTGCCGACCTATTTCGTCGGCGCGCAGGAGCACTTCGACATGCGCAAGGCGGTGGAGACCAAGCTGGGCGCGCAGTTCAACGCCAAGACCTACCACGACCAGGTGCTGTCCTACGGCGCGCCGCCGGTGCGGTTCGTGCGGCAGATGATGTTGAACGAACCGATCAAGTGACGCGACGGGCCGTGCGCAATGCGCACGGCTTTGCCATCGCGTCATCCCCGCGAAAGCGCGGATCCATCGGCTTTAGTACGAGGCCAGCAGCGCATCGCTAGCGACACCGAAGACCGGCGCATTCATGCGCCGGTCTTTTTTTGCCCGTTCGATCGACGGCAGGGTCGGTCGGCGATTCCCAAAGCGCGACGGTGGCGGGGCGCTGACCGTCCCCGGCCCCGCCGATCGCGGCTCAATGATCGCGCCCGTTCCACGGCACGATCTTCAGCGTCGTCAGGTCGACGCCGTCCAGGCAGCGCACATTGATGCAGCCCATCGCCGAACCGTCCGGCCCCTTGCCTTCGCTGAAGGGCGAGATCCCGCAGTTCGGGCAGAAGTGGTGCGCGATCACACCGGTGTTGAAGCGGTAGGTACCCAGGTCGGCTTCGTCGGTGGTAAGGCGCAGCGCCGCGCGCGGCACGAACCAGAGCAGACCGCCGCGACGGCGGCACATCGAGCAATTGCAGTCCAAGGCCTGATCGATATCGCCGTCGACTTCGTAAGCGACCTTGCCGCAATGGCAACTGCCGGTGTGGGTGGTCATCCTGATACTCCCTGTGCCTGTCGCGCCACCGTCGGCGCGACGTGAGCTTAACGTTTCGGCGCTATGCTCGCCTGCGTTCCGCACCTATCACTCTCGGACGGCGAAACACCGATGAGCCCCACGCGCAGCAAGAAGCCCGCCCCCGCCGGCGATCTGTTCTCCGCGCCTCCCGCCGACGACGGCAGCGGCGGTGACACGCGTCATGTCCCGCCGGTGGACGGCATCCGCGTCGGCATCGGCGGCTGGACCTACGCGCCCTGGCGCGACAACTTCTATCCCAAGGGCTTGGTGCAGCGGCGCGAGCTGGAATACGCGAGCCGCGAGTTGAGCAGCATCGAGATCAACGGCACTTTCTACAGCGCGCAGAAACCGGCCACTTACGCCAAGTGGGCGGCGGAAACGCCGAACGTCTTCACGTTCTCGCTCAAGGCCCCCGGGCGGATCACCCAGTCCGGCGCACTGGCGCGCAACATCAAGGCCGCGCAGGCCTTCATCGACGGCGGCCTGGCCGAGTTCGGCCAGCGCCTGGGCCCGATCCTGTGGCAGCTGGCGCCCAGCCGCAGTTTCGACGCCGACGACGTCGCCGCCTTCCTCGACGGCCTGCCGCGCGAGCTCGACGGCCGGGCCCTGCGCCACGTGCTGGAAGTGCGCCACGACAGCTTCCGCGATCCCGCCTACCTGCGCCTCGCGCGCGAGCGTCGGGTCGCCACCGTCTACACCGACTCCAGCGACTACCCCTCGCTGGCCGACATCACCGGCGACTTCGTGTACGCGCGGCTGATGCGTTCGCGCGCCGAAGTCGCGACCGGCTATCCCGAATCCGAGCTCGACGATTGGGCGCGACGCGCGCGCGCATGGGCCGAAGGCGGCGATCCGGCCGACCTGGCGCATGTCGGCGCCGTCGGCGAGGCCGGCGCGCGCCCGCGCGAGGTCTATCTGTATTTCATCAGCGCCGCCAAGGCGCGCAATCCGGCCGCGGCGATGGCCCTGTTGCAGCGTCTCTGCGCGCGCTGAGTCCCGCGACGGCGACGCCGCCGCGGGCACATGGCTAACGGCACTGTCCGCAGCCCGCGCCACAGGCGAGGCTGCGGTCTGTCCACGTCTTCCCCGCAACGCGAGTACGCGCCATGGCCAGCCGTCGGGATTTCCTCGCCACCGCCACCCTCACTGCCACCGGATTGGCGCTGGCGCCTCTGGCTGCGTGCAGCCAGGATACGCCGCGCCCCCTGGGCAACGGCCCGAACAAACCGGCCGGCGCGCTCACCGCCGAGCAACCGTTCCGCGGCCCGCTGCTGAAACGCGCCATTCCCTCCAGCGGCGAGCCACTGCCCGTGATCGGCATGGGCACCTCGGGCAGCTTCGAGGTCGGCGCCGGCGCGGACGCGCGCGAGCCCCTGCGCGAGGTGCTCAAGCGATTCATCGATGCCGGCGCAACAGTGATCGACACAGCGCCGACCTATTCCAGCGCCGAGGACGTGCTCGGCGACCTGCTGGCCGAAACGCGGGCGCGACCCAAGCTGTTCCTGGCCACCAAGCTGTCCGGCGTGAGCGGCCGCGATGAAGGCCTGGCCCAGTTCGGCGAATCCCTGCGCCGCCTGAAGACCGACAAGATCGACCTGCTGCAGGTGCATAACCTGCGCGATACCCGCACCCAGCTCGCGCTCGCGCGCGAACTCAAGCAGCAAGGCAAGCTGCGTTACGTCGGCCTGACCCACTACCGCGACGATGCCCACGCGCAACTCGCCCAGGACATGCGCGCGCTCAAGCCCGAGTTCGTGCAGATCAACTATTCGCCGGTCTCGCGCGCCGCCGAACGCACGATCTTCCCGCTCGCGCGCGAGCTGGGCATCGCGGTGATCGTCAACCGCGCCTTCGAGGACGGCCGCTTGTTCGCGCAGGTACGCGACAAGCCGCTGCCGGAGTGGGCGGCGGAGGTCGGCGCCGGTTCCTGGGCGCAACTGTTCCTGAAGTTCGTACTCAGCGAACCGGCGGTGACGGTGGTGATTCCGGCCACCTCCAAGCCCAAGAACCAGACCGACAATCTTCAGGCCGGCGTCGGCGCCTTGCTGGACGCCAAGCAGCGTGCGGCCCTGATCGCGGCGATCGGTTGAAGCGGGCATGAGCGCGGCCGCGCCGACGCGTCAGCTGGCCCGCCTGTTCGGCATCGACCAACGCGAGGCCGAGCCCGCGGCGGCCGGCGCACTGTTGTTCTTCCTGCTGTTCGCCGGCTATTTCATGCTGCGTCCGGTGCGCGAGACCATGGGCATCGCCGGCGGCGTGGACAACCTGCAATGGCTGTTCACCGGCACCTTCGTCGCCACGCTGGCGGTGATGCCCCTGTTCGGCTGGCTGGCCACGCGCGTGCAGCGCCGGCGCGTATTGCCGTGGACCTTCGGCTTCTTCGCCCTGAACCTGGCCGGGTTCGCGCTGGGCTTCCACTGGGCGCCGGACAATCTGTGGTTCGCGCGCAGCTTCTACATCTGGCTGTCGGTGTTCAATCTGATCGCGATCTCGGTGGCCTGGAGCGTGTTGGCCGATCTGTTCCCGACCGCGCAGGCCAAGCGCGTGTTCGCGCTGATGGCATCCGGCGCGAGCTTCGGCGGCCTGCTCGGCCCCTTGCTGGGCGTGGTCCTGGTCGGCCGCATCGGCCATGCCGGATTGTTGTGGCTGTCGGCGGCGCTGTTGGTCGCGGCGATCTATGTCGCACGGCGCTTGCAGCGCTGGCGCGACGCCCACCCCCTGCATGCCGAAGCCAGCGCCGCGGCGCGCGCGCGTCCGCTCGGCGGCAGCCCCTTCGCCGGCTTCACCGACGTGCTGCGCTCGCCCTACCTGCTCGGCATCGCCGCCTTTGTGTTGTTGCTGGCCAGCGTCAGCACCTTTCTCTATTTCGAGCAGGCGCGGCTGGTCGAACTCACCTATCCCGACCGCGCCGACCAGACCCGCGTATTCGGCACCATCGACGTGCTGGTGCAGAGCCTGGCGATCCTGTCGCAGTTGTTCCTGACCGGTCGCCTGGCGCAGCGGCTGGGGATAGGCGTGCTGCTGGTGGCGGTGCCGGTGGTGACGGTGTTCGGCTTCCTGTGGCTGGCGCTGGCACCGACCTTCGCCGTGCTGGCGGTGGTGATGGTGGTGCGCCGCGCCGGCGAATACGCCTTCGTGCGGCCGGGCCGCGAGATGCTGTTCACCTCGGTGCCGACCCAGGCCAAGTACAAGGCCAAGAACTTCATCGACTCGGTGGTCTATCGCGGCGCCGACGCGGTCAGCGGCTGGGCCAAGGCCCTGGTCGACGCGGTCGCCCAGCAACCGGCCCTGGCCGCCCTGATCGGCGCGGCGATCGCGCTGGCCTGGGCCTGCACCGGCTTCGGGCTAGCCCGCGCGCAAGCGCGCCAGACCGCCACCGAGGCACTCCTGCCCCAGGACGCCTCGGCTACGCGCTGAGCGCACTCATTGCGCCGCTTCCAGCGCGTCCAGGTCGGCGCCCACGATCAACTCCAGATTGCGGCTGACCTTGTCCGCGCCCCAATCCCACCAGGCGATGCGCAGCAAGCGTTCGATCTGCGCCGGCTCGTAGCGCATGCGCAGCACCCGCGCAGGGTTGCCGCCGACGATGGCGTAAGGCGGCACGTCCGCGCTCACCACCGAGCGCGCGGCGATGATGGCGCCGTCGCCGACGCGCACGCCGGGCATCAGCATGGCCTGGTAGCCGATCCAGACGTCGTTGCCGACCACGGTGTCGCCCTTGTAGGGCAGCTCCTCGGGCAGCGGCGTGCTGCGCTCCCAGCCGTTGCCGAAGATGTTGAAGGGATAGGTCGAGAAGCCCGACATGCGGTGGTTGGCGCCGTTCATCACGAAGGTCGCGCCGCGCGCGATCGCGCAGTAGCGGCCGATGATGAGGCGGTCGCCGATGAAGGGGAACAGGTACAGCACGTTGCGGGCGAACCCTTCCGAATCCTCGGGATCGTCGTAGTAGCTGTACTCGCCGACCTGGATCTGCGGGTTGTCGACGGTATTGCGGATGTAGCAGATCTGCGGAAAACCGCGCATCGGATGCGGGTCGTTGGGATCGGGGCCGTGCATGCGGGCTCCTGCGTGCGTGACGAGGCGGAAGTATGCCAGCCACCTGTCGACACCGGATTCACCGCATTTCGTTCATACCGTAGACGTCGTAGCGTTCGATACGGCCCACGCGCGCGATCGCTTCCTGCACGCGCCTGCGCGCGATGAGTTCGGCCTTACCTGCGCACCAGGTGCGATCGCCCGGCAGAGGTTCGGCTTGGCGGTAGGCCTGCAGCCACTCCAGAATGTCGCCGCGCTCTTCCGGCGAGGCCAGCAGTTCCAGCAGCGCCAACTCGGCCTCGTCCAGGCGCGCGGCAATAAGCAGCGCATCCAGATAGGTCTCCTGCGAATCCTTGCGATGCTCGCGCAGATAGTTAAGCGCGCGCTGTACGCCATCGGCATCATGCTTTTGCAGCGCTCCGCGCAGTTGCACCGAGACCTGGACCATCCTCCCGTAACCGCTGATGTCGTCGCCCGCGCGCGCCGCCGCGGCCAAGGCTTCATCGGAGCGGCCCAGGGAGGCGTAGAAGTCGCCCAGGTTCAAGGTCTGGCTGACGTTGGCGCCGCCGTCTTCGGTGTGAAGCGAGGCGCGGCGCAATTCCAGCAGCGCCTCGTCTAGATGGCCGAGACGGCGCAGGGCGATGGCGCGGTTGTTCATCAGCCAGACTTCGTCACCCAGATTCTTATACGGCGCCTGGCCGGCCGGCGCTTCGGCGATGCTCGCCAACACTTGACTGGAATGGGTCAGCGCCGCCTCGGTCCGGCCCGCGGTCAGCAGGGCGTAGCTAAGCTGCCTGCTCAGTTCCAGCGAATCGGGCTGTACCTCGGATAGCGAGCGGTAGAGCTCCACTTCCTGCGCGGCCGCGTTTTCGACGTCGAACGCCCCGGCATCGCGATCCACGATCGCGTCGAAGCGCTTGTCGGCGCGCAGCTTGACCAGTTCGATCGGCGTGGACACGCGCCGGATCGCCGCAGTTGCGGCATCGGCCTGCCCACGGTCGATGCGCATCACCGCCAGCTCGTACCAGGCCAGACTTGCACCCTGCCCTTTGCGGCGCCAGTTGGCGTCGTACAAGGCCTGCAACAAATCCAGGCGCACCTGCGAACGCGGCTCCAGCCGGAAGATCAGCGGGAAGATATGCTGGTCGTCGAGGTTGTCCAGTAAGTCCGGCCAATGCTCGATCAAATGGATCAGCGATTCGGCCGCCGCCGTGTTGTCGCCCTGCATGCGCGCCAGGATCGACAGGCGAAACCAATCGTCGGCGTCGCCAGGATCGGTGGCGACGGCGCGCCGGTGCAGTTCCAGCGAATGCTGGTACTGCTCCAGGCGCCAAGCGTTCAGGCCGGCGATCGACAAGGTGCGGCGTTGCTCTTCGGCGGACAGGCGGGCGAACCGCCTATCGCCGATGGCCGCGCTCAAGGCACGGTCGGCTTCCTTGCGGTATGCGCATTCGGCCAGGGTCAAGGCGGCAATACGGCGCTTCTCGTAAGTCCGGAAGAAGAACGGCTTGCGTGCTTTCTCCGCGATGACGGCCTGTGCGCCAAGATGCTCGCATTCGCTTTGCGCGAACGCCGTCGGACCGAAGCACAAGATCAGAGTCAGTGCGACACCAGTCCTGCGAAGTGTGCCGCGCATGTCGTTCCCCTACCGGCGCGCTGCGCCGACGGCTCTCCAAGATACGGGCAGGTTAGCCGAAGTAGTACCGCCGTTGGCGGACCGCGCAGGACGTATACACGCGTCGGCACGGCGCCGGCGCGCTCAGCGATACATCGGCTGGCGCTCGATACGCCCCACTTTCGACACCGCTTCCTGCACATCTTTGCGTGCCCCCGATCTCCAGACCCTGCCCGCACCAGGCGCGCTCGGAAGGCTGCGACGCAGGCACCTCGAAGTCCTGCAGCATTACCAGCATGTCGATGCGGTCCGTGAGCGACCGCAACTGCTCGATCAGGACCTGCGCGATGCAACCGCACACTGGCCTGGACCATCTTCCCCTAGCCGCTCATATTCGATCCGGCGCGCACGGCCGTGGCCAGGGCCATGCTTGCGCGCTGCCTTCCAACGCCGACGCGCGGTGGGCGATCCACCGCGCGCCGTCAGGCTCAATACGCGATGCTGAAACGACGTCGGCTATGCGCCGGCTGCTCCAGTTCGTCGATCAAGGCCAGCGCGTAGTCCTCGACCGAAATCGCGGAATTGCCGGCCTCGTCGACCAGCAGTTGCTCGCCGCCGAGGCGGAAGCGGCCGGTGCGCTCGCCGGGCGAGATCAGGGCCGCCGGGCTGAGGAAGGTCCAGTCCAGGGTGGGCTCGGCGCGCAGCGATTCGAGCACGTCGCGGCCGCCCAAGGCGGCGCCCTTCCACTGCGCGGGAAAGTCCGGGGTATCGACCAGTTGCACGCCGGGCGCGACCTCGAGGCTGCCGGCGCCGCCGACCACCAGCAGGCGTGGCACGCCGGCCTGCTTGGTCGCGGCGACGATGGCGGCCGTGCCGCGGTTGAAGTAGTCGCGCACGTCGTCCTGGGCGTGGCCGCTGAAGGCGCTGATCACGGCCTCGTGGCCGGCCAGTTGCTGGGCCAGGCGGTCCTGGTCGAGCACGTCGGTGGCGAACACGCTCAGGCCAGCTTGCGCGCTCAGCTTTTCCGGGTGGCCGACCAGGGCGGTGACCCGGTGGCCGCGCGACAGGGCTTCGTTACGCAGCGCCGAGCCGATGAAGCCGCTGGCGCCGATCAGGGCGATGTGCATGGGAATGCTCCGTTGGGGTTAGGTGGCGCTAGTATTCCCACTGCAAGATCGCCCGATAAGACGCGTATATGGACTAGAACTATGAAGCTAGACTTCACGATAGACCGCCTCAAGCGTATGGCCCTGTACGCCCGCGTGGTCGAGCTGGGCTCGATGAGCGCGGCCGCGCGGGAGCTGGACATGACCCCGTCGGCGGTGAGCCAGCAGTTGCGGCGGCTGGAAGAAGAGATCGGCGTGGTCCTGCTGCACCGCTCCACCCGCAAGCTCACCACCACCGAGGCCGGGCAGGCCTACTACGAGGATTGCGCGGGCATGCTGCACGCCGCGCGCGCGGCCGAGCGCCGGCTCGGCGATCTGCGCGACGAACCGCGCGGCGAGTTGCGGGTGGCGGTGCCGGCGGGTTTCGCCAGCCATCTCGCCGGCGCGTTGGCGCCCTTGTTGCGCGCGCATCCGGCGTTGTCGCTGCGCCTGTTCGCCGAGGATCGCCAGATCGATCTGATCGGCGAGCGCATCGATCTGGCGGTGCGCGTGGGCCGGCTGGTCGACTCCAACCTGGTCGCACGCCGCCTGGCCGAGTGGAACTATCTGCTCGCGACCACGCCCGCCTACGCGCAGGCGCACGGGCTGCCGCGCACGCCGGAAGAGCTGGGCCAGCACCCGATGCTGATCCTGAGCGTGATCAATCAGCCCGAATACGTGGAACTGCACCGCCCCGGCGAGCCGATGCGGCGGGTGCGCGTGGGCGGACGCATCGTCGGCAACAGCGCTGAGGCCCTGAAACAGATGATGCTGCAAGGCCTGGGCATCATGCGCCTGCCCGGCCCCGACGCGGCGCCGCTGCTGGCCGACGGCCGCGCGCTGCGGGTGCTGCCGGAGTGGTCGATGGCACCGCTGGGCGTGTACGCGGTGACCGCCCAGCGCGATTCGCAACCGGCCAAGGTGCGACTGGCGATCGCCGCCTTGCAGGCCTATCTGGCCGAGTGACTAGTCCAACCGCGCCAGCGCGCGCACCGGGAAGGTACCGGCGCCGCGCACCTTGGGCGGCACCGCGCTGAAACGGAAGCCCTCGTCCGGCAGCGCGGCCAGATTGCGCAGGTGCTCGACGATCAGGATGTCGGCGCCCAGCAAGGTGCTGTGCACCGGTCGCGCGCGGCCGCGGGTGTCGTCGATGTTCATCGAATCGATGCCGACCAGCTTGACCCCGCACTCGCGCAGATACACCGCCGCGTCCTCGGTCAGGAACGGATGCCCGACCGCGTAGGCGGGATCGGCCCAATGCGCGTCCCAACCGGTGTGCACGAGTACGGCGCGTCCGCGCAATTCCTTGTCGCGGAACCAGGACGCGTCGATCGCGTTGACCTGGCGATGGTCGGCGCGCACCACGATGCCCTCCAGATCCGCGCAGGCCTCGGGCTTGAGCTCGGACAGATCGTGGCCGTGCGCATAACGGTGCGAGGGGCAATCGATGTAGGTGCCGGTGTTGGCGACCATCTCGATGCGCGCGATCTGGAACTCGGTGCCTTCCTCGTAAATCGCCCGCGAGGCCTCGCGGCTGAGGTAGTCGCACACGCGCGCGGCAGGCATGCCCGGATAGGTCACCAAACCGTCTTCGATGGTGTGGCTGAGGTCGACGTAGATACGCCGCCCCGGATCGGCCGCATCGGTCTTGCGCTTGTGCGCCTCGACGATGATCGCCTTGTTGAGGATGCGCGCCTGGCCGACCATCAGCAGGCGCAGATCCTGCACGATGTAATCGACCAGGGCGGCGTCGGCGATGTGGTCGCCGTCGATGTCGAGGCGGAAATCCTGGCCCTGGATGCCGCCGCCGTTGGTGAACTCGATTTCGAAATCGAAGCGGACGCGGTGCTGCACGGGATCGCGGTGGCTGTCGTTCATGTCCCAGGCTCCCTCAGCGCGCGCTGCGCTGGCTGATCGCGACGCTGCCCAGAATCATCGCGCCGGCGATGCCCATGGTCAGGGTCAGCGGCTCGTCCAGCAGCATCCAGGCCCAGGCCACGCCGAACACCGGGATCAGATACGTCACGGTGGACGCGCGGTTGGCGCCGATGCGCGCGATCAAGCGGTAGTACATGACGAAGGCCGCGCCGGTGCAGAGCACGCCCAGCATCGCCGCCGAGAACCAGGACTTCATCGGGATGTCGTGCGTGGGCCAGCTGCTGAGCGCGAACGGCAGGGTCAGCAGCGCCGCGGAACCGAGCGTGGCCGAAGCGACCGCCGCCGGCGGCAGGCCACTGAGATGACGGCGCACCAGGTTGATGCCGATGCCGTAGAGGAAGGCCGCACCCGCACCGGCCGCCACCGCCCAGCTGATGCTGGCGCCCGCGGTCTTGCCGCTGGCCAGCACCACCACGCCAGCGAAGCCGACCAGCAAGGCCACGCTGCGGCGCGCGCCGATCTTCTCGCCGAAGAACAAAAACCCGACCAGCGCGGTGAACAGCACCGTCATCGCATTGGCGATCGCGCCGATGCCGGCCGGCGCGCGCTGCGCGGCCCAGGCGAACAGCATGAAGGGCACCGCCGAATTGATCGCGCCGATCAAGGCGATCTTCGGCCAGATCCTGGCCGGGAACTGCGCGCGCGAGCGCCACAGAAACGGCAGCAGCACCAGCGAACCCAGGGCCAGTCGCACTTCGACCAGCGGCATCGCGCCGAAGTCTTGGACGGCGATGCGCATGAACAGGAACGAGGCGCCCCAGATCGCGCCCAGCACGCCCAGTTCCAGCGGGGTCAGCCAGGCCCGCGTCGCGGGGGTCGGCAAGGAGACGGCGGTGTCGATGGAAGGCATGACGGGGCTCGCGTGGGGGCGGAGGGAGGTGCGCGTGGTTCGAATGCCGAAACTGATCGATGCAGGCCGGGTAAGGCCGGTACGGGGATGCCTGCGGAGCCGCCAGGCGGTCCCGCCGCACCGTGCCACCGCGGCCGGCCCGGGCAACAGCCAAATTGCTGGCTGAGACCATTGTCCTCACCCGTATCGCCATCACAAGCGCATACTTTGGAGGTCAGGCACAAACAGGATTTGAGGCTAACCATGGCCCTGCGTTCCGACTTGCTGCCGGCGCTGGCGGCGTTCGAAGCCGCCGCCCGTCACCAGAATTTCGCCCATGCCGCCGAAGAGCTGCACCTGACCGCCAGCGCGGTCAGCCACCACGTGCGCAAACTCGAGGCGCGGCTGGAAGTCAGCCTGTTCCAGCGCCATGCGCGCGGGGTTTCGCTGACCGCCGAAGGCCGCCAGCTCGCCGACGCCGCGGGTTCGGCCATGGCCGACATGGAAGGCGTGCTGCGCAGCCTGCGGGTCGCGCGCGCCGAGCACGACAAAGTGCGCATCACCACCCTGCACTCGCTGGCCTACACCTGGCTGCTGCCGCGCCTGCCCTCGTTCGTCGCCGCGCATCCGCAACTGCGCTTGAGCGTGGACACCGAGATCGCGCTGACCCGGTTCGACGAAGGCGGCCCCGACCTGGGCATCCGCCACGGCCCCGGCCACTGGCCCGGCCTGACCGCGCATCACCTGATGGACGACTACCTGTTCCCGGTCGCCTCGCCCCAGCTGCCCGGCGTGTCCGAACTGGACGAGGCAGCGCATGTCGCGCGCCTGCCGCTGATCTCCGACCACGCACGCCAAGGCTGGCACGACTGGTTCCGCGGCGCGGAAGTACACGGCGTCAAGTTGGACGAACGCTACAGCTTCAGCGACACCACCGACGCGCTGGCCGCCGCGGTCCACGGCCTGGGCGCCGCGCTGGCGCGCCAGCAAGTGGCGGTGCCGTACCTGGCCTCGGGCCAGTTGGTGCGCCTGCCGGGCCCGGCAATCAAGGCGCGCTGGGGTTATTACGCGGTCTACCCCGCGCACCGCCGCCTGCGCGCCTCGGCGCGCTTGTTTCTGGAGTGGCTGCTGGCGGTGGAGAAGGACTGAGGCCGCGTCGCCGCATCTCGCTTCTACCCCAAGACCAGGCCCCAAGCTCGCGAGACCGCCACGCCCAGCTTCCTGTGGGAGCGGCGTGAGCCGCGATCGGACCCCACGTGCCATCGCCGGTTTCGTCGCAGGCGCGATGCGCGGTCGCGGCTTACGCCGCTCCTACCCCAAGGCCACGCCCCAAGCTCGCGAGATCGCCGCGTCCAGCTTCCTGTGGGAGCGGCGTGAGCCGCGATTGAAACCACACCCGCCATCGAAGGTTTCGTCGCAGCCATGCAGGCGCGGTCGCGGCTTACGCCGCTCCTACCCCAAAGCAACGCCCCAAGCTCGCGAGATTGCCGCCCAACTCCCTGTAGGAGCGGCGCAAGCCGCGACCCGGAACCCACTCGCCGTCGTTGGTCTCGTCGCAAGCGCGAATACGCGGTCGCGGCTCACGCCGCCCCTACCCCATGGCAGGCGCGAACGATCCTTGACGCTACCTAGCCGGACGCTTCGCGCGCGGCTTCTTCTTCGTCGGCGCATTCGCCTTGCGCAAGGCGGCGGCGTAGGCCAGGTCCAGCCACGGCCGCAGTTCCTCGGCCGAATCCAGCGCCGACTCCGGCACCGACCAATAGCTCAGCGCGACGAGTTCCTTCTGCTTGTGATAAACGAACGCCGCGCAGCCCGCGGCCTCGAACTGCGCGCGGCTGACGTCGTCGACCTTGACGTACAGCGCGTCGTCGTCGACCAAGGCGAAGATCACGCCGTCGCGGTACAAGCCATGCCCGCCGAACATGCGCCGCGACGTGACCGTGCCGAAGCCGGCCATCAAGTCGCGCAGATAATCGAGATAGTCGTTGCTCATGCCTGCTGCGCTCCTTCCGACGCGAACGTCGGAAGGATACGCCGGCCGGCGCCCCGGAATTGCGCCGATCGGGACCGATCGGCGCATGCCGACCGGACCCTGCCGATCAGACCATGCCTATTAAAACCGGTGCCACAGCCTCACGAAGTAGGCCGCGCCGTTGAGGCCGAACTGCACGCTGTCGAACACGTGGCCGTTGTCGGTCTCGTTCGGGTCCTGACGGGTCGGCTTGACGTCGAACACGTTGGCGCCGCCGACGGTGAGCTTGGTGTTCTCGCTGAAGGCGTAGGTCACGCTGACGTCGGCCGAGGTCTTGGCCTCGTAACGCGCGTTGGGCACGCCGCCGGCGGTGCCGGTGAAGGTACCCAGGGTCTGCGCACCGAAGTAGATCACCTTCAGGTCGCCTTCCCAGGCGCCGCGCGAATAATCGAAGCCGACCACGGCCTTGGACTTGGGCGCGCCCTGCTCGATGAACAAGCGCTCGCGCTCGGACAGCAGCACGTCCTCGCGCCCGACCAGGGCGGGCGGCGCGTGGATGCCGGTGACCTTGGTGCGGTTGACATTGAGGGCGACGAAGGTGCCCAACTTGCCGCCGCCCCATTCGGCCTCGTGATTGAAGGTCAGGTCCACGCCCTCGGTCTTGGTATCGACCGAATTGACGAAGAACTGGGCCTGGCCCACGCCCAGGGAATCCAGGATCGCGCCGATGGTGGGATCGCTGGTGTCGAAGCGGCCGCTGAGCACGATGCGGTCGTCGATGTTGATGCGATAGGCGTCGAGCGTGAACGAGGTGTTCGCGGTCGGCGACCAGGTCAGGCCGAGGGTGTAGTTCTTCGAGGTCTCGTCCTTCAGCAGCGGCAGGCCCGCGGCGTTGGCGATGGTGCCGCCGTTGGGCGCGATCACCACGTCGACCGGTTCGCCGTTGATGAAGTCGGTGATGGTCGAGGAGAAGTACTTCTGCTGCAGCGATGGCGCGCGGAAGCCGGTGCTGGCCGAGGCGCGCAGCATCAGGGTGTCGGTGGCGCGGAAGCCGGCGGCGAGCTTGCCGGTCAGGGTGTCGCCGAAGTCGCTGTAGTCCTCGTAGCGCAAGGCGAAGCCGGTGGTCAGGCGATCGCTGAAATCGGCTTCCAGGTCGACATAGGCGGCCCAGCTGTCGCGCTCGTGGCTGCCCGCGTCGCTGGGCTGGAAGCCCGGGAAGCCCTGGCTGCCCGCGTTGCCGCCCACGCCGACGCCGTCGGCGTCGATGTAGGAGCCCGGCTCGCCGGCGAAGATGCTGTAGCGCTCGTCGCGACGTTCCAGGCCGAAGGCGGCGTTGAAGCCGTGGAAGACCGTGTCGTAGTAGCGGCTGACGTCGAAGTTGTAGGTGTTCTGCCGGAACGAGAAACCGCCCGCATCGAAGCTGCTCGCGCTGATGCCGCGGCCGCCGTTGAGCAGGTCGAGGTTGGCGATCGAGGCGTTGAGGGTGTGGTTGATGTCGTAGCGCAGCTCGTTGTAGCCGTAGGTGGCCGACAGATCGGCCTGCCACTCGCCCATGCCCCAACGCAGGCCGACGGTGCCGAAGCGGTCTTCCAGATCGCCGTCGATGAAGGGCACGAAACCGTTCGGATACATCGCCTCGGAGTTGCGCGAAGGGATGTCTTCCGAACCGATGCCCTCGCGCGCGAACGCGGCCGAGGACGCATCGCGGTTCTGCAGGCCGGCGGTGAAGTACAGGGTCGCGTTGTCGGTCAGCGGCTTTTCGCCGTTGAGGAACAAGGTCTGATTGCGGATCTTGGAGTCGCCGATGATGCGCGGGCTGCCCTTGGGCTCGGAGCGGTCGGAACGGCCGCGGTCCTGATACTCCAAGGTGATGCCGAGCACGCCGTCCGTGCCCAGGCCGACGCCGCAGTAGCCCGACGCCAGCCAGTTCTCGCCGTCGCCGCGCGAGTACTGGCCCCAGCCGGCCACCGCTTCGCAGCCCTTGCGCTTCTTCAGGGCGATGTTCATCACGCCCGCGATCGCGTCCGAGCCGTACTGGGCGGCGGCGCCGTCGCGCAGGATCTCGACGCTGTCGATCGCCATCAGCGGGATGGTGTTGAGGTCGGTGCCGGTGTTGCCGCGATTGCGCGCGCCGAACAGGTTGACCAGGGCGGTGGTGTGGTGGCGCTTGCCGTTGACCAGCACCAGGGTCTGGTCCGAACCCAGGCCGCGCAGCGCGGCCGAGTCGATCAGGTCGGCGCCGTCGGCGCCGGTCTGACGGGTGGAATTGAACGAGGGCGCCGCGTACTGCAGCGACTGCGCCAGGTCGAACTGGGCGCCTTCCTCGGTGGCCTGCGCCATCGGCAGCACGTCCACCGGCGAGATCGAGGCGGTGTCGGACGAGCGCTGGCTGCGGCGCGAGCCCAGCACGGACACGGTGTCCAGAGTTTTGGCCTCGCTGGCCGGCTCGGCCGGCGTTTGCGCGTCCTGGGCCAGGGCCGGCGCGGCGACGGCGAGCCCGCCGGCCAGGCAGATCGCGTAATGGACGGCACGGAACAAACGAGTGCGGTGTTGCGTCATTGGCCTGACCCCAGGTACCGGAATTGGCACCTAGCCTAAGCCGACTCGCCCCCGAATGGCCAAAATTCGTAAAGATTCCGCTAAGAATCTGCAAAGCAGTTCCGGTATACGCGGCCGCCCGACTCAGTCCGACCCGCGCCGGCGCCCCAGCAGCCGGTCGACGCCGAGCAGACCGGCACCGAAGACCAGGAACAGGATCAGCACTCCGACCGAGTTGCGCAGCACCACCGGCCAGCCCAGCGCGCCCACGTCCAGGAACGGATACGGGTACTCGTGCACGACCTGCCCGCGCAGGAAGGCCCAGACCACGTACAAGGCCGGGAACCACAGCCAGCGCCCGAGATCGCGCCAGCCCAGGCCGCCGTGCGGCAGCGCCGCCAGCCACCAGGCCAGATACAGCGCCGGTGTCGCGTAGTGCAGCCCGCTGTCGACCCACCACTGCGCGCCCTGCGGCTGCCAGAGGTGGCGCAGGACGGTGACGTAGACCGTGCCGGTCACCCCGATCGCCAGCGCGATCCCGCCGCGCACGCGCGCGCTGGCCAGCCAACGCGCCAGGCCCGAGCCGCCGCCGAACACCGCCACCGCGCAGGTCGCGCTGACCAGCAGGTTGCTGAGGATGGTGAAGTAGCTCAGGTAGCGCACCGTCGCGAACGCCGGCCCCACCGTGTCCCAGGTGTTGGCTATGAGCAGCCAGTACTGGCCGACCAGGGAGGCCAGCGAGACCGCGCCGACCAGCGCGGCGAAGGCGCGCCCCGACGGGCCGATCGGAGGGGCGGCGCCGACGCCGGACGCGGAACGGGTATCGCTGACTGGCATGGCCGTGCGCTCTCCGCTGGTGTGCGGCGCAGCGTCGCATGCGCGCGCCCGCGGCGCATCCGCGCCGAAGGGCGATAATACGGCTCACCCCACGACCGCGAAACCGATGACCCCGACCGCCAAGGCGCAAGTCCAGATCCACTTCTGCGTGCTGCTGTGGGGCTTCACCGCGATCCTGGGCAAGCTGATCTCGCTGCCGGCGCTGCCACTGGTGTGGTCGCGCATGCTGATCGTGGTGGTCGCGCTGGCCCTGCTGCCCAAGGTCTGGCGCGGCCTGCGCGCGATGCCGGCGCGGCTGCTGTGGTCCTACGCCGGCATCGGCGTGCTGGTGGCGCTGCATTGGCTGACCTTCTACGGCGCGATCAAGCTAGCCAACGCCTCCGTCGCCGCGACCTGCATAGCGCTGGCGACGGTGTTCACCGCCTTGATCGAACCCAAGCTGGCCAAACGGCCGTTCTCCAAGCGCGAACTGGCGCTGGGTGTGGCGGTGCTGCCGGGCGTGGCCCTGGTGGTGGGCGGCGTGCCGCACGAGATGCGCGCGGGGATCGCGGTCGGCGCGGTGTCCGCGCTGCTGGTGGCGTTGTTCTCCTCGCTCAACAAGCGCCTGGTCGAGCACGGCGATCCGCTGACCGTGACCGCGCTGGAGCTTGGCGCCGGCACCCTCGCCCTGACGGTGCTGGCGCCGGTGATGCCGCTGCTGTTCCCGGCCTTCGCCGGCGATCTGCTGGTGCTGCCGGGCCTGCGCGACGCGGTGCTGCTGGTGATCCTGGCGCTGGTGTGCACGCTGCTGCCGTTCGCGTTGTCGCTGGTGGCGCTGCGCCACATGACCGCGTTCGCGGCCCAGCTCGCGATCAACCTGGAACCGGTGTACGCGATCGTGCTCGCCATCGCCCTGCTGGGCGAACAGCGCGAGCTCAGCGGCCTGTTCTATGTCGGCGTGGCGATCATCCTGTCGGCGGTGTTCGTGCACCCGCTGATCAGCCGCCCGCGCGCGGTCTCGCAGCCGGAGTTGCTGGGGACGGCCGAGGCCAAGAACCTGTCCGAGTAGGAAACCACGGTCCGTACTGGGCTCGCCCGCTCACTCGCGCTCAAGCCACGCCTTCGCCAAGCGCGGAACGGCTTGGGCCGCATTGCCGCGAATGAACTCGAATCCATAAGGTATCTCGTCCATCTCCAGCGAGATCAGCACTTTCTCTGCCGAGTCCGCAGCCGCGTCGACTAGCGTGGCGGCCGGATAGACCGTGAGCGAAGTGCCCACCACCATCACCTTGGCGGCGGTGGCGATGTGTTGCCAGGCTAGCTCGATGTGTTGGGTCTGTTCCCCAAACCACACGATATCCGGCCTGAACTGACTGCCCTCCTCGCACACCTGACCAAGCAGGATAGGAGCGTCCTTGATGCGATACCGCTTGGGCGTGTCCGAGGTGCTGCGCGCGTACGCGAGCTCCCCGTGCAGGTGGATGACCTGGCTGGATCCTGCGCGCTCATGAAGTTCATCGACGTTCTGGGTGACTACGACGACTTCATAAGCCGACTCCAGAGCGGCGATGGCGAGATGGGCCGGATTCGGCTCGGCTGCCCAGGCCTTGGCGCGGCGCTCGTTGTAGAAAGCCAGCACCGCTTCCGGGCGTTTCCTCCAGCCTTCGAGGCTTGCGACCTCCTGCCAGGAGTAGTTGTTCCACAGGCCCTTCGAATCGCGGAACGTGGGCAGACCGCTCTCCGCGCTCAGGCCGGAGCCCGACAGAACCACCACTTTATTCGCTTGAATCTCTGGCTTCATGGGGGCTGGAACACCTGATTTATGTCGTTCCACTGGACGGCTGGTCTACAAACGACCCGCCGCCGTCATGCCGGAAGGCCTCAAACGGCAGCTGTACCGGCGAAAGAAGGAAGGAAACCCCATCCTCTTCTTGTTTGACATGCCATAGCACCAGTCCCTCGGGCTTGATGCCGGCATCGAACCGGAATACGAAGGGCGGAAGCCAGAGCAACTCGATATCCCCGTCGCCCTCCCAGCCCATGGCCAGAAAACGGTCTTTGGCCGCTGCGGTGTAGGCCGCCGCCTGCGACCCGACGAACGCGGAAGGCGCCTGGGTGAAGTGCAGATTGTCGATCCACTCGAAAATGTAGCCGTGGAAGGAACGCAAGGCGTCGGGGCCGTAGGAGATCGCGTTCTGCTTTGGGATCGAATAGCCCACCGATGACACCCCCGCCCTTATCTACGCTTGACCGAATTCACGCTGCCGCTGGCGCGGGGCTCAAAGCTGCCACAAGCCATGGTCGTTGCCGCCCTGCAGATAGATGGCGAAGGTGCCATGGCCCGGTATCGGCGTGGGCTCGACCGCGACGAAGCCACCCGCCTGCACCACTGCGGCGACTGCTGCTTCGATGTCCGCCACCAACCAGTACGGTCGGACCACCGATGCTTCGTTCGCCCGCAAGGGCGTGCGTACGCCGACCAGGCCGCCGCCGGCCAGCAACGCGGTACGCGCGTAACCCAATCTGGCATCGGGCTCGCCGAATTTCACACCGTCAGCCGCCTCGTATGCAGCGCACACGGCATCCACGTCCGGGGTCACGACTTCGAGATAATGGATCTGCATAGCACTACACCTCTGACACCACAAATTGGGCCGAGCTAATGAATAGCTGGCCTCCAGAGCGCACCGTAGGCAGCGAGCGCGAGTCTTAGTAGACGACGACCGGTCGAGTTACCAAGTGTATATGAAGAGATCCAACTCCTTATTTAAACCGACCCGATTTGCGGCAGCGGTCGCACCACAATCTTACGAGAAACTGGCAACGCCGCGAAGCGCTGCCGGCTAGAATGAATTATTAGAAATCACTTGCTTTACACCGACGACTGAGCCTCTTGTGGAGCGCATGCATTTCTTTTTCGATGCGATTCAATTCTTTAACCTCGCTCTCACGCAACAAAATCGCGCCATGTTGATAAGCTCGCTCCCCACGATTGAATAAAGCAAATCTTTGCTTAGCGAGAAAGATAAATCTGACGATGTCATTATCCTTAGACAGTGGGTGTCGAACGTTATCAACCTGCCTTCCTTCGTACCGGGCGGCCGCGGAAGGGAGAAAGGTTATTTCGTCGAATGGAATAGGGCGTGGCGCCAAGCAAATAAGCTCTCCTTCCGGGCTCTTCCAGACGGAATGAAATTCAGCCTCCACCATTACGCTAGGCCACTCCCATATGGCCCAACCGATCACCTCTGATCCGCCTTGTTGCGATATGTGCTTTGAGACAATTTCAAAGCAATCATTGATATTTTCAGCATGGAGCGGCCTGCATGGGATAGTCGTAGGGCTTGATCCTGGCTCCACATCCCTGCATAGCAGAACTACGTGCTCATCTTGAATGATGCCGGCGCGCATAATTGTGGCTTCGAACGCTTGAATTAAGCCGATCCGCTAAGCAGCTTCAGCTTGAATGAATTGCTAGGCTTCAATGGGCCTGTCAGTAAGTCGCTCATGACGCCACGATGATTGCAATCACAGCAAGCGCCGTACTGATGATCCACTGCCAGTGCGCGAGGTAGAAGCGGCCAAGTGCGCCCAGCAGTTTGGCGAGGACTGGCTGTTCGTAGCGCCCCAGAGACAAGAAGAAAATCTGGTTACTTGGATCACTGGGTGGCGGCGGAATGTATCGCCCCCGACGCCATTCTTTGAGCTTCTCGATGATTGCCATAGTCTTCAACTTAAGGACTTGAATTTGGCCCCGCCGCGAGGCGGCGTCGCCTTGAATAAATTATTATTTTGCTTGCAGCGTTGCAGCGAACCACAGTAGGAAGCCAAGACCCGCCAAAAAACTGATAGCTGATAGCCAGAACAACCAGTCTAGAAGTCGCTCAAGGGCGCGAGCCGAGTGAACGGTAGTGCCGCCGTGAGCGTTCTTAAGCCACTTGGCAGATACGTACTGGAATAGAACTCCGAAGAAGATTGCTGCGCCTAGAAGCACCCACGAAGCGTATACAGCGCAGGTAAGGTATGGGAGGAGAGGCTTGCCGTCTCCGAGGCCAGCCAAGTCGCGAATAAAGAATAAGGGTAGTACGAGCGAGGCTGTGGAGAGCACTGTGACTGATGCAACAACTTTTTGATACTCGGCATTTGCCAAAGACTTCCAGTCTTGATCTGCCATGAACTCTCCCCCAGCAATCTAACGCCTGAATTAAGCTGACCCACGAAGCGGGTTCGGCTTGAATAAATTTTTAAGCCTCATTGCCAGACCTTACATCCCAACGGTCACTTCCGTGTAGTTACCGTCCTTTTGGCTGATCCGGATGGTCTTCTCTGCCACTGAAATCTCCATAGTCTCGCGGTGACCGACCAGATCAAGATCGTCTAGCCCAAAAAAGTCCTTCAATGTCTCCACATTGAGCGTGAAGTCACCAGCAAGCGAACCTAACGCTTTGATATCTGCGACAGACGAAATAGTAAACCCATATGCGACTCCTTCAAGCCCAGCGACCTGAGCCTGGAGCGCATGGGGCAGTTCTTTGAAATGCACCATATCGCCAAATGAAGTTAGTTGCGCGAATCTGTCATACGGGGGTCTAATACCTAAACTAAGCCACGCCACCAAGTGGCGTCTGCTCGAATTAATTGCTGCCGTCATGCCGTGGCCATGTAGGTCATTTCATCCCACGGATATCGGCTGACACGGGAATGAATAAAAGCCCTAATTTCATTGTTGCTGCGAATTGATAACCGGCCGACAAGATCGAATGCATTCATTACATCCTGCTTGCGGACACTTGCTGAGTGCTTGACCCGATGAGCGATGCTGCCGCGAAGTGTGACTAACGAATCTAACGCGGACACTGCCTGAGTAGAAGTTCTACCGGACCATCTCCAAGTCTTTGAAATGTCCTTGCGCCCAATGGTTTTAGCAAACAACTCGTCAACCTGTGCGGCTCTCGGTGTGTTTAGGGTTCCAGTAGTCTTTGCCAAAACTTCTGCAAGATTGTCGGAAAGTGCTTGCTTCCATCCATCGCCTGCCAAGGCCCAAGCCTTGAGTCCGTTGTTCTTTGAAGCGACACGCTCCAGCACAGAATCAGGGAAGGCATGATGATCCGCTGCGTGCTTGATCATGAATTCCAGAGAAGTCTTGGCAAGGTCTTCCACATACGCTTCCCAGCAGGCAACCACTAATACAATGGCGCTCTTATTGAGCACCTCGATTCCACGCCGTCTGCCGGGACCCGTTCCTCCAACTGAAGCGTGGATATCAAGAAGGCTTGCTGTCTCAGAGACATTGCTGAGCAACTCTTTCAAGTGTGGTGGCGGATTCGAGACTGACATTTGTGCCCCCCTGATGCGAGATTCCTACGCCTGATAGCTAACTAAGATTAGCCCCAAAAATGGGGCGTCGCACAGATTGTGGGCATGGCACCAGAACCCAGTCAATCAGGATTTTCAAAAGCCATTCAAGGGGTTATTAACAGGACCCCCAACCAGGCAGGAAGTGAAACATTGTGAATTTAACTGCGTGGCTACCGTCCGGCACCCAATACCGAATTCTTGCAGTCATAGGCACTTCGCGGGCCATGCCAACAAGGCCCCGGCTGTTCGAAAAATTCGACGCACCGGAAAGCTCCACGTTCGGAAGCAGGAAGCCGATACTCCCGCGCCCCGCAGACACGACCGCTTCCGCCGACTATCCTGCGGTTCGTCCACGCGCCCCAACCTCGTCCAGGAACCCCGATGAACCCGAATACCCAACAGGATCTCGCCCGACTGTTCATGCGCATCGTCCTGGGCGCGCTGATCCTGCTGCACGGCATCGCCAAGCTCAAAGGCGGCATGGGCGGCATCGTCGGCCTGGTCGAGTCGCACGGGCTGCCCGGCTTCCTCGGCTACGGCGTGCTGCTGGGCGAGGTGCTGGCGCCGATCCTGTTGATCGTGGGCTGGCACGCACGCGTCGGCGGCGCGCTGATCGCGGTCAACATGCTGTTCGCGATCTTCCTGGTCCACCTGGGCCAGCTGAACCAGCTCAACGACCAGGGCGGCTGGGCCCTGGAGCTGCAGGTGATGTTCCTGGTCTCCGGCCTGGCGATCGCCCTGCTCGGCCCGGGCAGCTTCAGCGCCAACGGCAAGTAAGCGCGGCGCTCATTCCTCGGACGCGACCACTCGGTTGCGTCCGCCGCGCTTGGCCGCGTACAGGGCCTGGTCGGCGCGGGTGAACAACTGCTCGGCGGTTTCGCCGGCGCGCGCCACAGCGACGCCGATGCTGGTGGTCACCGCCAGGGTCTGGGTGGTGTGTTCCACCGACTCGCGCAGGTATTCGCATTGCAGGGCCGCGTCGCTGAGGCCGCGGTCGTGGATCAGCCACACGAACTCCTCGCCGCCGTAGCGCGCGACCAGGCCGCTGCCGCCACTGGCCGAACGCAGCACGCGTGCGACGTCGCTGAGCACCTCGTCGCCGACCGCGTGGCCGTGGACGTCGTTGACGATCTTGAAGTGGTCGATGTCCAGCACCGCCACCGCGACCTGGCGCCCCGCCAGCAGGGCCTGCTCCAAGGCGACGCCGAACGCACGCCGGTTGGCCAGCCCGGTCAGGGCGTCGGTGCGGGTCTGCTCGGTGAGGTCGGCGTTCTGCGCTTCCAGTTCCTGCTGGTAGTGCTGTAATTGCTCCTCGTACCAGGCGCGCTCATTGAGCTGATGGCTGAGTTCGCGACTGACCCGGCGCAGTTCCATCAGGTGGGTGACCTGGCGCGACAGCGCCTGCAGCGCGGCGATCTGGAACGGCGCCAACTCGCGCGGCTGGTCGTCGAGCACGCACAGGGTGCCCAGCGCGTAGCCGTCGGAACTGACCAGCGGCGCGCCGGCGTAAAAGCGGATATTGGGGTCGCCGGTAACCAGCGGGTTGCCCTGGAAGCGCGCGTCGTCGCGCGCGTCGGGCACCACCATCACGTTCGACGGCTCCAGGATCGCGTGCGCGCAGAAGGCGTAATCGCGCGAGGTCTCCTCGGTCTCCAGGCCACGCCGGCCCTTGAACCATTGGCGGTCGGCGTCGATCAGCGACACCGTGCTCATCGGCGTGGCGCAGATCGCGCCGGCGATCGCGGTCAGGTCGTCGAAGGCCGAGTCCGGCGGCGTGTCCAGGATCGCGTAACGCTGCAGCGCGGCCAGGCGCTCGGCTTCGTTGGCGGGCTTTTGCGGCTTGATCATCGTCACTCTCGTAGCCAGTGGCGGCGTCGCGGCCGTGACGCGGCGACCGCCGCAGCTTCGCGCAAACGCGCGTGCCCCGCCAGTCTCCGCCGTTTCCCGTATCGGTTTCCTACAGTTTATGCACGCGGAACTTGCGCCCCTTGATCTTGCCTTCACGCAGACGCGCCAGCGCCTGCGCGGCCTGCGCGCGCGCGACGGCGACATAGGAGCGGGTCGGAAACACGTCGATCTTGCCGACCTGATCGGCCTTGAGCCCGGCATCACCGGTGAGCGCGCCGAGCACGTCGCCGGGGCGCAGCTTGTCGGTGCGGCCGGCGTCGATGCGCAGGGTCGCCATCGGCGCCACCGGCACGTTGCTGGCGCGGCCGGCCAGCGGCGCGGCGCGTTCCCAACGCAACGGCCGGCCCTGGCGTTCTTCGATCGGCTGCGCGCGCGCGATCTCGCGCGGGCTGCACAGGCTCAGGGCCACGCCGCCGCGGCCGGCGCGACCGGTGCGGCCGATGCGATGGATGTAGACGTCCGGATCGGTCGGCAGTTCGTAGTTCACCACCGCGGCCAAGTCCTGCACGTCCAGGCCGCGCGCGGCCACGTCGCTGGCGACCAGCACGTTGCAGCTGCGGTTGGCGAAGCGCACCAGCACTTCGTCGCGGTCGCGCTGCTCCATATCGCCGTGCAGGGCCAGCGCGGTGAAGCCGTAGTGGCTCAGCGAGCCGACCACTTCCTCGGTGTCGCGGCGCATGTTGCAGAACACCACGCAGGAATCCGGGCGGAACTCCAGCAGCAGCGCGGCCAGCAGCGGGGTCTTCCTGGCCGGCTCGACTTCGTAGAAATGCTGCTCGACCACCGGCTGCCCGGCGGCGCCTTCGACCGTGACCTCGACCGGCTCGCGCATCATCTTCGCGGCCAGGGTGCGGATCGCGTCGGGGAAGGTGGCCGAGAACAGCAGGGTCTGGCGCTTGCGCGGGGTCTTGCCGACCAGCTCGCGGATTGGCTCCTCGAAGCCCATGTCGAGCATGCGGTCGGCTTCGTCCAGCACCAGCACCGACACCGCATCCAGGCGCAGGGCCTGCTTGCGCACCAGCTCCTGCAGGCGGCCGGGCGTGCCGACCACCACGTGCGGTGCGTGCTCCAGCGAGGCCAACTGCGGGCCCAGCGGCATGCCGCCGCAGAGCACCGAGACCTTGAGGTTGGGAATCGCGAAGGCGAGCTTGCGCAGCTGGCGACCGACCTGGTCGGCCAGCTCGCGCGTGGGACACAGCACCAACGCCTGGGTGCGGCCGTCGGCGGGGTCCAGTCGGTGCAGCAGGCCCAGGCCGAAGGCGGCGGTCTTGCCGCTGCCGGTCGGGGCCTGCGCGATCAGGTCGCGGCCCTCCAACAGGGCCGGCAGGCCCTGGGCCTGGATGGGGGTCATGCGCTCGTAACCGAGCGCGGCCACGCCCTGCAACAAGGCGGGCGACAGCGGGAGGGAGGCGAAATCGTCGTTCTGGCTCATGCGCCATGATCGCAGCATTGGCCCGAGCCTGCGCTCCAACCTCGCCGCGCGGCCCCGGCGCGCCGTATGCTGCCGGCGCCGGCACGGCCCAGGGAAGGCCGCCGCCGGGAGACCGGCCGCAAGATCTGTCGCCACACGGAGCGCGCGCATGGAACCGCAATTCCTCCATATCCGGGTCCTGCTGGGCATCATCCTGGGCCTGGCGATCACCACCCTGCTCAAGGGCCTGGCGCGCTTCGTCCAGCACCCCGGCCGCGATCGCATCTACTGGGTGCACCTGGGCTGGGCGGTGTCGATGTTCATCCTGCTCATCCATTTCTGGTGGTGGGAGTTCCGCCTGATCCACGTGCATGCCTGGACCATCACCGCCTACGCGTTCCTGATCGTCTACGTGGTCGTGCTGTTTCTGTTGTGCACCCTGCTGTTTCCCGACGACATCGGCGACTACGGCGGCTGGCAGGATTACTTCCAGTCGCGGCGCAAGTGGTTCTTCGGGATCATGGCGCTGAGCTACCTGATCGATTTCATCGACACCGCGATCAAGGGCAGCATCTACTTCGAAAGCCGCGGCCCCGAATACCCGCTGCGCAATCTGGGCTTCGTGCTGATGTGCCTGATCGCGATGCGCACGCGTTCGGAGTGGTTCCACCGTGCGTTCGTGGTCGCGGGCATTCTCTACGAGCTGTCCTGGATCTACCGTCTGTACGACTTCGTCGACTGAAGCATCGGAGCGCAAGGCATGGATGCAGAAACCCTCAAGGTGCTCATCGCGGTGGTCGGCGCCAGCGCCTCGTTCTGCTGGGGCGTGTGGACCTGGCGCACCGCCCGCCGCGATCAGCTGCAGGCCATGCGCGAAGAAGGCGAGCGCAAGGCCGAGGCCCGGCGCATCGAGGCGACCCGGCCGTTCCTGGAGAAACAGCTCGAGCTGTACGCGGAAGCGGCGCGGGTGTGCGCGCGCATCGCGTCCGCGCACGACCACGGCGACGCGGTCGCGCGCTTCTGGGAGCTGTATTGGGGCGAGCTGGCGCTGGTCGAGAACCGCGAGGTCGAGGCCGGCATGGTGCTGTTCGGCCAAGCGTTGCAGTACATGCCCGAGGACCGTTCGGAGCTGCGCCATCGCGCGCTGGAGCTGGCGGCCGCCTGCCGCGCCTCTCTGGCCCGCTCCTGGGGCGTGGACGCCTGGGTCGCGCCGGACCTCGCCTCCGAGCGCGGCGCGCCGCCGCGGGCCTGACGCCCGCGGGCCCGCGAGCGCCGCATCGCCGCCTGTCGGCGGCCGCTTGACAAGCGTGGCGCTCGCAAATAAACATTTAGCAAATTAGTTAAATGCTGAATACCGCCGACGTCGCCCCAGCCTGGGAGCGGTCCGCGCCCAGACCAGGGGATCGCCATGAACGCACTGCCCGACAGCCTGAGCACCCATCGCGTGCGCGCTCACCCCGATGCCGAAGCCGCGGTGCGCGCGGTCAGCGCAGGGGCGGTGGTCTGGGAACCGGTGCGCTCGGTGTGGTTCAGCGCCATGGTGCTGGGTGCGATCGTCGGCGGTGCCTGGTACTTCAGCTGGTCGGCCCTGGCCCTGTTCGTGCTCAGCACCGCCACCGTGCTGCTGCTCGGCCACTCGCTGGGCATGCACCGCAAACTGATCCACGACAGCTACGACTGCCCGAAGTGGCTGGAGTACCTGCTGGTCTACTGCGGCGTGCAGGTCGGCCTGGCCGGGCCTTTAGGCCTGGTGCGCACCCACGACCTGCGCGACTACGCCCAACGCCTGCCGCACTGCCACGACTACCTCGCCCACCGGCAACCGTTCCTGATCGACGCCTGGTGGCAACTGCACTGCGAACTGCGGCTGGCCGATCCGCCGCAGATCGCGATCGAAGCGCGCATCGCCGACGACCGGTTCTATCGCTTCCTGCAGCGCAGCTGGATGGCTCAGCACCTGCCTTGGGCGCTGCTGTTCTTCGCCCTGGGCGGTTGGGGCTGGGTGTTCTGGGGCGTGTGTGCACGCGTGAGCGCGGGCGTGTTCGGGCACTGGCTGATCGGCTACTTCGCCCACAACCATGGTGGCATGCACCACGAAGTGCGCGGCGCCGCGGTGCAGGGCCACAACGTGCGCTTCGCCTCGCTGCTGAGCATGGGCGAGAGCTGGCACAACAACCATCATGCGTTCCCGGGCTCGGCGCGTTTGGGGCTGTATGCGGGCGAATGGGACCCGGGTTGGTGGACGCTGCGCGCGTTGGCGCGTGTCGGCCTGGTCGGTCGCCTGCGCGAGCCCGCCGACCTGCCGCCGCGTCCGGAGCTGCACCGGCTGCCCGAGCCCGCGCCGACGCCCTGCATGTTCTGCCAGGGTCTGCGCGCGCGGGGGCTGTCATGAGCGCGGCGCCGCCGATCGGGAAAGTTCGTTGGCTGTACGGCAATTGGTTATGGCCGCTGCTATGCGGTGTGCTGGTCGGTCTGGGCTTACGCTTGATCTTCAGCGCGGACGCCGGAGAGCCCTACGCGACCATGCTGATTTCGTTCCTGCTGCTCGCGCCGTTTGTGGTCGGCATGGTGGCCGTCTATGTGGTCGAGCGGCAAACCCGCAAGGACTTGGGTTTCCACTTCGGCATGGGCGCGCTCGCCAATGTGTTCTTCGTGATCGGAACCATGGCCGTGGGCCTGGAAGGCGCGATCTGCGTCGTCCTCGCAGCCCCTATCTTCGCGATCATCGGCGCGCTCGGCGGCTTGTGCATGGGCCTGATCTGCCGCCTGACCAAATGGCCGGGCACCTCGCTGTACGGGGCCGCCTTGCTGCCGCTGGTGCTGGGCGCCGTGGAGAACCCGCATCCCCAAGGCCGCATCGAACGTATCGAGCGGGAGGTTTTCGTGGCCGCGCCGCCAGCGGAAGTCTGGCGCCAGCTGATGACCGCGGACGCGATCCGACCCGATGAAGTCGATGCCGCCTGGACCTACCGCATCGGCGTGCCCAAGCCCCTGGCCGGCATCGTGCGCCAGACGCCGACCGGCCTGGTTCGCGATGTGCGCATGGGCAAAGGCATCCACTTCCAGCAGATGTCGACCGACTGGCAGCCGCAGCGCTACGTGAACTGGCGATACCATTTCGACGACGATTCCGTGCCCCCCGGCGCGCTGGACGATCACGTGCGCATCGGCGGCGAGTACTTCGACCTGCTCGACACGCGCTACACCCTGACCCCGCGCGACGGCGGCACCGAACTGGCGATGAGCCTGGACTACCGCGTCAGCACCGCCTTCGATTGGTATGCCGCGCCGCTGGGGCGCTGGCTGCTGGGCGGCCAGAGCGAGACCCTGCTGTCGTTCTATCGGCGCCGCGCCGAAGCCGGCCACCGCCCGGCCGCGCCGCCGCCCGGCTGACCGCCCCGCCCTCGGCCGCGCCCGGCTGTGATGTTTCGCCCCTCCCCGCGAATCATGTGTTCGACTAGGGCGGAAGCGGCGGCATCGGCATGAAGGGTTTGGAGGGGGCGGTCGGCATGGACAACGCACGGCAACGCTTCGGCGAACTGCTGGATGCGCATCGCAAAATCGTCTTCAAGGTCGGCAATACCTATTGCCGGCACCCCGACGATCGCGCCGACCTGGCCCAGGAGATCGCGACCCAGTTGTGGCGCGCCTATCCCGGCTACGACCCGTCGCGGCCGTTCTCGACCTGGATGTACCGGATCGCGCTGAACGTGGCGATCTCGTTCGTGCGCAGCGACGGCCCGCGCCAACGCAATGCGGTGCCGCTGGACGAAGACCTGCACGAACTCGCCGACGAATCCGCCGGCGACCACGAGAGCGCGCAGCGCGTGCGCGACCTGCACCGCTTCATCGGCCAGTTGGAACCGCTCAACCGCGCCTTGCTGCTGCTCTACCTGGAAGACCGCAGCTACCGCGAGATCGCCGAGGTGCTCGGCATCAGCGAGACCAACGCGGCCACCAAGATCAGCCGCCTCAAACAACGCATCCGCAGCGAAATGCCGGACTGACGGCGGCGCGCGCACTTCTTTCCACCACGCGATACACGACACGATGAGCGCAACGACGATGGAACTGGACGATCTCAAACAAGCCTGGCAGGACCTCGACCGCAAGCTCGAGCGCCAACACGCCATGGACCTGCTGCGCTTCCGCGAAGAACGCGGCAAGCGCCTGAAATCCGGCCTGTGGCCGCTGGTCGTGGGCCAGGGGCTGCAGATGCTGATGGGGCTGGCGGTGCTGCTGCTGGGCGTCGATTTCTGGACCAGCCACCGCGAGGTCCCCCACCTGTTCGTGTGCGGCCTGATCCTGCACGTCTACGGCGTGGCCCTGATCGCCTGCGGCGGCATGGTGCAGGCCATGATCGCGGCGGTGGACTACTCGGCGCCGGTGCTGGACATCCAGAAACGCCTGGCGCGGCTGCGCAAGTTCTATGTGCGCACCGGCATGGTCGTGGGCCTGGCCTGGTGGCTGATCTGGATGCCGTTCATGACCGTGGTCTTCATGGTGCTGTTCGGCGCGGACATGTACGTCAATGCGCCCTCGGTGTTCGCGATCGGCGGGGCGATCGGCGTCGTCGGCCTGCTCGCGACCTGGTGGTTGCACCGCTGGTCGCGCCACCCCAGCCGGCCGCGCCTGGCCAAGGCCATGGAAGACAGCATCACCGGCCGCAGCCTGCGCCGTGCCCAAGCGATCGCCGACGAGATCGCGCGCTTCGAGCGCGATTGAAGCAGGGTCGGCCGGCGCGTCGCGCCGGCCCGGATCGAATGCGATACCGCGCCGCGACAGCGGCGCCATTCCCCCAGCGGCCGGCTCAACCGGCCGCTTTTTTCGCGCGCCGGCTCTCGCGCTTGAGCGGGCCGCCGACCGGGCAGATCTCGAACGCGAACTGGGTCAGGGTATTGACCAGGTTGTCGGGCACCAGCTTGTACACCACGAACTGCCCGTGCCGCTCGCTGGAAATCAGGCCGGCGTTGACCAGCACCGACAGGTGGCGCGAGACCGCCGGCGCGCTCATGTTGAAACGCGCGGCGATGTCGCCGGCCGGCAGTTCCTGCTCGGACAGATAGGCCAGAATCTGCCGCCGCGGCGTGGACGCCAGCGCCTCGAAGATCTTGTCCTGTTTCATAACTGAGCGCTCATGGCTGGGCTTTCATGGTCGGAACGACGACGGCCCGCGAGGGCCGGCGCGCACGGTCGATGCGGTGCGGGAACATCATAGCCTTCCGCACCGCGCGGGTATGAGCGCGGGCGAAACCGGCCCCGCGCGGCGCCGCACGCGCGCAAGCCGCGGCGGGTGCGCGCACCCGTCGCGGCCTGGACTTGCGGCGTGGTCGCGCGTCGCAAGCCGGCCTCAACCGCGGCCCGGCAGCGGCGGCGGCGCGCCGCGCGCGGCGGCTTCGGCGACGCGCTCTTCGTAGCGCTGCTCGTTCATCCAGCCCGACACCACCCGGCCGTAGCGCGAAATCATCATCATGTTGAAGAAGTGCATGGCGCCCAGCATCAGCACCGACACGCCGATCTTGCTGCCGATATGGGCGATCGGGTTGCTGAGCAGGGCGTCGGCGTTCCAGCCGTCCAGGCGGATCGCGATCACGCCGATGTTGATCAGGTAGAAGCCCACCACGAGCAGATGGTTGGTGGACTTGGCCAGCACTTCGTTCTGGCCGAAGCACATCACCAGGAACACCTCGCCGTTGCGAGACAGGGTGCGGGCCACCCAGATCGTCATGGCGACGGAGATGGCCAGGTAGGCGAGCAGGCCGACTTGGGTGACTAGGGCTTCATCGATCATGGCGGTACACCTCTATGGTTTAGTCATTTGCTTATTTAACTAAAATGCTAAATCAATCGAAGACGAAGTCAAGCGCCGTTCGTCGGCCTGCGTCGGGCCGAGCGGCCGGGCCGTGGGCCTCGTGGAAGCGAAGCGCCGGTCGAGGCCGGGAGCGTGGGGCGGTACGCGAGGGACGGCGCTGAAGCGCTGGGGCGCCCGCTTGCGGGCGGCGACGCCCGCCGGATCGGTCACGGCGGAGCGCTGAGGGCAGGACGTCGCGCGCTGCGGACGCCCTGCCCGGTGCTTGCTAGACGCGGATCAGGCCCGCGCGCGCTTGGGGAAACCGACCATGCGCTTGAGGTCTTCGTCCCACAGCTTCAATCGCGCGCACTTCAGGCTGGACCACAGGGTCAGCTTGGGCGCGGCCTGCAGCAGCGGGCTGGACTCGTAGGCCTCGCGCAGACGGTAGTTGGGGATGCGGCTGGCGAGGTGGTGGATGTGGTGGTAACCGATGTTGCCGGTGAACCAATGCATCACCCGCGGCAGGTCGTAGAACGAGCTGCCGGCGATCGCGGCCTCGTGCGAGTTCCAGTCGTCCTTACGGGTCCAGTAGGCATCCTCGAAGGTGTGCTGCACATAGAACAGCCACACGCCCATCGCGCCGGCCAGCAGCACGATCGGCAGGTGCACCAGCAGCACGGTGTGCCAGCCGATGGTGAAGCCCATCGCGACGAAGGCCACGATCAGCATCAGGTTGTTGAGCAGCACGCTCGCCCATTCCTTCTTCCAGGTGAAGGGCAGATCGAACGGGAAGCGGTGCTTGAGCACGAACTGGTACAGCGGGCCGATGCCCAGCAGCACCGGCGTGCTGCGGTAGAAGCGGTAGCTCATGCGGCCCAGCCAGGAACGCGCGCGGTACTCGGCGACGGTCAGGGTCTCGATATCGCCCATCTCGCGGCGGTCGAGGTTGCCCGAGGTGCCGTGGTGCACGGCATGGGTCTTCTTCCAGTAGCCGTAGGGGAACAGGGTCACCAGACCCAGGCAGCGGCCGACGATGTCGTTGGCGCGGCTGCTGGCGAAGAAGGAGCCGTGCCCGCAGTCGTGCTGGATGATGAAGATGCGCACGTATAGGCCGGCGGAGGGCAGCGCCAGCAGCAGCGTCCAGCCGTAGCCCCATTGCGCCACCACGCTCCAGGCCATCAGGGTCCACAGTGCGGCGAACGGAATCAGGGTGTTGATCAGTTGCCAGACCGCCCGTCCCAGGTGCGGTTTGGCGAAGCGCGCGCACAGTTGGCGCAGGTTGGTTACGGCGGCGTGCGATTCGTCTGCGGCGCTCAAGCGGATTCTCCAGAGGAAGACCCATTGTCGGCGTCGCTACGTGTCCTAGCAATGACGTTCGTTGGCGTATGGTTGTGATGGCCATTCAGATTCGCGGCGCCGGCGCGATCGCCGCTACCCTATCGGCATGGCCGTCTGGCACGTCTACCTCATCGAATGCCGCGACGGCAGCGTCTACACCGGGATCGCGGTGGACGTGGACCGCCGTTACGCCCAGCACGCGGCCGGCAAAGGCGCCCGCTACACGCGCTCGCACCCGCCCCTGCGACTGCTGAACAGCTTCGCCTACCCCGACCGCTCGACCGCCTTGCGCGCGGAATACGCGATCAAGCAGCTCAGCCCCGAGCGCAAACGCGCCCTGGGCGCCGGCGCTCAGGCGCCGCCGGGCTGAACCTGGACCTGAACCGAACCGGGTCGGTCACTCAGACAACGCGGCGACGCTCTACCACCGAAACCACCGACACCCTGCTCCACTACGCCCTGAAGTTGATCCCCGCCTACACCGAGATGACAGCAAAAAGCCGCCTGCTGCCATTGCGGTCGCAGTTGCGGTTGCGGTTGCGGTTGCGGTTGCGGTTGCCGTTGCCGTTGCGGTTGCGGTTGCCGTTGCCGTTGCGGTTGCCGTTGCCGTTGCCGTTGCATTCAAATCCAAAAGCCCCGCACTCACCCGACCAACCGTAGACCCGAAGGGCGGCGCGCAGGACGCGCGCCGTTTTTCGAATGGACAGGGATGTCCATTCGAAAAANCCAAAAGCCCCGCACTCACCCGACCAACCGTAGACCCGAAGGGCGGCGCGCAGGACGCGCGCCGTTTTTCGAATGGACAGGGATGTCCATTCGAAAAATCCCGGCGAAAGCCTCGAATTCGCAGGGGAGGGTTGGTCACGCTAGCCCTTCTCTTTGGTTACTTTCTCTTGGGCTAGCAAGAGAAAGTAACCCGCATGCGCAGCAGGCGGAAGCCTTTGACTTCCGTAAAGAACCCACGCAAAGCAAAGCAACAGCAAATCCTCCCCAACCCTCCTTTTCCAAAGGAGGGAGTCAAAAGCAAACGAGCGGATCAAAGACGAAAGCGAACCTACTCGCGGTAGGACGCGTTAGGAATCAACACAATCTTCCCCGCCCGCTCCCCCGCGGCCGCCGCCGCAACCGCCTGCTTGATCTGATCGATCCCGTAGGTCGCCTGCACCCGCGCATGCAACTTGCCCTGCGCGATCAGCCCCGCCAACTCCGCGAACACCGCCGCACGCCGCTCCGGCGGCGCGGTGCGATACCAACGCGCCAACCAGAACCCGCGCAGCGCGACATCGCGGAATACCAGCGAAGCCGGCGACAGCGCACAGGCCTCCCCGCTCATGGCCCCGTAGTTGACCAACACCCCACCCTCGCCCAGCGACTGCGCCAAACGCTCGGTCGCGACGCCGCCCACCGCGTCCACGCCCAGCCGGATCGTCGCCCCACCGGTGACCTCGCGCACGCGCTTGGCCAGATCGTCGCCGTCGACCAGCACCGCGTCGGCGCCCAGCGCCAGCACGTCCTCGCGCGCCGACTCGCGCCGCACCACGTTGACCGTCTTCAGACCGCGCAGCGCCGCCAACTGCACCAGATAACCGCCGACCGCCGAATTGGCCGCGTTCTGGATCACCCACTCGCCCGGCGCCAGATCGACGAACTCGGACAGCAACAGGCTCGCGGTCGGCGGATTGACCGTGATCATCGACAGCTGCACCGGATCGGCATCGTCGGGCAAGGGCAGCAGCGCGCGCGCATTGACCACCATGTGGGTGGCCCAGGTGCCGCCGCTGGGCGGCAACAACACGGTGCGCCCGACCGCGGGCGCGCTCACGTCGTCGGCCAGGGCCAGCACCCGGCCCACGCCTTCGTTGCCGCCGACCGCCGGCAAGGGCGGCAGCAGCCCGTACTGGCCGGTCAGGGTCAGCAGATCGGAGGGATTGATCGGCGCGGCCAACACCTCGACCAGGGCCTGCCCCGGCGCCAGCGCCGGCAGCTCGCTATCCATCGCTTCGATCACGTCCTGCGGCACCGGGCCGCGCGTCGCATACCTGGCCTGTTTCATCGCCGCCTCTCCCAGTGATCGCCCGTCGAGGGCCGGAACGCTCACGTTACCGCGCCCGGCCGCGCTCGTGCGGCTTGCGCGCGGACGCCGGCGCTGCGACCCTGCCCGTCGTTCTCCAAGCACCGGTGCCATGTCCCCGATCGAATTCGAACTCGACCGCGATCACGTCGAACTCAACCAGTTGCTGAAGCTGGTCGGCCTGGCCCACAGCGGCGGCACCGGCAAGGCCATCGTCGCCAGCGGCGCGGTCAGCGTCGACGGCCAGGTCGAGCTGCGCAAGACCTGCAAGATCCACGCCGGCCAGGTCGTACGCCTGCAGGGCGTGGAAATCCGGGTGATCGCGCCGCGCTGAGGCGCCGATTCGGCACGCCGATCGCCCCCTGACTTTGGTTGGGCGACGAACGGCAGCGGACCCGGCGACGGCCATCGCGCACCATGCGCCGATGCACAGCCCGTCCTCGCCCGGCACCCGCCGCCGCCACGCCACGATCGCCCTCGCGGTCGCCGCTCTCGCCTATCTGGCTTCGCTGTACGTGTTGCAGCGATTGCCGGGCGCGAGCCTGGCCGATCCGCTGTTCCTGTTCGCCGTGATCGGAATCGCGTTCCCCGCGCTGGCCTGGGCCTTGACCCGCAAGCCGCGCCACCCGCCGCGTCCGCAGGGCCGCGCGCGCCTGCCGGGCGTGCTGGTCTATCTGGCGGCGTTCTCGCTGCTGATCCTGGGCTGGGGTTTCAGCGCGCTCAACCAGGCGGTGCCCGAGGATCCGGCGCAGTCGATCGCTAAGCTCGCCTTGAAGCTGCTGACCATGGTGGTGCTGCCGGCCTGGCTGTTCCTGCGTCTGCGCGAGCGCGGCCAGGCGCCGTTCGGCGCACGCCGGCTGTGGCTGGCGTTCGTGCTGATGTCGCTGGCCTATCTGGCAATGCAGGCGGTGTTCGGGCGCGGCCTGATGTCGCTGTCGCAGCTCGCGCCGGCCGCGACCACCTTGGCGTGGGCGATCCCGCTGTGCTTCGTCTGGCAGACCGTGGAAGCGGGACTGTGCGAGGAACTGCTGTTCCGGCGCGTGCTGCAGGAGCATTTCGCGCTCGCGACCGGCTCGCAGGTCGCGGCGATCGCCTGGGCCTCGTTGCTGTTCGGCCTGGCCCATGCGCCCGGCTTGTACCTGCGCGGCGCCAGCCTGCTCGAAGGCGTCGCCGCGCCGACGCCGGGCTGGGCCATCGCCTATTCGATCGTGATGATCGCGCCGGCCGGCATCGCCTTCGGCGTGCTGTGGGCGCGCACGCGCTCGCTGTGGCTGATCGTGCCGCTGCACGGCATGGTCGACCTGATCCCGCAGCTGGCGCCTTTCATCCGCGAGTGGACCGGTGCCGCCTGAGGAACGGCGGGCTCAGGCGATCGGCAGATCTTCGTCCGCGCGGCACAGGGCATCGTGCAGCTGGCGTATGTCGTCGGCCTTGGGATCGGCGACGCCGGAGCCGAACGTCGCCACGTAGCGGCAGGCGCCGTAATTCAAGGCGGCCTGCGCGTACTCGGCCAACCACGCCTGGCGTTCGCGCAGTTGCGCGTGCTCGGAGGTCCACACCGCCTTGGGCGGCACGATCTTGCGCTTCAGGCCCACGCGCCAGGGCTTGGGGCTGACTCGCGCGCGGAAACAGTTCTGCACCGCGCACATGGTCGCGTACACCGGGTCGGCGCCGAGCGCGCGGAAACTTTCGACGACTTCCGGCTCGCGCGGTCCGAACGTGCGGTGCAAGGCCAGCAGACGAAAACCCGCCGGAGTCCGATACAGGCGCAGCAGCCAGTCCGGGCGCGCGGCGACGAAGGCATCGATGCGATGACGGGCGCGCGCCTCCGGCCCGCCGTTGGCCGCGTGAGCGCGCTTGCGCAACCACCCGACGATGACCCTGGCGACGATGAAGCCGGCGAACAAGGCGCCGATGCCGTAGCCGATGGATCGCGTCCACAGCCCCAGCGCCAGCGCGACCGCGGCCACCACCGCCATCGTCATCTTCGACAGTCCGTCGTTGGCCGGCTCGTCGAAATCGACGTCCGCGAACAGCACGTCCGGGGTGTTGAGGCACAAGGCGCCGTAGCTGTTGCGGGTGATCACCGCGTCGCCGTGGCGGTCGACGATCTCTTCGCGGATCGGCAGGCCTTGGGCGCCGCCGTAGCCGACCTTGCGCTCCAGGCGCGGCAGGGGTTCGCCGGCGACGATGCGGTCGAAGGCCTCGCGCACGCGCGCATCGGCATGCGCCTGGGCCTCGGCCGGGCCGATGTCCGACCAGCCGAAGCGGCGCACGGTGAACTGGCGGCGGTGCGTGCGCTGCTGCAGGCGCGCCTCCGCCCAATAGGCTGGAACGATCATTCGTACTCGCGGTCCCCGGTTCGTTCGCCGATTCTAGCCTCGACGGGCGCGGTCACCGTGGCCACGCCCGAACCTGCATCGGATGGCACAGACTTTGCACGAACACGCCACAAGGCCCGGGCTGCGCCCCGAATCGATGCATTCGCCCCACGGACGCGTCCTGAATCCGACGCCGGTCACGTTATCATGGGCTAGTGAGTCGCCACGCCCGACGGTCCGCCGTCGGCACGCTCGCTTGGGGATCGACCCTCCGCCCGATGGCCCGCCATCGCGGCGACGGCCGGACAGGACGAACGGACTCCACTGGGTGCCGGCACACGCCGGCTTTTTCGTAGTCGTTGAAGGAATAACCGCACAATGAAGACCGCACACAGGGGAATCTCGCTCGGCAGCGCCTCGCTGCTGGCATGCGCGCTGGGCCTGGGCCTGACGCTGACCGCCACCCCCGCTTCGGCACAGCGCAAGAGCGCACAGGAACAGCGCGCCGAGAAGACCGCGCAGATTCCGACCTGCAGCAAGAGCCTGGGCACGATCTCGGTCATCGAACCGGAGGACTCGGTCAATTGGTGGACCGGCCAGCAGCTGCCCGCACCGAGCAAGCTGATCAAGGTGTTCGTGAACAAGTCGCGCTGCTTCACCCTGGTCGATCGCGGCGCCGGCATGGACATGGCCATGCGCGAACGCGAACTCGCCGCCAGCGGCCAGCTGCGCGGCCGCTCCAACGTCGGCAAGGGCCAGATCAAGGCCGCCGACTACGTGCTGGTGCCCGACCTGATCGCGCAGAACAACGACGCCGGCGGCAACGCCATCGGCGGCCTGCTCGGTGGCCTGATCGGCGGCAAGGCCGGCGCGGTCGCGGGCAACCTCAACTTCCGCAAGAAGACCGCGGACGTGGTGCTGACCCTGACCGACGTGCGTTCCTCCGAGCAGGTCGCGATGGCCGAAGGCCACGCCAAGAAGACCGATATCGGCTTCGGCGCCAGCGGCGCGCTGTTCGGCAGCAGCGGCCTGGGTGGCGCGGGCGTGTCGGGTTACGCCAACACCGAGCTGGGCCAGGTCATCACCCTGGCGTATCTGCAGGCCTACACCGACCTGGTCGGCGAACTCGGCGGCGTGTCCGGCAATGCGTCGGCATCCAACGCTCAGCAGGCCGTGACCGTGGTCAAGCCCGGCCGTCTGTACACCGATGCCAGCGGCAAGGGCAAGGTGGTGCGTTCGCTCGACGTCGGCATGATGCTCTACCCCACCGGCAACAAGCAGGGCGCGATGTGGGAAGTCGAGGACGAGATGGGCAACAAGGGTTGGGTGACCTCGCTGGCGCTCGAACTGTCCAAGTAAGTCCATCGCCGTCGCGATGAAGCAGGGGCCGCCGCGAGGCGGCCCTTTGCTTTGCGGCTCAGCGTTCCGGCCAATGCCAGGCCGGCGCGTCCAGCAGGCCCTGCCCGGCCAGGGTAGTGCGGCTCATCGCCTTCTCCAGCCGCAGGGTGTTGCAGCCGGGTTCCTGCTCCAGCGCGGCGATCAAACGGGTCGCGTGCGAGACCACCCAGACCTGAGTGCGGCGCGCGGCGTGCGCGATCAGACGCGCCAGCGCCGGCAGCAGATCCGGATGCAGGCTGGTCTCGGGTTCGTTGAGCACCATCAGCGGCGGTGGCCGCGGCGTATGCAGGGCCGCGATCCACAACAGATAGCGCAAGGTGCCGTCTGACAGCTCGGCCGCCGACAGCGGCCGCAGCAGGCCGTGCTGGCTGAACTCCAGACTGAAGCGGCCGTCGGCGCCGACCACGTTCACATGCGCGCCCGGGAACGCGTCGGCCACCGCGGCGTGCAGCGCCTGCGGATCGCCGATCTCGACGATGGTCTGCCAGGCCGCGGCGAGGTCGCGGCCGTCGTGACTGAGCACCGGCGTGCGCGTGCCCAGCTGCGGCAGGCGCGCCGGCGAGTCGCCGTCGGCGCGGAAATGATCGTAGAAGCGCCAGCCGCGGATGGTCTCGCGCAGGCTCAGCACCTCCGGCGCGCCGACCGGGTCGGCGATCTGGCCGTACAGGCTCTCGAAGGCATTGAGGTGTTCGGCGACCACCCGCCAGCCGCGGCCGTCGCGCACGCGCGCGGTCGCGCCGCGACGATCGACCAGCAGATTGGATGCGCGCAGGAACGGCCCGCTCCAGATCGCCTCGCGCTTGATTTCGGGATCCAGCGAAAACGCCGACAGCGACGGCGGCGGCAAGCCCAGATCGATCGCGTAACCGAATTCGTCGCCGGCGAAGCCCAGGCGCAGCGACACCGCTTTCTGGCGCGCCACGCCCTGCACCGGCACTTCGCCGCGCTGCATGCGCGCCGACAATTCTTCGGGCCCGGCCCAGAGCGTGGAACGCAGGCCGCCTTCGCGCGCCAGCGCCGGCACCACCCCGCCCTGCGCGGTCTCGGCGAGCAGGCGCAGCGCGCGGTACAGGTTGGACTTGCCGCTGCCGTTGGCGCCGGTGACCAGGTTCAGTCGCCCCATCGGCACGATCAGGTCGTGCAGGGAGCGGTAGTGGGCGATCGCGAGCGTGCTCAGCATGGGCGCAGGGTATCGAATCGGAAGGGCATTGGAGCCCGGCCGCATCTCAGGCCCTGCGACCTGCCGGCGGCGTTTCATCCGACCTTGAGCCCGGCGCTGGCATGATCCGCCGGCCAGTCGCCACGGCTGCGCACCTGTCCCCAGACACGGAGGATGTATGAGCTACGTCGATGGTTTCGTCCTGGCGGTACCGCGCAAGAACCTCACCGCCTACAAGCGCCTCGCGCGCAAGTCGGGCAAGGTCTGGCGCGAGCACGGCGCGCTCGCCTACGTCGAATGCGTCGCCGACGACGTCAAGCCGGGCAAGGTCACCTCCTTCCCGCAGGCGGTGAAGCTCAAGACCGACGAGGTGGTGGTGTTCTCCTGGGTGGTCTACAAATCGCGCGCCCAGCGCGACAAGGTGGTGGAAAAGGTCATGAAGGACCCGCGCCTGGGCGACACCATGGACCCGAAGAAGCTGCCCTTCGACGGCATGCGCATGTTCTGGGGCGGGTTCAAACCGATCCTGGAGCTGTGAACGCGCGCGCCTGCAGCCCCGCGCCCGGCGTGTCGGGATTGCGCGGCGGAGGCGCCAGCCCCAGCGCGGCCGAACGCACCGCGGCCTGGGTGCGGTGGCGCACGCCCAGCTTGGCGAGGATGTGCTCGACATGGGTCTTGGCGGTGCCGCAGGCGATGCCTAAGCGATCGCCGATCTGGCGGTTGGTCAGCCCTTGCGCCAGCAACGCCAGCACCTGGCCCTCGCGCTCGGTGAGGCGCTCGTCGATCGGAAAATGCGCGGCCTCGACATCGCCGCGCGGTCCCTTGCGCTGCGGACGCTCGCGCCACGCGCGCTGGATCGCGCCCAGCAGTTCGGTGCGCGTGGTGTCCTTGAAGACATAGGCCTGTGCCCCCGCGCTGCGCGCTTCGCGTACGTGCTCGAGGCTGTCGTGCAGGCTGATCACCACGATATCGCGCGTGAGCGGCTGCCAGGCCAGATGGCGCAGCACCTGGCAGCCGTCGATACCGGCCATGCGCACGTCCAGCAGGATCAGATCCGGGCGCAGGCGCTCGGCCAGTTCGATCGCGGCGCCGCCGTCGCCGGCTTCGGCGATCACCTGCAACCAGCGCAAGCCGCCCAACAGCGTGCGCAGGCCGGCGCGCACGATCTCGTGATCGTCCACGATCAACACACGCAAGGGCAGGTTCAAAACGATCGGCATGCGGCTTCCCTCCGGCAACCTCGGCGTGCGGACGCGCGCCCCGTCCGGCGTTACGCCGCGACGAGCGCACGGCCACCGACGTCCCCGGGTCGCGGCGGTCCGCAGCGGCCATCCACGCCAGCATCGCGCGAAACCCCGTCCGCAGCCGATCTTCCGGCCGCGCGATCGGCGAGAACAGCCAAGCGAATCACACTACGGTCGAGGACATGGCCCGGCATACGCCGATCGGCAGAGCCGCGCTCCGCTGTTCAGCGGGCGTAGGCGCCGCGGGCGGCGGCTAGTTTGCGGCGGCCGCGATGGGAATTTGGTGCGCGTCGCGGCGCCACCCAACCCTTCCGGAGCCCGAAATGACACGTCGTCTGATGTTTTTGTCCACCATTTGTGCGTCTTTTTTACTCACATCCGCGGGCGCTAGCGCTGCCGGGTCCACGCCTTGGGGCTACGAGCACGGCACCGTCGACTGGGGCAGCTTGGATCCCGACTACGCGCTGTGCTCCTCCGGCACGCGCCAATCGCCGATCGACGTGATCCGCGCCAACGCGCGCGTCATGAGCCTGCCCAGCCTGAACTTCAACTACTCGACCTCCGCTAACGTCACGGTCCACAACGACGGCCACACCATCCGCACCGGGGCGCCAGCCGGCAACACGCTGACCATCGCGGGCAAGAGCTACACGCTGGTCCAGTTCCACGTCCACACGCCCAGCGAGAACTACATCGACGGCGAGCAGTACCCGCTGGAACTGCATTTCGTGCATACCGCCACCGACGGTTCAGGCGCGATCGCGGTGGTGGGCGTGCTGTTCGACGAGGGCGCTCGCGATCCGCAGCTGGACAAGATCATCGCGGCGATGCCCGCGCACGAAGGCCAGTCGGCACCGGCCCAGGCCCTGAACCTGCGCGCGCTGATCCCGAGCGGACGCAGCTATCGGTTCAGCGGCTCCCTGACCACGCCGGACTGTCGCGAGAACCTCGCCTGGCACGTGATGGGCAGGGTTCGCACCGCCAGCCTGAGCCAGTTGGCCGCATTCTCGGCGCGCTTCAGCGGACCCGAATTCCCGGAAGGCAACCGCCGCCCGGTGCAGCCGCTGAACGGCCGAGTCGTCAGCACCGAAGCCGGCGACTAAGCGCGCTCGGCCGCGGCTTTACCCTGCGCGGCCGTGCTGAAACAATCGGGCGCATCCGCACTACCGTCGGGGAGGACGGATGCGCTCGAATCTCAGCTGGTGGCTGGCGTTGTTGGCGACACCCGGCCTGTCCTCTTGCGGCGAACCTCCGGCGGGCGCGCCCGCGGCCGACGGCACGGGCGCACGCGTCGCGTTCGCCGATCCCGCCGCCAGCCGCGTCAGCGTGGAGCGCGGACCGTTGCCGCCGCGCTACACCGCGGCGCTGCCGTCCACGGCCGCCGACCTGCAAGGCTGGTGGGAGGACCGCGGCCGCTTCCCACCGATCATGCATGCCAGCGACGGCATCGCCAGCGGCGATGCGGGCTGGATCGCGCGCCTGCGCCGCAGCGCCGACGAGGTGCCGGCCGCGGACGTCGCCGCCTGGACCGCGCAATGGCAGCAGCAGCTGCGCTATGGCGAAGCCACGCCGGCGTTCTGTACGGCCACGCGCGCGATCGCTGGCGAAGTCGATTCCACCTTGCGGCGCGCGCTGATGCCGAGCTTCGCCGAGCGCTGCGCCGGCCCCGCCGACAGCGCCGCGGTGCTGCGCGCCGACACGCCGGACGCGGCGGTGCTGGCCTACTACGACAGCCACAACGGCGGCACCGGCCCACGGCCACCCTTCAGCCCGCGTCTGGAGCGCACCGCGCGCGCGGCCATGCTGGGCGAGGACGAAACGATCGCGCGCCAGGCCGCGTTCGTGCTCGCGGAACTGCACCAGCCTGAGGCCACGGCCGCGCTGGAACGCCTGCACGCGCAGATCCGCGACCCGCAACGCGCCGACGAGGTCGCGATGGCGTTCGCGCGCACCGACCAGGGCAGCGGCCAGTCTCAATTGCAGGCGGCCTGTGCGCGCCGCGTCGACGATCCGATCTGCACCGGGCTGGGCAAACCGCCAACTCCGAAGGAGGCCGCGACGCCCAAGCCCGCCGCCCTGGCCCAGGTGCGCGCGCGCATCGACCAGTTGCAGGCGCTGGGCTTCGTGCGCGTCGGCGAGGTCGATCCGACCCAGGTCGAAGGCGCGGACACCGAGGCGGTGCTGCAAGCGGCCGGCTACGCGCACTGGTTCGATGTCGAGACCGGCCAGTTCCCGAACGCGCACGACAGCCTGCTGCGCGAACTCGCCGCGCTGGTGCGGCCGTCGCTGAGCGGCGTCGTGTTCGAGGAGCTCGCGCCCGAGGACGACGAGGGCCCCTACCAGCTGGTCGCCTACGCCGACGGCATGATCTACCGCACCCGCGCCGAGAACCAGGGCGATTGGTACGACGTCGATGCCGTGCTGCGCCTGCTGGACGCGCTGCTGCAGGCGCGCAAATCCCAGGACCGTTATCTGGCGCTGGACACCGGCGACCAGACCCTGATCGTGGTCGGCGGACCGCGCGCCGCGATCGACGCGGCGCTGCGGCAGAAGCTGCTCACGCCGGGCGACCCGGCCGAGGCCGAGCGCGCGGGCAAGGCGTTTGAGACGCAGGTACTGCAGCAGTTGCGCAGTAAATCCGCCGACTGAAAGCCCGGTGTCGTAAGCGCGAACGGCCCGCGAGCGCGGGCCGTTCGCGTTTGCGCTTGGATCAGACCTGCACCGTCTTCCAACGCCCGCGCGCGAACAACCACAGCGTGAACAGACCCACCGAGGTCTCCGATACGAATACCGCCCAGAACACGCCGGACTGCTGCCAGTTCAAGCTGATCGCCAGGAAATACGACAGCGGGATCTGGATCAGCCAGAAGAACACCACATTGATCTTGGTCGGGGTCATGGTGTCGCCGGCGCCGTTGAAGGCCTGCACGGTGACCATCCACCAGCCGTAGACGAAGAACGAATAGGACAGGATGCGCAGCCATTCGGCGCCGACCGCGATCACCTTGGCGTCTTCGGTGAACAAGCCGATCAGCTGCTGCGGGAACACGAAGAACAGCACCGACACGATCACCAGGTAGGCCATGTTGTACCAGCCGATGCGCCACACCGCGGCCTCGGCGCGCTCGGGTTGTTCGGCGCCCAGGTTCTGTCCCACCAGCGTCGCCGCCGCGTTGGACATGCCCCAGGCCGGCATCATCGTGAACATCATCAGTCGGATCGCGATGGTGGCGCCGGCCACCGCCTCGCTGCCGACGCTGGCCAGGATGCGCATCAGGAAGATCCACGAGGTCATCGCCACGATCATCTGGCCGATGCCGCCCAGCGAGGTGCGCACCACATGCCACAGCAGCGCGCCCCGCCAGACCAGTTGCGCGGCCACGACGCGGATGTGCTTGCCGCCGTGGAACAGCACCCACAACTGGAACGCCACGCCCGCGCCGCGGCCGATGTTGGTGGCGATGGCAGCGCCCTCGATGCCCAGCGCCGGCACCGGCCCCAGGCCGAAGATCAGCAAGGGGCACAGCAGGATGTTCAGGCCGTTGGACAGCCACAGCACGCGCATCGCGATGGCCGCGTCGCCGGCGCCGCGGAAGATCGCGTTGATGACGAACAGCAGCATGATCACCGCGTTACCGCCCAGCATCCATTGGGTGTAGCGGTAGCCGTGCTCGATGCTCCAGGCATCGGCGCCCATCAGCCGCAGCAGGTCCTGGGCGTAGACGATGCCGAGTATGGCCGGCAGCACCGACACCAGCACGGCGACGAAGATCGCCTGCACCGCGGTTACCGCCGCGTCCTCGCGCTTGCCCTCGCCGATGCGGCGCGCGACCAGCGCGGTCACCGCCATCGCCAGGCCCATCGCGACCGCGTACAGCAGGAACAGATAGCTTTCGGTCAGGCCCACCGTCGCCACCGCGGACGGGCCGAGCTTGGCGACGAAGAAGATGTCGACCACCGCGAAGGTCGACTCCAGCACCAGCTCCAGCACCATCGGCACCGCCAGCAGGAACACCGCGCGCCGCAGCGGGATCTTGGTGTAATCGGCGTTGGTGCCGCGCACGGCCTCGCGGATCTCGCTCCACAGCGAGCCGGTGGGCACGTGCGGCGCGGCGGCCGGATCGGATTCTGAAACGGTTGGGGTTTGCTGACTCATCGGGACCTATCCATGCACTGGAGGGACGGGAGTACGGCGGAGGCCGTCGTACCTGCTTACGGGTACGACGAACCAGGAGCGGCGAATTCGACATGCGACGAACGATTCATCGTCGCTCGCCCCCGCAGCCGACCCATCGTCCCGCGCATCCTGGCGCGCGGTCGTCTCAAAGGCTGGGACGGCGCCCCTATTCAGCCATGCCGCGACGAATACGGAAACTGTCGAAAAGTTCGAAACGTTGCGTCGCAAGGCGTCGATCAATGCGCGCACCGACGATCGGAGCACACCCAACGCCCGCTCATCGTGCTCTCCAGGTCGTCCGACCACACGCATCGGCGGCTGGTGCGTCACGAGAGCACGCAGCACCGATACGACAACCGCGCCGTTCTCACCCTCTTGCGATCCGCACGGCTACCGGAACCAGAATGCATACACCGGCCCCACGCCGAAAAAGGTATAGACGCGATGTCGATCCCAGCCCCGCTCGTTCGTCGGACACAGTGAGGGCTACACCTCGCCTAGGAGACTACCCATGACCGGCACCGTCCGTTTGCACCGCGTCTTCACCGCCCCGGCCGAGCGCGTTTATCGCGCCTTCCTCGATGCCGCGGCCCTGTCCAAGTGGCTGCCGCCCGACGGCTTCACCTGCACCGTGCACGAGCTGGACGCGCGCGTCGGCGGCAAGTACCGCATGAGTTTCAGCAATTTCTCGACCGATCAGGGCCACAGCTTCGGCGGCACCTATCTGGAGTTGGTGCCGAACGAGCGCATCGTCCACGACGATCGTTTCGACGCCCCCGAGCTGCCCGGCACCATGGTCACCACCATCAGCCTGCGCCCCGTGTCCTGCGGCACCGAGCTGCAGGTGGTCCAGGAAGGCATCCCCGATGCGATCCCGCCGGAGCAGTGCTATCTGGGCTGGCAGGAATCGCTGACCCTGCTGGAACGCCTGGTGGAACCGACGATACCGGGCTGATCGCGGCCGCCCGGCGCGAACGAAGACGGCCCGAACACCGGGCCGTCGATTCGCTCGCTGCTCCCCCGCAACCCCTGTAGGAGCGGCGCAAGCCGCGACCGCGCCAACCCAACTGCGGCGAAACTGACGCCGTGCGCGGTTACCTCGCGGTTGCGGCTCGCACCGCGCCTGCCAGAGGCAGCCGAGGCTGCCGCAGGCTCACAGCATCGGCAGCTTCAGGCCCTGCTCCTTGGCGCAGGCCTGGGCGATCTCGTAACCCGCATCGGCATGGCGCATCACGCCGGTGCCGGGGTCGTTCCACAGCACGCGCGCGATGCGCTTATCGGCCTCGACGCTGCCGTCGCAGACGATGACCACGCCGGAGTGCTGCGAATAACCCATGCCGACGCCGCCGCCGTGGTGCAGCGAGACCCAGGTCGCGCCGCCGGCCACGTTGAGCATGGCGTTGAGCAGCGGCCAATCGCTGACCGCATCGCTGCCGTCCTTCATCGCCTCGGTCTCGCGGTTGGGCGAGGCCACGCTGCCGCTGTCGAGGTGATCGCGGCCGATCACCACCGGCGCCTTGAGCTCGCCGTTGCGCACCATCTCGTTGAAGGCCAGGCCGAGCTTGTGGCGCAGGCCCAGACCGACCCAGCAGATGCGCGCCGGCAGGCCCTGGAAGCTGATGCGCTCCTTGGCCATATCCAGCCAACGGTGCAGGTGGGCGTCGTCGGCGATGATCTCCTTGACCTTGGCGTCGGTCTTGTAGATGTCCTCGGGATCGCCGCTGAGGGCGACCCAGCGGAACGGGCCGACGCCGCGGCAGAACAGCGGGCGCACATAGGCCGGCACGAAGCCCGGGAAATCGAACGCGTTTTCGCAGCCCACGTCCTGGGCCATCTGGCGGATGTTGTTGCCGTAGTCGAAGGTCGGGATGCCTTGGCGCTGGAACGCGAGCATCGCCTCCACGTGCACGCGCATCGATTGCTTGGCCGCATCGCGCACGCCCTCGGGATCGGTCTTCTGCGCGGCCAGCCACTGCTCGACGGTCCAGCCGATCGGCAGGTAACCGTGGACCGGATCGTGGGCGCTGGTCTGGTCGGTGACCGCGTCCGGCCGCACGCCGCGGCGCACCAGTTCGGGCAGCACTTCGGCGGCATTGCCCAGCAGCGCGATCGAGCGCGCCTCGCCGGCGGCGGTGTACTTGGCGATGCGCGCCAGCGCGTCGTCCAGGTCGCTGGCCTGCTCGTCGACGTAACGGGTGCGCAGGCGCATGTCGATGCTGCTCTGCTTGCATTCGATGTTCAGCGAACAGGCGCCGGCCAGCGATGCCGCCAGCGGCTGCGCGCCGCCCATGCCGCCCAGACCCGCGGTCAGGATCCACTTGCCCTTGAGATCGCCGCCGTAGTGCTGGCGGCCCATTTCGACGAAGGTTTCGTAGGTGCCCTGGACGATGCCCTGCGAGCCGATGTAGATCCAGCTGCCGGCGGTCATCTGGCCGTACATCATCAGGCCCTTCTTATCGAGCTCGTTGAAATGCTCCCAGGTCGCCCAGTGCGGGACCAGGTTGGAGTTGGCCAGCAGCACGCGCGGCGCGTCCGCGTGGGTAGGGAACACGCCGACCGGCTTGCCCGACTGGATCAGCAGGGTTTCGTTGTCCTCCAGCTCGCGCAGCGATTTCAGGATCGCGTCGAACGAAGGCCAGTCGCGCGCGGCGCGGCCGATGCCGCCGTAGACCACCAGCTCGGCCGGGTTCTCGGCCACTTCCGGATCCAGGTTGTTCTGGATCATGCGGTAGGCCGCCTCGCTCAACCACGACTTGCAGGTCTTGTCGCTGCCGCGCGGGGCGCGGATGACGCGGGTGGGGTCGTTGCGGCTGGCTGCGGACATGGCGGTTTCCGGCATTCGAGGGTGTAGGAAATTATCGCGCCGCGTTCCGAGCGCCCGCCAGCGCGGGCGACGCGAATGCGCGCCCGCGCCCGCCGATTTCGCCCCGATTTGCCACGCCAGAGGGAAAATGTATACGCTGTATACATGAGCGCGCCCGCCACCGCCGACCGGATCCTGCGCGCCGCCCGCGCCCTGTTCGAGCGCGACGGCGCCGCCGCGGTCAGCATGCGTCGGGTCGCCGAGGCGGTCGGAATCACGCCGATGGCGATCTACCGCCACTTCCCCAATCGCGAAGCCCTGCTCAAGCGCATCAGCGACGACAGCTTCCAGGAGATCGCGCACCACTGGAGCGCGCGCAAGGAAGGCGGCGACGTGATCGCGCGCCTGATGGCGATCCAGCGCATCTACCTCGACTACGCGCTCGCCCATCCGCATTTGTTCGACCACGCCTTTTCGATCCGGCGCGAGGACGCGCGCCGCTACCCCGACGATTTCCGCGCGCGCCGCTCGCCCACCTTGAACGTGGCCGCCGACGTGGTGATCGAGGCGCAGCAGGCCGGCCTGCTGAAAGCCGGCGACCCCTGGGACATCGCGATGACGCTGTGGGCGCAGTCGCACGGCCTGATCTCGCTCTACCGCGGCGGCCGTTTCAACTACGACGACCGTCAGTTCCGCACCTTCTACGAGGCTTCGCTGGGACGAGTGCTGGATGGGCTCAGGGCTTGAGCGTTGGCAGAAGTCCCTACGGGCCTCGCCCACGCAGACGCCGTTGCGCGGCCGTGGGGTAGGAGCGGCGTAAGCCGCGACCGCGCTGCTGCGCCTGCGGCGAAACTGCCCACTTATCGAGACAGGGAGGATCAGCTAACTGCATTGCGCCGGCCACTGTGAGATCACGGTCGCGGCTCACGCCGCTCCTACCCCAAAACCAAGTTCGGTCCGAAGCCTGATCGATACTGCGTGAACCAGATACGAAAACGCCCGGCCGGAGCCGGGCGTCGCGGAAATTGGCAGGCGCGTATCAGTGGATCGACGGATCCAACTGGCGCAGTGCCTCGGCGATGTCGGTCTGACCGGTGCGATCGATGTCCTCACGGGTGTAGACGCGGCCGTTGGCGGCGACGCAGCCCTTGCGTCCCTTGCCGTTGCTCGCCGAACGGTCGCGGATATGCGTGCCGGTCTGGCGCAGGCAGTTGCGATCGACTTCGGCCTTGGACTGGGTGTCGGCCTGGGTACCGGAGGTACCGTCGGTACGGACCTGCGTCGACACGTCGGTCCGTGCCGAAGTCGTTTGGCCCGAGGTCGTCTGGGCCGAAGTCGTTACGCCCGCCGTCGTGTGGCCGGACGTGGTCTGGGTCGGAGCGGTGGTCTGCGCCGAGGCCGCGAAGGCGCAGGCCGCGAGCAGGCTGGCGAGCAATACACGTTTCATACGACACCTCGAACGCGCTGGGGAGATCGACGGCCGTAGCCGTCGTAAAGCCACCATACGCCTCCGGGCACGCTGGGTGCGTGCTATCCCCGCCCGCGTTTAGGCGTTCGTCAGCCTCGCGGACAGGTCGTACGCCGGGCGTCGCGGAACGCCATCGCTTCGGCCGAGGTCACCGGCCGGCCTTCGATGCCGTCGTCGAACAGGACCCGCCAGACGCCGTCGCGATCGCGGTGCCAGACCGAGTGGAAGCTGCCGATCGAAAAGCGCTGCTTGGCGTCCGGTGCGCGGTCCTCGAACAAGGACGGCCCACTGGACCAGGCCACGTCCGCGGCCCCACCGATGGTCACGCGCGTGGGGTACCACTCCAGCCGCACCGCCTTGCCTTCGATGATGCCGGCCCAACGCTCGGCGATGGCCTTGCGGCCGCGCGTGGGCGCGCGACGACTGGCGCCGAACGCGGCCCCGGACTGCAGGTGCTCCGCGAATGCGGCCGCATCGTGGTCGGCGACCGACTTGGCGAAGCTGAACTCGCGCGCCCAAACCTCGCATTCCTTGGCACTGAGCTCGGGCAGCGTGCTCGGCGGCGGCGGAGGGTTCTCCATTACCACCGGCGCGGGCCCGGTCTGCGCCCAAACCGGCGCCCCCACGGCCAGGAATAGCGCCGCGACGGCGCAGCGAACGGCGGTACGGCGCATGGCGACTCTCCGGGCAAAGGGCCAGGCCACTATCGGCACAGGCGCCCGGCGCCGCCAGCGACGGAAGTCATGCCGACGTCTGGACGCAATCTGCGCCCGTTATGATCCGGCCATGCGCTCCTATCTGCCGGCGGCCGCGACCGCCCTGCTCGCCCTTTTCCTCGCCGCCTGCGCCACCCGCGCGCCGCAACCGGCCGCGGCCGAACCCGCACCGGTGCTGTTGATCTCGATCGACGGCTTCCGCAACGACTATTTCGAGCGCGGCATTTCGCCCAATCTCGAACGCATCGCGCGCGACGGCGTGCGCGCGGCGTGGATGAATCCCTCCTATCCCTCGCTGACCTTCCCGAATCACTACACCATCGTCACCGGCCTGCGCCCGGACCACCACGGCATCGTCCACAACAGCATGTGGGAAGACGGCCTGGGCGATTTCCGGGTCGCCGACCGCAAGGCCGTGGGCGACACCCGCTGGTGGGGCGGCGAGCCGATCTGGGTCGGCGCCGAGAAAGCGGGCCTACGCAGCGCGACCTTGTTCTGGCCCGGCAGCGAGGCGCCGGTGCAGGGCCGTAGGCCGACGCGCTGGCGGCCGTTCGACGAAACCGTCTCGGCCGATGCGCGCGTGGACGAAGTGCTGGGCTGGCTGGGCGAACCGGCGGCGACGCGGCCGCGCGTGATCACGCTGTACTTCGATGCCCTGGACAAAGCCGGACACGAGCACGGCCCGGATTCGGACGAGGCGCGCGACGCCATCCGCACGATCGACGCCGCGATCGGACGCCTGCTCGACGGCCTGGCTGCGCGCGACCAGCTCGAACGCGTGAACCTGATCGTGGTCTCGGACCATGGCATGGCCACGGTCGCGCGGGGCCACGCGATCGCGGTCGAGGACATGGTGTCGATGCAGGAGGCGACCGTGGTGTCGATCGGACAGTCGATCGGCATCGTGCCCAAGCCCGGCCAGGAAGCGACGGTGGCGGCGAAGCTGGTCGGCCACCACGAACAATACGACTGCTGGCGCAAGCAGGACCTGCCCGCGCGCTGGCACTACGGCCGCCATCCGCGCGTGCCGGCGATCGTATGCCAGATGCACGAAGGCTGGGACGCGATCCAGCGCTCGGCGCTGGCGAAACGTCCGAACGCGAACCGCGGCTCGCACGGCTACGACCCGGCGCTGCCGTCGATGCGTGCGATCTTCCTCGCCCGCGGCCCCGCGTTCCGGCGTGGCGCGACCCTGCCCGCGTTCGACAACGTCGACGTCTATCCGCTGCTGGCGCGCCTGGTAGGCATTCGTCCGGCGCGCAACGACGGCGACATCGCGCCGCTGCTGCCGGCCCTGCGCGACGACCAGCAGCGGCCTTAGCGGACCTCGATCGTCCAGGCCACGTTGCGCACGGGCGGCACGTCCTTTTCCCAGGCGCGGCGGTAATCCATGCGCAGCTCGCCCTGGCCCTTGGCGACGGCGCGGAAGCGCCAGGTCTGGGTCCCGCCACCGCCGACCGCGCCGGGATTCGACAAGGCCATCGCGGGCTCGCCGACCTGTTCCAGCGTGCCCGCCGCGGCGGCCTGATCGACGATCCAGCCGTAGCCGGTGCTGGGATTCGCCTCGACCTGGACCACGACGGTTTCGCCCACGCTCAACACCACCGGCGCGGCGCTGTCGGCGGCGCTGAGCACGCGCTCGGCGCCGGAGGCCGGCGCGGAGCCTGCGCCGTTACCGCTGGCGCAGGCCGCCAGGCTCAGCGCGAGCGCGCAGCCGACAAACAGATGACGAGAATTCATGGCGGAGCTCCCTGCTCGGACGGTGCCGCGGAGTATGCATCGCGGTCGCCGAAACCGCCGTGACGCGGCCTCCACGTCCATGTCCGAATCCGGCGAGTCCAGGCCCCGCGACGGTGCTAGCCTGGGTTCCATGCCGACCTTCCCCGCCCCCGTCGCCCAGGACAGCCTGCCGCACTGGCGCGTCTGCGAACAGGCGCGTCTGAGCCGCGACCCGCGCTTCGACGGCCTGTTCTTCACCGCCGTCACCAGCACCCGCATCTATTGCCGGCCGGTGTGCCCGGCGCCCGCGGCCAAGCGCGAGAACGTCCTCTATTACGGCAACGCCGCGGCCGCCGAAGCCGCCGGTTTCCGGCCTTGCCTGCGCTGCCGCCCGGAGCTGTCGCCCAGCGACGGCGCCTGGCGCCGCGGCGACGCCGCGGTCGCGCGCGCGCTCAAACTGATCGACCAGGGCCTGCTCGCCGAACACCCGCTGTCGGCGCTGGCCGAACGCGTCGGCCTGGGCGAGCGGCAACTGCGGCGCTTGTTCGTGGAGCGTCTGGGTGCGGCGCCGATCGGCGTGCACGGCACGCGCCGTTTGCTGTTCGCCAAGCAGTTGTTGACCGAGACCGCGCTGCCGATCACCGAAGTCGCGATGGCCGCCGGCTTCGGCAGCCTGCGCCGCTTCAATGCCACGTTTCTCGAGGCCTACCGCATGGCCCCGCGCGATCTGCGCCGGCGCCCGAACGAGAACGCCGGCGCCGGCGACGACGTGCTGACCTTGCGCCTGGGTTACCGCCCGCCCTACGACTTCGCGACCATGCTGGATTTCCTGCGCGGTCGCGCCCTGCCCGGCGTGGAAAGCGTCGACGAGCACAGCTACGCGCGCGTGATCGGCCCGATCGAACGGCCGGGCTGGCTGCGGGTGAGCGCCTGGCCCGGCGGCGAACACGCGCTGAAACTGGAACTGCACGGGCCGGCGCCCTCGCGGTTGTTGGAGATCATCAACCGCCTGCGTCGCATGTTCGATCTGGACGCCGATCCGAACGCGATCGCCGACGCGCTGTCGGTGGACCCGCGCCTGCGCCCATTGTTGAAGAAGCGCCCTGGGCTGCGCCTGCCCAGCGGCTGGGACGGTTTCGAAATAGCGGTGCGCGCGATCCTCGGCCAGCAGGTCAGCGTGGCCGCCGCGCGTACGCTCGCCGCGCGCCTGGCCCAGCGTTTCGGCCAGGCCCTGCCGCATCCGTTCGCGCCGGGGCTGGAGCATCTGTTCCCGACCCCGGACGCGCTGGTCGACGCCGACCTCAGCCAGATCGGCCTCACCCGCGCGCGCGCCGACACCGTGCGCACGGTCGCGCGCGCCCTGCTCGACGGCCGCGTCGACAGCGGCGTGGGTTTCGGCGCCGAGCGTACCCTGGACGATTTCGCCGCGCGCTGGGTCGCGCTGCCCGGCATCGGCCCCTGGACCGCCAACTACATCGCGATGCGCGCGCTAGGCCACCCCGACGCCTTCCCCGCCGACGACCTGGTGCTGCAGAAAGCCGTGCCCGAGGATGGCAGCCGCATGAGCGCGAAGGCGCTGATCGCGCGCGCCGAGGCTTGGCGGCCGTGGCGCGCCTATGCGGTGATCCATCTGTGGCGCGATTCCATGGGCGCGCCCAAGCCGGCCGCCAAGCCGATCGCGCCACGCGCACGCACGCGCAGCCGCGCGCAGGCCGCCGCCGAAGCGAGGAGCGATGCCGAATGATCCCGCAACGCCGCGAGCGCCCGTCGCGCCGCGCCGTCGCCGCAACCGCGAGGCCGCGCGCATGAGCCAGATCCGTCTCAAGGACGGCCCGATCACGTATCGGCACATCGACAGCCCGGTGGGCCCGTTGCTGCTCGCCAGCGGCGACGACGGCCTGCGCCTGATCGAGTTCGAAGCGCCCTGGCACCCGGCCGCGATCGATGCGCGCTGGCAGCCAGGCGACAACGCCGTGCTCAGCGAAACGCAGAAGCAGCTCGACGAATACTTCGCCGGCACGCGGCGCGCGTTCGACTTGCCGTTGGCGCCGCACGGCACCGCGTTCCAGCTGCAATGCTGGCGTACCCTGGCGCTGATTCCCTGGGGCCAGACCTGGAGCTACGGCCAGATGGCGCGGCACCTGGGCCAGGCCAGCGCGATGCGCGCGGTCGGCGCCGCCAACGGCCGCAACCCGCTGCCCATCGTGCTGCCCTGCCACCGCGTGATCGGCGCCGACGGCAGCCTCACCGGCTTCGGTGGCGGCCTGCCGACCAAACGTTTCCTGCTGGAACTGGAAGGCGCGCTCGCCCCGGCGAACGATTTGTTCGGCTAGTCACCGCGCGTCTCCGGCTCCCGCCCCCTGTGGGAGCGGCGTAAGCCGCGATAGCGAGACCGCACTGTCGACGAATGTCGCGCCACGTGACGAACGCCTCCTTGCGGGGGCGTTCTCGCTTGCAGTGCGTTGCGGATCGTCGGTTTCGTCGCGCGTTGCGGTTGCGCGATCGCGGCTCACGCCGCTCCCACAGCAAGCGGGTTGCGGGCGCCGGTCGCGATCAGGCGGTTTCCAACAACACCCGCATCGCGCGCCGGTACGCGGCCGCGACCGCGTCGCGATCTTTGTGGCGCCCATCGGCGACGACGCGGCGGCCGCCGACCCAGGTCTCGCGCACCGCCGGTCGGTTGCCGGCGAACAGCCAGCGGTCCAGCGCATCCTCGTCCTGCGCACCGGCGAAGATCGGCGCCTGCGCATCCAGCACCAGCGCATCGGCGTACTCGCCGACCGCAAGGCTGCCGATCGCGTGCCCGGTCGAATCCGCTGCGCTCGCGGCGACCCCGCGCATCAGGGTTTCGCCGACGCTGGGCACCGCCGCGTCCACGGCGATATTGCGCCGGCGCGTGATCAGGCGCTGGCCGTACTCCAGCCAACGCAGTTCCTCGATCGGCGACACCGAGATATGCGAGTCCGAACCCACGCCCCAGCACCCGCCCGCGTCCAGATAGTCGCGCAAGGGGAACAGGCCGTCGCCTAGATTGCCCTCGGTGGTGGTGCAGATCGCCACCGTCGCGCCGCTGCGCGCGATCGCCTGCGTCTCGTCCTCGTCCAGGTGGGTGGCGTGGACCAGGGTCCAGCGCTCGTCGACCGGGGCGTGATCGAACAGCCAGCGCACCGGCCGCGCCTTGCGGATAGCCAGGCAGTCCTCGACCTCGGCGACCTGTTCGGCGATGTGGATGTGCACACGGCTGTCGGCCGGCAGCGCGGCCAGCGTCTCGGCCATCGCCTGCGGCGGCACCGCACGCAGGCTATGCAGCGAACAACCCACGCGCAGGCCGTGACCGACGTCGCCACGCAGACGCTGCAGCAGGTCCAGATAGTCCTCGACCTGGTGGCCGAAGCGGCGTTGGCGTTCGCTCAGCGGGCGCTCGTCGAAACCGCCGGTCATGTACAGCACCGGCAGCAGGGTCAGGCGGATGCCGGTGTCGCGCGCGGCCGCGATCAAAGCGCGCGACATCGCGGCCGGATCGTCGTAGCGGCGGCCGTCGGGCGCGTGATGCAGGTAATGGAACTCGCAGACCGTGGTGTAGCCGGCCTCCAGCATCTCGACATAGAGCTGCGAAGCCACCGCATACAAGGTATCGGGCGAGAAGCCGGCGGCGAAGCGGTACATGGTCTCGCGCCAGGTCCAGAAGCTGTCGCGCGGGTCGGTCTGGCGCTCGGCCATGCCGGCCATCGCGCGCTGGAACGCGTGCGAATGCAGGTTGGCGATGCCGGGCACCAGGCGCGCCGCGTCGGCGACCGGCGCAACGCCGTCCACGGCGAGGATGCGGCCGTCGTCGTCCAGGCGCAGCCCGGTGTCGTGGCGCCAACCGGCGGGGGTCCACAGCGTGGTCGCGTCGAGATTTTCCATGCGCCGGATTCTACAGACCCGCCCTACGTGCGCGCTGCGCGCAGCGTGGCGACGCGCCGCAGGTGCCCGATCGCACGCGCTCCGCCAGACACCCGCTCCGTTAGAATCGAGCCATGAACCGCCCCAGCCCCCACGCCGCCTCCGCCGGCGACGCCCTGCCGCCGCAGCACCTGCCCCTGGATGGACTGATCGTCGGCGCCTCGCTGGCCACCTTGGATGCGGACGAAGGCTACGGCGAGATCGCCGACGCCGCCCTGGGCTGGCGCGACGGCATCCTGCGCTACGTCGGCCCACGCGCCGGCCTACCCGGCGACCCGGCCACGCTGGCCGCGCAGGTGATCGTCGCCGACGGCTGGATCACCCCCGGCCTGGTCGACTGCCACACCCACCTGGTGTTCGCCGGCGACCGTGCGCGCGAGTTCGAACTGCGCCTGCAGGGCGCCAGCTACGAGGAGATCGCGCGCAACGGCGGCGGCATCGTGTCCACCGTGCGCGCCACCCGCGCCGCCGACGAGGACGAGCTGCTACGGCAATCGCTGCCGCGCGCGCAGGCGCTGATCGCCGACGGCGCGACCACCCTGGAGATCAAGTCCGGTTACGGCCTGGACTACGAACACGAACGCAAGATGCTGCGCGTCGCGCGCCGCATCGGTGAGGTGCTGGGAGTGAGCGTGCGCACCACCTACCTGGGCGCGCACGCGCTGCCGCCCGAGTTCGCCGGCCGCGCCGACGACTACGTGACCGCGGTGTGCGGCTGGATGCGTCCGCTACACGAGGAAGGCCTGGTCGACGCGGTCGACGCCTTCTGCGAAGGCATCGGCTTCAGCCCAGCCCAGACCCGGCGCGTGTTCGAGACCGCGCGCGCGCTGGGCCTGCGGGTCAAGCTGCACGCCGATCAGCTCAGCGACCTCGGCGGCGCCGCGCTGGCGGCCGAGTTCTCCGGCCTGTCGGCCGACCATGTCGAGTACACCTCGCAAGCCAGCGTGCGCGCGATGGCCGAGCACGGCACGGTCGCGGTGCTGCTGCCGGGCGCGTTCCATGTGCTACGCGAGACCCGACTGCCGCCGCTGGACGCGTTCCGCGAACACGGCGTGGCCATGGCCGTGGCCACCGACTGCAACCCCGGCACCTCGCCGCTGCAGTCGCTGCGCCAGGCCATGCAGCTGGCCTGCACGCATTTCCGCCTGACCCCGTTGGAGGCGCTGCGTGGCGCCACCGTGCATGCCGCGCGCGCGCTGGGCTGCGACGACCGCGGCGCGTTGCGCGTGGGCGCGCGCGCCGACTTCGTGCGCTGGCGCATCGGTCACCCCTCCGAGTTGTGCTATTGGCTGGGCGGCGCGCTCGCGGGCGAGGTCTACGCCGACGGGCGCCGTATCGCCGGCAGTACGACCGAGTAAAGCGTCTCCTTTCCAAAACCTCGAGGTTTCCGCATGCGCTCTCTGCTCGTCGCCGCCTGTACCCTCGCCCTGTTCGCCGGCCACGCCCGCGCCGACGAGGCCCTGAGCCCGGCGCAGAAGCTCGCGCGCGCCGCGACCATCGTCGACACCCATATCGACGCGCCGACCGAACTGCTCAAGCATTGGAACGACCTCGGCCTGGATTCGCCCAAGGTCGAGTTCGACTATCCGCGCGCGCGCCAGGGTGGCCTGGACGTGGCCTTCATGTCGATCTACACCTCGCCCGAGCAGGACAAGGACGGCAGCGCCTGGCAGGTCGCCAGCACCCAGATCGACGCGGTCGAGGCCATGGTCGGGCGGCACCCGGACAAGTTCGCGATCCTGCGTTCGCCGCAGGATTACGCGCGCCTGATCGACGGCGGCCGCGTGCTGCTGGCGCTGGGCATGGAGAACGGCGCGCCGATCGGCGACGACCTGGCGCGCCTGAAGCAGTTCCACGCGCGCGGCGTGCGCTACATCACCCTGGCCCATAGCCACAGCAACCGCATCGCCGACGGCTCCTACAGCCTGGAGCGGCCGTGGAAGGGCGTGAGCCCGTTCGGCCTGCAGGTGATCGCGGAAATGAACCGCCTGGGCATCATGGTCGACGTCTCGCACCTGTCCGACGACGCCACCCGCGCCGCGCTGGCCGCCAGCCGCGCGCCGGTGATCGCCAGCCATTCCGGCCTGCGCCATTTCACCCCCGACTTCGAGCGCAACCTCAGCGACGAACTCGCGCTGGCGATCGCCAAGCAAGGCGGCGTGGTCCAGATCACCTTCGGCAACGCCTTCGTCGACCCCAAGACCGCCGCCGACACCACCGCTTATTTCCGCGCGCGGCCCGAGTTCGACCGCGCCCGCACCGACGCGGTCGCGCGCGGCGAAACGCCGCCCAGCGCCGAGGAATTCGATAAGGAATGGGAGCGCACGCACCCGGCGCAGCAGGTCAAGATCGACGCGGTGCTGGACCAGATCGACTACGCGGTGAAGCTGCTGGGCGCCGACCACGTCGGCATCGGCTCCGACTTCGACGGCGTCAGCGGCGCGTTGCCAGAAGGCCTGCGCAGCGTCGGCGACTACCCGAACTTGATCGCCGGTCTGCAGGCGCGCGGACACAAGGACGAGGACATCCGCAAGATCCTGGGCGAGAACCTGCTGCGGGTGTGGCGCGAAGTCGAGAAGGTCGCGGCGACGGGCAAGTAAGGCCAGTCAGCGCGCTGCGCTCCGATCCCGTAGCTAGCGGCCCTCACCCCAACCCTCTCCCGCCGCGCGGGAGAGGGGGCACATTCGCGACAGTCGACGTAACGCCGGAAGCGACGCTGCATCGCCACCGGTAAAGCGCCAGTCACGCCGTTTGCCGTTTGCCGTTTGCCGTTTGCTGTTGCTGTTGCTGTTGCTGTTGCTGTTGCTGTTGCTGTTGCTGCGGCATTCAAATCCAAAAGCGCCGCATTCACACGACCAACTGTAGACCCGTAGGGCGGCGCGCAGGACGCGCGCCGTTTTTCGAATGGACAGGGATGTCCATTCGAAAAATCCCGGCGAAAGCCCCGAACTCGCAGGGTAGGGTTGGTCAGGCTAGCCCTTCTCTTTGGTCACTTTCTCTTGGGCTAGCAAGAGAAAGTGACCCGCATGCGCAGCAGGCGGAAGCCATTGATCTTCGGTCAGAAAAGACGAAAGCGAAGCAACAGCAAATCCTCCCCGACCCGCCCGGCCAGCAGGCACAGCCCGCTGGCGTTCACCCGTGCACGAACCTACGGTTCGTAAGCCGCACGGCTTCACCCTTTTCCAAAGGAGGGAGCTAAGAGCAAGAGCTTGCTAATGACGAACAAGCGCGAAAGCCCTCCTGCGTAGTCACAAGCGAGCAGAGCCACGAAGGCCCGGCATCCCCATCACCCCATCCCACAGCCACAAAACAAAAAACCCCGCCGAAGCGGGGTTTTCAGCGCAGCGTCGGAACCGACGCTTACTCCTTGGCAGCGGCCTTCTTGGCCACGACCTTCTTGGCTACCGGCGCCTTCGCAGCCGGGGCCTTCGCGGTCTTCTTCGCGGCCGGCGCGGCGGCCGTGCCGGCGGCCTTGGTCACGGCCTTGCGGGCGTTGCCGTAGCTGGAGTTGTAGCGCTTGCCCTTGGCGGTCTTGCGGTCGCCTTTACCCATGGTCGTGCTCCTGAATTATTCGTTAGTGCGGTATGCGGTCGCGCGCCGGACGGGCGCGGTCGACGTAAGGATCCGGCCCACGCGTCGCGCGCGAGGCTGCGAAGCCTAGCACAAGCGGCTTTCGCGGTCCCGGCCGGCCCTCAGTGGGCGCAGCTGGCGTCGTGCACGTGGCCGTGATTGAGCCGCAGATTGGCCAGATGGGCCAGCCCGACCAGGGTACCGCCCAGGGTCATCACGATCGCGTGCGGCACCACCGAATGGTGCAGCGGCGCGTACAGCACGCCCAGCCACAGCACCAGCAGGCCCGGCGCCAGCAACGACAGGGCGCGCACGGCGTGGTGGCGGCGATAGCCCCAGACCACGCTGAACAGACCCAGCAGGGTCGCGAACACCACGAAGGCCAGCTCGAAACTGTCGTCGAACCAGCCGGCCACGCCCAGGGTGGGCAGGACCGCGATCAGCAGCGGCAGCAAGGCGCAATGGACCGCGCACAACAAGGAGCCGAAGGCGCCGAGGCGGTCGAGGAAACTGCGGGGACGTAGGGGAGGCATCAGCAACGCGAGCAAGGGCGGGGTGACTTCTGGGAGGGTGCAAATCGCATTTCGTTACTATATAACATTCCACGTCCTCCCGTCACCTGCCCGGATCATGCCCCCATGCTAGCCCGTCGCCCGCGCCGCAGCCTGCTTGCGATCGCCCTCACCCTCGCCCTGCCGCTCGCCGGCCCCGCCCTCGCCCAGCAAGCGCCCGACCAGGCCTCCGGCAGCGACACCGCCAGCGACAAACGCCACGACCAGCCCACCGACCTGGACTCGGTGGTGGTGACCGCCTCGCCGCTGCGCGCCAGCGCCGAGGATCTGGCCCAACCCGTCGAGGTGCTGTCCGGCGAGAAGCTGGACGAAGCCCGCGGCGCGACCCTGGGCGAAACCATCGGCAAGCTGCCCGGCGTACAGAGCTCCAACTTCGGCGCCGGCGTCGGCCGCCCGATCATCCGCGGCCTCGAAGGCCCGCGCGTGGGCGTGCTGTCCGGCGGCATGGCCACCCAGGACGTGTCGACCGTCAGCCAGGACCACAACGTTAGCGTCGAGCCCTTCCTGGCCGATCAGATCGAAGTCCTGAAAGGCCCGGCCACCCTGCTCTACGGCAGCGGCGCGATCGGCGGCGTGGTCAACGTGGTCGATGGCCGCATCGCCGAAAAACCGCTGGACGAAACCGTGTCCGGTCGCGCCGAGGTGCGCCACGATACGGTCAACGACGGCTTCACCGGTATGGCCCGCGTCGACGCCATGGGCGCCGACGGCGCGCTGGTGCTGCACGCCGACGGCGTGTACCGCAATAACAAGGATTATCAGACCCCGCTGGGCCGGCAGCGCAACAGCTTCGTCGACACCAAGACCGGCGCGCTCGGTGCGTCGCTGGTCGGCGACCTGGGCTTCCTCGGCTTCTCGGCCTCGCGCTACGAGGACAGCTACGGCAACCCGGGCGAGCCCGGCGACATCGCCGCGGGCGAAGCCGGCGTGCACCTGGAAATGAAGCAGAGCCGCTTCGAGAGCAAGGCCGGCATCAACCAGGAATTCGGCATCTTCAGCGGCCTGCGCGCCAGCGTCGCCCACACCGATTACGAGCACGTCGAATTCGAGGGCGAGGAAGTCGGCACCCGCTTCACCAACGAAGCCACCGAAGGCCGGCTGGAGCTGACCCACAAGCCGTTCGGCGGCTGGATCGGCGCGTTCGGCCTGCAGGGCTACGACCGCACCTTCGAGGCGATCGGCGAGGAGGCCTTCGTACCGCGCACCCGCACCAAGGGTTACGGCGCGTTCGTGACCGAGCAGAACGAATGGGATGCGCTGCAGGTCGAATTGGGCGCGCGCGTCGACCGCATCGAGAGCAATCCGGCCACCGGCTTCGATCGCTCGTTCACCCCGCTCAGCCTGTCGGCCGGCGCGATCTGGAAGTTCAACGAGGCCTGGCGCCTGAGCCTCAATCTGGACCGCGCCGAACGCGCGCCGGCCGAAGAGGAACTGTTCGCCGACGGCCCGCACGTGGCCACCGCTTCGTTCGAGATCGGCGACGCCGATCTGCGCAAGGAGCGCGCCAACCAGTTCGAACTCGGCCTGCATTACCACGGCGCGCGTTTCGAGGCCAAGCTCTCGGCCTACCAGACCAACTTCGACGGCTTCATCTACCTCAGCGACACCGGCCTGATCGAGGACGATCTGCCGGTGCGCCAGTGGAGCCAGGCCGATGCGCGCTTCCGCGGCTTCGAGGCCGAGGCGATCGCGCACGTGTTCGACGGCGACGCCGGCAAGTTCGACGTGCGCGTGTTCGGCGATCGCGTGCGCGCGACCCTGGACGAAGGCGGCAACCTGCCGCGCATCGCGCCGGCGCGTTTCGGCGGCGAGCTGCGCTGGAACGCGTCCTCGTGGCGCGCCTCGCTGGGCGCCACGCGCTACATGAAGCAGGACGACGTGGCCGTGGGCGAAACCCCGACCGACGGCTACACCCTGGTCGACGCCCACCTCGCCTACCACTGGGACACCGATCAACTGGGCTGGGAGCTGTTCCTGGACGGCACCAACCTGACCGATCAGGAAGCGCGCGTGCACACCTCCTTCCTCAAGGACACGGTGGTGTTGCCGGGCCGCGGCGTGGCCTTCGGCGTGCGCATGTTCTTCTGATCGCGAGTTCGCGTTGGCGATCGCCGCACGGATCGACGCGCGGCATCGCGGCCCGCGCATGAACTCGGACGTTTAGGCAGCGTGCCCGCCGCGTCGCCGTCCCGCTCCGCGGACGGCGACGCTGGCGGACACGTACGTCCTTAGCGCGAGGTCTTCCCGGCCTTGGCCGCGGGCTTCGCGGATTTGGCCTGCTTGAGCGCCTTGCCGGGCTTGGCGCCGGAGCGCGTGGGCCGCGACACCGGCTTGCCGGCCTTCACCGACTGAGCGCGCAGCGACTGCAGCTGCGCCGCGCTGGCTTCCAATGCCTTGCCCACGTACTCGACGATAACGCCCTCCGCCGCCTGCAGGCTCTCGGCGATGGCGTCGATCGCCAGGCCGTCGTGATCGCGCATGAGCGATGCCAGCTTCTGCTCGTCCTCGGGCAGCTTCGCGGCCAACAGATTGACCAGAGTGCCCGCCACCGCCCGACGCAGGTCCTGCAAGGGCAGCAGCGAGGGTGCGCCGCCCTCCTTGGCCTCGCCGCGCACGCGCGCACTGTCGAGCAATTCGGCCAGGCCCGAACCGCGACCGGCGGTGGCCAACATGCCGTCCACAAGGTCCGCCAACGCGCCCGGGCCCATACGCGCCAGCAACACTTCCTCCACCACCCGGCCCAGCTTCAACAGCGGATCCCAGGGACAGGGATGCGGCAGCGGCAGGCGCAGCTCGGCGATCTCGTAGTCGTAGCGGATCGCCGCGGCGGTCAGGAACGGCCAGCAGTAACGGCGGCCGATCGGCGCCAACCAACGCACGGTGTTGAGGTAGTAGCTGCGGATCTTCTGGTATTCCGGCGTCGGCATGCCGCCGGCGTATAGCCCGGTCCGCGGCAGCCCGGTGGTCGGGTCGTTGCCCGCGCCGGAACCGTTGAGGTTGATGTTCACGAAGTGGTGCCAGGTCGCGTCGCACACGATGCGGCCGGCGCCGGCGGGGTCGCCGTCGTAGGCCGAGATCGCGCCGAAGCTGCGCGGGTAGACCGGCGGCTTGGTGCCGCTGGAGGTCGGCGCGCCGCTGACGATGAAGCGCCCGGCCGACATCGAGACCGCCACCACCACCGGCGCGATCCGCGCGCCACCGCCGCTGGGCGCGGGCCATTCCTCGATGCCCGCGAAGTTGCCGGCGACCGGCGTCGGCGCCAGGCAGCGGCTTTCGTGCGGATGGTCGGGCAGATAGTCCACCGCGCCGGAACTGTGGCGCAGCACCGGATGCACCGCCCAGGTCGAGGCCACGAAGGGATCGCCGCCGTTGGAGAAGAACACCGGGAACATGCGCTGCGGAATCGCGTCGGCCTGATCGTTGAACTGCTTGATGCCGTCGGCGCCCGGTTCCAGCACGGTGTCGTGGCGGTCCACGGTCGCCATCGGAATGCTGGCCCAATCGCGCATCGAGCGGATCCGCGGCAGGTTGGCGCCCATGCCCGCGCCGATGGTGTCGTGGTCGCCGGTGGCGAACATGCCGCCGCCGTCGCGCATGAACTGGGCGATACGCTGCTGCTCGGCGGGCTGCAAGGCCGAGGTGCTGAAGGCGAACAGCCAGATCTGGTCGTAGTTGGCGACGGTCACCGCGGTGGCGGCGGTCGCGAAGTCGTAGCTGCCGGCGATGCTGAGGCCGGGGCCGGAGCCGGAGCGATGCGCGGTGGTCACGGTGTGGCCGGCGTTGCGCACCACCTGCACGAACTCGGACAACCCGAAACCGGCGGTGCCGAAGTCGAGCGAGCTGTCGGCGACCATCAGGATGCGTTGCGGACAGGGGAACTTGTAGAGGATATCGATGTACGGATTGCCGTGGATGAAGATATCGCCGGGCATGAACTGCTCCTTGTCGTGTCGACTGTAAGCGCGCTGTGCGCGTCGCCGGTGCAGCGGCCTCATGGCCGCATAACTCCCTGTGCGAAGGTGAACGCAACGCGCGTTGCGGATCGGCCAAGCCATGCCGATGCGCGCGGGCGCCCCACTCGCTGACCTCCCGGGCCCGCGCACCGCGTTTGGCGTCCATCCAGCGGCAGACGCTTGCGTCGACGCCCGAAATATGGGTATATGCACGTTAATCACATGCATATGCACTCAATGCCGGCCTCCCCCGCTTCGAAAGTCCGCAGCAAGCCCGCCGCCGGCGATGATCCGCGCGCGCGCGACAGCGCGATGTCGCCCTGCACCTGCTTCCGCGTGCGCAAGCTGACCCGGCTGATGAGCCAGCGCTACGACCAGGCGCTGGCGCCGGCCGCGCTCAACCTCAATCAGTATTCGATCTTGCGCCGCGTCGGTGGCGAGCCGCGCAGCATCGGCGAGTTCGCGCGCGAGCTCGGCATGGACCGCAGCACGCTCAGCCGCGATCTCAAGCCGCTGCTCGCCGCCGGCTGGCTCGCCAGCGTGGCCGGTGAGGATGCGCGCCAGCGCCGGGTCCAGGTCACCGCCGCCGGCAAGCGCGCGATCGCACGCGCGATCCCGCTGTGGCAGGCCGCGCAGGACGCCATCGAACGCGAACTCGGTCGCGAAGCCCTGCTCGCGCTGCATGCGCACCTCGATCTTGCGATCGCCCAACTGCAAGGACCCCGCGTATGAGCGCCGATGCCGCCGTTCCGTCCGCCGCCGCGCCTACGATCCGCTATTGGCCGCTGGTGCTGGCCGCCACCGCGATGCTGATGATCACCATGGGCGTGCGCCAGTCGCTGGGCCTGTTCGTGAAGCCGCTCGGCGCCAGCACCGGCCTGGGCATCGCCCAGATCAGCTTCGCGCTGGCGATCGGCCAATTCGTGTGGGGCGCGGTGCAGCCGGTGTTCGGCGCCATCGCCGATCAGCGCGGCCCCGGCCGGGTGCTGGTGTTCGGCAGCGTGCTGCTGGTCGCGGGCATGGCGCTGACGCCGATGTTCGCGTCCGAATGGGGTCTGCTGCTGACCCTGGGCGTGTTGGCCGCGGCCGGCGCGGGCGCGGGCAGTTTTTCGATCCTGATCGGCGCGACCGCGGCTCGGGTGCCGGCGCAGAACCGTTCCATGGCCGCGGGCGTGATCAACGCCGGCGGCTCGTTCGGGCAGTTCCTGTTCGCGCCGTTCGCGCAGGCGGTGATCAGCGCCGCGGGCTGGGCCGCGGGCATGTGGGCATTGGCGGTGGCGGCCCTGGCGACGCTGCCCCTGGCCTGGCCGCTGCGCCGGCGCGCAGCGCCCGCCAGCGCCGCGGCCGCGACGGCCGCACCCGGCATCGGCCTGCGCGAGCAGGTGCGCATCGCGCTACGCGACCGCAGTTACTGGTGCCTGCACATCGGCTTCTTCACCTGCGGCTTCCACATCGCCTTCCTGGTCACCCACCTGCCCGGCGAGATCGCGCTGTGCGGCTTGCCCGACAGCGTATCGGCGGTGGCCCTGGCCCTGATCGGCCTGTTCAACGTCGCCGGCAGCCTGGCCGCGGGTGCGCTGGGCCAGCGCTATCGCATGAAGTACCTGCTGGCGGCGATGTACGCGAGCCGCGCGGCGATGATCGGCCTCTACCTGGTGTCGCCGCCCACGCCGACCACCTTCTTCATCTTCGCCGCGGGCCTGGGCCTGACCTGGCTGGCCACGGTGCCGCCGACCGCGGGCCTGGTCGGCAAACTGTTCGGGCCGCGCTACCTGGGCACCTTGTTCGGCCTGACCCTGCTGTCGCACCAGATCGGCGGTTTCTTCGGCGCCTGGTTCGGCGGTTTGGCGATGGCGAAGTTCGGCGACTACACCTGGATGTGGTACGCCGACATCGTGCTGGCCCTGCTGGCCGCCGCCGCGAACCTGCCGATCCGCGAGGCGCGCGTGCAGCGCGCGCTGGCGACGGCCTGAGTCGTCGCGGTTCTAACTTGCCCCTGGGGGACGTGCGCTTTCTGTGGGAGCGGCGTAAGCCGCGATTAGCGCCACCGTACCGGGTAAGGCCATCGCGGCTTACGCCGCTCCCACAGGACAGGAGGCGAATTACGCGCTCAAGCCGCCTGCTTGGCCACGCAGTCCGCGCACATGCCATGCACTTCCAGGGTCTGCGCCTGCGGCGCGAAGCCCAGCGCGCGGGCGCGCGCTTCCAGCAGATCGACGATGCGCTCGTCTTCCAGCTCGGTCGCCGACTGGCAGCTGTCGCAGATCAGGAACGGCACCGCGTGCTGGGCGCCGCCCGGGTGATGGCAGCCCACGAAGGCGTTGATCGAGGCCAGCTTGTGGATGAAGCCGTGCTCGAGCAGGAAGTCCAGCGCGCGATACACCGTCGGCGGCGCGGCCGCGTCGTGGGTGGCCTTCATGCGATCGAGAAGATCGTAGGCCTTCATCGGCTTGCCGGCGTCGGCGATCAGGCGCAGGGCGTGGGCGCGGATCGGCGTGAGCCGCAGCCCGCGCTGCTCGCAGGCCCGCTCCACCTCGTGCACGAAGGCGTCGCCGTCGTGGACGTGGTGCTTGGGGTCGGTGCAGGCGGTGTGGCTGCTCATGGCGGGCTCCGGTGGCGCGGCGCTGACGCGTCCTAGGCTGGGATCTTAATGAGGGCGGCGTCGATGCGCTGCAAGGCCTGGGCCTGACCGGCCAGATAGACCGTGTGCGAGATGTCCGGGCTGACCTGGGTGCCGGTGATGGCCACACGCAGCGGCTGGGCGACCTTGCCCATGCCGATGCCCAGGGCCTCGGCGGCGGCATGCAGGGCCGCGGCCACGGCCTCGGCGGTCCAGGCCTCCAGCGCGGCCAGGCGCGTGCGCGCCTCGGCCAACGGGGCCTGGGCGGCGGCGTTGAGATGCTTGGCGACCGCGGCCTCGTCGTACTGCTGCAGCGGGCGATACCAGACTCCGGCGCGCTCGGCCATGTCCTTGAGGGTCTGCACGCGGTCGCGCAGCGCGATCACCACGTCGGCCGGCGCCGGGCCGGCGGCGAGGTCGTAACCGTTGTTCAGCAGATGCCACTCCAGGTGCTTGCCGACCTCGACCGGATCGTCGTTCTTGAGGTATTGCTGGTTCAGCCAGCCCAGCTTGGCCGAATCCAGGCGCGAGGCCTTGGAGTTCACGTCCTCGAGCTTGAACAGGCGGGTCATCTCCTCGATCGAGAAGATTTCCTGATCGCCGTGCGACCAGCCCAGGCGCACCAGGTAGTTCAGCAGCGCGTGCGGCAGATAGCCCTCGTCGCGGTACTGCATCACGTCGGCCGCGCCGGTGCGCTTGGACAGCTTGTTGCCATCCTCGTCCAGGATCATCGGCAGGTGCGAGAAATGCGGCACCGGCGCGCCCAGCGCGCGGTAGATGTTGATCTGGCGCGGGGTGTTGTTGACGTGGTCGTCGCCGCGCACGACATCGGTGATGCCCATGTCCAGGTCGTCGACCACGACCGCGAAGTTGTAGGTCGGGTAGCCGTCGGCGCGGAAGATCACCAGATCGTCGAGCTCGCTGTTGGCGATCTCGATGGTGCCCTTGACCTTGTCGTCGAACGCGACGGTGCCATCGAGCGGATTCTTGAAGCGGATCACCCGGTTCGGATCGTCGCGGTAGGGCGCGTTGCGGTCGCGGTAGGCGCCGTTGTAGCGCGGCTTCTCCTTGGCCGCCATCGCGGCGTCGCGCGCGGCCGCGAGCTCTTCGCGGGTCTCGTAGGCGTAATAGGCGGTGCCGGCCGCGACCATCTGCTCGGCGACCTCGCGATAACGCGCCAGGCGCTGGGTCTGGTAGATCGGGCCCTCGTCGTAGCCCAGGCCCAGCCAGTCCATCGCCTCCAGGATCGCGTCGATCGCGGCCTGGGTGCTGCGCTCCTGGTCGGTGTCCTCGATGCGCAGGATGAACTGGCCGCCCGCGCGGCGCGCTTCCAGCCAGCAGTACAGCGCGGTGCGCGCGCCGCCGATGTGCAGGTAGCCGGTGGGACTGGGAGCGAAGCGGGTGCGGCAGGTCATGCGGGGCTCGGATGGATCGGGGAATCGGGCATTTTAACGGAGTGGCCGTGGCGCTGCCGGCCGCGCCGCCAGCGCAGCGCCTCGAGGCGCGAACCGGCACGAATCCGGGCCTGGGCCGCCCGCGCGCGCCGCGCCCGGCCTGCCGCTCGGCGCCGGTGCCCTAAACTAGGCCGATGACGACCCTTTTCATTTCCGACCTGCACCTGGACGCGGAACGCCCGCAGACCACCGCCCTGTTCGGCCAATTCCTGCGCTCGGAGGCCCGCGGCGCCGACGCCCTGTACATCCTGGGCGACCTGTTCGAAGCCTGGGTCGGCGACGACGACCCCTCCGAGACCGGCGCCTACGTGGCCGCCGAGCTGCGTGCGCTGGCCGACAGCGGCGTGCCGGTGTCGTTCATCCGCGGCAATCGCGATTTCCTGCTCGGCGATGACTATGCGCGCCGCGCCGGCATGCGCATCCTGCCCGACCCGGCGGTGGTGGTGCTGTACGGCCAGCCGACCCTGATCCAGCACGGCGACCTGCTGTGCACCGACGATGTCGCCTATCAGCAGTTCCGCGCCCAGACCCGCGACCCGGCCTGGCAGGCGCAGTTCCTGGCCCAGCCGTTGGCCGCGCGATTGGCGTTCGCGCAGCAAGCGCGCGCGGCCAGCAAGGCCCACCAGTCCGGCCTGCGCGACGCCGGCACCATGGAAACCATCACCGACGTCTCGCCGGCCACCGTCGGCAGCGTGTTCGCGCGCTACGGCCTGATCCGCATGATCCACGGCCACACCCACCGCCCCGCCGTGCACGAGCTGGACGTGGCGGGCAGCGCGCGCCAGCGCGTGGTGCTGGGCGACTGGTACGACCAGGGCTCGGTGCTGCGGGTGAACCGCGATGGTCTGCAACTGCAGGCGCTGAGCTGAACTTCGCGGCGTCGCTCCGGGCGACGTAGGGTGCGGTGGCAACCGCACCATCGCGGGCGCCCGATCGGCGCTAAGGTGCGGTTCGCCCAGGGCTCACCGCACCCTACGATTTCGTCGCTGTGGCAGGTCGAAGCAAGCATCTCCCCCTAGGAGAGATGCCACCTCATCAGAACTTCACTTCCGCGGTCAGGAACATCTGCCGCGGCGCGCCCGATTGCAGCGTGTAGTTCAGACCGTTCGGGTCGGAGGTCACGAAGCCGTTGGTGCCGATGCTGCCGAAGTAGTCTTCGTCGAACAGGTTGGTGACGTTGAACTGCAGCTTGAACGCATCCGCCCAGCTCAGTTCGGTCCACTCGTAGGACACGGCGGCGTCGGCGACCCAGAACGAACCGACCTTGGAATCGTTGAGATAGGTCAGGTAGCGCTTGTCGGTGTACTTGGCGCCGATCTGGGCCGAGAAACCGTCGCGGCTCCAGCGCAGCTCGGTCGCGTACAGGCGCTTGGGCGCGTCGACCACGTCCTTGCCCCTGGCCGGAATCAAGGTGGTGCCGTCCAGGTAGTCCGAGGCGTATTCGGACTTGTTGAAGGCCAGCGAGTTGTACCAGCTCAGGCCCTCGATCGGCGTCCACAGCACGGTCAGTTCGGCGCCGCGGGTCTCGACGTCGCCGACGTTGGCGAAGCTGGACGCGCAGCCGACGATGCCGGCGCAGCGCGCGATCGCGAGCAGGCGGTTCTCGAAGTCGACGCGGTACAGCGCCACCGACGCTTCCAGGCCGTCGCGGCTGGTGCGCAGGCCGGCCTCGATGGTGCGCGAGGTTTCCGGTTCCAGCGTCGCCACGGCGGCATTGAACGCGGCCTGCGAGGTCGAATGCGGGCCGTTCACGCCGGTGCGGAACGCGGCCATGTTCTCGCTGTAGGAGCCGAAGATCTCTTCGTGCTCGCTGAACTGCCAGCGCGCGCCGACCTGGGGCAGGAAGTTGTCCTCGGCCTCCAGCTTGCCGCCGGCGCGGCTGCCGATCAGGTTCTTGCCGTCGGTCTCCACGCGCGTGCCCTTGAAGCCGGCATCGATCGCCAGGCGGCCGTCGATGAACTCCATGTGGTCGGTGACGTAGAACTGGCGGGTGTCGGTGTCGAAGCGCTGACGGAACACGCGCGCGTCGGGATCGCGCAGGAAGTAGATCCCGTCCGGCGCGGTGTCGCGGCGCAGGTTGTAGAAGTTGCGCTGCACGCCGTGGGCGTTGCGCTCCAGCCACAGGCCGGCCTGCAGGCGATGGTTGCCGATCTGCCAGGTCAGACTGGGGGTGATGCCGGTGCGCTCGATGTCGTACTCGGTGGTGCGCATCGCGATCGGCACGGTCGGCGAGGACGCGTAGGGCGTGGCCCAATGGCCCTGGCCTTCGTTGCGGTGGTAATAGGCGGTGGCGGCGAAGCTCAGGTCTTCGCTGGCCGACCAGTCGGCCGAGACGTACAGCAGGTCGTCGTCGCGCAGGCCGCGGGCGATGTAGTAGGCATCGTCGAGGCTGTTCACGCCGCCGCGGAAGATGCCGCCGGCGGCGTCGATCGCGCGCTGCCAGTCGCCGGCGTAGTTGTCCCAATCCATGCCCAGGCGGCGCGCCGAATCCAGCGACAGGTCGGCGTAGTCGGTCTCGCGCCGACGCGAGGTCGCGGCATAGCCGGTGAGCTTGAGGTCCTCGGTCGCATAGACCAACTTGGCGTTGAACTGAGCGTTGCGCTGCGGGCCCTCGCCTTTCCACTTGTCGGTGGTGTGGAAGGCGCCGCTGAGGTAGGCGCTGAAGCCGTTGTGGTCGCCGGTGTCGACGCGCGCGTAGCTGCGGCGGGTGGCGTCGCTGCCGAAGGTCTGGGCCAGGCGCACGCCGTAGTCGGCGGACGGGTCGCTGCTGAAGAAACGCAAGGTGCCGCCGAGGTTGCCGCTGGACGCGGTGTCGATCGCGCCGCTGCCCTGCGACAGCTCGGCGCCGGACAGGTTCTCGCTGATGATCGCGCGGCTGATGTGCAGGCCGTTGTGGTTGCCGTAGCTCATGTCGCCCAGCGGCACGCCGTCGAGGGTGAAACCCAGCTGCTGCTGCGAGAAGCCGCGGATGCTGAGCTTGCTCGACCATTCGTAGTTGCCCCAGGGATCGGAGCTCTGGAAATGCACGCCCGGCAGCTTGGCCATGACCTTGAGCGGGCTGGTGCCGGCGGCTTCGCGCTGCAGGTCGGCGCGGCCCAGCGACTGGACCTGACGGGTCTGGCCGGTACCCACCACCGAGACCGCGTCCAGCGTGGTGGCGTCGTCCATGGCCGCGGCGGACGCGGCGTCGGCATCGGGCTGCGCGGCAGGCGTCTCGGCGCGTGCGGCGGCGGTGTACAGGCACAGCAGAATCGAGGCGGCGAGGATCGTCGTCTTCGTCGTCATGTCGGGATTTCCATCAGGGAGGCCGCCGTGCATTGCAAATATCACTCCGGGCGGCATGCAGAGCGAAGCCGCGGAAGTCTGTCGATATCGTGTGTACGCGAGGTTGCAGTCAGAAGGCAGTTCGCCCGACAACGCTGCGCAGCGCACGCTCCCCAGCCCGATTCGCGCGCCAGCACCATGAATCTTTCACCCGCTCTGTGGGAGCGGCGTAAGCCGCGATGGAACCCGCTTGCGACGCGAGCCGGAAGCACGCCGGCAGCCGATCGCGGCTTACGCCGCTCCCACAGACAGCCGGGGCACGCGCGGCGGGGCGATACGCCTGCGGCCTACCTGATTTCGGCGATTGCCGCGCCCGATCGCGCGCGGAACCATCGCAGCATCCGACACCCCCGGAGTCCGCCATGCCCAACGCCTCGCGCGCCGTCGTCACCGATTGGATGCGGTACGTCGACGACAGCCGCTACCTGTCCGAGCTCAGCATCCCCGGCACCCACGACAGCGTGACCGCGCTGTACCGCAGCGACATCGGCATGAAAGAGGGCTGGACCCGCTGCCAGGACCTGGATATCGAAGCCCAGCTGCGGCAAGGCATTCGCTTTCTCGACATACGCTTGCGCTACGACAACGCGGTGTCGCCACCGGTGCTGCGGCTGTGCCACGGCTCGTCCGACATGGAGCGCACGTTCGACTACGTACTGGGCGTCTGCGAGCGCTTCCTGGCCGCGCACAACTTCGAATGCATCGTGATGTCGGTCAAGAACGAGCAGCCGGGCCATCACGACCAGGCCTTCGCCGACCTGTTCGCGGCCAGCATCGCCCATTCCGGTAGCCGCGAGTTCTGGCACACCGGCAAGACGGTGCCCAAGCTGGGCGAGGTCAGGCGCAAGATCGTGTTGCTGCGCCGCTACCAACCCGGCGCGATCGGCATCGACGCCACCTACTGGCCGGACAACTGCCCGTTCCGACACCTCAACGCCGACGGCGTCCTCTTCGACGTGCAGGACGAATACAAGGTCTACTCGCACTTCAACCGCGCCAGCAAGTTCGACGTCTACATCGAGCGGGCCTTGTCGGACGCGGTGCGCGACCCAGACAAACGCAAGCTGTTCATCAACTTCGCCAGCGGCACCGGCACGGTCTGGCCAATCACCCTGGCCGAAACCACCAACCCCAAGCTCTACCGGTTCTTTCGCGCCGCCGCGCCGGGACGCTATGGCATCGTGCCCATGGACTACCCGGAGCAGTTCACCGGCGGCATGTACCACGACTTGATCGCCGCCATCGTCAGCGCCAATCCCAGCGAAAGCCTGCGCGACGATGCCATCTACGAACTGCGGCCGCGGCTGGCGCTGAACAGCCGCCTGACCGTGCTGGTCGGCGGGCGCGATGTCGGCATATGCCAAGCCCTGACCGACCTGCCCCCACTTTGGCCGGGCATGCCCACCCTGCCCGGCATGGCGCCGATGCCGACCGAAAGCGGGCAGCGCTGGCGCGTGCACAACGTCGGCGGCGGCTACTATCGCCTGCATGCGCTGAGCGCTCCGGAAAAGGCGCTGACCGTGGTTGACGGCGGCATCGCCGACGGCAGCGCGATCGCGATCGAAGCCGTGAACGGCCGCAACGATCAGCTGTGGAAGTTCGAGCGCATGGGCGAGGACCCGGACAGCCGGCGCCTGGACGTCGGCCTGCTCCGGATCAGTCCCAAGCACGCGCCGCGCTCGGTACTGGACGTGTTCGGCGCTCGCCAGGAGAACGGCAGCCCGGTCAAGCTCTACCACTACTACGACAGCCTCTCGATCAACAACGCCTACGCGCAACGCTGGGTGCTGGTGCGGGTGGGCTGAGGCGCGCTCGGGTGGCCTCCACCATGACAGGCGCCCCCGCGCGCGCCCCTGTTGCAGCAGCGAGCCACTGGAGGGCCCGCGACGCGGATCAGGGCATGCTCAACGCTGGACGAAGGCCTCGAGCATGCGCAGCTCCTCGTCGTCGAAGCCGGCCGCGCTGCGCGCTTCGAAATTGAACGGGCCGTAGAGCACGGCGCGCGCGTACTCGGCCAGCAGTTCGCGGAAGCGCGGGCCGGGTTCGATGCCGTCGCGTTCGCAGTACCAGCGGAACCACTGCGAGCCGGCGGCGACGTGCGCGACCTCCTCGCGCAGGATCGTTTCCAGGATCGCGACAGTAGCGGTGTCGCCCAGCGAGCGCAGCTTGACGATCATGCCCGGCGTCACGTCCAGGCCGCGCGCCTCCAGCACGCGCGGCACCAGGGCCATGCGCGACAGTCCGTCGTGGGCGGTCTTCTCGGCCATTTCCCACAGGCCGTTGTGGGCGTCGAAATCGCCGTAGTCGTAGCCCAGCTCGCGCAGGCGCGCGCGCAACAGCGCGAAGTGGCGCGCCTCGTCCCTGGCCACGCTCACCCAGTCGGCGTAGAACCGCGCCGGCAGGCCGCGGAAACGGTAGACCGCGTCCCAGGCCAGGTCGATGGCGTTGAATTCGATATGCGCGATCGCGTGCACGAACGCCGCGCGTCCCTCCTGGGTACCGAAACCGCGCTTGGGCAGGTCGCGCGGATGCACCAGCCAGGGCCGCTCGGGGCGGCCGGGCATGCGGATCGGATCCGGCGCCGGCGCGTCGTCCGGCGTGGTCAGCTCGCCGCGTGCGTAGGCGTCGGCGGCGGCGAAGGTCGCGGCGACCTTGTCCTCGGGCGTGGCGGCGTCCAGGCAGGCGCGCGCGGCGTCGTACAGGCTGGGCATGGCTCAGCCGGCCGGGGCGGCGGTACGAGCAACAGCAATTCCCCCCTGCCCCCCTTTTGCAAAGGGGGGAAAAGCCGGAGCGAAAAGCGGGGGGCTCACGAGACCCGGCGGGTCTTCTTGGCGTCGTCGGAGCGCAGCTGCTGCAGACGCTCGAAGTAGCCCGGCTCGATACCGGTCACGTACTCGCCGTTGAAGCAGGACGAGTCGAAATGATCGATGCGGTGCTTCGGGCCCGACACCGCCTGTTCCAGCGCGTCCAGATCCTGGTAGATCAACCAGTCGCAGCCGAGCAGGGTCTGCACCTCGTCGTCGGTGCGATCGTGCGCGACCAATTCGTCGGCCGAGGGCATGTCGATGCCGTAGATGTTCGGGTAGCGCACCGCGGGCGCGGCCGAGGCCAGATAGACCTTGCGCGCGCCGGCGTCGCGCGCCATCTGCACGATCTGCTTGGAGGTGGTACCGCGCACGATCGAGTCGTCGACCAGCAGCACCACCCGGTTGCGGAACTCCAGCGGAATCGGATTGAGCTTGCGGCGCACCGATTTCGCGCGCTCGCCCTGGCCCGGCATGATGAAGGTGCGGCCGACGTAACGGTTCTTGATGAAGCCCTCGCGGTACTTCACGCCCAGCACGTTGGAGATTTCCAGGGCGGCGTCGCGCGAGGTGTCGGGGATCGGGATCACCACGTCGATGTCGTGGTCCGGACGCAGGCGCAGGATCTTCTCGCCCAGGGTCTGGCCCATGCGCATGCGCGCCTTGTGCACCGAGACATCGTCCATCATCGAATCCGGGCGCGCGAAGTAGACGAACTCGAAGATGCACGGCGCGTGCTGGCGCGGCTCGGCGCACATCTGGGTGTACAGCTCGCCGCGCGGCGTGACCACGATGCCCTCGCCCGGGCGCACGTCGCGCACGCGCTCGAAGCCCAGCAGGTCCAGCGCCACCGACTCCGACGCGATCGCGTACTCGTCCTGGCCGCCGCTGTGGCGCTTGCCCAGCACCAGCGGACGGATGCCGTTGGGATCGCGGAACGCGACCAGGCCCAGGCCGAGCACGATCGCGACCACGGCGTAACCGCCGACGCAGCGCCGGTGCACGCCCTCGATGGCCTTGAACGCGGCCTCCGGGGTCAGCCCGCGCTGCATGTCCAGCTCGTGCGCGAACACGTTGAGCAGCACTTCGGAATCGGATTCGGTGTTGACGTTGCGGCGGTCCTGCTCGAACACGTCGCGGCGCAGCGCGTCGGTGTTGATCAGGTTGCCGTTGTGGGCCAGCGCGATGCCGAACGGCGAATTCACGTAGAACGGCTGGGCTTCGTCGGAGCCCTCGCTGCCGGCAGTGGGATAGCGGCAATGGCCGATGCCGACCCGGCCATCGAGCAGGCGCATCGCCTTCTCGTCGAACACGTCGCTGACCAGGCCGTTGCCCTTGTGCACGCGCAGCTTGGCGCCGTCGGCGGTGGCGATGCCCGCCGCGTCCTGGCCGCGATGCTGGAGCACGGTAAGGCCGTCGTAAAGCTGGGCCGCGACGTCGTTATGGCCGACGATGCCAAGTATGCCGCACATGATTCTGAGTCCTAAGGCTGTTGCGTGGAGTTACATCACGAAGGCTTCGTCCTGCTCGACCGGCACGGGCAGGGTTTCGTCGCGCTTCGAGCGAGGCGCGACTTCGAGCGGATCGCCCTGCGGCGCATCCTGCGATGGCGTGCCTCCTGGCAGCGGGTCCTTCAGGCCCGCGCCCTTGAGCAAGGGCAGTACGCCGGCGTTGAGAATGGGCAGCACGTCCTGGCCATAAGACTGGCCGTTGCCGCTGCCCAGGCCCGGCAGGCCCTGCATGTTCAAATCCAGCTTGGGCAACGACGGCATCCAGGCCGGCGCGCCGCCGCTGAAATCCATGGCCCGGCCGGCCCAGTCGGGCATCCAGCTGCGCACCATGTGCGCGCCGGGCACGAACAAGGGCACCAGCGTTGCCGAGCGCCACTCGCGCCGGTGCGCGAGCGGGGTGAAACCGACCAGCATCACCAGCATGCTGGCGATCAGGGCGCCGCGCGCGACGCCGACCACGAAGCCCATCGCCCGATCGACGCCCGACAAACCGGACTCGTGGACCATGCGCTTGGTCACGTAGCCGACGACCCAGACCGTGACCAACACGCCCAGGAAACACAGCGCGTAGCCGCCGAACATCTCGCCCAGTCCCGGCGCGCCGTTGTCCGACAGCATCAAGGCGGCGCTGCCGCCGAAACCGAACGCGGCCCAGCCGGCCAGCACCCAGGCCGCCAGCGAAGCGACCACGCCGATGAAACCGCGCATCAGCCCCAACAGCGCCGATATCGCGACCACCGCCAGCAGAATCAAGTCGGCGGCGCCCATCGCGACCTCGCTCAGGGATGCGGACGGACGATGCCGTCGACGCCGATCTTGGCCGCGGCCTGGCTTTTCAGCTTGTCGGCGTCGGCACGGTTGGCGACCGGACCCAGGCGCACGCGGCTGAGCGTGCCCTTGTCGGTACGGACCTGTTCCACGAAGGCGCTGAACCCGGCCGCGCGCGCGCGATCGCGCAGCTTGTTGGCCTCGTCGGCGCTGCCGAACGCGCCCAACTGGACCGCGAAGCCGGTGTTGCTGGCGGCCGGCTTGGTTGGCGCCGGCGGGGCGACCGCGGGCTTGCCCGGTTCGACGGCGGGTTTGGCGGCCGCGACCGGCGGCTTGGCCGGCGCAACGACCGGCTTGGCCGGCTCAGGCTTGCTCGCGGCGGGTTTGGCCGGCTCGGGCGGCAACGCGGCCGGCTTGGCGGCGGTGCGGCTGTCGCTCAGCGGTACCGCGGCCGACACCGTCGGCGTTGCGGTCGCGACCGGCTGCGAGGCCGAGGCGCTGGCGGCCGGCGTCGCGTCGGCGTCCAGGGTCACCACCTTGGCGCTGATGTCGTTGCGCACCTTGGTCGAGGCCAGGCGCGCGGTTTCGGCGTCCGCGCGCGAGCCGTAGGGCCCGATGCGCACGCGATAGAGGGTGCGGCCGTTGCCCGGCACGGCTTCCTGATAGCCCGGCAGCTGCGCGCCTTGCAGGGCCGCGACCACCCGGTCGGCGTCGCCGCTGCTGGCGTAGCTGCCGAAGCTGACGGCGAAATCGCCGCCCGCGGTGGCGGCCGGCATCGCGCCGCTGGCGGCGGTCTTGGCGGCTTCAGCCGCGGTGTCCACGGTCGGCAGGGTCTCGCCCGGGGCGCCGGAGGCGGCCGGCGACAGGCCGAGGGCGCCGCCGTTGGGCGCATCGCCCGGCGTCACCAAGGGCAGTTCGCGGGTCTCGAACTGGCCTTCGGGCTGTTCGGGCAGATTGAGCGGGACGTCGGAGGCGCTGCTTTCCGGCGCCGGTCCCTTGATCAGCATGGGCAGGAAGATCACCGCCAGCGCGACCAATACCGCCGCACCGATCAGTCGCTGTTTCAGGGCAGGTTCCATCGCTACTCGATCGCTCGCTGAGTCGGGTGCCGGCGCGAATTATAGCGCCGCTTGGCAGTCGAGCCGGCGTTTACGGCACGCATGGCATTCAGGTAGCGCCCGCGCGCGGCCCGCGCGACCTGCCCGATTGCGTCGCCAAGCCCGTAGCGACGGGCTATGCGCATGCGCGGACCGGTCGGCCCGCGCATGCGCAGGCGTGGGGTCAGCTGACCGCGCCGCTGTCGCCGTCCTTCTTGCCGCGACGGAAGAAGCTCAGAATCTTGCCGAAGAAGGCGCCGATCACCAGCACCAGCGGGATCAACAGCTTCTTCAGGCCCAGCAGCAAGGCGCCGATCTTGCCGAACAGGCCGGCCTTGGCGGCGATGCCGCCGCCGACCAGCGCCGCCAGCCCGTAGGCCGCGGTCTTGTCGGTGCTGGCGTCGTAATCGGCGTAGCGCGCGCCCTGGTCGAATTCGACCGCGGGCAGCAACTGCTGCATGCCGGTGCGGACCTGGCCCAACTCGCCCATGCCGGCCACGGCGTTGAGGCTGAGATAGCCGCGACGGCCGAGCACGCGGATGTCGTAGTTGAGGGTGTGGTTCTGGCTGCCTTCGAACGCGAGTTCCTTGGCCCAGTACAGCTTCTTGGCGCCGGCATCGTAATGCGGCGGTTCGGCCCAGCCGACCAGCTCGATGCCGCCGTAGCCGGCTTCGCGCCGCTCCTTGCTGCCTTCTTTGGCCTCGTCCTTCATGTCCTGCAGCATCTGCGCGTAGTCGATCTTGGCCGCGTCCTCGTCGGACACGTAGCCCTCGTCGGCATAGGTCACCACCACCGCCCAGCCCTGATCGCCGAGCAGATCGCCGTCGCGCGGCACGACCATGCCCAGCACATCGGCATCGGGCGGATTGCCCCACAACTGCTCCAGCACCTTGCGCGCGTCGGCCGAGTCCAGATAGCGGAACTCCTTGCCCAGGTTCAGGTGCGCCTGCGCCTTGGCCACGGCGATCTGGCCGTCGTGATACTGCAGCGATTGCACGACCTGCGCGATCTGCTGCTCGGCCGCCTTACGCTCGGCGTCCGTCGTTTCCTGGGCATGCGCGCCCGCCGCGACGGCCATCAGGCCGACCAGCATCCACTTCCACATTCGAATTCCCCATGAGCGGGCGTCCCCACGCCCTCGGCGCTAGTGTCGCCGCTGCGCGCGCGTAGCGACAAGCCGAAACCGACCGGTTCGGCGCATACCGAACGCCTGGGCGCGGCAGACGCCTGCCGCCACGCAGCGACGGCCGCGGCCTCGCCTACCCCCGCAGCGCTACCGCGGTTCCTCAGAATCGGCGCGCTCGGGCCACTCCATCAACGCGACGCGGCCGACTTCGTCGTCGAAATCGGAACGTGCCGGCAGCTCGAACCAGGCGTCCAGCCGCAGCGGCGCCATCGCCGGGAGCTGCGCGCGCCACGCGGGCAAGGCCTCGCGCGAGCGCGGCATCGGCGGCAGGCGGGCCAGCAGTTCGCAGGCCAAGGCCGTCCAAGCCTGTTCGGGACCGATCCAGCGGCCCGCAAGGGCCTGGCTGCGCGGCGGATACGGGAACGCGAGGCGTACGCGCGCGCCGCGCGCCCGCCAGGCTTCCGCCGCGGATGGATCCATGAACAAAGCCGGCACCAACAGGGTCGTCGCGCGGTCGATAGCGGGTACCGGCACGGGTGCGGGCGCCGTCAACGGCATCAAGACCAGCACCGCATCGGCCGCCGACGCGGCTTGCGCGTCCGTCGTCAGGCCGACCCGCCAACCGCGCGCCTGCGCGGCATCGCCCAGCTCTTCGGCCAGGGCCTGGCCGGCGCCGGCCTGGATGATCAGCGTTCCGCCGCTACGCGCAGGCAAGGCGCGCAGCAAGGCGTGCGCTTGCGCGCGCAACGACGGCAGACGGAACAACAACGACGCGTCGGGCGCCGCCTCCAGACCGTCCAGGGCGATCGGCAGCAACGTCGGCAAGCTGCGCTGGAACGGCGCACGCGCATAGGCGGACTCCACCGCCGGCAAGTACGGTGCGAACACCGCCGCCACGGTACCGGCCTGCTCCATCGCCTGCAGCTGCGCGAGCGCGTCGTCGAAGCTCGCGTAGCGCAACACGGTCAGCGCCGGCATCCGCTCGCCTGCGACCGTGCAACGCCGCAACCCGTCCAGCAGGCGCGTCGCCGCACCCTGCCCGCGCTCCGGCGCCAACACGACCAGCGCCGGCGGCACCGGCGCCGATCCCGCGCCGTCCAGCGTGCGCAGGTGCGCGATCAGCGCATCGATTTCGTCCTCGGCCAGGTCGTAGCGCGGCATGGCGCTGTCCAAGGCGACGTCGTCCGGCGCGATCCCGCCGCGCAGCGCGCGCGCGAGCGACGCGCGATCGTAGGCGGGCCGGGTGCTGCCGTCGCTGCGCAGCCGGCCGTGCGGTTTGCTCAGCGCGAACCAGCGCAGATCGGGCGCCTGCAGCCAGCCTTCGCCGCCGCCACGGCCGTCCTGGCCGTGGCAGTTGCCGCACGCGACCGCGCCGCCCTGCATGCGCAGGCCGCCGTCCGCGCCGATACGGCCGCCGATTTCGCGACCGTCGCGGCCCGCGCCGATCGAATAGATCGCACGGCCCAGGTCGCTCTCGACGCACCAGGCGATGCCGAACCATGCGCTCAGGCCCGCCAACACTGCGAGCGGCAGGAATCGACGCATGCTTCAGGGGCCCGCGCGCAGGCGTTCCAGATCGGCCGCGATCCGTTGCGGCGACGCGTCCGGACGCAGTTTGGTCCAGTGCGCGCGCGCGGCATTGCCGGCGATCAGCAGGGTCGAATGGTCTTCGGCGTTGTCGGACCATTGACCGAGCTTGCCCAGGACCTGCTTCATGGTGTCCGGATCGGCGACCAGAAAGCGCCAGCCCGGCTCGTCCGCACCCTGCTTGGCGGCGAAGGCCTTCATCGCCGCCGGAGTGTCGTAGGCCGGATCGACCGACAGCGACAGGAACCGTATGTCCCTGCCGAAGCGGTCGCCGAGTTCGGCGCGCACCTGCTTCAGGCGCTGGGTCATGAGCGGGCAGGCGCTGGGACAACGCGTGAACACTACGTTGATCAGCACCACGCGATCGCCGAGCAGGTCGCTGTAGAAGCGCTGCCGTTTGCCGTCCTGGTCCACCAGCACGGCATCGCTGAAGTAGGCGCGCGCGCGTTCCGCCTTGGCCGCGTCCGCGCTCGCGTCGGCGCTGTGGGCGGACAGCGGCCACGCCAAGGCGATGCAAACGGCGGCCGAGGCCAGATAGCGCTCAAGGCTGCGCATGCGCGGTCCTCTGCGGCCCGGGCCGAGTTGCGGAGGCGCGCAAGGATGCGACCGCGGCCAGCAATTGCTTCGGCGACGGCATGCCGACCCAGCGCAGCCACTGGCCGCTCGCGGGGTGCCCGACCAGCACCATCGGCGCATGGTCCTGCGGCCTGCCGGGCGGCAAGCCGAATGCGCGCAGGCTGCGGTCGACCTCGCCGCCAGCGCCGGTCAACCACCACCAGTTGCGCCCGGCGCCGACATTGCGCGCGTAGGCATCCATGCGCGCCGGCGTGTCGTGCGCCGGGTCGACCGAGACCGACACCAGCAGCCAATCGTCGGCGCCGGGCTCCAGGCCGCGCTGCACCGACGCCATCACCGCGGTCAGCGCCGGGCAGATCGTGGTGCATTGGGTGAAGACGAAATCGATCACGACGATGCGGTCGTCGAAGCTGTCCGCTTGCAGGCGCACGGCGCTGCCGTCGCGCATGCTCAGTCGCGTTCCGGGCAAGGCCACGCGGGTCGGCGACGCCCCCTGCGCGCGTGCCAGCGCTGCGCGATGCGCGGCATGCGGATCGTCCTGCGCGGGCACCGGCAGGCAGACCGCCATCCAGCAGGCCAGCGCCCATCGCGCCACTCGCGCGCCGCGCCGCCGCGCACGGGCCGGTGCTCTCGTGGCCGGGTTCATTCGGTGTTTCCTCGCATATCGCTCACTCCACGATCAACGATGCCGGCAACGCCGACAGACGCGTCGCCGACCCCGCGGCGTCGCGCACGTGCACGTAGTAACCGCCGGGCGCGTCGACCCGGCCGGAAATCCGGTACTCGCCGGCGCGCGCGGTCGGCAACAAGGGCCATTGCTGGGCGATACCGCCGCCGCCGGACACGACCCAGGCCGAGAACCGGGCAGGATCCGGTACCTGCGCGCCGCGCGCCGCGCTCAGTCGCACCAGGAATTCGACCGCTTGGCCGCGGCGCACCCCGCCTGCCGGTTGCTCCAGCCATTGCAGCGACCACGCGGCCTCCTTCGCCGGCGCGCCAGCGGCGACCGTCCAGGCCAGGCATTCGCGCACGCGCGGCGATTCGGTCGCCAGCGCCAGCACCATGCGCCCTTGCGAAGGCACTTTGAAGCTCGTGGTGTAACGACCGCGCCCGGTTTCGCGCAGGCCGCGCCGACTGATCGCCACCGCCAACGGCGTATGGCCGTAGGTGCGGATACCGCTGTCGGGCGCGTTCATGCCTTCCATGTAGTGGTAGACAGTGCGCTCGCCGGGCGCGGCGATGAAGGCGCCCGCGCCTTCCATGTTCTCGCTCATGCTGGAAGCGACCGGCAACGCGGGGGTGGCGCCGATCCCCTTGGCACCGACCGGGATGTACTGCAGCACCGGCGCATCGCCCAGGGTGGACAAGCCGATCATCGCCAACTGCTCGATGTCGAGCGAACGTACATAGACGTAGTTGCGGCTGAAGAACAGATCGTAGGGCCGCCCGGAGATCGTCGGCGAATGCAGCACCGCGCCATCGGCGGCGTCGAGCACGTGCAGACGATGCTGCGAAGGATTGACGATCAGCACGTAACGGCCGTCCGGCGTCGCACGCGCCGGCCCCAGGCCGGGCTCGAGCGCGATGCGGTCGATCTGCGCGCCCTGTGCGTTCAGGCGATGCACCACGCCGCGCTCGCCGTCGATCGCCCACAGGCTCGACTGCCCGGGCAGATACGCCAGCGACAGCAATTGGCCGCCCAGCTCGACCTCGCGCAGGCGCTGGCCGGACGCGTTGTCGATGACCGACACGGTGCCTGTATCGCGGCTGCTGACATAGCCGTAGCGCCCTTCGTCGCTGAAGGCGATTTCGTGATGTCCGGGCGCGAGCGCCATGCCGCCGACGCGGCGGCCGTCGCCGACCGCGATAAGATCGATGCGCTCGCCTTCGCCGCCGGCCTCGCCGCGCTGCGCCACCCACAGGACCTGGCCGTCGGGCTGCAGCGCCAGGCGCGTGGGCTTCCCAGGCAGATCGATGCGTTGGCGGATCTTGAAGGTTTGCAGATCCACCACCGCCACCTGCCGGCGTTCGGGCAGCGCCACGAACAGCCAGCGGTCGTCGCCGCTCTTGACCCAATCGAACGGCACCCCGCCCAGTTGCACCGCGGCGTACAGGCTGGTTCGGCCGGCGAACTGGACCGCCGGATCGAGCGCCGAGACGCTGCCCTCGGCATCCAGCGTGAGCACGTAGTAACCGGTGAGATCCACCAGCGGGCGCTGCATCAGGCCGCCGCCGAGAATCGCCGAGACCCGCTGACCGCAGGCGGGTACCGCGCCGGACATCACCGAGGTCTCCCGGTCCAGCCAGGCGCCGATGCCCAGATTGGACAGCGCCTCGCCGTCGGCGAGGCGTTCGATGTCGATGCTCAGGCGCACGGTGTCGCCTGCCTTGGGCGCGGCCGCGGCCGCGATGCCGCGACGCGGGCCGGCGCCGGTCGGCGACCCCTCCGTCGGCTCGGGTTCGATCCGCACCCGCAACGACAGGCCCTCGCTCTCCAGGCTGCGGTCGAGGTAAGGCTCGGCCGCCTGCGCCGAGGAGCACAACAACAGGGCCAGCGCGTACCGCCAGCCCCTTCCGCGGACTCTCCTCATAAGCAACTTTCGCGCAGGGGCAAGGCGGACTGCAGCTTGGATTTTTCTGAAACTCGCAGCACGCCCCACAAGCCGTTGCTGATACCGAACCCGCCCATGTCGCGCCACAGGAAATCGCCGGTGGTTCTATCCTTGCCGCCCGCCGACGCCAGCACGACGTCGAAATGCGCCATCGGACTCACGCTCTCCTGCCCGCCCAGCGCCATCTGCAGCGGATTGTCGCCGATGCATTTCGCCGCGATTCCCCAGGTATTGGCCGAACCGCCCACGGGCAGTCGCGCGGCGTCGACGTTCTCGGCCAGGTAGGGGTCGCGCGGCCACGCATGTCCGTGCTGGCTGAAGGTGGTCGCGCGGCCGACGCCGGTCGGCATCAGCACCCGCAAGCGCGTCTCCGCGCCCGGACTGGTGAGCATGATCGGCACGTAGGGCTCGCCCACGGAAGCTTGCGCGGTGGCCGCGCTGCCGCCGTTGTCGCAGCACTGATTCGAGAATGCCTGCCAGGCATGGTCCACGCCGCCGAAGCCCAGGCGCCCGAATGGCGCATCCGGCGCCAGACCGAAGCGGAACCACAGCGGCTCGCTGCCGTAGTTGATCGCCATGTGACCGGAATCGTGCGCGTCCTCCGGCGCGGTCAGATTGGGCGATTGCAGGTCCTCGCGCTCGGCCGCCAGGTTGGCGACCGCATCGCCCTTCGCATAGCGGAAGTTGAGCCCCTTCTGATGCACGATCGCCATGTCGCGCATGCCGCGATAGATCGGTCGAAGGCCGCCGGCCACCGGATAGGTCACCGTCGCCGACGCGCGCGTGGCGCGCCGGTTCTGCTGGGTGGCGCCGGGGTTCTGGCGGTCGATCGCGGCGTCGTCCCGGTACTCGGACCAGCGCGAACCCTGCGGCTCGACGATCAGCGCGCCGACCGCGGCCTTCTGGCCCTGCTTGATACGGTCGGGCGGCGAGAGGTTGCTGCCGCCGAACTCGACCGGAACGAATCGGCAGCGCCCGCCCAAGGCCGCCAGGCGGGTGGTATCCGCGCTCAACGCCGGATAGACCTCGTCGCGCCAGGCGAAGGCGGCGGCGAAATCGCCGTCGTCGTCGGCTTCGGGCAATTGGTAGAGGAAACTCGCGGTCAACTTTTGCGACAACGCCTGCGCGCGCGACTCCAAGGTTTCCGGCGCCGTCGCCTGGGCCTGCGCGGTGCCGAGACTCTGCCGTTCGGCCGGCGGCGGTTGCAGCAGTTCGGCGGCGTCGGAGTCCTTGACCAGATGGTCGTAGATCGATGCCTGCATATCGCGCCCGACCTGCGCGCCAACGCAGGTCTGACGCGCCTGCAAGCGCGCGGAACGGTCGTAGACCAGTTGCGCCTTGGCTTGCGGATCCACGATCAACGGCGCTTCGTCGACCGGGTCGTCGGCGACGGCGGCGCTGCCGCTGGGATCGCGCAGCGACTCGAGCGACGCCAATTGCTCGTCATCGCGGGACGCACCCATCTTGGCCGCCGTCTCCGCGCTGGGCACGGTTTCGAGACAGGCCGCGACGCTCGGCAAGGCCCGCAGCTCGGCGCTGACCTTGCTCACCTCGGGCGCTTCGGGCGAAATGCTGCGGCTTTCGCTGCTGACGGTGTCGGCGATCAGGCTGCTGGCGATACGGTCGAAGGCGGGTGCGTCGTAGATCTGATTGAGCGGCCGCAAGGTCGGATTTTCCGGGAACACGCTCAGCTCGGCATAGTCGGCGCTCAGCGCTTCGGCCGGGCATTGCTCGGCCGAAGCCACCGTCTCGAGCTGGCCGGCGTACCACTGGTAGACATAGGACGTGCCTGGCTCGGCCAGCGAGGTCTTGTTCACGCCGACCGCGCTGCCGTCGTAGGCCTGGACGTCGTAATGGACCATCTGCGGATGCAGGCCGATGCGGTTCGACGGGCGCAAATGGTTGTTGTTGAAGGTGGTCATGTCGGACGTCGTCGAGCCCGGGTCCCGCGGCACGATGCCCGACAGCGAGCTGTAACCGTCCAGGTCCGGCATCGGGCTGGTCGAACGCAGCAAGCGGTTGCGCGGCAGACGGTTGCTCAACACCACCTGCACGCATTCGCCCGCGCCCGCACGCAACACCAACGGCTCCACCGGCACGCCCGCGCGCAGTTTGCCGCGCGCATCCAGATCCTCTTCGCGCACGAACATCACCGCGGTCGGGTCGTGCAGCGGACCGGTGCCGTAGCTATGCCTGAGACCGGTCGGATTGCCCTTTTCGTCGACCGCCGCGATCGTGATCGCGGTGGTGCGCGGGTTGTAGACCAAGGTCCCGCCGCTGCCGTTCAGGCCACTGGCGCTGCCGGACGGGAAGCTGGTGCTGCTGGGCTTGTCCAGGGCCTGATTGGCCAACACCGCCGCGACCCGGTAGATGCGCAGCGGGGCGTCGGACGGACAGTCGTTGTACCGCACCAGCCCCAGCCCGGGCCGCAACAGCGTCGGGCGCGGATTGCTGGGCAGGGTATGCAGGACGTCGCTGCGCGAGTCGCGGCGGTTGCCGCTGCGCAGCACCCCCCACACGCCGCTCCACAAGCCGTCCTGACTGCTGTCGATGGCGTACAGGCGGTCGGTGAGGTTGTTGATCGTCGCGTAGTCGGTGATCCGCGTCGCGAAGGTGAACTGCTCCGACAATCCGGCGTTCTGGGAACCGCGCCAGCCCGAGTGCGGCGCCTGACCGAAACCGGAGCCGCCCTGCAACCAGGTCAGTCCGTTGATGGTCGCGTTGTGTTCGTGCTCGTGCGAACCGGCCTGGACCTTGACCCGGATCAGGTCGCCCGAATACGCGCGCATGATGGGCGTGAACGGGTCGCCCTTGAGCACGTGGTTGGTCAGCGCCGGATACGGCGTGTTGCCCAGTTGGCTGTTGAGGTCGCTCCATCTGCGATCGGTGCGGGTCTGGAAGGCATAGGACAGATCGCCCGCGTAGCCGGCGGCCTGACTCTTGCTGTTGGGGTCGTACACGCGCGCGCCGACCGGCTCGTTGCGGTAGTTGACCACCATCATGCCGACGTCGTCGGCCGAGATGGCCTCCGGACACGGGCGCGGCACCTTGCCCTGGGCCGAGTACACCGCGCCGGGCAGGGTCTGCGAGCCCTCGCCACCCGGGCAATGCGAATCGTATTTGACGATGTCGCGCACGGTACTGGCCGGTTTGCGCACCGACGGGTGGATCGCCTGACGATAGTGCTGCGGGCCGACCGTGGCGCTGGCGTCGTACTTGTACGGCACCCCCTTGGCGGTGACGCCGACGTAGACGCCCTTCTGGTAGGCGTGCTGGAAATCGCCGAATTGCAGGAAGAATTCGCGGTGGGCGTCGTCGCGACCGTCCTTGTCGACGTCGATGCGGCCGCTCTTGGGCCCGGTGATCGTCGCCTGCCAGCTGGTCGGGCCGCCGTCGCTGTTGGCGCCGAACAGGGCGCCGGCCTTACGCGAACCCAACAGCACGCCGGTCTCGTTGTGGCGCCACTCCGACCCCGGCGGCTCGGTCAGCATGGTCGCGTACAGGCCCAATTGCTGGTGCGTGGACGGGCCGAGGTGATCGTGGGTGAAAGTGATGCCCAGCCCGCGATGCACGCCGGCGGCGTTGATCAGCGGGTCGGAGAACCAGCGCTGCAAGGTGGTGCGCGCGCCCAACCAGTCGCAAGCCTTCGGGTAGGCGCCCCAGTTTTTTTCGAAGGACTCGAAGTCGCCGCCCACGCTGAGCCATTTGGCGCGGCAATCGGCCAATTGATGGCCGCTGAGCGCGCCGAAATACGGATGAGGCTCCGGCACCAGCGGCGTGGTACTGCCGTCCGGCTTCGGCACCACCGGCTTGCCGGCCTTGGCCTGGGCCGCGTTCCATTGATTGATCGCGTAGACGCGCTCGCGCACGGCGCCGGGCGAGAAAGTACCGTCCTCGTAGTTCCAGCCGTTCGCGCTGCCGTCGGCCGAGGTCAGGTCCCATTTCGGCAGATGGATGTGCTGCCCGATCACATCGGTGGGCGTGGTGATCTGATAGTCGTCGGCGTAGAAATCCTTGGGCACCAGGTTGGTGTGCTGATACATGGCGCAATCGAACGTGTTCATACGCAGCACCAGCGGCTCCGGCGGCCGCTTGTTGTCCAGCGTCGGCACCACGTCGTCCCACAGGGTCAGGATGCGCTGCTGCGGGTAGTGATAGCCGACCTTGTTGAACACCACGTCGAGCTGGATGTTGGCGCCCTTGTACACGCGCGGATTCTTGGCGCCGTACTGGATCCCGCCGGGCAGCGCGTCGCCGACTTTGATCATCGCGTCGAACGTGGCGCCGCCGAAGAACTCGCCGCTGGCGTCGCCCGCGGTCAGCAGTTTGCCGCGATCGTCGATGCAGGGTTCGTTGTAAGGCGCGCCCGGCACCGCCGGGGCGCCGTTGACCACGAACGCGGCGGCGGAGGTCACGCCGTTGCGGTCGTAGCGATGGCTCGGGTGCTCGCGCGTGGCATGGAACTTCATCGCCACTTTTTCCAGATCGGTGCCGGTCTCGTCGAAGTAGATCGGCTTGGTCTGCTTGAGATGCTTTTCCGCGGTCAGCCGGGTCAGCTTGGACTCGTCCTTGCCACCCTCGGCGTAGCCGGCCAGGGCATGCCGCGGCAGACCGCCGTCGAAACCGCCGGCGCTGGCGCTCATGTCCAGCGGCGGCGTGGTCGGGCGATGGCCGATCGAAGACGACCAGCGCGAGTGCTCGGTCACGCCGGCGATCCAGAACGGATAGCCGGGATTGGTGGTCTTGCTGTCGAACACGCCGTCGAGCACCGCCTTGGATCCCAGGCCGGTCTGCTTGGGCGCCACGCTGACGGCGGCGGGCATCGGCGGCAGCGCCTTGCCCGGCAGCGGCACCACCGCCGGGATCGGCGTGCCGGCGACGATCTCGCCGTCGGGCAGCGCGCGCGCCTTACTCGCCGGCTCACCGTCCATCAAGGCATAGGGCTTGTCGTGGTACAGGCTGCCGGTCTGACTGACCGCGAGCGGCGTGCCGGTTTCCATGACGTCGTGGTTGCGCCACATGTACCACATGCCCTGGGCGAAATGCGGATAGAAGTGGCAGTGGAACACCGCATCGCCGACGGTCTTGTTGCGGTTGCCGGAACCGCCGAATGCGATTTCGTAGGTATAGCCCGAACCCGGACCCACGCCCTGCGCGTCGATGTAGTTGGAGTTGTCGTCGTTGGGGTTGAACAGCCACTGATGGTTGTGCAGGTGGAACACGTGCTGTTCCTTGCCCGCATGCACGTTGCGGAACTTGACGAAATCGCCGATGTAGCTGTGATGCACATTGGCCGGATCGTGCGGGTAATAGGCCTTCTGCGCGATCGCCGCAGCGCCCATACCCTTCCAGTCGCAGTGCTTCTGAAAGCCATCTTCATGGCTCTGGTCGTAGGACTGGCCCAGTTCCTTGCGCTTGCGCGCCTCGACGAACTCGGGCTGGCAACGGCCGATCGCCAGATTGACCGGCCTGTCGACCAGCATCGCCGGATCGCCCACCGCGAACGAGGACAGGAAGAACTCCTCGTAGGCGCAGTCGATGCAATCCTGCATCGGCCCGGCCTGCAGGCGGTTGGCGATGATCTCCGCGCCGATGCCGCCCGAACCGTAGTTGATCATGAAGGCGTCGCGCACGCCGTGCAGGGTATGCCCCAGCTCCGGGTGCTCGAAGAAGTACGGAAAGGCCTGGGTCGCGGCGTTTTCGTCGTGGTAGACGGAAACGAACTCGCGGAACGGCTCCAGCCGGTTGGGCAGCGAAGGATTGCGGCGCCCGGCCTTTTCCAAGGGATAGGTATCGGCGCTGAAACGGCCGTCGCTACCGGTGCCCATCACGATGGCGTTGGTGTCGGCGTGAGCCAGGCGACGCGGGTAGTAGATTTCCTCGAACGTGGCGATGCGGTCGCCCTGCGCGACCATGTTGAGGATCGGCTGACCGGCCTTGCCTTCGCGGCACCAGATGCCGTTTTGAGCGCAATCGTTGGGGTAAAGCGCCTCGTAGTCGATGATGGGCTGCCCGGTCGGCGTCGTGCCCTTGGTCGCCAGCCGCATTTCCTCTTCCGTGACCTGGGCGCGATAGAAGCTGGCGCCGCGCGGCTGCACCGCGATCGTGCCGAACAGGCCGACGCCGCTGTTGCCGGCCGAGCCTTCGCCGCCGAAGGCCGCGCCGGGGTTGGACACCAGGAACGCGCCCTCGGCGGGGGCATGGAAACAGTAGTCGCGGCTTTCGCCGGGCTTGACCAGGCTATCGGCGTTGCCGCCGACGTAAGAACTGTCGCTGTCGATGAACGGCGCGGGCTCCAGGCCCTGCGGATGGAAGCCGACGCTGCGGCTGGCGACCTGGTCGTCGATGTTGTAGATCACGTCGCCGCCGGGCGCGTCCTTGGCCGCGTGCTCGAGCGGATGATCCACGCCGGGCAAGGGATCGGGCTCGGAATTGAACGGCCCGCTGTTGGTCGAGCCCGAACCGCCCGGCTGCAGATTCTTGAGCTCGAGCAGGTTGGTGAACCGCACTAGCAGGTACTCGCCGGCCGCCACCCGCAGCACCAGCGGTCGCGGCCGCAGGTCGGGACGCAAGGCGATGCCGCGGCTGTTGCTTTTCTCCTTCACCGACGCGAACAGGGTTTCGCCCTGCTTGGTGTAGTCCAAGGGGTAGGCCGAAGAGCGCTCGATCACGTCGTGGCGCAGCGCATACATCATCCAGTTGACGTTCTGGGCGCCGATCCGGTTGAACACCATGGGGTGATCTATCGCGACCACGTGCGCGGTCAGGGTCTTGTCGCTGCAACCGATCTGCGTCGGCGCGCCGGGCTTGGTCGGCGAGGTCGCCACGGGGCCGCCTGTGCGCGGCTGCGCAATCGCCGGCGACGACACGGCGAACAACAAGACCGTGGACACGAACGCCAACCACATTCTGCAGGCCATAACTGTTCCCTCAGTCGCGTGCGATCGCGGGCCGACTAGGCGCCTGCCCTCGTGATGCTTCCGTGCGGAACACGACCGATGGTCACTAGCCCCTTCGCGTCGATAACGGATCGATTCCAGATCCCTGGCCGCACTCCCGATGGGCCAGACGCACGCTACGGCCCGATTACCCCACAGTGCGGTCGCGAAATCCAGCGAACGCGACGACGGTGTCTGGGCGCTTGTTTAGGGCACAGAAATTATGCAATTCGCACGTGATTTGAGCCATTTTCGGCGAATTTCGCCTGCAAGAACCGTCCGCCATGACGCAGCACAGCATCGATGTGCGGCTGCGAAGACCGCACCAGCCGACTCGGCTACACCGCCGCAGCCGACCTCAGCGAGCGCTCAGAAACTCCAGCGCGGCGGCGGCGGTGTGGAAGGAGCCGAACACCAGGATGCGATCACCGCTTTCGGCGCGCGCGAGTGCGGCGCTCAATGCGGCGGCGACGTCCGGATGACGCTCGCCCTCGCCCGCCGCGCCGCCTTGCAGACGCTGCGCGAACGCGTCCACGTCGAGACCACGCGGGCCGCTGTCGGCCAGACCGGCCAGATGCCATTCGTCCACGCCTTCGGCCAGCGCCGCGACCACGCCGGCAGCGTCCTTGTCGGCGAGCGCGGCGAACACCGCGCGCACGCGGCCCGCGGCGGGTGCGGCCGCCAGCCAGGCCGCGAGCTCGCGCGCGGCCTGCGGGTTGTGGCCGACATCCACCAGCACCTCCACGCCGTCGCGCTCGAACCGTTGCAGGCGGCCCGGCACGTGCGCACGCGCCACGCCCTCGGCGATCTGGGACTTGCTCGGCGCGCCGCCCAACGCGCGCAGCGCGGCGATCGCGACCGCGGCGTTGCGCAACTGCGCCGGCGCCGACAGCCGCGGCATCGGCAGATCGGCGCGGTAGCCGACTTCGCGCCAACGCCATTGCGGCTCGGCGTCGATCTGGGCCGGCAGCGGCTCGAAGAAGAAATCGCAGTTCGCGCGCACGGCCGAGGCACCGATCGCGTAGGCGTGGCGCAGCACGCTGGACGGCGGATCGTCGTCGCCCAGCACCAGCGGCTTCCAGCCGCGCGCGATGCCGGCCTTCTCGTAGCCGATGCTCTCGCGGTCGTCGCCCAGATAGTCCTGGTGGTCCAGATCGACGGTGGTGATCACCGCCACGTCGGGATCGACCAGGTTGGTCGCGTCCAGGCGCCCGCCCAGGCCGACCTCGAGGATGGCCAGGTCGAGCTTGGCGCGCTCGAACAGCCACAACGCGGCCAGGGTGCCGTACTCGAAATAGGTCAGCGCGATCTCGTCGCCGTCCAGGCGCGCGGCCTCGATCGCCTCGAACGCCGCTATCAACGCCGCGTCGTCGGCGTCGCGGCCGTCGATGCGCACGCGCTCGTTGTAGGCCAGCAGGTGCGGCGAGGTGTAGGCGCCGACGCGCTTGCCGGCGGCGCGCGCGATCGCCTCGATGAAGGCCACCGTGGAGCCCTTGCCGTTGGTGCCGCCGACCGTGATCACCTTGCGCGCCGGGCGTTTCAAGCCCAGGCGCGCGGCCACGGCGCGGATGCGTTCCAGCCCCATGTCGATGGACTTGGGGTGGATGCGTTCGATATGGGACAGCCAGTCGGCGAGCGTGCGTTGCATGGCGCTATTGTCGCCCAGAACCCGCCTCGGGGGGATCGCGGCGGCGGCCGCGGCCCACCGCGACGCACGCGGCAACGCCGCCCCCGAACGCTCAGGACTCGGGCGGAAGCGGCGGCGGCGGCGGCCGGGTTTCCTGACGCGGCATGCTGCGCATGAAGTCCTCGAAGCGCGCGCATTCGCCCGCGCGCTTGGCTTCGCACAGGCCGCGGCTGAGCATGAAGGCGTTGCCGCCATCGCTGACCAAGCGCTGCCGGATCAAGGCCGGCACGAACGCCCAGCCCTCGTCGAACAGCGTCCACTGGGTGATGTCCAGCCCGTCGGCGCGCACGTACACCCGCGTGCCCGGCGGCGAATCGGGCTGCAGTTTGGCTTCGCGCTCCAGCATCGCCAGGCTGGCGGCGATGGTCTCGTGCGCCAGCGGCTGCGGATCGGGGATGAATCCCTCGACCGTGCGATCGGCGCGCGCGGCCACGCGCGCAACCTGCATCGCCCGGTATTGCGCACGCAGCTTGTCGAGCGACGGCTCGGCAGCGCCGGGCACGGTCGACTCCTGCCTAGGCAAAAACTCTACCGGCACCCGCACCCGGCTCGGTCCATCGGGGGACGGATTGAATCGCCAACTCCTGGCGGCCTCGCTGGCCGCCTCGTCCAGGGCAGCGATGCCCGAACCTTGCTCGACCACGATTTCGCCGGCCTGGCCGCAACGGTCCAGGGCGATCACCAGCACCACGGTCTTGGGCTCCTTGATATCGGGGCGGGGCTGAGCCGGCGGCCGCGGCCGCTGCGATGGCGGCGGGCAGTCCGTCGGTATCGCCGGCGCGCCCTCATCGGCCAAAACCGAACCCGGCGCGAGCGCCGAACCTGCAATGCACAGCGCCGCGAACAAAGCCCGCATGAATCCCCCTGGACGAAGTCTGGCCGCACGCTCGCGGCGAGGCCTAATTGAAGCATGCGGCCTCGGGCGTGCCTACGAGACACGACGCACCGCTTGGTCGTACTGCGGGGCGTGGCGCCCGCCATGGTTGAGCCGAACCATGCGACATGCGGCAACCCGCCGGCGAATTTGCGTTGCCTGGCGCCGTAGCCGGGCCGGTCCGACGCGCCCCGCCGGGAATCGCAGCGTCCCGCGACTAGGGCAAGTCTTCCAGCAGTTCGAAGCGCACCGGCCGCCGCACCCGGCTGGCCACGGCCTCGCCGTCGCGATAGGCGGGCGTCATCCGCCAGCGCATCGCCGCCTCCAGCGCGGCCTGGTCGAATTCGGGATATCCCGAACCGCGCTCCATGCGCGCTTCCGCGATCCGGCCGCAGCGATCGATCGTCAGCACCAGCATCACCACCCCGGACAGGCCCTGCTCGGCCATCACCGGCGGATAGGTCGGGGGCTGCCTCGACGGCGCCGATGCCGGATCGTAGGCCGGGCAATCCTCCGGCATGGTCCCGGTCTCGCCTGGCGATTGCGAGACCGATGGCGCGGCCGGCGATTGCGCCGCGGCCGTCGTGGCCAGCGGCAGCAAGGCGACCAACAGCGGTCCTGATTTCATGACGCTCCCTATGTCGGCCCGGATGCGGAACGATGCCGCGCCCGAGCGGACGCGGCATCGGGCCCGAGCTTACAACGCGCGGTGCACCGCTTCGCCGAACAACAGGGTGTGATGGCTGCAATCGTTGAGCCGGACCACGTCCAGATGATCGACGTCGTTGCCTTCGAGCAGGTTGAGCGTGGTCGGCGCCTGGCGGAAGGTCCACAGCTTGGCCAAGGGAATGCCGAGCACCTTGCACAGCAGCACGCGGTTGACCGCATCGTGGGCGACCACCAGCAGGGTGTCGTGCTCGCCCAGGCCCTCGGTCGCGCGCGCGAAGGCGGGCCAGGCGCGATCGAGCACGTGCTGGATCGATTCGCCGCCGGGCATCAGCACCTCGTGCGGGGCATCGCGCCAGGCTTGCAGGCGTTCGCCGTCGCGTTCGCGGATTTCGCTGGCGAGCAGGCCTTCCCAAGTACCGTGGGCGATCTCCATCAGGCCGGGATCGAGCTGCAGGGTGGCCGCGCGCGCCTCGCCCAGCGCGAGCTCGGCGGTGCGGCGCGCGCGCACCAGCGGCGAGGCCACCGCGCGTGCGATCTCGACCTCGCGCAGGCGATCGCCCAGGGCGATCGCCTGCGCCTCGCCGATCGGCGACAGCGGAATGTCTTCCTGGCCCTGGTAACGGCCTTCGGCGTTCCAGGGGGTTTCTCCGTGGCGTGCTAGCAGGATGCGCATGTCAGACCTGCGCCAGCGAGAGGATGCCGGGGGTCGCGCGCAGCGTGGCCAGTTGCTCCTCGGTGACCGGCTTGTCGACCGTGATCGCGGCGCGCGCCTGGCCGTCGCCGGCCGCGCCCAGCGCGAAGTTCACGATGTTGACGCCGGCCGCGCCGAGCTGGCTGCCGACCAGGCCGATCATGCCGGGGCGGTCCTCGTTGCGCAGCAGCAGCACGTGCGCCTGCGGATCGAATTCGATCTCGACGCCGTCCAGCCGCACCACGCGCGGGCCGCGGTGCAGGGTCGCCTCGATCTCGCGGGTGCGGTTTTCGCCGACCACGCGCAGCTTGAGCAGGCGGTCGAAACCGTCGCCGTCGCCGCCCAAGGTTTCGGCCACGGTCAGGCCGCGCGCGGCGGCTTCCTGCAGGGCGTTGACCGGGGTGACGCGGCCGGAGGCGGTGCCGAGCAAAGCCGCCACCAGCAGGCGCGACAGCGGCCGGGTGTCGAGCGCGTCGGTGCGGCCGGCGTAGGTGATCTCCAGGCGCGTCGGCGCCGGCACCAGGCGCGCGGCCAGGCGGCCCAGCGAGGACATCAGCGGCATCCACGGCCCGACCTCGCGCGCGGCCTCGGCGGTCAGCGGCGGCAAGTTGACGCAGCCGGCGACCGCGCCGGTGGCGACGAAGTCGATGATCTGGCGGGCCAGGATCGTGCTCACCGCCTGCTGCGCTTCGCTGGTGGACGCGCCCAGGTGCGGGGTCAGGATCAGCTTGGCGTTCGCGCGCAGCGGCGAGTCGGCCTGCAGCGGCTCGGTGGCGAAGGTGTCGAGCGCGGCGCCGGCGATGTGGCCCTCATCCAGCAGGGTCAGCAGCGCGGCCTCGTCGACCAGCCCGCCGCGCGCGGCGTTGATCAGGTAGGCGCCCTTCTTCATCGCGCGCATGCGCGCTTCCGACAGCAGGTTGGTGGTTTCCTTAGTGCGCGGGATATGCAGGGTGACCACGTCGGCCCAGGCCAGCAGCTCGTCCAGGGTCTTGAGCGGCACGCTGCCCTTGCCGGCGGCGGACGCGGGCAGGAAGGGATCGTAGGCGGCCACTTCCATGCCGATGCCCTGGGCCTTGCGCGCGACCGTGCCGCCGATCCGGCCCAGGCCGATCACGCCCAGCTTCTTGCCTTCCAGCTCGAAGCCGGTCAGGCCGGCCTTGGGCCACTCGCCGGCCTTCATGCCGGCGTCGGCGCGCGGAATGTGGCGGGCCAGGGCGAACAGCAGCGAGATCGCGTGCTCGGCCGCGGCCAGGGTGTTGCCGTCGGGCGCGTTCATCACCGCGATACCGCGCGCGGTGGCGGCGTCGACGTCGATGGTGTCCACGCCGGCGCCGGCGCGGCCGATCACGCGCAGCTGCTTGGCCTCGCGCAGGGCCTGGGCCGGCACCGCGGTGGCCGAACGCACCAGCACGGCGTCGACATCGGCCAGCGCCAGGGCCAGCACGTCGGGATCTTTGATCGGGGCGGGGGCGACGACGACGTCCCAGCCCGCCTCGCGGAACAGGGCCAAACCGTCTTCGTGGATGCCATCGCAGGCCAGTACTTTCATCGCAAGCTCCATTCGTGGGATGGGAGCGCGGAAAGCCTATGAGCCGGCACTGCGGGAACAGGATGCGGCTACCGGCGGGTCCTGAGAGGCACGGACCTTGGGCGACGCGGCCGCGGTAAAGCGGCATCTGACACGGGTCGGGAGACGGGGCCGGCTGGCATGGGAATCCGCGACTGAAGGCGCAGAGTAGCAAAGCCGGGCGCGGTTGCAAGCGCCGCACCGGCGTCACCCTGCCGATGTGCCTGGCTAATCAATTCGCGATACTCATGCGGACCGCGGTCACAAAGTCACGAAATCTTAGTTTCGGCCTCACTGCGCGCAAACAATTTTCTGCCTACGGTCGCAGCGCCGGCAACGACGCCGGCGCATTCGACGACAGGGAGTGGAAGATGCGAAAGAAGACCGCCTGGACCCTCGGCTTGCTGGCCGCGGCGACCATGGGCGCGGCGATCGCCGCGGTCGGGCCGACCGGCCCCGGCCAGTTCTATTACTACTACGACGCCAATGGCGCGGTGGTCGGCTACCAGGCCATCAACTGCGATGGCAGCCATGCCTCCTGGGGCAAGTTCACCAAGAACTACGCCGACGGCTACTTCATCTGCGACCCGGATCCGCGCTAAGCCGATCCGCCGATCCGCCACCGCGCAGGCGCCGCGATGCGCATGCGTGCAGCCCACCACCGCCGTACCGGCGCCCCGTCGCGCAACCGCGTCGTCCGCGCCGCATCCAAGGAGAAACACCCATGCGTAAGCGCCTCGTCATCGGTCTGGGCCTCGCCCTGGCCGTCTACGCCACCGCCGCCCTCGCCCGCCCGCCGATCGCCGACGAGATCGGCGAGTTCTACGTCTATTTCGACGCCAACGGCCAGGTGGTCGGCGAGTCCTCGATGGACTGCGACGGCACCTACTACCAGTCCGGCGTGCTGACTTCGCGGTATAGCTCGGGGCATGCGTTCTGCCCGGGCGATTGAGGCCCAACCGTTGCGATGAAAGGAGGCCGGGCGATGCCCGGCCTTTTCGTTTCCGCGCCCGAATCCGCGGCGGGCCCATTCGCGACTCCGCCACCCGACGCGCGATCGGCCGCTGTCAATGCGGATACGGCACGATCGACAAGCCGGTGTCATCGTTGCACAGCAGCAGATAGCGTTTGCCGGCTTCGAAGCGATGTTCGATGTACGAGACCTGGTGACTGCTCGCCACGCCTTCCGGCAAGTTCGGGCATTGGCGACGGATGAGGTGGTTCCCAGGCAGCAGCCGGATCGCCTCGCGTCCCAAGCCTATGCCGTCGACATCGACGAGCTCGCCGGCGAATGGCGCGATCGGCTTGCCGTCCGCGCCGGCCACGTACAGCCGCGCCGATGCCGCCTCGAAATCGATATTGCCCGACGGCATATTCGCGCATCCGGTCATCGCCGTGGCCAGGAACGCGGCCGATAGCGCTCGATTCATCGTTCACCTGTTTCGCGAAGGACAATAAAAAAGGCCGGGCAATGCCCGGCCCCTGGTGCGAATCAATTGCAGCCGATTACTTCGGCGCGACGTTGAGTTCCTTCAGCAACTGCGGCGCCGGATAAACCTCTTGCATGATCCAGCGCATGTAGCGCTGATCGACCGCGATCATGCGGGTCATGGTCGGGTCGAACACCCAGTTCGAGCTCACCGATTCCCAGTTGCCGTCGAAGGCCAGGCCGACCAGCTTGCCGCTGCCGTCCAGCACCGGCGAACCGGAGTTGCCGCCGGTGATGTCGAGGTTGGACAGGAAGTTCACCGGCACCGTGCCCAGGCGCTTGTCGGTCAGGCCGCCGTAGCGCTTGGCCGCGATCGCGTCGAGCAAACTCTTGGGCGCGTCGAAGGGATCGGTGCCGGTGGCCTTGGCCGCAACCTCCTCCAGCTTGGTGAACGGCACCTGCTTGCTGCCGTCGGTCTTGGTGTAGCCCATCACGTTGCCGAAGGTGATGCGCAGCGAGGAGTTCGCGTCCGGATACACGAACTGGCCCTTGCTCTTCTTGTAGTCGGCGACCGCCTGCAGGTAGATCGGACGCGCGACCAGGGTGTCGCCGGCGCGGGTCTTGCCCTCTTCCTCCAGCTTGAGCACGGTCGGCATGATCGCCACCGCCAGTTGGATCGCCGGGTCCTTGCTCTTGTTGAACGCGGCTCGGTCGGCCTGCATCAGGCTCATGCGCTGTTCGGTGCCGCCCAGCTTGGTCTTGGCCAACTTGTCGAGCGCGCGCTTGACCGCCTTGTCGTCGTTGCCGCCCAGCCACTTGTCGAGCGCGGGAATGCGCTGCGCGGCCGGCAGCTTGAGGTACTCGGCCAGCCAGTAGGCCTGCAGCTGGCGGTCCATCTTGGGATCGTAGCGGCGCTCCATCTGCTTCATCGCACCTTCGAACGACGGCAGATCGCGCTGCTGATAGCCCTGCTCGCGCTCGGGATCGGGCTTGGCGCGTTCGATCGAAAGACGATAGAGCTGCAGCGCGGCGCCGATCGCGCCGGTGTTGCGGAACTGGCTGAACACTAGGTCGCGTTCGCGATTGGCGCGGGCCTGGTCGCCGATCTGGACCAAGGTTTCGTGCGCGGCCAGCGCCGGCTCGCCCTTGGCGCCCTGCTTGCGCAGCCACTCCAGCACCGCGGCGTCCTCGGCGTGCTTCTTCTCGCTGGCGCCGATGCGCTGGAAGCCGTCGAGCTGGCCGTCGTAGTTCTTCATCGCATTCTGCCAGCCGCGCACGGTGCTGGCGTACTTGACCGCGATGTCGGGGTTCTTGGCGCCTTCGGCCTGGACCATCGCGACCAGTTTCTTGTAGTGGCCGCCGACGGTGGGATAGGTCCACTGCGCGGTGTTATCGAAGTCCTCGGCCAGGGCGTAGCGGCTGGTCGAACCCGGGTAGCCGGCGACCATCACGAAGTCGCCCGCGCCTAGCGGCTGGGTCGCGATCTTCAGCCAATGCTTGGGCTGGTAGGGCACGTTGTCGGCGGCATAGGCGGCGGGCTTGCCGTCCTTGCCGACATAGGCGCGATAGAACGAGAAGTCGCCGGTGTGGCGCGGCCACATCCAGTTGTCGACTTCGCCGCCGTAGTTGCCGACGCTGCCGGGCGGCGCGTAGACCAGGCGCACGTCCTTGATCTCGAGATTGCGGAACAAACGATAGACGTTGCCGCCGGAGAAGCTGTAGAGGCGGCAGCGGAAACCGGCGTCGGCCTCGCAGGCGGCGACCAGGCTTTTCTCCACGCTTTCCAGCGCGCGGGTGCGGCCGATCGCGTCCGGGGCGGCGGCGATCGCGTCCTTGACCTGCTTGGTCACGTCCTGGATCGAGTCCAGCGCGTAGATGCGCGCGTTCGGGCCGGCGGAGACTTCCTGGCCCGGCGTGGCGGCATTGAAGCCGTCGCGCATCAGGTTCTTCTCTGGCGTGGAGTTGAGCTGGATCGCGCCGTAAGCGCAGTGGTGGTTGGTCACCACCAGGCCCTGCGGCGACACGAAGCTGGCGGTGCAGCCGCCCAACGAGACCACCGCGCCCATCGGGTCGCCGGTGAGGTCGGCCAGCTGCTTGGCGTTCAACTTCAAGCCGGCCTTCTTCAGCGGGCCGGCAATCTCCGGCAGCTGCTGCGGCACCCACATGCCCTCGCCCGCGTGCGCGAGGCCAGCCCCGACCGCGAACGTTCCCGTCATCGCCATGGCCGCAGCCAACGCCGTATATCGCATGCAACACTCCTTGCGCTAATCGACCGGCGAGTCTAGCCCGCCGGGGGTGGGCCCGGGCATGACGAAAGTCCTGCCCGGGCTGTTCAGGTTTTGCCGATGCGGCTTATTCGGCCGGCAACTGCATTTCCTTGAGCAGGTGCGGGGCCGGATAGACCTTGGCCAGCAGCCAGCGCAGGTAGCGCATGTCGACGTGGATCGCGCGCTTGTAGCGCGGATCGAACATCCAGCTGGCGCTCACCGCTTCCCAGTTGCTGTCGAAGTTCAGGCCGATCAACTTGCCATGCGCATCCAACACCGGCGAGCCGGAATTGCCGCCGGTGGTGTCCAGGTTGGTCAGGAAATCGACGGTCTGGGTCTTGAGTTCGGGGTCGGCCGTGCTGCCGAAATCGCCCTTGGCGATCGCTGCGCGCAAGGTCTGCGGTGCGTCGAACGGCTCCGCGCCGGTGTGCTTCTCGAGGATGCCTTGGACGGTGGTCAGCGGGCGATAACGCACGCCGTCGCGCGGGTCCATCGCGCTGACCTTGCCGTAGCTCACGCGCAAGGTGGAGTTGGCGTCCGGATAGACCGCGCGGCCCTGCGATTTGCGGTAGCCGATCAGCGCGCGCATGTAGGCGGGACGCAGGCGCAGCAGTTCGCCTTCGCGGCTCTTGCTGTCCTGTTCCAGGCGCAGCAGCGCCGGCATCAGCGCGGCGGCGGCCTTGAGCAGGCTGTCGTCTGAGGCCTGCAATTCGGCGGCCGGTGCGTTCATCAGGCGCAGGCGTTCGGCTTCGTCGCCGAGTTTGCTGCCGGCGTACAAGGTGTCGAGCGCGGCTTGCAGTCCGTCCGCATCGGCGCCCGCGAACACCGCGTCGAACTCGGCGACGCGCTGGTCCTTGGGCAGGCCCTGGTACTGGATCAGCAGGTCGCGCAGCAGTTGCTTTTCGACGCTCGGCGCATAACGGCGCTGGACCTGCTTGAGCTGGCCGGCGATCAGGGTTTCGTCGCGCTGCTGATAGCCGGACTCGCGCTGCGCGTCGGGCTTGGCGCGCTCGGCCGCCAGTCGCTGCAAGGTGATCGCGGCGCGCAGCAGCTGGCTCTGGCTGCGGATCGCGGTCAGCAGCTGGTCGCGCTCGGCGGTCTTGGCGGCCGCGTCCAGCACCTGCTGGGCGGCGTCGATGTCGGCGCGGATCGCCTTGGCATCGCGCTGCTGGCCCAGCCAGGCCAGCATCGCGGCTTCGTCCTGCGCGCGCACGCGCACCGCATCGCTGCGGCGCAGGCCGTCGAGCTCGCCCTGGGCGCGCTTGAGGGTGTTCTTGGCGCTGGCGACCTGGGCCGCGTACAGCACCTTGGCGGCGGGATCGTTCGCGGTCGCACGCTCGACCACACCGATCAGGCGATCGAACAGCGCCACCCGCGAGGGCAGCTGCCATTCGATCTGTTGCTTGAACTCGGAGGCCATGCGATGGCGGAAGGTCACGCCCGGATAGCCGGCCAGCATCGCGTAATCGCCTTCGCGCACCGGATCGGTGGACACCTGCAGATGGCCCGGCGGCTGGTAGGGCACGTTGTCGGGCGAGTAATCGGCCGGCTTGCCGTCGCGGCCGACATAGGCGCGCAGCAGGGTGAAGTCGCCGCTGTGGCGCGGCCAGACGAAGTTGTCGATCTCGTCGCCGTAGTTGCCGATGCTGTTGGGCGGCGCGTAGACCAGGCGGATGTCGCGCAGTTCGAGCTGGCGGATCAGGTAGAAGTCGGTGCCGTAGTACATGTTGGCGACGCTGCAGCGCACGCCCGGCTCGCGTTCGCAGTCGGCCACGGCGGCCTTGGTCGCGGCGTCGACCGCATCGTAGTAGGCGCGGCCGCGCTTGCCGCGCGCGTCGGCGAGGATGCGGTCGGTGATCTTGTCGAAGCCGGTGGTGACCAGCACGCGGTAGTCGGGATTGGCCGGCAACTCGGCGGCGCGGTCGGCGGCGATGTAGCCCTGGCCGATCAGGTCGCGCTCGGGCTTGGCGTTGTACTGGATCACGCCGAAGGCGACGTGGTGGTTGGTCAGCACCAGGCCGTCGGCGGAGACGAAGGCGCCGGTGGCGCCGCCGACCTTGACCACGGCGTTCATCGGCGGCTTGGCCAGTTCGGCCAGGTCGCCCGGCTGGCCTTGGAAGCCGGCCGCGCGTAGCTGTCCGGCGATCTCCGGCAGCTGCGAGGGCATCCACATGCCTTCATCGGAATGGGCGGGCGCGGCGCACAGGGCCAGGGACAGGGCTAACAGACGGGGGCGCATGGTCGATCCGGATCGCAGGGAAGCGGCGACGATAGGCGATGCGGACCGGACCGGGCAAACCCGGGCGGGCCCCGGCGCGGGTCCGGGGCGTATAATTTCGGCCTCTTTCCGCGCCTCCGCGCGGCACTCGAAGGCAAGCACCCCATGACGCAAACGATGAAGGCATTGGTCAAGCGCGAAGCCGGCAAGGGCATCTGGATGGAACAGGTGCCGGTGCCCGCGCCGGGCCCGAACGAGGTCCTGATCAAGCTCGAGAAGACCGCGATCTGCGGCACCGACCTGCACATCTATCTGTGGGACGAGTGGAGCCAGCGCACCATCCAGCCCGGCCTGGTGATCGGCCACGAGTTCGTCGGCCGCGTGGTCGAGCTGGGCGCCGGCGTGTCCGGCTACACGATCGGTCAGCGCGTCTCGGCCGAAGGCCACATCGTCTGCGGCCACTGCCGCAACTGCCGCGGCGGACGCCAGCACCTGTGCCCGAACACAGTCGGCATCGGCGTGAACCGCAACGGCGCGTTCGCCGAGTACATCGTGATGCCGGCCAGCAATCTGTGGCCGATCCCCGACCAGATCCCGAGCGAGCTGGCCGCTTTCTTCGACCCCTACGGCAACGCCGCGCACTGCGCGCTGGAATTCGACGTGGTCGGCGAGGACGTGCTGATCACCGGCGCGGGCCCGATCGGCATCATCGCCGCCGGCATCTGCAAGCACATCGGCGCGCGCAACGTGGTGGTCACCGACGTCAACGATTTCCGCCTCAAGCTGGCCGCCGACATGGGCGCCACCCGCGTGGTCAACGTCGCCAATCAGTCGCTGAAGGACGTGATGGCCGACCTGCACATGGAAGGCTTCGACGTCGGCCTGGAAATGAGCGGCAACCCACGCGCCTTCAACGACATGCTCGACTGCATGTACCACGGCGGCAAGATCGCCATGCTCGGCATCATGCCCAAGGGCGCGGGCGCGGACTGGGACAAGATCATCTTCAAGGGCTTGACCTTGCACGGTATGTACGGCCGCAAGATGTACGAGACCTGGTACAAGATGACCCAGCTGGTGCTGGGCGGTTTCCCGCTCGGCAAGGTGCTCACCCACCAGTTGCCGATCGACGATTTCCAAAAGGGCTTCGACCTGATGGAAGCCGGCAAGGCCGGCAAGGTCGTGTTGAGCTGGAACTGATGCAGGCCGGGATTTGGGATTCGGGATTGGAGATTCGCAAAAGCGAACTTCGCCGAACCCTCCCGCTTCGCTTTGCCCATCCCTAATCCCCAATCTCGAATCCCGGCCTCTATGTCCCTGACCCAGCGTTACGCCGACACCCTCGACGAAATCCGCGCCGCCGGGCTGTTCAAGTCCGAGCGCGTGATCACCAGCCCGCAGTCGGCCGAGATCACCCTCGCCGACGGCCGCACGGTGCTGAACTTCTGCGCCAACAACTACCTGGGCCTGGCCGACCATCCCGACGTGATCCAGGCGGCCAAGGACGCGCTGGACAGCCACGGCTTCGGCATGGCTTCGGTGCGTTTCATCTGCGGCACCCAGGACCTGCACAAGCAGCTCGAGAAGACCATCGCGGACTTCTTCGGCACCGAAGACACGATCCTGTACGCGGCCTGCTTCGACGCCAACGGCGGCCTGTTCGAGCCGCTGCTGGACGAGCACGACGCGATCATCTCCGACGCGCTCAACCACGCCTCGATCATCGACGGCGTGCGCCTGTGCAAGGCCAAGCGCTTCCGCTACGCCAATTGCGACATGGCCGACCTGGAGAAGCAGCTGCAGGCCGCCGACGCGGCCGGCTGCAAGACCAAGCTGATCACCAGCGACGGCGTGTTCTCGATGGACGGCTTCATCGCGCCGCTGGACGAGATCGTCGCCCTGGCGCGCAAGTACAACGCCCTGGTTCACATCGACGAATGCCATGCCACCGGCTTCCTCGGCGCCAGCGGCCGCGGTTCGGCCGAGGTCAAGGGCGCGATGGACGGCATCGATATCTACACCGGCACCCTGGGCAAGGCCATGGGCGGCGCGCTCGGCGGCTTCACCACCGCGCGCAAGGAAGTGATCGAACTGCTGCGCCAGCGCTCGCGCCCCTACCTGTTCTCCAATTCGCTGCCGCCGCACGTGGTCGCGGCCGGGATCAAGGCCTTCGAGATGCTGTCGGCCGCCGGCGAGCTGCGCGAGCGCCTGGCCGAGAACACCGCATACTTCCGCGAGCGAATGACCCAGGCCGGCTTCGACATCAAGCCCGGGGTGCACCCGATCGCCCCGGTGATGCTGTACGACGCACCGCTGGCGCAGAAGTTCGCCACGCGCCTGCTCGAAGAGGGCATCTACGCGATCGGCTTCTTCTTCCCCGTCGTGCCGCAGGGCCAGGCGCGCATCCGCACCCAGATGTCGGCGGCGCACACCCGCGAGCATCTGGACCGCGCGATCGCGGCGTTCGCGAAGATCGGCCGCGAGCTGGGCGTGATCGCAGCCTGAAGCGGCCATGGCGACGCCATAAACGCGTAACGACGGGCCGCCGCCAGGGCGGCCCGTCGCATCGGGCGCTTACTGCTGCGCCGCGATCATTTCCTGCTCGACCCGCAACATGCTCTGGGTGAGCATCAGCAGATCGATTTGCGCGCGCGACAGATAGACCTGCGAGGTCGGCTGCTGCTGCAGCACGGCGAAATCGATGCTCAACTGCTGCGAGTTGATGCTGGCCAGTTCGGTCTGCATCACCGCACGCTGCTGGGCCGGGCCGTTGATGTACTGACCGTTGTTGTAGGTCAGCTGGTTTTCCTGCTTCAGCTGCAGCAGCGACACGGTCAGCATCTGGCCATTGACGTTGGCCGCGGCGAAGGCCGCGCGGGCCTCGTTGATGCGGCCGGCGCTGGCATGCATCTGGCCGATCTGGTGCTGCAGTTGGACCTGGGCGAAGTTCAGCTTGGCCAATTGCAGCTTCTGGTTGGCGACGACCGGATCGGCCGAGACCAGCGGAGCCAACGCCAACATCAGCAGCATCAGCAGGGCTTGCAGGGCGGACTTGGGGGTATGACGCATGAATGCTCTCCATGAGATTGGGGGAAGCGCGCAATCGTGCGCGCGGTGAGGCGCCGGCGCCGCAACGGGCGGGCCGGGTACTGCATGAGTCGTCGATGCCGGTCTGATTGCGGATCGGGCGATCCGGGCCGGCGGCCACCTCCTTGTGCGGATAGCGCGCCCGTCATGGACGCGGCCGGCGCGGCGGCGCGGAGGCGCGACCGGGGCGGCGACGGCAGCCTAGCCGAAGCGCGTGGCGCGCGACCAGTGTCTGACGCCGCGAATGCGCGAATGGATCGTGCGCACGCCGATGCGGCGCGGGCCTAGTCGCGCCAGTCGAGGGATAGCGATCGCGCAGGGCATGCTTCGGCCACCCGCGTCGCTGCGACGCGTAGACACATCCGCCCTGGCCTACGGCGAGCGAACGCGGCCACTCGGCGTTCGAGCACGCGGCGCCTTCTGCGCGTTCTCGACGCGAGCGCCGCCGTCAACGTTCGCGCGCGATGCGGCGGCGCTTGTCTTCCTTGCGCACCGGCGCCGGCGCGCCCGTGGCCACGCGCACGCCCTTGGCCTTCATCCAGGCGTCAAACTCGTCGGCGGTCATGCGCTTGCCGTTCTGCTCCATGTTGAAGCGCCAGGGCGTGTTGTCGTAGCGGGTCTTGGGCTTGTAAGCCGTCGGTGCGGCGGCGGCGGCGCTGCCGCCGCGCTTGCGCTTGTCGCGGCGCGCGCTCAGCTGCGTGCAGGCGCCCAACGGCGAAGGCGCGAGCGAGGGCGACAGCGGTTCGACCCGGCCGAAAGCCTGCGCGAGCGGGCCGTCGGCGTGCGCGCTCGAGCGGCGCGCGAGCTTGGGCGAGGCCGCGGCCGTTTCCAGCAGCAACGCAACTTCGGCCTGCGCGGCCGGAGCATCGGCGCCGCGGCACGGCACCTCCTGCGCGCCCAGCCAGTTCGCGCACAGCAGCAGCGGCAGAGCCATCACGATCTTGCGCATGTCGCTCACTCCCCAAGTCCAGGTATCGGTCCCGGGGGAGTCTAGGTGCGCTGATCGCAACTCAAAGGTGGTAAACGGTGCGCTCCGCCACAATCCCGCGCATGCGCGCTCGGCGATGTCGCGATCGCGGCGCGCGCGCACGTAGCGATGCCGCAGCAGCGCACGTTTTTTTCGGGCAGGCGACGCGTCGGTTAAGTCTTCGCGGCGATTCGGCCGGCGCGAATGCGCATCAGCGCGAGAGTTGCGCGATCTCGGATGCGCCGAGCATGCGCCACTGGCCCTTGCCGAGTTCGCCCAGCACCAACTCGCCGATCGCCACCCGCAGCAGGCGCAACACGCCGATGTCGAACGCGGCCAGCAGACGGCGGATCTGGCGGTTGCGGCCTTCGTCGAGCACGATTTCCAACCAGGCGTTCTTCTCGCCGCTGCGCAGCAGACGCGCGGACTTGGCGCGCAGCGCCACGCCCTCCTCGATCACGCCGGCAACCAGGGCCGCGAGCGTCTCGTCGTCGGGAATCGTGTCGATCTGGACGTGATAGGTCTTGTCCGGCCCGTGCTCGGGATCGGTGATGCGCGCGGCCCACTCGGGGTCGTTGCAGAACAGCAGCAGGCCTTCGCTGGCCTGATCCAGGCGCCCCACCGGCGCCAGCCAGGGCAAGGGCGCGCCCTGCCATAGCGCGCCGTCGAAACACCGGTAGACGGTGTCGCGGCCGCGCTCGTCGCGGGCGCTGGTGACCAGGCCGCGCGGTTTGTTGAGCATCAGGTACAGGCGCGCGGCCTGATCGATATCGCGCCCGTCCACGGCGATGCGCGGGCGGGCGCGCGGGGCGCTGGCGATCGGGAACTCGGGATCGCGCACCACGCGGCCGTCGACCGCGACCCGGCCGGCGGCGATCCAGCGCGCGGCTTCGCTACGCGAGCACAGGCCTTGCTTGGACAGCACGCGGGCGAGGCCGTGACGGGGCGAGGTGGTCATGGGCACGGCCGCGCGCGTGGCGCGGCCTCGACGGCGAGGGAGAGCGAACCGCGCGCGGACGCGGGGCTTACTTCTTCTTGCCCTTCTTCTCGTCCTTGGGCGCCTCGACCACGGGGGCCGGCGCCGGGGCGGGCGCGGCGGCGCCCGGGGCGCCCTTGGCCACGCGCACGCCCTTGGCCTTCATCCAGGCGCTGAATTCGTCGGCGGTCATGCGCTTGCCGCCCTGGCTCATGTCGAAGCGCCAGGGCGTGTTGTCGAACTGGGTCTTGGGCTTGTACGCGGCCGGGTCGTTCGAGGTCGGCATGCCGCCCGCGGCCGGTTTGGCGTTGGCCAGGTTGCAGCCTTCGATGCGCATGCGCAGCAGCACGCGGTCCACCGACAGGGATTCGTCCAGGGCCTGCGAAAGCACGCCGGTGGGCGAGCCGAGCTGATAGCTGGGGGCGACCAGTTCCGGCGCGATCGGCGCGATCACGGTCGGCTGCACCGCCAGCGCGGGCGCGGTGATCGAACCGCAGTTGCCGACTTCGGCTTGGGCGATCGTAGCGATGAACAGCAGCGGCGCTGCAGCTAGGACACGATGCATGGCGAACTTCCTCCGGTCTGGCCGTCGCGATGTCCCGACGGGGTCCGGACACGACCTGGGCAGTGTAGGCGCGGGGGGCGGATCGGACAACCGCGCATGCGTGCGCTAGCCGCGGTTTCGCCGTTGCGATCACATTCCCCGCCGCCGCGCGCGAAAAAACGAAGCCCGGCACTGGGCCGGGCTTCGTGTGTTGCGGCGGGTTCCGAAGAACCGGCTGGCATCCCTTAGTTCTGGGAGTTCAGCTCGGTGCGACGGTTGGTCTCGCTCTTGCAGCCCGGGAACGCCTGACCCTTGTCTTCCAGCGGACGGCTTTCGCCGTAGCCGTTCGGACCGCCCAGACGCGACGCTTCCACGCCGTTGCTGGTCAGGTAGTCGTACACGGTCTGAGCGCGACGCTCGGACAGCTTCTGGTTGTAGGCGTCCTTACCGCACTGGTCGGTGTGACCGGCGACTTCGACGCGCAGCGACGGATTGCGCTTCAGGATCTCGACGGCCTCGTTGAGGATGGCGGTCGAATCCGGACGCAGCGTGGCCTTGTCGAAGTCGAAGTTCACGCCCTTCAGGTCGATCGAGACCGGCACCGGGCAGCCGTCCGGACCGATGGTCTGGCCAGCCTGCGAACCGGGGCACTTGTCGTCGCAGTTGTTCACGCCATCGCCGTCGTCGTCCTTGTCGGCGCAGTTCGGCGCCACGACCGGAGCCGGAGCGACCGGAGCGGTGGCTTCCGGGCCCAGCGGGACGATGATGCCGACCGAAGCCAGCACGTCGCCGAACCAGTCTTCCTGCGGAGCGGCATTGCTGGTGTCGTCGAAGTCGNGGACGCAGCGTGGCCTTGTCGAAGTCGAAGTTCACGCCCTTCAGGTCGATCGAGACCGGCACCGGGCAGCCGTCCGGACCGATGGTCTGGCCAGCCTGCGAACCGGGGCACTTGTCGTCGCAGTTGTTCACGCCATCGCCATCGTCGTCCTTGTCGGCGCAGTTCGGCGCGACTTCAGGAGCCGGCGGCGGCGGCGGAGCAGAGGCTTCCGGGCCCAGCGGGACGATGATGCCGACCGAAGCCAGCACGTCGCCGAACCAGTCTTCCTGCGGAGCGGCATTGCTGGTGTCGTCGAAGTCGGCGCGGTACGCCAGCTCGGTACGGATACCGACGCGGCCCAGGTCGCCCTGGATGCCCAGACCGACCTTGGCGGCCAGGTTGCCGTCTTCACGGCGGCCCGGCGAGTTCGGCGACGGGAACGCGTTGAACTCTTCTTCCGAACGCTGGTAGCCGATACCCAGCAGNCTTGGCGGCCAGGTTGCCGTCTTCACGGCGGCCCGGCGAGTTCGGCGACGGGAACGCGTTGAACTCTTCTTCCGAACGCTGGTAGCCGATACCCAGCAGSGCGTACGGGTTCCAGTTGCGGCCTTCGGTGATGAAGTGGCGACGGAAGTCCAGCGAGACGCCGTACTGGCTCCACGACAGGTCCTGGTCGGCGTCGAACTTCGGGTGCTGATAGTTCAGTTCGCCGTCGATCGACCAGGTCGGGCTGATGAACTTGCCCAAGCCCAGACCCAGGAACGGCGCGTTGCGCGTACCGCGGTCGTTGTCCTGAATATTCATACCGGTGGAACCGGTGATGTACCAACGGTCATCGAAATCCTGCGCGCTGGCCGCCTGGGCAAACGCCAAGCCCGCCAACAGTGCGGTGCTCAACAAACGGATCTTCATCTCTAACTCCTTCAGATCAGTAGGAACGGTTTGATTCACGGCGGAAACGCGTGACAGGGACCCGGTCTGGCACGGTCGCTCCGGCAGGCGGTCACTGGCGGGGCCGATCATACACTGTCAAGACGATTGTTAATACCACTTAACGTTACTTCTTAACAAAGGCACATAAACGAACGAAGCCCGGCACTAGGCCGGGCTTCGTGGGTCTTGCAGCGGGTTCCGGGGAACCCATCGTCCTTAGTTCTGGACGTTCAGCTCGGTGCGGCGGTTCTTCTCGCTCTTACAAGCCGGGAACGCCTGGCCCAGATCTTCCAGCGGACGGCTCTCGCCGTAGCCGTTCGGACCCGACAGACGCGCGGCGTCGACGCCGTTGCTGGTCAGGTAGTCGTAAGCGGCGCGGGCGCGACGCTCGGACAGGTTCTGGTTGTAGGCGTCCTTACCGCACTGGTCGGTGTGACCGGCGACTTCGACCTTCAGCTCGGGATAACGCTTCAGGATCTCGGCGGCTTCGTTCAGGATCGTCACCGCGTCAGGACGCAGCGTGGCCTTGTCGAAGTCGAAGTTCACGCCCTTCAGGTCGATCGAGACCGGCACCGGGCAGCCGTCCGGACCGATGGTCTGGCCAGCCTGC
>NZ_LMJF01000001.1:0-59613 GCF_001429785.1 Lysobacter sp. Root916 | reverse complement strand
CCTGTTCAAGTACTTCATGCCCTGGATGCCCAGACCGACCTTGGCGGCCAGGTTGCCGTCTTCACGGCGGCCCGGCGAGTTCGGCGACGGGAACGCGTTGAACTCTTCTTCCGAACGCTGGTAGCCGATACCCAGCAGCGCGTACGGGTTCCAGTTGCGGCCTTCGGTGATGAAGTGGCGACGGAAGTCCAGCGAGACGCCGTACTGGCTCCACGACAGGTCCTGATCGGCGTCGAACTTCGGGTGCTGGTAGTTCAGCTCGCCGTCGATCGACCAGTTCGGGCTGATGAACTTGCCCACGCCCAGGCCCAGGAACGGCGCGTTACGCGTGCCGCGGTCGTTGTCCTGGATGTTCATGCCCGTCGAACCGGTGATGTACCAGCGGTCGTCGAAATCCTGCGCGCTGGCCGCCTGGGCCAGACTCAGGCCACCCAGCAGGGCGGCGCAGAGGAGTTTCTTATTCATTTGTTATAGCTCCTTGGTTCAGAAAAATTTGGAAACCGCGTCTGCGAGGTTCCTACCAATTCAGGACAGCCGCCTTACGACGCCATCCCGCGCAGGTTAGGTTTGCCTATGTGAAAGCCATGTTAACAGGCATCTAACATTCGCGACGGCATCCGTGTTAAACGCCGGCGCCGCCGCGAACGTGAATCAGGGCTGAAACAGGCCCAGGAAGCCGGTGATGGGCTGCGCGTCCAACCGCGCCGGGTCCCGGGCCAGCGCGCACAGTGTATCGGCCTGCGCGGACGGCAGCCGGGCGCGGATCGCAGTCTCGAACTTGGCCAACAGCAAAGGCAGGCCCTCGGCGCGGCGGAGGCGATGGCCGACGGGGACATCGACCCGCACCGCCTCGGTGGCGCTGCCGTCGTCGAAGAACACCTGCACGGCGTTGCCGATGTAGCGCCGGTCGGGGTCGTGGTAGTCGCGGGTGAAGTCCGCATCTTCGACGACCGTCATCTGCGCGCGCAGCGCGTCGATGCGCGGATCGGCGGCGATGGCGTCGCCATAGTCCTCGGCCTGGAGCCGGCCGAAGATCAGCGGCACCGCGACCATGTACTGCAGGCAGTGATCGCGATCGGCGTAATTGGCCAACGGCCCGGTCTTGTCGATGATGCGGCGCCCGGCCTCCTGGGTGCGCAGTTCGATGCGCGCGATGCGGTCGAGGCGGTCGCGCACCTGCGGGTGCAGACGCAGCGCGCATTCCACCGCGGTCTGGGCATGGAATTCGGCCGGATAGCTGATCTTGAACAGCACGTTCTCCATCACGTAGCTGCCGAAGGGGCGCTCGAACTCGAACGCGCGACCGCGCATGGCGACGTCGTAGAAACCCCAGGTCGGCGCGCTCAAGGCGCTGGGATAGCCGACCTCGCCCTTGACCGCGTTGAGCGCGTGCACGACCGCGCGCCGGCAGGCGTCGCCCGCCGCCCAGCTCTTGCGCGGGCCGGTGTTGGGCGCATGCCGGTAGGTGCGCAGCGCGCCGTTGTCGATCCAGGCCTGCGAGATCGCGCTCAGGATCGCCTCGCGCTCGCCGCCCAGCATGCGCGTGGCCAGCGCGGTCGAGGCCAGGCGCACCAGGATCACGTGATCCAGGCCGACCCGGTTGAAGGCGTTGCGCAAGGCGTAGCAGCCCTGGATCTCGTGGGCCTTGATCGCATGGCCCAGCACCTCGCGCACGCTCAGGCCGCGACCGCCCGCGGCTTCGGCGCGCCGGCCCAGGTAGTCGGCCAGCGCGAGCAGCGTGCCCAGGTTGTCGGACGGATGCCCCCACTCGGCGGCCAGCCAGGTGTCGTTGAAATCCAGCCAGCGGATCTGGCTGCCGATGTTGTAGGCGGCCTGGGCCGGATCGAGTTCGTAGGCGGTGTACGGCACGCGCGCGCCGCCGCGCAGTTCCGCGCCCGGCACCAGCGGGCCCAGATGGGCGACGCAGGCCGGGTGCGCCATCGCCAGGGCCGCGCAGGCCAGCGAATCCAGCAGCATGATGCGCGCGGTGGCGTAGGCCTCGTCGGAGTCGATGCGGACATCGAGCACGTAATCGGCGATCTCGCGCATCGGCGCGTCGTAGTCGGGACGGACGGCGGAACGGGGATCGGCGTGGTTCATGAGGGGCGGTGAGGCGGGGGCGGAAGCGTCAGTCTGCGGCGCGGCATGTGCGGCCGGCGCGAACGCCGCGCCGGCGTTTGACGCCAAGGACGGAACGCAGCGAGCGGCGCAACGCGCTGGTGTTTGCCCCCGCGCGGGATCACCCTTGCGCTATGGACATTCCGACCCGCCTGCCCACCCTGTTCCTGTCCCACGGTTCGCCGATGCTGGCGATCGAGGATTCCGCCGCCGGCCGCTTCCTGGACGGGCTGGGCGCGCAGTTGCCGTGGCCGAAGGCGATCGTGGTCGCCTCGGCGCATTTCATGACCGACCGGCCGATGCTGGGCGGACACCCGCAGCCGCATACCGTGCACGACTTCGGCGGCTTCCCGGCGCCGCTGTACCAGATCCAGTACCCCGCCCCGGGCGATCCGGGCCTGGCCGAGGCGATCCGCGCGCGCCTGGAGGAGGCCGGTTTGCATCCCAAGGTGCGCGAGTCGCACGGCTTGGATCACGGCATCTGGGTGCCCCTGCGGCGCATGTACCCGCAGGCCGGGATACCGGTGGTGCCGCTGTCGGTGATGCCGCACGGCGACGCGGCCCAGCATTACGCGTTGGGTCGCGCGCTGGCGCCGCTGCGCGAGGAAGGCGTGCTGGTGATCGGCTCGGGCGGCTTCGTGCACAACCTGGGCGATCTGGACTGGCAACACCGCGACGCGCCGCTGGCGCCGTGGGCGCGCGAGTTCGGCGAGTGGATGCACGCGCGCCTGGACGCGCACGACCATGCCGCGCTGCTGGATTGGCAGGCGCAGGCGCCGCACGCGCGGCATGCGCATCCGACCGTCGAGCATCTGATGCCCTTGTTCGTGGCGATGGGCGCGGCCGGTGCGCAGGCCTCGGTGCGCACGATCCATCGATCGCACGAGATGGGCTCGTTGGCTTTGGATGCGTTTGCGTTCGATTGAGGGCGGGGAAAAGCAAATCCCCCTCAATCCCCCTTTTTCAAAGGGGGAAGGCCGGCGCGACGCAAGGCCTTCTGTGGGAGCGGCGTGAGCCGCGATCGAGCCGCACGCGCGGAGACGAAAAGCAAATCCCCCTCAATCCCCCTTTTTCAAAAGGGGGAAGACCAGGGCGCTCAAGGCACCGAGATTTCGTACTGCTCCCAGGGCGGATGCTCGCCGAAGCGTTCGGCCAGGAAATCGGCGAACGCGCGCACCCGCGGCGGAATCAGGCGACGCTGCGGCATCACCGCGTAGATGCCGGATTCGGCGACGCCGTAGTCCGGCATCACCGGCACCAGCCGTTTCGTGCGCAGGTCCTCGTTGACGTGCCAAGTCGAATGCACGGCGATGCCCAGGCCGGCGACCGCGGCGTCGCGCAGCAGCTCGCCCAGGTTGCTTTCGAAACGCCCCGACACCCGCACCGCGACTTCGCGGCCGGCGCGGCCGTGCAGGCGCCACAGGTCCTGGCGGCCCTGGCTGCCGACCAGGATCAGACACTCGTGGCGCGCGAGCTCCTCGGGCGAGTTGGGCATGCCGTGGCGGCGCACGTAGTCGGGCGAGGCGCAGATCACGCGCCGGTTCGGCGCCAGCTTGCGCGCGACCAAGCTGGAGTCCTCGAGCGCGCCGATCCGGATCGCCAGATCGAAGCCGGAACTCACCAGGTCCAGCAACTGATCGTTGAGATTGACGCTGACCTTGACCCGCGGATGCAGGGCCAGGAATTCGGGCAGCAGCGGCGACAGGTACTGGCGCCCGAACGAGGCCGAAGCGGTCAGGCGCAGGGTGCCGGCGACGTCGGTCGCGGCCTGGCGCAGGCCGCCGGTCAGCGCCTCCAGGTCCTCGACCAGGGCACGGCCCTGTTCGGCCAAGGCTGCGCCCTCGGGGGTGGCGTGCAGCTGGCGCGTGGTCCGGTGCAGCAGGCGCACGCCCAGGTCGCGCTCCAGCCGCTTCAGGCGCTGGCTGGCCACCGCCACCGACAGGTCCAGGCTGCGCGCGGCGGCGCTGATCGAGCCCAGATCGAGCACGCGCAGGAACAGGGCGAGGTCGCCGACTCGGTCCATGACCTATTCTCAACTATTTATTGAAACTGATTAGCCATCTTGGTGGTTTTAGCTAAAGATGCAAGCTTCCAGACTGCGCGCCTCCCCAGTGGATGCCCGACATGGAATCCCCCGCCCTTCCCCGCTCCGAAACGGGCGCCTCCAAGCTAGGCGCGCCCAAGCAGCGCATGCCGTTGGCCCTGTACGCCCTCACCGCCGGCGCCTTCGGCATCGGCACCACCGAATTCGTGATCATGGGCCTGCTGATGCAGGTCGCCGCCGACCTCCAGGTCACCATCGCCGCGGCCGGCCTGCTGATCTCCGGCTACGCCCTGGGCGTGTTCGTCGGCGCGCCGCTGCTGACCACCGCCACCCGGCGCCTGCCGCGCAAGACCGTGCTGGTCGCGCTGATGTTGATCTTCACCCTGGGCAACATCGCCTGTGCGATCGCGCCCAACTACACCACCCTGATGATCGCGCGCGTGATCACCTCGCTGGCGCACGGCACCTTCTTCGGCGTGGGCGCGGTGGTCGCGACCGGCCTGGTCTCGGAAGACCGCAAGGCCTCGGCGATCTCGATCATGTTCGTCGGCCTGACCGTGGCCACCCTGCTCGGCGTGCCCGCCGGCGCCTGGCTGGGCCTGCACTTGGGCTGGCGCGCGACGTTCTGGGCGGTGGCCGCGATCGGCGTGATCGCCACGATCGTGATCGCGGCGCTGGTGCCCAAGGACAACGGCCAGCAGGAGAACGCCGCGCTGCGCGACGAGATCAAGGCGGTGACCCATCCGCAGGTGCTGCTGGGCCTGGCCATGACCGTGCTCGGCTTCGCCGGCGTGTTCACCGTGTTCACCTACATCCAGCCGATCCTGACCCAGGTCACCGGCTTCGCCGAAAGCGCGGTGTCGCCGATCCTGCTGGTGTTCGGTGTCGGCCTGATCGCCGGCAACCTGCTCGGCGGCCGCCTCGCCGACCGTCGCCTGGCGCCGGCCCTGATCGGCACCCTGGTCGCGCTGGCGGTGGTGCTGGGCCTGATGACCTTCGCCCTGCACAGCAAGATCGCGGCGGTGATCTTCGTCGCCCTGCTCGGCATCGCCGCCTTCGCCACGGTGTCGCCGATCCAGCTGTGGGTGTTGCAGAAGACCGACAGCGCCGGCCGCAACCTCGCCTCCAGCCTCAACATCGGCGCCTTCAACCTCGGCAACGCGCTCGGCGCCTGGCTGGGCGGCGCGGTGATCAACCTAGGCCTGGGCCTGGGCGCGGTGACTTGGGTGGCCGCGTTGGTGACGGTGTCGGGCATCGTGCTGGCGGTGTGGGCGGCGCGCCTGGACGCACCGCGCAAGCCGGCGCCGCAAGCCGCCGCGGCCTGCCCGGCCGCCTGATTCCTTCCTCCCCATTCCAAGGCGCAGCGTCGGACGCGCGCCTTCACTCTCAAGGAACTCCCTCATGGACACCCGCTTTCTCGGCAACTCCGGCTTCAAGGTGCCGGTCCTGGGCTTCGGCGCCGGCACTTTCGGCGGCAAGGGCCCGCTGTTCAGCGCATGGGGCAATACCGACGTCGCCGAGGCGCGGCGCCTGATCGAGATCTGCCTGGAGGCCGGCGTGAATCTGTTCGACACCGCCGACGTGTATTCCGACGGCGCCTCCGAATCGATACTCGGCGCTGCCATCCAGGGCCGCCGCGATGAAGTCATCCTGTCGACCAAGATCAGCCTGCGCGCCGGCGAAGGCGCCAACGACGTCGGCGCCTCGCGTCATCATCTGATCCGCGCCGTCGATCGCGCCCTGCAGCGCCTGGGCACCGACTACATCGACCTGCTGCAACTGCATCACTTCGATGCGCAAACGCCGGTCGAGCAGGTCATGTCCACGCTCGACGACCTGGTCCGCGCCGGCAAGTTGCGCTACCTGGGCGTGTCCAACTATTCCGGCTGGCAACTGATGAAGTCGCAGGCGGTCGCCGATCGCTACGGCTATTCGCGCTTCGTCGCCAACCAGACCTATTACTCGCTGGTCGGCCGCGACTACGAATGGGAGCTGATGCCGCTGGCGCAGGATCAGGGCGTGGGCGCGGTGGTGTGGAGCCCGCTGGGCTGGGGCCGGCTGACCGGCAAGATCCGCCGCGGCCAGCCGCTGCCCGAGGGCAGCCGCTTGCACGACACCGCTGGCTTCGCGCCGCCGGTGGAGGAGGAGCGCCTGTACCGCATCGTCGACGCGCTGGACGAGGTCGCCGCCGAAACCGGCAAGAGCGTGCCGCAGATCGCCCTGAACTGGCTGCTGCGGCGCCCGACGGTGTCCAGCGTGCTGATCGGTGCGCGCAACGAGGAACAACTGCGCCAGAACCTGGGCGCGGTCGGCTGGAGCCTCAGCGCCGAGCAGGTCGCCAGGCTCGACGACGCCAGCCGCGTCACGCCGCCTTATCCCTACTACCCGTATTGGAACGGCATGTTCTCCGAGCGCACCCCCGCGCCGGTCTGAGCCGTCCGATGCTTCAGCCCGTTCTCGAATCCCTTCCCCACTTTAACGCGAGCACCGACATGAGCGCCTCCCTTTCCGGTTCCACCGCCGTCGTCACCGGTTCCACCGCGGGCATCGGCTATGCCATCGCCGAAGAACTCGCGCGCGCCGGCGCCGCCGTGGTCGTCAACGGCCGCAGCCAGGCCCGCGTCGATGCCGCGCTGGCTTCGCTGCGCGCCGCCGTGCCGGGCGCGCAACTCAGCGGCGTCGCCGCCGATCTGGCCAGCGCCCAGGGCGCGGCCGACTTCATCGCCGCGGTGCCGCAGACCGACATCCTGATCAACAACCTCGGCATCTTCGTGCCCACCGATTTCGCCAACATCGAAGACGGGGAATGGCAGCGCCTGTGGGATGCCAACGTGATGAGCGGCGTGCGCCTGTCGCGCCATTACTTCAGCGGCATGCTCGAACGCGATCGCGGCCGGGTGGTGTTCCTGTCCAGCGAGTCGGGCCTGCAGATCCCGGCCGAGATGATCCATTACGGCGTGACCAAGGCCGCGCAGATCGCGCTGGCGCGCGGCATGGCCCAGCTCACCGCCGGCACCCAGGTCACCGTCAACTCGGTGCTGGCCGGCCCCACCCGTTCCGAGGGCGTGGGCGTGTTCGTCGAACAGCTCGCCGAGCAACAGGGCGTGAGCGCGGCCGAGTTCGAAAAGCAGTTCTTCCAGACCGTGCGCCCGACCTCGCTGCTGCGCCGCTTCGCCGAACCGGCCGAGATCGCGCGCGTGGTCGCCTTCGTCGCCAGCCCGGCGGCCTCGGTGGTCAACGGCTCGGCGATCCGCGCCGAAGGCGGCCTGGTGCTGTCCGCGTTCTGATTCCCTCATCCGCATTCAACGACCGAACCGTTTGGAGCCACTTATGAAAGCCGTCGCCCTCACCCGCTACCTGCCCATCGACGATCCCGAATCCCTGCTCGACGTCGAACTGCCCGACCCCGCCGCGCCGCAGGGCCACGACCTGCTGATCCAGGTCGAGGCGATCTCGGTCAATCCGGTCGACACCAAGGTGCGCGCGCCCAAGCCGAACGTGGAAGCGCAGCCGCGCGTGCTCGGCTACGACGCCGCCGGCACCGTGCTCGCGGTCGGCGACGCGGTCACCCGCTTCAAGGTCGGCGACCGCGTCTACTACGCTGGCGACATCACCCGCCCTGGCAGCAATGCGCAGTTGCAGCTGGTCGACGAGCGCGTGACCGGCCATGCGCCGAGTTCGCTGGACGCGGCCCAGGCCGCGGCCCTGCCGCTGACCGCGATCACCGCCTGGGAGCTGCTGTTCCAGCGCATGCCCTACGACGCCGACCAGGGCGGCATCGGCAAGACCGTGCTGGTGATCGCCGGCGCCGGCGGCGTCGGCTCGATCGCGATCCAGCTCGCGCGCCGCGCCGGCTTCAACGTGATCGCCACCGCCTCGCGTCAGGAGACGATCGACTGGTGCCGCGCGATGGGCGCGCACGAAGTGATCGACCACCGCCAACCGCTGCTGCCGCAGTTGCAGGCGCTGGGCCATGCCCAGGTCGAGGCGGTGCTGAACCTGGCCGACACCGACCGCTACTGGGACGCGATCGGCGAACTGCTGGCGCCGCAGGGCCATGTCGGCCTGATCGTCGAGCCCAGCGGCGCGCTCAAGATCGGCGACCCCTACAAGGCCAAGTGCATCGGCATCCATTGGGAAATGATGTTCGCGCGTCCACGCTTCCAGACCGCCGACATGGTCGAGCAGGCGCGCATCCTGGACCGCGTCGCCAAGCTGATCGACGCCGGCGAACTGCGCGGCACCCACAGCGCGACCCTGGGCAAGATCGACGCGGCGACTCTGCGCGAGGCGCATCGCCGTCTCGAATCGGGCAGCACCGTCGGCAAGCTGACCCTGGCCGGCTGGTGATCGCGACGAGGCCGCGCGCATGAGCGCTACGTCCTGGCTGCTGTTCTGCAGTCTCGCGCTGCTGACCGCGTTCAGCCCCGGGCCGGCGGTGTTGCTGGCGGTGTCCAACACCGCCACGCACGGCGCGCGCCGTGCCCTGCTGGGCTCGGTCGGCAACGCCCTGGGCGTGTTCCTGGTCTCGGCGACCACAATGCTGGGCTTGGGCGCCCTGCTCCAGACCTCGGCCTGGTTGTTCGGCGCGCTCAAGCTGGCCGGCGCGGCCTATCTGATCTGGCTGGGCCTGCGCCAATGGCGCGCTCGCGACGACCTGTTCGCGCGCGCGCCCGCCCAGGCCGGCGCGCCGCGGCGCATGTTCCTGCAAGGTCTGCTGGTGGCGACCACCAACCCCAAGAGCATCCTGTTCTTCACCGCGCTGCTGCCGCAGTTCATGCGCGCCGACGCCGCGCTGCTGCCGCAGTTCTTCGCCCTGACCCTGACCTTCGCCGCCTGCACCGTGCTCTCGCACCTGTGCTACGTCGTGCTTGCCGGCGCCCTGCGCGGCTGGTTCGCGCAGCCGCGCCGCGCGCGCTGGTTCAATCGTGCGCTCGGCACCGGTTACGCGGCGATGGGGTTGAGTCTGTTACGGCTACGGCCGGCTGCTGTTTGAGCCGCGCGCACGAAGCAGGCGCCGCCATGAAAGACCGGACTCGGCCTGCGGCGCACCTGGTTATGTTCCGGCGAACCTTCGACGCGGTCGAAGGGGGGGGGGGCTGCGCTACGGACTCACCCAAATCTCAAGAGAACGCGGTGAAATTCCCTTTATAAACTTCGGAGTTTCCATCGACGGCACCAACCCGGTGGCTACGATATCGGCCGTCAGCCTTTGGGCCGCGTCTTCATCGTCCCGGTCGCCGTAGCGGACTTCACGCTTGCCCGCCGCGCTTGCGATCCGTTCGCCGCCACGTTGCGCACCGGGCGCGTTCGGCCACTTGCGTTGTACGCTCCGCCCAAACTCCTTCATTTGCTCGCGCGTGAGCGATCCCGCGAACTGGATCCACACCTGATAGTCGGCGTTGTCCTTACCCGGTTGGGCCACGGGCTTGCCCATCGCCTCCAACTTCGCCTTCAAGCCTTCGTTTTCGGTCAACAAGGTCTTGCGCTCAACATCCAGCCTTTCGCGCAGTTGAGACTCGTTCGTCGCACGCTCTTCGGCAGCCGCAATCCTCGCAATCTGCGCGGCTTTCAGGTCCGTCTCTTGCTGCTCGGCCAGCAAATAGGTGAGCCGAGACGTGGCCGCCGACCAAAACAAGGCGGTAAACAAAGCTAGGACGAACGCGCTGAGAGCGTAGGTCGTCCAATCGGAAGCGCCCAGAGTAATTGCCGCACGCCTCGCAGCATACTCAGCCTCGTCACCCAGACGCTTTGCCGACGCCTGCGGCCGCATTGGCTCCGAGCCGCGCGCTTCGAAGCCGGCCTTACGCAACATACGCAGCCCTACAGCATGCCCATGTACGATCAGCATGTCCGCCAACAACGGTGGGAACCGATCGAGGTCGGTCCTAATCTTGTTGAGTTTTTTCTGAGTCTCAGAGTCCAGACCGGATTCATCCGCCTCTGCTCGGATGCGGATATCCACCAACTGCATCCCTGTCAGCGCTATGCGGTGATCGGTGTTGTCGGCCACGCGCCGCATCATGATGTCCGACGCGCGCACGTTGCGTGAGACGATGTCCCACAACGAAGCATTCTGCTCCGTACGGAACGACGCGCCGGCATTACTCAGCACGACAGCGTCGGCCCGGCTTTGTCCGGTAGCCTTGTCGTGGATGAGCTTTTCGGCGCCGAGGTTGTCGTATACACCGCCGTCGGACAGATCGATGACGCCTTGCAGATCCGAGACTTCGACCTTATCCAGCATGCGTTCGCTGAGCCGCAGAGGCGGGAACATTGGCGGGAATGCGCTGGACGCAGTGACGGCGAACGCGACCCGGATCGATTCCGCAGGGGCCCCGTCAGACTGGAGCGGGCGATCGTCGCGCGCGAGCTTGCTGATCTCGAAACGCCCGGCCGAGAAACTGCACATTTCCCCGGACTTGAAGCTGGTGGACAGGATATGCAGCCGCGGCCTGGTCCGCGTGTCGTCGCCCGCAAGATCCTTCAACTTGGCGCCGCGATACAACGATTCGTATTCCCTTTCCAGCCAATAGGTGCGGCTGCCCCGGCCTAGAAGCCTGGGCAGCACGAGCAAGATCGATCCAATCCACCGCCGCACTACGCGGTTACGGATATCGCGATAGGCCAGCGCGCGGATCTGTTTGGCCATCGACTGGAAGTCGTCCTCCGACCCACAGTACTTTTCCCAATTCAGGACCAGATGCGCGGCCAGGATGCTGCCACCGGACACCGAATAGATTTCGCCGATACTTTCAAGCGCCGACCGGTCGCCGCGCCGCGCAGCGCGCAGACTCTGGATTACCCCCAGATGAAACAGCGTAGCGCGCAGCCCCCCGCCCGACAGACACAGCGCCAGCGACGCATCGTCGGTACGCGAAGTATTCGAGTCGGACATGGCATAGCCTCCCTGGCTGCTGCGGCATAGGCAGCGATTCCTGTCGCAACGATTCCCCTGTCGCAGTGCGCGACGGACGCTATCGGCGCCTACCTCAGACCTGCCGTGCTGCTGCCTGACCACCGCACCGCAGTCGACCGCGTCGCGTCCATCTTTTAGGACTCCATCACTCCAGTCAACTGCGCTCCGGAGGCAGGCGGGGAGGAGCAACGTGATGGCTAAGCGCATTCGTCCACATTGACCGGCACCAAAAATGATGACTTTGTGTTGACGATCGGCAGTGACACCACAAAATCTCGCTGTTCGCGCTGCCGCGCCCTGCGCATTCTTAAGCTATTGGAATGCGAGATTGGAAAATTCACTGAAGAAAAAAAAAGGGGCCGGCAATGCCGGCCCCTGCGCTTTCAAACAAGCTCACGCATTCAGACGTTGCGCGCGGCCTCGTAGCCGTTGAAGACCAGCGAGGCCGAGGCCCGTCCCTGGGTCAGTGAACGTAGCGCGGTGGTGTAACCCGACAGCTGCGCCAGCGGCGCGCGCGCGGAGACATCGGCGCGGGTGCCACGGTCGTCGATCGCCAGCACGCGGCCGGAGCGACGTTGCAGGTCGCCGACCACGTCGCCGACGTTGCCGGCGGGCGTGTCCACGACCAGCGTCATCACCGGCTCCAGCACCGTGGTGCCGCTGAGCACCAGCGCCGCCTTCAGGGCCTCGCCCGCCGCGCGTTGGAACGCGAGTTCGGACGAATCCACCGCATGCGTCTCGCCGTCGACCAGGGTCACCGTGAGCCCGACCACCGGATAGCCGCGCGGGCCTTCCGTTAGCGCGCTGCGCAGCCCTTTTTCCGTCGCGTTGACGAAGTTGCGCGGGACCACGCCGCCACTGGTGCGGTCGACGAACTCGAAACGACCGTCCGTGCGCGGCTCGACATCGATGAGCACGCGCGCGAATTGTCCGATGCCGCCGTTTTGCTTCGACAACTTGCCTTCGACGCCCATGACGGCGCGGCTCGGCGTTTCCTGATAGGCCACGCGCGGCGAACCGGTGCGCACCTCGACCTTCCACTCCTGGCGCAGGCGTTCCACCATCACCTCCAGGTGCAGCTCGCCCATGCCCCAGATCAGGGTTTCGCCGGTGTCCTCGTCGCTGCCGACGTGGAACGACGGATCTTCCTGGGCCAGGCTGGCCAAGCCCTGGCCGAGACGGATCAGATCGCCCGCGTTGGCCGCGCTCAGACGCCAGGACAGGACCGCCGGCTGGGCCTGGATCGCGTCCAGCACCAGCTTGCGATCGACCGCGCTCAAGGTTTCGCCGCTGACCGCGTCCTTCCAGCCCTGCACCGCAACGATCTCGCCCGCATACGCGGCCTCGACGTCGCGGCCGCGATCGGCCTGGACCACGACCAGGCGGCCGACCCGCAGCGCGCGTTCGCGTCGCGAAGCCCAGACGGTGTCGCCGACCCGCAGCGTGCCCGAGTACAGGCGCACGAACGACAGCGCGCCGTGATCCTTGTGCACGATCTTGAATACCAGGCCGGCCAGCGGACCGGACGCGTCCGGCGCCAGCGCCAGCTCGCCCTGTTCGCTCTCGGCGCGCACCCACGGCCGATCCAGCGGCGACGGCAGGTAGTCGACGATCGCGTCCAGCAGCGGTTCCACGCCCTTGTTCTTGAACGCGGAACCGGCCAGCACCGGCGTGCCCGCGCCGAGCAGCGTGCCGCGACGCAGCGCGGCCTTGAGCAGGCCGGCGTCGATCGCGCGCGCTTCCAGGTAGGCCTGGGCGAGTTCGTCGTCGTGATCGGCGACGGCCTCGATCAGGCGCTGGCGCAGCGGCTCGTAAGCGCGGCTGTCGTCGCCGTCCCAGGGCCGGCGCGCGATGGCGTCGTCGGGGCCCCACAGCACGATCTCGCGCGCCACGTAGTCGACCCAGCCGCGCAGCTCGCCCTCGGCGCCGATCGCCTGGCCCAGCGGCCACGGCTGCGCATCGAGCTTGTCGCGCATCTGCGCCAGCACGAAGTCCAGCGAGGCGCCGACCCGGTCCATCTTGTTGACGAACGCGATCATCGGCACGCCGTGCCGGCGCGCCTGGCGCCACACGGTTTCCGACTGTGGCTGCACGCCGTCGACCGCGCTGAACACGGCGACCGCGCCGTCGAGCACGCGCAGCGAACGCTCGACCTCGATCGCGAAGTCGATGTGGCCGGGCGTGTCGATGATGGTCAGGCGATGCTCGGCCCGATCCTGCGGCGCCCAATGCGTCTGCACGGCCGCGGCGCCGATGGTGATGCCGCGGTCCTTCTCGATCGGACTGAAGTCGGTGGTGGCGGCGCCATCGTGGACTTCGCCGGTGCGATGGATCGCGCCGGTTTTCCACAACAGGCGTTCGGTGAGCGTGGTTTTACCCGCATCGACGTGGGCGATGATGCCGAGATTGCGCCAGCGGGAGACAGTGGTGGTGTTCATGAGATTTTTCGCTATTCGTTGCCAACTCGGGAGGCCGCGCGACCCGGTTGGCGACGGGGCGCGCGGCTAGGTTTCGGTCTCGGCCGCGGTATTCACGACACGTTCTCCTTGGGATGCACGGGACTGCGGTGGATGGAAAACCGGCGCCGGAGCGCAACTCCGGGCCGAACGACGGGCAATAAAAAAGCACCCTTGCGGGTGCTCGGTATCGTGTGGCGGCGGCGCGGTCGAATCAGCTCGACACGCGCTCGCAGATCACAGGAGGCAGGCGCACCCGGCCCGCGCTCTCGCGCTGGGCATGCAGCGATATCAGTAGCGGGAACGACTTCATGGGCGGCGTGGCCGGGTTTCGGGTGCTCATAAGAGTAGGGGCGGCCGCGCCGGAGTCAATCGTCCGCGCGATGCGATGTCTGGGATACAGCGTTGCGGCGGCGCGCGCCGGCCTGCGCACCGCCTGGGCGGGCGCGCGGGCGCCTGGCGCACGCCGTGGTTGAATCGCGGCCGTTTTACCGGCATCGTGCGCGCTCCATACGCCAGCGTATTCGAGCATGACGGCCGCCAGCTCCCCGCCCGCAAGCCCCGCCGCCCCGCACCCCTTGTATCCCAAGCTGTTCGAGCCGCTGGACCTGGGCCATTGCGTCCTGCCCAACCGCGTGCTGATGGGCTCGATGCATACGGGGCTGGAGGACAAGGCCGCCGACTTCCCGAAGCTGGCGGCCTATTTCGGCGAGCGCGCGGCCGGCGGCGTCGGCCTGATCGTGACCGGCGGCTTCGCGCCCAACATCGTCGGCTGGCTCAAGCCCTTCGGCGGCAAGCTGAGCTGGCGCTGGGAAGTCGGCAAGCATCGCCAGGTCACCCAGGCCGTGCACGGCCACGGCGGCCGCATCTGCCTGCAGATCCTGCATGCCGGCCGCTACGGCTATCACCCGCTGCAGGTCGCGCCATCCAAGCTCAAGGCGCCGATCAACCCGTTCACGCCGCGCGCGCTGTCGGGCATGGGTGTGCGCGCGCAGATCCGCGCCTTCGTCAACAGCGCCAGGCTCGCGCGCGAGGCCGGCTACGACGGCGTCGAGGTGATGGGCTCGGAAGGTTATCTGCTCAACCAGTTCACCGTGCCGCGCACCAATAAGCGCGAGGACGAATGGGGCGGCGACGCCGCGCGCCGGATCGCGTTCGTGACCCGGATCGTGCGCGGCATCCGCGAGGCCTGCGGCCCGGATTTCATCATCATCTACCGGCTGTCGATGATCGACCTGGTCGATGGCGGTTCGACCTGGGAGGACGTGATCGCCCAGGCCCAGGCGATCGAGGCCGCGGGCGCCAGCCTGATCAACACCGGCATCGGTTGGCACGAGGCGCGCATCCCCACCATCGCCACCTCGGTGCCGCGCGCGGCCTTCACCGGCATCACCGCGCGCCTGAAGCCGCACGTGGGTCTGCCGCTGATCGCTACCAACCGCATCAACATGCCCGACGTGGCCGAGCGCATCCTGCGCGAGGGCGAGGCCGACATGGTCTCGATGGCGCGGCCGCTGCTGGCCGACCCGGCCTGGGTCGCCAAGGCCCGCGACCGCCGCAGCGACGAGATCAACACCTGCATCGCCTGCAACCAGGCCTGCCTGGACCACGTGTTCGAGAACAAGCACGCCAGCTGCCTGGTCAATCCGCGCGCCTGCGCCGAGACCGAGCTCAACTACCGCCCGACCGCGGCGCCCAAGCGGGTGGCGGTGGTCGGCGCGGGCCCGGCCGGCCTGGCCTGCGCGACGGTGGCGGCCGAACGCGGCCACCGCGTCACCCTGTTCGACGCCGCCCATGAAATCGGCGGCCAGTTCAACCTGGCCAAGAAGATCCCGGGCAAGGAAGAGTTCCACGAAACCCTGCGCTACTTCGCGCGCAAAATCGAAACCAGCGGCGTCGAGCTGCGTCTGAACACGCGCGCCGACGCGGCCGCACTGGCCGGCTACGACGAGATCGTGCTGGCCACCGGCATCGCCCCGCGCGCGGTCGATTTCCCCGGCGCCGACCATCCCAAGGTGCTCAACTACCTGGACGTGCTGCGCGGCGGCGTGGTGCCCGGCGCCAAGGTCGCGATCGTCGGCGCCGGCGGCATCGGCTTCGACGTGGCCGAATACCTGGTGCACCCGGCCGGCCACGACAGCTCCAGCCTGGATCCGGCGCGCTGGCGCGCCGAATGGGGCGTGGACCTGGGCTACGGCAACAACCGCGGCGGCCTGGCCGAGGCGCGGCCGGAGCCGCCCGCACGCCAGGTCTGGCTGCTGCAGCGCAGCGCCGGCAAACCCGGCGCGCGCCTGGGCAAGACCACCGGCTGGATCCACCGCGCCACCCTCAAAGCCAAGCAGGTGCGCATGCTGGGCGGCGTCGAGTACCTGGGCGTGGACGACGAAGGCTTCCGCATCCGCGTCGACGGCAGCGAACAGGTGCTGGCGGTCGATCATGTGGTGATCTGCGCCGGCCAGGAGCCGTTCAAGCCGCTGGCCGCGCAGCTGGCCGGCGACGGCCGCCCGGTGCACGTGATCGGCGGCGCCGACGTGGCCGCCGAACTGGACGCCAAGCGCGCCATCGCCCAGGGCAGCCGGGTTGCGGCGGCGCTGTAAAGCGTTTTCAGGGCAGCTGAACAGTGGTGGGCGTCACGCTCCCAGGGGCGTCTCGCGCCCCGGAGATACCCTTCCCTGGCAAGGCCTTAGCGCCTATTCAGAGTAAAAACTTGAGTTTTTTCGCGCACTTAGGTTTTTAGATTCAGCGGGCGTTTAGTTAGTCGCGGCTACCGTGCGCCAACTTTCCCGCCACCGCTTCAGGTGGCAACCCTCGCCGCCCGCGTCGTCCACGCGGTTCACGGCACGGGGCAAAAGCGCGCCGCAGAGCCGCTGCCCTCCCCAGTACGCCATGCCGGTCCACGCCGTGTCGTCCGTCCCCGCTAGGAGGGAACGGAAGCCCCAGTGCGGTCCAGCGCAACGGAGCAAGGAGTCAATATGAAACTCGCCTGGATCCTGTGGCTGGCCTCAGTGCTTCCGCCGCAGCCCGCCGATTCGCTGTGTTTGAGCACCACCGTCTACCTGGAAGCCCGCGACCAGTCCATCCGCGGCCAGAAGGCCGTGGCCGAGGTCGCCCTGCGTCGCCGCGACAGCGGCCTGTGGGGCGATTCGGTCTGCGAGGTGGTCACCGCCCGCAAGCAGTTCGCGCCGACCCTGGTGTCGCCGGGTACGCGTCTGAGCAACACCGAGGCCTGGGCCGAGTCGGTGCAGATCGCCCTGGAAGCCGAGCGCAACTGGGCCCTGCCGGCCGGCCAGCGCAAGGAGATCGTGCCGGGCGCCAGCCACTTCGCCGCCCACGCGATCGCCAGCCCGAGCTGGCGCAACGCCTACCAGGTCGCAACCATCGGCGATCACACCTTCTATCAGGTGCAGAAGCTGAAGCCGCGCAAGACCTGAGCAAGCGGGTACCGCGTAAATAAGAAAGAGGAACGAGTGGAATGCGCTCGTTCCTTTTGCTTTTTTGGGGCATGCGCGGCGGCGGACCGGCGACGGCGAAGCAACGGCAAGAGGAAGTAGCGCTTTTCACTCGCTCCTCTTTACTCTGGTCGCTTTCCTCGCCCCAAGGAGTCCGCCCATGAAGCTCTACACCAAGCCCGGCGCGTGTTCGACCGCCGACCACATCGCCTTGCAGTGGACCGGGCAGCCTTTCGAGGTACAGGTGATGACGCGCGACGCGATGAAGGCGCCCGCGTTCCTGGCGATCAATCCGGCCGGCGCCGTGCCCGCGATCGAGGACGGCGATTTCGTGCTGACCCAGAACGCCGCGATCATGGGCTACATCGCCGACAGCTATCCGGACGCGCAGCTCGCCGGCGACGGCAGCATCCAGCAGCGCGCGACCGCGGCGCGTTGGCTCGCGTTCGTGAACTCCGACCTGCACCCGGCCTTCCTGCCGCTGTTCGCGCCCACGCGTTTCTCCGAAGACGCCAGCGACCAGCCCGCGCTCAAGGACGCCGCGCACAAGCGCCTGCGCGCGCTGTACGAAGCCGCCGACCGTCAGCTCGAAGGCAAGCAGTGGCTGGCCGGTTTCCGCAGCTACGCCGATCCGTACCTGTACATCACCCTGCGTTGGGCCGACGGGCAGAAGATCGACCTCAGCGGCTTGAATAATCTGGCTGCGTTCAAGCAGCGGATGGAAGCCGATGCGGGCGTACACGCGGCGTTGCAGGCGGAAGGTTTGGCCTAAGAGGCGAGCGGCGATGCGCGCAGCTTGCGTTGCGCGCATCGCGACGAAGATTCGTGCGCGGCGGCAACCGCGCTATCGCGGAACCCCGAAGCCGCGCGACGATGCGGTTCGCCTTCGGCTCACCACATCCTACGAATGCCGCCTTTCACGGAGCTGCGATTGCCGTTGCCGTTGCCGTTGCCGTTGCCGCGGCATTGAAATCCAAAGGCACCGCACTTACACGACCAGTCGTAGACCCGTAGGGCGGCGCGCAGGACGGTCCATTCGAAAAATCCCGGCGAAAGCCTCGAACTCGCAGGGGAGGGTTGGTCACGCTAGCCCTTCTCTTTGGTTACTTTTGACCGAAGGGAATCCAGGCGGACTCTTGGGCTAGCAAGAGAAAGTGACCCGCATGCGCAGCAGGCGGAAGCCGTTGACCTTCGGTCAGAAGAGGCGACAGCAAAAGCAAAAGCAAATCCTCCCCAACCCTCCTTTGATAAAGGAGGGAGCTAGGAGCAAGAGAAAGTGACACGCATGCGCAGCAGCGGAAGCTGCTTGACCTTCGGTCAGAAAAGACGAAAGCGAAGCAACAGCAAATCCTCCCCAACCCTCCTTTGATAAAGGAGGGAGCTAGGAGCAAGAACCTCCTGGCGTTCAGCCACGCACGAACCTGCGGCTCGTAAGCCGCGCGACTTCGTCCTTTTCCAAAGGAGGGAGCCAAAGAAGCGAAGACGCAGAGCCCGGAGCTGCGCGACGACGCGACCCGCCCATGGCGCGCCACATCCCACAGCTCGCTTGTGGAGCGTGGCGATAAAGGCCACCCGGCTACCGCGTCGCTACAGCTGCGCCGCCGCGCGTAGACGTCGGTCCAGCTCGTCCGCCCAGGCCGCATCGCGCGCCTTGGTCACCGCCGCGCGCAGGTCCGGCAACAATTTCGCAAGCTCAGCCAGATCGGTGGAACGTTCGATCTTGAGCTGCAGGAAGTAACCGCGCAGACCCAATTGTTCGCGCACCGCGTCGGACATCATGGCGTACAGCACGCCGTAACGATTCGCGGTATCGGCCATGGCCAGCCGTTGCGCAGCCTCCGTACCAGGGGCGCCGGCCGGGTTCGGCACGTTCGCGGCCGCCAGCGTCGGCCTGGCCGCCGCCGGCGCCTGCGCGCCGATGCCGATCAACCCCAGGGCGACCAATTGATCCAGCGCGTCCGACGGCCCATGCAGACCCGCCGCCACCGCACGCAGCTGCGCCACATCGCGCTGCCCGTCGACCAACAGCAACAAGGAGCGCAGGACGGTCGGCAGCTTGCGCGTGCGGTGCTCGATTTCGTCGCGCCCCGCTTCCGTCTTGTTCAAGATGTCCTGGTCGCGCATGGCCCCCTCCGGCACGCATCGGCATGGCCGGCATAGCGGCCGGCCGCAGGGCCGACGCTACGCCTATCGATGCGCCCGCGATGCGATCCCGTTCGCGCTTTGCGAGCGCGCCGGCCGACTATGCCATGCGCCGTTCGCGCTTCCAGCGTCGTTAGACCAAAGAACGAGGCACAAAAAAACAGGCCGCGCAGTGGCGCGGCCTGTCGGGTCCTGCGGGCGCGGCGCGAACGCCGGCGCGGGTCAGCGCTGTTCGATCGGCACGTAGGCGCGGTCTTCCGGGCCGGTGTAATTGGCGCTGGGGCGGATGATCTTGCCGTCCTCGCGCTGCTCGATCACGTGCGCGGCCCAGCCGGTGGTGCGCGCGATCACGAACAGCGGGGTGAACATCGGGGTCGGGATGCCCATCATGTGATAGGCCGACGCCGAGTACCAATCCAGGTTCGGGAACATCTTCTTCAGGTCCCACATCAGCGTCTCGATGCGCTCGCTGACGTCGAACAGAACCTGGTTGCCGCCGTCCTTGCACAGCGCGCGCGACAGCTCCTTGATGATGGGATTGCGCGGGTCGCCGATGGTGTACACCGGGTGGCCGAAGCCGATCACGATTTCCTTGCGTTCGACCCGGGCGCGGATGTCGGCCTCGGCTTCGTCGGCGCTGGAGTAGCGCGAGATGATGTCCATCGCGACTTCGTTGGCGCCGCCGTGCTTGGGACCGCGCAGCGCGCCGATCGCGCCGGTGATGCACGAATGCAGGTCCGAACCGGTGCCGGCGATCACGCGCGCGGTGAAGGTCGAGGCGTTGAACTCGTGCTCGGCGTACAGGATCAGCGATTTGTCCAGCGAGTCGGCGTGCAGCGCGCTGGGCTCCTCGCCGTGCAGCAAGTGCAGGAAATGCGCGGCGACGCTGTCGTCGTCGGTCTCGCAGTCGATGCGGCGGCCGTTGCGGGTGAAGTGCCACCAGTACAACAGCATCGAGCCGAAACTGGCGATCAGGCGGTCGGCGATGTCGCGCGCCTCGCTGGCCGGGTGGCCTTCGCGCTCGGGCAGCACCGTGCCCAGCACCGAGCAGCCGGTGCGCATCACGTCCATCGGGTGGGCGTTGGCCGGCACCAGCTCCAGCGCCTCGGTCACGATCGCGGGCAGGCCGCGCAGACGCTTGAGCTTGAGCTTGTAGGCCTTGAGCTGGGAGGCGGTCGGCAGCGCGCCGTGGACCAGCAGGTGCGCGACTTCCTCGAAGGTCGACTGGGTCGCCAGGTCGTGGATGTCGTAGCCGCGGTAATGCAGATCGTTGCCGCTGCGGCCGACCGTGCACAGGGCGGTATTGCCGGCCGCGGTGCCGCTGAGGGCGACCGACTTCTTGGCCTTGGGCAGAACTTGGGTGGCGTTGTCGCTCATCGGAATTCCTTGTTATTTGTCTTGCGCGAAGAGCTGGTCGAGCTTGTCTTCGTAAGCGTGATAGTTGAGGAAGTCGTACAGCTGCGCGCGCGTCTGCAGGGTGTCGACGATGTTCTTCTGCGTGCCTTCGCGGCGCACGGTCTCGTAGAAATGCAGCGCGGCCTTGTTCATGGCGCGATAGGCGCCGCAGCAGTACAGGGCGATATCGACGCCGGCGTCGCGCAGCTCGTCGGTGGTGAAGAACGGGGTGGAGCCGAATTCGGTCAGGTTGGCCAGGATCGGCACCTTCACCGCGGCCTTGAAGCGGCGGTAGTCCTCGAGCGTGTTCATGGCCTCGGGGAAGATCATGTCGGCGCCGGCCTCGACGTAGGCCACCGCGCGCTCGATCGCCGAGTCGATGCCCTCGACCGCGGCCGCGTCGGTACGCGCCATGATCACGAACTGCTCGTCGGTGCGCGCGTCGACCGCGGACTTCACCCGGTCGACCATTTCCTGCTTGCTCACCACTTCCTTGCCCGGACGGTGGCCGCAGCGCTTCTGGCCGACCTGGTCTTCCATGTGCACGGCGGCGACGCCGACGTTGATGAAGGAACGGATGGTGCGGCCGATGTTGAAGGCGCCGCCCCAGCCGGTGTCGATGTCGACCAGCAGCGGCAGGCCAGTGGCGTCGACGATGCGGCGCGCGTCGGTGAGCACGTCTTCCATGGTGCTGATGCCCAGATCGGGCACGCCCAGCGAATTGGCGGCGACGCCGCCGCCGGACAGGTACAGCGCCTTGTAACCGGTGCGCTTGGCCATCAGGCCGGCATAGGCGGTGATCGCGCCCATCACCTGCAAGGGCGATTCGGCGGCTAGAGCGGCGCGGAACTGCGCGCCGGCGGAAGGATGGCTCATGCTGGCTCCGTTGTGATCGGCCCCGGGACTCAGGGGCGATCCGGCCATTTTACCCCAGCCGTCCGAGCCGGCCGGCACCCTCCGCCCCGGCCGACCACGCCGAGTCCGGCCGTTACGGCCACGCCAGGCGTTCAGCCTATGGTCTGGACCACCCGGCCGTCGGCGTCCTTGATCTGGGTCTTGCGCACCAGGAAGGACAGCAGGTCGAAACTGCGCAGGGGGTACTGGCCCTCGCGCGCCTGCAGGTTCGCGACCAGCTCGCGCAGGGTGTCGGCGGTCAGGCTCAGGCGCAGGTCCGCCCCGTCGGCCGTGGCGGCGTTGCGCCGGGCTTGCTCGAACTCGATCCGGCACTCCGCGCCGATCAGCGCGAACGGCTTGGCGAACGGCAGCCGCAGCGGCAGCAGCGCCAGCAACTCGCCGACCTGGCGCGCGCCCAGCACCACCGTGGTCAGCGGCTTGCGCCAGCGCCGCGCCTGTTGCTGCCAGGACAGGCCGTCGACGAACACGAAGCCGGTATCGGAACCCTCGCTGGCGGTGCCGGCGGCGATCTCGGCGGCGATCTCCGATTCCTGCATCAGCGAGTCGCGCTCCAGATCGGTGATCCACAGCGGCATGTGCGGCTCGAACGCCTGCAGCACCTTGCGCGTCGACCAGCGCTTGAGCGCGAGTTCCTCCTCATTGGTCAGACCGACCACCTGCAGGAACTCGAGCTTTCCGTGCGGGCTGTCGATCTCGCCCAGCTCGGGATCGCGCACGAACGCCACCGAGCGGATGCGGGTATCGCTGTCCGCCGCGATCGGTCCATTGGCGTTGAGGTAGTGGCCGTCGGCGAAGGCGTTGCCGCTGCCGACGACGTAGCGCGCGAGGTTCTGCAGGAAGTTCAGCGCCCACACCGGGGGCTCGCTCGCATCGCTGTCGTCGCGCAGGCGGAAGGTCAGCTCGAAGCCCCAACCGCTGCGCTCGGGATCCTCGGATTCCTTGGCGTACAACTCGGACAGGCCGTAGCTGACGAAGTGCCAGTGCGGCACCGGCTGCTCGCGCTTGTAGGCGCTGATGCCGTCCAGCGGATCCGGGCCGCCCAGCGCGTGTTTGATCAAGGTGCCGTAGTGGCGCGGTTCCTGCTCGCCGTACAACGGCGCCAGCGCGCGATCGATCGCGTCCCAGCCGGCCTGGTCCGGGTTGCGATCGTCGTTACCGCCCTCGTCGTGTTCCATCGTGTCGGCCGCGTTCGGTGGCAGTGAAGGGCTCATGGTAGCGGAGCGCGCAGCAAGGCGGCGTCAAACGCGGGGCGCGGCGGATGCGATCGGCCCGTTTTACCCAAACGCGATGCCGCGGTGCGCCTCAAGCGTCCTCGCCGCGTGCCAATGCGCGTTGTACCTCGTCCAGCGCTGCCGGATCGTCCAGGGTCGACAGATCGCCAGGGTCGCGGCTTTCCGCCAAGGCCTGGATCGAACGCCGCAGCAGCTTGCCCGAACGCGTCTTGGGCAGGGCCGCGACCACGTACACCCGCGCCGGCCGCGCCACCGCACCGAGTTGATCGACCACGCACTGGCGCATGCCGGCCGCGGCGCGCGCGGGGTCCTGATCGCCGGCCTGCTTGAGGGTGGCGAACACCACCGGCACCTGGCCCTTGAGCTCGTCGTGCACGCCGACCACCGCCGCCTCGGCCACGGCCGGATGCGAGGCCACGGACTCCTCGATCTCGCGCGTGCCCAGGCGGTGCCCGGCGACGTTGATCACGTCGTCGGTGCGACCGAGGATGAAGGTGTAGCCGTCGTCGTCTCGGATCGCCCAATCCAGCGAGCTGTACAGCAGCTCCTTGAAATGGCCGAAGTAGCTGGACAGGAAGCGCGCGTCGTCGTTCCAGACCGTGCTCATGCAGCCCGGCGGCAGCGGCGGCACGATCACCAGCACGCCCTTCTCGTTGGCGCCGACATCGCGGCCCGTGGCCTCGTCGATCACGCGCAGGCGGTAGCCCGGCGTGGGCAGGCCGGGCGAGCCGAACTTGATCGGCCGCATGTCCAGGCCCGGCATCAGCGCCAGCACCGGCCAGCCGGTCTCGGTCTGCCAGTAGTTGTCGATGATGGGCTTGCCGATGCCGTCGGTGATCCAGTGCGCGGTCGGCTCGTCCAGCGGCTCGCCGGCCAGGAACAGCCAGTGCAGGCGCGACAGGTCGTGCGCCTTCAACCAGGCCGCATCCTGCTTCTTGAGCACGCGGATGCCGGTCGGCGAGGAGAACATGGTGCGCACGCCGTACTGCTCGCAGATGCGCCACCAGATGCCGGGGTCGGGGTGGGTAGGCAGGCCCTCGTACAGCACCGAGGTCGCGCCCGCGATCAGCGGCCCGTAGACGTTGTAGGAATGCCCCACCGCCCAGCCTACGTCCGAGGTCGAAAACATGACCTGGCCGGCGCGCACGTCGTAGATCGACCACATCGACAGGGCCAGCGCGACCGCATAGCCGCCGACGTCGCGCTGCACGCCCTTGGGCTTGCCGGTGGTGCCGGAGGTGTAGAGCAGGTAGCTGGGTTCGTTGGATTCCAGCCATTCCACAGCGACGGTCGCGTCGGCGTGGCGCGCGCGCAGCTCGGCGTAGTCGAGGTCGCGTCCGGCGATCAGCCGCAGCGCGGGATCCAGCCCGCGATTCACCACCAGCACCCGCGGCGGCGGCGAGGCGGCTTCGGCGCAGGCGGCATCGACCAGCGGCTTGTAGGGGATCACCTTGCCGCCGCGCATGCCGGCGTCGGCGCAGATCAACAGCTTGGGCGTGGCGTCGTCGATGCGCAGGGCCAGGTTGTGCGCGGCGAAGCCGCCGAACACCACCGAGTGCACCGCGCCGATGCGCGCGCAGGCCAGCATCGCGAACACCGCCTCGGCCATGTTCGGCATGTAGATCACCACCCGGTCGCCGCGGACCACGTCCAGGGACTTCAGCACCGCGGCGAAGGCGTTGACCTCGCGGTGCAGCTCGCGATAGCTGAGCTCGCGGGTCTGCCCGGTTTCGCTGGAAATCGCGACCAGCGCCAGCTGATCGCCGCGGGCCTCCAGGTGCCGGTCGAGCGCGTTGTAGCAAAGATTGGTTTCGCCGCCGACGAACCAGCGCCGGAACGGCGGCCGGTCGTAGTCGAGGATGCGTTCGGGCGGCTTGTGCCAATGGATCGCGCGCGCCTGTTCGGCCCAGAAGGCCTCGGGCTGCTCGATCGAACGACGGTAGAACTCCTCGTAGCTCATGCGGCGCCTCTACGGTCCGGATCTCACGGCAGGCTAGACCAGGGCGTGCAAGGGCGCGTTACGACCTTGGTCTAGGCGCCGGCCCGCCCGTAGGGTGCGGTGACAATCGAACCGTCGCGGGGGCTCGGAATGGCGCGATGGTGCGGTTCGCGTTCGCTCACCGCGCCCTACGGCCATCGGGGGCGGTTGGGCTAGGCGCTCCGGGGTCACACACGCCAGCCCCGCGCCCCCTAAGCCTTTCCGGCTAGCCTTAAGGTGCTATTGGCCGCCCGCGCGCCCGCGTCCACCATCGTCCCCGGCGTCGCGATGGGTCCGTCCGTCCCGCCGCCGTAACCGCAGGAGCCGTCCTTGAGCGCCAACAGCCCCGCCTCCGCCCTCCCCCAGGCCGCGCCCATCGGCGCCGGGCAGCGTTTGAAGTCGATCTTCAGCGGTTCGATCGGCAACTTGGTCGAGTACTACGACTGGTACGTCTACACCGCCTTCTCGTTGTATTTCGCCAAGACCTTCTTCCCAGCGGGCGACAGTTTGTCGCAGGCCCTGAATACCGCGGCGATCTTCGCGGTGGGCTTCCTGATGCGGCCGCTGGGCGGCTGGGTGTTCGGCCGCTACGCCGACCGCCACGGTCGTAAGGCGGCGCTGATGCTGTCGGTGCTGCTGATGTGCGGCGGCTCGCTGATCATCACCTTCACCCCGGGCTACGAGACCATCGGCGTGCTCGCGCCGATCCTGCTGGTGTTCGCTCGCCTGCTGCAGGGCCTGAGCGTGGGTGGCGAGTACGGCAGCTCGGCGACCTACCTGAGCGAGATGGCCACGCGCGAGAACCGCGGCTTCTGGTCCAGTTTTCTGTACGTGACCCTGATCATGGGCCAGCTGCTAGCCCTGCTGGTGCTGATCGTGCTGCAGCAGTTCGTGCTCGACGAGGCCCAGCTCAAGGCTTGGGGCTGGCGCATCCCGTTCGCGATCGGCGCGCTGGCCGCGATCATCGCGCTGTACCTGCGCCGCAACATGATGGAGACCGAGTCCTTCACCAAGCTGCAGAACAACGAGGCCGCCAAGCCGCGCGAAGGCTCGCTGCGCACCCTGATGCGCCACCCGCGCGCGGTGCTGACCGTGATCGGCCTGACCATGGGCGGCACGCTGGCGTTCTACACCTACACCAACTACATGCTGAAGTACCTCACCCTCAGCGCCGGCTTCGACAAGGAGACCGCGTCGCTGATCAACGCCGGCAGCCTGTTCGTCTACATGCTGATGCAGCCGCTGGTGGGCGCGCTCTCGGACCGGATCGGCCGGCGCCCGCTGCTGATCGCGTTCGGCGTGCTGGGCACGGTATTGACGGTGCCGGTGATGCATCTGATTCAGGATGCGCAGACGCCGATGGAGGCGTTCTGGCTGATCATGATCCTGCTCAGCGCGGTCAGCGGCTACACCGCGATCAACGCGGTGGTGAAGGCCGAGCTGTTCCCGGTGGAGATCCGCGCGCTCGGCGTGGGCCTGCCCTACGCGCTCACCGTGGCCCTGTTCGGCGGCACCGCCGAACCGATCGCGATCAAGTTCAAGCAACTGGGCATGGAAAGCGGCTTCTTCTGGTACGTCAGCGCCTGCATCTTCTGCTCGCTGCTGGTCTACGCGCTGATGCCCGACACCCGCAAGACCTCGCACATCGACCGCGACTGAACCCCCTCACGCCTCGGAACTGACCCCATGAAATCTCCCGGCTCGCGTTTCTATCTCTGGGTGCTCGGCGCGATCGTGCTGGGCGGCGCCGTCGGCCACTTTTTCCCGGATTTCGGCGTCAAGCTCAAGCCGCTTGGCGATGGTTTCATCGGCCTGATCAAGATGCTGATCGCGCCGATCATCTTCCTGACCGTGGTGCTGGGCATCGCCGGCGTGGCCGACGTCAAGAAGGTGGGGCGCGTCGGCGCGAAGGCGATTTTGTATTTCGAGGTCGTATCGACCTTCGCCCTGGTGATCGGCCTGGTCGTGGTCAATACGCTCAAGCCCGGCGCCGGTTTCAACGTCAACGTCGCCGACCTCGATCCCAAGAAGGTCGCCGAGGCGATCGGCTACGCGCATAAGGCCGAGGAGCAAAGCACGGTCGATTTCCTGCTCCACATCATCCCCAAGACCTTCACCGACGCCTTCACCGGCGAAGGCAGTCTGTTGCAGGTGCTGCTGCTGGCGGTGCTGTTCGGCTTCGCCCTGCTGCACATGGGCAAGGCCGGCGAGAAGGTCATGGACCTGTTCGAGACGCTGTCGAAGGCCTTCTTCGGCATCATGAGCATGATCATGAAGCTGGCCCCGATCGGTGCCGGCGCGGCGATGGCCTTCACCATCGGCAAGTTCGGCATCGAATCGCTGGGCCCGCTGCTCAAGCTGATGGGCAGCTTCTATCTGACCTGCGCGCTGTTCGTGCTGGTCGTACTGGGCCTGATCGCGCGTCTCACCGGCTTCAGCATCCTGCGCTTCATCCGCTACATCCGCGACGAACTGCTGCTGGTGCTGGGCACCTCATCCTCGGAGTCGGCGCTGGTGCCGCTGATGCGCAAGCTCGAACGCCTGGGCTGCTCCAAGCCGGTGGTCGGGCTGGTCGTGCCCAGCGGTTATTCCTTCAATCTCGACGGCACCAACATCTACCTGACCATGGCCGCGATCTTCGTCGCCCAGGCGCTCAACGTCGAGCTCACCCTGACCCAGGAACTGACCCTGCTGGCGGTGGCGATGCTGACCTCCAAGGGTGCCTCGGGCGTGACTGGCGCCGGCTTCATCACCCTGGCCGCGACCCTGACCGTGGTGCCGTCGGTGCCGGTGGCCGGGCTGGCGCTGATCCTGGGCATCGACCGCTTCATGAGCGAAGCGCGCGCCCTGACCAACATCATCGGCAACGGCGTGGCCACCATCGTGGTCGCGCGCTGGGAGAACGAGCTCGACCGCGACCGCCTGCAGCACGAACTGCTCAATCCGCCCAGCGTCGCCGATCTCGACGCCGAGCTGGCACTGGAACGCGCGCCGCGCGTGTCCGAAACCAGCGGCTGATGCGTACCCGCTGACCCCCTGCGCGCGGGTACCCCCGCGCGCGCTCCGTCCCCACCCGCAAGCTCCGGGCGCCCCCACGCCCGTCGGCGGCGCGCGCCTGCGCGTCGCGTACCGGAGAGACCGACCATGCCCCCCCTGCCCCGTCGCGCCTGTCTGTTCGCCTTCGCCCTGTCCGCCGCCACCGCCGCCCACGCCGGCGACGACTGGCCAACCAAGTTCGCCCTCGCCGACGGCACCGAGATTTCCGGCACCCTCAACTACGCCTGGGACCTCGACGATTTCTCCAGCGACGACGGCTACGGCACCGCCGCGACCACGCTGGAGGACGCGCACACCAACCGGCGCAAGGAGTTCGGCATCGTGGTCAAGAAGAAGGACGTGTACGACTTCACCGCGGTCATGGATTTCCAGTCCAAGCTCTGGCTGGACGTGGCCCTGCGAGTGGAAACGCGCGCCCTGTTCGATCGCGACTACGGCAAGATCCGCATCGGCTACTTCAAGACCCCGGTCAGCATGGAAAGCACCGCCGCCTCGCGCGCGGGCAGCATGCTGGAAGCCTCGGCGGCCTCGCAGGCGATCTACGAAGGCCGCCGCACCGGCGTGGAATGGTCCCTGGACCGCGCGCGCTACGGTCTCAGCGCGGCGTACTTCTTCGGCACCGACCTGCAAGGCGACAACCCCGGCACCACCGCCGCGGCGCGCGCGATCTGGACGCCGGTCAAGGACAAGGACCAGGTGATCCATCTGGCGCTGTCGGGCTCGGTCGAGAACCCGCACGGCTACCGCGACGGTCGCGGCACGTGGTTCGGCCCGTCGGCGCGTTTCCGCGCGCGGCCCGAGGCCGGCCTGACCGCGGTGCGTCTGGTCGACAGCGGCAGCCTGCGCGAGGTCGACCGCATCGTGCGCAACGGCTTCGAGGCCTTGTGGATCGAGGGCCCGCTGTCGGTGCAGGCCGAGGTCCTGCGCGCCACCGCGCAACGCGAGAACGGCCTGGAGGATTACACCGCGAATGGCTATTACGTCACCGGCAGCTGGGTGCTCACCGGCGAGACCCGGCCTTATGCGGCCGGCAACGTCGGCAACGTCAAACCCGCGCACGCTTACGGCGCGGTCGAGGCGCTGCTGCGCTACGGCGAACTCGACCTCGACCATGCCGGCATCGCCGGCGGTCATCAGCGCAATCTCACCTTGGGCCTGAACTGGTATCTCAGCACGCATTTCAAGTTCCAGGCCAACTACGTGCGCGTGGCCGCCGAGCGCGGCGCGCTGGCGGCGGACCCACGCGTGCTGGAACTGCGCGCGCAGGTCAATTTCTAGGCGCCAGGCCTGGGCGCGCCGCGCGCAGAGCCGCTAGTCTTGGCCTAGGCCCGCCACCCACCGACCCCGACCGTGATCCCGCGTCGCCGCCAGTTGCACACCGTGCTGTGGATCGCCCTGATCCTGGCCGGCATGCTGCTGTCGATGCTGATCGCCGGGCGCATCGCCTATGCGCGGGCGCTGCAGGCCCAGGCCAGCGAAGCGCGCGCCGTGCTGGTGCCGCGCGCGCAGGCGCTGGAACAGCACATCGATCGCTATCGCATCATGCCGGCGGTGCTGTCGCTGGATCCGCAGCTCAAAGCGACCCTGCTGGACCCGCAGGACCAGGTCCAGCGCCAGCGCGCCAACGAACGCTTGGTCCAGCTCAACTTCGCCAATCGCACCAGCACCCTGACCCTGATCGACCGCAACGGCATCGGCATCGCTGCCAGCAATTGGACCCTGCCCAGCAGCAACGTCGGTCACTCCTACGCGTTCCGCCCCTACTTCCAGCAGGCGATGGCGCGCGGCAGCGGCGAGTTCTACGCGATCGGCGTGACCACCCAGCGCCCGGGCCATTTCATCGCGCGCGCGGTGCGCGATCCGCAGGGCCGCGCGATCGGCGCGGTGGCGGTGAAGGTGGTGCTGGACGACATCCAGTCCGACTGGAGCGAGCGCGGCGATCTGATACTGCTCAGCGACGCCAACGGCATCGTGTTCCTGACCGGCCGCCCGGAGTGGCGCTACCGCATGCTCGCGCCGCTGCAGCCAGCGCAGCGCGCGCAGTTGCAACGCACCCAGCAGTACCGCGGCCAATCGCTGCGACCGGTCTCGATCGCGCAGCAGCGCACGCTGGACGTCGACGCGCGCGTGGTGCGCGTGCGCGAGTTCGGCGGCCGTCGCGATCTGGTCTGGCAATCGCTGCGCCTGGCGCGCGAAGGCTGGACCCTGCACCTGCTGCGCGACACCGGCCCCAGCGTGCGCGCGGCCTGGGTCGCGCGCGCGATGGCCGCCGGCGCCTGGCTGCTGTTGGTGTCGCTGGCGCTGCTGCTGTGGCAGCGCCACCGCATCGCGCGCCTGCGCCTGCGCAGCCGCCAGGAACTGGAGCAGATGGTCGAGCAGCACGCGCAGGCGCTGCGCACCGCCCAGGACGGCGTGGTCCAGGCCGCGCACCGCGCCAGCACCGGCGAAGGCCAGAGCCTGGAGCACTTGCCGCAGGGCGTGAGCGTGGTCGACGCGCAGCTGCGCTTGGTGGCCTGGAACCAGCGCTACGCCGAACTGTTCCGCTACCCGCCGGAGCTGCTCCAGGTCGGGCGCCCGATCGAGGACCTGATCCGTTACAACGCGCGCCGCGGCCTGCTCGGCGACGATCCGGAAGAGGCGATCAAGCGCCGCCTCGACCACCTGCAACGCGCCCAGCCTTATCTGCACGAACGCGAGCGCGGCGACGGCACCGTGATCGAGATCCGCGGCAATCCCATGCCCGACGGCGGCTTCGTCACCAGCTATGCCGACATCACCGCCTACAAGCAGGCCGCGCGCGACCTACGCACCCTCGCCGACAGCCTGGAGCGGCGCATCGAGGAACGCACCGGCGACCTGCGCGAGGCCAAGGGCGAGGCCGAGCGCGCCAACCGTTCCAAGACCCGCTTCGTCGCCGCCGCCGTGCACGACCTGCTGCAGCCCTTGAACGCAGCGCGCATGTACTTGTCCTCGCTGCGCCGGCGCGTCGACGGCGAAGGCGTGGAACTGGTCGAGCACATCGACGCCGCGCTGTCGGCGCAGGACGACATCCTGGCCAGCCTGCTGGATATCGCGCGCCTGGAGTCGGGCGCGCTGCAGGTACGCCGCGGCGCGTTCCCGCTGGCGCGCTTGTTCGCGGCCATCGAGGGGCCGTTCCGGATCCTGGCGCAGGCGCGCGGGCTGCGCCTGCACGTGATCGCCAGCCGCGCCGTCGTCGACAGCGATGAAGCCTTGCTGCGCCGGATCGTGCAGAACTTCGTGTCCAACGCGCTGCAGTTCACCCCACGCGGCGGCCGCGTCGTGCTCGGCGCGCGCCGCACCGCCGGCGGCGTGCGGGTGGAGGTCTGGGACAGCGGCACCGGCATCCCCGAGCACAAGCTCGAGGCCATCTTCGAGGAGTTCCAGCGCCTGGACAGCGGCATCGACGCGCCCGCGCGCGGCGCCGGCCTGGGCCTGGCGATCGTGCGCCGGATCGCGCTGCTGCTCGAGCATCCGGTGCGGGTGCGCTCCTGGCCAGGGCGCGGCAGCGTGTTCTCGGTGGAGCTGCCGTACGGCGACGGCGCCGCGTTGATCGCCGCGAAAATCGATGCGACGTCCACGGACGAGGCGCCCCTCAGCGGGCGCCGGGTCTGGGTGATCGACGACGATGCGGCCTCGCGCGACGCCGCCACCCGCCTGCTCGCCGACTGGGGCTGCGCGACCACGGCGGCCGGCTCGGCCGCCGATGCGGAGATGCAGGCGCGGATATCGCCGATGCCGGACCTGCTGCTGCTCGACTATCGCCTGGGCGAAGACACCGGCTTGGCCCTGGCGCCGCGCCTGCAGCGCGCCTGGCAGGGCCTGCCGCCGGTGATCCTGATGTCGGCCGACATCGACGCATCGTTGCGCCAGCGCGCGGAGGAACTGGGCTGGAGCTTCCTGCCCAAGCCGCTGCGGCCGGCGGCCTTGCGCGCGCTGATGATGCGCGCGTTGGGGTGAGGGAAGAGCAAGAGCAAATCCCCCTCAGTCCCCCTTTTTCAAAGGGGGAAGACCAGCGGCCTGCGTCGCTGGGTGCAGAACCGCCCCTTTGCTGGAGGGGGAAGACCAGCGGCCTTCGTCGCTGGGTGTAGAACCTCCCCCTTTGCTGAAGGAGGAAACCAGCGGCCTTCGCCGCCGCGTGTCGGACCTCCCCCTTTGCTGAAGGGGAAGACCAGCGGCCTTCGCCGCCGCGTGTCGGACCTCCCCCTTTGCTGAAGGGGAAGACCAGCGGCCTGCGTCGCCGCGTGTCGGACCTCCCCCTTTGAAAAAGGGGGACTGAGGGGGATTTGCTTCTAGACGTTCCGATCAGCCGCCAGCATCGTCCTCACCCGCGCCTTCACCGTCCAGCGCCAGCGCCTTCACCAGCACCGCCGCCTGCGTGCGCGAGTGGCAGCCGAGTTTGCGCAGCACGGCGGTGACGTGGATCTTGACCGTGTTCTCGGCCAGCGACAGTTCGTGCGCGATCTGCTTGTTGAGCAGACCGTCGGCCATGCGCATCAGCACGCGCAACTGCTGCGGCGTGAGCTGGGCCAGGCGCTGCGCGAGTTGCGCGTCGGCCTCGTTGCGTTCGGCCTGCTGCGGCGGAAACCACAGGCCACCGGCGAGCACCGCGGTCACCGCCTCGCCCAAGGCCTCGGCCGGCGCCGACTTGGGCACGAAACCGGCGGCGCCGAACTGTTGGGCGCGCCGGATCGTGCGCGGATGGTCGTCGGAGGAGACGATCAACACCGGCAGCTCGGGCCGCTCGCCGCGCAGGTAGACCAGCGAGGAGAAGCCCATCGCGCCGGGCATGGTCAGGTCCAGCATCGCCAGGTCGTAGGGCGTGCCGTCGGCGACCGCGGTTTCCAGGGCGCTGCGGCTGGCGACTTCGCTGATTCGCGCGCCGGGCGCGATCTCGACCAAGGCATGCCGCAGCGCCGCCCGGAACATCGGGTGGTCGTCGGCGATCAGCAGGTACGGGCCCTGATCCATCGTGGCGTGGTTCGGCGCGCCGGCGCGGCGCAGACCGATCCTACACGGCGTGCGCGCGGACGGACTTTGCGCCGCACAAAAAAACAGGGCGGCCGAAGCCGCCCCGTTCGTTTCGCAGTGATGACGCGGCGGATCAGCCCAGCAGGTGGGCGACGCCTGCGCGCTCTTCCTCGAGCTCGGCCAGGGTCTTGTCCATCGCGGCGCGGCTGAAGGCGTCGACTTCCAGGCCCTCGACGCGGGTGTACTCGCCGTTGGCGGTGATCACCGGCACGCCGTACATCACCGTCTCCGGGATGCCGTAGCTGCCGTCCGAGGGCACGCCCATGGTGACCCACTTGCCGTTGCTGCCCAGCACCCAGTCGCGGATGTGGTCGATGGCGGCGTTGGCGGCCGAGGCGGCCGAGGACAGACCGCGCGCCTCGATGATCGCGGCGCCGCGCTTGCCGACCTGCGGGATGAAGGTGTTGGCGTTCCAGTCGGCGTCGTTGATCTTGTCCTTCAGCGACTGGCCGTTGACGGTGGCGAAGCGGTAGTCCGGGTACATGGTCGGGCTGTGGTTGCCCCACACGATCAGGTTCTCGATGTCGCCCACGGCGACGCCGGCCTTGGCGGCGAGCTGGCTCAGCGCGCGGTTGTGGTCCAGGCGCAGCATGGCGGTGAAGTTCTTGGCCGGCAGATCCGGCGCCGACTTCATGGCGATGTAGGCGTTGGTGTTGGCCGGATTGCCGACCACCAGCACCTTGACGTTGCGCGAAGCGACCTTGTTCAGCGCGGCGCCCTGGGCGGTGAAGATCTTGGCGTTCTCCAGCAGCAGGTCCTTGCGCTCCATGCCCGGGCCGCGCGGACGCGCGCCGACCAGCAGGGCGATGTCGGCGTCCTTGAACGCGACCTCGGCGTCGTCGGTGCCGACCATGCCGGCCAGCAGCGGGAACGCGCAGTCCTCCAGCTCCATCATCACGCCCTTGAGCGCGGCCTGGGCCTTGTCCAGCGGCAGCTCCAGCAACTGCAGGATCACGGGCTGGTCCTTGCCCAGCATTTCGCCGGAGGCGATGCGGAACAGCAGCGAGTAGCCGATCTGGCCGGCAGCACCGGTGACGGCAACGCGGACGGGATTCTTCATGGGGGTGGTTCCTTACGCTGGAGTGAGGTGCGGGCGGGCCCGCTTCAGTAGATGGAGTAACCCAGAGGGGTCAGTTTTTCCTTGAGCGCGTCGGTCTGGTAACCGTGGATCACGTTCTGCCCGATCACGGTCACCGGCACGCCGCGCGAGCCGAGCGCGCGCGCCGCGCGCTCGCCTTCCGGTGTGTCGACGTCGAGCACGCGATACCGCACGTTCGCCTGCTCGAAATCTTGTTGCTGCTTGCGGCAGTAGCCGCACCATTCCGCCGCCAGCATCACGATCTTGGTGTCGCCGGTGAGCTGGCGCGGGTCGTCCGGGTGCAGTTGTTCCGGCCCCATGCCGAGCATCGCGCCGACGTCGCCGCCGAGCGCCTTGTAACCGACCACGCCGAGCGCGAGCGCGCCGGCGATCCACAGGACGGTGACCACGCGCATGTCGAGATTCCTTCTCCGATCGCCGCTGACGGTTCCGCGCCGGACTCAGACGAGTTCGGCGAAGAACTCCTGGAAGCGCTGCAGACCCGGCGCCAGCTGCGGCGTCGGACAGGTGTAGCTGATGCGCAACGCGCGCGGTTCGCCGAAGGCCGAGCCCGGCACGCAGGCCACGCCCTTGGTTTCCAGCAGCACGTTGCAAAAGTCCATGTCGTTGCCGATCTTCTGGCCGCTAGGCGCATGGGTTTTGCCGTAGGCGACGCTGATGTCCGGGAACACGTAGAACGCACCCTGCGGACGCGGGCAGATCACGCCCGGAATCGCATCCATCACCGCCATGACCTGATCGCGCTTGGCCTGGAACTCGGCGCACTTCTGGGTCGGGATGTCCTGCGGACCGTTCAGCGCGGCGACCGCGGCCGCGGTGACCATCTCCGGGATGTTGGTGATGTGGTTGGAGTTCATCGTGGCCAGGGCCTGCGCCACCGACTCCGGACCGGCCATGAAGCCCACGCGCCAACCCGGCATGCCGTAGGTCTTGGACAGCGAGTCCAGGAAGATCACCCGGTCGCGCAGCTCGGGGCGCGCGTGCACGAAGTTGTGATAGCCCAGGCCGTCGAACACCATGCGGTTGTAGATGTCGTCGGTGATGATCCAGGTGTCCGGATACTTCACCAGCACATCGGCCAGCGCATCGATCTCGTCCTTGCCGTAGACCATGCCGGTCGGGTTGGACGGATTGTTGAACAGGAACACCTTGGGCTTGCGCGCCAGCGCGGCGTCGAGCTGCGCGGGCGTGAGCTTGTAGTCCTGCTCGGCCGGGCACGGCAGCAGGTCGATCTTGGCGTTGACGATCTCGGCGATGTCGAGATAGCTGGTCCAGTACGGGGTCGGGAAGACGATGGTGTCGCCTTCGTCCAACAGCGCCTCGGCGATGTTGTAGATCACGTGCTTGGCGCCGATGCCGGTGGCCACGTTGACGCGGCCGTAGCCGGTCAGACCGATCTTGCCGATGTGTTCGAGGAAGGCATCGAGCAGCACGTCGGCGCCGCGGTTGCTGCCGTACTGGCCGCTGTCCTTGCTCAGCGCCTCGCGCACCGCGGCGTAGACGTGCTCGCCGGGCAGGAAGTTGGGGACGCCGATGGAGAAGCTGATGATGTCGCGGCCTTCGGACTTGAGCCGCTTGGCCTTTTCGGCAACTTGCATGATCGCGCTGGGCTTGGCGCGACCGATGCGCCGGGCAAGCTGGGGCATCGTGAAACCTCGTGGGGTGGTGTACGACGGATGCGGGGAGGTGTGCGAGCGAACGCGCTGCGTACGGTGTCCGAATGCGTCCGGAACCACCGGAATCGAGCCGCAAAATGGTAGCACAGCGGCATCCCGGCGCCGGCCGGCGCGAACCGCGAAACCCGCGTCCGCGGCGTCGGCGCGGGTACGGGCCGGATCCGCACGCGCACCGCGTGGGCTCGGCAAACAGGCCCCGTCGGGACCGCACGGGACCGCCTCCCGCCGCAAATGCTGTGGGAGCGGCGTAAGCCGCGATTCGCAGCCACGGGGCCGGTCGAATCGCGGCTTACGCCGCTCCCACAGGAGGCCGGCGCGCCGCAGGGGCGGCCGGCGCGGCCGCCGCGGTCGCTCGGACCGCGGGGCCGGTTAGCTCAGGATCCGCTCAGGGCGACAGGATCTTGTTCCACTCGGCGACGCGGTCGGCCTTGGCCGCCAGCGCGCCAGCGGCGTCGCCGTCGATCTTCACCGACTTGATCTTGTCGCCCTGCTTGATCGCGTCGACCACGTCCAGGCCTTCGACGACCTTGCCGAACACGGTGTGCTTGCCGTCCAGCCAGGCGCAGGGGATGTGGGTGATGAAGAACTGGCTGCCGTTGGTGCCCGGGCCGGCGTTGGCCATGGACAGCACGCCGCGCTCGTGAGGCAGGCCGTTGCGGGTCTCGTCCTCGAAGCGGTAGCCGGGGCCGCCGGTGCCGGTGCCCAGCGGGCAGCCGCCCTGGACCATGAAGTCGGCGATCACGCGGTGGAAGTTCAGGCCGTCGTAGAAGCCGCGCTGGGCCAGGTTGACGAAGTTGGCGACGGTGAGCGGGGCCTTGTCGGCGGCGAGCTCGATGCGGATCGGGCCGCGGTCGGTGTCGAAAGTGGCGGTCAGGCTCATAGCCGTCTCCTGGGAGTGGATGGAGGGGGTGTTCGGGTCCGGAAACCTGCCGCCGACATGGCGACGGCCGGGCCAATCCACAAGGATACCCCACCCCGTTCAGCTGAACGGGCAGCCGTCGCATTTGACAGGTATAATGATCGGCTTCTCTCCAGGCCTCCACGCTCTACACCCAGGGCGCTCTCCGCATGTCCATCCAAAACCTCCGCAATATCGCCATCGTCGCCCACGTCGACCATGGCAAGACCACCCTCGTCGACTGCCTGTTGAAGCAATCGGGCACCCTGTCGGAACGTACGGTGCTGGCCGAACGCGCGATGGACAGCAACGACCAGGAAAAGGAACGTGGCATCACGATCCTGGCCAAGAACACCGCCATCACCTGGCAGGGCAACCGCATCAACATCGTCGACACCCCGGGACACGCCGACTTCGGCGGCGAGGTCGAGCGCGTGCTGTCGATGGTGGACTCGGTGCTGATCCTGGTCGACGCGATGGACGGCCCGATGCCGCAGACCCGCTTCGTGACCCAGAAGGCCTTCGCGATGGGCTTCAAGCCGATCGTGGTGGTCAACAAGATCGACCGCCCCGGCGCGCGTCCGGACTGGGTGATCGACCAGGTGTTCGACCTGTTCGACAAGCTCGGCGCCACCAACGAGCAGCTCGATTTCCCGATCGTGTACGCCTCGGCGCTGCACGGCTACGCCAGCCTGGACGACTCCGCGCGCGACGGCGACATGACCCCGCTGTACGAAGCGATCATGAAGCACGTGGCGCCGCCGCAGGTCGACCTGGACGGCCCGTTCCAGATGCGCATCAGCCAGCTGGACTACAGCAACTTCGTCGGCCTGATCGGCATCGGCCGCATCCAGCGCGGCAAGGTCCGCCGCAACATGCCGGTCAGCGTGGTCGACCGCGAAGGCAAGAAGCGTCAGGGCAAGGTCCTGCAGGTGCTGGGCTTCATGGGCCTGGAGCGCATCGAGGCCGAGGAAGCCGAGGCCGGCGACATCGTCGCCATCTCCGGCGTCGCCGACCTGTCGATCTCCGACACCGTCTGCGCCCTGGATACCCCGGAAGCCCTGCCCGCCCTGACCGTCGACGAACCGACGATCAGCATGACCTTCCAGGTCAACAATTCGCCGTTCGCCGGTCACAAGGAACTCAGCGGCGGCAAGTTCCTGACCAGCCGCCAGCTGCGCGAGCGCCTCGAGCGCGAGACCCTGCATAACGTCGCGCTGAAGGTCGAGGAAGGTTCCGACCCCGACAAGTTCCTGGTCTCCGGCCGCGGCGAGCTGCACCTGTCGGTGCTGATCGAGAACATGCGCCGCGAAGGCTTCGAGCTGGCGGTGTCGCGCCCGGAAGTGATCATCAAGGAAATCGACGGCCAGCTGATGGAGCCGGTCGAGCAGCTCGTGGTCGACATCGAAGAGCAGCACCAGGGCGGCGTGATGGAGAAGTTGGGCACCCGCAAGGCCCAGCTCAAGAATATGGAATCCGACGGCAAGGGCCGCGTGCGTCTGGACTACATGATCCCGGCGCGTGGCCTGATCGGTTTCCAGAACGAGTTCCGCACCCTCACCCAAGGCTCGGGCCTGCTGTTCCACGTGTTCGACCATTACGGTCCGAAGGAAACCGGCGCGATCGCCAAGCGCATCAACGGCGTGATGATCGCCAATGCCGCCGGCACCACCCCGGCCTACTCGCTGGGCCCGCTGGAAGAGCGCGGCCGCCTGTTCGCCGCCGAAGGCGATCAGGTGTACGAAGGCCAGCTGGTCGGTATCCACTCCAAGGACAACGACCTGACCGTCAACGCGATCAAGCCCAAGCCGCTGACCAACATGCGCGCTTCGGGCAAGGACGACGCGATCAAGCTGACCCCGGCGATCAAGTACACGCTGGAGCAGGCGCTGGACTTCATCGAGGACGACGAGCTGGTCGAAGTCACCCCGAAGGAAATCCGCCTGCGCAAGAAGTTCCTCAGCGAAAGCGATCGCAAGCGCGCCTCGCGCGCGGCCTGATCGCGATCCAAGCCGGCGCACGCAAGCGCATCGCGTGAGCGACGAGGCTCACTACGATCCACGACCGCAGGCCCACCCGGGCCTGCATGTGATCGCGCTGGTCGAAGCGGCCAAGGGCCTGCTGGGCCTGCTCGCCGCGAGCGGGCTGGAACTGCTGGGTCCGGCGCCGCTGCAGCGCTGGATCCACGAACTGATCACGCGCTTCCACCTCAATCCCGAGCACGGCGGACTGGCCAAGTTCGCCGACGCGATCAGCCCGCACTCGGTGCACCTGGCCGCGCTCGCGGTGCTGGCCTACGGCGTGCTGCACGTGATCGAAGCCTGGGGCCTGTGGCGCGCCAAGGCCTGGGCCTCGTGGCTGGGCTGCATCGGCGCCGCCGCCTATCTGCCCTTCGATCTCTACGCCTTGTTCAAGCACCCGGGCTGGGTCGCGGTCGCGGTGCTGGTGATCAATCTGATCGTGGTCTGGGTGCTGGGCCGCGACCTGTTCAAACGCCGCCACTGAGGCGGCTGCGTAGCGCCGCAGAGGCGCTCGTGCATACTCGTAGCCGTCCGAAAGGGGGCTAGCCCGATGCACTCCACGCCGTTTGTGCCGCGACTGTCCGCGCTCGCACTCGCATTGACCCTGGCCGCCTGCGCGAGCGCCCCTCGCGGCAGCGACGACGCCGCGCCCAAGCGCGAACCCTCGGCGGCCACGTCGCGGGTCGACGCGCTGTCCGACCCGCACCGCGTCGTCGAAGCCACGCTCGACGATCTCGCCGCCCGCCTGCGCGACGGCCGCCTTAGCAGCGTCCAGCTGACCCAGGCCTACCTCGACCGCATCGCCGCGCTCGACGACGACGGCCCGCTGCTCAATGCGGTGATCGAACTCAATCCCGATGCCTTGCTCGAAGCCGATCGCCTCGACGCCGAGCGCAAGGCCGGCACACTCCGCGGCCCGCTGCACGGGATTCCGGTGCTGTTGAAGGACAACATCGATGCCACGCCGATGGCCAACTCGGCCGGATCGCTGGCGCTGGCCGCGCACAAGCCCAAGACCGACGCGCCGCTGGTCGCCGCGTTGCGCGCCGCCGGCGCGGTGATCCTGGGCAAGACCAACCTCAGCGAATGGGCCAACTTCCGTTCCAGCCGTTCGAGCTCGGGTTGGAGCGGGCGCGGCCTGCTCACCCGCAATCCCTATGCATTGGATCGCACGGCTTGCGGCTCCAGCAGCGGCAGCGGCGTGGCGATCGCGTCCAGCCTGGCCGCGGTCGGCGTGGGCACCGAAACCGACGGCAGCATCCTGTGCCCCTCGGCCATGAACGGCCTGGTCGGCCTGAAGCCGACCGTGGGCCTGATCAGCCGCAGCGGCATCATCCCGATCTCGGCCAGCCAGGACACCGCCGGCCCGATGGCGCGCAGCGTCGCCGATGCGGCGCGTCTGCTGAGCGCGCTGGCCGCGGCCGACGCCGGCGGCGACGAAGCCGCGCGCCGCGCCGACGGGCACCGCCTCGCCGACTACGGCGCCGCACTCGATCCGGGCGCCTTGCAAGGCGCGCGCATCGGTTTCCTGCACAACTCCGGCGTACGCTATCAACCCGAGCTCAACGCCGCGCTGGAGCGCGCGATCGCAAGCCTGCGCAAGGCCGGCGCCACCGTGATCGAAGTCGAGATCCCCACCGCCGGGCAGTGGGACGAGGCCGAGTACCAGGTGCTGCTGTACGAGTTCAAGGACGGCCTGGAGCGCTATCTGCGCGACAGCCAGGCGCCGGTGCGCACGCTGGACGAGCTGATCGCCTATAACCGCGCGCACGCCGAGCAGGAGATGCCGTTGTTCGGCCAGGAACTGTTCGAAAGCGCCGCCAAGATGGGCCCGCTCAGCGATGCGGCTTATCGCCAGGCCGCGGCGAAAGCGCGACGGCTGGCCGGCCCTCAAGGCATCGACGCCACGCTAAAACGCCACCAGTTCGACGCCCTGGTCGCGCCGACGACCGGCCCGGCGTTCCTGGTCGATCCGATCAACGGCGACCATTTCGGCGGCGCCGGTTACGGCGCGGCCGCGGTCGCGGGCTACCCCAGCCTGACCGTTCCGATGGGCGACGTCCGCGGCCTGCCGGTGGGCCTGGCCTTTCTGGGACCGAAATGGAGCGAGGCCAAGCTGCTCGGCTACGGTTACGCCTTCGAGCAGCTCACGCGCGCGCGCATAGCGCCGCGTTATCTGCCCAGCGTATCGATGGAATCGGTGCGGGCGCCGTAGGGCGCGGCGACAATCGCAGCGGCGTTGGCTGCGGCGATGTAACCGCGCCACCGCCGTCTCGTCCAATGCGCGTGGCTACGCGACGATGCGGTTCGCTGCGCTCACCACATCCTACGGCCGGCCTCTCGGATTCGTAGGATGCGGTGATAACCGCACCATCGCCATCTCACTACGAGCGGGCGGCTGCGCGAACGACGCGGTTCGCTGCGCTCACCACATCCCACAGACGGCCTCTCGGACTCGTAGGGTGCGGTGATAACCGCACCATCGCCATCTCGCTACGAGCGGGCGGCTGCGCGAACGACACGGTTCACCGCACGCTGCGACTGGCCGACAGGTGCGCCCAGGCCTGGCGCAGGCCGATCAGATGCAACGCGCCCAGGACGAAGCAGATCGCCGAACTCCAGTACCAGAACGCCGGGCTGCGCTCCGGCATTTGCGCGACGAACGGCAGCGCGATCACGCCGCGCAACAGATAGACCGCGGTGATCGCGCACAAAGCACTGCGCAACAAGGGCAGACGCCGGATCGCACCCGCGCCGGACAGCGCGTACAGGGCCCAGATCGTGAGGATGCTCGCGATCAGCAGGGTGACCACGGCCGGATACGGACTGCCCGCGATCGCCAGCTGCGCCATCCGCTCGCCGGCGCCGAAGAACCGGTACCAGGGCGCGCCGAACGCGATGCAGCCCAGGTGCAGCAGCGCCGCCAAGGCGCTGCCGAGGCCGGCCGCGATCAGCCAGCGGTTGGCGCGCTCCTGCGTCATTCGAGGTCCCGTGTCGGCAAGCGTCGGGCCAAGTAAGACCAGAACCGGCGGCGTATCGCAGCCGGTTCTGGTCTAGCCGTCGGGCTCAGGCCGGCGCGGCGATCTGCGCCTGCTTGCGCACGATCAGCATCGCCACTTCCAGCGCCTGCTCGTAGTTCAGGCGCGGATCGACGGTGGAGTGGTAGGCGCGTTCCAGATCGCTCTCGGTCAGCTCGCGTGCGCCGCCCAGGCATTCGGTCACGTCCTCGCCGGTCAGCTCCAGATGCACGCCGCCCAGGCGGGTGCCGGCCGCGGCATGCAGCTCGAAGGCCTGCTCGATCTCGCTGCGGATGTTGCGGAAGCGGCGGGTCTTGTAGCCGTTGCTGGTACTCTCGGTGTTGCCGTGCATCGGATCGCAGACCCACAGCACGCGGCGGCCGTCGCGGCGCACGGCGTCCAGCAGCGGCGGCAGCTTGTCGGCGATCGTGCCCGCGCCCATGCGATGGATGAAGCTCAGGCGGCCCGGCTCGTCCTCGGGGTTGAGCAGGTCGATCGTGCGCAGCAACTGATCCGACGTAACCGAGGGACCGACCTTGAGCGCGATCGGATTGCGGATGCCGCGGAAGTATTCGGCATGGGCGCCGTCGGCGGCGGCGGTGCGCATGCCGATCCAGGGGTAATGGGTGCTGAGGTTGAAGTAGCCCCAGTGGCGCGGCACCTGCCGGGTCAGCGACTCTTCGTAGGGCAGCAGCAGGGCTTCGTGCGAGGTGTAGAAGTCGACCCGGTTGAGGTTGTGCACTTCCGAGCCCGACAGGGTCTCCATGAAGCGCACCGCATCGCCGATCGCATTGACCATGCGCCGGTACTCGTCGGCGAGCGGCGAATGCCCGACCCAGTTCAGGTTCCAGTACTCGGGGTGATGCAGGTCGGCGAAACCGCCGTCGATCAGGGCGCGCACGAAGTTCATCGTCATCGCCGAGCGCGCATGCGCCTTGATCATGCGGCGCGGATCGGGGCGGCGCGCGGCCTCGGTGAAGGCCGGCGCGTTGACCATGTCGCCGCGGTAGCTGGGCAGGGTCACGTCGCCGATGGTCTCGGTGTCGGCCGAACGCGGCTTGGCGTACTGGCCGGCGAAACGCCCGACCCGCACCACCGGCTTGCGCATGCCGTGCACCAGCACCAGGCTCATCTGCAGCAGCACCTTGAGCCGGTTGGAAATCACGTCCGAGGAGCACTGATCGAAGCTCTCGGCGCAGTCGCCGCCCTGCAGCAGGAAGCGCTTGCCCTCCTGGGCCTCGGCCAGCTGCTGCTTTAGCGCGAGGATCTCCCACGAGGTCACCAGCGGCGGCAGGTTGCGCAGTTCCTGCAGGGCGTCGGCGAGTTCGGCCGCGTCCGGATAGGTCGGCAACTGCAGCGCGGTGCGCTCGCGCCAGGACGTGGGCGTCCAGTTGGCTGGCAGATTGACGGCTCGGAGGTTGCGGTCGGTGGCGCTCATTTCCTTGGATCCAGTGGTTGCGGTACGAATTGCGAAGGACGCGCGCAGGACGCGTCGGCGATCAAACGGTAACGCGCTTGCGGAACGCGGCGTAGGCGGCCCAGGCGGCCAACACCAGGAAGCAGATCAGGCTCCAGGCCGGCATGGCCAGGCCCAGGAAGGTCCAGTCGACCGCGGCGCATTCGCCGGAACCGGTCATGACCTTGCGGATCACGCCGGCGATCGGCATGGCCTCGAGCATGTAGTCCAGGCCCGGGCCGCACGCCGGAACCTGGTCCGGCGGCAGGTGCTGCAGGCGGACGTGATTGCCGGCCACCAGGATGCCGCCCAGCGCGGCCAGCAGCGCGAACACGCCGTAGGTCTTGCGGCCGCGCGCGCCCTTGGGGCCGTGGATCGCGCCGATCAGGAACACCAAGCCGAGCGCGAAGAAGGCCACGCGCTGGAAGATGCACAGCGGGCACGGCTCCAGGCCGTCGTGCAATTGCAGGTAGAAGGCGTAGCCCAGCAGGCCCGCGCAGGCCAGGAAGCCGAGCAGGTATTGGACGCGGAACGAGGCGGAAAATGGACTGGCGGTCATGTGGTCACCTTACGTCGTGGGCAGCGCCGTGCCTAGCGGGCAGCGGCGCCGGTTCGGTTATGTCGTCAGAAGACTCCGACAGGCGGCAAAAGTTGCCTTTCGTTGCCCGCGAAACCGTTGCTGTCGTAACCGTCGCCAGAACGCAAAAGCCCCGGCCTGGGCCGGGGCTCTCGCTCGCATCGCCGCTGGCGCGACGTTGCGAGGTATCGCTGCGGATCGATCTCCGCGCCGTCGTTTACTCGGTGGCTTCGGGACGGTCGACCAGCTCGACGTAGGCCATCGGCGCATTGTCGCCAGCGCGGAAACCGCACTTGAGGATGCGCAGATAACCGCCCGGACGCGCCTGATAGCGCGGACCCAGGGTCGTGAACAGCGTGCCCACGGCTTCCTTGTCGCGCAGGCGCGAGAAGGCAAGGCGGCGGTTGGCGACGCCGTCGACCTTGGCCAAGGTGATCAGCGGCTCTGCGACGCGGCGCAGTTCCTTGGCCTTGGGCAGGGTGGTGCGGATGAGGCCGTGCTTGATGAGGGACGCAGCCATGTTGGTGAACATCGCATCGCGATGGGCACTGGTGCGGCTGAACTTACGTCCGGATTTCTGGTGGCGCATGGTCGTGATTCCTGATGAATGGTGTCGCTATTGAGGTTCGCTGTCGCCTTCATGGCGTTGTTGCATGGACTGCGGATGGTCCGAGCCCGTTCGTCCTGATCGGGCATCGTCGCGGGCCTGCGGCCCGTCGACGTCTGTGTTGCGTGTTGCGGTGTTGCGATACTGCCGATGGATCAAGCGTCCACGCTTCGGCTAGCTTCGGCGTGGACCCTTGTCGCTCCCCTGCCCGACGCAGCGCGTCGGGCGTTCGCCCCAGCCGCGCGGCAGTGCCGCGCGAGCGAGGCTGGGGCTCAGCCCATCATGCCGTGCTGGGCGATCCCGGCCGGCGGCCAGTTTTCCAGCTTCATGCCGAGGGACAGGCCGCGCTGAGCCAGCACTTCCTTGATCTCGGTGAGCGACTTCTTGCCCAGGTTCGGGGTCTTGAGCAGCTCGACTTCGGTCTTCTGGATCAGATCGCCGACGTAGTAGATGCTCTCGGCCTTGAGGCAGTTGGCCGAACGAACGGTGAGCTCGAGGTCGTCGATCGGACGCAGCAGGATCGGATCGATGCCGCTGGTGGCCGGCTTCGCCGCACCGCGGTCGCGGTGGGTGAAATCGCCGAACACCGACAGCTGATCGGTGAGGATGTCGGCGGCGGTGCGCACGGCTTCCTCGGCGTCGATCGTGCCGTTGGTTTCGATGTCCAGCACCAGCTTGTCGAGGTCGGTACGCTGTTCGACGCGCGCGGCTTCGACGGCATAGGCGACGCGACGGACCGGCGAGAAGCTGGCATCCAGCATCAGGCGGCCGATGGTGCGGGTTTCTTCGTCCGGACGACGGCGCGCGGCGGCCGGCTGATAGCCGAAGCCACGCTCGATCTTCAGACGCATGTTGATCGCCGTGTCCTTGGTCAGGTGGCAGATCACGTGCTCGGTGTTCAAGATTTCGACGTTGTGGTCGGTCTTGATGTCGCCGGCGGTGACGATGCCAGGACCCTGCTTGGCCAGCGACAGCGTGGAAGCGTCGCCGGTGTGCATGCGGATGGCGACGTCCTTGAGGTTCAACAGGACTTCAAGCACGTCCTCTTCGAGACCTTCAACGGTGGTGTACTCGTGGAGCACGCCATCGATTTCGACTTCGGTGATGGCGAAACCCGGGATCGAAGACAGCAGCACACGGCGCAGCGCATTGCCGAGGGTGTGGCCGTAGCCGCGTTCCAGCGGCTCGATCACGACCTTGGCGCGATTGCCGGCAAGGCGTTCGATCTGGGGACCGCGCGGACGCAGTACCTGGTTGGCGGTAACCGTCATGTTTCGGTGTCTCCTGCGAGGCCCCGGCGAACCGGGGCTTCAAAAGATAATTACTTCGAGTACAGCTCGACGATCAGCGCTTCGTTGATATCGGCCGGCAGATCGGCACGATCCGGCACAGCCTTGAACACACCGCTGAACTTCTTGCTGTCGACCTCGACCCAGGACGGCGAGAGGTCCATCTGCGAGGCCACGGTCAGGGATTCCTGCACGCGCAGCTGCTTCTGGGCCCGCTCGGACAACGCGATCGCGTCGCCGGCCTTGACCTGGTAGGACGGCAGATTGACGGACTTGCCGTTAACCGTAACGCCGCGGTGCGAGACCAACTGACGAGCGGCCGGACGGGTGACCGCGAAGCCCATGCGGTAGATCACGTTGTCGAGACGCGTCTCCAGGAGCTGCAGCAGGTTTTCGCCGGTGTTGCCCTTCTTGGTCGAAGCCTTCTTGTAGTAGTTGCGGAACTGACGTTCCAGCAGACCGTAAATACGCTTGACCTTCTGCTTCTCGCGAAGCTGGGTGGCGTAGTCGGACAGCTTGCCCTTGCGGGCGGTGGGGCCGTGTTGGCCGGGCTTCTGCTCGAGCTTGCACTTCGAATCGAGTGCACGAGCGGACGACTTCAAGCCGAGGTCGGCGCCTTCGCGACGAGCGAGCTTACAGGTGGGACCGATATAACGAGCCATTTTTCTTCAGCTCCTCAGACGCGACGCTTCTTCGGCGGACGGCACCCGTTGTGCGGGATAGGCGTCACGTCGATGATGTTCATGATCTTGTAACCGACGTTGTTCAAAGAACGAACGGCGGACTCACGGCCCGGACCCGGACCCTTGATGCGCACTTCCAGCGACTTCACGCCGTAGTCGAGCGCAGCACGGCCTGCCTTTTCGGCGGCGACCTGAGCGGCGAACGGGGTCGACTTACGCGAGCCGCGGAAACCCGCGCCGCCCGAAGTCGCCCACGAGAGCGCGTTGCCCTGGCGGTCGGTGATCGTGATGATCGTGTTGTTGAAAGAAGCGTGGACGTGGGCGATGCCGTCGGTGACGACGCGCTTGATCTTCTTCTTGGTTTTTGCAGCTGCCGGCTTAGCCATGGTCTACCCCTTACTTCCTGATGGCCTTGCGCGGACCCTTACGGGTACGTGCATTGGTACGCGTGCGCTGACCGCGCAGCGGCAAGCCGCGGCGGTGACGCAGGCCGCGGTAGCAGCCCAGGTCCATCAGACGCTTGATAGCGATACCGACCTCGCGACGCAGGTCGCCTTCGACCACGTACTTACCGACTTCGGCGCGCAGGCGCTCGACTTCCGGCTCGGACAGGTCACGGATCTTGGTCGAAGAATTCACGCCTGCGGCATCGCAGACCTTCTTCGAACGGGTACGGCCGATGCCGAAAATGCTTTGCAAACCGACCCAGACATGCTTCTGGGCAGGCAAATTGACGCCCGCAATACGCGCCATAACGCGATCTCCAACTGAGTTTGGCGGCCGAGACGGATTAATCCCGGCGGAGTGAACTGGAAATTTTAACAAGGTCTCGGGTTAATAGGAAGCCCCGCGGCACCCAGGGGTGCCACGGAACCACGGCATGGGGAGTGTGCCCATGCTCCGGCGACGAACCAGGACTGGCTGAACAGGGCGATCCCGCCCTGCTCGCCCCGCGCGCTACTCTGGCGCGCGGAATGGCCCTGGCTCACCCGCGCGCGAGACCGCCGCGCGAGCCGCCCTTCAAGTTCGCCTTCTTCAACAGGCTCTCGTACTGATGGGACATCAGATGAGCCTGGATTTGAGCGATGAAATCCATCACCACCACCACCACGATCAGCAACGAAGTGCCGCCGAAGTAGAACGAGGTGCCCAGTTGGGTGCGCATGATCTCCGGGAGGAGACAGACGATCACCAGATAAGCCGCGCCGGCCGCCGTGAGGCGGGTCAGCACGCCGTCGACATAGTCGGCCGTCGCCTTGCCCGGGCGGATGCCCGGAATCAGCGCGCCCGACTTCTTCAGATTGTCGGCCGTTTCCTGCGAGTTGAACACCAGCGCCGTATAGAAGAAGGCGAAACCGATGATCAGGGCCGCATACAGGATCATATGCAGCGGCTCGCCCGGGTTCAGCCACTGGCTGACCCGCTGCAGCCAGGTGGCCGAGCTGCTCTGGCTGAACCAGGTGGCCGCCGTCGCCGGGAACATCACGATGCTCGAGGCGAAGATGGCCGGGATCACGCCGGACATGTTGAGCTTCAACGGCAGGAACGACGACTGGTTCATGTAGGCGTTACGGCCGCCCTGACGACGGGCGTAATTGACCGTGATCCGCCGCTGGCCACGCTCGACGAACACCACCAGGTAGGTGAACACCACCACGATGGCCACCACCGCGATCGCGGTCATGGGGTTCATGGTGCCGTCGTTGATCTGGGTGAACATCGTGATCACCGCTGCGGGCAGGCCCGCGACGATGCCGGCGAAGATGATCAACGACACGCCGTTGCCGATGCCGCGCTCGGTCACCTGCTCGCCGATCCACATCAGGAACATGGTGCCCGCGGTCAACGCGATCACCGCGGTCAGGATGAAGCCCGGACCCGGGTTGTAGACCACCGGGATGCCCTGGCTCGCGCCGCCGGCCTGCAAGGCCGTCGCGATACCCCAGGCCTGGAACACGGCCAGGGGGATCGCACCCATGCGCGACCACTGGTTGATCTTGCGCCGGCCCGACTCGCCTTCCTTCTGGATGGCCTTCAGGCTGGGCACGATCTGCACCAGCAGCTGCACGATGATCGACGCCGAGATGTACGGCATCACGTTCAGCGCGAACAGGCTGAAACGGTGAAGGGCGCCGCCCGAGAACATGTTGAACATGTCCACGATCGTGCCCTTCTGCGATTCCATGAGCTTGAGCATCGCCTCGGGATTGACGCCCGGCACCGGGATGTAGCAACCGATGCGGTAGACGATCAATGCGCCGACTACGAACAGCAGACGTTGGCGGAGCTCGGTGAACTTACCGAGACCGCCGCCGAGACCGGCCATCGCGTTGCTGCTCCGCGCCATGTATCGCTTACTCCTCGACCTTGCCGCCGGCCGCTTCGATAGCGGCCTTAGCACCGGCCGTGGCCAGCACGCCCTTGAGCACGAACGCCTTGTTCAGCTCGCCCTTCTTCACGATCTTCGCCTGCTTGGCCGTGGTCGGAACCAGCTTGGCCGCCAGCAGCTTGGCGAAATCGATCTCGCCGGCTTCCAGCTTGTCCAACTGGTAGGACAGCACTTCGGCGGTGTCCTTCTTGGTCTTGGAGCGGAAGCCGATCTTCGGCAGGCGACGCTGCATCGGGGTCTGACCGCCTTCGAAGCCGGCCTTGATCTTGCCCTTGCCCGAACGAGCGAACGAACCCTTGTGGCCGCGGCCGGCGGTCTTGCCGAGGCCGGAACCGATACCGCGACCGACGCGCTTGCGGTCTTCGCGGGCGCCGTCAGCCGGCTTGAGTGTATTGAGACGCATGATGTTCTCCTTAGCCCTCGACCTGAACCAGGTAATGGACCGTGTTGATCAGGCCACGAACCTGCGGGCTGTCCTTCAGCGTCCGCACGTCGTTGAGCTTGTTCAGGCCCAGCGCCTTCACCGACAAACGGTGACGCGACTGGCAGCCACGCAGACCCTTGACGAGGCGCACCGTGACGGTGCCGCCTTCGACCGGCTTGTTAGCAGCCTTAGCCATGGTTGAGATCCTCCACCTTCTTGCCGCGCTTGGCCGCGATCTTGGCCGGCGAATGCATGCCGGTCAGACCCTTCAGCGTGGCGCGAACCAGGTTGATCGGGTTACGCGAACCGGTGGCCTTGGCCAGCACGTTCTTGACGCCGACCGCTTCCAGCACAGCGCGCATCGCGCCGCCGGCGATCACGCCGGTACCTTCCGACGCCGGCTGCATGAACACATGCGCCGCGCCGTGGCCCGACTTCACGGCGTGCCACAAGGTGCCGTTGTTCAGATCGACGTTGTTCATCGCCTTGCGGGCGTATTCCATCGACTTCTGGATCGCGACCGGCACTTCGCGCGCCTTGCCGTAGCCGAAGCCGACCTTGCCGTTGCCGTCGCCCACCACCGTCAGCGCGGTGAAGGTGAACTGGCGACCGCCCTTGACGGTCTTGCTGACGCGGTTGACCGCGATCAGCTTCTCGATCATGCCGTCGTCGATCTCTTCGCGGTTACGGTCGCGATCACGACCCCGCGGTGCACGCTGTTCTTCAGCCATTTCGATATCTCGTAGGTTTATGGGATTTGCGGCGTCGCCGCTTATGGTTGTGATATGCATCGGGTGCCGCGATCAGGACGGGAACCCGTCCTGACGCCCGGCGCAGACCGCGCCGGCAGTTGTCTGGTTCAGGCGTGGGGACGAATCCCCTCGCCTTCAAGCCTTAGAACTTCAGGCCGCCTTCGCGCGCCGCATCGGCCAGAGCCTTGATGCGACCGTGGTAGCGGTAGCCCGAACGGTCGAACGCGACCTTCTCGATGCCGGCGGCCTTGGCCTTGGCGGCGATCGCGTGACCGACCTTGACGGCGGCCTCGGCGTTCTTGCCGTTCTTCAGGCCTTCCTTGACGTCGGCCTGCACGGTCGAGGCGGCAGCCAGGACCTTGGAGCCGTCGGCGGTGAAGACCTGGGCGTACAGGTGCTGACCGGTGCGCAGCACCGACAGGCGCGGCACGCCGAGTTCGCGGATGTGCGCGCGGGTGGACTTGGCGCGACGCAGGCGGGAAATGTTCTTGTTCATGTTCTGATCTCCGAAAGCTGAAGGGGGGTCGGCACGGCCCTGCGAGGGCGATGCGTTCCTTAGGCCTTCTTGGCTTCCTTGCGGATGATGACTTCGCCGGCGTACTTCACGCCCTTGCCCTTGTAGGGCTCCGGCGGACGGAAACCACGAATCTTGGCGGCGACTTCACCGACGCGCTGCTTGTCCGCGCCCTGGACCACGATCTCGGTCTGGGTGGGGGTAGCGATGGTGATGCCTTCCGGAGCCTTGAACAGCACCGGGTGCGAGAAACCCAGCGCGAGGCTGAGGTCCTGACCCTGCATCGAGGCGCGGTAGCCGACGCCGACCAGCTCGAGCTTGCGCTCGAAGCCTTCGGAGACGCCCTTGACCATGTTCGCGAGGATCGCGCGCAGGGTGCCCGTCAACGGGATCAGCGCGGCGTCTTCGGTGGTGAACACGGCTTCGCCGTTTTCGATCTGCAGGTTGATGGCCGCCGGCTTCGCGATCGACAAGGTGCCCTTCGGGCCCTTGGCGCTGACGTTGTCGGCCTGCACGTTCACTTCGACACCCTTCGGGAGGGCGACCGGCTTCTTGGCAACTCGGGACATTACGATTCCTCCCTTAGGCCACGAAGCACAGGACTTCACCGCCGACGCCCTGCTGGCGCGCCTGCGCATCGGTCATGATGCCCTTCGAGGTGGAGATGATGGCGATACCCAGGCCGCCGAGGACCTTGGGCAGCGCTTCCTTGCCGCGGTACTGGCGCAGGCCCGAACGGGAGTAGCGCTGGAGGCGCTCGATCACCGGCTTGCCTTCGTAGTACTTCAGCGAAATTTCGAGTTCGGCCTTGCCCGGCGTGGTTTGGGTCACGCGCGAGTCCAGGATGTAGCCCTCGTCCTTGAGAACGGCGGCGATGGCCACCTTCACCTTGGACGACGGCATCTTCACCGTCTGCTTCCGAACAGCCGCCGCATTCTTGATGCGGACCAGCATGTCGGCGATGGGATCAGTCATGCTCATTGAATATCACCTATGAGTAGCACCGATATCCGCGGGATTGCGAATTTCAGTAATAGATACAACGGTTTACGACACTTTCAACAGCGCCGCCGCGACCCGAGGGCCGCGGCGGTACAGCTGGGACAGCCGACTATCTTACCAGCTTGCCTTGCGAAGACCAGGCACGTCGCCGCGCATGGTGGCTTCACGCAGCTTGTTGCGGCCGAGGCCGAACTTCTGGTAGACGCCGCGCGAACGGCCGGTCAGGGCGCAGCGGTTGCGCTGGCGGCTCGGCGAGGAGTCGCGCGGCAGCTTCTGCAGCTTCACGGCGGCTTCCAGCTTCTCCTCGTAGGAGGAGGTGTCGCTGGAGATGATCTTCTTCAGCGCATCACGCTTGCCGGCGAACTTCTTCACCAGCTTGGTCCGCTTGATGTCGCGGTTGATCATGGAGGTCTTAGCCATAGTTCAATCCTAGACTCAGTTGCGGAACGGGAAGCGGAAGGCTTCGAGCAGGGCCTTGGCCTCGGCATCGGTCTTCGCGGTCGTGGTGATCGCGATGTCCATGCCGCGCAGCGCGTCGACCTGGTCGAAATCGATTTCCGGGAAGATGATCTGTTCCTTGACGCCCATGTTGTAGTTGCCACGGCCGTCGAACGAACGACCCGAGACACCGCGGAAGTCGCGCACGCGCGGCAGCGAGATGTTGATCAGGCGGTCCATGAACTCGTACATCTTGGCGCGGCGCAGGGTGACCTTGGCGCCGATCGGCCAGCCGTCGCGGATCTTGAACGAAGCTACCGACACGCGGGTCTTCGTCACGATCGGCTTCTGGCCGGAGATCTTGGCCATGTCGGCGACGGCATTTTCCAGGATCTTCTTGTTGGTCGCAGCCTCGCCCACGCCCATGTTCAGCGTGATCTTGCTCAGGCGCGGCACTTCCATCGGGTTCTTGTAACCGAACTTCTCGGTCAGCGCAGGAACCACTTCATTCTTGTAGAACTCTTCGAGCCGGGTGGTCATTTCAGCATTCCTCAGGCGTCAACCGCCTCACCGCTGGAGCGGAACACACGCAGTTTGCGTCCATCCTCCAGCACCTTGAAACCGATGCGTTCGCCCTTGCCGGTGGCCGGGTTGAACAGCATGACGTTGGAAATGTGGATCGGCGCTTCGCGCTCGATCACGCCGCCCGGCTGGTTGGCCTGCGGATTCGGCTTGGTGTGGCGCTTGACGATGTTGATGTTCGCCACGACGACCTTGTCGCCGAGAACGCGCACGACGTCGCCCTTCTTGCCCTTGTCCTTGCCGGCGGTGACGATCACCTGATCGCCCTTCTTGATACGGTTCATGGTCTAGTTCCTCCGCTCAGAGCACTTCAGGCGCGAGCGAGACGATCTTCATGAACTTCTCCGAGCGCAGCTCGCGAGTCACGGGCCCGAAGATACGGGTGCCGATCGGCTCATGCTTGTTGTTGAGCAACACCGCAGCGTTGCCATCGAAGCGGATCAGCGAACCGTCCGGGCGACGAACGCCCTTGCGGGTACGGACCACGACGGCGTCGTAGACGTCGCCCTTCTTGACCTTGCCGCGCGGGATCGCGTCCTTGACGGTGACCTTGATGATGTCGCCAATGTGCGCGTAACGGCGCTTGGAGCCGCCGAGCACCTTGATGCACATCACTTCTTTAGCACCGGAGTTGTCGGCCACGGCGAGGTAGCTTTGCATCTGGATCATGGTTCAGCCTCCTCTTATTCGGCCACGCGGCTGACGATCTCAACCACGCTCCAGTTCTTGGTCTTCGACATCGGCGCAATTTCCTTCACTCGCACGATGTCGCCTTCTTTGCAGGCGTTCTCGGCGTCGTGGGCGTGGAGCTTGGTCGAGCGACGGATGTACTTGCCGTACAGCGCGTGCTTGACCTGACGCTCGACGAGCACGGTGACGGTCTTGTCCATCTTGTTGCTGACGACCCGGCCTTCAACCGTGCGCAGCGCCTTCTCTGTGTTGTTGTCGGTCATGGCGTGGGTCCTTACTTCTTCTGACCCAGCAGCATGTTCACGCGAGCGATCTCGCGGCGAACACGGCGGGCCTCATGAGTCTTAGCGAGCTGACCGGTGGCCTTCTGCATGCGGAGGGCGAAGCTCTCCTTGTGCAGGTCGACCAGATGAGCCTTGAGCTCGTCAGCCGACTTCTCGCGCAGTTGCTTGAGTTCCATTAGCGCACCGTCCGGGTAACGAAAGTGGTGGTCACCGAGAGCTTGGCGGCCGCCAGACGGAACGCTTCGCGCGCGACGTCCTCTGCGACACCTTCGATCTCGTAAATCATGCGACCGGGCTGGATCTGAGCGACCCAGTACTCGACGTTGCCCTTACCGGAGCCCATTCGGACTTCGATCGGCTTCTTGGTGATCGGCTTGTCCGGGAACACGCGGATCCACATCTTGCCGCCGCGCTTGACGTAGCGGCTGATCGAGCGGCGAGCCGCTTCGATCTGACGCGCGGTCAGCTGGCCGTGTGCGGTCGCCTTGAGGCCGTATTCGCCGAAGCTGACGGCATTGCCGTTCCAGCTCAGGCCCTCATTGCGGCCCTTGTGTACCTTGCGGTACTTGGTTCGCTTGGGTTGCAACATGGCGGATTACCTCTGTTCGCGGGCAGGACGGCCCGGACGGTCGTTACGGTCGCCGCGGTCGCCGCGGTCACCACGATCGCTACGCGGCGAATCGTCCTGCTTTTCCTGGCCGACCTGCGAGAAATCGAAGATTTCGCCGCGGTAGACCCAGACTTTGATGCCGATGATGCCGTACGTCGTCTTGGCTTCAGCGAAGCCGTAGTCGATGTCGGCGCGCAGGGTGTGCAGAGGCACGCGGCCTTCGCGGTACCACTCCGAACGCGCGATCTCGGCGCCGTTGAGACGGCCGGCGACGTTGACCTTGATGCCCAGGGCACCCAGGCGCATCGCGTTGCCCACGGCGCGCTTCATCGCGCGACGGAACATGATGCGGCGCTCGAGCTGCTGAGCGATCGACTCGGCGACCAACTGCGCGTCGAGTTCCGGCTTGCGGACCTCGGTCACGTTGATGTGCGCCGGAACGCCCATCAGCGCGCTGACTTCCTTACGCAGCTTCTCGATGTCCTCGCCGCGCTTGCCGATCACCACGCCCGGACGGGCGGTGTGGATCGTGACGCGGGCGTTGTTGGCCGGACGCTCGATGAAGATCTTCGAGATACCGGCCTGCGCGAGCTTCTTGCGAAGCATCTCGCGGACCTTGAGATCGGCGGCCAGGTACTCGGCGTACTGCTTCTTGCCGGCGAACCACTTGGAGTTCCAGTCCTTGGAGATACCAAGGCGGATACCGGTCGGATGAACTTTATGACCCATTGTCTGACTCCGCCTTACTTGCCCGCGCCCACAACCACAGTAATGTGGCTGGTGCGCTTGAGGATGCGGGTGCCGCGGCCCTTCGCACGCGCCATGAAGCGCTTCAGTGCGGGACCCTCGTCCACCATGATGGTCTTGACCTTGAGCTCGTCGACGTCGGCGCCCTGGTTGTTCTCGGCGTTGGCGATGGCGGACTCCACGACCTTGCGGATCAGTGCAGCTGCCTTCTTATCCGAGAACTTCAGCAGGTTGACGGCGCGTTCGGCGGACAGACCGCGCACCTGGTCGGCGACCAGGCGGGCCTTCTGCGGGGAGATGCGCGCGGTGCGCAGGATGGCTTTCGCTTCCATGGTCATCTCCTTACTTGCCCGACTTCTTGTCGCCGCCGTGACCCTTAAACGTACGGGTCAGGGCGAATTCGCCAAGCTTGTGGCCAACCATATTTTCGTTGACCAACACCGGGATGTGGTTCTTGCCGTTGTGCACCGCGATGGTGAAACCCACCATCTCCGGCAGCACCATCGAGCGACGCGACCAGGTCTTGATCGGCTTCTTGTTGTTGCCCGCGGTCTCCACCTTCTTTGCGAGATGGTGGTCGACGAACGGACCCTTTTTGAGTGAACGTGCCATGGCCGATTAGCTCCTGCGATCGCGAACGATGAACTGCTGCGTACGCTTGTTCTTACGCGTCTTGTAACCCTTGGTCGGCACGCCCCACGGCGTGACCGGATGCGGGTTGCCCTGGCCAGCCTTGGCCTCACCACCGCCGTGCGGATGGTCGACCGGGTTCATGGCCGCGCCGCGGACGGTCGGCTTGATACCGCGCCAGCGCTTGGCGCCGGCCTTGCCGAGCTTCTCGAGGCTGTGCTCGTCGTTGCCGACTTCGCCGATCGTGGCGCCGCATTCCGACGGCACCTTGCGCATTTCGCCGGAGCGAAGACGCAGCGTGGCGTAGCCCTGCTCGCGAGCCACCAGGTAGGCGCTGGCGCCGGCCGCGCGGGCCAGCTGGGCGCCCTTGCCCGGCTTCATCTCGACGCAGCACACGGTGGTGCCGACCGGGATGTTGCTCAGCGGCAGCGTGTTGCCGACGCGGATCGGGGCGTCGCGGCCCGCGATCACCTGGTCGCCGTCCTTCAGGCCCTTGGGGGCGATGATGTAACGACGCTCGCCATCGACGTAGCACAGCAGCGCGATGTGCGCGGTGCGGTTCGGATCGTATTCGATCCGCTCGACGCGGGCGGGAATGCCGACCTTGTCGCGCTTGAAGTCGATGATGCGGTAATGCTGCTTGTGGCCACCGCCGATGTGACGGGTGGTGATGCGACCGTGGTGGTTACGGCCGCCGCTCTTGCTCTGCTTCTCGACCAACGCCGCGTGCGGCGCGCCCTTATGCAGGCCCGGCGTCACCACGCGGACCGCGCTACGGCGGCCGGGGGAAGTGGGCTTGAAAGTCATCAATGCCATGGGTCTTTCCTCAGGGCTTGGCAATCACGTCGATCGACTGGCCAGCGGCCAGCTTCACGTACGCCTTACGCCAGTCGGCGCGACGGCCCATGCGGAACTTGAAGGCCTTGTTCTTGCCCTTCACGTTGACCACATTCACCGCCTCGACCTTCACGTCGAACAGCTTTTCCACGGCGACCTTGATGTCGGCCTTGGTAGCGTCCGTCGCGACTTCGAAGACGTATTGGTTGGAAACTTCCTGCAGACGCGCGGTCTTTTCGGACACGCGCGGCGCACGGATGATGCTGTAGAGCTTGGCGTCGTTCATGCCAGCCACTCCTCGATCTTCTTGACCGCATCGGTCGTGAACACGATCGAATCGGCGCCGACGAGGGCGACCGGATCGAGTCCCTGAACGTCGCGGACTTCAACGTAAGGCAGGTTGCGCGCCGAGAGGTATAGGTTCTCGGAGGCTTCCTCGGTGACGAGCAGCGGACGACGGCCCATTTCGAGCGACTTCAGCTTGGCGACCATGCCCGAGGTCTTCGGCGAGTCGATGTCCAGCGTCTCGACGACGGTGATGCGGCCCTGACGGTTCAACTCCGACAGGATCGCAGCCATCGCTGCGCGGTACATCTTGCGGTTGACCTTCTGCGCGAAGCTGCGCGGCTTGGCCGCGAAGGTCACGCCGCCGCCGACGAAGATCGGAGCCGTCAGCGCGCCGTGACGCGCACCGCCGCCCTTCTGCTTCTTCGACTTCTTGGTGGTGCCGTTGACTTCCGAACGCGTCTTCTGCGCCTTGGTGCCGGCGCGGCCCGCGTTGCGGTAGGCCACAACGACCTGGTGAACCAGGTCTTCGCTGAATTCGCGATCGAAGATGGCGTCGGAAACCGACAGCTTCTTGTCGCTACCGTTGATGGCAAGTTCCATCGTTATGCTCCCTTGCTCGTCGGACGGACGATCACGTCGCCGCCCGGCGCGCCCGGCACGGCGCCCTTGATGGCGATCAGGCCGCGCTCGGCGTCGACCTTGACCACTTCCAGGCCCTGCGTGCTCTGCTGGACGGCGCCCATGTGACCGGACATCTTCTTGCCCGGGAAAACGCGGCCTGGCGTCTGGCGCTGGCCGATCGAACCCGGCGAGCGGTGCGACAGCGAGTTACCGTGCGTCGCGTCGCCCATGCGGAAATTCCAGCGCTTGATCGTGCCCTGGAAGCCCTTGCCCTTGGTGATGCCCTGGACGTCGACGATCTGGCCTTCGGAGAAGATGTCGGCCTTGATCTCGCCGCCCACTTCGAAAGCGCCGATCTGGTCGGCTTCCACGCGCAGCTCCCACAGGCCGCGACCGGCTTCGACCTTCGCCTTGGCGAGGTGACCGGCTTCCGGCTTGTTGACGAGCGCAGCGCGGCGCACGCCGACCGTCACCTGCACGGCGCTGTAGCCGTCGGTGTCGGTGGTCTTGATTTGGGTGATACGGTTCGGAGTGGCTTCGATCAGCGTCACCGGCACCGACTTACCGTCGGCGAGGAAGACGCGGCTCATGCCGGCCTTACGGCCGACGATGCCCAACGAATATTTCTTCGCGGTCATGGTGGCTTGCCTCAGGTCAGCTTGATCTGCACGTCGACGCCAGCCGCGAGTTCGAGCTTCATCAGCGCGTCCACGGTCTTGTCGTTGGGGTCGACGATGTCGAGCACGCGCTTGTGCGTGCGGGTCTCGTACTGGTCGCGCGCGTCCTTATCGACGTGCGGGGAAACCAGAACGGTGTAACGCTCGATCTTGGTCGGCAACGGGATCGGGCCGCGCACTTGCGCGCCGGTCCGCTTAGCCGTCTCGACGATCTCGCTGGCCGAGCGGTCGATCAAACGATGATCGTACGCCTTCAGCCGAATCCGGATCTTTTGGTCCGCCATGACGGAATTCCTTGGTTGAAAGAGCGACGGGCCGGCTTCTGGGTGTGCCGAACCCCACGAAAACGCAAACACTCCAGAGCAGCACCCTCGCCCCGGAGCTTCCTTGCCTGGAAAAAAACTAAGGCAGATCGGTTTCCCGATCCGCCCAGACTGAGCAGAACGCACGAAGGGCCCCGTGTGCGTTCCTTGGAAGCCTCGAGGGCCCGGAACGTACGGAGCGCTGCCGTGCGACATATCCCTGTCTGGCGAATACGAGGTGCGTCCTGCTCCTCATTTCGCTGGTCGTGCCGGCCTGAATTAACAGACCTGGCGCGGTGGTCGAGCATTCTAACCGTATTGCCGGGAGGGACGCAAGCGCCCCGCCCGATCGGCGGCGGATGCCCGGGTCGGCGCCCCGAAAGGGCCGGCCCGGAGGACCCGGAGCCGGGGCGCGAACCCCGGCTCCTGTGTTGCATGCTGCGGTGAGACTGGATCTGCCAGGGCCCGAACTACGCGGGCGACCTGGATTCCCGCCTTCGCGGGAATGACCCCTTGACAAGGCCGGGCGCCAGAGGCGCCCGGGTCAAAGGGTCACTTGATGATCTTCGCCACCACGCCGGCGCCGACCGTACGACCGCCTTCGCGGATCGCGAAGCGCAGGCCGTCGTCCATCGCCACCGGGTTGATCAGCNACTTGATGATCTTCGCCACCACGCCGGCGCCGACCGTACGACCGCCTTCGCGGATCGCGAAGCGCAGGCCGTCGTCCATCGCCACCGGGTTGATCAGCGACACGACCATCTTGATGTTGTCGCCCGGCATGACCATCTCCACGCCGTCCGGCAGCGTCACCGCGCCGGTGATGTCGGTCGTGCGGAAGTAGAACTGCGGACGGTAACCCTTGAAGAACGGGGTGTGACGGCCGCCTTCGTCCTTCGACAGCACGTAGACTTCGGCTTCGAACTCGGTGTGCGGGGTGATCGAACCCGGCTTGGCCAGCACCTGGCCGCGCTCGACGTCGTCACGCTTGGTGCCGCGCAGCAGCAGACCGGCATTGTCGCCCGCCTGACCCTGGTCCAGCAGCTTGCGGAACATCTCCACGCCCGTGACCGTGGTCTTCTGGGTCGGACGGATACCGACGATTTCGATTTCGTCGCCCACCTTGATGATGCCGCGCTCGATACGACCGGTCACCACGGTGCCGCGGCCCGAGATCGAGAACACGTCTTCCACCGGCATCAGGAACGGCTTGTCGATCGCGCGCTCCGGCTGCGGAATGAACGTGTCCAGCGCRTCCACCAGACGCAGGATCGACGGCACGCCGATCTCCGACTGGTCGCCTTCCAGCGCCAGACGGGCCGAACCGTGGATGATCGGGGTGTCGTCGCCCGGGAACTCGTACTTGGTCAGCAGCTCGCGAACTTCCATCTCGACCAGCTCGAGCAGCTCGGCGTCGTCCACCATGTCGGCCTTGTTCAGGAACACGACGATGTACGGCACGCCGACCTGACGCGACAGCAGRATGTGCTCGCGGGTCTGCGGCATCGGGCCGTCAGCGGCCGAGCACACCAGAATCGCGCCGTCCATCTGCGCCGCACCCGTGATCATGTTCTTCACGTAGTCGGCGTGGCCCGGGCAATCCACGTGCGCGTAGTGGCGGTTCGCCGATTCGTACTCGACGTGCGCCGTCGAAATCGTGATGCCGCGCGCCTTCTCTTCCGGCGCCGCGTCGATCGCGTCGTACGCCTTGAACTCGCCGCCGAAACGCTCCGCGCCCACCTTGGTCAG